>NZ_CP187511.1:1627500-3462500 GCF_049821165.1 Marinomonas gallaica
CCGTAAGCATCAGTCGGTCGAAGATACCAGGTGGCTGCGACTGTTTATTAAAAACACAGCACTCTGCAAACACGAAAGTGGACGTATAGGGTGTGACGCCTGCCCGGTGCTTGAAGGTTAATTGATGGGGTTAGCGCAAGCGAAGCTCTTGATCGAAGCCCAAGTAAACGGCGGCCGTAACTATAACGGTCCTAAGGTAGCGAAATTCCTTGTCGGGTAAGTTCCGACCTGCACGAATGGCGTAACGATGGCCACACTGTCTCCACCCGAGACTCAGTGAAATTGAAATCGCAGTGAAGATGCTGTGTATCCGCGGCTAGACGGAAAGACCCCGTGAACCTTTACTATAGCTTCACAGTGAACTTTGAACCTACTTGTGTAGGATAGGTGGGAGGCTTTGAAGTGAGGACGCCAGTTCTCATGGAGCCAATCTTGAAATACCACCCTGGTATGTTTGAGGTTCTAACTCAGATCCGTTATCCGGATCGAGGACACTGTGTGGTGGGTAGTTTGACTGGGGCGGTCTCCTCCCAAAGAGTAACGGAGGAGCACGAAGGTGCGCTCAGCATGGTCGGAAATCATGCATAGAGTGTAAAGGCAAAAGCGCGCTTAACTGCGAGACAGACACGTCGAGCAGGTACGAAAGTAGGTCTTAGTGATCCGGTGGTTCTGTATGGAAGGGCCATCGCTCAACGGATAAAAGGTACTCCGGGGATAACAGGCTGATACCGCCCAAGAGTTCACATCGACGGCGGTGTTTGGCACCTCGATGTCGGCTCATCACATCCTGGGGCTGAAGCCGGTCCCAAGGGTATGGCTGTTCGCCATTTAAAGTGGTACGCGAGCTGGGTTTAGAACGTCGTGAGACAGTTCGGTCCCTATCTGCCGTGGACGTTTGAGATTTGAGAAGAGTTGCTCCTAGTACGAGAGGACCGGAGTGAACGAACCTCTGGTGTTCCGGTTGTCACGCCAGTGGCATTGCCGGGTAGCTATGTTCGGACGGGATAACCGCTGAAAGCATCTAAGCGGGAAGCCTCCTTCAAGATAAGATCTCACTGGCACTTAAAGTGCCCTAAAGAGCCGTTCGAGACTAGGACGTTGATAGGTTGGGTGTGTAAGTGCTGTGAGGCATTGAGCTAACCAATACTAATTGCTCGTGAGGCTTGACCATATAACACCAAAATGGTTTTTACTGTCGTTGTTCCAGACAACGAACAGTACTTCCTCCTTCCATGGAGGTCGAGTGTGAAGAAAACATACTCGCTGTACTACAGACTACGATACCAACACTGGTTTGATACTTGGTTATCACTATTTCAAAAGTTTTATTGTTAAAGACTCAAGTTCACGAACTTGCGTGTTTTGGCTAAGGCAAACATAAGCCCCCCAAAACGATCGCAAACCCGTTTGCTTGACGATCATAGAGGCGTTGAACCACCTGATCCCATCCCGAACTCAGAAGTGAAAGGCGCCATCGCCGATGGTAGTGTGGGAGATCCCATGTGAGAGTAGGTCGTCGTCAAGCATCATACAAAGGAAGCCCTGATAGCAATGCTGTCAGGGCTTTTTTGTGTCTGCGGTTTTCCTCACATCAACGCATCAACTCAGTTAGATTGCGCATCCCTTTTTTGCCCCGCTTGCGCCTGTCTCATGCTTCGACGCGTCAGCGCGTGACATCAAAAACGTGCGCCTTATGGCATTGGTCAGAGAAGGCGTTCAGAAAAACACAGGCATAGCACCACCTGATCCCATCCCGAACTCATAAGTGGCTCTCAACACGCCGCAGGCGCTCACCATCGCCGATGGTAGTGTGGGAGTCCAGCAAGAATAGATAACGTCAAGCATCCTACAAAGGAAGCCCTGATAGCGATGCTGTCAGGGCTTTTTTGTGTCTGCGGTTTTCCGCATCTCAACGCATCAACTCAGTTAGATTGCGCATCCCTTTTGTGCCCCGCTTGCGCCTGTCTCATCCTTCGACGCGTCAGCGAGTGACATCAAAAGCGTGCGCCTTATGGCATCAGTCAGAGAAGGTGTTCAGAAAAACAGAGACAGAGCACCACCTGATCCCATCCCGAACTCAGGAGTGGCTCTCAAAGCGCTGTTATGGTCGTGTGAGTACATACATGATCGTTTCTATAACAAGATACATAATACAAAGGAGGTCCTGACTGTCTGCTGTTAGGGCTTTTACAAACCATGCTGCCTGTTTACATCTGTCTCACAACGCACATTAAATGAGTTCAGTGCCCAAGTTAAATAAGACAGATCTCTAGTTGATAGGTATAAGATTTATCAGCTCAAAGAAATGAGTTCATTTTCTAAAACTATTTCATCGTTGTGCGTTACAAACACTATGGTTAGCGAGCGACTAAAAAGGCGCTATAATGCTGCCAATTAAGGCTTGAATCAGTGTAGAGGAAATTATGGCTAAGTCGTTACAAGAGCAGCTCTTAGGTGCTGGTATCGTAGATAAGAAGAAAGCAAAAAAAATAAAAGCGGAAAAGTTGCAGACTAAGCAAAAAGCGAAAAAAGGGCTGGTTGATAACAGTGAAGAGTTATCTCGTCAGGCAGAGCTTAAACGTCAAAAAGAAGAGAAAGCTGCGCGTGATAAAGAGCTGAACCGCCAACGTCAGGAAGAAATTGAGCATAAAGCGATTCTTGGTCAAATTCGACAGTTAATCCTTCAGAACCGTGTTGCTAAAGATGACGGTGAGATCGCTTATAACTTTACAGATGATAAGAAAGTTAAAAAGCTTTATGTGTCAGATAAGATGCATAAAGACTTATCAGAAGGGCGTTTAGCGATTGCTAAGTTAGAAGGTCAATACGAAGTATTAGCGAAAGGTGTCGCCGAGAAGATCGTTGAGAAAGCACCGGAGATGATTCTTGTACTAAATACAGCTCAACCTCAAGAAGACGATGAAGATGATCCATACGCAGAGTTCCAGATTCCTGATGACCTAATGTGGTAATGCCGCTGAAAAGGGCCAATTATTGGCCCTTTTCAATTAAAGTAATTTTAGGCCTAATTGCTCTTTAGCGGCTTTTACGACAGCTTCGTCAGCTGGAGGTGGGCTTAGGTCAACTTCCCTAGAAAGCTCATCAATGATGGTATTAAGCACTTGTACACGAGCGTACCACTTTTTGTTACTTGGAATAATGTGCCACGGCGCTGACAGGGTTGCTGTGCGTTGGAACATTTCGTCTGTAGCATTCTCATATTCATCCCATTTTGCGCGATTGCGTAGATCTTCTTCTGTGAGTTTCCATTGCTTCGTTGGGTTGTTCAATCGCTCTTCAAAACGTTTCAGTTGTTCAGCTTTAGATATGTGCATGAAGACCTTGATGATGCGTACACCATCATCTATCAACATACGTTCATACTCATTAATTTCCTGATAGGCTCGCTGCCACTCAAAGGGCGATGCGAAACCTTCCACTCTTTCAACAAGTACTCGCTCGTACCAAGACCTATCAAATATGGCGATAGCTCCAGGCTTAGGTAAGCGAGTTTGAAAACGATAAAGGTAATGTTTGCCTTGTTCTTCGTCAGTTGGGGAAGAGATTGGATGGACTCGATAACCACGAGGGTCAAGTTTTTCAGTAATGCGTCTAATCGCCCCGCCTTTTCCGGCAGCATCCCAGCCTTGAAAGATGATGATGGCCCGTTTGCCTTGGTGGTAATAGGCCTGCTGTACTTGCAGCATGAGCTCTTGAGCTTTCTTTAGTTTTTTTCGGTACTGTTCTTTGCTCTTTAAAGAGTATGCTTTATGGTCAATGTCACAGTCACTTAATTTTGGTGGTGTAGTCACCAATGAAATAGAACTGGGTGAGAACATTCCTTGCTCCAAAAATTATAAAGCCTTCAAAGAAAGTCTTTGAAGGCTTTAGTTAGTTTACGCTGAAGTAGTTATATCAGAAAGATAGTTAACTTACTGCTGGTTAAACTCTGTAAGGATTTCATCGTAACGACCTGACATTTGAATTTCCATCAAACCTTTGTTAAATGCATCACGAAGTTCTTCTGCATTTGGAATGGATTTTGAAATCAAAAGGTAAAGGTCATTTTCTTCCAGTGGCGGTAGAAGAATTTGTAGTTGAGATGCATCAATGCCAGCTGCTTCAGCCGCTTCTTTTGCTACCGCTAGACTGTCAGCATAAAGCTGAACTTCGCCAGAATCTAATGCTTTAATGGCATCAGAAACTTCAGGGTATTCTTTTAGATCAGAGAATGGGAAATTATCAAAAGATTCACCAATGACAGAGCCTTTTAATTTAGCGATGCTGTATTGGTCTAGCGATTCGAAAGAATCGTAATTGCTAAGTGGGAAGTCTGGCTTTTTGATTAGGCCAGCTAATACCGTATAGATTGGAATTGAGAAGTAGTATTCTTGAGCGCGTTCTTCAGAGTAGTAGCCGCCAACAATTGCATCTTTATCACCTGCTTTAACGGTATCTAATGCCGTTTGCCAAGCGGTAAACTCAATTGTGCTGTCATAGCCAGATTCAGCCAGTGCTTCGTCAACGATTGCGGAGATGAAACCGCCTTTTTCTAGACTATCGCCATAGAATGGCGGCCAGTTCATAGTAGTAAGGTCGACTGTTTGAGCTTGGACCGTAAGAGGTAGAGCAATAGCTAATGCGGAAAAGAACTTCGTAAGTTTTTTCATGTAGGTGATCCTCTTGTTTTGATAAAATTCTATACTATTTACTCATTCTATGAACATTGTTGCTTAATCTATAGTCAGTGCGTCGCAAATAGATAGGTAGTAGTCGTATTACTAAATAGTCACTACAGAATAGGCTAATTACTCAGCCTGATAACATATACTTTTAGCAGTTTTTTGTAACATATTGATTTGGAGAGCTTCTTTGTCTGCAGTTCTGTACAGTTTTCGTCGCTGCCCTTACGCCATACGAGCACGCTATACATTAGCAACTTTAATGTTGAGAGTTGAAATTCGTGAAGTGGTACTTAAACATAAGCCTGCTGATTTGTTGGCATTAGGTGGGCGCTCTACGGTTCCTCAGTTACTAGTTGATGGTGATAGGTTTCCAGAAAGCTTAGACATCATCTTTTGGGCTTTGAAAACATCTTCAAATGACGACCTAGTCAGCCAATTGTGGCCTACGGATCCAACACTTAGGGCAAAAATCATGAGCTGGATTAGGTTTAATGATCATTGTTTTAAACCTTGGTTAGACCGATATAAATACGCAGATAGACATCCGGAACAACCTGAAAGCTATTATCGTACAAAAGGGGAATGTTTCTTGAAGCGCTTAGATACAAGGTTGAAGCACTCTACCTACCTACTTGGAGAGCAAATGACGATAGCAGATATTGCTGTTTTTCCATTTGTACGTCAGTTCTCTGGGGTGAATCCTGATTGGTTTGAGTCTAGTGAATACTTATATTTAAAAAATTGGCTTAATCGGTTCTTAAAGAGTGACTGTTTTGATGTCGTGATGAAAAAACTACCCGCGTGGAATAATGATCAGGAGGGCATAACTTATTTTCCTGAGCTACTGTAATGTATAGCTCAGGAAGGTTTAATAAGGTCAGTTCAAAGGCGTTGGCTGAAGTGCGAGCATTTCAGCTAGAGATTGATGACTTAAGAAGCCGCATAGCTCACCTTGCTTATTAAGCACTGGGAGGGATACTTTACTTTGCAGCATGGTAGGTAAAATATCCTGTAGTAACTCACTTCGTTTTAACGTTGGAACGGCTGACCACGATGCTGAAATATTTTCAGATACTTTTGCATAGGCTTCAAATCTGCCTTTTGTTGGTTGTCTAAATGCTACGCCATATTCTTTAAGCGCTTCATCTGCTGCATAGGGGTCGTCATTATCGACGAGGGGTTGTGCTCTTTGCATTACATTTTTAACTAATAAAGCCCGCGCGCGGTTCACATCTTTAGCGAAAGCACGGACATATTCATCGGCGGGATTTAGGATAATATCGACAGGCTTTCCTACTTGCACAAGCTTCCCGTCTTTTAAAACGGCTATTCGATCGCCTAGACGTAATGCTTCGTCCAAGTCGTGTGTGATGAAAATAATCGTTTTTTGTAACTTCTCTTGAAGCTCAATCAACTGACTTTGCATTTCGAAACGAATCAGCGGATCAAGAGCGGAAAAGGCTTCATCCATCAGCAAAATTTCGGCATTTGTACATAGAGCGCGAGCCAGACCAACACGCTGTTGCTGGCCTCCAGATAGCTGAGAAGGGTATTGTTCTTCATAACCTGCTAAGCCTACTGTTTCTAACCATGTTTTGGCATGCTCAACCCATTCACTTTTCTTCTGTCCTTTGATAGAGAGTCCATAGCCTACATTTTCGACGACAGTTCGATGAGGGAGAAGTCCAAAATGCTGGAAGACCATCGACATTTTGTGCCGACGGAACTCTGTTAGCTCCTTCATCGTAAACTGCATGATGTCATCGCCATTTATTTTTATCTTGCCGGCGGTTGGATCAATTAAACGATTGAAGTGTCGGATCATCGTAGACTTGCCTGAACCTGAAAGCCCCATGATGACAAAAATCTCTCCTTTTTCGATGGATAGATTTATATCTTGTAGGCCAACGGTATGGCCTGTTTCAGCTAAAATATCGTCCTTAGTGGCACCGCCTTTCACTTTAGGTAGAACTTTTTCAGGAGTGGTCCCGAAAATTTGGTACAAGCCTTCAATTTCAATCAACGGGTTGTCTATGCTAGCCATGATCATGCCCCTCTAAATGCCTCTGAGTTCGTTTCGCATAGCTTTGTGAAACGCGGTCGAAAATAATGGCTAAGGCCACAATGGCTAAGCCGTTTAATAAGCCAAGAGTAAAGTACTGATTGGTAATGGATTTCAGTACTGGTTGCCCCAAGCCTTTCACACCGATCATCGAAGCAATAACCACCATAGCGAGTGCCATCATGATAGTTTGGTTGATACCAGCCATAATAGTTGGCATTGCAAGTGGGAGCTGTACTCCAAATAAGCGTTGGGTGGACGTTGCACCGTAAGCTGTAGCGGCCTCTAGAATCTCCTTGCTAACCAGCCGGATACCAAGGTTGGTGAGTCGAATAACAGGAGGAATGGCATAGATTACGACGGCGATCACGCCAGGAATTTTACCGATACCGAGTAACATGACGACTGGAATCAAATAGACGAAAGCAGGCATTGTCTGCATGACATCTAATAGAGGGGTAACAATAGACTGAGCTCGATCAGAACGTGACATTAAAATACCGATGGGGATGCCCAGAACGATCGACATGAGTGTACACACAGTAATGATGCTTAAGGTTCGCATGGTATCTTCCCACATGCCGAAGTAGCCGATAAGCATAAGGGAAATGACGACACCGATACTCAGCTTCCAAGAGCGTGTAGCAAAGTGAACAATGGCTGTGATAACGAAGAGAATTATCCACCAAGGGGTTTGTATTAGTAAGTTTTCAAACCAGACCAAAAAGCTCAAAAGTGGGTCAAAAAGGGACTCGATAGTATCGCCATATTCACGGGAAAAATCACGATAGGCACTGTCTAGTGTCTTGCGGATCGTAAGCAACTCGCGACGGCTCATATCTGGAAATTCAGTTAACCAGGATGCGTCTGCCATAAATCATATCTCACTATAATCGAAAAGAGGAGGGGAGCGATGGCCCCCCATAATCGTTGCGCTTATCTATAAATTATCTAGTGCTTTGTTTAGTTTTACTTTCACATCCTCGCTGACCCATTTGGACCAGATATCTTCGTGTTCGAACATGAAGTTCTCTGCTGCGTATTTTCCATCAGCTTGGTTATCTTCCATCCAAGCTAGCAAGTTATTCATTTGGACATTTGTGAAAGACCTATTAGAGAGATAGGCATATGCATTTGGTGCGCGCTCAGCAAACTCTGTTGTGGTAACCGTATATACAGGGGAAGGTGGGTACATAGTGGCTTTAGGCTCTAAGCAGTCATCCATAGAAATACAGTCAATATAATGCTGTTCATCGATGCCTGAACCGAAATCGACTTTAACCATTTCGTACTTTCCCAAAATGGCTGTTGGTGCCCAATAATAGCCAAACCAAGGTTGCTGACGCTCATAAGCCCGAGCGATAGAGCCTGAAAGACCTGCACCTGAGCCGGGATCTATGAGCTCAAAGTTACTTTCATCAAGCTTTAATGCATTAAATAAGTTTCTAGCCGTGATTTGGCAATTCCAACCTGCAGGGCAACCATAGAAAGCGGATTTAGATGGGTCTTCTGGGTGCTCAAATTGATCGGCGTGCTGTCGAATACCTTCTATCGTTGCTAGCTCAGGCATTTCGTCAACCATGTATTTGGGTACCCAAAAGGCTTCTTCTCCGCCATCAGACAATGACTTCACAGCGATCTTTAAGCGACCTTCATCGACCCCTTTGGTAAGGGCAGCCTTCATCGAGTTTGTCCAAAGTTCAGGTGCTATGTCTGGCTGACCTTTTTCAATCATAGACGTACCTGTAGGCATGGTATCCCCAGGTACAAGTTCAGCATTACAATCGTAGCCGTTTGCTAAAATGAATTGGTCCACGTTAGCCATCAAGCTAGCGGAGTTCCAATTCATTTCAGCAATCGTGATCTTGCCGCATTCGGCTGCAAAAGAAGTGCTGACAAATAAAATGCCTGCAGTAGAAATTAAAGCTTTTTTAATCATTCTTATGTCCTTAAGTGAAGAGATAAATTGTTGAGGGTTCTAATTATTGTGTATATTTAAATTACACATCTAATTATTTTTAATCAAATTACTATTTAATTTAGTTAAAAAAAGAAAAGCTTTCCAAAAATATTTGTAGCGGATTGTGAAAAACTAAGGGGGGGTAGGAGTTGTTTTAAAAGCCTCATTTTGTAGGAGAGGCTTTTTTGAGAAGCAAAATATTAGCTATAATTACAAGTGGATTTAAATTTATTTAATGATAAATCAATAAGATAGGCAGTCATTATTACAAGCCCCATAGCTATGATTACCGAGCTGAAGCGATATGCTGCACTATAAAAAATATCACTATGCGGCGTTAAGTATTGACCATATAGAATTCCAATGGTCGTTAATGCCCCAAAGCCTATCCCTGAACCTGAGCGCTCGACTAAGTGAAAGTATGCGGTAATCATTACTGTTATAAATAATGAGATCGCGACTAAGAAAAAGTTGCCGATCAAGGTATACATTAAGATCTGCATTATCAAAGCGAGGCTGCAGCCGTAGGTCACACCTTTAGCGCGTTTTTTAGCGTTAGCAATGGACCCTTGATAGGTCATCGGAAAGAGTATCAGCATAGTAGCGACTTGAGCAGATAAGGAGTCTTTCAAATCGAAAATTTGAAAGACTAAAAAAGAAATCGTTGCTAACGATGCTCCTAACAGTGTTCGATGGTTGATTTGCGCTGCGGTCGGACTTGTTGCTGCTGATGAACTGTTTGCACTCTCCGCACTTTCTGGGATTAACCAGTAAAGTAAGTAAGCACTTGCTACTGAAATGATGGCTGCTAATACAGTCGCTACGACCATATCAGTGGCTTGACCTGCATCGTAGCTGGCAAAATTCAAAAGCGTTGAAAGGGTTATCAAACCAGATGCCCATAGTAGGAAATACTTAGTTTTCAGCATAAAACGAAAATGATAGCCAAAGATAAAAAATACAGCCAAAGTCATAGCCACTGGAAACGGTTTGAAAAACGTTTGAAGTACCCACATTTCAGCGGCACTAATAAACGCTCCGGCAATGAATTCAATTGCTAAAGTACGGTTAAAAGTAGGGATCATGCCTAATAACAGCATGGGAAATACGGTAAAGAATACTCCGTAAGGCCAATTCATGAGCTTACAAATACAAAAGCCAATGGTGGTGCCGAATGCTATACGTAACAACCGCTTTTTTTCGCTCGCTTGCATCTCAATAAACATAGTGCAGTAAACTTACAATGCGCATTTGAAGATGGCCAATAAAGCGGAATACAGCGGAGTCTGAAGATTCCACCATTACGGTGGCTTTAGATCCGCTCACGAGGGAGTTTGGTACCTCTCCTTTTTGTTGAATATAAACTCTAATTCGTTGAGCATCGCGTACCCAACGATCACTATCATTAGGCGTTGCGAGAACACCGTTTGCCATGCTCTGACCCTGAGCAATACCATAATCGCGGCTGACTAATTCAGCTTCAAATAGCTGACCAGGAAAGGCATCGTAAACAATCAGTGCCGCAGTACCCGGTTGAACGTTGGTAATGCTTTTTTCACGAAAGTCGGCCGTTACTTGGTCATAGCCCGTTACGACTAAAGAAAGCAGAGGCTGATTGCTTTGAGTGACCATACCTGAGACCAACTGCATGTTCGAAATGACGCCGTCTTGGGGGGCATATATAGCTGTTCGGGATAAGTTTAAACGGGCATTGTCTAAAGAGTTTTGAGCATTGTTGACGTCGATATTGTTGAGTTCATCATCACCAAGCGCAATCAAAATGGCATTTTTTCGAGCTTCTATCGCTTTTAAGTTTGCTTGGCTTGCTTGAACTTGTGTTTGAGCTTGTTCCACTTGCTGGTCACTGATGACGTGTTGCTTTTGCAGCTTTCGTAAACGTTGGTATTCACGATTATTCTCCTTAAACGTTACGTTTGCAGAGGCAAGTTTGGCATCCTCTTCGGCAATGTTTGCTTTAAGCGTTTGATTACTTTGATGGGCTTGCTGTAATAATAGCTCTGCTTCGCGAACGGCTAAAACATAGTCTGAATCATCAATCTTAAAGAGTAAGTCACCTTTTTGAACGTGTTGGTTGTTGTGCACTGCGACTTCAACCACTTTTCCTGTCACTTGCGGCGCTATGCTTAACACTGGGCGTTGTAATGTCGCGTAACTTGTCATTGGAATGGTTACATCAGCAATGACAAGATAGGCAAAAATAATCAAAAACAGAGCAATTGCTCGTTTCATCCAACGATTAAAATGTATATCAGGCGTCATAGTTATGTTTCAAAACTCATGTTATGTGCATTAGAAATAATGGTTAGCAACGCGTGATCTAAAAGTTCGCGCTGCTCTTTAGATAGACCATCGAGAAGATCTGAACGCCCTAATTGTGCGATGTGCTGCATTTTGGCTAATTGCTGCTTACCATCGTTTGTAAACCATAACGTCTTACAGCGAGCATCAACGTCAGACTCACGTCGTATGATGAAACCAGCGGCCTCTAATTGATTAAGGGTTCGTATAAGAGAGGGTTGTTCTATGCCCATCTGGCTTGCAAGATCGCTTTGAGTACAACCTTCGCCAAAACGATCTAGATGCATCATGGCAATCCATTTGGATTGGGTAAAACCAATGCCGGACATCTGATTATCTACCGCATGTCGCCAGCTATTAGCGGCTCGTGCGAGGTTCCAGCCAATATTATTGTCCATCATTAAACTCATTTAGTTAGCTTGCTAGGTATCTTACGAAATACCGAGTCATGCCATCAATGAATTTGGTTGACTTACTCAATATTTACCAAGTATGCACAGATAAAAGTAAATGAATAAAAAATACCGCAGGGCAGGGGCACATAAAAAAAGGGGAGCAGCGTTACGGATTGGTAACGCTGCTTTGTTATTATAAGTGATTTGCTAAGACTTTTACGTGATCAGGCCCAATACCACAACAGCCACCGATTAGCGTTGCGCCTAGTTCTTTCCAACGCTGTGCCCACTCAAGATATGAGTCAGGTGTTAAGTCATCACGAAGCTCATCTAATCCATCGTTTGCGGTAGCATCTTTTGGCTGAGGAGGAAAAGCATTAGCGTAAGCACCCAGTTGGACGGGCTGGTTGCTGTCCGATAGAACTGACGTTGCTACTTGAATCGCATCAGCAATGATTTCAGGCTGGCAGCAGTTAAACAGAATGCCATTAACACCCGCTTTGGTCACGGCAGCAACGGCTTCTTTTACCGTTTCACCTGAACGCAAACGTGGTTGATCTGTGACTTCCGCGTCTTCAAGCGTAAAGGAGACCCAGTATGGTTTATTTTGACCATCGATCTCATCCACTAAGGCTTTTACTTGCAGTGTTTCAGCAAGCAAGCTTTGTGTTTCGTTTAACCAAAGATCAACATGTGGTGCCAAAGCTTCAATAATAGGGCGAGCAATTTGCTCGGCGCGATCGGCTTCATATAAATCGGCGCGGTAAGATCCAAATAAAGGTGCTAAAGAGCCTGCCACTTTGACGTCAGCATCGGACTCATTCGCAGCTTCACGGGCGACTCGAGCAGATTCAATCACCAGTTCTGTTACTCGTTGCTGAAATACGTCTTCACCAATATGAAATGGCACTAACGCATAGCTGTTAGTGGTGATGACACGCGAGCCAGCTTCGATAAACGCTTTATGAACGTCTTTAACGATCTCTGGCGCTTCCATCATAGCCAAAGCAGACCATTCTGGTTGTTTAAAAGGAGCACCACGACGCTCTAATTCGCGGCCCATGCCGCCATCTAAAATTGTGATTGATTGCATAACCGTTCCCATTACTTTGAATGCGGGCATTCTAACCACGGAATAAGAGATGGAAAAGAGCTTGATCATAATATTTGGGTCTATTTAGCTTTTTTGCGTTTATAATGGTTTAGTCATTAAAAAATTATCGTTACCCATTAAAAAAGCAGGGTCTAAGGGGTGGATTCCATGATTACTCTAGCCCTTCGATTTCCGTTATATTATCCGCCAAATACTCCCTACTTATGTCTGTTTCGCCTTCATTGAAACGGTTAAACAAAACGAGGAATGATATGAAATTTGGTTTGAAAAAAGCCGTGTCAGGCTTAGCTCTAGTTGGAGCCCTATTCTCTAGCAGCAGTTATGCAGCCGAACCTGCCATTGATAACATACTGTCAAGCGGTGAGCTTAAAGTGTGTTTTGAAGCGGGCTACATTCCTTTTGAAATGAAGACCAAAGACGGTCGTTTTATCGGTTTTGATATTGATATTGCAAAGCATATGGCACGTTCTATGGACGTTAAGTTCACTCCTGTTAATACTGCATGGGATGGTATTATTCCTGCTTTGCAAACGGGTAAATGTGACATCATCATTGGCGGTATGGCGATCACGCCTCAGCGTAACTTGAAAGTCATGTTTGCCGATACCTACATTGAAATTGGTCAAACGGTGCTAATTAAGCCCGAATTGGAAGGTAAAGTGACGTCTTATCGTGATCTGAACGATCCGAAATACACGCTGGTTTCTCAAATTGGTACGACGGGCGCTCAAGCCGCTCAGAAATTCTTCCCGAAGGCAAAACTAGATTTGTTTGAAACTTCAGCAGACGCCGTGCTTCAAGTGGCTAATGGCAAAGCCGATGCGTTTGTCTATGATCTTCCTTACAACGCTTTGTATGCCTCACAGCATCAAGACAATGTGGTGCATTTGGACCAATCGTTTACCTATGAGCCATTAGGTTGGGCGATTCGCCAAAATGATCCGAACTTTATTAACTTCTTAAATAACTATCTTGTTCAAATCAAGAAAGACGGTTCTTATGACCGGATTTATGACAAGTGGTTTAAGTCAGACGCGTGGGTCGATAGTATCCAGTAACCTTGCTACTTCATTTGTAGTGTTTCAAAGAGTCTATATTCTATAGGCTCTTTTTGTATTTAAGAGAGCTCATGCAAACTCAATCTTCACGTTGGCTGGGGCACGGTATTTATCTTGTGATCATGGCGATATTGATTTCTGGTGTGTACTTCGCAGGTCAGAAAATCGATTACACATGGCACTGGGAACGCTTGTGGCCCTATATTATTAATACGGAATCCCACGATATTGTGGCGGTGACAGATGGTACAGCCGTAGTGGATGCTTCAGGTCGTTTATCCATTACACCTGATTATGGTGATGATCCACAGATAATCGAAAGGTACGACACGCTGGTGTCTCGAAATGGCGACTTAATCTTTCAAGGCGATACCGTTGCTCGCATTGACGGTTGGCGCTTTGGCCCGATTGCTGAAGGCTTGTGGGTCACCATTAAAATATCCTTTATCTCGCTGATTTTTGCTGTCTTATTGGGTGTTATGTTTGGCTTGATGAGAGTGGCTCATGGGCAAGTATGGCGTAACCTTGCGGTGACGTATGTAGAAGTCATTCGCGGTACACCATTATTGGTGCAAATATTTATTGTCTATTTTTTTATTGGCACGGTATTCGATTTAGACCGCTTCACCGCCGGTGTCGCTGCATTGTCCATTTTTACTGGTGCCTATGTTGCTGAAATTGTGCGTGCTGGAATACAGTCGGTTCCAGTTGGGCAGATGGAAGCCGCTCGATCTCTGGGTATGAACTACGTACAGGCGATGGCGTATGTCATTATGCCACAGGCGATTAAACGTACTTTGCCGCCTCTAGCGGGACAGTTTATTAATTTGATTAAAGACTCATCTTTGGTTTCAGTTATTTCGATAACCGATTTAACCAAAGCCGGTCGGGAAGTCGTTAGCGGTAGCTTTGCACCCTTTGAAGTGTGGTTTACTGTAGCCGCCTTGTATTTGGTTGTGACGGGAGGCTTGTCACTGGTTATTCAGCGCTTAGAAAAGAGGTTATCAGCCAGTGATTGATCATTTAACACAGCCAGACTCACAGATACTGATCAAAGCCAATAAAGTAAACAAGATCTTCCCAAATGGCTGTCATGCGTTGAAAGGTGTGTCATTGGACATTCAGCGCGGTGAAGTGGTTGTTATCATTGGGCCAAGTGGCTCGGGAAAATCTACTTTCTTGCGTACATTGAATCAGCTAGAAAGTATTTCGTCAGGTAACATCTTATTAGATCAAGTGGATTTGACTGATAAACGTACAGATATCAATGCTGTTCGAACAGAGGTGGGGATGGTGTTTCAATCGTTTAACTTGTTTCCCCATAAAACGGCGCTTGGCAATGTCATGTTGGCGCCTATGAAGGTGCTGAATCAGAGTAAAGAAGAGGCCAAGCAAGGTGCTCGGGATTTGTTGTATCGCGTGGGTTTAGCCGATCGTATGAATAATTACCCGTCCCGCTTATCGGGAGGTCAGCAGCAACGTGTCGCCATTGCTCGTTCCTTGGCTATGAAGCCCAAAGCGCTACTGTTTGATGAACCCACCAGTGCCCTTGACCCAGAAATGGTAGGGGAAGTATTGGACGTCATGAAAGAGCTGGCTCGTGAAGGTATGACCATGGTCGTGGTGACTCATGAAATGGGGTTTGCCCGTGAAGTGGCCGATCGAGTGGTGTTTATGGAAGAGGGGGAGCTGGTATTAGAAGAAACCCCAGAGCGTTTCTTTCATTCTGAGCATCCGCGCTTGCAACGCTTTTTAGGTCAGGTACTCTAACGCCTCGTATTTTTCTCGAGCGATGGTTGAAGACCGCATGAACTCAAAGTCACTGCCCCCATTAAACTGGTTACGAACCTTTGAAGTCGCTGCGCGCAGCCTAAATTTTACTAAGGCTGCGCAAGAGCTTCATTTGACTCAAGGTGCCGTCAGTCAACAGATTCGTTTATTAGAAGGTCATTTGGGGGTGGCGTTATTTACTCGCCTTCCTCGTGGGTTAGCACTTACTGACGAAGGCATGTCGTACCTTCCAGTGGTGCAAGACTCTATTTCTCGGCTGGCGGCAGCGACGAATGAGCTGTTTAGCCAAGACCAAAGAACTCCGGTCAAAATTCGTGGAAGTTTATCTTTCTTTGTACATTGGTTAGCACCGAGACTGACCTATTTTCATGCATTGCATTCTAACATCGACATTCGTTACATCAGCTCTCTTTGGGTGAAAGACTCGGAAGTTGATGACGATTTTGAAATTCGGTGGGGCAGCGGTCAATGGCCCGGTTACGTCTCTCAGCGCCTTAGTTGGGATCGCTTGTTCCCAGTCTGCTGTCCCGACTTATTAGAACGTTCACCGATTCATTCAACCTCTGATTTGTCGGCGCATACTTTGTTGCATGTATTGGGCTATGAGGAAGGCTGGGGATATTGGTTATCGATGATGAATGAGACACAGGTGGACCCTTCACGGGGCATGCAGCTTGATACGCTCTTAGCATCATTGCGCATGGCAGAACTGGGAATGGGAATTGCGCTGGCCCGCTCTTCTATGGTCGAAGACATGCTGTCCGATGGGCGTTTAGTCGCACCGCTGACAGAACAGGTAGAAGCCAGTGAATCATTCTATTTAGTACAACGTTCTGGAAAGACGCTTTCAGTGGAAGCGTATATTTTTTTAGACTGGCTGGAGCGAACATTACGTGCTAAGTAACCCATTTGCTTAATAAAATACAGCAATATGGATGATGCCGCGAACCACTATGCTCACTAAACAGCCATAGCAAGCACAGCGCACGACACTGCCGACGCGTTTACCTATGGCAGCAAAAATTGCCACGCCCGCAACATCGAATGGGTTGGTGGCAAACCCACGTCAGCAAGCCTTTCGCATCGAGCAATTTCATAAACGCTAGCATAATAACCATGATCGGCAAGAGTATATACAGTGCCATATTCAATCCGGATTTCCCCGCATCGAGCATCATGGTTACCAGAGCGTCCATTATTACGTCCTTGTTTTTAGCTTTTAATTAGCGGATGGCGCTTGCGCGGATAATTTACGGTTTATACCTAGTAACATCAGAGCACTTAAAGAGAGCGTAGCGGCCGCAGCAGGTATCCAGGCATAGCCAAATCCAAGCGTAATGACAGCGCCACCTATAGCTGCGCCCAGTGCGTTACCTAAGTTAAACGCACCAATGTTGATTGAAGAAGCCAACCCTGGAGCCTTGTCAGCAATGGTCATTACCTTCATTTGCAACGGTGGCCCAATCATAAAGTTTACTACGCCCCAGACAAAAATCATGGCGATAGCAGAAAATAAGTCGCTTACTAATAAGCTAAATAAAGCCAAAATGATGACTTGTCCCGTTAGCGCTACGACCAATGATAAATCGGGTGATCGATCTGCCAATTTACCGCTAATGAAGTTACCTAGGGTAAAACCAATGCCTGCCATCATTAATAAATAGGCAATATTTCTGTCTGAAATGCTGGCTAATGTTTGTAAGATTGGTGTGACGTAGGTGTACAACGTAAACATAGAGCCCGCACATAATACGGTGGTTAGGAAGGTACGCAGTGCCGCTGGCTGTAAAATGGCCTGCAGTTCTTGTTTTACGTTCGGGCGGTTTGGTTTCTCCATTTGTGGCAAGGTGCGCCATAATCCAATCATAGCGACTAAACCCAGTGCTGACGTCGCGGCAAAGGCCATTCGCCAATGAAGACTTTGTCCAAGCCATGTTGCCACAGGGACACCAATAATGTTGGCAATGGTTAGCCCTAAAAACATAGAAGCAACCGCGGTGCCTTGTTTTCCAGGCGGCGCAAGCTTCATAGCGACCAATGCTCCGATACCAAAAAACGCACCATGGGAAAGACTAGTGGTGATCCGCGAGATCATTAGTACGCTGTAATCGGTGGCCAAGGCTGAAAAAACGTTCCCAATAAAAAAAATTGCCATTAACAGAATCAGCGAAAATTTATGACTGAAACGTGTTAAGTACAGCGTCACAAGTGGTGCTCCAAACATAACGCCAACCGCGTAAGCACTGATCAGGAGGCCAGCCGTTGGAATCGAGACCTCGACACCTTCGGCAATAGTCGGAAGTAAGCCCATGGGGAAAAATTCAGTGGTACCAAGACCGAAAGCTCCGAGTGCTAGAGCAAAAACGCCCCATTGATATGCTTGCATCGCAAATCCCTTATTGATCAGTAACTAAAATAAAGCGTGACAGAACGTCAAAATAAGGTGAAACCTACGCGCAAACTCGCCCCAATACAATTAAGCCATGTATATTTACTCATTATTATTAACTTTCCAGTGTGTCTTGGAGGCTACTTGTTGTATCGATTAGGTTATCCCATTTTGCTCTTAGGTATTATGTTGTGTATTTGGTTAAGTATTGGTCACGCAGGGAGCTTTGATCAAACTGGGCTTTTATTGTTTCGAGACGAGCAAGGTCATTTGCTAGGGCCTGAATGGGTTAGTGTTATCACCCGAGACATTACTGCGTTGGGCAGCAATTGGATCTTGTTATTCGGTATGGCAGTGATGAGCTTGGTGCTCACTCTACGACGACATTATCTGCAAGCCATAGAGTTACTTGTTATGGCATTAGGTGGTGTGTTCTTTAGTATGGGGGCTAAGTACCTATTTGAGCGTCCGCGACCAGATCTGGTCCCTCATCTCATCGAAGTGTATACCCCCAGTTTTCCTTCAGGGCACGCGACCATGTCTATGGTGTGTTTTTTGGGCGGGGCATTGGTTATTTCAAAAATGTGGTCAGAACGCTCGGCACGACGTACGCTGGTTGCAGCGGCGGTATTGAGTAGCTTAATGGTTGGAATCAGTCGAGTGATGCTGGGTGTACATTGGCCATCCGATGTCTTGGCGGGTTGGTTACTGGGGATTTTATGGGTGCTACTTGTTCACCAGTACTGTTCGCACTATCGATTGAACAGTACTGGGTTAAGCAGTTGTTAAGACTTGAACTGGTTAATCGTTTCATCGAGCGATTGCGAAATTTTGGCAATTTCTTCACTCTGTTTTAACGTTTTATGTGAGCCAGAGCCAGTTTGTTCTGAAATCGCGCTGATAGCGTGAATGTTATTGTTAATTTCATTTACGACAGCGCTTTGTTCTGACGCGGCGGCAGCAATCATGGTGTTCATTTCACGAATTTTATCAACGCTTGAAGCGATGTCTTCTAAAGAGTGAGCCGCTTTATTTGCATCCTCAACACTATCGCTTGCTTGAGCTTTACTGGCTTCCATTGCCTGAACTGCTTCGTTAGAAATGGTTGAAAGGTTGTTAATGATAGAGCGAATTTCTTCTGTTGAAAGTTGCGTGCGGCTGGCTAGGCTGCGAACTTCGTCGGCCACCACGGCAAATCCTCGACCTTGCTCACCTGCACGGGCCGCTTCGATTGCAGCATTTAAGGCAAGTAGGTTAGTCTGTTCTGCTATGTCACTGATTTCTTGTGATACGCGGCCGATACCTTGAGCACCTTCGGCTAAGTTTTTTACCACGTCTGTAGCGGCATCGACTTTTTGTGCCAGTTCGGTGTTTGTTTTCGCCACATGCAGTACCATATTTTTACCTTCATCTGCGAGAGACTTAGTATCACTGGCAGAGCCTTCTGCGTTTGCGGCATTTTGTGCTACTTCTTCAGCGACATTGGATAATTCTTGAATAGACTGCGCTAACAGTTTGCTTTCATTCTTTTGCTTATCAACGCCTTCACTGGTTTCTCGTGTAACTTGAGCTAATTGGTCTGCTGAGGCGCTGAGGTTATCCATGGTTTTGGTAAGGCTATGGATAGTCGGTTGGAAGCGATCGAGCATATTGTTGGTTGCTTGGCCTACCATACGAAATTCATCGTTAGCGCCTAATTCTATTCTCGGTCTAAGGTCCGCATTTTCGCCAATAACAGACATCGTGTCTTTCAGGCGGTTTAAGGGTTGGATCAGTACTTTTAACAAAATGAAGTAAATGATCACCATGCCGATAAAAATAGCAATAAAGTTGATGGTGGAGTTTTTTATGATGGCGTTTTCAATGTCTTTATCTCGTTCAGCCATAGAGTAAGTGATGCGAGCGGCACCTAAAATGGTACCTTCCGTAACAGGGTGGCAGGTTAAACAGTTCGTCCCATGACGATCTTTAGTGGCTGCAAAAGGCAGTAGCAATGTGATGTGTCGTTCACCGTTAACAGTCTCCACATCAATGATGGTTTCTCCATTTAAAGCTCTTGTATCTAGCTCATCTTGTGGCTTTTCGTGTTCAAACCCTGGGCCATAAATGTTACTCACGGCATCAGCACGCAGCATGCGTACATTGGCAATACCTTCTCGTTGAGCAATCTTATCTCGCAAAATCTCTCGACTGCCCATCGCGCCGGTAAACATCAAAGCGTTCATACTGTCCATATAGCCATTGGCGATATCTAGAAGTTGGTGTTCACTGAGGTCTAAAAGGCGCTCTTTTTGTTGGTGAGACGAGTAGAGGTTTAGCGCAGCGATGATGAAAATTAAAATGCCAGCCATCGGCAGGAGTATTTTCCAGCGAACGGAGATGTACTGATGCATAGATGCGCCTCGTTATTCTTAAAAATTGTGTAAAAATTTAACACGCTTGGGCTCGGTATTGTCTTTAATCAATTGAATGTATTGATCTGGCTCTAACATTTGGCAGTTCTTATCTAGTTTCTTCTCAATTTAAAAACCTGGTTATCGTGGCTTAGCAAGGCAATGAGCAAGACAAAGCTTTGTAACAGCCATTGGTTATATGGAGGACTTATTATTGTGATGTCTGGGAAGTTCATTTAGTTTTAAAAGACGCGGCTATTCCGTATCTGATTGTTATGGAGGTGGCGCTTTATTGATGAATCTAGACAATTGTAGGGAAGCGGTGATGACTGGCCTATTTTATGATGTGAAAGCGTATTTAAAAGCGAAACCTGAAGCTAGGGAGGAGTATCCGTTTAAACCTGATGTTCCTGTTTTTAAAGTCTACGGGAAGATGTTTGCCTTGATCACTGAACAGCAGGGAATTCCGACAGTGAATTTAAAATGTGATCCTGATCATGCGATCGAGTTACGTAGTATATTTGAGTCGGTAAAGCCGGGTTATCACATGAACAAAAAGCATTGGAATACAGTGTTTCTAGACGGTTCGTTACCAATCGGTGAGGTAATGCGTATGGTTGATCATTCTTATGCGCTGGTTGTTAACGGTCTGACTAAAAAAGATCGTGAGAGCCTTGAATTACGATACTCTTCCAGTGATCTTTATGGGCTGATGAGTGGATCGTAAAGCAGCCATGATTGAAAAGTATTAGGGTTATGTTTTTTCGCATCATAACCCTAATACGTGTTAACCGTTCGCTAAAGCTACACGAATGGTGCTAACGAGGTTGGTATCATCTAGTGGCGTATTGGGGGCAAAACGTCCCAAAACTTGGCCAGAGCGACTGATGATGAATTTTTCAAAATTCCATACAACTTCAGGTGCCTGAGTCGGCTCCATGTCGTAACCTTTTAGTTTTTCTTCCATTTCACTACGATTGATCGTAACAGGTGCTTCTTGTGTCAGATAGTCATACAGAGGATGCTTGTCTTCTCCTGTTACTTGTACTTTGCTAAACATAGGAAACGTGACATTGTATTGTGTGCTACAAAACGATTTGATGTCTTCGTCTGTGCCAGGCTCTTGGCCAGCAAAGTCGTTTGCCGGAAAGCCAAGTATTTCAAAGCCAAGGTCTTTGGTTTGCTCATACAGGGCTTGAAGGCCTTCATACTGTGGCGTTAAGCCACATTTTGATGCAACGTTAACGATCAGTAGAACCTTGTCGCAGAAAGGTTCTAGGGTCATCTCGTTTCCGTCGATGTCCTTCACTGCGATATCGTAAATATCCGTCATCTTCTTACCCCTTTGTTATCGTGAATAAACTTGGTTGTTTATTCTCTCAATAAGTTCCTTTGGCCATTCTGACGTAAAACCAATGACCAGCATGTGACAATACGAATGTTCAGTGTAATGCGGATTGCGGTATGGTCAAATTTGCCATAAAAAAATGGGCCGCGTATGCGGCCCAATGCGGGGGAAAAGATCAAACTGGTGGCGTATTGATCGTTCTGAGGTAAATGGTTTAGCCAAATTGGTTCATGGTATTATCTTTACCGGAAGCCTTGAGCGCAGCTTCTCCCGAGAAATATTCCTTGTGATCATCGCCCATGTCCGAGCCTGCCATGTTTTGATGTTTCACACAGGCAATGGACTGACGAATTTCTTCTCGCTGAACATTCTTCACATAGCCCAGCATGCCTTCGGATCCAAAGTACTCTTTGGCTAAGTTATCGGTAGACAGTGCGGCTGTGTGGTAAGTCGGCAAAGTGATCAAATGATGGAAGATACCGGCTTCACGTGCCGCATCCGCTTGGAAATTACGAATACGATTGTCCGCTTCTTTTGCCAGTTCGCTGTTGTCGTACTCCACGCTCATTAGCTGAGTACGGTCGTACGCTGACATATTAAGACCTTCTGTTTCCCATGCATCAAATACTTGTTGACGGAAGCTAAGTGTCCAGTTGAACGATGGTGAGTTATTGTAAACCAGTTTGGCATTTGGTACGGCTTCGCGGATTCGATCTACCATGCCTTTGATCTGACCGACATGAGGCTTTTCAGTCTCGATCCAGAGTAAGTCCGCACCATTTTGTAATGAGGTAATACAGTCCAGTACCACTCGGTCTTCGCCTGATCCTTTGCGGAATTGGAATAAGTTGCTGGCTAGACGCTTAGGACGTACCAGTTTACCATCACGCATCATCAGTACATCGCTTTCAGTCGTATTACTAAGCTCAATTTCTTCGACATCAAGAAAAGCATTGTATTGCGCACCAAGATCTCCGGGGGTTTGGGATACTGCAATTTGTTTCGTTAAGCCAGCGCCGAGTGAGTCAGTTCGTGCCACAATCACACCGTCATCAACGCCTAGTTCAAGGAAGGCGTAGCGTACGGCGCGGATCTTGGCTAAGAAATCCTCGTGAGGCACGGTTACTTTGCCATCTTGGTGACCACACTGTTTTTCATCGGACACTTGGTTTTCAATTTGGATACAACATGCGCCGGCTTCGATCATCTTTTTCGCAAGTAGGTAAGTCGCTTCTGCGTTACCGAAGCCCGCATCAATGTCTGCAATAATTGGAACAATATGAGTTTGGTATTCATCCAGTTGCTTTTGTAGCGATGCGGCTTTGACTTCATCTCCTGCACCTTTGGCGTCATCTAACTGACGGAACAGTCCACCCATTTCTCGAGCATCTGCTTGGCGTAAAAAAGTGTACAGCTCTTCAATTAAATCGGGTACTGAGGTTTTCTCATGCATGGATTGATCGGGTAATGGGCCAAATTCAGAGCGTAGCGCTGCAATCATCCAACCAGATAGGTATAAGTAGCGGCGATCAGTAGAATTGAAATGTTTCTTAATGGAAATCATTTTTTGCTGACCGATAAAACCATGCCAGCAACCTAGAGATTGTGTGTATTGTGAAGGGTCTTGGTCGTAGCGTTCCATATCTGAACGCATGATTTTTGCCGTGTATCGTGCAATGTCTAAGCCTGTTTTAAAGCGGTTCTGAGCACGCATTCGAGCGGCGTACTCAGGATTAATAGCTGCCCAGGGTGTTCCATGTTGAGCGATTAGGGTAGCAGTTGCGTCGATATCATTGTTGTAATTAGACATGGCATTTTCCTCTTGGTGTTTCGGTTGCTGCGCCGCTTGTTTGCGGTTGTGCATTTCTTGATCACCCTTTCAGTCTGTGCCGAGTTGTATGATTCGTCTAATCTATATTTGTTATTGTAGCCATATCTTTTATGAATGTGATTTTTGAGCTACATCGGTTCATAGTGAATGATATATCGTCTATTCAGAATGAATGTTAAAAAATACTGACTTTTTAAAAATAAATATTCGATTTAATTCTAAAGGTCATTCATGTTGTGAATGTTTTTGAATCTATTTTTATTGTTCAAAGTTATTCATTTCGATGACCTACCAATAATAAATACACGGGATGCTTTTAAGTACTCGTCAGTCAATGAAAGGAAAGAGCTATGACAGAACGAACTCAGCAAGGTGGTCTTCAGATCGCACAGAGCCTTTTAAGTTTGGTTAACGAACATATTGCACCGGGTACCGGCATTGAGCCAGAGGTGTTTTGGCAGCGCTTTGAGGAAATCGTTAATGACATGGCTCCTAAAAATGCCGCGTTGTTGGCAAAGCGCGATGAAATTCAGCAACAGATAGATGATTATCATCGCGCCCGTTCAGATCAGCCCCATGACGCTGAGTTTTATAAGCACTTCTTGATCGAAATTGGCTACTTATTACCTGAGGGTGACGACTTCAAAGTATCAACTAAGAACGTTGATGAAGAAATTGCCTTGCAAGCTGGGCCACAGCTTGTAGTGCCGGTGAAGAATGCTCGTTTTGCCCTCAATGCCGTGAATGCGCGTTGGGGCAGTTTGTACGATGCTTTATATGGTACCGATGCGATTCCTGAGGAAGAGGGAGCGGAGCGTTCTGGAGGCTACAATCCTGTTCGAGGCACACGTGTTATTGCATTCGGTCGCCAGCTATTAGATCAAGCTGCACCATTGGTAACTGGGTCTCATGCTCAAGCGTTGCATTATCAAATGGTAGACGGTGAGCTGGCTGTTACCTTAAAGAATGGGGAAGTGGTTCAACTAAAAGACACATCGAAATGCGTTGGTTATCAAGGTAAGCCTGATGCACCGATGGCTGTGCTATTGAAAAATAATGAGCTGCATCTTGAGATCCAGATCGATGCGAGCGGTTTTATTGGTCAATATGATCAAGCAGGGATTCAAGATATTTTGGTAGAAGCGGCTGTGTCCACGATAATGGATTGTGAAGACTCTATTGCTGCTGTGGATGCTGAAGACAAAGTAGAGGTTTACCGCAATTGGCTCGGCCTGATGCAAGGGACGCTGGAAGAGTCGTTTGATAAAGGTGGCAAGCGTATTACCCGCGCAATGAATCCTGATCGAAAATACCTAGATAAGTCAGGTAAAAGCTTTGCTTTACATGGCCGCAGTTTGTTGTTTATTCGTAATGTAGGTCATTTGATGACCAATCCTGCCATTTTAGATGCCAATGGTAATGAAGTTCATGAGGGGATTATGGATGGCATGATTACAGTACTGGCTGCGATGCATGATTTACAAGGAAATACCAAACGACGTAATAGCCGAGCGGGCAGTGTGAATATCGTAAAACCTAAGATGCATGGCCCAGAAGAAGTGGCGTTTACAGTAGAGTTGTTTAGTCGTATCGAACAAGCGTTGGGGCTAAATCGAAACACCATAAAAATCGGTATTATGGATGAAGAGCGTCGAACGACCGTTAACCTTAAGGAGTGTATCCGCCAAGCGCAAGAGCGAGTGGTCTTCATCAATACTGGTTTCCTAGATAGAACGGGCGATGAAATTCATACCTCGATGTTGGCAGGTCCTTTTGTCCCCAAAACAGCCATGAAACAAGAAGCATGGATAAAAGCCTACGAAGACTGGAACGTTGATGTAGGCATTGAATGTGGGTTGCCGGGTAAAGCACAAATTGGCAAAGGTATGTGGGCAATGCCAGATGAAATGGCGGATATGCTAGAGCAAAAAATCGGTCATCCTATGGCCGGTGCAAGCACCGCTTGGGTACCATCACCGAATGGGGCGATTTTGCATGCGACGCATTACCATACAGTGAATGTACGTGAACGTCAGGCTGAATTAGCCTCGCGTGAGCGAGCAAGCCTAGATGATATATTGTCTATACCATTACTGGAGGATCCAACGAGTTTAACGGACGAGCAAATTCAGTTTGAATTAGACAATAACGCCCAAGGCATTTTAGGTTATGTAGTACGCTGGATTGACCAAGGAGTAGGGTGCTCTAAGGTGCCAGACATTAACAATGTCGGTCTTATGGAAGATCGCGCCACTTTACGTATTTCTTCACAGCACATCGCTAATTGGTTAGAGCATGGCATCTGTAACCCTGAGCAAGTAATGGCCTCAATGAAACGAATGGCTGCGGTTGTTGATAAACAGAACGAGCATGATACGGCTTATTTATCAATGTCGCCTAATTTTGATGGTGTGGCTTTCAAAGCCGCTTGTGATTTGGTGTTTAAGGGTACTGAACAGCCTAATGGCTATACTGAACCTTTATTACACGCCCGCCGTTTAGAGTTTAAGCACAAATAAGCCACCGCTCGAAGTAAAAGCTCTTTTTGTCTCACATCAGGCAAAAAGGGCTTTTTTATTTGTTTCGATTCGCCATTCTTCTTATCCTATGGGGATGGATCGGGAGCAGGATGAGCCCAATGACTAACGTATGGATATTAGAAGAGTGACAAAATGAAAAAGATAATCAGTGTAGTAGGACTTTCGTTGTGCGCTAATGCTGCAGTTGCAGCGACAGAAACGGTAGAGAACAATGTTAGTACGCTGTTGTTTGAAGCGTCTGCGGGGGCTGATTATTCACAGTTTGGGCTAGGCATAGGTATTAAGCCTGAAAACAATCGCTCTGGTTTTGGCGGATTATACTACGAGCAAGTCGAACTGAAGCATCGCTTCGAAACAGATATCAAGACCCTTGGCTTTCGTGGATTTAGTGTTGAAGGAGTGGGCGAAGAAGCGCGTGGTGCGGATATCACAATGGGGTTGAGTAAAACTGTCTCTGGAGACTATAAGCGAACAGGATTCAGTGCCCGAGGCTTGTTACATATGCCTTTGTTTGTTAATACCACTTGGTTTGTCGGAGGTGATGTTCGCCCGACCTTTTTATCATTTGACTGGGATAATGATGCACTTACGGAACTAGCGTTACAAATTGGTGTGGATACACGGCTGGCGAAAAACATTGGCCTGTATGCTAAGTACTACCATGAGAGTCTGATATTAGATGATTTTGAAGAGCATCGTCTAGGCAGTGGATTCGTTGCTGGTATCAATGTTGTCTGGTAATAAGATTCTAGCAGAGAGAAAAAAGGCAGCTGAAGCTGCCTTGTCAAAATAATGAGGGCTTAGTTAGGACTTAGCTAGCTCAGTTAATAGCATTGCACGGTTAGCTGCACCGGCAAGTTCTTGTCCTTTCTTAACGAAGTGACGCTTAAAGTAGCTTGAGTGCTCGTCATGCTCATGGAAGTTATGTGGTGTTAAGACCGCTGTTAAAACAGGGATTTCTGTTTCTAACTGAACTTGCATAAGGCCTGTACAAACGGCTTGCGCAACGAAATCATGACGATAGATGCCACCATCCACAACAAGGCCACTGGCAGCAATAGCATGGTAATTGCCCGTTTTTGCTAAAAGCTTCGCTTGCAGTGGAATTTCGTATGCGCCAGGTACTGCAATAAGCTCAAGGTTATCTTCTTGGTAACCATGAGACAGCATGACTTCTTTAAAGCCTTCCCAGCACTGCAAAACAATGTCACTGTGCCAAGATGCGTGTAAAAATGCGACACGTTTAGTTGAAGTATTAAACGTTTGAGAATTCGTTGAGCTCTGATTCATTAGTATGTCTTCCACAAAAAATGCTGAATCAGGGCGAACGGGAGGCAAGCCAAACCGCTTTGAATAAGATCAAAGGCTGTCAAGATCTTTCTTGTCTACGCCGTCCTCTATCATCCGGACTGTAACCGTCGGCTCTGGAGTCACACCAGATCTGCTGACCTTTCTAAGCTTACTAAGAAAGCGCTCGCGGGCTTTGAGCTGAGCTCATTTACCGCCGGTGGGGAGTTTCACCCCGCCCCGAGAACGAAGTCGCCTAAGCGACGTGCTTACTTTAGTGGTTATTACGGTGATGTGTCAAAGGCAAAATTCGTAAAAACGGGTTCAAAAACGAACATTTAGTTATCAAAAAAGGAGGTTTTTGGTGATTGTCAGTTTGTAGACTTGAAATCACTAAAATAAGTGACAAAACCAATCAAGCGATTCAATTAAAAAGATCAATTTTTTATAAGTATTTTTAATGGATTTTATAAGACATCTTGTCAGTACTCCCTTAGAATGCCCTCCTGATACAGACCACAGTTGAACGGACTCACATTCAAAATGAAGCAGCTCTTATGTTTCGTCAGTATGCTATTCATCCCCCTTGCAAGCGCCTATAACCTGCATCCATATATTGCTCACAAGACAATTACTTACCGTTGTGAAAACTTGCTTGTCATCGTTGCGTTTGAGCCCGCTGAAGCTCATCTGTTAATCAACCATTTTAGCTATGTGCTGCATTTGACCCGTCCTTCTCCTGGTAGTCTCTATGTTGGAGATATTTTAAGTTTTCGTGATCAAGGTGAAAATGCGACATTGATTTATCGTAATGACCGTCAGCTGCATTGCTCACGATTATCAGATCATCCTGACGCCTGAGTTTCCTTCATTGTAAATGCTGTGCTTTTCATATTGTTAGAAAGCAAAAAGTGTACAATTCTCTGCAACGTTATTGAGTGAAATGTTATGAGCAAATTATTCGTCATGGGGATGGGTCCTGGAGATTTAGGGCTGGTTGCACCGAATGCAACAAAAGCATTAAACGCTTGTAGTGATTGGGTCGCCTACGGCTATTATTTAGAACTATTGGGGACGCTGAGCGAAGGTAAAACGTTTCATGAGTTGCCTCTCGGCGAAGAGATCGGCCGTGCCCGTTTAGCGTTAGAGCTTGCTGCTCAAGGTAAGCCAACAGCACTGATATCCAGTGGCGACATTGGTATTTACGCCATGGCGACTTTGGTGTTCGAATTATTAGACCAACAGCTTCAAGGTAAAGAGAATCACCCAGAGTGGTTAGACGTAGACATTGAAGTGGTACCGGGGATTTCCGCCATGCAGGCTGGAGCTAGTCGTGTGGGTGCTATGCTTGGGCATGACTTTTGTACCGTATCCTTGAGCGATCTTTTAACGCCTTGGGAAACCATTGATAAGCGCATTCATGCTGCGGGCGCAGGGGATTTTGTGATCTCATTCTATAACCCCGTATCGAAAAAACGAGATTGGCAGTTGAATCACGCCCGTGATGTCTTGCTGCAATATCGTCCTGCCAGCACGCCCGTTATGATTGGCCGTCAACTGACACGCCCAGAAGAGCATATTACCTTTACTACCTTGGCCGAATTAGAAGCCAAAGACGTGGACATGTTTACCATGGTCAGCATCGGTAATAGTGAATCACGCCACATTGTAAACGGTGAAAAGCATTGGATATATACCCCAAGGGGTTATTCCAAGAAGCTATAAATTGAAGTAAGGATAGTTTCAATGACAGTGTATTTTATTGGTGCCGGACCTGGCGACCCTGAGCTGATGACCATTAAAGCGGTAAAAACGATGGAGCGTTGTCCGATCATTTTATACGCGGGGTCGCTTATTCCCGCTCAAGTGATTGATAACGTGCGAGGTCGTGCTGAGGCAATTTATGATACGGCCGCGCTAAATTTAGATGAGACGACAGAGATTATTCGACTGGCCGCTGAAGAGGGAAAAGATGTGGCGCGTTTACAATGTGGTGATCCTGCATTGTATGGTGCAATAGGGGAACAAATGCGTCGTCTTGATGCCTTAGACATTGACTACGAAGTGATTCCTGGCGTAAGTGCGGTTGCGGCATCAGCGGCTATGTTGAAAAAAGAGCTGACGCTATCAGGTGTATCACAAACTGTGATTATGACGCGCTATGAAGGCAAAACACCGTTTCCAGAACGTGAACGTTTGCCAACGTTGGCACAAAGTGGTGCCACGTTAGCGATCCACTTAGGTGTGACTCGAATCCATAAAATCGTTGATGAGTTGTTACCTCATTATGGCGGCAACTGCCCTGTGACAGTGTGTTATCGAACCAGTTGGCCTGATCAGGATTATGTCTCAGGAACATTAAGCGACATTGTCGAAAAAGTCAGAGCGAAAAAGTTCACACGTACCAGCTTGATCTTAGTAGGACAAGTGTTGGATGCTGAGGATTTTGATGACTCTTATTTATACGACAAGTCTCAAGCTCATATTTATCGCAAAATTCATCGTAAAGGTGATGGCCAAGCGTAAGGATCAATTATGCAACTTAATAAAATACCCACCACTGTTGTGACAGGTTTTCTTGGCAGTGGTAAGACAACGCTTTTATCAAATGTCCTTAAGCAAGCTCAAGGCAAACGTATTGCTGTTATTGTAAATGAGTTTGGCGAGTTGGACATCGATACCGATTTATTGCGATCTTGTCCGTTAGATTGTGACGATGACAGCACCGCCCAGCGCACAGAAGATGGCTTTTATGAACTGGCCAATGGTTGTATCTGCTGCACGGTAGAGGAAGAGTTTCTTCCGGTTATGAGGCAATTAGTAGAACGACGTGATGACATTGACCACATTCTGATTGAAACCAGTGGTCTAGCATTACCAAAACCTCTGGTACAGGCATTTAATTGGCCTGGTATAAAAGAGCACTGCACCGTAGATGCTGTTATTACGGTGGTCGATGGCCCTGCTGTTGCGGCAGGTCGTTTTGCTCACGATGAAGACAAAGTTCAAGCTCAGCGTCTAGCGGATGAGTCGTTAGACCATGATCCATCACTACAAGAGTTACTGGATGATCAGTTGAGCTCGGCGGATCTTGTGGTGGTCAGTAAAAATGACTTGCTTGATGATGTCCAGCGTCGACGCGTCGCGCAAATCATTGAAAATGAAGTCGACTCTAGCGTGAAGATTGCTTACATCGAAAATGGCGAGGCAGCGTTAGACGTACTATTAGGCCTTGAAGCTGAAACCGAGTCTCGCATTGATCACGTTCACAATCATCATGATCACCATCATGCCCATGGGCATGACCATGCGCATGCTCACGATCACTTTGAATCGTTCGTAGTGAAGTTGGGAGAAGTAGATGCCGACTCGTTACAAGATACGCTTGAAGACTTAGTAGAGAAGTACAATATTTATCGTGTCAAAGGGTTTGCCGCTGTAAATGGGAAGCCAATGCGTCAAGTTTTTCAAGTGGTAGGTACACGTTTAGAACGTTACTTTGATCGCTTATGGCAATCGGATGAGCTACGCCAAACACAGCTTGTGTTTATTGGTAAAGGCATCAGTAAAGATCTGATTGAAGATAAACTCAACGCGGCGTTGACCGCTTAAGCGAGCAAGAGTGCATTTACTGGCAGCCAAACCAGGTGGCTTTGTTGACGATGAAGGCATCATCGATTTGGGGCAAACCCCGGCTGATATTGTTGTATTGGCGGCTGCCGACTCACTGTTAACCGCTCTGGGGACAGCGCTCGATACATGGCACCATGAGGGAGCCCCAAGTGTACGGTTAGCCAATTGGATGCAGCTGGTCAAACCGGCGGCATTCGACCTCTATGAATCCACAGTACTGGATAAACCAACGCAAAAAAACCGTGCTCAAGTGGTGATTCTATCACTGCTAGGCGGACAGCATTATTGGCCTTACGGCTTTGAGCGCTTACAGGTATGGGTAAATGCTAAACATAATCGACATCTTATTGTGGTGCCGGGAGATGACAGCGCAGACCCAGAGATCATGCGTGCCTCATCCACCACGCAAGAAACTGTCACACGTGTTTGGCGTTACCTTCGTGAAGGCGGGCAAAGCAATGCGGTACAAATGCTTCAGTACTTGCAGTCACTCTGGTTTGACGGTGAAGCTAAATGGTGCGAACCGTCGACGATTCCCAATGCGTTTATTGTCGATCAAGGCCAAGCTGTGCGTTATTTGGATTGGCAAACCCATTATCAAGAGGCGTTAGCACAGCAATGGCCGGTGGCATTGGTGTTGTATTATCGCTCGCACTTTCAAAGCGGTAACACGCAAGTGTTTAGTGGTTTGTCCTCAATCCTATATGAGCAGGGCGTGATTCCGCTACAGGTAGCGTTGAGCTCTCTGAAGGATGGCGTGAGCATTGAATTGGTAGAGTCTATGATCGACCGATCTGAGGCGACTATTATTTTAAATTGCACCGGATTTTCAGCTAATCGCGCTGGTAGCCCTGATTTGGCGTCTGAACCCACTGAGTTTGCCTCGGTCTTTGAACAGCCTATTCCTGTATTACAGCTCATCTTATCCGGTAGCACGGAAGAAGATTGGTTAGAACAATCCCAAGGCTTACGCAGCCGAGATGTAGCAATGCAAATTGTATTACCTGAAATGGATGGGCGAATCATCACGCGCGCTGTGAGCTTTAAAGCCTTATCTCACTTCAATGAGTTAGCTCAAATCGATTTAATTCGTTATCAGTTGCATACGGAACGGGCTACATTTGTGGCGCAATTAGCAAAGCAATACAGCCGCCTTAAACACATACCAAACTCACAAAAACGGATCGCTTTTATACTCGCCAATTACCCGACCAAAGATGGTCGAATTGGTAATGGAGTAGGTTTAGACACACCTGCCTCAACGATCAATCTATTGCGAGCTTTAGAGTGGGCGGGCTATCCAATAGAAGGCATACCCGAAGATGGCAATGCGCTCATCGAGGCGCTGCTGGGAGCAATTACAAACAATCCGAACACATTGCATCAACGTGGATGTTGGCAGAGTTTGGCGCTAAATGACTACTTGCATTATTTCTATCAGCTACCGCTTACGTCTCAACAAGCGGTTTGGGAGCGTTGGGGGGCGCCAGAAGAAGACCATAAATGTCGCGCTGTAGAAGGTGAGTGGTGCATGATGTTGGCTGGCATTCGGTTAGGCGAAACCTTTATCGGAATTCAACCGGCCCGTGGTTTTAATCTCGATCTTGCGGCGAATTATCACGATCCTGATTTGATTCCGCCACACAGCTATTTAGCCTATTACTTCTGGCTTCGTCATGTGTACCAAGTGGATGCGATTGTTCATGTCGGTAAGCATGGCAACCTAGAATGGCTACCGGGCAAAGGTACCGCGTTATCAGACCAATGCTGGCCCGACATCGCAATGGGGCCTATGCCGCATTTTTATCCATTCATCGTCAATGATCCCGGTGAAGGAGCGCAAGCAAAGCGACGCACTCAAGCGGTTATTATTGATCATCTTATGCCACCGATGACCCGAGCAGAAAGCTATGGCGACATGGCAGAGTTGGAAACGTTGGTTGATGAATACTACCAAGCGCTTGGCATGGATGAGCGTCGAGAGACGTGGCTAAAATCGTCTATTTTAGAAAAAGTCCGTTCAAGTCACTTGTTAGAAGAGCTGACCGGCGTTAAAGCGGATGATGAGGCGTCTGTACTAGAAGAGCTAGACGCCTATTTATGTGAGATCAAAGAGTCACAAATTCGCCACGGCTTGCATCGTCTAGGTGAGCTTCCGGAACGCGATAAATTGGCGGATACCATTGTTGCATTATTGCGACTACCGCGTGGTAGAGAGATAACTAGCCAAGGGATTTTGCATTCACTGGCTATTGACCTAGCTTTGAGTGAGGCTGAGTTCAACCCAATGGAATCAGCAACTCTACCTTGGCAGAGTCATAAGCCTCATGTATTGCAGGCGATAAGCTCGGCACCATGGCGTACTCATGCGGACGCTAAAGAGCGTTTAGAGTTATTGGCACAACAATGTGTCACGCAAGTGTTGATGGATCACAAGCCACTATCATCAGATCAGTGGCCTAATACCGCGGCCTTACTCAACCATGCTAATAACACTTTAATGCAAGCCTTGCGACAGAGTGAACAGGATGAAATTGCCGCGTTGATTAACGGTTTAGCGGGGCAATTTGTCCCTCCTGGCCCAAGTGGTGCCCCTACGCGAGGACGTTTAGATACGTTGCCGACAGGGCGTAACTTTTTCTCTGTTGATAATCGTGCGATACCTTCTCCTGCGGCCTGGGCAATTGGTGAAAAATCAGCGCAGGCGCTGATATTGCGTCATTTGCAGGAGCATGGTGATTATCCGACGAACCTTGGGTTGTCTGTTTGGGGAACCGCTACGATGCGCACTGGTGGTGATGATATCGCGCAAGCCTTTGCGCTGATGGGCGTACGTCCCATTTGGGCACCAGGCTCGAATCGTGTGAGCGATTTTGAAGTGTTGTCTTGTATGCAAATAGGTCGTCCCAGAGTCGATGTTACCTTACGCGTTTCGGGTTTTTTTCGGGACGCCTTTGCTAATGTCATGCGCTTATACGATGCTGCGGTACAAGCCATTATTGAGTATGAAGAACCCGGTAATGGGAATACGATTCAAGCGAATGTTCGTGCCCGTGAAAGTGAGTTAATAGATCAGGGTGTATCAAAAGCGGAAGCTGCTCGACAATCGTCCTATCGAGTGTTTGGTAGCAAGCCGGGCGCATATGGTGCCGGTCTTCAAGGATTGATTGATGAGCGCTGTTGGGATTCTAAAGCCGATTTGGCGGAAGCCTATCTGAATTGGGGAGGCTACGCTTACGACGGCGACTTGCGCGATGGTGTGGATGCCAAAGAGGCATTTTCTACGCGCTTATCTAAGCTGGAGGCGGTAGTGCAAAATCAAGACAATCGCGAACATGATCTATTGGATTCGGATGATTACTATCAATTTCAAGGGGGCATGACCAATGCCGTTACCCACTTAAGTGGTAAGGCTCCAAGCGTCTACCACAGTGATCACTCAAATCCTTCCACACCGAAAATACGCACCTTAAAAGAAGAGCTTAATCGCGTTATTCGAGGGCGTGTGTTGAATCCGAAATGGATTTCAGCGATGCAAGAGCATGGCTATAAAGGAGCATTTGAAATGACCGCAACCGTGGATTATTTATTTGCTTACGATGCAACCACGGATTTGGTTGCTAACTATCAATACCAACAAGTGACAGATGCCTTACTGTTTGATCCAGCCAACCAGCAATTTATGGCGGACAACAACCCATACGCACAAGCCGAAATGGCTGAGCGACTGTTGGAAGCCATTCAACGTGGCATGTGGACCGAGTCGCAGGAATACGCTGGCAAGATCCAGTCTTTTCTTTTAGAGATCGATCAGCGTCAAGAGCAGCAAGGTTAAGCGTCTTTTTGTGATCTGCCAATTGGTATTGACCCATTAACATAAGCGCTAAAGCGTTAAATAAACTTGAGAAAAAGCATGAGTAATTCAAATCCAGTAAAACAAAAAGGCATTATGATCTGTGGCCATGGAAGTCGCGATAAGGATGCGGAGCGCGAATTTGGTTTGGTGGCGGAAGGTTTGAAAAAACGCTTTCCGGATCTCCCGGTTGAATATGGCTTTTTAGAGTTTTCAGCACCGAACATTCATATGGGCTTAAACAGTCTACTTAGACAGGGGGTTGAAGACATCTATGCGATTCCAGGTATGTTGTTTGCTGCGACCCATGCAAAAAACGATATCCCATCCGTAATGACCACATTTCAAGAAAAGCAGGATGGCTTATCTATGCATTACGGTCGGGAGTTGGGCTTACAAGAAGACATGATTGAAGCCTTTCAAGCACGAATTTACGAATCATTAGGCTTGGATCCTCAGAATCCACCTAGTGAACTGTATGACACTATGCTCGTGGTAGTGGGGCGTGGTACATCAGACACTTCAGCAAATGCTGAAGCTGCTAAATTGACGCGTATCGTGAATGAGAACATGGGCTTTGGCTGGGCTGATACAGTGTATTCCGGCGTGACATACCCGTCTGTGGGTGTCGGTCTTGATAAACTGGTAAAGCTAGGATTCAAACGTATTGTTATTGCCCCATACTTCCTATTTACCGGACGCTTGATTAAACGTATCCAAGGTTATGTGGACAAAGTGGCGCAAGAGCACCCATCTATCGAGTTTATTCAAGCACATTATTTAAGTGATCACGAACGCGTTATCGATGCGTTTGTAAACCGCGTAAATGAAATCATGGACGGTTCATTGTTCAGCTCATCTGATGAAACGTTAATGAGCTCTTTTAAGCGTCGTCTAGCAGCAGGCGAAGTCGATGTGCATCATCATCATGCAGAGTTTGTAGACCCTCAAGACGATACTCACGGTTTATCTGAGTCCGACACGAAGCATGCGGTTAGCTTCGACAGTATTCATACGCTGGATCATTCCCATAGTGATCATGGACATTTCCATGCACATAGTCATTCTCACAGTCATTCTCACAGTCATGATCATTCTCATGGGCACAGTCATGGAGAAGGGCATCACCACCATGGTGTTTATAAACATATTGGCCACCCAATGGGGCCGCGTACCATGATCGGTGAGGGCATTTGCTGTTGCTTTATGGGGCAGTTTACCGAAGAAATTTTGGAGCAAGAAAAACACCGTATCGATGGGGATTGCACTAAAACAGCGTTAGCCCATAAGCGTTAACTCACAATGAGCCTCATTGCATTCATGGGGCTCTTTTAGCACAGTGAATGTGTCGCAGTATTTAATGCTCGTTCTAGTCGCAAATGGTATCGGTATGATAAAGTTCTTGTCTAGAAATACTAAGCAGCGACTTAGTGTCATGTAATTGATTTAACGGGGTACAGCAGGTGTCAGAGTCTCAACTTACGCAGGTTCAAAAACTGGATAAAATCCGTTCAGCATGGTTGCCTGCGGTAGAGTTTTTATTTGGAGTATCCAATGAAGAAGCGCAGTTTGTAGGCTTTGAAGTGGATTCAGATATTGCCAAGCCTGAAATACTTCTTGAGTCTGATGAGTTACCTTATCGCTATAAAATTCGTATGCCTGCGAGAGGATTTAGTAACGATGTTATGTTGCTTGCCGATGTCGTACAAGAGCTGGTACGTGGATTGTACCCACTTGGAAAAGAGGATAAAGCTTCGGTGTTAAGTGAAGGAACGGCTGTGTATGGTGCCATAACAGCCATTAAGCAGGTGTTTGGTGAAGAAACACTGGACTCTTATCTTAACGCCTTAAAAGATAACGGTTTTGCCTATTACGATGCTTTCTCATACGTAGCCGTGTTACTAACAGAAGACCCAAAAGCGATCGTTAAACTTCGTGAGATCAAACCATTTCTATACCAAGTTGAGCGTGAGGATTTTGCTGCAGTTGGCGTCGAGGTAGATCGAAAAATTGCAGATATTCTAACGTATACGTTTAGAACGTAAGGAAGAATAATCCTCTTTACTTTTCTGTTAGGGGTCAGCTAAATGAAAGATTGTGCGAGTGTTTACGCATGGTCATCAGAGTTGAGCTTTTTCGCTACAACACTTCACAATAATAAACTTCAAAGTTTTGCTTAGAAGCATTATGCTAGAGGTATCAAAATAAATGCGTAATAGATTGTTTTGTTTGAATAAAACAATTTTAATACATATGACCGATGCAGCTTAGAATGCTGACAGCAGCATCATTTTCTTATCCTTTACTAGTAGAAAAACTTGCCACTGCTCCGGTTAATACTGAATTAACACTTCGACATGACCTGAGCGCTGCTATATTTAGATGATTAGGTCGAATAATTATTGGTAAGGCATTTTTAACTTTTCGCTAGTCGCGTTATTTGAAACGATTGTTTTGGATAAGTGTTTTTTAAGTATTTTAAATTAGATTTTTCTAATTTATGGTATTAGGGCAATACTTTGGACTTTACTTGGCGTGTATGTGTGCATGTACCGCTCAGTTATGAATAAGGATGTTCTGGACAAACGCCTAAGTCGTCCAGCGCTATGTTTAGGACATAGTTCGATACGGCATTCTATTCTAAAAATTGGGATTAGCCCAAACTGAGAGTTTGAGAGGTACGTATGACAGTTCGTGCAAAAATCATTGCATTAGTCGCTGCTGGGGTTATTTTACCGGTATTACTGGTGTCTTTAGTTATCATTAGCAGCGTGCGTACTGATGCCGTAGATAAATTTGATAACCAAAGTAAATCTGAAATCAGCTATGTAGACGCATTGTTTTCAATGTACTTGAATAATTTGGCTGAGAACGCCGCGTTTTTTGCGCGAGCCGACGCAGTTCAAAATATTATGCCTAATAGCATTGAGAGCTATGCTAACCAGCCAGTTAAAAAAATGACGCCTGAGTCAAATTCGCCGCAAGAGCAAGCAGCCTTTTCATTGTTCGAAGATTTCGGAGAAACGCATCCTGACCTTGCTTACATATGGGTTGGCACAGCCGATAAAGGCTATTTGCAATGGCCGCACGGTAACAGCGGTGAAAATTATGACCCTACTAAAAAGGGCTGGTACACACAATCCATTAACTCTACTACTCCCAAACGCATTCCTGCCTACCGAGATACTTTTACCGGTGCGCCGCTAGTGGATTACTTGCAGCGCTTTGAAGGTAAAGACGGTGCCTATGGTGTAGTGGGTGTGGATGTGACATTACAGAAGCTGACAGAGTTATTAGCCACAGTTAAGTTTGGTGGCGAGGGCTATGTGGTGATGGTGGAAGATACCAATACTATATTAGCTGACCCAGCGGATCCTGAGAACAACTTTAAAGATATCTCTGACGCATCACGCCCCTACGCTTCTTTAAGCAGTAGCGATACGATCCAGACATTGACGATTGAAGGTGATGAGTGGTTCGCTCGAGTCTATACGTCTGAAGCGCTGGGCTGGAAGTTCATTGGATTAATCCCAAGCAGTGTAGTGTACGCGCAGGCGAATAACTTAATTACGAACATTGTTATTATTTCAGTCATTATGGTGATTATCTTCATCGTTATTGGTTCTTTCCTTTCAAGCGTGATTATCAAACCTGTGAAGGTTATGGCAGAGCGTTTAACGGATATTAGTCAAGGTGAAGGGGACTTAACGCAGCGTCTTGAAGAGCATTCAAAAGACGAGTCTGGACAAATGGCTCATGCGTTTAATCAGTTCGTGGCATCCATTGATAGTATCGTTGGGCGTACCAAAAACTCTTGTAATGAAATTGGTAAAGTGGCACATCATTCAGAAACACTTTCCGCTGATTTAAGTGGCATCGTCTCTAAACAAGCGAATTCAGTTGATCATCTTTCTGCCGCCTTTAATGAAATGGTTGCTACGGCTAACGAAGTGGCTTCAAACTGTAGTTCCGCTGCAGCCTCAGCTGAAGACAGTGAATCTCAAGTTCAAGAAGGTAATCGTTTGATTCAACAGACAATGGACTCACTTCATAAGCTTGAATCTGAAATTAACAGTTCAAATGAATCCATGGGGACGTTATCTCAAGAATCGAAGAATATTGTTGGCATCCTAGACACGATTAAAGCCATAGCAGAGCAAACAAACTTGCTAGCATTGAATGCCGCTATTGAGGCCGCGCGAGCGGGTGAACAGGGTCGAGGTTTTGCCGTAGTTGCTGATGAGGTTAGAACGTTAGCGGGTCGTACTGCGGAATCAACAGATGAAATTGATAAACTACTGACGCGCTTGCAACAACAAACTAATATTGTCGCAGGCAAAATGGAGAACAGTGTTGTGGTCGCTAACAGCTCAGTCGAGTTAGCGGGTCAAACATACCAAGTCTTCGAGCAAATATTGGCTTCAGTGTTGACCATTAAAGATATGATGATTCAAATCAGTGCTTCTGCGGAAGAGCAACATTTAGTGGCAGAAGAAATTAATAACAATGTATTGGTTATTCATGATGGTGCAAATGACTCCAGTAGTTTAGCGTCTCAAGTGTCTCATACCGCGGCGTCACTTAATGAGTTAGCAAATGAATTGCAATCGATGGTGAGTCGTTTTAAATCGAGTGAATAACTTTCTCTTATAAAGACGACATGATTAAAACCCTAAACCTTGGTTTAGGGTTTTTTTTATGTCCGCGACAGTTGATTTAGTATTGCTATATTAAGAGTGTTGGTTAGACATGGAAACGACATGCTACTAATGCCTAAACAGCTGCTCGACATAGGGAGCATGCTGCTTAGGTCAATTTAGTTGCTGCAGTGAAGCTCAAATGTGCTAGTCTTTAATGAGATATATCTTTTGAGCATAACAGATAATTAGAGCCTGAATATGAGCAAGTTTTTAACGTCTCTGATGATTCCCCTGATGCTTTCGTTTTCGGGCTTAGTCAAAGCAAATGACGTATATACGTTTTATATTGTGGATTACCCTCCTTATATTATGGCACCAAATAACGACTCAACGATTCATGGTATTGATATCGAGGTAGTAAAAGCTGCGTTTGATAGCCAAGGGGTAGATGTGACATTTGAGAGGCTACCTTGGAAACGGATTATTAAATCTATGCAAGAAGGCCGGATTGCAGGTACGGTATCTTGTTCTAAAGAAAAGGCCCGTGACGACTACATGCTTTTTAGTGCCCCAATTTCTTATGCTAGTCGAGTTGTGGTAAGTAAAAAAAGCTTAGATACGGGCACTATTAGAAAGATCACAGATTTAAGCCGATACTCAGTAGTGGCTGTCAAAGGTTGGGGAATGCAAAAAGAGTTGATCAACGGTGGCGTAGAGCATCAGGTAGCTCCAGATTTAGACAGTGCTTTAAAAGCTGTGCGATATCGAAATGTTGATGTGCTTTATATGGCTGAGTATCCTGCGCTTTATAATGTTAAAAAGCTAAAAATGCAGTCCGAGATCAAAATAAGCCCTCTTTTGGATGAAAAATCACTTCCACTATATTTATGTATCAGTCAACAATACCCTAATTCTGAACGTTTGAAGTTCGAGATGGACAACGGTTTAAGGACAATTAAAGCCAATGGTTTATACGATAGTATTGTGTCTGAGTATTTACAGGCCAGTGACAGGTAAGGAAACTCTTCATTGAAAATTGGACAGCGAATAGCGTATCAACAAGCTAAAATCATTCTTATTTCGTCTTTTCTGATTGGCGGTTGCTCAGCGCTAGTTCAATTCTACATGGATCTTAATCATGTACGTGATAACTTGCGTGCCAACGTGGGGCGCTCAATTGAATTGTATGTACCCAATTTAGAGCGAGCCATTTATAATTTAGATTCCATTCAGACACAAACAATTGCTGATACACTTATTAATGATCCTTTGTTTTACGATGTTCAGATATACGATGATTTCGGAGAGAAAATTGCCTCTGCTAGCGTCGAAAAAAAGCATCCAAAAAGTCTTCAGCTTGATGAGTACAGTTTTAATTTACTCGGTCTTCCAGATACGTTTAAAAGAACGATCACTATTAAATCGAGTGAAGAAGCAGACGGCTTGTTAGTCCTTAAATTAGATAAGCAATATGTTGCTAATGGCTTGACCAATCGCGCGGTGACCCTTGCGGTTAGTGGTCTGGTTGCTACCTTTGCATTGAGCTTGCTCTTATTTCTTGTATTCTATTACGTGTTATCTAAGCCTATTCAGCAGGTTTCTCGCTGGGTGGCAGAGTTGGATCAAGATCATCGCGGCTTAGCTCCGCCCTATGAAAAACAAGATGAATTGGGCGAGCTGGTGCAAAATGTTGAACAGATTTGGCATAAGAAAGACTTGGCAAGTCGACAGGTAGCAACGCTTGCTTATTTTGACCCATTAACGGATCTTGCCAACCGTCGTCGTTTTGTTGAACAACTTGATAAGGCTGTAGAGTTAGGCGTTAAGCAGCAACATGTTGGTGCGGTGATGTACTTAGATATAGATCGCTTTAAAACCATTAATGACTCTTTGGGTCACCAAGTTGGTGATCAGCTTTTGATGACCTTAGCACAACGACTAAAAGGTGTTATGCAGAAATCTGTGACCGTTGCTCGATTTGGCGGTGATGAGTTTGTTGTGATGTTGCCAGGATTGAGTACCGAAGAGGATGAAGCTGCAGAAAAAGCGATGTCTGTTGCCGCTGAGGTGGCCAGTATTATTGCGGTACCAGTACAAATAGGTCGAAATTTAATTCACTGTTCGGCCAGTATTGGTCTGACAACATTCCCGCAGTTGGACGACACAAGTAGTCAGGTATTGCGCAGAGCGGATACGGCTATGTATCGCATAAAAGCGGAAGGTCGCAATGGGTATCGATTTTTTGATGTCACCATGCAGCAAGAAGCTCAAAAACGTTGGCAGTTAGAAGAAGGGCTGTATAAAGCTGTAGAGCGTAATCAACTGGAAATTTGGATACAGCCGCAAGTATCTAATGAGTATGTCATTACGGGGGCTGAGGTGTTGCTGCGTTGGAGACACCCAGAAAAAGGCATGATATCGCCAATGGATTTTATCTCTGTAGCCGAAGAGTCTGGGCAAATAAGTGCTATTGAAGAATGGGTTCTAGAGGAGTCTCTGAGTTTATTGTCTCGCTGGCAAGCAACGAACCTGCCAAGCACATTCCGCCATTTATCTATTAATATTAGCCCTTCTCACTTTATGCAGGCAGATTTTATTCAACGCATGCTACCAATATTAGAAAGATACCCAGTCCCTGGTATTAATATAGAGTTCGAAATTACTGAAAACCTTTTGATTAATAATTTCAAGCAAGCCATTGAGACAATGCAAGTGCTGCAAGAAAAGGGTATTTCGTTTTCCATTGACGACTTTGGAACGGGCTACTCTTCATTGCGTTATTTAAATCAATTACCGATCAACGTGCTGAAGATTGATCGATCATTTGTTAGTGGCATAGCAAACCTTGATGACGATGCGCCGATTATTGATGTGATTCTATTAATGGCTAAAAAGCTTAACCTAGAAGTAATCGCAGAAGGTGTTGAAACTCAAATACAGCATCAATTTTTGGCCCAGAGAGAGTGCTCTTTGTACCAAGGATACTATTTTTCAAAGCCAATGCATCATCGAGACTTTTTTAACTTGCTGATGCAAGACAACGGGGTGATCAATACACCTTCTGATTACGTTTAATATCTGAGGAGCGATTCCTGTTTTCTACTAATATTACTCACCACATAAGCTTCCCATAAGGTTCGCGTTTTAGTCTGTACTTATTCAGTATGAGGAACAGACGATGCAAGAGCTTCTAGTTCAAGATCACCCAGTAAAAATGAACCGGCTTCAAGGACCAAAACAGTCCTTTGAATTTGTCATGGCAAAACATGAAGGGGTCATTCGGTCAGAGCTGGAGTGCTTTATCAAATCAGGCTTTAGTCAGTGTTACGAAGCGGATTTGAAAACCTTCCTTCCCTTACTGTTAGGTATCAAAACTAAGCAGCTGAGAGCCGCTGTCGGTGTGCGTCGCGCTAGCGAACCATTGTTTATTGAACAGTATCTTTCTAAGCCTATTACGCAAGTATTAGCCAATCATGGCATTTTGGCGGAGCGCTTTCAGATCGCTGAAATGGGCAATTTGTATTCGCAAAGTCCACGCTTTACCTTGCCTCTGATTATGACGGTTGTCATGGGGCTGTTTCTTACAGATGTGCGGTATTTAGCTTTTTCAGGCACTCATAAAGTACGCCAACTTTTGGGTACGATGGGCTTTGCGATGACGCATTTGTCGTCCGCGAAAGCCGAATGCGTAGGCACAGCTATCTCTGAATGGGGCCGATATTACGATAACGATCCCGAAGTCATGGTGTTAGACATTGAGGCTTCGATCAAAGTGGCTTATCAACGCAAAGAATTTCACGGGTTATTGTCCATAGTACAAAACCACTCCACTCAACTACTGACATCGTTACGGAGCTTATGATGTGGTTTAGTCATCCAGCATGGAGTCAGAACATTGCTTTAATCGACGCCGAGCAACGACTTACTTACGCTCAACTTGAAGCCGCTGTTCAGGCACGCAGTGATTGGCTGCTCAAGCAAAACGTGAGTCGTGTTGCTTTGTTATTGGATAATCAAATTGAATGGGTATTGTTTGATTTAGCGTGTCAGCAAGCAGGTGTATGTTGTGTTCCTGTTCCAGTGTTTTTTAGCGTACAGCAAACTGAGTATTTGTTGGAGTCCAGCGCTATTGAATTACTGATTGTTGAAGCTGAGCGGGCTGATGCATTTGCAGTAGCAAGTTTTGATACGCCTTTCAAAACGTTAAAGGCTCAAAGTTTCCAGCCACACAAACAGCCGGAATTGCCTGAGGGTACCCATAAAATCACCTTTACTTCTGGTACAACAGGAGCGCCAAAAGGGGTTTGTTTAAGTACCGATTCTCAGCTGGTTGTAGCGCGCTCATTAGTTGCTGCACTTGCTTTGCAAGACGTTAAACACCTGTGTTTGCTTCCTTTGGCGACGCTACTTGAAAACATAGCAGGTATTTATGCCCCCTTATTAGTAGGGGGTAGCGTGTATCTTGCTAGTCAGCAGCAACGTGGCTTTGAGGGGAGCCGAATGGTTCAACCGAAAGCGATGTTGGCGCTAATCAATCAAGTACAGCCAACCAGCTTGATACTGGTGCCTGAATTATTATCGTTTATGGTGCAGGCTTGCCATCAAGGCTGGCAGCCACCTGAGTCATTAGTGTTTATCGCTGTGGGAGGGGGTAAAGTATCTGCACAAATGCTGAGTAGAGCGCGACAGCTCGGACTGCCTGTCTATCAAGGATACGGCCTATCCGAATGTGCTTCGGTCGTGGCTTTGAATACCCCAAATAACGACCATCTTACAAGTGCTGGTACATTGCTTGAGCACAATGAGGCTAATGTCGTTGAGTGTGAATTAATCGTCAGGGGCAACCTCTTTTTGGGTTATATGAATCACCCTGAGAGCTTTTATCCAACCCAGTTTGCAACGGGCGATTTGGTTGATTTGAAAGCCAATGTATTAACTATTCAAGGTCGCAGAAAAAATATCATTATCAATTCTTTTGGGCGTAACTTTTCCCCTGAATGGGTTGAGTCAGAGTTACTTGCTAGTCAGATTTTTAGAAGCGTTGTGGTTTTTGGTGAAGCACGAGCTTATTGCGGCGCTATTCTCGTTCTTATGTCATCGGAAATTCCAGATGACCTTGTTAAAACTACGATAGAGCAGGTGAATGCAGGTTTGCCAGATTACGCTCAAATCAAAGGTTGGGTGCTTGCAATGGAGCCTTTTGAAGCGTCTGAAGGGCTTGTTACTGCCACAGGTAAACCTATTCGAGACGCCATTCTGGATCACTACAAAGATCGCATTAATGATTTGTACCAGTCCAACCATAATTCAGATTACTAGGAGATAGATCATGTCTTTGTACCAACGACTACAAAACGAGACACAAGTGGAACGTCATTATTTGGTGACATCTCCGATTATTCAGCGTTGTTTCCATGGCGAAGTATGTCTCGATGAATACGTTGCGTTTTTGTCCCAAGCTTATCACCACGTTAAGCATACCGTTCCTTTATTGATGGCTGTTGGGGCCCGTCTTCCAGAAGAAAAAGAATGGTTGCGGGAAGCGGTAGGGGAGTACATCGAAGAGGAAATGGGACACCAAGAGTGGATTCTCAATGATATCGCGGCATGTGGTTCGAACAAAGAAGCCGTTCGTGCAAGCCAGCCTGCTGCAGCCACTGAGTTAATGGTGTCCTATGCCTATGACATGGTAAACCGTGTCAATCCACTGGGTTTTTTTGGCATGGTGTTTGTCTTAGAAGGAACCAGTACTGCCTTAGCGGATAATGCCGCTCAACACATTCAAGACAAATTAGCTCTTAAAAGTGAGGCCTTCAGCTACTTACGTTCCCATGGTGCATTAGATCAAGAGCATATCGTATTTTTTGAAAATTTGATGAATAAAATCAATGATCCTAAAGAACAAGATCTCATCATTCATTGCGCCAAAATGTTTTTTACGTTGTATGCCAATATCTTCCGTAGCTTAGACTCTAAAGCTATGGTTCAAGCGGCATAAGAGAGGTCGTTATGGAGTGGAGTAATCAGCGTTGTTTACTGACCGGAGCCTCCGGTGGTATTGGTCAGGCGATTGCCAAGGCATTAGCGCAAAAAGGTGTAAGCTTAGTATTGGTGGGACGAAATAGCGCACGTCTGCATGCCTTAAAGGAGCAACTACCTGGAGAGCACCAAGTATGCTGCGCCGATTTGTCGAACGATCAGGAGCGCGAATCATTAGTAAGCAAACTGACTGAACAGGGTGGCGTGAGTATGCTGGTGAACAATGCTGGTATAAGCCATTTATCTACATTAGAAGATACCAGTACCGAAGTCTTAGAGTCTGTTCTTCAGACGAATCTGATGGTTCCGATGCTATTAACACAAGCGTTGCTACCTCAACTGAAGCAGCGTCGAACCACTCATATTATTAATATTGGTTCAACTTTTGGCAGTATCGGCTTTGCTGGGCAAACGGCTTACTGTGCCAGTAAGTTCGGTTTGCGAGGCTTTACCGAATCCCTGTTACGTGAGCTTGCTGATACCAGTATAAAGGTTTCTTATCTAGCGCCAAGAGCCACGGATACACAGATTAACAGTGATGCGTCATTTGCTATGAACAAAGCGCTCGGCAATCAAGTAGATACGCCTGAAATGGTTGCTAAACAATTTATGTTACTGCTAGAGCAGCATAAGACACGTGCTTTTATAGGCTTCCCTGAGCGCCTATTCGTAAAAATAAATGGCGCATTCCCATCATTAGTTGATAAAGCACTTATTAAAAAGCTCCCCATCATTAAGCGCTTTATCGCACCCACCTTGAAGGAGAAAATTCTATGAAATCTATTCTAAGTATTGCTCTTATCACCCTCGCTATGGCGTCAAATAGTTGGGCTGAAGAGACAGATAAAGGGCTTCAGACACTGCAGAGAACATGGGCGGAGATTAACTATTTAGTCCCAGACGATGAGAAAGAGGCTGCGTTTGCGCAGTTGATTGAGCAAGCGCAACAGAAGTTGAATGCGCATCCTGAAAAAGCAGAATACCGTGTCTGGTTGGGCATCATTCAGTCTAGCACCGCTGGTGCGAAGGGCGGATTAGGTGCGCTATCGTTAGCAAAAGAAGCGAAAAAGAGTTTTGAAGATGCGATTGAGCAAGACGCAACAGTGCTTCAGGGGTCAGCATTTACCAGCTTAGGTGTGTTGTATCATAAAGTACCAGGTTGGCCGATTGGCTTTGGTAGCGATAAAAAAGCCAAAAAGTTACTGCAACAATCTCTGAAACAAAACCCTAACGGAATAGACAGTAATTACTTCTTTGCTGAATTTTTATACGATGATGGAAAATATGAAGAAGCAAAAAAATATTTAGAGATGGCGCAAAGTGCTGCGCCACGACCAGACCGTCCTTTGGCCGATGAAGGACGTCATAAAGAGATCGAAGCGTTGTTGGTCAAAGTCAATAAGGCACTAAAATAGTTTGGTCATAGCCCTCTTTCTTTGCTCCCCTTCAAAGAGAGAGGATGCTATTTATGAGAGTGACCACACTCCTCAGGAATTCAGAGGCATTTTTAGCACAATAAACACATCAAAAATGATGACTTTTTCATCAATGCCATGGACATTTCACATACAGCCTTTATAGTACGCCCATCGTTTCATCGAGCGCTCAAAACAGTGCCTCCTCAATTTCTGGATTCCCCATGATAGTAGCTTCTAACGTTACCATGCAGTTTGGTAGCAAACCTCTATTCGAAAACATTTCTGTTAAATTCGGCGATGGCAATCGCTATGGTCTAATTGGTGCAAATGGCTGTGGTAAGTCGACACTGATGAAGATTCTTGATGGTAGCTTGACGCCGACAGCGGGTAACGTATCCGTCACCCCGAACCAGCGCGTAGGTAAGCTAAACCAAGATCAGTTTGCCTTTGAAGAATACAGCGTAATCGATGCGGTAATCATGGGTTATAAAGAGCTGTGGGAAGTTAAAAAAGAGCGCGATCGCATTTACAGCTTGCCAGAAATGAGTGAAGAAGACGGCTTGAAAGTAGCCGACTTAGAAGGTGAATTTGCTGAAATGGACGGCTACAGTGCCGACAGTAAAGCGGGCGAAATCTTATTAGGCGCGGGTATTGCAGAATCGTATCATTATGGCCCGATGAGTGAAGTTCCTCCAGGCCTTAAATTGCGCGTATTGCTAGCTCAAGCGCTATTTTCAAACCCTGACATTCTGTTGTTAGATGAACCGACCAACAACTTGGACATTGATTCGATTCGTTGGTTGGAAGAGCTGCTGAATCGCTATGACTCAACCATGATCATCATTTCACACGACCGTCACTTCTTAAACTCTGTTTGTACTCACATGGCAGACATAGATTACGGTGAACTGCGTGTTTACCCAGGTAATTACGATGACTTCATGTTGGCGTCAACTCAAGCACGCGAAACCATGATGGCCGCGAATGCTAAGAAGTCAGCGCAAATTGCGGATTTGAAGCAATTCGTAGCACGATTCTCTGCCAATGCGTCGAAAGCGAAACAAGCTACCTCACGTGCGAAGCAGCTTGAAAAAATTGAGCTAGCTGACATTAAACCGTCTAGCCGTCAAAACCCATTTATTCGTTTTACCCAAACGAAAAAGCTACACCGTCAAGCTTTGATTCTAGAGAATTTAGGTCATGGATTTGAAGGTGAAAAATTGTTTAGTGGCGCGAACCTGCTACTTGAAGCAGGTGCTCGTCTTGCCGTATTGGGTGAAAACGGTGTTGGTAAAACGACCTTGCTGCGTTGTTTGATGTCTGAGCTGGAAGCGAAAGAAGGCGTGGTAAAGTGGTCCGAGAATGCCTCATTAGGCTATTGCCCGCAAGACAGTACCGATCTATTTGATAATGATCTAACGTTGTTTGATTGGATGGTTCAGTGGCGTAAACCTGGCGACGATGATCAAGCGGTGCGTGCTACCCTAGGTCGTATGTTGTTTTCTGCAGATGACTTTAAAAAGAAAGCCAAAGTGTGTTCAGGTGGTGAGAAAAACCGCCTTATCTTTGGCAAATTGATCATGCAAGAAACCAATGTATTAGTCATGGACGAGCCAACTAACCATTTGGATATGGAATCTATTGAGTCATTGAACATGGCACTGGAAATGTATCCTGGCACGTTGATCTTTGTCAGCCACGACCGTGAATTTGTATCGTCGTTAGCAACTGAAATTCTGCACATTAAGAATGGTAAGGTTGAACACTTCCAAGGTAACTACGATGAATTTCTTTCGTCGCGCGAACTGTAAGTTGTGTCATAATTAAAAATCAAAGGGCTATTCATACATAGCCCTTTTTTAGTTTTATATAGATAGCTATTACGTTGAGTTGACAGTTTATTGCTTGAGCAAGGGGACATCCTTATGGAGTTATCCAAACTAAGCGCGCAAATCCCATTATCTGAGCTTGTTTTGTCGCTCACCACGGCCTTAGATATGACTGAAGGTCAGCCGCCAGAGCACTGTATTCGTTGCTGTTGGATCGGTATGCATCTAGGTAAACGCTTAGAGTTAGCCGAGCAGGACCTCCACGATTTATTTTTCACCTTACTTCTAAAAGACGCAGGCTGTAGCAGTAACGCCGCACGCATCTGCGAGCTTTACTTAACCGATGACCGAGCGTTTAAAAAAGATTTCAAAACGGTCGGAACGAGCTTATCGAGTGTTATTAACTTTGTTGTTCGTAATGCAGGTAAAGGGGAAAGTTGGTTATCTCGTATTTCCACTACGATCGATATTTTGAAAAATGGTGCAGACTATGCTCAAGAGTTAATTAAAACTCGTTGCTCGCGAGGTGCAGATGTGGCGCGTGAGCTGCGCTTTTCTGAGCCTGTTGCATTAGGTATTGCAAGTCTTGACGAGCATTGGGACGGACAGGGGCGTCCGGAGCAATTGAAAGCGGACCAGATTCCGCTTTATTCTCGAATTGCTTTAATGGCTCAAGTAGTGGATGTGTTTCAAGTAGAGCATGATTTGTTGGCAGCCATGAACGAAGTAAAGCAGCGCAGTGGTTCATGGTTTGATCCTTATTTAGTGACAGAAATGGAGGCACTGATTAAAGACCAAAGTTTTGTTGAAGGCCTGCATGCAGACTGCATTCGTCAGCAAGTTATGGCTCTGGGGCCAGCGCAAACACATGTGTTACTCGACGAAGAATATTTTGACTGTATTGTCAGCGCCTTCGGCAAAATCGTTGACGCAAAAAGTCCGTATACATCCGGTCATAGTCAACGTGTCGGGGTTTACTCGGCCTTGATTGCAGAGCAGCTGGAACTCAGTCAATTAGAATGTACATGGGTTAAACGTGCGGCTTTATTACATGATATAGGTAAGCTTGGAGTCAGTAATCAGATCCTTGATAAACCGGATAAGTTGGATGCCGATGAATGGCTTGCGGTCCAGCAACATGCGGCTAACACCGAGATAATTTTAGAGCAAATCACGCCACTGAAATCGCTAGCTAAAATGGCAGCCTCTCATCATGAAAAGCTAGATGGTACGGGATATCCGCGAGGCATAGCCGCTCAAGATATCCCGTTAATTACACGCATCATTACAACTGCGGATATTTTTGATGCGATATCTGCAGAACGGCCTTATCGTAGCGCTATGCCAGTATCAAAAGTGTTGTCAATTATGGAAGAAAACCTAGATACTGCGATTGACCGAACGTGTTTTGCAGCATTGAAAGCCTCTCTTGAAAGTATCCCTAAAGATTGGTTTGTTGAAGAGTAAAAAGGCTATTCTTCAGATTTGCCAAGCAAGTGTTAGCGTACCGTAGCGCGTTTCATTTCGGTATCGGTCTGATTGAGTTTGAAAAATATCAGAATGGTTTACCGCAAACGTGATTGCACTTTGCCCCCAAGAATAGGTCATGCCAAAGTTCAGGCCTAAAAACTCTCTATCATAGTCGACTGAAGCACTGTCTCGAAATGTGTTGCCATCAGTGAAAACTTGATTGAACACATACTCCGCTTCGAGTCCCGCATAAACGTACCATTCGCCATTCACCGCAATCGGATTTGTGGTACGCGAGTCCATTAGTAAAACACTGCCAAACGAATCTTTTAAGTCGCGTCCATAGCGCATGATAAGGCTACTATTGACAGAACTTTGAATCGTTCCCAGGTGTGCTTTAGCCGTGGCCAATACATCATAATTGTCTAATTCAGCAGCCCACGTGCGCCAGACTCGGCCGCGACCAAATTGAAATACCGGTTCATTTTTGAGCTGCGCGTCCCATCCTTGCGGTTGTTCAGAGCCTAAAATTTTATGCATGAGCTTTTGTGATGGTTCGCCTAGTGCCGCAGGGCCAACCACTCCAATGCTAGTGCTGATCATGTCAGCATGATTCTCTGCTAACGTGATGTACGAGCTGGTGATGGCTATCATCGCGGAGTAGGGAATATCATTTGGATCAGGTTGTTCTAATGATAAATCTCTGGGAGTGAATAATGTCTGACCAATGTTAAGTGCGTTAACAGCTCCTAGGTTATTCGACGAAGGCATAGACCACATCAAGGGAGCGACTAAGAAGTTGTGCTTTGGTGAACTTCCTGACTCTTCCAAGTCCGGAATACCTCCGCGTTCGTAGAGTGCTAAATACAGGCCGTTGGTATAGCCTTCATCTTGTTGAAGAAATAAATCGTTATCGACTGTAAGACTAACAAGGTTATCACTGGCATACATACTGCTACTTGCTAAAGTAAGGAAAGCAGCGCTGAGTAAGTTAAGTCGCTTCATAATAATCACTTATAGAGTAAATTCTGATTGAATATTTACATTATAGCGATTGAAGCTACTGGTAGAGTTTATACAGTAAGGACTCTGCTGAATAATTTTTGCAATAAGTCTTAATTTGATACTGGGTTTACAAAAATCGTCATCAATATTGGTCTACAGCCGTCTATTGATTCCTTTTACCTCTTTTTTCTACGTCGTATTCGGTCGCTGTTAGGGTTTAGACTGAAAGAATCGTTCTGATGTTTATGGTTACATGTAGTGTATCAACAAAACAAAGTCACACATTTCTTAACAAGCACCTTTTATTTTTGCTCTTTAGTCTGTGATAGACTGAAAAAAATGGACTTATATTGATTGATGGACTCCATTTTATAACGTCAGGTACAGCATGAAAATAAAGCAAAAACTTATCCTCAATACAGCGGTGGTCGTTTTGGCCATGGTGCTATTAGCTACATCATTTCTGGTCGCCGAGAACAGTTTAAAAGATTTGATTGTTGGTAAAGAGCTGGCGCAAAAACAAGAATCAAATATGCTGCTATTACGTCGCCATGAAAAAGACTTTTTAGCGAGAGATGACGTTAAGTACGTTGAGCGTTTCAACGAAACATTACAGCGTACAATGAGTCAGCAACAAGAGTTGGATCGTATGTTTGTCGACTTAGATATTAACTCGACTGACTTTACTGAGTTAGACAACTTATTCCGTCAGTATGGCGATAATTTCAAAGAGCTTGTTACGGCGAAGCAGACAATGGGGTTGACTCCAGAAGACGGCCTTAATGGGAACCTCAGAAATGCGGTCCATAAAATTGAAACCTCGCTCAACGAGTTAGATAAGGCTGAAATGCTTGTGACTATGCTTCAGCTGCGTCGCCATGAGAAGGATTTCATGCTACGTCTTGATATGAAATATGCTGAGCGTTTTGCATCGAAAATTAGTATCTTAAATAACCAAATCCAGAATGCTCAAATAGACGAGCAAACTAAAAATACGTTGATGAAACTCTCCGGTACCTATCAAAAAAGCTTCACCAATTATGTCGAGCAACAGCAACGTATCGGTCTAGGCAGTGATCAAGGAATACTTGGAAAGATGCGTAATACGATTCATCAGACGGAAAGTAAACTCCAGTTGATGGGGCAGAGCATGACGAATCAAACCGACCTGCTGTTTAGTAATATCCAAGTGGCTTTGTCTGCAATCATCGTCCTCGTTACGCTTGCAGTTATTGTTATAGCGTGGCGTATTAGTTGTTCGATTAATTACCCTCTTGCATTGATTCGAAATGCCATGCTTAAAGTTGATGAAACACGTGATCTGAATCTTCGCGTTTCGTACGATGCAAAGGATGAGATTGGCGATGTCGCACGTAGTATGAACCAAATGTTGGCAGGTTTTCAGACGGTCGTAGGCTCGGTCAATGACACAGTTATCAGTATGAACCAACAAACGAAAATGTTATCGGAGACCGCTGAGCGAACAGCGACAGACGCGGAGCGCCAACGCGATGAAACCGATATGGTAGCAGCGTCTGTTTCTGAAATGGTGGGAACCATCGAAGATATTTCTAGAAACATGGAGCTCGTCGCAGAAAAGACAAACTCTACTCAAAAAGGGGTGAGTGATGGCCAAGCTCGAGTGAGTAACGCAGTGTCTTTAGTGCATGATTTATCATCTCGTTTAGATAGCTCTATGGAGACAGCAGAAGCCCTTGCTCAAGAGAGTCAGAGTATTGGTACGGTGCTTAATGTGATCCAAGGTATTGCCGAGCAAACTAATCTATTGGCGTTGAACGCCGCGATTGAAGCTGCTCGAGCTGGGGAGCAAGGTCGTGGTTTTGCAGTGGTGGCGGATGAAGTGCGCGCTCTTGCTAGCCGGACACACGACGCAACCGTTGAAATTTCAGATATTATTTCATCATTACAAAATCGTACTCAAGGGATTGTCACTATCATGAAAGAATGTGGTGCAGATGGTCTACGCAGTAGCGAAGAAGCGTCTGTGATTGGTGATGTGTTGGTGCGTATTACCGATGAGATAAATGAGATTGCCGATATGGCTCACTCTGTGGCCTCTGCGATTGGACAACAGTCGATTGCAGCAAATGAAATCAATCAAAATGTAACGGTTATTCGTGAAATTTCAATGGATACCAGTGAAGCGGTAAGGTTGAACTCTAAGTCCAGTGTTGAGATTTCTGGGCAGGCTCATCATCTTGAAGATGTTATTTCTCGGTTTAAAATTTAGTCCATTGATAAAAACTGTTTGAAAAGTAAGCACCCAACGTTGGGATTTTCAATTTTTGGGGCTTTTTTCGTCTATTAATTGTAAAAGCTCGGTTTATTAAACTCATAATTTAGCGTGATGTTTTTTTTTCATCTAGGCTTTTATTTTTAGTGAAACGTAAGTTACAGCGACTTGGAGGAGACTATGGAATTTCAAACTTATTCACTGAATGCACTATTCCAGCAGTTAGAGCTAGACGACTCTAAAGGGGGGGTTGAGAAGTTGGTGGTTAGTATTGCCCCAGTGCCAAGTAACCAAGCGTTGTGGGAGGCTCCACAATGGACTGATCAACAAGCGGATAGACTACGACAGTTATATGAAGAAGAAGCTCAATGGTCACATGCTTTCGAGCAATTAGAGCTGTTATTGAGGGCGTAAATAAGATAACGGCACCAAAAGCGCCGTTATCTAGTAGGGTAAAGTGTTACTTAAATTTACCTATTTTAAAGAAGAACGTTTCACCAGTGCTGTCATCAACGCCATCGTTATCAGTAATGGCATAGCCGATGTTGTTGGCATCAATGGTAAAGCCTTCGATTTTATCAACTACGATGCCTTTGCCAGACTGAAGCTCTGGTAGGAAATCGTATACGAGTTCTTTATGTACTTCAGGTAATGTTGCACCCAGTTTGCCAGTTTTGACAGCGCTTAATTCGACTTTGTATAAGCGTTTTACCTTAGCCGCTTCAGCAAGTTGATTGTCACGTTCTAGAATGTACAAGTTACCATTATGGGCTGTGATTTCAGACAATCCCATCCAGCCACTTTCCGCTTTCTCAAGAGGGTAGTGCGCAGCTTCCCATGTTTGGTTATTAAGGTCATAAGCGAGCAGCTTAGTTTGCTCTTTCGAGTCGTCTTTCCATGGTCTCTGAATCGCAATCCAAAGAGTGTTATCAACCAGCGTAATACCTTCTGCACCAAAACGCTCTTGCTGTTCTAGTAAAGCTTCAGGGAAAGTAATTGTTTGGTCGATGCTGCCTTTTGTTGTGACATGGTAAATAGCGTGAGGAACGTCTTTCTTTGTATTGCCCTCAGACGCTAACCAATAACCCCCTTCAGGGTCTACTGCGATACCTTCAAGATCGAGCTTTTCAGCGGCTTTACCGTTTTTAGTAAGCGTCATCTTATGAGTGATTTTCGCAGGAGATTGGTTTGCATCAATCGTGAATATAGCAGGTTGGGAAGAATAGAAGCTATCGCTTACAGCATACAAAATGCCTGATTTATTTAGATCAGCTGCTAAACCAGACAATGCCCCCCAACCAATAGGTGCACCGTCATCATCCAGTGTTGAGTGGATTTGAGGGTAGTTAGGCGCCTTATCCTGTAATTCATACAGCATGACATGAGAGCGTGGCCCCTTGTCTTCAACAAGATCTGCTTCGTTTGCTGTCGCAATGATATTACGGCTTGGAATCGCAATAGCGGATTCTGGGGCGATGCCTGATGGCAACATTTGTACCAGTTCAGGTGCTTTACCAGTATCGCGGTAGACCCCTATTACTGAGCCGCGCTCAGACATTACAAAAATGTATGTTTCACCGTTAAATGTCGCAACTTCCAAACCTTCTGGTTCAGAACCTTTTTTACCTGAACGTTTTTCAGGGTAATGGCCTACACGGACAACTTCGTGTTCAAAGCTAGCACCGCTTTCAAATAATACGTCGCCTGTTTTGTTGAAGATGGTAAAGCCGCGTGCACCACCTTGGTAGTCGCCTTCGTTGGCAATAACAAAGCGTTCATCATCTAACCATTTAACCGCATCCGGTTCACGGTTTACATTGTTTAGCGATTCAGTAAAGGTCAGTGCGCCATCGCGCTTAACATCAATCTGAGTTAAATCAACGCTGCCTGCTGAGAAGTGATTGATAACCTTAGCGTTTTCTGCGTCGATGATAATAAGGTGGTTGTTTTCTTGTAGGGTAACAACGACTTCATTTTTATCATTGAATGCGACAAACTCTGGCTCCGGGTCCGTTGGAGCGATCTCAGCTAAACCTTCTACCGAGATTTTGTGTGTGGCTTTACATTGTCCAGTTTCGCTGTCGAACTCGATGATGCTGACAAAGCCTGCTGGCATTTGAGGCATCGCACCATCATTTAGATCTTCGTCACGTTCATTTTCGATAGCAACGGCAATGTAACGCCCGTCTTTAGACACCGCAACAGAGTCTGGTTGACCGTCTAGATTACAACGCTGAACAACTTTTTGTGTCGCTTGATCAACGATCGCAAGGTAACCACTTGGCTCTGTGTAGCTTGCTGATGTGTTGACACCCGCTACGACCCATTTACCTACTCCGGCAACAGATGTCGGTTCGCCTTTTAGGTCAACAAAACCTTTTGCTTCTGGGCTATGAATGTCTTTAATGTCTACTAAACCGATACCACCACGTGGACTGTCAGAATAAATCAAAGTGTTACCATCTTCAGAAGCGGTGATAATTTCTGCTGAAGTAATGGTGTTGATCGACTCTTTGCCAAGGTTCTGAGCGACGGGGAAGCTTGCTATTCGGTTAAATGAATCGGCAGAAGCAGATAGGCCTGCAGTCGTTAAACACGTTGCAATCAAAGTACGTCGAAAACAAGCACGTAACATAGGTAACTCCGTTAGTTGTTAGAATAAATTCCTTCTAAGGTACGATGAGTAGTTTTCAGTTACGCGTACTTTATATGACGCTTTTGTTAAGTAACGAATGTTTTTAATGGGATATATGTAAATTAGGAATAAGTCTGCGAACCAAAATAAGCGTCTCTGGTCGTATTCTTATTGTAAAAGTGAGTATTGTGAATGATGGTATTTAAAACGTTAGCACTAGGAGTCGGTGTACTGCTCAGTAGCACTGTAGTAGCGAAAGATTGGCAGGTCAAGATGTTAAGTTATGGCGAAAAAGGGCCGATGGTGTTTGAGCCTGATTACATTCAAGCGGACGTGGGTGATACGGTTACTTTTGTGCCAACTCAGCCAGGACATCACACTAAGTCTCAATTAACGCCAGCAGGGCAAGCGGGTTGGACCTCTAAGTTTAATCAAACCTACACTGTAGAACTGACTCATGAAGGACTGTCGTTGTATTTTTGTCCGCCGCATTTGATGATGGGCATGGTGGGGGTTATTCAAGTAGGAGAGGTCGGTAATCAGGCACAGTTTGACCAGGCCTATGATGCCATTAAGGATAAAGTGGTGGTCAATCCGGAACGCTTAGATCTTATAAAGAGTCAAATTCAGTAAATGAGAACAAGCAGGGTCGTTGCCCTGCTTGTTACTTGATAGCTATAGCTCTGTTACGAAAGTACCTTTAGGTGTCACAGGTAAGTACTTTTTATAAAAGTCTTGGTAGGCTGCATCAGGGTCTAGATCACTGAATAAGTCTGGATACATGGCTTTTGCATAAAACTGAATCATGGCCCCATCAAGGATGGTACGGCACGCGCCGTGGTATGCCCCATACATGCGGTTGTTTTTAACAGCGGTCAGCGTAGACCACCCGGTACGTTGTTTAAAGCCTTCCAAGCGTTGTTTTGCTATCGCTTCGTCGACGCCTTGCCCCATGATCATTGAGGTATCACCATTACCTGTCTCATAGCCAGTCATGACAATGACATCAGGGTCAGCTGCAAGGATTTGTTCAGGGTTAAGCTTGCCCCACCATTCGACGTAGGGTGCTGAAATATTTTCACCACCTGCCATGGTCGAAATAGCGCCCCACATATTCTTACCAAAGGTATAGCCGACTTCATCGACGCCAGCAGCGCCGTATTCAGTATATACCGTCGGCTTAGGTAGGTTCGCTTCTTCAAGACGTTCCTGAATCATACTTAAGTTATGTTTGTATTCATTAGCAATCGCTTGAGCCCGTTCTTCTTGACCCGTAATGACACCAATGATTTCAGTGCTTTTCATATGAAGATCAAGAGTTTGAGCATTATAATCCACCACTACGACAGGGATACCAGCATTTTCTAGGCGTTCGACATCGCTGCCTAGACCTTTGAATTGCCAATCAGCCAGCATAATAAGGTCTGGGTTTAAGCTAATAATTTTTTCAACGGAAAAGGTTTTAGTGTCAACACGTCCAATCCCTGGAATCTCTGCTAAAGACGGTCGATGTTCAACGTACATATCCCAATTCGATGGACGTGCCTGCCAAATGTATTTAGACATACCAACAACATTGTCATAGGCAGCCTCAGTACCAATCGCCATGTAGTCTTCAGGATAGAAACCCACTACAACACGTTTTGCAGGAGCATCGAAGGTAACTTGACGATCCAACACATCAGAAATAGTGACGTCTTGTGCGAAGCTGAGGCTGGATGCTAGAGCGATTGAAGTAAGCGCCACTAATTTTGGCATCATGGGAATTTCCTTTGTAAAATTCGCTGTAAAATATTCCGTGAATGAAAATCGATATCTAAAATCCCTATGCATCACATTTTACTTTGATTTTAAATGATTTCGCAAACCATTATCGTTTATACTTTAGTGGCTAATTTTAATTCATTAACTCCTACCCTGCCTATTAGCGGCTAAGGGTGGCCTAGAAAATAGATGTATGCTGAATTCTGCCCTAATCACCGAAGCCGTCAATACACAGCGTCGTTTTGAAAAGCGTCGTTGGTTTGTTCTAACGAGTTTATTGTTGCTGTTACTGTGCTCGTTTGTTTTTGATATTGCCACCGGACCCTCTTTGTTAGGCATTCAGGATGTCTCTAACGCCCTATTGAACATGCTAGGACTACCTGTAGATGTGGCTCGAACGACCGAAGTGATCGTGACCAATTTACGTTTACCGATTGCCTTAATGGCGGTAATTGTTGGCGGATCGCTGGGTGTAGGGGGAGCGGAAATGCAGACCTTATTAAACAACCCTATGGCGAGTCCCTACACCTTGGGGATGGCCGCAGCCGCAGGGTTTGGTGCTGCCTTAATGTTGTATGCGGGCTCGTTGGGCATGAGTGCTGAAATCGCTGTGCCTGTCGGAGCGTTTGTCTGCTGTATGTTATCAGCAAGCTTACTCTTTGGGTTAGCGATGATGCGACATATAACATCGGGTCAATTAATCTTGTCTGGCATTGCCTTGTTATTTCTTTTTCAGTCGCTTTTGTCTTTAGTGCAGTTTGTTTCATCCCCTGAGTTGAGCCAGCAAATCCTATTCTGGCTATTTGGCAGCTTAACTAAAGCGACATGGAGCAACGTAGCCATTACCGCTGTCGTAACTTTGAGTTGTACCGCAGTATTAATGAAAGACTCATGGAAACTGACGGCATTAAGACTAGGCGAAGAGCGTGCGAAGAGCTTAGGTGTCAATGTCACTCAATTACGCTTGAAAACATTGATTATTGTTGCGGTTATGACCGCCACCGCAACCAGTTTTGTTGGTATCATTGGTTTTATCGGCATTGTTGCTCCGAACATTGCTCGAATGTTGGTAGGCGAAGATCAACGCTATTTCTTGCCACTATCGTTTTTGGTCGGGGCATTCCTATTATCCAGTGCCTCCGTTTTATCGAAGGTGATTGTACCGGGAGCGTTATTCCCAATAGGAATCGTCACAGCCATTATTGGGGTGCCGTTTTTCTTTTGGCTAATTATTGGTAAGAGGCGCTAAACATGTTGGAAGTTCGCAATTTATCACTAGCATTTGATGATCTTGTGTTGGCTGATAACATGAATTTTACGCTTGATCAGGGTAAAACACATGTAATTATTGGGCCAAATGGCACGGGTAAAAGTTCTTTGTTAAAGACCTTGTTCGGTGATATTAAACCGCAGTCTGGCGAAGTGCTATACCAAGGTGCAGCATTAACCAAAGCGACGCTTAACCCATGGCGTCAGCGCTTTGGTTATATGCCTCAGGACATTAACCTTGATGTAGGCCTCAGTGTGTTGGAAGTGGTACTGCTGGGCCAATTAAATGCATTATCGTTAAAACTCGGAGACAGCCTTTTAGAAGAAGCACTTCAGGCGTTGGATCAAATAGGTTTGTTACATTTGGCTAATCGAGATGTCAGGACTTTGAGTGGTGGACAGTGCCAGATGATCTTGTTTGCGCAAGCACTTATGCGAAAACCTGAAATATTGATGCTAGATGAGCCAGTGAGTGCGTTAGATCTCCACTTTCAGCAGGTGCTTTTAGATCATCTTGACCAGCAGACTAAGCAGAAAGGCTGGATTTCGCTGATGATTTTGCACGATCTAAACTTAGCGGCGCAATACGCGGATAACCTGTTGGTACTTAAAGGTGGGAAAGTGGTCGCGCAAGGTGCTCCCAAAGACATTTTAACGGCTGATTTAATCGAAGACGTCTATGGGGTCAAAGCGGATATTCAGCTCGATAGCCTAGGTGTTCCTTTTGTAAGAACCCAACGACGTGGTGCGAGAGCATTTATGTCGATGAAAGACACGCTTGTCACCTCAGAGCAGTCTACTAAAGAACGAGCTCTATAGTTTTCTATAAACGCCGTTTATTCAAACAAAGGTCTAGTCTTTTATTGTGCTAGGCCCTTTTCTATACAGACGATTTTTAATTATATGAATACAAATCATTTCTTAGCCGACTGGCGACAGCTCTCTGCGGCGGGTCGTGTATTAGTGATTAATGGATTTACCTTCAATCTTGGTTTTTACATGTTGCTGCCGTATCTAGCTGATCATCTGCAGCGAAATTTAGGGCTAAGTCCTTGGCATGTAGGATTAGTAATAGGTCTTCGAGTATTGAGCCAACAAGGCTTATTTCTAGTAGGTGGTACATTAGGTGATTATTTAGGCTACCGACGTTTAATCTTAATGGGATGCCTAGTTCGAGTGGCTGGGTTTGTATTATTAGGCTTTGCTGCCAATTTACCGTTATTGCTGCTTGGGGCCTTTCTGACGGGGTTTGCTGGTGCTTTGTTTACGCCTTCAAGTAATGCTTATTTGGCCTATGAAGCGCCCGATCAGGTTCGTCGGGATCGAATCTTTGCCATGCAGAACTGGACCAGCGAAGCAGGAATGTTTTTAGGGCCATTACTTGGGATTTCTCTGATTAGCTTAAGCTTTCAATGGGTAGGCTTAGGTGCGGCATTATTATTCTCACTTTTGTTTGTCATTCAGTGGCGTTTTTTACCCGATTTAGTGGAGCAAGAAAAGCGAAATGGACCGGGCGCTTCATTTTGGCAGCAGTGGCATTCAATGCTGCTGAATCGACAGTTCATGAAGTTTATTGCTTGTGCTTGTGCATTCCATTTGTTCTTTCACCAATTGTATTTATCACTGCCCAGTGAAGTGGAGCATCGTGGATTAGGCACCGATGTGATTACGTGGGTCTTCATGACGTCTTCAATTATGGGAATTTTACTGCAAATGCCGATCAGTCGTTGGGTGGCCAATGGTATGGGGAGCGCTAAAGCCATGGGCCTGGGGATCTTTTTGATGGGGAACGCTTCACTGTTTTTTCTCGCGCACGTGACACATTTTCCTTGGGCAAATTTTATCGCTTACGCCATAATATTCAGTCTTGGTTCAATGCTGGTGTTGCCTCTACTTGGCTCTTATGTCCCTAAGTTTTGTCATAAATCAGAGCTAGGCAGCTACTATGGGTTGTATTCCTGTGTAGGTGGTATCGCTGCGTTTACCGGAAACGTCGGTGTTGGAGCTCTGCTATCAGCAGAAACGGTTCCAAGGGAGTTCGTTTGGGTTGGTTTTGCTCTTATCGCATTAATAGCGGGGACCAGTCTTTATCGTCAAGTAAAACGTTTTGACTTAGCATTTCGTTAGCTTATGGACACAAAAAAGCCCGCATTTCTTGTGCGGGCTTTTGATACTTTAAACTAAACATTTAGAAGCGGTACTCTACACCGACACTTGCTTGATTAAAGTTTGTGTCGAAGTCGGTATTTTCAATATCATCCGCAGCTTCATCTACACTCAGATCAGCGTCATACCAAGTGTATTGGGCATTTAATAGTAATTGATCAGACAGCTTGAAGTTAAAACCTGCTCCTGCAAACAGGGCTTCATCATCTGAACTGCCTTTGAAGCCTGCAACGGAGTAGTCAGTGTCGTACCACACTTGACCTGCTTTGGCGAAGAACTCAATAGACTCAGTTAGAGGTAGGATACCTTTTACCGCTGCACTGTAGCCATCCGTTTCAGCATTAGCAATGTCACTGCCATAAGAACCGAAGTCCGTGTAACCACCCTCTAATGCCATATACTGATTAAAGCGGTAACCAATTAAACCTTGCCAAACGTCGTTGTTGTCATCGAAGTCATCATCACCATCTACTTTAAGGTAGCCGTAATTACCACCAACGTATAAGCCACTTTCATTCGTGCTCCAGTCTTGAGCCTGAGCAACCGATGCAAAAGATGTAAGGGCAAGGGTGCTTGCTAAAATAGGCATTACTTTTTTCATTGTATTACTCCTTGTGACCAATTTGGTTTGAACTATTTCAGTGTTGACCGAATTAGAAATGGAGTAAATACAAAGTGCGACGTCTTCTTTTTTTATGTGCTGTTGCTTCAGGTTATATGCATGAAGTTGCCAAAGTAGTAGTGATTTGGGTGTTTCTTGACATATTTTTAAGGCGTAAAAAAGCCCTAATGGTATGCCATTAGGGCTTTATAAAAGCATAAGCAGCGAATCAATGCTTAGAAAGTGTAGCCAACGCTTGCCATGAAGCCTAGTGGGTCGATATCAAGTTCAGCAGATTTAACACCATCGAGTTTCACATCAGTGCTGATATCCATGTACCAAAGAGATGCGTTTACAAACAAGTTTTTAGAGATGTTGTAATCCACACCAGCTTGAAGCGCTAGGCCAAACGAGTTATCAAGGTCAAGATCAGTACCGGCAATGGCGCCCGTTGTTTCTTCATCGAAGAAAACGGTGTAGTTCAAGCCTGCACCTACGTAAGGACGTACAGTGCTTTCAGCATTGCCGAAGTAGTACTGCGCCATCAATGAAGGCGGAAGGTGAGACACTTCACCGATTTTACCTGCACCGGCTAGCGTAACATCGTGAGTAAATGGCGTAGCTGCCAACAATTCAATACCGACATTATCAGAGTACATGTAGGTTGCTGTTAGGCCAACTTGAAGATCGTTGCCCACACTAAGGTCAAGACCAGTGCTGCTTTCGTCTGGCATAACATTGATTAGACCGCCACGAACAAACATATCACCCGCTTCGTGAGCCATAGCGAATGGTGCGCTAACGATTGCAGCAGAAAGTAGAGCGAATTTAGTTACAGATTTCATATCAAAGTCTCCTGATGGACGCAAGTAAGATGTGCTAACCATACGCCTTAGCAGAATAAAGAAATTAACCTAGATCAATTTATGAGAGATACGTGTGTTCAATAAGAGATATTTATTAATCTATGTCATGAAAATAGGCTGAATGGGGAGAGGTAAGCGCCACTTACTGAAGTTATGCGTGATTCATTCTTTTTTATATTAACCTAGAAATACACATCATAGTGGTTATATCTGTGTGCTTCAGTATAAAAAAAAACCGCTACAGCGTAGCGGTTTTGGGGATTAGGCGCAGGCCTTATTTTTTGGTAAAAACTTCTGCAACTTCACGAATAGGGATCGGTATTTGATAATGGCCAGATGCTCTTGTTCATTTAAATGACTCATAAGCTCTTCAATACTGTCGCTGTTCTCTATTTGCCAAGCGGCGCAAACTTTATGACGGTCGAATTGTTGGCCTTCCTGCTCCGGTAACTGAGCTAAGTGCCACGTGTAAAAGCTGACATTGTCGATGTAGCTTTTAAGTGGCACGTCTTGATCCAAGTCTAGCGGATTATTCTGATCTAATTGATGTATTTTTTGCTCAAGTCGTTTAACGATGGCTGTTGGTCGTCGTTCTTCTGGACCTTTTAGTAAGCCAAGTTTCGATAGCAAGTTACCGCGTTTAGCGCCACCACTTAACCAAGACAAGGGAATAGAGCAAATAAGTCCGAATGTGATAGGTAGAGACCAATAAAATAATTGTGCGCTTAAAAAATAGGCGCTTGCAGCTAGAAGTAGACCAAAAATAGTGTGATAAATATGAGCGCGGGTCGTTTCAGACCATTTATTAGCACCGTCATCACGCGATTGAGGCTTCCAGCCGCTGTCTCTTCCTTTAAGGACATCCATTACGACGAGGAATTGAGAGAACATCAGAATAGGGGCATACAATGCAGAGACAAGGACCTCTAGTAATGTGTCCAATGTCAACATGATTGGGCCGCCAAATTTTCGGCACTGGCGCCAATGAAGCATGGCATTAAGCCAGCCAAAAAGTTTAGGAGCTAATACTAGCGCCATGGAAAGCACAAACAGTGATCGAGCTTTTTCAAAGTCAAATACTGGCCAGTTTGGGAAAAGCGATAAGTTACTGAAGTACTCAGGGCGAACAAAGTGGGCTTGTACAGCTAGAGCAAAACCGACTGAGATCAGCGCAAACCAAAAAACGGCGCTAAAGTAAGAAAAAATCCCCGTCATTAGATGCATGCGAGAAGCAAAATGGAGCCCTTTCGCATTAACAAATGCTTTATGCTGCAAGTTCCCTTGACACCAACGTCGGTCTCGCACCATAACATCGATAAGTGATGGCGGTGCTTCTTCATAGGACGCTTGTAAGTCGGTATCAAAGCGAACTCCCCAGCCCGCGCGACGAAGCAATGCCGCCTCGATAAAATCGTGGCTCATTACGTGGCCGCCAAATGGTGCTTTACCTGGCAAGATAGGCAGTCCGCAAGCCTCTGCAAACGCCTTGGTACGAATGATAGCGTTATGACCCCAAAAGTTAGACGCATTGCCATGCCATGTGGTTAAGCCCGCTGCGTAGATAGGGCCAAAGCATTGGTTGGCAAACTGCTGAATACGGCTATAGAGCGTATCTGCACGTATAATAGTTGGTAGTGTCTGGATCAAACCTAAAGAAGGTTCAGCTGCCATACGGCGTGACATTGAAGTAAGGCATTCGGCGCTCATTAAGCTGTCGGCATCCAGCACGATCATGCATTCATAATCGCTGCCAAAGCGAGTGACCCACTCGGAGACGTTGCCGGCTTTACGTTCTGCATTATTAAGGCGTCGACGGTAGTAAATAGGGCAAGCATGCTCGTCTTGATTCAAAATAGGGTAGAAGGTTTGTTTCTCTTTTATGCTGTTTTCAGCTTGGTTTGTGTCACTTAGAATAAAAAATGCGAACTTCCCTGGCGCTTTTTCGACGAGGTCATCATGCATGGCTTCGATACTCGCACGAATACGAACAGGATCCTCGTTATAAACGGGTAATAGAATAGCCGTTACCCTCTCGGTATCTTCTTCTCTTCGCTTCTGGCGGAACGGCGAAAGCTTGAAAATAAGGCCTAATGTCGCCTGACTAAACGCAAATGAAATCCAAGTGAAATTGATGCAGAAAAGCGTTAGGAATAACCACTGTAACCAAGTGATTTGATTAGTGCTTAATACCTCATACATCTCTTTAGCACCGTAGGCTGATAGCCCAAAGGTGACTGCGATGATAAATAGGCGCGACAGCAATGTTGTAACCAAAAAACGCTGATTCTGCTTTTTAGCGGCTTTTTTAGGTTCATCAACTTCATGACGAGGCATGTCTAGATTTGCCTCACTGGGTAATGCGTAGAGTCCTGATTCTTTCATTTTATGATCCATCATTATTTTAACCAACGATATAGCCAAGTCGCTGCAAGAGGCGTGTCATCATGTTTTAATTGCACTCGTAATTCAGCTGAGTTGGCATTGTCAGGGTCAAATGTCACGAACGCTCTGAGGCCTTGTTCGTAAGGGTTAGGTGCGACATGTGCTTCGATAATATTGCCTTGGCTGATACTTGCTTCTATTTCGACAGAGTTAATGTCTTGGACTTCAATGTTGTTAAAATCTATAACAACTTGAGGGTGCTCAGCGGCGAGTTTTTGGCCTTGAGCGCTGCGCACCACATGCGGTTTACCAGACAGTACAGGTGTGTCATTTGTCAGCGTTAAGCGGTATGAATAGTTAAAAGGCTCACCTTTTTTCAAGGTTTTCTCAGGCTGCCAATAGGCGACAATATTATCGTTTGCTTCTGAATTTGATGGGATCTCAACAAGCTCAACATGACCTTTTCCCCAGTCGTTCAGGGGTTTTACCCAGATAGATGGGCGCGTTTGGTAATGCGCCTCTAAATCTAAATAGTCCTCAAAGTCTCGATTACGCTGAATTAAACCAAATCCTTGAGGGGTTTGATCCATGAATGCGCTGATTTGAAGGTTCTCAGGGTTCATAAGAGGGCGCCACAATGTTTCACCACGCCCCGTTTGAATTTGTAAGCCTTCAGAATCATGTACAGCGCGTCGATAATCCTCTGTTTCAGGATGATCCATCGCACCGTTAAACATATACATTGATGTTAGTGGTGCGAGTCCCACATGTTGAAGATCCTTTCTTGGAAAGAGCGTGGCTTCCACATCGATTCGTGTTGGCGCTCCTGGGAAAATGCCAAAGCGGTAAGCGCCCGTGACACTTTTACTGTCTAGCAGTGCATGCACAACAATGGCTTGTTGCGAAGAGGAAGGACGTTCTATCCAGAAATGACGAAACACCGGAAACTCTTCACCTGTTGGCTGAGCCACATCCAGTGCCAGTCCTCTCGCTGAGATACCATAATTCTGCCCTTTGGACACTGCGCGGAAATAGCTTGCCCCTTGAAAAACAATAAATTCGTCTTTGTAATCGGGACGGTTAATCGGATAATGCAAACGTAGACCTGCAAATTTACCGACGTCTGAAATAAGTTGATCGATTTCATCTGTAGGCGTTACAAATGAATCCTTAGTTGCTTGTATCGGATACGCTTTACCACTCTCAACCGCGTCGATTTCCACTAAGTCTTTATATAGAAAGCCAGGAGCAAACAGCTGAATAGAAAATTGGGTAGGGGATTTGCCCCACACGGCTTGGTTTTGCTGAAAATTAATTTGGCGATAAGTATCGTAATCAAGGTTATTTAGAGCATCAGGCGCTCGAGCTGGATCTTGCATCGGCTGTTGTGCGAGCTGCTGTGCCAAGTCAATGACTGTTTTGCGATTGAAACTGTAGCCTTGATTCATTTCAGAGGTGTTAGCATCTTCCACTGAGTCGGATGCCGATAGCGAAGCTGTATTGTTCTCTGCCATGAGCCCTGAGCTAAAGCACACGGATGCAATCAGTGGTAATGTGAACGTGGTGAGTTTTTTCATAAAAGTGAACAATTCGAGTCTCAAAAAAAGTGGGTAGGTTCAGCTTAAACAGTTACTTAGCTAGCCTAGTTATCTAATTATTATGATAATGATTAATAAGCACAACAGTGTGATTTTGCTGTCGAGAAAGCGCAAAGAAAACGGAATGTATAGGGGCTGCATTTATACACTGTAAAGACTGTATAATTGACTGATTAAGAAAGGAAATATCGTATACGAATAAGGCGCTTTTGCACCATAAAAAGGCGTTTTTGGCCCATATTTGCATACGTCATGCTTAACACTGAGAGATGACTTTATAGGAGTGCTCTATGGCATTATTGCTGGTTGGATTGGTATTGTTTATTGGGATTCATTCGATACGTTTATTCGCCCCAGATTGGCGGGAATTTATGATGCAGCAGTTAGGTGAAAATAACTGGAAAATGCTGCATGCTGTCGTCGCTATTATCGGGTTGCTGACAACGATCATGGGGTATGGATATGCTCGTTACAGTGCCGAATGGTTATGGGTTCCTCCTGTTTGGACGCGTCATGTTGCTGCGCTAATCATCCTGTTCGCGTTTATTTATATCGCCGCTGCCGCTATGCCGTATTCGAAGATTAAGGCCCGTGTTGGTGTACCAATGGTGGTCGGTATAAAACTCTGGGCATTTGCTCATTTAATCAGCAATGGAACGACCGCGGATGTCGTACTTTTCGGTAGCTTTTTAGCTTGGGCGGTAGCGAACTTCGTGATTTCACGACGTCGTATTAAGCAGCAAGGTGAGACGTTTTTGGCGCCAGATTTCAAGTATGACTTTATTGCCGTGGTGGTGGGCGTATTAGCGTACGTTGCTGTTGCATTTTATCTACACGGATTATTAATTGGTGTTGCACCTTTTGCGGTGTAGATCAATCCAAATAAAAACGCCCAGCTTTATGCTGGGCGTTTTTATTTATAGTGCTTTTAGCTTTTAAAGTAATGTACGTTTTCTTTTAGATCATTGGTCAACTGTGCCAGTTGTTTGGCTGTTTCTGAATTCTCCTGAGCAAAAGTCACCATTTCACGAGCGCCTTCATCCACTTCCGCTGTATTTTCACTGATATCTTTTGAAACACTGGTTTGTTCTTCCGTGGCGCTGGCTATTTGAGTCGCACGGTCGCTAATACTGGTTATAAGTTGCTTGATATCATCGAAACTTTCTCGAGCGGTACGAATATCTTCGACGCTGCGCTCTGATTGATCATGGCTACGCTGAATTTGTGTGACGGCGTTACCACTGCTGACTTGCAGGTTTTCGATCATTTTTTGGATTTCTTCTATGGAACTGTAAGTGCGCTGACTCAGAACACGAACTTCATCCGCTACAACTGCAAATCCTCGCCCTTGTTCACCTGCACGAGCGGCTTCAATGGCCGCGTTTAAGGCCAGCAAGTTAGTTTGCTCTGCGATTCCCGAGATCGTATTCAGAATAGAGTTTATGTTTTCTGCATCTTGGCTAACACGCTGGATGACCGTTGAAACGGAACTGACTTCGTTGGCTAGTTGCTGAATACTACGCTGACTGGCATCTATTTGGGCTTGTCCGGCTTCACTGGATGAAACCGCGTTATCAGCATTGCGGGCAGTTTCCAGAGCATTGGTAGCAATTTCTTGTGTTGCTTGCGCCATTTCATGGACCGCGGTTGCGACCATCGTAATGCTGCTTTGTTGAGCAATTAAGCGGTCATGACTGTGACTAGAGGTAGAATTGATAGATTGGGATTGCTTTGATAGACGGTTTTCAATGGATTTTATATTATTAATAGTGCCTTGCAATCGCTCAACAAATTGGTTAAACCCAGTTACGAGGTCGGCGACTTCGTCACGGCTATTGACAGTAATTCGCGCCGTTAGATCCGCGTCTCCTTCTGCGATGTCTTGTAAGCGAGCTGTTACAGTACGCAAGCCTTTTAAAAGTAGCTGAGATACTTTAAAGATGACAATGGAAATGATGATTAGCAAAATGATGGCGAAGAGTAATGCAGTTTTTGCAAAATCGTGTATTGGCGCCATCAGAGTGTCTTTATCCATGATCAGTGCTAACGTCCAGTTCGTTTTTCCCAGCTCTTTTAGATAGGCAAACTTAGTAGATCCGTTTAGATCAATTTCTTTGTAGGTAAAAGAAGTGGCCGCTTGTTTTAGGTCTGCAGGCGTAATCGAATAGTCTGTTTCGGTAATGTTTTTCTGAATCAGGTCTTTATTTTGATTTGCTAATATTTCACCGGATTGGCCTATTAGTATCAGCTCACCGTCACCAAGAACATCCAGTTCGAGAATGCGGTCGAGCAAATCATCTAAGAACACCAACCCGCCAATGGCGCCAATGAATTTTCCGTTGACGATGATCGGCTGCACAAAGGTCATCGACAGCTTTCCTGTCGACGCAGAAACATAAGGTGCTGTGACATAGGCGGCATTAGAAGACTTGGCTTCTTTATACCAAGACCGAGCTCTAGGGTCGTAATCCGCACTGTTCAAGCTTGGATCATGACGATACATATGGCCGTTTTCCAGACCCAAAAAAGTCATACCAAACCCAAGGCTTGATTGCGCTTGTTGCAAAATGGGTAAAATATCGGTCTCGTTTTCTCCTTGCGAAAGTTTTGTCTGTAGGTGCTGCTTAATGGCTTGCATGGTGCTTTCGCGGTCGTTATACCAGTTGGTTAGGTATATATTAATAGCGGAGGCTTGTGAGGCGGACTCGGATTGAATGCTATTTTGATTGGCAGTATCAAACTTGCTAAATGCTAACCAAGCTACCGCAATGGTTACGATCATTGTTGCAAGGATACTTTGTAGGGTGATTTTAGTCTGCAACGAGAGGTTCATTGGGCGTTCCTTTTTAAATGTGCAAATGACAGTTAGATGCTATAAGGTTTTTACACGATACAAACACTTTTTAATCAATGAAATATTTATTTTATTATAAAGTGATCTACCTATTAATGATTCAATTTTAAAAGGCTCAATTAAGTGAGTATTCGAACAACCCTAAAAGGTCTAGTGGCTTTGAATAAGGCAAGTCGACCATGGCATTTACCTGTGACGGCTGGTGTCACGATTGGCGCGCCCGCTGTTATTGGTGCGTTAACTGGGACATTTAATGATGCCATGATTGCGAGCTTAGGCGCGATGGTATTTTTATACATGAGCCCAAATCGTACAACGTCTCGAATGTTGACGATGATTCTGTGTACGTTTGGTTTTATGGCGTGTTTAACGGTTGCGACGCTTGCCGCTGCGGTACCTGGATTAGCTCCGGTTGGGTTATTTCTAATTGCATTAGCCGTTATTGTGATCACGCGCTACTATCGGCTTCCTCCACCAGGCAGTTTCTTCTTTATTTTGTCGTCGTGTGTCGCGATGGCAATGCCGTTTGAGTTTGCAGCAATTCCCATGCGAGTTGGCTTGATTGCATTAGGTGGGTTATGGGCTGTATTAATGGCATTTATTTACAGCCTTTGTACGGGTGCACACAAAACGACCTCGATCCCAGTAGAAGTCGACCCGAGAGTAAACGCTATATTATTAGAAGCGTTATTTTTAAGTATCTGCATCAGCGGTGCTTATGCTTTCGCATTGAGTTTGGATCTTGACAATCCTTATTGGGTGCCGATCTCGTGTGCGGCGATATTACAGGGTGCGACGTTCCGAATGGTTTGGCATCGTAATATCCACCGTATAGTAGGGACGTCTATCGGGATGCTGCTTGCCAGTTTTATTTTCGCGTTTCATCCATCACCCATCGTACTGGCTCTTTGGATATGTGCGCTGCAAACCATAGTCGAAGTTTTAATCGTCAAAAATTACGGACTGGCGGTGATTTTTATCACGCCTTTGACCGTCATTATGGCAGAGATTACCTCAAGTGGGATGGATGCGTCGGTGTTACTTGAGCATCGCATGATTGATATTGTGCTGGGTAGTGTCATCGGCTTTGTCGCTGGGGCAATTTTTCATCGTACGGGCCTATTTCGCTCGTTAGAACAAAAAATGGACGAACGTAGCCGATTATCAGAGCTATTATTTTCGCGTACTCATGAATCAAACCACTCGGATCAGTAAATATACTCAGTTCTTTATTGCCTCTAAAGTTGTTAAAGTGCGCCTGTTGAACGGTGCTTTGTAAAAAGTGAAACGGGAAATAGGGAATCAGCCAGTGCTGATGATCCTATACTGCCCCCGCAACGGTAGGTAACAGCAAGGATTGCACGGCAGTCACCACTGATTTTTGGGAAGGTGGCTGTAAACGTTACCGAGTCCGGAGACCGGCCATTTGACTTCTGTTCTTTTCTCATACGGGTGGTATGAAAACCATTAGGAGGCACATTGTGCATATCGAACCAGGCGTTGTCACAGGCGCTAAGCTAGGATTGAGTTACGCAACTGCGGCATTGGCTTTTGCTATTGCCGCAAAATCTTCATTAGACACGATCAAAAAAGATGGCTTAGTCAGCCTTTTAAGTCGGGCATTGATGTCAGTTTTGCTGGTATTTATCTTTTTTGAAGTGTTTCCAAAACAGCCAGTAGGTGTATCGGAAGTGCACTTTATATTGGGATCAACACTGTTTTTGATCTTTGGCTCGGCTGCAGCAGCGATCGGGCTAAGTGTGGGGTTATTGTTACAAGGAGTGTTTTTCGCACCGTTTGATCTGCCTCAATACGCCATGAACGTAACCACGTTGTTATTGCCTTTATTTGCGATGACGGCCATCGCACGTCGAACTATTTCTGAGAAAACAGCGTACGTCGATATCCGTTATAGCCAAGCATTGCGCCTGTCTTTAACGTATCAAGGCGGGATCGTTGCTTGGGTTGCCTTTTGGGCATTCTATGGTCAGGGGTTTGGCGCTGAAAACCTTAATTCAGTCGCGACATTTGGTATGGCGTACTTAAGCGTTGTGCTATTAGAGCCTATTTTGGATCTCGCAATCTTGGCCGGTGCAAAGACGTGTCGTTCTTTGCAGGGGTCACGCTTAGTAGAAGAGCGCTTATACCAAACTAAATAACATAAAATAGTAGTATTAAAGCCAGCGTTTTACGCTGGCTTTTTATGTTCTGTTTCTTGAATTAAGAAGGACAGAAAGGCTGCGTTTGCTTTGGACAAGTAACCATCTTTGCGCCAAGCGATGTTAATGTCCAGCCATACTGCTTCCGAAAAAGGGCGGGTAACAAGCTGGTCATTTTCTTCAATGACCATCCCAAGTAGGGTGGTAATACCAAAACCTTGTTTGACGATGGATTTGATCAATGGAATAAGGTTGGTTTCAAAGCCAAAGTTCGGTGTGACCCCTTGTTCTTGTGCCAGTCGGTCAATGACTCTGCGATGAAAATAACCTTCTTTAAACATCACCAATTCTTCTTTAAAAAATTGCTCAGACGTGACGCTTTCATATTGTGCGAAAGGGTGCTCTTGATTAACCGTGACCATCATTTGTTCCTTAAGCAAGGCACGTGTTTCAAGTTGTTCGCTGGGCTTCTCTGCGACGATAACGCTTAAATCAATTTCTCCGACTTCCAGCATTTGTTGAAGTTTCCATGTGCCACCCTCAATGACTTGCAGAGTCAGGTTCGGGTGCTGATGTCGAAATGCCATTAATATTGGAGGGAAGTAGTACGAGCCAAGCATGCTTGGGATACCGACGCGTACTTCCCCTTTTTCAAGACCGCTAAGCTCTTGCATAGCGAGTGCCGTTTCGTCTGCTTGCTGAATGAGTTTTTTTGCATAATTTAGCAGTACGCGACCTTCATCGGTAAGACTGATTTTTCTATCTTGTCGATGAAAAAGGTCGACGCCGACTTCTTTCTCAAGCTTTTTGATTGCCATACTGATGGCGGGTTGAGCAATGTGCAGTCGTTCCGCTGCACGTGTAAAACTGAGCTCTTCCGCTACGGCTAAAAAATAGCGTATAGGTTTTATTTCTATCAATTTATGTTATCCAATCCATAATTTAAATATATTTTATTGATGCAAATATAATACGTATAGTCGTTTTATTCTTCTATTATCGGAGTGGATAAGGTGATTGATACAGGTAGTTGGGCATTTTGGCGCGGTACATTAGCACTGGTGATTGGTTCGTTTATGGTTTTTGCGAACGTCTATGTCACTCAGCCCTTGTTGCCAATGATTGCGCATGAGTTTTCGATTTCCGAGCTCCAAGCCGCAAGCAGCTTTACCATTACCACTTTGACCTTAGGCTTATCTTTGCTGGTTTACGGGCCCTTATCTGACGCGTTAGGCCGTAAAAATATTATGATCATGGCGTTGCTTGGGGTGACACTGACGACTTTTTCTCTTGGTTTTGTTACTCAATACAGTGAGCTGCTATTACTTAGAGCTTTACAGGGATTTTTTCTCGCTGGTTTGCCTGCTATTGCCGTTGCGTATCTGGGTGATGAATATCGTCCGCAAGCGATGGCTGTAGCCGTTGGTTTGTATATTAGTGGCAATACGATCGGCGGTATTGGGGGGCGCTTAATTGGCGGGTTTGTGGGTGAATGGCAGGGGCCTTCTGCGGCGTTTTTCGTAATGTCTATTGTCAGTATGGTATGTTTCTTTCTGTTCTGGGTATTACTGCCAAATTCCGAGAACTTTCATGCTAAGCGTTTTCGCCCTGCTACATTATTCACGAATGTAAAGCTGCATATAAGCAATCCTATTTTGTTAATGTGCTATTTGATTGGCGGCTTTAATTTTTTCATATTCATTAATCAGTACAGCTATATTACGTTTGTTTTAGAAGCTGAGCCTTACTCTTTGTCTGCCACGTATGTCAGCCTGCTTTTTTTAACCTATTTGACCGGGACGATAGGGTCAGCGTTCTCGGGAAAGTTAGCGGCGTATTGTTCGCAACCAAAAATTATGGCACTTGGTACACTTATACTGATGCTAGGATCTGCGATCACTTTATACGGGTCGTTAACTAGCATCATTATTGGTTTGCTGATTAATTGTTTTGGCTTCTTTTTATGTCATTCCACGGCCAGTGGCTTTGTAAGCAAAAATGCTCATCAGGCAAAAGCCAGCGCATCGTCTTTGTACCTAGTATTTTACTATTTAGGGGCAAGTGTAGGTGGGTTCTACTTAGATCCATTTTGGCAGGCTGGAGGTTGGATAGGAGTTGTGCTTGGTTCTTGGCTGATTTTGTCCGGAGTGTTTGTGGTGGCTTTGATTTTGTCCCAATATCATCTAAAGCAATCGAAGCTGTCTACCGGTAGCTTGACTTCTAATGCAGTTTAGAAGAAGCAACGTTTTCACAAGATCTTAATTAGCAATCCTTAATGTGTATCTAGCTGATTTTGAAAAACTTAATGGTACTAGTCGAAGAGAATAATAAGCTTATACAATTGTGTGATAATTCTGTTTTATGTCATGTTAAGGGTTGTTTTAATACAACCCTTAACGCTGTATAGTCTTTCTCTATCGTTAGAGTTAGGTGTACCAAATAGGTACTGTGTTTATCGACAGCGGCTGGGCAGTAATGGCATCAAAATTGAATCGATCACTGTATATAAAACAATCGCTGGCCACATTTATACTGGCCGTAGTATTGAGCCTAGTTCTTAGCTTTTTCAAATCTTACCAAACTATCCAGCAAGAGCCTTACCGAATTCAAAAAGAGTTTAACGATCTTTTGTCCATTGTTGAGCGACCGTTGGCTCAAGCGTTGTTTCGTTTAGATAAAGCCTTTGCCCAACAGCAAGTCGAAAGCCTGCTGTATAATCCTGCTATAGCTAAAGCCGTTGTTTTTGATGAAAACAATAACGTATTTTCTGAAGCCAGTGCGCCGTATATGGAGCCCTCTTGGAGTGGTGAGATAGCGAACTTTTTAATACGAGATGAGTTAACGGTAACCCGTAATCTGAATTACAGTGGTATAGAAATACAGCTGGGGATCATTCAAGTTGAGCTCGATCGACGTTATCTAATAGAGCAAATTATTGGTTTTAACAGCCACCTTTTCATACAAAACCTCATAAAAGATATCTTACTGGCGTCTATTCTTTCTCTGCTTTTTTATTTTATTGTTACACGTCCACTCAAACAGCTTACGTGGTCGATCAGTCGTGTCGATGAAAACCAAAATGTGGTGATGCCACCTTCATTTGACGCCCTGCATCGGCACGATGAACTGGGTCGTTTAAAGTCGACATTTAGTGAATTGTGGCGTCGTTTAACCAGTGCTCTTGATGCATTAGAGCGAAGCCATCAGCACTCTAAAGCAATGATCAGTCACGCAGCAGATGGCATCATTGTCTTGGATGAAGCGTTAACGATTTGTGTTGTAAACGAAGCCACCGAAAAACTGATGGGTCTTCCTTCAGAGCAGTTAACAGGTATCTCTTTAGCCAGTTTGCAGGGTGGAAGCTTTTGGGTGTCTCTAGAAGAGTCGTTGCATAATTTACCTGTCGATGAGGTGATGACGGCGGAGACTACCTTATCGACTAACCAACATTTTATTCCAATTGAAATTCGTATTAGCAAATACAGAGTACAAGGTGAAACAGAGGTTGTACTGCTAATGCGAGATTTATCTGAGCGAAAAGAAGCGCAACAGCGAATCAATCGTTTATCGTATTACGATTCGTTAACACGTTTGCCTAACCGAACATTGATGATTGATCATTTACAGAAGTCCATGGACCATATGGCAAAAGGTCATTTTGGGGCTTTGATCATTTTAGACTTAGACCGCTTTAAGACCATCAATGATGCACTAGGCCACAATGTTGGTGACCAGCTTTTAGTGGAAGTTGTTGAGTCTTTATTGCCGCTAGTTCCGCCCAATACCACGTTTGCCCGTATGGGGGGGGATGAATTTGTCTTTTTGTGGAGCCACGTTCGTGGCTCCATGAATGAGAGCAATGTTCCTATTATTAGCTTTATGCAAAGGGTGTTAGCGTCTTGTTCTGATCTCAAACATGTAAGTGGTCATGATTTGCATATAACAGCAAGTATGGGCGTTTCATTTTTTGATGGAAGTGAAGAGTCCACTGCTATCATCGTTCGTCAGGCGGATACCGCACTTTACAAAGCGAAAGAGCTCGGGCGAAACACCTTTGCTTTTTTCCAAGAGGACATGCAATCGCTGTCTGATGCGCGTTTGAAAATGGAGAAGTCACTGTATCGCGCGGTTAAAAATGAAGAGTTTGAGGTTTATTACCAGCCTCAAAATAATGAAAAAGGCGAGATCATTGGTGCCGAAGCATTATTGCGTTGGGATGATAAAGATATGGGCCGCGTCTCCCCAATGGATTTTATCGGTATCGCTGAAGACATTGGCTTAATTCATGATATTGGCCGGATTGTTTTAAAGCAGGCTACATCACAAGTAGCGACGTGGCTTCAGCAAGGTGTTTGGCAAGAAGATTGGCGCATATCGATAAATGTGAGCCCGCTGCAATTTGCGCATGAAAGTCTGATCGATGATATTATGTTTGCCCTCACAAAAAGTGGTTTACCTGCTAAGTTGATGGATATTGAGATCACTGAAAATACCTTGATGACGGATTTGGACAGTGCTTTGTCTAAAATGGAGAAAATTCGCTCTCTGGGAATTAGTTTGTCAATCGACGATTTTGGTACGGGCTATTCTTCGCTCAAATATCTGAAAGATTTACCTATCGATCGCCTTAAAATAGACCAGTCTTTTGTTCGCGACTTAATTGCTGATAAGGATGATTACGCAATTGTTTTAGCTGTGATTGCCATGGCTAATGCCTTATCCTTGAAAGTATTAGCGGAAGGCGTAGAAACAAATGAGCATTTTAAACAACTGAAATTAATGGGTTGTTACACCTATCAGGGGTACTACTTTGGTCGACCTATGTGTGCGGTCGATTTCGAGTCATTTTGTGAAAATTCATCTGCTGCACTCTGAGTTCAGAATACAGCAGAGTAGTACGAAATAATGGAGGCTGAAGCATGATAACAACCCCTACTATTCCTTTCGTAAGTACGATGAACGAATCCGATGAGAATGTTTGGTTACAAGCTTTATCTAAGTTAATGCCTGATGAGACGATTCTTCCTTTACGAATGCTTAACGATCAAGCACGTCAATTAGTCGACATTGCCATAGTTGCGAATCCAGACCCAGAAGAGTTGCAAACACTGCCGAATCTGGTCTGGGTTCACAGTGTGTGGGCGGGAGTTGAAAAAATACTCCAAAGCCCAGTGACTCATAATTTTAGTATTGTTCGGTTAGTTGACCCTAAACTTAGTCAGACGATGGCTGAAGCTGTATTAGCATGGACATTATACCTACATCGAGATATGCCAGAATACGCTGCGCAGCAAGCAAAAGCAGTTTGGCAGCCATTGCCTTATATTTCTGCTAGTGAACGAACGGTTGGCGTGCTTGGCCTAGGTGAGTTAGGTAAAGAGGCTGCATTGTTGTTAGCGAAGCTCGGTTTTAATGTGATTGCTTGGAGCCGAAGTCAGAAAACGATTGACCAGATTGAAACGTTTTCAACGAGTGAAGGTCTTGATAGGGTATTAGGGCGAAGCGATATCTTAATCTGTTTATTGCCTCACACCCCGGCCACAGAAAATCTTTTAAGCTTCGAGAACTTAAGCAAATTAAAGCCAGGGGCAAAACTGATTAATTTTGCGCGAGGACGAATCATTGATGATGAAGCTTTGCTTTATGACCTCAATCGTGGGCATATTCAGCATGCTGTATTAGATGTATTTGCCTACGAACCTTTGCCCGTTTCGCATACATTTTGGACTCATCCTAAAGTCACCGTTCTGCCTCATATATCGGCCCCTACGACAGTGCAAAGTGCAAGTGAAATAGTGGCTCAAAATGTTCGTAACTACCGCCATTTGCGGGTTTTACCTGACACGGTGAATACCCAGCTTGGGTACTAATACTTTCGTTATAAAACAATAAAAGGAAGTCACTATGCCGCATTGTATTATTGAGTACAGCCAAAATCTTGAGCAAGAAGTGCCACCACTAGATTGGATGGAGGCGGTTCAGCAAGCTTGTCTTGAGTCGAACTTATTTGAAGCGAATGATATTAAACTGCGCGCTTTTGCCTGTAAGCATTTTATAACGGGTGGAGTTCAGGATGCCTTTGTGCATGTAACAATCCGACTGTTGCCTGGGCGAACATCGCAACAGAAATCTCAACTTTCACAGTCTGTCCTTGATGCTTTGTGCCGCTTTGCCGTGAAACAGGTTAGCCTGTCAGTAGAGATATGTGAAATGGTGCAAGACAGTTACATCCGCAAAGTCTTTTCTAGTTAATTACCCTTTATTAAATAAACATTTCAATAGGCAGGATCAGGTCATGAATTGGCGAAAGGTAAGTATGCTCTTAATCAGCTTAGGGGTTTTCTCTAGTGCTTGGGCAGTAGATCAACCGTCAATAGACGATTCTAGTACAACGCAAAAAACGAAATCATCGATGGAACCTGATGTGCCTGAGCCAATTGCTGAGCGCGCTAGAAAAGCCAATGGCATGATTGAGCAGCGTGTTCAGCGAGAAGAAAGAACCTCCAATGAACCTTTTGTTTTAACGCCTCACCGTCCTAATTATTTTCTGCCTGTTTATTACAGACAAAAGACAGGGGATCGCGGCACATATAACAGTATTGAGTCCAATGAATTACAGGATGTAGAGTTTAAGTTCCAATTGAGTTTTAAATTTCCGGTTGCAAAAGGGGTACTGGGTCGAGACTCTAAACTGTGGTTTGCTTACACGCAGCAGTCTTATTGGCAAGCCTACAATAGTGAAATATCTGCCCCATTTCGAGATACAAATTACGAACCGGAGGCCTTCATTACCACGGAGCCCAATTTTTCTTTTTGGGGGACTGAGCTAAAACACATTAATTACGGCATCAATCATCAATCTAATGGTCGTGCTGATCCTCTGTCTAGATCATGGAATCGAGTGTACGCGGATTTTATATTTGAACGTAATAACACGGTTGTGTCGTTCAAACCTTGGTATCGCATTCCTGAATCCGATGAGGACGATGACAACCCAGATATTGATGACTACATGGGAAATGGCGAGTTGACCATTGTGCATGTGGACAATGATGTGACATACGATTTGGTACTGCGCAACAATCTTAATTTTTCCGACAATCGTGGAGCAGTGCAGCTGGGCGTGAGTTTTCCAATGTGGGGCAAGGCGCGCGGTTACGCGCAATATTTCGAAGGGTATGGGCAGTCATTATTAGACTATGATAACTACACGCGCTCATTCGGTTTAGGAATTATGTTGTCGAACTGGTTATAGTTGTTTTAATAAGTAGAACATCATATTTGTATTACACGCTCCTTCGGGAGCGTTTTTTGTCATAAAAGCATCATCCTCCTGCCACGAAAATGACACCCAAACTTTCTATGTTGTAAGTATAGAAGACGTGTAGAGGCGGGGGGTTATGAACATACTGAACAGCATTCACAACATGGACGTATCGACGTTTTATTGGCTGATGGCACGTAAGCATCGCCAAATTATGACACGAGCAAGTCGTGTTGTTTCAATGTCTGCTGATGGGCCTTTGTACGTCTTATTAGCCATCTCAATGTGGTCTATGGGGTATTCTCAATGTGCTTTGATCGTTGCTGTAGGTTTCACAATTGAGCGCATACTGTATCTGCTTCTGAAAAAGAGTTTTAAACGAAACCGTCCCGCCGACATTCTGGATGACTTTACGAGCTTTATCCGTCCTTCTGATCAATTTTCCTTTCCATCCGGACATACTTCAGGTGCCTTTTTTATGGCGTACTGCTTGAGTGAATGGGTTCCTGAATTTTATATGAGCTTTTACAGCTGGTCTGCCATGGTGGCTATGTCTCGAATCTTTTTAGGCGTGCACTTTCCAACGGATACGGCAATGGGGGCTTTGTTGGGAACAACATGTGCCATGGTGACATTTGAGGCTTTAGCATGAAAATTCTATATGGGGTACAGGGCACCGGAAATGGTCACATTACCCGTGCCCGAGCAATGAGTGTTGAGTTCGAGCGACTCGGTATCAAAGTGGATTATGTCTTTTCAGGAAGAGATAGAAGTGACTATTTTGATATGCAATGTTTTGGTGAGTTTCGTGCGTTTAGTGGATTATCGTTTGTTGCTAAAGATGGCAAGGTGAACTTGTTGGCAACGTATCGAAAAGCTCAGATAGTTCAATTATTTCGCGATATTCGTGCATTAGACTTGTCCTCTTATGATCTTGTCCTAACGGATTTTGAGCCGATTACCGCGTGGGCGGCCAAGCGACAAGGCAAACACTGTATTGGTGTTGGTCATCAATATGCCTTTCAACATGATATTCCTAAGTTTAAAGGGGATGTGCTTGGTGCCTGGGTAATGTCCAATTTTGCACCAGTAGCGCAAGGTATCGGGGTACATTGGCATCATTTTGATAAGCCTATTTTGCCGCCTATTATTCAGCATTCTAGTCAATATTCGATGAACTCTGCTGCAGACAATAACGTATTGGTATATCTACCGTTTGAAAACAGTGAAGAGGTTATGGAGTGCTTGGAAAGTGTCACGTCACACCGTTTCAGAATGCATTGCAAAGACATTGATCCAGGTGTTTACGGAAATATCGAAGTCTTTCCCTTTAGCCGAGAGGGATTCCAGAAAAACTTAAGAGAATGTGAATCTGTACTTTGCAACGCAGGATTTGAATTAAACTCTGAAGCGCTGCATTTGGGGCGACGAATTATGGTGAAACCCTTACAAGGTCAGGTGGAGCAACTGTCTAATGTCGTAGCATTGGAGCGTTTAAGGTTTGCGAGTTCGACGAGTGCTTTATCGTCAGATGTGATTCGTGATTGGCTTGATAATGCCAAAGTCGTCAGAGTTGCCTACCCGAATGTTGCTCGTGGTATTGCTGAGTGGGTCGCTGCTGGCGCAAAAACGCCGATCGAAGAACTGAGTACGGCGATGTGGCAGCATGTTCTGCCAAGTAATGGCGTGTATTTTTGCAAAAATGACATCATGCCTGCAGCAATATAATAAACGTAAGCGATGCGTCATAAACAAAGGCCTTCCAAAAAGGCCTTTGTTATTTTTAGATGAGGGTTGTTAGGTTAGTTGAAGCTTGAAAAAATCGACAGTGCGCTGCCATGCCAGTTCGGCGCTGTCTTCATCGTACCGAGCAGTGGAATCATTATGAAAACCATGATTAACCCGTTCGTACATATGCGCCTGATAATCCACTCCCATGGTTTTTAAAGCACTTTCGTAATCGGGCCATGTTGCATTGACCCGTTGATCGAGTTCGGCGAAGTGTAGCAAGAGAGGACCTTTTAAATTTTGTAAGTCAGTCGTTGGCGGTGTGCCGTAAAATGGGACAGCAGCATCAATCATATTAGGCCAAGAAGCGGCTAATTGGTTGGAAACATAACCCCCAAAGCAAAAACCAACAATGCCAAGTTTATTGGTCGTGATGGAAGATGATTTAAGGTACGTGGCCGCATCACTGAAATCTCCTAGAATCTTGTCTCGGTCCAAGGTCTTTTGCATTGCTCGGCCTTCATCATCATTGCCTGGATAGCCTCCCAATGGAAACAACGCATCAGGTGCGAAGGCGACGAATCCGTCTTTAGCAAGACGTCTAGCGACGTCCTCTATGTAGGGATTTAAGCCCCGATTTTCATGGACCACAATGACGCCTGGGGCTGGGTTATCGTTGCTTACACCAACGGGGGTTACTAGATAGCCGCGCGCTTTGCCATGTCCATTGGGTGCATCAATTTCAACATAACGAGCTGAAATCTGTGGGTCATTAAATGAGACTTGTTCTGCTAAAGCGTAATTCGGTAGTAAAGCAGCTGATACTGCCGATGCTGTAATTCCTGCTGCGCCTAGCGTTGATAAACGGCGAATAAAAGTACGGCGGTCGATATCACCGTGAGCGTACTCGTCATACCAATCAAATGCCGCTTGGGGGATGCTAGGTAGCTTTTCTTGTGAACTCATAGTGCGCTCCATCGTTAAGAGTAGGCATGGGTTAAGGATCTATAAAAGTTAGACTACTTTTGCGAATCAACCTAAATTTGATTGCGTTATCAAATGAAAAAAATGGCTTGATGTATGATTGAAGCTTAAAAGTATTACGCAATCGTAATAAGTGTGTTAGAGCAGGAATTTACTCATTAACGCTGCCAAAATGGCAGAATGAGCAAATATATATATTTAACCGACTATGTGGCGGGAAAAGGCAGTGATAAGCATATTGCGTGCGCTGCTAGCAAAGCGCGCCTAGCTAATTTAAGTTTATCCTTCTCTCGCCAGTTGGCAACCAATGTAAAAGTTAATGCAATTGCACCATCACTTTTGATGTTTCAGGAAGGCGACAATAAGGAATATCAGCAGAAAGCATTAAAAAAATCGTTATTATGCCTAGAACCAGGTGAACAGGAAGGGGTTGCAGCGGTACAATACCTCCTAAGTAGTCGTTACATGACCAAGCGTACATTGGCTTTTGGCGGAGGTCGTCATTTGGCTTTACTAAGCAAGCTATGACGCTCTAGGCATCATGAATCAACGAATTAGCGAGACAAGGTATTGATATGACAACTGCAATGGCAGAAACCAATAAAGTTAGCACTATTGCGCTTTCCGAAGAAGCGAGTCGTGTTCGTGATGCGCTCATCAAGCATGGCCTTGAAACGCCAATGATAGACAACGGGTTTACAACAGAAGAAAAGTATCAGCGTATCAAATCTGCGTTTGAAGATGTTGTCTACACATTAGGCTTGGATCTAACGGATGACAGTCTGTCAGAGACTCCGCACCGAATCGCAAAAATGTATGTGAAAGAGATTTTCTCTGGGCTTGATTACGGCCAATTTCCAAAAATCACTGTCATTGAAAATAAAATGAAAGTGGACGAGATGGTTAAGGTCAGTGATATCTCGTTTACCAGTACTTGCGAGCATCATTTTGTCACCATCGATGGCTTAGCAAAAGTGGCGTATTTACCGAAGAACAAAATCATTGGTTTATCAAAGATCAACCGAATCGTGCGTTTCTTTGGTCAGCGTCCACAGGTACAAGAGCGACTTACTCAACAGATTCTGGTGACTTTGCAAGCATTGCTTGAAACAGACAATGTGGCGGTAAGCATTAACGCGACGCATTATTGTGTCAAAGCGCGTGGCGTGATGGATGCCAGCTCATCGACTCAAACTACGGCCCTAGGTGGTCTGTTCAAACGTAGCGATAAAACGCGTAGTGAATTTCTAGCGAATTAAATCATTCGATGCGCTCAGTACATTAAAAAAGGGAATCATTCGATTCCCTTTTTTAATGTACTGAGCTGATCTAAACCCTAGCTTACGCCTTAGCGGTGGTTAGCTTTGCTCGTTCGTTTTTTTTGATAAACCACTCGTTGAGATAAAGTGCGAACAAAATGATGCCGCCGCCAATGGCTAAACGAACGATATCGGCATCACGATTCCAAAATAAAACGTTTACCAAGATTCCCGCAGGTATCAGCAGATTGTTTGCAACTGCTAGGGCGCCTACGTTGACCAACGTGGCGCCTTTGTTCCAAGCGAAATAGCCTACTCCTGATGCGATCACACCGAGATACACTAAAATCCCCCATTGAAGGTTTGTAGTTGGTAGCTTATCGGTATTACCGAGTAATAAGAAGCACGGTACAACAACAATAAATGCGCCAATAAAAAACCATCCAAACAGCGTTAATTGTGGAAGCTCTGTTTTGGTATTCGCCATAAGACGTTTGTACGCAACCTGTCCTAAACCAAAACATAGGTTAGCGCCCTGAACGAGTAAGAAACCTTGGATAAAGCCTTCATCAATGCCTTGATAGCGGATACTGATGGCTCCGGCGACAGCAATGATGGCGCTGATAATGTAAGTGGGGTGAAAGCGGCGCTCGAGAATATCGTTGATCAAAGCGATATAAATAGGTGTCATCACCGTAAATAGAAGCACCTCTGGCACCGAAAGATGCAAGAATGATTGGTAATACAGGCCATACATTACGCCTAGCTGGCAAGCACCTATCGCCATAAGTTTCAAAGCCAGTGGCTTAGGGGTTTGGCGAAGCTTAATGAAAGGCAAGAATACGAGCATGGCAAGTGTTATGCGCATTAAAACAGAAAACCAAGCATCTACTTGCCCCGCAAGATAAACACCGATCAGGCTGAATGAAAATGCCCATAGGCCAGTCATGGCCAATAAGATCCACATAAGATAACTCTCCGAAATTGACGCGGGCATTATAAAGACGACACGTGAAATTGTCAGTAAACTTATCAGTAAAGTGTGGTTTACTAATGTATTTTATATAGTCTATTTAGAGGTTTGACGCTTAGTGGTTAAAGAATGAAATAAAAAGCTTGACCTGTATAAGCGTTTCTCTATAATACGCCACATTCCTTGCGGGAGTGGTGGAATTGGTAGACACGCTGGATTTAGGTTCCAGTGCTTCACGGCGTGAGAGTTCGAGTCTCTCCTTCCGCACCAAATTTAAAAAAGCCGATCTAAATAGATCGGCTTTTTTATTGCCTAAAATAAATGGTTGATACATAAAGCATTTATTTATATTAAGTCGAGTCGCTTTTTTTATAAAAGCGCTAAAAAATACTTGACCTTAAAATGCGTATCCCTATAATACGCCTCATTCCTTGCGGGAGTGGTGGAATTGGTAGACACGCTGGATTTAGGTTCCAGTGCTTCACGGCGTGAGAGTTCGAGTCTCTCCTTCCGCACCAAATTTAAAAAAGCCGATCTATTTAGATCGGCTTTTTTTTTGCCTGAAATTTATGCCCACCTATACATTTTGTGTGAATGTTGCGCTCATCTTAGTCAATACGCCGATATATGATCTCTATGCTGGTTTTGTGGGTTCATTATCATTCTCTAGAGCGTTGCGGTGGAATAGGCTGGGAAATAAGTACACCCATATACCGACTACAGCGATCGTGCCAAAGCCTCCAAGCACAATGGCTGGTACAGTGCCAAATAACGCCGCCGTTGCACCCGATTCAAATTCCCCAAGCTGATTTGAGCTGCCAATGAAGATTGAATTGGCGGCACTGACTCGTCCTCGCATATCATCCGGTGTTTCCAATTGAACTAAGGTTGAGCGAATGACTACGCTGATCATATCTGAGGCGCCCAATACAAACAGTGCTGACATAGATAGAAGTAAATGTTCCGATAACCCAAATACAATGGTGGCTAAGCCAAATAGGGCGATGGCGGCGTACATGATTTTTCCAACACTGTGGGTTAAAGGATGTCGAGCCAAATAGACAGACATTAATAGTGCGCCCACTGCTGGCGCACAACGTAGTAAGCCAAGCCCCCAAGGACCCGTTTGCAAAATGTCTTTTGCGACAATAGGGAGTAGGGCTGTTGCGCCGCCCAATAACACCGCAAACATGTCCAGAGATACGGATCCAAGAATCAGTTTGTTATTTTTAATATAGCGTAATCCACCAAATAAATGATGCAGGTTCACGGGCTGTTTTCCTTTGGATACATAGTTGTAATGTAAGAAAAACAAAATACAGCAAGACACTAAAAAACAAGCCATGCTAGTAAAATAGAGTGTAGGTGCGCCCAGTAAATAGATGACACCACCTAAAGCAGGCCCTGCAATCACGGATATTTCGCGGGCTGAAGCGATAGCGCTTACGGCTTTAGAAAGTAGTTCTGGGGGGACAAGGTTAGGTAAAATAGCTTGTCCTGCAGGCATTTCAAAAGCACGCGCAGTGCCTAGCATAACCGCGCAGGTATAGATCATGTTTGCTGATACTGTGTCTGATATGTTTCCGTAGGCCAATATGCCAACGGTTGCAGCCATGGCTAAACGAGTACAAACACAGATAAGACGACGGTTATATCGATCTGCTATATGTCCAACCACAAGCGTCAGCATAAGCTGTGGTAAAAATTGAAATAGCCCTACTAAACCAAGTGCCATCGCACTACCGGTTAAATCGTAGACTTGCCAGCCAATGCCGACAGCAAGCATCTGAAATGCGAAAGAAGAGGCGATTTGCCCAGTCCAAAAATGTATAAAATTAGGCTGGCTGAGCAGCGAATCAGGTAAGGATGGCATGGAGATCCCTTATATCACCATAAACAGTAGAATGAAGTTAATAGTATCAACTAACGTCAGGGAAAACGAAGGGAGCTTTTGGATACTCCCTTATAATCACTATAAAAGAGGGGCTAGTGTTGCAGGTTGAGTTGACTCTGGATTTGGCGTGGCGATACACCGAAATGTTGATGGAAGCGACGACTGAAGTGGCTCAAACTTTGATAGCCTAGCTCCATACTGACCTCTGTTACAGAACGTTTTTGTTTTAAAAACTCCAAGGCAACGCTCATGCGCCGTTGATGCTGATATTCGTTAGGCGTGCACCCAAGGTGACGTTTGAATTCTTGATAAAAGCGGCTTCGGCTCATACAGGAGAGCTTACTTAACTGATCAATGTCCAACGGCATAGCTAAGTTTGATTCAATAAAGCTTAACGCATTTGTTAAGCCGTTGGCATCGGGCATTAGCTTAGTGAATTGTAGTAAGGCTTCACGGCCATGATGACGCAAAATACGAGTGACCAGTTCGCTGACCCCAAAATCGACCAACAAATCGCGGTCAGGGTCATTTTGTACAAAGTCGCTTACTAGGCGATCCAGTACCTGTTGCGTGCCTTGTGTGTGTAGTGCGTGCAGTGGTTTATTTGGATTGATTAGCGACAAACCATTCATGTTAGTCACATCATTCATGCGATCGCATATTTGTGCAATGCGCTCTTGAGATATTTCAACGGTTAAGCAGGTTGTGGGTCGATCTAGTGACGCTTCCGGAAAATCGATAAAGACTTCTTCTTTAGGTGCGAGAATAAAGGATTCATGCGGTAGAAAGGGAATGTTTTCTTCACTTTTGGTATGCATTACTTTGGCGCCAGTGACCATGCCGCAATAGAGTAGTGAATCCGATTTCAAGCTAACTCGCTCTGCTTGTTCATAAGTATCATAGATGCTGAGTTCGGCGTGTGGGCCAGCAAAACAAACGCGGTTTTCTACAAGCTTTGTGGGCTGTCGCAGCGTCCCAAGGCTCGCAATTTGATGAGTCATACACACCTCTTTAATTGTTGTTTGATGGTAGTGCTGAGTAAGGGTTGTTTAATGATTAACCTAAATTATAGAGTACGGTCAACGTTTATGGACTGCTAGACAAGTTTTTTAGACTGTCAGACAAGAAACTTCCAAAACATAGGTCTACATTGAATGCATAGTAATTGAATTACTGAAAACAACAATAACCGGAGTAAACAGTATGATCTATGCAAAACCAGGTTCTGAAGGCAGCGTTGTTAGCTTTAATGAGCAGTATGAAAACTTTATCGGTGGCGAATGGGTAGCCCCAGTTAAAGGTGAATACTTTGACAACGTCAGCCCTGTCGATGGTAAACCATTCTGTCGTATTCCTCGATCTACCGAAGAAGATATTAACCTTGCACTTGATGCAGCGCATGCTGCAAAAGAGGCTTGGGGTAAAACATCGGTTCAAGCGCGTTCATTAGTGCTGTTAAAAATCGCTGATCGCATTGAAGCAAATTTAGAAGTTTTGGCAGTCGCGGACACTTGGGATAATGGGAAGTCAGTCCGAGAAACCTTAGCTGCAGATGTACCACTTGCAGCGGATCACTTCCGCTATTTCGCGGGGGCTATTCGTGCTCAAGAAGGCTCCATCGGTGAAATCGACGAGAACACCGTCGCCTACCACTTTCACGAACCACTAGGTGTTGTGGGTCAGATTATCCCGTGGAACTTCCCTTTGCTCATGGCAGCATGGAAATTAGCACCAGCGCTCGCTGCGGGTAACTGTGTGGTGCTAAAACCTGCCGAACAAACACCTGCTTCTATTTTAGTATTAGCTGAATTGATTAGTGACTTGTTACCCGCTGGCGTGCTCAACATAGTCAACGGCTACGGCGCAGAGGCCGGACAAGCGTTGGCAACCAGTAAACGAATCGCCAAAATTGCCTTCACTGGTTCTACCCCCGTTGGCTCACACATCCTAAAATGTGCCGCTGAAAACATTATACCATCCACTGTCGAGTTAGGCGGAAAATCACCTAATGTCTACTTTAGCGACATCATGGACGCTGAAGACGAGTTTGTTAGCAAATGTGTTGAAGGTGCCGTATTGGCGTTCTTTAACCAAGGTGAAGTATGTACCTGTCCGTCGCGTTTGTTGATCCAAGAAGATATGTACGATGATTTTATTAAGCTTGTCATAGACCGCATTGAAAAGATTAAACGTGGGAACCCACTGGATACTGACACCATGGTGGGGGCTCAAGCGTCACAAGAGCAGTTTGAGAAGATCCTAAGTTACCTAAAAATTGGCCGCGATGAGGGGGCTGAGGTACTTGTTGGTGGTGATCAAGAAGTGGTTGAGGGTTTCAATGATGGATTTTACATTAAGCCAACACTGCTCAAAGGCACCAATGACATGCGTGTCTTCCAAGAAGAAATTTTCGGTCCTGTTGTATCCGTGACTACCTTTAAAGATGAAGCTGAAGCGTTAGCGATAGCCAACGATACTGAGTTTGGTCTGGGTGCTGGCGTATGGACCCGTGACACCAATCGCGCTTATCGCATGGGGCGCGGTATTCAGTCCGGCCGAGTGTGGATGAACTGCTACCACCAATACCCAGCACATGCAGCATTTGGTGGTTACAAAAAATCCGGTGTCGGTCGAGAAAACCACAAAATGATGCTTGATCACTATCAGCAAACTAAGAATATGTTAGTAAGCTACGATATTAACCCAATGGGCTTCTTCTAAGTCCCAGTTACTTTTTACCCTGAGAATTGGCCCCCCAATTCTAACTTTTTAGCCCCTTTTGGGGCTTTTTTTTGCCTAAATTTAATAAAATATTCAGAATGGTATTGGTTGTAACATTGCTGTCACATTAAAGTCATATAAATGCAACCGAAATGAAATGTGCGCCAAAAAACCTCTTACTTAAATCATGATTCAGGCTCTATTGGGTTTTTATAAAAATGTTCTAAGTGTAGAATGACGCGCGTTTCAGTTTAATGAATTTTGACGGATTAATTTGAAAGGCTGGTTTGGGCCCTCTAGGAAAAGAGCGGCTAGGTGAAGATTCGCCAACCAGCGTCGTTTAATTTTTTAAGAAGTATCTTTTTATGGATCTTACAGATTACGGCACAAGCTCAAAGACTACCCGTGGCGGTGATATCGTTCGGATTTTGATCGCTCTAGCGTTCGTTGTTTTGTCTGGCTACTATGCGTATACGCATGGAGAGGGCATCTCAAACATTTCTATCTTAGCTATTGCATCCGCTTTTGGCGCTTATATGGCGTTAAATATCGGTGCCAATGACGTAGCGAACAACGTTGGCCCTGCAGTAGGCTCTAAAGCTTTGTCTATGGTTGGAGCGATTCTAATTGCAGCAGTATTTGAAGCGGCGGGGGCAATTGTTGCTGGCGGTAGTGTTGTTGGGACCATTAAAAAAGGCATTATTAACCCTAATGCGATTGCAGATGTAGAAACATTTATCTGGGTTATGATGGCTGCTTTATTGGCTGGCGCAATTTGGTTGAACTTGGCAACGTATCTAGGTGCGCCAGTCTCAACGACTCACTCGATTGTGGGTGGTGTTATGGGAGCGGGTATTGCCGCCGGTGGTTGGGATATCGCCAACTGGGATAAAGTGGGCGCGATTGTTGCTAGTTGGGTGATCTCACCTGCATTGGGTGGCATTATCGCTGCGTCTTTTTTGATCTATATTAAACGATCCGTCATGTACAAGAGTGACAGGATAGAAGCGGCTAAAAAAGTTGTGCCATTTTTGGTTGCTCTAATGGTATGGGCTTTTTCAACGTACCTAGCAATGAAAGGTCTCAAGAAGATCTGGAATCTGGATATTGTTACGGCTTTATTGATAGGCTTAGGTCTGGCGTTAACCGTCTACTTTATTGTTCGCCCTGCAGTCGACCGTGCAGCAAATGCACTTAAGAATGATAAAGACGCGGTCAATAGCTTATTTACTATTCCATTGATTGTTTCTGCTGCACTATTGAGTTTTGCTCACGGCGCCAACGACGTTGCAAACGCAATTGGACCGTTGGCTGCAATCAATGATGCTCTAATGCATGGTGGTGTTTCTGCTAAAGCGTCTATTCCGCTGTGGGTTATGTTGACAGGTGGTTTGGGTATTGCCATTGGTTTAGCATTGTTTGGCCCTAAGCTTATTCGTACTGTGGGTTCAGAGATCACAGAGCTGGATAAGACTCGAGCTTTCTGTGTGGCAATGGCCGCTGCAATTACGGTAATTATCGCTTCTCAGCTTGGCTTACCAGTGAGCTCTACGCACATTGCGGTAGGTGGTATCTTTGGTGTTGGCTTCTTGCGCGAATATTTGAAGCTTTCTTACGAGAAAAAATTGGCTCAAATAGAGAAACACTCGACTAGCTCAGGCCTTGGTGAAGATGAAACGCAGGCATTCGTTGAGCGATTTAAGTTAGCGGATGTGGCGGAAAAACGTGCGATTTTACGTGAAGTCAAGTCTCTTCGTAGCGCTGCGCCAATCTCACGTGATGAGCGTAAGAGTCTTAAGAAAGCAACTAAGAAAGAGTTAGTGAAGCGCTCTGCACTGATACGTATTGCTGCGGCATGGGTTATTACTGTTCCTGCTTCAGGGATACTATCAGCGATTATTTTCTATGCGTTGCTAGGTTTCTCAGTCGCGTAAACCTCATCTTAGTTTTGAATACTTTAAAAACCGATCATGCATAATGGTCGGTTTTTTTATATGCTTAGAGTTTAGACTTTTCTAATCTTCATGGTGATCTCGTGTCGGGCAGCTTTATCGTAACAATTATAATTATCGTGACAGTGGTATTGCTATTGGCGATACTGATTATATCGCTGTTGAGACTCTATAAAGAGCGCCAAGAGAAGCAGCAACGCGAACTAGAACAGCTCAGTAAGCGTAGCTACCGTGTTGCAGACTTATTGAATGTATTACCTGATCGCTATTTACCTCTGACAACGAAAGTTGTCTTGTTGGAATACTTAATTTCAAGTATTCACTTACTTGGCCGACATAAACTGGTAGTAGACTTAGAAAGTGCATTGCCTGGGTATCTGCAGCTTTTAGAAGAACTCAAGCTAGGTCAGCAGGCGTCCATTAATGACAAAGTGCAGACACATGTTCAGTTGTCTCACGTGCAACAAGGGTTGCAATCTGTACCGCTGTTATTAAGAGGGCTGGTTAATAGTGATTTAGTTGATAAAGCAACGGCAAAGGACCAAGTGGCACAGATTCGTTTCTCGTATTGCTTAGCGCATCATGATTTGCTTGTGAAAGAAGCCCAAGCAAGTTTGGAACTTGATAAAAAAGCCAGTGCGCTTGAAAAACTTCGTTTAGCACTTGCTGAGATGGAAAAAGTAGCGACATTTGAGCAGGCAGACCCGGTGCTCAAAAAACTGCAAAACACTATCCAGCGGATTGAAACAGAACTATTTGGAAACAATTCTACAGCCAGTTAAGCCCTTTTTTATTGGGGAAGATTGGTTGATATAACAATAACGTATTAGCGCTTCGGAAAACGAAAATATGACTGCAATTATCGTAACGCTACTGTTGATGGTAATCGGTGGCTTTATTGCGTTTGCTATTTATCTACAATTAAAAGAACAGGCTCGGATTGAGCGGTTGCGTAAAGTCGCGCTGCTTAACAATCAGTTGCGTCAAGTGCGCCGCTATTTAGATGAGTTACCCGCTCAGTATCAACCAAAAGACATGCGTTTATGGTTGTACGCTCGTATGATTGCTATTTGCGACGAGCTATTGGCTGTTCAGCCTGATGAGCCTTTATCACGACGTCGACGTTTTCTTCATGAGGAGATGCAGCAGTTCCAAAGCAGTAAAGAGAAGCGTCGAGCGAAACCGGTTGTTGACGAAATTCAAATAATGGAAATGAAGCGTCTGTTCGAATCATTCCATGGCTATTTGCAGACGGCAAAAACGGCTAAGCAAATTGATGAGGATAGCTTTGCGCGATACGATGAATTACTTCATTGGTTTCGCTACAAAATCAATGCAGATCATCACTCTTACTTGGCTAGGCAGTTTTTCCTTACTCATAAAATGGAAGACGCGATCAGTGAGTATAATGAGGCGATCAATCAGTTAAGGCCCATTGAAGAGAAGACTGAAGCGATTGAATTGATCAATAAGTACCAAGAAACTATCCAAGAAATTCAAGATGATTTAGCTCTGCAGCAGCGTGAAGCCGAAATGGAAGCTTCAACGCTGGAGGACAGTGAGGCGGAAGAAGGTCTTGATGATGAATGGCAAAAATTCATGGAAGACGGTGAATTTAAACGTAAGAAGCACTTCTAAAAGCAAACAGCTTTGTAATTATTTTCACTGGCTTGATGTTGTCAATTCGTATGGCTTCTGGCAATTTAAATGCGGTTATTAATCTAATTCGGTAAGCTGCAATGAACTTCGCTCTTTTGTCGGTATTTGTTCCAACTTTTTTCTTTGTTTCTATCACGCCTGGTATGTGTATGACACTTGCTATGACGTTGGGAATGACCATTGGTGTTAAGCGTTCTTTATGGATGATGGTAGGCGAGCTAGCTGGAGTTGGCTTAGTGGCCACCTTGTCGTCTATAGGTGTCGCAGCGCTTTTACTAAATTACCCGACTATCTTTATCATTTTTAAATATGTTGGTGGAGCTTATTTAGCCTACATTGGTGTTTTAATGTGGTTGTCACGAGGGAAAATGGCGATCAAGGCTGATGGTGATAGTGGGCGTCCAGCAAGCGCGTTTGAATTAATGTCTCAGGGGTTTATAACGGCTATTGCTAATCCTAAAGGGTGGGCATTTTTTGTTGCTTTATTACCGCCTTTTCTCGTTCCCGAGCAGCCGTTAGCGCAACAACTTGTTAGTCTTGTCGCAATTATCCTGACTTTAGAATTTGCATGCCTGCTGATTTACGCATCGGGTGGTCGCACAATGCGTACTCTGTTAATGCAGAGTGGTAATGTTCGAATAATGAACCGTATCGCAGGTACGTTGATGGTCGGTGTCGGGATCTGGCTGGCACTTGGCTAGGTTGTGGGTTTCGCTTTACTAGAGCGTTTACTCTTACGAGTGTAGGTGCGTTTCTTTTTAGGTGTGCTGCTTGTTTTGGGTAATGAGGCAAATTGGCTCATAGAGCCTTCTCGGGCGCTGTGTATTAGATTACGTAGCGCTTGATCCAGTTCGTGCATGAAGGTTTGGTAGCTCTGCTTATTCAGACTAATGTCATTTAGCATGGATTCCCATTTTGCTGTCATGTCAGGTACGGTTGTACTGTTCGGTAATGCCTCAATTAGAGCTCGTCCGGTTGGCGTCGCATGTATTTGCTTCCCCTGACGGGTCAAAAAGCTCCGTTTAAAAAGTAGTTCTAAAATACCCGCGCGCGTGGCTTCTGTTCCGAGTCCATCCGTTTCTTTCAAGATGGCTTTGATTTCTTTATCGCTGACAAAGCGGCTGATCCCAGTCATTGCTGCAAGCAGTGTTGCATCGGTGAAAGCCTCTGGCGGTGTGGTTTCCTTGTCGAGAACTTCGCCTTTTTGGCAGTGTATTTGTTGCCCTACGACCAATATAGGTAGTTCAGTGTCTTCCTTTTTGGACTTGGGCATTAGGTGTTTCCAGCCTAATTCTGTAACCGTGATACCTTGCGCAACAAAGTTCCCACCTTCAATCTCAATTAGAATCTTGGTCGCCAAGTATTTGTGGACTGGCATAAACTGGATAAAATATTGGCGTGCGATCAGTTCAAAGACTTTCTGCTCATCATTATTCAGTTTGCTAAATGAACCCGTTTGGGAGGTTGGGATAATGGCGTGATGGGCACCCACTTGTTTGTCATTCCAGGCTTTACTACGTGTAGCAGGGTTCGCTTCTTGTGCCGCTGCAGAGAAGGGAAGGGCTAACGTCTTTAACTGATCAATAATTGTTTTCGCTTGTTTGAACTGTTCGGTTGGTAAATAGCGGCAATCTGAACGCGGGTAGGTAATCATTTGATGGCGCTCATAAAGTGCTTGGCAAACATCAAGGACTTTTTGTGCGGTCATTGAAAAGGCTTTCGCTGCGTCGATCTGCAAGGCCGATAAATTATAGGGAAGCGGTGCTGATTGCTGCTTTGGCTTCTTATCGTATTGTTTTACGTGCCCTGGTTTGTTAGTGATTCTTTTGGCTACATTTTCAGCCAAAGGGCGACTCAAGACACGCCCTTCTTCGTCTTGATAGGGGGCACAGGCTTCACTAGGCTGCCATTTGGCCTGAAAGGGGAGTGTGTTCGTTTCTAAATGAGCGATGACTTGGTAAAAAGCTTTCGAGACAAAATTCTCACGTTCTTTGTCGCGTTGTACAACGAGCCCCAAAATAGGCGTTTGCACACGGCCAACAGATAGTACCCCGTTGTAGCCTGCTTGACGGCCTTTCACTGTATAGGCTCGAGTTAGATTAATGCCGTATAGCCAATCTGCTCGAGAACGCGCTAAAGCTGAACGAGAAAGTGCGGCAAACTCTTGGTTGGATCGTAGTGTATTTAAGGCTTTTTTTACGGCAGCGACGGTTAAATCGTTGATCAACAAGCGTTGAGTTTGTTCAAGCTTTCGCTTCGGTACTTTAGCGAAATGCAATACTTCATCTACCAGTAATTGTCCTTCACGATCGGGGTCGCCAGCATGTACGATTTGCTTGGCTTCTTTTATTAGCTTTTTAACTATGGATAGCTGTTTCTTGGTATTGCTCTTTGCTTTCCATTGCCACTCGGCAGGCACTATTGGTAGGTGATCTAGATTCCATTGCTTATATTGTGGGCCATAGTCATGTGGTTCGGCGAGTTCTAGCAAGTGTCCAATGCACCAAGTGACACAGTCCCCATTGGGAAGCAGAATATATCCATCATGCTTTTTTTGTGGAGTAGGTAGGGCGCTCGCAATCGCTCTTGCAAGACTGGGTTTTTCGGCAATATAAAGGATCATGGACACACAAATTTTGTATATTTATGGTTATTTATACAGTACTTTGCGTGCCCAAGTCTATATTAAGAGTGCTTCTTAATTGATGATTGGTACAACCATAACAGGTACACGGCTGTGATGAACTACTTTATTTGCGGTTGACCCGATAACCATTTGGCCAATGCGGCTATGTGTACGGCTATTCATAATGATTAAGTCAGCACCTACTTTTTCGGCGGTCGCTTCAATGACTTCTGCTGGCGCACCGTGTGCTAATTCAAGTCTAGGGAAAGCTGGCAGTTCTTTCATTTCTTCTGCGTACGCTTCCATAAACTGACCTAAGTAGGTTTGCATTCGTTCCAAGGTAGAACGATCAGCTTCTTCGCGCATTTCTTTGATGGTTACATCTGAGATGTAATTGTTGATCATATTGGCAGCTTGAGCACTAACGGGCTCTATGGCATGCATTAGAACGATTTCTGCTTGATTAGCAATTGCCATATTCAAAGCCATCTCCATAGCTTGGTTAGTTTTTGGCTCTAAATCACAAGCAAATAGAATCGTACGGATTTTCTGTAACATCACTTTTCTCCTCATCAGGATGATTACTAAGTCTAATCCTTCCATATTAAGGTGACGTGACGCAAATCAAATTTGCGTTGTCTTAAAGTAGATTGCTTTGGTTAGCGCTGTCTTGATATCCGTCAAAAATAAAACCAAAGGCTGTAATGGTTAAAATCGCACCAACAAATAGGAACGTGCTCCATCTTTGTTGAGATTTTGTTGGAACTAGTATAATAGCAACCAAGTTTCTCATGATTTTGTCCTACAGTGGAATTTGTGAAAATGATAATTGATATCATTAATGGTGTCTATAGCTTGTTTGTTGTCGATAGTCGGCAACGTTAATTGGTTATGTTATCCTTTGCGCGAATTTTTAACGACACCAAAGAGATAACATCATGTCTGAACTGTCTTTTGACACAAATGAAGCGAAAATTGCTTACGGTATCGGTCGTCAGATCGGTGATCAACTTCGTGGTAGTGATCTAGGCGAGCTTTCCCTAGATCACCTATTTGCTGCGATTAAAGATGCTTTAAATGACCAGCCAATGGCTGTTCCAGCTGAGCAACTAGAAGCCGCATTTGCTGAGCTTCAAGCGACAATGGAAGAAAAATCAAAAGCAGCTGCGGCGGAAACTGTGGCAGCGGGCGAAGCTTTCCTTGAACAAAATAAAACGCGTGAAGGTGTTCAGGTAACCGCTTCTGGTCTTCAGTACGAAGTCATTGAAGAGGGAACTGGTAACCAACCTGTAGCGTCTTCGACTGTTCGCGTGCATTACGAAGGTCGCTTAGTTGATGGTCAGGTATTTGATAGCTCGATTCAACGTGGTGAGCCAATTGAGTTCCCATTAGCTGGCGTTATCGCTGGTTGGACGGAAGGTCTACAGCTGATGAAAGAAGGTTCGAAATACCGTTTCGCAATTCCTGCTGAACTTGGCTATGGCGCGCAAGGCGCGGGTGCGGTTATCCCGCCTCACGCGACATTGGTATTCGATGTTGAGCTAATCGCCATCATCTAACAATGAAAAAAATAGGAGCTTTTAGCTCCTATTTTTTATGCTTAGTTAGGCAAAATTAAAGTGTTCGAACCATTTTGATGTGTGGTTTGCCTGCTTCCATGAATATTCGCCCATCCGTTTCAAATCCATGTGCATGGTAAAATGTTTGAACATCCACCATGGCATGTAAATAGATGTCTTTAAGGTTCATTTCACGTGCAACTTGTAATGCCTTTCTAAGCAGTAAAGTGCCATTACCTTGCTGACGATAGTTGGGTAGTACGGCAAGTCGGCCAATTTGGCCGTCCTCTGTTAGACGACATACACCAATCGGTACAGCCGTTGTTCCAAATGCAACAAAGTGTACAGCGCTTTCATCTTGTTCGTCCCATTCGTCTCGCTCGTCAACCCCGAGCTCTATAATAAAGACTTGACGACGTACAAACATTAGTTGAGCTTTGCTGCTGTTCCAGTCCGATGTCAGAACTTTCATACCGTTATGCGTCCTCGTCTTCGCGTGGCAATGCAATGATTGCTTGATGTTGAAGTAAAAACTTAAGCGTGTCCGGTAATTGAGTGTGCTGCTCAATATTTAGGCCACTAAAATCAAACTCTTCTTGATCGCAAATAGCTTGAATAAACGGCACAAGTTCGGCGTCAACTTCGATAGAGTGTCCGCTGCAGAATAAAGCGCATGACTGTTTATCTTCTGATAAAAAGTAGCAGATTCTTGCATCGCCTGGTCGAATAAAGGTGTCTCCGTTTAAAGCCTGTTGGTAGGTTTCAGAGAGTTCTTCGTCATTTAATTGGACATTGTATTCTGGGTATTTTGACTCACTCATAGACTCTGCTAACCAGCTAGCTAAAAGCGCCGGTGAATCAATCAGCTTAATTAGTTTTTGTTTTAAATGCTCAACATCACTGGCTTGAATCTCAGCATGGTGATCACGCTCTAGTGGTTCCGGCGCAGAGAAACGATCCTTTTCATTTATTTCTTCACAAAGCTTGTCAGTAATGCCTTGTAAGGCAGCTTGCGTCGAAGGTGCACGAAAGCCAACAGAGAACGTCATGCATTCATTGTCTAAGGCACGGCCGTTGTGAGCAAAGTTAGGCGGGAGATATAAAATGTCTCCCGCTTCAAGTTCGTAGTCTTGAGTCGGGTCAGTGGTGAAATTATCTAATATATGAAGTTGAGTATCTTGTAGAGCGCTGTCTTGGTATTGCTCTGGCGACAGAACTTGCCAACGGCGTTTACCGGCCATTTGAACTAAAAATACGTCATATTGATCGTAATGTGGACCAACACTGCCACCTTCTGTTGCATAGCTGACCATTATATCGTCGACACGCCAGCTTGGTAAGAAGTTAAACCGTTCTCTTAGTGCTTGAACTTCAGGGACCCAATGATCAACGGCTTGTACTAAAAGTGTCCATTCTTTTTCTGGTAAAGAGCCAAAATCCTCTTCCTCGAATGGGCCTTGTAGAAGCTGCCAAGGTGTTTCACCGTGTTCAATAACAATACGCGATTCCACCTCTTCTTCCATAGCAAGACCTGCAAGCTCATCGGCGCTGATCGGTAGTTCTATGTCTTTTGCTCCACCACGAATTAATAGAGGCTTCTTTTGCCAATAGTCTTGGTAGAATGTTTTGGCGCTGATGCCTGCGAGTATGCTTAATGGCGTATCGATATTCATATGGGTTCTCATCAAAAAAAAGAGCCGTCATAAGAGCGGCTCTTTGTATATAAGAAAAACAGTTATTGGCCGAGGTTAGTCGCGGATAGCTTTCGCTTGAGCAACAGCATTACCAATGTAGTTTGAAGGCGTTAGAGCTTTTAGCTCTTCTTTTGCTTGTTCTGGAAGTTCAAGCTTATCAACAAACTCTTGCATAATTTCTTGGTTGATCGTTTGACCTCGCGTTAACTCTTTTAGTTTCTCGTAAGGAGATTCTATGCCGTAGCGACGCATAACGGTTTGAATAGGTTCAGCTAACACTTCCCATGAAGAGTTTAGGTCCTCATTAAGGCGCTTTGCATTGATTTCAAGCTTGCTGATGCCTTTCAAAGAGGCTTGGTAAGCAATTAGGCTGTGTGCTAAACCAACACCTAGATTTCGTAAAACAGTCGAATCCGTTAGGTCACGCTGCCAGCGAGAGATAGGCAGTTTAGCGCTCAGATGGCCCATGATAGCATTTGCGATACCCAAGTTGCCTTCCGAGTTTTCGAAGTCGATAGGGTTAACTTTATGTGGCATGGTAGACGAGCCAATTTCTCCGGCGATGGTTTTCTGTTTAAAGTAGCCAAGAGAAATATAACCCCAAACGTCACGGTCGAAGTCGATCAGGATGGTGTTAAAACGACAGATAGCATCGTACAGCTCAGCAATGTAATCATGTGGCTCGATCTGAGTTGTGTACGGGTTCCACGTTAAACCAAGGGATGTTACAAACTTTTCCGCGTGTGCCTGCCAGTCTACTTGAGGGTACGCAGAAAGGTGAGCATTGTAGTTACCAACGGCACCGTTGATTTTACCAAGAAACTCAACTGCTTCTACTTGCTTGATTTGGCGACGTAGACGAGCAGCAACGTTTGCCATTTCTTTACCAACAGTACTTGGCGAAGCCGTTTGGCCGTGTGTACGTGATAGGATAGATTGATCGGCATGTTCGATCGCGAGCGTTTCAATAGAAGAAAGCACGGCTTTCATCTCAGGCAGGATGGCTTCAGCCAATGCTTCATTAAGCATCAATGCATGTGACAAGTTGTTGATGTCTTCAGAAGTACACGCAAAGTGAACGAATTCAGAAACAGCAGCCAGCTCGGCGTTACCAGCAATCTTATCTTTAATGAAATACTCAACCGCTTTTACATCGTGGTTAGTCGTTTTCTCGATATCTTTGATAGATTGTGCATCGGCTTCTGAGAAGTTAGCCGCCAAGTCATCAAGGATAGTGTTTGCTTCAGCGCTAAGCGCTGGCACTTCCACAATTTCAGAATGAGCAGCAAGTGCTTGTAGCCAACGAACTTCTACGATTACACGCATACGAAGTAAGCCGTATTCGCTTACAGAGCGACGCAGAGCATTGGTTTTTGAGCCATAACGCCCGTCGATCGGAGAAATCGCATTTAAGCTGGTTAATTGCATTGAGTTAACGCCTCGAACATGGTTTTCAGGGAAAGGCCATTATAAGGGAAAGGGCTTCTTGGTGCTACGTTAACGGTTTGTAATTGGAATAATATGATTTAGACAAATAACTACATTAAAGTTTTTTATATTAAAAAAGATTTTTCTTAGTATGGAATTATGTTTATTGAAGCTAGTTTATTGGGGTAGTTATGACAATTAATCGTCTGTATGGGTTAGTGATCGGCGGTGTGATTTTTATTTTGACGGCACTGTATGCGGTCACAGAGTATGGTTTAAGCAGTAATCAAGAATCCATTCGCGAAGAGTTTGGGCTAGCTAATGCGATGAGCGCTATGAAAGATGCTCGTTATTACACGGTTCAGGTGCAGCAGTTTTTAACGGATATGGGGGCGACCCGAGGTGATGACGCACTGCCAGAGGCGCAACAAAGCTTAAAAGGGGCAAAGCAGAGTCTAGACAGATTGACGGTATATTTACCTGAGTACACCGCTAAGGTCGCTGATCTTAAAAAACAGCTTGATGCGCTTTATAACTCGGGTTTCCAGATGGCGATGGCGTATATAAATAATGGCACTGAAGCAGGTAATATTCTTATGAAAGGGTCTGGCGGCCTTGATGACGCTTCGGTTGAACTTTCAGATTCTCTTAATGTGCTGGCAAATGAGATTGCGACACGTTTAAAAGTTAGTTCGGAATTATCCATTAGCAATATAGAGCAAACCGAACGGGTGGCTCTGATCAGCAGTTTGTTGTCCGCGATTCTGATTGTTGCTGCATTATTTGTCTTGCGTCAAAAAACGTTACCCGATATTAAAAAGCTAGAAGCATCGCTGCATGATATTGCTCAAGGGGCGCGTGATCTGACGGTAAGGTTGGATGAAAAAGGGGATGACGAACTGGCGGATGTTGCGAAAAGCTTCAATTCGTTTATTCAGAGCTTAAATCAGCTTGTGGGGACCGTTCAGAATCAATCTCATGAGTTATCAAGTGTTGGTGTGCAAATGCTTGAGGCTTCTGAGCGCACCAGTGCGGGTATGGAAACGCTGCAAAATGAAACGCTGGGCATTGCTGGCGCTATAGAAGAGATGCAGGGAACGATTAGATACGTTGCAGAAGGTGCTGATGAAACGGCGAATGCAGCCAAAGAGTCTGATTCTTATGCGCATGAGGTCTCAGGGATTGTTAATAGTAATGCTGTTGCGATAACGAAATTGTCCGAAGGTGTTCAAGAGGCGGCTTTGGCATTGCAGGCGTTGGAGAGTCAAACGGCTGACGTTGGAAGTATTCTGGATGTTATTCGTGGTATTGCTGATCAGACTAATCTCTTAGCCTTGAATGCTGCTATCGAGGCGGCTCGAGCTGGTGAGCAGGGGCGTGGTTTTGCGGTTGTAGCCGATGAAGTAAGGACTCTGGCTCAGCGTACTCAAGAGTCTACCGAACAAATTCAGCAAATGATTACAAAACTGCAAGCGGGTGCACATGATGCGGTGGTTGTTATGGGGAGCAGTAAGCAGCAAGCTGAAGAAACGGTAGAGAAATCAAATGAAGCATCTGAGGCACTTACTAAAATCTCTAGCTCTATTAGTAATATGTCTGCCAAAGCAACTGAAATAGCGGCAGCGATGGAGCAGCAAGCGGCTTCTGCTGAAACAATTGATGTTCGTATTCGTATGATTCGTGATGAGGCGGCGACAACCAGTGTTAATGCAGCTCAGACGAATCAGGCAAGCAAAAAGGTTCAGAAACAAGCCTCAGAATTGAGTGGTTTGGTTTCTTCATATCGCGTTTAAGCATATTTCTACTATCATTTCTAAGGGCGCAACAGTGCGCCCTTTGTTTATATCATTCCTGCTTGGCTTGTGCCGTAGTGTAGGTCGGTTTTGGTATCGCTAAAGTCGCTTACAGCCACTAATAGTTTTAGGGTAAGTCATAAACTGACCCAATCGGAAGGTATTGCTTCCACTTGATCCTATATTCGATATAGAAGGAAAAGAACGATGAATGCAGCAGAATTACATGATAAGGCTATTGTGATCGATGGCTTGATTTGTGCGAATTGGAATCGCGAGTTATTTGAAGACATGGCCAAAGGTAAACTGACTGCGGCAAACTTTACAATGTCGTTCTGGGAAAACTTTGAAGGTGCTGTGCAAAACATCGCTGACATGAATAAGATGATCGATGAAAACAACGATCTACTTACGAAAGTTCGTACCACAAAAGACATTCATCGTGCCAAAGCAGAAGGCAAAACTGGCGTTATTATGGGCTTCCAAAATGCGCACCCTTACGAAGATCAAATTGGTTACGTTCAAATTTTAAAAGACCTAGGCGTGGGTATCACACAGATGTGTTACAACACCCAAAACTTAGTGGGCACAGGCTGTTACGAGCGTGACGGTGGTTTGTCGGGGTTTGGTCGTGAAATCGTGGCAGAAATGAACCGCGTTGGCGTGTTGTGTGACTTATCTCACGTGGGGCCAAATACAGCAAAAGAAGTAATTCTTGAGTCTAAAAAGCCTGTTGCATACTCTCACTGCCTACCATCAGGTCTAAAAGAACACCCACGTAACCGCTCCGATGAAGAGTTGAAATTCATCGCTGATAATGGTGGTTTTGTTGGTGTCACTATGTTTACACCATTCCTACGAGCAGGCGTTAATGCCACGATTGATGATTATGTTGAAGCGATTCAATACGTTTACAACATCGTTGGCGAAGACGCGATCGGTATTGGTACAGACTTCACTCAAGGTCACGGCGAAGATTTCTTTGAATACCTAACTCATGATAAGGGTTACGCACGTCGTCTTACTCGCTTCGGAGAGATCATTAACCCGAAAGGCATTCGTACTGTTGGTGAATTCCCTAATTTGACTGAAGCGCTTCTTCGTCATGGTTTTACGGAAAGCCAAGTGCTGAAGATTATGGGCGAAAACTGGGTGAACCTGCTTGCTGAAGTATGGGGCGAGTAGTTTTTTTTTATGTTTATGCCGAAAAACGGCTTATAGCGATCAAAGGAAGTCGATAACTGCAAAGTTCATCGGCTTCAACTTTGTTTTAATAGAGTTTTAGGAGTCGCGATGCGGTTCCAGCTTACAATAAGAATTGAGGTGTAAAAATGGGTGTACATGCTCCAGAAATGCCAATCGAAGTAAATGATGAAACAGGTGTATGGACAACAGATGCGTTGCCAATGCTTTACGTTCCACGTCACTTCTTTGTAAACAACCACATGGGTATCGAAGATGAAATCGGCGCAGAACGTTACGCTGAGATTCTTTACAAAGCTGGCTACAAATCAGCTTATTTCTGGTGTGAGCAAGAAGCTGAGTGTCACGGTCTGTCTGGTGCTGATGTTTGGCATCACTACCTAAAACGCCTTTCTCAACGCGGTTGGGGCTTCTTCATTACGGAAGAGTTAGATATCGAAAAAGGTACAGCAAAAGTACGTTTAGAAAATTCAGCTTTTGTTTACCACTACGAAAAAATTCACGGTAAAAAAGTCAATCGTAAAATCGATTACATGTTTACTGGTTGGTTTGCGGGGGCGCTTGACCAAATCGCGGAAGCGCAAGGTCTATCTGTTCGCACTAAAGCAGAGCAAACGCAATGTGCAGCCGAAGAAGGTTGTGATGTGGGTTACTTCGAAGTAACACCGCTTTAATTATTATTATATTAATTGTCAGTCTATCGTTTAAAAAAGGCGGGGTTCCACTATGTCCCAGTTTGATGCGCTGTTTCAGCCACTGAATATCAATAAATTAACCATTCGTAACCGTATTGTCAGTACGGCTCACGCAGAGGTTTATGCAACCGACGGTGGTATGACTACCGATCGCTATGTTAAGTACTACGAAGAAAAAGCGAAAGGCGGTTGTGGTTTGTGTATCTGTGGTGGATCAAGTGTTGTATCCATTGACAGCCCACAAAGCTGGTGGAGCTCTGTCAATTTATCGACAGATCGTATTATTCCTCATTTCCAGAATCTTGCTGATGCAGTGCACAAGCACGGCGGTAAGATCATGATCCAGATTTCTCACATGGGTCGTCGTTCTCGTTGGGACGGTGAAAACTGGCCTAACCTTATGTCTCCTTCTGGTATTCGTGAGCCGGTTCACCGTGCGACATGTAAAACAATTGAAGTAGAAGAAATTTGGCGTGTTATTGGCGACTTCGCACAAGCGGCACGTCGTGCGAAAGAAGGTGGCCTTGACGGTGTGGAGCTGTCTGCGGTACACCAACACATGGTTGACCAATTCTGGTCTCCTCGTGTAAACAAACGTACTGACGAATGGGGTGGTTCTTTCGAAGGTCGTATGAAATTTGGTCTTGAAGTTGCTAAAGCGGTTCGTGCTGAAGTAGGTCCAGACTTTGTTGTAGGTATGCGTATCACAGGTGACGAGTTCCATCCTGATGGTCTAAACCACGACGACATGAAACAAATTGCTAAGTACTACGACGACACAGGTCTAATTGACTACTTTGGCGTTGTTGGTTCTGGTTGTGATACACACAACACGCTAGCGAACGTAATTCCAAACATGAGCTACCCGCCAGAGCCATTCCTACACTTGGCAGCAGGCATCAAAGAAGTAGTCAGTGTTCCGGTTATTCACGCACAGAACATCAAAGATCCAAACCAGGCAAAACGTATCGTTGAAGCGGGTTATGTTGACTTTGTTGGTATGACACGTGCACACATTGCTGACCCGCACTTGATCGCGAAAATCAAAAACGACCAAGTTGATCAGATTCGTCAGTGTGTGGGTGCAAACTACTGTATCGACCGTCAGTATCAAGGTCTTGATGTTCTATGTATCCAAAACGCGGCGACCTCTCGTGAATACATGGGCTTGCCTCATATTATTGAGAAGACTGAAGGACCTATCCGCAACGTAGTGGTTGTTGGTGGTGGCCCTGGTGGTATGGAAGCAGCGCGTGTTGCAGCAGAACGTGGGCACAAAGTTACGCTTTTAGAGCGTGCTGATGAGTTAGGTGGTCAGATTACGATCGCATCTAAAGCGCCTCAGCGTGACCAAATTGCTGGTATCACACGTTGGTTGGTGATGGAGCTTGATCGCCTAGGTGTTGATGTTCGCACTGGTGTCACTGCCGATGCTCAGATGATTCGTGATCTGAAGCCGGACGTGTGTGTCATGGCGACAGGTGGCCGCCCATACATGGAGCAAAACCCAGCATGGGGTGCGGAAGAGGGTTTATGTGTATCGAGCTGGGATATCCTAAACGGTAAAGTTGAACCAGGTAAGAATGTTCTTATCTACGATACAATCTGTGAATTCTCAGGCTTGTCAGCAGCTGACTACCTATCTTCTAAAGGTTCATTGGTTGAAATCGTTACTGACGATATTAAACCTGGTGTTGGTATCGGTGGTACAACGTTCCCAACTTACTACCGCTCTCTATACGAGAAAGAAGTCGTAATGACGTCTGACTTCCTACTAGAGAAAGTTTACCGTGAAGGTGACAACCTAGTAGCGGTGCTTGAAAACGAGTACACAGGTCAGCATGAAGAGCGTGTTGTAGACCAAGTGGTGATTGAAAACGGCACTCGTCCAAACGAAGAGCTTTACTACGAACTGAAAGAAGAGTCTCGTAACAAAGGTCAGCTTGATGTTGAAGCAATGTTCGACATCAAACCACAGCCAGTACTTTCTGAAAGTGGTGATGGCATGATCTTGTGGCGTCTAGGGGATTGCGTATCTCAACGTAACACTCACGCTGCAATGTACGATGCTCTACGTCTATGTAAAGATCTATAATCGTTTAGCCATTCAAAACTAAACCAACAAAACCGAACCCAAGAGGCGGCAATGCGGCCGCCTCTTTATTGCTATATGAGGGTTGAAAGATGGTTATCGACTGGTTACCTTCTGTTCTTATTGTTGTACTGCTTGCTTTAGGTGTTATCGGCGCGTTACGCCGTGTCAGTCTATGGCGTGCAGGCCAACCTGAAAAAGTCAATCTCATCGCTGGTCTGCTAGCGATGCCCGGACGCTACCTTAAAGATTTGCACCACGTAGTTGAGCGCGACAAATATATGTCACGTACACACGTTGCAACGGGTGGTGGTTTCGTTCTTTCTATGGTGCTTGTGCTGATCGTGCATGTATTCAATGTTCAACAACAAATTGTTGCTTGGGCGTTGATTGGTGCGTTGCTGATTATGCTGACAGGTGCGTTCTTTGTTTTCAAACGTCGTCTTAATCCACCTGAGCGCCTGTCAAAAGGGCCTTGGATGCGCTTGCCGAAAAGTTTGATTATTTACTCGCTTACTTTCATCGTTTTGACCCTACCAGCGGCGGGCATTTTGCCAGACGCTTCAGGCAGTGTCTTAATGATCGCTGTATTGAGTGTTGGTATTGTCATCGGCCTTGGCGAACTGTTGTTCGGTATGGGCTGGGGTGGACCAATGAAACACGCCTTCGCAGGTGCACTTCATTTAGCATTCCATCGGCGCTCAGAGCGTTTTGGCGGTGGCCGTTCTACAGGTCTTAAGCCGGTAAACCTTGATGGTGATGTACTTGGTGTTGCTAAACCGAGTGATTTCAAATGGAATCAGCTACTTGGTTTTGATGCGTGTGTACAGTGTGGTAAATGTCAGGCGATGTGTCCTGCCTTTGCTGCGGGTCAACCATTGAACCCGAAAAAGCTTATTCAAGACATGGTTGTTGGTCTTGCTGGTGGTACGGATGCGAACTACGCAGGTAGTCCTTACCCAGGTAAAGAAGTAGGCAACGCAAAAGGTGGTCCGAATGAGATTATCACTGCGGGTCTTGTGAGCCAAGAAACACTATGGTCATGTACGACTTGTCGTGCCTGTGTTGAAGAGTGTCCGATGATGATTGAGCATGTTGATGCGATCGTTGATATGCGCCGTTTCCTTACTATGGAAAAAGGTGAGACACCAAACAAAGGTTCAGAAGTACTTGAGAATATTATCGCTACAGATAACCCAGGGGGTTATGCTCCAGGTAGTCGTACTAACTGGGCGGCCGACCAAAATCTAGCGGTAATGAAAGAGAAAAAAGAAACCGACGTATTGTTCTGGGTCTCTGACGGTGCATTTGATATGCGGAGTCAGCGTATCCTTCGTGCGTTCGTTAAACTAATGAAGCATGCAAATGTTGATGTTGCAATTCTAGGTGATGAAGAGCGAGACAGTGGTGATGTGGCACGTCGTTTAGGTGATGATGCAACTTTCCAAAGCCTTGCGCAGCGTAACCTAGCAACGCTTGGTCAGTACAAGTTTAAGAAAATTGTGACAACCGATCCACACGCTTACCATTGTCTACGTAATGAATACGCTGACTTTGATAAAGAGGGTGCATTGGAAGGTGTTGAAGTTTTGCACCATACTACATTCTTAAATCAACTGGTTCAGTCTGGAGCCTTGAAGCTTGATGCGTTCAAGGGTGGCAAAGTAACTTATCATGATCCTTGTTATTTAGGGCGTTATAACGGTGAGTACGAAGCGCCACGTGAGCTCTTGCGTTCTTTGGGTATCGAAATCGCTGAGATGGAACGCTCTGGTTTCCGTTCACGCTGTTGTGGCGGTGGCGGTGGTGCTCCAATCACGGATATTCCAGGTGAACGTCGTATTGCTGATATGCGTATGGAAGATGCGAGCACAACGGGTGCTGAGTTAGTAGCCGTAGGTTGTCAGCAATGTACTGCCATGCTTGAAGGTGTTGTTGAGCCTCGTCCAGTGGTCAAAGACATCTCTGAAATCCTAGTGGATCAATTAGCTGAGGAGGTTCACTAATGAGTGACATCATTCGTCGTGACCCGCGTGCAGAGTGGATTATTCGTAACCGCCTGCACCCACTACATGATCAATACGCAAACCAAGAAGAGGGCGGCGAAGTTCGTGGCCCTTCAGGTTTGCTCCGTAAATTCCCACATAAAGTTGGGTTTATCGGACCGAATGGCATTAAGCGTATTGACCGTTTAAAAGGTAACTCATCTGCACCGAAAGGGAAGCGTTCATCGGCTGCTCAAGAGGTTCAATTGCCTCTGCACAAAGTGGATAGCCCTGAATACTACATCATGGTTGTCGCGGATCTAGTGGGTGGTCGTTTGACTGGTCACGATAAAGATATTTTAGGTCTTGCGCATAAATTGATTGCAGAGCAAGGCGGTAATGGCGCCGTCGTTGCTGTGTGTTTCGGTGAGGTAAAAGAAGAGCATTTCGATACAGCGGGCGTTGACCGCCTATTGCATATCGATGGTGAAGCGTTTGAAGGTTATTCGCCTGAGGCTCGTGTACAAGCATTGGCTCAAGTAGAGGCTCAATACCCAGTTAAGCACTGGTTGTTCCCTGACAGTATTCATGGTGGTTGTGATCTTGCTTCTCGTTTAGCGGCTCGTCTAGGTGAGCGCCCTGCGACACAAGCTTGGCAAGTAAATGCTGAGCAGACAGTAAGCCGTGGCGCTTCTGCTAGCTTAGATATAACGCGCAAGACACCAAAAATACTTATGCTTCTTGAAGAGTGTGCGGATGCAATTGACGAGTCGCGTCATGAAGCAACACCGATTACGTTGGACGGCGTTTCTGTGTCTGCGCCAACGATTCAAGACCAAGGTCTTATGGACGTCGATCCAAATGCGATCCCAATGGCTGAAGCTGAGTTTATATTATCGGCTGGTAATGGTATCCATAACTGGGATCAATTCCACGACGCCGCGAAAGTGTTGGGTGCGACAGAAGGTGCTAGTCGTGTGGCGGTAGACGATGGCTTCATGCCTCGTTCACGTCAGGTTGGTGCTACTGGTACGTGGGTAACGGCACGGGTTTACATCGCTGTTGGTATCTCTGGCGCGATTCAGCACATGCAAGGTATTGGTCAAGTAGATAAAGTAGTTGCGATCAATACTGATGCTGGTTGTGATATGGTTAAACGCGCCGCGCTAAGTGTTATTGGTGACAGTGAAGAGATTCTTAGTGAGTTGATGAAACTGGCTGCTGAGCACAAAAACACAAGTGTAAGTGATCAAGCAGAGGAGGACAGTCATGCCGCATAAAGTGATTTCTTTAATCTCGGTAGGTCGTCACCCTCAGTCTGGTCGCTCTCGTCGTGCGGACCAAGATAGTAGGGCGGTTGAGTTAGGCCTTAAGTTAGCTGGCACTGATTTAGACGTCGTTCATGCCGGTTCTTCGCAGGAGCCTGTGCTTCGTCAATATGCCGGCATGGGGCTTCCAAAAGTCACAGTTCTTGAACAAGACGAAAGTGCCGACGCATTAGTATCTATTGCTGATTACTTAAAAAGCGAAAAAGCCGACATCGTTTTAACGGGTGTTCGTGCAGAGAGTGGAGAGTCATCAGGTATGACGCCTTACATTCTTTCAGAGCAGCTAGGTTGGCCGATTGTTGCACGCGTTGCTGACATCGTTGACATTAAAGAGGGTGAGGCTCAAGTGTTACTTGCGCTTCCTCGTGGTCAACGTCGTCAAGTAACCGTCAAGCTTCCTTTTATTGCGTCCATTGATAATGCTGCTGAAGCAGCACGACAAAGTGCGTTTGGCCCAGGTCTACGCGCTAAGATGGATAGCCAAAAGGGTTCTACAGTTGAAGATTCTGTTCGTGTGGATTGGAGCGAAGCGCCTGCTAAAGCGCGTCCAAAGCGTCTGAAGATTGTGAAAGCGAAAACCGCTGCCGATCGTTTTAAAGCGGCTACCGCAAAACCACAAGGCGGTTCTGGTAAGGTGATGAAGAATGAGTCTGCGCAAGAGCAAGCGCAAGCTATATTCGATCTTCTTATAGAAGAAAAAGTTATTCGATAGAGTGGCTTTATTATAAAGAGGGGGGGTTAACAGCTGTTAATCCCCCCTTTTTTGAGTTACATTCCCTATCCTGTTATTTCAAGTTTCTATGATTAAGGCTGTTTCTTATGATGATTGTCGATTTGATTGATGAAGTTGACTTCAAAGAGAAAATGCTTGGAGTGGGTGCCCCAGTAAAAGATTGCCAAACCCTTGAAGAAGTGGATAGTGCTTTGAAGGTTTGGGCTAATGATGCGCCGCAAAATATATCAGTGATACAAAGTGCTTGCAGTGAGCTTGAGGCGACTGGTGCAACAATCCTTCCAGATGTTCACGTTGTTATAAAAAACTTTTTGAAAATTCCGAGCTAGTATTGCTTTCAATAAGCTTTTTCTTATGTTTCCCTAAAGCATATTAGCTAGTGTCTAGTATGCTTTAGTCTTTATATTGTGCAAATATAACCTCTTGTTTTAGCGCGTTAATTTAGAGCGTTTTTGATAATTTAGTGTGCTCCATTATGGCTCGCCTGAGCTAATATCATGCAGATGTAAAGAATCTGTCTTGGTCTTCTGTTTTATTTCTATGCCTAAAATCAATGCTTGTCGTGTCTGGTCATAATGCGTTCAAAGCCTGTCGCCTTTAGGCACCAAATGCGCAAATAGTCGTCGTACTATCATAAGACGGTGCAAAAAATGTGCGTCCGAAAAAGATAGGCACTGACCTATCAAAAGATTTATAGTGTTAGACCAAAACAATGACTGTTCACCTAGGCTGGATTTCTGGCGAGTCTAGGTGAGCGGTTGCTGACTTAAACTAGGTGGAGTAACAGAATGGACCAAAAAACTAAAAAACGTCCTAAGTCGTCGGATTATACGTCCGACTACAAAGCGGGGCAGGATAACGTCCAAATCCTCGGTATGGATGTCAACAACCCAGTATTTACTACAAGTGCTGTGGCGATCATTGCCTTTATTGCTTTTGCTTTGATTTTCCCTGGTCAAGCTAAAGACTGGATGGTGGGTGCGCGTGGTTGGTCAATCGAGACGTTTGATTGGTTGTTTATGATTGGCGGTAACATCTTCGTGTTGTTCTGTCTTGCGTTGATTGTTTTGCCGGTTGGTAAAATTCGTCTTGGTGGTAGTGAGGCGCGTCCAGAATTCTCCACTATGTCTTGGTTCTCCATGTTATTCGCGGCTGGTATGGGTATCGGCTTGATGTTCTGGAGTGTGGCTGAGCCAGTTGCATACTACACAGACTGGTGGGGTACTCCTCTAAATGTAGAAGCAAACACACCAGAAGCGGCTTCTGCTGCGATGGGCGCAGTAATGTTCCACTGGGGTTTACACCCATGGGCAATTTACGGTGTTGTTGCGCTAGCGTTAGCGTTCTTCTCGTTTAATAAAGGTCTTCCGCTTACCATTCGTTCAGCTTTTTACCCTCTATTGGGTGAGCGCTGCTGGGGTCCTATTGGTCACTGTATTGATATCATTGCTGTTATTGCGACGATCTTCGGTTTAGCGACTTCTTTAGGTCTAGGTGCGTCTCAGGCTGCTGGTGGTTTAAGCTTCCTGTTTGGTATTGAGAACAATATCTCTACTCAGATCGGAATCATCATCGTTGTAACAAGTATTGCCGTTGTTTCTGTAATGCGTGGTCTTGATGGTGGCGTTAAAGTACTAAGTAACATCAATATGATCCTTGCGGGCATATTGGTACTGTTTGTTGCTATCTTTGGCTCAATTACTGGTTTCTTTGGCCATATTTTCAGCACAACTGTTTCTTACGCGGAATACATCTTCCCTCTAAGTAACTGGATTGGTCGTGATGACAATAAATTCTACGAAGGTTGGACTGTGTTCTACTGGGCTTGGTGGATTAGTTGGTCTCCATTCGTAGGTATGTTCATTGCGCGTGTGTCGAAAGGTCGTACGGTTCGTGAGTTTATGATCGCGGTATTACTTGTACCAACAGTTGTTTCGATCATCTGGATGTCTGCATTCGGTGGTCAAGCGCTTGACCAAGTACAAGGTGGTGTAGGTCAACTTGCTGGTGGTCTAGGCGACGTATCTAGCGCTATGTTCCAGATGCTTGAGAACTTGCCTCTGCAAACATTGACTTCGATTGTTGCCATTATTCTTGTATTGGTGTTCTTTATTACCTCTTCGGACTCAGGTTCATTGGTAATCGACTCTATTGCCGCTGGTGGTAAAGTTGAGACGCCTGTGCCGCAGCGTATTTTCTGGGCGACTATGGTCGGTCTGATCGCTGGTGTATTATTGTTCGGTGGTGGCTCAGAGGCTCTAAGCTCTCTACAGGCTGGTGCTGTAACAACAGGTCTACCGTTTACCGTAATCCTTCTGTTGATGTGTGTGAGCATCTACAAAGGTCTACGTTCAGAGTTGAACTAATCCAATTATATTGATTAATTAGGTTAGCCTTAAATAAGAGCCGCACTAGCAGATGTTAGTGCGGTTTTTTTTGTAAGATTTTTGTATAAATCCATAAAAATAACTTCAAATGCTGGAGTAATTGAAGTGAATGCATAATACTCTGCAGCGCGATTATGGTGACCTCTTTTAGAGTAGCTAAGATGCTAATATAAAAATCTTATTTGAATGGAATTCAAGGAAAATATTATGAAAAAAGTTATTTTGTCTGCAATGCTAGCAACGGCGTCTGTTTCTTCTTTTGCTGCATACGGTCCAGCGGGTTGTGGACTAGGTACAGAAGTCGTATTCCAAAATGCGGACGAGTGGCATGAGCACGTTCTTGCTGCAACTACAAACGGAACTTCCGGTAACCAAACTTTTGGTATGACTTCAGGGACGCTAGGTTGTGATGTTCCTGATGCTCCTTTGGCTGGTGGTGTAGCGATGTTTATTAATGACAACCTAGAACCTTTGGCAGTAGATTCTGCAAAAGGTGACGGCGAAACATTGAATGCATTAGCAGATTTGATTGGTGTTCAAGGTAATGACAAAGCGTCGTTCAACCAAGTAATGCAGTCGAACTTTGATACTATCTTTGCGTCAGCAGAGGTGACTCCTGAAACAGCTTACCAAGATATCGTGACAGTGATGGAGAAATCTCCAGAGCTAGCTAAATACCTAGGCTAAGAGTTGTTGATTAGTTAATTTATGAAAGAGCGGGCTAGCCCGCTCTTTTTGTTTAAACGGATTTTTATGCGATCACTAGCGTTTTTTTCCTGTCTCGCTATTGGGGCGACGTTTCCCCAAGCACATGCTGCTGAAGACAGCGTGTTGTCTTCTTTAGCACAAGATCCTCAGTGGCTTAGTATGCTCCATTACGACAAAATTGGTGTTGTAAAGCAAGTCGGTAGTCAAATAGAAGATCCAAACTTTTTTCTCTCTTCGGAAGGTCAGATTTCGGCTAAAGCTGAGCTGTTGGCAACATATAAAGCTTTTACGTCAAAGCTTTCTGTGCAAAACCCCAATGAATCTGCTCAATGTCGTTTTCCTGGGCGCTTAGCTTGGTTGCAGGCTAAGCTTCCAGGTCGTGATTGGGTTGAACGTTCATGCTCTGACTTTGAAGAATGGCGCCTTCAGTTAGATGCAGAAAAGATCTTTCTTGTATTCCCTGCCGCGTACCTTAACAGTCCCTCCTCCATGTATGGGCATACACTGTTTCGTGTAAAAAAGCGTGGCAACGAAACCCCATTGTTAGATTACGCGGTTAATTACGCAGCCAATACTGATCCTGAAGATAATCAGTTGGTCTTCAGTTATAAGGGCCTTACTGGGGGCTATCCTGGTGTCCTATCCGTGATGCCTTATTACCAGAAGGTTAAAGAGTATAATTTCTTAGAAAATCGTGACATTTGGGAATATGAGCTTTCTCTTACGCCTTCAGAGGTTGATCAATTTGTGCGGCACATTTGGGAAATGAAAGGGACGTCAATGCCTTATTATTTCTTTTCACAAAATTGCTCCTATCAATTGTTGACGATGCTTGATGCTGCCAGTCCGCGTTTGAATCTTGCTTCACAGTTTTCTATCTGGGCTATCCCTGCAGATACGGTACGTGAAATGAAGCGTCAAGGTGTGCTTGATGAGGCGAATTACCGTCCATCCACCCTAAACAAAATTCAGAATATGTTAGCGCAAGTGTCTCCTAAGCAAATCGAATTAGCGAAAAATTTGGTGGAACCTGAGACTTTAGATTTATCGCAATTAAATCAATTGAGTGTTGTGCAGCAAGCGCAAACATTAGATGTGGCATACGAATACAGTCGTTATCTGTCGGCACGGAAAAAATCAACACTTAGCCATCTTAGTAGCCGCTCAATCAAGCTTCTCTCTTTGCGTAGCAAGCTTGCAGTACCCAAAGTATTTGAGGTCGTAGAGCCGCCTCTCATTCGTGATGATCAGGGGCATGAAACAGCTAGAGTTGGTGTGGCTGCAGAATCTAGAGATGGTCGGAGTTATGGGATATTGGATTACCGGCCTTCATACCATGATGTGTTGGATCCAAAGGGTGGGTATCTAACAGGTGCTGAGCTTTCGATGTTTGGTGGTTCGTTGCGTTGGAGTGATTCCGAACAGCTTCAGGTAAACCATTTTAATTTCGTAAATATTCATTCTATGGCTCCTAGAAACGCTCTGATGTTGCCAAAATCTTGGCATGTGAACGCCAGCCTTATACGTGATATTACGCTTGAGGATAATTTGGTGTTTCGTCTGAAGGGTGGGGCTGGGGTGACGCAACAAATTGGCCAGAACTCATTGTTAGCTTTTTTTTGGAATGGTAGTGCGTCGGCTGATAATGACTATCACGATGGATACCAACTTGAAACAGGGCCGCAGATAAAATGGATTTGGAATGGAGACGTTTCCAATTTGTCTTCCAGTTACCAGTACTTGTTTGATGTAAACCGACATAATGCTGAACGACAAGAGGTTAAAGTGGATTATTCTCATACGATTGCTAAAGGTTGGCAATGGCGAGCGGGTGGGCAATATAGCAAAACTCGTGATGATGAGTGGGGCGTTACGCAATTATCTGTTTTCCATTATTTCTAATCTATCATTTTAGTCTTATAGAAGTGAGCCACAAAAAAAGCCAGCTTAAAGCTGGCTTTTTAATTTAGGGTAAAACCTTATTATTTCTTAAGGTTCTTTTGAATAGTATCTGTGTACCATTCTAGGAAGTTCATAACACCGAACTCGTAAGTTTCAGAGTATGGACCAGGCTGGTAACCTACAGAGTTAATCCCCAATTGGTTTTGCTCACCCAGTACACGGTCTTGGTCGTTAGTAGCATCCCAAACTTGACGTAGACGATCTGGATTGTAGTCTTCGCCTTCTACTGCGTCTTTGTGTACGAACCATTTAGTGGTCACCATAGACTCTTGAGCAGAGATTGGTAGAACACGGAACACGATGAAGTGATCAGACTGCATGTGGTTCCAAGAGTTCGGAAGGTGAAGGATACGCATAGAACCAAGCTCAGGGTTCTTGATGTTGCCTAGCATCTTCTTACAGCCGGCTTCACCATCAATCGTCATTACTTTTGTGCCTTTCTTCAAAGGCATACGAACGATGCGGTTACGCTTACCTGGGCCGTAGCTCTTGTGTTCGTGTGGAATACCTTCTGCATCCCATTTAGCAGACTGTTCTGCGTAATGGTCTAGGAAGTCTTGAGGTGCACGAGGGTCATTCGTGTCATCCCACTCTAAAATTGTGTTCAATAGTTCAGGGTGGCTACCTGCACAGTGGTAACACTCACGGTTGTTCTCAAGTACAAGTTTCCAGTTAGCTTTCTCGTACATGTTGGACTCAGCCGCTAACTTCGTGTTTTCCACGTCGTAAGGTGCCATGTACTCTTCAAGCGTTGCTAGGAACTCATCGAAGTCGCCTTCTGGTTCTTCTTTACCAAGAGAGACAAAGACGAATCCTCCCGCTGTTTTACAATGTGTTTTCTTCAGACCATGCTGAGACTTATCGAAGCCTTCTTGCATCTCTGTACCAGCAAATAGCAGGTTACCTTTAAGGTCGTACGTCCACTGGTGGTAAGGACATACTAAGTTTGCTACTTTGCCGCGGTGCTCAAGACATACGCGAGAGCCACGGTGACGACATGTATTGTGGAAAGCATTGACAGAACCATCTGCATCACGAATGACAAGGATTGGGTTTTGCGCAATTTCCACTGTGAAGTAATCGCCACGGTTTGGAATTTCGCTGGTCATACCAACGAATAGCCATTCCTTTTGGAACACTTCTTCCACATCAACGCGGAACATGTGAGGGTCGTTGTATAGTGGAGCATCCAACGAGTAATTGGCTGGGCGAGCCTCAAGCAATTTAGACATTTCTGTGCGAGCTTCTTGAACAGTCGCGTAACGCATGTTTAACAGATCATATTGATTCATTAGAGTGATCCTCAATAACAAAAGCCGAGTTGATGTTGTTTCCCTCGTCGGAGCAACATAGTTGGGAATTTCTATTATATTCCCTTTGTCGTTATAATAATGACGCTATCCTCACCTAAGTTAGGGTTTGCGAAATGACTAATTGCGACATACTCTCATACATAAATCGACTCTTCTTGCTACATCAGATAGTTAGCGCTATTTTCATGGCTTCAATGAGCAACTTGGTGTCGCAAAAGGTCAACTGAAATCCTAGCACTCGAACGACAATTGCTCAAATCGGTGAAACGTCAACGCCATCAAGAGAGAATAACCATGACAACTCCTCCAACAGTCGCATCCGCTGCAGACTACTTAGCACCAGTAAATACTCAAACTTGGGTAAATGGCCGTCATAACGTACGTTGTGTAAAGGTTATTGAAGAAGCTTGGGATGTGCGCACTTTCTGCTTTATGGCACAACAGCCAGTTATGTTCTTCTTTAAGCCAGGTCAATTTGTAACCTTAGAGCTTGAGATCGACAGTAAGCAAGTAATGCGCTCTTACACCATCTCTAGTGCACCATCTGTACCTTACAGTTTTTCCATTACTGTAAAGCGCGCACCTGGTGGTTTAGTATCTAACTGGTTGCATGACAACATGAAAGTGGGTGACGAACTAGCCGTTCACGGTCCAGTTGGTAACTTTAACTGTATCGATTTCCCTGCAGATAAAGTACTACTTCTATCTGGTGGTGTTGGTATCACGCCTGTTATGTCGATGGCGCGTTGGTGGTTTGACTCAAATGCCGAAGTTGATATGGTATTCATCCACAGTGCACGTACTCCTCGAGATCTAATTTACGCACGTGAATTAGATCACATGGCGTCTCGTGTTGATAATTTCAATCTTAACTTGATTGTTGAACGTGTAGAGAATGGTCAGGCATGGCATGGTTTCCGTGGTTATCTAGACGCAGTTAAGCTTGAGATGATTTCGCCTGATTTTATGGAGCGTGAAATTTTCTGTTGTGGACCTACACCATACATGAGCGCGATTAAGAAGCTTTTGAAAGAGAAAGGCTTCGACATGTCTCGTTACCATGAAGAAGCATTTGGTGCGACACCTACTGATGTTGAAGAAGAAGCGATTGAAAACGCAGAAGTGGCTCAAGAAGCAGCGGATGCAATCAATAGTGAAGACATGCATCGTGTAGAAGTGATTAGCTCAGGTATGACGATGAGTGTTCAAGTTGCTCCAGGTGAAACACTTCACAACGCAGCCGCTAAGCTTAACCTTCACATTCCTAAAGCGTGCGGTATGGGCATCTGTGGTACATGTAAAGTGATGATCAAAGAAGGTGATACACACATGGAAGCCAACGGTGGTATTACGGATGAGGACGTAGCAGCCGGTTACGTTCTTTCATGTTGTACAGTCGCGAAATCTGATGTTGTATTCGAATACTAATTACTAGTATTAAGGGCGCCCTATGGAAGCTGAGCAAATCGAGATAGCTGAATTCTTAGGGCGCTATCCTCCTTTTTCATTCTTACCTGAAAAAACACTGAATTTGGTGGCTGCTTCTTTGGAGATTAGCTACTACCGTCAAGGTGCTGATGTCTATAAATTTGGCGATGAGATTCATGATTTATGTTTTATTCGCAGTGGTTCTATAGAGATCTATCGGCGTAATGGTGTTCTCTACAACCGTTTAAGTGTTGGTGATGTATTTGGTCAGCTTGGTTTGCTGATGAATAATCGCATTCGTTTGCCATCGAGAGCGCTTGAAGATTCGTTAATTTATTTTGTTCCTGAAACCCTTTTTAACGAGTTGTGTGATAATTACGATGAGTTTGCTTACTTTGTTGAAGTAGACGACAAGCGTAAGATGAATAAAGAAATACAGCAAAAACGTGAAGAGAATGATCTTTCCAGTGTGAAAGTGTCTACGTTGATTGCTCGACCTCCTATTATGATTTCATCCGATGCCAGTATTCGCCAAGCTGCGTCGGTGATGACGGATGAATCCGTCTCGTCGTTACTGATTTACGATGAAATAGCCCCCGTTGAAGACTTCGGCGATAGTTTTAAACATTTGGTTGGCATACTAACCGATCGAGATTTGAGAACCCGCGTTGTCTCGCAGGGTGTCGATCTTGACAGTGCGGTATCTTCAGTGATGACGCAAACGCCTAAGACCTTGGATAAGGATACGTTTGTTTTTGAAGCGATGTTAATGATGTTGCGTTTTAATCTTCATCATTTGCCTATCGTAGAAAACAATGTCCCCATTGGTGTGATTGCGATTTCAGATATTGTTCGATATGAATCTAAAAATAGTCTGTATATCGTGGGGCTGATTCATCGACAACATTCTATTGAAGAATTAGTTCAAGTGTCTAAAGATGTTCCATCTTGCTTTGTTCGCATGGTGCGGCAGGAGTCTAGTGCTCAAATGGTCGGTAGTGCTATGTCGGTTATTGGGCGTAGTTTTAAGCAGCGCTTACTTGAGCTTGCCGAAGAGAGGCTTGGTCCACCACCCGTACCTTATTGCTTTTTGGCCCTCGGCTCTATGGCGCGTGATGAGCAGCTGTTGATTACCGATCAAGATAACGCCTTGATCTTGTCCAACGATTATAATCCCCGCCAGCATAATGAATATTTTGAAGCTTTAACTGAGTTTGTCTCAGAAGGTTTGGATAAATGTGGCTACCCTTACTGTACTGGTCGTATTATGGCGACCAATCCGCGCTGGCGAAAAACGATCAGTGAATGGCGTGAGTGCTTTGCAGATTGGATTGATGTGCCCAATCCTGATGCATTACTAAATAGTTCAGTGTTTTTTGATCTTGAAGGTGTTTGGGGTAAAACAGAATGGGCTGATGAGTTGTACCGGTTCATTGTCAATAGAGCCAAAAACACGCCTAAGTTTCTTGCAAGCTTGTCTAGAAATGCCTTGCTCCGTACGCCACCATTAGGCTTCTTCAAAGAGTTTGTGATGGAAAAAGATGGTGAGCATCGTCGCACTATTAATTTGAAACGTCGAGGAACTGCCCCGTTAGTTGATCTAATTCGAGTCCATGCTTTGGCCGTAGGATCCACGTCGCGTAATTCAATAGATCGCCTTGATGACGTAATAAAATCAGGAATACTGCCTGATAAACGTGGTCAAGAACTTAAGTATGCATTGGAGTATCTGGCCATGGTTCGTATTAGGCACCAAGTAGAAGACGTTGAAGATGGGTCTGAGGTCGATAATAATATTGAACCTGATACGTTGTCTGACATCGAGCGACGCAACTTAAAAGAAGCGTTCAACGTGTTGAGCAATAGCCAACGTTTCCTCAAATATCGTTATCCTTTTTCGTGAGTTACAATTATGGCTCGTGTTAGTGATGCATTTTCTTGGCATGAGTTTATTCGTCAAGAGACGGCCAGTGTTAACTCACCACTTCTTAAAAGCTTTTATGCCTCGCAAAACTTTTCAGAAGATCTCACTTTGGATCAAGCTGAGTTTGTTGCCCTAGATTTCGAAACGACGGGCCTTGACCCTAAAACAGACGAAATTGTCAGTATTGGTTTAGTGCCTTTTAATTTAAAGCGCATAAAAGTAGCGGAAGCAAAACATTGGATTGTTCGGCCTAAATGCAAATTAAGCGATGATTCGATTGTTATCCATGGTATTACCCATAGTGAGGTGTCGTCTGCTCCTCGTATTTCAGAAGTGCTAGAGCAAGTGCTCAAGGCCCTTGAAGGTAAGGTCGTTGTTGTTCATTACCAGTACATTGAACGGCAATTTTTGAACCGAGCAGTGGAGGGTGTGTTAGGAGAAGAACTTTGGTTTCCTATGTTAGATACCATGCGTTTAGAAGCGATGCTTTATCGTGATGGCTGGCGCACCAAATTAAAGCGATTGTTCGGCAGTAAGCTGGTTTCTATTCGTTTAGTAGACAGTCGTTTGCGGTATGGCTTGCCTCGCTATCATATGCACAGTGCGATGACGGATGCAATTGCTACTGCGGAGCTGTTGCAGGCTCAAATTCGCCATCGCTTTGATGAGTCAGTACGTGTGACAGACTTATGGCAGTAAAACAGTAGATAATAGTGTTGTTGCTCTTAAATGGTGTGAAAGGTGTTATTTTTTGGGCGATATGAAGCTTAATATGGCGAAAATGGTCTACAGTTAAGGTTGATCTGCATTAAAAGCGACTTCTTCTATCTTTAAGGTAGCGCTAGGGTGGTGTCGTTTTTTGTGTGGTATGTTTTAAATTTTGTCGTTTATGTGATATTTATAAGGCTCGGGTCAATTATTATACGGGTTCTGTTTCACGGCTTAGAATAGCCATATAATGAATAGAAAGTGAAGAGACGTTCACCCAACAGCTACTGTCGGTCCGTCATAATAAAAATGGTGTTTATAGCAATACTGGCCTGATAGTTGCTTACGCTATATATCACGTATAAGAGGGCACATTCATGGTCTCATCTTCCCCTACTACAGCGACTAGCAAGAAGAAAGTAACGCGAGTTGGTTTCTTGCTGCTAGATAATTTTACTATGATTGCGTTGGCTTCAGCTCTTGAGCCATTACGTATGGCCAATCAGCTGTACGGTGAGGAGCTGTATAACTGGCATATGATTTCCGAATCTGGCGAACCTGTCGTTGCCAGTGATGGATTAAGTTTATCAGCCGATACGTCAATCGCTGAATGTCCAGAACTGGATATGATTATTGTTGCCGGTGGCTTAGACATCACTCGCGGTTTTACTTCCAAGCAAGTGAGCTGGTTGCAACAAAGATCACGTAAAGGAATTACGTTAGGCAGTATATGTACAGGAGCGTACGTACTTGCTCATGCAGGCTTGTTGGATGGTTATAACTGCAGTGTTCATTGGGAGTGTATGACGGCTTTGCAAGAAAGCTTCCCTAAAGTTCGTTGTAATAATCGCCTTTTCTCAATGGATGAAAATCGCTTTACTGCGACCGGCGGTAGTGCACCACTAGATATGTTCCTGACCATTATTGCTCGAGAACATGGTGCGAAATTGTCTGGTGCAGTATCAGATATGTTTATATGTGATCGTATTCGTAGTGAATTTGATCAGCAACGTGTGCCATTGCGTCAGCTTAATAAGGGGGGTTGTAAGCCTAAATTGGTTGATGTGATTGAGTTGATGGAAAATAACTTAGAAGAGCCGATAGACCTTGATGAATTGGCCGCGTTTGTTGATGTGTCACGTCGTCAACTAGAGCGGATGTTCCATAAGTATTTAGATTGCTCTCCTTCACGTTACTACTTACGCCTTCGATTAGATCGAGCTAGACAGCTATTGAAACAATCTAGTATGTCTATTGTTGAGATATCGGCTGCGTGTGGCTTTATTTCAACGCCGCATTTTAGTCGCTGTTATCGTAAGCATTTAGGTATTTCTCCACGTGATGAGCGTAAAGTAGCTTGGATGGGAAATATTACCCCAGCTGAACAGAGTATGGGGAATTTGGTGTATATGCCGCATTCAGCGCATGCGCTAAACAATGCGCATTCAGAGCCTAGTTTTGGGTCTGTTGCAGTTGTTAATTGAGCATAGAGTTAAATAAAAAGGGAGCTAAATTAGCTCCCTTTTTTGTGCTCAAATTTTGTGAACCTCTAACTCAAATTGCTTTGAGTTAGAGGTTAAAAAAGAGAACTATAGTGATGCTAGGGCAGCATTAAAGGTGGCGCTTGGGCGCATTACTTTCCATAGTTGCTCTAGATCCATATGGTAGTAACCATCTAGATTAGCAGGTTTACCCTGTACAGCAGCTAACTCTTCAACAATCTTCGCTTCATTCTCAGTCAGAGTTTTAGCAAATGGTGCAAACTTAGCAGCTAGTTGCGCGTCTTCTGTTTGCGCTGCAAGTTCTTGTGCCCAATACATTGCAAGGTAGAAGTGGCTACCACGGTTATCAATATCACCAATTTTACGAGAAGGAGACTTGTTGTTGTCTAAAAGTTTGCCGGTCGCTTTATCAAGGGATTTCGCTAAAACTTTTGCTTTCTCGTTGTTTTGCTTAATACCGATTTCTTCAAATGATACAGCGGTTGCTAGGAATTCACCTAGAGAGTCCCAGCGTAGGTAGTTCTCTTCTTGAAGCTGTTGTACGTGTTTAGGTGCAGAACCACCTGCCCCTGTTTCGTACATACCGCCACCATTTAGCATCGGAACGATAGACAGCATTTTAGCAGAAGTACCTAATTCCATAATAGGGAATAGGTCTGTTAGGTAGTCACGTAAAACATTACCTGTGACAGAGATGGTGTCTTTACCACGGATGATGCGTTCCATAGAGAAGCGGATCGCTTCGTTGTAAGACATGATGCGGATGTCTAGACCTTCTAAATCGTGATCTTGAAGGTATTGTTCAACTTTCTTACGAAGCTCATTATCATGCGCACGCTCTTCATCTAACCAGAAGATAGCTGGTGTGTCGGAGTTGCGGGCACGAGTGACGCCTAATTTAACCCAATCTTTGATCGCAGCATCTTTTGTTTGGCATGCGCGCCAGATATCGCCTTTTTCAACATCGTGTTGCATTAGAACGTTGCCGTCTGTATCTACAACACGCATCAAGCCATCTTTCTTAGCTTCGAAAGTTTTGTCGTGTGAGCCGTACTCTTCTGCTTTTTGAGCCATCAAGCCAACGTTGGGAACAGTGCCCATTGTAGTTGGATCAAATGCGCCGTTTGTTTTACAGAAGTTAACAACTTCTTGATAAATTCGAGCGTAAGTAGACTCAGGCATAACGGCTTTAGTGTCTTTTGGCTTGCCATCACGGCCCCACATTTTGCCCGAGTTACGAATCATAGCCGGCATAGAAGCGTCAACAATGACATCAGAAGGAACGTGTAGGTTAGTAATGCCGCGAACAGAGTCAACCATGGCGATTTCTGGACGATGTTCATAACAATCGTGGATTGCCTGAAGGATATCATCTTGTTGAGACTGAGGAAGTGTCTTAATTTTGTCGTAGACACTGCCAATACCGTTATTTGGATTCACACCGATTTTTTCAAATACATCGCCAAACTTATCCCAAACTTCTTTGTAGAAAACGGTAACAGCGTGACCAAACACAATAGGGTGAGAGATTTTCATCATGGTCGCTTTGACGTGTAGTGACCACATAATGCCAGCATCTTTTGCTTCTTGAAGAGACTCTTCAAAGAAGTCGCGAAGTTTGCTGGCGCTCATGCGCATGCCATCGAGTACTTCGCCTTCAAGTAAAGGTAGTGTTTTCTTAACGTCTACGTTGCCTTCTTGGTCAACAAACTCAATGCGTACGTCTTGAGCTTTGTCCATAGTCACAGATTGCTCAGACGAGAAGAAGTCGCCATCACGCATGTAATCAGCATGAGTTTGAGATGTCTTCAGCCATGCGCCCATAGAATGTGGGTGTTTGCGTGCGAATGCTTTTACAGCGGCTGGAGCGCGGCGATCAGAGTTACCTTGACGTAAAACAGGGTTTACTGCACTGCCAAGTAGCTTAGCGTAACGTGCTTGTACGGCTTTCTCTTCTTCAGATGCAGCTCTTTCTGGGTAGCTAGGGATGTCGTAGCCTTGTCCTTGAAGCTCTTTGATGGCTGCATTTAGCTGAGGAATAGAGGCTGAAATGTTTGGTAGCTTGATGAAGTTGGCTGTTGGTTCAGCGGTTAATTCACCTAGAAACGCTAAACCGTCTTCTACGCGTTGATCTTCTGGTAGGCGATCGGAAAAGGCCGCTAAAATACGGGCTGCTAATGAAATATCCGTAAGTTCTAGCTCGATGTCTGCTTCTTTCGCGAAAGAGCGAAAGATTGGCAGAAGAGAAGCCGTCGCTAGTGCCGGTGCTTCATCTGTCAACGTATAGTAAATCGTTTGTTTTGACATGTATTTCCCCTAACATTCTGGCTAGTTAGCCGTTTGGATAGAAGGTGACTTATGGCCGCCATTCTCTAAATCAAATCAAATTTGATTAAATTTTTGGTCATTATACTACCTCAATTAAGAGGTCGAGAAATATTGCCTAAGAATATAGTCAAGATTGATCTAAATGATTGTTATCAATCAAGGGGGGAAGGGAAAGAAGAAAATGTTGAATTGGCTTCTTTCCCTTGGTGTCGGAAGTGTAAAAAGAGGTTAGAAACGACCTTCAAGTTGCTTAAGCAAAGCTTTGCGTTTAAAGATCAGATGCCAGCGTCTTCCACCTACTTGTCGCCAAAGCATAGCTGCACGAATGCCAGCCATTAAAATAGCGCGTACTTGGTGAGCTACATGAGATTGCTGTAAGAAACGGCTATCTCCGTGCACCTGAATACGAAACGATAACTTACTTAAAGTATCTTGGTACATTCCAGAAATGCCAGCGATCACATTTTCATGCATTACAGAGTCATAGTGCTCTAATTGACGCTCCAGCTGATTCAGTCGCTGACCGATTGCGGCTAGCATATCTGAGTCTTTGTGTAGCTTAGATTCAAGATGGATCATGCTTAACGCGTAGCGAATGGTATCGGGATTGACGGCGTCTTTGCCTTTGCCCATAACTTCTGTCGCAATGCGTCGCCCCAAAGCCAGGTTGCTCTGACAGTCAAATGGACCACCGTAGATATCCTCGGTCGTAGGGGCATTAACCATTAATATGCTACTGAGTATGGGTTCAGCATAGCTCTGATCTGTATTGCCTTTACGTGCTAGGTTAGCAACCAGCTCCGCGGCTTGGAAAATGGCCGCTAATGCAATGGCTTGTTCTTTTTCACTGTGCTGCATAGTGCGCTCCAAGCGAATAAAATGTCTTACTTGTTAAATGCAACATTGATGATGCCGCCGCCTAAACAATGTTCGCCAACATAGAAAACGACTGATTGGCCAGGGGTCACAGCTCTTTGAGGTTCTTTAAAACTGACCTCAATTCGACCATCAGCCAACTCAGTTAGCGTGCACTCTTGGTCCGGTTGACGGTAGCGACATTTGGCCATACAAGTTAATGGCATGTTTGGCTTATGGCGTGCTACCCAGTCAAACCCATCGGCGATCAGGTGCGTTTTAAACAATGATTCATGTTGACCGCCTTGAGTTACGACTAAAACATTGCGATTTAGGTCTTTTTCAACGACATACCATGGCTCGTCAGGGTAGTTTGATAAACCGCCAATGCCAAGCCCTTGGCGCTGGCCAATCGTGTGGTACATCAAGCCATGGTGCTTGCCGATGATATCACCATCAAGCGTTTCAATATTGCCCGGCTGTGCTGGCAGATATTGCTCAAGAAAATCTTTAAAGCGACGTTCGCCTATAAAGCAAATACCTGTACTGTCTTTCTTGTTGTGCGTCACGAGGTCAAATTCTTCGGCTAAGCGACGCACTTCGGGCTTTTCTAATTCGCCAACAGGGAAGAATGTGCGGCCAATTTCGTCTTTACCAACGGCGTACAAGAAGTAGCTTTGATCTTTGTTGTTATCAAGACCTTTTAGTAACACTGGTTCACCGTCTATTTCGCCTCGGCGAACGTAGTGCCCTGTCGCGATATAGTCCGCTCCAAGTTCAAGTGCGTATTCTAAAAATGCTTTAAATTTAATTTCTTTGTTACATAGAATGTCAGGGTTTGGCGTGCGACCCGCTTTGTACTCTTCGAGGAAATGTTCAAAGACATTGTCCCAGTATTCTGCAGCGAAGTTGGCAGTGTGAAGATGAATGCCTAATTTATCACAGACGGCTTGAGCATCGGCTAAGTCATCTTTCGCTGTGCAGTATTCAGTGCCGTCATCTTCGTCCCAGTTCTTCATAAATAAGCCTTCGACTTTATAGCCTTGCTGTTGCAGAAGAAGTGCGGAAACTGATGAATCAACACCGCCGGACATGCCAACGATGACTTTAATCGATGCGTTTGGGTTCTCTGTACTCATGGGTTCTCTCTAATAGTGGGAACGGGGTAAAGGCCCGTCATTAGAATAAGTGCGTATTGTAACGGATCACGCGCTTGAGGTCTTTAGCTCGGGAAAATGTGCCTGTTATTGATGCCGTCAATTGCGAGTGATTGACCGCGTTCATAATCGTTTATGCATTGCATAATCAAAGGGCTACGTTGTTTGCGAGCTACAATGTCATCTTTTGTTAGCCAGTTTGATTCAATAATATCTTCGTCGAGTGCCATATCGACTTGGTGTATCGGCTTACAAATAAAACATACACGATGATACGTATCCGCACCTGTGAAGGGTGTAAAAGCATACAGTCCTAAAATGGCTTCAGGCTCTACTTGCCAACCGGACTCTTCTAGGGTTTCTCGAATAACCGCTTGTTGCAGAGACTCACCGTTTTCCACGTGACCGGCTGGCTGGTTGATGACGATCTCTCCGTCCTGAGTCTCGGTGACCATTAGATAGCGATTGTGTTGATCTACTACTAGGGCTGCGACGGTTAGGTGAGGGAGTCTTTCTCGCTTTTTCTCGTTCAAATTGAGTTACCTGCTCATCAAGTTCTGTTGTAGGTTCGGTAATAAGATATTGTCCAGGTGTAAGATTTTCAACACTGTAAGGGCCTATTGCAGCACGAATCAGGCGAAGTGTCGGGAAGCCAACGTGGGCTGTCATACGTCTGACTTGACGGTTTTTGCCCTCTGTTATTTTAAGTTCAATCCAGCTGGTTGGGATATTGGCGCGTTCGCGAATAGGGGGGACTCGTTCCCATATGTTAGGCGAAGCGATCTTGCGACACTCAGCTGGCTTAGTCATACCATCTTTTAACTCGACACCTGCTTGAAGTGCTTTGATGGCATCATCATTAATATCGCCTTCCACCTGCACCCAATAGGTCTTAGGCATTTTGAATTTTGGAGAGGCGATCAAATGCTGTAAGGGGCCTTGGTCAGTCAGTAATAGCAGCCCCTCAGAGTCATAGTCTAGACGGCCAGCAGGGTAAACTGCTGGGATATCGACATAGCGAGCGAGTGTGTCTTTACCTCCATCAGAAGTGAATTGACTGAGGACTTGGAAAGGCTTGTTTAGTAGCAAAAGCATGGCAAGGGACACTTAAAACGAAAGTTTAGGATGCAATAAAGCACCTCTGGAACTGCTGATCATACCAGAGGTGTTTGAATAGTTAAGATGTCTAGTGCTATTTCAAATGCCGTTAAGCTGATTCTGTGATGCTTTCCTCAACGTTGGCTCCGCTTTCAACTGGGGTAATTTCAATGGCGTGTAAGCCTCGTTTACCAGGAGAGACATCAAATGTTACGGTTTGACCTGCCTTTAGGGTTTTGTAACCTTCAACATTGATCGCTGAATAGTGGATGAACAAATCTTCGTCGAAACTGTCAGATACAATAAAGCCGTACCCTTTTGCGTTATTAAACCATTTAACGGATCCACGATGCATGAGTCACTCCTTCAATACTCTGTAGGCTCGATTAGCCGAACCGCAAATAAACGCTGTTAATGAATTCGGTTTGATATATGTGATTAAAGATCTGTTAAACTCACTTTCATGATTTCAATAGGGTTTAATTGTGTGACTTTTGACCACATATTACTTGAGAGTAGAACTCTATTGTGGATTTGTAAAATTCTTATTGTTTTCCACTTTCTGGGTTACTAGGGATTGAGGAAATGCTAATTAACGTGAATATTTGTAGTGTTTGAGGTCCGAGATGTTTGCATCGAAGCAAATTAGTCTAAGTTTAGAGGACGATGATAACGGTCACTCGTCGGTTGCTATCGCACCAGATGAAACTGATCTTCAGCCGCCGTCTATGTATCAGGTGGTTTTATTTAACGATGACTATACGCCAATGGATTTTGTCGTATTTATTCTTCAGCGCTTTTTCAATATGGATTCAGAAAAAGCCCAGCATGTAATGATGGAAGTACATACCAAGGGTAAAGGTGTTTGTGGCATTTACCCCTTTGGTATTGCGGAAACTAAAGTAGCTATGGTGCAGCAGTTTTCAGAGCAAAACGAGCACCCCCTAATGTGCGACTTGCAAAAAGTCGACTGATTTTTAGTGAGGGATAAGCGATGCTAGATAAAGAACTAGAGCAAACCTTGAATAATGCTTTCAAAGCCGCTCGTGACAAGCGTCATGAATTTATGACTGTTGAGCACCTTTTATTGGCTTTGATTGACAATGCTGCCGCAAGCAAAGTGCTAGAGGCTTGTGGTGTTACGTTAGAAACCTTGAGCAAGGAGTTAGAAGAGTTCGTTGACAGCACAACCCCCCTTATCCCAGAAGACGATCAAGAGCGGGAAGTGCAGCCTACCCTAGGATTTCAGCGTGTACTCCAGCGTGCGGTGTTCCACGTTCAATCATCTGGCAAACGAGAAGTAACGGGTGCGAATGTTCTTGTGGCGATTTTCAGTGAACAAGAAAGCCAAGCCGTTTATTTGCTGCGCCGCCATAATGTAGCGCGCATTGATGTTGTCAATTTTGTCGCGCATGGCATTTCCAAGCTAGGCGGTTCAACACCAGATGAATCGATTGAGCAGGAAGATGAAGACGGCGAAGATAGTGCCAAAGCGCCACTACAGAAATACGCGACAAACTTGAATGAAGAAGCGAAAGCAGGACGAATAGATCGTTTGATCGGACGTCAAAATGAAGTTGAGCGAGTCGTACAAACGCTTTCTCGTCGCCGAAAAAATAACCCGCTCTTAGTGGGGGAATCAGGCGTGGGTAAAACCGCCATTGCTGAAGGCCTTGCTAAGCGTATTGTAGATGGCGAAGTGCCTGATGTGATAGCTGACGGTATTGTTTATTCGTTAGATCTTGGTGCTCTTTTAGCGGGTACCAAATATCGTGGTGATTTTGAGAAGCGTTTAAAGCATCTGTTGGGCGAATTGAAAAAACTCCCGAATGCGATCCTATTCATTGATGAAATTCACACTATTATTGGTGCGGGCGCTGCGTCAGGTGGTGTGATGGATGCTTCCAATTTACTGAAACCTGCATTGAGCTCAGGCCAGTTACGTTGCATTGGCTCAACAACGTTCCAAGAATTTCGTGGCATTTTCGAAAAAGATCATGCCTTGGCTCGTCGATTCCAGAAAATCGATGTCAATGAGCCGAGTGTTGATGATACCTATGAGATTTTGAAGGGCATCATCGGTGCCTTTGAAGAGCATCATAAAATTAAGTACGAAGACGCAGCGTTGAAGGCTGCGTCTGAGCTGGCGCAACGTTATGTTCCTGATCGTCATATGCCAGATAAAGCCATTGATGTAGTGGATGAAGCGGGTGCTTATCAGCGCTTGCAGCCAGAAGAGACACGCAAACAAATCATCACCGTAGAAGACATTGAAGATATCGTTTCTAAGATCGCACGAGTGCCTGTGAAAGCGGCCAACTCGGATGATAAAAAGGTACTTTCTAATCTTGAGCGCAACTTGAAAATGGTGGTGTTTGGTCAAGATGGTGCCATCGAATCCTTAGCTGATGCGATTAAGTTGTCTCGTGCAGGCCTGAAAGCCGAGCAGAAGCCGATTGGTTCATTCTTGATGGCTGGACCAACCGGTGTTGGTAAAACCGAGGTGACGCGTCAGCTGGCGAAGATTATGGGGCTTGAGCTTATTCGCTTTGATATGTCTGAGTACATGGAGCGCCATGCAGTATCGCGTTTAATCGGTGCACCGCCGGGCTATGTTGGTTTCGATCAAGGTGGTTTGTTGACAGAGGCTGTGACTAAGAACCCTCACAGTATTGTGTTGTTGGATGAGATTGAAAAAGCGCATCCTGAAGTTTTCAACTTACTGCTACAAGTAATGGACCACGGTACATTGACCGATAATAATGGCCGCAAGGCGGATTTCCGTAATGTGGTGTTAGTGATGACCTCTAATGCTGGCGCTGAAGTGCTTGCTAAAAGATCGATTGGCTTCTCTATGCAGGACCATTCAACCGATGGTATGGAAGCCATTAATAAGACCTTCACGCCAGAGTTCCGTAACCGATTGGATGCGGTGATTCAATTTAAACAGCTTGATGAGCAGGTTATCTTTAATGTCGTCGATAAATTTTTGGTTGAATTGCAAGCTCAACTTGATGCTAAAGGTGTTCTGATCGAAGTGAGTGATACGGCTCGCGGCTGGTTGGCAAGTAAAGGTTATGATCGTCAGATGGGCGCACGTCCGATGGCGCGCGTGATCCAAGAGCATCTGAAGAAACCACTTGCTAACATGATCTTATTTGGTGATTTAGTAGAGGGTGGTGTTGTCACAGTTGCATTAGATGAAGAGAAAGATGAATTGTCATTCTCCGTTAGGAAAGAGTCTGTGCGCTGTTGATGTAACATTAAGCCCTCCATGGAGGGCTTAATTCCTATATACCAAAGCACAAAAAAGCCGCTTAAAGTATTAAGCGGCTTTTTTGTAAATCACATTCTCGTCGTGTATTAGCGAGAACGGTAAACGATTCGACCTTTTGATAAATCGTAAGGTGTTAGTTCAACCTTTACTTTATCTCCGGTCAAAATTCGAATGTAGTTTTTACGCATTTTTCCGGAAATATGCGCAGTCACAACGTGACCGTTTTCAAGTTCCACACGGAACATAGTGTTTGGAAGGGTATCGACAATCGTACCTTCCATTTCAATGCTATCTTCTTTTGCCACAATCAGTGTCCTGTTCTTAATTAAGGTTAAGCATTCTCTCGCTATTTAGGCTAAAAATAGGCTTGTGATTGGCGAGTTTGCTAAAATTTCGGCCGTATTTTGCCCAAAATAGCGCTAAAAAGCAAATTTAGCCCATAAAATTAGTGATGGGCAAAGGCGCTTTATGCTTCGCTAGTGCTGCTAGCTGGCTGTTTGGGCATGGGCTGGGTATCAGTTGCTGTAACGCTCTAACAAAATCTTTTTTGTTAAGCATTTTTGCACCCAATGACGTAAGGTGCTCCGAATATACTTGGCAGTCGATCATTTGTATACCCAGATCATGCGCTAACTGGCAAAACTGCCACAATGCCACCTTTGAACCATTGTTTTTAAGAGAATACATCGATTCCCCAAAAAACATGCTCCCCATTGCCACGCCGTAAAATCCGCCGGCTAATTCGCCATCCAAAAAAGATTCAACCGAAAAAGCAAAGCCTTGCTTGTTCAATTTTGAGTATGCGTCAATGATGTCTTCAGATATCCAGGTTCCTTCATTATTTGCACGCAGTTGACGGCAGATGTCGACTGACTGCCTAAAGTCTGAGTTTACTTTCCAACTCCAGTTTTTATTTCTAAGGCTCTTCTGCAGCGATTTACTGGTATGGAAATCTGAAGGAGTGAGTGTGCAGCGTTCATGTGGATGCCACCAAAGGATTGGGTCAGGATCGCTGTACCATGGAAAGAATCCATGCCGATAAAGGTGAACTAATCGCTCAGGTTTTAAATCGCCACCGACCGCAGAAAGGCCTTCTGGGTCATCCAGAGACTTAAATGGGTCCGGCGTATCATAAATAGATTCTGTCAACAGAACGAGCTCTTTTGTGTTTTCTGAGCTTTTTTCAGTGGAATCTCGCATGAATTCTCTTAAAAAGACGTGTTGGAGTGCTGTTATTATCCACAATTCTTACCCCGTTTTACCAGTACTTAGTGAGTGAATACACTTTTTTTGGTCGCTTTGTAGGTGTTTCGTATCGAAGTCGTATGATTATTGCTTGATTTTGCATTCTGATATGCCTTTTTGGCTCCTTAGACATGAGTAAAACATGAAAAATGCAAAAAAAAATCAAAAAAAGTGTTCGTAGTGCTTGACCAGCAAAGTAAAACTTGGTTTTAATCAAGTACGTTCAGAGCGGCGAATAAAAATATTAAACGAATCGCTGTTCACGGACTAAAAATTTTTCGGTGTTGTGGGTTTGTCACAAAACTGAAATTGATAGGCTTTACTATATTTAAGTCGCTGATATCTCAGCGTTAAATGATTTTTAGGTGCTAAGCCTTTCAAAAGGTCTTGAGACCGAACATATATAATTAAAGGGGAATCTTGAATGAAAGCGATTAAACTTGCTTCTGTTTTCGCGGTATCTGCTGTTGCAGCTGCGGTATCTACATCTACTTTCGCTGTTGAGCCAGTATTTTCTGGTGAAGCGGGCATCGAATACGTTAGCTACTACGGCGAATCTAAAGATACCGGTGATCTAGCAGACGGTACGGATCTTGGTGAAGTTGAGCTATCGATCGATACTGGTGTTGTATACGCTGAGATCGAAGTTAAAACAACGGGTAATGACGAAGGCACTGATATCAACTTTGAAAAACTTTATGTGAAACAAGGTGCGGTATCTTTCGGTCGTTTTGATGGATCTGTTTCTACTGGCGCATTCATGGGCATGGATGAGCTTCAAAGTGGTGTAGATCTTCGCACAGCTCAAGGTGACACTGATAACACAGGTCTTCGTTACGCAGTAGCACCTGGTCTAACTGTAGCACTTGAAGCAACTACAAATTCTAACGATGATTCCGATATCGGCGCGGCAATCTCTTATGTTGTTGATCTAGATGCAGTCAAATTAGGTATTTCTGGTGGTGCCATCGGCGATGCTAATTCTGTAAACGTGGGCGCGCAATTCAATGCTGGTCCAGCGACTTTGTCTGCTAACTACGGTGTAGGCGAAACAGGTACAGATAATACCACTGATGTTCAACAAGCTGGTTTCGGTGTTGAACTTGCTGCGACAGATGCACTTACGCTAATTCTTCAGTACTCTAAAGATCTAGAGGGCGATAAAGAAGATGGTACTTACTTTGTTGCTGAGTACGCTGCAGGTGATCTAACGTACTACTACAAAAACTACAACGGTGATCTAGCGGCAGATTCTGCTTATGAAGGTTCTGAGCATCACACAGTTGGTGTTAAAGCATTCTTCTAAGATTTCCCTATCTTAGTAAAAGCGAAAGCCAGCCCTTCGGGCTGGCTTTTTTTATGGTAAGCTTGCACCCTAAACATTGGCTGATGACATTGGAAGGTGGCTTTTGACACAAGTAGGGCGTGAGTCTGTACGATCACTTGTCTGGGGAACATTTGCGAAGCAGGCGGCGTTTATTGCCGCAATGTTGTTTTTTCTATTTTTTGCTTTCGCGACTTATACCTACAATCCAGAAGATGCCGGTTGGTTTTATTCTGGCAGTGGTAGTGCCGTTCAAAATTCTATGGGGCCGATAGGTGCAATGTTAGCTGATTTATTGTCAGCCTTCTTTGGCAGCCTGTTTTATTCGTTACCTCTACTTTTCTTATTGGTTGCCTTTATATTATGGCGCAACCCACATCAAATGATTCCGCTTAATAATGCCATTCTCTGTTGCGTTGGTAGTATTTTATATTTGAGTTTTGGCTCCGCGCTTTGTTTTTTGCACACGGTAGGAAATGCTTCACTGCAGTTTGGAACAGGCGGTATTCTAGGGCAATCCCTTGGGCAGTTGCTTTATCATTGGATTGGCTATGATGGTGGCACTCTGGTCAGTCTTGCTTTAGTTCTACTCGCGTTTACTCTTTTAGCTCAAGTTCATTGGTCCCAAGCACTTGAATTCATTGGCGAGCGAGCGGAAATGGCTTATCTGTGGGTCATTAGGCGTTTTCAACGTGATGAGGACGTAGAAGAACAAAATGATAAATCAACTAAACAGAAAGCGAAGAAGGCTGCTGAGAAAGCAGCTAAAAAAGCAGTTGAAGAAGACGAACTAGAAAAGCCTGCTATATTCCGTAAAAAGAAAGTGGCAGCAGTGATCGATGACGAGGCCGGTCTAGATGAGACGGAAGAAAAAGTGTCTTTATGGGAAAAAATGAAAGGCAAGTTTACGCGTTCGTCTAAGATAGAAGATTCAGTCCAACTAGAAGCCAATAGAGAGCATCGAGAACCAAGTTTTGATGGACTGGACTCAGCGTCCTTTAATGACAGCGATGATACTTTTGATTTTACAGATACCTTATATGTCGAAGAAGACCATCGAGACATCAGCTTTGATGACGTCTGGGATAAGAAAGAACCTAGTGCAGTATCTGAAACAAAGTTGTCATCTGCGAACATTCAGCATAAACAGAAAAGGTTTAATGCAGAGACATCTCCTGTAGAGCAAGTAGCGATGGAGCAACAACCTTCTAGCCAGACTCGTTCGCAGCAAGAAACAGAGCTTCAATTTGCTGCGGATCAAAGTGTCGATGAGCCACCATTTATAACAGAAACAGTGGCCAAGCCACCTAAAACACAATTATCAGCGCAACCTACTCCTGATTCAGCGGCGCACAAACCTGCGGTGAAAACCTTATCTGAGGCCAAGCAACTTGATGGTCTTGGTGGACCATCGACTGAAATTGAGCGCTCTGAAGCACTTTACAGTTTGCCTGATCGAGCTGTATTAACGCCGCCGAAGCCTAAACAGGGTGGTTATACCGAAGACGAGCTGTTGGATCTTTCTGCGTTATTAGAGCAGCGGCTACAAGATTTTGGTGTGAAAGCCGAAGTTGTTGAGGTCAACCCTGGTCCAGTGATTACGCGGTTTGAAATCCAGCCTGCGCCTGGTGTAAAAGTTTCTAGAATCACCAACTTGGCCAAAGATTTAGCGCGCTCATTAAGCGTATTAAGTGTGCGAGTGGTCGAAGTGATCGCTGGTAAATCTACTATTGGTATTGAAATACCAAACCAACATCGTGATACCGTTTACTTTTCTGAAGTAATCAATACACCTATGTATGACAATGCAACATCGCCTTTAACCTTGTCACTTGGACATGATATTTCGGGTGAAGCGGTGGTGGTCGACTTGGCTAAAATGCCTCATGTGTTAGTGGCAGGTACTACCGGCTCGGGTAAGTCGGTGGGGGTTAATGCCATGATTCTCAGTATGTTGTTAAAGTCGACACCTGACGAAGTACGCATGATCATGGTCGACCCTAAAATGTTGGAACTTTCTATTTACGAAGGTATCCCACACTTATTAACGCCTGTTATCACGGATATGAAAGATGCTGCCAATGGCTTACGTTGGTCAGTAGACGAAATGGAACGCCGTTATAAATTAATGTCCAAGTTAGGCGTACGAAATATTGCCGGTTTCAATAAAAAAGTACGTGAAGCCGCGGCGGCGGGCGAGCCTATTGAAGATCCATTATGGACACCTGAAATGGCGATGTTCTCGGAAGATGGCGTGGCACGCACTGTACCTTATCTAGAGCCTTTACCGTACATCGTTATTGTCGTCGACGAGTTTGCCGACATGATGATGATTGTAGGTAAAAAGGTCGAAGAACTGATTGCTCGTATCGCCCAAAAAGCTCGTGCGGCGGGTATTCATCTAATACTAGCGACCCAGCGTCCTTCAGTGGATGTTATTACGGGTTTGATTAAAGCTAATATACCAACACGTATGGCGTTCCAAGTATCCTCGAAAATAGATTCTCGTACCATCCTTGATCAAGGTGGTGCAGATCAGCTGCTTGGACAGGGTGACATGTTGTATCTACCGGCTGGACTGCCAACCCCAATACGTGTGCATGGTGCTTTCGTGTCGGACGAAGAAGTGCATGCTGTAGTGGAGGAGTGGAAAGCACGCGGCGAGCCAGATTACATTAATGATGTGACCGTGAGTGCGGAAGAGCTTACCGCTGGCGGTGGTGAAGACAAAGATGCCTTATACGACGAGGCCGTGAAAATTGTGATAGAAACGCGTAAAGCTTCTATCTCCTCTATTCAACGACGTCTAAAAATTGGCTATAACCGAGCTGCAAACTTGGTCGAAGCAATGGAATCTGCTGGATTAGTCGGACCAATGGGAACCAATGGTCAACGAGAGATTCTGATTCCTGAGTAGGAATCCGTTACGCGAGGAAAATGTATGAGTCGTTTTATTTGTGCACTAGGCATGTTTTTAGCAGTGAATGCTTGGGCTGACACATCAGTCGATTCACTGACACAATTGCTCGAAGAAAATCGCAATGTTGAGGGTGAGTTTCGTCAAGTTACGTATAACGAGCAGGGGGAGCAAGTGCAGCACAGCGAAGGTGTTTTCTTGCTTGCAGCGCCCAATCGTTTTGTCTGGGATACGATTTCACCTTTCCCGCAGCGAATTATTTCAGACGGCGAGTGGGTTACGATTTGGGATGTTGATTTAGAGCAGGCCACACGTAAACCTTTTGCAGGAACAGTCGGTAATTCACCTGCAGCTTTGCTGGGGGATTCTGCTGCTAATGTATTGAGTCATTATGCTGTCGAAAGCGTTGGTAAGGACAGCTATAAGCTTGCGCCTAACGATCAAGAAGACTTGTTCGATTCATTAACACTGTCGTTTAATGATAAGGCGATCAGTGCGATGAGTATCAAAGATGTATTAGGTCAAACAACCGTGATTGAGTTCTCGAATATAGAGGCTCATGAAGGGGTATCAGAACAGAATTTTAATGTGGACCTACCAGAGTCCGTCGATGTAATTATTGAGCAGTAGCCAATGGACGATTTGTTTGCCTCCGATGATGTTAACCTAATGCAACCGTTGGCTGCCCGCATGCGCCCTAAAACATTAGACGAATATGTCGGGCAAGAGCATTTGGTTGGCGAAGGAAAGCCACTGCGTAAAATGGTGGAACGTCGCCAAGGGCATTCGTTTATTTTATGGGGGCCGCCAGGCGTAGGAAAAACGACGTTTGCACAGTTGTTTGCCCATTCATTGGACGCTAAGTTTATTGAATTATCGGCTGTTATGTCAGGCGTAAAGGACATTCGTGCGGCGGTTGACGATGCCAAGCAATGGCGTTTAATGACTCAAAAATCGACGCTACTGTTTGTCGACGAAGTACACCGATTTAATAAATCGCAGCAAGACGCTTTTCTACCGTATATAGAAGATGGCACGTTTCTATTTGTTGGTGCGACCACTGAAAACCCTGCCTTTGAACTCAACTCCGCTTTGTTATCCCGTGCTCGAGTGTACCGATTACAAACCCCTACAGTTGATGACCTTTTATCGGCGATGAAGCATGCTCTAAATGACTGTCGCCGAGGTTTAGGCGATCGTAATATCCAAATTAAAGATGAACAGTTAGCGATCTTAGCGCAGGCTGCAGATGGTGATGTTCGTCGTAGCTTGAACTTTTTGGAAATCCTTGCGGATTTCGTTGAGGACGGGGAAGCGGTCACTAATGCCCAGTTAGAAGATATACTAGGGGGCAGCATTCGTCGCTATGATAAAGGCGGTGATGTTTTTTATGATCAGATATCCGCGTTTCATAAGTCGGTACGAGGCTCTTCTCCTGATGGTGCATTATATTGGATGGTGCGTATGCTCGATGGGGGATGTGATCCACTTTATATCGCCCGCCGATTATTAGCGATTGCCTCAGAAGATATCGGTAATGCCGATCCAAGAGCCTTGCAGATCGGTTTAAATGCGTGGGATATATTTGAGCGAGTTGGCCCATACGAAGGTAACCGTGCGATTGCTCAAGCGGCGGTTTATATGGCGTGTGCACCAAAGAGCAATGCGTTATATAAAGCGTTTAACCAAATGATGAGTGATGTTAAAAATCAGCCTAGTTTGGAAGTGCCAAATCATTTGCGTAACGCGCCAACGAGTCTTGCCAAAGACATGGGGCATGGTGAAGGTTATCGTTATGCTCATAATGAACCGAATGCTTACGCTGCAGGCGAATCTTATTTACCGGCTGAATTGGCTAATGAGCGTTATTACATTCCGACCGATAGAGGGTTAGAAAAGAAAATTGCTGAGAAACTGGCTTGGCTTGAAGAGCAAGACTTGCAGAGTTTACAAAAACGCTATCATGAAGGAGAAAACGGGTAGTGCTTTATCTGATGGTTGCTTTAGGTGGTGCGTTAGGCGCTGTGTCACGTTATGCCTTAGCTAAATGGGTCAATGGTTTTTGGCAGGCACCATTTCCTATGGCAACATTGTCGATCAATGTACTAGGGAGTTTTCTCATGGGAGTCGCATTTGTGATCATCAGTGAGCGTATTCCTAGCGTAGAGTCACTAAGACCCTTTATTATGGTCGGCTTTTTGGGGGCTTTTACTACCTTCTCGACTTTTTCATTAGAAATTGTCTCTCTGGTGAATCAGCAGGCTTGGCTAAGTGCCTTAAGCTATTTATCATTAAGCTGTTTGTTAGGTATATTGGCATTAGCCGCAGGCGTAGGCCTTGCGCGCTTTGTTTAAGACCAATCTACAACAGTTATTTCAATATTCAACTATATAAGGTTTTGTTGCAGCGATGTTAGATATTAAAGCTCTACGGGCGGATCCAGAAGCGATTGCCGCTTTACTAAAGAAAAAAGGCTTTGATTTAAATGTGGCGACTTTCTCTAGTTTAGAAGAACGTCGTAAAGCAATTCAGATTGAAACAGAGAACCTGCAACAGTCCCGTAACGCCGCATCCAAAGAAATTGGCTCAGCAATGAAAGCGGGCGACAAAGCTTTGGCGGATGAATTAAAAGCAAAAACGGCCACATTGGGTGATGACTTATCCGCCGCGAAAGAGCAGCTTTCTCAGGTTCAAGCCGAAATGGAAGCGTTTCTTGAAAGCATTCCAAACATTCCCCATGAATCTGTACCAGCGGGCGCGACGGAAGATGACAACGTTGAAATTCGTCGCTGGGGTGAGCCGCGTACCTTTGACTTCGATGTGAAAGACCATGTTGATGTTGGTGCTGCACTGGGTATGCTGGATTTTGAAATGGCTGCCAAGATTACTGGCTCTCGTTTTGCTGTTATGCGTACTGATCTAGCTCGTCTGCATCGCGCATTGATTCAATTTATGTTGAACACACACATCGAAGAGCATAACTATTCTGAAATCTATGTGCCTTACTTAGTGAACGCTGCATCGCTACGTGGTACAGGTCAACTGCCAAAATTTGAAGATGACTTGTTCAAAGTACCCGTTGATAAAGACAGCGGCAATAGTGACTTGTATTTAATCCCAACGGCAGAAGTTCCGGTTACCAATATTGCTCGTGATGAAATTTTAAACGATGCAGATTTGCATCAGAAGTTTGTTGCGCATACGCCTTGTTTTCGTAGTGAAGCAGGTAGCTACGGCCGTGATACGCGCGGCATGATCCGTCAGCACCAATTTGAAAAAGTAGAGCTAGTACACATCTGTCGTCCTGATCGTTCTACGCAAGCGCTTGAGGAGTTGATCGGTCACGCTGAAGTCATTTTACAAAAGCTAAACTTACCTTACCGCACTGTTATCCTTTGTGGTGGTGATCTAGGTTTCTCTGCGCATAAAACCTATGACATAGAAGTGTGGCTTCCTGGTCAGCAGAAATACCGTGAGATCTCTTCTTGCTCAAACATGTGGGACTTCCAAGCACGTCGTATGCAGGCTCGCTGGCGTAACCCTGAAACAGGCAAGCCAGAATTGGCACATACTTTGAACGGCTCAGGTCTAGCTGTAGGCCGTACTCTGGTGGCGATTCTTGAAAACTACCAGAATGCAGATGGTACGGTTACTGTACCTGAAGCACTTGTGCCTTACATGGGCGGTAAGACTCTGATCGGTTAATCGGGTTTGCAACAATATTTTAAAAGCCCCCGGTGTGGGGCTTTTCTGTTTGAGAAAGAAAAATTATGACGGGTAAAGTATATTTGGTCGGAGCAGGTCCAGGTGACCCTGACTTACTAACGATGAAAGCGCATCGTTTACTTTTAGCTGCAGATGTCGTGCTTTATGATCGATTGGTCGGTGAACAAATCATTGCAATGATCCCTGACAAAGCAGAAAAGCTTTATGTCGGTAAAGCGAAGTCATTGCACAGCTTGCCGCAGGATCAAATTAATCAGTTGCTGGCGAGTAAAGCGAAAGAGGGTAAAGTCGTTGTTCGTCTAAAAGGCGGCGATCCATTTATCTTTGGTCGTGGAGGCGAAGAACTAGAAGAGTTAGTCTGCGAAGGGGTGTCATTTGAAGTCGTCCCAGGGGTGACGGCAGCAGCCGGTTGTGCCGCGTATGCTGGTATTCCACTTACACATCGAGACTATGCTCAATCGGTTCGATTTCTAACCGGGCATCTTAAAGATGGCACCACGGATTTACCGTGGGATGAGCTGGTACACCCATCACAAACGTTGGTTATTTACATGGGCTTGACTGGGCTAGAATCCATCAGTCAGTCATTGATTCGTTTTGGTATGCGTCCCTCTATGCCAGTGGCCATTGTCGAAAAAGGCACGTCAATAGAGCAGCGAGTGTTCACTTCAACAATGAAAGATGTGCATCAAATGGCCTTAGACAATGAAGTGAAGTCACCCGCTTTGCTGATCATTGGTGAAGTTGTCGCATTACAAGACAAGCTATCATGGTTTGGAAAGTAACCAATCTTTGAGAGAAGAAAGGCAGCATTCGCTGCCTTTTCTAAAGGCAATTTGCCGGTTTAGGCAATCCCGCAATTTTGGCAGCTAGCTTAGGAGGACTGCCTGGGAAAAGCTTCATGAGATAGATGCTTTTCCCTTTTTCTGCTCCCAATTCTTTTGCGACGGCTTTTACAAAAGGGCGCATGGCGGGTGACACTTCAAACTGTTGATAGAAATTGCGCAACACTGTTAAAACCGCCCAATGCTCTGCTGTGAGTACAAGACCTTCTTGTGTGGCGATTTCTTCTGCTAGGGCTTCGCTCCAATCACTGAGATTGAGCAGGTAGCCTTCTTCATCGAACTGCTTAGCTGATAATGTCATAAATCACCAAGAAACAATTTTGTCATATTGAGTGGTCAAATCGACCCACTGCGGATCAGAAATGGCCTCACCAAAAGGTACGGATAGACCGTTGGCGGTTAAATCGTGCTCTCTAAAGTAGAGAGTAACGCCTTTTTCGATCAGTTGAGTGAGCATTGATTGCTGGGTTAGGCCTCGGAGTACACCCACTTCCATTAATAATACCGCATCGCCAGACATCAAACTTAATTGCCAGTCTTGTTCGACGCTTTGTGGGTACATACTTTTATTTATTTGATACAGCTTCATGGATGCCCCTTAAAAGTGGTAGATGTCTGAATGTTGATCGAGCATGTCGAGCCAGCTTTCTTGCGCTAAAGGGGATACACCAGGCCATGTTTCAATAGCGAGCTTAGCAATCTCCTCCTGTTTTACATAAATATTCTCAATATCGTAAAACTCTAGTCCATCAAGCAGTTTGAATAAATGCTTTCCTTGTCGGACTGTTGGCGTTTGAGAGGCAATTAATAATGCTAAGGCATCACCCGTTATGGCAATGCTGATTGATTGCTCAAAGGTGCCAAAGACAAGTGCCAGATCCAGAGCTTCTTTAATGGAATTGCTGCTATAAGGGGAGCTTGACAGATAGATGAGAGTAGACATATTACTTGAACCTCATGGTGCGATCAGACTCAAGCGTCAAACTTAATAAACTGCCGAGCCCCTCTAACAGGAAGCCACTTGCAAGATTGTGTTGATCGACTTCATGACGCTTAGCTTCTGCTTCATTGAGTTCGCCACGACGTAATGCTGCTGCGATACACACATATAAAGGGATGCTGTGTTGATGAGCGAACTGCACCCACTCATCACGAATGTTGCACTCATCGCGTGGTGGCATGGCCAGCGCATTCGCTATGTTAACGGCTTCTTCGTAAAAAAAGACACCTGACAATGTATGTCTGCTGTCTTGGACGACTGCTTCAGCAAAGTCTAGTGCCGTATGGCAGGCTTTACTGCTTGTAGGGCTGCCCGTTATGAAAAGAGAGTAATTCATAGAGTTGCTTCTTAAATAAAGCAAATTTTACACATAAAAAAGGCCGCAGTCTGCGGCCTTTTAATATCCTATGGCGCGATTAGTCGTCGCTTGCCATACCGAATAGAGACAATAGGCTTAGGAACATGTTGTACAAAGAAACATATAGGTTCACTGTAGCCATAATGTAGTTAGTTTCTCCACCACGTACGATCTCACTGGTTTGCAGTAAGATAATGGCTGCAGAGAACAGTGTGAAGCCAACAGAAATAAAGATCTGAAGCGCTGGAAGTTGAATAAAGAAGCCAGCAATCATGGCAAACAGCAATGCAAAGAAGCCTATGGTGATGAAGCCATTAAGGAAACTGAAATCTTTTTTAGATATAAGCGCGTAGGCAGAAAGACCCATAAAAGAGAGTCCTGTCATTGCTAAGGCACTCATGATCAGTGTCCCACCGTTGGCCATGTTTAGATACATGTTAAGAATAGGGCCTAGTGTTAGTCCCATAAAGCCAGTTAGTGCGAAGACGCATAAAATGCCAGCGGCGCTATTTTTACATTTGTGCGTCAAAAATAGTAAACCGTAGAAACCGACCAAAGTAATAATTAAGCCCATAGGCGGTAAATTCATAACCACGCTAACACCAGCGGTAAACGCACTGAAAAGCAAGGTTAGTGATAGTAATCCATACGTGTTGCGCAGCGTCTTATTGGCCGCCTGTGACGTATGAGTCGTCGAAAGGGCATCAGTGTAACGCATGATAGTGCTCTCCTAGTTAAATTAACCTTCAATATAAGACAGACTATGCGGGCAGAAGTTCCAAAGTTCAATATTTATTGTGCGTATCTAATTAGAAACGCAAACGCCCGCTGGATAAGCGGGCGTCGAGAGTCGGGAAATCGTTAGATTCTATGAAGCTACGGCGGCTTTGTGAGTGCCAGAAGCTTGTTTGGTTTTATGTTTATCCACTTGGCGAGCTAATTTATCGATCATATTATCAATAGCGAAAAATAAGCGATCTTCAGAAGACGCGGTGGCGAATAGCTCTTTGCCGGGTAAATGTATTCGTGCTTCTGCTTTCTGTTCTTTACTGTCTTGTACAAGCGTCACGTTGACGGATGTTATTTGATCACTCAATTTGGCGATTTTGTTCATTTTTTCATTGATGTGATCTTTGATTGCTGGAGTGATGTCGACGTGGTGACCAGTAATATTTATTGTATACATGCAACTTTCTCCTCAGTAAAGTCGGCCGAATGTTGGAGAATGGAAGGTGTCCAACTCCGCGGCACAGTTTCAGCATAGGAGTCCAAAATTTCCCTGTCAACACTCTTTAACGGTAAAGAAATGTTGCTGTCACAATTTTCTGGAACACATATTTTTTATGCTTGCTTCGTAAGAGAAAAGCGAGTTATCGTGCTAAAAGCTTTGCTGTTTGGTAAACTGAATAATCCCGAACGAAATGGTCGTGTTTATGGCTGCCCCTGATTTTTTGTTACCCGTCTCGTTTAACCTAGCTTGTGAGCTTGGTCTAGAGGAAAGTGTATTGCTGACTTATTTGCAGCAGCGATCGCATCACCTTAATACTCGTCAGATGAAAATTTCTCATAGAGAATTAGTCGAAATGCTGCCTTTTTGGACTGCCCCGTATGTGGTGCGCTTACTGAGCAGTCTTCAAATGGCGCAGGTTTTACAGTTTCGTCGCTCAGACTCCGGCGTAGAAATACTATTAGAGTCTGGTGAGCAACAAGCGCACACAGATGCTCCGGCTACAAAGCAGCAGGCTGCTGCGCCTGTTACTCAGAAGCCCGCTGAGCCAAAAGAAGATGCGATGAGCAAATTGTCTCGCTTGCAAACAGAAGCCTATAATCAAGGCGCAACACCACAGCCGCAATTTACTCAACGCTCTAAACCGCAACATACTGAATCAGCAATGCCAATGCCTGCCTCGGGAAAAGATCGACGAGGTCTAACTGACTTTGATTTGTATCTTGAGGCAAAAGAACGCACGCGTCAGCCTGATCAATGGTTACCCGAAGAGGCGACATTTGAGCAAATTCAGCAGGCGGGTATAGAGCGAGAATTTGCAGAGTCTCTGTTAGCTGAATTTTTGCTAAGAATTAAAGAGCAGCGTAAAAATGTTCGTACTTGGAATAGCGAATTCTTTAAATACGTGAAACGTCAATGGCAATACAAACAATCGGATCGTCAGTCCTATGAAGGAACCGCAACCTATACAGCAAATTCTAAGTCCAATCGAGAGCAAGTTAGCAGCGCCCTCACAAACATACACGACACAGACTGGTAATACCGAGCGAGAGCAGAGCCAAGCTTCTCCAGAAGCTGAGCAGCGAACTCGTGTACTGGTGAACATGCTATTTGCTCGCTTCAAAGCGATTTACACGCATAAATTTGCCTCGGCGTATTCGACAACAGAAGAAGTTAAACTGGCTAAACGTGAATGGGCGATTGCCTTGAAAGGCTTCCAAGAGCCGCTTTTGGCGTACGCTGTCGAGCGCACCAAAGAGCGTTTTGCATGGCCACCTACTATTTCAGAGTTTTTATCGGTTATTCAAACTGCTTACAAAGCGTACGGCTTACCAGAGCCACGCCAAGCGTATATGGAAGCGTGTGGTTGCCGTCATAATCCCCAAGAAAACCGCTGGTCGCATGCCGCTGTTTATTTTGCTGGCTCGGAGACGGGCTGGCACTATTTAAGCACCGAAGATGAGCGCACGACTAGGCCTATATTCGAAAAGCATTACACGCGCTTAGTCGATAAAGTGATCAATGGCGAGAAGTTGGTAATACCGAAACCAGTCATGATAGAAGACAAGTCGGCTCCTGTTCTTGACGACCTGTTAAATGACTTATCTAAGCAGTTAAATCTAACAGAAAGTGATATAGCCCCGCACTTGTACTACTTGTACAAGACCAAAGGCACAAAGATTCGCGTTTTGTACCGTGAGCGAGCGCAAGAGGCGCTTAAGGCATTGGGTTACAGGGGGCAGTTGCCTAACTAGAAGCTTATGCAAATATGTGATTAAGTGAACTTAAAGGTATTTCTTTAACAAAAACTTACATATAAGGGTTTGCTTTAAGTTATATTGACAAAAAGTATGGTGAAAACTGACGTTTTACCTTACAAATAACTACGTTGAGTAAGACATTACTTCTTTTCGAAAAGTTTCGTAAACGATAACATTGTATACAGGGTTTCGTGCTTTATATGAGGTAGAGATGCGTAAGGTTCTGATTGTCGACGATCACACCATGGTGTGTGAAGGGATAAAGCGTGTCATTGAAGACATTCCGAGCGTGAATGTATGGGGAACCGTACACAGTGGTGAGGACGCTCTTAAGGTGCTGAGAAATGAACGCATCGACATTGTTTTAATGGACGTGCATATGCCTGGTATCGGCGGTCTTGGCGCAACGCTTGAGATTAAACGCTTATACCCTGATACAAAAGTCATTGCGTTATCTGGTACAGATGATGCGCCTTATCCAGCAAAGATGATGGAAGCGGGTGCAAGTGGCTATGTCGCAAAAGGTTCAGATCAGTCTGAACTAGTTGAAGCACTTGAAACGGTTATTCAAGGCAAACAATACCTTTCACGGGTTGTTGCCCAAAAAGTAGCGTTATCTAAAACGACCAAGAATGGGTCTGATTCACCGTTTAGTGAATTGTCTGAGCGTGAACTTCAGGTGGCACAAATGATCGTCGATTGTGTGAAAACAAAAGAGATTGCGGATAGGCTTCATGTATCTGACAAAACGGTCAGTACCTTTCGTAAGCGTATTTTCACCAAGCTTGAAATCCAAAGTGATGTTGAACTCGCGCGGCTTGCTATGCGTTACAATGTGCTTGGTCTAGTTTAAAGGTAATTGAGTGTCGCAAGACTTTGATCCAAAATATTTCGTACAAAATCTAACAACGCGTCCAGGTGTATACCGCATGTATGGCGAAGGCGAATTGCTGTACGTCGGTAAAGCGAAAAACCTCAAAAATCGTGTGGCTAGTTATTTTCGAGCAACAGGCTTAACGACCAAAACCATGGCGTTGGTCAGTCGTATCGACACCATAGAAATTGCGGTTACAAAAAGTGAAACTGAAGCCTTACTCCTTGAGCAAACCTTAATTAAGCAACATCGTCCGCCATACAATATCTTGTTGCGTGATGATAAGTCGTACCCGTACATTTTAATCTCAAACCACGATCACCCGGCCATTCTATTCCGTCGTGGTGGTAAGTCTAAAGAAGGTCGATTGTACGGCCCTTTTCCGAGCGGTACCGCCGTTCGCGAAAGCATGATTGCCATGCAGAAAGTATTTCGTGTACGTCAATGCGAAGACTCGGTTTACAGTAATCGAACTCGCCCCTGCCTTCAGTATCAAATCAAACGTTGCTCAGCGCCTTGTGTCGGGATTATCAGTGATGCCGAATACGCAGAAGATGTTCATCATGCTCATATGTTCTTGCAGGGTAAAAACCAAGAGTTAACCTCTGAGTTAACTGATAAAATGACTGACGCCGCGGCGGACATGGAGTTTGAGCGTGCGGCGGCATTGCGTGATCAAATTATTCAACTTAAGCATGTGCAAGAAGAGCAGCACGTTTATGGCCAAACCGGCGATGCAGATATTATTGCAGCGCTAATTCAGCCTGGCGGTTTTTGTGTGCATGTAATGATGGTCAGGCAGGGTAAGGTAATTGGCAGCAAAAGCCACTACCCTAAAATGCCCATTGAGCTGAATGAGTCCGAACTGTTGTCTTCATTTATCGCGCAGCTTTATATTGGTGGCGCTCAAGAGCTGCCAAAATCTTTGATTCTTAGTCATCCCATTGAGGATGAAGAGACCATCGCCAATGCCTTGCTTGAAACCACGGGCAAAAAAATAGAAGTCACGCACAGTGTGCGAGGCCAGCGTGCTCGCTGGCTTGACTTAGCGAAACTTAATGCAGAGCAGGGCCTTCAAGCGCGCTTAACAGACAAGCGTAACCATTTTAGTCGTATTACAGCATTGCAGAAAGTGCTCGGTTTTAAAGAGCCGCCTTTGCATATGGAGTGTTTCGATATTTCTCACTCCAGCGGTGAAGCGACAGTCGCATCTTGTGTGGTCTTTGGCCCTGATGGACCGGATAAAAAACGCTACCGTTCGTTCAATATAGAAGGGGTTGAAGCAGGCGATGATTATGCCGCGATGCATCAAGCTTTAACTCGGCGTTATAAGCGAGTCAAAGACGGCGAAATTGATGCGCCTGATGTGTTGCTAATTGATGGTGGTAAAGGCCAACTGTCACAAGCAGAAGCGGTTCTAGCTGAGCTTGGTCTCGTTGATATATTTTTGCTTGGGGTGGCGAAAGGGGATACGCGTAAACCGGGTTTAGAAACCTTGTATATTGGTTCAAAAGAAGACGAAGTGGTTTTGCCTCCTGATTCGGCGGCTTTGCATCTGATTCAGCATATTCGCGACGAAGCGCATCGGTTTGCGATAAAGAACCATCGTCGTCGTCGAGATAAAAAGCGCAGACATTCTGTACTAGAAGATATTCCAGGCGTTGGGCCGAAACGACGTAAGGACTTGCTTACTGCATTTGGCGGTTATCAAGAGCTGTTAGCGGCATCACAAGAAGATATCGCGAAAGTCAAAGGTATCGGTGGAAATAAAGCGCAAGAGATATACCTCTACCTTCATAAAAGTTAAGCTAAGCCTATCTTTCAGCGTTGGGCATTCTTTTTAAAGGCTTTTATGAATATTCCAAATTTTCTTACGTCATTACGTATCTTCTTGATTCCGGTTCTTATTGTTATCTACTACCTACCTTGGGAAGGGCGTTATTATGCCAGTGCCGCGATATTTGGTATTGCTGCCATCACCGACTGGTTAGACGGCTTCCTCGCACGCGCACTGAATCAATCTACACCTTTTGGTGCGTTCTTTGATCCGGTTGCTGATAAAGTGATGGTGTCAGTGGCATTGGTTATTCTTGTGGCTGCATACGATAACCCTTTAATGACGCTGGCCAGTGCGGTGATTGTTGGGCGTGAGATTGTTATTTCTGCATTGCGTGAATGGATGGCTGAGATGGGCAAGCGTGCAAGCGTTGCTGTGTCATTTGTCGGTAAGTTCAAAACCACTATGCAGATGATCGCGATCTTTATTTTATTATCAAATGCGCCGGGAACAGGGTGGGCAGATTTTGGTTTATTTGTGCTGATAATTGCAGCTCTGCTAACGCTTTGGTCTATGTATATCTACCTAAAAGCGGCTTGGCCTGAGTTGAGTGCGAGTAAATCGAACGATTCTTAGTCGTTGTTGTATAAGGAATAATCACGATTGGTTGAAGATTGAGCGATTCTAAAAAAAGTGACTAAGTTAGCAATTTATTTAGTATTTTCTCTTGACGTATGAATCAGTTCATATAGAATACGCTCCATCTTTTGAGACGCGGGAATAGCTCAGTGGTAGAGCACAACCTTGCCAAGGTTGGGGTCGCGAGTTCGAGCCTCGTTTCCCGCTCCAATCTCTTAAGAGTTACTGATATATGAGGCCGGATGGCAGAGTGGTCATGCAGCGGACTGCAACTCCGTGTACGCCGGTTCGATTCCGACTCCGGCCTCCATCAGTACCAAGCCCGGGTGGCGAAATTGGTAGACGCACAAGACTTAAAATCTTGCGATAGAAATATCGTACCGGTTCGATTCCGGTCCCGGGCACCATTTGGTGCCTTTTTTTATGCCTGAAATTCTTATCTAACTATTCTTTAGTTCACTCTCATCAAAGCTTTCAGCCTGTTTCCTTATAGCCAGTGCTTTCTGATTTTTCAGACTTGTTTTTAGCACATGGACTCACGCGCCTTTTATCTAATTCGAAACCTTCACTTCTTTCATTTCTGGATGATTCCGTAAATACAGCTTCCAAGATTGCTTTATCGCTTTGACTTCTGTTTCTAGCCAATGTTGAAAGTTCTGCACTTTTTGATATTTAAAATGCGGTGCTGGGGCGACAAGGTAGAAGTCATATTGAGACTTCATATAAATAGGAATGGGACAGATCAGTTGCCCTTTTTCGATTTGGTCATACACCAACCCATAACGGGCCATTGCAAGGCCTTGGCGAGAAAGCAGAGCCTCTATGAGCGTGGTGGAATCCGTTGTATGCAAATGGGATCTCATTGGCAAATCATACATCTCTAAAAAATGCTGCAGAACTGGCCATACATGCTTTACGTCGGGCCCCGTGTCCGTAATAACGGGAATATTTCCAATTTGCGCTTTTATGGGCTCATCCATATTGATCAAAGACGGATGACAGACGAGCACCAAATGCTCCTCGAATAAGGGTTTTGACATAAGCCCTTCGTATTGCCCACGTCCTAAGCGAATGCATAAGTCTAAATCGCTATCAGAAAACGTTGATAGATCGGAATCAAGATTAAGGCGGAGCTTTATATCGGGCGCTTGAGCTTGAAAGCCGCCTAAGCGCGATACCAGCCAACGACTCGAGAAAGAGGGTAGAGAACTGATCACCCAGGGCTCGAGCATACTTTGTTCTTTTTTAACCAAACAATAATTGAGCACGATAATCATCGCTCCAAGTAGCTCTTTTTAGCTTCTGCCGTTGGCTCGGTGAATCATCATTACATTGCCTAAGTATGTTCATCACAAAACGTTTGAATAGAGCCATATGCTCTACCGCATCATCCATCACGATTCTTGACTTATCTTCATTAAACACGACATCCAGAACATAGTGCTGACTGTTTTCAATACGCCAGTGTTGGCGTATGTAATGATGCAATGACTTATGTTTAGGCGATAAAGAGCTCACATAAAACGACGTGTCTATCGTTGTTTTTCCTTTGACCGTTCTAAGCCTCTCTACAGCGATGATACTGCGTACAGTGGGCCACTTCTCAGACAACTCCGGCGGGAATTTCGCTTTCAGTTGAAAGACATTTCGCTCTTCTGTTCGCCCATGTCCTTTTTCTTTCAACTCTATAACAGGCGTGGCTTTCGGCTTTTTAAAGTACGCCTCAAATTGCTGTTCAATCGCTTTTTTTAGCTGCCCTTGATTGCCTTTAACCTGAACCACAACATGACCTTTTTGCTCCCTAATTTGCTCTAGCGTTTCTCTCTGGCAATGCAGTGCATCAACCGTCACCACAGCCCCTTGAATATTTAACACACTCAACATATCTCGTACTGTCGTGATTTCGCTTGTTTTCGTGGCCGTAGCTTTCTGACTTAAAACTAAGCCATTTTCAGTATCGTAAGCTGTGACAAGTTGAAGAGCTGATTGCGGGTTCCCTCTATAAGCTCCTCGTAGCACTTTTCCATCCAATGCGATCAAGGGTTTTCCTTGTGATTTCCGGTTCTCATTAACCCAATTGATTAATGCTTCCAGTAAGGTTTCTGGCACCAGGCCCTTTAGAATGCGAGCAATAGTGTGGCGTCTTGGGATACCATGTTTAAATGCTCTATACTGTTTCAGCCATTCAGACTTCCCATTCCCATACGTTTCGATATCTTGCCAACCTTCGGCGCCAGCCATAATGGCGGTGATAACGAGAAACATGACATCCACTAAATCATGTTTTTGGTTAATATCAGAGCGAGTTTCTTTAATAACAGATAGATGTTCGATAAGAGTCACGGAATGAAGCCTGTTTGATGAACTACAAGCGCTACAATACAGGTTTTGGCAGGCTTGAAGCTAGTTCTTCAAAGTATGCTCGCGCCCTGACTGATCACCGGCGTATTCGGGTTAGGATCTTCTGTGATGCCTTTAATGCCTTCTTCTAAAAGTAGGAAAGCTTTCTCCACATAGTCCGATAAATACTGACCTTCCGCCGTTAAACTGACTTGGCGAGTGTGTCGCTCAAACAGCTCAACCCCTAAAGTTTGTTCTAAGCTTTTGATTTGTTGACTTACGGCGGCTTGCGTCACAAATAGATGCTCAGCGGCTTTTTTAAAGCTTAATGTCTGCGCAGAGTGGCGGAATGCGAGCAAGGATTTAAGAGGCGGTAAGGCGCGACTCAAAGACATCTATCTCTCCTATGAATAAGTTTTTCTAAATCATAGTCTGCTTTTTATCGTTTGTCCTATGGCAGCTTATTGTTGATTATTTAATCACAAACCAAGCCCAGCGATAATGAGAACACAGGAGAAACGTGATGAAGACGAATCCAGAGGTACAATTGAAGTGCGTTAATCCTTGCACGATCGGCGTAGCATCAAATGAAAGATATACATTAGGTAAAATTAAAATAAACGCATGGAAGCAGCTTTTTAAAAAAGTGGCCCACAACTGGCGCACACGGAGTAGATTGCACATGTTAAACGAGTCGCAACTGAAAGACATTGGGCTCACAGCAGCCGATGTTGATCAAGAAACCCACAAGCCATTATGGAAGTGAAAATCCAGTATTGCATGAGCAAAATGAATATAAAAGCCACTTATATTACTGATTATAAGTGGCTTTATGGTCTTTTATAAACGGTCGCGTATCACGAGCTACTTTCTCGTTAGTTCTTTGGTCAGTCATTGAAAGGCAGTTAAACTGCTTTTCTTAAATACCTAAGCAAGTTAGATGCAATTTTCATCGATGTAATTTTCATCTGACCCTAATAGCTAAGAACACCGCGTTACCATCGAAGACATCGACAAAAGCAAAGGCTCTGCGGTGGGTTACATCGCTAAATACATCGCCAAAAACATCGATGGTGAGTTCATCGACGGCGATATCGAAACCAACAAAAGCGGCAAAGAAGCCGCCGAGCGCATCACAGCATGGGCACGCCGTCATCGGATCCGTCAGTTTCAGTTTCTAGGTGGTGCCTCTGTTACCGTTTGGCGTGAACTGCGCCGCCTGAAAATCGACAACGCACCGGCTAGCTGCATCGATATTTACCACGCCGCCAACCGCGCCGACTGGAAACAATTCATGAACCTGATGGGTGGTCCATTCGCGGGCCGCAATCAAACCCTAAAAACGCATTACGTTGAAAACGAAGAAAACCAATACGGTGAAATCACCAAGTCGATTAAAGGCGTAGAAACGCTAATCGATGTGGTGGAAACCCGACTGTATGAATGGACCGTGCAGCGCAAAGGGTCTGATCTTTTAAAGAGCGGCGAAGCCGGCTCTTCTTGGACTCGTGTCAATAACTGTACGGAGGTCCTGAAACCCCGTCGAGGTTCAGGGAAAACCGAGGTACCCAAGCCGCAATACAGCGGCGTACCAGAAGACCGGCTAAGGGCATTCGCCGCCCACGCCATTAATCCAGATTTAGCGGGGGTAACGGATGGCATTTCGCATTGAATGCCCGCATTGCAAAGGCAAAGCGGTGATAACCAACAGCAATGATTTATCTGATGGGCTGAAAGACGTATTCGTAAAAGACCTATACGTGCTATGCCTTGGCCGCTGTGGTGCTCGCTCGGTAATCGGCGCTTATTTCAAACACTACGTAAACCCGCCACAGCCCACCGTCATGGAAATGGCCAAAGCACTGGTGGAACAAGAACAAATGAAGTTGGGGGTGTAGGTGAAAGGCTTTGCATGCAAGGGCAACAAAGAGGTAATCACGGAAATGGAAATAAAAACCATCGACTGGAATCAGCTTGCAGAGCTGGGGCTATTGGGCCGCATCAATACCGAGATTTTGCACCCGCTAGGGTTGGCTATATCGCGCAACCCTGCAACCGGTGCCAGCGAGAAAATCATGGTATCGAACGACGGCAAATGGGAATACGACGCAGCAACACAAGCACTGATACCACAGCTATCCGACGAGCAAATCGAGCAACGATTGCTAGAAATGATCGGTGGTACCAGAGTGTGAAGCGTGACATGTCACAAATTCTACTTTGGTATTCTTCGGCTTAGTTCTTCAGGGAAGATTAGGCGTCCTTCTAGGTTTCGGCTTCGTGCGGTTTGGATAATACTGCTAGCTCCCTTTTGAAGTTGCAGCATAATCTCTGTACGTAGAAATGGGTCATTTTTGCTAAGAGAGCGTTCAAAAAGCTCTGAAATTAAGCTGAGACTTTCAAGAGCTGAACGAAGAGGAGCAAAATCTTTATCAACAGCACCAATTTGATAATGATTTACTTTAGCAAAGAGCTGTTCTTTTTGCTCTGTGTAGCTTGGAAGCCATTCCTTATTGCGCCAGTCAATATAGATCGAAGGATCGCGTTTTTTATTATCGTTATAGTTTGAAACTAAATCCGTCAAGCTTGCGAGATAGAAATTACTTAAGTCAAGAATTAGCTGATCGCGTTCTGATTCACTAGCAATTGGGCGTTCAGCGAAAGGTACTTCTTTTGGGGGGTTAGCAGAATTGTCGCCGCATGCAGTCAAAACAATTAGCGATGTAATTAAAACAAGTGTCCTAGTTAGAGAGCGTTTGAACATGTCCTTATCCTCCTTAATGTCAAAGCGGTAGGGACTATAAAGTAAATGACTAAAGATTTGAAACGTGACATGTCACAAAAGGTAAAAAAGAAATGAATTTGACAACAACGCATACACGGGGCCATACTTCGCCTGCACTAGCAAAATCTAGTGTCGGAATTGGCGTTCCGTTTAAACACAGAGGACTAGGACACGCCTCTATTACTTGTATGCGTGTTTTTTTACGTCCCGAATACACCTGTTATGGTGGGTCGTTCGGAGGGTGCTTGCACCCGCCGTCCCTGTGTACGGTAACGCCAATCCGTTCGACCCGCCACCCTAATGAGATTGGCGTCTCTTGTGTGGCGGTTAAAACACCAAATACACAGGAGGCATTTATGCCTAATCACACACCACAAATCCGTCTAGTGGACGGTACAACTGTCACCACTTCAAAAGATATTGCTGAAACATTTGGTAAGCGTCACGACGATGTACTCCGTAAAATCGCTGCGCTTGATTGCTCAGAGAAATTCCGTCTCCGCAATTTTGCGGAGACGGTCTACATGCGAGAGAATCCAAGCGGTGGTGAGCCAATCCCAACTAAGGCTTACCATGTGACCCGCGACGGCTTCACATTCCTAGCCATGGGATTCACTGGAAAACGTGCCGCCCAATTCAAAGAAGCCTACATCGAAGCGTTCAACGAACTAGAACGCAAAGTCCACCCAACACAACAAGTATCCAACGACATCGCCGACGCGGAAAAATACCGCCTGCTAAATAACATGATCCGCTCCATGGGCTTTATCAACGAGCCCGTTGTCGTGCCAGTGATCAACGTTGTACACCTCGTACAAACCGTCCGTTACCACCAACAACAAATCGCCGCCATGCAAACCCCACCCATGTGGATGGAAGACAACATATCCCAGCTTAAGCAAATGACCGGATTAACCCTACTAGACGACAGGGGCAACGCATGAGCCAAGAGCAAGCCATAAGCCAAGCGACACTACGCAAACGCCGCCAGCGTCAAAGCGAAGCGGAAAAGTACGCCGCTATGGATATCAAAACGGTATCGGTGCAGCTGTCCAGCAACGAGCGTAAGCAACTGGAAGAAGTGCGTCACTTCCACGGCGGCTACGACGTAAACGAATGCGTCGCCACACTGATCAGACGCGCATACCAAACCATGCAGGAAACCAAAGCCAACATCGAACCGTGCCAATTCTGCGGCGAGATATGGCCCAACACCTGCGACAAAAAATTCAAAGGCCGTGGGGAATGCTTTCTCACACACAAAAAGCGCGAATTGGCGTTGTAAGGGGTTGAATTTCAATTACTTTGCACTAAATAAAGGTTCAAGAATATGTGGGATTAAAGTAGTGAATAAAAAAATATATGTTATTGATCGAAATGTACTTTCTGACATAAAAAAGATGGCTTCAGGTCAGAAAAGTAAAGTTAGTAAAGAGCACCGGAAAGTTATTAAGCAAATGGATCATAGAGGTGCTGTGATTTGCACATTAGTGGCTGCTCGAGAAGGGCGATCTAGAAGTGTAGAAGATGCTGACGCGATACAAGCAACCCTTATTGATAATGCTAATGGCCTTACAGGAGGTTTTTTTAAGTATGCAAAAATTGATGTACTTCATAACATCAATATGAGCGAATCATTTATAGAAGGGTTTGAAGGAGAGTACTTAGAAGACATCAAAAATTCAGGTGGAGAAGAGTTCGTACAAGCTGCTGCGAGAATTGTGTCCCATCAAAAAATAAAGGAAAGTAAGCAATGGGAACAATTCCAGAAGTTGGTTGCTTTAGCAAAGGAAAAAGGTATTTATTCAGGTAGCCCTGTTCTTTGGTGTATGTCGGCTGCGATTTTTGGTAACGAAAGCGCGCGAAAGCTGATGAAAATTAAAGAAGCAGGCATCACTTCAACTTATAACTTTTTGAATGATATCTTTTTTTTAAAAAGATATTGGAATTTTTGCCATCATATGAAGCGAAATAATGAATATGCCCCTGTTATTCCAGTGACGTTTGACAAAGCTCTTAAAAAATATGCAGAAGACTTTGAGCTTCGTAGTACTAAAACAGTTCAATTAAATGATGAAGAGGGAGTATTCAGTGCTGAGATTGATTTGAGAGATGGCATTTTTAATAGGTCTACTAGTGAGGTTTTGGACTATATTAACAATGAGCTTAATGTTTTTAAGCTTAGGTATATGCTTAATATGTAAAGACAAACGCCCTAGTCGGGCGCTTTCTGTTTCAGCAGGTCTTTGAGCTGATTTTGTAGATCTTCCACCTGCAATATGACCTCGCCAGCCTTGTCCTTGGGTAAACTGGCTAAGTCGTCAAAACCTAGACAGGTGAGTGCTTTATACAATAATTCTAATCGTTCCATGATTAAGTTACTCCTTTAAATTTTAATTTTAGATATTATTTCCTTTACTTTGATGCTCGATGGGTGGTCCTCGGTGATAGCTTCCTGACCACCACTTTTATTGGACTCTTTTAGGATAGCCTGTGCAAATAGCGCTGCTCTGTATGTGTTTTTAATTCTGGCATATATTTGGATCATCAATAGGCCGTGATTTTCTGGTGAGCTGACTGTATTCTGCTCCAGCCATAATAGACCATTGTTTAACGCGGCAAACTGGTCTTGGAGGTTGCGGAGGTTGTAGCGTTGGTTGTTAGTTAATTGGTCGGCGATTTCAATATAGTGCGCATCTAGAAAAGGAGTGTTTAAAGGTACACAATAATCGACACGATAAAACTTCCGATACTCATCAACATTTTTTTTGAGCGTTAGTACTATCTCGTCAAGAGAAACGTCTATATCTTTTAATTCTTGATTTAAGAGGGTTTTCAAGCGTTTTTTTTGACAATGCGCCTTATAAAGCTCGCCTGCTTGAGAAAGCCCCCAGCCAACTGCAACACCAATCAACCCACCGATCAAATCACTCATAGTAACCCCGTCCAATACTTCTCAGTCATAATCACCAGCAGGTGACCGCTATCCCTTAGCTCTATGGCCTTTTGAATCTTGCGGCCATAACTGGTCGAAATCCAGTAAGGTGACGCCTGTGCGCCGATAATCACACAATCTATTGATTTGGTGCATCCTTTTTAGTAGTCGAATCCAGAACATTGGCAATGTACGTAAAGAAAGAGTGTATCAGTGCTGTTTGTGATCAGTATTTTTTTCATGTTCATGTTCATGTTTATTCTTTAGAAAAATTAGGTGATCGTTGAATTCTTTTTCGTATTTAAGATACCCTTCGGGAAGCAGTTTTGGTCGCAAAAAACAGCTTTTCTCAGGCTGATTTCCATAATGAATTTTAATGAAGTTGTTGTGATCGGCATTCTGTTTTATAGAGAAACCTGAATTAATAAAAAAATTCAAAGTGTCTTGGCTGCATTCTGATGAGACATTTCCAGTCTTATCTAAATTAGGCAAAAGATAGTTAAGGCATAATTTTCCATAGCCGCTTCTTTGATACTTTATAGGAACGCTGAATATGTGTAAGTGAGGAGCGCCTAAAGGTGACTCTTCAGCTCTAAATACAAAAGCGTTTGCTACGCAGTTTTTTTCTTCATTAAAAAAGGCAAAAAAAATGCCTATTCCTGAGTCTATGGCAGCCATACAATCTATAAAAAGCCCTAATGCCATATCTTCATCATAGGTGTTTTTCATAGGGTGGATTGCCGTATAAACGGCATTGATGATATCCAAACGATCAAATTTTTTATGATCATCGATAATCTGCATATACATAAAACAACCTATCAAGATTTACTGGTGGTATTTATCTAATACCTGTTTAAGTTATGTTGTTGCAAGGCGTAACCATGCAACTTAATAAGTTATTGTGCTGATTAGAAAAAAACAAGGATAAAAATGCCACTAATTCAGTATTAGAAAATTTATCTATTAGTGGAGCAGATTAACCCTTAATTCAATGCCGCCCACATATCCCCGCTGGCAAACGTACGCAAGATGTTTGATGTGCTTGGGTCGTTAATCAATGACTCAATCGCGTACGCTTGGCCCATTTTTCGATGGGTTTTATACAACGAATCCAATAACGCCAGCTCACTCTCTATCATCGCCTGCAAATCAGCCGTAATAGCCACAAATGTGGCTCTAGCGTTATACAGAACATCATTAAATTCATTCTCAATAATCACGCCACTGTCATAGTCGGATATACCTGGGAAGATTTGATCATTGATGCAATCCATCGCGCTGGCCAGTAGAGTGTTTGCGGTATCGCCCAGCGTGATGTTCATATCACTGATGATGCTGCTGCTACCATTCATATACAGTTCAATTTCACGCACCGCTTTTGCAACTTGCAAATCATCAACTAATGTTTCTAACCGTCTATCAATGTGGGCAACCAATAAATCACATTGGGCATTGTATCCAGTCAATGCCCCTTGGCAGTTTTTCACCACGGCTTGATTGGGGCGAGAGACATTAGGGTCATCGGGTTCAATTAAATATTTAGACAGTGTTTCGCTCAAATTGAGCGCGGTACTGCTAGATAATACGAGTTGGAAATTAGAACTGGCTTTGAATGGTTCATTGATACCAATAGCTGAATAAATTGCTTTATCAAAACTGAGCATGCTTACACCGCCTTTTTACTGTCTATTAACCAACGAGGCTCTTTAAACTCAATGCGCCCACGTTGCGGCAATACATCGTTTAACTCTTCCCATATCGCTTGCATCGGTAAAATCTCAGAGTCGTAATACACCTCACGAATATTTTTTAGGTCGCCATGTCCCGCCACATTCATCGGCATGATCGAGGCCAGTGCCGCCGGCACTCGATGTAAGTTGAGAATGTCCTGTTGGGTCACTTCTTTGATCTTGTCGTACTCGTCGTTGTTGCCGTAATCCCCAACGGGGATCAATTGTACGCGGTCTTTCGTGATACCTGTTTTACCGCCGACGGTAGATGACATATTGAGGTATAGTGATCGATAGTTGCCAGGTCCCTTAGTGTTGGTGATAGATTTTTCGATGTCCTCGGCCATATTATCGTCTAAATCAAACGTGACGAATATATACCCTGCGTGCGCTCCGTTTTGGTAATAGCGACGGCGAAACAGCGTGGCAGCTTCCCCCAGTAATATGGATTGCACACCCGCGAAATAATCCGGCACACCATAGATGCTTTGGCGTACATCATTACCCTGCAGGTGGATGATGTCGCGCGCCGCGAATTCCTGCATTGAGCCATCGTTATTCAAGAGCCAATAATTATTGTCGGTCCCTACGCGCATATTAATAGCCGGCAACCGAACGTAGCGATTAACACCGCCCAAACCATTGCGGATCGCCAATAGATAGCCATTTTCAAACACCAAATAATCTTGAAACGCCGCGCGGATTTCTTTGCGCGAAATCATCGGGTTCTCTTTCCAGTTGGCCAACAGTTGATTGCATTTAAACCCTAGAGCGCTGGCGTGGGTACCATTAGCGGACAGCAATTTGGATAGACCGGATAGACTCACCGGAGGAATGTAATACAGTGCATTAGAGTCTGCAAAAATCCCCAAATAGTCAGTAATACCGCCACTTAGCACGGGTTCAGGGTCGCCAAAACTAAACGCTTTCGCCTTCACTTTGGACGTTTCAGCGGGTAGCGACTGGGTAGACTCAACACTGTAAGAGCCATCGATGGTCGCGGGTAAGCGGTGGCGTGGTTTATCTGTCATGATTGATCCTTTAGCCCATCGCCATGCGCCCCTTACGAGCGCCGCGAGCGGGTTGTTTAGAATTGGTGTATTGGAGTTCGGCTTTCATCGCGTGGAAAACAGCCCACGCAATATCGGCGTGGCCAGCGTTGCCAATGCGTGCCGCGCCGTAAGTCAGCGTGCCGTTTGGCGTGGTAAGTTGTTTGATCAGCATTAATGACTGGGTCGTCTCTTTATTACCCATGTCATATTCAAAGCGTCCGCCGTCGATCAGGCGTTTCGCCCGTGTAACTAGGTCGGTTTTCTCAATGGCTGAATAGGTGATAGGGATGACATGTTTTAAATTCAGGTCAAGACAGCATTGGAAGGTGTCCCAACCTATGCCCGTGGTATCAATGCCACACCACGCCACGTTGTAACGTGAATACGCTTCTTTAATACGCTCGGCTTGATATGTAGACGTCATGCCTTTGAATTGCTCGGTTTCGATCACTCGCCACTTTTCACCCGCATGCAATGGCATTAGCAATACCACCAACGCCGCGTTATCTCGCACGCGGCTAGGATCGTAACCAATGGCAACAGGGCGGTTACCAACAGGTGATGTACTATCAAAATCAACATCGGTCCATGCGCTGTACGCATCCACCATACATTTCTGCAGCGTGGTGAACGGGAACACCGAATCGTTATCGTCAATGAATTTACAGCCAAACAAGTTGGCGTAATCATCCTTGCTGTACTCGGCTTTCAGCTCGGCAATATCAAACAGCGTACAACCGGCTTTCTCGGCATCTTCCACCGTGACCAAGTGACGCCATATCTTGTCACCACCCAAAGAGCCTTTTTTCAGTGTCTTATCAGATAGATCAATCTCGACTTTCTGTGCCTTAGATCGGCCTTTGTTGAATTTCTCCCCGCTCCAATGTTCGTACGCTGGGTGCTGCAAACTAGACGGCGTAGAGAAATACGTACGACGCCACTTTTTATGTGCGGCCATACCGCTGGCCAACTTCTGCAACTTCTCATAGCCGTGGATCCAAAACACTTCATCCACATACAAGTGGCCGTGGTAACCCTGCGCCGTGCTGCTATTCGTCGATAAGAAAAACAATAAGCGCCCTAATCGGGCGCTTATTTAAGACGGACTATTGTTTGTTTCCACTAACTGCCTTAAGCACTAGAGGGTTATTAACAGCATGGCTAAAACAGATCGGTGTTAGCTCAGCACTTGGTATTATCCAAAGGAGCAAAAGAAAAAAAGCACAGGCCAACAATCGCTGATCTGTGCTTTTACTGTTGAAGGCTTCCAAGTTATTTTAAGAAAAAATAACCCCTTTTTTCAATAAGAAGCAGCCGTAGCCTCTTGCTTCACCAGTGACGACAACTGCGAATGCTTTTTTTGCGGACTCATAAAAAGCAAAGCGTTCTAGTGATCCCATTTCAGCATTATTACTGTCGGCGGCTTTTAATATGGCGGCGAACTCTTGCTGTACGTCAGGCATCACCGATTCGCTTTCACCGACCACTTGCATACGAGTCACGGGTTGATCAACAAACGTATCCAATGGCAGAACGGATAAAATGGCTGTGGCCGCTTGTGTGACATTGACGCCATCTAATCGAATAATTGGTTTCCCAGCGGCAATGGAAGCCGCTGGGAAGTTACGATCAACCAACACAATATCGTCACCGTGGCCCATTGTGCGCAGTACGTTTAGTAATTCACCATTCAGTAATGGATCTATATTTTTTAGCATATTTTTTTCCTAATCACTCACAGGTTGAAAGCGAACAACTAACAGTCAGACTCTATTTTTCTTGTATGATGGCGGCTTTGTGCTGCAAGCGACTTTGTTTTTGGTCGATGATGACGGCAAGGATAATCACCACACCTTTAATGACCATTTGCCAAAACTCACTGACCCCCATCATCACCAAACCATCGGCCAATATACCAATGACGAAAGCGCCAATCAGTGTGCCCATGATAGTGCCGCGACCACCGGCCAAAGAGGTGCCACCCAATACCACAGCGGCAATGGCATTCATCTCGAACGCGATGCCTGTTGCGGGGTGACTTGCAACCAACTGTGAAGACACTACGATGCCGGCAATGGCGGCACAAAAACCAGAAATGGTATACACCCAAACTTTAACGCTACGTACTTTCACACCGGACAATTCGGCGGAATGTTCGTTGTCGCCAATCGCGAAGACATGGCGACCAAATTGTGTTCTTTTTGCAACATAGGCAATGATCGCTGCAAGGATAAACATCATCCAGATCGCGTAGGGCAGGCCTAATAATTTTGCAGAACCAATCAATTCAAAACCAGTATTACCAAGCTGTTCATTACCAGATAAGCCGGTAAACGTTTCACCGCCAGACAGCAGCATGGCCGCACCACGCACGACATACATGGTGCCCAAGGTACAAATAAATGGGGCGACGTTATAACGTGTTATCAAGATGCCATTTACCGCGCCAATCAAACCACCGATAACTAAGACGATAGGTACAACCAGCCAAACACTTGGAAAGATAGCAATGCCAAACATTGGCAACACAATCCCTTTGGTGATGAGCCAGCCTGCCACCATGCCACAAAAACCCAGAATCGCGCCGATAGAAAGGTCGATACCAGCGGTGATAATGACGAAGGTAATACCAAGCGCTAAGAAGGCGTTGATGGCAATGTGTTTTACCATGATGACTAGGCTGCTCGCAGCCAAAAAGCCTGGCACCATAAAGGTAAAGAATGCCAGAATTAAAAACAGCGCAATAAATGTACGCATTTTTAATGCAAGCAATAACAAGCTTTCACCAGAAAAAACAGACGCTTGCTGAGAGGCAGTATTTTGAGAATTCTTCATATTAAAGTCCTTGCGCGCTTGCTGATACAAGTGCAGATTCTGTTGCTTTAGAGCGAAGAATATTGGCGGTTAACTTGCCTCCAGACATCACCAAAATACGATCAGAGACAGCCATGATCTCTTTAAGGTCGGAGGTTGAAAACAATACGCCAATACCCAGCTCTGAAAGCTTTACCATCATGTTAAATACGTCGCCTTTGGCACCAATATCAATACCGCGAGTCGGCTCATCCAATAACAAAATTTTGGGACTGGTTAACAAGGTTCGACCAATAACTACTTTTTGCTGATTGCCACCGCTTAAAGCACGTATCTCAATATCGGGTGAAGACACTTTGATCGACAAATCTTTTATGGCGGATGTTACCGCCTCGGTCTCTGCCTTTTTATCAATGGCAAAACGATGTTTGAGCCGACGCCATAGACTCGAAATTGTCATGTTGTTGCTCACGGATGAAATTGGAAAAATACCGTTTTTTTTGCGATCTTCAGGAACTAGGCAAATGCCATAACGAATGCGTTCGCTGGTGTTCATTTTGGCGGTTACTTTATGTCCTGCTATTTCTACATCGCCGATATACTCTTGCAGGCCGAGTAGGCATTCCATTAACTCTGTTCGACCTGCGCCCATGAGTCCATACACGCCAACGATTTCGCCAGACTTCACATTCATCGAAACGTCATCAACCAAGGTGAGTCCCATTTTATTGATCAGTTTTATGTTTTTGACGTCCAGTACTGGCTCGCCAAATTCACGACCCGGTTTCAAGAAATTTGAGACGGGATCACTGCCCAGCATTTCTCTAACAATCCACGGCACATCAATGTCTTTTACGTTCGCTTCAGATTGGAAATGACCGTCACGTAAAATCGTTATGTGATCGCCGATTGCCATGAGTTCTTCTAAACGATGGGAGATATAGATAATCGAAACGCCCTGAGTCGTAAGGTCTCGAATGACTTTGAAAAGCAGTTCGACCTCGGTTTTACTTAATGCCGAAGTGGGTTCATCCAGAATCAGCACATCCGCTTCATCGGCCAAGGCTTTGGCTATTTCGATCAATTGTTGCTGACCAACTTTTAAGTTAGACAGTAATTCTGTAGGAGCAATATTCTGGTCAAGACGTGCCATTAGTTCAGCCGTGACTCTGTGTTGTTCCGCGGTATCGAGCGGCATCAAGCCATGCTGTTTTTCTCGACCCAAAAAAATATTTTCAGCCACGGTTAAGTTGCCAAACAGATTCAGCTCTTGGTGAACCATGCCAATGCCTTTGGCGGCGGCATCACGAGTATGCTGAAAAGACACGGCTTCATCGTTTAAATAAATAGTGCCTTTGCTTGGCTGCTGGACCCCGGCAAGAATTTTCATCAAGGTGGATTTACCTGCACCATTTTCGCCGATGATGACGTTCACTTTACCGCGATAAACTCGATAATCTACTTCGTTTAACGCGATAGTGCCTGGGTAAATCATGGAGATTTTTTCGGCGCGAATGACGACGTCTGCGTTAGTTTGACTCATCATTTGCCTCCAATAGTGATCTGCATTGGTACAGCATCACTGATGGTGTTTTGGTCTATGGTAATCGCAGCAATAACCGTGGCTTTTTTGCCAACCCAACCGGAGTCTGGTTCGCCAACCGATGCCATGGCGCGATTATTAAACTCTCGTGAAATTTGAGCAAAACGAATCTGGTTTTTAAAATCATCAAATAAAACGTATTTAGACGCGTCGCGAATAGCATTACCTTTGATAATGCGACCTACTTGAAGGTCGATATTGGTATCGCCTACTTTTATCGTTATCGCACCTCTCATTTTGCCTGATTTAACATTTTCGATGGTGCCATCTAAGCGGACAAAAAAGCTTTGCTTGGTGTTAATTTGCTTCGTATCCAACTGGGATTTAATGCTTTCCCATGACGTAAATTCTTGTGTCGCTTCAGGTAATACTTTTGGCTCCCAAAGCTGATCGGCCACTTCAGATAAGGTGAAGTCTGCAAAGCTAACGACGGAATTAGGATCTTTAGGAATAATAGGATTGCCATCAGCGTCTAAGTCGGTAACGGTACAGGCTGTCAGCAAACTAAGGCACGCAATGAGCCCGATAAATGGAAAGAGTTTTTTATAAGACATAATGATACCCAAGGAATCGGAGCCCTCAAAACAAGAGCTCCGAGTCTGGTTGTTATTATTTTAGAGCGAAGTTACTTAGATTTTTGGCGTTAGAGCTGTCAATTAAGACACAATCCATTAGCTGTTTTTCAGGTAATCCTGTTGAGCCTGTGCGGATGTATAGGTCTGCTTGCTCGGCAACACGTTGGGCTTGTGCGTAAGCTGGCTGCATCACGGTTGCTTTGATGTTAGAGCCTTTCAGAATAGAGTCTCTGACGTAATCTAAACCGTCAAAACCCACGATAAAAACGTCATTGCGACCTGCCGCTTGTAATGCAGCTTCTGCACCTAGAGCCATAGAGTCGTTACCAGTAATAACGCCTTTAATATTTGGGTTCGCTTGTAGAATGGATTCCATACGGCTAAACGCTTCTGTTTGGCTCCAGTTAGCGGATTGACGGGCTACCATTTTGAATTCTGGGAAGTTGTCGAGAATGTCATGGAAACCTTCACTACGTACTTGTGCATTGGTGTCTGACTCAGGCCCCAAGAGCTCAACGTATTCGCCGCCATCACCCATCAATTCGGCGAACTTTTCACCTGCGAGCTGAGCGCCTTGGTAGTTGTTCGATACGATTTGAGTGACAGCGATACCGGTTTTATTAATTTCACGATCGTATAGAAAGGCTGGGATGCCCGCTTTTTTCAAACGCTCTATTGAGCCAATACTGGCATCTGCATCAGCATTATCCAAAATAACCGCTTTGGCTTGGCGAGCTATCGCCGTTTCAATCAATTGGTTTTGTTTGTTTACGTCGCCGTCATGTGAGGCAACTAAAGTGTCATAGCCCAATTCTTTTGCTTTGGCATCCGCACCTTCAGCACCAGCTTTGAAAAATGGGTTGTCATGAGAGGGGGTAATGATAGCGATCAAACCGTTGCCAGCCATGACGCTAGCGCTAGCTAAGGTCAGTAAGGTTGCCGCAAGGCAAGATTTCAAAAAGCTTTTATTTTCCATTGTGAGTCTCCGGTATGCTTATTTTTATTAAAATATATCGAATAGCAAACGATTGCGTAATCGTTTGCTATTTTTATATTAAGCACTTAGATGTTGTCAATGCATTCTTGACCAAATGGAAAAAATCCATATTTATCATATGGTTAAGGTGGGTTTTTTATGAAAATGTTGTGATTTAACAACAATGTGATCAAGCGACTGAATTATAAGAACTTTTCTTCGGCAGAAACTGTGGCAACAGAAGATCTAATGACTAAGTTTGGTTCCAGCATGATCATTTTGCCTTCCTGACGCGGATTTTCAATGCGTTCAATCATGGTGCTGACGGCCAATTGCGCTAATCGTTCTTTGGGTTGATTTATTGTCGTCAAAGGTGGACTGAAGTAGGCAGAATACATACAGTTGTCATAACCGATCACAGACAGTTGTTGCGGAATTTTAACGCCTGATAATTGCGCTTCACTCATGGCACCCATCGCCATGGCATCATTGCCAACAAATACAGCGCTAGGCAAACTTTGGCAGGATAACAATTGACGCATACCTAATTTCCCACCTTCAAACTCAAAGTCTGATTCGATCATCCAGTCATCCTGAATGTTTAGGTTAGCGTCATTCATGGCCTCCATAAAACCTTCTAAACGCTGTTTAGCAGGTAGCTTTTCCAGTGGGCCGCCAATGTAAGCAATGTGCTTATGCCCTTGTTCAACAAGATACTGAATCGCCAGGTGAGCGCCTTTCACCGAGTTGTCTTGTATCCGATCTACGTAATCATCTGAAGGTCCCCAATCCATGACCACCATAGGTAAGCTGCGCTGACCGATCAAGGAACTAAATAACGAGTCATCATAGGCTGAACACATGACCAAAATGCCATCGACGCGTTTTTGCGTAAGCATTCGTAAGTAGGAATTGGTTTTTTCTAGTTCTCCATCGGTGTTACAAAGTACAAGATTGTAACCTTCTTGATAACAGTGCTTTTCGACAGCGTTGACTAATTCCGCGAAAAAGGGGTTCAAAGTAGTCGTGACTAACATACCAAGGCTTTTGGTATTTTTTACTTTCAAGCTGCGAGCCACAGCGCTGGGCGCGTAATTGAGCTCTCGGGCCGCTTGGAAAACGCGTTCTTGCGTTGTTTTAGCAACAAAACGCGTTTCATTCAAAACATGTGACACAGTGGTGGTCGAGACACCAGCCAGTAACGCAACATCTTTGATTGTCGCAGACAAATTTACGCCTCCCTTTTTGTAAACAATAGTTTGGATTTTTTAATAGATGACTTCGTAAAAAAACATATAAATCATAGGCTTAAAAACATTAGCCCTTATTAAGAGTGCTATTCAAAGCTCAACGTCATTTCTGGAAGTATACTTAACGGCATTGTAAAAATGCAGCAATAGTTTTTTCTGCTATTGCGCTGACTCATTATATTCGTGTGGAAGACTCTGTAAAAAGCGTTTATCAAGAGTCTTTTTTTAACTCAGAAGGTGCTCGGTATTTTTCGCGATTAAGGCATTTTTTATCGTGCTACCGGTATATGTGATGACGAGGGATGAAAAACAGCCGCATTAGCGGCTGTTTTGAGATGCTACGGTCGTTGCTAAAGACTACATGCGGTACGTTGCACTTAGGCCGACAGTGCGGGATTGACCGACCGAGGCGCGCGTTACGCGCCCACCATTAATTTGATAAATGATGTCCTCGTCGGTCAAGTTTTTGACATACCCATCAACCGTCAGATTACCGTTTATATACTGCAGACGAGCATCGGTTCGGACGTAATCGCCCGCTTTGTAGTCGCTGTTATTGTCTAGATCGGAGTAATATTCGCTTACATAAGTAACGTCGCCACCGAATGACCAATGATCGCCTAGGTATTGAGTAAAACCGGTACTGATATTGGTTTCAGGTGCACTAGGCAAATCGTTACCTTCGGATGTTTCGTAATGATCGATTTCGCTACGTAATATGCCCAGTGAGCCGCGCAATTCTAGATTGTCTGTGGCCCAAGTAAGCGCTTCAATTTCTAAGCCATAGGTATGAGCCGCATCAATATTATTGATGCGATCGTTATACATGGCTTGATAGTCTGAATAGTCGTTGTAAAACATCGATGCATTTAACCTCGCACCATTTTGAAACAGGCTTTTACTACTGACTTCGTAGGCAATCACTTCTTCACTTTCATAAGTATAAAACTCACGTGTCGAGTCCCATTGATACGCTGATCCACCTGGACTGTAACCTTTACGAATGTTGGCTCCTAGTGTTGTGCTGTTTGAAATGGCGTGGGTTAAGCCGATCTTTGGTAGAAAATTGGTCTCGCTGTCATTGTGGTCGACGTCGATAAGACCGTCGTTAATGATTAAGCGATCGGCGTCTTCTTGCTCAAGTCGCGCACCGCCGATTAAGTGCGTGCGCTGTGTCAAAGCGTAGGAACCTTCGCTGTAAAGCGCCAAGGTGGTGGTGGCCGTGTCATTCATTGTGAACCACTCTTGGCCACGATAAGTGATGTCGGTATCAGCGTCTTTTTTTGAGGCGTAGAAACCGATGACACCAGTGAGTGCGGCATCGGGTTGATCAAAGATGATGAGGTTTTCGAGCGTTGTCGTATCTTTACCAACGTCTAGCATCGTGTTGCCAGGGTACTCTTCAAAAGTGACATCGCTTTTACTGTACGCTAGACGCAATGAATTGCGCACGCCATTTTCTAGATTGTAGTCAATATCGGCGGCAATAGAATCGGTGGTCGAATCTTGGAGGCGCGTATTGCGGCGGTTGCCAAGTGTCATGGTTGGACCACTGAAATGGTCGGCTTCATCGTTCGCCCAGCTTAAGTATTCTCCATCGTATTTATGATGTTCAACTGTCAGTTTGCTGGAGAGGTTGCGATGGCTCGCTGGCTGCCATAACAACTTGCCGCGTAGGTTATAATTTTCAGAATCGTTAACGTCAGGCCCATTATTGAGTTCGTCTGTTTCTTGAGCGTACTTCATCCAACCTTCGCCTTTCGTACCGTCCAGTGCAATGCGGTAAGCCAGTTCTTCATCGATCAGTGCCCCTGAAGACATAGCGGCTAAATTGTATTTTAGGTTGCCATTTTCGTAATTCTCAAGACCTGCACGCACGGCAGCTTGGTCTGTAAACGTTGGATCATTGGTTTTGATTACCAGTGCGCCTGCGATTGAGCTTGTACCTTGGGTAGTGGATTGTGGACCGCGCAATACCTCTATTTGCTGAGCATCCCAAACACCGCTGGGCGTAAAATTATAGCCTGCCCAATCTTGTGTACCACCATCGATGACGGTTGCGATACGTGAACGCGCGCCCGTAATCAACGCATAACCGCCTGATGCTGCGCCATTTCCGCTCATGCCACGAATCGCGATGTTGCCAAATGAAGACGCCGTAACGTTAGGCGCTTGTGTTGCCACTTCTCGTAGGTTTTTGCTTTCGCCGCTGGCAAGATCTTCACCATTGATAACGGTAATCGCCGTGGTGGTATCTTTAATGCTCTTATCCATTTTTTCGCCGGTGATCATCAAAGTCCCCAAAGCAGTTGGCTCGTTGGCTTGGGCTGGTGCAGAGATGAGTACGCTGTTGATTGAAATGACTGAAAGGGCAACCAGTGAGAGGGAATTGGGGTGCTTTTTGAAAGCATTCAAGCATCGAGACATGGTAGTTATATCCTTAAGTTATCCAGATTCGAACGACAGAAAGCGCTTTCCATTGCGTTTGTTTAATTACGGAGCGCTGTTTAATTTTTATCTAAATGATAATTGTTTGCAATAAGGTTTTCATATTTTGATTTAATAATGAGATTTTGGCAGGAGTCCTATTAGGCGCAGGCACAGCGCAATGAAGTCGTGAACACAACAAAATGCGGTTTTTTCGGTTTTAATCTCGGTTGTTTCTATCCAGTTTGCTTTCTATACTTATCGGCTAAATTAAATAATTGAGTTTGTATTGGAGTACCTATGGCAAGCGGATGGGCGCACGAAGGTGCGGTGCAAGAACAAATTGATGCAACGGTTAACTCGGCGGTCGAGCGTGCGCGTAGTCGTTTGACGGTGGGTGATAGTTTAGAGTTCTGCGAAGAATGTGACGCAGAGATTCCTGAAAAGCGCCGCAATGCGATTCCTGGTGTGCGTTTGTGCATCGCTTGTCAGTCCGAATTAGAAAGCAGCGACAAGGCTCAGAGTCTTTATAACCGTAGTGGCAGTAAAGACAGCCAGTTGCGTTAGCGTTGTACCTAGGATGGATCGGACACATAAGAACAAACGGGTGTCATTTGGCATAAAAAAAGCCCCGCAGTTGCGGGGCTAAGAACTTAGAGAGGCTGTTGATTAAACAGCGTTCTGACTCAATGAAGCATTTGCTTTTAATACTTCATCAAGATGCAGCCATGTCTCAACCACTGTGTCAGGGTTTAAAGAGACGCTGTCGATACCTTGTGCCACCAACCAGTCGGCAAAATCTGCGTGATCGGATGGGCCTTGGCCACAAATACCAACGTATTTTCCTTTCGCTTTACAGGCTTCGATCGCCATTTTGAGCAGTTTCTTAACCGCAGGGTTACGTTCATCAAACTTGTCCGCAATCAAACCAGAGTCACGGTCTAGGCCCAGTGTCAGCTGTGTTAAGTCGTTTGAGCCGATTGAGAAGCCATCAAAGAATTCTAAGAACTCATCCGCCAGCAGAGCGTTTGATGGTAGCTCACACATCATGATAATTTTAAGACCGTTCTCGCCACGAACTAGGCCATGTTCCGCCAGTAGAGCAATCACTTGTTCTGCTTCTTCAAGCGTACGCACGAATGGAATCATGATTTGTACGTTGGTGAAGCCCATTTCGTTGCGAACGCGGCGCATAGCTTCACATTCGAGAGCGAAGCAATCGCGGAACGACTCGTCTATGTAGCGCGCCGCACCGCGGAAGCCCAGCATTGGATTTTCTTCATCAGGTTCGAACTGAGGACCGCCGACCATGTTGTGGTATTCGTTCGATTTAAAGTCAGATAAACGCACGATTACGGGTTTGTCTGCAAATGAACAGGCCAGTGTTGAGACACCTTCTACAAGCTTTTCAACGTAGAATTCAACTGGACCAGCGTAGCCTGCGATACGATGATTGATTTCTTCTTTAAGACCGGCATCCATTTTGTCGAAGTTCAGCAGAGCTTTCGGGTGAATACCGATCATGCGGTTGATGATGAACTCTAGACGCGCTAGACCCACACCTGCATTGGGTAGCATAGCAAAGTCAAAAGCGCGGTTTGGGTTGCCTACGTTCATCATCACTTTTACCGGAAGCTGAGGCATGTTGCCCACTTCAGACGTGACAACGTCGAATTTCAGCTCACCTTGGTAAACAAAGCCCATATCGCCTTGTGCACATGAAACGGTGACATCTTGTCCGCTTTTAAGTGTCTCTGTTGCATCACCTGTCCCCACAACCGCTGGAATGCCTAATTCACGCGCGATGATCGCTGCGTGACAGGTACGACCGCCACGATTAGTTACGATAGCGGAGGCTTTCTTCATGATGGGTTCCCAATCAGGATCGGTAATGTCTGTTACCAGTACGTCACCTTCTTGAATGCGGTCCATTTCAGTGATGGAGCTAAGCACTTTTACAGAACCTGAGCCAATCTTGTGGCCGATGGCTCGGCCAGTCGTTAGGACTGGGCCTGAGTCTTTAAGATTGTAGCTTTCCATGCTTTGTGAATTGGATTGCGAGCGAACCGTTTCAGGGCGCGCTTGTACGATGTAGATTTTGCCGTCGATGCCGTCTTTCGCCCACTCAACGTCCATTGGGCGCTGGTAGTGCTTTTCGATGATCAATGACTGACGTGCCAGATCTTCGATTTCTTCGTTTGTTAGAGCAAATTTGTTTTGCTGATCCAGTACGACGGGAACGATTTGAACAAATTCGTCACTGTCCGCTGCGGCGTATTCCATTTTCTGAGCTTTGCTGCCCAGCGTTTTACGAACCACAGAAGGGCGACCTGCGTCTAAGGTTGCTTTGTGTACATGGTATTCGTCCGGGTTAACGGTTCCTTGAACCACCATTTCGCCTAGACCGTAGGCCGCAGTGATGAACACAACGTCATCAAAACCAGATTCTGTGTCCAGCGTGAACAATACGCCTGATGCGCCAATGTCACTGCGTACCATTTTTTGAATGCCCGCTGACAAGGCAACACCTTTATGCTCGAAGCCTTGGTGGACACGGTAAGAGATGGCGCGGTCATTGAATAGAGAGGCGAATACTTGTTTGATGGTCAGTTTGACGGCGTCTAAACCTTGCACGTTTAGAAACGTCTCTTGTTGACCCGCAAAAGAGGCGTCCGGTAAATCTTCAGCGGTCGCAGAAGAGCGTACTGCAAACGAGGCGCCTTCATTGTCATTAGAAAGCTGAGAGTAAGCTTGTTCGATTTCTTGATTGAATTCGTCAGAGAATGACGCATCTTCGATCCATGTGCGTATCGTTTTGCCTGCTTGCGCTAGCGCTTGTACATCATCAACGTTTAGAGAATCCAATAGATCGTGAATTTGCTTATTTAGGCCGCTTTCTTCTAGAAACGCTTGATAAGCATAAGCAGTGGTAGCAAAGCCATTGGGTACTTGAATACCTAAATCAGACAGGTTGGAAATCATTTCGCCTAAAGACGCGTTCTTTCCACCGACTTCGCCTACGTCTTCAAGACGAAGATCACTAAACCACTTAATAAAATTGCTCACACTGTACTCCAGCTTGCTCTATGAAAATGATTATTTTTTGTTGTCGTTCATTAGCTTGCCAACCAATAACGAATAGAGTCATTGTAAAAAGAGACACGTAGATGAATAAAATTGATTATTTGATGTTGTTTTATTTCAATCAGTTTTTTTCATGTGGTTGTTTTACAACAAAAATGGAGTGTTACAGTGAAAGTATATTTTGTTTCAGATGGTACCGCGATCACTGCGGAAGTATTTGGTCAGGCCATGCTGTCATTTTTTGATGTGGCGGTTAAGCAAGAAAGTGTGCCGTTTCTCAGTACTTTGGATCAAGCGCATGGCTTTTGCCGTCAGCTTCAACAAGAGGCTGATCGAGGCGAAAAGACGTTAGTATTCTTTACCATTTCGGATCCAAAGATTCGTGCCGTGATCGAATCCTGTGACAGTCATTGCTATAACTTGTTTGGTGAATTGTTATCACCTATAGAAAAAGCGTTAGGTGTGCCTGCGCAGCCTAATGCGCAAAAAGCGCATGGTATTAAGGCGGGGGTTTATGATTGCAGGATAGACGCGATTAACTATGCTTTGGCTAATGATGACGGGGCTTCTGTCAAAAACTACGATGAAGCGGAAATTATTTTATTAGGCGTGTCTCGCTCAGGTAAAACGCCGACCAGTTTATATCTAGCGATGCAGTATGGCATTAAAGCGGCAAACTACCCATTAACGGAAGACGATTTTGATAATGTGGGGTTGCCGAAAGTCTTGAAGCCGCACAAACACAAGTTGTTTGGTTTAACGATTAATCCAGATCGCTTGCATGAAATTCGCACGGGACGCATGGCGGCGAGTAAATATGCGTCCTCGCGACAATGTCGTTATGAACTGGATGAAGTTGAGGCGATTTATCGTCAAGCACGTGTACCGTTTTTGAATACGACGTTTTTATCAGTGGAGGAAATTTCCACCAGAATCATGGCAGAGATGCATTTAAGCCGAAATCGAGGTTAAGAGAAAAGCATAGAAACCCATCTAAAAAGTTGATATGTCGGCCAGATGGCCTATTTTTTATCGTATATCGAGCGCTTTAAGCGCATTTTTATGGTTTTTAGAGGTTAATCTAATTCAAGTTTGTTACCAAAATAGTCATGAAGCGACAGATTTGTTGTGTAATTACTAAGATTAAGCGAGGTAACTTGCAGCTATGATGAAGATTGTAGTGTGAGCTAGAGAGTATTGTTTAAGAATAACTTATACTTAACCCATAGATAAACACACATTTAAAGAAGTGCGCAAAGTTGAGCTTCTACTTATAGGACGGTACCGTTTGAGTAAAAAAAGCATTCATGACCCATTTCGAGATCGGGAAGCATCAAAATACGATAATCCCATTCCAAGTCGCGAATACATTCTAGAGCACATTGCCTCGGTGGGTCATCCTGTTACTCACCCTGAACTGTGCGAAGCATTTAATTTAAAAGACGAAGATTCCATTGAAGCCGCTCGTCGACGTTTGATTGCCATGTGTCGTGATCATCAGTTGGTCAGTAACGCAGACGATGCCTATGCACCTGTGTTGGATAGCGAGCTGATTGAAGGTTATGTTCAAGGTCAAAAAGATGGCCATGGCTTCTTGCTTCGCTCTGATGCCGATGACGTTTTCTTATCGCCGCGCCAGATGCAGTCGGTGATGGACGGTGATTACGTGGTAGCGCGATTATCTGGTAAAACCATTAAAGGTCGACTTGACGGCGTTGTCGTTGAAGTCAAGCAGCGCAAGCACACCAGCTTGGTGGGGCGTTACTATGAAGAGAGCGGGTCGGCTTTTGTAACACCTGAAAACCCGCGTATTTCGCAAGACGTAATGATCGAGCAGTCATCAGGTTTGAATCCGAATCATGGCCAATACGTTTTGGTCGAGATTGTGACTTACGCAGACCGTCGTACGCCAGCGAAAGGCATCGTGAAAAAGATCCTTGGTGACTTTATGGCGCCAGGTCTTGAAATCGATGTTGCGATTCATAATTACGACATCCCTAACGAGTGGCCGAAAGAGGTTGAAAAACAAGTTCGTCACTTCACTACGGAAGTGGCCGAAGAAGATAAACTACACCGTGTGGATTTGCGCCAAACGCCATTTGTAACCATCGATGGCGAAGATGCACGTGATTTTGATGACGCGGTATATTGTGAAAAAACCGCTGGCGGATGGAAACTGTACGTTGCCATTGCCGATGTTTCGAATTATGTGAAAAAAGGCTCTCCTTTAGATGAGGAAGCCATTCTACGTGGTAACTCAGTGTATTTCCCTGGGCGAGTAGTCCCAATGTTGCCGGAAGTGCTGTCGAACGGTTTGTGTTCTTTGAATCCAAATGTTGATCGATTGGCGATGGTGGCAGAAATTTCGTTGACCAGCCGTGGCAAAATGCGTGGCTATAAATTTTACGAAGGCATTATCAATTCTCATGCTCGTCTGACGTATTCAAAAGTTGCAAAAATGATTGCACCTGAGCCAGATGAACAGGGCGTTGAGCTGCGCGAACGTTACCAAAATATCATCACGCACATCGATGAGCTGTACAATCTTTATAAAGTATTGCGTGAAGCACGTGAAATTCGTGGCGCTATGGACTTTGATACTGTCGAAACACGTATGGTGTTTGACGAGAATTCGAAGATCGATCAAATCGTGCCTATTGAGCGAAATGATGCGCACAAACTGATAGAAGAGTGCATGTTAACGGCTAACGTGGCGTCTGCTGAGTTGTTGCTTAAAGCGAATATTTCGGCGTTATTCCGTATCCATGAAGGCCCGCGTGAAGAGAAGTTGATTGCTCTGCGCACTTACTTATCAGTACTTGGGTTAGAAATGGGTGGCGGCATTAAACCAACACCACAAGATTACGCAGACCTTGCTGAGAAAATCCGTGATCGTGCAGATGCACGCAGTATTCAAACAATGCTATTGCGCTCTATGTCTCAGGCGGTGTATCAGCCTGATAACGTTGGCCACTTTGGCTTAGCTTACGACGCCTACACGCATTTTACGTCGCCTATTCGTCGTTACCCAGATTTATTGGTACATCGTGCTATTCGTTATTTGATCCGTGGTGAAGGCGCGCCACAAATGCGTCAAGCTTATAAAGTGCCGGGTAGCCCGACGATAAAAGCCAACAAAATTTACGATTACGATGATGCAGAAATGGATCAGTTTGGTGAAAACTGTTCGGTTACTGAACGTCGTGCTGATGAAGCCACTCGTGATGTAGAGTCTTGGTTGAAATGCCAATATGTCGAGCAGCATCTTGATCAAGAATTTGATGGCATCGTAACAGCTGTAACACCATTTGGTTTGTTTGTGGAGCTCGGTGGTTTGTATGTCGATGGCTTGGTTCACGTATCAGGCTTAGGCGATGACTACTTTGTGCATGACCCTGAGCATCAAGCGATGATCGGCGAACGTACGGGCAAAGTTTATCGTTTGGGTGAACAGGTTCGTGTCACAGTTGCGAGTGTTAACTTAGAGCAGCGCAAGATTGACCTAAAAATGGTTAATAACCGTGCGAAGCAAAAACCTAAGTCTAAGCCTCGTATGGATCGTAATGAGCTGACCGAACTTGAAATGCAGTTGGCTCAGCTGCCTCCAATCGAGCTTGGTGGACGTTCGAAGTCCGAAGCAACGGGTGATCGTGCAGGCCAAAAAGCGCCGTCTGAAGAAGAGTGGAGCAATAAGCCCAAGCAAAAGTCCAATAAGAAAAAGGATTCAAGCAAAGGCAAAAAGCCCAAAAGTAAAAAGCCTGCCGCTGAAACGGATAAAAAATCACCTTTGAAAAAAGCAAAGAAAGCCATTGGTAACAAAGCCAAGAAGCTTAAGACCAAGGTGAAAAAGAAAAGCAATGCCAAAGCGCGTGCTAAAGATTAACCACAATTTCTGAAAAGAGTAGTACAGCCAAATGGCAGATTTAGATTGGGTATACGGCCTTCATGCCGTAGAAAACGCGCTAGGCCAAGACGGTAAAGTGAAAGAAGTTCGCCTTCAAGAGGGGCGAGACGACAAGAAGATGCAGCGTATTATTAAGTTGTGTCAGGAACAAAAAATTCGCATTCAGCAAGTGCCACGCCGCGACCTTGATCAGCTGTTTACCAGCAGTAAAGATCGTGTGGTTCATCAAGGTGTGGTTGCCTACGCTGAAGTGACTAAAATGGGTGATGAGAAAGATCTCGAGCGTATGGTGAAAAACCTCGAGGAAACACCACTGATCATTATCCTTGATGGTGTCACAGACCCGCATAACTTAGGCGCTTGTTTACGAAGTGCCGATGCGGCCGGCGCGCACGCACTTGTCATTCCAAAAGATAAATCAGCGACGTTAAACGCAACGGTGAGCAAAGTAGCCTGTGGCGCGGCAGAAAGTATGCCTGTGTATTCGGTGACAAACTTGGCGCGTGCGATGAAGAAACTTCAGGATCTGGGTGTTTGGATCTTTGGCACCGCAGGCGAAGCAACTCAAACGCTTTATCAGCAAGACTTAACCATTCCAACAGCAATTGTTATGGGCGCGGAAGGTGACGGCATGCGTCGTTTAACACGCGAACAATGTGATTACCTGATCAAACTGCCAATGGCGGGTGTTGTCACCAGTTTGAACGTTTCCGTGGCAACGGGCGTTTGTTTGTATGAAGTTGTACGTCAACGTGCTGTGAAAGCAGGTGTATAACCTACGTTGATGGTTATTAGGTGAGTGAAACGGTTGTGTTAAAAAGCTTTGAAGTCACTGCGCTAAGTGGTGAGTTAGACAACGATATTCAACATAAAATTGATTTTAAAACGAAACCACCAGGTTCGCTTGGTGGGTTAGAATCGATTGCATTTCAAGTTGCGCGTATTCAACGCACCTTGGTGCCGTCGTTGCAACGTGCGCAAATGCTGGTCTTTGCGGCCGATCATGGCGCAGTGGATCAAGGTATTAGTGCTTTCCCCCAAGAAGTGACGCCACAGATGGTGACGAATTTTTTGGCCGGTGGTGCCGCCGTCAGTGTTTTTTGTCGTCAGCATAGTGTGGCCCTAAAAGTCGTGGACGTAGGGGTTAAAGTCGATCTACCGGATCATCCGCTACTGTCAAAACGTAAGGTGGCCTACGCAAGCCAAGACTTTTCTATGGCTCCGGCACTGACGCTTGAACAAGTGAATCAAGCGCTCGAAGCAGGCACAAAGGAAGTTGAGAGTGCAGAGAAATCAGGGGTCGACATCTTATTATTTGGTGAGATGGGCATTGGTAATACTGGTGTGTCGTCGTGCATGTTGAGTGCGATGACCGGCCAAGCTCCTGAGCAAACAGCAGGTCGAGGCACAGGCTTAGACGAACAAGGTGTTTCGCGAAAAGCGGATATCATTGCGGCTTCATTGCAGCGTGCTGAGGCGGAATTGAATAAGCCAATCGGCGAGTGGGCGCCTTGGGAAGTAGCGACGCAAGTGGGCGGTTTAGAGATACTGGCGATGTCAGGTGCGATGCTACGTTGCGCTGAGTTAGGCAAACCGTTTGTGGTAGATGGCTTTATTTGTACAGTAGCGTTGCTCTTTGCCAGTAAGCTGCAGAGCCATGTGGTGGATTACGCTATTTTTGCTCACCAGTCGAATGAACAAGCCCATCAAGCGCTGCTCGAGTATTTCAATGCAGAGCCTATTCTGAAATTGGATCTACGTTTGGGCGAAGGATCGGGTGCGATTCTGAGTTATCCGATTATTCAAAGTGCGGTAGCATTTTTTAATGAGATGGCGAGTTTTGAGTCGGCAGGAGTGAGCAATGCGACTTGATCAGGATTGGCAGGGCTTTTTAAGAAGCCTTGCTACCTACACACGAATCCCGCTAAACATTGAGTGGGGCTCCCCAAAAAAGCACACGCCTAGCGTGTGCTTTTTACCATGGGTCGGTGTTGTTGTCGCACTGATCAGTGCTTGGCCATTGCTGATGTCAGACTGGTCTGCTGCGTTTCAGGCCATTGTAATGATGCTGTCAGCGGTGTTGCTGACAGGGGCTTTCCATGAGGATGGCTTAATGGATGCCTGCGATGGCTTAGTCGGCGGTTGGACGCCTGAGCAGCGCTTATCCATTATGAAGGATTCTCGCGTGGGCAGTTATGGCGTCTTAGCTGGACTGTTTAGTTTTGCTTTGAAGTGGTGGCTGCTGAGTCAGTGGTTAACCCAAGCCAATTGGCACGCCGATATAGGAGCTGTGTTGATGGGGTGGATCAGTGTTCATGTTGGTGCTCGCTGGCTACCTTTGGCGATTATGGCGAGTCTTAATTATGTCAATCAAGGTGACAGTAAAGCTCGGGCAATGATCTCACCTTTTACTGTACGTGGTGTTCTATGGGTGGTGTTATCGATGCTGTGTGTTGCCCTGATGGTGGGTGGAGCAATGTTTGTATCGATGCTGTTTACATTGGTCCTGTGTTTCATTGCGTGCGTAGTGTATTTGCGCCGACGCATACAAGGGTATAACGGCGACACGTTAGGTGCGAGTGAGCAAATCGCAGAACTGTTGTTATTGTTTACATTATTAGGGGGGCAAGCGTAATGAAGCTGTTGTTGATTCGACATCCAGAGCCGGATGTTGCGAAAGGGTTGTGTTATGGGCAAACGGATGTACCGCTGGTTGCGACGTGGCAGAGTGATGCTCAAGCAATTGACGATTGGCTGGCACGTTATTATCCAGACAAAGCATGGCAGTTTTATCATAGCCCGTTAACACGAACACGACTGTTAGCCGAACAACTGGACTCAGCTTCGAAACCTGTTGAGGCGTTAAAAGAAGTGGACTTTGGCGATTGGGAAAATCGTTTATGGAATGACATTCCTAAGTCTGAAATCGATGCTTGGCGCACCGATCTGATGCATTCTTCGCCTTATCAAGGGGAATCCTTAAATGACCTATTGTCACGGTTAATAGCTTGGTTTGAAAGCATACGAAAGGCTGACCAAGATACGGTATTGGTGACCCATTCTGGTGTGATTAAGGTGTTGTTGGTGGCGTTGTGTGAGTTTCCTCTAGAGCAGTGTTTCCGCTTTAATCCGACTTACTCCAGTATCACTGAACTTGATGTTGGAGAAAGCTTTGCTTTGCTTAACCGATTAGGTGCCGGCGACTGGACCGCGTAAGCGAGGAGACAAGATGCTGCTTTATGTATTAGGCATGTTCGGTATTGCGGCCTTTGCAATTACCGGCGTGATTTCTGCTGGGCGTCGTAATATGGACATTTTCAGCATTGTACTGTTGGGGATGGTCGCCTCGTTAGGAGGCGGCACGATTCGAGATGTCGTGCTACGAATGGATGCGGTGTATTGGGTCGAAGATACGTCTTATCTTTGGATCGCGATTGTGTCATCTGTGTTTGCTTTTTTTGGTGTGCGTGTTATCGAACACCGTCAACAAGTGTTCCATTATGCGGATTCATTTGGTTTGGCATTGTTTACCGTCGTGGCAACAGAGCGCGTATTAACGCTTGGCTTCTCTCCGATTATAGCCATCACCATGGGGGTTATTACGGGGGTTGCAGGCGGTATCATTCGTGACTTGTTAAGCGACCGTGCGCCGTTGGTATTAGGTAAAGAGTTTTATGCAACCCCCGCATTTTTAGGCGCGATGCTGATGGTGTTATTGGAACAAAATCTGCCTTGGCATGAATATAACTCGATTTACGCGGCCTTTTTGATCTTTATACTTAGAATCCTCGCAATCCATAAAGGCTTGTATTACCCAAGCTGGTTACTATTTAAAAAAAGAGACTCATAAAATGGAGAGAACACCAGAACAGCTAGCAGACATCGAGATGGCTAAGCGCTTAAAGAAAAAAGAAGTGGTCGATAAAAAGATTGCTGCTGCAACACAAGAGCGCGGTGTCAGCATTCTTCTGACAGGCAACGGTAAAGGCAAAAGCTCCAGTGCGTTTGGTACCATGGCGCGTTCACTTGGTCATGGTCAAAAAGCCACAGTTGTGCAGTTTATCAAAGGTCGCAAAGAAACCGGCGAGCAATTGTTTTTTGGCCAGCACCCGCAAGTAGACTTTCATGTGATGGGCCACGGCTTTACTTGGGAAACACGTGATCCTGAGCTTGAGCAGAAAGCGGCTAATCAAGCATGGGAGGTCGCGCAGCAAGCGTTGTCTAACCCAGAGGTGCATTTTGTTTTGTTAGATGAAATTACTTATATGTACAAGTACGGCTACTTAAATGCGGCAGACTTAGTGCAAGCGCTTGCTCATCGACCAGCGCATCAGAATGTGATGATGACTGGGCGGACAGCACCGCGTGAGCTACTCGATAGTGTTGATACACATAGTAAAATTGCGAACGAGCGTCACGCGTTTGAGCATGGCGTCAAAGCGCAACCGGGAATTGAATGGTAGTTTGAGAACCTTTCTCATTTGTGTGGACTTTCTTTATCTTGTAGATGATAATCATTGTTATCTAAAGGAGGGAGAGTCTTATGGTTTACTGGCAACATTTAACTCGACAAGCAAATGAAGCACATACACGTGCAGACTATGTTGATGCACAGGAATTGAGTAAAAAAGCCTTAGCCTGTGCTGAAGCTACCTTTGAAGACGATTTTCAGCTCGATGCGGAATCTGCCGTTTCGGCGGTGGTTGTCAGTTATATGAGTCTGGCTGAAGTGTCCATTTCAATGAAGGAATGGCTTCAGGCGAACGACTATTTTGAACGCGGCGTACATTTTCTACAAAGTGTCATTGTTGCACCCAATATCCTGCCAGAACATCGTCAATTGATTGACCACGTTGCGAATCATATTCGCTTTGAGTGGGGGTTATTTCAGCAGACGTACGGCAATAAACTGGCCGTTGCTCAACGGGTTCATCGTGTTAATTGGCTTAAGCAGCAAGCCTCTACTGTAACGGTATGGCAGGGGAGTTATGGTTACTGATTTGTTGACGCTGGCATTGGGCGGAATACTGCTGTTGTTGATCATGACATTGCTGCGCTCTTGAGGTGTCCATAAATATGGACACTTTACGGTCGATGTATCTATTTAAAAAGGCCGCTCCCGTAGAGTAGACCGATGTCAAAGACTAAAATACACGCTTATTAGAATTATTGAGTGTGAGGTTTATATGTCTGTGGCTGTGTCTGATATCAAGCGCCATACTTTTTTAGAAGATGCGCAAGCAATCATTGCCGGTACCTTGATGATTGCTCTAGGCATTAATTTTTATACGCAAGTTGGGCTTTTGACGGGCGGTACGGCAGGGATCGCATTTTTGCTAAACTATTTGACATCGTTTTCATTTGGCCAGATTTTCTTTGTGATCAATTTACCTTTCTATTGGTTATCGATCCGCCGTATTGGTTGGGAATTTACGTTAAAGACGTTTGCCGCTGTGTTCCTCGTTTCGGTATTTTCTGATATCACGCCGATGTTTTTGCATTTGAATGATATCAACCCAATTTATGCCTCCATTGCAGGCGGTTTTTTGATTGGTGTCGGGTTTGTGATGTTGTTTCGTCATAATGCAAGCTTGGGAGGATTGAATATCCTAGCGCGTTACTTATTCCAAACTCGTGGTGTGCCGATTGGTAAATTCATGATGGCCGTCGATTGTTCAGTCGTTTTGATGTCCATTTTCGTCGTCGATATTTCGTTGATTGCGATTTCAGTGCTGGGTGCGATTGTGCTTAACTTTATGTTGGTCATGAACCACAAACCGGGTCGTTACAGCGTTTCCTTCTAATAACGATCTAGAATCTCCATTTCTTAAACGGTGCGGGTCAGGTATGATTATCATCATGCCCTAAAGGCCCGCAACGTCGTACTTTCCTCTGCTTTATGGCTTATTTGCGTGTCTTATTAGGACGTCTTTTACCAATCAAATGAGCCAGCCAAAAAATATATGTCAAAATCTTTTTCAGATGCCATCGTGCGCCTAGATTTCTATGTTTCCCACACATTGGGCTTGTCCCGTAAAGAAGCCAAAGTATTAATTGGCAAAGGAAATGTGACAGTTAATGGTGTTGAAATAAAAAAAGCCAACCACTCTGTACAACAGACGGATGAGATCTTTTTACGAGATAAACGTTTGGCATGGCCCCAAGAAAAATACTTCTTACTTAATAAACCTGCAGGGTACGTGTGCGCTACTGAAGACGGCGAACATTCTGTCGTGCTTGATTTGATCGAAACCCATGAGCAAAAAGACTTACGTGTTGTCGGACGATTAGACATGGACACCACAGGTCTGTTGTTGCTGACAACAGATGGTCAGTGGTTGCATCGCATTACGTCCCCGAAAAGCGATTGTGCTAAACAGTACCGTGTTTGGACAATAGACGAAGTGACGGACGCCGATCTTGAAATGTTAAGCAAAGGTGTTCAGCTGAATAACGAAGAAGGTTTGACTAAGCCTGCTGTGGCTGAGCGCGTATCAAGCCATGAGATTTTGCTCAGTATTACCGAAGGCAAATATCACCAAGTGAAACGAATGCTGGCTGCTACTGGCAATCGTGTAGAACGATTACATCGTGAAGCCATTGCCACTGTAACTGTTGCGGATGTAGCTGAGGGTCAGTACCGCTCGTTAACCGAAGCAGAAGTTGCGTTATTTTAAACTGTCGAATATAGAGAATTAAACATGAGCGAAGAACTGAGCCTAGATCAACGAATTCAGCTTTTGGCATCTCCTGACGATGTGCGTCTTGAGTATTTTGTTAACAGCGTCAATCAAAGCAAAGTCGTCTGGAGTTTGAGTAACGAAGAAGGCTTTGTCATGGTCGAAACCGATGATGGCGACTGTGTGATGGTTTGGCCAGATGCGGATTTTGCGGCGCAATGGGCGGTAGAAGAATGGGATGACTGTGAACCAGTGGAAGTCTCGTTAGAAACGTTTCTAAGCATGTGGCTGCCGAGCTTAGAGCAAGACAACATTACGTTAGCCGTTTTTCCAAATATTGAGGACGAAGGCAAGCTAACCACCGCAGCAGATTTGAAAGCATTGTTAGCTAACGCGTAAATTTAACGATGTAGTACAGTGAGGGAAGAGTGAAAAATCAGCGCTTAGCCAGTGAGCTTGAACAAGAGATCTCTTTATTTCTGGAAGCCAAACAATCTCTGATGTTGGCTGTGGTGGATGAGAATGGGTCGCCAATTGCTTCCTATTCGCCATTTGTCGCTTATGAAAACTCACTGTACATTTTAGTGAGTGCTTTAGCGCTTCATACAGCAGCCCTAAGAAAAGCACAAAAAGCGTCGGTCTTGATCATTGATGATGAGTCGGAATGCGATACAGTATACGCCAGAAGGCGCCTACAGTATGACATGGCGGTTAGTACAGTGATGCGAAACGATAAACGCTGGGCGATTATCGGCGACGCATTAGTGCAACGTCATGGTGATATCGTGGTTCAGCTACTACAGCTAGGCGATTTTCAAATGTTTAAACTAACGCCGCACTGCGGACGTTTTGTTAAAGGTTTTGGTCGGGCCTATGAGCTGGCGCCAAATTCCCTTGTATCGGATCAATTGGATCATATACGTGGATAAATTGAAGGAATATGAATACTCATGAGTAAGCGTCAAGCCAACCGCGAAGAAGTGTTTTCGCGTATATTAGAAGCGGCTGAAATTGAATTTGGTCTGAAAGGTTTTGGTGGTGCGAGTCTGCAGCATATCGCCGAACGTGCGGGATTGCCAAAGCCCAATATTGTTTATTACTTTCATTCTAAAGCAAACCTATACAAGCAGGTGTTGAACAACATTGCCGACAGTTGGAATGATTTATTCGATAAAGCAACGGCTGAGGACGATCCTGCCATTGTATTAGATGGGTTCATTCGTACTAAGTTGCGTCAAAGCTTTGAGAACGGCCGCTCATCACGTATTTTTGCTCAAGAAGTGATTCAGGGGGCGCAATACATTGGCGGCTACCTTAAAGAAGATCTACGCCCATGGCTGCAATCGCGTGTGGGGGTTATCGAGCAGTGGATTGAATCAGGAAAAATGCGCAAGGTTGAGCCCACAGCACTCATCTTTATGATTTGGTCGACAACGCAGCATTATGCAGACTTCGAAGCTCAGATTTTGGCCTTAACGGGCAAAGAGCGATACGAAGAGACAGATCTAGAACGTGTCGGAAATACCTTAAGTGACATTATTCTACGTGGCTGTGGGTTAACGCCTCCTCATAGCCAAGCTTAGTCGGCTTGACCGCGCTGAGTAATAATATGCTGAACCAAAGCTCGCAATTTTGCGGGCTTTGCTGGTTTTGGCATATACGCAATATTTTTCTCAGCGCAAGTTTGTGCCAGCTCGTCCGTCCTTACCGCGGTAATAAGAACAGCTGGAATGTCTCGCTTAAAGCGTTGACGTAAGCGTTCAATCAATTCAATTCCGTCGTTGCCGTCATTCAGTTGATAATCCATTAGCAACAGTTCGGGGATCATATCTTCTTCGTTTACTAGAGCTGTTTCATAGCGACTGAATGTACGGTAGGTACAATGCCATTTGTCGAGTAAAGTCGTCATGGCTTCTAGGTTGTTTGGGTCATCGTCAATACACCAAATGTGGCACATGGCCAATGCTTTATTGATGGTGGTCAGTGGCACCACGGTTTCTTTGTGTTTGGGTTTGGCCGCATGACGAGCTTTAGGAACTAAAATAGTAAAGCAGCTACCTCTGTGTGGCGTTGAGCGTACGTTCGTAGAGACCCCCAGCAGTTTTTGCATCCGTCGGACTAATCCAAGCCCTAGTCCCATACCTGGCTCGCGGTTATTTTCCCAACGGTAGAAATCATCAAATACTTTTGCTTGTTCGCTTTCAGGAATGCCAACACCGGTGTCCCACACTTGAATACGGACATGGTCCTTGGTTGGGCGAACAGAGATTAATACACGACCTGATTCGGTGTATTTAACGGCATTAGATACAAAATTTTGAATAATACGGCGCAAATAGATCGGGTCACTGTGAACGCGACACGGACGCAGGTGAGTGCCTAAGTGCAAACCTTTGCTTTCTGCAATGACACCAAACTCTGCAATAATTGGCTCAATAATCGGTTGAATATCGCAATCTGTTAAAGCCGGTTTGATCGCGCCTTGATCAAGGCGAGCGATTTCTAACAGTGTTGAAATCAGGGTCTCGGTCGATTCTAGAGAGTCACCTAATTTATGTAACGTTTTGGCGAAATCGGCAGAAACATGACTGTCTTGCAAAGCGCCTAGATACAATTTTGCAGCATTTAAAGGTTGCAGAATATCGTGACTGGCCAATGCCAAAAACTCTGTTTTTGACGCATTGGCTCGTTCCGCTTCAGCTTTAGCGGACATCAGCTCTTGTTCAGCTTGCCCACGACGGTCGATTTCTTGTCTGAGTTCGTGATTGATACCTTGAACTTCTTGGGTGCGCGCGACGACTCGCTTTTCAAGATCGATGTTGGCATCTTTTAGCGCTTGCTGGCTTTCAATGTGCTCGGTGACATCGGTAAAACTGGTCACAAACCCACCGTTAGGTAGAGGATTTCCTACCATTTCGATGACGCGACCATTGGCTCGGCGACGTAAGAATCGGTGTCCTGTGCCTTTGCGTAGATGTTCCAAGCGCTTATTGACCAGCTCTTCAATATTGCCGACGCCGCATTCGCCATTAACGGCGTTAAAACGAATAAGCTCTTCGACGGGTAAACCTATTTTCAGCATGCCTTCAGGGTAGGGGTAAAGTGACATATAGGTTTTGTTCCAAGCGACCATTCGCAGTTCTTTATCCACAACGCTGATTCCATGATCAAGGTTATCTAGGGAGATAAACAAAAGATTTTGGTTAAACTGAATCGCTTGTGTGGCTTCATCTAGATAGGTCACCATTTCTTCAACTTTGATCTGCTTGTCGACCAATAGTGAGTTAATAATGGTTCGCGCTGAAGAGCCGCCTAAGACGCCGCCGAGAACACGTTCACAGTACTCGATAAATAGCCGAGTAGGGAGCTGGTTAGCAAGTGGCTCTTCGTTATAGTTTTGCTTAAAGCTACTGATTACCTCAGCGCATTTTTGCTGGCCAAGGAAGGTTTCTAGCAGAACAAATAAGTCGCCGTTGGTGGCTTTGCTTTTAGGCTTGAAGAAACGGCTTTCGACTTCCGACGTAGGCGTAACAAACGCAGTGGCTTGGATACGGTCGACTAAACGTTCGTTCGCTAACAGTGACCCTATGACATAGCCGATGATGTTTGCAATTAAACTGATCAGAGCCCCGTAGCTAATTAACTCGGAACGAGAGTTGTAATAGGCTAAGGACATGTCGCTGCCGCCAGTAATGGGCAGAAGCATCCACAAGAACCAACAAAGGAAACCAAGCGTTAACCCAGTATAAACACCGTATGCATGCCCTCGTTTCCAGTACAGTCCACCAATGACCGCCGGTACCAGCTGAAATACCAATGAGAATGCGATTAACCCCGTACTGGCTAAGGATTCACTGTTCGCCATTTCTTGATAATACACAAATGACAAAGCCAGAATGCCCAGCATAGCGATTCGGCGAATAAGTAAAATTCGTCGATTGTACGTTGGTAGCGATTGGCGTTGGTTTTTATTGCGTGCCAACATTAAAGGTAGGATTACATCGTTACTGATCATAATGCTCAAAGCGAAGGTGGCGATGATCACCATCGCAGTGGTTGCAGACATGCCCCCTAAAAACATCAGCATTTGTAAAGGAAGATTTTCTGACTCTAGTGCCAGTTGAATGACATAAGTATCACCGTTTATATCGCTACTAAAAATACTCTGACCGACAATCGCAATCGGAGGGATTAGCACGGCAAAAATCAGTAAATAGAGTGGAAACACCCAACGAGCGGTTTTAGATTGTTTATCGTTCTGGTGATCCACCACGGTGACATGAAATTGTCGTGGTAAGCAAATGACGGCAGCGGCAGCCATTGCGGTTTGCATTAGGAATGGAAAGGAAAAGAGGGTGCCTGTGTCCCATACCTTTAAATCAGCTGAGGCGAAAAATGCGTTAAATGAGTCGTGAGGTACCGCAAAAATAGCCACCATTCCCACTGCGATGATGGCCGTAAGCTTGAATAAAGACTCACTGCCAATCGCTAGCATCATACCGGAGCGATATTCGGTCACTTCTACTTTACGCGTACCAAACAACATGGCGAAAACGCCAATGAGCACCGTCGCGACAAACACGACTAAACTTGCCGAATTTTCGTCTTGGTTTACGAATAGAGCAAAGTTAGATCCGATCGCTTTAAGTTGCAGTGCGATGTATGGGATCACCGCTAACATACAGATTAAAATGACGACAGGCGCGGTCAGTGGACGTTTCCCATAACGTGATGAGATAAAGTCCGCAATGGAGGTGATGTTTTGCCGACGGCTTACGAAGATCATTTTACGTAGAAGACCAAAGCCAAAGAGATAGAGCAATATCGGGCCAAGTAAAATAGGTAAATAGCTCCAGCCTGAGCGTGTCGCTTCACCGATGGCACCATAAAACGTCCAAGCGGTACAGTAAATCGCCAGAGAAAGGCTGTAGACCAGTGGGTGGCGAGTAAAGCGTCTCGCAATAGGGCTGTCTTTGTCGCCCCAATTGGCAATCCAGAACAGCCCTAATATGTAGAGGATGGCGAGTAAAACCCAAAAAGCCGTCATGCAGGCACTCTTATACTGTTAACTAAAGAATATGAGGCTTAATTTAGCACAGCGGGCAGGGCTTGCCTTTAGACATTGGTCTTGAGTGGAGTATTTCACCTGATGAAACGGTGTTTTTCTTTGGCTCTAGTCTATTTCATTTTTATAGAGTGGTAGCATGTTACCAACACTAGATAATGGATAGGTAAACCCTCTTATGAGAGTAGAAGATATAAAAGAATACCATGCCCATCTTTATTACAACGATCAAGCTGGACTTGAAACCGCACAGCATATTACACAGCAATTAGCCGATCAATATGATGTGACAATAGGGCGTTTTCATCAGAGAAAAGTTGGACCTCACCCCATGTGGAGTGTACAAATCACATTTTCTGCGCATCTGTTTGACCGAGTTCTCCCCTGGCTGATTTACCATCGACAGAACTTGGATGTATTGTTCCACCCTTTAAGTGGCGACGCATTATTTGACCATACTCAGGGGGCATCATGGTTAGGCAATAGTCATACGCTGAATATCAGTCAATTTTTGCCTAAAATATAAACAAATTGACAGAAATTAAAGAGAAAACGCCCGATACGGTAGTCAACTAAGTTTGGCTTAGTTACCATTGTGGTCGATTTCAACTTAGGGTGCGTGTTGTGACGGTGTGATGCGATATATATTGCTTTAATCAAACACTCGTTCCCCAAACCAAACTTAGGAGAAAACAATGCAAATCGCAGAAAACACAGTTGTGAGCATGCACTACACCCTGACTGATGAGAGCGGTGAAGTTTTAGATTCATCTGCAGGTCAAGAGCCTCTAGTATTCCTTAGTGGTGCTCGTAATATCATTGAAGGTCTAGACAACGCACTTCAGGGTAAATCAGCTGGCGATGCTTTGAAAGTTGACGTGACTCCTGAAGAAGGTTACGGACCAGTTCATGACGAACTTATTCAATCAGTGCCACGTGAAAACTTCCAAGGTGTTGATTCTATTGAAGTTGGCATGCAGTTCATGGCACAAACGCCAAATGGTCAGCAGCCAGTTGTAGTAGTGGGTCTAGAAGAAGATGGTGTTGTACTAGACGGTAACCACCCGCTAGCAGGCAAGCCACTTAGCTTTGAAGTAGAAATCGTGGAAGTTCGTGAAGCAACGGCAGAAGAAGTTGAGCACGGTCACGTTCACGGTGAAGGCGGTCATCAGCACTAACAGTGCTTGATTTGCTAAGACTAAGAAGGGCTGCCATAGGCGGCCTTTTTTATGCCTATTGGTTTACTGGTAGCGGAATATTTGTGCGATAAGAATAAATTGAAGGTCTAACAAGGAGGAGTGTGCAAGAAGGGAAGGTAGGCTAGGTAAGCGCGTTTTTGTGTTATTTTTGCGCCTTTAACCTAACGCTAATCTAGCAATGATTAAGCGTGGGAGTGTTTAGCTGGGTTGAACTGAGTGCGTTTACCAACAAGTTTGTTCTTAACCCAAGACATTGCAGAAACGACTAATTCAGCAAAGTATTCTGCTGCTTGTGCTCGTGCGATGGCTTCAACTCGCTCTTGTTCTGTTAGGTAACTGGTATCAACAGATTCGATTAGTTCAACTAGTGATTTAGTTTTCATATAACTCTCCTTTGGTTATCTAAAGTAGTTTTGCTCATGGTAAGTGCATCACTTTATGCTGCACATGATAGGTGCAGCACTCACTAAACTCAAACGATATAAATTAGTCTAATAGTTGAATAAAACTCATCTATTTTGTATTCCAGGTCTCAAAGTGAATGGCATCTTCCAATGGGCGTCGATCCTGCCAGCCAAACTGTTGTAAATCGGGTGTGTTTTGAAACTGCTCGACGTAACCAATACAAAAATAACCAATAATATTCAAATCACGCGGTATATTAAGAGTGTTATAGAGTACATCATCGTCTAAAATGCTCACCCATCCCATGCCAAGGTTTTCTGCTCTAGCCGCCAGCCACAAGTTTTGTACGGCACATACGGCGCTATAGAGATCCATTTCAGGTTTTATCGTCTTGCCTAACACGACATCACCTGTTCTCGAGCGATCACAAGTGATGCAGATGCCCAGTGGCGCTTCTTCGATCCCTTCAAGCTTGAGCGTTCGATACAGGCTTTTCCTATCCCCTTGAAACTTATCTGCAGAAACCTCATTGGCAATTAGAAAGCCTTCTTTAATTTTGCGACGCGTAGAGGGATCTTTTATAACAATAAAGTCCCAAGGTTGCATAAAACCAACGCTAGGTGCGTGATGTGCAGCGGTTAATAAGCGCAGAATGATGTCGTCAGGGATCGGTGTGGGAAGGAAGTCTCTTCGTACATCTCGTCGTTGGAAGATGATGTTATAGAGAGTATCGCGATGAGAATCGTCAAAAAGCATAAAAGGCTCCAATGAGAGAGCCTTTTATTGTCAGAGAAAACGCTTCTTAGAACAAATTTACTTTAGCGTTATTACCTGAGTTCTTTTCATGAAGCGCGATGATCGCATACAGCTTCAAGTAATGGATCGCTATCGGCTAATGGAACCCAATCATCATTGTTTAGCTGAGTACCATTAGGAACATGTAATTGATCAGTGAAGTTTGCTCGAGCGCCAGCCGCGCAATGTATCACTTGTGTCACGCGTTTAGCGGCCAAACGACGTTCAAAGAAATACAAATCGACTAAATACACATCTTGATTAACATGGTTTTGTGCCGCATTTTTGATGTCTGCAGCAATGAAGCGTGTTGTCTGAGGATAAAACATACTCCAAGGGCGCCAAGGCGCTTCTTCTTCGACTGTTTTAACAACCACAACCCCTTCAGGAAGTAAGCTTGCTTGGTGTGAATACCAAGTGTATTCACTCTGAATTTGAAACGTGATCATGCCGAGTCCTGCTAAAGTGGGAACCAGCCATTTAGGTGCTTTCTTAAAGGACAGCTTGCGGATAAAGAGTGCGATACCAGCCCCAGCTAAGCCAGCACAGATGGTCGCGATTAATTCCCAAAGCATAAAGTCACCTTCTTATTATTTGTTATAAAGTTGCCTAGCTCCAAGGGAGCTAGGCATCGTCAGCAAGGCTAACAATTAATGGTCGACAGCGCCGCCTGCCCCTTTAGGGTAACGAACACTTTCAACAAGTTCTTGAATTTCTTCAGGAACGTCTTCTGTCATGCTTGAAACAAGGAACGCAACTGCGAAGTTGATGACCGCACCGATGGCACCGAACGATAACGGAGACACACCGAATAACCAGTTATCTGGCGTATTCGCAAGTGTATTTGTATCAGGGATGAAGAACCAACCTAGGTACGTGAAGATGTATACCAGTGTAGAGCCTAGACCCGCTAGCATACCTAACACCGCCCCTTTACTGTTTACACGTTTTGAGAAGATACCCATCATTAGTGCAGGGAAGATAGACGCCGCCGCAATACCGAACGCCAGAGCGACGACCTGAGCCGCAAATCCCGGTGGGTTCATACCTAAATACGTTGCAATAATAATGGCAAAGAACATAGACACACGTGCAGCAAGTAACTCACCTTTCTCGGTTATATCAGGATTGATAGAGCCTTTGATTAAATCATGACTAATAGCAGACGAAATAGCCAATAGTAAGCCTGCTGCCGTTGATAGCGCTGCGGCTAAACCACCTGCCGCAATCAAACCAATAACCCAACTAGGAAGGTTAGCAATTTCAGGGTTTGCTAATACTAAGATATCACGGTTAACGTTTAGCTCATTTCCAGCCCAACCACGTGCCGTAGCTTCTTCAGCGAAGGCAGGTGTGTCATTGTAGAACTGAATACGACCGTCACCATTTTTATCTTCGTATTGGATTAGACCTGTTTGTTCCCACGTTTGGATCCAATCAGGACGCTCATCGTATGCGATTGAGTTTTCTGTTGGGCCATCAGGGTAAATAGTCGTCATAAGATTCAAGCGAGCCATAGATGCCACTGCTGGTGCAGTTAGGTAAAGCAACGCGATGAAGACAAGTGCCCAACCAGCAGACCAACGAGCGTCAGCCACTTTAGGCACTGTAAAGAAACGAATGATCACATGAGGTAGACCTGCTGTACCGATCATAAGTGACAAAGTAAACAGAACCATGTTCAGTTTATTGTCTACATCAGCGGTGTAGTCTCTGAAACCAAGCTCACGTACGACTTCATCCAATTTTTGTAGCAAAGGCATACCGGACTGAGTGTGCTCAGAGAATAGGCCAATGGCTGGAATGAATGTATCCGTCAGTTGAAGCGAGATAAAGACCGCTGGAATCGTATAAGCTACGATCAATACACAGTACTGCGCAACCTGTGTGTAGGTAATACCTTTCATACCGCCTAATACAGCGTAGAAGAATACAACCACAGCAGCGATGATCAAGCCGGTATCTTTGTCTACTTCAAGGAAGCGAGAGAACGCAACGCCAGCCCCCGTCATTTGACCGATAACGTAGGTCACAGACGCTGCAATCAAACAGGCAACAGCGACTAATCGCGCTGTTCTTGAGTAGAAGCGGTCACCGATGAAATCAGGCACAGTGAACTTACCGAACTTACGTAGGTAAGGAGCCAACAGCATTGCCAACAATACGTAGCCACCTGTCCAACCCATCAAGAAAGTAGAGTTGGCGTAACCACCTGCTGCAATTAAGCCAGCCATGGAAATGAAGGATGCCGCAGACATCCAGTCAGCTGCAGTGGCCATACCATTCATGACCGGATGGACACCACCGCCAGCAACATAGAACTCTTTTGTTGAGCCTGCGCGTGCCCAAATCGCGATACCAAAGTAGAGTGCAAAGGATGCCCCTACAAACAACAAGTTAATCGTGAATTGACTCATGGTCATTACTCCTCAAGTCCAAATTCTTTATCTAGGCTATTCATACGCCATGCGTAGAAAAACACTAGGACAATAAAGCTGATAATTGAGCCTTGTTGAGCAAACCAGAATCCTAAATCAGTGCCCCCGACTTCAATCCCTGATAGCATTGGACGAAGCAGAATGCCGAAACCGTACGAGACAAGTGCCCATACGATTAAACAGCCAAATATCAATCTGACGTTCGCCTTCCAGTAGTTTTCTTGGTTTTGAGTATGATCCGACATCGTCGACTCCTTTGTTATTTTTATTTGCACATTGAATGTAGCAGTGACGATGTAAAGAAGAATTGAGACTTTAGTCGAAGAGTGCATAAAAACAGCAATTTGAAATGTTTTTAGCCAATAAAAAGCGCCAGTCCACGGTGTGGGCTGGCGCTTTTATCATGGGAGCTGTTTAGTACTATTTTGGTGAGTCAGAAGTCGATTCGCGGCTGTCATTTGACAGCAGAGGTTTGATTCGACGTAAGAGCTGTTTGAAGTCTTCTTGAATCATCAATAATACAGGAATCAAAACCAGTGTAATTACCGTTGCAAAGAGAATACCGTAGGCCAAGGATATGGCAGCGGGGACCATGACTTGTGCCTGTCTTGATGTTTCTCCAAGGATCGGAATTAGCCCCGCAAAAGTCGTGACTGAGGTGAGCAATACGGCACGCAAGCGACTTTGACAGGCTTCGATAATGGCTTTGCGTAAGTGCTTTGTCTCTTTGCGCAATTCATTAAAGCGAGCGGTAAGCAATAGACTGTCATTGACCACAACGCCTGACAGGGCAATGATCCCATTGAGCGAGAAAATACCCAGCGCTAAACCATAAAACCAATGACCCAGTAATGCGCCAACAATCCCAAACGGAATGGCCATCATAATGATGATGGGCTGGCTGTAAGATTTTAATGGAATGGCCAACAACCCGTAAATAATCAACATGGCGATAGCAAACATTTGTACCATAGACGATTCTGTTTCTTCACGCTCCTCAGCTTCACCAGAGTAATACATGTCTACGGATGGGAAGCGCTGATTCATTTCAGGTTCGATGGCATTCTTTAAGTAATCCACGACTTCTGTCGCCGACATCAAGTCTTTATCTACTTCGGCGGACAAGTAAATAGAGCGCTTACTGTCGATGCGAGTGATCTTCGTTTGAGCGGTTTCTTGACTTAGCGTCGCCACCGAGTCGAGTGGCACGCGTGTACCATCGTTTAAAGTCACCAATGTGTTTAAAATATTCGCTGGGCTTTCTCTTTGGTTATCTGGATAACCAATGCGAACTTCGATTTCCGCATTGTCGCGCTGATATTTCTGGACCACCTGCCCATCAAAGTTGCTCATGATCTGACCCGCTAGTGTATTGGTCGATAATCCTAAGGCGCGACCTTGATCGTTTAGCCGTAATACCAATCGAGACTCAGTGGCTGAATCACTTTGCTCTAGACCTCGAACCGCAGAGACGCTACCTAGTTTGTTGGTCAGTTCTTCCATGGCACCTTCTAGTACCGTGTTGTCGCTGCCGCGAAGCTCAATGCGTAGGGCATCAATAGATTGCCAGGAGCTTCTGATTCGCAGATTGCTTACCCCTTCCGGTGAACCCGATAACGATTGCCAAGTACGAGCAAACTCTGCAGCGGAATAGGGGGCTGAGGACGCTAATTCGACACGTAGTCGGCCTGATTGATCGCCATTGGCGGTGACTTGTAAATGCTCTATGCCGAGCGCATCGGAACCCTTGCGTAGGGTTTCATCCGTTGCACGTGCGGTTTGTTCGAGTAAGGTAAGCACACGGTGTGTTTGACCATAACTCACATCACTGTACATAGATACATTGGCACGAATGGTATCCCCAGGTATATTCGGGAAAAAACTCATGCGGATGGCACCCGTAAAGGGCATTGAGATGACTAAGGCGAATACCGTAATAAAGAGTACTAAGACAGCATAACGATGGTTGATCGAATGATGTATCAGCTTGGCGTAGATGCGGTGATTAAACCACTGCAAGCCCGCATCAGCTGAGTTCTGAATGCTGCCCCATCCTCTAGCCAATAGATTGGTACGCGCTTTCCGGTGTGTATTCAGATGGGCTAAATGAGCCGGCAAGATGAGTTTAGACTCAATAACAGACAAGATTAAACAAATGGCAACAACGGCGGCGAATTGAGCGTATAGCTGTCCCAGTCGTCCTTCTATATTCGATAGTGCCCAAAATGCAGCAACCGTCGTAAAAACACCAAACAAGGTTGGGACGGCCACGCGCATGGTGCCTTTTATGGTGTTTGCGAGTGTGTCACCTTCTTTTGAACGAACGCTGTAGACGCTTTCGCCAATCACCACGGCATCATCGACGACGATCCCCAGCGCCATAATAAAGCCAAAAGTGGTAAACAGGTTTAGCGTCAGCGCGATGCTGTCCAAGCCCATTACAAATAGGGTGCCGAAGAAAATAAAGGGCAGCCCCATCGCTACCCAAAAAGCGACGGTTAAGTTCAAGAATATCGCCAGCATAATGAATACCAGCACAATACCGGTGATGGCGTTTTTGATCATCAGAGACAAACGGCTGTTGATGGATTCACTGCGGTCGTACCAAGTGTCTAATGACACACTTTGTGGCAAGCGCCCGCTTTGTCGCCATTCTTGAACCACCTGTTTGGCCGCTTCGGCAGATTTACTGATGTCATCGCGGCCTGTTGTCAGTACTTGCAATGCTAAACTCGATTCGCCGTTAAAACGAGATAGCATAAAATCTTCGTCATCAAAGGCATCGGTAATGGTAGCGATGTCTTTTAGGCGTAATACAGCACCGCTATTAGACGTACGAACAGGAATGTTAGCAAACTCTTGTTTGACGTATGCTTGAGAAGACGCGCGAACATGCAAGTAAAGGTCTTCGTTACGAAGAGTGGCCACACGTGCAGGACTGGATTCACTGTTAATTGCAGCTGCTACGTCCGATAAGGTTAAGCCATAGGCTTCAAGCTTTGTCTTATCAACGTCGATAAGCATGGTGGGATCCAGCCAACCGGAGATAGAGACAGAATTTACATTCGCCTGTTCAAGTAAGTCTGATTCGAGCTCTTTGCTTAATGTTTGTAATGTCCGTCGGTCCGAATCACCATACAGTTGAATCCAAATCGCGTGTTCTTGACGCATGGCTTTACTGACGACAGGCGGGTCAGCTTCATCTGGAAAAGACGTAACTTGGTCCAACTCGTCTTTAATATCATCCATTAATTCGTCAATATCATAGCCATCTTGCATCTCAATACGAGCACTGGCACTGCTGGCACTTGATGTCGTGGTGATGGATTTTATACCCAGTACGTCTTGGAGTGCTTGCTCCATTGGAATTGAAACACCTTCTTCAGTGGCTTGGGCTGAGCCGCTGTCGTAACGAATGGAGACCGAGATTTCATTTGGCGTTAAGCTTGGAAACGCTTCTCGGTTTAGGCTGTCCATATTGATAACGCCCAGCGCAATGACCAGAACTAATAATAAATTAGCGGCAACTGGGTTGTTTGCGAACCAAGGAATAATACCTCTGGCTTGTTCAGAATTCATTGCGTCGCTCTCTGTAGCGGGTTAGCTAACATCCCTGTCAAATAACTGTTGTAAGGGTGTGTCAGTACTTGTTGCGGAGTGTTTTGCAAGACGGCAGGCGGTTCAATATAGACAGACGTTTGGTCTACGAATACCGGTGTTGTATCAAAGTTCGCTAAGCGATTATCTTGGTCAATATACCAAATCTGGCTTTTTTGGCTGAGTGCGGAATTTGGCAGTTGCCAAAGGCGTTGTTGCTGGGCTCCCTCGAGCGCAATTTTGACATAGCTGCCTGGCAGTAGGGCAGGTGTTTGCTCGAGGGGGCGATCTACGGCGATAAATAAACTGCGTAATCCTGAGGCTGAATCCACATGAAATCCTGCTTGTTTAACATAGCCTTGCCATGTGTCATGACCGTTTACCGATTGAACGGTGGCGGACCACCTCTCTGCTATTAACGTCTGCGCATCGGGCAGTTTCTGCCAATCTTGCAAACTCAATTCAATATTGATCATGACACGATCTGTGCTGTATAGCGTCGCAACTTGTGTGTTACTGCTTAGGTAACTGCCAAGAGAGACATCCTTGGAAACGACAATGCTGTCAAAAGGGGCCTTAATAGATAGTTTTTCAACGTTGTCTTTTGCGAGCGCTAATGCCGCCTTTGCGGCGGTGACATCCGCTTTTGCGGATGCTAATTGCGGTGCTCGCAGTACTAAGTCCGAAGCCGGATCGCCATCAAGTCCCGCTGCGCGCCATTCTGCATTGGCTTGTTCGACTTGACGCTGTTCTTCTTTCAATGCCAGAGCCGCATTGGCTAACTGATTCTGCGCACTGGCTAGATCAGATTTTAGGCTAATATTGCTTAACGTTAATAATGTTTGACCTTGTTTAACCTGAGAGCCGATTTCAAATTGATCCGCAAGCGTCATGACTTCGCCACTGACTTGAGAGGTGAGTGTCAGGTTTTGATGCGGTTGAGCAACCCCTACCGCACCGATGGCCGCAGCATGAGACGAAACATTGACTGTAATGACACTGACATCTAAGGGCGTTTCTTGAGCCGGCGGACGTTGCCGGCTAAAAGATGCGTCCTGTTTATGCATCGCGGCACTGATGTAAACGTAAACGGCGGCTAACACGATGATAGAAAGACCTAGGGTAATCCAAGGTAAAAAACGTTTCATGGTTGGGTGATTCCTAGTCCTAAAGCGAGGCCTAAATCCACGCGATTACTCAGTTGCTGAAATAACAAGGTATCGAGTTGTGCTTGAAGATTAAACACGGCCTGTTGCGCGCTGATTAAATCGTTCAGTGCAACAATTCCGGAGCGATATTTTTGCTCGTATTGTTGGCGATTACTCTCTGCACTGTTGAGGGCGGCTTGCAGATATTGTCGGCGTTGGGTGAGTACTTGCTCTTGACCCAGTGTATTTTCCACTTCGTTCACGGCCGTTAACAGTGTTTCACGGTAATCTTGATAGGCTTGTGCTGTCTCTAATTGCGCGATTTTATAGTTCGCTTTTAACCGGCCACCTTGAAATAACGGCGCGCTAAGTTGTCCAAGCAAAGACCAAATAGGAGACACAAATAATGCGTCTCGCAATGACGATCCGCTATCGCTTAATGCGGCACTCAGACTAAGCGATGGAAGCATATCTTTATAGGCGACACTGGTCTCCAAATCAGCGGCTTCAATGCTCAGATAAGCGGCACGTAAGTCAGGGCGCTGACTTAAGTCTTGTATCGGCAATCGATTGAGATCTAGCCAAACCGAAGGGTAATTCTTTGGAACAGTAAACGGCTCCGTTTGATTTGAGCCCATTAATAGGCGTAGTGCTCGTTTGCTGCTGGCGAATTCTTCTTGATATTGAGCAAGCGATGCTCGGGATTGAGACGTCGCAGTCTTAGCTTCGTCTAGATTTTCTAACGTTCCCAAGCCATTTCGAAATCGCTGTACAATCAAGCGCTCGTTAGTTTCCAGCAAGGCTAAACGCTTCTTCTCAATCGAGATTGCATGTTGATTGGCGACAAGCTGCAACCAATTTTTCATGACGCTGCTGACAAGTGTCGCCTGACTGGCTCGAAAAAGTTCATGGGCGCTAGCAAGATTTTTCTGAGCGGCGTTGTCGGCGTCGGCAAGCTTGGACCAAACATCCAATTGCCAGCTTATATTGACACTACTAGAGTAACGCGTATCACTATTTTCCACTTCATTAGCCGATACGCTGGCATTGGCTTGAGGTAAACGGTTTGCGCGCGAGACGTTTACAGATAACCGATTGGCTTCGAGTGACAATGCAGTCCTTTGTAGACTCGGATTGCCTTTGAGTGCCTGCTCTATTAAATTCAAAAGAATTGGGTCTGGTATTAAGTCTAATAACGTTGTTGTTTGTTGAGTACTTAGGCCGCGATTGAACAGTTGTTGGTTTTCAGCTGCTAAGGTGTTATTCGCGTTTTGAGAATAGCTCTGTTGCTCAGAAGGCGTTACGCTACAACCGATTAAGCTAAGACTTAAAATGGCTGTAAGTAGCAAAGAAATGAGTCTCGAAGAGAACACTGGGTTAGGCTTCCGTACTATTTAGGTAGATTCAACAGGAATATGAAGGATGACCTTCACAAAGACTAGACACTTTTCATAGATTTACATAACACAACTTAGCAGTGTAAACAGCTCTGTAATGAATAGACATGCTTTCTGACTATTAGTTTAATAACCATGAGTTAAGTGCCTTTCGGAATAGCAAATATTTTTATCAACTTGGTGTGCGAGTACACTTTTAAAATGAGTTTACCTTGGTATATTTACATGATTAAAACGTGTCAGAACACCTTGTATACGGGTGTCACGACCGATGTTGAGCGCCGCTTTAAAGAACATCAAGCTGGCGGAAGTAAAGGTGCACGATTTTTAAAAGGCAAAGCGCCTTTAACATTAGTTTGGTATGAGCAGGTCTGTCATAAGCAATTGGCTATGCAACTCGAATACAGAGTGAAACGTTTATCTCGTACGACCAAAGATAAGTTAGTCGTAGGCGGTACCAGTATCACGTGCATATTCCCTGAATTATTTGCTCAAGCGGATGTCGATAAGAGTGATAGGGCGTCAGAAATGGAAGGTAATATAAATGATTAGACGTTTTGATTCAGTCGTGCTCACCGTCGCGGATATTGATCAATCCTTGGCCTTTTATCAAACCGTGCTGGGGTTGAAGTTATTGCCCAGTGAGCAGGGACATGGCGTGTTATTAGGTGAAGAGAAGCTAGTATTTCAAAGCATTGGGCAAGAAATGCGTCATCATGCATTAGAAGGTGCAGCACATTTCTCTTTGTTAAGCGATTTAACCGCTGAACAACTTATTTTGCATTTTGAACAGCTCGACATCGAGCTGTTAGAAGGGCCAATTGATCGTGGTAGCTTCGTATTGTTCACGTTCAATGACCCAGATAACAACCTTATACAGATTTGTAGCTCGGAAGCAGCGAGTAATGAATCAGCGCCATTTTCCCCAATGAGCCACAATATCATTTAGGTCATGCAAATGTTGGCGCCAAAAGTCTTCGCCTATGAAGTGAGGGAAAATGGCAGGAAAAGCGGGGTCATTCCAGCGTTCAGCAATCCACGCCGTATAACTAATATGGCGCTCGGCCATCATGACATCAATTAAATCCAGCTCTTGAGCATCAAATGAGCAAAAACTTTCGTAGCCTTCTATAAGTTCGCTCAGTTGTGTTTGTTTCGCCGAGGCATCCGTAATATGTAACCATAAATCTTGCACTGCGTAACCCATTTTGCAGTCATCAAAATCGACCAAGGTTAAGCGGCCTTGATCATTGATGATGTTGCTGCGGTGGCAGTCCCCATGAATAAATCGAATACGGGCCGTTGAGTGCGTTTTTAACATCGTTTCCATTTTTTTGCCGAGAGATACGACAACTTTCTCATATCCATCACGCATCGATTTCGGTACAAAAGGGCATGCTTCGACTTTCTTCTTAGCTTGTTTAACGCGCTCTAAGGAATTGATGAAAGGCTTTGCATCGGTTGTCCAGTCAACCGACGCCGCGTGCATTGAGCCAATCAACTCACCGATTTGAAATAACTGGTCTAAATCCCCTGCTTCAGGTGAGTCACCTATGATCTTGGGTGTTAGCGAAAAGTAAAAGCCGTTATGTTCAAACAGGCTTTCGTTATCAAGAGTGATGGGGGCAGCGACTGCAATGTCCTCTTTTTCGAGTGCGTGTAAGGCGTCGTGCTCGACTTGGATTTGCGCTTTAGACCATCGTTGTGGCCGATAGAATTTAGCGATAAGAGGCGTAGAGTCTTCAATGCCGACTTGATAAACGCGGTTTTCATAGCTGTTTAAAGGGTACAAACGGTAATCACAGTAAAGTCCTTTTGACTCTACTGCATCCATAATGGTGTCGGGCGTTAATGCACTGTAAGGGTGGTCGCTGGAAGTGGCCATATTACTCATTCAAAAAGGGGTTAAAGTAGGCCTAGACGTTTTTTAAGCGAGTATTCTTGACCTTCTGATAGGGGCGATGCTTTACCATCGGCAATTAGACGATTCCAATTGTGCCAAGTTTTTATGGCTTCGCCCATATGATTACGTGTTACGTACTGCTGTACTTCGATGCGAAACGAGTTAGTGACCGATACTGGGCTCGCTTTGCCGATAATACGTAAGCGCGTTAATGAGCGTTTAAACTTGTCATTGAGTGTTTTACCTTCTTCGCCAGAGTTTATTAAATTGGTAATGGCTTGGAGGTGATCGTAATACATCTCAACTGTTTCATTAATCGTGTCGCGGCTAACTCTAATGACTCGACCATACGCTTGTTCCGCTGAAGACCAGTCGTTTAGTTTTGCGCTTATATCCCCCATACGTTTGCTTCTCTCTGGAGATCGTGGGGAGACTTCAAGAACTGAGCGTAAAACCGCTTGCGCTTGCTCTAAATCTTCAAGTTTCTCGTAGGCATCTGCTAGCAGGTCATAAGCCGATAAAAAGTGTCTACTAAGGTTAATGGTCGTTTGAAGGTTTTTAGCGGCGCCAGCGTATTGTTCCATTTCCATTTCACATTGGGCAATACCGTAATAAGCCCATGCGAGATTTTTATGTTTTTGAGTAATCAGCATATAGTGCGTTTTAGCTTGTTTGTACTCGCCCTTTGCAAATAACGCTTCACCAATGGATTTTAAGCAAAGACTGGCGTAGGGAGCATGCTTACTCATAACATACTTAGCTTCTTCCATAACTTGGTCCCAGTCCTCATTTAAGCGAGCTTGGTTTAAGTTATGAAATGCTTGTTTTTGTTTAATCACACGCCCTAGTCGGCGCATAAAAGATTCTGGTGGGAAGGGTTTAACTAAATAACTATCCGGTTGATATTCTAAGGCACTGACAACGGCTTCATAAGCGGTATCGGCTGTGATCATCATAAAAATGGTCGAATGATCTAGCGAGTATGTTTTACGAGTGATTTCTAAAAGCTGCTGACCATCGACACTGCCACCTAAATTATAATCTGATAGAACAATGTCGTAACGCCCCTCTAAAATACGTTTTAAGGCTGCTTGACCTGAAGGTTCAATTTCAATCTTACTGTAACCAAGACTGGTCATCAGTGATTTCAACATAAGACGCATTTCACCGATGTCTTCAACGATTAATACGCGTTTATTCGCGACCGAAGCGGAAGCGTTACTCGACCCTTCTTTTGATGGTTTAAGGTTATTAAAATCAGGAATGCTTACTTCTGCCACGTATCGCCTCTCTCATATGGCTCGTCTTAAATCAGAAGGAACTCGTTCTACTAAGAGGTAAGTTCAATCAATAACACTGAGCGTCTAGCCAGTTCGAACTCATTTTGTTGGGTTTGAACATTGTTATCAGTACAAAATAGCACGCTTTTTATTTCATAACCATCTGGTGTGCGGACCTTGATAGGTTGATCCTCTCGATAAAATACCAACCAAAGTTTGGTGTTGCTAGATGACTCAATCATTTGAACCGATAGGTAATCTCGTTCTGGATGTTGCCAGTCATCGAGGCTCATAGACTGTCCAAATTCATTAAACCAGCCGATGTCATCAGCCGTTTTATGTCGATATAAAGGATCGTCTGGAAGTAGGGCTTCAGCTAAAACAGGATACTGTTGTCTTAACGATAATGCTTCGGAAATAAGGTTGCTGAGTACTTGCCGTTCTTCACTATCGTGCCAGCCTAACCAAGTGATTTCGTTATCTTGGCAATAGGCGTTGTTATTGCCGTTTTGTGAATGTGACAACTCATCGCCACCTAATATATGAGGCGTGCCTTGGCTAAACAGGAGTGTGGCCATAAAGCATTTTTGTTGAGTAAGACGCGCTTCTCTGATGCGTACATCGTTCGTCTCGCCTTCAACACCGAAGTTCTGACTGATGTTATCAGTATGTCCGTCACGGTTGTTTTCTCGGTTGTCTAAGTTGTGACGACGATGGTATGACACAAGGTCGCGTAACGTGTACCCATCGTGATAGGTAATGTAGTTAACCGAATGCAGCGCGCATTTGTGACCCTTGTGGAACAGGTCTCTAGAACCCATTAAGCGGGTTGCGAATTCTTGTATTGTGTTGGCATCACCACGCCAAAAGCGTCGGATGGTATCGCGGTATTTATCGTTACATTCGATAAAACCACGTGGAAAATGCCCCACTTGATAGCCGTTTGGACCGATGTCCCATGGCTCCATCACTAATGTTGTTTGGCTTAGAACAGGGTCTTGTAAGATGGCTTGCAACAAGGGTGCATTAGGCGAGAAGTCATGCTGCTCGCGGCCTAAGTCGACACCTAAGTCAAAGCGGAAACCGTCCACCCCCATGGTTTCTACCCAATAGCGCATACTGTCACAGACCAGTCTAACGGTGGCTGGGTGGTAAGTATCAACGCAGTTGCCACAGCCGGTAAAGTTTAGATACTGACCTTGGATGTGGCGGTAGTAGTTGCTGTTATCGAGTCCTCTGTAACAGGTCGTCCCATGCGTTAACTCGCTTTCAGCCGTGTGGTTATAAACAACATCTAGGATGACTTCAAAACCCGCCTTATGAAACGTTGCCACCATCGTTTTAAATTCTTCCACTGCGTCAGAGATGGCATAACGATCATCAGGCGTGAAGAAGTTGATCGGGTTATAACCCCAATAATTAGACAGGCCTTTTTCTTGTAAATGGATCTCATCAGCAAAGGCGAAGCACGGCATTAGCTGAATGGTTGAGATGCCCAATGAGGTCAAGTGATTAATGGCGGACTCACTGCAGGCGCCAAGGTAAGTGCCTTGAAGAGATGCGTCAATATCGAGCTGTTGACTGAACCCCTTAATGTGCATCTCGTAAAGGCTTCTTTCGGAGGCTTTTGGTTTCGCTGTGAGTGAATGCTTGCTCGGACTAGAAGTTGTGACAATGGCTTTTGGGACGCAAGCGCCAGAGTCACGGGTGTCCAATTGACCATTAGGTGTCAGCGTGATTTGTTCATCATGAAAGACCAAACGACTGCTTAAACGCTTTGCATAAGGGTCAATGAGTAGCTTACTTGGATTGAATAGGTGCATCGCTTCTAAGTCAAATGGCCCCTCAGCACGGAGCCCATAATGTTGTCCCTCGTGAACATCGAGGACTTCCATATGCCAGATACCGCGTTGCTTATGAGTAAAAGGTAATCTAGAAAGCTCATCACCAGCTTCATTATAGAGGCATAGATAGAGTTGCTCTGCATGCTCTGAAAAGACGGCAAAGTTGACTCCTCCTGGCGTTACTGTGGCCCCTAGAGGCAAAGGGAATCCTTCTTGCGTGTGCCAGTTGCGAGTCATACTTTGTTCCTTATGCGTTATTTAGCGTGCCATTTGAATGCTATGGTGCTTAACGGTGGTAATTTCACTTCGATGCTTTGCTCTTTGCCGTGGCTGGCTTGATTCGTCGTTTTATACGATGTTTCGACAGGGTAGCCGCTACCAGAAAAACGCGTTTCATCTGAGTTAAAGATCAATTCATAACGACCTGCCTGTGGCGTGCCGATACGGTAGTTTCCGTGTGGGGTCGGAGTAAAATTCACTAGTACCAATATGTGTTCAGCCGACTCTTTTTCTCGTCGCACAAAGGCCAGTGTTGAATTAGTGCTGTCATCTAAACTGATCCACTCAAACCCTGAAGGCAAATGATCAAGCTGGAGCGCGGCTTCTGTTTGGTATAGGTGATTCAAAGTCTTAGTGACTTGTTGTTGACCTTGGTGATAATCCACATCCAACAAATGCCAGTCCAAAGAACGCTCATGGCTCCATTCTTGGCCCTGCGCAAGCTCGTTGCCCATGAAGTTAAGTTTTTTGCCTGGATGGAAATACATATAGCTGGTAAACGCACGCAGATTGGCGAATTTTTGCCATGCATCCCCTGGCATTTTGGTAATCATGGAGCCTTTGCCGTGTACGACTTCATCGTGAGATAGCGGCAAAATAAATTGCTCATCGTAGGCATAAACCATCGAGAAGGTTAAATCCCCTTGATGATGTTGGCGATAGATTGGATCCTTGCTGATATAGCTAAGAGAATCGTTCATCCAGCCCATGTTCCACTTAAAGCCAAATCCTAAACCATCCATATAAGTGGGCTTGGATACGCCTGGGAACGCCGTCGATTCTTCCGCCGCGGTAAAGCAGCGTGGGTGATTTAAGTAGATGGTTTCGTTAAGTCTACGTAGGAAGTCAATGGCTTCATAGTTATGATTGCCGCCATCGACATTAGGAATCCACTCGCCTTCTTTGCGCGAATAGTTTAGGTAGAGCATCGAGGCAACGGCATCAACACGTAGGCCATCGATATGAAATTCATCTAACCAGTAGTTAGCGTTACTGATCAAATAATCGACCACATGATCTTTGCCAAAATCATAAATCAATGAATTCCACTCAGTATGCCAGCCTTTTTTAGGGTCCGGATACTCGTATTGTTTACTGCCATCGAAGCTGGCTAAGCCGTGGCTGTCTGTAGGGAAGTGGGCCGGTACCCAATCCATAATGACGCCGATTCCCGCTAGGTGAAAAGCGTCTACCAACTCTCGGAATTCATCGGCGGTGCCGTAGCGTGATGTGGGGGCGAATAAGCCAATAGGCTGATAACCCCATGAGCCATCAAACGGAAACTCCATCACGGGTAACAGCTCGACATGGGTGTAGCCCATATCGACAATATACGGTACCAGCTGTTCTTTGAGTTCGAGATAACTTAATGCGTCGCCGTCCGCTTTCTTACGCCATGAGCCCAAATGCACTTCATAAATGCTCATAGGCTGTTCATAAATATCGACAATGGGGCGCTCTGTCCAATCCTTGTCCTGCCAGGTGTAACTGTTTTGTGCACAGACAACACTGGCAAAAGAAGGGAATTGTTCGATGGTTTTGGCAAACGGATCGGTGCGGTGTGGCAGGATATCGTCATTGGCGGCGCGAATTTCATATTTGTAGCGCGCGCCTTCTATTACGTCAGGTATGAATAAGCGCCAAACGCCATCGCCATTACTCGACATCGGGTGTAGACGGCCATCCCAGCTGTTAAAGTCGCCCACTACAGATACCGAGCGTGCGGCGGGCGCGTAGACAGCAAACCGCGTACCGCGAATCGCTAATTTGTTATTAACCGTTGCTGAGCGAATGATCGCCCCTTCTTTGTGATAAAGGGTTGCACTGTGATTCTCAGGGTCAGAGAAAGTAGCTTCTGGAAATTGGTACGGATCAACAATAGTAAACTGGCTGTCGCCGTAATGGATTCTTAGTCGGTAGTGTGTTTGTGTGCGTTTTTTTGGCCAGTCAAATAGGAATATTCCACCGCTTTGACCGGTTGTCATGGTGCCGATAATTTTGTCAGAATCAATTTCTAGCACCTCGACTTTTGTCGCATCAGGGCGCCATACTGTTAGTGTCAATCCTTTGTCTTGGTTTGGTTTTAAACCAAGACATTTAAAAGGGTCGGAACAGCGAGCGTTGATGACGTCGTTCAGAAGATCCATTTACTTCTCCAACCTATTACAAATGTTTAGATGTGTGACGTTGCTGGCTATGTAGCTTTGAAACAGCCCAGCTTAAATAGTGATTTACCCTGTTTGGTGTTAATTGGGCAAATTCGTCTAATGCCATGTCAAAATTATCCACTTCAGGGTGAGCGTTCTTATACTGTTTTACATGATCCATCGCGGCTTTGGAAACTAAAACCGGTAAATTCACTTCTTCAATAAACTCGCCGTTGGGATGTTTCTCACAGAATTGGATAAATGCATACAGACCTTCAAAAATCAGGCTTTTATACCAGCTTGGAGCAATGTCTGAGGTGAGTGACTCGATCAGCAGGGCGAATGTGTCTTCGCCTGGTGTCATGGAGTTAAGGGTTCTTTTACTGTCAAGAATTGTGTTGCTTTGCAAATCACCAAATACGATACGATCTGTTTGATTCAAGCTGTCCCACAATTGTAGCAACATGGCTTCAGGGAGTTTGGTGATAAGGCCTTGACCTGTACGCCACTCAAACCAATCAATGTCTTTGGCTTTGACGTCTGTTGTGTCTAAGCGTTGATAGCCCACGCTGGCAACAACGTGAGTAAACTCTTTGTGCTTTTCTATGAGCACTTGTTTTAAAGTGCTGTAAAGCGTCATAGGTGATTGATGTGCCAAGATATCAATGACATCCGTTTGCTCATTTACCTCAATATCGGCTATTTCATCCGCACACAGCAAACTAAGATTGTGTAGGCGTATCGTTCTTACGCCTGAAAAATACTCAGGATGTATTTTCATAAGTGTGCCGGTGATGGCCAGAAGTTCGTGGTAAACCACCTGTGCAATCAGTGAATCAGAGCTTTCAACAAACGCTTTAAAGACTTCATCTTGGTGTAACGGCGTTGATATGCTGATTTGTTGGTCGGCTTTTGAACCAATGATAAGAACACGCTGACGTACAGTGATTTCTGCTGCATGCGTGGCCATATCCGTTGTCGGTTTCAGCATCAGCGAGTAAAGTTGACGAGCGCAAAACCAATTTCTATTTACCAAAGCATTAGTGTATACCGAATCTAAAATACTGCGAATACTAATACATTGATCGTTTTCTTTGATGACTTGCTCATGTAATGCGTCGCGCAGTCCAAGTTGCAGCAAAATCTCTGTAGCGCCTTCAAGGCTTGGAGTATCTTGTAGATGTTGGATAAGACTGCTTACACTCCAGCTTCGGTAGTCATGGATCTCATTCTCTGTGCTTGAGGACAGAGGCCACGGTGCTTCATACATAGGGAGCTTCGTGCCCAATTCATGGCCATATGGCACGTCAAAATTCATGACACGACGACTGCCCGATTTAAAGGCATTCTTAGCCGACTGCGGTATGATACGAAATTCGCTTACTTCACGATTTTGTAGGCGCCGGATGAACTCAAACAGTTCTTCGGAGCCGCCCATTTCTGCGACAGCTTCATCAATTAATACCGCAAACACGGCATTTGCTGGGTAATACCAATATTCGGAGATACTCGCTAATTCGTTGCGAATGTGCTCTTCGAATAGTGCAGGATCGGTTTTACGGTAATCTCGGTCTTCATTTTGGAACCAAGATAGGCACAAACATCGTTGGTTATTAATGACAAATGGCTGCGCAATGGCCAAGCTGCCTAACGCACGATTCGGACGACCGCTTAGTCCCAATGACTTTGAGGCGCCGACATTTTGATATAGCTCGATTAATTGCTCCGAACTGATGGCCTGAATAGGGGCGATTTCATCGATGGTTTGGCATAGACAGCCTGCGTCTAAAAGCTGTTGTTTGATTTTATTGTTTTTGGCCAGCACGACCATAGAGATATTTACGTTTTGGCGACTGTGCTGTTTACGATGAAGCCCTAATGGATCCAGATCTTCTGTCGTAATTAATTCGTCATCCAGCATGCGACCGACCAGATACAAACTCTGGGCCCAAACTAAAGGTATATTGTCATTGGGCACACGGGGTTGTGAGCCTGGGTTGGCTTTTTCCGCCAGTATGTGTTCTTCAGGGACGTAATACAGTTCAGGCAGCAGGCGTTCCCCATCTTTTTCGACCATCAGACTTTCTAGTCGGTAACGATAATAATTGGCGCTTTCCCAATCTCGAGCAAAGAGACGGTCAATGTACAGATAAGTGAAAAACAATGGCCACTCAGACTCAATGTGTTCAAAGTTAATAAGCTCATCGTATTCATAATAGATGCGGTTATGATCTTCAATAACCGTTTGGTGCCCGTCTAGTAAGAAACGTTTGCAGCCGTAATTACCGCCTAGTTTATCGATAATCTCTTGACGAGTTTTGCGTTTAAGTTTTTCGTCGTTAACGGCAAAAGCGGGGAAGCCAAGGATACTAAGTAATGCACCATCCACTTCTTTAGAGCGAGACTCTTTAGGAAGCAAGGATTCTAGGACTGATTCAGCGCGCGCGACAGCATCCGCAAAGGAGTGTACAACAGCCCATTCTGGACCCTGTTCACCAAAAAGATTTAAGCCATCCAGACCTTCAAGAGCGGCTTTCGCCATGCCTACCGAACTGGCGTTAATTTCAGCTTTTCCGTTATTGACCTTATTGCCACGCTCCCAGATACCAAAGTCGGGTGTACGGTAGGTTCGAGAAATGTAATAGATCAAATTCTGAATAAAATTAAACTCGTCTCGAGAATAAATTAGACTGCTGCCTGACTTAATCATTTGTGCCAGCGTCAGCAAATATAGGCTGGTGGCATCGATTTGTAAGTGCCCCCATGCATCGTCCGCGACCACTTCCAAACCGGTTTTAGTGTCGTATTTTGCGTGTAATGAATCTTTCGGATCGAGTGTATCTTTGAATACTTCTACCTTATGAGATTGACGCATCATAGCAAACAGTAAGCCGCGCATCATTTTGATGCACGCATACTCCAGTTCATGAGCTCTGTTATCTGGGTTGGACGCTCGTTTATACGCTAACGATAACGCCCAGACAGCTTGAATAGAGTAGACGTTGTCGCGTACCCATGCGTCAGTATAATCACCATGATTATTAATGCTGGTGCTAGCCGGAAACAGTCCTGTCACGGGGTGTTGGCGTGACAATATAACTTTATCAATGTGCTGGTAGAGGGAGTCGAGCTCAGATGCAATATCAATCGACATATAAAAAGATCCCTTTCAAAGTGTGAGCGTGTATTGGCCTATGCAAGTTTAAGGCCTTAATAGGTAAAACCTTAAGACAGATACGAATGTTTAGTATTCTGTCGTAAGAATATGAAGATTTAATGTGTGCTGAATTCATTAGTACCATGTTTCGTAGCATAATGACGATATCTGCTGCGTTTCTTAATGTTGCGATGAGTATGACAGCTTTAACGTAAGGATAATCCAATTACTGTGATTTTCACTGATATTGTGCCAGAACTACTCAGCTTATTTTTTGTGTCGTTTCTGGCTGCAACCTTATTGCCTCTTGGTTCAGAATTATTGTTGTTAGGTGTGGTTAATCAGCATCCGGAGTTTGCTTGGCATGCATGGTGTTCTGCGACGCTAGGCAACACCTTGGGTGGAATGACGAACTGGTGGCTGGGCTCCTATTTGCTTCATTTTCAAGATCGTCGTTGGTTTCCTGTTTCAGCGTCACGTTTAGCGCAAGTGCAAAAAATATTTCATCGATATGGACAGCCGGTTTTGCTGTTAAGCTGGATGCCGCTCATAGGTGATGGCTTATGTTTGGCTGCGGGTGTCGCTAAATTGCATTGGTTTAAAAGTCTTATTTGGATCGCTGTTGGAAAAAGCATGCGTTATGGTGCACTTATTTGGGGGACAAACGCCCTAGTGTTATCGTAAGATGTCTCGAGTGATGGAGGGAATTATGAGACTGAAGTTATTGGTGATATGCACAGGGGCCGTGTGGTTGACAGGGTGTACACTGACACCTGAAAAGACTGGCACCATGTCAAATGTAGAATTACAAGAAGCACTTCAAAAACAGCAGCAAGAGTGGCAAGACATGAAGCCTCAGCTGCAGCGAGTGCTTGCTTTGGAATCAGATTTGAAACTGTTGGTGGAAACGTTAGATACCGTTCCTGAATCCAGTGAAAGTCTAACACAAGAACTGGCTCCGAAAGCAGAAGCTGCTCAACAAACGAATCAAGCCCCCGTGATGCCTTCCGCTGCTTTAGCGGATATTAATGCTCCCAAAGAAGAGACTGTGGTAAACGCTTCTACTTCCAGTCGCAATGAGAAACCGTTTCGTCAAGCCCCACCTAGTAATGCCGTGACAGCGGAGTTTTATGATGGCTCCGAAACGAAATCGGATGTGCCATACTACGGCGTACAGTTAGCGGCGTACGCATCCGAGAAACAAGCCATTCAAGGCTGGCGTTCGATTACGCAGAAATACGCTGAAGAGTTTGCTGATACTGCACCATTGATTAATCAGCATAAAATTGATGGTAAAACTTACCATCAGCTTATTGTTGGGCCATTTCTTAAGAAAGCCTACAGTGTCGATTTTTGTAACATGCTGAAGCAAATGCAACAGGACTGTCTGGTTACGCGTTATAAAGGTGAGCCGTTCTTGTCGTTGTAAAATGGAAGTGCCGCTAGCTGAAAGTTAGCGGCGAGTGATGCCTGTGACCGCACAATCTACACCATTCTCTGTCAATAGAGTACATAGGCTGTTGGCTTCTTGATTGTCTTCTGAAAATCCTACATACAGCTGATAGCCTGCCGCCGTTTGGTTATAAAAATAACGATATTGAGTGATTTCAGGCAAGCGTTTAGTCAGTATGCGCCAGTAACCACGCAAAGATTCAAGGCGGCTGAAGGACGCCAGTTGTGCGCTGTAGCCGTGTACTCCGAATGACTTGCGTAAAATCAGATTCTGCTCTGCCAATATTCCGGACTCAGCACCAGTAAGCGGGATTTGAGTCCCCTGTTGGAATTTGAAATTGCGTAGGTAAACCGGATCAATCTCTAATGTGTAGGCTTTTGGTACGATCTCAGTGATTAAGAAGTAGCCATCAAATTCACTGGTGACTTCTTTGATAACAGTGCCAGAGGCGTCTTTTAGCAATACAGGGACGCGGGCTTTGTTAGCTAAATTGCCGTTCTGTTGGAGCTCTTTGACATAGCCTTCAATCTCCAAGGAGGGCACTACTGGAATGTCTAGGGTTTGCACAGAGCCTGGGCGTGGCGCAATGGAAACCCCTTGATCTGCACGAATTAAATAGGGATCGTCCAGTTGTCTCAAATCGATATCGATATCGGTTTGTTGATAGCTTGGCAAGGCAGTTAGTACGGCCACCCCTTGAGAGTTTGTGGTGGCTTTTCGGTAGCTTTGTAGGGTTTCCACCTCTACATTAGAGAGTGGTCGATCGCCTAAATCAAAACGACCATTACGGTTGTTGTCTAAAAAGACTCGTGTTGACAGTGTGCCTTGGGAAGAGACTGGCATTCGTGTAAAAAAGGTGCTGTTATTTTGGGTCAGACCAATACCGACACGCCCTAGTAGAGAGGCGCGCCAACCTGTCCGATCGTTATAAGAAAAGTTGGAAGTAAGACTAAATTCATTTGGTTGCCAGCTAGCAATAAGTGTCGTTTCGCTGGCATCATTCTCTAAATCATAAATCCATCTTACGCGGCCACTGGTGTTGTCGCTCATGTCTCCACTGATTTCAGTGAAAAACGACTGAATATCAAAGTCTGGTGAAAGGGTGTAATCGTTGCCAAAACGCCAAAAGAAATCGTTTAAATAGCGCTGGACTTGCCAGTCACCAGTTGTTTCGCCTTCGTCACGATCTACCCAAGAAAAGCGGTTAGAAAAGTAACTGTTTCCAATGCTGGTACCGATCTGGTTTGTGAACCGTAAGTATTCTTCTTCATTGTCTGGTGTGATTTGCTCGATGGATTGTTGGTAAGACAGTTTCAAGCTTGGGATGGCACCTGAAAGTCTCAACTCTTGCGACTCAAAGGAATTGATGTCGCCGTCGTCTCTATTAGTACGTTGGTTTTCTCTATGAATAAAACTGAGTGATTGATCCCATAAGCTGGTGTCAACTTGATAGCGGCGCTCATAATCACCGTTATCTTGCTCAAGAGAATCAATAGATAATAACGCTTCACCAAACAGAGAAATGTCGCTGCCAAAGGATTGCTGGTCGTATTGTTCAAAGCCTTGTTCATGATGTATCTGCGAACCAATACTCAGTGACCACCAGTCCGTTACACCGTAATCAGCACGAATCAGAGTGCTGAGGCCATTTTTGTCACTATCGTTGAGAGTGTTTTGATCAAATAAACGTTCACCTTCATCCACAAACGAAATATCGTAAACAAATTCACCTGCAGATTGGCCGGTTGAGCTGACATAATAACTGCGATTTTCACGATTAACTTGGCCCTGAGGGCCATAAAACACTAATTCAATTTCGTTATAGCCAAATACCAAGGGGAGATTTTGAAATTCATATTGGCCATCGGTGACGTTAAATTGGCTTGTCAGCAATAGTTGGTTTCGGTATACCTCGACATCCCAGCCCGCTTGAATATTTCCGATCAGGTTAATGCTATTACCGCCATTGTAGGAGAGTGGGGTGTTGCTAAAACGAGCACCAAGGAAAGTATTGTTTTTCTGCAATGGGTTGATTTGCGTGCTTCTGATATCACCGAACTCAATTGTTGTCGCATTAAGAAAGCCCAAGAGATCGGCATCATTAGAATATCGACTGCCAGATAATCGTGCTGAGTTAACCTCATTTTCATCGTTGATGGCGAAGTAATACTGCGTATTAAAATACGCTAAATCATTTGAACCTAGTACTGAAATATTATGACTGGTATCGCTGCTCTCACTGGCATTAACCGATGCCTGAATATCCAATAATGGCTTAGAGATTGGCTGATAATCATGTTTTTGTAGTGGCGCGCGGGCTTCGTTACGTGTGCGATACGTATTTTTAGCACGCTGCTCACGGGCCAGTTTTTCTTCGATAGGAAGCGGTCGATTACTCTGAGTTTTAAGGGTCAACGTACCGTAATCGGCATTAAAATTCACATCAAACCATTTCTCGTACAGGCCGAGTTCAATATAAAAATCGTCTTCTAGATCAATTTTCTCAGCACTAATAATGCTCGACCTGCCATTTGTCGTGACGGACCAAGTGCCATCTTCGAGATGGGAGAGCGTAAACGTATTGTTGGGGTTACGAATCCAGCCTGATGCGGATTCGTTATCAAAGTCCGTTTCAATGGCGAAATCAAAGGCCTGTGTCATATCGAACAGGCTCAGTTTAGCGCCAACCTCGGTTTTAAAGCCAAAGACCTGCCCTAGAACCAACTTACCGAGCTGTACACCTAAAATCAGCTCCTCACCCGCAGGGATGGTGCCAGATAAGTCCTCAGGACGACTTATCAATTGAGTATTATTGGCTGCTGCTTTGGGGGAAAGGGCTGACTCAGTCAAACTTGGCAAAGTTGCCTGTCCGTCTTGTAAGGCTTTATATTTGGCCTTTAAGCGCTCGAAGGCATCATTCGCGTATACAGGCTGTGCAGCCAACGATGCAAGTAATACGAAGCAAAAACTGCGCATAGTACCTACTTAACGGAATTGATCATCTGTTGTGTAATAGTCAGAGTTTTTTGACTTAATAACAGACCTGCGAATTCACCTTGACCTTCATAGCGTACTTCTAGTCTTCCTGGCTCAAGTTTAAAGTCTTGCCACGGGAATTGAGTCGTAGCGCTTTTGATTTCAGGATAAAAATTATAGCCGTTTAAAAGGCCTACCTGTCTGGTTTGACCATTGATAGGAGTCCAATAAGCAATGAATCGACCATGAGTGCTGAATAAGTCATCGTGGTATAAGTCGACTTTGATATTGGTGATACCGGTTTGTTTTTTATGAACAAGAGAAATATCAGTGATTTCCGGGTTTACGACAACGGAGCCAACACGGTATATGACGGGCATGGTGTAGCTCATTAACACATTTAATGAGATTGAGCTGCCAGCGTTTTTAGTGGTGTTATCTTGATTCGAAGGCAGTGCTATAAATGATAAATGAGATCGATATTCTCCAGATTGAAGGCCTCCAGGTTTTCTTACAAGGAGCTTAACTGTCTGACGTCCGCCTGGAGCAAGTGACACCTGCTTTGGACTTATTCTTACGAATCGTTCAAGGCTTGAATATTGGCTTTTTTCTTTTTCTGTTAGCTCTCGATAGCCGCCTTGTTGCAGAGCGGCCATTTGCTTCCACTCTACTCGGTAGCTCCTAGCTTGTTTACCAGTATTGATCAAATTGACTTCAAAGGTCCTAGCTCCATCATCCAAAAAAACGCGAGTAGGAGAAATCATTAAGTCAGCATACGTAAAGGTACTTAAAACAAGCGCGGTCAGCACTGCTATGACTTTACTAAATAGAGCTGCTCTTGTGTATTTAGTCATAAGGTCCCTAGTAATTAACTGATATTTGATAGCTGATTCTATATTGAGTATTGAGATAGGAGTTTACGCCAGAACCTGAGGTCTCTAATGTTCCGCCTACAAATAGCGCTGCTGATCCTGAGTTATCAGTCGTTAGCACAGAAGGAACATCCACATTGGTTAATGTAAATTGATCAGCAGAATAAATATCGCTGTTACTTCTTGCCTGTGTGCTTTTTGCAGAAATAAAAACTTGTTGATTTGAAGGGTAATTCGTTAACAAAAATTCAGCCGCATTTGGTGGGGTGACTGCATAAATCCCAGAGGAATATCCAACATTCCCAGAATAGTTCAAAACGACCTTTTCTTGGGTAGTATTTTCTGTAATGACAATAGAGCCAAAGGATAAGGGCGATATCTCTATGATATCTCCCTTTACCTCTGAAAAGGATATTAGCATCATTGCAATGAATATACTTTTTGAATACCGCATCTTCGTAGTAAAGATCTTACTAATAGTCTACTTGGACCGTATAGCTACCTGTATAGGTGCCGTCTTCGTAATTACTGCCGGGAGTTGTTGCATCGGTGATCAGCGTTGCACCCACATCAAAGCTTACGGCGCCAGAGGCATCTGTTCTTAAGTTTGGTGTCCCTGAGTTATATGCATCACCATCATTCGGCCCACTACTAACAACGGCATTGAACGAGTCTACGGTAAATTGTGCATCACCTCCTGGTGTCACTAAGTCGATCGCTGTTGCCGGTAATGTAAGTGTTAGAGTTGTGAAAGGTGCGGCATTGGTGATAGCAAATGAGGCTGGAGTCCCCCCTGTTATAACCACAATATTAGACGATGCAGGTGTGGCTGCGGTAACCGTTCCAGCAGAGCCATCTGCGGGTAGTGTTAATGAGGCAGTCACGGTACCTGCAGTATCAGCTGACGCTCGAATTGTACCGAAAGTCATTGCTGCACTTTCCGCTAAAGTGAAAGCATTATTTACCGTCACTGTAGCATTAGAGTTAAGCGTCTCAACAGCTAGCGCATTGCCTGTCAATATTGTAGTGACGCCCGCGATTAAATATATTTTCTTAAGTTGCTTCATATTTATTCCTTATAGATAGGTATCCATATGCTTTAACGCCATTAAATGCTAAATCTTTAGTAAATACAAAGCCAAAATGTAACGCTTGGTTACTAAGTGTAGAGGTTGTCAAAGAGGAGAGTGATAAAAATATGGCAAAAATAGAGGTAGTCCTGTTTGACCTAGGCAATGTCTTGGTCGATTTAGGCACACAGGAGGATTTTGCTAAAGTTTTCCAAGTGGAGGCGGGTAGTGAGTCAGAGCTTTGGGAAATGTGGCTTAAGTCGCCTTCGGTGAAAGCCTTTGATAGTGGTCAGATATCTTTGCCAGTATTTGTAGAGCGTTTGTTGAAGGAAACGCGCTCTAAAGTCGACCCTCACTATTTCAATGAGAACTTTATCAACTGGCCTAAAGGGTTGTTTCAAGGGACAGTTGAACTTGTGCGAAGCATACCGCCTCATTATCACCGTGCGGTGCTGTCCAATACCAATGATGCGCATTGGGGCCGTTTGATGGATGAAATGGGGCTCTCAGGTTGCTTCCACAGTTACTTTGCGTCCCATCAAGTCGGTGCGGTTAAGCCAGATTTACCGGTATTTGATTACGTAATCAATGAATTAGGTGTCGAGCCTGAGCAGATTTTGTTTTTAGATGATAATTTGGTGAATGTCGCTGCGGCGCTAGAGAAAGGAATGCTAGCGGAGCAGGTCAAAGGTATCGCATGTGCACAAGAAATCCTTTATACATATGGTGTGATTAAGTAGATACTGTTTCTATATACCGATTGATTTGGAAAATATATGCGTACGTTCGACCCCTCTTCCGCGGCTAACTACTCTCTAGTTAGACCGACTTATCCTCCAGAGTTGTATTACTGGTTGAGTCATCAAGTCAAACAAACCGAGCGTGTTTGGGATTGTGCTTGCGGTACTGGGCAGGCCTCGATTGATCTTGCTGCGTATTTTCAACACGTTGAAGCGACCGACATATCAGAAGCTCAAATTGCAAAAGCAACGCCACATCGTAAGGTCAATTATTCTGTACAACCTTCGGAAAAAACTAACTTTCCAGATCACTATTTTGATGCTGTCTGTGTGGCCCATGCTTTGCATTGGTTTGATTTGAATACGTTTTGGCAAGAAGTGAGGCGAGTGCTCAAACCTGGCGGCAAGTTATTTATCTGGGGTTACAATTGGATTCAATTTGGGGATAGTTTAGATCAAGCGATCAAAGAGCATTTGTTGCCTATATTACAGCCTTTCTGGCCTGAACAAACAGCGCTCTTACGCGGGCAGTATCTTTCGGTGGATTTTCCGTTTACGCAAATCGAGTCGCCTTCATTTGACTTAGAGTGTCATTGGACCATGACGCAAGCGTTTGCTTTTATGCGGTCATGGTCTGCTTCGCAAATCATGGTCGAAAAGCAGGGAGACTTTCAAATTCAAGAAGCTGAAAAAGCGATTGAATACGTTTGGAAAGACCCGCTGGAAAAAGTACCTGCCAAGTTCCCTTTTTTTGTGTATGCGGGGTCATTCTCGGAATAGTCTGTCATCGACTTAGACTAAAGTGGGATAGCCTGACCGAGACCAAGCTATATAGTAGTTTTCAGCATCCTTATTTAAAAATAACAATGGAGCGAGTCATGTCACAGTCATCTTATACGGAGCAGATGGATTACACCTACTCCAATGCAAATGTAAGCCCAGCTGAGTTTGAACAGCATTACCAAGAATCTGTTAGTGACCCAGAAACATTTTGGGGCAAAGAAGGTAAGCGCCTACATTGGTCTACGCCGTACACAAAAGTTAAAAACACCAGTTTCGAGCGTGGCAACGTTAGTATTAAATGGTTTGAAGACGGTGAGTTGAACGCAGCGTACAACTGTATTGATCGCCACTTGCCAGAAAAAGCCGACAAGGTGGCTTTTTATGTCGAAGGCGACTTAGAGGATAACGACAGCGTTGTTACTTATCAGAAATTGTATGATGAAGTAGGGCGCCTTGCGAACCTTCTACGTAAGCAGGGGGTTCAAAAAGGCGATCGTGTCGCGATTTATATGCCGATGATTCCTCAGGCAGCCTATGCCATGCTTGCATGCGCTCGCATCGGTGCCATTCATAGTGTGATTTTTGGTGGTTTCTCTGCGTCTGCGATTGCTGACCGTCTGAACGATTGTAAAGTTAAAGTTGTGCTGACGGCCGACCAAGGTAAGCGTGCCGGTAACGCTGTCCCCCTAAAAAATAACGTGGATAAAGCCTTAGACAACAACGCTTGTCCGTCGGTTGAAAACGTTATTGTCTACCGTTATACCAAAGCAGATGTAAATTGGGTTGAAGGTCGTGATTTAGATTGGGCAAAACTTGCGTCCCAAGAAAGCACTGACGCGACACCAGAAGCAATGAATGCTGAAGATCCGTTGTTTATTCTGTACACATCCGGTTCTACTGGTAAACCTAAAGGTGTGGTGCACACAACAGGCGGATATCTTGTATACGCGTCTCTTACGCACGAATTAGTGTTTGATATCAAACCTGATGATATTTATTGGTGTGCCGCCGATGTCGGCTGGATTACTGGGCACAGTTACATGGTATACGGGCCACTTGCTAATGGCGTGACCAGTGTCTTATTTGAAGGTGTGCCGACGTTTCCGGATTCTGGGAGAATTGGTCGAGTTGTCGATAAGTTCAAGGTGACACAACTCTATACGGCACCGACGGCCATTCGCGCTTTGATGGCAAAAGGTGATGAACCTATGGCGACCAGCTCCCGTGATTCTTTACGAGTATTGGGCAGTGTTGGTGAGCCAATTAATCCTGAAGCATGGGTTTGGTATCACAAAAACATCGGCAATGGTAAATGTCCGATTGTAGATACGTGGTGGCAAACCGAGACCGGTGGCCTGATGATGACGCCGCGTGTGACGGAAAAGAATCCGAAACCTGGCTCTTGTACAGCGCCTTTGTATGGCGTTCAGCCTGCTTTGGTGGATGCTGAAGGTAATCTAATTACCGAAATGGGTAAAGACGTCGAAGGTGGCTTAGTCATTCTTGATTCATGGCCGGGTCAATCTAGAACGGTTTATGGCGATCATGAGCGTTTTGAACAGACTTATTTTAGTACGTTTGAAGGTAAATACTTTACCGGTGATGGCGCTCGTCGTGACGCAGACGGCGCGTATTGGATCACGGGGCGTATGGACGATGTATTAAATGTATCGGGCCACCGTCTAGGTACGGCTGAGATCGAAAGTGCTTTGGTGGCACATCCTTCTGTCGCGGAAGCGGCGGTTGTCGGTTATCCTCATGATCTAAAAGGGCAAGGTATCTACGTCTACATTATCCCTAACTCGGGTATTGAGCCAGATGAAGAACTTACTAAATCTGTGAAGATGATGGTACGCCAAGAAGTGGGTCCAATTGCTACACCTGATTTAGTCCACTGGGCCACAACCGGTTTACCGAAAACGCGTTCAGGCAAGATCATGCGCCGCATATTGCGTAAGATCGCCGCCAATGAACATGACGCATTAGGTGACACAAGTACCTTAGCGGATCCAAGTGTGGTTGATGATTTGATCGATAACAGGTTAAATAAGTAAACCATACATCTTTGTTAAGGAAACCTAGTGATTTCACTTCTTATCGCTGATGACCACCCCTTATTTCGCAGCGCCCTTACGGGCGCGCTACGCGAACAACTCGGTGAAGTAGAGATCCAAGAATCACATGACCTTGAATCCACATTAGGTAGCTTAAAAGCAAATCCTGATGTGGATTTGTTGCTTCTGGATCTCAATATGCCGGGCAGTGGTGATTTATATGGATTAATACGTATTCGTGCCGACTATCCGGATATCCCTGTGGCGGTTATATCTGGCAGTGATGAGGTTCCAGTCGTTGCGAAAGTTATTGAAGCCGGTGCGTTAGGGTATATTCCTAAGACCAGTGAGCCGAGTATTTATCTAGAAGCCATTGGCGCTATTTTAGAGGGTGACACATGGCTGCCGGCTGGTATGGCGGATAAATTAGAAAATCAACCTGCCCCAAATTTGGATATGCAGCGTCGTGTTGCTGAGCTAACGCCGCAGCAGTACAAAGTATTGTGTTACCTTCATGAGGGGCTTTTGAATAAGCAGATTGCGTACGAACTGAATATTTCAGAAGCCACTGTAAAGGCGCATATTACGGCTATATTCCGAAAACTTAATATTAACAACCGTACTCAAGCGGTGCTAGTGGTCAGTGATTTAAACTTGCAGCTTAACTAGAGTCTTTATGTGATGACTTGCATGAAGTATGCGAGTTGCACCTCTTATCTGGAACTAAATCGATGCCACCTTCATGGAAAGGGTGGCAGCGTCCCAATCTTTTTATTCCCAACCAAGTCCCTTTTAGAATACCAAAACGTTCAATCGCCTCGATCATATACGCGGAGCAAGTAGGGTAGTAGCGGCAGTTATTACCTAACAAAGGACTGACCAAGTACTGATAGATACGTACAAATTTTATAAAGATTTTCTTCACAGGTGCCTTCTATCAAGGTAAATGTTTGGTTTTACTGTCAATTTTAGTGTTGGAAATAGCAAAAAATTGGTAAAGTTCTTGGTCTTCTATATCCAATAGTTGGTATTTAAACCATGACCCAATCCGCGACACCTCTGCATGCAGACCAAATTGTAGCGTATCAAGGAGAGCCTGGCGCTTACTCGCATTTAGCTTGCAAACACTGTTTTCCTGATTGGGATATGGTTCATTGTGCCAGTTTTAGCCAAGCACTTGCGAAAGTTGAACAGGGCAATGCACATTATGCCATGATTCCGGTCGAAAACTCGACAGCTGGTCGAGTAGAGGAAATCTACCGAGAGTTGAAAGGAACACAATTGTATGTTGTGAAAGAGCACTTTGAGCCAGTGAATCACTGTTTGATCGGCACACCAGATATGATGTTAGCAGATGTCCAATTAGTTGGCAGTCACCCTCAAGCATTGGCTCAGTGTAACCACAATATAAGTCGCTTAGGGGCTCAGCAAGTAGCTATGTATGATACTGCGGGTGCTGCGAAGCATTTAGCAGAATCAAAGCAGCAAGGCTTGGCCGTGATTTCGTCGTCGTTAGCGGCGGATTTATATGGGTTGCCGATCTTACAATCACACTTTAATGATGTAGAAGGTAATACCACACGTTTTTTGGTGTTTGCGAAACAGCAAAAAATGCCAATCTATGAAGAGCAGCAGCGTTATATTACCTCGTTTTTATTTAAAGTAAGGAATATCCCTTCTGCGCTTTACAAGGCAATGGGTGGCTTCGCAACGAATGGCATTAATATGCTGAAGTTAGAAAGCTATATGCTGGATGGTCAGTTTACTGCGACCCAGTTTTATGTCGATGTAGAAGCACATTTCCAATCTCCGGCAATGCAGGCTGCATTGGAGGAGCTTCGTTTCTTTTCCGAGGAAGTACGTATATTAGGGACGTATTATGCTGACTCGTTTCGTAAGTGAGGATAATATGATCCGATACGCTACAGGCGCCTTGCTGGCCACTTATGCTGGTTTGACATCAGCCGATACAATAGATAATTCATTAGCCAGTTTAGAAGGTTTATTGTTAGGGGACAATATCCCGGCAGTAGTAACCCCTGCTCGAGTTGAACAGCCACGAGTAGAGGTATCCTCTACATTATCGGTATTGTCGGGGGATTTTATTCGCCGATCAAACGTACAATATGTGGAAGACCTATTGTTCTATGTACCAGGGTTTTATGTAGGGCCTTACTGGAATTCCTACCGTAAAGTGGTGGCCTATCATGGTACTGAAAAAGATCGCTTTCGCCGCATCCAAGTTCTCGTCAATGGCCGTTCAGTTTATAGCTCTGCCTACGCGCGCGTAGACTGGGCTAGTTTAGCGTTGAGTATTGAAGATGTTGCGCGAGTTGAAGTAAATCGTGGGCCCAATGCATCAAGTTATGGCAGTAATTCTTTTTTAGCGGTGATCAATATCATCACGCGCAGCCCAATCGAGACACTTGGCTCTGACCTTGCGTTTGCTACAGATGATCAAGGTAATCGCCGGATGTACGCCCAGCATAGTGGCTTATCTGGAAACTGGAGTTACCGAGTATCGGCGTCCCGAGGCACAGTAGATGGATATGCGCGTAAAGGGGATGGTGATCCTAGAAATGATGGTCATGTCCAAACATCTGGCAATATGTTCTTTTTATATGAAGACAATAAACAGAAGGTCGACATCGATATCGGTGCCGCTAATTTAGCCGCAGATGTGGAGTTCTACGAAGTACCTGGTGTGAGTTATGACAATACCAGACCTGTCTTAGATCGCGATCGAGAGCACATTAAAGTCAGTTGGGAAGTCGATCAGTCTGCGCAACACACGCTCAGAGCACAGTATTATTATGACCGTTCTGAACGAATTGAAGATCATGATATTGATGTCTACGGTATGGTATTGAATCAGCTGTTTGCCCAAGATTTGCCGGCAAATGAAATTTACAAAGGGCACTTGGTTTCGGATTTAGATGAGAATCGGCACGATGTTGAAGTGCAAAGTATTTGGACGCCGACCAGTGATTACCGCTTAGTTAATACCCTGTCTTATCGACAAGATCGTGTTAGTTCTAAGACGTATTTTGACGGTGATTACAAAGAGGAGCTGTTTAGGGCTTCAACTAATTTAAGTTATCGAGCCTTTGATCCGCTTATTATTAATGGTGGTGTCATGTACGAGCACAGTAAGTTGACAGGTGATTACACGTCACCTCAGCTGGGGGCTACGTATAAATTGACACAGCAGTCTTCGATTCGAGCTAATATATCACAAGCGTATCGAGTGCCAGACTTGTACGATCAAAAAGCAAAATGGTCTTATGTGTTTAATGGTATTCGTTCCATTTCTGCCTATTCAACAGGTATACCTGCTGAGAAAATCACCTCATACGAAGTTGGCTTTTATCACAATATTCCGACATTAGGATTGTCTTATGATATTTCGGCTTATCGTGAGAAATTGACGAATCTATCTGGCTCGAACAAGAAATATGAAGACGCTATTGAAGATGGCGGGCTTTTAACACCTAATGAGAGTTACGCGTTTACGATTGATGGGATAGAGGCAGAGTTGGATTGGCGTTCCGCCCAAGGAACATTGCTGCGCGCCACTATTGCTTATCAAGATACTAAAACGGATGAAGAAGATATTATTGAAACCGTTGCGCCGTTTGTTACAACACTTTTTGCGAGTATACCGGTCAGTGATAGTATTTCTATAAATTCTCGCTATATTTATGGTAAGGAAGTCGCATCATACGATCATGAATTTTTAAGTCTATGGTTAGCTTATCGTATGGTTCAAGGATCGAACACATTTACAGCTGGTTTAGGAGGAAATACTCGTTTGGATAATAATCCATATATCCGTGTTAACAATGTAACGGAAGATAAGACCAGCGTATTTATGTTCGCAAACGTATCTTTTTAAGAGCATAAATTGAAATTATGAGACGGATTTTCATAGCGTTAGTTGGTTGTATGTTTCAGGTACTGGCTCATGCCAGTACCTACGTATACCATGATGGACGTGAAACCGTCTCTCGAGTGTTGTCTTTGTCTTTGAGTGCCTCAACCGATGTTGATGTTCCTGCGCTCCTCTCTCCTGATAATCAACTCGTTGATGGCGACTTAGTTATCACTGTTGGCCGAGACAGTTTTCGGCAAGTGTGCGATGTCAACCAGAGTGTCGTGCTGATTGCTCTGTTTCTCGGAGAGGAAGAATATAATCAACTAAAACAACATTGCAGTAAGCCATCTACGGCAATATTTTCCGGTGCGCCGATGTCTCTTCGTTTAGACATATTGAGTACCTTTTGGGATGATCATGCGCCGTTAGGGATTATCTATAGTGAGGGATTAAACGTATCTAACGAGACATTAGGTGTCGCAGAGGATAAGAGGTTTGAGATTATTACGAGTGCAATTCCTTTAGGCAGTCGTGAGGAAAAGCTAAAGTCATTAACCAATGTGCTTGAGCGCTCGAATTTAGTGCTGTCTCTCTATGACTCAATGTTATTTGATGCGCAGTTTTCTAAAGATGCGATTCGTTTGATTTTCCACAAGAAAAAATCGTTAGCGGCTCACTCTCTTCAGCTAGTCAGAGCGGGGGCTTTATTCTCAGTCTACAGTACCTCACAAGATAAATTGGCACTTACTAGTTCCTATATTGATGTGTTTAAGGCCAGCGCAACGTTATTGCCTTCAAGTTACCCTTCTCCTTTAAGAGTAGCGTTTAACCCATACTTGATTCGTATGTATGGGTTAGTGTTGCCGACAGATCAATTTTTGATAGATACATTTGGTGTCTGCCCAGAGTCAGGCTGTCAGGAAGCGTTTTACTAAGCTTGCAAAAACAGTCGGTTTTTCGGCATGCAGCCAATGCCCCGTTTCAGAAATCATTTTTACACTTGCGTGGGGAAAGTGCTGTAAGGTTTGTGCCTGATAAGCTGGCAAAATATATGATGAATTCTCACCTTTTATAAACAATGTTGGGGTAACAATATCATTGTTTAGTGCTGGTTTTTTAAGAATTGTTTTATAGCCTTTGTGCAATTCCTCTAAGCCCAGATTAATCGCATGTCCTTGGTCTGTTCGCTTCAGGTTTTTAAGAAGAAATTGTCTTATGCCTGCATTTGTCTCGAAAGCAGATAAAATTTTGTCTGCTTGCTTTCGGTTCTCGGGCTTCTGGCGGTTGATTTCCTGTAGGCCTTCAAAGATCTTTGTGTGACTGGGTTGATACTCCACGGGAGCAATATCGGCGACGATGAGTTTACGAACTTTTTCAGGATGATCACTGGTGAGCTGCATCGCAACTTTGCCGCCAAGTGAATGTCCTAATAAATATATGTGATCTAGCTGTTCTTGTTCGAGCCATTCATTGATAGCATCTGCCATAGCAGGAAACGTGACAGGATCTAGCGCGGATGACTGGCCATGATTAGGTAGGTCTAAGCAATACACTGTGAAATACTCAGACCACTTTTGCGCAATAGAGTGCCAATTATCGGCGTTACCAAAGAGTCCGTGTAAGACGACTAATGGTGGAAGATTTTGGCCGTATTGGATTGCGTGGATCATACATATTTTCCTGTGCTGTGACTGTGAGCGTTGCTATATAGTAACAAACTAATTCTTTTGAGCGTACGTCTGACCTAAGGATTCAAGGTGTTCGATAAATATTTTATTGCCGTGATTAAGTGGCCCTTAAACGCAGCCGCGAAGCCTCTGCTTGCTAAAGGCGTGACCGCAAATCAAATAACGGTAATAGGTTTTGTGGTTGGTATGTTGGGGGCAGTGGCTATTACCCAAACACTTTATAGTGTGGCGCTCATCGCGATACTGATAAATCGTATTTTTGATGGACTAGATGGCGCGGTGGCAAGGTTGAATGGCAGTGCGTCCGATGCTGGTGGTTACTTAGATATTGTGTTGGACTTCATTTTCTATTCGGCTGTTGTATTTGGTTTTGCAGTGGCGAACCCTGAACATCATGCCTTAGCGGCGGCGTTTCTGATCTTTTCGTTTATGGGAACGGGCAGTAGTTTTTTAGCCTTTTCTGTTATGGCGGCTAAAAGGGGGATTGAGCAGCTAGACTATGGCAAAAAGTCACTGTACTTTTTGGGAGGTATTACAGAAGGTGCTGAAACCATAGGTTGTTTTGTCTTAATGTGCCTCTGGCCTAGCGAGTTTGCGATCATTGCTGTTGTGTTTGGCTTGTTATGCTGGGTGACCACCGGTACCCGTATTTGTGCCGCCTACCGAATGCTGAGCAAAGCCGACCTTTAGCCCAGCAAAGCGATTTCGATGTCACTTTTAACAATGGCGCAGCATGTCAGCAGATAGCCGCTGTGCACCCATGCTAAGGGTTCTACGGGATAACTGACCTTGCCCCACAGCAGTTTGATCATGCAAGACGAGCAATACCCTTCGCGGCACTGATATTCAACGAGCACGCCTGCTCGTTCAAGTTGAGGAAGCAGAGGCTCGTCTTCAGTGACAAGAATCTGCTTTTTTCCCAGTAACACGCGATGGACTTCGGCTTCTTCTTCGTGGCCTTTATTAGAGGTCGAAGTCGTCAAAGTCGGCACCATCTAGATCGTTATCAATTTGGCCCACAAGGTAAGAACTAATTTCCGCTTCTTGTGGTGCTACTTGTACGTTGTCACTGACTAACCAAGCATTGATCCAAGGGATTGGATTATTTTTAGTGCTAAAGTATGGTTCAAGACCGACTGTTTGCATGCGTACGTTAGTAATATATTCAACATACTGGCCTAGAATTTGAGCGTTTAAGCCAATCATAGAGCCATCTTTGAATAAGTATTGAGCCCATTCCTTTTCCTGCTGAGCTGCTTCAACAAAGATATCAATTACATCTTGTTTGCACTCTTGTGCAATCACAGCCATTTCAGGATCGTCGCGGCCGGACGTCATTAGGTTTAGCATGTGTTGTGTGCCATTTAGGTGCAAGGCTTCATCGCGTGCAATCAGTTTAATGATCTTCGCATTTCCTTCCATCAATGTGCGCTCGGCAAAAGCAAAGCTGCAGGCGAAACTCACGTAGAAACGGATGGCTTCTAATACGTTGACCGATGCAACAGTTAGGTACAGCGCTTTTTTGAGTGCCTTCATAGAGACTGTTATGTCACCACGTTCAGGAACGTGGTGCACACCTAGACCCATAGTATTGTATAAGCTAACAAGTTCGATTAAGTCATCGTAGTATTTAGACACACTAACAGCGCGTTTAGCGATCTCGTCATTCACGATAATATCGTCGAAGACCTTAGTTGGATCATTGACGATGTTACGAATGATGTGTGTGTAAGAGCGACTGTGAATGGTCTCAGAGAAAGACCACGTTTCAATCCAGGTTTCCAATTCAGGAAGAGAGACAATCGGTAGCAAAGCAACGTTCGGTGAGCGGCCTTGCACGCTGTCTAGTAGTGTTTGATATTTTAGGTTGCTTAAGAAAATATGCTGCTCATGTTCCTCAAGCTTCACAAAATCTTTGCGATCATTAGATAGGTCTACTTCTTCTGGGCGCCAGAAAAAAGACAACTGTTTTTCAATCAGTTTTTCAAAAATAGGGTACTTTTGCTGGTCGTAGCGCGCTACATTTACGTTTTCCCCGAAAAACATCGGTTGTTGTAAGCTGTCAAATTTCTTGCGATTGAAAGTAGAGTAACTCATTGCTGTCGGTGATCCTTAAATATGATCGTCTAACAATTAAAAGGTAATTGGGTAGAAAGCCCCACGTAACTAGTACGCAGGGCTTGGCGATTTAGATCTTACAAGCACCGCTTGCGCAATCATCTGCCATATCGTCTTGTTTGTCTTCCGCACCATCACGTGTGTTGTGGTAGTAAAGCGTTTTGATGCCCAGCTTGTAAGCCGTTAGCAAGTCTTTCAAGATGACCTTCATTGGTACTTTGCCTGCTTCAAACTTAGTTGGATCGTAGTTGGTATTTGCAGAGATCGATTGATCGACAAATTTCTGCATAATACCCACTAGCTGTAGATAGCCATCATTTGATGGAATGCTCCAAAGTAACTCGTAGTTATGCTTTAAGCGATCAAACTCAGGTACAACTTGCTTCAGGATGCCATCTTTACTCGCTTTAACTGAAACAAAGCCACGTGGTGGCTCAATACCATTGGTTGCATTACTGATCTGAGAGGAAGTTTCAGATGGCATTAATGCTGACAAAGTAGAGTTGCGCAAGCCGTGTGCTTTGATGTCTTCACGAAGCGCTTCCCAATCATATTGCAGCTCTGTACTGACGATGTTGTCGATCTCTTTTTTGTAGGTGTCAATTGGTAAGACACCTTGAGCGTAAGTCGTTTCGTCGAAGCCAAGGCATGGGCCAAACTCTTTCGACAGTTTGTTTGATGCTTTTAGTAGATAGTACTGCATCGCTTCAAACGTCTTGTGTGTTAGGTCATTGGCACTGCCATCAGAGTAACGTACACCATTCTTAGCCAAGTAGTACGCGTAGTTGATAACGCCCACACCTAGCGTACGACGCTGTTCAGTTGCGCGTTGCGCAGCTGGAATAGGGTAGTTTTGATAATCCAATAAACTATCGAGCGCGCGAATAATAAGCTCAGAGAGTTCTTCTAATTCGTCTAGGTTTTTCAACGCACCTAGGTTGAAAGCAGACAAAGTACATAGAGCAATTTCACCTTCTGGATCATCAATGCGATTCAGGGGTTTGGTCGGTAACGCGATTTCTAGACATAGGTTGCTTTGTTTTACCGGCGCTACTTTAGGATTGAATGGACTGTGAGTATTACAGTGGTCGACGTTCTGTAGGTAAATACGACCCGTACTAGCACGCTCAGAAGCGAATAGAGTAAACAGTTCAGAAGCTTTGATCGTGTGCTTACGAATATTTTTATCTTCTTCATACATGGTATACAGGCGATCGAACTCTTCTTGATCGGCAAAGAAGGCATCGTAAAGACCTGGCACGTCTGATGGGCTAAACAGTGTAATGTTGCCGCCTTTGATCAGGCGCTGATACATTAGACGGTTAAATTGAACACCATAATCTAGGTGGCGTACGCGGTTCTCTTCTACGCCTCGGTTGTTCTTAAGAACCAACAGGTTTTCAACTTCTAGGTGCCAAATTGGGTAGAATACTGTTGCTGCACCACCGCGCACACCGCCTTGAGAGCAGCTTTTAACGGCTGTTTGAAAGTGTTTGTAGAATGGAATACAACCTGTATGGAATGCTTCACCACCACGAATCGGGCTACCAATGGCACGAATAGCGCCAGCATTAATACCAATACCTGCGCGTTGACTCACGTACTTTACGACAGCGCTGGACGTTGCATTAATAGAATCCAAGGAGTCACCGCATTCAATCAATACACAGCTGCTGAACTGACGTGTCGGTGTACGAATACCTGACATGATCGGTGTTGGAAGCGATAGCTTAAATTTGGAAACCGCATCATAGAAGCGCTTAATCAGATCAAGGCGCATGGTGCTTTCGTATTCGGCGAACAGACAAGCCGCAACCAGAATGTAAATAAACTGTGGGCTCTCGTAGATCTCGCCAGTTACACGGTTTTGAACGAGGTATTTACCTTCTAATTGTTTAACCGCCGCGTACGAAAAATCCATGTCACGAGAGTGATCAATGAAGTCATTGATAGTGTCTAACTCTTCGGCGCTGTATTTCTCAAGAATTTGTTTGTCGTAACGGCCTTGCTCAACCAGGCTGCGAACATGTTCTTGTAGATGCGGTGGCTCAAATTCACCAAATGCTTTTTTGCGTAAGTGGAAAATGGCTAAGCGCGCGGCAAGATATTGGTAATCTGGTGTGTCTTCAGAGATTAAATCGGCTGCAGACTTGATTAGAGTCTCGTGAATATCGGTTGTACGAATACCTTCAAAGAACTGAATTTGCGCTTTGAGCTCTACTTGGGAAACGGAAACATTTTCCAGCCCTTCAGCCGCCCAAGTGATAACTTTATGGATTTTATCAAGGTTAATGTTCTCGGTGGTGCCGTTCCGCTTGGTGACTGTCAGAGTGCTCATGCCTTAGATTCCCATTGCTGCAGTAAAACCTGTGGATATACTGTATATAGTATTTACAAGTACTGCTTGATACTAGATGTAGTGTAATTCGATTTTGATGGCACGAACAATAGTGCTCATGGCGATGAAAATCAAGGCTTGAAAAATGCAAATTTTTAAGCCTTACCGCGCAATGAAGTGACCACTTACGTGAGCGTGCCCAATAGTTCTCGAACCAGTAATTGCAATACTAAATTAACAAATTTTCTTTCGTTTTTCGTAATGGCTACAAGCTGATCATTGGTCAATTAGTTAACGATAAAGTAAGCCGCCATAACCAGTGGATAAAGAATGAGTTGGTGTAATAGGTAGGCCAATAGTGCATGTTTCCCTAAAAACGAGAACAGTTTAGTTAGCTGGCTTTGGGGGATGTGCACTTTATGCAAATTCATGTAACCAAATATTGGGCCAATCAAAACGACCCCCAACCATAAAATAGGGTTGACGAAATCCAGAGTTGTGCTGGGTACAGAAAAAGCCTGAATAAACCATTTGTGCGCATTGATGGAGCTGATATTAAATAGGAAGCTAGTGGCAATGAGTGATAAACCTAGTAGACAAGAGGTGTAAGAGTGCACTGATAATGGACGAACAATAAAGCCTGCTAAAAAGATAAAGTGCAATATGCCGAAAAATACCCATTGGTCTGGTAGTGCTAAGTAAGTACCGACAGTGATCAAGCTGGCGGCAAAGGCGACTTTGCACTGGTTTTTTAAGAAACGTGTGATTGGCTGATGATTAAGCACAGCAAGGTAGCTTGACCAGCCTACGGCACTGGCAAACATAAAGACTATTAAGGCCCTAAAGTTTACCCAAAAATCGCTGTAGGCATCAAAATGAACAAAGCCGAAGTCTTTTAAGTTCCAGCAAAAATGAAAGATGATCATTAAAATGACCGCTAGGCCACGATAATTATCCAGCAAGTTATAACGTATGACGGGCAAATTAGAGGCGAGCATTCAGTTAAATTCTATTGGTCGTAAAAAAGCCGTATAGACACATCTGAAGCTTCTATACGGCTATAGAGGGTGACGGGATATTCGATTAAGGTGCTTTTCTTACCACTTTCCATTTGCCACTTTCGTTAAGTGTAAAAACAATGCGATCGTGCAGTCGGCTCGGCCGACCCTGCCAAAACTCAATGGATGTCGCAGTGACAGAATATCCCCCCCAGTTATCGGGACACGGTAGATCTTTGTCTTGGTACTCTTGCTCTAATTTTGCAAATTCTTTAGACAGAACATCTCGTGAGGGGATGTCTTGGCTTTGTCGTGAAATACTGGCCGCGAGCTGGCTGCCTTTCGGGCGGGTAGCAAAATAGGCCTCAGAGACTTCTCGCGAAACTTTCTGTGCAATGCCTTCAATACGAACCTGACGAGATAAGGCCGGCCAAAAAAACGTCAGAGCAACATTAGGGTTGAGCGCGATGTCTTCACCTTTATCACTTTCATAGTTAGTAAAAAAGCTAAAGTGATTAGCGTCGCGTTGCTTCAAGAGCACAGTACGACAGTGGGGACGGTTTTCTTTATCGACAGTACTAAGTAGCATGCCTGTAGGGTCGTCAGGACAGATTTCTATGGCCTGATCAAGCCATGCATCAAACAAAGCAAGCGGGTCGGAGCCTGCTTTTTCTTCCGTTAGGTCATCAAATTGATAATCTCGGCGTAATGATTGTAGGTCGCGATTCATAATTTAAATCCGATAAGTCGAGTGAGTCATGAGTTTTGATACCAGTGTCATTATGTTCATAACGGGCTGTGGAAATTCATAACCGCCAGAATCTAATGCCATTTGTTTATGCTTGGCTTCATCTATGTGCATTTGCTCAAGTACTGCTCGCGAACGTTGGTCTTGCGCGGGTAGAGCAGACATGTGCTGGTCTAAATGAAGGCAGACTTGATCTTCAGTCGCGGCAACAAAGCCTAGGCTGAGTTTATCACTAATAAGACCGGCTCCTGCACCGATACAATAAGAAGCACCGTAAAACAAAGGGTTTAAAATACTTGGCTGACTGCCTAGCTCTAGTAAGCGCTCTTCACACCAGACCAAGTGATCAATCTCTTCGTTGGCGGCATGCTCCATTTCTGTTCTAACGGTATCAAGCTTTGCTGTCGTTGCTTGGCCTGCATATAAAGCTTGCGCACAAACTTCGCCAGTATGGTTGATGCGCATCAACCCAATCGAATGCTTTCGTTCTGAAGGTTCTAGTGGGGCTTCTTCATGAAGGCGAGCTGGCGAGAGACGAGCCGCTGTTGCCGCTTTTGGTATTAACGTCTGCAGGGCGCGATCGAATTGCATCACAGCTTTATCAAGTTTTGTTAGGTGCATAAACACTACCTTCTATTAGCCTGGTGGCCACGTCATTGAGCGTCCGCCAAGGACGTGCATGTGAATATGATAGACCGTTTGGCCACCCATCTCGTTACAGTTCATCACGACACGATAACCGCTTTCGTCGATACCTAGTTCTTTGGCAATTTTTGCTGCTGTAATAGGCAGTTTGCCAACCAGTGCCGCATCGTCATTCGACAGATCATTTAACGTGCTGATGTGGCGCTTTGGAATCACTAAGAAATGTGTGGGTGCTTGAGGGGCAATGTCCTCAAAGGCGATCACATCCTCGTCTTGGTAAAGTATTTTGGCTGGGATGTCACCGTTGACAAGTTTACAGAACAAGCAGTCCATTTAATTCTCCTAAGTCGGTGTTCATTATTTTGTTAAAAGTCATCAATCACAAGTGTATTACAGTGTTCTTTTGATTCTAGGCAACACTGTGTGAGTCACTCGTTGTGCGCGCTCAATATCTGGCAACAATTTAGTCTCAATTTGGGCACTGTAAACAAAACCGTCGAAGCCTAAGGCGCTTGCGTAGTCTTGTGACATATTAACATTGTTTGAAATCAGGAAGCATGAATCGCGTTCATGTAAAAAACTTGCAAAACCAGCAAGCTCGGAGGCGCCAAAATTTTGTTGATCTTCAAACAGTAGGATGACAAAACGTTCATGCTCTGTGCGATCGATTAGGCGTTGATGCAGCTCTTCAACTTTATCGATATGGCTCGTGCTAAACAAGCGCGATAATAAGAAATTCCCCGTCCGTTCCAGTAGTTCTGAGTCTTGGTGACCAATCAGAAGCATAGTAATGTCTTCTGATTGTGTGAGTCTTGCTAATTCACTGGCCTCCACTGGACGTGCATTAACGGGTATTTGACAGGTTAATGATCGACCACGGCCATCACCTGTTAAAGAAAGCGTACCTTCTAATTTCTCGACTAACTCTTGCAAGTAGCGCGGACCAAAATAGTGTTCGCTTTCTAACGAAATAGAGCTTGGGATAGGATATGCTCGAATAATGAGTTGGCGTTGACCATCTCTATCATTTGCCTCTACGGCGCTGTTTATATGAAGTGTTTGATCCGTATGATGTTTGAGCTCCTCCATAACAGCTTGATAAATATGTTTAATTGTTCGACTGTGAGAGAGCAACTCCCAGTTCAACGTACCTTTATATTGCATCTCTATCTCAGCATCAGTTTGGTCTAGCGCATAAAAGTTAAGCGTGGCTTCATCGATCAATAGCTGTAAGTTGGCAGGGCGATTTGAGCTGTTTGTTTGCGGGTTATGCAGGTTTTGGATAATAGAAATTCGTTCGGCTAAATTCGATAAGTTTTTATAGGCGCGCTTCAATTGCTCATTACTTGGCTCCTGCAATGAATATTGATGATCAATAATATTTGTTTGGCGCTTAAGTTTGGATGCTAATTCTGAAAGTAGCTCCTCTTGGTAGCTATCATCTACTTTCATTGTATTGGTACGCATAGGGGTATGTCGGGCAATCATACCTGCAAAGTGCACTAAGGCTTCTAAAGTGATGGCAATCGTAAGCCCCCATTCGTACCAAAATGGTAGCGATAAAATGCCGTAGATAGCGAGCGCCCAAAGTGAATAGCCAACCAAAAGAACAAGTCGAGCGACAAGATAAAACTGCGAATAGGGGATTTTTAGGCACACGCCATACAAAGCAACCCCTTGTAGTATTAATAGTGTTGATGCGGCACTGGCACTTAGCAGAGCAATGCTAAGCTCTTGGGGGGCTAGCGTGTATATAAACGCTAGGGCCAAATTACATACGATAACAAAAAATAGAAGTTTATTGGCGCGGGGTAGGTTGACTGGGGTGTCTAGATAATAGCGTGTAAACCAACTGATTAAAGCGACAGAAGAAAGGGAAAAGAAGTTATATACCCTTTCTTGAAGTCCCGTGTGCATTGGGAAAAGCTGGTATATCAATCCATGAAGAGAAAAATGCAAGCCAGCAATACCGAGTAACAAAAAGCTACCAATCAGGTACATCGGATGCAGCGTCCGTAGATAAAAAAACAAATAGCTGGCTAATAAAATGAGTAAAATACCCATTAACAACCCAGTGATCAGAGAGTCTTTCTGAATATCATTGCTCAGTGCTGACAGGGTTTTAACTTCTATGATTAGGCTAATTGGGATTCTGGATGATACTTTAATATAAACAGTGTAAACCGGTGTGGTGTTAACAGGCAGAGGAATAATATAGTCAGGATATGCCAGTGGACGGTTTTGGTAGGGACGAGCATCGCCCATCTCGGCAAACACCTGACTATTAGGAAGGTTGTGGGTATACACATCGACTTCTTGTGCTCGTGGTGCCTTGATATGCAATAGCGCCGATTGCCCCGGTTGTAACTTTGGCGCGATATCGACTTGAATCCAGACATTTCCTTTGGTTAACCCAAATTGCAGAAAGTCACCTTTAAGAGGAATAAAGCGTTTACGTAATTGCTCAGAGTCCAAGTCGCGAAGAGTGAGGCTGCCGGTCTCATCAATGTAATAACTGCCAACCGAGCCAACGTTGACGCGTTGATTGTTCTCATCCAATATCGCCATCATCGGGGCGCTATAGGCTGTATTGGTCAGCAATAAAATTGCGAGTAGAATGAGCGCTTGCGAACAGTGTTTTATCAAAATGGCCTCCTGAAGGCCTACATTATTAACTAGTTAGGGTGTGAAATGCTATATCCAATCTTGGTGGAATATTATGTCTGGTGGTGTATCGCACTATTAGCGGTGACTTGGTTTACTCGAGTGCATCAAGGACAGACTCGAACTAACTTTTTGTATGGCTACGCCATGTTAGGCGCAATCGGTTTTTTATTGGATTTTGAATGGATGGCCGGTGTTATTTTTGGCTTGATTGTTCTAGAGGTTGGGAAGAAGTTTAAGGCTTGGTTGGACAAAAAACAGGCTAACCTAGGCAAGTAATACAACGGCTACTTTAGAACATAAAAAAAGGCCACTTACCTGAGGTAAGCGGCCTTTTTTGAGTAGTAAAGATTACTTCTGTTGTTCGCGAGATACGGCGCGGTGGCCGATATCGGTACGGAAGTAAACCTTATCCCAAGAGATTTGTTTAACGACTTCGTAAGCACCAGCTTGCGCTTCGGCAACCGTATTGCCTAAAGAGACGGCGCACAAGACACGGCCACCATTGGTAACAATGTTGCCGTCTTTTTGCGTTGTTCCCGCATGAAAGACTTTTTGGTGCTCGGGTAATTCAGCGTCATACCCTGAAATTACATCGCCTTTGTTGTAAGACGCAGGATAGCCGCCAGCGGCTAAAACAACACCCAGACTTGCGCGAGGGTCCCAATCGGCTTCAACAGAGTCCAGCTCACCGTTTACAGCAGCTAAACACATGGCAACCAAGTCAGAGCGTAAACGCATCATAATAGGCTGTGTTTCAGGGTCACCAAAACGGCAGTTGTACTCAAGTACTTTAGGTGTGCCATCAGGTGCAACCATAACGCCAGCGTAAAGAAAACCACGGTAACGATTGCCTTCGGCATTCATGCCTTTCACAGTTGGCATAATAACTTCGTTCATGATGCGATCATGAATTTCAGGTGTTACTACTGGAGCAGGAGAATAAGCCCCCATGCCGCCTGTGTTCGGTCCTAAGTCACCGTTATCGCGTGCTTTATGGTCTTGGCTAGACGCCATCGGTAGAACAGTCTCACCGTCGACCATAACTATGAAGCTAGCTTCTTCGCCAAATAGGAACTCTTCGATGACAACACGTGACCCAGCGTCGCCAAACGCGTTACCTGCTAACATGTCTTCTACAGCGGCAATGGCTTCTTCTTCGGTTTGCGCTAAAATAACGCCTTTACCAGCTGCTAGGCCGTCGGCCTTCACGACAATCGGAGCACCTTGCTGCTTGATGTAAGCCACCGCAGCAGGAATCTCGGTAAAGTTACCGTATGAACCTGTTGGGATGTTATGGCGTGCCAAAAAGTCTTTTGTGAAAGATTTTGAGCCTTCCAACTGTGCTGCTGCTTTTGTTGGACCAAAGATCGGCAATTCTTCTTTTTCAAACGCATCCACTAACCCAATGACCAAAGGCGCTTCAGGGCCAACAATGGTTAGAGCGATGTCATTTTCTCTTGCGAACGTCACTAGGGCGTCGATGTCTTCACCGTCGATGTTAACGTTTTCAAGTTTTGGCTCGATGGCTGTGCCGGCATTGCCAGCGGCAACGAAAACGGTTTCAACGTCTGCAGATTGAGCTGCTTTCCAAGCAAGCGCGTGTTCGCGCCCGCCGTTACCAATTACAAGAACCTTCATGCTTGTGTCCTATTCCTATGCTTAGTGACGGAAGTGGCGCATGCCAGTGAAGACCATCGTCATGCCAGCTTCGTCTGCAGCTGCAATAACTTCGTCATCACGCATAGAGCCACCTGGTTGAATAACCGCTGTGATACCTGCCGCTGCCGCAGCGTCAATGCCATCACGGAACGGGAAGAAGGCATCCGATGCCATGACGGAGCCTTCTACTTGTAGGCTTTCGTCTGCCGCCTTGATGCCCGCAATTTTAGCTGAGTAAACGCGGCTCATTTGGCCAGCGCCCACGCCGATAGTTTGGCCTGCTTTAGCGTAAACAATAGCGTTAGATTTTACGAATTTCGCAACTTTCCAAGCAAATAAAAGATCTTTTAGTTCTTCTTCAGAAGGCTGACGCTTAGAAACGACTTTAAGGTCGCTCAGCTCTACAGCACCGTCGTCACGATCTTGAACCAGTAGGCCACCGTTCACTCGTTTGTAGTCAAGCGCCGCAGGTTTGTCTGCTGACCACTCGCCACACTCAAGTAGACGAACGTTTTGTTTCGCCGCAACGATTTCTAGCGCCGCAGCACTGACTTTAGGAGCAATGATGACTTCGACGAACTGACGATCCACAATGGCTTGTGCTGTTTCAGCGGTTAGCTCTTGGTTGAAAGCAATGATGCCACCGAAAGCAGATGTTGGGTCTGTTTTAAAAGCTAGGTCGTAAGCTTCAAGCTGGTTTTCAGCGGTTGCAACACCACATGGGTTTGCATGTTTAACGATCACACAAGCAGGCTCTCGGAAGCTCTTAACGCATTCAAGTGCTGCGTCAGTGTCAGCAATGTTGTTGTAAGACAGTGCTTTACCCTGTAACTGCTTAGCTGTACTGATAGACGCTTCTTGTGGATTTGATTCTACGTAGAACGCCGCTTTTTGATGAGGGTTTTCGCCGTAACGCATTTCTTCTTGCTTATTGAATTGCAAGTTGAACGTGCGAGGGAAGTCTTCGCTGCCACCTTCTACTTTCTTGCCTAGGAAGTTTGCGATGTTGCCATCGTAGTTTGACGTGTGTTCAAACGCTTGTACGGCTAGGTCGAAACGTTGGTCGTATGTAAGACCACCATTTTCTTTCAATGATGCAAGGATGCCTTGGTAGTGAGAAGGGTCCACAACAATTGCGACGTCTTTGTGGTTCTTTGCGGCAGAACGAACCATGGTTGGGCCGCCGATGTCGATGTTTTCAATCGCCATTGGTAGGTCGCAATCAGGGCGAGCAATGGTCGCTTCGAATGGGTAAAGGTTAACAACGACCATATCAATTTCATTGATACCGTGTTCTTGCATGATGGCACCGTCGATATCACGACGACCTAAGATGCCACCGTGTACTTTAGGGTGAAGCGTCTTAACTCGACCATCCATCATTTCAGGGAAGCCTGTGTAGTCAGATACTTCAACTGCTGCGACGTTATTTTCTAGCAACAGTTTGTAAGTACCACCTGTAGAAAGGATTTCCACGCCTTGGTCGGCCAATTCGCGTGCAAATTCTACAATGCCAGTTTTGTCTGAAACGCTGATAAGGGCGCGTTTAATTGGAGTCGTGTTTGCCATGATGCTTCTCGTAATGTGATTAACGATTTATAAAGTTAGGGGAACGGGTAAAACGAAAAAAGGGCGCAGACGCCCTTTTTTATTTACAGCATACCGTACTGCTTCAGCTTTTTACGAAGCGTACCACGATTTAAGCCTAGAATCGCGGACGCTTTAGTTTGATTGTCTTTAGTGTAATTCATTACTGACTCAAGTAGAGGAGCCTCTACTTCTGCTAACACTAGTTGGTACAAATCAGTTACAGGTTGGCCGTCTAGGTGAGCAAAGTAGTTTTGCAAAGCTTTTTCTACATTATCGCGCAGGGTTTGCGATTGCTCAGCCGAAGCTGTTTGAAACGTTTGAGTATGTGTTTGATCTACCACAGAATAACCTTCTATTTTAAAGCTAACCATTTTGAAATAAGCGTCTGCGAAGTGAGTGACTTCGTACACTATTCAGGTACCAGAAATGTTTCTTAATGCGCTAAGAAACAAAGAATTCATTCAACAGATCGAGCTGTTCTTGTGCATCTTCGATGCGATTAAACTGGCTGCGAAATGGCGTTGTGTCTGCCAGTGTTTGCAGATACCAACCAACGTGCTTACGCGCAATTCTTGTTCCCATGTAGCTACCGTAAAAATCATGCAATGCTTTCACATGATTGATAACGATGGCTTTAACTTCATCCGATGAAGGGGGCGGTAAAAGCTCGTTGTGTTCTAGGTAGTGATTGACTTCCCGAAATATCCATGGGCGTCCTTGAGCGGCGCGACCAATCATGACAGCGTCTGCTTTGGTATAGTCTAAAACCTGCTTCGCTTGCTGCGCGTTTTGAATGTCGCCATTGGCAAAGACTGGAATCGAAATCGATTGCTTAATCTTTGCAATGGTGTCGTATTCTACGTCGCCTTTAAACTTACAAGCGCGTGTGCGGCCATGCACTGCTAAAGCTTGAATACCTGATTGTTCGGCAATTTTCGCTATTGTTAAGCCGTTGCGTTGATCAAGAGACCAACCTGTACGGATCTTAAGCGTTACAGGAACGTCAACACTACTTACCACAGATTCGAGTATTGTTTGTACTAAGGACTCGTTTTGTAACAAAGCAGAACCAGCCGCTTTGTTGAGTACCTTCTTAGCAGGGCAACCCATGTTTATATCAATGATTTGCGCCCCCAGTTCCACATTTTGACGAGCCGCTTGAGCCATCATTACGGGATCTGCGCCAGCAATTTGTACTGAGCGAGGTGCTACCTCTGCATCATGAACCAAGCGCATACGACTTTTATTGGTGTCCCAAAGACGTACATCAGATGTGACCATTTCTGACACAACTAAGCCTGCACCGTGTTGGTGGCAAAGACGTCGAAAGGGTAAGTCTGTCACACCAGCCATTGGGGCAAGAATAACGGGCTTTTCGATGCTGAAGTTGCCAATATTGAAGGCCATGATGTCTCTAAATACCGAATCTGTTGTTAAAGATCTGCTACACCGTCGAGCGGGCGTGAATAATACCTAGGGGTTTCGAATTTTTGAAGTCTTGACAACTCATAAATTGGCTAATTTTTGTGCTTATTTTCAATGTGTTCAATAAATGCACATTTAGTAGGACTGAGTCCCGTTAGAAAAGACTTTAATTTGGTGTGTAACGGCACGCGCACCAGGGTCCTGAATCGGGATAACGATATGGATAGGTGTGCTAGGAGGCATGAAGGTAATGTCTAAGAAATCTTTGTGTAGGTAATCTTGTGGAGAAAAAAGGCGCGCAGCGACAGGGCGGCCATTTAAATCGTAGAATTCCAAGGCCAGCTTGGGCATAGGTTGAGCAAAGCGGCTACTGTTAGTCATAATGGCATTGACTTGCAGTGCATTGGTCAGTGTTGGGTGACTTTGAATACGAACATGCTCGATGTCGACAGCCGTTATATCTTCATACGTTGGCAGAGTGCAGCCAATATAAGAGCACGCTGCTTTGTAGAAACCGCGAAATTGTGCTGAGCGGCTACCTTGTTCAAAGTAGCCAACCCCCACTTGCACGGCCAGTAAGATAAGAGCAGCCAAGGTTCCGAGCGTCCATAACCATGTGAACCTTGCTTTCTTACGGCGCTTTTTAGGTTGTTCTGTATCGGTTAATGTCGCGAGGCTGTATTCAGCTGCTAGCTGTTTCATTGACTCTTGGGAAGAGTATTCAGAATCCGATAACGTATCATGTTTGGAAACATCTTGAGCTAGAGAGTGCAGCGCGTGCATATAATCCGGCTCATCCGCTCCGAGTACTTGATTCATGTTGTTTGCTGGTGGCGATGTCTGTTTAGATGTTTGAGACTCACGTTTTGCTTGCAACTGTTCACTGAATACTGGCGCAGAAGCGGGTGATTGAGCACTCATCTGTGATTCCAGCTCTGCTAGCTCAACTTCCCATGGTGCCAACTCTTCTTTGCGCGCAGGTTGAGTCGGTGACGATTTTGCTTGCTTGGGTTTAGAAGCAGGTGGAGTAGGCTTGGTTTTGGGTGCGTCTAAATCGCCAAAGAGATTGTCCTCTTCCATGTTTTCCACAAAGCGCTCATCAGTACCTTTGGGTGGCGAGTAGGGCGTAAGGTCGTCCTCATCAAACAGAGTGTTTAGCCAATCAGGATTAACACTGCCATCATTGCTAACGGTTTCGGGCGTTGGTGCCTTTTCTTTAGTTGGCTGTATGGGTCTAGATGGCTTTGCTGTTTCTTGTTTGGATGGCTCAGATGGTTTTTGTTCAGGTGTATTAGTTGGCGGTGCCGTTACTTTGGGCGCTGATGTAGGATCGGGTTTGGGTTGAGGTGTTGGTTTGGTGGCAGCGACTTTGTTGGGAGTGGGGGCTGAGCCTTGTGCTGGCGCTGCTGTAAAAATATGAAAGCATTGACCACAGCGGACTTTGCCTTTTGCCATACTCAGGACTTCCTGAGTGACGCGGAAAGTAGTGGAACATTTAGGGCAGCGTGTGATCATGCTTTCAGACATAAGCGTGGTGTTTCCTTAATTGGCTACAACTTTTTTGCCACAATCCGAATCCATTCCTCTTTTTCGACGATGGATTCAATTTTAAACCAAGGTTTGTAAGCTTCGACAACCGTGTGAGCTTGAGACTCAAGGATACCAGAAAGTGCGAGTAATCCACCTTGTTTTACTAACTTTGAAATGGTATCGGACAGCTCAGCCAAAGGTCCCGCTAAAATATTCGCCACGACAATATCTGCTTCAACGTCACTGTCGTAAGGTGGTAGTTTCACTTCGTAGCGATCGGGGGTGATGTGGTTGCGTTCAGCATTGGCTTGGGTCGCTTGTACCGCTTGAGGGTCAATATCAATCCCCACCATGTTATTAGCGCCAAGTAATAAGCCTGCGATGCCTAAAATACCTGAGCCACAGCCATAATCGATAATGCTCTTGTTTTGACAATCAATTGAATCTAACCATTCAAGACACAAAGCTGTGGTTGGGTGAGTGCCCGTACCAAAGGCCAGGCCTGGGTCTAGGATTAAATTCACGGCTTTGTCGTCTGGCACATCACGCCAGCTTGGGCAAACCCAAAGACGCTTGCCAAACTGAATTGGATGGTAGCTGTCCATCCATTCACGAATCCAGTCTTTGTCTTCTAGTATTTCGATTTTGAGGTCGATGTTAGATTGACCTAAATGTTGAGCTTTGTGCTCAATAACATTACGAATTTGCTCTAGATCTGCATCGGCATCGAAAAGCCCTGTGACACGGGTGTGCTTCCAAAGAGGTGTAGTATTTAGATCCGGCTCATAAACAGGGTCATCATGAACATCTTCAAACGTGACGACTAGTGCGCCACATTCAAGCATGGCATCTTCGTAAGCGGGTACGTGCTCTGGCGTTGTATGAACGCGAATTTGCAACCAAGGCATGGGGTAAGGTCCAGTTGAGACTATCGTAAGTCGGTTAATTCTGATGTTTAGAGGAGGGTACTACACCTCCGAGCGGAGGTGTAGTAATTGAGCGCATTATAGGCCCAGTTTCTTTTCCAAGTAATGGATGTTTACGCCACCAGCAATGAAGTTGGAATCCGTAACAAGATCTTTTTGTAGATCGATATTGGTTTTGATACCGTCTACGAACGTTTCATCCAATGCAACTTCTAGACGTTTAAGTGCTTCTTCACGCGTGTTCGCAAAACAAATGATTTTTGCGATCATAGAGTCGTAAGTTGGTGGAACGGTGTAGCCACTGTAAAGGTGAGAGTCTACTCGTACACCCATGCCGCCAGGCGCATGGAAGTAGTTAACTTTACCCGGGCTAGGCATGAAGGTTTTAGGGTCTTCAGCATTGATACGTGCTTCAACTGCATGACCGTTTAGTTTCACGTCTTCTTGTGTAATTGAAAGAGGTAAGCCGCTGGCAATTCGTAGCTGTTCTTTTACGATGTCTATGCCTGTTACCATTTCGGTTACAGGGTGCTCCACTTGAACACGCGTGTTCATCTCAATAAAGTAGAAGCGACCATCTTCGTAAAGGAATTCAAATGTACCTGCGCCGCGGTAGCCGATCTTGATACACGCATCCACACAAGATTTTAGACATTGCGCGCGAGACTCAGGATCAAGATGAGGTGCAGGTGCTTCTTCCAATACTTTTTGATGACGACGCTGCAAGGAACAATCGCGATCGTAAAGATGTACGGCATTGCCTTGGCCGTCGGCTAGAACTTGGACTTCAACGTGACGTGGGTTAGTTAGGAATTTCTCCATGTAAACCGTGCTATCGCCAAAGTAAGAGCCTGCTTCAGATTGTGTGACGCTGATTGATTTAAGAAGGCTGCCTTCGTTGTGTACAACACGCATACCACGACCACCGCCGCCGGCTGCTGCTTTCACGATAACTGGATAGCCAATCTCACGAGCAATACGCATACAAGCTTCTGGGTCAGAGGGTACTGGACCATTAGAGCCAGGTACTGTCGGTACGTTTGCTTCACGCATCGCTTTGATGGCAGACACTTTATCACCCATTAAGCGAATTGTTTCAGCGCGTGGACCGATGAAAGCAAAGCCTGAGCGTTCAACTTGTTCCGCAAAGTCTGCGTTTTCAGCAAGGAAACCGTAACCAGGGTGGATCGCAGACGTATCAGTCAATTCTGCCGCACTGATGAGCGCTGGAATATTCAGATAGCTGTCTTTTGATGGATTCGGGCCAATGCAGATCGATTCGTCTGCAAGGCGTACGTGTAATAATTCACGGTCAATTTTAGAGTGAACCGCAACCGTTTTAATACCGAGTTCTTTACAAGCGCGAAGAATACGCAGTGCAATTTCGCCTCGGTTAGCAATCAATACTTTATCTAGCATGATGAAACCTTTGGCAGTGGATTAAATGATGGTAACAAGCGGTTGGTCAAATTCTACTGGCTCACCATCAGTTGCAAGGATAGCGCCAATTGTACCGGCTTTGTCTGCTTCAATTTGGTTCATCATTTTCATCGCTTCAACGATACAGATCGTATCACCAACGTTTACTTTCTGGCCAACTTCAACGAATGCGTTCGCACCAGGTGCTGGAGACGCATAGAAAGTACCGACCATTGGGGAATTTACAGAGTGGCCAGAAAAAGCGGCTTCTGCCGGTGCAGCTTCAGCGGTTGGCGCTGCTGCAGGCGCTGGCGCGGCTGTAGGTGCTGGCGCTGGGTAGTATTGAGGGGCTGCAACTGGAGCGCCGCCACGACTGATTCGAACTGCCTCTTCGCCTTCTTTGATCTCGATCTCGTATACGTTAGATTCTTCTAGTAGCTCGATAAGTTTTTTAATTTTGCGAATGTCCATGTTGACTCTCTTTTCTCTGTCTATGTATTCAGTCTAGTTCTGTCCTGTGATGGAACGACAGGGCAGGCGGCACTGAGAGCTAAAAGCAACGCTTAGGCTGCAGAGTAGAACTCAGTAAGAAATCCAATTAACGGGAAATTATCAGTAAAAAGCGCGATATTGTCCAGTTTTGTAGATAAAAAACCTATATCTTGTAAAAGAGGTTAAAAATTAACCTCTAGTAAACCATCTTGGTTGGGTTATTTGACAAGAGGGCGCCAAGACGTGCTTTTACTTCTTCCTTGGTTGGCTCACCTACTAAAGAATAGTTGTCTAATAGTTGTTCATTGGTATCAAAAAACAACATTGCAGGTGGGCCAAACAGCTGAAATTGTTTTAGCAGTGCTTGGTTTTGCTCGTTATTCTCTGTGACATCGACTTGAACAAAGGTGACCTTGCTCAAAAGTGGTAATATGTCAGGGTGTTTAAATACTTCTTCTTCTGTGATTTTGCAGCTGATACACCAATCGGCATAAAGGTCGATAACAACAGGCAATGTACTTTTTTGTTGAATGACATTTAGCTCCTCTAAAGAACCAATTGTTTCATAATAGGGCACGCTAATACTCTGCTGTTGAGCATTATTTTGCGCAGTTGTTAGCCGGTTCAGTGGCGTTATTGGGCTATGACTGCCTGTAAAACCGCCTATTATTTCTGCAAAGCCAACAATGAAGGCAAGCAAGGCAATAAACCATCGCACCGGATGAGACGTGCCGGTACTGATACGATGAAAGAAAAATGCTGCCAAGGATAGACTTAGTAACCCCCACATGAACAGATGGTAGGCTTCAGCTAGCCAGCGATTGGCAAGCCATATCGCAAGGCCTAGCATGGCAAATCCCATCAGTTTTTTAATATCTTCTAACCAAGCGCCATTTTTAGGTAACACCTTGCTTCCCAGTGCGCCCACAAGCAGCAGTGGCATTCCCATGCCAAGACCCATACTGAATAATGCCATTGCACCATAGGCTGCATCTGACGTGGTGCTGATATACAGTACAACTCCCGCTAGCGGTGCGGAAACACAGGGGGAAACGACCAATGTTGCAAATACGCCAGCGAAAAAGATGCCGAGTATACGTGAACGACTGTTTTGAGATTTATTAGAAAGTCTATCAAGGCGATCTTGAAGGCCACTGGGTAAACGCAATTCATAAACACCAAACATCGCCAGTGAGAGTGCAATGAAGAGTAAGACACTGACGAACAGGATGGATGGGCTCTGAAGTGCTGCTTGAAGGTTTAGTTGAGTTCCAAACCAGCCTGCCAGCGCGCCAATAAGGCCGTAAGTCGTCGCCATACCAAGGACGTAGACTGCTGAAAGATAGAGACCAGACCAACCTTTAGCTTTGCTGCCCACAACAATAGCACTCACTATTGGTATCATAGGCAGCACGCATGGTGTGAGTGACAGCAGTAGGCCTATTCCAAACATAATAAGCAGCATGTTAACAAAGGACGCTTGGCTAATAAGGTTTGTTACTTGCTGTGCTTCGGATAGTTCGAATGTGCTATTAAGGGTCGTGTCAGTGCTGTTACTTATTGTAGCTAAAGCTTGTGGCGGAAACTCCACTGACATTGGCACTTTCTGAGGCGGGTAGCACAGCCCTTTTTCAGCACAACCTTGATAGCTGATGATAAAATCGACTTGTTTGGAAGTGTCTCGGTTATCCAAAGAAAGCGGGAGTTTTAAACGTTCATGATAGACTTCGACTTCACCAAAGTAAGGGTCTTGTTTTAGTTCACCGTTTGGAATCTCGGCGAAACCTAACGAGGGTTCTTGATCGCTTGTGACGTTTAGTTGATGGCGGTATAAGTAGTAGCCATCGGTGATGTGCCATGTGGCCCATACTTGTCCTTCCGCGTCACTGTTGACTGACAAACTAAAAGCTTGATCAACTGGAAGAAACTCCGGTTCAGAGTTAAAAGGCGAGCTAAAGTTGAACGCCAGGGCGACGTTGGTTAAAAGTAGGGTCGTAATCACAGCGATGAATCGCATCATAGAATATAGCTCGTATTGTTGCGAGAGAGGTTTCTTCAGTATCAAAGGCGCTATAGACTAACAACGGGCGTGAAAGTTTCCAAATATCTAGGAGTTCTCTTGATAAAAAAAGCGCTTTTCTTACTTACTTCGGCAATGTTTCTGTCGGCTTGTTCAACGTTATCGAGCGATAATTGGTGGCATACCGATCTGCCTGTTGAGACATCTAAAAAGCAAAATGGCGCGTATAGGCATGCACCCGTAACGCAGAGAACTGACAATAAGGCTGGCGTTTCGCGTAATTCTAGCGTGACGCGAAAGCAAACAATAACTGCGAATATTGTTCGTGAAGGGCAAATAGCCTTATCGGAAAATCGCTTGTTGACCCCAGAAGGGGATAATGCAAATTTGTACTTTCAAATTGCATTAGGTCGAGACCCAGGCAACTACGACGCAACGCTGGGCATTGCGGCGATTGTTGATAAATACTTGGCTTGGGCAATTCAGTCAGCAAATGCTGCTGATTTTAAAAGTGCTAAGCAATTTATCGAGCAGGCCAAACAAGTCAATCCAAGAGATTCAAGTATTCAAGAAATTGAGATGCGGGTTAAGCAGAAGCGGGTCGTCATTGACCACACTGTGCGAGCAGATCAGCAGCCAGCATCGGAAGATGTATTTTATCTGCCTAATAACCTTTTTCAATTGAGTGAAGAGAAGATTCTTACTCAAATTCAGCCTATTATTGATAGAGTTGAAAAGACACAAGGCTCAATTGAGATCAATTGGCCGAGCGACAAAGAAGGTCGACTGCTGTATCAAATCATTAATAGTAGAACACCGAATTTTCGTGTGCGAGCCATGACCTTTCATAGTTCGAAACACACAGTTGAAGTTTTAGTCAATTAACATGGGAACGCATCAATGGCGAAATTTATCGATAAGATAGCCTTCTGGAAAACACTGCCCAGCCTACCTAAAGCAGGTAAGTCTGTTTCTGCAGCAGTCGTAGTACTGGTCATTTTCTTGTTTGCTTTGGGCATTTATTGGAACTCTGAACCAGATCAGTTCGATGTGGTGTCTGTGGCAAAAGAGCGTGCTGAAGAGCGTGGCTATTTGAATAATAGTAAGCAGTTGGTTACTGGCTACACAATGACCAATACACTTTACAGCTTGGTTGATACACTCCTTGAGAAACCAGGCGGCTTTATCTCCAATGATATTATGCCTCCAGGCGTGTTTATGGATAACATGCCTTCGTGGGAATTTGGTGTCATGGTTCAGGTCCGAGATTTGGCTCGTTCTCTGCGAAAAGAGTTCAGTCGAAGCCAATCTCAGTCTACAGAAGATGTGAATCTTAAAATTGCAGAACCGCAATACAATTTCGATACTCGCAGCTGGGCACTTCCTTCGAGTGAAAGTGAGTACCGTCGTGGTAACGCTGAATTGCTTAAATATCTAGATCGTTTGGCCAATAAAGCCGACAACGCGCAGTTCTATTCTCGTGCTGACAACTTAGCGGACTACTTATCTGATGCCTCTACGCGTCTTGGTAGCTTATCTCAGCGATTGTCTGCCAGTGTTGTAAAAGAGCGCGAAAATACAGATTTGGCAGGCGATGCCGAAGCGCGTCAATCGACTGAAAACGGTTCTTACCAGAACGTGAAGACGCCATGGACACAGATTGATAATGTGTTCTATGAAGCACGTGGCGCAAGCTGGGCATTGATTCATATTCTTAAATCTGTAGAAGTTGACTTTGCGCAGACGCTACAAAAGAAAAATGCCATGGTTAGTTTACGTCAAATTATTCGTGAGTTAGAAGCAACGCAAGAAACAGTATGGTCACCAATTATTTTGAATGGCAGTGGCTTTGGTTTACTGGCTAACCACTCATTGGTTATGGCGTCTTATATGTCTCGTGCGAACGCACAGATCATCGACCTAGTTAGGTTGTTAAAACAAGGCTAATCGTGAATGATTTAGCTAAAACGGCGCGTCCGGCTACTTTAGATGACGCGCCGTCTATTCTTTCTATCTTCCTTGAATCAGTAAAACAAACTGATGTTAAAGGAGGAATCAATCTCCTCAGTGTTATCGACTGGATTGATAATGCGAGCGATCAATATCCTCTATGGGTGCTTGAAAAAGACGACTCCGTTATTGCTTGGTGTGGATTAGAAGCGTTTTACGGTTTACCTGAGTTAGAGGGTGTAGCCGAAGTGGCGATCTATATTACAGCACAGTATCAACGACAAGGCCTAGGCGCAGAGCTATTGGCATTAATGGAGCGGCATGGCGTTGATCACAATAGGCACTCTTTAGTGGCTTACATTTTGTCTGATAATCACAGCAGCCTGCAGTTCTTTTTGCGAAATAGCTTTATTGAATGGGGGACCTTACCGTCGGTAGTGCGTAGCGGTGGGGCTGTCAGCGACCTAAAATTATTAGGTCGCCAACTTGATGACGTTAGTAGTGAAACTAAATAGGCTCAAAAACAGAGCCTGAGCTGGGTACGAACAGAGTTTTGTACATTCTACTCGCGTAATCGTCACTCATCGACGCCATGTAGTCACAAATAATACGATAGCCATGGCCTCCATTTTCAGTGTCTTGGCGCCATTCTTTAGCCAAATCTTTTGGCAATAAGCGAGCCGGATCCGCTGCCAGCGCTTCGAACATTTCAAGCAGCATTTGTTGCCCTTTATAAACCAATATTTGCACTTCAGGACGCAGGATAATGTGTTGCATCTCGAACTCTTTAAATAGGTTCAGTGCTTGACGCTCTGCATCGGGTAAATTCGCTTGGAACCTGAGTAAGGGGTGCTTGAATGCTTCTTTTTCCATGACATAACACGATGTGATAAACCAGCTAACTAAGTCACCAATGGCTTTTTTGCGTAAGTGACTTTGCTTGCTGAACAGCTGAGATTCTATACGTTCAAGGTTGTGGTTTAGAAAATCGCAGTCGATCGCGTCCAGTTTGGGTTTTAAATACTGTTGCCACATGTCGCGCGTCACCATGCCTAATACTATGGCATCTTCCATATCGTGTACGCCGTAGGCAATGTCGTCGGCTAAATCCATGATGGAGGTGTCAAAACCACAGTGTTCCGTTCGGCCATGAGCGTTTGGATGGTTGCGTGTTACTTGGCTTAGAGTATCTCGATCTGAGTGTTCAAATGGCGCGAGAATCCACTCTAAGAGTTCACTTTCCTCTTGGTAAATACACTTGGGTGGATGCCAGTCTTTGGCTTTGAATTGACGTAAGTTATCGGGCTTATTTGGGTAATGCCCAACAACCGTTTGGTAGAGCGCAGGGTACTTTAAAACGCCCAGCATAGTTCGACGCGACACATCCATTCCATAGGTTTCAGAATAGGAACCGCGTTTGCCTAAAATACGTAAGGATTGGCCGTTACCTTCAAAGCCACCGTGCTCCGTCATCATATAGTTGAGAGCCACTTCGCCACCGTGCCCAAAAGGCGGGTGACCAATGTCGTGACTCAAGCAAATGGTTTCCATAAGCGAGTCACTGGCAAGCCAAGGTTGAAATGGTGCATTGCTAGGGTTTGATGATTGCAGCTGGTAAACAATGCCGCCGCCTATTTGGGCAACTTCAAGTGAGTGTGTGAGGCGTGTTCGACTGTAGTCGTTTTGGCGTATAGCAAGGATTTGGGTCTTTGACTGAAGTCGACGAAAAGCGGCACTGTGAATGATCCTGGCTCTGTCTCGTTGGTACACATCACGATGATCGTTACTTCTTTCTACGCGAGGGCCCGAGCGCCGGACCATCCATTCGGTTAGGTCAAAATTGTCGTTTATCATGCTTTATGGCTCTACCAATGTTGTCTAGGCAGTCTTTCATTAAAATACGATATAGGTCAATGCCTGACTCAGCTGGAGTGGGCATAATGTTCACCATCATAAGGAAACATTATGCTAAATACACAACATCTCATCACATTTAGAACGCTAGTAGAAACAGGAAGTTTCACGCAGACGGCTCGTAAGCTTGGGTTAACCCAGCCTGCGGTGAGTCAGCATATTCAGAAGCTAGAAAAAGGACTTGGCGAACCGCTGTTGATTCGTCACGGTCGCTCGACGGAGTTAACCGAAGCTGGAAAAGTGCTATATAAGCATGTGCAGGATTTAGGTAACTGCTACGAGAAGTTTGTTCATCATTGGCAAAGTCATATTGCTGAAAAAAAGCCTGAAGAGCACTCAAGAAAAAGCGCCTAAAGAGTGATCTTTAGGCGCTTTTATTTAGGCTTGCTTTGTTGGAATGATATTTCCGATGTGCAGACCACATTCTTTATGCTCTGATTCTTCCCACCACCAGCGACCTTCGCGTTCATGCTGGTTTGGCAGTACGGCACGTGTACAAGGTTCACAACCGATACTGATAAAGCCTTTTTGATGTAATTCGTTAAACGGAACTTCGAATACTTTGATATAGTTCCAAACGTCTTCTGATGACCAGTTGGCTAACGGGTTAAACTTGTAAAGAGGTTTGTCTTTTGAGCTGAATGCGCCGTCAAGTTCAGCGAAATCCAGTTGGTTGCGTGTGCCGTGGCTTTGATCTTTACGTTGTCCCGTAATCCAAGCATCCAATGTTGCAAGCTTTTTACGAAGAGGTGCTACTTTACGTACACCGCAACATTCTTTGTGGCCATCTTCGAAGAAACTAAACAATCCTTTTTCTTTGGTAAAGGCTTCTAGCTTTTCTGCATCAGGAGACATGATGTCGATTTCGATGTTGTAATGTTTACGTACTTGTTCAATAAAACGGTAAGTTTCTGAATGCAAACGGCCTGTATCCAGAGAGAATACATGCACGTCTTTTTTGGCTTTTACAGCCATGTCAATTAGTACAACATCTTCTGCACCACTAAAAGAGATGGCAATATTATCGAATTCTTTTAACGCGCTATGAATAATCTTTTGAGCTTCATCGGCTTTGTGGCTATCGATGAAAGCTTCTAGGTCAAAGTTGGACATCGTTTCCTATCCTAGTCTTGAGCAAATTTGGCTGTACCATAGCAAGTAAATTAGGGGAGATAAAATACAAATGCCGCCTATCCTTATAATGCAATCAGGCTAGTCGTGAGAATGATTTTCAATCGCTTGATACAGTCCAAAAATAATACCCGCTGTAACACCCCATATGCGCAAACCGTGGTAGGAAATCTCAAAATAGCCACGTTTTAAATTGCCTATTTCTCTTTCAACATAGCTAAAGTTACTCGGGTCCAATAAATGATTTAAAGGCACCCAATGTACTTGCTCAACCTCTTCTTCACTTAAACTTAATTCACTCATTCGAGTCATTTCAGCGACCACGGGTTTGATACAAAAACCCGAAATCGAGCAGTATTCTCCAAGATCACCGAGTAATTCAAAGCAATCAGGTGCAAGGCCAACTTCTTCCAGCGTTTCTCTTAATGCCGTGTATTGAATACTGGCGTCTTCCGCATCGTGTTTGCCACCCGGAAAGGCGATTTGGCCGGGGTGGTTTCGCATATTTAAAGAGCGTTGTGTCAGTAGTACTTGAAGCTGATTATCGATCGGGCAATGGTAAATAGGAATGAGTACGGCTGCGGCACGGTAATCATGACGATAGGCATGTGGCGCAATTTTTTGGTCTGGGTTATAGATTTTAGTTGGCGCCTCACCATTCAAAGCCGCTCGAATTTCATCAATCGTCGGTGTAATGGCAGGGGAGTTTAAAAAGCGTGAGACGTCAACCATGTATTATTACCTAAGGAATAGCTTTTCTAAAGTATGAGTTAAACGGCCTATTTTGGTAAAGGTTTCTTGGTACTCTTCTTCGCAGACAGAGTCTGCAACAAGGCCACCTCCTGCCCAGCAGTGTATCTTTTGCCCATCCGCAATGAGGGTTCGAATAGTAATACTGGAGTCCATTTGACCGTTACAACCAAAATAGATCATTGAGCCACAATAAACGCTGCGCTCATGGGGTTCTAGTTCATCGATGATTTGCATAGCTCGTACTTTGGGCGCGCCAGTGATAGAGCCGCCAGGGAAACTTTCTTGAAAGACTTTTAACGCATCACCTTTTTTCTCAATACGACCTTCAACGGTTGATACCATATGATGAACATTGGCGTAGCTTTCGAGTGCAAATAGCTTTGGTACTTTTACACTTCCTGTTACGCAGTTTTTGCCTAAGTCATTTCGCAATAAATCGACGATCATCAAGTTTTCGGCACGGTCTTTTTGGGAGACCAAAAGTTCATCGGCTAAAGCTTGATCCTCTTCCGTTGTGGCGCCACGTGGTCGAGTTCCTTTAATTGGCTTTGACTCAACTCGGCCGTTATCGCACAGAATAAAACGCTCGGGAGAGTGAGATAAGACCGCGCGTCCATCCGGTAGCTGAAAGTAAGCGCCAAAAGGCGTCGGACAGCTTTCTTTTAGCGCTAAGTAAGCTGGCCAAGTTTGGCCTTGGTATGAGGCGCTAAAGCGTTGCGTTAAGTTTACTTGATAGCAGTCGCCAGCTTGAATGTAATCTTGTACTTTCTGGAAGCGTTTGGCGTAGCCTTCAGCCGTCATATTTGCTTTGAAGGTGCTATTTAAAGAAAATTCAGCATTCAGTGTTGGATCATCATCTCTTGTCAGACGCTCTGTGAGTTCTGCTTCGCTGAATTGACACCATGGTGTGACGATAAGTGTCGTGAGCTGTTTATGATGATCAGTAACCAGTGCCCAACCATATAAACCTAATAAAATATGTGGCAGTTGAACATCTTCAATCACATTTTGTGGCAATGTTTCAACGTAACGACCTGCTTCGTAGCTATAGTAGCCTAGCAGGCCACCATTGAATGCAAGAGATGTGTCTGTTGACCACGGTTGGCTGGTAATAAACTCAACAAGCTCAGTCAATAGATTCATCGGGTTGTCTGTTACATTGGTTTGCACCAATGGTTCAACGAACCATTCTAAGGAGAAATCTGAACCCTGCGCATTTACCACCGCCAACGGCGCGGCACTTAAAATATCCCAGCGTGTGTCACTGAATGACGCATGATTGCTATCAAATAAAATAGGATAAGAAAGATCGCTGAACTTTGGGAACAGTCGAGCAAGAGTGCTTTCATAAGGCAAACTAATTAGTTTGACTTCTGCCATAATTAAGAACCACGTATATTTAAAGAGTTTTCAAGCGTTTAGTATCGCTATTTTACCCGAAATCTGGGATTGAGTAGGAAGATTTAAAGTGTCCGAGAGAAAAAAACTGCAATTGTCTGATACAAAACTGTCGTATCGATTAATTGAGGTGCCCAATAGTAAAACAGATGGCTGTTGTTTAATGCTTCATGGTGCTGGTGTCGCTGGCGAGTTGACGTATGGTCCAATGCTTGAGTATCTCACTCATTGGCGTTGGGTTCTCATACCCGATTTGAACGGTATGGGAGAATCTTTTTATCATGGACCCTCTGAAGGACCTTTAACGATAGAGTCTTTATCTGGGGATATTCAAAGCTTACTGGCAGATTTGAATTGGTACGAATTCGATATTATTGGGTACTCGCTTGGTGGGTTAGTCGCTTTGTACCTGAATGCTCAATTAAGAGCTGGGCACAGGCCGTCTCATAAATTAGCGTTGATGGAGCCTGCGTCATTAGAGCGTGAATGTGTGGAAACTCTAGCCGAGGTTCGCCAGCGCTATCGTCTTGCGTCTCAAACCATACGTGAAACAGGGGATGTAGAATTGGGTATTGCGCACTTTATGGAGGGGGTCTCACCTAATCGTCGCAAGCACCCAGTGGCTGAAGCAACCACTCAAAGTCGTTTGGCGCATCGACCTTTGGGTTTTAGTTATGCTTTGGATGCAGTGACTGATTGGGTCGAAAAAGTGTCTACTAATGTCAGCCTGCGTGATGATTTACTAAACGCTGCGGATCAGGTGTATTTGTTATCAGGGAAATTAAGTCATGAATTATTGCGCCAGCATTATGATGTGTTAGCTGCGAGAAATGAGGGTTGGCAGCATACATCTCTTTCAGGTTGTGACCATTCATTACCGTTTCAAAAGCCAAGACAGATCGCAAAAGAGATAGAGGCCTGGTTTTCGTAAAAGAATGTTGTTTTTTTGCTCAAGTTTAAGAGGATTTGGTCGATAATTAAGCAACGGTAAAAATTATACGAGGAAGGATTATGTCTGATCCATTGAAAGGTTTAGGTAGCTCGGTGCCTACTTATACACCAAACCATCGCAGTCAAGAGACTCAATCTGGTGGCGCGACAGCACTGAAACAGTGGGGTTCAGACGGCTATAGTCCTTCTTCTGCATCATTTCGCTCAATGGGCATTGTTCAGCAATCTCTGTCTGCTAGATTTACCGCATCATTTGGTTCTCCTAATGCGAATGCTGCCGAGCAAGCGACCAATGCGAAAGAACGCTCGGAAAACGATTTTTCTCCCGAAAAAGTAGCGCAGCGCATTTTGTCTCATGTTGGCAATTACATGGAAAATTTGCAAAGCAAAGGCGCGGATGACGAGCGTTTAGCGTCGGTATTAGAAACCGCCAAAGAAGCGGTACAAAAAGGGATGGAAGATGCAAAAGAGAAGTTGGATGCGCTAGGCTGGCTGATGAATTCAGGGGTAGAGCAAGGCATCACTGAAACTGAAGATCTGTTATCCGAAGGCTTTGATGCATTGGATAAAGCGTTTTTTGCTGACACTGAGGCCGTTTCCCAAGTAGCTGCTATGACGACTTCATCAAGCTATCGTCGTGAAGACTATTCTCAGATTCAAATGACGACTCAGGAAGGTGATGTTGTAAGTCTTAACTTGTACTCGTTAAGTGCAAGCGAGCAAGGCGAGGCGGCAAGCATTAGTGACAATGGTATGAGTTATGCGCGCTATGAAAGCGCCAATCAAGCCTTCGCTTTTGATTTCAGTGTTGAGGGTGATTTGAATGAAGATGAACTTGCGGCCATTAAAGATATGATGAATTCTGCAGGGGAAGTGTCGGACCTGTTCTTTGAGGGTGATGTGGCGGGGGCGTTACAGCGTGGTTTTGAGATGGGGTTTGACTCGACTCAGTTAGCCAACTTTTCGATGACACTGCAAACCAGCCAAACTATGAAATCCTCTCAAGCCGTGTCTGCTTACGGTCAAAACCCAGGCATGCGCTCAATTCAGGAACCTTTGTCTGACTACCGTCAAGCTTTAGAGGAAACGGTTAAAAAAGCTTCGGATTTATTCGATGATTTTCGTAATGTTGTAGAGTCCACTATGACAGACATTATGAGTATGCGTGAAGAACAATCGCAGAAAATGGATGATATGAGACAAGTATTCGAATATCAGAAAGAAATGATTGAGCGAATTAGCCAATGGTTAATGCCTGAAGAAACTACGGCGCCTGACAGTACTGAAACCTCTGAATCTGAAGGTGTTGAAGGTACAAATGAGGAGCCTTCCAGTAACGCTTGATTTCGGTTTTACCCAATAAAATGATGCAATAAGCTGGCAAGGATGCTGGCTTGCTTAGACATAAGGAGTGTGTCTTGCGCTGTTCTATCCATGGATTTTCTCTTCCAGAACTACTGATTGTGATTGCGATGATCTCAATCGTATCGTCTGCGTTTCTAAACAGTGATTCCTCCAACTTCTTTGATATCTGGTTAGCAAGGCAGGCCAATCAACAAGAAGTCGACGGGCTTTTAACGCTTATCGAGCGTGCTCGAAGTTTATCTGTCCAGTCCGGTAAAGAGGTTCGCCTATGTGGTGGCGAGCATTGTGATGGCAATTGGTCTGAACAAGCGTCACTGCGCTTTGCATCGTCGACGATTGAGCGTCATTTCTTTCAGCAAAATACTCGCATCCGCTGGCAAGGTTTCCCTCCTCAAAGACGTTATATCTTATTTTTACCAACTGGCTTATCCAGTTATCAAAATGGCTCTTTTTACATTTGCAATGAAAACAGTCAGGCGCAGCGATTATTAATGAATCAAAGTGGTCGCGCTTATCTGGATGATCAAAGCTATGAGGTAAGCAAGTGCCTTTGAATCATAGAAAACAAAGAGGTTGGGTGTTGCTTGAAGTGCTTATTGTATCAGCCTGCGTAGCATTCGTTTTGTCGGCAGCGCAAAGGCAACAGGCACAGCTTGATCAACAGCTGCATACATTGTTAAACGAACACGAAGATACGTCTAAAAACCGCTTTCAGTATCAGGCTAAAGTATTGTTTGAATTAGATATTCCGATCTCTGAAAACGCTTTCAATCGGCCTTTGTGTCAGCAGTGTCGCGCAGGGGAGCTTCGTGCTTTACTTAGTTATGAGTTGAACCAATGGTAATGACTGGAGCACTCAATAGCAAAAGAGCTAAGCAAGGTTTTCTGATATTGGAAGTGCTTGTAGCAATCGCTATTTTAATGGGCCTGATGCTGTTAATACTCCCCGCCATTCATCGATTTGAAGCCCAATTAACGATCCGCCAGCAGGTTCTTCAGCTTGCTGAGTTAGAAACCTTTGTTCAAGATCAGTTTATAGCTCAGTTTTCTCGTCTAGGTGGATATGGGTGTTTAGCGGGTATGTCTCAAGTCGAAGTTGGCTCCAGTGCATTGAAACCCATAAGGCTCAACCACTACTCTTTGGATGCAGAGTCTGATTGGCTTCAAGCGAGTGATATCGGTGCCTGTGCAAGTTATGGCTCTGTCTCTGGTTCGTTAGTACAAGTGGACCATGTCTGTGATGGGTTAAACGTGGGGGATTGGATGTCGGTCAGCAACTGCTCTTACATTGAGCAGGGGCAAGTGCTGTCAATGTCTGCATCTGACTTTAAGGTTCAGATACCATCTCAAGTAATTACGGACAGTGTGCTAGTAAGCAGGGATACGCCATTTTATTGGTTCATTAGACAAGGTAAATCAGGAGCCAATGCTCTGTGGCGTCGCCCAGCCTTATCCGGAAATGCTTTAGAGCTTTCACCAAATGTTTCGCGTATGCGAGTGTACCCCATACTCGATTACGACGAAGATGGTGTGGCGGATGAAGTGCGTGTTGACTATGGGGCCATGCCCGTTCGTAAATTAGCCGGTTTATTGCTTGAATATCAGTATTATCAGTTGAACTGTACGGTAACCGATAGGTTGTTTTCATACGACACCTTACGAGGCGATACGTGGCAATACGATGGCGTCTGCAGTCGCGTAGGCAAATTGCTTATCAATGTGAGGGGGGAGCGCTGATGAGCAAAGTTTATCGCGGATGGGTGTCAGTACCGGTGTTAATGTTGGTGATCGTATTTGGAATGTTGATGGCGCGCTATCAAACCAGTCTTCAAAGCAATGAGCTGTGGCGAACTCAACAGAAATTGTCTCGTGAAAATACGACTTGGCATGAAAGCTATGAGTTGCTCTCTTTTATGTCAGCTTCAGTGAGCCTGTGCAGTGATTTTTGTTCACCAGAAAGTGGTCATTGGACTAAAAATAATACGTCTGTGGGTCACGTGTGGTTACAAAAGCAGCGCGTCAATCATTTGGCGGTGGAGCGTTGGTGTGTGACTCGAGACCAGCAACGCATACGTTGCTGGTGGATACACGATGACGGGCGCTATTCAACCTTAGTCTTGAATCATTGAGATTTGTGTTCGAGCTTATGTTCAACAGAGCAAAACGGTGTTTGACTATGGTCATACACCGCGTGACTCTTTGGAACAAAGGTGCCACAGGTCGCACATTTCACCATGGGTTCTTCATGGTTGGTGTCTTTGGTTTTCTTGACTGATTTCGATTTTGCCATGATTGCTTTGGCAAATTGTCGATAAATCACCCAGCCAATAGCAAAAACCAGAATAAAAAATAATAAACGTACAATCATGCTCTTTACCTTCGCCTTGTAATTCCACGACAATAACACTCATATAATCTAACAGAGCGTCTGAGATAGCAACGAAATGACCATTCGAGTAGCCATGGCCCAACTGGATATGCTGGTTGGCGACATTAAAAATAACACGGAATCTGTAATTGCACAGTCTCTTATCGCACGAGACGAGCAAAATGCAGATGTGATTGTCTTTCCCGAATTAACCTTAACAGGTTATCCACCAGAGGATTTACTGCTACGTCCAAGCCTTAGGCCACGCATCGAAGCTGCATTGGCACAAATTTTAGAGCAAGTTCATGACATCTATGTTGTGGTAGGTTACCCGAGGGACATTGACGGTGAGCTATTTAACTGTGCTGGTGTATTTTATCAAGGCCAAATATTAGGTGAGTACTGCAAGCAGAAGCTGCCTAATTTCCAAGTATTTGATGATAAACGCTACTTTCAAGCGGGTAATACGGCTTGTATTGTGGGGATCAAAGGCATCAAAGTCGGCCTAAGCATTTGTGAAGATATTTGGCATCCAGAACCTATTGCACAAGCGAAAGAGGCCGGTGCTGAGCTGATATTGAATCTGAATGCCTCGCCTTTCCATATCGAGAAGATGGGCGTGCGTGAACAGTTGCTTCATCGCCGTGCCAGTGAAAACCAGTTGCCAATTGTGTATGTGAATTACATGGGCGCACAAGATGAGTTGGTCTATGAAGGTGGTTCCTTTGTGGTTGACGCACGAGGTGTCAAAGTAAGACAGGCCCCTTGGTATGAAACTGGTTTGTATTGTGTCGACTTCACTATTGCGGAAGACCGCCAGCCACGTTTAGAGCCGATGCGAGGCGACATCGCATCAACGCTTGATGTTGAAGCCAGTGTTTATCAAGCGATGGTAACAGGGCTGCGTGAATACATAGAGAAGAATCGCTTCAAAGGCATTGTTTTAGGTTTGAGTGGCGGTATTGACTCGGCTTTGTCACTAGCTGTAGCGGTAGACGCCATCGGTGCGGATCGTGTACAGGCGGTTATGATGCCCTATACCTACACATCTTCTATGAGTCTTGAAGATGCACAGGAAGAAGCCAAATTGCTGGGAGTGGAGTATAGCGTATTGCCTATCGAACCCATGGTAGCCGCTTTTATGGACACGTTAGCACCGGAGTTTGAGGGGTACGCACGTGATACGACGGAAGAGAATTTACAGGCTCGTACGCGTGGTGTAACACTGATGGCCATCTCGAATAAGAAAGGTTATATGGTGTTAACCACGGGTAATAAGAGCGAAATGGCCGTTGGCTATGCCACCTTATACGGCGATATGGTGGGCGGCTATTCGGTACTGAAAGACGTCTTCAAAACGTTAGTGTTTCGTCTTTGTCGTTACCGTAATTCGTTAGGGTATGTGATTCCCGAGCGTGTTATTACACGCCCGCCAAGCGCCGAATTAGCACCCGATCAAATTGATGAGGACTCGCTGCCTAGCTACGATGTACTGGATGAAATTTTACATAAGTACATTGAGCAGGACATGAGTGCAGAGGCGATTTTAGCGTCAAATGAATTCGATCGTGAAACCGTTTATCGTGTCTTGCGATTAGTGGATTTGAACGAATACAAACGTCGCCAAGCGCCAACAGGAGTGCGAATTACTGAGCGTGGCTTTGGTCGAGATCGCCGCTATCCAATGACCAACGGTTGGCATATTGGCGATTAACGTTCGATGAAACCATTAAATGTAGACAAATAGGCAGCCACTTGGCTGCCTATTTTTTTATCGTTAAAGTAAGTCTAAATGTTGCATTGCAGTACGGATGGCGGCTTTACTGCTTTGCTCAAGTGGCATCATAGGAAAGCGTGCTTCTTCTGAGCAAAGGCCTAGTAAAGATAGGGCGTATTTTGCTCCCGTAGGGTTGGGTTCTAAGAAAAGTGAGGCATGTAACGCGAACAGTTTGTCTTGTAAGGCAGCAGCTTCGACAAACTTTCCTTCACGGCACAGACGGTGAAGTTCAACGACTTGCGCTGGTGCTACGTTGGCACTTACTGAAATACAACCGTTGCCACCTCCAACATTGTAGGCGACACAGGTCACATCATCGCCGCTTAAAAAACTGAAAGGCTTGTTAATTAACGCGCGTTCTCGAATCGGGCGTGTTAGATCCCCTGTTGCATCTTTAACCCCGACGATACGCTCTAATTTCGCCAACTCTGCTAAGGTTGCGACCTCTAAACCAACCACTGAGCGAGGAGGAATATTGTACAAAATAATGGGCAATTCAGTGTTGTTGTGAACATGTTCGTAGTGAGCAAATAAACCGCGCTGATTAGGGCGGTTATAATAGCCAGCAACATGTAAGGTTGCATCGGCTCCTGCTTGTGTCGCAAAGTTCGAATATTCAACCGCTTCAATTGGGTTGTTTGAGCCTGCTCCAGCAATAACTGGGACGGCTTTATTGGTTTCTTCTACGGTTATTTCAACGACACGTTTATGCTCTGCTTCACTCAGGGTAGGGCTTTCGCCTGTTGTGCCAACAGGCACTAAGCCATTAATGCCAGAGTCAATTTGCCAGCGAACCATGCGACGTAACGCATCTTCATCAAGCTGATTATTAGAAAAGGGCGTGATTAAAGCAGTGATTGCACCGTGAAACATACTGTTACCTCATTTATTGTGTAAACAGCATGTTGGCTTGAAGGTATCCCGTCGGCAAACATGCTGCCGGGGATTTTATTAGATTACATCCACACGTCAGCGTCGCAAGGTTTCTTACCCTTACGTTTATCGCCGTTGTGTTTAGAAGTGATTGTAACCTGAGTCATTTAAAATTGTTCATACTATAAATATTGATGGGGATTATGCTGAAGGTTTTTACTGAGTTAGTCAACGGTGAATTGCTATTGTTTGAGCATTTTTATTCGCTTTTATTGGAGAGTTTCTAGCACGTAAATAACGGACTGTTTCAGTGGTGTACTATCATTGATTACGATTATGTTTAGTTAGCGAGTTTTGCTCTTCTAGAAGGTTTATAAAGGACGTATTGGCATTCCAATACGTCCTTTCTATACGTTGGAAAATGCTAGTTTTGATCAAAAATATGTGCTTTGAATTGCGCTAGTTCAGCGCTGAGTTTTTGATACCCTTTGCGATTTAAATGCAGTCGGTCACCCTCAAATAAACTTTCATCTACGTTGCCCTGTTTGTCTAAAATAACGTTATTAGTATCTACGTAAAGCGTATTAGGTCGAGTTCGTGCCAGTTGTTTCAGCATCTTATTCGTGTTTTCAACAGTGCTGCTCATCGCTAAGCGGGTTGGGCTAAGTTTTACCCCTAAAATAGTAACGGGAATTCCCGGTAAATGACGATCCACTTTTTCCAGTAGACTGACGTAACGATCTATAACCTTATTACTGCTATGCTTGTTACCAATGTCATTGTCACCGGCATATAGCACTAGAGAACGTGGTTGGTAGGGTAAAATAATGCGTTCAAAGTAATAGACGCATGCATCAATGGTTGCACCATTAAAGCCTAAGTTAACGGTTTCATTGCTATCAAATGGTGCGTCGTAGTCAGACCAAAACTTAATGGTAGAGCTGCCATAAAAAGCCACAGGGCGTTTCTCAAAACGTCGATGAGCAGACCGGAACTCCAATTCTCGAACATCAGACTCAAATTCTACGTCGATCTGATTAACGCTCCTTACGTTTGAAATACAGCCTTCGCGGCGGCTTAGTATTGGATGCTTCTTGATTTCTTGAGCCAGCTCTTGAGCTTCAATGACCACTTTACGAAACTCTTCTTGGTAGTCTGCTAAAAACTGTTTCAACGCGACTTTGTCATGAATATCGACTCGCTCCGAAATGCGAAAAGCAGGCTTGATTACAACTGTGTAGATATTATGATCCGCGCGTTTATCAAAGTTTGCGACCGCAATTGGAACAATCCAGGGTTCCTCATCCTCGGGAAGAGAGCCCGCAAGTTCAAAGACATAAGGCAGTAATTCACCTGGAGACTGATCCGTTGCGAAGCTCTTGCCTTCTGGAGAAATCAACAAAGGCGTATCAGAGCGCAGCGTCGCTTGACCATCCGCAATAAACTTATCGTAAACATCGGTGCCAGGTGTTAGTGCTCCCCAGCTATCCACAAAAATATTTCCAAACCGCTCGTAATACGCATCGCGCCAGTATTCAAATTCCTTACTACGACGGACAACGCGCTGCGCTGCGGTGCCGTACTGTTTATAAATTACCATGGAGCTAATGAACTGCGCATCTAGTGAGTAGCGGAAACCATTTGCTAACTGAGTGCTCCCCGAACCTAATAAATGATTATAGATAAACAAGCAGCCTTGTTTTTTAGGCAAGTTTTCCATGCCTTTGATAATGTACGGGACTTGTTTAAAGGCTTGTTTAAATTGTTCGGTCGCAAAACGGCGCACATCGGTATCGTTTTGTTCTTCAGGGAGAGTATTAACGCTATCGTAAATGTGAGCCAATTTATTGTAGAAGGCATTCTCACGCTGAAGGTCTTTGAGAATATCTAGGCTCATACCCGCTACCGTTCGTTCAATACGCGTCCCGTAATGAAGACAGCGGTACAAAACACCAAAGGCTTCATCCGTTGTTACGGTGTTCTTTAACAGTGAGCCCACCTTGTAAAGGGGTGAGCTGACGGGTAACACGGCTGCATTTTGCTCAATCATGCTGTTGACCGCTAAGACTTCATCTCCAGCGATTTGCGATAAGTAGCGCATGCGTGCAGAAACCAGATGAGTACCGATCAACCAAATTAAGCGGTACCAATATTTGATGCCTAGCTTCGGAGTTTGTTCAAACAATTCGAGTAAATCGTCACGGCTAACATAGAGCACCGTTGAATCACGAGAGCTGATAATCGTGGCGCGATTGCGTTGGCCCGAAGGATTAGTGCACCAAGCTAATACGGTTCCTGTTCGAGAAATGGTTCGAGTGGTGATGATGTCGCCAGCTTCGGTCTGATAGCTGACAACGGCTTTTCCTTGGACAAGTAAATACAGGCCATCTTCAGGCTGGTCTTGTTGTGAAAGGATGTCCCCCTGATGCGCTAAAATAATATGAGATTTTTTTGCGATCGCATGTATTTCATTTTGGGTGAAGCCTTCGCAGAAGGCGGTGTCAGATAAAAAAGCAACGGACTGTTTAATCGGTTGCTGTTGTAGTTCTGGGTTAATTAGAGGTCGTGTTTCTTCAAATGCCAACGATTCATTGGAGAAGAAAGGGCGTGTCTGATTTTGAATTGAAGTCAGAACAGGTAGAGATTCGCAGTACAGAAATGTTAAAAAGTGGTCTGCAAATTCCGTATCAGAATCCAATAATTTTTGTAATTCTGCGATAGGCCAACTAATCAATTTACAGGCTTTTGTTGCCTGAAAGCTGGTTGCGTAGCGAGACGGTTGGCGAAAAGCTGACCAGCCGATAGGTGCAAATTCTTGGTTGATGAGACCTACATGATAGGACTTGCCTGACTCTTGAAGAGGAATGGAAATTGAAATTTCACCCGACATTAAAAAATAAAGAGAGTGTCCCACCTCAAATTGCTGAGCCAGCATATCACCCGCATGTAACTCCTTCAGTTGGACAAGCTCATTTAGGGTTTGAATGACTTGTTTAGAGGCCTTCTCTGCAAAAGGAAGTGCACTCACATAATTCGATAAATCCATTAAACCACCTTGATGATGACATGTTGGTGTTGAAATTTGCTGACGAACATATTGACTAATAATTGTGACAAATAGAACGATGTTCGCCGTACCTTGATAGTTACGCTGTCTTGAAAAGATGCAAAATGTATTCCTCTTGCCGTTTAAATAAGGCGGCTTAAGTCTTTCTGATTGCTACTTTATTTTCGTTAAATTACTACAAAGGTTGCTCGTTAGGGAAGGGTGTAAGCTTGACGACACGCTTTTTTATTGTCTTTAGGAAAACGATGAGTGGGATTTTATTGATCTCTTAGTAAATACATTCCTAATGTACATTATCCTCATTTGAAACGCTTATTTATCAGACAGTTAAAGTTTTATCACTTTGTTTTACCAAAGATTTATTTTTGTAAAACAGTCAACATCTTACTTGAGTAGTCGTCAGACTATGCTAAACCTTAAATATCTTCAGAGACTATTAGTGGCTCTTCTGACAGAGCGCTTAGTTGATATCCTGGGTAGCCGTTGTGACGTGTGCGTGCCCACAGACTGTATATAAGGGGATCCCGCGATGAGTATTTTTGATCATGTCCAATCTCGTTTTGATGCTCAAAAAGAAGAAGAACTGTCACTCGACGAGTACTTAACCTTATGCAAAGACAACCCTGCTGCGTACGCATCCGCTCCAGAGCGTCTTTTGATGGCTATTGGTGACCCTGAAGTTATCGATACATCAAAAGATTCCAGAAGCAGTCGCATCTTTTCTAATAAGTTGATTAAACGCTATCCAACATTTGAACACTTCTATGGCATGGAAGATTCAATTGAAAAAATTGTCGCGTTTTTAACGCATGCGGCGCAGGGATTAGAGGAATCCAAGCAAGTACTGTACTTGTTAGGACCTGTGGGTGGTGGTAAATCTTCTTTAGCTGAAAAGCTAAAAGAGCTGATGCAATCTGTGCCATTTTACGCCATTAAAGACTCCCCTGTTTTTGAATCACCTCTGTCACTGTTTGATGTGAACGAAGACGGTGAAATCTTGCGAGAAGAATATGGTATCCCGAATCGTTATTTGAAAAGTGCCATGTCCCCTTGGGCGGCGAAACGTCTAAGGGAGTTTAACGGTGACATACAGAAGTTTAGGGTTGTAAAAATCTATCCTTCAGCAATCAAACAAATTGCTATTTCTAAGACAGAACCAGGTGATGAGAACAACCAAGATATCTCAGCGCTGGTCGGTAAAGTCGATATTCGTAAACTTGAATTCTTTGAACAAAATGATGCCGATGCTTACAGCTATTCCGGCGGTCTATGCCGTGGTAACCGCGGCATTATGGAATTTGTGGAGATGTTCAAAGCGCCAATTAAGGTCTTGCATCCACTATTGACTGCGACTCAAGAAGGTAATTACAACGGTACTGAGGGACTTGGGGGAATTCCTTTTGACGGTATTATCTTAGCTCACTCGAATGAGTCAGAGTGGCAAGCGTTTAAGAATAACAAAACCAACGAAGCCTTCATTGACCGAGTTTACACCGTCAAAGTGCCTTATTGTTTACGTGTTACAGAAGAGATGAGTATCTATCAGAAACTACTTGAACACTCTTCTTTAAATCATGCTCCGTGTGCGCCGGATACCTTAAAAATGCTGGCTCAGTTTTCAGTATTGTCTCGTGTTAAAGAGCCTGAAAATTCCAGTATCTTCTCCAAAATGCGTATTTATGACGGGGAATCACTCAAAGACGTTGATCCTAAAGCTAAATCACTTCAAGAGTATAAAGATGCAGCGGGTGTGAACGAAGGTATGGACGGTTTATCGACACGTTTTGCTTTTAAGATTCTATCTCGAGTGTTCAACTTCGACCCAACAGAGGTTGCGGCTAACCCAGTACATTTAATGTACGTGTTAGAGCAGCAGATTGAACAAGAGCAGTTTGATCAAGAGCGTCATGATCGATATTTACGGGCACTAAAAGAATTCATCGCACCGCGTTATGTAGAGTTTATAGGTAAGGAAATTCAAACCGCGTACTTAGAATCTTATTCAGAGTACGGCCAAAATATTTTTGATCGTTATGTGACGTATGCTGATTTTTGGATTCAAGATCAGGAATATCGTGATCCAGAAACGGGCGATATCTTAGACCGTTCAGCAATTAACGATGAACTGGAGAAGATCGAGAAACCAGCCGGCATCAGTAATCCAAAAGACTTCCGGAACGAAGTGGTGAACTTTGTCCTACGCGCACGGGCTAATAATAGCGGCCAAAACCCTAGTTGGCTGAGCTATGAAAAACTACGTGTCGTGATAGAGCGTAAGATGTTCTCTAACACAGAAGATTTGTTACCAGTGATTTCTTTCAATGCCAAGTCTTCCACAGAGGATCAGCGTAAGCATAACGAATTTGTGAAACGAATGGTTGAACGTGGCTACACTGAAAAACAAGTGCGTTTATTGTCTGAATGGTATCTACGTGTGCGCAAATCTCAGTAGGTAGAATTGAGTTGTTACCTAAACTAGATTGTCAGAGGAGGTGCGAGCATGTCTTACATAATTGACCGCCGCCTAAATGGGAAGCACAAGAGTAGCGTCAACCGTCAACGCTTTTTGCGCCGCTATCGCGAACATATTCGTAAAGCAGTGGAGGAAGCGGTAAATCAGCGCAGCATACAAGACTTAGATCGTGGTGAACAAATCACGATCCCTAAGCGTGACATTCATGAGCCTCACTTTGGTCATGGTGAAGGGGGAATTGGGTCTATAGTCCATCCTGGTAATAAAGAATTTTCTTCCGGGGATCGTATACCGAAACCAGAGGGCGGCGGCGGTCAGGGCTCTGGTCAAGGTGATGCATCGAATCAAGGTGAGGGGGAAGACGATTTCGTTTTTCAAATCTCTCAAGAAGAGTTTCTCAACTTTGTGTTTGAAGATTTGGCATTACCAAATTTGGTACGTAAGAACCTCAAAGAAATTAAAGAATTTAGCCTAAAGCATGCTGGCGTGGTGTCTGAAGGGACGCCCTCAAAACTAAACATAGTGCGCTCAATGCGTAATGCATATGCTCGCCGTATGGTCATGAGTAGTGGTTCACGTAAGAAGTTAGCCGAAGTGGAGGCCGAGCGTGATGCCATCTTAGCCTTAGCGAGTGATACCGCGCCAGAAGAAAAAGCCAAGCTTGAATGGCTAGATGAGCAGATTGCATTATTGAAACAAAAAATTGAGCGAACACCTTTTTTAGACACTTACGACTTGCGCTATAACCATCATGTCAAAGAGCCTCTTCCTAGTACTAAAGCCGTGATGTTTTGTATCATGGATGTTTCAGGTTCCATGACGCAAGAAACCAAAAATGTCGCCAAGCGATTCTTTATCCTGCTGTATCTGTTCCTAACACGAAATTATGAAAAGATTGATGTGGTATTTATACGGCATCACACCAGTGCTAAAGAGGTATCGGAAGAAGAGTTTTTCTATTCTCGGGAAACCGGCGGCACCATCGTTTCCAGTGCATTGAAGCTGATGGAAAAAATTGTCAAAGATCGCTATTCGCCTGAGCAATGGAATATTTACGCGGCGCAAGCTTCCGACGGCGATAACTGGGACGACGACTCACGCATTTGTCGAAAAATCATGGAAGAGAACATTGTGGATCTAGTGCAGTATTTTACCTATATCGAGATCACACCAAGAGAACATCAAAGCTTGTGGCATTCCTATGAGCAAGTACAAGCGAATCATCCTAAAAGCTTTGCTATGCGAAATATAGTAGAGGTAGGTGATATTTACCCTGTATTCCGAGATCTCTTCCAAAGGAGGCAACATGAGTCGAACCAATAAAGAGTCCGACCTTCTGTCTCAAGGGCCTGATTGGTCGTTTGAATTAATTCAGAAGTACGACGAAGAAATTAGCAAAATCGCGGCTGATTTTGGTCTGGATACGTATCCGAATCAAATCGAAATCATCAGTTCTGAACAAATGATGGATGCCTATGCATCGGTAGGTATGCCACTCGGATACCATCATTGGTCCTACGGTAAGCAATTTTTAGAAACCGAACAAAACTATAAGCGTGGCCGTATGGGGTTGGCCTATGAGATTGTTATTAACTCCTCTCCCTGTATTGCCTATCTTATGGAAGAGAACAATATGATGATGCAGGCCTTAGTCATCGCCCATGCTTGCTATGGTCACAACTCATTTTTTAAAGGCAATTACTTATTTCAAACATGGACCGATGCAACCGCCATTATTGATTATCTAGTGTTCGCTAAAAAATACATTTTAGAGTGCGAAGAGAAGTATGGCATTGAAGAAGTTGAGTTAACATTAGATTCATGTCATGCGCTGATGAACTTTGGTGTCGACCGTTATAAACGTCCTGTTCCAATTTCTATGATTGAAGAAAAAGCCCGTCAGGATGAGCGAGAAAAGATTCTTCAGCAGCAGGTCAATGATCTGTGGCGAACCATTCCTATCATGGATAAAGCGGAGCAGCAGAGCAAAAATGAGTTTGTCTTCCCCAGTGAGCCTCAAGAAAATTTGCTGTATTTTCTTGAGAAAAATGCACCATTACTAAAACCTTGGCAGCGTGAAATTATTCGTATTGTGCGTAAAATGGCACAATACTTTTACCCTCAAAGGCAAACTCAAGTTATGAATGAGGGTTGGGCTTCGTTTTGGCATTACACACTCATGAATGAATTGTATAACCGGGGTAAAGTTGAAGAGGGCTTCATTTTAGAGTTCCTGCAATCCCATACGAATGTCGTGAGTCAGCCGAGCTTTGATTCACCTTACTATTCAGGCATTAACCCATACGCGCTTGGTTTTGCGATTTACACGGATATTAAGCGTATGTGTGAAAACCCTACCGATGAAGATCGGGAATGGTTTCCAGATATTGTTGGTAAACCATGGGTTGAGGTATTGGATTTCGCTATGCGAAACTTCAAAGATGAGAGCTTTATTCTGCAGTTCTTGTCCCCTAAAGTGATGCGAGACTTTCGTTTCTTTGGCGTAGAAAATGATGTCTTAGATACCTACGTTGAGGTGAAAGAGATTCATAACAGTAGTGGCTATCAAGGGTTACGCCAGCGTCTGGCACAGCAATACAACCTCAGTCATCGAGAACCAAATATTCAAGTGCAGAGAGTCAATATCTATGGTGATCGGAGCTTAGTGCTTAAACATACGATGGACCATAGTCGTCCGCTTAATGAGGATACGATTGAAGTTGTGAAGCATTTCAAACGTTTATGGGGGTTTGATGTGCGACTAGAATCTTGGGATGGCGATCAGCTAGAACAAACCTACACCAGTTAAATTAACTCTGAAGAAACTCACTCTTAGTCAGTCATAGGGCGCAAAAAAGGGCTATCTATTGATAGCCCTTGCGAATAGTGTATAAAATGCATTGAAAGGTTAGATATTGAGCTTGTTGCTGGTTTTTAAGCGTTCAATCATTTCTACCTCGTTATCGATCTCTTCGACGCGATGATTCATCCCTTCAATAGAAGAAATGCTGCTTTGTACATCTTGAGTAGCCATTTCAGACATTTCACTCAGGCTACTGATTTGATTCGAAAGAGTTGTCGTACTTTCTAGTAATTTACCCATAAATGAATCAATTTTGTCTATGCTAAGCTCAATAGAGCCAACTGAGCTGTCCACTGCATGAATCGTTTCGCCGGTTTGGTCTAAGCTTTTTTGCGTGTTTTGTGACAACTGACGAACTTCATCTGCGACAACGGCAAAACCTCGACCAGCTTCACCTGCTCGTGCGGCTTCAATTGCAGCATTGAGAGCAAGTAAGTTAGTTTGGTCAGCAATACCTGAAATGACTTTTAAAATACTCAGGACACGTTCAGCGTTTTCTTTTAATTCTTTTACATTAGAGACCATTTCAGTTCGGTCTTTCTCTTGTGCTTGAATGGCTTGGCTAAACTGTGAGAATTCAGAGGTTACTTCAGTTACGACATTTTGTGTCGAACTTGAATAGTTTGTCACCCGCTCAAAACTGGCCGTTACTTCTTGTAATAGCGGACGGTATTCAGATAAGTGATGAATAAGGTTCTCTTGAAGTTTATTCAGCTGTTGGCTGCTATTAAGCTGGGTTAATAGGAAGTATTCACGAAAATTCGCATAGTGCACTGGGAATTTATCAACAAAGTAATCTTTAAAGCGATCCCCTTGATTGACTTTAAAAAAGAACAACCCTGTAAGGGTTTGGTTCATGTGTATGCCTAGAATCTCCCCAAAAGTTGAGTAACCAGCGGCTTTAATGTCTTTGAAACTGGTGACTTTGTTGAGATCGTTTGGGTTGTTAAGACGACGCAAAATACAGTCATTGGCAATCATGGCCACAGGCTTGGATGGCTTATCTTGCATAAAGTTTTGAAATGCGCGTTCGGTACTGCCAGCGAAATCTTTTGCTTTCACTAAGACGAGCTCGTCACCAAAATCGAGGTCACAGAAGAAGTGAATCAGTCCTGCACTGGTGTCTATTGCAGCCACTGAGCGAATAAATAGCTCATTGCGAATGTTGACTGCAAAAGTGTGTCCCGTTAGCTTGCTTTCTAAGTCCGAAGGCTGGCAGTGAAAGTAGTGACACAAGTGATCAATGATATTGATCACTTTGCCTGTTTTTTTAGAAATAACACTGCTGACATTACGTCGCATCGCATCGGCTTCAGCAATGACAAACGATTCATTAGTCGACTCGAAATTATGGGTTTTAAGAATTCCAAATCGAGTATCTGTTTTCATTTTAACAAAGGCGACCACAGCACAGTTGTGCGCGACTTTCTTACCGTCATGAACTAATGCTTGTTGAAAGTCGAGCTTCCCTCCAGCAGAGCCACCTAAGAAATGGCAAGGAAACTCGCCAGTGGCGTACATAGCTTGCATGAAAAAGTTTTCTGAAGATGATAAGCCGTCGATAAAGGTAAGAGCGATGGTGTCGTTGAAGTGGACAGGGAAGGGCAGCTTTACTTGATTGAACTCCTTCTCAATCGCTTTAATACGTTGTTTTTTGGACAGTCTAATCTCACCTGAGCGTAAGTCATCACAGTGCAGAGGAATAGACTGAATGTTTACTTCGTCAAAAAGGTCGCTACTAAAGCTTTGTAATACAATATTATCCCACTGGCCATTTGCTTGCTGATACATATTACTTTGACCACTGTTCAATTCACCAGCGGTCATGATACCGATGATTTTTGAACAGAATGGCGCGCAACTTTTGATTTTATTGACGGTGGATTCAAAATTCAGATTGGGTGATATATAGGCAAGAATCAAACGTGTTTCGGCATGCTTAAAAGACAAAGGAGCCAGTGACTCCGAAGATATTTGTCCTGAGTTAAGCTGTACTACATTAGAAAATTCGCTTTTTGATTGCCCTTGTTCAGAGAGTTTTTCGCGTTTAAACCAAGCCATGTGTTATTTCCTAATATAAGCGTTACTTTGGTTTCAGTGTATGCTTCTCTAAAATGTAAACCTATTGTGTTTATGTAAATTTAGGTGGCTTTTTGATACGCGTCAATGACATGACTGAATGAGGGTTAGACGTCTAGCTCGGTTGCAACTGGCTTAATACCGCAAAACATCAGTGTTAAATTTCGAAAGCCTAGCTCTATGTCCGGTCCATCTAGCCCTTTAATGCTTTGATCTAACAGCGCAATATAACGCTGCATGTAAGCTAAACTATTAAGAGCTAGTCTTTGATTTGCGCTTTCATAAATGGGGACTCTCTTGTCCCATATGCGTAATTGCTGGCAGGCAGCACGTAGCCCTTTTTGCTGAGCTAAATGGCCAAGCTGCGCCAAAGTGGTCAGTTCACGATTAAAAAGCCAAAGCATAATGCTGTCTTCCACGCCTTCGGCACGCAGCTGGTTAAGGCAGTGAAGCGCTTCTTTTAGCTTACCTGTTAACAAACGATCACTGAGATCGTAGATGGAATATCGACTGGAATCGGCCACACTTTCGGCAATGGTCTGCTGTGATAATTGAGCACCTGGTCCATGGCTCAAGAGTAATTTTTCCAGCTCTTGTGTAAGTGCTAATAAGTTACCTTCACCGCGTTCGCATAGGATGGCAGCCGCTTCTCTGTCTAATTGTAAGTTCAAAGATTTAGCGCGTTGCTGTACCCAAGTAGGCAATCGGCTGGCATCAATTGGCCAAACTTGAACGAAAGCACCCGCTTGCTCCAATGAGCTAAACCATTTGGTTTTTTGAGTTTTGGCGTCGACCTTAGGTAATGACAGCAGAACCATATTATCTAGATTCATGTGTTGGGCAACTTGAGCAAGCGCTTTGCTGTGCTTTTCAGACATTTTATCAATTTGGATATCAAACAAACGTCGTGTGGAGAACAAAGATAAAGCCTGCATTTCATTGATCACATCTTGCCAGTCAAACTGGGCGTCTGCGACGAATCTTAAGCGCTCTTCTATGCCGTGTTGTGTTGCATACAGACGTACGCTGTCACAGGCCTCTTGGCACAGTAATACTTCGTCACCCGAGACAATATAAATAGGCTGCAGCCCTTTTTCTAAAGACTGGTTAAGCTGATCAGGACGAATTTTCATATTAGAACGGCGCGTAATTTAAGTCGTATACCAGCTCTTCGGCAAGCTGACTGCTGACGCGTTGCATTTGTTCGGCATTGTAAGCGGCCTTAATACTTTGTTCCGCATCTTGGTTATTCAACATGATAGACGTACTGACTGTACGAGGACCCCATAGGGCTTTACCTGTTTCATTGCGAATGAAGTAAGTTGCACTGATTCTTCGTTGGACTTGGGTGATGTCATTATCTGTGGCGCGAGCCATGACGGTGTCTTCGGTGTTCAATGGATTGACTTTCAATTCGTATAAATTAGCGCTAGGTTCGGCATCAATGGTCTCGATACCTGCTTGTGCCAAAGCAATACGTAAATCTCGGTTGAAGTCTTGAGAATGATCACTTAGTGATACAACTAAGGTTTGCAGTTGCGCAGGGACATTAAGTTCGCCACGTAGTTGAAAACCACATGCAGACAACAGCAGAGTTACAACGAGTATTGGAATGAACCAAAGTGAGCGGAGTTGCAAAGACATATAATTCCCATAAAAAAAGGGATGGCCTAAGCCACCCCTTGAGTCACTTAGTTTGCGACGATGTTTACCAAGCGTCCCGGTACAACAATTACTTTACGGACGGTTTTACCGTCGATAAATTTCTGAACGTTAGGATTAGCAAGGGCTTGAGCTTCGACATCTTTGCTGTCTGCGTTAGCAGAAACCGTAATTTCAGCACGCTTCTTACCCAGTACTTGGACTACGATAGTCAGTTCATCTTTAATTAATGCGGCTTCATCGACTGAAGGCCAGCCAGCATCTACCACGTTACCTTCGTAACCGAGTTCACTCCAAAGCTGGTGTGAAATATGAGGTACGATCGGTGCAAGTAGAAGCGTCGCTGCTTCAAGGGCTTCACGTTCTACTGCAAGGCCAAGCTCAGATTGATCTTCGAACTTGCTCACCTCATTACACAGTTCCATTACTGCGGCGATTGCCGTATTGAAGGTTTGGCGGCGCTCAATATCATCGCTTACTTTACTAATGGTTTCGTGCGTTTTACGGCGCAGAGCTTTCTGGTCGCCATTCAATGCTTCAACATCCAGTTGGCCCGGTGTGCCAGCATTGTTATGACGGTAAGCAAGTGCCCATAGGCGACGTAGGAAACGAGATGCTCCGTCTACGCCAGCATCGTTCCACTCTAGAGATTGCTCTGGTGGCGCAGTGAACATAATGAATAGGCGAACGGTGTCGGCACCATATTTTTCAATCATCTCTTGAGGGTCAACTGTGTTGCCCTTAGATTTCGACATTTTAGTACCGTCTTTGTTTACCATACCTTGCGTTAGTAGACGCTTGAAGGGTTCGTCAGAGGTTACCAAGCCTGCATCACGCAGCAATTTATGGAAGAAGCGTGCGTACAATAGATGCAAGATAGCGTGTTCAACACCACCGATGTATTGGTCAACTGGAAGCCAGTAGTTGGCTTCTTCAGTTAGCATGGCATCATCAGAATCTGGACAGCAGTACCGCGCGAAGTACCAAGACGATTCCATAAAGGTGTCAAATGTATCTGTTTCGCGCTCAGCAGGCTGACCGTTGTATGTTGTTGCAGAGAACTCAGGATTGTTCTTGATAGGTGAGTTCACACCATCCATAACAACATCTGTTGGCAGTTCAACGGGTAGCTGGTCGTGTGGTGTTGTGACAACTGAGCCGTCTGCAAGGTTGATCGTCGGGATAGGCGTTCCCCAGTAACGTTGACGGCTAACCCCCCAGTCACGTAGACGGTAGTTAACTTTACGCTCACCAATGCCTTTTTCAGTCATGAACGCCGAAATCGCATCAAATGCTGCAGCAAACTCTAACCCGTCAAATTCGCCGGAATTGCACAGAATACCTTTTTCAGTGAAAGCAGCAGCGCTGAGATCAATGGCTTCGTCGTTAGCCGGTTGAATAACTTGCTTAACGGGTAGACCGTACTTTTCGGCAAACTCAAAGTCACGTTGGTCGTGGGCTGGTACCGACATAACGGCACCTGAACCGTAATCCATCAAAACAAAGTTTGCTGCAAAGACTGGTACGGCTTCACCGGTAACAGGGTGGATAGCTTTGAAGCCCGTATCCATGCCTTTTTTCTCAACCGTTGCAAGGTCTGCTTCAGTTGTAGACGTATTTTTGCTCTCGTCAACAAATGCCGCAAGGTCAGCATTGGTTTCTGCGGCTTCAAGTGCAAGAGGGTGTGTCGCTGCTACAGCAACATACGTCACCCCCATGATAGTGTCTGGACGTGTCGTGTAAACGGATAGGCGCTCGTCTTTGCCTTCGACACCGAAGCTAAATTCAAGGCCTTCAGAACGACCAATCCAGTTGCGCTGCATGGCTTTTACTTTTTCAGGCCAGCCATCCAATTTATCTAGATCATTAAGCAGCTCTTCTGCGTAGTCAGTGATTTTAATAAACCACTGTGGAATGTGTTTGCGCACCACTTGTGTGCCACAACGCCAGCAACCACCGTCTTCAACTTGCTCGTTAGCCAGTACGGTTTGGTCTTCTGGACACCAGTTTACGGCAGAGGTTTTTTTGTACGCTAGACCTTTTTCAACCAATTGAGTAAAGAACCATTGCTCCCACTTATAGTATTCTGGTTTGCACGTGGCAATTTCGCGGTCCCAGTCATAGCCAAAACCAAGCTTTTGTAGCTGGCCTTTCATGTAGGCGATGTTTTCATCGGTCCACTTGGCAGGAGCCGTTTTGTTTTTGATTGCCGCGTTTTCTGCTGGCATGCCGAATGCGTCCCAACCCATTGGTTGCATTACGTTTTTACCCAGCATACGCTGATAGCGAGAAATCACATCACCGATGGTATAGTTACGCACGTGACCCATGTGGAGACGGCCACTTGGGTAAGGGAACATGGATAGGCAGTAGTACTTTTCTTTGGTGTTATCGGCTACTGCTTTAAATACTTTGTTTTCGTCCCAATAGCGTTGTGCAGCAGCTTCGATCTGCTGCGGACTATATTGTTCTTGCATGTGCTTTGATCATCCCGTAATAGGCGTTAAGTTTGTTTGGCGACGATTATACTGTACATCGCTTTGAAGCGAGTTTCGCCAACATAAAAATGAAATATCCGCTATTTTATATAGATGGGGCGCACAATAGAAGGCGCATAACGATGGAGTTGTACAATCTATGAAAAAAGATACTGATCAAGACCTAGATTTGGTTGAAGAAGCGAAGAAAACTCTAGCAGGCGCCAAGAATTGGTTTCTAGAGGATGTTGAATTAATGAAAGCCTACTGGCATGACCAAATGGGCTACACAGAAGCTTGGGTAGATGCGAATTGGCATTTGGTCAAAGATGAAAGTGAAGAGCTTGTTGGAGACCTTGATAAGAAAGAAGACATTGCTTTGCTGTGGTTGATTAATCATGCCAATAACAACCCCGTGCCATTAGAGCAGTGTTCTGTGGCTGGTCAAGAAGCAAGTGCAGGACGTTATATATGTATGGACTGTGGTCATGAGAATGCACATGAAGGCGGTGCGTTAAGTACCTGTGACGTATGTCACTATGGACTTTTATATTTCCAAGGTGAGTGACCATTGTTCATCCGCATGCTCCCAGCCATTAGGCTTGGGAGCGGCGATAAGGTAATAGAGCTAGCATAAATAACAGCAGTAATAATCCCCAAAGGCTGAGATTGCCGTGCATGACATACGGCGTATTACCTGACATTGTCGAAACGTTACCTGTCATTGTGGCGCGAACGAACTGCGGTAATTTACTGCTAATATGGCCTTTTTCATCAATGATGGCACTAACGCCAGTGTTGGTGGCGCGAATCATGTAGCGACCGGATTCTTTTGCTCTAAATTGAGCGATCTGCAAATGTTGTAGTGGGCCAATAGAGTCCCCGAACCAGCCATCGTTACTGATGGTAAGCAATATGTCACTGTCTCGTACCATAGCCCGAACGAGACTTGGGTACACTACTTCGTAACAGATAAACGGGGCAATGCTCAGTTCACCGGCCTGAAGTGTAGGCTGATTCACCGGGCCTTTACGAAACTGTGACATCGGCATGCCAAATAAGTCGAAGATTGGCCCAAACCATTCAGCTAAAGGGACGTACTCACCGAAGGGAACCAATTTTTGCTTTTCGTATAGACCAAAGCCATTGCCTGTTGCCCAAACGCCATTAAAGTAACCATTACGAGCCTCATCCCAAACAGGTACGCCTGTTATGAGAGTGGTATTTTGTTTAGCAAGATCTTCTGAAAAAGGTTTCAAGTAGGGTTTAACTTGGTGGAGAACATAGGTAATCGCAGTTTCAGGCCAGACAACGATGTCGCTATTGATATTTTCGATGGTTGCCTGCTGATAGTAAGTAAGAGTCGGCCCCGAATTTTCCGCTAGCCATTTCTCGTCTTGTGGCACATTGCCCTGTACTAATGTCACTGAGTGCTTTTCATTTGGCGTGACATAGTTAGGCGGCGTCATCGCTAGATAGCCTGCTATGACCCATAAGAATAGGGAAAATATTGCAAATCGGTAGTGCTGCTTCAAAAACACCGTATGTGCGAATGCTGCAGCGGTTAAAGCGACTATCGTGCTGACTAACCAGATGCCGCCAACAGGCAATAATTCGAATAACCAATTCAACTCACTAATATAGCCAGGCAAAAGCCATGGAAAGCCTGTAAAAAGAGTGCTGCGCAACCATTCAAATACCATAATCATGGAAACGAAAACGGGAATCGCCCAGACCTTGGGTAAGCGTTTCATGGTTTGGAAATAGGCGAGGCCGGCAAGGCCCCAATACAAAGAGGCTGCAGTGATGAATGCTAACGTAATGCCGATGGCGATGGGCAAGCCTACTTGGCCAAAATTCGCAATGCTGACGTAGACCCAAGATATCCCTGTGCCAAATAGCCCAAGCGCAAACGATAAGCCAAATGCGAAAGACTGCTTGTTACTTTGCGCGCCTTGCCATGCGAATGCTAGATAACTCATCGCAAGTAGATAAATAGGCCAAATATAAAACGGAGCAAAGCTCAGTGTAGACAACGCACCGAGTAAAAATAGGGCGGCTGATTGTTTTTTTGGGTGTTTCGAGAAGGACTGCAGGAGGCGTAAACGCCACCCTGTTACGTTCGTTGGTAAGGTGGCGTTGATGTTCATAATTACTGTGAAGATTCTTCCGTGACTTTTGAGACTTGCAAGGTTTTAACGCGACGGCCATCGGACTTAACCACTTTGAAATGGAAGTTCTCGAAGGCTAGCTCCTCTCCACGTGATGGTACATGCCCAAATTGCTGCACGATGATGCCACCAATGGTGTCAAATTCTTCTTCGCTAATACTCGAATTGAAGTATTCGTTGAAGTCTTCAACGGAGACTAACGCCGGAACAGAGAAGACACCTTCTTCAGCTGTTGTTTGAATATCTTCGTTCTCCAAGCGGTCTGTTTCATCTTCAATCTCACCGACGATCTGCTCGAGTACGTCTTCAATGGTGACTAAGCCTGACACACTGCCGTACTCGTCTAGAACGATGGCCATGTGGTAACGCTTGGTGCGAAACTCATTAAGCAGTACATTTAAGCGTTTACTTTCAGGGATAAAGTTCGCTGGACGTAAGCGATCCAAAATGTCTTCGATGGTGATGTCGCCGTCTTTAAACAACAAAGGCAATAGGTCTTTTGCGAGCAAGACGCCAAGAATCTCATCCGAGTCTTCCCCCACAACAGGAAAGCGAGAGTGAGAGGAGTCAATCACTTTTCGAATAGAGGTTTTAGGATCATCTTCAGACTTGATAACCACCATTTGAGACGGCGGAATCATAATGTCGCGTGCCTGAACTTCAGAAACGGCCAGAGCCCCTTCGGCAATGCTGAATGCATCCCGATCAATGACTTCGGATTTTACCGCCGTTTGCAGCAGTTCGATAATGTCTTGACGGCTACGCGGCTCGTCATGAAAGGCTTGGGCCAAACGTTCAAACCAAGATTTCTGTTGATCGTTAGAACTTCCCGATCGGTCTTCGCTCATAGTGGTGAAACTCACTCGTTATCTAAATAAGGGTCAGGAATGGAAAGCGTTGCAAGAATTTGTGTTTCGAGTGCTTCCATTTCCTCTGCTTCATCGTCTTTTATATGATCATAACCGCGTAAATGCAATACGCCGTGGACAACCATATGCGCCCAATGGTGCAGTAGTGGCTTTTGTTGCTCTTCTGCCTCACGTTCAACCACTTGGCGGCAAATCACCAAGTCGCCTAATAGCGGCAGTTCGATACCGTCTGGTACTTCGAATGGAAAAGACAATACGTTAGTCGCACTGTCTTTTCCACGGTACTCAGAGTTTAATTCGCGACTTTCCGCTTCATCAACTAAGCGAATAGTCATTTCAAACTCGCCATTCTCAGGCAGGGCGGCTTCTGCCCAACGTTGAAAGTCGGCTTCGCAGGGTAAGCCATGTTCTTGCTCGGTCGCTGTCTGTAAATCTAGATAGAAGTCTGACACGATTATTGGCCTTGCTCGTTTTGCTGTTGCGCTTCTCGTTCGGCACGACGTTGAGCTTCTTTCTCTTTGCGCTCAGCTTCGGCTTCCTCATCGAATTTATCGTACGCTTCAACGATGCGTTGAACCAATGGATGACGAACGACGTCAGACGAGTCAAAGTGAGTCATGCTGATGCCTTTCACATTGTCTAACACATGTAGAGCGTGCGCGAGGCCTGAGTTAGTGCCGCGCGGTAAGTCAACCTGAGTTCTATCGCCTGTGATGACCGCAGTAGAACCAAAGCCAATGCGCGTTAAAAACATCTTCATCTGTTCGCGAGTGGTGTTCTGACTTTCATCCAGAATAATGAAAGAGTTGTTCAGAGTACGACCGCGCATAAATGCCAACGGTGCGATTTCAATGACGTTTTTTTCAATTAATTTATCCACCAACTCAAAGCCCAGCATTTCATACAAGGCATCGTATAGAGGGCGTAGATAAGGATCGATTTTTTGTGATAAGTCACCGGGTAAAAAACCAAGCTTTTCACCAGCCTCTACGGCAGGACGAACCAGCATGATGCGTTCGACTCGATCCGCTTCCAACGCTTCTACAGCACAGGCAACCGCTAGGTAGGTTTTACCAGTACCCGCAGGACCAACACCAAAGTTAATGTCGTTTTTGCGAATTTCTTGAACGTAGCCTTGTTGGTTTTTACCCTTTGGCTTTATGAAGGCCTTGCGGGTTTTAATAACGACTTGGCCGCTTTCTGCCTTACCTTTTGAGAGTGCTTCAATAGCCGACTCTTGCAGGTATAGGTGAATGGTTTCTTTGGTGATTTCTTTTTGCGCTAATGCTTCACGGTAAATGCTTTGCAGCAGCATTTTCGTCGCGGCGACGCGATCACTGTCTTCGCCAGAAATTTCAAACAGCTCACCACGACGAGAAATTGTCACATCTAGGCGCTGTTCAATCTGTTTTAAATGATCATCAAATTGACCACATAAAGCGGCAAGAGCTGGAGCCTCAGAGGGCTCCAAGCGAATTTGTTGTGATGTTACAGATGATGTGTCCAAAATAGACCTTATTTAGTTAATTCGAAATCTGCATCCAACTCAGAGCCGACGAATTCGCCGAGTAATGAGTTCGGATAGGCATCCGTGATGACCACGTCAGCAAATTTGCCGATCAGTTTAGGATCGTCGGCAGGGAAGTTGACGATACGGTTATTTTCAGTACGACCTTGAAGTCGACCTGGATCACGAGGAGAGTAGCCACTTACTAAAATACGTTCAATGTTACCCACCATGTTTAAGCTAATATCATAAGCTTGCTGGATAATGCGACGTTGAAGAATCGCTAAGCGCTCTTTTTTCACCTCTTCCGGTGTATCGTCTTCTAAGTTAGACGCTGGCGTGCCTGGACGCTGGCTGTAGACAAAACTGAATGAGTGATCAAAGCCAATTTCTTGGATTAAGTTCATAGTATCGATGAAATCTTCATCGGTTTCACCTGGGAAGCCGATAATAAAATCAGACGATAAGCTTAGACCAGGTCGCGCAGCTTTAATACGGTTGATTTTATCAATATAGAATTGACGATCGTGGCCACGCTTCATACCAGACAAAACATTATCAGAGCCGCTTTGTACTGGTAGGTGAAGATGGCTGACCAGCTTTGGCTCAGTTCTGAATGCTTCGATTAAACTGTCCGTGAACTCAACCGGGTGGGACGTTGTGAAGCGAATACGCTCAACGCCAGGTATTTTCGCCGTGGCATGAATAACGTCCGCTAAATCCATTTCATCGCCTTCAGCGTTTTCACCACGGTAAGCGTTCACATTTTGGCCTAGTAGGTGAATCTCACGTACGCCTTGCTCAGCAAGTTGCGTCACTTCCACCATGATGTCTTCAAAGTGACGGCTCACTTCTTCACCACGTGTGTAGGGTACAACGCAGAATGTACAGTATTTACTGCAACCTTCCATAACGGATACAAAGGCTTCGGCACCGTCAACGCGCGGCGCAGGTAGGTGGTCAAATTTCTCTATTTCAGGAAAAGTGACATCCGTAATCGGAATAGAGTTTGCTGCGGCATCGACCATTTGAGGAAGTTTATGCAGCGTTTGCGGGCCAAAGATCATGTCCACGTGTTTTGCGCGTTTGCGGATGTTGTCGCCTTCTTGAGACGCAACACAGCCACCCACACCAATTTTCAGGTTTGGATTCTTCTCTTTTAGTTTCTTCCAACGGCCCAGTTGGTGATACACCTTGTCCTGTGCTTTTTCACGAATAGAACAGGTGTTAAGCAGCAATACATCTGCTTCTTCTGCGTTGTCAGTAAGTTCCATCTCATGAGAATCGCCTAGAAGGTCTGCCATACGAGAAGAGTCGTATTCGTTCATTTGGCAGCCGTGCGTTTGGATAAAGAGTTTTTTAGCCATGTAAAAAGTAAACCTAGTAAAAATGTGAGTCATGTGACTTTGGCGCACATTATATTGAGGTTTTGGTCCGATTCCCATAGGGTGTGGAAATGCAGGAGCAGGATTTTCAAAATCTATTGCGAATTAGTGATGGCAGGCATGAATAAATGACCTATGCTGTCACCATAAACCTTGATGAATAAAGTTGCTTATGAAGTACTTCAAACCCTCTATTTTAGCTGGCTTAGTAGCCTTAACATTGAATACCTATGCGGCGTCTGAGCTGCCAAACTTTGAGGTGGCACTAGGCGCTGGTGTGGCAAAAGATGAACCAGCGTTCAATATTGATTTAAGAGTGAATATTCCAGTTAACCAAAGGATTTCATGGCAAATCAACTTAGATAGTGACTATATCTTTGATGATCCTACCTTCAAGGATTACTCCATGTCGGAATTTAATGTGCTTGGCTTTTATCGTAAAGATGATTGGCGGCTGGGTGCAGGGCTAGGGTATTTAGAGAAAAAATCCCGAGATGACTCGTTTGAAAAAGACACTATGGTCGTCAGTCATTTGTTGGCGGCCTATTATTGGGATGATCTAACATTGGACTGGCAATTTTCGGGATATGACAACGATTTTGATCGTGCTGTGTCCATGGAAACAGGCGTTTTGTGGTACCCCGATATGATTCGGCGTATTGGCCTCTATGTAGAAGAGCAAGAGCGAGGCACAGGATGGCGTTTAGAAGGCTTTATTCAGCCACAAAAGTATAATCAACAGCTCGCCTTTGGTGTCATTGTTCGCGATGGGAAGGGGCCAGGATTTCCTTATTTAGGAATGGAAGCACGGTACTACTTTGATCGAGCGATCAAGATCAAAGATCGTGATCGTTCGTACCATTAAGTTTTATTTTTCGCAGAGTATACGTGACTTTAATATATGCCAGTAGTGCTCCTCAACGGGCATGACACTTAACCGACTACCTTTTTGAATCAGCGGAAAGCCGTCTAGCTCGGGCCAGCTTTTTAATACGGCCAAAGTCAGTGGCTTTTTTAATATAGATTCAAAAGTGAGCTCTACTTGATCCCAGCGCGGTGTTTCGGCCGTAGACTTAGAGTCAAAGTATGGACTTTTTGGGTCCCAGCAACTGGGATCAGGGTGGGCAGTTTTTGAGACAGTCGCTGTGCCGACAATGGCTGGAACTTTACAGCTCGAGTGGTAGAAAAGCACAACATCCCCCTGTTTCATGTCACGCATGTAGTTACGTGCTTGAAAGTTGCGAACACCATCCCAGCTTTCACGCTGGCGATGTTTCAAATCGTTAATCGAAAACGCATCCGGCTCCGATTTCATTAACCAAATAGCCATTTTTCCTCGTCACAATGTTGCTGATTTTGCAGAAAGATACATAGATTTTGTTCATTAAGCTAAGGATAGCCTCTACAATTAAGATGCTTGTATGGAATAGTCCATTTGTAAAGGTGTGGTTGGAAGAAATATGGAGCAATTTGCTTGTAAAGATTTTTCTGCTTTGGACAAAGAATTAAAAGATGACTTGCTTGAATGCTATCTAGAAGCGCAGCAAGAAATAGAAGCGATTGTTAACGACATCGAATCCTCGGGTTTTACCCATGAAAAGCTCGATACACTGTTTCGTTCTTTGCACAGCATGAAAGGAAACTGTTCAGTTTGTTTTCTTGATCCACTTGTGGGGGCATTACATCGCCTAGAAGAAATAGTGGATGGCATGCGAGGTGGCTATATTCCTTATGACTCAGTGCTTGGTGAGTTAATTAATCAAGTATTGGATCAAGTCCTGCTACTGCTTAAGCAGCTACATCAATACCATGGTGCGGATACCAAACTGCTTAATTTTATGCAGTCTAATCTGGATAAAATCTATGCGGAAGAAGAGCCTCCAACTCGAGTGGCGTTAGCTGAGCGATTTCTGGCCCAAATGGGCGACGATGCGACCGCGGCACAAGAAAAAGCCAAAGAAGGGGCCGATAGTTTGGTCGTGAAAGTGGAATACGATGATGCCCAGCAAGCAGACATCGATCACTTTAGGCTGTTAAGCCAGAGACTTAACAAACTGCTAGGGTATTCTCCTGAGCGGGGTGAGCGCATCCTGAAGCTCAGTCAGCTGATCAATCAAGAGTGTACAGCGCCTGTTGATAAAGCTCAGCTATCTGCCGCTGCTTATATGCACAATATGGGGATGGCAATGATCCTAAAATGTGGAGACGACGAAGCGGCAAAGCAGCGAGCTGAGCACAATCACCCAATGGTAGGAGCTCAACTTCTTAGTAAACATGAAGGCTGGGATCAAGCATCTGATATGGTGATTAGTTATCAAGAGCGGTTTGACGGTTCAGGTTACCCAGAGGGGTTAGTGGGCGGCATGATACCGCAGGGGGCTTTTGTTCTATCCATGGCGGTGCGTTTTATCGATGTGGTATGGGGGAAATCCGGAGATGAGTACAAGAAAAGCGCCATGCGCGCGATTCAAAAAGTGAACTCTGAGAGTGCTAAAGGGATTCCTCCACATCTAGTAGATGCTTTCAATCGTGCGGTTAGAAAACTACTGGTAGCAAAACAACGATAACGTTAAAGTACCGGTATGTTGCTCGTCATTAGATTGAATTGCTTTGAAAATACCGCTTGTTTACCATCCGCATTACAGTATTCCTTTCCCGAGCCGCCATCGCTTCCCGATGGCAAAGTTTAAGTTTCTCGCTGAGCACTTACGTGAGCTAGGTGTGTTAACCGATGATAACTGTTATGAACCTTCTCCTTTGTCTCTTAGTGTTTTGATGAGGGCTCATACTCCAACTTATGTACAGCGTTTTATTCGAGGTCAACTCACGATAGATGAGGAAAAGGCGATCGGCTTACCTTGGAGTGATTGGCTGGTTGAGCGAACATTGCGTGCCGTCTCAGGAACCTTGCTTACAGCAGAACTTGCGTTACAGTATGGACTTGCTTGTCATTTAGCGGGAGGAACGCATCATGCTTTTCCTGACCGCGGTGTTGGCTTTTGTATCTTTAATGATTTGGCAGTAACAGCGAAAGAGCTTGTGTATTCGGGTAAGGCAAGCAAGGTGATGATCATTGACTGCGATGTTCACCAAGGAGATGGTACGGCTGCATTTTTTGAGGACGATCCAAGTGTTGTTACGATATCGTTCCATTGTGAGGAGAACTTTCCACCTAAGAAACAGCTTGCCGGTATTAATATCGCTATCCCAAAGGGTGCTCAAGATACACATTATATGACGCTATTAGAGCAACATTTACCTAAGCTTTTGAGTGAGCATTGTCCTGATTTTGTTCTTTATGATGCTGGTGTCGATGTTCATCAAGATGATCGGTTAGGATACGTTCAGTTAACCGATGCTGGCATTTTTAAGCGAGATCAATACGTTGTGGAAAAAGTCACGTCACTTTCTATACCGATTGCGTGTGTTATTGGGGGCGGATATGACCACGACAACCGTGTAGTGGCCGCTCGACATAGCCTACTTCATCAAGCGGCAGACTGTGTATTTGGCAATAAAAAAATGCCGAACACTCTGTAAAGGGTGTTCAGCACTGTAAAGATAACTCGGCTTAAGTTATCGCACAGGGAAGATACGGCACCATGATGTCAATCAGATCATTCTTTTGTTCTAGTTTTGTAAAATTCATGTATTGATTAGCAGAAAGCGCTAAAATGTATTTATGATCATATAATGAACAGGTGAGCGCGATGCAGATATCAAATAACGCCAGCTTTGGTTACGGTCAGTTGGGCTTGCAGCGAAGTCAAAACAGCTTAGAGCAAGCCAGTGCAAACATTGCTAATGCGAGTGTTGCTTCTCTTAAAGACTCAACGGGAGTCAATACTGATAATGTTATCCGTGAAAGTTTAGTGGATGTTAAGACCAGCGAGTTAAACGCGAAAGCCAATGCAAAGGTAATTGGTGCCGCAGATGACATGCTTGGCACCTTGATTGACTTAAAGGTTTAAAATCCCATGCGGATTATGGGTAGAAAACTGCCAACCAAACCGTTGGTTCTTCTTTTGATGTCTTAATAACTCTGTGTTTCTCATGCGCAGATATTAAAATATGATCACCGGGTTTCAGGGATACAACTCTTGCGTCTTCAAAAACAATGGCTCCAAATCCTTGTAGCACTGTCACCCATTCGTTTTCTGTCTGATCATGCCATTTTCCGTCCAGCTCGCAGCCAGCTGGTGAAACGATTCGTTCGATTCGAACCGAGTCAGCGTTAGTGATTTCAGTAAAATGCTCCTGAGACGGATCTAACGGCAAGTTGCCAAAAATATTCTCGATCTTCACGGCCTATCCTTTGTTGTTATATTCTTCATGAAAGAAATTGTCGCGACATTAATGCGTTATCTTTACAAATTGATCACGCTAAAGAATATTATGCAATCCTAATGTGTTGAGAAAGTGGTTGAGAAACTCTAATTTAGGAGTAGTTGATGTTCTATTGGGATATAAATATCGGCTGCGTTTACAAGCGCGGCAGCGGTCAATTTAGGGACGCCATAGACTTCAACCTGTTTGCCCAGACGGGTACGAATCTTCTCCGCCAGTAAATCAAAGTCGCCATCACCTGATACTAAAACAACGACATCTGCTTGCTCTGCAAACTCAATTGCATCCAGTGTGATACCAACATCCCAGTCGCCTTTTGCAGTACCATCAGAACGCTGTATAAAGGGCTTTGTCTTCACGTCAAAGCCAATCGCTTTTAAAATATTTTGAAATTGCTTTTGCTTTGGATCACCTCGATCTGTTGCATAAGCGATGGCCGTAATAACCTCTCGCCCCTTGGTTGCCATCGCCCAAAAGGCGTTGTAATCAAAGTTACGTTGATAAGCTTGGCGAGTAGTGTAGTAGACATTTTGAACGTCGACGAACAGTGCAACTTTTTGCATTTAAGGCTCTTAAAAGTAATCCAGTAGACCTTCATGATAAACCGTATGGCGCTTATTAGTAGGTTTTTATTCAAGAGGTTAGGGCAGACGCTTTTAATTAGGCTTTCTTTACGAACTTTGCCGTAATGTACATTTCACCATGACCATCTACTTTACAGTCCAGTTGGTGATCCTTACCTTCTCGGATACGTTTAATGATGGCTTTTGTGCCTATTTTGATGCCTTGCGAGCTGCCTTTTACTTTTACATCTTTCGCAAGCGTGATTTTATCTCCTTCAGATAGTAGAGAGCCGTTGGCGTCTTTTACCACTATTTCATCATCACTGTTATTGGGCTCGTCTGGATTCCATTCGTAAGAGCACATAGGGCAAATTAAATTCTCTTGGTCTTGATAGACATAAGCGTCTTCGCATTTAGGGCAGGGCGGTAAGGACATGAGAGGTGACTTCTTGAAATTTACGAAGCTTGTATTTTAATCGCTTAATAGCTTTAGATCGAGTGTCTACTTATCCAATGGGGATTGAAAGGTGAAGCATGAGGTATGCACGCTTTATTCATAGATCAAGGTTGTATTCGTGTACATGAGACGCAACAATGCTTAAAACGTTTATTTAAAGGAAGCCCTATGAAATCTGTTTCACTCAAATTAATTGGCGCAACGGTGTTGATGACATTAGCAGGCTGTCAAACCGCGTATTACGGTGCGATGGAAAAAATTGGTATCGATAAGCGAGATATCCTAGTAGATCGCGTAGAGAATGTTCGAGACAGTCAGAAAGATAGCCAAGAAGAGTTTCAAACGGCTTATCAACGTCTGGTTGTGTTGACGGATTTTGATGGCGGTGATTTTGAAGACGTATACGATCAATTGAACAGCGACTATCAAAGTAGTAAAAAAGCAGCGGATCGTGTCTCGCAAAAAATTGATGATGTGGAAGACGTCGCAGATGATCTGTTTGATGAGTGGGAAGACGAATTATCCCAGTACTCGAACGAAAAATTACGTCGTACAAGCGAAGCCAAACTAAAGGCGACACAGCGTCAATTTAGTCAGTTATTACGTAGTATGCATCAAGCGGAAGCGAAAATGGCACCGGTTTTGGCCACATTAAATGATAATGTTTTGTATCTGAAGCATAATTTGAACGCGTCAGCGATTAGTGCCATTAAAGGTGAGTTTGCCAGTTTAAAAACCGATATTTCTGGCTTAATTAACGAAATGAGTGAAGCGATTGAAGAGTCAGATGCCTTTATCGCAACGCTAAAGCAGTAGCTTTAAATCATTTGGTGGGGCATGGCGCTTCACCAAATGAAAATGTCATTTAAAATTCACGCTGCATTATAAGGCCAAATACACAGTCCCTGACAAGGCTTATCAATGCAAAGGCCATGGCTTGTTCAAGTCAAATACCGATATTCCCCATTTTTCGTGCCTCAATTATTCGTATTGTGAACCGCCCTTTAATTCACGAGAGATCATCTTTATTTCCAACTCAGCAAACACTGATAGGCTTACATGATTGGCGAATTTGACCGCTAATTCTAGGGTCTTGCTCGAGCGTGTGCTCCGAATTCACAGTCTCAAAGTGAGTGTAAACATATTCTATTTTGTTATATGTGATGGGTGAAAATCTCCATACTCTGTTTAAAATACTTAATAATCAGTGACTTGATGTTTTTTTAGCAAATGCTTCCGATTTCAAACTACAAGCATTACGTCTTTTTTTAAAGAAACTGTAATGTTACGGTGTTAATGTGTTTTTAATTGAACGTTTAGTTAAAAAAAGGAAGAGCATGAATATTATTAATAAATCACTTCTTGTCGGCGGTCTTTGCCTTGCTTCATACAGTGCTGTTGCAGCAGAAGTTAAAAACGTTATCTTAATGATTGGCGACGGTATGGGGCCGCAACAAGTCGGTATGCTTGAGACCTACGCACAAAAAGCGCCTCATTCTATTTATCAAGGTCGATCAACCGCATTACATAATTTAGCGCATGATGGCGTTGTCGGTTCATCATTAACGTACCCTAGTGACGCAATTGTCGTTGACTCTGCTTGTTCTGCCACTCAACTTTCTACTGGCGTACAAACTGGTTCAGAAGTAATTGGTATTGATGCAGACGGTAATATTGTTGAAACCGTATTAGAAAAAGCGAAGCGCTTAGGTAAATCAACAGGATTGGTATCTGATACTCGACTAACGCATGCGACACCTGCTGCTTTTGCTGCACATCAACCTCATCGATCTCTAGAAAACGAAATCGCAGTAGACATGCTAAATACTGGCCCTGATGTCATGTTGTCTGGTGGTTTACGTTATTGGATACCTGAATCTACCAATGAAAAAGGTGACACTTACACTGCATTAGAAACACTTACGGGTGGTGATGTCTATCTGAAATCAAAGCGTAAAGACGAGCGAAATCTTCTATTAGAAGCGCAAGATAAAGGTTATGGTTTAGCGTTTAATAAAGATCAATTAGAAGCATCAGAGTCGGGCAAATTGCTTGGTCTATTTGCGTACTCAGGCATGATGGACGGTATTCGTTACAGTAATTCAAAAGACTCATCAGAACGAACGCAGCCTTCCTTAAAAGAAATGACTGAAAAAGCGTTATCTATTTTAGAGAAAGACGAAGATGGCTTTTTCTTGATGGTCGAAGGCGGCCAGATTGACTGGGCTGCTCACTCAAACGATGCTGGTACTATGTTGCATGAACTTTTGAAGTTTGATGAGGCAATTCAAGTTGTTTATGACTGGGCGAAAGATCGTGATGACACAATTGTTGTTGTGACAGCCGATCATGAAACGGGCTCATTTGGTTTCAGTTATTCATCTGATAATATCCCAGCGCCACAAGAAAAGCCAGGTGTTGCTTTCCAAGCCGCAGACTACGCGCCAAATTTCAATTTCGGCAGCTTCGATATTCTTGATGGGTTGTATAACCAGAAGAAGAGTTATTATGATATTTTAGCGGATTTTGAAAAATTACCTGAGGCTGATCATAATGCCGAAAATCTGCGTAAAGTAGTGAACCAGAACTCAGACTTTGATATTACGCTTGCGCAAGCGGAAGAAGTACTGCACGACAAGCCAAACCCTTACCACACACATGGCCACAGCTACCTAGAAGCGGAAACGGTTCCTGCGATTCAAGATTTTGATGCATTTTTCCCGTACAACGATCGAGGAAATCTGCTAGGTCGTGTCCAAGCCACAGCGCAAAATACCGTTTGGGGAACTGGGACGCATACCAGTACTCCAGTCAATGTGTTTGCTTGGGGTCCGGCAGAAGCTATATTACCAATCTCTTCAATACAGCATCATTCAAAAATCGGTCAATTCTTGAAAGATTCTGTTGAGTAAAATAGCGGTATAGTTATAGACAAAAAACCTCTATTTTTAGAAATAGGGGTTTTTTGTCTCATCATCTTTTAAATGCTGGGCTATATTGCACCGGTTATTACCTGACTAAGAAGTGTGGTAAATTGAGTTATCGTCCATCCGTTACGGAATTGAGTTATTGCCCTTTGTGCCGAGCACAAAATCAGTGTGCCATAACGTTAGGGCATTCAGCTGACAGTTGCTGGTGCCATGACCCAAATGTGTCAGTACCAGCCAATTTGCTTGCTAAGGTTCCAGATGTGTTGAAAGGCAAGGTTTGTATCTGCCAGAAATGCGTAAAAGAAAGTTCAATTAAAACGGGCAGGGTGCAACAAATTTCACCCAAGCGTTGGTAAACGGATGGAAAAACTCAATTCGATACGCGTGCAATAACAGTCGATCATTATCTGATGTTTCTACAGAATCATAAAACTCATCCCCTAAAATAGGATGCCCAAGGCTTTGCATGTGTACGCGTAGCTGATGAGAACGGCCAGTGATAGGTTTTAAGCTCACCCGTGTATGGCCGCCTTCAATGCGTAGAAGCGTCCATTGAGTGATAGAATCTTTGCCCCACTGCGTGCAAATCATCTGGCGAGGGCGTCGATCCCAATCGCAGCGAAGCGGTTTACGCACTTCTCCCCATTGTCCTAAAAGCTCGCCGCGAATAATCGCTCGGTACTCTTTTTCAACATGGCGCTCACGAAATTGCGCATACATGCGCTTTTGACACTCCAAATCTTTAGCGATCAAAATCAAGCCAGACGTGGCACAGTCTAAGCGATGAATAGCATGGGCTTCGCCAAACAGTTGCTCCGCCCGCGTTAAAATAGAGTCGTATTTGTCTGGCCCACGACCGGGCACAGACAAAGTGTTGGCTGGTTTATTCACAACAACCAGCCATTGATCTTCATAGAGTATCTCTAACATCTATTATTCTGGCTTAGTGGTCAAAATAATGCGGATGCCATCCAAACGAATTTGGTGATCATCGATACGAGTTAGGCCTTCTACTAGATAGCGTTCGTACAGTTCTATGTGCTCATCTTTTACCGCTGAATTCTGCTGTTGCAGCTCACGCAGACGATCAATTTCAGACTGCCACTTACGCTGGTAGGCCTCTTTTGCCGCATGCACTGTAGGGCGAGCTTGATCTTGAGCGCTTAGTTGATGCGCTTGAAGAATCTCAAGCAGCTGTGGACGTAGGGCCGCGACCCACTGCTCGGCCACACGATTAGGCACGCCTTTCAACTTTTCTGCCCACTTGTCCGCGGTAAATTGGCTGTGAAGGAATTTGCCATTGGCATCAGACAATTGCCAAATAGGTGTCATGGGCAGTGACTGAGCCAGTTTCAAACGCGGATGGCCAGCGGTTTCTATGACAAACATACTTTCAACCAATACCGTACCCTCTGGCAAAGCAGCAATAGGTAAAATGGCAGAAGTTAATTTGCCTGAATCAAAGCCTTGCACTTCGTCCATTAGCATAGTGATTAATGGGTGTTCCCACGTCGCAAAGGCTACATCTTCTCGTTGGCTGGCCTGGCGGCGATCCAACATCAGCATTTTGCCTTCCTCTTCAATGCCAGGTAGTGCTTCTAGCATCATGTCTGTAGAAGGGCGAATAAACCATGCGGCTTGATCGGGAGTGTCGTTGTGACATTCTGCATGTATGTTAAACGCGTGCGTCACTTGTTCAATGTAATCATGCAGGCCGTGTGATGCTTGGTCGTTAATTTGCTCAATCAGCGATTTGGCAACGTTCAGGCGACAGGAAGACATTTCCAATAGACGGTTACGACCTTCTTCCATTTGTTTTAGCAAGGCTTCGTGATATACACGTGCTTCATCTAACAATGACTGATCATCATCATTACCAAATAGAAATGCATGCAATGGCTCTTTAAACGCAGCATTCACTTTATCGCCAGACCCTGTGGTACGGTTAAAAGCATTCAATGCGAGGTGATACCACTGATACAAGCGTTCTTGTACGCTGCCTTCAATATAAGGGACGTGCACTTGAACGATGTTTCGTTGGCCAAGACGATCTAAGCGCCCAATACGCTGTTCTAGTAAATCTGGGTGTTCAGGTAAGTCGAACATCACCAAATTATGGCTAAATTGGAAGTTGCGACCTTCACTACCAATCTCGGAACAGACGAGCACTTGAGCGCCGCTCGGATCGGCGAAATAGGCGGCCGCTCGGTCACGATGGATCAGAGGCATTTGTTCATGGAAGTCAGCACTTTGGAAACCAGCAAAGGTAAGTTGATCGTTCAACCAACGAGCGGTGTCGGCCGTGTGACAAATGACAAGCACTTTGGTTTTAACTTTTTGATCGCCCAAGAACTCTTTTAGCCAATGCCAGCGCGGGTCTGCTTCCCATAAACCATGGTCGATACCCGACTCAGGTAGAACATGATGGGCCGCGCTTGCGTATGTGTCGTTACCTGCAAGAGGGTAAACGTTTAAGTTGCGCTCAGGGAAACCACCAATAGCGGCGCGCGTGTTACGGAACATTTCACGGCCAGTACCATGACGGTCAATTAGCCAGTTAATCGCATCTTGTGCAGCGTTGACTTGCTTGTCTTTATCGGCCGCCGTTAGGTTGTCGAACCACTCTTTGGATTGCACATCGTGCAGGTAGTCGACAAAAACAGCGCGCCAATCCGGCTGTGTTAGCCCATGATCAACTTCGGTAAATGGCAGAATCTGTTCTGCTAATTCAGCGGCTTGTTTGAATTCTTGTTGCTGAGCTTGGTAGACGTCAAAGCTATGATAGTGCTCAGGATCAATCAGTTGTAGGCGTGAGAAATGCTCACGTTCACCGGTTTGCTCCGGTGTCGCGCTTAAAAGCAACAAGGACTCGGAAGCCGCCGCCAAACGTTCAACCAGTTGGTAAGCAATGCTTGGCGTTTCTGGATCCCATGCTAAATGATGAGCTTCATCCACAATGACCATGTCCCATTCAGATTGCAGCATGTGTTGTGCCGCTTTGCTATGGGTTGAGACAAAATCAATGGGGGCGATCACAAACGCTTGAGCGTCAAATGGGTTGTCATCGCCATCCATGTAGTCTTCGTAAACAGCTTCATTAATCAACGAAAATGGCTGATGGAAGCGTCGTAGCATTTCAACCAACCACTGATGCTGCAAGTTTGTAGGCGTTAGAATCAAGGCTCTGCGCGATAGGCCATTTAGAACTCGATGGTGAAGAATCAAACCTGCTTCAAGGGTCTTACCCATACCAACTTCATCGCATAACAAAGCTCGCGCAGCGGGGCGGTTAGCAATGTCATGAGCTAAATACATTTGGTGCGGTAGTAACTCGGCTTTCAATCCCATCAAGCCACGAACAGGACTCGCTGAATGAATTGCTTGATGTTCAAGGGTTTTACGGCGCAAATCAAACCACATGCGACGAGCAGGGGACAGAGCGAGGATCGAATCCAATTCGTTCTTATCGTTACGTGGGAATTGAATTTCTGATTCATCCACCCATTCGTCGCCGATGTTATATTCCATTAATAGATCATATTCGCGCACGGCTTGCACTTTGTAGGATTCGTCTTCAAAAAATAACTCGTCTCCCGGTGTAAGCGTACGACGAACTAAACTCGTCTGTTCCACTGAGTAATTACGCTCAGTTTCTGCATCTGAAAAATACAAGACAAAGGATTTAGGCTGTTTTTCAATGATCATGCCGATACCTAAGTCTGGTTCGTTTCGGCTACTCCAACGTTGTCCTATTTGGTACATAACTACTCTTTGTCGTTTTCAATAATCGTAATATTACCCTGACATAAATCGATCAGAGCCTGTTTCTGTTCTGGCCACGTACGTTCAATGACGGCAAGTGAAACATCAATGCTCTCTGAGAACTGTTTGTCCTCAACATCGATATCACTGTTTTCTAACCAATACTCAACCTTACCTAACATAGGATAGGCGATTTTTATGGAAACCGTTTCACGTGGGTATATCTCTTGCCATTCTAGTTGATCAAGCGCTTCGACAACGGCCTGACTGTAAGCACGGACTAATCCACCTGCACCCAGCTTAATGCCGCCAAAGTAACGCGTTACAACGACCGTGATTTCGCCAAAATTTGAATGTTGTAAAACGTTTAGCATGGGCTTTCCAGCTGTGCCTTTTGGCTCGCCATCATCACTTTGATCCCATAAATGAACATTCTTAGGTGGCCCTGCCACGAATGCCCAGCAGTTATGATTGGCATCTGGATAGCGCATGTTCATATCGGCAATAAAAGCTTTCGCTTCATCTCGTCCACGGGTGCGCCGGATCGTCGTAATGAACTGGCTATTTTTAATTTCCAGATCAAAGCGTTGTTCGTGTGTTGGGCTCTGGTAGTAATCCATGTAAACTTCGCTTAGCGATTGTTTTTTCAACGAAAATGGCGGGTTTAAATAAATGACAGACTGGATGCAACAATCTGTGTGGATTGCTTTGGGATGTGTTGTAGGTGTTGTCATCACGACTGCCATCGCGGGGGGTATTGTACAGAGAATCCAGCGTAAGTGGCAGGCTGAGCATGAAAATTCTGTGCAGGAATTGCTTCAAACACGGCAACTTTTGCAACGTTCCCAGCAAGAAGTGCATCAATTGGAAAAAGAAGCGCTAACGTTGGAGCAACAGTTCGCCGCGGCTCAGGAAATTTGGCAACAAAAAGAACATTTCTTTGAGCAGCAAAAGCATCAAAACGAGGTGCAGTTTAAGCAACTGGCTCAAGACATCGTACAGCAACAAGGCGCGCGCCTTGCGACTGAAAACGAGCGTCAGTTGCATGCCTTATTGTCTCCGTTAGGGCAAAAAATCAATGAGTTCCAGCAGCGTGTTGAGCAGAGCTATGATCAAGAAGCGCGAGAGCGTTTCTCTTTGGTGAAGGAAATTAAAAATCTGCAATTGCTTAACCAGCGAATTAGCGATGATGCGATGAGCTTGACCGAGGCACTAAAAGGCCAGAATAAGATTCAAGGTGGCTGGGGTGAGGTTATTCTGGAGCGTATTTTAGAGCGCTCTGGATTAGAAAAAGGACGCGAATATGAGATTCAGGTCTCACTAACTACTGAAGAAGGAAAGCGTTATCAGCCTGATGTGATTGTTTATCTGCCTGAAAACAAACAAATCATCATCGACTCAAAAATGGTGTTGGTCAGCTACCTTGCCTATGTTGAAGCTGAAGATGAATTGCAAAAACAACAAGCCTTACGTCAGCATTTAGAGGCTGTACGTCGCCATATCAAAGAGCTTGGTGCGAAAAATTATCACGATTTAAACGGCATCACGTCACTCGACTTTGTCATCATGTTCATCCCAATCGAAGCCGCCTATGCTTTGGCACTACAAGGGGAGAGTGGCTTGTTTTCAGAGGCGTTTGAGCAAAATATCATTATTACGGGGCCCTCGAACTTACTTGCCACATTGCGCACAGTGCAAAACATCTGGCGTAATGAAAAACAAAGTCAAAATGCACTTGAGATCGCCCGTCAAGCGGGCGCTATGTACGATAAATTCGCTGGTTTTGTACAGGATATGGATGAGATTGGAACACGCATTGACGCATTGACTCGCAGTCACGAACAGGCAATGAAGAAGTTAACTATTGGGCGAGGTAACTTGTTAACAAGAGCGGAGCGGTTAAGAGTCATGGGAGCAAAAACTAATAAGCAGCTTTCACTCCCAGACAGTGATGAGGATGATTTAGACGGTCAGGAGAGCTAGTTAATCAGCCACAAAACCTTGTGATCTTGACCGTAAGGCAAGTTTTGTAGATCAAATAAGATGCTATTTGTAACTTTAGTCAGATCAGTCGACGGTGCTTTATTTGCGTTAGCAATCAAGTGAATATTGAGTGTCTTATTTAAGTAATGCAGTTGGGTTTTTTCGATATCCACGTAGTTGCGGTGACTGCGCAGCATATAACCAAGGTCCGCTAGAATTTGATCGCGAGCAGGTAGTTGCAGTGAGGGCGGTCTGCCTACGAGTTCGTGATCTGTTGTATCAGATTGTATATGATCATCTGTGTCCACATGCACCATCACATCTTGCACTTGTGGGTGCGCTTTCTTGATCGTGTACACCACTAAATCACTGAGGTAATGACCTTCACTGACAGTGGCATGCGCTGGTACATGAATGTGCATGTCCAAGAAAATCTTACCCGCCATAGAACGGGCGCGAATATCGTGCGGCGCCATAATGTTTTTAAGGCTGTCTACGGTGTCTTTTATCTGGTCAAGCGTTTTTTGGTCGGGTGCGGTGTCGACTAACTCTTTTAAGTTATCCCAAATCATTTCGATGGCGATTTTAGCAATTAAAAGGCCTACGACTACTGCGGCGGCTTTATCTGCCCATGGGTAGCCAAAATAGACCCCGACTAACCCCGCTAAAACAGCTACTGAAGATAAGGCGTCACTGCGACTGTGCCAAGCATTGGCAATCAATAGTTTGCTGCCAATTTTTTCACCAGCACGGCGTGTATAGTGAAAAATAGCCTCTTTTATGACAATCGTTAAAATGACTGCGGCAGCGCCATACCAAGTTGCAAACGGAGTTCGATCACTGTTGAATGTTTCTAAAACAATGCCCGTGGCGACAATGATTAGCACGATACCAAGAATGACAGTAGTCAGGGTCTCAAAGCGCAAATGTCCATAGGGATGATTTTTATCGGGTGCTTGGCGGGCATTATTGGAGGCAACCACGACGAACACGTCAGTAACCAAGTCTGATAACGAATGGATACCGTCGGCTATTAACGCTTGAGATTGCGAAAACCAACCTGCGATGATTTTAGCAATACCTAGCAGTGCATCCCAAATAGCGCCAACGACTGTAACTCGTTGAGCTATTTGCCTTTCTTCTTGCATTTTTGACATTTTTTAAGCCCTAGGTGTGTCGTTAAGTGTGCTGTTTATAATAGGCGTGTGTTGGTTCATTTGGAGAGAAAGAGGTGGTTGCCTGCCGCTGCTGGTGTTGCCATCTTTCTCCCCAGTGTTATCCACCCAATCTGTGGAAAACTGTTATTCGTCGGCGATTTCAAACCATAGTTGGTAAGATTCAAAAAAGTCTCTAATGGTTAATGACATAAGTGCGAAGTTCGCATCCATATCGGATAACGTACCGCCTTGAGAATCGTTAAAGGCGTTCTCTTTTAGTGTATCGTCGAATTTTACTTTCTTCAGTGTTAAGTCATCATTAAGAACAAAAGACATTTTTTCGCTCCAGCGAAGGGCTAAGTTTTTAACGCTCATACCTTGAGAAAGGTGACGAGTGACGTCTTCAGATAGCGGCTCTAAAGACTTAAAGCGGATTTTTGCTTTATCCTCTGAGGCATCTTGAATTTCACATTCATCGCCAGTTTCAAGGCTCGCTGGCACGTCGTTTTTCATTAGCCAGTCCGTCATGATAGAGGCGGGTGACACCTGTGATTGAAGTGGAACCATCGCAAAACTGCCGAGTGTCGTTTGCAAGAGTTTAAACAGTTGCTCGGTCATGCCTGCATTCGTGCTGTTTAATACGACCAGTTTGGCTTTTGTATCAATATAGGCCCAAATGTCAGAACGTTTCGAGAACGCTCTAGGGCGCAGTGTAAAGACTAATTCTTCTTTGATGTCGGCTTTTTCTTTGCGGCCGACTTTACGACCTTCAACGATTTCGATTTCAGCGACTTTGGCTTCAAGCTCTTCGCGAACGACGGCGGTAGGCAGTACTTTTTCTTCTTTCCCCGCACGAATCAACATGCACTGGTTACTGCTGATTGCCCATTGCTCACTGCTTCGGATCAAGGGCATCCAACCAAATGTAAATTCATCCTGTGAACCACACTCTCGTAATGGGTGTTCAGGAAGTTTGGCGATAAGATCAGTACTGCTGAAATTTTCCGTGTCTTTGAGTTGGAATATTTGTAAGTTCTTAAACCACATGTATCAATCCTTCATCGCTTCTTTAAAATGTTTGCGGCAGACCGAAATGTATCGATCGTTACCACCAATTTCGATTTGAGTGCCTTCTTTTATAGCACGGCCCTCTGCATCCACTCGAATCACCATATTGGCTTTGCTGCCACAGTGACATATGGTTTTTAGTTCAATCAGTTTGTCAGACCAAGCAAGCAAGGCTTGACTGCCCGGGAACAGCTCCCCGCGAAAGTCGGTTCGAATACCGAAGGCTAAAACGGGAATGTCCAGCCGGTCGACCACTTCGGATAATTGATAGACCTGCTCTTTTGTCAAAAATTGTGACTCATCTACTAACACACAGCCAATACTGGCTTGGTGGTGGCGTCTGAGTATGAGTTCAAAGAGCTTGGTGTTTTCTTTAAACAATTCTGCTTCGGCTTCAATGCCAATCCGCGAAGTAATAGTACCTTGGCTGTAGCGATCGTCCAGTGCAGCGGTCAATAGAAGGGTGTTCATGCCCCGCTCTTGATAGTTGTACGCCGATTGTAGCAGTGTCGTAGACTTACCTGCATTCATTGCAGAGTAATAGAAGTAGAGCTTCGCCATAAAAGGTCCTCTAGCTGTCTTTGTTTGACACTTTAGCTTTATTGAACGCCAATGCTACCTGCATGGTCAGCCAGTCTGCACGCTTAATACCTGACATTTCACACAGCATGTCCAATTTTTTTACGGTATCCTCATCGACGACTAGTTCGACACGCTTCATCCCTAGCGATTTCTCTTTTTCACGTTGTGCTCGTTTGTTGGCCTTTAGTTGGTCTTTACGGGGTAATGGGTGGGTACGAGGACGGCCGCGTACCGTGCCAAATAGGTCAATGGTATTGCGGTCTGAGGAAGCTTTGGCCATAACTTAAATTGAATGTCTAATCAGTAGGTTGAAATGGAAATAGAAGAATTTGAATCTTTAATGCTGACGGTACTTATTAGCGGCTTTTGTATGTTTATGCTGTTCATCATGTGGGACTTAGCTCGTAAATCAAATGCCGGAAAATTAGGGACCTTTATTATTATCGGTGGTTTAGGCCTAGGAATGCTAGCCTTTGTGTTAAAAGGTGTGGTGATTGAGCTGATATTAGGGGGATCTGGCTAGACAGTGATGACTGTCTAGCCAGATGGGTTTAGTGGTTTTTCTGATATAAGCCAATAAAGTCGAGTACTACTTCGGCCGCTTCGTGTGCATAGACATCATCTTCCGGAGCTTCAATGTCTTCTACGTTTTCAAGGACTGGCAAATCTAAAGCCTTACGACGTTTATTTTCTCGATCAAGCTGCTTCTGCTCACTTTCTTCTCGCTGTGCTTCACGAGTGTTTTCATTAAGTGAGATCGACTTAAAATGTTCACTTTGATCTTTGACGTAGTTGATTTGGTCTTCTAACGCAACAAAGTTAGCATCTTGTTTGATGCGTTTGTCATGCAAGCTGGTTAGTTCATCTACATAGTCAGCGAATTCCCAATACACTGGGTAACGAGTATCGTGAATTTTATCCCATGGTAGGGGGTTTTCAAGGGCGCTTTCGCCCACTTGATTGGTGTCCAGCAGAGACGGGAAGTTAATGTCTGGCATCACGCCTTTGTGTTGAGTGCTCTCACCCGATACTCGGTAGAATTTGGCTTGAGTAATCTTCAGTTGTCCCTTATCCATTTCTTGTAGTACTTGAACAGTGCCTTTGCCAAATGTTTGATCGCCGACAATAATAGCTCGGCCATAGTCTTTCAGAGCACCAGCAACGATTTCTGAAGCCGATGCACTCATACGGTTCACTAACACCACCATAGGACCACTGTACGTGACTTCACGGTCTTGGTCGCCAAGAATACTGACACGGCCAGAGGCATCACGAATTTGCACCACAGGACCGGCTGGGATAAAGAGACCTGTTAACGAGTTGGCTTCTTGTAGGGAACCGCCGCCATTGTTACGAAGGTCTAAAATAAGAGCTGTAATGTCTTCTGCCTGCAGTTCTTCAATCAGTTTTTTGGTGTCACGTGTTGAGCTTTTGTAATCACGGTCACCACGTTGAATCGCGGCAAAGTCTGAGTAGAATGTAGGCAGTTCAATGACCCCCACTTTAAAGGTTTCGCCACCGCGTTCAACCTCAACGATTTTTTTCTGCGCGGATTGATCTTCAAGTTTCACTTTTTCACGAGTAATCGTGATTTTCTTGCTGTTCTGAGTGTTACTGTTAGCAGGAATGATTTCTAGAATAACGTTGGTACCACGCTCTCCGCGAATCATATCGACGACATCGTCGAGGCGCATGCCAACGACGTCAATCATCGGTTCACCTTCTTGGCCCACCGCTATGATGCGATCGTTGGGCCCCAGCTCTTTACGCGCTTCAGCTGGCCCACCAGGGATTAGACGAACGACTTTTGTGTAGTCGTCTTCCATTTGCAAGACTGCACCAATACCCTCGAGCGATAAACTCATGTTGATATTAAAGGCTTCTGACGCTCGTGGAGCGAAATAAGTGGTGTGTGGGTCCAGTACAGAAGTTACAGAGTTGGCAAAGCTTTGGAATACATCGGTCGCATTAGTTTGATCGATCTGTTTAAGCTGACTCTTATAGCGGCGCTCGATGGCACTGATAATGTCTTCTTCAGACTCACCATTGAGCTTGAGGGTTAATGCGCGGTTTTTGATGCGTTTGCGCCAGTAATCATCGAGCTCAGCATCTGTTTCAGCCCATTCTAGTTTGTCAGGGTCTGCGTTGAGGCTTTCATCGACTGTGTATTGAAAGCTTTTTACCATCTCTGGAATACCCGCTAAGACTTTTTCAAGTCGTGTCTCAGCTCGATCTAAGTAGGCATTATAAATGTCGTAAGCAACTTGCGAGTCGCCGTCACGCAAGGCATCATCAAAGTCATTGCGGTATTTTGACAGAGTGTCCACATCGCTTTTCAAAAAAAAGCTGCGGGAAGGGTCTAAAGCATCGAGATAATTTTCAAATGCTTGTTCTGATACTTCGTCGTCGATCAGGGTTTTGTTATAGTGGACGTTTTCTAACGTTGCGACAATCTCTTGTGCAACACGGTCGTAGTCATGTGGCGGTTCGAGTTTTTCATACGCCGAAACGGAACCGCTGGCTAGCGCGATACATGGAAGTAGACTTAACAACAGGCGTTTGTAGATCATCCGCGATTGGTTCCCTTAAACTGATTTGTCTTTAATTGGCTAAAATCATATTAGACTCGTATCAACAAGACCAGTCCAGCGGCAAAAAAGTCATTTTTTTATATCATTGACCCAGCAGGAAACTATGAATCAAGCCAGTTTTAATCATTCTTTATTGTCATTTCTTGATGATTCCCCGACACCGTTCCATGCCGTTTCAACGATGAAGCGCGAACTGCTTGCAGCAGGTTATGAAGAGCTTGTTGAACAACAAGAGTGGGTCATCAGTGAGGGCGGAAAATATTTTGTCACGCGAAACGACTCGTCAGTGATCGCATTCACCACACCCACGTTAGATTTTGCTCATCAAGGCTTTCGCATGATCGGTGCTCATACCGACAGTCCTTGCTTGAAATTAAAGCCAAATGCCCATGTGGAGCGCTTTGGGTATCATCAGTTAGGCGTTGAAGTCTATGGTGGCGTATTGCTCCATACTTGGTTAGATCGTGATTTATCGATAGCAGGGAGAGTGACGTTTAAAGCAGAGGATGGCAGCTTGAAAAGCCGTCTGGTTGACTTTAAAGACCCTATCGCACTGGTGCCAAACTTGGCAATCCACCTTAGTCGAGGCGTGAACACGGACGGCTTTAAAGTAAATCCGCAGGAAGAAATCTTGCCGATTTTGTGTGGTGCAGAACATACGTTGGATCTAGAAAAGTTGTTAATTGCGCAAATTCAGAGTGAATACGATGACATTTCTGTCAGCTCGATTTTAAGCTTTGAATTAAGTCTATATGACGTACAGAAAGCGGCGATTACAGGCTTACATGGTGATTATATCAGTGCTGCGCGCTTGGACAATTTGCTAAGTTGCTATGTTGGTATACAGGCTTTATTGAATGCCGACGCTAGCCGGCCTACGTTATTAATTTGTACTGATCACGAAGAAGTGGGCAGTCAGTCATCGTGTGGTGCTAATGGTCCATTTTTAGAGGATGTATTACGCCGATTATCGCCTGTGCCGGAACAGTATACTCAGGCTATTCAGCAATCCATGCTGATCTCTGCAGATAATGCGCATGCCTTGCATCCAAACTATGCGGCAAAACACGATCAACTGCATGCGCCATTGATCAACCAAGGTGCGGTTATTAAGGTCAATAACAATCAGAGGTATGCAACCAATAGTGAAACAGCGGCGGTGTACCAAGACATTGCCAATGAACTTGGTTTACCTGCACAAACATTTGTTGTGCGCAGTGATATGGGGTGTGGCAGTACCATTGGCCCGATAACGTCCGGAGAGATTGGCGTTGCAACTTTGGATATAGGTTTGCCCACGTTTGCTATGCATTCGATCAGAGAGCTTGCAGGCAGTGTAGACGCTTTTAATCTTTACAAGATTTTAGTGGCGTTTGCAAAACGTGATCAATTGATTTCAGCTTAGACGTGCATTTGTTAATAAAAAGCCCAGCATTCTGGGCTTTTTATTAAGTTTTATACAAGTGATTAAATTAGATTAACCATTTGTTCAGCGCCTGAATATCTTCCTCGCCTAGATCCCCCGTTAGCTGATCAAGCGTAATCTGCTGTATTACGAAATTATAGCGAAGCTGCTCATAAGTATTTTTAGCATTGAAGAACGTTGATTGGGCGTCTAACAGTTCAACAATATTACGTGTCCCTACATCATAACCGGCTTGGGTTGCTTCTAATGCACTTTGAGATGAGCGAATAACTTGTTGCTGAGCCCTAACTTGCGCAGCAAGCGTTTTAAGCTTCAATACAGCACTACGAATATTTAACTCGATATCTTGGATAGAGCTAGCACGTGTTTCCACAGCAGACTCCGCGCTTGCAACCGCTTGGCGAACGGAGGCATTGATTGCGCCACCGCTATAAAGAGGAATCGATACCCCAATGCCAATAGAGGAGGTGTTGGTTACGCCATCTGAACGAGACTGAGATTCAACGGAATAGTCATTGTCTGTACGCGCCAAAGAGCCGGTAATTGCAACGGTAGGAACTCGACCACTGGCTTTTTGGATGTTGATGTTATTTTGGGCCGAGTCGACAGACAGATCCAAAATTCTAACGTCTTTATTTGCAGCCATCGCTTTTTGAACAAGGTTGTCGGTATTCAAACTTGAGTCAACAACAATCGGATAGTCTTCAGACAGACGTGGGATACTTTCGATACTTTGACCGGTACGCTGATATAAGGCTTCAAGGGCAATCGTTAGGTCCGATTCAGCACTTAATTCATCTACGAGTACGGAATCATAGGCCGCTTGCGCATCATGTAAGTCAGTTATAGAAACCAAACCCACTTCATACTGTTTCTTAACACGATCTAACTGGCCTTCGTAGCTTTTAACTTGGGAGCGGGTGGTGTCGAGAGTCGCTTGCGCGGTTAAGACCGCAAAAAAATCAGACAGTGTGTTGTAGATGAGTTGTTCCTGAGCTTGTTCTAAAGCAATTCCAGAACTTGCAAACGTCAGCTCAACCGCATCAACACCGTAATCCAATGCCGGAGAGTAAATGGGGTAATCTAGGTTTAAAGCGAGCTGGTTCTGCGTGTTATTAAACGACTCAGCATTATCTGGATCGGTTTTTGTGTAGCCAAGGTTGCCGCTGAAACTAATGTTGGGATACAAATTACCGCGAGTCACTTCAACTTGTTCTTTGTCAGCGCGAAAAGAGGCGTTGGCAGCTCGCAAGCTAGGATCGTGTGCTTTAGCTAAGTCATATACTTGGTTAAGTGTTTCTGCCTGCGCAGCCGGTAATGCCACCGCTGCAGCTATAAACGATGCGATAATATGCTTTTTCATAGGTTCCTTTTTTGCCTCGATATGAAATAAATTTATATTACCTGACGGTAAAGGCAGTGAATACTACCTAATTTGCTATAACTTCTATGACTCCTGACCATATCACAATCAATCCTAAAGTCAGTCTGACTTATTGTGTAAAAATACAGTATGAATGAAACAGCCCACATAGAGTGGGCTGTTATTTATGATTTGAGGCAATGTTTTATGAAGGGTTATCTAGCTCAACCGTGTATCGGATTTGATACGTGGTGTTGGGGGCAATGGTTCCATGTAGAGACACGCTGTTGGCATTGACCTGCTCCAAAGAGCGCAGAGACAGCTCCCGAATTGGGGCTTGTAGCTGATGAGTGATTTGGTAATCCTGAGGCTGCTTAGAAACGTTTTTCAATGTCAGCTCCCATGTCTGAGTTGCGCCTTTCTTTGCCTTTGATTCCGTGATTAAAGTAATGTCACCGGTTAAATCCAAGCTTTTATTTAGAAGCACTTCGACTTCAGCACCCTCTCGCATATTTTTTAATGAAACTGCGTTTCCTTTCATGAAGTAGGGGCTTTTGTGCCAAAGAGTTTGATAAGTACCGGGGATCAAATCTTTCGGGCTGTCAAAGCGAATCTGTTGATCAAAGCTCAAATTCAATTTTGATGAATGCTGGTAGCTGAATACCTTACTCACATTACGACGACTGGTAATGTCACTGCTGTGTTTACCAAGATCAACTAATGTCATTGATGCCGCAGGCAGCGATAGTTTAGTTAATTCCAGTGTGATTTCGCTGTCATTGTAATCTGTTTCTGGTGCTGAGCGTTCTAATGCCATATCGCTTGCCATCGAACTTTTCATCATCATCGGACGGCCGATATTTCGGTTTTGGCTGTAATGCAGTAGGGCGCTGTCCAGCTCAATGTCTTGAGACGCATTATTTTGAATGCTGGCTTGTTGTACCAAAGTGATTTTTCGGTCGTCTATGACCATTGAGAGTTCGGGGTGCCAACGAATATCAGATGTTTGGTAAGTGAGTAGGCCTTGATAGTTTAATTCCGTGCGAGTGTTTGATGCCGCGAGTTTTGGTATAAGATAAAAATCACTAATAGGATAGTTTGCTGCGACGCGTTTAACACTTAATGTGAAGTATTGATCGGTTACAGCCTCTAAGGTGCCTTCTAAAGACAAATTACGGCTTTTATGCTCAACACGAATGGGCTGGCCTAAGTGATTGCTCCAATCACGGCGTTCACTATTATAAAAATCGGGTAACTGAAATGGTGCATAGTTTTTTCCGATTGGAATGATAGAACCTTCCATCGGGGTAAAACTCAATTCAGATTTTTGTTTTAGATCTTCGGTTACTTGGCTGCCTTGCTGTTCAATAACGATACTTTGAGTTGCCGCAAAGCTAGAGATCGAAGTGAGTAGCAATCCTGTCATTGTCGCGTTGGTTAGAATTGTTTTAGTGTCCATAAGCATTCCTCTGTTAAACATGGAAAACGTGAGCTGGCAAATTCCCAATTAGCTTTCAGAATAACGTAGAATGCTTCGTTATATGTAGGACACAAAGTGGAAGGTGACAGTGAAAAATGGGCTTTTACTGATTGATGGCTTAAACCTGATACGACGCTTACATGCGGCGTTAGAAAGTGAGCCAGACAGCGAGCGTCGAATAGAGCGTACTCAAAGTCTATGCATTGATGCGTTAGCGAAGCTAGTGCATCAATTTGAGCCAAGCTACATGGCGATCGTTTTTGACTCACCGGCGAAAACGTGGCGTCACGAAGCCTTTCCTGAATATAAGCTAGGAAGACCACCAATGGATGATGCATTATTAGAGTCCATGGGGCGGTTTGCCAAGGTGTTTCGCTTTAATGGTTGGCCGTGCTTACGCATGACCGGATGGGAAGCGGATGACCTAGTGGCCACATTAGCGTTTAAAGCCAGCCAACATGGCATAGGCTCGATGATTGTTTCTACTGACAAAGGCTATACGCAGCTACTGCAATACCCACATATTTTACAATATGACTACTTTGCAAAACTTGGCTACGATGCCAATTGGGTCGAACAAAAATATGGTGTCATCCCCCGATTACTACCAGATTATTGGGCATTAGTAGGGGATACAACGAATCATATTCCAGGCGTCAAAGGGATAGGTCCGAAGTCGTCGGTGGAGATTCTTAAAAATAAAAGCAGTCTCGAGCAGGTCTTTGATTGTTTGAGCGAGTATCCTGCTAAATTTCAAAAGTTATTAGATGGGCAGTTAAGTCATTGCCAGTTTGCACGTTCTATGGTGACGCTAAAGCTGGATGTTGAAATTGGCATACGGCTATCGCAGCTTGAAATCAGACGTAGTACTTCAATTTAAGTATTGATCAAAAAATCAGCAATGTATCTGTTTGCGTTTTTTGTTTGAAATGCCGCAGCGTAATAAATTCAAATTAGTTGCATGCTAACTCAGAAAAGATCGCGAATAGCTCTTACCGATGTTTGGCAACAGGCATATAATAACGCCCATCACTCACCCCCAATTTAATGAGATAGGATATGTCTGAGGTAAGAACTCGAATCGCGCCTTCTCCAACGGGCGACCCTCACGTTGGTACTGCATACATCGCACTGTTTAATATGGCTTTTGCTAAGAAAATGGGCGGCGAATTTATTTTACGTATCGAAGATACTGACCAGACACGCAGTACGCCTGAATCGGAGAAGATGATCCTTGATGCGTTACGTTGGTTAGGATTGGATTGGTCAGAAGGCCCGGATGTAGGCGGCCCACATGGCCCTTACCGCCAGAGCGAACGAGGCGATATATACAAAGACTATGCGCTAGAGTTGGTTGAAAAAGGTCACGCTTTTTATGCCTTTGAAACCCCCGAAGAACTCGATCAAATGCGTGTTGAGCAAAAAGAGCAAGGCTTAGCGCAAAAATACGACGGGCGCGCTTTAAATCTGAGCCAAGAAGAAGTGCAAGCGAAGATTGATGCTGGCGTACCTTACGTGATTCGCATGAAAGTACCTGAAGAGGGTACTTGTGTTGTGCAAGACATGCTACGTGGCGAAATCGAAATCGATTGGGCGCAAGTAGATATGCAGGTATTGTTGAAAGCCGATGGTTTACCTACCTACCATTTAGCCAATGTTGTTGATGACCACTTGATGAAGATTACCCACGTGATCCGTGGTGAAGAGTGGATTAATTCCGCACCTAAGCACATCTTGTTGTATCAATACTTTGGTTGGGACATTCCAACATTGTGCCATATGCCATTGTTGCGTAACCCAGATAAATCCAAGCTATCTAAACGTAAAAACCCAACATCGATTCTTTACTACCAACGTATGGGCTTCTTACCTGAAGCGGTAATCAATTACCTTGGTCGTATGGGCTGGTCGATGCCTGATGAAAGTGAAAAGTTCACTTTATCATCGATGATTGATAACTTTGACATCCAACGTGTTTCTCTTGGCGGACCAGTTTTTGACGTAGAGAAGCTGAAATGGCTAAACGGCATGTGGATTCGCGAAGACTTGTCAGTGGCCGATTTTGCTCAGAAGTTTTCTGAGTGGGGCTTGAACAGCGAATACGTTAATGCGATTTTGCCATTGATTATTCCGCGTGTTGAAACGTTCTCTGATGTGGCGGATGTCGCAGGCTTCTTCTTTAAAGGTCAGCTGGATGTCACAGCTGACTCTTTCTCTGATATTAAAATGGAAGAAGAAACGTTACGTAAAGCCCTTCAGTTCGCACTTTGGAAGCTTGAAGCACTGCGATCATGGGAAAAAGATAAGATCTTTACGGAAATGAAATCCCTTGCGCAAGCAATGGAAGTGAAACCGAAAGACTTCTTTGCGCCACTGTTTGTAGCGGTATCGGGTACCACAGCGTCTGTCTCTGTATTTGATTCTATGACAATCTTAGGTCCTGATATGACTCGTGCTCGTTTACGTCATGCCGTTAACGTGGTTGGTGGGCCATCTAAGAAAGAAACAAAACGTTGGGAAAAAGAGTTCGCAGAACTTTGAATTTACCGATAATGTTTTGATCTAAAAAAACCGGCTCTTAGCCGGTTTTTTTGTTTTAGCAGAAAACTGCAGGCTTACTTAGTGGTAAACATGCTGGTTTTCTTTTCAAGCGAAGAGACTTGATCGTGAATGTCACGAGTATTGCCTTCAATACTACCGATGTCAGAGCTGTCACGTTGAAGCTGCTGAGCAATGCGGTCCATTTCTTCACTCATGTGAACCGCTGTTTTGGCCACTTCTTGTATAGAACGAGCCATATCAACCGAGGACAATGAGCTTGTTTGAGCATTGTGCTCGATTTCACGAATCGCTAATTCTGCCTTTTCACTATACTCTTCAATTGAGCGAAGGTTCTCTTGGCCACTGTTCATGGTGGTAATGGCTGTTTGAGTCGACGTTTGGATTGTGCCGACGATATCGGTAATTTTTGCAGTAGCATCGACGGTCTTCTCTGCAAGCGAGCGTACTTCGTCAGCAACTACTGAGAAACCACGGCCCGCTTCACCAGCACGTGCCGCTTCAATGGCTGCGTTCAGAGCTAATAGATTGGTCTGATTCGCTAGATCATTGATCATGCCAATAACATCATCGATGTCTTTCGACAGTTGTCCCAGCTCGTTAAGTTGGCGTCCAGTTAAGTTTACGACTTCAATTGTTTTGCCTAGGCTAGATAGGGCACCTTTGATGGTTTCTGATCCTACCTTTGCAGACTCATACGTGTTCTTAGATTGATCGCTTAATTCCTCAGTGGTATGAGAGATGCTGCTGATCGTTGTCGAAATTTCTTCTGTTGCGGCCGCTAAGGAATTTGTTTGTTCGCTAACAGAGCGGTTGCTGTCGGCAATGTTGACCACGGCACTGTTTAGTTGGCTGACCATATTGCTGACATCGTCAGTCGTGTGGACCACATCGCCAATAACCGAGCCTAAGCCAGTCGTCATTTCATTAACTGAACCGCAGAGAGAATCAAATTCATCATTGCGTTTATGGTTGATGGTTAAACGAGCCGTTAAGTCACCACCTTTTACTTTACTAAGGTCACGAATGATCTGATTAAGTGTTTGGTTAACGCTGCGTCCAATCGCCATCATCAGCAATCCAGCGATGATTGCAACAATAACACTAACGACAATGACACTGATGCTGGCTTGTTTAGATTGTGCGGATGCTTGCTGGCGTGCTTCGACAACGGCTTGTTTTAGTAACTCTTGAGCTTGATTCGTCGCATCGTTGTACTTCGTTCGAACATCGCGAAACTTCTGCTGCAATGTCTCTAAGCTGCCCACTGTGTTGGCATAAAGTTGGACTTTATCATAGTAAGCGACGACTACATCACCAAAACGCTCTTCAAGACCGAAATTCACCACACGTTGGTAAAACTTCTTATAGCGCTCTTCAAAAACATCTTTGTTTTCCGATGTGGGTTCAAAGACAAAATTCTTTTCGGCTTCACGTACTGGTAAGAACTCTTGTTTAACAAGACTCAAGAATGACACTTTTTCGATGACTACTTCACCTAGAGCAGCAATTTCACCTTTCATGCCTGAACTAGCGTTAAAACCTAGTCGCTGGTTAAGGTTAACGAGTTCTTCTAGGGTCAGCGAATATTGGTTTATAAGATCGGAAATATTTGCAAGCGTGGTTTCGGTCTGCGGGTGATTCACCATTTCTGCATCTTCAGCGATCAAGGCAGAGAAACGGTTTTCTTTTGTTTTTAGTTCATCTAAGAACGCGGAGTAGCTGTTGTCATTAAGCTTATCGAGTTGCTCGTACAGCTCCATGTTGGCAATAACGAGAGAAGATAAGTCATTTTGTACTTTCGTCATGACTTCAAAACGCTCAGAAGCCGAAGTTTGTGCGCTCATACCATTCAACGCCACGACAGTTACTACGACAAAGCCGAGTAGACCACAGGCGAGTAAAATAGTGAGTTTGGCTCTAAAACTGAAATTTGCCAGCATTATATCCACCTACTGATATTTTATAGTTATAGTTATGTAAGACAATTGTCTAATTATTATAAAGAGAGTATTTAGCCTAAGATCGCTTTTGTAAATAGCTTTATTGCAGCTTTACGTGACGTTTTTGATGCTTTGTTTAAAAAATAGACAAATTACATAGCATGAGGATCAAAATGAATATGGCTTTGTTGCATGCCGATCATTTCAATCTCTCCTTGGTATCGACCTTCTCCAGTGGAAGTGAAGTAAAACTGATAGCGTCGTTTTATCTTTACTTGACCTCGCTCAATAACGGGCCGCCAATAGCTGCCATAGATGGATTCATCCAGCATTTGTAGATCAAGTTTAGAACACTGTTGTTTAACTCGCATCAGGGTGTATTCGCGTATTTTAAAATGCTGCCAAGCGAGCAAAGTAAAACAGAAGAACGCGAAGATAAGGCAAACGTCTAGTAGGGTTAGGTTCATGTTGTAAGATCTTAATGAGTAGGACTCAAGCTTACAAAAGGTTGGAAAAAAAGAAAACACGCTTCCCCAAAAGCAGGAGAGAGAAAGGAGAAGCGTGTTTTTATGCAGAAATTAACCTTTGGTTAATCACTATTTGCACGAATTTGGTCATTCGGGGCAGCGAATGAGTGGAAGCCAAACGAGTCGTGTGCAAAATCGTGAGCCAGTCTATCTAACCTTAGGCGGCTGCCAGTGCCTGCTCTGCATAAAGCTGTATCACCCACTGCTCAACACGTTGGTCAGTAAGGTCAAATTGCTGATCTTCATCGATTGCCAAGCCGACGAATTCTGTTTTATCTGCGTTAGCGCCGCGAGACGCTTCAAAGTCATAGCCTTCGGTCGACCATTGGCCGATAAAGGTGGCGCCCGTATTGGCGAGCTTTTCGTGCAACCAGCCAATGGCGTCGACAAAATAATCGCCATAGCCAAATTGGTCACCTAAGCCATATAAAGCGATAACCTTGCCGGATAAGTCCAGCTCTGATAACGCATCACCGACATCTTCCCAGTCACTTTGGATGCCACCGAAATCCCATGTTGGAATTCCTAAAATTAAAAAATCATAGTCCAGTAACGTGTTGATGTCAGAGTCTTTAATGTCGTGCAGTTCTACCAATTGATCGAGCTCGGAAAACTGTTGTTGAATTTTCTGTCCTACCATTTCGGTATTTGATGTATCGGTGCCATAAAAAAGGCCGATTGTACTAGTTGTGCTCATAGTGTCCTCAACGTTACTGCATACTGCCTAATTGGTGGCTCATGACCCCAAAACGTTTTAGGCAAGCTTTTTCAATGTCTTGTTGCGTCCAGCCAGTGTCTGCTGTCAAACGGCTGGCTAAAGATTGGTTGTTGTTAGGCTGAGCAAGGGCTCGACGAAACGCGATTTCAATTTGGTATTCACCAATACTCATACCGGTGATGACAGCAAATCCCAGTTCAAGTGCGGTATGGGTTAGGCCTACTTGTTCGGCTAAATCGTCTGTGGAAGCGAATTGATCTGCTTCTATAATATTTTGACTTACAAAGAGTTTCTTTTGGCAATCGAGACATTGCTGAATATGGCTTTGAACCTGAATGTGCTCAATGGTCTGTAATACTAGGTTGTATAACTTGCCAACCAGTGCTAGTTGCTTGCCATCACGTTGCATCAAACGGTTAAATTCTTGGCTCAGAGTACGTGTCAGTGTCAGAGACTTAGGAGTACCAGTTTCTTTGCTGACATGACGTGTAAAGAACGCTTTTACCTGAGCAATAGACTCTCCTGTAATAGAGGCCAATTGTTCCCAAGTCATAAAAATCTGACTCCAGCTGAATTTAGATTCTTGCGTTACTTCCCAATCGACCTGTGCGTCTTCGTAAACAGGCAATACTTGAATCGGGGTGGTGTTTTGCAGCTTGTTTAATGGGCTTACAGTATTAAATGTAATGTATACCCCAGCCGCAACATGCTCTTGAATAGTCAGTGGCTCAAAAATGTGAAACTGTTGCTGAACAAGACGAAGACCTGATAACGGCTGCTTTATTTGTTGATGACCAGATAGCCAGTAAGCGTAGCGTTGGCTTACTTTGCCAGTCTCTTCAAATAAGTCGATTGCTTGTACGATCATGAGTCATCATCCGGTCAGTTCTGAGAATGATTACTATTTAAAAGGTTGCTGCAAACAAATGCAAGTGCTTCTCATTCAAAATTTGAAATTATTTTTAAATGAGATTGAATGCACGCAATAAGGTGACACCCACACTTGTGGTTAGAAAGGAAAATACGGTGGTTAATACGATGATATTTGCAGCCAAAACGGCATTGCCATTCATGGCTCGAGCCATAATGTATCCAGCCGAGGCAGAAGGTGCTGAAGATAGTAAGAATAAAATGCCTAGATCGATATCTCTAAATCCAAGAAAAAAACCGCCCATGGTTAAAATTAGAGGGATGACAATCAGCTTGCCAACTGTTGCAATCAGCGCAGGGGTTATATCTTTCTTTAGCTCTTTAAAACGTAATGATGCGCCAGCACACAACAAAGCTAAAGGAAGCGTTAACTGGGCGAAATAATTTCCTGCTTGAGTAACAATTTCAGGCAACTGCAAATTGATTTGATTGGCTATTAGGGCGACCACGATGGCAATGATGAGGGGGTTTTTTGCGATCGCTTTTAAGGAAGCAGCAATGCTTTTATTGGCATTCATTGAGCGATTAATCGTGATGACGGCTAAAACATTATAAAGCACCATTACGCCACCTATGTAGACGGTAGCTGCGGCTAAGGCACTGTCACCATAAGCATTTAAGCAATAGGCTAGCCCAATAATTGCCATGTTTGAGCGAAATGCCCCTTGAATAACAATACCTCGATCACTTTTCTGTTTGACGAGTTTTACCGCAAGTGCTTCTAAGGCTAGATAAGTGATGAAGGTGGCAATGATTGCATACACCATTAAAGACAGGTGGCTGCTTGGATCTGTTGTTTGTTGGGTAATGTTGATGAAAATTAAGGCAGGCATAGCAACGTTAAAAATGACTTTCGACGATACCTCAACGAAGTTATCGTTAATCATGCCTATTTTCTCGAGCACAACACCCATGACAAGAACTAAAAAAATGGGTGCGGTAATAGAAAGAGAAAATTCCACTACACCAAGAAAATCGTCCATGTGAGCTGCCTAATTTTCAAATCAAGTAACAGCTGAACGTGTCAGCCGTTATAAAACAATTAACAAGGTAGGAAAAACAACGACTGATCAGTCGTTGTTTTCAAAGCGGTAACCTGCACCGTATACAGAGTGAATTACGTTAAGTTCTGGCGCTACAGCAGCGATTTTCTTACGCAGTTTTTTAATGTGACTGTCGATTGTACGGTCACTGACTACTCGGCTATCTGTGTAGATGCTTTTCATGATCATATCGCGACCAAAAACACGGCCTGGCTCTTTGATCAATAATTGAAGCAATTGGAATTCCACTGTCGTTAGGTCGATTAGCTCGCCTTTGTACGTTGCACGTAAACGGTCAGCGTCCAAGTCGAAGCCATCAGTTTTTGGTGCTTCTGTCTGATCAAGCTCAACGCGACGTAGATTTGCTTTTACACGCGCTACAATTTCACGAGGGCTGAATGGTTTACATACGTAATCATCAGCGCCCATTTCAAGACCAATTAGACGGTCAATCTCTTCTGCTTTCGCTGTGACCATAATAATTGGCATGCCACTAAATTGGCGTACTTGCTTACATACTTCAACGCCATCAAGGCCTGGAAGCATAAGGTCAAGAAGCATAAGGTCAGCCTGATTGTTTTTTAGGTAATCTACGACTTGGTCACCACGATCGATATGGTGGTGCTCGTAACCTGCTTGCTCAAGGTAGGCAGCCATTAACTCAGCTAGTTTCGGTTCATCTTCTACAATCAGTACTTTACTCATAGTTATCGATTCCATATCAATTTAAAGGGAATTCTACGCGTATTCCCAACCCACCAAAAGGAGAGTGGTAAGCGGAAATAGTGCCTTGGTGTCCATCGACAATATTCGTACAGATGGCAAGGCCAAGGCCACGCCCGCCAGTTGCTCGGTTGCGTGAATTTTCCACACGGAAAAATTGTTCGAATATTTGTGTTATATCCTCATCACAGACACCTGGAGGAGTGTCCTCAAGTAATACCACAGCTTTCTTGTTCTCACGAGTCAAAGTGACTGTTAATTTACCAGGAGCGTTGGTGTACTTAAGTGTGTTGTTCATGAGGTTAGCGAACAGTTGATGTAAACGGTCGTCATCGCCTGTGATTATAATTGGGTTCTTTTTCACAATCACAAGTTCTAATTCTAAGCCCGCCTCATCGAACGGTAACTGCATGGAGTGAACGGTTTGCTCTAAAATATCATTTAAGTCCGCTTCTTCCATACAGTAATTCAAGCTACCCATATCATGCATAGATAATTGGTTTAAGTCATCAATTAAGCGCGCAATGTGAACCGCTTCTTGTTGCAACGAGGCTAGAGAGTTATCAGAGACTTTAATGATGCCGTCTTGCATGGCCTCAATTTCTCCCCGCAAAATTGCGACCGGAGTACGTAACTCATGAGCAGTATCAGCGACCCACTTCTTACGCGCATCACGCATGTGCTCAAGCGTAGAAGCTAGATGGTTAAAATCACGGCCTAAGTCGGCGAGTTCGTCTGTGCCTTTTATTTTAATACGTGTATCAAAATCTCCAGCCGCCAAGCGCTTTGTTGCTTGTCGCACGGTACAAATGGGTCGACTAAGCCATTGCGCTAATGGCCAAGTTAGTAAGGCTGCAATCGTTAGCATGAACGCTGAGATCAATAAAAAAGCTTCGCCTTGTTGTCTAACAAACCGCAGTGTCTGATCTTGAACTAATGCGCGCATAGAACGCAGCCCGACATAGCCAACCAGTGAATTGTCGACCATAACAGCGTGGGTTTCTGCATCAGCGAATGTTACATCGCCAATCAGAGGCTGTTTTTCCTGATCGAACAACAAAAAACGCTGGCGATAGTACTGAGAAGGATAAATTAGGTCTAAGTTAGGCGTACTAGGAGGTGGAATAAGATCACGAATGTTTTCCAGCTTGGCTTGCTGCCACTCTTTCTCTAAGCGACTCTCTTGAACAAGAAAATACCAGTCATCGTAATAAATAAACAAATTAGCAGTACGGTTCGCCATTTGCTGTAAAAAGTCGCGGTCACGCTCTGTGGCATACGTCACAAAGCCACGATCGAAGCTCCATTGAAAGACTTGCCACATGGAGACGATCAACAAGACGTTACTTAGTACAAACACTAAGAATAATTTGTGGCGAATTTGAAAACCTTTTGTGCCAATCATAAGCTCGTATCGTTGTCGTTTTGTTAAGAGATCTGACCCATTGTGCAGCTATATTATAATGATAACCACACATTGACTATTACCTAGGTGAGCAAATAATGAGGAGCAACTATTAACTTTCATTACTTGATAGGTGTTTTGGCAATTAATGTTTCCCCTTTTCGTTTGCGTTGCTGGCACTCACGGAACACATTTTTCTCACAAGCAGCGCATTGTTTGAGGTTCATGTCGCGTTCAATTTTCTCGACAGCGACACCTTTCGCTGGGTAGGTATGATCCGCCCCTACTTTATCCAGTACACCGAAGCGCTCAAGTAAATCAAGTTGCCACAAATATCGAACTACTAAATGAATTTGCGTATTCTCTTCACGACGTCTATCTACCAACTGCTTTAAAAAATGAGCCCCCTGCATATCGATGGCAGACAATCCACGACATAAGATGACCCAATGATCTTTGTGGGGGTAGTCGTGTTCAATCAATTGAAACTGTTTAGACATATAGTCCACAGAGCCAAAGTACAGTGGCCCATCCAACCTTATAAAGTGGATTTGCGGGCAGGTGTCTAAATCAAAGTGCATGATGTTATGAAAGTAACGCCCTTCATGGGTATCCATTGGCGCTAAGATACGCACATTGGGTTTGGCTGTTTGGTTCAAGAAGAGTGCTAGGCTTAATCCGACACCGACTAAGATACCAAACTCAAGGCTGATACCAATGGTGCTCAACAGCGTCACCATGGCGATACTTAACTCAGCACGACTGGTTTTTGCGTAGTGCAGTAACTCTTTGAATTCAATAAGACGCCAGCCTACTAGCATGATGATGCCAGCCATGGCGGGGATCGGAAGGTGTGAAAACAATGGCGCAATTAAGCTGAGAATAAGTAATAAAAATACGCTTGAGAAAATGATCGCTAGGGGCGTCTGCGCACCCGCTTCCACATTGATTCCGCTTCGGGTAAATGACCCTGAACTCATGTAATTTGAAAACAAGCTTCCAACGGTATTAGACATACCTTGACCGATAAATTCTCGGTTGGTGTCGATTTCTTGGTGTGTTTTCAGGGCAATGGCTTTGGCAATAGAAGCCGCTTCAAGTAGACCAATGAGAGCAAGGACGACGGCGCCTGGGAGTAGTTCTCGTAATGTATTAGAAGATAAGTCGATCAAAGCAAAAGGCGGGATCGCTTCGTTAAGTTCACCCACAAGCGGTACATTATTTGCTCCAGCATTCAAAAAATAGCCAAATACACTGCCGGCGATCAATGCCAGTAAATAGTGGGGTAGCTTAGTCGATATTTTTCGAATGATGATTGCTGCAAGTATTGTAACGAGGCAAATAGAGACCGAGTACATATTTGTTTCAGGGCCAATGTGAAGCAGTGCATTTAAAAAGCTCGATAAATTTTCCGGTCTGGGTAAGTCTGCTGTTAGAGCATGCTGGACTTGGCTTAGCATGATCAAAAACGCTGCACCGGTAATAAATCCCACCATAACTGCGTGCGACACGAAATTAGTTAAGTTGCCAAGCTTGGCCAAGCCAAGTGCAAGCTGTATTAATCCTGCTAAGAATGTAATAGCCAATGCTGCTTGGATAAACTCTGCTGAGCCGGGAACGTAAAGACCTGAAAGAGAGGAAAACAGCAACGCAGAAATAGCCGTGGCAGGGCCACAAACCATGTGCCAAGATGAGCCAAATAAAACGGCAATGATCGGTGCAACAATAGCGCTGTAAAAACCATACTCGGCAGGCAGGCCGGCAATGGCTGCAAATGCTATGCCCTGAGGAATAGACATAGATGCGCATGTTAACCCTGCAATAAAGTCTGCCTTAACGGTTGATCCATTAACAAGTGTAAGCCAAGGCAGCCAGCGGCGTAGGGTATTAGGCATTGCGCATCTCCAGATTCATTGTTTACGCAGTTTATAAGTGATTTTTATTAAATGGACGTTTAATAAAAAAGATTTTAGCACGAAAAATGTTCTTCGTAGATAGTCATGTAGGAGGATTTTGTGAGTCATTGTACGTTTTTGTGGACTGTTTAGCCTTTCTTCCACGACTAATAATTCGCTAAATGTGGATTAGGGAGTTTCATAGGGCGGCACTTAGCGTTAGAATTTTGTTTTCTAAATGATTGAACAGAGTAGGAATATCTAATGGGCAGAGCCTTTCAGAACCGAAAAGAGTCCATGGCGAAAACCTCGGATCAAAAAGCCAAGGTTTACAGTAAATACGGACGTGAAATTTATGTGTGTGCAAAATCTGGTGGCATTGACCCAGATGGTAACCTTGCGCTACGTAGCTTGATTGACCGTGCCAAAAAAGACCAAGTACCCACGCACGTTATCGATAAAGCGATCGACAAAGCCAAGGGTGGTGGTGGCGAAGACTTTGATACGGCTCGCTACGAAGGTTTTGGACCGGGCAATACAATGGTGATTGTAGACTGTCTATCTGATAATCCGAACCGTACGTTTGGTGATGTGCGCACTTGCTTTAACAAAGTGAAAAGCAAGATTGGTACACAAGGCAGTGTGTCGCATATGTTTGATCACAACGCGATCTTTGTTTTTTCTGCAGAAGATGAAGATGCTGTGATGGAAGCCTTGTTAGAAGCTGACGTTGATGTCACCGATATCGAATACGATGAAGGCAAAGTAACAGTATTTACGCCGAATACTGAATACGGTAAAGCGCGTCACGCCATCATTGAAAGTTTTGGTAATGTGGACTTTGATGTTGATGAAATTCAGTTTATTCCGCAGATGACAACTGAAATTTCAGGTGAAGAGGTAGAGCAGTTTGAGCGTTTCCTAGATTTATTAAACGATCTAGATGACGTTCAGCGTGTGTATCACAACGCTGAATTCTAATTAAATAATCCTTCGGTAGCGACACGGGTAAGGTTTGCCAAGGTCTTTGCTGAAGGGTTTTTTCTATGAGGGTAGTATGAACGAACGTCCAACTCCGCCAGAAGATTGGGAGTGCTGTGAAAGCGAATGCTCGCCTTGCGTATGGGATACTTACTATGAGGCGTTGCGTGAATGGAATGCAGAGCAAAAAGCCATAAAAGACGCACAAAATACCTCCCAGGCTAAAGAGCAAGATAATGAATCATAACGATACAGTACAATCTCCTTCGCCGATCAAGCAAGAGCCAGTGCGATCACCCTGTACCAGTGTTTGTTCATTAAACGATGATGACGTATGTATTGGTTGTTATCGAACCGGCGTAGAAATCAGCCAATGGGGGCGTATGTCCCGCGAAGAGCAGCTGGCGGTGATGGAACAAGTCCGCCAGCGAGAATGTGCCAGTCAATTTGTGCTTTAAACGTCAGACTTGGCGTTTTTCAGCGTAATCCATTGAGACATGTATTGAGTGCTTTTCATGGAGTGATGGCGTACCAATTTACCTAAGAAAAAGCTGTCCCGTAAACGCTCTTTTAATTGCACTTGAATGTTTATTCGAGTGATCAACTTTTCCTGCCAAGCTTTCTTTTCATAGCGCTGCTGAATGATGGCATGACCGTTTTCTTGCATCAGCCCATAGCTCAGCTCGTCTTGGTAGAGGCTGACGCTGGCGTTGACAAAATCCTCGATATTATCCGTTACTACACCATTCCACGGTAATGCACCATGTATGGCTTCGGCGCCGACAGAGGTTGTAATACTTGGTGTACCGACTTGCATCGCCTCCACTAACTTGCCTTTAATGCCCGCTCCGAAGCGAATAGGGCTAAGTAAAATCTTGGCGTTTGCGATGACTTTTTGAGCGTCTTCAGCCCAGCCTTTTACTAAGAAACCGTCTTTTTCATTATGCAGTTGCGTGGCTTTGGGTGGTGGATAAGCACCATAGATCATGAGTTTAGCTTTAGGGAGCTGTTTGCGAATTTTTGGCCAATACACTTGCTTAAGTTGTAACACCGCATCCCAATTCGGCGCATGACGAAAGTTACCGATGAAGGCAAAGTGTTCTCGATCAGCGAATGGCTTGGCGCTTAATGTCGCTGTATCGAGCATAAAAGGTAAGTGCATCACATGTGTTTCAGGCACATTGAATGCTGTTTTTAATAGCTCTGTTTCGTACTCCGATATCATCAGTGTGAGGTCGCTACGATAAATAGCGGCAATTTCTCGAACGCCCACGTCAGAATGCATGTCCGTCATGGTGAATTCACGGTTTTGTTTAACCGCAGTATGGCGTGCATCGCGCAGAGAGTGTAAGTCTTCTGTGTTTAGAATCCGTAGTGCTGAGGGCAAATATTCTGCTACGCGCCAGCCGAACTGTTCTTCCATCATAAAACGATCATAAACAACAACATCCGGTGCGAGCTCAGTAATGTATTTATTAAAGCTATCGCAATTGAGTTGGATGTTGGCGGATGTAACACCATGTTGGGTTAAGTCCACCATGTGTTCGGTCGTTTGTGCAGGCGAGGCGAATTCAACGTCCCAAGATTGCTCGCGGAATGTGTCGATGAGTTGCATCATACGGCTGCCGGCCGCGGAGGAGTTTGGCTCGGGCCAAACGTAACCAATAATTAAAATCTTCATAGGGATGATTGAGTTAGCTTGAAAATAAAGAAAAGGGACAAGTATTGCTGGGTATTGTATCATGTGCGCCAACTTTGTGTTGTCGGTCTAAAACAGACTGGATGGCATGCTATGGAAACATGACGTTGAGACTTAACTATGATTATTAAGCCGAAAATTCGTGGATTTATTTGTACAACGACTCACCCAACAGGCTGTGAGAAAAACGTACAAGACCAGATCGCTAAAGTAAAAGCGAATGGCGACATTAAAAATGGCCCTAAAAAAGTGTTGGTAATCGGTTCATCAAGCGGTTACGGCCTGTCTTCTCGTATTGCGGCAGCGTTCGGCTCTGGTGCGGCTACGATTGGTGTCTTTTTCGAAAAGCCAGCCACAGAGAAAAAGCCCGGTACAGCGGGTTGGTATAATGCTGCTGCGTTTGATAAGGCGGCGCATGAAGCAGGCTTGTACGCGAAAAGCATCAATGGCGATGCGTTCTCAAATGAAGCGCGTGATAAAGCTATTGAGCTTATTAAGCAAGACCTGGGTGAAATTGACTTAGTTGTTTACTCTTTAGCCTCGCCTGTGCGTAAAATGCCTGAATCAGGGGAAGTTATTCGCTCTGTTCTTAAACCTATTGGTGAAACCTACAAGTCGACGGCGATTGACACTAACCGTGATGTCATCATTGATGCTGAGATTGAACCGGCGACAGAAGAAGAGATCGCGCAAACGGTTACCGTAATGGGCGGTGAGGACTGGGAGCTTTGGATGTCAGCGTTATCCGATGCAGGTGTCTTAGCTGAAGGTGCTCGCACGGTAGCCTACTCTTACATCGGTTCTGATATTACTTGGCCAATTTACTGGCACGGTGCGCTGGGCAAAGCAAAAGAAGACTTGGATCGTGCTGCGAAAGCAATTGATACAGAGCTGGCTAAGCAGGGGGGCGGTGCTAATGTTGCCGTACTCAAGTCTGTTGTTACTCAAGCCTCTTCAGCCATCCCTGTCATGCCGCTGTATCTTGCGATGGTATTTAAAGTGATGCGCGAGAAGGGTTTGCACGAAGGCTGTATGGATCAAATTTACCGCATGTTCGCTGAACGTTTGTACAATGATAATAATCCTGCAGAGCTTGTGGACGACAACAATCGCCTACGTCTAGATGACTGGGAGCTTCGTGAAGACGTTCAGCAGGCATGTCGTGACCTTTGGCCACAAGTGACGGATGCTAATTTGTTTGCTGAAACAGATTACCAGCTTTATAAGGATGAGTTCTTGAAGTTGTTTGGTTTTGGCATCGAAGGTGTGGATTACGAAGCAGACGTCGATACGCAAGTAGAGTTTGATGTAATTACACTTTAAGACTTTTGTTTACAAGTCGTTATAAAAGGAGACCATTGGTCTCCTTTTTTTTGTGCAGAGATTCTTCTATAGTGGAGTGAGCCTTCGGAGAGTTTTGATGTTACCTAAGAAAACCGTATTTTTAAGTGTGCTAGCGGCGACTGTGCCCCTACTAAATGCCCAGACGATTAAGATTGAGCCGATTGAGGTTTTGTATGGCAATCAAGTTTACAGTGGTCAGCATCAAGTGGTTATCAGCTCGCGTGAGGATGTCACTATTATCCCTGCCGAAAAGCCTAAGTTGAATGCTATTGCCAATATGGTTGTCTCAGCGAATCCGAGTAAACTGTCCTACCTAGAAGAGTCTGCGATTGCCAAGCGCGAGCAAGAGATCTATCGTGAGGTAAATCGACGTACCGAAGAGTCTCCGTTCACTGTGTTGTTTACAGGGCATATACCTGAAGAAATACAACAAAGACGTCTTAGTATGATGCCTGAGATCGGAATCTTTGGTGATCAGAAGGATAAGCTTGAAAAAGATCAGGCTGAGTTGCATGGTGAGGATACAGCTTCGGCAGCAGAAGGTGAGTTCAGTGAGGTGATGCCTGGTAATCGTGTGATGCCGGGGGAATCGGCGGAGGCGCCAACCGATCAGGCAGAACTCACCAATGAGCAAAAGCTAGAGCAGCTCATTGGTGGTTAGTGCATTCCTGCAACCATTATTCGATCTTTAGTGGTTTCCAATCTTCATTTTTATCCGCGTGCCATTTGTTAGTAATCAATAAGCGCGCGGCTTGATCTTTTTCAACTTTCATATTAATGAACTCAAGGAATGCAGCTTTGGTTTGTTGCTCTAATGCGGTTATCCATTGTTGACGATCCTTGAAGTTATGTTCTGGTTCAACAATATGTGGCCACTCTTCTAAAGCGTCTTCTCGTAAGCTTGTGGGCTGTTTTTTGTAGGCAGCTAAGACGGCTTTGCGTGCTTGTTCAAAGGATTTATCCGAGACGTCCTCGTCGGTCCAGTTTGTTTCGTCGATAAAGCGCTCTATCTCCGTAACCAGCACTTCTGTTGAGGTATTGGGGGATTGTACTAAGAATCCGATTGCGGGAGTCTTTTCAATGGTTTGGTTGGTAACCGCAACGATGTAGCCATATTGTTTTTCGGTACGAAACTCATTGTAAAACCTAGCCCCTAAAAGTTGGGATAAGATGCGGACGTTGGCGCGTTCGGCGTACGTTGCATTATTATTGTCGGTCGCAATTAAACTGTAGAGTACGGCGTTATCGTCGCTACGCGTATTGAAGGTGTATATATAGCGTTGCTGAGCTTCAAATTGCTTCAACTCAACATATCGGTATGGATGCTTATACAAGCAGCTGTCAACTTGACGACTGATTTTTCCTGCTAAGCCATGCGCATCCGTTTTACTAAAGTTTCCTGTCATATAACCAATGTATTGAAAGTGCTGTATGTGCTGGCTAATGAATCGGTTGATGTCATCGGTTGATATGTCGGTGACAAGTTCCTTTAGCACGTCGGATGGCGCGTTTCCTTTGATGGCGACTTGGCTAAAATTATGACGTGCTAGCGCATACGGTGGCTGGCTTTCAAGGTTGCTTAAGCCCTTTAAAACATCCTGTTTCGCAATGGATAGCCGTTTGCTTGACGCTCTGAAGGCCATGAGTTGTTCTACCAGAGAGTAGAAGTAGTCCCCTTGTTTGTCGTTATAGCCATTCGTGCGCAGTGTTAAACCATTGCCATGGGCGTAAAGTTGATAGCCTAAACCTGCCATGTAAGGCTGGTAAGTGCTTTCGCTTACGGCATCGTTAAATAATTTTGCCCACAATTGAAGAAGTAATCGATCGCGTGTGCTTGGGTTTTCTAAAAAGCCAAAATAGCCAAAAATCATACCCGTTGGCTTTTGGTATTGGGTGTTAGCTTTGTACCAGAAGTCGAAACCTGCTTCATTTTCAATGTTTTCAGGCAGAGAGGGGGTTTTTGCCTGTAGCAGGTCTAAATTGTCCGGCATATAGGGATTAGCAGCCGGAAGACCGAAGTCGTTTGGTAATACGCTATCGGAGGCGATTTTTTCTTGATTTAGGGCTGGCTTTCCGTTGGCATAGTCACTGTTGTAAAGGGGTTCGTGCTGCCACTTGATGTCGCCGTCCATCCACTCCTTAGGGAAAATGGAGGGGTGCTGCCATTGAATAATTAGATTGTCTGAGCTTAATGAGTTGAGTAAGGCTTGTATGTCTTGTTTGTCAGCGCTTTCTGAAATATGAAAGCTGTTCAATAGATGTTCTACGCCCACATCCAGTGCCCGACTTGATAGAATTTGAGACAGTTTAATGGGTGTAATGTAGTCGTGGTATCGAAAATTAAGCAGGCTAAGAGTCTTGGTCTCAGACAGATATTGCTTCGAAATGGGCGCTTTTTTTAAGTTGTCTATGGTTTTAAATAAATACTCAGCGACCTTACTCCGTTGCACTGTTCCTTCATCGGTTAAGCGCATAGAAATACTAAACAGTGCCTGCTGACCATCGTCTTGGCTAACGCCTGCATGTAAAGACTGTACCCAATGATGTTGCTTTAAGTGTGCAAAAAGGGAGTTTTGCGACTCATCGCCGAGTACATAAGATAAGTATCGCGCAGGCTGAGTGTCGTATTTTTCGGTTTGGCTTGGAATCTGAAAAGAAAACTTGACCGTGCTTTTATCTGTGTTGGTTTTAAAAAACTGTAGTTTTCCACCGTCACCGACCAAATCCGGCAATTCAGGAGTTGTGTGGTTTTGGCGCGCTGGGATGTCTGAGAAGTAGGTGCGAGCGTAGGCGGCCAGAGTTTCTGTGGATTGCTTGGCGGTTAATGTCAGAACCATGTTGTCAGGTGTGTAATGGCGCTCAAAAAAATTGACAAGTAGGTCGCGTAATTGGCTGGCGGGAATATTGCCCAGCGTGTCAATATTCCCGACGGTAAAACGACTGCCAGGGTGTTCTGGGTTGAATAACGTTTTCATTGCTTGATTGCTACGGCGCTGTTCATTGTCTAATTTAGCGCGATACTCTGAATCAACCGCATTGATTTCTCGTTCTATGTAGGCTGGATCCAATGTCGGGGCAATAAAAAACTGAGCAAAACGATCCAGTGCTTCAGGATATGTCTCAGGCAAAGTATCAAAATAATAGTTAGTCAGTTGCGCACTGGTGTAGGCGTTATGTGAGCCTCCGTGTTCACGAATAAACTCTTGGTAAGCGCCTGCTTCTGGGTACTTTTCAGTGCCTAGAAATAGCATGTGCTCTAGTAAGTGAGCCAAACCTAAATGTTTGTCAGGGTCACTGTAGCTTCCTGATTTAATCGCTAATGACGCCGCGGGGCGCTCGGCTTGCGGGTCAGATACTAAGATAACAGAAAGGCCGTTATTGAGTGTTGTGTGGGCATAGGTATGTTGGTCTGATGGGCTTTTACCTGAAATTGTTTGCATAGATTCAGCTACTACAGGGAGGCTTAGAAAAAGAACGCAGGTCGCTGCGATCGAGGCGAAAAGGGTATGAATGTTTGCTGTAAATTTCATCATAGAAACAGGTTAGCCCGTTCCTATGATGATGTGCAAGGTGTGCGGATTTATTTTGGTTGGGCGTCTAGAGATTCACCGTTTACATCTGCGCTGTCGTTGCCCATTAGGTAAAGATATAGAGGCATAATGTCTTCAGGTGTTTTGAGAGTATTTGGGTCTTCAGCTGGGTAAGCGAAAGCTCTCATATTGGTGCGAGTGGCTCCAGGGTTGATAGCGTTGACGCGTATTTGAGAGATGTTTTCAAGTTCGTCTGCCAGCAACTGCATCATGGCTTCCGTAGCAAATTTTGATACCGCGTACGCCCCCCAGTAGGCTTTTGCTTTGCGGCCTACGGATGAGGTTGTAAAGATGATGGAGGCGCTTGGGGCTTTCTGTAGTAGCGGAATGAGTGCTTGATTGAGCAAAAAAGCCGCGTTAACGTTGACCCGCATGACCTGTTCAAATGTGCTTGGTTCATAGTTTGCGAGGGGCGTGCGATCTCCTAGCAAGCTGGCATTATGAAGGATGCCATCGAGACGACCAAACTCACTTTCAATTGTATTGGCTAATTCAATGTAATCGTGCTCGACTGCTGTATCGAGATTGAGTGGTACGATGGCACCCTGTGGATAACCTAGGCTCTCAAATTGATCGTAAACCTCTTCAAGCTTTTTGGTAGTGCGTCCTAATAGGATAACAGTGGCGCCATGGGCCGCGTAGGTTAGGGCGGCTTGTTTACCGATGCCGTCGCCGGCTCCGGTTACTAGAATTACTTTTTCTTTTAACAGATCGTTCGGCGCTTGGTAGTCCAGCATCTTAGACCTCCTAGTTTTTTATCGGCTTTTGCGTGTGCATTAAGTAGTTAACAGACACGTCGCGATCATTCAGTTTGTAGACTTTCGTAATTGGATTATAGGTCATTCCTGTCATGTGAGTGACATCAAGTCCTGCTTGGCGGGCAAATTGAGTAAGCTCTGAAGGTTGAATGAATTTGGAGTAGTCATGCGTACCTTTTGGTAACATCTTGAGAACGTACTCAGCCCCCACAATGGCGAATAAATAGGCTTTTGGATTACGATTGATGGTTGAGAAAAAGACGTGACCACCAGGCTTACACAATTTCATGCAGGCGCGAATGACGGATGCTGGGTCTGGAACGTGTTCTAGCATTTCAAGGCAGGTAACCACATCGTATTGCTCTGCTTCGCGTTCAGCGATTTCTTCTGCGGTAATGCGCTCGTAATCGATTTCAAGGCCACTTTCTTCGAGATGAAGTGTTGCGACGGCAAGAGGTGCTTCACCCATGTCAATGCCTTTAACGGTGGCTCCCATTTGGGCTAGGGCTTCTGAAAGGATGCCGCCACCACAGCCTACATCAATGGCTTTTTTACCATTTAATGCGGCGCGCTCATTGATGTAGTTGGCGCGCAGTGGGTTGATGTCATGAAGAGGCTTGAACTCACTGGTCTTATCCCACCAGCGACTTGCTAGCGCTTCAAATTTGGCGACTTCATCTAGGTCTACATTGGTGGAGTTGGTTTGATTTGAGGTCATCTCTTGTTCCTATTGTATCGTGGCTACTGCATTAACGATTAGGTGAATTCCTATTATTCGAGCGCTCGCCGCTATTTGGATCATGGCATTATAGCGATTCTATGGTTGGCGACAAACTTGGATGATGATTTGAACGAGGCTTTTTTATGAATATTGATCATTGCCATCTGTTTTAAGGTCTTTTAATGACAGAAGTGAGTGGGTTTATGTTCCCCGCTTTGATGAAAATAAATGCGCTATAGATAATGGGTGTTCAGGTTTCGCTTGTGGTATAATGCCGCGCTTACAAAAAGATGGCCGGAGCGGTTGTATTGTTATCTTGCTCCAAACATAAGGAACGGTAGTATCTATGGGTGAATTAGCCAAAGAAATTATTCCCGTCAGTATCGAAAATGAGCTGAAAGGTTCGTATCTAGATTACGCGATGAGTGTCATCGTAGGGCGTGCATTGCCTGATGTTCGAGACGGTTTGAAACCTGTTCACCGTCGCGTGCTGTATGCGATGAATGAACTTAAGAATGACTGGAATAAGCCCTACAAAAAATCGGCTCGTATCGTCGGTGACGTGATCGGTAAATATCACCCTCATGGTGATTCAGCTGTTTATGAGACCATCGTTCGTATGGCGCAGCCATTCTCAATGCGTTACATGCTGGTGGATGGCCAAGGTAACTTTGGTTCTGTAGATGGCGACAGCGCCGCAGCCATGCGTTACACCGAAATCCGTATGGCGCGCATATCGCACCATATGCTGATGGACTTGGAAAAAGAAACCGTCGATTTCGTGCCTAACTATGATGGCACTGAATTTATGCCTGGCGTGCTGCCAACGCGTATCCCAGGGTTGTTGGTAAACGGCTCCGCAGGTATTGCCGTTGGTATGGCCACCAACATTCCTCCTCACAACTTAGGTGAAATCATTGATGGCTGCCTAAACGTCATTGATAACCCTGAAATTACCATCGATGAGCTGATGGAGTTTGTGCCTGGTCCTGACTTTCCTACCGGTGCTTTCATTAACGGCCGTGCTGGTATTGTAGAAGCCTACAAAACAGGCCGGGGTCGTATTTACATGCGTGCTCGTCACCATGTTGAAGAAATGGAAAAGGCCAATCGTCAGGCGATCGTTTTTACTGAAATTCCCTACCAGCTAAACAAAGCAAAAGTCATTGAAAAAATTGCTGAGTTGGTAAAAGAAAAGAAAATTGAAGGCATTAGCGAATTACGTGACGAGTCTGATAAAGATGGTATGCGTATCGTTATTGAACTGCGTCGAGGTGAAAATCCAGATGTAGTAGTTAATAATCTATTCACTCAAACTCAGCTGCAATCTGTTTTTGGTATCAATATGGTGGCCTTGGTTGATGGTCGTCCAGAATTGTTGAACCTAAAACAAATTCTAGAATGCTTCGTGAAACACCGTCGTGAGGTTGTGACGCGTCGTACGATTTACGAGCTTCGTAAAGCACGTGAGCGTGGCCATGTTCTAGAGGGTTTAGCGGTCGCACTGGCGAACATTGATCGAGTTATTGAGCTGATCCGTCAGTCACCTACCTCAGCTGAAGCGAAAGAGAAACTGATCTCTGAAAGCTGGGAACCAGGCAATGTAAATGCCATGCTTGAGCGTGCGGGTGCTGATGCTTGTCGTCCTGATGACTTAGATCCTGCTTACGGCTTTAATGGTGATGTTTATCATTTGTCTCCAGAGCAAGCACAAGCAATTCTTGATTTGCGCCTGCACCGTTTGACAGGTTTGGAGCACGAAAAACTTTTGGGCGAATACAAGTCTCTAATCGACTTGATTGCTGAGCTGTTAGAAATTTTGGGTAATCCAGATCGTCTAATGGAAGTGATTCGCGAAGAGCTTGAAGATGCGCGTGATCAGTTTGGTGATGTGCGTCGTACTGAAATCCTGACGTCGAAACAAGATTTAACCATTGCTGACTTGATTGATGAAGCGCAAATGGTGGTGACGATTTCGGATACAGGTTATGCGAAAACACAGCCGCTAGAAGAATACAAAGCCCAGCGCCGTGGTGGTCGTGGCAAGTCCTCATCAGGTATGAAAGACGAAGACCATATCAGTCACCTGTTGGTAACAAGTAGTCATGACACCGTTATGCTATTTAGTAACTTCGGTAAAGTGTATTGGCTGCGCGTATTTGAGATTCCAGTCGGTAGTCGTGCTTCTAAAGGTCGTCCAATTGTTAATCTATTGCCATTGGCAGAAGGTGAACATATCTCTGCCTTGTTGCCGCTAACGGCGCCTGAAAAAACGGATGCAGATACAGACGTTGAAGAGTCAGATGAAACGGCGAGTAGCTATATTTTCATGGCAACTGCCAACGGTACTGTTAAGAAGACGGCAATGGAGCATTTTGCCCGTCCTCGTACAAGCGGCTTGATCGCATTGAACTTGGATGATAGTGATGCACTGGTTGGTGTAGCGCGCACGTCCGGCGAAGACGATATTATGTTGGTGTCGAGCTCAGGTAAAACGATTCGTTTTAAAGAAACAGATGTTCGCCCTATGGGCCGTACGGCAGCCGGTGTACGCGGTATTAAATTGCCCGAAGAGGCCAAAGTAGTATCGCTGATTGTACCGAGTGCTGAAACAGAAACGGCGGTCTTGATGGCATGTGAGCATGGTTACGGTAAACGTACCATGATCAGTGATTTCCCTGTTTACGGCCGTGGTGGTCAAGGTGTTATTGGTATTCAAGTGTCCGAGCGTAACGGCCCAGTAGTGGGTGCGACGCAAGTTGAAGAGTCGGATGAAGTTATCTTGATTACTGATATGGGTACCTTGGTTCGTACGCGCGTTTCTGAAATTTCTTGCCAAGGTCGAAACACTCAGGGTGTTACCTTGATTCGACTGTCTAATGAAGAAAAATTAGTCGGTGTCGAACGCGTTGTTGAAGATGACGATGCGGTTGTTGAAATCGAAGAGGTGGAAGCGGATGCAGAAGCAGTCGAAACAACGGATGATCTGACGAGTACCCCCCCAAGCTCAGAAGAGTAAAAAATCCTATGGCGCACCTCGGTGCGCCTTCTTTTGTGTTGTCGTGACACATACTTAAATGAGGTTTAAGGCAGAATGAGCCGAGTTTATAACTTTTGTTCTGGTCCCGCCGCGCTTCCAGAAGCTGTATTAGCAAAAGCGCAAGCAGAGCTCCTTGATTGGCATGGAAAAGGCGTGTCAGTCATGGAAATGAGCCACCGTAGCGATGAGTTTGTTTCGATTTTAGCCTCGGCTAAAGCGCGACTCGCTCGTTTGATGAATATTCCAGATGATTATGAGATCGTGTTTACGCAAGGCGGTGCTTCTGCATCTTTTGCTCAAATTCCGGCAAATTTGACCTCTGGATTTGATTCAGCATGCTACTTAGACACTGGTGCATGGTCTACTAAGGCGCTTAAAGAGGCGAGTAAGTACACCAATGTCATTGTGTCGGGTTCATCAAAAGATGTGAACTACACCACCGTTCCAGACTTTTCGTCCCTAGTATTGGATGAAACCGCTGCATATTTGCACCTGACGCCTAATGAAACCATTGGTGGATTAGAGTTTGATGCATTGCCTGAAACAGACCTACCTATTGTTGCTGATCTGTCTTCTACTATTTTGTCCCGACAGGTTGATGTTTCTAAATACGGTATGATTTACGCAGGTGCCCAGAAAAATGTTGGGCCTGCAGGTGTAGTGATTAACATTATTCGTAAAGACCTATTAGCGCGCAGTGACAACGATTCTTTGCCGACCGTTTGGTCATATGAGAATCTTGCGAAGAATGACTCTATGATAAATACACCGCCTACCTTTGCCATTTATTTGGCCGATCTAGTCTTTGAGTGGCTAGAGGGGCAGGGCGGAGTGTCTGCCATCGAGCAAATCAATATCGAGAAAGCTGCGTTACTATACGGCACTATTGATAACAGCACTTTTTATTCAAACCCAATTGATGTTCGTTACCGTTCTCGAATGAACGTGCCATTTATTTTGGCAGACGAATCCCTAGAAAAAACTTTCCTAGCCGAGTCAGAGGCAGCCGGGCTGAAAACACTTGCTGGACATCGTTCGGTAGGTGGTATGCGTGCAAGTATCTACAATGCGATGCCTAAAGCGGGTGTTGAAGCATTAGTAGACTTCATGCTGGCATTTGAGAAACGCTACGGTTAATTGTAATTAGGACAAACGCTCTATGACGATAAAAAAAGACACAATCCCGATGACGTTGCCATTGTTACGTGATCGAATCGATGCAATTGATGCTCAGATTCAAGATTTGATAAATGAGCGCGCCGCGTGTGCGCAAAAAGTGGCAGAGGTTAAGCTTGCGGAGCAAGGTGATCATAACGTTGTTTTTTATCGTCCAGAGCGTGAAGCTCAAGTGCTTCGTCGCGTCATGGAGCGTAATAAAGGACCGCTAGGCAATGAAGAAATGGCGAAGATTTTCCGCCAAGTAATGTCTTCATGTTTGGCTTTAGAGCGTCCTATGCGCATTGCCTTTCTAGGGCCTGAAGGTACCTTTACTCAGCAGGCTGCGTTGAAACACTTTGGTCAGTCAATTGTGAGTGCGCCAATGGCCGCTATTGACGAAGTTTTCCGCGAAGTAGAGTCGGGTGCCGCTAATTACGGTGTGGTGCCAGTAGAAAATTCCACCGAAGGCGTTGTTAATCATACGCTGGACAGTTTCCGTGGTTCGCGTCTGAAAATTTGTGGTGAGGTAGAAGTTCGTATTCATCATAACTTGTTGGTGGCGCCTAATATTGCACCTGATGATGTGACACACATCTATTCACACCAACAATCTTTGGCTCAATGTCGTGCTTGGCTTGATCGTTACTGGCCTCATGCGGAGCGCGTTGCGGTAAGTTCTAATGCCGAAGGTGCGCGTTTAGCTGCTGAGGCAGGTAAGAATGGCAAGGCTGTCGCAGCCATCGCTGGTGACATTGCTTGCCAGCTTTATGGCTTAGAGGTGGTGTCGGCTAATATTGAAGATCACCCTGAAAACACTACTCGTTTCTTAATTATTGGCAATGAAAAAGTACCTGCGAGCGGCAAAGATAAAACATCTTTGTTGGTGAGTGCGAAAAACGAGCCGGGTGCATTGTACCGCTTACTCGAGTCGTTTGAGCGTCACGGTGTTGATATGACGCGTTTGGAGACACGTCCTTCTCTTATTAGTAAGTGGGGATATGTGTTTTATATCGACTTCTGGGGGCATTGTGAAGACGAAGCGTGTCGAGTCGTTATTGACGAGCTACGTGAACGTGCATCGGAAGTAAAAGTGCTTGGCTCTTACCCAGTCGCTGTGCTGTAAGCGCTTTGCTTAATTCGTTATAAGGCGCTTAGTATGTATGACAATAAGAGAGAGTTCGGTAATGTCTTAATCGTTGGGTTGGGCATGATCGGCGGTTCCTTCGCAAAAAGTTTAAAGCAACAAGGCTTGGCAACTTTGTTTGGTGCTGATCGTCGTGTTGGTGAGTTGACCTTAGGGGTGTCAACGGGGGTCATTGATTACCCGGCTCAATTAGACGAAGTTACCATCAGTAATATGGACATTATTATTTTGGCAACGCCTGTGCGTGCCATGGAGTCCGTATTAACTGAGATTAAAGCGTTTATTAAACCAACCACTCTGATTACCGATGTTGGTTCGACAAAGGGGAGTGTCGTCGCTGCAGCTGCCAAAGTGTTTGGCGAAGCCCCCGCGAACTTTATTCCAGGTCATCCTATCGCTGGTGCTGAGAAAAGCGGCGTGCTAGCTGCTAATCCTCATCTATTTGAAAAGCATATGGCGATTGTCACGCCATTACCCTATTCCGATCCAGAGCTGCTTGATCGTCTTCATCGGCTATGGCGTGCAGTCGGGGCAGATGTTGTGAGTATGGATGTGGATCATCATGATCATGTCTTAGCCGCCTCGAGTCACTTGCCGCATTTGTTAGCGTACACGTTGGTCGATACGTTGGCCAATGCTGATCGCAGTCAGGACATATTCCGGTTTGCTGCGGGTGGTTTTCGTGACTTTACACGAATTGCATCGAGTGACCCTGTGATGTGGCGCGATGTGTTTCTAGCGAACAAAGATGCCACGCTGGCAACGCTTGATTTATTTACTGATCGTTTATCTGATATGCGTCAGGCAATTGTTGATGCAGATGGTGCTTCAATGTACGGAGTGTTTACTCGTGCGAAATCCGCTCGAGATCATTTTTTACGATTGTTAGAGCAGCGTACCTTGGGTAAACCACAAGAAAAGCAGTTGTCAATTTCGGTTAGCCCGGCATCGGCTATTAATGGCGATATTAAGTTGGTCGGTGACAAATCTTTGTCACATAGAGCTCTTATCATGGCAGCCTTAGCTGATGGTGTTAGTGAATTAGCCAACGTGGATTTAGCGGGCGACGTAAAAGTCACCATGCAGGCGCTCAAGGATATGGGGGTCGTGATTGAAGAGTTTGGCTACGGTTCTGTGCGGGTGCATGGGGTCGGGCGAACGGGTCTTCGAGCTCCAATTGCGCCCATTAATGTTCATGGCTCTGCCACAAGTTTGTATTTGCTTGCGCCAGTGTTAGCAGGGCAAGCATTTTCTGTTGATGTGTTAGCTGATGATTCTCTTCTTAATACGCCGTTTACGAATCTATTGCGTTTGCTAAAAAATGCCGGTGCAGTGGTCTCTTCGGGGGCGGCAGATTGTTTGCCATTTAAGTTTTTGCCGTCTTCCATTAACGCGGTTTCTGGGAAATTGCCAGGACCTGCATCCTCAAGGCTGATGTCATCTGCTGTGTTGCTAGGTCTGTTTGCGCAAGACGACTCTGGTTTTGAATCGACAATGCAATTTGATGAGCAGGTGCGTACATTGTTCGCCAGTTTTGGTGTTGAAATTGAAGGGCAAGCCTCTATAACAGTACGAAAATCTAAGTTAGGGGCTGCTAATATAGAGTTGCCATCTGATATGCAGCAAAGTCTATGGTGCGTGTTGTTAGCTTCTTTGCTACCAGGTTCAGCGCTACAGCTGCAAGGCGTGACACATTCTGGTCGCATGGGGGCTTTGTTGGATCTGCTGCAGCAGAATGGCGCCAAGTTGGAATGGTGTGGTGAGCCTTTGGGTGTCTTCGCTACTCAAAGATTACGTGTTTCATTTGCAAAATTGCGTTCTTTTTCGCTGAGCGCAGAGCAATCTTATGAATTTCGCGAGTTTTTGCCATGTCTTGCCATGGCGGCCGTTTATGCGGAAGGCGACAGTCAGTTTGAGGCTGTGTCGAATTTGCCTTATTTCTATGAGGATCGCATGACAACGTTAGTTGATGGCGTGAATCATATCGGTGGTGTTGGAGAATGGCGCGCCGGAACCCTATTAATAAAAGGAAGTACTCCTCATGGAGGGGATTTGGACAGTGCAGGGAATGAGCTTGTGGCATTGGCATTTTTGCTGCTTGCTGCTCGTTGCCGCAATGGAGCGACAGTCAGAGATTGTCAGAAATTGTTAGCACAAATTCCAAACTTAGAAGAAATTGCGACAACACTGGGCCTGAAGTGCTCAGTGCTTAGCTAAATAAGAGGAACAGTTATGATGAATCAAGCCCCAGTTATTACGATTGATGGCCCTAGTGGTGCTGGTAAAGGCACAGTAAGTCAATTGGTCGCCGAAAAGCTGGGTTGGCATTTGCTTGATAGTGGTGCGCTTTATCGCTTGTTGGCTTTAGCGGCGTCCCATCATGGAATTGAAAGTGATGACGTGGAAGCGCTCAAAGTTCTTGCTGAGCATTTAGATATTCAATTTAAGCAATCTGAAGATAGTAAGGTTGAGATTGTGCTTGAAGGGGAAGTCGTTACGCAGGCGATCCGGACGGAAATCGTTGGTAATCAAGCGTCTAAGTTGGCCGCTATTGGTGATGTACGTGAAGGTTTATTGTTACGTCAGCGTGCTTTTGTACAGGAACCGGGTTTGGTTGCTGATGGTCGTGATATGGGAACCGTTGTGTTTCCTGAGGCGAGCATCAAAGTCTTTTTGACGGCAACACCTGAAGAGCGCGCGCAGCGTCGCTTGTTGCAGCTTGAACAGAAAGGGGATGTGGTCGATTTTGATGCGTTAGTTAAAACCATTAAAGAGCGTGATGAACGCGATGCAAATCGTGCTGTTGCTCCCTTGGTGCCTGCAACGGGTGCTCTTGAGATCGATAGCACAGAGCTATCGATTGAGCAGGTTGTGGATATTATCTTGTCTGAAGCGGCAAAAGCCTCTTACATTTAAGTTTGAACTGTATTTATGTTCAATCTTTGTGCTAAAATAGGTCGATTAAATTAAGTCGATTTGGGGCCAGCAAACGCCAAATCGCAAACAATGTAAATTAATCCCACATAAGCTGGCGATGTGGCAGGGAACATTTAGTTGTTCCGTGTATATAGGAATCACAATGACTCAAAGCTTCGCAGAACTGTTTGAAGAAAGCCTTAAAACCGTAGAAATGGCTCCAGGCTCGATTGTTACTGGTCTAGTTGTCGACATCGACAGCGACTGGGTAACTGTTCATGCAGGTCTAAAATCTGAAGGCGTTATCCCTCGTTCTCAATTCCTTTCTGAGAGCGGCGAATTCACTCTTAACATCGGCGACGAAGTTAAAGTTGCACTTGATGCTGTAGAAGATGGTTTCGGTGAAACGAAACTTTCTCGTGAGAAAGCTAAGCGTGCTGAAACTTGGGCTGTTCTTGAGCAAGCCTACGAAGAAGGTGAAATCGTTAAGGGTGTTATCAACGGTAAAGTCAAAGGTGGCTTCACTGTGGATATCGCTAACATCCGTGCTTTCTTGCCAGGTTCTTTGGTGGATGTTCGTCCTATTCGCGACACATCTCACCTTGAAGGTGTTGAACTTGAGTTCAAACTTATCAAACTTGATCAGAAACGTAACAACGTTGTTGTATCTCGTCGTGCCGTTATGGAAGCGACTAACAGCGCTGAGCGTGAAACGCTTCTTGCTAACCTTGAAGAAGGTCAAGAAGTTAAAGGTATCGTTAAGAACCTTACTGATTACGGTGCATTCGTTGACTTGGGCGGTGTTGATGGTCTTCTACACATCACTGACATGTCTTGGAAGCGTATCAAGCACCCAAGCGAAATCATCGCTGTAGGTGATGAGATCGACGTTAAAGTTCTTAAGTTCGATCGTGAGCGTAACCGTGTATCTCTAGGTCTTAAGCAATTGGGCGAAGATCCATGGGTTGCAATCAAAGCTCGTTACCCAGAAGGTACTAAAGTTACTGCACGTGTAACGAACCTAACTGACTACGGTTGCTTCGCTGAGCTTGAAGAAGGTGTTGAAGGTCTAGTTCACGTTTCAGAAATGGATTGGACGAACAAAAACATCCACCCTTCTAAAGTTGTTCAGATCGGTGACGAAGTAGAAGTTATGATCCTAGACATCGACGAAGAGCGTCGTCGTATTTCTCTAGGTATCAAGCAGTGCACTCCAAACCCATGGGAAGAGTTTGCTACTTCATTCAACAAAAACGACAAGATCTCTGGCGCTATCAAGTCTATCACTGACTTCGGCGTATTCATTGGTCTTGACGGCGGTATCGATGGCCTTGTTCACCTATCTGACCTATCTTGGGAAGAAGCTGGTGAAGAAGCAGTACGTAAGTACAAGAAAGGTGACGTTCTAGAAACGGTTGTTCTTTCTATCGATGCTGAGCGTGAGCGTATCTCTCTTGGTGTTAAGCAACTAGAGCAAGATCCTTTCGTTGCATTCGTTGCTGAAAACGACAAAGGCGCTATCGTTACTGGTACTATCGGTGAAGTAGATGCTAAAGGTGCTGTTGTGATTCTTTCAGAAGGCGTTGAAGCTTACTTGAAAGTCTCTGAAATCAGCCGTGATCGTGTAGAAGATGCTTCTACTGTTCTTAAGCAAGGTGAATCTGTTGAAGTTGCGATCACTAACGTTGATCGTAAAGCTCGCACTATCGCTGTTTCTATTAAAGCGAAAGATGCTACAGAAGAGAAAGCGGCTATCAAGTCACACTCTGAAAAGCAGCAAGCTGAATCAACTGGCCCGACTACAATCGGTGACCTGATCAAGGCTCAACTTGAGAACCAAAACTAGTTCTATTTAAGTGCTAAGTTTTAAAAAAAGCGGACCTTTCAGGTCCGCTTTTTTTATGTGTTTTTTCTAGATCAGATTGACAAATAAACTATACACAGAAGATGTGGATAAACGTGGGTATAGCTTTTCGTTAACGAAATGAGGCGAGTAAAGTTTTGATATCTTCTTCGTCCCACTCTTCTTTTTTGAGTAGGGCGATCACTTCTTGGTTGTTCTGAAGTAAGTCTAAATTCTTCTGAAATTTAGCGAAATGGTATTCTTTTATCAGCTTTTCATCGTATTCTGAGCGATAAATTTTAGGTGTCTTTGTTTTGTTCTCTTCTTCATGTTGCGGTTTGCCTTTTAAGTTATTCACAGACTTATAAGCATTCAGCATTTTTGACTTGTTCATATCATTCACCCACTGGGTACTCTATCTCTGTGATTAAAATATGGTCGCTGCTGACTGTCCATTTTACATTGGTGTTCCATAGCAAGTTGCCGTGAGTTCTGCCATCAACATTTGTGAGATAGGAAGGTCTCGGATCCTGTCCAATGACTTGTTCTATTAAAGGGATTAATTCTCTCTTGTACTCTTCTTTATAGGCAAGGGCTTGAGTTAATGCCAGTTTTGAAAACTGCACAGGTGTAAGAGAGGTAGCTTCAGGGGCAAATCCGCCCTGTGCGTTATGCAGCGCATCGGCGTAAGGTAAGTATGGTTTTATATCAATGATGGGCGTCTTATCTAATAAGTCGGCCCCGATGATATCAATAAAGATACGTTTTTTGTCTTGTCTAATGCCTTGTATCTCAACGACGGATAATCCAATAGGGTTGGGGCGGTGAGTGGCGCGTGTAGCGAAAACGCCTACTTTCTTGTTGCCGCCTAATCGCGGTGGCCTGACTTTTGCCTTCCATTGTTCTTGAATGCATTGATGAAAGATAAAATGTACCCAGATATGTGAAAAGCCTTCCAGTCCATCTAAGACATCCATGCGGTTGAACGGAGGCAGCAGTTCAATTGATGCTGCAGCCTCAGTGACAAGGCCTGGTTGACGAGGAATACCAAATTTTTCTTTGTAGCAAGAATGAGTAACCCCAATCTGCTGAAATTGAAATGTGTTCGTCATAGGTAAATTAATCGTTTAGGCGTTGAATAATTGAGAATCAGATTGAATAAGATGTGGTAGTATACCGCTTATCTATTTTTATAGCGTCCCATAAGGGAAATGACATCGCTGGATAAAGAAGAGAGTAAATAATGTCCTTAGAATCTTACATGAATGAAGTTGGTCAAAAGGCTCGTGCTGCGTCACGCCAATTGACTCGTGCCACGACAGAGCAAAAGAACAATGCCTTGTTCGCTATGGCGGATGCTTTGGAGTCTGCACGACCTCGACTTAAAGAAGAGAATGCTAAGGACTTGGAAAGCGGTAAACAAAAAGGTCTAGAAGCTGCATTGCTTGATCGTCTTGAGCTTAACGACGCCCGTATCGATGGCATGATTGAAGGCCTGAAGCAGGTTGCTTCATTGCCAGATCCAGTGGGTGAAATTACCGATATGGTTTATCGTCCATCGGGTATACAGCTGGGCAAAATGCGTGTGCCATTGGGAGTGATTGGTATCATTTACGAGTCTCGTCCAAACGTAACGATTGATGCGGCGAGTCTATGTTTAAAGTCTGGCAATGCGACGATCCTACGAGGTGGCAGTGAAGCGTTTTACTCGAATCAAGCGATTGCGCAAGCAGTTCAGTCTGGTTTGGCGGCAGTTGGTTTGCCAGAAGATGCTGTGCAGGTGATCAATACAGTTGATCGTGCAGCCGTTGGTTTGTTGATTACGATGCCTGAATTTGTCGACGTTATCGTACCACGCGGTGGTAAAGGCTTGATTGAACGTATTAGTAATGATTCGCGAGTGCCTGTGATCAAGCACCTTGATGGAAACTGTCATGTGTATATTGATGACGAAGCGGATCTTGAAAAAGCGTTTAACATTTCTATGAATGCTAAAACGCGTCGTTATGGCGTGTGTAATGCGATGGAGTCATTGCTGGTTAATCAGCGTATCGCTCAGGAGATTTTGCCTCGTCTAGCCGATGCTTTGGTTGAAAAAGGGGTTGAGCTAGTTGGTTGTGAGCAAACGCGTGCTTTAATTAATGCGCAACCAGCCACCGAAGACGATTGGTACACCGAATATTTAGGTCCGAAGTTGTCCATTAAATTGGTCGACGATATGGATGAAGCCATTGCTCATATTAATCAGTATGGTTCACACCACTCTGATGCGATTGTGACGCAGAATTACTCCAAAACCCGAGCCTTTATGGCGGAGGTTGATTCTTCGTCGGTGATGGTCAATGCCTCAACAGCGTTTGCGGATGGTTTCGAATATGGACTAGGGGCAGAAATTGGTATTTCTACCGATAAAATTCATGCTCGTGGCCCCGTTGGCCTGATCGGACTAACCAGTCAAAAGTATATCGTATTAGGCGATGGTCACACACGTGACAACTGAGTTATCTGATATTCAACAGAAAGGCACGGTTGTGATGGGGGGGACGTTTGATCCTATCCATCATGGCCATCTTCGTTCTGCTGTCGATATACTGGATTATTTTCAGTTCAGAAATCTACGCTTAATCCCTTGTTATCAACCTGTACATAAAGATCAACCCTCTGTCAGTGCCGAACAGCGCTTAGAAATGGTGAGGTTAGGAATTCAGGCGGATGAACGATTGAGCGTTGATGAGCGAGAAATCGTAAGAGAAGGGCGCAGTTACAGTATTGATACTTTGACGCAGCTGCGTCATGAGTTAGGTGCAGACGAACCTTTGATTATGGTCGTTGGGATGGACAGCTTTCTGTCGCTTCCGACTTGGTCTCGTTGGCAAGAGTTATTGAGTGTGGCACACATCTTAGTCATATCTCGACCCGGGTGGGAGCCTGACTTTATTTCCAGTCTTGAGTCTTTTTATGAAAAGCATCGAGCCAAGAGCGCAGCTGAGTTACAATGCGCGCCCGCTGGAAAGATATGGATGGAGAGTTTTACACCTCTTGCAATTTCATCAAGCCAAGTACGAAACCTTTGTCGCAAAAAAGCGTCTATAGCGTACTTGGTTCCAGAAACTATACAGCGTTTCATTGAAGCGCATTCTTTATATAAATAGGGTTATCCGAAACTATGAGCCAAAACCAATTATCTGCTGATCAAATTCTCGAACTTGCTGTGGAATCACTAGAGGATGTGAAAGGCGATAACATCACGGTACTTAACGTGAGTGAACTAACCGACATGATGGATTTTATGGTCATCTGTACGGGTACGTCAAAACGCCACGTGAACTCTCTTGGTCAACACGTAGTTGAGCACGCTAAAAGCAAAGGTCTTCAGCCATTAGGCAGTGAAGGCCGTGAGATGGGCAGCGATTGGGTTCTTGTGGACTTATACGATGTTGTTGTACACGTTATGACAGAAGAAGCTCGTTCGTTCTACGACCTAGAAAAACTTTGGGACATTAAACCAGAGCAGCGTTAAGGTTTTGACATGCGCGTTAGATTGATTGCTGTTGGTACAAAAATGCCAAAATGGGTAGTGGAAGGATACGAAGAGTATGCCAAACGCCTCCCCAAAGACTTCTCTCTTGAGTTAGTTGAACTACCGATGTCGCCCCGTGGGAAAAACACTGACATTGCAAAAGCCATTCAAAAGGAAGGTGATGCAATGCTGGCAGCGATCCCTTCTGGAGATAAGGTTATTGCTTTGGAAGTTTTGGGTAAAACGTGGAGTACCGAGCAGTTAGCTGAGCAGACATCTCATTGGCGCATGGATGGATACAACATTTCTTTGTTGGTGGGTGGTCCAGATGGACTGGATCCCCGCTGTACCGCACGTGCGGATCAAGCTTGGTCACTTTCCAAGCTTACACTGCCTCACCCTATGGTGCGTATTTTATTGGCTGAGCAGATCTATCGAGCTTGGACACTTATGAATAATCATCCATATCACCGTTAGAGTTCTGTTTTGGGCAAGCATCATCAAGTTTTTCGAAATCATCGTCAAGAACATGCCCTGACCAAAAGCAGGGTAGTCGTCGCTGCAATCTTTGTACTGATGATGGTCGGTGTATTGATGGGGCGCTTATTCTATCTGCAAGTCGTCGAACACGAGCTGTACCAAACTAAAGCAAATGACAATCGTCTCATGCTGATCACTGAACCTCCGCCAAGAGGGCTTATTTTTGATCGTAATGGTGTTGTGTTAGCCGATAACCGCCCGATACACAGTTTGACGGTGATTCCAGAACGAGCGCTTAGCCTTCCTGAGCTCAAAAAAGCCTTGAGTGAATCGGTAGATATAACCGATGAAGAATGGGCTGATTACGAAAGTCGTTTGCAAGATTATCGTCGCCCGTATCAATCCATTACCTTGAAATCCCAGCTTTCGGATGAAGAGTGGTCCAAAGTGTCTGTTGACCTTTATCGGCTCGATGGCGTCCAGGTCGAGGCGCAGTTAACGCGCTATTATCCTTATGGTGAAGCGTTTGCTCATGCTGTTGGCTATGTGGGACGAATTACCACTAAAGATCTTGAGCGAGTAGATCGATCTGCGTATCAAGGAGCCCTGTTTATCGGTAAAACAGGGGTGGAAGAATATTACGAGTCGACGCTTTTTGGTCATCCTGGCATCTCAAAAGTTGAGGTGAATGCTCGTGGCCGAATTATGTCTGAAATTGAGCGGCAAAATCCTGTTCCAGGAAAAGATCTCCATTTATACATGGATGCCCGTTTACAGCAGTATGCTTACGATTTGCTAGGGAGCTATAAAGGATCGGTCGTCGCCATTGACCCTAACAACGGCGGGGTGCTTGCTATGGTGTCCAAACCGGGCTTCGACCCGAATTCATTTGTGCGTGGCATTTCCGTCAGTAAATACGCTGAACTTAGGGAGGATAAGCGTCTTCCCTTGTTTAATCGCGCACTACGAGGAGGTTACCCTCCTGCTTCGACGATTAAACCGTTTATGGGACTGGCAGGGTTAGAGTATGGTTTCTCCTCTTGGACTGAGACCTATTATGCGCGCGGTTACTATCAAATTAATCCCAATGGTCGACGCTACCGAGACTGGAAGCGAAGTGGTCATGGTTGGATCGACCTTGAGCGCTCAATTATCGAGTCTGTCGATACCTATTATTATCAACTGGCTCATAAAATGGGCATTACACCGATTCATACGTTTTTGTCTAAACTTGGTTTTGGACAAACTTCCATTTTAGACTTAAATGGCGCGAGCGCTGGTTTGTTACCGTCTAATGAGTGGAAGAAGGCTCGATACAAAGAGCCTTGGTACCCTGGTGACTCAGTAAACGTAGGGATCGGTCAGGGTTTTATGGTCGCGACGCCTATTCAAATAGCGACCGCTACTGCGGCGATGGCTGCTCGTGGCCACATGTACTACCCACGAATGGTCAGTCAGATTGCGAATGAGCCAGCGACGTTTGAAGGTAACGATGGCGTTGAACACGAGATTAAGTTAAAAGATCAGCGCAACTGGGAGCGAATGGTCAAGGCCATGGAGAAGGTAATAACAGACTCTCGTGGTACGGGTCGTCGTTTACAAGGCACGGACTATAAAATCGCCGGTAAAACGGGAACGGGCCAAGTATTCAGTCTACAAGAAGATGAAGAGTATGATGCCGATAATTTAGATAAACGCCTTCATGATCATGCTTTGTTTATCGGTTTTGCGCCTGCAGATAACCCTAAAATTGCCGTCTTTGCTATTTTTGAAAATGGTGGCAGCAGTGCTAAACCTGCCGATTTAACAAAAGCTCTGTTTGATGCGTATTTATACGATAAATACCCGAAAGAATACGACTACTTCAAGGAGTCGAGCCGATGAATGTGCAGTTTTATCAGCGTATATTGGCATTCACCAATGCTCGGCTGTGGCGTTTGACTCACGTTGATGTATTGCTATTGCTAGCGCTGCTGATTTTAATGTCGGGAGGCCTGTTTATTTTGTACTCGGCATCGGGACAAAACGTAGCAATGGTTGAGCGTCAAGTACTTCGTTTAGGCATTGGTATGGTTGTTTGCCTTGCCTTAGCACAATTACCGCCGAAATACATGCGCCGAGCCTCTCCATTTTTATTTGTTTTCTTGGTTGGTTTACTGGTTTGTGTCTTGTTGTTTGGCGTAGGCGCCAAAGGTGCCCAGCGTTGGCTTGCTTTACCGGGAGGGCTGCGTTTTCAACCTTCCGAAATTATGAAAATTGTCATGCCGATGATGGTTGCTTGGTATTTCGCTAATCGACAATTGCCACCGAGTTTGAAAGAAATCATAACCGTGTTGGTGATTATTGCTGTGCCCTCTTTGATGGTGGCAAAGCAGCCCGACCTAGGAACAGCATTACTGGTTGGCGTATCGGGAATATTTGCCTTATTTCTAGCCGGTATCGGATGGCTTTATATTCTGGGGGCGGCGGCTGTAGCCCCCATTGCTGGCTACAGCTTATGGCATGTTATGCATGACTATCAAAAGCAACGAGTATTAACGTTTTTAAACCCAGAAAGCGATCCACTTGGTTCTGGCTGGAACATTATTCAGTCGAAAACAGCCATTGGTTCTGGAGGGCTGCATGGTAAAGGGTTTCTAGAGGGGACTCAGGCACAGTTAAACTTCCTTCCTGAAAGTCATACAGACTTTATTATCGCCGTATTGGCGGAAGAGTTTGGCATGGTAGGGTGCGCATTGCTTATGTGCGCGTATTTGCTGGTGATTGCACGCGGTTTGTTTATTGCTGCGTATGCAGAAGATAACTATGCTCGATTGTTAGCTGGCAGTATTACGTTAACCTTTTTTGTGTATATGTTTGTAAATATTGGCATGGTTTCTGGGATCTTACCGGTTGTCGGTGTACCGTTACCTCTTGTGAGCTATGGCGGTACATCCATCATTACCATCATGGCGACATTCGGAATTTTAATGTCGATTCAAACTCATAAAAGGGCAAGGTAATGTTTACGAGAGTGTTAGCCATTAGTTTGGCGATTGGGTTATATGGCTGCTCAACAATGAGTAATCATGTAGAGGCACAACCTGCTCCAGAAGTCGTGAAAAGTGTGCCATACAGTGAGTTACCCGAAGTTCAGAAGTTCATCAGTAAGATGGTGAGTCAGCATAATTATGATCGTCAGCTGCTTGTCTCAATGTTCTCTAATACCTACAAACGAGAACAGGTAATCACTAAATCGGATAATCAGCCAGAAGTTATTACGCCTTATCATGAATATCGTGCGAACTTTATTGATCCTTATCGTGTCCAACAGGGTGTTAAGTTCGCTCAGCGCAACAAAGCTTGGTTAGAACAGGCCGAACGGGATTACGGTGTTGATTGGCAAGTTATTGTTGCTTTGTTAGGTGTAGAAACCGCTTATGGTAAAGTAACGGGTAACCGCGATGTATTTACATCGCTTACAACTTTGTCTTTTGATTACCCAAGACGTGGCGCGTATTTTCAAAGTGAGCTAGAGGCCTACTTGTTATTGGCTCGCAACCAAGGTTGGACTTTAGGGGCAACGAAAGGCTCATACAGTGGCGCATTGGGAATGGTGCAATTTATGCCAAGTAACCATATGAAACTCGCTGTGGATTATGATCAAGATGGTCGGATCGATCTTTGGAATTCTGAGGCCGATGCCATTGGCAGTATTGCAAATTATTTACGTCATCATGGTTGGCAATACCAACAGCGCGCTGCAATCCCAGCACGTGTTGATCAACCTGAGCAAGTATCAGAGCTTGTAAATAAAGGCCGAGCACCGCTGTATTCTATGAATGAATGGAGTACCAAAGGAGTGTGGGCGACAACAGATTATGCAGCAGGTAAAACAGGCTTAATTGGGCTGCGTGAAAGTGAGGAGGTGGTCGACTACTGGCTCGCCTACGAGAACTTTTTCACGATCATGGATTACAACCCAAGTCGCCGTTATGCCATGTCTGTTTTAGAATTAGCGAATAGGATTGCACAGCATGAAGGTGGCTAAATACCTTGGTTTAATCTCTGTCATTGGCCTGACCGGTTGTATGAGTACTGAGCATATTGGTGGTAAAAGTGGTTCAATTGACTATGAGAAGGCTTCAGGGGGTGGTCGCTACAGCATTTTACAAGATCATGCCCCCAGTGGGGACATCAAAGTTGACCATTTGCCTGATTTAATTCCTAAGTATGAAGCTAAAAGTCGTGGCGGAAACAAGTCCCCTTATACGGTTTGGGGGAAGAAATACTATGTAATGAACTCGGCGGAAGGCTACAAAGCAGAGGGTACCGCGTCATGGTACGGTCAGAAATTCCATGGTCATAAGACATCAAATGGGGAAACTTATGACATGTATGCGTTTTCAGCCGCGCATAAATCATTGCCGTTACCGACCTTTTTAAAAGTGACCAACCTAGCTAATCAGCGCTCTGTGATCGTCCGTGTAAACGATCGAGGCCCCTTTCATGGCGATCGTTTGATCGATTTATCTTATGCTGCTGCAGCGCGTTTGGGCTATCACAAAAAAGGATTGGCTCGGGTTCGTGTTGAAGCCATTACCCCTAAACCTGGTGAGCGTTATGCCGCTTCTGCTGCCGCTACACCAGTGGTCTCTACACCAGCGGTGGCGGTAGCTAAGCCTTCTGCGGCCGTTGATAATGTGCCTTCGACATCAAAAGGATTGTCAAATGACTTGTTGTTTAGTCATTTACAGATGGGCGCGTTCTCGCAAAAAAACTCAGCTGACAGACTCAAGCAAAAATTGTTTGAGCGTTTTGATACATCGATTAATATCGAAGTACTTCATGCGGATGACGGTTTATATAAGGTTCTGGTTGGGCCTTATGAAAGTGATCAACTGCTGTCAGGCTGGCAGCAGAAACTTGAGCAAGCCGGCTTTGGCAAAAGTGTAAAAGTCGCGTTAGCTCCTTAGAGAATTTTATCGAGGCTAGAGATTCCTAGCTCCCTTTAGTATCATTCCTGCCATCACGGATTAGGCTAAGACGTTTAAAAATATGAAACGACTGTTATCTCTTTTTATCATCACAATTTCATTCATGGTTTCTGTAGCGCAAGCTGCACCATCACTTATTCCTGCACCACCTCAACTGTCCGCGAACAGTTACGTGTTAATGGACGCCTATACAGGCGATGTTCTGGTTGAACATAATAGTCGTGAGGAGCTGCCACCTGCGAGTTTAACGAAACTGATGACCGCTTACATTGCTGAGTATGAGCTTGCTAAAGGCAACATCTCAATGAATGATCAGGTCACTATTAGCGAAACAGCATGGCGTATGGAGGGTTCGCGTATGTTTATTCGCGAAGGTACTCAAGTCCGTCTTGAAGACCTGATGCGCGGTATTATCATTCAATCTGGTAACGACGCCAGTGTGGCCGTTGCTGAGCACATTGCAGGTGGCGAAGCGGCCTTTGCCGATTTGATGAATCAACATGCAAAACTCTTAGGCATGAACAATTCGCACTTCGTAAACTCAACGGGGTTTCCTGCAGAAGGTCATTACTCAAGCGCGTTAGACATCGCTTTATTGGCGCGTGCGACAATTGTACATTTCCCGCAAAATTACGAATTGTACTCTGAGAAATATTTTACCTATAACGATATTCGTCAGCCGAATCGAAACAAACTTTTGTGGCGCGATAAAACAGTAGATGGCTTGAAAACAGGTCATACTGAGGCCGCTGGATATTGTTTGGCCGCGTCCGCAGTTCGTAATGGTACGCGTTTGATTGCCGTTGTTATGGGCACCAGTTCAGACGAAGCCCGTGCAGCAGAAACGCAAAAATTGTTGAACTACGGTTTCCGTTATTATGAGACACGTAAACTATACAGTGCAGGCCAAGTGTTGAGCGATGCGCGTGTATGGGGTGGTGAAGTTGATACGGTAAAAGTTGGTTTCTCTGAAGACGTATTGGTGACCATGCCACGTCAAAATGCGGATTCTATTCCTGCTTCTTTGGATCTTAAGTCTGAAATTGAAGCGCCTATTGCCGAAGGTGATGTACTGGGTAAAATTATTGTCGGTACGCCCGAAAATATTTTGCTTGAGCGTGACGTAGTCGCACTAGAGCCTGTTTCTGAAGGCGGCTTCTTCAAACGATTATTCGATAAAGTTAAATTGTTCTTTATGAACTTGTTCTAAAAAGGGTTAGCAGCAAAAATGGCTTTAATTAATCAAAACGGTGTTGTTGCCAAGGATGCGCCAGATGCCCCTAAAATCGAGTTTCCTTGCGACAACTATATGATTAAAGTTGTTGCCTTAGACAGTGATGACACGCACCTCAATGTTTTTGAGTGCGTGCGTCTGCATGCACCGGAACTTGATGATTCAGCGATCAGGAAGAATGTGTCTTCAAAAGGGCGCTTTGTAAGCTTTACTTTCCGTATCACTGCGCAAAGTGAAGATCACCTATCGCGTTTGCATACAGATCTCATGGCTGTTGATGTCGTAAAAATGGTTATGTGATTCATGCCTAATTCTATATTGTGCCGCGACCTAGGTGTGGTGCCATACGAGTCGACTTGGGAAGAGATGAAACATTTCACCCAGACTCGTACGAAGGAAGATCCCGACCAGATCTGGCTGCTTGAGCACCCGTCCGTGTTTACGCAAGGGCAAGCGGGTAAAGCTGAGCATCTATTAGATGCCGGTGATATTCCTGTTGTTCAAGCTGACCGAGGCGGCCAAGTGACTTATCATGGCCCTGGGCAGCTGATTGCTTACATCATGATTGATTTAAAGCGATTGGGCATTGGTGTACGTGATCTGGTCACGCTTATCGAAAACTCCATTGTCGATGTCTGCAAACTGCATGGCATTGAGTCTTACCCCAAGCCGGATGCACCGGGTGTTTATGTGAATGGAATGAAAATATCCTCACTGGGTCTACGAGTCCGAAGAGGGTGTTCATTTCATGGCGTGGCATTAAATGTCGACATGGATTTAAATCCATTTTTGCGAATTAACCCCTGCGGTTACCAGGGGCTACAAATGATAGATATGAAGCGCTTGCAGCCACAGACCAGCATGGCGCAAGTTAAAGTTCAGTTAGCCAACATACTGGCTGAACGTCTCGGATATCCTCATCCGATTATCCAACAAGGGTGAATATAAAATGACTACTCAGCAAAAGCGAGTTGTACAGGGTGAAAAACTTCGTGGTGCCGACAAAATGGCACGTATTCCTGTAAAAGTTATCCCTACAGAAGAAATCCCGCGTAAACCTGACTGGTTGCGTGTGCGTATGCCGGCTTCACCAGAAATTGCACGTATTAAAAGTACCTTGCGTGAACATAAGTTAGCGTCTGTTTGCGAAGAGGCGAATTGTCCTAATCTAGGCGAATGTTTCTCCAACGGTACGGCTACCTTTATGATAATGGGTGATATCTGTACCCGCCGCTGTCCTTTCTGTGATGTGGCACATGGTCGCCCGAATGCGTTAAGCCCTGATGAGCCGAAAGAATTAGCTGCAGCGATTCGCGATATGCGACTGAAGTACGTCGTGATTACCTCGGTAGACCGTGATGATCTACGTGACGGTGGTGCTCAGCATTTTGTCGATTGTATTGATCACACGCGTGAACAAAGCCCATCGATTGAAATCGAAACACTGGTGCCAGATTTCCGTGGCCGTATGGACGTAGCGTTGGATATTCTTCAGGTATCACCACCGGATGTCTTCAACCACAACTTAGAATCGATCCCGCGTTTGTATCGTCAAGTGCGTCCCGGCTCAGATTATCAGTGGTCGCTCGATCTGTTGAAAAAATTCAAAGAACGTTGCCCAGATGTTTCAACCAAGTCTGGCTTGATGGTAGGCATGGGCGAGACTTTCGAAGAAATCGTCGAAGTCATGAAAGACCTGCGTGCTCACAACGTTGACATGCTAACGATTGGTCAGTACTTGCAACCCTCAAAGCATCACTTCCCAATGGATCGTTTTGTACATCCAGAAGAGTTTGAACGCTACGAGCAAGTTGCGAAAGAGCTGGGCTTTAAACACGCAGCCTGTGGCCCATTGGTACGTTCTTCGTACCATGCGGACAAACAAGCCCACGGTGAGCGCGTTTCTTAAAACCGTTTACGTGGTTTGAAAGCGAGGTTGCGAATTGCGCCTCGCTTTTTTTATGGAAAAAAGCCCACCTCTTACGAGGTGGGCTAAAAGCTTTCCATGTTGACGCCAAGGGGAAAGCGTCAAATTTATGACGGAGCTAATATACACCTAGAAGTAGTATTAAAGCACTTCCACACCGAGACTTAGCTCATTATCCATAATCTCAGACGGTTTAAGTGTAGACAAATAGCCGGATACTTGGTTCATTATTTATAGGGTAATTGGGAATCTAGACGTATGGACAATAACTTTGTGACGCCTTACTACGCCGTCAGTATAACGACATCGCCATTGCGTGATGATGTCATGTTTCGCGTTATGACGGAGAAAGTCATCGAGCTTGCTGCGGATCAAGAAGGTTTTTTATACAGTGAATGGAGTGCCGAGGCGTGTTCTCAACTGATATTTTATTGGGCAACATTAGAGCAAGCGACCGCTTGGATGAATCATACGATGATGATCAGAACACTATCGATTGGCGTGCAGTTTTGGTTTGATCGTTACAGTGTAAAGCTGATGGAAGTGCAAAAGGAGAAAGTGGTTGTGAACGGTAAGAGTTGGCAGGACAATGGTCGCTTTCCTGTCATCAAAACGGCGAGAGGCGTGTTGAAGCTTCTTGATGAAAGTGAGGCCCCTTTACTGAAAACCTATGTAAATGAGCAGCGCGAGCATTTAGTCAGTTGGGAGCCTCAGCGTGGGGAAGATTATTATTCCGACGAAACCTGCCGTCTTCGAGTAAAAGAGATGCGTCGAGATTTTATCGAAGATAAGGGTTGTGTGTTGTGTTTACTTAATCCTGAGCAAGACCGTATGTTGGCCTACAGTAATTATTCGCAGTTTGTTCGAGGAATATCGCAGTCCTGTTTTTTGGGTTACAGCTTAGCAGAAGATTTACAGGGCCAAGGCTACATGAATGAATGCCTCGAAGCGGGTATTCGGTACCTTTCTAAAGAGTTAAATATCGATCGAATACAAGCGTGTTATATGCCACGGAATCATAAAAGCGCTGCCGTGTTGGAGCGTTTAAAATTTGAAAAAGAAGGCATTGCAAAGCATTATTTAAAGATTAATGGGCAATGGGAAGACCATGTGCTGACCGCTCTAACACTACGTTAAAATCAACGAGATCCCTTTAATTTTAAGATACGGCTGTGTTTAGGGTAGGGCGTGGTAACGCTTAAGAATGTTATGGGTTTATTCGCTTGATTGACTAAGCTGCGCGAGCGCCCTTGCTCAATGACGATTCCTGACTCGGTAATGGTTTCTTGGCGGTCATCATCGTAGATAATACTGAGTGAGTCATCGTGGTTGAGTGGCAGGATAAACTGCTCAGAATCTTTTATATAATAAGCGGGCTCGACGTGGTTAGCGGGTAGCATAATCCATTCAACTTTACCCAGAGTTTTGTTTTCGACTGTCCAATGCGTAATGCCGCTGCCGAGTTCATGCTTATGTTCCGTACCGCTGGCAAAGCGTTCGAATTTTTCTTTGTGACGTGATGTTTGATTGGTAAAGACAATGATAAATAACCGAGCGATCGGGGATACAGCCACACAACGCATGCTTTGATTATGGGTGAGCCAAGCCGCTTGATTGGCTTTTAAAGTGGTTTCCTCGATTGGAGACTCTAAAAAGACTTGGCCATCCGTAACGGTTAATAAACTATCAAATGGAAAGGCAAAATTGTGATTGGCATGCTCATTCATAGCAAGTTGGATTTCATAGACACGCATCCTATCCGAGTGATGTATGATGGTCTGCCAGCTGTCTTGTCCAAAAGTTGCTTTCATAATGATCCGCTCACAATAGGTTCCGTTGCTATTGAGTGTACATGCTAAAGAAAAAATCGACCAATAACTAATTCATTAAGGACAACGGTTGCAGCGACAATAGTGCCTGATTATAGTAGGTGAAAATATTTAAGTTATCGAAATCTTTAGGCTTTTTGCTTAACGAATCGTTTAAGAAAGGAATACGCTTTTGAGTGACACGACTGACTTTGAAGCCAATGAGACGCTTTCTCTCAAAGACTATACTGAGAAAGCGTATCTGAATTACTCCATGTACGTGATTCTAGATCGCGCCCTGCCTCATATTGGTGATGGTCTTAAACCTGTGCAGCGACGTATTGTCTATGCCATGAGTGAACTGGGTTTAAAGGCAACGGCGAAGTACAAAAAATCGGCTCGTACGGTTGGTGATGTATTAGGTAAATTTCATCCGCACGGTGACAGTGCGTGTTATGAAGCCATGGTGTTAATGGCGCAGCCTTTTTCTTACCGCTATCCGTTGGTAGATGGCCAAGGAAACTGGGGCGCACCGGATGATCCTAAATCGTTTGCTGCCATGCGTTACACCGAGTCACGCCTGTCAAAATACGCGGATTTGTTGTTAAGGGAAGTAAACCAAGGGACGGTCGATTGGATGCCGAACTTTGATGGCACGCTTAATGAGCCTGCGGTTCTGCCTGCTCGATTACCCAATTTGCTACTTAACGGTACCACCGGTATTGCGGTGGGTATGGCAACGGATATTTTGCCGCATAACCTGCGTGAAGTGGGCCAAGCCTGTATTCATATGTTAAAGAATCCGAAATCAAAATTGGATGATTTGCTTGAATTTGTACAAGGGCCTGATTTCCCAACCGGAGGGGAAATTATTACCCCGCGTGATGACATACGTAAACTTTATGAAACGGGTAAAGGCCAAATTAAAGCCCGTGCTCGGTACACTGTTGAAGAAGGCGAAATCGTTGTAAACGAGTTACCGCATCAAGTATCGGGTAGTAAAGTACTGGAGCAAATGGCGGCACAAATGCAGGCCAAAAAACTACCAATGGTGGTGGATCTGCGCGATGAATCGGACCATGAAAATCCTACGCGGTTAGTCATCGTACCGAAGTCTAATCGAGTTGATGTCGAAAGTGTCATGACGCATCTATTTGCGACGACGGATTTAGAAAAATCCTATCGTGTGAACATGAACGTGATTGGCTTAGACGGCTTGCCTCAGGTTAAACCGCTGGCAACGTTTATATCCGAGTGGTTGCGTTTTCGTATTGGGGTCGTGCGCAGGCGACTTGAGTTCCGTTTAGATAAAGTGCTTAAGCGCTTACATATTTTAGAGGGCTTACTGACCGCCTTTTTGAATATCGATGAAGTGATCGAGATCATCCGCAGCGAAGACAAACCAAAACCTGTTCTTATGGAACGTTTCAGCTTAACAGATACGCAAGCTGAAGCTATTTTGGAGCTGAAATTACGTCATCTTGCCAAGCTTGAAGAAATGCGAATTCGTGGTGAGCAAGATGAACTAGAGAAAGAGCGTAAGCAGCTTGAAGGGTATTTGGCTTCCGACGCTAAGTTGAAAAAACTGATCATTGGTGAAATTGAAGAAGCTATTAACGATTTCGGAGATGACCGTCGTACACCTATTGTAGAGCGTAAAGAAGCACAAGCATTCAGTGAAGAAGATTTGTTGTCAAACGATCCAATTACCGTTGTCATGTCTAAACAAGGTTGGATTCGTGCTGCGAAGGGCCATGACATTGATGAACGTGGATTAAGCTATAAATCTGGCGATGAGTTTTTGCTCTCCACAAAAGGTCGCTCTAACCAAACGTTAGTATTGTTTGCATCCAATGGGCGGACGTACTCCATTAAAGCCCATACCTTGCCATCGGCAAGAGGTCAAGGTGAGCCGATAACGGGTCGCATCAGTTTGGAAAAAGACACGCACATCGTTGCAGCAACATTGGATAATGATGAAGCTTATTACTTAATTGCCTCTGATGCGGGTTATGGTTTCGTGTCTAAGTTGGGCGATTTACATGCGAAAAATAAAGCGGGTAAAGCAACCTTAAGTTTGCCTGCTAACGCGCAAGTATTACCTCCTGTTAAAGTTCTCGACCCTGAAACAGCTAGGGCTGTAGTTGTTTCAAACGAAGGCAGAATGTTGGCCTTTAGTGTGGCGTCATTGCCTCAAATGGCGAAGGGTAAAGGTAATAAAATGCTGAGTATTTCTTCGGCAAGAGCAAAAGAACGTGAGGAGTGGGTCTGTGCCATGAGTTCAATCCAACCAGATGACTTGCTGATGGTGCACAGTGGCAAACGTTTCATGTCCTTTGCGGAAAAAGAATTGGTAGACTACATTGGCGAGCGTGGACGTCGTGGGCTTAAATTACCAAGAGGGTTCCAGCGTGTCGATCTGCTGGAGATAAAAGTGGGTGAAGGCAAGCCGAGTGAGCTTTAAAAAGCTGACACTAAATTTATTTAGCGCTACGAGAAAGTAGCCTTTACAACAAAGAGGGAAACCCAATGAAAGGTAGCCAAAAAGTAATCGATAGTTTGAATATGTTGCTAGAAAACGAATTAGCCGCTATCGACCAATATTTTATTCACTCGCGTATGTACGATGATTGGGGGCTAAGTAAATTGTATGAGCGCCTCAACCATGAAATGGATGAAGAAAAAGACCATTCTGATTGGTTGATTAAGCGAATTCTTTTCTTGGAAGGTGTTCCATGCATGACTAAGCGTCGTGAGTTGTTGGTAGGTACGGATGTGCGATCAATGATGAAAAATGACCTGACGCTTGAGCTTGAAGTTGTAACGTGTGCGCGTAATGTGATCGCTATTTGTGAAGAAGAAGGTGATTACCAGACACGTGAAATGCTTGAAAAGCTGCTGTATGACACAGAAGAAGATCATGTGTACTGGCTTGAAAAGCAATTACGTTTGATGGATACCATCGGTGAACAAAACTACATTCAATCTCAGATGTAAGGAGTCAGCATGAAAGGTGATCGCGAAGTAATAACGAGCTTAAACAAGGTGCTGGCCAATGAGTTGGTTGGAATTAACCAATACTTTCTTCATGCTCGTATGTTCAAAGATCAAGGTTTTGATGTGCTTGATAAAGCAGACTACAAAACCTCGATCCAAAAAATGAAAAATGCGGATCGTTTGATAGAGCGTATTCTTTTCTTAGAAGGGTTACCTAATTTACAAGATTTAGGTCGTCTGCGTATTGGTGAAGATGCAGAAGAGATGATTGCCTCGAACATGGCATTTGAGTTAGCAACACTTCCTGATTTGCAATCCGGTGTAAAGGTGTGTGAAGAGAAGAAAGACTTTATGAGTCGCGAAGTGCTGGAGAAAATTCAGGATGAGCAGGAAGAGCAAATTGATTGGCTTGAAACTCAGCAAAACCTTATCAAAACGGCAGGTCTGCAAAACTACTTACAGTCGCAAATGGGTGAGTCTTCAATAGATCATTAATCTATTGAAGTATTAAGCCACTTTAACGAGGAGCTCGTCTGCCAGCTTTAGGAGCTCCTCGTTAAGGATCCCCTTCACATCTTTACAGCACTTACCGCATTGTTTTCCGAGGTTGTACTCACTGTAAAGATCGCGCATCGTCGTAGCGCCATTGGCAATCGAGTTCTTAATAGCTTTATCAGAGACTGCGTTACAAAGACATACATACATAAAATGAAAATCACTCTCAATTCGATTTATCTTCGATTCTATGTGGGATGATAACTATTATCAATAAAATAAAATTAATTTAGAGAGAGAATTTGATAGATTTTATTAAATTTTAGTTTTTTGGTATGTGCTGGATTTAACGGGCATAAAAAATGACGCCTAGGCGTCATTTTCTTTATTGATGTCCGTTAATATTTCGGCAAACGTCTCTGGTGGGTGAGCCCCTTGAACCAAGTACTTTTCATTGACGATATAAGTGGGTACAGATTCAATCTGTAGTCTATTCAAGCGCTCCATCTTCTCCTCAACTAATAACTCCGCTTCGCGAGACAACGCGTCTTCGATGTCTTCATCTTGCAGTCCGACTTCTTTCGCTATTCTGCTTAAAACCGCCCCATCGCCAATGTTTTCACCTTTGGTAAAATAGGCGTAAAACAAAGCGGTCATCATAGGCGTTGCCAAACTCATACGGCTAGCTTGGGCGACAAATTGTTGGGCAAGTTTAGTGTTTGGAATGAGATCATCGTCGGTAAAATTAAACTCTAATCCAGCTTCATAGCCTACATTTTGTAATGCGTGAGATACTTCGTTAAGTTTTTCCTGGCTGCCAAATTTTTGCCCTAGATACTGCGTACGTGATACACCAGCGCTTGGAATGTCAGGATGTAGTTCAAATGGAAGCCAGTGAATATCAAAGCGAAAGTCGTCGCCCAAGTGCTCAATAGCGGCTTTGAGGCGTGTGTAGCCTAGGTAACACCATGGGCATATTGGGTCAGCGACGATATCGATGGTTAAGTCGGCCATGTTTTCTCCGTTAATTTACACTATAGGCGATGCACTGACTGATTTGACAGTAGGGCAGGCCTGATTGTTCGTGCCAGTGGTTGAATGCTTGTTGTGCTGCTTTAAGAGCGCTTTGTGTATCACGTCCTGTGGTGATGATCCCATGATTTCTCAGGTAACCTTCAACGTCTTTACTTAGTAAAAAGGTATCTTTGCCCATAATACGAAGTGTATACGCGCCCGTGTTACCGCCTAAACGAGCACCTTGTTTTTTAAGGTACTGCCAAAGTTCGACAATGTTATTTTCTGGGAATTCGGCGATAAATTTTGCGAAAGAGCCGTGTTTGGCTTGTATTTCTGACATCATGATGGCGTTTTCGCGAATGGTCATGACTTTGCCAAAGTGACGAATGATTTTAGGATCTTTGGCTTTCTCTTCCCACATTTCATCATGCATGAGTAACATCTTTTCAATGTCAAAGCCGAAAAATGCGTCTTCAAAGTTAGGCCATTTATTACTGACGACTTGCCAGTTCATGCCCGATTGAAACACTTTCTGCGTAAAAGCGGCTAACCAGCGATCGTCCCCTATTTTCATGAGTGCTTCAGTGGTTTTTGGGGTTGCGAGATTAGTCTGTAATAGCGCTTCGCTGTTAAATCTTGAAATGGCGCGATCGTAAATTAGATCGAAATGTTCGTAAGTCACACTCTGCTCCTTATTTCATTGGCAAAGTGTATCATAGGTGATGCTATGCGGTTGATCCGTGGAATTTAATTCTTAAAGTAATAGGGGGGGATCGCGTATACTTTAGGGATAATTTATTGATAGGAAGTAACATGACTCACCTAAGTGTAAACCTAAATAAAATTGGTCTCTTACGTAATTCTCGTGGCCGAGATTACCCAAGTATGTTGACCATGGCACAGCGAACCTTAGACCTAGGTGCATTCGGCATCACAATTCATCCGCGTCCAGACCAACGTCATGCCACTTATCGTGATGCTTATGATATTAAAGAGCTTCTAAAACAGTATCCTGGTCGAGAATTGAATATCGAGGGATTCCCGGACGAAAAATTCCTTGAAGTGGTGCTTGAAGTAGAGCCGGATCAATGTACTTTGGTGCCAGACGATCCAAATCAATTGACTTCAGATCATGGTTGGAATGTGGCCCGTGACCAAGATGCATTGCGTTCTGTAGTCGCTAAGTTAAGAGAAAAAAATATACGAGTTGTACTGTTTATGGATCCAATTCCAGAAAACATGGCGCTGGCTAAAGCGGTTGGTGCGGATCGTGTAGAGCTGTATACCGAAGCGTATGCGAATGCTTATCATACCGATCGAATTGAACAGATTAATCAGCAATACCAAGCCGCTGCTCAAGCTGCGTTGGATTCAGGGCTTGGTGTTAATGCCGGCCATGATTTAGATTTGGAAAATGTAGCTTTGTTGTGTGCAGGCAAACGTATAACTGAAGTGTCTATTGGGCACGCATTAACGATAGAAGCCTTGGATAGTGGCTGGGATAATGTTGTTAAGAAATATTTAGAAATATTGTCTTAATGACAAGCCCTTCTAGTAAGCGAGTAACGTGCTTGCATTGTGGTTATCCATTAGGGCAGTGCGTTTGCCATTTAATCGTCAGCTTAGAAGGCGACATGACTGTTTGGGTGATACAAGATAAGCACGAGGCAAAGCACGCGAAGAATACGGCTCGTTTATTTGCTTTGTGCTATTTAAAGACTGTCATTGTAAGCTTTGAAGATGCCGAAGAAATGAGCAATCTTTTTCAAAGCGTTGATGCCGATAACAGCTTATTGCTTTATCCCAGTGGTTGTTCTGAGGGTCTAGAAACGATCGAACAAAGTGATAAAGCTAAGGTCAAACATTTAATCCTGCTGGATGGCACGTGGCCAAAAGCAAAAAGAATGATGTTGCTTGAGTCAATGTTATTGAGGTACAGGCAAGTGCATTTTTTAACGCCACCCGTTTCAAAGTATGATATTCGTAAGTCGCCAAACAACTTGGCATTATCGACGTTCGAAGCCGCAGCTTATGGTTTGGAGTGTTTAGGAATGTTACAAATCTCTAAATTAAGACACTTTTTTAGTGCGGCGATCGCACTACAATGGTCACAGCAACCACAAGAGCATAAACAGCGCTCTTAAGTAGAGGTATTCGTGGATAAACAAACCGAGTTAGAAGTTCAAGCCGCTGCGTTTCGTCGTTTGGTAGAGCATTTAGATGAACGCAAAGATGTGCAGAATATTGACCTAATGAACTTAGCGGGTTTTTGTCGTAATTGTTTGAGCAAGTGGTATGCCGCCGCCGCTCAAGAGCGAGGTGTAGCAATGGATTACGAGCAAGCTCGCGAAGTGATCTATAAGGAGCCTTATGTTGATTGGAAAGAAAAGTATCAAGGTAAAGCATCAGCGGAGCAATTGGCTGACTTTGCAAAGAATGGCCCTAAAGATTAATTTGCATGACAATATCGCTTCTACGTAACAAACTAAAAAAGATCAATTGGCTTAATTGTGGGTTAATTGTTCTGTTTTTATTAAGTGCAGTAGAAGTATCGGTTCTGAGTGCTGATGTATCGCAAAAGTATGTCAACTTAGCAAAACGCATTGGCGCTCAGTATGGCCCACGTGCAGAGCTTAGAATTATGGCTTGGCGGCGAACGGTGGAAGAATCGCAGGGGCTGTCCGTCGGTCAAAAGTTACAAAATGTAAATAACTTCTTTAATATGTTGCAGTTTGTAAGTGATCAGCAACATTGGGGTCAAAATGACTATTGGGCGACGCCCATTGAGTTCCTCGCTACAGGTGGTGGAGACTGTGAAGACTTTACCATTGCCAAGTATTTCGCCTTACGTGAATTAGGCGTTCCAGATGAAAAGCTCAGGCTAGTGTACGTAAAAGCGCTAACGCTTAATCAACACCATATGGTGTTGGCGTACTATCACACTCCCACATCTGTACCTGTTCTGCTAGATAATTTAGATAAAACTATTAAACCTGCGGTGCAGCGAAAGGATTTATTACCGATATACTCTTTTAATGCTGAAAACTTATGGTTATCAAAGGAGAAAGGGCGCGGTCAACTGGTAGGCGGCTCTTCACGGCTGAGCTTATGGACAGATTTAAATAACCGATTAACGGATTTAGAAGGCTAGGAGACAACTTGTGACACTTTTTCGACAATTACTTATTACTATTGTTTTACTGCTGTCTCTGATGCTTGTGGTGGTCATGGCGATTAATTTCCAGACGACTAAAAGTTATTTGATAGATCAGTTACGCTCTACAACTCAGGATTCTGCAACGACTCTAAGTATGCAGGTTTCCGATTTTATGGCGCTTGAGGATTATACGTCTGTCGAAAGTTATGTGAATGCCGTGTTTGACAGTGGTTATTTCTCTGAAGTGAGAATACATGTCTACGCCACAGATGAAAATATTGTACGCAGTAATGTAATCAAGGTTTCAGGTGTTCCCACTTGGTTTACCGATGTTATTGATTTTGACGTACCTACAGCAAAAGCCGTGATTTCTAATGGATGGAACGAACTTGGCCAAGTTTACGTCACGGGGAGTGCTGGTTATGGGTACTATCAACTGTGGCTGGCGTCACGAGACTTGTTGTTATCTTTTCTTGCCATTGGGGCCGCTTGTGTATTACTGGGTGGTCTACTGCTTAGATGGCTATTTAAACCGCTTGTAGAAGTTGAAAAACAGGCGGAGGCGATCCAGCAGCGACGTTTCATCCAAATGAAGAATTTGCCAAAAACGCGTGAGCTTAAATCGGTTGTTGAATCAATGAATCGAATGGTGGCAAATCTAGAGCGTGAATTTGCGGCCGAAGCTCAAACGGCTCAGTGGCTCCAGGCAAAAGCCTTTAAGGATCCTGTTAGTGGTTTGGGTAACCGAAACTACTTTGAAAGTCAGGTTTCTGCCCACTTTGCTGATGCAGACAGGACTTACGATGGTTTGGCTTTAGTGAGCTTACTGGATTTATCCAAAATTAATAATGAAATGGGATATGAGGCGGCGGATAATTTCATCCGTACTGCCGCAGGAGTGCTTGAAAAGCATCTATTGAGCTTTCCTAATGCGACGCTTGCTCGTCTTAATGGTGCCGATTTCGTTGCCCTTATTCCGAACATTGAAACGGACCGACTGAAAGGGCTTGTTGGTGCCATCATGGCGGATTTGCATGAATTGGTGGGAGCGCGTATCAGCTACTCTGATGCCGTTGCAAACATTGGTGCTGTGGTTATTGATGCCTCAGTTGAGCGTTCTAATGCCATGGCACAAGCGGATGCCGCGTTGCGCTCAGCAAAACAAGCCGGTGCAAATCAGTTTAGTGTATTTGATTCAGATATGGGTCAACAGATGGCTATTGGTCGTATGGCATGGAAAGACATGCTGGAACACGCCATAGAGCATAAAAGCTTTGTGTTGCGCCGTCAGGCGGTTGCTTCAGCAAATGATCTTAACATTTTGTTACAACAAGAACTTTACGCCAGTTTAGAATTTGAAGGTAAGCATTACCATGCGGGCTATTTTATTGGTTTAGCGGAACAGTTCGATTTGGGTGAGCAAGTTGACCAAGTGATCATTCAACGAGTAATCGATGCTATTGCAAGGTCGACTGACGTTGGTCCTTATGTCGTTAATTTATCAGCATCTGGCTATGCAAAATTATCGTTTGTAAGTTGGCTGGATAATAAGCTTCAAGAGTTGCCTGATAGGCTAAAGCAAAAAATAGCATTTGAAGTGTCTGAACAAAGCGTCTTAGGTGCGGAAGATCATGCTTTTTTACTGGCACAAACGTTGAAAAGACATAAGGTAAAATTTGGTATAGATAATGTTGGCAAGCAGTTCTCAGCGTTTCAATACTTACAAAATTTGATGCCTGATTACGTTAAGGTCGACCCATCTTATACAAAAATGGCAATTGGCAAAGAATCAGAATCATTTTTCATGCACACGTTGTGTAAGATGTTTAACAGCTTGAATATCGACGTTATTGCAACGGGTGTTGAAACAGATAAGCAAGCTGAAATTTTAAAGCGCTTTGATATCAGTGGCCTGCAAGGTTATGGCATTGGTAGGCCAGTAGATTTTGATAACTAGCCATAGATCACATGGATGACGACTCCTAGATTAAGGCGTCGTCGTCAGGAATCTCACCAATCAGGGTGTCGTTATTACCTGAGTGAATACGGCGAACAAATTTTCGGCTTAATAATTTTTTCTGGGCCGCCATTGGTAGCTCTGTAAATTGAATGAGGCGTTTTTCGGTTAGCAAGTCTATTAAGTCTTCCAGTACCCGCATCATCTCTTGGTCTGAAGAGTTTAGGAGCTCTTGAGATGACTCCTGACTTATTTTAGCAGCAAGAATCTCAGCTACAAACGGATCATTAGGGGCCACCAACACTGAATATTCGTCGTCTTGATAAGGCGCGACATCTAAAATATCTCCTTGCGAGCTTAGTTTTGCATAGAGCATGTTGGTTTCCTTTTCGTTTTAATGGCACGGATGCCTTTTGAGTCATAGTATTATATTTTCTATTTGTTTAATCTAGTTCAGAATCCAAGTAAGTTAATCAGTCTGCTTTTAGAGTCTCACTTTATGTCATTATTTTTTAGAAAAAAACGCAGTTCAGAAAATGATCAAGAGTTATCGAGAGATGACCGGGTTAAAAATAATGTTCAAGCGTGGTTAGAGATAGAGTCGAAGAATGACTTGAACTCAACCTCTAAATCAGCTGATACCGTGGTTGTAGATGATACGCCAGAAACTAAAATAGCACCTGAAGCAAGTGTTGATGAATCTGAATTCGTTGAGCTAAATACTCCTGAAGCTCCTGAAGCTCCTGAAGCGCCTGAAGCGCCTGAAGCGCCTGAAGCGCCTGAAGCGCCTGAAGCGCCTGAAGCGCCTGAAGCGCCTGAAGCGCCTGAAGCGCCTGAAGCGCCTGAAGCGCCTGAAGCGCCTGAAGCGCCTGAAGCGCCTGAAGCGCCTGAAGCGCCTGAAGTGCCTGAAGCGCCTGAAGCGCCTGAAGCGCCTGAAGCGCCTGAAGCTCCTGAAGCCTTTTCTTCTGTTACACAAAATGTGCCTGATGAGTTAGTAGAAAAAGAGCTGTTTAATCTTGGTGCTCTAACAACCAAAAAAAGTAATACGGAAGCTGAGCAAAAAGCGGAACGCTTTTCATTGACACAAAATTTAGAGCGGCAGTTTGAAAAAACTGAGCGGACCAATGATGATAATGAAAATGGCGTTGACTTATCGAATGGCTCGAATGATGACCTGCCGGACACTCAAGATGAAGGCTCTATTACGTCCGCTAAAACTGGCGACACATTTGATTTGGCTGAGAAGCTAAGAGCATCTCAGCTCCACCATCCAGATCAAACTGAATCTACAAAAAATAATGAAGAAAATGAGCATCAGTCTAATCAAGAGCATCAGCCTTTTGCAGAACCGAACTTAGCTTTCGATCTGAAAGCCAAACTTAACTCTAACGACGCCTCAGAAAAAGAAACGTATCCTGCCAAAGAGTCGGTTTTACCTGAGATTGAGTTAAGCGATAAGTTACAGTGCTCTCAACAGAAAGGGGATGATGTAAGCTCTCGAGAACACGCTGTCGATACATTTGATTTAGCAGAAAAGCTAAGCGTATCTAAGCCCTACGATTTGGATCAAACTGAGTCATTAGAGCAGAATGCATTTCCTAATATTAAAGAAAGTGAAAGTCAGATAACTGAACTGCATCGATCTTTTTCAGAATCAGATATAGCTCCCGATTTAAAACCTAAACCGAAAACTATAGATACCTTAGCAGAAGATAGTCAGTCCGCCAAAGAACCGGTTTTGCCTGATAAATCTTTAGATGATTCGACATCTGAGCCCGTTAAATCTGAAAAAACCTTACTTGATCTGTTGCAATTACGTTCAGATGCCCAACACTTTCAGCCAGAGCCAGAGCCAGAGCCAGAGCCAGAGCCAGAGCCAGAGCCAGAGCCAGAGCCAGAGCCAGAGCCAGAGCCAGAGCCAGAGCCAGAGCCAGAGCCAGAGCCAGAGCCAGAGCCAGAGCCAGAGCCAGAGCCAGAGCCAGAGCCAGAGCCAGAGCCAGAGCCAGAGCCAGAGCCAGAGCCAGAGCCAGAGCCAGAGCCAGAGCCAGAGCCAGAGCCAGAGCCAGAGCCAGAGCCAGAGCCAGAGCCAGAGCCAGAGCCAGAGCCAGAGCCAGAGCCAGAGCCAGAGCCAGAGCCAGAGCCAGAGCCAGAGCCAGAGCCAGAGCCAGAGCCAGAGCCAGAGCCAGAGCCAGAGCCAGAGCCAGAATCTAATTTTGTTGGTGGTGTTTCTGCGCCAGCTGGTAATGAAGCTCCAAAAGATAAAAAGTCATTGTTTGGTTTGCGCAACTTGTTTGCTAGAAAGAAGAAGCAAGGTAATCAGGGTGTCTTTAATAAAAAAGAGGTAAGTGAAACTATCTCTGCTTATGAGAACGACGATGAGCTTAAAGTTAATCAACCAGCAGACTTTGAAGGTGATCCAAATAATAAGGGTCAAGATAATGCTGAAGTTTTGAAACAAGTGACTTCTGTTACGTCTTCATGGTCTGAAGTGGGCGACAAACTTGAGAATGTTGATCCGTTATTAGATTGTTTGGTCATTTTGTCGAAACATTACAATAATCCTTACACTGCTGACGGTATATCTGCAGGTCTGCCTGTTTCAAAAGAGGGAATGACGCCAGAGCTATTCGCGCGCGCCGCAAAGAAAGTGGGTTTTGTAGCAAGATTTGTAAAACGCCCACTCGATAAAATTTCTGGTGTATTGATGCCTGCCGTTTTGTTACTGCATGACAAAAAGGCATGTGTATTGCTTGGGGTAGATAAAGAGCGTGGAATTGCCAAGATATTACTGCCTGAGTCAGGTGAAGGAGAGGTTGATTTATCTATTGATGAGCTCTTAAATCTGTATACAGGCTACTGTTTTTTTGTACGTCCTCAGTTTAAATTTGATAAGCGTTCGCAATTAGAGGAAGGGGAATCTAAAAATAAGCACTGGTTTTGGGGGACCATTGTTTCTTCCTGGAGAATATATAGAGACGTTTTTATTGCATCGTTATTAATTAATATATTCGCTCTCGTTAGCCCACTATTCATTATGAATGTATACGACAGAGTGGTGCCTAATAATGCTTTTGATACGTTATGGGTGCTTGCGGCAGGTGTCACGGTGGTTTATGTATTTGACTTTCTTCTTAGAACGTTAAGATCGTATTTTATCGATATAGCAGGTAAAAAATCAGATATATTGCTTTCGTCTAATATTTTTTCCAAAGTTAATAATATTACCATGGCATCAAGGCCTAGATCTGTTGGGGCATTTGCTAAAAACCTACAAGACTTTGATAGTATTCGCGATTTTATTACGTCTGCTTCCATCACGACGTTGGTTGATATCCCATTTATGTTTCTTATCGTTGGGGTGATTTACTTAATTGGCGGCCCTTTAGGTTTTGTTCCCATTGTAACAATTCTGTTGGTTTTTTTATATTCTTTGATTATTCAGAAACCACTCCGACACTCTATTGAAGAAGGTCAGAAAACATCGGTTCAAAAAAATGCTGTGCTGATTGAGAGCTTGTCGAACGCTGAAAGTGTCAAAATCAATAATGCTCAAGGTACTCTCCAGCATCAATGGGAGCAGGCCGTAGGAAACATTGCCGATTGGGGTCTTAAGACGCGTCAGTTGGCTCAATCTTGTTCATCATTTGCTATGGTCGCTCAGCAAATGACGACCGTCGTTATGGTGATTGTTGGTGTGTATATGATTTCTGAGCGAGAGATGAGCATGGGAGCTCTCGTTGCTTGTGTCATGTTGACTGGCCGCGCTTTAGCACCTATGGCGCAATTTGCGGCTCTCGCTGCTCGCTACAATCATGCAAAAACAGCCTTTAAGGGATTGTCTGAAATTATGGACTCTCCTGTCGAGCAACCGGATGATGTTAAGTTTGTGCATCGTCCAAAGTTTGATGGCAGCTTTGAATTTGAAGACGTGTCATTTAGCTATCCTGATCAAGAGCAAAATGCGATTACAAATATTAATTTAAAAATTAAGGCGGGGGAAAAGGTCGGCATTATTGGTCGAATCGGATCTGGTAAGTCGACCGTTGGTAAATTAATGATGGGGCTTTATGGGCCGAGTGACGGTGCTGTAAGAATTGACGGTATTGATTTAAGGCAGATTAATCCAGTGGATCTACGTAGAAACGTTGGTGCTGTTTCTCAGGATGTCACTTTATTTTACGGGTCAATTAAAGAAAACATCTGCTTCGGGGTCCCGTATGTAGAGGATGAAGCGATTATCCGTGCATCAGATTTATCCGGAGTTTCCGAGTTTGCTAATAAAAAACCTTCAGGGCTAGATAGTATTGTGGGTGAAAGAGGGCATCATTTGTCTGGTGGTCAAAGACAAAGCGTCGCTATTTCTAGGGCTCTGCTATTTGACCCAAACATCTTGGTGTTAGATGAGCCAACTGCGTCCATGGATAATACAACTGAAACACGTATGCGCAGAAGGTTGGATAAAATTATGGGGGATAAAACGCTGATTTTAATTACTCATAAATCTTCAATGTTGGATTTAGTCGATCGTCTTATTGTTATGGACAGCGGAAGAATCTTAGCCGATGGGCCAAAAGAACATGTATTTGAAGCGCTGCGTCAAGGCAAGCTAAAAGTGAGCTAAGTATGTTTAGTAAGAAGAGTGCTAAAGAAGTTGGGCAATCAGATCTAGATTTTCTCAGTGATCGCAATGCTGCCATTATGTTAAAAACGCCACAAGGGGGGCGTATTCTCCTCTGGGGAGTCTTTGCATTTTTTGTATGTGCATTGGTTTGGGCGAATTTTACAGCGTTAGAGGAAGTTACGGTAGGACAAGGGAAGGTCATACCTTCAAGTCAAGTTCAGGTTATTCAAAACCTTGAGGGCGGCATTCTAAAAGAAGTGAATATAAGAGTTGGTCAGGCGGTATCACAAGGACAGTTGCTGATGACAATTGAAAATACTGAGGCTTTGTCATCCCTAAGGGAAAGGCAAGTAGAAAGTGTTAATTTGACAGCTAGGGCAATTAGACTAAAAGCTGAGGCAAACGGGATAGCTCCCGTTTTTCCGGATGATATTCGAACGGACTATCCTGAGCTGATTAACCGTGAATTAGGGTTGTATCGAAACCGTCAGGAGTCCTTGCGCGCAAACTCCGCTATATTTGAGCAACAAGTTGCCCAGCGACAGCAAGAAATAGTTGAGCAAGAAGCCAAACTTCGTAACTTTAAAGATAGCTATGACCTAGCAAATGAGGAGTTACGTCTTACCCGTCCTGCTTTCGAGCAAGGAGCCGTCTCTCGCGTTGAATTGCTTCAGTTAGAGCGTCAAGTGAATCAGCTGCAAGGTGACCTACAGGCGACTAGGCTTGCTATTCCCCGTGCGCGTTCAGCGTTAGAAGAAGCGCGCAAAAAACTGGATGAAAGCTCTGCTAAATTCAGATCGGAAGCTCAAGAGCAGCTGACGGAAACGCAGTCTCAGTTGGATCAATTAAGAGAGTCTAGTGTGACGCTAGAAGATAAGGTGGATCGAACGCTGGTACGTTCGCCTGTAAAAGGGATTGTTAAGCAAATACAAATTAATACTGTGGGCGGGGTGATTAAGCCGGGAATGAGCTTGATGGAAATTGTTCCGGTGGAAGACTCTCTTTTAATAGAAGCGAAAATACGACCTGAAGACATCGGATTCATAACGCCTCATCTTCCAGCTGTTGTAAAGCTTTCTGCTTACGATTTCTCAATCTATGGTGGGCTAGATGCTAAAGTAGAAAATATTTCAGCAGACACCATTGTTGATGAGGAGGGGAACAGTTTCTACATTGTTCGCGTTAGAACAGATAAAAGCTATCTGGGGCCAGAGAGTGCACCTCTAACTATTATTCCTGGCATGCAGTCATCGGTCGATATCATCACGGGTAAAAAAACAGTTCTGGATTATTTGCTCAAGCCTATATTTAAGGCTCAACAAAATGCAATGCGTGAACGATAGTTACAAAAATATTGAGTAAACTGGATCCTCATAACAAAAAGTAACAATGTCGTCACTACTGGGAAAATAGAATGAATTTCTATATTCGTTTGTTATTTATAAGGGGCAGATCTTGAAAGTACTGTGCTGGAATACGAATGGGTCAGTTTTTGAGCACTGGAAAAAAGTGTGCGAAGAGCGTGATCAGCTCATTCGGAGTCATAGTTTTGATGAGACTGCTGAGCTTTTGCGTAATGGCTCCTATGACTACTGCTTTATCTATGTCGATGACGTCGAGTTTTCTGCTAAGGTTGAAAACGTAGTTACTTTGCGTCAACGATTTCCTGCGTTAAAGATTCTTGCGTTCCCTTATCTCAGCAGTCAGTCTGCCGCTATGCGAATGCTCTCTATGGGGATTAATGGTCAATGTTCACCGTATATCGCTAAAGAACAGCTTCGTTTGGTATTGTCAGTTGTGTCTTCTGGTGAGATTTGGGGTGGGAAAGAGTTTATCCAACAGCTTATTAAGCAGTCCTCAGAGGCATCACCGTCAGAGCAGCCATTAGAATCTGCTGTTAATTTCGTTGGATCAGAGCTTTTATCCGAGCGTGAAGTGGGCGTTGCAAAGCTGATCGCTAAAGGTCTATCTAACAAAGAAATTGCCCGTGATTTAGAGGTTACTGAAAGAACGGTCAAAGCGCATTTAACGGCAGTTTTTAGAAAACTGCGTGTTAAAGATCGTCTGGCGTTAGCCTTATTAGTGCAGCGTGGTATTTCAGACGTATGATGCAAGCGTTTGAATTAACTGCTTTGATACTGGCTGGTGGGCAGGCGCAGCGGATGGGGGGGGTTGATAAAGGTCTTCAGGTGTATCAGGGTGTTTCTATGGCGAGACGCCTAGTCGATCTGGTATCACCTTTATGTATTGATACCGTGATCAGCGCAAATCGTAATATTAAGCATTATCGCGCTTTAACTCGGTTGGTGGTGAGTGATGCAGAGCCTTGGCAGGGCATTGGTCCGTTAGGTGGTATCTGTTCAGCACTAGAATTTATCAATTCCTCACACTTATTGATTATCCCTTGTGATACGCCATGCTTATCTCGAGAGGCATTGCTTAAACTTTCGATAAGTGCCCAGCAGACGCCGGATAAAGTGCATTACTTGGAAAGCGAATCTGGACGTCAGCCACTGCATGCGTTGCTACCAGTAAATCAGCTGAAACAAAAGCTGCCAGATTTTCTAAAGAATACCGAGCATTTCGGTGTAATGAAGTTTTATAAAACGATTGGGGCTGAATCAGTGTATTGGGAGCATGATGAAGAGCTTGTTAATATTAATCGTATTGAGCAGCTCGTTTAGGGTGAGCTGATCTTTTCTAAATTTAGAATGTAGGACTCACCTTTTTCAAAGTGTTCCATTTTGACCAATAAGTAATCGTATTCTGGCGCAAACCAAAAATATGAGTGGCGTTTTTCAGATAGATTGTCTGTCCTGGCAACCTTTATCGTTTCTAAATGGCCTAATTTAGTGTCGATGGTTTCTATCTGTTGCTGAGCGAACGTGTAGCGCTTTAATTTTCCACCATCTGCGATGTCGTAAGAGAGCTGTTCACGCTGATTTAGTAAGTCGAAGCGGAGCTGTAATTGAAGTGTTAGTCTGTCCAATGTTAAGTCATTGATGTCCATTTTCCATGGCTCATTTTTCACATCGTTGGTGACTTTCATGTCATCCCAGTCAAAATGCAGCAGCATTTCTTTGTGTTTGCCTAAAATTCTCGATGAATACTGGTATTCAGTAGGACGCAAACTGCTGCCATCAAGCCTAAACTGACTGCTTTCTTTTAGTGATGCAAGTAACGTATCGACTGAAAATTCAAATTTCCATGTATTGTCTGTTGTCTGAGTGAGTATTTGAGTACCTTCGACTTTTAAAGTTATCCCTTTTTTATAGACAGTACTATAAAGCGCGTTATAAGGCTCAAAAAAGCTGTGTTTTTCAGACTCAATTGATGGGGTAGCAGGGTTGCTTTGATTGTACTCACTGCGCGTAGTTTGGCTCAAAGCGCTGTCTTTATCCGAGTGAGAATAAGAGGGCATTATCTGAAAAAGTAATACGGTTGCGAAAACTTGTTTGCTAATGCCCATCTTGAGATTTCCTAGTGATCGTTTAATTCCGTTGTATAACGTACACCTGACAATGGCAAAGGTTTTCCATCCAAAAAAGCTTTGCCTTCTTGGAGAGTTAGTCTGCCTAAGCTGAACCATTTAACGCTTAATGGATAAATGATGTGCTCAAGGCTATGGACTTTCTTTGCCAGTGAATCAGCAGTTTCATCTGACGATATTTCGGCGCTAGCTTGTAAGACAACTGAGCCAGCATCCAGTTCCGAAGTAACAAAGTGAACGGACACACCATGTTCCGTTTCACCCGCATCAATGGCGCGTTGGTGCGTGTTTAGGCCTTTGTACTTAGGCAATAATGAAGGGTGTATATTTAGCATACGACCTTCATAATGACGCGTAAAATTTTCCGTTAGAATGCGCATGAAGCCCGCAAGAATCACCAGTTTAGGCTGATACTGGTCGATCAAGGTCATCAGAGCTTGATCGAATGCTTCGCGACTTTCAAACTGTTTATGGTCAAGGGCATGAGTAGCAATGTCAGCATTGCTAGCACGTTCTAGTCCATAAGCAGACGCTTTGTTACTGATAACTGCCTTTATATCAATATCGAGGTCACCTTGCAGGCTTTGATCAATCAAAGCCTGCAAATTGCTGCCGCTGCCTGAGATTAAAACAACGACGGAACAACTCATGCAGAGGCCTCTAGATCAGAGATAATAACTTCTTTGTCAGATAGCTTACGGATCTCACCGATAACCCATGCATTTTCGCCTTCAGCTTGAAGGATTGATAGCGTTTTGTCTGTATCTTCTGCGTTGATTGCTAGAACCATACCTACGCCACAGTTTAGTACGCGGTACATCTCTTCTTGCTCAACGTTGCCTTTTGCTTGCAGCCAGTCAAAGATCGCCGGGCGTGTCCAGCTTGTTGCATCAATATACGCTGATGTGCCTTCTGGTAAAACGCGAGGAATGTTTTCTAGTAAGCCGCCGCCAGTGATGTGCGCTAATGCATTTAAATTAACCGTTTCCATTAATTTTAGGATGGATTTAACGTAAATTTTCGTCGGAGCAAGTAGGGCATCTTTTAGGGCAACGCCATCTACTTCTTCGTCAAGATTTGAGTTATTCACTTCCAAAATCTTACGAATTAATGAGTAGCCGTTTGAGTGTGGGCCAGATGAGCCTAAAGCGATCAAAGTATTACCAGCTTTAACATTGCTGCCGTCAATGATTTGGTCTTCCTCAGCGACACCCACACAAAAACCTGCAAGATCGTAATCGCCGTCGTGGTACATACCAGGCATTTCTGCTGTTTCGCCACCCACTAGGGCACAGCCAGACTGTAGGCAGCCTTCACCAATGCCGGTGACAACGTCTGCTGCAACGTCTACGTCAAGTTTACCTGTTGCGTAATAATCTAGGAAAAGTAGAGGCTCAGCACCTGCAACAATAAGATCATTCACACACATTGCCACTAGGTCAATGCCGATGGTGTCGTGTTTGTTTAGGTCCATTGCTAAACGCAGCTTTGTGCCGACACCGTCTGTACCGGATACTAAGACGGGTTTCTTGTACTTTTCTGGTAGACGAGTAAGGGCACCGAAGCCACCTAATCCACCTAGTACTTCAGGGCGGCGCGTTTTTTTACTGACGCCTTTAATGCGTTCTACAAGTTCGTTGCCCGCATTAATATCTACGCCTGCGTCTTTGTAACTAATCGAGGTTTTATTCGATTCGGTCATTGCCTAAGCCTTATCATGGTGTGGGAAAAACGGCATTTTAACACAGTGGAAAATAAGGGCTATGGTTCTTTGCGCAGAAGACAGTAGAATAGAGAAAATACGATAAGTAAGGGGATTATTTTGAAGCGTATTGTCTTTGTTTGGCTATTGTTGCTTTCATCAATGGGTCATGCGGTGCAAGTTTCTAACTTATATTCATCTGTGGTGCAGGTGCCGGCCAGTTCAGATGATAAACAGTTATTGAATCAAGCCTTTAATCAAGCGATTGATGATGTTTTATTACGGGTGTCAGGGCAACCAGATAAGCTTTCATCCGCTGTATTAGCTAAGGCTCATGAGAATTCTGCGAGCTGGGTTATGCAGCATTCTGTGGTGGGCAGTACGGTTAACGTTTCTTTTTACAAAGAGTCTGTGGACCGTTTTCTGTTTGATCAGGGATTGCCTGTGTGGGGGAGTAATCGGCCGAGTATTCTGGTTTGGTTGATTGAAGAAAGCAGTGGTTCTCGAAAAATGTTCGGGGCCAATCAGCCATCAACAGCTCTATCCGAGTTGTTTGACGGCGCCAAGCTGCATGGTTTACCAGTTTATGCTCCACTTGTTGACAGTGTAGATAGAGAAGTTTTGGACAGCAGCGCTTTATGGGGCTTTTTTGAAGAAGATATTCTAAAAGCCAGTGAACGTTACCAAACGGATGTAGTGTTGGCAGTTAGGATTAGTCAGTACCGAGGTGAGGCGGTGGTTGATAGTATGTTATTGTCTCCTAATCAATCCGCACGACTGTTGTCAGTTACGAGTGCAACTAAGCAAGAGGCGATGCGAGAGGTTTTGTTGAAAGTATCAGCAATGTTATCAGATCGATATGCTTCTACTAGATTGGCTAACCCAAATGAGCTGTATGTCAAAGTGAATGGCGTTAGTGATTACCGTGCTATGTCCTCACTGAAAAATTACTTATCGTCTATTGATGTGGTTAAGCAATTGCAGCTAAGTAGTATTGTGGGTGGGCAAGTTGAGTTTAATATGTTGCTGAATGGCACAGAAGAAAAGTTTAAAAACAGTGTAGCATTAAACAGTCTGTTGGCCGCTCTGCCAGTGAGTCCGCTGGACTACGATGCAAGTCACGTTATTAAGTATCAATATACGGGTAAAGGTAATAATTAGATGGTCAGTGAAACAGAAGCGACGCCAGTGTTGAAAGACTTTTTTGCGCGTCCGGCAGAAGAGCAGCAAGATTTTTTGCAGCAAACTTGGTGTAACCAATGTATGGAAATGGATCTTGGGATGAAAAACCCGCAAGAATATGAAGCGGGTGAGCGTACTTGGATTGAGGGTGACTGTGTGAAATGTGGTGCAAAAATTATTACTGAGATCGTGGTAGAAGACGACGAAGAGTAATTAGTATCAGCACAAAAAAAAGCGGCTTAAGCCGCTTTTTTTTGTGTCTGTGTGTTGGGAGCGCTACTTATTTATCCGTTGGGAAGTCACGTTCAGTGTGTCCTACATACAGCTGGCGAGGGCGTCCAATTTTGTATGCGCCGCCAATCATCTCATTCCAGTGAGAAATCCATCCAATGGTACGAGACATCGCGAAGATTACAGTAAACATGGATGTAGGGATGCCGATTGCTTTCATGATGATGCCAGAGTAAAAGTCTACATTCGGGTAAAGCTTACGCTCAACGAAGTAAGGGTCTTCTAGGGCAATTTGCTCAAGGCGTTTTGCGATTTTTAGCATTGGGTCATCAGATTGTCCTAGCTCGGCAAGCACTTGATCACAGGTTTCACGCATTACTTTAGCGCGAGGATCAAAGTTCTTGTAGACGCGATGGCCAAAGCCCATTAGGCGGAAAGGGTCGTTCTTATCTTTGGCTTTGGCAATGAACTCGTCAATCTTGGATTCATCCCCAATTTCTTCAAGCATTGCTAGTACTGCTTCGTTTGCACCGCCGTGAGCAGGGCCCCAAAGTGTTGCGATGCCTGCCGCAATACAAGCGAATGGATTAGCGCCTGAAGAACCTGCTAATCGAACGGTGGATGTTGATGCGTTTTGTTCGTGATCTGCATGAAGAATAAAGATGCGGTCCATCGCTTTAGCGAATACTGGGTTTACTTTATATTCTTCGCATGGCGTCGCAAACATCATGTATAAGAAGCTCTCAGCGTAGCTCAAGTCGTTACGAGGGTACATGGTCGGTTGACCTTTCGAGTACTTGTAACACATTGACGCAAGCGTTGGCATTTTAGAAATCAATCGGAAGGCTGCGATTTCACGATGTTTAGGATCATTGATGTCCATGTGGTCTTGGTAGAATGCTGATAAAGCGCCCACTAAACCAACCATCACCGCCATCGGGTGTGCGTCGTTACGGAAGCCATCAAGGAACTTCTGCATGGATTCCGACACCATGGTGTGGTTTTTAACTGTTTCAACGAACTCTGCCTTTTCGTCAGCGCTTGGCAGCTCTCCGTATAGAAGCAGGTAACATGTTTCAAGGTAATCTGAGTGTTGTGCTAAATCGGCAATTCTGTAACCGCGATGTAGAAGCACGCCCGCTTCACCGTCGATATAGGTGATCGCAGATTCACATGAGCCAGTAGACATGAAGCCAGGATCATAAGTGAAGACGCCGTGAGAACCTAAAGTTCTTACATCTATCACGTCTTGTCCTGCTGTGCCTGTTAATACAGGAAGTTCAATCGTCTGATCGATACCGTCTACCGTTATGCGAGCTTTTTTGTCAGCCATTTTGGGTCTCCTTCGTACTCTGGTCCGGGGCAAAGAGCCTTGAATTAGCTCTCCAGGCCCAGAAGGTGCGGAAAAAATACTTTCTTAGGGGTTACAAAGTCAATTAGACAAATTTCTTACTAGTTACTTGATCCTAGTGATTTCTTTGTAAATTTGTAACGTGAATTTTGTAACGGGGTGGTTGAAAAGTGATCTGTTGTTATCTAAATATTTGATTTTTATCGATAAAATTATAAATTTAAATAGTTGAGAATCTGTAATTTTATACCATTATTGCTTTTGTTTATGGCTCCATTCATTTTATGAATGGTGATCATTGAAAACCCCGTGTTCTGTGTATTTGTCTTAGGTTTTTGGCCTAGTCTATAATTGCGTTCCGATGATTTCATTGATTTGTCGGTGTTATTTGGCAAGTTTGAGTCGCTCGTGCCAATGTCGCTTGCAAATCGATGGGATTTTCAAGGAGGCCTATGTGATCCAATAAGAGCAGAACCATCGTTACTTACTGGTGAAAATAGAACTTGGGTCGTGATTGACCATTCAATCAAATAAAGTGGTGTATAGAGTCGTGAACAAAAAAAGACCAGTCAACCTTGATATTTCCACAATATCAATGCCCGTAACCGCAATTGTCTCTATCTTGCATCGAGTAACCGGGATCATCCTATTTATTGGGTTAGCATTCCTGTTCTATGCGTTTGACCAATCATTGTCTTCACAAGAAGGTTTTGATCAAGTGGTAGAGGTGCTACAAAACAACTTCCTAGCGAAATTTGTCGTTTGGGGTGTCGTTTCTGCATTGATGTACCATTTTGTAGCAGGTGTTAAGCACTTGTTTATGGATTTGGGGCATTTCGAAGAACTTGAAAGTGGCCGCATAGCGGCAAAAGCGAACCTAGTGATCGCTGTTGTTCTGATTCTACTAGCAGGAGTATGGATATGGTAACTCAAATTACTAGCTTTGGCCGTTCAGGTCTGTATGACTGGATGATGCAGCGTATTTCTGCATTGGTATTGTCAGTTTACAGTATCTTTCTTATCGGTTACTTGCTTCTGAATCCAGATCTAACTTATGAGCAGTGGAGTGGTTTGTTTGAAACAACTTCCATGCGAATTTTTAGTCTGTTGACTTTGCTGTCTATTGGTATCCACTCATGGATTGGTTTGTGGTCTATTTCAACTGACTACATTAAATCAACAGGTGTTCGTTTCTTCTTTCAATCTCTATGTGGCTTAGTGATGTTTATCTATGTCGTATGGGGAATTCAGGTTCTTTGGGGGCTATAAAGAATGGCTAATATTCGTACTATTTCTTTCGATGCCATTGTAGTGGGCGGCGGCGGCGCAGGTATGCGTGCTGCACTTCAGTTAACAGAGTCTGGTTTGAATACCGCGTGTGTAACAAAAGTATTCCCAACACGATCTCACACCGTATCAGCACAGGGTGGTATTACGTGTGCCATCGCAAGTGAAGATCCAAATGATGATTGGCGCTGGCACATGTACGACACTGTAAAAGGGTCGGACTACATTGGTGACCAAGACGCAATCGAATACATGTGTTCTGTTGGCCCACAAGCTGTATTCGAGCTTGAACACATGGGGTTGCCTTTCTCTCGTAAAGAAAATGGACGTATTTATCAGCGCCCTTTCGGTGGTCAGTCTAAAGACTTTGGTAAAGGCGGACAGGCCGCTCGTACGTGTGCGGCAGCTGACCGTACTGGTCACGCACTGCTTCATACGCTTTATCAGGCCAACCTGAAAGGCGGCACCACATTTCTAAACGAGTGGTACGCTGTAGATCTTGTGAAAAACGCTGATGACGCTGTGGTAGGTGTTGTAGCGATTTGTGTGGAAACGGGTGAAACGGTTTACCTGAAAGCGAAAGCAACGGTCATGGCAACAGGCGGTGCGGGTCGTATTTACCAATCGACAACGAATGCGCATATCAATACTGGTGACGGTGTAGGTATGGCGTTGCGTGCTGGTTTCCCAATGCAAGATATGGAAATGTGGCAGTTCCACCCAACGGGTATTTACGGTGCTGGTACGTTGGTTACAGAAGGTTGTCGTGGTGAAGGTGGTTACCTGATCAACAAAGACGGCGAACGTTTCATGGAACGTTATGCACCAAACGCCAAAGATCTAGCTGGCCGTGATGTTGTTGCTCGTTCAATGATTCTAGAAATTCTTGAAGGCCGTGGTTGTGGTGAAAATGGCGATCACGTTCTTCTAAAGCTTGATCACCTTGGTGAAGAAACGCTTAATAAGCGACTTCCTGGTATCCTGGAGCTATCGCGTACGTTCGCGCATGTGGACCCAGTGAAAGAGCCTATTCCTGTTATCCCAACGTGTCATTACATGATGGGCGGTATTCCAACGAATATTGGTGGCCAAGCTATCAAGCAAACGCCGACAGGCGAAGATGTCATCATTCCAGGTCTATATGCTTGTGGTGAAGTGGCTTGTGTATCGGTGCATGGTTCCAACCGCTTAGGTGGTAACTCGCTACTTGATTTAGTCGTGTTTGGCCGCGCAGTAGGTTTGCAGGTTAAGAAGTCTCTTGATGAAGGCTTCGAGTCTATGGATGCAAGTGATACAGACGTTAAAGATGCAATGGCTCGTTTAGAGCGTTTAAATAACAGCTCTGGTGGCGAAAGTGTTGCTAAGGTTCGTGACGATCTGCAGAAAACGATGCAGCTTTACTTCGGGGTATTCCGCGAAGGTGACTCGATGCAGAAAGGCCTTGAGCAGCTTAAAGAGTTGCGTAAACGCGTTGAGAATCTACATCTAGAAGATAAGAGTCAAGCCTTCAATACAGCTCGTATTGAAGCATTGGAGCTTGAGAACTTGTTGGAAGTGGCAGAAGCAACAGCGATTCCTGCGGAATTCCGTAAAGAAAGCCGCGGTGCGCATGCTCGTAATGACTTCACTGAACGTGACGATGAAAACTGGTTGAAGCACTCTTTGTATCACCCAGCTGAGAAGAAAGTAACCCAGCGTGATGTGAACTTTGCGCCTAAGACAATGGATGCTTTCCCACCTAAAGTTCGTTCATACTAAGGAGTTATGTCAATGTTAGTTAGTATCTATCGTTACAATCCTGAGAAGGACGATGCGCCTTACATGCAGGATTTTGAAATCGAGTTGCCAGCAGGAAAAGACCTGATGGTGCTTGATGTGCTTAATCTTTTAAAAGCACAAGATCCAAGTATCTCTTACCGTCGTTCATGTCGTGAAGGTGTGTGTGGCTCGGATGGTATGAACATGTCGGGCAAGAATGGCCTCGCGTGTATTACTCCGGTATCGGCTGCAGCGAAGAATAATAAGCTTGTTCTTCGTCCATTACCTGGTCTGCCAGTTGTGCGTGACTTAGTGGTCGATATGGGGCAGTTCTACAAACAGTACGAGAAAATTAAACCGTTCTTGATCAATGATACGCCAGCACCAGCGATTGAACGTTTGCAGAGTCCTGAAGAGCGTGAGAAGCTAGATGGACTGTATGAATGTATCTTGTGTGCATGTTGTTCGACTGCTTGCCCATCTTTCTGGTGGAATCCAGATAAGTTTGTTGGGCCATCAGGCTTACTGCAAGCATACCGTTTCCTAGCGGACAGTCGTGATACGGCAACGCAAGATCGTTTGAGTGAGCTTGATGATCCGTTTAGTGTGTTTCGTTGCCATGGCATCATGAACTGTGTCAACGTATGCCCTAAGGGTCTAAACCCAACTAAGGCGATTGGTAACATTCGTACTATGTTGATCCAGCGTGCGACCTAAGATGTACACATAAACATAATCTAAATGCGGTTATGTTTTAGGGTGGCTTTTAAAAGCCACCCTAACTACGCTCTTAAATGCAACATTAAGTGCGCAGATAGAATGTTTGAGTTGCAAAGAATTTAGTTTTTCATAACGGATATATATCTGATTATGAAAAAACACTAAATAGTCCCATTTATTACTAAATAGTAATGCACTCGTGCTTTAGAATAGAACTGTTTAAGTGTAGTTAGGCAAAAAGTAAATAATAAGCTGGCGACTGCGTTAATGTAGTCGTAACCAGAAAGAAAATATAAGAGTTATCGCAAATTGGCGATAGCTGGCTCGAACATAAAAGGGTGATCGAGAATGCATGAAAGTTTGATGGAGTTGCTATGGAGCACTTCTCACTTTTCAGGGGGCAACCTTGAATATGTTGAGGGGCTGTTTGAGAGCTACTTAGTTGACCCCAACTCAGTATCGGAAGAATGGCGGAAATGTTTTGATCAGTTGCCGAGAGTTAGCGAAGCGCAGTCAACCGATCTTCCTCACTCTGTTATTCAACAACAATTCTTAGAACTTGGTAAAAACAAGTTCCGCAATATACCTGTTTCTACAGGTGTCGCAGCTAGCTCAGCACATGAGCAAAAGCAAATCAATGTACTTCAACTTATTAACGCTTACCGCGTACGAGGTCACCAACACTCAAACTTAGATCCACTTGATCTAATTAAACGAGATAAAGTTGCTGATCTTGATCTGGGCTACCATCAATTGACTGGTGCAGATCTAGATACAACGTTCAATACCGGCTCTCTATTTTTCAATCAAGAAAGCATGCCGCTTAAAGATATGGTTGCTGAGCTTGAGAAAACTTACTGTGGCTCTGTCGGCTACGAATTCATGCATATTGTTGATACCCAAGAAAAAGCTTGGTTGCAACAGCGCGTGGAGTCAGTTCGATCTCGTCCAGAGTATTCTGAAGAGACCCGCAAAGCATTGCTTGAGCGTTTAACTGCAGCAGAAGGTCTTGAAAAATACCTTGCAAGTCGTTATCCAGGCGCTAAACGTTTTGGTTTGGAAGGTGGCGAAAGCTTAATTCCAATGGTGAATGAGTTAATTCAACGTTCCGGCGCACTGGGTGCAAAAGAAGTTGTGATTGGCATGGCTCACCGTGGCCGTCTAAATGTTCTGGTTAATACACTTGGTAAGAACCCTAAAGATTTGTTTGATGAGTTCGAAGGTAAAAAACTTGTTAACACGTCTGGTGATGTTAAATACCACCAAGGTTTTTCTTCAAATGTGATGACAGCGGGTGGTGAAGTTCACACCGTATTGGCGTTCAATCCATCTCACCTTGAGATCGTTTCGCCAGTAGTGGAAGGTTCGGTACGTGCGCGTCAGGATCGTCGCAAAGATAAAACGGGTAAAACAGTTGTACCTATCTCCATTCATGGTGATGCGGCCTTTGCTGGTCAAGGCGTGGTTATGGAGACATTCCAGATGTCTCAAACACGTGCTTACCGCACGGGCGGTACAGTACATATCGTTATCAACAACCAAGTTGGTTTTACAACGAACCGCCAAGAAGACTCGCGCTCAACTGAATACGCTACAGATGTTGCGAAAATGATTCAGGCGCCGATCTTACACGTAAATGGTGATGATCCGGAGGCTGTGCTGTTTGTCACTCAGCTTGCATTGGATTACCGTTACGAGTTTGGTCGTGATGTTGTGATTGACATGGTTTGTTACCGCCGCCGTGGTCATAACGAGACAGATGAGCCGTCTGGTACTCAGCCATTAATGTACAAAGTCATCAATAAAATGAAGACGACTCGTACTAAATATGCTGAATACTTAATTGAGAAAAAAGTGGTTACGGAAGCAGAAGCTGATGAGCTAGTCAGTGAAAACCGTGAAGACTTAGACAACGCGCGTCATGTGGCCAAAAGCTTAGTTCTTGAGCCTAAGTTAGAGCTTTTTGTCGATTGGAAGCCATACCTAGGTGTGGAATGGACTGATGCGGGTGATACCTCTTATCCGTTGGCTCAGTTGCAAGAAGTGGCTAAGAAAACCACATCTGTTCCAGATGGTATTGTGGTTCAGCGTCAAGTTATGAAGATCTATGAAGATCGCGATAAAATGACCGCTGGTGCAATGCCTCTAAACTGGGGTTATGCCGAAACACTGGCTTTTGCAACGCTATTAGAGCAAGGCTACCCAATCCGTATTACGGGGCAAGATTCAGGTCGTGGCACGTTCTCTCATCGTCATGCGGTTGTCCACAGCCAAAAAGATGGCAGCACTTATATTCCACTTAAGCACATCTCAGAAGATCAGCCTACATTAGACTTGTACGATTCATACTTGTCTGAAGAAGCGGTACTGGCTTTTGAATATGGATACTCAACGACTTCACCTAATGGTTTGGTTGTTTGGGAAGCTCAATTTGGTGATTTCGCTAACGGTGCGCAGGTTGTTATTGATCAGTTCATCACGAGTGGTGAGCATAAGTGGGGCCGCTTATGTGGCTTAACCATGTTGTTGCCGCATGGCTATGAAGGTCAAGGACCAGAGCATTCATCTGCTCGTCTTGAGCGTTTCATGCAAATGTGTGCAGAGTACAACATTCAGGTATGTGTACCGACAACACCGTCGCAGATCTTCCATATCTTGCGTCGTCAGGCGATTCGTCCGATGCGTCGTCCATTAATTATCATGTCTCCGAAGAGTTTATTGCGTCACAAGCAAGCAATTTCGACTTTAGAAGACTTGTCTGAAGGCAGCTTCAAAACGGTATTACCAGAATCAGCGGATAATATTCAGCCTGAGAATGTTAAGCGTTTGGTGATCTGTAGCGGTAAGGTTTATTACGACCTTTACAACCGTCGCGAAGAGTTGGCCAAGGATGATGTGGCAATCATTCGTCTTGAGCAATTGTACCCATTCCCATATGCAGATTTTGAAGCTGTGTTGGAACCGTACAAAAATGTTGAAGAGCTGATTTGGTGTCAAGAAGAACCTAAGAACCAAGGTGCTTGGCATGCAAACCGCCACCGTATGAGCCGTGTATTAGAGAAGCTATATCCAGACGTTAAGATTCGCTTCGCTGGACGTATATCTTCTGCAGCACCTGCAGCAGGTTACATGTCTGTACACGTTGAAGAACAAGAAGCGCTGGTTAACGACGCGATTGTCGGCTAGCAACACTGCCTGTCAGAGATAAGGGTAAAAAATGAGTATTGAAATTAAAGCACCTACTTTTCCAGAATCTGTAGCAGATGGCACTGTCGCTACATGGTACAAACAACCAGGCGAAGCGTGTAAACGTGATGAGCACATTGTTGATATTGAAACCGATAAAGTGGTTTTAGAAGTTGTTGCTCCTGCTGATGGTGTATTGAAAGAAGTTCTTAAAGCTGAAGGCGATATCGTATTGAGCGCTGAAGTTTTGGCTGTGTTTGACTCTGGTGCTTCGGCATCTGCTGCGCCAACAGAAGCAAAAGCAGAAAAAACAGAAGCAGTAGAAAAAACAGAAGCCCCAGCTGATGCTGGCGCCGCTACTGAAACAGTAGATGTTAAAGCACCTGTATTTCCAGAGTCTGTGGCTGATGGCACAGTTGCTGCTTGGCACAAACAACCAGGTGAAGCGTGTAAGCGTGATGAGCACATTGTCGACATTGAAACAGATAAAGTAGTGCTTGAAGTTGTTGCACCGGCTGATGGTGTGATTGCTGACATCCTAAAAGCTGAAGGCGACACGGTTCTAAGCTCTGAAGTATTGGCTAAGTTTTCTGTTGGTGCTTCAGGCGAAGCAGCCACTGCACCCGCTGAAAAAGCTGCTGCGCCTGCTGAAGAGGGTGATGAAGATGCTGTCGCGGGTCCCGCGGCGCGCAAAGCACTTGCTGAAGCCGGTTTGACGGCAGCACAAGTCAAAGGCACAGGTAAAGGCGGACGTATTACGAAAGAAGACGTAGACGCTGCTGCACAAAAGAAATCTGCACCAGCACCTGCTAAAGCTGCTGCGCCAGAGAGTAAAGCTGCCGCTGCCCCTGCGGTGACTGCAGCATTAGGTGAAGAAGGTCGTGTTGAAAAACGTGTACCAATGACTCGTCTACGTGCAACGATTGCTAAGCGTCTAGTGGAAGCTCAGCAAAGTGCAGCCATGCTTACAACGTACAACGAAGTAAACATGGGTCCTGTTATGGAGCTGCGTAGCAAGTACAAAGACTTGTTCCAAAAGACTCACAATGGCACCAAACTTGGCTTTATGTCTTTCTTCGTGAAAGCAGCAACAGAAGCTTTAAAACGTTTCCCAGCAGTCAATGCTTCGATTGACGGTAATGACATGGTTTACCATGGTTACCAAGACATCGGTGTTGCGGTATCGACTAATCGCGGTTTAATGGTGCCAGTGCTTCGTAACACAGAAGCAATGGGTCTTGCGGATATCGAGTCTAATATCATGGATTTCGCTGTTCGTGGCCGTGACGGTAAGCTGGGTATGGATGACATGCAAGGTGGTACGTTTACCATCACAAATGGCGGAATTTTCGGTTCGCTAATGTCGACGCCAATTATTAATCCACCTCAAACAGCGATCTTGGGTATGCACAAAATCCAAGAGCGTCCAATGGCGGTGAATGGTCAGGTTGTCATTCAGCCTATGATGTACCTAGCGTTGTCGTACGATCACCGTATGATCGACGGTAAAGAAGCGGTGCAATTCCTTGTTACCATCAAGGACTTATTAGAAGATCCGGCACGTCTACTGCTTGAAATCTAAGTAATTGCACCCACTTCTGTGGATATGAGTAAAACTTGCTAGGACGTACAACGTCCTAGCAAACAACAATGGATAAATCCTATGTCTAATAAATTTGATGTAATCGTAATCGGTGGTGGTCCAGGTGGTTATGTTGCTGCTATTCGTGCAGCGCAACTGGGCCTTAAAGCAGCATGTATCGAGAAGTGGTTGGATAAAGACAACAAGCCACGCCTAGGTGGTACATGTTTGAACGTAGGTTGTATTCCATCTAAAGCGCTATTGGACTCTTCTCATAAATACCATGATGCGACAGAAGAATTTAAAGTTCACGGCATTGGTGTGGAAGGCGTTTCAATGGATGTTAATGCGATGGTTGATCGCAAAGACAACATTGTAAACCAATTAACGGGTGGTATCGCTGGTCTCTTTAAAGCTAATGGTGTAACCAGTTTTGAAGGTTTTGGTAAGCTGCTTGCGAACAAGAAAGTTGAATTCACAGCACACGATGGCTCTGTAGAAACACTTGAAGCAGACAACGTGATTCTTGCGACAGGTTCTGTGCCAGTTAATATTCCGCCAGCACCTCGTACGGGTGACATCATCGTTGATAACGAAGGTGCATTGGACTTCCGTGAAGTGCCGAAGCGTCTTGGTGTAATCGGTGCCGGTGTTATCGGTCTTGAGTTGGGTTCTGTATGGAAGCGTCTTGGTTCTGAAGTGGTTGTTCTTGAAGCGCAAGATCAGTTCCTAAGTCTATGTGACCAAGATTTAGCTAAAGAAGCCGCTAAAATCTTCAAGAAACAAGGTCTAGACATTCGTGTTGGTGCGCGCGTAACAGGCAGCGAAGTGAAAGGTGAAGAAGTTGAAGTCACTTTCCTTGATGCTAAAGGCGAAGAGCAAAAGCAAACGTTCGACAAGCTGATCGTTGCTGTAGGTCGTAAGCCATTTACAGATGGCTGTCTAGCAGGTGACTCAGGCGTTAACCTAGACGAACGTGGCTTCGTATTTGTTGATGAGCAATGTGCCACGAATGTACCTGGTGTGTTTGCGATTGGTGATATTGTTCGTGGTCCAATGTTGGCACACAAAGCTTCTGAAGAAGGTGTCATGGTTGCGGATATCATCGCTGGTCATAAAGCACAAATGAACTATGACTGTGTTCCATCTGTTATTTATACGCACCCAGAATTAGCATGGGTCGGTAAAAACGAGCAACAGCTGAAAGCAGAAGGCGCTAAGTACAAAGTGGGTAAATTCCCATTTGCAGCGTCTGGTCGCGCTATGGCTGCGAACGATACTGATGGCTTCGTTAAGATCATTGCTGATGAAGAAACAGATCGTATTCTAGGTTGTCACATTATTGGTGGCCATGCAGCTGACCTTATTGCACAAGCAGTCATTGCGATGGAATTCGGTTCAACAGCAGAAGACATTGCGTTGACTGTATTTGCTCACCCAACGGTCAGTGAAGCGGTGCATGAAGCAGCGCTTGCAGTGGATGGTCACGCGATCCACATTGCAAACCGTAAACGCAAATAAAAAAATTCGATTTGCCGGCCTAGAGCCGGCAATTTCTGTCTAAGGACAGAGCTTATGTCAATCATTAAGATGAGCGGAAGAATCAAATGAACCTACATGAATATCAGGCGAAACAGCTTTTTGCTGAATATGGCCTGCCAGTATCTACAGGGTACGCAGTAGACACGCCGGAAGAGGCAGTAGAAGCAGCGAAGAAAATTGGTGGTGATAAGTGGGTTGTTAAAGCTCAAGTTCACGCTGGTGGTCGCGGTAAAGCAGGTGGTGTAAAGCTTGTTGATTCTTTGGATGAAGTAAAAGAATTCGCAGCGAACTGGTTAGGTAAAAACCTAGTCACTTACCAAACTGACGAAAAAGGTCAGCCAGTTGCTAAGATTTTAGTCGAGTCTTGCACAGACATTGCAAATGAATTGTACCTAGGCGCTGTAGTAGATCGTTCTACTCGTCGCGTAGTCTTCATGGCCTCTACTGAAGGCGGTGTGGAAATTGAGAAGGTAGCTGAGGAAACACCTGAGCTGATCCACAAAGCTGAGATCGATCCGCTAGTAGGCGCACAGCCATACCAAGCGCGTGAAATGGCATTCAAAATGGGTCTTAACCCAACTCAAATCAAGCAGTTCACTAAGATCTTCCTTGGTTTGTCGCAAATGTTCCATGACCATGATTTCGCGCTTCTAGAAATCAACCCTCTAGTGATTACAGATGAAGGTAACCTTCACTGTCTAGATGGTAAGATCAATATCGACAGCAACGCTGTATACCGTCAGAAGAAAATGCAAGAGTTCCACGACCCTTCTCAAGAAGATGAGCGTGAAGCCCATGCAGCGCAGTGGGAACTTAACTACGTAGCACTTGATGGCAACGTTGGCTGTATGGTCAACGGTGCAGGCCTAGCGATGGGCACAATGGACATCGTAAACCTACACGGCGGCAAGCCAGCTAACTTCCTTGACGTTGGTGGCGGTGCAACCAAAGAGCGCGTAGCAGAAGCGTTCAAAATCATTCTTTCTGACAGCAATGTTAAAGCGGTTTTGGTTAACATCTTCGGTGGTATCGTTCGTTGTGACATGATCGCAGAAGGTATCATTGGTGCGGTTGAACAGGTTGGTGTTGAAGTGCCTGTTGTAGTTCGTCTTGAAGGTACGAACGCAGAGAAAGGCCGTGAGGTTCTTGCGAACTCTGGTCTAGACATCATTGCTGCAACAAGTCTAAAAGACGCAGCTGAACAAGTTGTTAAAGCTGCGGAGGGCAAATAATAATGTCTGTTTTAATTAACAAAGATACAAAAGTAATCTGTCAGGGTTTCACTGGTGGCCAAGGTACATTCCACTCTGAGCAAGCGATTGCTTACGGTACGAAAATGGTCGGTGGTGTAACACCAGGTAAAGGTGGTCAAACTCACCTTGGTCTACCTGTATTCAACACAGTAAAAGAAGCAGTCGTTGAAACTGGCGCTGAAGCGTCTGTTATCTACGTTCCAGCACCTTTCGTAAAGGATTCAATCCTTGAAGCAGCTAATGCTGGTATCAAACTAATCGTTTGTATTACTGAAGGCGTTCCGACGCTTGATATGCTTGACTGTAAAGTGGCTTGTGACAACTTAGGTGTACGCCTAATTGGTCCTAACTGCCCAGGTGTCATCACACCAGGCGAATGTAAAATCGGTATCATGCCAGGCCACATTCACTTGCCAGGTAAAGTAGGTATCGTATCGCGTTCTGGTACATTGACTTACGAAGCCGTTAAGCAAACTACTGACGCTGGATTTGGTCAGTCTACTTGTGTTGGTATCGGTGGTGATCCAATCCCTGGTACTAACTTCATTGACGTATTGGAAATGTTCCAAAACGATCCTCAGACTGAAGCGATTGTTATGATCGGCGAAATCGGTGGTACAGCGGAAGAAGAAGCGGCTGCTTACATCAAAGCAAACGTGACTAAGCCTGTTGTGTCTTACATTGCTGGTGTAACTGCACCTGCTGGTAAGCGTATGGGTCACGCTGGTGCGATCATCTCTGGTGGTAAAGGTACGGCTGACGAGAAATTCGCAGCACTACAAGACGCTGGCGTTAAAACAGTTCGCTCTCTTGCGGACATCGGTTCTGCTCTAAAAGAAATCACTGGCTGGTAAGCAATTGCTTAACTGACCTGATCGAGAGACGAAAAACCCTGCCTTGTGCAGGGTTTTTTTTGTCGTAAAGAATCTGTATTGATTGTAAAAGAGTGCAAATGAGCATGCGCTAAGCTCGTTAGATTGTATTATAAATCTAATACGCTGTTTGAAATTAGGTGAAGGCATGAAACTATTGGGAATCGTTGTTATCAGTGCTGCTATTATGGATATAGGCAAGCTCGCTTGGATTGTCTCAGAGATCCCATGTAGCTGAGTCTAACAGCTACTTCAGCACCTTCATTCTTTCTCCCGTCAGTATATCGATGGTTGCTCCGCATCCCTTCTCTTTGTGTAATGCGTCTTCTCTAGAAGCTACCAGCACTTTTCCGATGGATCAGTACAATGACCAGATACTAGAAAAATAAGGGTAGTGGAATGTCAAATAATTAGTTAGATCTCTAACTAATGTGCCTTAAATACGCAAACAAAAACAAACTCCTATGAACGGCATTGATATGTGGCTAAAACTGGGCCAAATTCAAATACATAAGCTTTTACAGGAGAGAAAAACATGAACATCACATCGAAAGGCGTTACTAAATTTGTAGTAGGTTCGGTCATTGTGTCCCAATTAGCTGCATGTGGCACATTAATTTATCCAGAGCGTCAGGGGCAGAACAGCGGTAAGCTGGACATTGGGGTGGTGGCGTTAGATGCCTTAGGCTTATTGTTCTGGTTTGTTCCTGGGGTTGTCGCGTTTGGTGTGGACTTTATTACGGGCGCAATTTATTTGCCTGGTGGAACCGTAGCGCAGTTATCCGATGATGATATGAATAAAATGAAGCTTCCTGATGGTCAGCTGGATCAAGAAGCCTTAAAAGGTTGGTTAGTCGAGCATAATTATCTAGATGCGAAACAAGTCCAAGATCAGAAATTCATTACTCAAGTGTATCAAACGCCAGATGCCTTGAAGCGTGCAGTCAATATGGCGTCCACTGAACGTTATGCTGCGCTAAGTACTTTGAATTAATTCAAAGCTGATTTTCATGCTCGCCAAGCCATTTGGCCAGTAGGTTTCCTAAAGTCTGTTGCTCCTCGGAGGTTAAACTTTCGAGGAGTTTTTTTTGGTTGTAGACATGGTCTTCGACTGCTGGATCAATAACTCCAATGCCTTTCTCAGTAAGAATAACTCGACAGCTTCGGCGATCTTCTTCATTGACTAGACGCTCTACCCAAGCTCGATCGACGAGTTTATCTAACTTACTAGAAACGGCGCCAGACGAAAGCATGGTGGTTTTATAGAGCTCTGTTGGTGTTAGAGGACCATTTGCTCGACGCAGGGTCGCCATTAAATCGAATTCTATGCGGCTCATGCCATGTGAGTTTATAACGGCCTCTACAGATGGCGATAAGAATTTCTCCATACGGCCAATTCTACCAATGATACCCATTGGGCTGCAGTCGAGATCTGGTCGAACATCGCTCCATTGCAGTAAAAGTTTTTCTACGTGATCAGACATGTTTCTCTCAAACTGTGGAAATGCATTGCAAAAAAGTATCTTTTACAAAAGATACTTGATTTAAAGACGCTATGGCAATATCTTTTAAAAAAGTATCTTTTTTAAAAGATAAAATTTCATGTGAGGCTCTATGTACCCATTTTTACTTGCTGCGTTAGCTCCGATTTTGTGGGGCAGTACGTATGCTGCTGTTGGCTTGTTTTTAACGGATATGACACCTCTTTGGGTGGCTGTCTGGCGTGCACTGGGAGCGGGAGTTTTTCTGCTTTTCTTTGTTCGTCGATTACCTAGAATGTCTTTGAGTAAGGTATTTATTTTAGGTTTTTTTAATATAGGCTTATTCTTCATCTTGCTGATGACCGCAGCTTATCGCTTGCCTGGTGGTGTAGTGGGCACATTGGGTGCGACCTTACCTTTACTGCTCATTATTATTCAGTGGTTGATACAAGGGAAGCGTCCACAGCTGAAAGCGACCATCAGTGCTATGGTTGGCTTGGCTGGGGTGATTCTGTTGTTGAACCCTTCAGCAGACCTCGACCCCATCGGTGTGGCTTGTGCTTTAGCTGCGGTACTGTTTGTTGCGATTGCCAGCTTATTGACTAAGCATTGGCAAGTATCCGATATATTAGGGGTGGCGACATGGCAATTGCTAATGGCTGGTGTACTTTTGGTGCCGGTTGCCTGGTTCTTTGAGGGGGCACCAATGCCTGTTGGCGCCGATGAGCTACCTGGGTTGATTTGGTTGGTGATCTTGAATACCGCACTGGGCTATTTAATTGCGGTCAATGCAATAAAGCAAGTCGGGCCAAATGCCTTTGGCATGCTGTCCCTGCTTAATCCGATCGTTGCTGTAGGATTAGGCATGTTGATGTTGGACGAGTCGTTAGACCGTTTGCAATGGAGTGGTGTTGTACTCATTATTGGTTCGTTATTAGTGGCGAATATGCGAGTAAAGTATCCATGGTGGAAAAAAGCGGTTAACCGACAATATGATAAAGCTGTTTAGGGCGGCCGCCGGTATTGTAATTAAGGCTCATGCTAACCATGCCTTGCTCTTCTAAATACTCTAAATAGCGTCGGGCTGTGATTCGGCTTAGCTCTAATGCGTCGCCAATTTCTTGGGCTGAGAATGGCTCTTGGCGCTGTTTAATGTGCTCAACCATAGTTGCAAGTGTTGTGGCGTCTATACCCTTTGGTGTTTTACGGCTTTTGCTTGCTACATTGCTTTTACGCATCAAGTCATCAATTTGAAGTTGATCAATTTGCTCCGACTCCTCGAGTTTTGCTTGAAAAGCAATGAAGTCGTTAAGAGCTTGATGAACACGAGAAAGACGCAGCGGTTTCACAAGATAATCAATCACGCCGAATTGAATTGCCTGAGCGACCATACTGGACTCACGTTCTGCTGTGGTCATGATCACGGAAGCATCAACATTTTGTTGGCGTATTTCTCTTAGCAAACTCATGCCGTCCCCATCGGGCAGTGTAATGTCTAATAAAATGACATCTGGTTGCTGTTTTAAATACTCACGCGTTTCTGTAACAGATTCTGCCGCAGCGATGACCTTAAACAGAGGGTGCTTATTAACCGCTTGTTCTAGTGTGTAGCTTGCTTGTGGATCGTCTTCTACGATCAAAACGGAATATTGAGTCATTGTTCTAGTTCTCGTTTATCTAGGTAAACACTGAATACTGTGGTGTTATGATCACTGCGTTCCCAGTCTAAGGTGCCGTTATATCGGCTTACGATACGGCTCACTAAGTAGAGCCCAAATCCGTGCTCAGGTGCATTTTGTTTGCTACTTACTCCTAAGTCATAGATACGTTGCGCAATCTTTTCATCGACACCTTGGCCACTGTCTTCTACGGTAATCATCAGATAATTCGTTCTATCACTAATGAAAACACTGACTTCGGGGGCTGATTTTATTCTTTTCAGTGCCGCGTCACAGGCATTGTCAATTAAGTTGCCAATTAATGATACTAAATCATCATTGGAAGATTGAGTGTAATTTTTAAGTTGGCTATCTTCGTCTAGTGTGAAATCAATGTTGTGATCGGTTGCGGTATTGTATTTCGCTAACAGCATGCCTGCGACGGTGCTGTTCTCAATACTTCTTACGAGTGCTCCCAGCAGATTCTGATGATGATCACTTTCTTGTTGCAAATAGTCGATCGCGGATTGTGTGTTGCCTGCCTGCAGCAACCCCGAAAGCACATTAAGTTTATTGTTGTGCTCATGGGTCTTGGATCGAAGTTGATTGGCGTAGGCTGAAGTCCTTGCAAGCTCCTGTTCAAGCTCGGACATATTCTGTTCATGATTAAGAACAATCAAGTAACCAGAATGCGTAGCTTCAATTTGTATCGGATACAAGGATGCGGCGAAATCATGTCGGCCTAACGTTACGGAGTGTTTGCTGCGATGGCTTAATGTATCGACGATGAGTAAAGCAAGTGTTTGTGATAACTCATTTAAAGGTAAACCGATGAGCTTATGATGGTCTTGATCTGGTGCTAACCAATAGCATGCCGCATCATTGATGGCTGTCACTTTATGGTGTCGGTCGATGGCGATAATGCCTTCTCTGATGCTGCCAAGTAATAAACTGTGTTCTTTAAAACGCTGTACGATTTCTTCTGGCTCATAGTCTAAAAAAGTACGCTTTAGTTTACTTAATAGTGACAGAGTTAGCAGAATTGCGGCTATGTAAATAAATCCCAACCAAAGCATGGCTTCGAGATAATAATTAAACAATAAGTCCGTTACTGACTGCTCTAAGTAGCCAATACTCACCGCTCCGATCACCTGTTGGTTTTCAATAATAGGTGCAAAGTTACGGATGGCTGATCCAAGCGTCCCAGTAGCAACAGTGGTACGGGTGAGGCCTTTTTCTAAGGTCGGATAGATATCGTTCCCTTGGAAACGCTTTCCGACACGCTGGGTTAGCGGGTGACTTAAACGAATGGCCTGTTGGTCAGTTATGACAATATAAGACGCGTCAGTTTTTGCGCGGATTGTTTCAATATAGTCTTGCAGTGACTGATCAATGCCTTGGTTAGAGCGCCTAACTGCTTGGATGATATGGCTGTCTTCCGCGAGAACACTTGCCAACTCTGTACCTCGTTGGCTGATACCATCTAAATACGTTTGTTTGGTAACAAAGACTAATAACGCACCCGACACAGCAATAATCAGCGTGATGGTAATCAGTATGATGGCTGTTAAATAGGATTTCAGAGTCATGGTATTAGCGGTCATGGGCGAATACCTAGCATTATAGGGGAGGAGTGAGGGTCCTCATAGAGGACCCTTGGAATAGTCTTATTTACGCCAATAATTGAATGGCAAAAGTAGCCAGAATTAGCATAAAGGCGCCGCCAATACGGGAAGAGATCTGAGCGAACGGCATTAATTGCATACGCTTGCTTGCGGCGAGTACTGCAACATCACCAGTTCCGCCCATGTTTGCCATGCATAATCCGCCAGTAATGGCCGATTCGATAGGGTAGAAGCCCATGAGACGACCCACTAGACCCGCACCAATGGCCGCGCCAAGTACCGTCGCAAAAACCATCGCAAAGTACATCGGCGTTAACGCATCAATGATCTGATTTAAGTCGGTGTAGGCAACACCGATGCCGACCAGCAGTGCAGGTGTTAAGTTGCCAACCACAAAGGTGTACCAAGCATGCGCGGCTTTTTCGAGGCGCTCAGGCATTAAACCAGACACTTTGATAAGCGCAATTGAAAGGATCATCAGCGCGTAGGTGTGCATGCTGATGATATTCGACAGCAGTGTACCTAAGAAGAACATACTGATGGCAATTAGTGCGCCCATGCCTAATTTCTTAACATCTAATATATCGCCAGTACCTGATTTGTCTTCTAGATCAGGGGCATCACCGCGGATTAACTCTCCGTTACCTGTCCAGCTAGGCTTTATTTGACCTACTTTGTTAAGAAGACCAGCGATCACGATGGCAATGGCGTTACCAATGGCGAGCGCTGGGACCATTTGAGACATTAAGGTAGAAGTGTCCATACCGGTACGACCAGACATGATTTCGACCAGAGGTACAGCACCTGCACCCATGCCGCCACCCATGATAGGCAAGGCAATTAGCATCAGTGATTCAAATAAGTTTTTGCCAAAGAATAAGCCTATGACACCCGCAAACAAGAAGGAAACAGATACCGCTCCTAAAATAACAGGGATGTATTTTAACGCGGCTTTTTTGAGAGTATCCGTACTCATTCCTAAAATCGAGCCCGTTACTAGACTGGCAACGTAGAACGATAAGAAACCACCGCTTTTAGTAAAGGTGGTGATTTGCTGTTCGATCTCACCGGAAAGGAACCCCGAATGGAATAGGTAAGAGGAGCCAAAGATGACAACAATGGCACCACCACCAAAGAACTGGTTGATGATAGGTGTTCGATCACCAAGGTAGTTTAGAATATAACCAACAATGACCATGGCACCTAATGCGCCGATCATGCCACCAGGAAGTTGGTTAAAAAACGTTGCCAGCAGAATCACGAACGCCGCGATTAACAGGACAATTTTAACCTCACGTTGGTCGTTCGAAGGTAGTGCTTCGTTATTAATCATGGAAGATACTCTCTATTTTGTGTTTATTATTAGAGCGCAGTCTACCAATCTCTCTGAGAGACAGAAGTCTGGAGTTACTTAAGAAAGTAAAAGGTGGAATTGAAACTTTTGTAATCAAAAGAAAGCCTAAAGATGATACAACGGCCGTTGTAACATCTTTGTTTTTCGATAGGCATGATGCGTTATGTCAGTTTGCCATACACCGCTAATGGTTAATTGTACTCGGCTTTGAAGCCAATGCGGAAGCCGCCCCAGTGCTTGCCATTGACGTAAATCGGGATCGATAAATCATGTAAAATATCGCCGGTATCACGCTTGTAGGTTTGCATTAGAAATGTATCAGTGTGACTGCCGCAACGACGCCCTGTTGGGTCGTCAAAGATACGTTTCGTGCGGTTGTTTACTAAGTCTCTTTCGTAATCACCGGTTAATGGTTGGCTATAGCGACGGTTGTGTGTGGGAAAATAACCTTTTCGATCGACTGCACCAGCATAGAGGATATGCGAATTCCGATCGAGAATAGGCTCTTGAATGTTAGGTAGATATTGATCTGTCAGTTGATCGTAGCTGGTGGAAAACTTAGTCGGATTGGTGTTTGTTATGGGTTGGTATTGTTCAGAAAACAACGCGCCTTGATTCAATTTGCCATCTTTAATCCAAGACTCAAAAAGTGCGCCAATTTGTTTCGCAGCGATCCTGCCTTCCTCAAGCGTGGTGCTAAAGAAGTTGTCATGAGGAATGCCATCTAAGGCTAAGAATACGCTTTCGGTTCCCTGACTTAATGAGCCAGCTTGGTTTGAAAGCTCTTCACTTCGACGTGACAGCGTCGCTAGTGAAGCACTGATGTCATCAATGGATTTGTTAATTTGTAGGCTAGTAGATTGAAAGCCAAGACTCGACTGTTTGATTTCTTCCATCGACTTCGAGGCGGTTTTGACATCTTGAGTGATGCCTAAAAATGTGTCAGTGACTTCGCTCAGCTCAGCTTCTAAATGCTGGCTTTGCTCAGTAACATTAGCCATGTCATCACGTGTTCTAAGCGTATTTTCACGCACTTCAGTCAGCATGTCTGCAATTTGTTGTGAGGCATCGGCACTTTTTGCAGCTAAGGTCCGTACTTCGTCTGCTACTACGGCAAAACCACGCCCTTGCTCACCCGCACGAGCGGCTTCAATCGCGGCATTGAGGGCCAGTAGATTCGTTTGCTCTGAGACGCCTTTGATCACATCAGTAATGGTTTCGATATCATCAGCACTTTGTTTCAGTCGCTCAAGCTGCTCGGAAGCACTGTTAACGGCGGTCGTGAGTGCTACAACACGCTCAGCACCTTCTCTTAATTGGTGCTCTGATTGTGATGCCGCCACAGCCGTTTGTTCCATCGTACTGTTTACCGTCACAATATGATTTGCGAGTTGCTCGCCGTTATTACTCAGATCTGTCGTTGCCTCTGAAATCTGCTGGCTGTGTTGTTCTACTTCTTGAATATTCTGCGTCAAGCTGTCTACAGCAAAAGAGACTTCTGCGGAACCAATGGCCATTTGTGAGGCGGTTGCAGAGACTGATGACGCGACTTTTCCTGAATGGCCAACTGAAGAAGTGCTGAGTTGAGTAGAGGAAGCCGATTGATCTTTGAAGTAACGTTGATGACTTAGCATTGCAATAATGCCGTTCAAGGCGCATATAAGTGTCGTGCCAACGGCATACCACATAGGAATGTTTGCATAAAAAAACGCAGCAATGGAAACGCCTGCCATAATAAATGTTGCTATCCAAATACGTACCATGAGGTACTCTCCAGTCTATTATTTTTTTGCTAGTCTTTCTTAGTTTCTTTATGGCGGTCAACACATTACATAGCGCTTAAGACGAAAGTCTTATCCCAACGCTAACATAAGAAATTTAGCTCATACTTGATTTGGAACATAATTCATAGAGTATGAAAGTCTCGTGCAGAGTGTCGAATCTTAGGGGGGCTTGGGATAGTCTTATAGAAATACGTTTACTTTGATAAGGAATTACCATGTCAGCTTCCATAAAGCAGCGATTAAAGTTGGAAATGTTTTGGCCTACCTTTGATCCATTTCTATTTTGCGCTTTTCACAACGATGATTTTCCCAAAGGAAATGGTCAGCTTGGCCCAGCGGCGTCATTGTCGGGCCGTCAAATAGGACAAGACTTCGCTGGTATCAATGGCTGGCGTATGTATCACGGTAGTAAAGTGCCTGGTTTTCCCGCTCACCCACATCGTGGGTTTGAAACCGTGACCATTGTCAATGAAGGCTTTGTTGATCATGCCGATTCTATGGGCGCAGCAGGGCGCTATGGTGAAGGTGATACACAATGGATGACCGCAGGGAAAGGTGTGCAGCATTCTGAAATGTTCCCTTTAGTCTACGAAGACAAGCCAAATCCAATCGAGCTGTTCCAAATTTGGTTAAATTTACCGGCCAAAAGCAAAATGGTGGAGCCCCACTTTGCTATGCTTTGGAATGAGCAAACACCAGTCATCGATGTGACTGATGAGCAAGGCAATAAAGCACAAGTAAAGGTGGTGGCAGGGGATTATCGCTTACCAAGTGGCGAGATTAAGTCTGCTTTGACGCCGCCACCCGACTCATGGGCTGGAGAGGCTAATAATGAAGTGGCTATTTGGATCATAGATCTTGATCCACACGCTCATTGGGTATTGCCTGCCGCCGCCGCTGACTTAAGTCGTACGCTGTATTTCTTTGAAGGCCAAACGGGCGAGTTAGACGGTGAGTCTATCACCATAAAAGAAGCCTTGGTGCTGATCAGTGATGCATCGATTGTGCTTAAAAACACAGGGACAGAGAAGGCTCGATTCTTGCTGCTTCAAGGACGTCCAATTGATGAACCTGTTCAGCAGCACGGCCCTTTCGTCATGAATACTCGACAAGAATTGCAGCAAGCGTTCTTTGATTTCCAGAACACGCAATTTGGTGGTTGGTCTTGGCCAGATAACGACCAGACCCATGGTGACGGCGCTGGTCGCTTCGCAAGATATGCAGACGGTCGTGTAGAAACGCCTGAGTAAAACATTATGCTTTGAATACCCAAAACTTGGACAGGGAGAAGTTAACTAACATACCGGCAAGGACGCCAGGAACCATAGCAACATAAGGGAAGAGAGCATAATGAGAAAGTTCCAGCTGTTCTCCTAACCACATAGCGTATACAAAAATTCCCCAGTTTGGGATAAAGCCGATTAAAGATGCTAAGAAAAACTTTCCCCATTGCTGATGCGGCTTTTCTAGATGATTGGCGTCCTGAAAAGTAAAGATGCGGTTAAACCACCAGTTCGAGGTCACGGCCACCCAAAAGGAAATGGCTCTAGCAGTTGGATAGGGTAGCCAATGGGAGCAAAACCACAGTACGCACGCATCGACTAGAAAGCCGATACTTCCTACGATACCAAATTTAATAAATTGTTTTTTCACAACAGTTGATCACTTAACGATTAGAGGTGCATGAAAAAGCTTAAAAGCCTTTTAATTGATGTATTTGTATTTCGAGAAGTTATCTATAGAATTCTTATTATTCCTTTTACAAATAATAAGATAGATAGCATTCTTGACACTAATACATTAAAGATTGGGAAGAATACTTCGACATGTGGATCTTTGTCACTTTATTTGCGGCAGCTTGCCAAGCAATGCGCACCGCGCATCAAAAAACATTGTCCCAAGAGCAGGGGTTTTTACATGCAACCATGGCGCGATCGTTGTATGGCTTACCATTGGTGACGTTGTATTTATTCGTTTGTTGGTTTGCTTTGGGCAGTATTTCATTTCCTCTAGCGTGGCAATTTGTAGGCTACGCTACTGTATGCGCAATTGCTCAGGTGTTTGCAACCTATCTAATGCTAAGAGTCTTTCAATCAGGGAGCTTTGCGCTTGGCACGTTGTTGGCCAAAACGGAAGCCGTATTGGCCGCACTGATTGGCATCCCGTTGCTTCATCATTCGCTGAGCTTTATGGCGTGGATGGGGATTGTGTTGGGGGTATTTGGCGCATTAGTTATGAGTATTCGCTTAGAAAATCTGCGTCATGCGCATAAGGATCTGTCTCTGATTGCGGGGTTAGGAAGTGGTTTCTGTTTTGCGATAACGTCGGTCACTGCATCACTTGCCAGTCACTCTTTAGAGGGTTCAATTATTACCAGTGCTGGCGCGACGCTCTGGTATGTTCTAGCTTTACAGTCAGTGATCTTATGTACGATTCAAATTGTGTTAACGAAAGATTTAAAAGCCCCGATAAACCGCTCGGTAAAATTAAGCTGTAAAGTGGGTATATTGAGCTCATTAGGTTCTATAGGCTGGTTCACGGGCTTTGCTTTAGTAAATCCTGCGTTGGTGAAAACACTCGGGCAGGCAGAGATTTTAGGTACATTGTATCTTTCAAAATGTCGCTTTAATGAGCGTATTTCTTCCCAGCAATGGTTTGGAGGTGTGATGATTTTGGGAAGTGTGGTGTTAGTTACCATGGCAACCATTTAGAGGGGTAATGTAGTGCAATCTAATCATATTAACTATGTAGAGCTACCCGCTCAGCATTTAGAAGCCAACAAAACATTTTTTGAAACGGTTTTTGGTTGGGTGTTCGAAGATTTTGGCCCTGATTACAGTGCCTTTTCAAACTCAGGCTTGGACGGTGGTTTTTTTCGTGCAGAGTTTACCTCTAGACCACAAAGTGGCGCCGCCTTGGTCGTACTGTACAGCAATGATTTGGCTCAGACTTTGGCACGTGTCGAATCCCATGGCGGAACGATCGAGCAGCCTATTTTTGAGTTCCCAGGTGGGCGGCGCTTTCATTTCCTCGATCCAAGCGGTAATGAATGGGCAGTTTGGTCAAAATAATCAAATGGAGTAGGCATGCTGAATATATTATCCAATGAACTGGTAGATTGTCCTTATTGCGGCGAAACCATTGAAGTAGTGGTTGAATTCATGGACGAAAGCTATGAGTACACAGAAGATTGCCAAGTGTGCTGTCGGCCGATTGTGTTCCGTGTTGATATCAGTATCAATGGCGAGCAGACTCTCATGGTCTGCTCAGAGAATGACGCGTTGTCATTTTAGGGTCTTATTATCGACTTTTTTAAAGTTCTGTAGATGAACATCAAGCGCGTCACAAGAAATATTAATTTCGCGAACCGATAAAAACAAAGAATAGAGTAGGCACGCTAAGCTGGCAGCAAAAATATACCCTCCAGCCGTCTCGTATTTCCAGTACAGCGCCATCATTGAGACGACGCATAAACAAAAGCTAATCACACCTGCTTCCTGCATACGACGAATTAAATAAATTCGCTTACGCAAATTAGCGATCTGTTGTTGAGTACCTTCGGTACTGTGTTCTGGATCAAAGTTGCGAATCAGTGATGCGAGTGTGACGAAGCGATTTGTGTAAGCCAGCAGCAACAGCGACACAGCAGGGAACAGCATCGCAGGTGTGGTGAGTGAAATTGTCATAAGTACCTTCCAAAAGAACCAATGGAGGACTAAATCATCCTCGTTGGTAGGGAAGTATACAATCAGTGATACCTAGTTTTAAGGTGATGGCTGCTTATGACCGTTTTGTTCATGATTTAGTCGAGGCTAAATTCACCTGCTAGGGGCGTTTTCCATTGCTGTTGAATGTCTTCGAATGATAGTTCTTGGGCAAGTAGCCAGTGTATCTTCGTAAATGCCCCTTCCAAGGTGATGTCCTTACCGTCCAATATCGACAAACGACTTAATAGAGAACCCGCAGCGTAAGCTCCTTGTGACGTACCACCATGAGCACATTGAGTGACGTTGACAACAAGTTTCTTTCGTTCTTGCATCGCGGCTAAAAAGGCGACCAAGTTTTGATTAGAATCAGCAATATTCCCTGCACCGTAGGTTTGCATGATGACCGCTTTACATTGATCATCGTTTAAGAAGCCTTGGTAGGCACTCGATGGCAAACTGGGGTGCAATACTAATACACCAACACTGTCTGCTTTGAATTCATAGTGACGTGGTGGCGGCGTACAAGTGTTGCCATCATTTAATTTAACTCTGTCGAATTGCTTGTGAATGGATAGTTTCGCTAAAGGCTCAGCATTAAATGACTGAAATGCAGCGAAGTTATGGCTGCTGAACTTTGTCACCCGGCTACCTTGCATCAAAGAATGATGGAACAAGACCGTGGCGGTTCCAAAGCTGGGTTCTATTGCAATAGACATCGCAGCTTCAAGGTTGCTTACACCATCACTTCGGCTCATACCTAATGGAATCTGTGAGCCCGTTATGATGACGTTTTTATCGCAAGCTCCGAGCATATAAGACAGAGCCGCTGCGGTATAGGCTAACGTATCTGTGCCGTGAAGCACAATGAACCCTGCGTAGTGAGCCCAGTTACCTTGTAAGGTGTCGAAAATTTCACTCCAATTCGACGTCGTGATATTTGAGCTGTCTATCAATGGGCAGAGCTCGATCACATCGAACGCGGGTAAATCGTTCAGACTTTCGCCGAGGCTGGCTTGAATGCGACCTTCAAGGCCCGCTGCAGGGGCTAATCCCTGCTCAGTTTTTGCCATGCCGATGGTGCCACCGGTATAAACGATAAGAAGTTTCTGCGTCACGTTATCTCCTTGGTGATCAGCTTTGTACTTGAGTAGGAGCGATCATTTTTTCTGGCTTCAGTAGCTCATTAAGCTCAGCTTCGGTTAACAGCTGTTCTTCTAGAATAAGCGATTTTATAGTCGCATTGCTTAGCAATGCGCGACGTGCAATGCGTGAAGCGTTCGCATAACCGATATGTGGTACCAAAGCCGTTACGATACCAATGCTATTCTCCACATGAGCTAAACAAGCGTCTTCATTTGCTTCGATACCACGAATACATTTAGTTTCGAGCATCTCACATGCTTGCTTTAGCATCTTTAAAGAATTTAATAAATTATAGATAATCATTGGCTCCATCGCGTTTAGCTGAAGCTGTCCCGCTTCTGCAGCAAGGCTAACGGCTAAGTCGGATGCAATAACTTGATAAGCTGTTTGGTTCATGGCTTCAGGAATCACTGGGTTTACTTTACCAGGCATAATCGATGAACCGGGTTGCATCTCGGGAAGTTTAATTTCGCCAAAGCCCGTGCGAGGCCCACTTGATAATAGGCGTAAATCATTACTTATCTTGCTTAGTTTTATTGCCAAGCGTTTTAAGATACCAGAGAAGAAAACAAATGCCCCCATGTCTGAGGTTGCTTCAACTAGGTTGGAAGCGGGAACTAGAGGCTTTTTCGAGATAGTCGCGAGCTTTTCAATGGCTTTTTTAGAAAAGCCCTCAGGGGTATTAATTCCAGTGCCAATGGCCGTACCGCCTAAGTTTACCTCGCATAGCAAGGCACAAGCTTCATGAATACGGTCAATGTCCTCGCCAAGAGTGACAGCAAAGGCGTCGAATTCTTGACCTAAGGTCATTGGGACAGCGTCTTGAAGTTGAGTACGGCCCATTTTTAAAACGTGTGCAAACGCTTTACCTTTTTCTTCTAATGCACCTTTTAGTGATGTAAGTGCTGGAATGAAGTTGTCGGCAGCAAACTGTATACCTAGGCAAGCAGCGGTAGGGTAGGCATCATTCGTTGATTGGGACTGGTTAACGTGGTCGTTAGGGTGAAGGTATTGATACTCACCTAAGTTGTGCCCCAACTTGCTCAGTGCGATGTTAGCAATGACTTCATTGGCGTTCATATTAGTCGATGTGCCCGCGCCACCTTGAATCACGTCGACAATGAATTGATCATGGTGTTGGCCATTAATGAGATCTTGGCAAGCATATACAATGGCATCGGCTTTTTCATCATCAAGCCGATTAAACTCTTGGTTGGTGCGAGCGGCGGCCGCTTTAACCATGGCCAAAGCTTTGATTAATTCCGGAAAGTGAGAAATCGGTACGCCGGTAATGGAAAAGTTTTGTGATGCACGCAGAGTTTGAATGCCATAATAGGCCTCTGCTGGCACATCTAAATTACCTAATAAATCGTATTCAGAACGAGTATTCATGACAGCATCCTAAAAAAGATGTGCAGCGTATTGGTAATACACTGCACATCAAAGGTGAAAGAGTGAGCTTTACTGAGCAATTCGTTTAAGTAAGTTTTTAAGATCAAAATCTGCAATAGATCTATAAAAACGGTCATTAAGATACTTACTATTGAAACGAATTCGATGCTAAAAAGGGAGTTCGTAAATGGACTTGATATGATGCTCTCTGATGTTTTTTTAACACCAATTAGCACTATTTTTGGGGTTTAACTGCGGGGGTGGACACGTTAGTATGCAAGTAAATGGGGGTGTTTATGAATGAAAGTTTTCCAGAAAACCTAAGGTTACTCTGTAGCTATTATAAATCTATTGCAGACGTGTGCCGACGACTGTCAATTAATCGTCCGCAATTTAACCGCTATTTGAGCGGTACCACCTTTCCCTCAAACAGCACCTTGCGTCGAGTTTGCGATTTTTTTGGGGTTGAGGAGCATGAAATCCTTTTACCTCATAGCCAATTTCGTCGTTTGCTTCAAGTACGTCCAATTGCCGAACAAGAGCCTATCGCATCTACTTTAGAGCAACAATATTTTGATAAGCTGAACAGTATTGGTCAGCATGGTATCGATAAGTACGTGGGCTATTACTTTGAATATTATTTATCGATGGCTTACCCAGGAAAAGTGCTGAGAACATTGGTATGTATAGAGCGCCAAGGAAGTAAAACTTACTACCAACGCACTGAGCGCTTAAAGCCTCGTCGTACTGGCAAGCCCTTTCATGGTATGTACAAAGGTGTTGTTCAGTTTTTGGGAGATCGGATCTTCTTGCACGACTACGAAACACTAACCAATCTCGAAATGACGCAAACGATTTTATACCCCACGTTTAAGAACCGAGTGGATCGACTAACGGGACTGCGCTTAGGTGTGTCAGGAAGTGGAGAACGAATGCCGTGTTGTTCACGTGTGGTTTATGAATTCATTGGCAAAGAGATAAAGCGTAATAAAGTGTTTCCCTTGCTAGGGTTGTATGATTTTGATGATGAACACTTAGATGATGATATTCGTGACTCCATTCGCAATGATATTGCTGAGGGAGAGTGGCATTTTCGAGCGCGCTTCTAAACTCGTGTTTGGCTGATAAGGAGATTTCAGTATGATTGATCATAAAGCGTGGTGTAATCGTGACCTAACAGAGCATCTTAATGCTGTCAGTAATGACATCACAGAGAATAGAGATGCTGTTTTTATAGCGCCTTTTATTGAAGTGGCGGATATAAAAAATAAGCCTTTATCTGGGGCCGTGGTTTCGATTAAAGCCACCTTTGACGTGAAAGGACACTCTTCATCAGGCGGCACGACGTTGCTTAAAGACCGTCCGGCCCAGCAAGACGCTCACGCTGTCGCATTATTAAGAGCTGCTGGCGCAAGCTTAATTGGTCACACGAATATGACTGAGTTGGCCTATTCAGGTGTTGGCTTGAATCCGCATTATGGAACACCTAATAATCCAGTTGTTCCAGGTTGCATACCGGGAGGGTCAACCAGTGGTGGTGCTGTTACTGTCGCAAAGGGAATGGCTGATATTGCGTTGGGAACCGATACGGGGGGATCGTTACGTATCCCCGCCGCTTTTTGTGGATTAACGGGCTTTAAGCCAAGTCAATCAAGTGTTTCGCGAGTAGGGTGCTTACCGTTATCTGACTCATTGGACAGCGTTGGAGTGATGGCGCGAAATGTTGAAACGTGTGAGCTCGCATGGAATGTGCTGACATCGAATAAAGCGTCTCAGCAAGCTGATGCACCTCTTACCCTCGTAGTACCGAAAAATTTTGGCTTTGATGATTTAGATAAAGACATTACTGACGGTTTTAAAGTGGCGCTGGATCACTTAAAAAGTCATGGTGTAGTTGTCCAGCATTGCGATTTATCGTTATTTGAAACGTACAAAGCTTTGCCCGTATGGCAGTTTTCTGCAGTTGAAAGTCGACGCTATTACAAACAGCTGTTCTCGTTAGAGGATGGGCAACTAGACCCGCGTGTGAAGCAACGCATTAAGCGCGGTGAAGGGGTATCAGAGCAAGTATTTATGGAAACGTGCGCTCAACGTAGCGCCTTAATAACACGCTTTCAAAGCGAGCACGCAAATACCGTTTTTTTAATGCCAACTGTTGCTTGCTTACCACCTAAGTTTGATCAGTTCGAATCCGATGAAAATTTTGACCGGATTAATCTGCTTTGTTTAAGAAATACGACGTTTGCTAACGTCATCGACGGATGCAGTATATCCTTGCCATACAGTTTCAATTCTAACGTCATGGGCCTCATGCTGACAGCCATGAATGGTAAAGATCAATCGTTGCTTAAACTTGCCAAAGTCATCGAAACAGCTCTTAGTTAACGGTCATGTTCCTATTAAAACGAACGGTTGCTTGTTTCGGCTGGCTTTAAGTTTGCGTTAATACTTTCTATTTAATCTTACCTAGTCAACTTTACTTACTAGGAGATAGATTATGAAAACCATTTTTTTAACGTCCGTTTTAGCATTAACGTTTGCCGGGGCTGCGGTAGCGGGCCCTAAATGTACTGATGAAGATCGCAGTATGTGGATGTCCCAAGATCAAATGAAAAAGCAAATAGAAGAACAGGGTTACCGCATTAAAAAATTTAAAGAAACAAGTGGTAGCTGTTATGAGATTTATGGGTATGACAATAAAGATCGTCGCGTTGAAATATATTTCCATCCTGTAACGGGAGACGCTGTAAAAGTAGAAATCGATGATTAAGTAACGACTTCAGGAATCCGCACATGAAGACTCATGGAAAAATATGGGACCCTGTTATCCGTTTGTTTCACTGGTCAGTGGCGCTTGCGTTTTTGCTTAACTATTTCTTTTTTGAAGAAGGCGGTGATTCGCATGAGTTGGCAGGCTACTACATTCTCTGCGCTCTGGTTGTTCGTTTGGTTTGGGGAATGGTAGGCAGTCCCAATGCTCGTTTTAAAAACTTTTTCCCATCCGTGGCGGGTATTAAGGCGCATATACATATCATGCGTTCTGGTAAAATCCCCGAAGATAACGGCCACAACCCAATAGGAGCGTTGATGATCTTCGCCTTATTGTTTGGTCTTTGTGTGACAGGATTAAGTGGCTGGAGTTTAGAAGGGATCTTTTGGGGAGAAGACTGGGCTGAAGAGCTGCATGAAGTGGCTGCAAACCTAACTTTCTTGCTAGTGCTCGTTCATACCTTGGCGGTCGTTATCTTTAGTTTAATAGGACCTAGAAATCTGATTATGCAAATGATTACCGGAATGACATCAAAGTAGTATAAGTTGCTTTTATAGACTGGAATTATAAAAAGGACGGGTATCCCGTCCTTTTTTGTATTTGGAGGAGTTCTGTAACGTTGTGTAAGTCTTAAGGTGATTGCACTATTCTTGTGCACTTTTATTGCTTAATATGCATATTTATAAATAAAATAACATGATAAATATCAATGGTTTGGCTTTTATGAAAATAAAAGTGTAAAAAAGAGTAGGCCAACTGTTTCGCTTTTGGATGTATGTTGGCATTATCCGCCGATAAATCACCTTACCAATTAGACTTTGTAATGGAATGTAAATGAGGAAGAATCACCCTATCACTTTGAAAGAGCGTCGCTTTCCAAGTGACGAACTGCTTATTTCAACGACTGATCTCAAGGGTTACATCGTTAGCTGTAATCAAGAGTTTGTTAAAATTAGTGGTTTTGAACGCTCGGAGTTAATTGGCCAACCACATAATTTAGTGCGTCATCCTGATATGCCTGAAGCGGCATTTGAGAATATGTGGCAGACACTAAAATCGGGTAGAGCGTGGATGGGGTTGGTTAAGAATCGCTGTAAAAATGGTGATTTTTACTGGGTCGATGCTTACGTTATGCCGATTTATGAAAGTTGCAAAGTAATTGGATATGAATCGGTCCGCTCTTGCCCGAAACGAGAGGACGTAGCTCGCGCTGAAAAAGTGTATCAACAATTAAAAAGTCCAAGCGCTTTCGCAACGCTCATAGATTGGTTTGTAAATCCAATGGTACTGGCTGTATTACTAGTCGTGATGCTAGGAAGTATATTTGCGTTGTTTTCTATGCAAGTGGCTTTAATGGTAGCGTTGTTTATGAGTATCTCAATCAGTCTGTATTTGTATTCCAAGCAGCGCCTAATGATTTCATCAATCCAAAAGCAATTGGGTGGTAACGCATTTCAGCATCCGTTGATTGCGAAAACCTATTCGAGTCATTCCGCACCAATCGCGCTTTTGTCGATGGGAGTGAAGTCGTTGCACAGTCGTATGACCACCGTACTGACGCGTATCGAGGAATCTAGTTCAGCGGTAGAGCAGCAAATGGAAACCTGCTACGGCTCATTAAAATCGAGTCATGACAAAATGGTGGATCAAAATAATCAAACCGATCTAATGGCCACAGCGATGACAGAAATGTCCTCAACAACCGATGAGGTGTCGCGCCATGTGACGGAGACCGCTGACTTTACCCAGACCGGAGCGGTGTTGATGCAAGAGGCGGCCGTATTGGGTGGGAGCGTAAAACAGTCCATCGCGGAGCTCACCAGTAAAGTTAAGTCTGTAGAGCAAGCGATTCATGATGTTCGTTCATTAACAGATCATATTTCCACTGCCACTCAGTCGATCGATCAAATAGCCGAGCAAACCAATTTGTTGGCGCTTAACGCTGCCATCGAAGCAGCTCGAGCTGGGGAACATGGTCGTGGTTTTGCCGTGGTAGCCGACGAAGTGCGAAACCTTGCGTCTAAAACTCAAGCGCTGACACATGATATCGATGAACAAGTGAAATCTCTATCACAGAGCGTTATTAGTACCGCTAACCTAGCCAAGGTGGGCGCAGAAGCCTCTATGCACAGTATGCAGTTGGTTGAGGAAGAAGAGGCTCTAATGGAGCAAGTTAGCCAACGAATGAACGACATAGCGGATCGAACCATGCAAATGTCGGCGGCCTCGGTACAGCAAGCCAGCGTAATAGATGAAACCAGTACCCAAGTTGTGCGCATTGCTGAACTGGCTCACGAAAACACAGAACTTATGGATGTATTTGGCTCGGCTGTTGAGCAGTCCATGCGCTCGTCGGTTGATTTGCATGAATTGGTACAAAGGTTTAGGAAATAACAATGAACCAAGATGGAACTGTTAACCAAGATGGAGTTTTGTATCAAGCGCTGATTAACGCGGCGGCGGATGGCGTTATTATTATTAATTATTGCGGGCTAATTATAGCGTTTTCTCCTGCTGCGGAAGACTTGTTTGGTTATTGTGCCGATGAGGTAATTGGTCAGAATGTATCAGTATTGATGCCAGAAAGTGTTGCCATTAAACATGATAAGTACATTCACGATCATTTGACTACAGGCCATACTCAAATCATTGGTCGCGGTCGAGAGGTTATTGCACGTCGCAAAAATGGTGATCTCTTTGATATGCATTTATCGGTCGGGAAAACCTCTGATAGTGATGAAAAACCATCATTTGTGGGGATTTGTCATGATCTAACTGAATACAAAAATACTTTGCGGCAGTTGGAGCGGGTCGATACACGTTATCGCAGTGTGTTCAACAGCCAGGGCTTGTATATTGTACGGATGAGCTTGGAAGGTGAGATTATGCTCGCTAACGCTACCTTTGAGGGTCTATTTTCCGTTGCGGGTATAAAGCGCAGAGATAACTTCATCGAGTGTCTTTTTGATGCTAGTCGAGAGGAATTCATTGGGCGTATGGAACTTTTACGCCACGGTGGTGATAACGAGTTTAAGCTGCCTTTAACGCTACAGATTGGCGCCAGTCGTAATGAGGTGGAGTGGTGGTTGCGTCGAGTGATGGACCACGAAGGGCTGCATATACAAGCGGTAGGTATTGATATATCAGAAAAGGTCATTGCCGCGAATGAGGCCTACTTTTTAAAGCATTTTGATGCTGTCACTAAACTGCCTAACTTAGAATATCTGCGTAAAAAGTTTGATCAATTGGAACCGACTACTGATAAACAGCCCTATGCTTTTGTGCAGTTTGAATTGTCTAATTTCAAGCGCATGCTTAAGTTAGATGGTGACTTAGAAGTTGATGAAAAGCTGCGCCGTATTAGCAGTGTGTTCGAACAAGATCCCACTATAATGATGGCAAGCCGTTTATCTGAAGGTTGCTTTTTAGTGGTGTATCGTGTGCCTAAATACAGTGACGTTGAGGATTATGTCACAGCCTGTTTATCGAACCTACAAGCGTTACTGAATCTTCGTGCAGTGGTTAATTCCGAGATGAGAGCAGGATGTGCTTTGTATGAATCTTGTGCCAGCTTTGATCTCTCAGTCAGTCGTTCTGATGTTGCGTTAGGCTTTGCTAAGCAAGAAGAGCTGCCTTTTGTGTTGTACAACGACTCGATTCAGAGAGATTACGAGCGTGCAAAGCAAATCGAAAGTGGGTTAGTTGGTGCATTAGGGCTGGGCAAAATAAAAGTGTTTATGCAGCCTAAAATCGATCTAAATACTGGCGCGGTGTGTGGCTATGAAGCTCTGATGCGCTGGTTTGACGATCAGCTGGGGTTTGTATCGCCTTTGGAGATCATCAAGGTGGTACATGAGCTGGATTTGGTCATAGAATTAGATAAGTACATTATTAGCAAAACGTTAAATGAGATATACGATCACCAGTCTCTTTTTTGTGAAGACACACCTGTCTCGATAAACGTCTCGGCAAAAAGCTTTGTCCGGCGTGATGTGATTGAGCATTTAGTGTTGGGGCTACAAGAGCGTAACTTGCGCTCTGAAGTCGTTGAAGTTGAAGTAACAGAAGATGCTGTCCTATCCATCGGCGAAGTCGTTAAAGCCAATGCTGATTTGTTGCGCTTACATCGTATTAATATTTGTCTAGATGATTTTGGAACGGGGTATTCTGCGCTGAGTTATCTCGGAAAATTGCCATTGGATAATCTTAAAATTGATCGTGTTTTTGTCAATGACGTTAAAACACATCGTGGTAGGGTGATGCTGGAAGCAATTATCTCTATTGCTAAGTCCTTGGATTTGACGGTGACGGCGGAAGGCGTGGAAGACGAGGAACAAAGTCAGATATTAGCGCAAATGGGATGTGATTTTGCCCAAGGCTTTTTATTTTCAAAGGCATTACCTACGGATCAGCTAGAGCAGTTTCTGCAAAATCATGCCGTGAAAGCCTCAAATACTGCGACAATAAGTTTGAATTAATAGCTTCTCTAGCCCTGATTTTCTGGCTTTTTTACCCTCTTATAATATAGATGACAGTGTTGAAATATTTCTGTTATCAAACAGTCATGTTAATAACACCAAACTGACATGCTTGGCAGGCTTAATAGACGTCGATTTTAATTAAGGATGTGGCACTGAGTGGAAACGTGTTCACAGCCTCATAACTAGAAACGATAATTTGAGGGAATACCGATGTCTGTTAAGCAAGATCAAATGTTAGGCTTTGATGAGCATGATGAGCTAGTTCGTCCTGCACCAGAAATGGTTGAGTTTGAAGAAACGGCTAAGAGCATGGTTTCTCGTCGCGGCTTCTTGTCTGGTGGTGCAGCTGTAGGCGCGACAGCGTTTGTGATGGGTTCTACCACATTTGCTGCGGGCAAGGCATTGGCAGGTGAAGAGGCTAATAAAATGTCTCGTCTGGCTTTCGATATGGTCAAAGCAAACACAATGGATACTGTCACGGTGCCGCAAGGTTATAAGTGGGAAGTTCTTGCGTCTTGGGGCGAGCCTTTATTTTCAAATGCGCCAGCGTTTAACCCAGCAACAGGTGGTACGGGTGAATCTCAAGAGCTAGCCTTTGGTGATCACAATGACGGCATGGCGCTTTTTTCGCACAACGGTCGTCAAATTCTTTGTGTGAACAACGAATACACAAATGCTTCAACGCTGCATGCTAATCGTACAGACGGTGTGCCAACGACTGCTGATGATGTGCGTAAAAACAAAGCAGCACATGGTGTTACTGTTGTTGAAGTCGCACGTCGCGATGGCAAATGGGGCATCGTTAAAGATTCTGAATACAACCGTCGTATTACCGCTGATACAGAAATGGATATCACGGGTCCGGCTCGTGGTCATGACCTTATGAAAACCAAAGCCGATTCAAAAGGTGTGGTTGCAAAAGGTACTTGGAATAACTGTGGTAACGGTCAAACACCTTGGGGTACCTACCTTACGTGTGAAGAAAACTTCAATGGCTACTTCTCCTCAAGTGATAAAAACTATGAATTGACGCCGCAGATGAAACGCTACGGTATTAGTCATGAAGATCGTGGCTACAAATGGGCAATGGCAGACTCACGCTTTGACTTGTCAAAAGATCCACAAGAACCAAACCGTTTTGGTTACATCGTAGAGATTGATCCACTTAATCCTACTGCACGTCCTAAGAAGCGCACTGCACTGGGTCGTTTCAAGCATGAAAACGCAGAAGTAGAAGTGGCAGCTAATGGCCATGTTGTGGTTTACCTAGGTGATGATGAACGAGGTGAGTTTCTTTACCGTTTCGTCTCAAAGAATAAATTCGTTGTAGGCGGCGATAATAATGACCTTTTAGAAGAAGGGACTCTGTACGTTGCTAAATTTAACGATAACAACACAGGTATGTGGTTAGCGTTAACGCCGAAGTCAACAGGCATGAGCGAGGCGGAAATCGCTATTTACACTCGTGAGGCTGCATCAAAAGTGGGTGCAACGACAATGGACCGTCCTGAGTGGGTCGCGTCTAATCCAAACAAAGCAGAGGTATACTGCTGTCTAACCAACAACAAAAACCGTGGCGTTAAACCGAATGCGGGTGGTGACGAAACGCCAGCTGGTGGACCAAACCCACGTGTTAAAAATAACTACGGTCAAATTGTTCGCTGGCGTCCAGAGGGCCAAGATCATACAGCGCCTAAATTTAATTGGGATCTGTTCGTAATGGCAGGTAACCCAGCGGTGTACGATGATGCCTATGCAGGCTCTAAGAACGTTAATAAAGACAACATGTTTAACTCGCCAGATGGTCTAAAGTTTGACTCAAAAGGTCTGCTTTGGATTCAAACGGATGGTAACTACTCGAACGAGAAAGGCTTTGCAGGTCAAGGTAACAACCAAATGTTGGTGGCTGATCCGGAGACAGGTGAGATCAAGCGTTTCCTAGTAGGACCTAAAGAGTGTGAAATTACGGGTTCTGCATGGAGTGCTGACCGTACAACCATGTTTGTCAGTGTTCAGCATCCAGGCGAGAAAGGTGATTCAAACTGGCCTAACGGCGCGGGCTCTGTGCCTCGTTCAAGTGTGATCGCGATTTCCCGTGAAGACGGCGAAATGATCGGCTAGTTCGATATAAGAGTATTAAATAAAAAACGGCGCATGAGGTGCCGTTTTTTATATTAAGGCAGTCGATATTCAGTGCCCTAGAAACGAAAAAAGCCCCGAACTCTCGTTCGGGGCTTTTCGCATCATAAAGATGGTACCAGTGGCCGGACTCGAACCGGCACGCTTTATAGGCAATGGATTTTGAATCCATCGTGTCTACCAATTCCACCACACTGGCTTTGAAAAAGGTGAGGCGTATTATGGTGATTTATTTTTAACTGTCAACGGTTTTTCGATAAAAAGGTTAAAAAACGCAGCGATTGAATTGGGTTGGTTGAAAAGTGCTCAGCATGAAGTCGTTCAACAAGTATTGAAATGGGAAATTGTCTTATATCGTACCCAAGTGATTAGAAATTCGCTAAAATGCCGCATCATTTTTCTAGGTATACATATTAGCTATTATGCGCGTGTCTGATTATCGCTTTGAGCTACCTGAAGAGCTCATTGCTCGTTACCCAATGCCTGAACGTACTGCTAGTCGTCTACTAAAGCTAGACGGTCCTAGCGGCGAGTTGGCTCATAAACACTTTACTGATGTCCTTGAGTGTGTGGAGCCCGGTGATTTAATGGTGTTTAACAATACTCGAGTTATCCCGGCGCGCTTGTTTGGGCAAAAAGCGTCTGGCGGTAAGTTAGAGTTATTGGTTGAACGTTTATTGTCTGAACATGAAATCTTAGCGCATGTTCGTTGCAGTAAATCACCGAAAGTAGGCAACCGCCTTGAATTAGGTATCGACCGTGGTGCGTCTCATGGCGCGGAAATGGTGGGGCGTGATGATACGTTGTTCCATTTACGTTTTGATGAGCCGGTACTTGAGGTATTGGAAAAAGTAGGGCATATGCCGCTTCCGCCCTACATTGAGCGTCCGGATGATGAGAGTGATCAAGAGCGCTATCAAACGGTATACAATAAAACGCCTGGTGCCGTGGCTGCGCCAACGGCAGGGTTACATTTTGATGATGCGCTGCTTGAGAAGCTAAAAGCAAAAGGGGTTGATACGGCCTTTGTTACCCTGCATGTCGGCGCGGGAACTTTTCAGCCTGTTCGTGTTGATGACATTAAAGACCATGTCATGCACTCAGAGTATGCCGAAGTCTCTCAAGATGTCGTAGACAAAGTGCGCGCAACCAAAGCCAATGGTAAGCGTGTCATCGCGGTAGGGACCACCAGCGTACGCTCACTGGAATCGGCGAGTCAGTTAGGGCAAATTGAACCTTTTGCTGCTGATACCAGTATTTTTATTTATCCAGGTTATGAATTTAAAACCGTGGATGTGCTAGTGACGAATTTTCATTTACCAGAGTCTACGCTCATTATGTTGATCAGTGCGTTTGCAGGCTATGACAATGTGATGAATGCATACCGTGTTGCGGTGGCTGAGAAGTACCGCTTTTTCAGTTACGGCGATGCCATGTTTATTACTCGAAACCCAAAGGCCGAAGGGCCAACTGCTGAGGAATAAGACGAATGTCAGATAAACGTCCAGAGTGTTTTATGGACTTTGAAGTGCTTGCTACATCAGGTAAGGCTCGCCGTGCGCGCTTGAGCTTCCCGCGTGGCGATGTTGAAACGCCGGCTTTTATGCCAGTGGGTACCTACGGCACTGTAAAAAGTATGCTGACCAAAGACATTGAAGAAATCGGTGCGGATATTATTTTAGGTAATACCTTTCATTTATGGTTACGCCCAGGTACCGAAGTCATCAAAGCACACGGTGATTTACATGATTTCACGCAATGGAAAAAACCCATTCTTACCGATTCTGGCGGTTTCCAAGTGTTCTCTCTTGGCGATATGCGTAAAATCACGGAAGAAGGTGTCAGTTTCCGGTCTCCTGTCAATGGCGATAAAGTGTTCCTAAGCCCAGAAATCTCGATGCAAGTACAGCGTGATTTGGGGTCTGACATTGTTATGATCTTTGACGAGTGTACGCCTTACCCTGCGTCCGACGATGAAGCCGCTAAATCCATGCGCATGAGTTTGCGTTGGGCACAGCGTTCAAAAGATGCGCATGGTGACAGTCCATCCGCTTTGTTTGGTATCATTCAAGGCAGTATGTACGAAACATTACGTGACGAGTCTTTAGAGGGTTTGGTCGGTATTGGCTTTGATGGCTATGCAATTGGTGGTTTATCGGTCGGTGAGCCGAAAGAGGATATGATTCGAATCTTGGATCATCTAGCCCACAAAATGCCAGCAGATAAACCGCGCTATTTAATGGGGGTTGGTAAGCCTGAAGATTTAGTTGAGGGTGTGCGTCGCGGTGTCGACATGTTTGACTGCGTTATGCCGACGCGTAATGCCCGTAATGGTCACTTGTTTACATCCGAAGGAATTGTGCGTATTCGTAATGCGTTTCATCGTCATGATACCAATCCATTAGATAAAGAATGTGACTGTTACACTTGTAAAAACTTTTCTCGGTCATATTTACACCATTTAGACAAATGCCAAGAGATGGTTGGTGCGCAATTAAACACGATCCATAACTTACGTTATTACCAGACCTTAATGGCGGGATTGCGTCAAGCGCTTGATGAAGGTAGATTTGATGCCTTCGTTGATGAGTTTTACGCAAAACGTGGCTTGGAAACCCCACCACTGAGCCAATAATTGTCGAAATTATAAACAAAAAATGCGCAACGATTTCTATGAGGGAAGTGCGCAAACGATTTTTTAACCATTGGAGAGTAAACACCATGATCGCTTTGATCTCACCAGCTTACGCTGAAGGTGCTGCGCCAGCTGATGCAGGGATTTTTAACCTTGTATTGTTAGTTGGTTTTGTCGTTATCTTTTATTTCTTAATGTGGCGTCCACAAGCTAAACGCACTAAAGAGCATAAAAACTTGTTAGCTTCTTTAGCGAAGGGTACGGAAGTGGTAACAAATGGTGGTGTTCTAGGTAAAGTAACGAAAGTTGATGACAACTACGTTGTGCTAGAAGTTGCCGACAACATTGAGATGAAATTCCAGAAGTCTTCTATTGGTGCTGTGCTACCAAAAGGCACTCTGAAATCCATCTAATGTCATGATGAAAAGCGCCTAAAGGCGCTTTTCTACTTTCTTGCTTGGTCATTTATCTCTTAGTTCCAAGGACCCTACATGCTTAACAAGTACCCCTTGTGGAAGTATTTGCTTATTTTGCTCGTGATCGCGCTTGGCGTTATCTACGCTCTGCCAAACCTGTATCCAGACGATCCAGCACTTCAACTGTCCACTCAAAAATCCACCACTGTGGTCGATCAGCGCACCCTTGCAACGGCGGAAAAAGCGTTACAAGACGCGGGAATCGAATTAAAAGAAGCCGAAGTTACCAGTGCTGGTGGCACACTGCGATTCAATAGCGGTGAAGATCAATTAGCAGCAAAGCCGGTTATTTCTGCCGCATTAGGCGAGAGCTATGTCGTTGCCCTCAATCTAGTGCCAACAACGCCTGATTGGTTGTCCTCTATTGGTGCGGGTCCGGCTAAATTAGGCTTAGACTTGCGTGGTGGTGTGCATTTCTTGCTTGAAGTGGACACGCCTGCAGCGTTGAAGCAGCGTTTAGATGTTGCGGCAAGTGAAATGAAAAATGCGATGCGCACCGAGCGCATTCGTTACCGCAGTGTTGAAGTGAGCAATAATGCTGTGATGTCGATCCGTTTTTTACGTGAAGCGGATCAGCAAGCGGCTCTGGATGTACTAGAAGATCAATTTCCAGAGTACGTTTACAACACCACCGACAGTGGTAATGAGTTCTTTGTTGACGTGAGCTTTACAGAAGCGGCCAGCGCCGAAGTTGAAGCCTATGCGTTGCAGCAAAACTTAACGACGTTGCGCAACCGTGTGAACGAGTTGGGCGTTGCAGAGCCATTGGTTCAACGTCAAGGCAGTAACCGTATCGTTGTTGAGCTGCCTGGTGTTCAAGATACAGCGGCAGCGAAACGTATCATTGGCGCGACGGCAAACCTTGAGTTTCGTCTTGAAGCCGGTTTAGATGCCAACGCAGGTGATGTTGATACGTTAACGTTCCGTGATGGTAGTGGTCGTACAGCTCGTCTTGAGCGAGATATTATCATTACCGGTGACAGTGTGTCGGATGCGAGCTCTTCGTTTGATGAGAACGGTCGGCCACAGGTTAACATTAGCCTTGATGGTAAAGGCGGCTCACAAATGGCGCGTGTAACGCGTACTGCAGTAGGTCGAAATATGGCGGTTGTGTTTATTGAACATAAAAGCCGTAGCCGCTTTGTCGAAGGTGAAGATGGTAAAGTGACCGAAGTGCGTCGCAGTTACAGTGAGCGTGGCATTATTTCGCTTGCAACCATTCAAACGACATTAGGTAATTCGTTCCGTATTACTGGTTTGGACAGTCCTCGGGAGTCATCTGAGCTTGCGTTGTTGCTGCGTGCGGGGGCATTGGCCGCGCCAATCTACTTTGTGGAAGAGCGTACGATTGGTCCAAGCCTGGGTGCTGAAAATATTCGATTAGGTGTGTTGTCTGCACAGATTGGTTTGTTGGTCGTGATGGCGTTTATGCTTGTTTACTACAAAGTGTTTGGTTTGTTTGCCAATATTTCTTTGGGGTTGAACATCGTACTGCTGATGGCATGTATGTCACTAATGTCGGCGACGTTAACGTTACCGGGCATTGCCGGCATTGTTTTGACGATGGGTATGGCGGTGGATGCCAACGTGCTTATTTTCTCCCGGATTAGGGAGGAGCTTAAGGCTGGGCTGCCGAGTCAGCAAGCGATTCATTCAGGCTTTAATCGAGCATTCACAACAATCCTGGATGCAAACATCACGACTTTATTGGTGGCGGTGATCTTGTTTGCTGTAGGTACAGGGCCAGTTAAAGGCTTCGCGGTGACACTTTCTCTTGGTATTTTGACGTCGATGTTTACAGCGATTGTTGTAACACGTGCCCAAATTAATTTGGTGTACGGTGGACGCAAAAACAAGCGCTTATTTATCTAGGAGACGGTGAAACGATGAATATTCAATTTATGGCGATGCGTAAAATTGTCGCGATGTTCTCCATGGCATTGGTGCTGATTTCGCTAGGTTCTTTGGCTGTTAAAGGTCTTAAGTTCGGTTTGGACTTCACAGGCGGTAGTTTGATTGAGGTGCAATACAGTGTGGCACCTCAGCTTGATGATGTTCGAACCTTATTGGCGGATGGCAACTACAGCGATGTTACGGTGCAAAACTTTGGCTCTTCAACCGATGTTGTTGTTCGTATGGGCAATGCTTATACGCCAACATTGGGTGATGAGGTGCTGAGTACGCTGCGTAATAATGGCGATGTAGACGTTGAGCTGATGCGTTCAGAATACGTTGGTGGGCAAGTGGGTGAAGAACTGCGAGAGCAGGGCGGCCTAGGTATGTTACTGGCACTGGTTATTGTCATGGTGTATGTGGCCGTACGTTTCCAGTTCAAGTTCTCAGTGGCCTCTGTTGTAGCCTTAGCGCATGACGTGATTATTACCTTGGGTATTTTCTCATTGTTCGACTTTGAGTTTGACCTGACGGTGCTGGCAGCTATTCTGGCGGTGATTGGTTACTCGCTCAACGATACTATCGTTGTCTGTGACCGTATTCGTGAGAATTTCCGAATTATGCGAGATACCCCACCGACAGAGCTTATCAATGACTCTATCAATCAAACATTGGATCGAACCATCATTACCTCGATGACTACTTTGTTTGTACTGTTGGTATTGTTCTTTTATGGCGGTGAAAGTATCCATAATTTTTCACTCGCCTTGCTAATAGGTGTTTTGATTGGTACGTATTCTTCGATCTTTGTGGCGGCGAATTTATTGCTGGCGCAAAATATCACGCGCGAAGACTTGGTGCCTGCTCCAAAAGAAGAGCTAGAAGACGACATGCCTTAATAGGTTATGTTGAGACATAAAAAAACCCGCGATTAAGCGGGTTTTTTTATGGGTCGGGTAAAAACAAGAGTTTGAATTAAGGTTTGATTTTGCCAAATGCCATACCCATTTGGGTTGGGGACTCTGCGGATAGGTGTTTTTCCCATTCAGCTGCATCTTTACCAAACAGCACGATAGCGGTTGAGCCCAACTTGAAGCGGCCCATCTCTTCACCTTTTTTTAGTTGAATATTGGCAAGTTTCTCGTGATCCCACGTTTGCACTTGTTTGCTGAATGGCGTTACTTGGCCTGTCCAGACTGTTTCGATGCTGGCAACGATCATTGCACCTACCAATATGACAGCCATTGGGCCTGCGTTGGTTTCAAAAATACAAACCGTACGCTCATTGCGAGCGAATACATTAGGGATTTGTTCAGCTGTGACCTTGTTTACAGAGAACAGCTTTCCTGGCACATGGATCGTTTTAATCAGCTTGCCATCCAGTGGCATGTGAACGCGATGATAGTCACGAGGTGATAAATACACCGTTGCAAACTTGCCGCCAAGGAATTGATTAGACAGCTCCGCATCACCACCTAGCAACTCTGTAAGGCTATAATGATGGTTTTTAGCTTGATAGAGGGTGCCGTGTTCAATGTCACCTAGTTGGCTGATGGCGCCGTCTGCTGGGCATGCAATAACGTTGTCACCTAGCGCGATCGGGCGCATTTCCGGTTTGATAGCACGAGTGAAAAAATCGTTAAAGTTACGGTAGCTGAACGGGTCTTCTTGAATGGCTTCGCTCATGTCTACTTGGTACTTTTTAACAAATTGTCCAATGAACGTGTTTTTTACCTGCTTGTTGGTGCATTCGGCGATACGACCAACAAAGCGTGATAGGGCTTTTTGTGGCGTGATGTATTGAGCAAATGCGAAAAGCTGATCTTTATTCACTGTAAGTCCTGATAATTAATTTAGTCTGCAAGCTTGATGACGCGTTTGAATGTCTCAAACTGGTCTCGGTCTAGTTGTTCTTTACCTGCCAGCCAATAGATGTAGGTGTCTGTTTCATTGGCAGGAGATGACGCTAAAAATAAATGTTGTTTGCTGCTCAATAGTGCTTCTACACCCTCAGGCATGTCTTTCGCCATGCTGGAAAATTTTTGGTCATCAAAGTGCACGGCAACGCGTTTGCTGACCAGCTTTGAAATGATATTAGAAGGTGAATTCCAACGGATGCCCTTGAGAGTATTGATGTCGTATCCGTATTGAAGCATTGGGCTAAGTTTGTTGCTCGTATTGCTGTGTTTTAAAATCAACACTTGGTCGCTTTGATTCTTAAATATTGCGAGCAGTGCTTTCATTGCCAATGTGGCTCGCTGTTTCTTGTCGGTAACATCCGTAAGCTTAGCTTGTAGCTGTGTTAAAGGGTTTGCCTTTATTTTTTTGGTGCTGGATTTTGCGGCGCCCTCAGTTCTGGTAAACAATATTGGCGATAATAGTTGAGCGGCTAAGCTTGGTTTGATTGAATATCGCGCGTCTAGAGCTGCTTCAGCGGTAGCAAAGTGAGTCGACTGTATAGCGTCACCAAGGCGTATATGGATGATGGCGGCAATGACGCGATAGTAAAATGGTAAATTTTTACTTCCCCAACCAACTACATTGGCTTCCTGCGATACTTTTGACGCGCAGTAGGCCAAGATAAGGGGGCTATTCATGAGAATAGTAATGCGCTTGTCTTCGGCAAAGCCCGGTAACTGATCTGGCGTGTGTGTTAGTCGAGCGATGCTTTGCAGTTCTTCGGCCGTGGGTATTTGATCAGTTAAAAAGGAATCAAGGATCACTGACGGCACTTGCCAATGTTTAAATAGTGCAACCGTAAGCTCGTCGATACGACAGCCTAAAATACTGTTTTCGGCAGCGATATTGGTTTCACCACGGCGAATTTTTTGTGTGATTTGTTCCATTTCATCATGAGCGTGAAACCACAATAGCCAGCGTACTGCGTCTCTAAAAAAAGTAACCCAGAAAATATCTTCGACATGACTGATTTTTTTTTCAATGGCCCAGCGTCGTGCCATGAAGGCGGCTTCGTAGCTTATCTGAACTTCGCGAGAAAAAGCACGATGAACGTGATTTTTGGCAATAGGTGTATAAGGCTCAAGAGATTCAAACACCTTACTAATGCCGCTCATTCCAATCATTGACGCGGCATGAATAGGACTTTTAATGTCATTGCGTTTGTAAGTGACAATCGCATTGGCTTGATTCAGGATGGCGAACGCCAACATCGGCTCAGAGGCTATGTTTTTCTGCATTCTATCAAGCGTGGCATCAGGCGTTTTAATTTGTTTCCTTAGTTTAGCTATGCTGTCAGAGCCAACTGGAAATTTCCTGTCCTGTAGATAGAGTAGCCATTCGTTTAGACCAAAGGGTGACTTATTCTTCATAGCTCGTTACATTTAAGGCTCAAGGCATTGTTAAATAGTTGTTTCGTTGCCGTTTTAATGCATGGATGCACTAATCATACTGTATATTGTCTGGTGAGCATACACTGTCAAAAAGTAGGATGTAATTATGTTCGTAATCGCTGGAACGCTGATTGTTCTTATAAGTGTTGTAACGGGGTATTTGGCATCCCATGGGGAAATGCTGGCACTGTGGCAACCATTTGAGGTTTTGATTATTTGTGGTGCCGCCTTTGGTGCATTTATGGTTGCAAACCCGGCTTCTCTGCAAAAGAAAACCTTCAAGCTTTTGCCTCAGCTATTGCTTGGCAGTCGTCACAATCGAGTTTTTTACTCACAGTTACTGAGTTGTGCCTATAACCTCTTTCAGCGCAGTCGTCAGGAGGGGTTTCTTGCCGTAGAGCAAGATGTTGAAGCGCCGTTTGAAAGCGAAATGTTTCAGCGCTTTCCTGATGTAATTCGTGATCATGAGTTGGTCGAGTTTTTTACAGACAATTATCGAGTTTTTACTATCACAGGCTTACCAGCCCATGAATTAGAAGCCATGATGGATGCGGAGCTTGAGCTTGTATCCGAAGAGTTGGTCGCGCCGGGACATGCTGTGAATCGAGTGGCTGAGGGGTTGCCTGGTTTTGGTATCGTTGCGGCGGTATTAGGCATTGTGATTACCATGGGCTCTATTGGTGGGCCTATGGAAGAAATCGGCGCGCACGTGGCTGCGGCACTTGTTGGGACATTTCTTGGTATTTTCTTTGCCTATGGTTTCGTAGGCCCTGCCTCGGCTCATCTTGAGCGTCTGGGTGAGCAAGAGTTTCAAGCTTACCTTTGCATTAAGGCCTGCTTGAGTGCGATGGCTTCAGGGCATCCTCCAGCGATTGCGGTTGAGACTGGGCGAAAAATGTTACCGACACATTTGCGCCCAAGTTTTATTGAGCTCTCTGAGTTAGTGAAGCAGTTTCGCTAGGGCGCGTTTATGAATAATTATGATCCCGTCATTCGACGTGTAAAAAAGATCAAGAAAGGTGGTCATCATGGTGGTGCTTGGAAAATAGCGCTGGCCGATTTTGCCTTAGCGATGATGGCTTTTTTCTTAGTGTTGTGGATTATTAATGTATCCTCTCCCGAAGAATTGGCAGCAATCGAGGGGTATTTTAATGATCCCGCGGGCATGTCCACGGCAGGCTTTAGTAACAACCCTATTGACTTAGGTGGCAGCCCAGCAATGAGTACCGAGCGTAAACTCGATATGAACTTGCCTGACCCAGGAAGCACACCTGATCTCACTGATGAAGAATCAATGCGGACTGGGAATGACGGCGAAGAGCTGGAAAAAATGAACGCTTTGCTCATCGAGCAATTTCGAAGTCTAGACCGTGTTAATTCAAACGACCAAAATATGCGAATTGAAATCACGCCCGAGGGGGTTCGAATTACTTTAATCGATGATCCTGACAAGCCAATGTTCGAACGTGGTAGTGCACAACTTGTGCCGGACATGGAGAATACTCTCATGAGCATGGCGGCTGTTTTTAGCATGATTGAGAACCCTGTTGTTATTACTGGGCACACGGATGCTTCCGGTTTTACTGGCACTGGTTTATTTGATAACTGGGACCTGTCCAGTTTGAGAGCGAACGCTGCAAAGAAGGCGTTGGTAGAAGGTGGTTTAGAGCCTAAACGTATTGCTCAGGTGATAGGACTGGCGGACAGTGTGCCATATAATAGAGTGGATCCAGCAAGCCCTGAGAATCGCCGAATTTCAGTAACTTTGCTGACCGATGATGCTTATAAACGAATGCTAGAATCAAGCCGCCGCCGCTTTGGTGGTGAGCAGGTTGAGCTTGATCCTAACATGACCCCTGAAAATGTGTTTTAAAGCCTAGGGTTAAAACGCATCATTATCGCGAATGGACTGTCGAATACGAAGATAGCTTTCAAAGCGATGTGCTGTAATTTCGCCTTTGTCTAATGCATCTCTAATGGCGCAACCGGGCTCTTGTTCATGAGAGCAGTCGCGAAATTTGCAGTAACCGAGGTGTGGTCGAAACTCAATAAAGCCTTCAAGCAGTTCATCTTCGCTGATGTGCCACAGTCCGAATTCACGAATTCCGGGTGAGTCTATTAAGTCGCCGCCAATCGGCATATGGAATAAACGTGCCGTTGTGGTGGTGTGTGTCCCTTTTTTACGCTTCTGAGACAGTTCCCCAACACTGATTTCAATGTCTGGTAATAACGTTCCTATTAGCGACGATTTCCCCACACCTGATTGCCCAACAAAAACGCTGATGCGGTCTTTCAAAAACTCATTGAGCTCGGCCATACCTTCGTCATTTTTGATCGATGTGCGTATGACTTGATAACCTAAATCAATGTATGTCTTTAGAAGTTTTTCAAGGTCTTTAGCGTTACTTTCGTCAATCAAGTCGCTTTTGTTGAGCAAAATAACAGGTGGAATATCCACAGTTTCAGCGGCAACTAAATAGCGGTCAATCAAATTGGCATGAGGGACAGGCTCTGCGGCGATGACCACGACAATAAAGTCTATGTTTGCAGCGACGGGTTTTAAACGACCATGCATATCGGGTCGCTGCAATAGCGTGTCGCGATCAGAGCGCGCGACAACTACGCCGCCTTCGGTGTGCTTCGGTCGCCACACAACTTTGTCGCCTGTCACCAATTGACCGAGGTTAGCACGCATATTACAGCGTGTACTTACGCCAACATGGGGTTCTTGTGTACCTTCAACCTCCACTTGCGTGCCAAAGTGAGAGATGATGATGCCTTCGGTTTCTGGGCCAAGATCGGACGATTGTAACGTCTCTTCAGCACGGTCAGCACGCTTTTGTGTGCGTTCCATACGTTCTTTATGAATACGCTCTATGCGCCAAGATTGTTGTTTGGTCAGCTTTCGTTTTGACATTCGTATTTGTCGGTCGTTAATTTAAACGCATAGAGTATAATGGCTAGCAACTAAAATACAGGATTGAGTGCATTATGAGTTACAGCGAAGATAATCTAATCTGGATTGATTTAGAAATGACAGGCCTAGAACCTGATACAGACACCATCATTGAGATTGCTACGATTGTGACGGACAAGGATCTTAATGTACTGGGTAGAGGACCTAATTTGGCCATTCATCAAGAAAAATCGGTCATGGATGCCATGGATGAGTGGTGCACGACGCACCATGGGCAATCTGGGCTTACAGATCGAGTCTTGAGTTCTGATATTTCGATGGCGGATGCTGAATCTCAGACAATTGCTTTTTTAGAGCAGTACGTCCCGGCGGGTAAATCCCCAATCTGTGGCAACAGTGTTGGTCAAGATCGTCGCTTTCTGTACCGTTATATGCCGAAACTAGAGGCCTATTTCCATTATCGTTATTTAGATGTCAGTACCATCAAAGAATTGGCTAAACGCTGGAAGCCTGAAGCGTTAGAGGGGTTTGAAAAGTCAGGTGCCCACTTAGCGTTAGATGATATTATTGAGTCCATTGAAGAGCTGAAGCATTATCGTACGACCATGTTCGGGTTGTCGTAATGTCTTGCTATGATGATATTAAGGTTCGTTCTTAATATCAGTGCTCTTGGGCTTTACGTTCAAAACATGGGAGGCCGCTATCATGTCATCTTTGCTTTCATCACGCTTTCTTAGCCCTTTGTTCGACGTGGCTGCTATTCGGTCTCGTGAACAGGCCAGCTTTGCCCATGAAGGCGCGAGCTTTCCAATGATGTTGCGTGCGGGTCAGGCTCTTTATAACCATATCTTGCGGCGTCAACGCGGGGTGACTCACCTGGCGATTGTTGTCGGTGGCGGCAATAATGGCGGCGATGGGTGGGTGGTGGCGGCTCTTGCTGCGCAAGATGGCTTGCAGGTTATAGTTTATGATGCAGCCAGTTCTCCTAGGAAAGGGGATGCCTTACGGGCGGAGAAAATAGCCTATGAGCTTGAAAATGTTCAAGTAAGAAGCATTGATGAGCTAGATGATGATCACGCTCCTGTGATCGTTGACGCTTTGTTGGGCATTGGTTTTAGGGCGCCGTTGTCTGCGCAATTTGAGCGAGCGATTCAGGTAATGAATGGTTTGGCTGATGCGGGCGCTTGGTTAGTTAGTGTGGATTGCCCTAGTGGTTTAGATTTGTTCACAGGTAAGGCTGAGTTGGCGGTGCAAGCCGATCTAGTGGTGACTTTTATTGGTGACAAAATAGGGCATTATTTGCAAGACGGTCCGTCTTTCTACCGCGAAATTGTGACGGAGAACTTACAGGCAGTTGACCTGTCTGAGCAGCCACAAGCCTATTTTTTGGCTGCCACAGTACTTGATGTTATGCCCCCCTGTGGGCGTAAGCCAAACTCCCATAAAGGAACTTATGGGCATGTCACAGTCATAGCTGGAGATCATGGGTATGGCGGTGCTGCCATTATGGCAAGTGAGGCGGCTGCTAAAAGTGGTGCTGGCACAGTGTGTTTATATACCCAAGAGAGACATCTGAACGCCTCTTTGGTACGTAATCCTAATGTGATGGCAGTCGCATCACATGAAATGAATATCTCCTCAACGCTCAGAGGACAAGAGTCTGTATTGGTAATAGGGCCTGGTTTAGGGCGCTCCGAATGGTCTGAAAGTATATGGCAGCAATTTAAGGTGTTGGATGATTATCCAACCATCGTTGATGCAGATGGTTTGTATTGGTTGACTGAGCAACCAGTTGTGAGACAAAAAATGGTGGTAACGCCTCACCCTGGAGAGGCAGCCAGGCTGTTAAGCAAAAAGGTCCCAGAAATACTTCAAGATTTACCTTTGGCGGCACGTACCATCGCAGATCGTTACCAATCGGTGGTGATATTGAAAGGAGCAACAAGTGTCGTAGCGGCACCTGATGGGCGCACCATGATTGTTGGGGGGGCTTGTCCTGGCTTGGCTAAGGGCGGCTCAGGGGATGTATTAAGTGGTATGGTGGGGTCATGTTTGGCGTACTATGACGACGTTTTTGAAGCGGCAGTCATTGCGGCTGCTTGGCACAACAAAGCGGCGCAAAAATGTCAGCAGAATATAGGTATGGTGACAATGCAGCCCTATCAATTATTGGATTATCTAGAATAAAATTTCGCATGCAGACGTGTGTAGGTAAGTGAGTAACATTATGTTGTTTGAAAAAGAAGTGTTTGGTGAAGAGTCAATGGAGCTGTTTGGTGAGAACCTTTCGGCATCACTCAAAAGTGGTGGAGTGGTGTATTTAGATGGCAATCTAGGCATGGGGAAGACCACGTTGGTACGGGGGATTCTTCGAGGTTTGGGCTATATTGGTCCGGTTAAAAGTCCAACCTATACCATTGTTGAACCTTATGAGTTTGAAAATCAGGACGTCTTTCACTTTGATCTCTATCGCATCAGTAACCCTGAAGAATTAGAATACATGGGGATTCGTGATTATTTTAAAGATGGCGCTTTATGTTTAGTAGAATGGGCCGAAATGGGGGAGGGTGTTTTGTCTAAGCCTGATTTAGTGGTTCACCTAGAGTTAATACGTCACGGTAGATCAGTCTCTATTGAACCGAAAACCAGCTACGGTGTCGAAGCGGTAGCTGAAATATCGCAACGGCTTGCCAGCTAGATAATTCGAGGAGGCTTTAGCCTCCTTTTTTGTGCTCAATATATTGTCTATTTGAGATCAGAGACGGCAACCGTTATAGTGTAACCATATACTTGCTAGCTGTCTGATATGTATAAAAAAATGTTTTCTATTAATTGGCTATTGCCAGTGCTTTTATTGACAATGAGCACGCTGATGCAGGCCGCTCAAGTCAAAGATATTCGTGTCGGTCAACAACCAGGCTCAACGCGCCTTGTGTTTGAGCTTGATAGCTCTGTTGATCATCGTATGTTCCCACTTAGCAACCCTGATCGGGTTGTTTTGGACATTAATGATACCGATATTTCGCAAGACGTGGTGGCAAGTCTGTCTGCGTTGTCTTCCGACGCGCTTTTACGTGTGCGCTATGCGAAACGTGACTCTGGTATGCGCTTTGTTCTCGACCTCAATAAAAAAGTCAAAGCTAAAACGACTAAGCTAGCTGCATCGGGCGGTTATGGGCCTCGCATTTTGGTGGAATTGGACTACGGCGTGCAGAGTAGTTCTGCCCCGACGGTCGTTAAAAGTCTAGCATCCATTTCCGATGAGAAGCGCGATATTGTCGTGGTGATTGACCCGGGACATGGCGGTAAAGATCCTGGCGCATTGGGACAATACAAAGTTAGGGAAAAAGACATTGTGTTGTCGATTGGTCGAGAGTTGGCTAAACGTCTAAATGCGAAGCCAGGAATTAAGGCCGTGATGACTCGCTCTACAGATGTGTATTTGCAATTGCGTGATCGTTCCCGAGTAGCTCGCGAAGCCAATGCAGATCTGATGATTTCGATTCATGCGGATGCGTTTACGAAGTCCTCGGCTCGTGGTGCGTCCGTTTGGGCGTTGTCACTGAGCGGTAAGACTTCTGAAATGGGTCGTTGGTTGGCGCAACAAGAGCAATCTGCTGACTTAGTGGGTGGGATCTCGTTAGACGATAAAGATCAACTGTTAGCCGAAGTGCTGCTTGATATGTCAATGAATTCAACCATTCAGATGAGTTTAGATATTGGCAAAGAAGTGTTGGGTGAAATGCGAGGCGTTGCCAAACTGCATAAAAACTCAGTCCAGCAAGCCGGCTTTGTGGTGTTGAAATCCCCCGATATTCCTTCTATTTTGATCGAGACAGGGTTCGTATCGAACAAAACAGAAGCAAAAAATCTATCGAGTCTGACTTATCGTCGCAAACTGGCTTCTTCAATTGCCAAAGGAGTAGAGGATTTCTTTGTCTCGAACCCTCCGGATGGTACTTATATCGCTTGGCAAAAAACTCAAAAAGGTGGCTATACCTACACGGTATCAAAAGGCGATACATTGTCAGAAATTGCCAGAAAAAATGGTGTGTCTCTTGACTCTTTGCGCTCAGCCAATACCCTACGCAACGATGTAATTTGGATAGGTCAAAAGTTATCTATCCCTGCCAGTTAAACGACCTCTTGGCCAAGGAGTCTCATGACTAGAATAAATTTGCTGTCCCCTCGCTTAGCTAACCAAATAGCGGCGGGGGAGGTGGTAGAGCGCCCCGCATCGGTTGTAAAAGAATTGCTGGAAAATAGTTTAGACGCAGGCGCTACCCAGCTTGATATTGATGTTGAGCAGGGTGGCGTGCGCGGTATTAAGATTCGAGATAATGGCCGCGGTATCGTTAAAGACGATTTATCCTTAGCGCTGAGTCGCCATGCGACGAGTAAGATCATCACGCTAGATGACTTAGAGGCCGTTGCAACGCTTGGGTTTCGTGGCGAAGCCTTGGCCAGTATCAGCTCTGTTTCACGTTTACACTTAACATCTTGTGCCGAAGGCGAGCCTGAGGCTTGGCGTGTCGAAGCGGAAGGTAAGGATATGGCGACGTCTGTTCGACCTGCGTCACATCCTCAAGGTACGACGATCGAGGCGCGCGATCTGTTTTTTAATACGCCTGCGCGACGCAAATTTCTGCGAACAGAGAAAACAGAATTCAATCATTTAGAAGAAGTTGTAAAGCGGTTGGCGCTCAGTCGCTACGACGTAGGTTTTCGCTTAAATCATAACGGTAAGCAAGTGTATGATCTTCGTCCGGTCCAAGATCAGCTGCATGCGGAGCATCGCTTAGCAAACTTGTTGGGTAAAAAATTCATTGAGAATGCGCTGACCATTGATGTTGAGGCGGCAGGGTTGCGTTTGTGGGGATGGATTGGGTTGCCAACTTTTTCTCGATCGCAGGCAGATTTGCAGTATTTCTTTGTGAACGGCCGTGTTGTGCGTGACAAGTTGGTTGCTCATGCGGTGCGTCAGGCTTATCGCGATGTGTTGTATAACGGTCGCCATCCTACCTTTGTTCTGTATCTTGAGTTGGATCCTGGTACGGTTGATGTAAATGTCCACCCAACTAAACATGAAGTTCGTTTTCGTGATGGGCGATTGGTGCATGACTTCTTGTTCAGCCGTATTCATAAAGTATTGGCAGATGTTCGGCCAGAGTCGGGGATGCAGGGGGTTGCTGAAAACCCAATCCAGCAGCAAGAACCACAAATTAAAGATCAAGCGAATTTAGGCTTAGGGCACCCTTCGGCAGCCCGAGATGCCTCTTGGATGAGCTCGGGTCAAAATAGTGGGCACACACCGAACTCTTACACACCAAAGGATGTGCCTACAACAGGTCAAGTGACTGGGCAACTCAGTGCGGTGTCTAAGATGAACGACTTTGCTCGTCAGTTTGAGGGCGAGCATATTAACCCTGAAACAGGTGAAATTACGCCTGTTGTCACTCAAACACCCCCTTTAAAAAGTACAAACGATTCCAGTTTGAGTGTCTCTGCGGGCACAGGACGAGTGCGAGAGCCTATGCCAAGTCATGCAATGACACCCCCGCTAGGTTACGCGGTGGCGCAAATACATGGTGCGTATATCCTCTCGGAAACGGAAACCGGCATGATCATCGTTGATATGCATGCGGCACATGAGCGTATTGTTTATGAGCGAATGAAAGCAGCATTTTATGCTAAAAGTGTCGCGTCACAGCCGCTTTTGGTGCCTATTAATGTGTCTCTATCGCAAGCAGAGGCGGATTTAGTGGAAGACAGTCATGATGTGTTTGCGCAGTTTGGTTTCAAAATAGAGCGTTCTGGCCCTGAAAGTGTCATGGTGCGCGAAGTGCCGATCATATTAATTGACGGTGATATTGAAGGCTTGGTTCGAGATGTTATCAGTGATTTGGTGGTCAACGGAACCAGTGACTTATTGCAAGCGCGCGCTAATGAATTGATGGCGACGATGTCTTGTCACGGTGCTGTTCGAGCGAACCGAAAGTTGACCATTGCTGAAATGAACAGTTTGCTTCGTGATATGGAAATTACTGAGCGCAGTGGACAATGTAACCATGGACGACCAACTTGGACTCAGTTATCCATGTCTGATTTAGATAAATTATTTTTACGGGGCCGCTAAAACATGTCTAAACCTAAAGTCGTTTGCTTAATGGGGCCAACTGCCTCGGGTAAAACAGGGCTTGCTGTTGAGCTTGCCAGTCAGCACGGCTATGACATTATCAGTGTTGATTCCGCCCTAGTATACAAAGGTATGGATATTGGTACTGCTAAGCCGGATGCAGAAACGTTAGCCAAAGCACCTCACCGTTTAATCGATATTATTGAACCAACTGAAAGTTATTCTGCGGCTGATTTCTTATCTGATGTGCAGCGTGAAGTGGAAGATATTGTGGCGCAGGGCAAAACACCGCTTTTGGTGGGTGGTACCATGATGTATTTTAATGCGTTGCAGAAAGGATTGGCGCCAATGCCATCAGCCGATCCGATAATTCGTGCTGAATTCGATCAGCATGCTGCAAAATTTGGTTTGGCGAGTTTGCATGAGCAGCTTAAAGAAATTGACCCAGTGGCGGCGGCTAGAATCAATCCCAACGACTCGCAACGTTTGCAGCGTGCATTAGAGGTGTACCGCTTAACGGGCAAAACTATGACTCAGTTGTGGGCGGAGCAAGAAGCGCAGGAACTGCCGTTTGAGTTGGTTAATATCGCTGTGATGCCACAAGAGCGCTCAGTGCTTCATCAGCGGATAGAGCAGCGTTTCCATATTATGATGGAGCAGGGCTTCTTAGCGGAGGTTGAAGGGCTGCATCGGCGCGGAGACTTAACGATAGAAATGCCATCGGTTCGCTGTGTCGGATACCGTCAGTTGTGGCAGTATTTGGAAGGGGAAGACACGCTTGATGAGGCTGTATTTAAGGGTGTTGTTGCGACAAGGCAATTAGCAAAACGTCAGCATACTTGGTTACGTGGCTGGGATGATTTAGTGATTTTTGATAGCTTACATAAAGATCTTTTAGGACAAACCTTGAAATACTTGGAAAGCGAGATTATATAAGGGGAAATCAGAAAAGTTTTGGTGTACTATCTATAGTATTGTTTTGCCAATATTTTAATTATAAGTTTGCTTGCTTAAGGAGAATCCGATGTCAAAAGGGCAGTCATTACAAGACCCTTACTTAAACGTACTTCGCAAAGAAAGAGTACCTGTATCTATCTTTCTTGTGAATGGTATTAAGCTTCAAGGACAAATCGAGTCATTTGATCAGTTTGTGATTTTGTTGAAAAACACCGTTAGTCAAATGGTATACAAACACGCAATCTCGACTGTTGTTCCATCACGCACTATTCGTCTACCGTCTCCTGATCAGGCGGAAGATGCTACAGAATAAGTTTGTTCTAACTAGAACAAACAGAGGTTATATAACTTGTTTTTCGAACGCCCTGAAAGTGGTGAAATTGCTGTCCTGGTTCATATCGATTTTCACGATTCCGACGATAATCATGGGCCAGAAGAGTTCGTAGAACTCGCTCTCTCTGCTGGTGCTGATCCTGTTGCGGTTGTAACAGGATCTCGTCAGAGACCTGATTCTAGGTTCTTTGTCGGCACCGGCAAATTGGATGAAATCAAAGACATTGTGATCCGAGAAGAAGCCCAAGTGGTACTTTTCGACCATGCCTTATCCCCCTCACAAGAACGTAATCTTGAAAGTGTCTTGAATTGCCGAGTGCTTGATCGCACAGGCTTGATTCTAGATATTTTTGCGCAACGTGCTCGTACGCATGAAGGTAAGTTGCAAGTCGAGCTTGCCCAGTTGCAGCATATGTCGACTCGATTGATTCGAGGTTGGACACACCTTGAGCGCCAAAAAGGTGGTATCGGGATGCGCGGTCCAGGTGAAACGCAGCTTGAGACTGACCGTCGATTACTTCGTGAGCGCATTAAGTCCATCCAAAAACGTCTTGCTAAAGTAAACTCTCAGCGAGACCAAAGCCGTCGTGCTCGTTCACGGTCAGATGTGCCTACGGTTTCGCTTGTAGGTTACACCAACGCTGGCAAGTCGACCCTGTTTAACCGTGCGACTGGTGCTGATGTTTATGCGGCTGACCAGCTATTTGCGACATTGGATCCGACGTTGCGACGTCTTGATCTTGAGCAAGTGGGTACGATCGTGTTGGCGGATACGGTAGGTTTCATTCGCAAATTGCCGCACCGATTAGTGAAGGCATTCCAAGCGACATTGAAAGAATCGGCAGAGTCTGACCTTTTACTGCATGTCGTGGATGCTGCTGATGTTAACCGTGATGAAAATATTGCTGATGTCGATATTGTTCTAGAAGAAATTGGTGCGAATGAGCTACCAATTCTGAAAGTATTTAATAAGATCGATGCGATGCCGACCGGTGAACCTCGAATTGATCGAGATGAGCACGGGAACCCTGTGCGAGTTTGGGTGTCTGCTCGTGATGGGGTAGGTATTGATTTACTTGAGCAAGCGATTGCTGAACTATTATCTGAAGACGTTGTTAAAGAAACCATCGTCGTTCCTGTTGAGCAAGGTCGATTTAGGGCGATGTTGTTTGAGCAGGGTGGTGTTAAAAACGAAACTTACAACGAATTAGGGCAATCTGTGCTTGAATTGTGCTTGCCTCGCAAGGATTATCTACAAATACTTGCTAGAGTGGGTATGTCTGAAGAACAAGTTCAGGCAGCCTAATCACCGGATTATCATTACAAGAAAGTGGAGATGTAGTATGGCCTGGAATGAACCGGGTAATAACGACAACGACCCATGGAACACGGATAAAAACCGTAACAGCAATGGGGGTCGCGATAAAGAGCCTGATAAAGAGCCAAATAACGACCCTTGGGGTCGTCAAGGTCAGAATAACGGTGGTAAAGATCAGTCACCACCAGACCTTGATGAGGCGTTTAATAAGCTAATGGGTATGCTGGGCGTTAATAAAAAACGCAATGGCGGCTCAGGATCTAATGGCGGCCCAGGAATGGGTGGCAAATTAGGTGGCGGCTTGGTGGGTATTGTGGTTGTTGGTTTGTTTGCCTTGTGGGCGGCAACAGGCATCTATCAGGTTGACCAGCAAGAGCGTGGTGTTGTTCTTCGTTTAGGTAAATTTCATGAAACGGTTATGCCGGGTCTGCACTGGAATCCACCAATGATTGACTCCGTGACACGTGTCAACGTAACGAAAGTTCGTTCGCACGATCATAAAGCGTTGATGTTGACGGTGGATGAGGCGATTGTTGAGGTGGGCGTATCCGTTCAGTACTCAATCGATAATCCACGTGACTTCGTTCTAAATGTTCGTGCACCAGAGGATTCTCTAGCGCAAGCGGTTGAGAGTTCATTGCGTCACGTCGTTGGTACCACTGAAATGGACCAGATTTTGACCGAGGGTCGTGAGGTGTTAGCGGCAGAAGTGAAAGAGCGACTTCAGTCCTACATTAATAATTACGGCACAGGTTTGCTGATTTCTAAAGTAAACGTTGAAAATACGCAAGCTCCGAACCAAGTTCAGGCGGCGTTTGATGACGTAATCAAAGCCAAAGAGGATGAGCAGCGTGTTCGTAACGAGGCAGAATCATACGCAAACGGAATCATTCCGGAAGCGCGTGGTCGGGCTCAGCGTATTCGCGAAGAAGCTGAAGCTTATCGTTCTGAGATCGTTGCGCGTGCACAAGGTCAGGCGGATCGTTTTGATCGTCTATACCAAGAGTATGCAAAAGCGCCAGAAGTTACTCGTCAGCGTCTATACCTAGAGACGATTGAAACGATTTACAAAGGGGCAAACAAGGTTGTTGTTGACTCGAAAAATGGTAACAACATGATGTATTTGCCGCTGGATCAGATTATGAAGCAGCGTGCGTCATCGTCTGATGCAGCTAGAAACGATTCATCTTCTATCAGCTCACTAACCGATCAGGTGATTGCTGAGATCCGTAATCGTCAAAGTTCAAGTCCGGTGCGTGAGGGGAGAAACTAATGAAAAACCTATCTTTTGCGATTTTATTTATCGTATTGGCAGCGGTTTTAGTTGCTTCTCAGACTCTTTACGTGGTTAAGGAAACTGAGCGTGCGGTGGTTCTTAAGTTTGGTGAAATTGTTCAGGCGGATGTTCAGCCGGGTATTCACTTCAAATTGCCAATTATGAACGATGTGAAGAAATTCGATGCGCGTATTTTGACGATGGATTCACGTCCTCAGCGTTATCTAACGCTTGAGAAAAAAGCGGTTATTGTTGATTCCTACGTTAAATGGAAGATTGCCGATGTAGCGCGTTTCTATCAGGCGACGTCTGGTGATGAGTTTGTCGCGAATCGAGTGCTGTCTTCTCGTGTTGATACCGGTCTACGTAACCAGTTTGGTGAACGTACGATGCATGAAGTGGTGTCGGGTGAGCGTGAAGAGCTGATGACTGAGCTGCGTGATCGTATTGATGGTGTTGCTCAAAGTGAGTTGGGTATTACGATTGTTGATATTCGTGTGAAGCGAATTGATCTGCCGCCAGATGTAAGTGAGTCTGTTTACCAGCGTATGCGTACTGAGCGTGAGCGTGAGGCTCGTGAGCACCGTTCTAAAGGCCTAGAGCTTGCGGAAGGTATTCGTGCCGATGCAGATCGTCAGCGAGTAGTGCTTGAAGCAGAAGCGCAACGTGATGCGGAAATGATTCGTGGTGACGGTGATGCACAAGCAGCTTCTGTTTACGCTGAAGCTTACCAGCAAGATCCTGAATTCTACGATTTCTACCGTAGTCTACAAGCTTACCGCGCAAGTTTCGAAAACAGCGGTGATGTGTTCATTTTGGATCCTGAAAGCGATTTCTTTAAGTACTTTAAAGAAACGAAATAAAGAACTGATTTTTGGCTGACTTGCAGGCTCTTATGCCTGTAAGTCAGCCATAAAATCATGATAGAATCAGCGAAACCGGGTAAAGCCCGGTTTTTTAATGGTCAAAATATAGAGAGTCTATGCAGGAATTGTTGCATTCGCTTCTAGTTGGTTTCAGCTTATTACTGATTGCCGAAGGGGTTTTACCATTTTTGAAGCCAAATTTGTGGCGTGAAATAATGGTAAGAGCGATCGCAAGTTCAGATAAAAACTTGCGGGTGCTTGGGGCGGTGAGTATGTTTCTTGGATTAACGCTCCTATTACTGACCCGAAGCTAAGAGGATACAGTTTAATGACACTAGCAGATCGCTGGTTGCTACCAGATGGTGTTGACGAGGCCTTGCCTAAACAGGCGGCTAAGATTGAACACCTTAGAAGAACACTGCTTAATCTCCACGAAAGTTGGGGTTATCAATTGGTCATCCCCCCTCTAATCGAGTACCTAGATTCTTTGTTAATCGGTGCTGGCTCGGATCTAGAGATCGAAACCTTTAAAGTCATTGATCAGTTATCTGGTCGATTAATGGGTATTCGTGCTGACTTTACATCGCAAGTGGCTCGTATTGATGCTCATTGTCTAAAAAATGACGGTGTTGAGCGTCTAAGCTATTGCGGCAGCGTATTGCGTACGACTCCGGCAGGTCTTGATGGAACGCGAAGTCCTATTCAATTAGGTGCTGAGTTATATGGCCACAGTGGTATTGAAAGTGATTTAGAAATTCTGTCTCTTATGCTGGATACCTTGACTCAAGCTGGCTTAACGAAACTGGTATTAGACGTTGGTCATATTGATGTTGTCCGCGGTGTCATGGCAGCATCAGGCCTGACAAAAGAGCAAGAAACTAAATTAGCTGCTTTCTACAAAGCTAAAGGGCTTCCTGAACTTGAAGCGTTTCTTGCCGTGACCGATATCGATGCCAAAGCGAAAGTATGGTTGGCTGAATTGCCTCGATTGTGTGGTGGTGTTGATGCACTGGATCGTGCTGAAGCCGTGTTATCAGGTGTGAGCGATTCGGTTTCAAATGCGTTAGCGCAAATTCGTGCTGTCGCGAACGTTGTCTCCGCTCGATTTGGTGCAGTTGGTCTTCATTTTGACTTATCAGATATGGAGTCATACAGCTACCATACCGGTCTTGTTTTTGCTGCGTATGTTCCAGGACATGGTAATGCCGTGGCTCGTGGCGGGCGCTACAACTTTATCGGGGAAGTGTTTGGTCGTTCGCGTCCAGCAACCGGTTTTAGTACTGACGTAAAAACGTTGGTTGCTTTGGCAGAAGTGGTTGTGACTGAACGCTCGAGCGTTCTTGCGCCATCTGAGCACAATGAGTCGCTTTGGCAAAAGATCAAAACACTGCGTGCGGAAGGCTACCGCGTTATTCAGCAGCTTGATCAAGATAGCAATACATCAGATTTTGATTTCCAGTTAGTGGCACAAGGCGACGACTGGGAACTAGTTTCAGTTAAATAATGAATTTCGGTTTAGAAATCTTAAGCGAGACCACAAAAATGGGTAAGAACGTTGTTATTCTGGGCACTCAATGGGGTGACGAAGGTAAAGGTAAGGTTGTAGACCTACTAACAGAAGACGTCGCTGCGGTTGTACGTTTTCAAGGTGGCCATAATGCTGGTCACACATTGGTAATCGATGGTAAGAAGACAGTCTTGCATTTGATCCCATCTGGCATCCTTCGCGATGGTGTTCAATGTATCATCGGCAATGGTGTGGTGTTGTCTCCTGCTGCGTTATTAAAAGAAGTTGAAGAACTACAAGAGCAGGGCGTACCTGCTGTTGAGCGCCTTAAGATCAGCCCTGCTTGTCCTTTGATCCTGCCATACCATATTGCTATGGACCAGGCGCGTGAAGTAGCGAAAGGCGACAAGAAAATTGGTACAACAGGTCGTGGTATCGGGCCTGCTTATGAAGACAAAGTCGCTCGTCGTGCTATTCGTGTGGCTGATATTCTTGATAAAGAGCGTTTTGCAGAGAAACTGAAAGAAGTTTTGGCTTTCTATAACTTTATGTTGGAAAACTTCTACAAAGTCGAGCCTGTATCTTTTGACGAAGTGTATGAAGAAGGTCTGAAAATGGCTGAATTCTTGCGTCCAATGGTTACCGATACGATTAGCTTGTTGCACGACTTGCGTAAAGCCGGTGCGAACATCATGTTCGAAGGTGCTCAAGGCTCTTTGCTAGATGTTGACCATGGTACTTACCCATACGTAACGTCTTCAAATACCACAGCAGGTGGTGCTCCATCTGGTACGGGCTTCGGTCCTTTGTACTTAGATTACGTGCTAGGCATTACCAAAGCGTACACTACGCGTGTTGGTGAGGGTCCTTTCCCGACCGAGCTAAATTGTGAAAACGGTCAGCGTTTAGGTGAGCGTGGTCACGAGTTCGGTGCTACAACAGGTCGTCAGCGTCGTTGTGGTTGGTTTGATGCAATGGTTCTTCGTCATGCTGTTCAGATCAACTCTATCTCAGGTATCTGTCTAACGAAGCTTGATGTACTGGATGGTTTTGAAACGATTCAAGTATGTGTTGGCTATCAAGATGCTGATGGTAATGCTGTATCAGGTTCATTAGTAGACAGTGAAAGCTACTACAAAGCGATTCCGGTATACGAAGAGCTTCCTGGTTGGACCGAGTCAACGGTTGGTGCGCCAAGCTTTGACGCACTTCCTGCAAATGCACAGGCTTACATTAAGTTCATCGAAGAGAAGATTGGTGTGCCAGTAGATATTATTTCTACAGGTCCTGACCGTAATGAAACAATCGTTGTACGCGACCCATTTAAATCGTAATGCTCGCCTATTAAAGATTAAAAAAGCCGAGGCAGTCATACTGCCTCGGCTTTTTTGTATTTGTGATCTAGGGTAAAAGGTTAAGCGCTTTTTTTAAGTACGGATTTAGAAAAAATCGATGTCGCCGTGAGTAACGTTGTTTTGTTTCGCTAGGCCTGCCTCAACAATTTCATCGTAGAAGGTTATTCGATTCCGACCATTTTGCTTGCTGTAATAGAGTGCTTGATCAGCATGGTCCATTAAAGTGATATGGAAGGTATCATTAAGAAATTCACAGATGCCAGCACTGATTGTAATGGGTTCTAGGTCATGCATCACAATTTCTTGGACGCTTGTTCTAAATTGATCGACTAAATCCGCACATTGCTGTCTGGTTAGGTTACGCATCAGTACAACGAACTCTTCTCCGCCGAAACGAAATAGCATGTCATCTTGACGGAATATTTGGCGTAAAACTCTAGACACATGGATCAAGACTTCATCACCATACAAATGCCCAGCCTTATCGTTGATTGCCTTGAAGTGATCTAGATCGATAATGGCAATCCAGTTGGTGTGGCTATCAGTAAGTTCGGAAAACGCACTGCCCTGATACAGTTTTATAATGGATTCTTCGAATGTTTTTCGGTTCATTAAGCCTGTCAACTCGTCAGTTTGGGCGTCGGCTAATAATGAACTGAAGTTACTGTAAATGCTGAGCATGCCCTTAATAATGTAGCTTTCAGACCGGCTAGGTTTGTTATCCAGCGTGATAATAAGATATTGGTTTAGTTGGCGGCTTTGTTGTAATACGTGAAACGACGTGTATTGATCATCATGAGCCTTCATGAGTTCATCTAAGTGCCACGTATTAATATAATCCAGGGATGCACGTGTACTGTCTGATACCTTGATGTCTTGGTATCGATATTCGCAAGATTCCCCATTGCTGAGTGAAATTTCCATGGTTGGCTCATCGTGGCCATTTAAAGTCAAAATGGAAATCCGAATTGGGTTTAAAATATCGCGAATACTTTTTAGTAGACTAAAAGCAAGCAGTTCCTTATCGCGTTGTGCAGTGAAGTTTTCAATGTGATGAAGGATGTTGTTGGAAATGCTCAAGCCTAATATCCTCTAGGTGATGCTGCTTTTATTTTAATATACGTTAACTGTGACTGAGAATGATTATAAACCTATTAATTAAGGGGTTACAGGCCTAATTCAAGCAAGAAAAGTGTCTTATGATTCTGCTCATATTGTGATAAAGTCCGCGGCCCAAATTTATTTGCTTGAGTGAGGTTGTTGGAGTGTATTGCGGATTTGACTACGGTACGTCTAATTGTGCGTTGGGAATTCTTGATAGCAATGGGCCAAAGCTGGCGGCACTAGAAGGCAGTAATCTGTATTTACCTTCGACTGTGTATGCATTAAGTCGAGACTTTATTACTGAGGCCGTAGCGAAAGGCTTGAGTGACACATGGCGTACGGCTTTTATTGAAAGCCGCAAGGGAATTCTATCACGTGCTCGCCGTTTTCGGATTGAAGAAGATTACGAAGCTGACGATCAAGTCTTGTTTTATGGCCGTGAAGCATTCGCTGAATACTATCAATTTCCAGATGAAGGCTATTTTGTTAAGTCGCCGAAATCTTTCTTAGGGGGCTCTGGTCTGCGTGCTGAACACATTCAATTTTTTGAGGATGTGGTTACCGTTATGATGATGAATGTCAAAAAGCGCGCCGAGCAGAGTTTACAGCAAGCGCTTAAGCACACTGTTATCGGTCGTCCGGTGAACTTCCAAGGTCTTAATGCGGAAGAGAGTAATCAGCAGGCGCTAGAGATTCTAACGGTCGCGGCTCAACGAGCGGGTTTTGAAAGTGTGGAATTTCAATATGAGCCGATTGCGGCTGGGTTGGACTTTGAGCGTCACCTTGAGCAAGATCAAACCGTTTTAGTTGTCGATATTGGTGGTGGTACCAGTGACTGTGCGATGGTGCGTATGGGGCCTGACTATCGTGATAAGTTAGATCGCGCAGGCGACTTTCTAGCGTATACCGGTGAGCGCGTAGGTGGTAATGATCTTGATATTCAGTTGGCAGGGCGTCAGATTATGCCGTTATTTGGTATGGGGGCGGATCTTAAGACTGGTTTGCCAATGCCGACACAAATATACTGGAACGCTGTAACGACCAATGATGTGACGGCTCAAGCAACCTTTAACAGTTTAGAAACAAAGCAGCAAATAGAACAGTTGCGTTTAGATATGGCTAAGCCTGTGCTACTGGATCGCTTCAAATTCATGCGTGAGCATAAGCATAATTTTCACATCGTGAAGGATGCAGAAGAAGCAAAGATTCGCTTATCAGAAGCCATGCAAATGCAAATTGACCTAAGTTATATCGAATCGGATTTAATCCTGAATCTGCAAAGAGAGCAGTTGGCCGAGGCGATAGTGCATCCTGTCGAAAAAATGATTGCTTTAATGAAAGATGCGATTGCTCAAGCAGGAGAGCGACCAGATGTGATTTATATGACGGGAGGTTCGGCAAAATCGCCCGTGATTCAAGCGGCGATCCGCGAAGAAATTGGTGATATTCCGTTGTTAGATGGCGACCACTTCGGCAGTGTTGCCAGTGGTCTTACGGTTTGGGCTGATCGAATCTATCGCTAACCAACGAGGGCTAGGTGGTGGGTAACTCACTTAGTCCTTTCCACCGTGCGTACAAAAGCCCCAAGCAAAATAGTCCTCCACCTAATAAGGCCTCGCTCATTCCGATGGGCCATAATGTTGGGTGAAACCAATGTGTCACGCCTGATGTGAAATAGAATAAGCTAATAAAACACACGCCAATCGCACCTTTATAACTACCATTAATGCTCCCCCACAACGACAACAGCAATGGTAATAACACGGCACTCAGTAATATTAAAGGGTGTTGTAAGGGGATCTCAGAAAGTACTAAATGCCACCATGAGATAACCGCAATTAAGCCTAGATGGTTAAGAATCAAAACGGGTTGATAATGTTTGCAGAGTGTTTTGTAGTGTTTTTTTTCTTGCTGGGTAATTGAGAAACGCTTGGCCATGGTGAGCTCGTTCAATGTAATAAGTGAACTATAATAATCGCTAATAGTTCACTCATCATTGATGTAAGTCGCGTGATTGACTATTTCTTCAGCCGAATTGCTAATTCGGCTAGGCGTTGCCCTTGAGCTTCGCACAATGCGATTTCGTCATCACTCATGCCAGTGTACTGAGTATGCGGGGCAAAGTGAGTGACACCATAGGGTGTGCCGCCTGTTGCAGTGGCAATTAATGCTTTGTTCTTGTAGGGCAGGCCTGCCCAAATCATGCCGTGATGGAGTAAAGGGATCATCATCGACTGGATTGTCATTTCGTGGCCGCCATGCATGGTGCTAGCACTGGCGAAGCCACATGCGGGCTTATCCGCGAGCTGGCCACTCATCCAAATGGGGCTGGTCTGATCGAGCATTAGTTTCACAGGGGCTGCCATGCTGCCAAAGTAGGATGGAGAGCCAATCGCTAAGCCATCACAGTTGGCAATGTCATCTAATTCACAATATGGGTAGCCGTCATCCGGCAGGTTTGCGCTGGTTTGCTCATGATTAAACGATGCTTCAGCTAGCTGGCGAACGTTAACATCGACCCCCGGCACACGTTGTGCGCCACGTGCAATATGCTTAGCCATGGCGGCAACGGACCCATGACGCGAGAAATAAACAACAAGAATATTGGCTGTGCTCATGCGAATAGCTCTAGTACCGATTCTGGTGGGCGGCCTATTTTAGCTTGCTCATTGTGAACAACAATAGGGCGTTCAATTAGCTTTGGATTATTGACCATTGCAGCAATCAGCGCCTCTTCATTATGTTCTTCTTTGAGGTTGAGCTCTTTGTAGATATCTTCTTTTGTGCGCATTAGGTCACGTGCAGAGTTCATCTGAAGATGGCTTAAGAGTGCAGTAATAGTATCTGCGGAAGGGGGTGTTTGGAGGTATAGAATGACGTCGGGAGTAATGCCTTTTTGCTCTAATAGAGCAAGTGTTTCGCGTGACTTTGAGCAGCGTGGATTATGGTAAATGGTGGTCATACGTGGCCTCAATAAGTAGTTGAGTAAGTGGTCAGTATGGCGTGCAACGATGTAAGTGAAGACACGCAGAGCGTAAAAAGCAGAATGAGGATTCCTCATCCTGCTTTTGAGTTTGTTACGCTAGTTTCGTCATTAAGAACTCGATTGCGTTTGCTTTGGCAATGTCTTCACCTTCACCAGTAGCGCGACTCTTGTATTCAAGTGTGCCTTCTTTTAGGCCGCGATCGCCAACAACAATGCGATGAGGAATGCCGATCAGTTCACAGTCAGAAAATTTAACACCAGGGCGTTCTTTGCGATCATCAAGAAACACATCAATGCCTTTGGCTTGAAGCTCAGAGTAAAGCGCTTCACATTCTTCGCGAACTGCTTCAGATTTTTCGTAGTTCATGCCAATGATAGCGACCGTGTAAGGGGCTATCGATTGTGGCCACTTTATGCCTTTGTCGTCAAAGTTCTGCTCAATCGCTGCCGCTACTACACGAGAGACGCCTATGCCGTAACAGCCCATGTGCATGACTTGTGCTTTGCCGTTTTCATCTAGCACGGTTGCTTTCATTGATTCTGAATAAGTCTGACCTAATTGGAATATATGGCCGACTTCGATGCCGCGTTTAATAACAATTGTGCCGTGGCCATCTGGAGATGGGTCGCCTTCAACCACATTACGAATGTCTGCAACGTCAAACTCGTCACAGTCACGTGCCCAGTTAAGACCAACGACGTGATAGTCATCTTTGTTGGCACCGGCACAGAAATCAGAAAGAACCGCTGCTGAGCGATCAACGACGACACGAATGCCTGCCGCTTTAAGGCCTTGTGGGCCAATCGAACCCGGCTGGCAACCAATTTTGGCAACGATGTCAGATTCAGAGGCAAATTCAAACGGTGTGACCGCACCTTGAATTTTTTCAACTTTAATTTCATTGATTGAGTGGTCACCACGAAGTACCAAAGCAATAATGCTTGGCTCCCCAGCCTCATCGAGGCCTTTGATCAACATGGTTTTGATGGTTTTCTCAACAGGAAGGTCTAACAGTTTTGCTACTGCTGCAATGGTTTTGCAGTTAGGTGTGTAAATTTCTTTCAATTCTTCTGTTGGTGCATCCGCGGCTTCTTTTAGGCAAACAGCTTCAGCAAGCTCAACGTTGGCAGCAAAATCTGATGAGTCGCTGAAAGCAATATCATCTTCGCCTGAATCGGCCAATACATGGAATTCATGTGAGTACGCGCCACCAATAGAGCCTGTGTCCGCTTGTACTGGACGGTAGTCTAAACCGATACGGTTAAACACTTTGCAGTAGGCATCGTGCATGATGTCGTAGGTTTGTTGCAGCGATTCTGTTGACGCATGGAAAGAGTAGGCATCTTTCATCAAGAATTCGCGTGAGCGCATCACACCGAAGCGCGGACGAACCTCGTCACGAAATTTTGTTTGAATTTGGAACACATTTAGAGGCAGTTGCTTGTAGCTGCTTAATTCGTTACGTGTGATGTCTGTGATGACTTCTTCATGTGTTGGGCCAAGGCAGTAGTCGCGATCATGGCGGTCTTTTAATCGAAGCAGTTCTGGACCGTATTTCTGCCAACGGCCTGTTTCTTCCCAAAGCTCAGCTGGTTGAACGCCCGGCATGATTACTTCTAGGGCGCCAGCCTTTTGCATTTCTTCACGAACGATGGCTTCTACTTTTTTAAGCACTTTGACACCAGTAGGCAGCCATGTGTACAGGCCTTTCGATACTTGGCGAATCATGCCAGCACGAATCATCAGTTGATGGCTTGCTACGACAGCATCTGATGGTGCGTCTCGTAATGTAGAAAAAAGATAGTTGCTTGCGCGCATAATTTGTCGTCTTTCAATAAATAAGTTATTAACTTAACCCGCAAAGCGGAATTCAATTTGGCCTTTGTTTTCAACATCTAAGGCAAAGATGCCGCCAGCTTGAGGGAATTGCTCAAGCTCGGCGTCAGTTTGTGCAGCACGACAGGTGGTAACAAACAGAGTGTTCATGTCTTTGCCGCCAAATGCCACCATGGTGGGGTATGTGGCAGGCAAAGGGTACTCGGCAAGAATGTCTCCTGTTGGGCTAATTTTGACCACACGTTGACCTTGATACAGCGCTGACCAGTAGTTGCCTTCGCGGTCAACTGCAGCGCCATCAGGTCGGCCATTTCCTCTAGGGAATTCAATAAACGTACGCTTATTAGACGCTTGGCCTGTTGAAACGTCGTAGTCGAACTGGTACACGATATGATTCGGCGTATCAGAGTAATACATGGTTTTTTGGTCAGGCGAAAAAGCTAAGCCGTTAGATGTCCAAGCTGCTTGATCGAGAAGAGATTGTTGGCCCTGCTCAAATTGGTACAGCCCACCTAGAAAAGCGTCTTTCGGTGAGTACATTGTACCGGCTAGGAAACGACCTGCGGGATCGCAGCGACCATCATTAAACCGTGTTGTTTTTTGATCGTAATCCGCCTGCCAGTATAGTGTCAGGGGACTGTTAAAATCAGAAAAAGTGTAGACGCCCGAGCGAAAGGCCGCAATAAAGCCGCCGTTTTCTGCTAATGAGAAACAACCGATTTCCTCGTCGAATTGACGAACTGAATGATCACCAGAAACGGTATTGTAGGCGTGTAATTCGAAGGAATCGATGTCAACAAAGTAAAGGGTCTGAGTTTTTTCATCCCAGCGAGGGCACTCTGCGAGTTTGGCTTGTGCGTCCAAGACACAACGCATATCCATCATGGGAACTCCAAGTCGTAGGGTAGAATTAAAAATAGAATGCTATAGTGCTTATGTAAGGCCACAAAGTAAATAGGAAGTCAGATACATGTTTGAATTAGACGCGGTTTTAGAAAAAGATTCGGTATGGGTTGGGAATTTTCCGCTGAGTCAGTTACGCCTTATTAATAACCGAAAAGCGCCTTGGTTTATTCTTGTCCCTATGCGAGAAGAGGTAGAAGAGATTCACCATCTTGATGAAAGTGATCGTTTGCAATTGATGGCAGAAAGTTGCCTTGTGGCGGAAACGATACAAGACATATTTATACCAGATAAGCTAAATGTTGCCGCCATTGGTAACAAGGTAAGGCAGCTTCACCTTCATCATGTTGCTCGTTATGAGCAAGATGAGTGTTGGCCAGAGCCGGTATGGGGGAATATCTCCAGTGAACCCTATACTGAGACAGAGTTGGCCGAGATATTGCAAAAAGTAACAGGTCTGCTTGCAGATGAGCTTGTATAAAAGTACAAATAGTAGCCAATTTGCTTTAGGTATATGTTATGGGTTCTCTAAAGTAATTCACGGATGCAAATAGGAACAGTTAATAGAAAGGGTGGCATCAGAATGAGTCTAAGACGCAAAAAAAAAGCCATTGGTAAAGTTATAAAGTTACTTAACCTAGCAACCTCTACAAACTCAAGTGAATCGTCGATGGCGTTGCGTCATGCTGAATCGATTATTTTGCAAAATGGGCTTGTACAAGGTGACATTCCGATGTACCAACTTTGCGATCGAAATATGCTATTTAAGGTGAGCTGGAATGGTGTGCCTCGACACGCCAAGGTATCACGCCCTGTCGTTACTGAGTCCCATGCGCAGCGCCGTTTTAGTGAAAGGCCTGCCGACCCTAATAGAACCTATGCAAACGCTCGCACGATATTAGATGATTTTGAAGAAGGTCTTAATTTCAATGATTCTTCTGAGTCATTTATGGAGACCAAGGTGTCTTCTTCACAGGATGATCAGCAGCAAGAGTGTTGTTCTGAGGCTCCTGTAGACGAACTTCAAGATCCTTTTGACCAAGCTGATATAGATGATCTTGAAAATGAGTCTTTTGATAGTGATGAAGGCTTTGTTTCACAAGAAGATAAGTCATTTAACCAGACTGATTCAATGAATTGCACAGCCTTTGAATCGAATATGATGGATTCAGAGAAACAAGAAATTATCGATAATGTGGCGAGCGAAACGGAAAAAATGGACTCTCAAACTGTTCACAATGAAACGCATGTTGCAGACGAAGCTGCAGGTCAGTCTAACGATGAGCGCGTTTACTCTCATGATAATGTGATAAATGCTGCGAGTGCGTTTAGACCAAGTGGCGAGCAGTTCAAAGAAACACTGCGTAATCAGTATTCCTCAAGTAATCCAGATGTGCCTTTTGAAGAAGATTCATATTGGGCCAAAGTACATGGTTTGCTTATGGATTTTGATGAGTCTGATATGCTGGTTGAAATTGACGGTCTTGAGGGGCAGTTGTCTTTAGCGCAAGAGTCACTGAAAGAAAAACGTAGCGAAAGAGTGACAGTGGAGCAAGAAGAGCAGCGAGAGCGCTCAGAGCGTGCACGTATAGAGCAAAGTTTTGAAGAGGCGATGGAGCGTGCTTTTCAGGCTCGGGCGCGGGCTTATGAAGTGTGGGAATCTAAACGTTCACAGATGCGCATGGATTCGATGCGTGCTGAGCAAGACGCGCAACAAGGTTTTCAGGAATTATCAGATCGTCTCTCTCACCGCAAAGACCAGTACACTCAACACTTGCAGTTAAAAGAAGATTATCGGGCCGCTAAAATTATGCATGAGCTACGCCGCCATTTGGCGTTAGCAGCGCGTGGCGATGAGCAAGCCAAGGCGTCTTACGAGACTGTTATCTCTATCATGTCAGAAAGTGGGTTAAGCCTACGTGATCTAGAGTTTTCAGATATTCGTAATAAAAGTTTATTCATTCGCTTGCTAGAACGAGAAAGTGCGCAGGTTTCAGATGTTCATCAGCGAGAGTTGTATACAGAGGAAATGCTGGACAAGTTTTTAGTTATGAGCCGTCAAGAGAAACCATCTAAGCCATCTGAAAACCCTGTCGAGCGGGTAGAGCGTTTGCTTAAAGGTATTGAAGGTGTTGGGCACTTTGAAAGTCAAAAAGTCATGGTGCAAGTGCTAAAGTTGATGGAAGATCACCAAATTAGTGTGCGTGATTTAGATTATGCCTGCATTAATAAGTATTCCGTCTTCATTTGTCTTATTAACTGGGAGGCTGAACAAATTCACTCTTTATCTGAGCGCGAGCAGTTTACCTCTTCGATTCTTGAGGAATATGTGCAGCATTCTGTGCAGCATCCAAAGTCTTCGCAAAAAGCCTAAAATGCTTTTTATCAAAACAAGCCCCATTGGTTGTCAGCCAAGTGGGGCTTTTTTGTACGCTTAATGTGTATTGATATTATGAATGTGCAGTATATTTACTGAAAATTTTGGTTTTGTCTTTTAAAGCCAAGGCGCTTCTTTTAACATTCTGCTTCCCCATAAAAGTATAAGTACTCAGCAGGAGAGGCGCATGAGCATTATTAAACAGGACGATCTGATCGACAGTGTCGCAGATTCACTTCAGTTTATTTCTTATTACCATCCCTTAGATTTTGTAAACGCTGTTCATGAAGCTTATGAGCGTGAAGAAAGCCAAGCGGCAAAAGATTCCATGGCTCAGATTCTTATCAACTCACGTATGTGTGCAGAAGGTAAGCGTCCAATTTGTCAAGATACGGGCATTGTTACTGTATTCGTTAAGGTAGGTATGAATGTTCAGTGGGAAAGCTCTATGAGCGTCACTGACATGATTAATGAAGGTGTGCGTCGTGCTTACCTTCATCCAGACAACGTTTTACGTGCTTCGATTCTTGATGATCCTGCTGGTGCTCGTAAAAATACCAAAGACAACACGCCGGCTGTGATTCATATGGAAATTGTTCCAGGTGATACGGTTGAAGTGCATGTGGCAGCAAAAGGCGGCGGTTCTGAGAACAAATCTAAACTCGCAATGCTTAACCCATCGGACTCGATTGTTGAGTGGGTTAAGAAAACGGTTCCAACTATGGGCGCTGGCTGGTGTCCGCCAGGTATGTTGGGTATTGGTATTGGTGGCACGGCAGAGAAAGCCATGGTTATGGCAAAAGAATCTCTAATGGAGCCTATTGATATTCATGAACTGAAAGCGCGTGGGCCACAAAGTCGTGTTGAAGAGCTTCGTCTTGAAATCTTTGAGGCCGTGAATAACCTTGGTATTGGTGCGCAAGGTCTAGGTGGTTTGACAACCGTTCTTGATGTGAAAATTATGGATTATCCAACCCATGCTGCGTCATTGCCTGTTGCCATGATTCCAAACTGTGCCGCCACGCGTCATGCGCATTTTGTTCTGGATGGCTCTGGTCCTGCGGACCTTGTGCCGCCTTCTTTAGATGATTGGCCTGATATCACTTGGGAAGTGGGCGACAGTGTTCGTCGCGTAAACCTTGATGAAGTGACACCTGAAATGGTGAAAGACTGGAAGCCGGGTGAAACTGTGCTTCTAAATGGCAAAATGCTGACGGGTCGTGATGCGGCGCATAAAAAGATGGTTGAAATGATGGCCAACGGCGAAGAGTTGCCTGTGGACCTTAAAGGCCGCTTTATCTATTACGTTGGTCCAGTGGATCCGATTCGTGATGAGGCGGTTGGTCCTGCCGGCCCAACAACGTCTACACGTATGGATAAATTTACCCATACAATGCTTGAGAAGACGGGGCTTTTAGGCATGATTGGTAAGGCCGAGCGTGGCCCAGCCGCGATTGAAGCTATTAAAGAGTTCGGTGCCGTTTACCTGATGGCTGTTGGTGGCGCGGCGTACTTAGTATCAAAAGCGATCAAGAAAGCAGAAGTGGTTGCATTTCCGGAAATGGGCATGGAGGCCATTTACGAGTTTGATGTGGTGGATATGCCGGTAACCGTAGCGGTTGATTCGGCAGGTACGTCTGTTCATTTAACGGGTCCTGCTGAATGGAAGGCTAAAATTGAAGCGCAAGTGCTTGAAGTGAAATAGTGCTTATTTAGCGTTTGTTACGATAACACCTCGCTGACGAATGTCAGTGGGGTGTTTTTTTAGACCAATACGTCAGCTCAATTGCAAACATTGTCAATTCTTTGAAAAGAGGGGTTTAATTGTTCATCTACTACCATATTATCTAATAGTCAAATAACTTTACATTTTAAGGGCCGATTATGGTTAAGATGCTTTTAGCAGACGACGATGCTCGTCTATCGGATTTGGTTAAAGAGTACTTCGATGGTGAAGGGTATGAGGTTACTCATGCATGGAATGGGCAGGAAGCATTGGATTATATGGAACAAGATCGCCCTGATATCGTTATTTTAGATGTAATGATGCCAGTTCTTGATGGTTTTGAAACGCTTAAGCAGATCCGAAATAAGTGTGCGATCCCAGTCATTATGTTGACAGCGAAAGGGGACGATATCGACCGTATTCTAGGGTTGGAGATGGGGGCTGATGATTATTTGTCTAAGCCTTTCAATCCTCGTGAGCTGTTGGCTCGAATTAAGGCTATTTTGCGCCGCTCTTCTCAGGAAAGAGAAGACGACCCGATGTCTGATTTATCTTTGTCTGACGTGTTATTAAGACGCCGTGACCGTACGGTTTATCTAAATGACGAAGCGATCGAGTTGACTACTTCTGAGTATTCGCTACTAGAATGTATGATGATGGTGCCTGGGCAAGTGTTAACCAAGCAGGATCTATCTGAAAAAGCGCTGGGTCGTAAGTTGACCATGTATGATCGCAGCCTAGATATGCACATAAGTAACTTGCGCAAAAAAGTTGGTAGCTTCGAAAATGGCGAGCCACGAATTAAAACGGTTCGTGGTGTTGGATACATCTTTGTGGATGGAGAAGAAGGCTAGCCGACTGATGCTGGTTGCCTGATTGTATGAAAAATACATTTTTACGAGTCTTTTTAGTTGTACTGTTTTCTAACATGATTGTCGTTGCAATTGGTTTGGGGGTGGTCGATTTTGTTGAAGACCGTGACCAAGTGTCGGCTGATGTGTTAGGTGATATTGGTGTAAGCTTGGTATCCACTTATGAGAAGAGTGGTACGAGCGCACTTCAAGAGCAGGCACGGCAATATGAGCAGCAATTACAGGGCAGTATTTTTATTTATCAAGAAAATGGGCGCCCTTTATTGCGTCCGTTGCCACGTAATTTTCGCGAACAATCTTCCATTGACAGTGATACGGAGTCGAAGGAGGATCAAAAAGCGTCTGCTGATGCGCGCCGTAGTCAGTTTATTCAGGTAATTGGCGCCAGTAATGTTCAATACCTTCTGGTATTTCGACCACAGGATAATAATGATGCCATTAGTCCGTGGGCTATTGCGCTATTGTCCTTGCTCGGGCTGTTCGTCTCCAGTGGAATCTTAGCATATTGGTTGATGGGGCCTTTGTTAAAGCTTCAAAGAATCACGCGTTCATTTGGCCAAGGTGATATGACGGCGCGTGTCGACGATCGTTTGGTTAAGCGTAACGATGCTATTGGTAATCTGGCGCGTGAGTTTAATGAAATGGCAGGGCGCATCGAGACACTGTTAAGCTCTAAAGAGCGTTTGTTACGTGATGTGTCTCATGAGCTACGTACGCCTTTAGCTCGAATTGAAGTGGCATTAACCATTGCGGAAGACAAACATGGTATGCCTACGCAGCAAAGTTATCTCGACCGTATTCGTAATGAGTTGCATGAGTTAGATGAGCTTATTGGTCAGGTGTTGACACTTTCGCGCCTTGAGGCCGCTTCCATGCAAAAAGGTGAGATTGACGTGCAGGTATGGTTAGGTGATATTGTTGCCGACGTACAGTTTGAGTCTCAGTTGCGGGGTATAACCATCGAAAAGACGGGTGACTTACCTAAAACTTTGCATGGTGACTCTGTGCAATTACGCCACGCAGTTGAAAATGTACTGCGAAACGCGTGCTTTTATTCTGGAGAAGGTTGTAAGGTCGAAGTTTGTTCTAAGGAAGTGGATAAGCGAGCGGTCATTTCTATTAAAGATAATGGGCCGGGTGTAGCAGATGAAATGCTGGAAAAGATTTTTCATGCGTTTTTTCGTTCATCGTCGGCGCGTGAGTCAAACAGCGGCGGTTTCGGTGTTGGGCTAACCATCGCGAAACGAATTGTTCAGGCGCATAATGGCGAAATTCAAGCTTTTAATCGCCCTGAGGGTGGTTTAGAGGTCAGTTTCTGCTTGCCGTTAACGGGCAAATAAACGATTTATACGATTTTTCTTGCATCTGTCGCTTTACCCTGTAGTATTTCGCACCGCAAGTTGGCCAGACAGTCGCCGCTTTAGCCTTGTGCTAGAGGGGAGGAAAGTCCGGGCTTCGCAGGGTAAAGTGCCAGGTAACGCCTGGGGGGCATGAGCCTACGGAAAGTGCAGCAGAAAATAAACCGCCTAAGCAGCTTGCTGCCGGTAAGGTTGAAATGGTGCGGTAAGAGCGCACCGCGCGACTGGTAACAGTTCGTGGCAAGGTAAACCCCACTTGAAGCAAGACCAAATAGGAACTCATTGGTGTGACCCGCACTGAGTTCGGGTAGGTTGCTAAAGACGTGCAGTGATGTACGTATTAGATGAATGACTGTCCACGACAGAACCCGGCTTATCGGCCAACTTGCACATTTTCCTTCCAGATTGATCTCAATCCTCAGTTTTTCGCCAATAAAACGTACTGAATGACCAAATAGTTCGCCTTGTGCGAATTTTTTTTGGTTTTTTTTTATCTATTTGAAAAATTAGTGTTAAATTGTGGGGGAGAGTGTCGATAAGTGGGATATGGGCATGTTTAGAGGAATTCATCAGGTAAGTGTGGACGCTAAGGGGCGGATGTCTCTGCCGGCGCGCTTACGCGACGAATTCCTCCAATACGATGAAGCTGGACTGATTGTTACCATTGATCCGATGTCAAGATGCTTGCTGCTGTATCCATTGCAAGAGTGGGAGCAAATCCAAGAGAAATTAGATCGCCTACCAACATTTAATCCGCAAGCAAGAAGATTGCAGCGTTTGTTGGTGGGTCACGCAACCGATTTGGAGCTTGATAGTGCGGGGCGGGTGTTATTGCCTAGTCCACTGCGAGAGTTTGCCAAAATTGAACGCAAATCCACCCTGTTAGGTCAGGGTAAGAAACTAGAAATTTGGGGCTTGGAAGAGTGGGAAACTCAGCGAGAAGAGTACCTGTCCGAAGCCACGTTAGAAAACTTAGAACTCGATACTTTGATGGATATCTCACTATGACAGAAACAACGCCAGAACATATCAGTGTCATGCTGAATGAATCGGTAGACATGCTTGTAACCGATACAGCAGGAACCTATGTCGATGGAACGTTTGGCCGTGGTGGACATACGCGTTTGGTGTTATCGCGCCTGACGACAGGAACAATGCTTGGTTTTGATAAAGATCCCGTTGCAATAGGACACGGTAAAGCACTTGAAGCCGAGGATGAGCGTTTTACGATTGTGCAAGACAGTTTTGCCAACATGGCTGAGCATATTCAGGAAGTGTTTGGTACTGATAAAGTCGACGGCATTATGATGGATTTAGGTGTTTCGTCTCCTCAATTAGACGACGCTAGCCGCGGTTTTAGTTTTATGAACGATGGCCCGTTGGACATGCGTATGAATCCAGATGTGGGCATGAGTGCAGCGCATTGGATTGCGGTCGCGAAAGAGAAAGAGATTGCCGACGTGATGTATCAATATGGTGAAGAGCGTTTCTCTCGTCGTATTGCTCGCGCGATAGTCGAAAAGCGTTCACAAACACCGATTACCACCACCACGCAATTGGCTAAAATTGTTGCTGAAGCACATCCCGCTTGGGAGAAAGGTAAAAACCCAGCGACTCGCGCATTTCAAGGGATCCGAATTTTCATTAATAACGAGCTAGGTGATCTAGAAGAGGGCCTGGAAGCGGCTGCTAAAGCACTAAAAGTAGGTGGTCGTTTGGTCGTCATCAGTTTTCATTCTCTAGAAGATCGTATCGTTAAGCAATTTATGAAAAAGATGTGTAAAGGGCCGGATTTACCGCGCCATTTGCCGATTCAAAACGCGCATTTAAATATTCACTTTAAGACCATTGGCAAGGCGACCAAACCTTCTAAAGGGGAAGTGGATGATAACGTTCGTTCACGCAGTGCCGTGTTGCGTGTCATGGAGCGCGTCAGTGAATGAGCCAATGGCAAAGCATCTATCGTTTATAGGAGCACTTGTGCTGCTAGGTGTTATGGCGATTGTATTGGTCATTCAAGTGTATGACTTTCGCAGGGATTTTTCGTATCTGCAGAAGTTAAAAAAAGATGAAGTGAATTATGAGGTGGTTTGGGGGCAGCTATTGTTGGAACAAAGCGCCCTGACCCAGCCAAGTCGATTGGAACAAGCGGCTATAAAGGATTTAAAGATGCGTGCTCCTACCCCTGAAGAATTGGTCATAGTGAAGCCATGAACACAAACGAACACAATTTTTCACCCAGCAAATGGCGTCTATATCTTGTCTACGCCATCGCCTTCGCTTTGTTTTCCGTTGCCGCAGGGCGTTTGTTCTATTTAACGGTGCTTGATAAAGAGTTTTTGCAAAACCAAGGCGAAATGCGAGCTGTTCGTACTGAATCCATTCCTGCTACTCGTGGCATGATCTTAGATCGTAATGGTGAACCGCTAGCGGTTAGTACCCCGACTTGGACGGTGATTGCTAACCCTAAAATGTTATGGGGTTTAGATAAAGACCCAGAGAACTTATCAAAGCCTGTTGGCGAGCGCTTGTACCCAGAGAAAGAAATCAAACGCTTAGCGGATGCAATGGGCGTCGGATCGGCATTGTTGAAAGAGCGCTTTGAGATAAACCGTAACAAAGGGTTTATGTATTTAAAGCGTCAGGTACCGCCGCCAGAAGCAGAAGTTATCTTAGAGGCCGACATCGTTGGCGTGAGCAAAATCAAAGAGTACAAGCGCTTTTATCCTGCGGGTGAGGTGACCGCTCAGGTGGTTGGTTTTACCAATATTGATGACAAAGGGCAGGAAGGCATTGAGCTCGCCTACGAGCAGGCTCTGCAAGGACAGCCAGGTAAGATCTCTTACATGAAAGATCTTAAGGGCAACATTATTCGCACGCTGGGACAAGAAGTGCCAGAGCAAGCGGGTGAAAATATAGAGCTAAGTATTGATATGCGTCTTCAATACATGGCCTACCGTGAGCTGAAAGCTGTGGTGACTGAGCAGCGTGCAAGCTCTGCGTCAGCCGTGATTCTTGACGTGCGCACAGGTGAAATATTGGCGATGGTTAACCAGCCATCATTCAATCCCAATGACCGATCTAATTTAGAGCCTGACGAGTTGCGTAACCGAGCTGTCATTGATTTATTTGAGCCAGGCTCAACCATGAAACCTTTTTCTGTGACGGCCGCATTGCGCTCGGGTCAATATACGACTGAATCTATCATTGATACAAACCCCGGTTATTTGCGTTTTGGTCGTTACACCATTCGCGATTTTAGAAATTACGGTGACATTGATTTAGAAACATTGTTGGTGAAATCGAGTAACGTCGGGACCTCTCGTATCGCACTGTCGTTACCACAAGACACGATTTGGAATATGTTTTACGAGTTGGGTGTTGGCTCACCTGTAGGTCTTGGTTTTCCGGGCGAAGCCACCGGCAAGCTGCCGATGCATCCTAAGTGGCATCCATCTGAAATCGCAACCTTGTCTTACGGATACGGTTTGTCGTTGTCGACTTTGCAGCTTGCGCAAGCCTATATGACGTTGGCAAATCACGGTTACAAAGTGCCTGTTACTCTGTTCAAACAAGATATTCCGCCACAAGGTGACCAAGTAATTCCTGCCAATATTGCGCAAGACGTTGTGCATATGTTGCAAGCCGTTGTTACGAAAGGCTCGGGGAAAAAGGCTCAGATTCCCGGCTACAATGTAGCAGGTAAAACAGGTACGGTTCACAAAGTAGGATCGGGTGGTTATGAATACGATCAGTATATTTCGTTGTTTGCGGGTATTGCGCCAGCAACGAATCCGCGACTGGCGATGGTGGTTATGGTAAATGACCCCAAAGGTCGTAAATACTATGGTGGCGAAGTTTCAGCGCCAGTGTTTTCACGCGTAATGGAAGGTGCGTTGACTACCTTGAATATTCCGCCGGATCGTCCTGAAGGCCTACGGGAAGTTCGCTTGGACAATACGAATAAGGCGTCGCATCGAATCGTACAAGGAAACTAAAATGTTTACCTTTGAGCAACTTCTTGAGTGGCTTGGCCTTGAGAATGGTTGGCAAATTAATCAGTGTGAGTATCGGTCTTTAGAGACCGATTCTCGTTTAGCGACCTCTGAAACAGTATTTGTGGCGCTCCCTGGTGTCTCTAGTCATGGCTGGGATTACTTGGATCAAGTTGCAGATAATGGTTGTCACATAGCGCTTGCGCCTGCTGGTCTGAATCTTCAGCACAGCAGATTGGCCTTGATCGAAGTGGATGACATTGAGTTAGCGCTCGCAACGTTAGCGCGTCATGTCTATGGTCCTGTTCCTGCTCACATTGTTGCGGTCACGGGGACGAATGGCAAGTCCAGCATTTGTTACTATGTGGCTCAATTAGCAGAAGCTGCTGGTGTGCCGAGCGCCATGATAGGTACTTTTGGTATAGGCTCTCTGCACGATCTGCAAGAAGCTAAACAAACCACACCTGATTTGCTTACCTTACACAAACTTTTATCCTCCTTTGCAGCGCAAGGTATTGAATTGGTTGCGTTTGAGGCATCTTCCCATGCATTAGATCAAAACCGCTTGGCTGGTGTGCCAGTGTCAACAGCGATTTTCTCAAACCTTACTCGTGACCACCTTGATTACCATGGCTCTATGACGTCTTATGCTCAGGCTAAGCGACGTCTATTTGAATTCGAAACTATACAGCGCAGTATTGTTTGCACTGACTCGGATTATGCAGATTATATGGCGCACGGGAGTGTCGCACCGGTGTGGCGTTATTCGTCTCAGGCTACTTCGGGTGCAGAGTTTGGAGTGAGTGATAAAACGTTTTGCCAGACGGGTTTGCAGCTATCAATTAAAATACATGCTAATCGTTACGATGCTTTTTTGCCGTTACTTGGTGAGTTCAATGTACAAAATGCCTTGGCGGCACTGGCTGCCGTATTAAGTGAAGTAAAACACGAAGCTAGGTTGGTGAAAGCGCTTAGTGGCTTGAAAGGTGCGCCAGGCCGAATGCAGCCCTGCAAAGCGGAGCACGCACCTTTGGTTTTAGTGGATTACGCGCATACGTCTGATGCTTTGGACGTGGCGTTAAGGGCGATTCATGATCATGCGAGTGGTCGAGTGATTTGTGTCTTTGGCTGTGGTGGAGATCGAGATAAAGGCAAGCGTCCTTTGATGTTGGCCGTGGCGCAGCAGCAGGCGGATCACGTGTGGTTGACGTCGGATAATCCTCGTACTGAGTCACCGCTGGCTATTATAGACGATGTATTGACGGCGTTAGATTCGAACCTAGCACCTGTATCGGTAGAAGTTGATCGGCGCAAAGCGATTGCCCAGGCCATCGCCTCGGCGGCACCGGATGACATTGTGTTGATTGCGGGTAAAGGGCACGAGACCTACCAAGAGATTAATGGTGTACGTCACCACTTTGATGACTGTGAGGAGGCGCGTAACGCGCTCAATACGTATGTTGAAAACGCTTAGATTATCAGAAATTGCAGCAGAAGTAGGCGGCTTACTAATTGGGTCGGATGCACTCATTGCTGGTGTTTCAACAGATTCTCGCGATGACTTAGAGGGCAAACTGTTTGTTGCGTTGGTAGGTGAGCGCTTTGATGGACATGACTTTTCCGAGCAGGTAATTGCCCTGGGGGCGTCTGCGGTATTGGTTAGTTCGTCTGTGAATGTAACGCCACGTATTGAAGTGTCCGATACGGGCGCTGCCTACGCGACAATTGCTCGCATGCAGAGACGTTTCTATAAGCATCCCGTGGTTGCCATTACAGGTAGTAATGGCAAAACCAGTGTTAAAGATTGGCTGGCAAATGCCTTAGCTCAATCGACCAAAGTTTTGAAAACTCAAAGCAACCTTAATAACCAAATTGGTGTGCCAAAAACGCTTCTTCAGCTTCAGTCAGACGATCGGTTTGCGGTTATTGAAGCGGGTACAAGCTTTCCAGGCGAAATTGAGAGACTAGGCACTAGCATTGAAGCAGATGTTGTGGTGTTGACCAATGCCAGCGGTAGTCATTTATTGGGGTTTGGTTCCATTCAAGGGATTGCTGTTGAAAAGGGCAAGCTGATAGAGACGTCTAAACCCAATGCGACGGTAGTGCTTAATGCTGATGACCCTTCTTTTGACTATTGGCAAAGCTTACTTGGGCCGCGTTCATTGCTGTCGTTTTCATTTAATAATGACTGCGCCACCTTGTTCGCTAAGCAGGTAAATGAAAGTGTTGATGGATCCACGACTACGTTAGTTTACAATCAAAACACCTACCAGTTACAGCTTGACCGACCCGGTCGACATCATGTTGCGAATGCGATGGCCGTGGCGCTGGCGATGTTGGCGTTAGGGTTTGAAGTAATGGATGTTTTGTCGAAGCTTAAGCACCCTGAGCAAGTCCCTGGACGGATGGAACTTTTGACGGGAAAAAATGAAGCCGTCATCATTAATGATTGTTACAATGCCAGCCCAAAATCGGTTGAAGCCGCGATGGATGTATTGGCGCTGTATAAAACGCACTCAAAATGGATGGTTTTGGGGGCGCTTGGTGAATTAGGTGACTTAGAGCAATCCATACATGAAGGGCTGGGTGTCTATGCTGCGAAAGCTGGCGTTGATCACTTGGTGACCATTGGTTCAGTGGCAGGTTTTGCTGTCAATGGCTTTGAAAACAAAAAACGATCAGAGCAATTGTCTCATCGTTGTGAAACCAAACACGAAGCGCTTGCTCTCTTGCAGGCACTTAATCACGAACATGTCATTTTGGTGAAAGGCTCTCGTTCGGCCAAAATGGAAGATATTGTTAACGCTCTCAAAAATTAGGAATTGGCCTAACCATGCTACTGCTTTTAACAGCTTACCTTAGCAAGTATTTAACGTTTTTTACTGTCTTTAACTATCTATCGTTACGTGCGATTTTAGGAGTGTTGACGGCTTTATTTATCTCCCTATTAATCGGTGGCAAAGTCATTCGTTTATTGCAACGTTTGCAGATTGGTCAAGCAGTGCGTGACGATGGTCCTCAGTCTCACCTAAGCAAGGCGGGCACGCCGACCATGGGTGGTGTGATGATCATTTTTTCTATTAGTGTCAGCACTTTGTTGTGGGGCGATCTAACGAATCCGTATGTTTGGGTGACACTGTTGACCATGATTGCTTTTGGTGCAGTGGGTTGGGTGGATGATTACCGTAAAGTGGTCGAGAAAAACTCACGTGGATTACCCGCTAAATGGAAATACTTTTGGCAGAGTGTCTTCGGGTTATCAGCGGCTATTTACCTTTACAGTATTGCGCAAACGCCTGCTGAGACATCTTTGTTAATTCCACTTTTAAAAGACGTTGCTATTCCGCTAGGTATATTTTATGTGGTGTTCACTTACTTTGTAATTGTCGGTACCAGTAATGCGGTGAATTTGACCGACGGCTTAGATGGTTTGGCGATTTTACCAACGGTATTAGTCGGTGGTGCATTAGGTTTATTCGCTTACTTAACAGGCAACATAAAATTTGCCGAATACCTATTGATTCCCTACGTCGGTGGAACCGGCGAGTTGATCGTGTTTTGTGCTGCGTTAGTGGGCGCTGGCCTTGGCTTCTTGTGGTTCAATACCTATCCGGCTCAAGTATTCATGGGGGATGTAGGTGCCTTGGCTTTGGGTGCTGCACTAGGGGTGATTGCAGTCATTGTTCGACAAGAGCTGGTTTTGTTTATTATGGGCGGCGTCTTTGTTATGGAGACTGTGTCGGTGATTTTGCAAGTGGCTTCCTACAAGCTTACTAAACGTCGTATTTTTCGAATGGCGCCTATCCACCATCACTTTGAGCTAAAAGGCTGGGCGGAACCAAAGGTTATTGTTCGTTTCTGGATTATCACTGTGTGCTTGGTGTTGATCGGTATTGCCACACTTAAAGTAAGGTAGTCGCATGTCTCTTATTTCTTCGGATCGCGTTCGTGCAGTGGTGGGGCTTGGTGTCAGTGGTGTGTCTACGGCGCAATTTTTGGCAAGTAAGGGGCTGGATTTTTACGTAGTAGATTCTCGTGAAAATCCCCCAGGCCTTGATCAGGTTAAAGCTATTTGCCCTGCAGATCGAATTTTTACAGGCAGTCTAGAGCATTTAAAGACACTCGGAGCGACGGAACTGTTTGTGAGTCCCGGTATTGCGTTGGCAACGCCAGTACTGCAAACGTTAGCTGAGCAAGGTGTTGCCATGCGTGGCGACATTGATTTGTTCCGCGATTACGCCAATGCTCCGTTTATTGCGATCACGGGGTCGAATGCCAAAAGTACCGTAACCACTTTGGTCAATGAGTTGTTATTGGCAATTGGTAAGCGCTCCGTGGCAGGTGGCAACTTAGGGCTGCCTGCGTTGGATCTATTAGCAGAAGATGTGGATTATTATGTACTGGAACTGTCCAGTTTTCAGCTTGAAACAACGCAAGGTTTGCAAGCTGATGTGGCGTGTTTGCTAAATGTGTCAGCAGATCATATGGATCGTTACGATGATCTATACAGCTATCAACGTGCTAAACAGCGTGTATACCGTGGTTGTAAGGCTGCGGTATGCAATAAGCAAGATATCCTAACGGCGCCTTTATTGGCGCAGAATACCCCTGTTCGAGCTTTTTCCAAAGGCAGCCCAGATCTAAAAGAATTCGGCATCTTGAAAGATGAAGATGGGGTGTGGTTATGTCATGGGGTTAAACGTCTTTACAACACCAAAGACATTAAGCTTAAAGGAGAGCATAACTATGCCAATGTCTTGGCCTGCTTGGCGATATTAGATGTGTTGAATCTCCCAATTAACACGCCGGAAGTAGCTGATGTATTGGCGCAATTTGCCGGTCTGCCTCATCGTTGTGAAACGGTTCGAGAAACAGAAGGCGTGGTTTACATCAATGATTCGAAAGGGACAAATGTCGGTGCAACCGTGGCGGCGCTGGAAGGCTTAGGCAATAAACAAGCGAAGCATATTCATCTGATTGCCGGTGGTGTGGGTAAGGGGGCCGATTTTGCTCCGCTTGCACCGGCTTTAGCAAAGTTTGTCAGTCACCTTTATGTTTTTGGTAAAGATGCGGGCCAGATCATCGACATTATTCCATCACAGACTTCATACTCTGAACATACAGATTTAGTCGATGTGATGAATGCAGTGCAAAGTAACGTAGAGCGAGGTGATATTGTGCTTTTCTCTCCTGCATGTGCAAGCTTTGATCAATATAAAAATTTTGAAGCTCGTGGTGAGCACTTTCAAGCATTGGTTACTCAGCTATGAATATTCGCGAGTTTCTAGAACCTGTTTCCTATCAAGAGCTGCGTAAGGTCGATGCTGTCTTTATTGCATCGGTGGCTTGCGTTTTAGTGTTGGGAGTCGTCATGGTTTCTAGTGCGTCAATTTTTTTATCTGAAACAAAGTATGGCCACCCGTTTTATTTTATGGTCCGGCAGCTTATTTATTTGATGATTGGCTTGGGTTTTGGCTACTTCATGATGTCGGTACCGACAGAGGTGCTGCATAAATATGGTGTGCCGTTAATGCTGTTCTCGTTGTTATTGCTTATCTTGGTGTTGGTGCCGGGGATTGGAAAAACGGTAAACGGTAGTCGGCGTTGGATTAATTTAGTGGTTTTCAACTTGCAGGCATCGGAAGTCGCTAAGGTCTGTATGGTGGTGTATGTCTCGGGGTATTTGGTGCGTCGAGCTGATCGTGTTAGGCAGCAGTTGATGGGATCAGGGATGCCGATGGTGGTGTCCTTTTTGTTTCTAATTTGTTTGCTGTTAGAGCCCGATTTTGGTGCCTCGGTTGTATTAATTGGTACGGTTATAGCGCTGCTTTTTATTGCTGGTGCACCTATTTATCAGTTCATTGGTTTGGTGGTCGCGGTCGTTGCGGCATTAGGTGTGGTTGCTGTATCGGAAAGTTATCGTATTAAGCGCCTGATGAACTTTATTGACCCGTGGGCAGATCCTTATAATGACGGTTACCAATTGTCCCAAGCTTTGATTGCTTATGGGCGTGGTGAGTGGTTTGGACTAGGGCTTGGTAATAGTGTGCAAAAATTAGCCTACTTGCCAGAGGCACACACAGATTTTGTGTTTTCGATTTGGGTCGAAGAAACGGGCATGTTTGGTGGTATGTTGTTGTTAGGTGCCTTTGGTTTTATGTTATCTCGGGCATTTAATATAGGGCAGAAAGCCATGCGTTTAGGGCGCTTGTTCCAAGGTTACATGTGCTTTGGTTTTTCAATTTTGATTTTGGCACAGGTCATTATCAATGTTGGGGTAAATACAGGTTTTCTTCCGACGAAAGGCCTAACACTGCCCTTAATTAGCTACGGTGGCAGTAGCTTGATTATTACGCTGGCCAGTTTGTTTGTTATTGCGCGAGTAGATATAGAAAATCGGCGTATTGAGCCTGAGTTAGACAAAGATGAAAAACGCTCGGATAAAGAGCGAATGATTAGGGAAACAGGGGACGCTTAGTTTGTCTAAACCTAAGAAAGTAATGTTGATGGCGGGTGGTACAGGCGGTCATATTTATCCAGCGTTAGCGTGTGCAGAAAAGTTTGCCTCGTTAGGCATGGATGTCTGCTGGATGGGCTCTGCTGGTGGTATGGAAGAAACATTGGTGCCGAAGCACGATGTTCCATTGCACACCGTATCCATTAAAGGCGTTCGTGGAAAAGGTGTGCTGGGCTTGTTAGCTGCACCTTGGCGTATTGCCCATTCGATTGGCCAAGCGATCGCTATTCTGCGACGGGAAAAACCCGATTTAGTATTAGGCATGGGGGGATTTGTTGCAGGTCCTGGTGGTGTCGCAGCGAAGATTCTGGGCATCCCTTTGGCAATTCATGAGCAAAATGCGGTAGCAGGTACAACCAATACTTTGTTGTCCAAAATTGCCAAGCTTAAATTGCAAGCGTTTGCTGGTGCCTTGTCAAACGGGTTAACCGTGGGCAACCCAGTGCGTGGCGCTATTTTAGCTCAACAAACACGCCCTGTCCGGGATGAGCCTTCACGACCTCTACGTTTGTTGGTAGTGGGTGGCAGTTTAGGTGCGAAGGCGATTAACGATGTGATACCACTATTATTAGCTGAATGGTCTCATGAAACACGCTTAGATGTGTGGCATCAAACTGGCCCACGAAACCATGAGGCTGTTTCGGCAGACTATCGTCGCTTGAATGTAGAGGCACGTGTGGATGCTTACATTGATGATATGGCGCAGGCGTATTATTGGGCGGACGTGGTCGTGTGTCGAGCAGGCGCGATGACCGTTAGTGAGCTAGCGATTGCTGGGTTGCCTTCAATTTTAGTGCCGTATCCCCATGCTATAGATGACCATCAAACGGCGAATGCTCGCTCATTGGAAGATGTTGGTGCTGCGTATTTGATGCCACAACCAGCATTATCTGTAGCAAGCCTTGAAAAGTATTTAGCTGATATGGCTAACGATTCGAACAAATTAAGAACAATGGCTGAGCAAGCAAAGCTTGCTGCCCATCCGGATGCCACACAAACAGTGGTGTCCCAGTGCATAAGGTTAATAAAGAAATGATGGAAGCTAAGTTTCGCTACGACATCCCGACAATGCGTCGTATTCAAAATATCCACTTTATTGGTGTGGGTGGTGTGGGCATGTCGGGCATCGCCGAAGTACTTTCGAACCAAGGGTATAATGTCAGCGGTTCAGATATGAAAGCTTCCGCCACCACTGAGCGATTATCGGCGTTGGGTGTTGATATTTATATTGGGCATCAAGAAGATAATGTTAAAAATGCCCATGTTATTGTTGTATCGAGTGCGATCGATAGCGGTAACCCTGAAATTAAATGGGGCAAAGAGAACCGTATTCCGATTGTGCCGCGTGCTGAAATGTTGGCAGAATTAATGCGTTACCGTCACGGTATTGCGGTGGCAGGTACGCATGGTAAAACGACCACCACCAGTTTGATGGCCTCTATCCTAGCGGCAACGGATGAATCACCAACGTTCGTGATTGGTGGTCGCTTGACCAGTGCGGGGGCCAATGCCCAGCTAGGTAGCAGCAAATACCTTGTGGCAGAAGCCGATGAGAGTGATGCATCGTTCCTTCACTTACAGCCTCAAACAGTGATCGTGACGAATATTGATGAAGACCACATGGACACCTATAACGGTGATTTTGAGCAGGTCAAGCATACTTTTATTGAGTTTGTTCATAACTTGCCATTTTATGGTCTGGCGGTTTTATGTGTAGACGATGACAATGTCCGTGAAATTATGCCTTTTCTAAGCCGTCCTGTTTTAACCTACGGTATTGATCAGGTAGCGGATTTTTATGCGACCGAGATTTCTCAAAAAGGGCGTTTTTGTGAATTCTTAGCACACCGTCCAGAAGGTGAACCTTTGCGTATTCGTTTGCCGATGCCGGGTCGACACAATATTTTGAATGCGTTAGCTACCATCGCGGTAGCAACAGATTTAGGTGTTGATGCCGCAGCGATTCAAGCAGGGCTAATGGGCTTTGAAGGCGTTGGACGACGCTTTCAAGAGCAAGGCGACTTAACGCTGGCGGAAGGAGGTCGCGTTATGTTTGTTGATGACTACGGTCATCACCCTAGTGAAGTGAAAGCGACGATTAAATCTATTCGGGATGGGTGGCCTGAGAAACGCTTGGTAATGGTTTACCAGCCGCATCGTTATACGCGTACTCGTGATCTTTATGAAGACTTTGTAAAGGTACTGTCAAAAGTTGATGTGTTGCTACTATTGGACGTCTACTCCGCCGGCGAGACCCCGATTAACGGGGCTGACAGTAAATCTATGTGTGGCAGCATTCGTCAACGCGGTAACGTAGATCCTATTCATGTCAGCAGTGAGGACGATTTGCGTTCAATCTTGGCAAATGTTTTACGCCCAGACGACTTGCTGATCACGCAAGGAGCTGGTGATATAGGTGCGATTTCTAAAAAGTTGGCTGCTCAGGGGGTTTAAGTGAGTTTACTGAAGGAAAAAACGGTAGCAGTCATCTATGGTGGTCGTTCTGCTGAGCGAGAAGTGTCACTTGAAAGTGGTGCAGGTGTGGCTCAAGCATTGATCAATAAAGGTTACCAAGTAGTCAAAATTGATTTGTACGGTGAAGATGAAAAATTTGATCCAGTCAAACAGCTGATGGACACTGAATTTGATATCGCCTTCATTGCTTTGCATGGTGGAGAGGGGGAAGATGGTCGAGTTCAGGCATTGTTAGATATGTTGGAAAAACCTTATACCGGTAGTTTGCCGTTGGCCTCTGGTTTTGCTATGGACAAAGCTCTGACAAAGCGCTATTGGCAAGGGCTTGGGATTCCAACGCCTAATTATTTGTGCTTCAGTGCCGAGCCTGATGTTGATCAGATTAATGAAGAAATGTCATACCCTCTGATTATTAAGCCATCGCGAGAGGGCTCCACCATTGGAATCAGTAAAGTCAACGATCAGTCTGAGTTGAAAGCCGCTTTGGAAGACGCTAAACGATATGATTCTGATGTGTTGGTTGAAGAATTTGTTTCTGGTGCCGAGTTTACTGTGACTATCATTGATGATGTCGCTTATGCGCCAATTGGTTTAAAGCCTGCTCAAGGGCATGCGCTTTATGACTATGAAGCAAAGTATTTGGCAGATGATACGCAGTATCTTTTGCCGTGTGGTTTGTCGGACGATCTCGAACTTGAGATACAAGCGTTGGCGCTTGATGCTTATCAATCGCTTAATTGTCGTGGCTGGGGGCGTGTCGATATCATGCAAACGGCTGAAGGTGATTTTACTGTGCTTGAGGTGAATACTTCACCGGGGATGACGTCACACAGTTTGGTGCCTATGGCGGCTGCCTATGCGGACATTAGTTACGATGAATTGGTTGAAATGATCATTGAGTCAGCTTGGCAAGACTGTGTAGGGGTGAGCTAAACGAATGCGTACCGCAGCGTTAATAGGCGCGATACTGCTGATTATGTTTGCCTTGTTTCAAGATAATCCAGATCAGTTGGCTACGGATGCCCCTATGTTTGATATCCGAGAAATTGATGTGGTGGGGGATTTGCAGTATGCCGACCGAGCGGATTTGCAAAAAAGCTATAACAAGCTGTTGGGTCGAGGATTATTCGAAGAACCGATGGAGGCATTGCGCTACTTTGGCGCGCAGCCGGAATGGGTAGAATCGGCGAAGATTCGCCGCGTCTGGCCTCACACGTTACGCATTGAAGTGCGAGAGCACAGACCTGTTGCGTTATGGGGTGGGGGGAAAGTTATTACCGCCGATGGGAAAATTATTTCACCTAGAAATACCCCAGACTTGCCGTTAACACGATTGTCAGGTCCCGTTGATACGGAGGCAGCTGTTTTGGATCAGTTTACATTAATCAGCCAAATGCTGTCGACGACGTCTCTTAGGGTTGCGTCACTGCAGTTAGAAGACCGTGGAGCGTGGAATATTTCATTTTCTAACGGGGTGAGCGTAAAACTGGGTCGAGATGAAGTATTAGAGCGGTTGCAGCGGTTTGTAGCCGTGTATAAAAGTGATTTATCGGGTAGAATAGATCGAATTGCCTCGGTTGATGCTCGCTATCCTCATGGGGTAGCGGTTAATTGGAAACCCGAAGAGTAAAAGTTGGTCTGATTGTTGCTTTTTTGAGCAATGGTTTGTTGGTTGTAGGATAGCTGGGAATTATATGATTGTTGGATTAGACGTTGGCACTTCAAAAATCACCTGCGTAGTTGGGGAGAAAGGTGTTGACGGTGTCATGGAAGTGGTTGGTGTTGGTACCCATGTAGCCAAAGGCATGAAGCGTGGTGTCGTAATCAATATTGAGTCCACAGTGCAATCTATCCAGCGAGCTGTGGAAGAAGCCGAGTTGATGGCTGGCTGCAATATACACTCTGTTTATGTGAGTGTCGCAGGTAGCCACATACGCAGTCAAAATTCTCATGGCATCGTTGCAGTCAAAGAAGGCGAAGTACAAGTTGAAGATATTGAACGCGTGATTGATGCTGCGCAAGCAGTGCCGATTTCGTCGGATCAGCGTCTTCTGCATGTCTTGCCTCAAGAGTTTAATATTGACTCTCAAGAGGGTATTCGTGACCCGCTTGGCATGTCAGGTGTTAGGCTTGAAGCGAATGTACATTTGATATCAGGTGCGGCGAATGCCGTGATGAATGTCGAGAAGTGTATTCGTCGTTGTGGTTTAGAGGTTGATGGTGTTGTGCTTTCGCAACTGGCATCCAGTCAGGTGTGCTTAAGCGAAGACGAAAAAGACCTTGGTGTTTGTTTAGTGGATATTGGTGCGGGAACGTCTGATATTGCAGTGTGGCTTGATGGTGCCTTGCATCACACGGCAGTTGTGCCAGTGGCGGGTGATCAAGTAACTAACGATATTTCACAAGCGTTACGTACACCTACTTTACATGCAGATGCGATTAAAATTCGCTACGCTTGTGCGATGTCTAGTTTGGCTTCTGCTGATCAGCGCATAGAAGTGCCAAGTGTGGGGGATCGTAAACCGCGCTCTATTTCACGTCATGCGTTGGCGGAAGTTGTTGAGGCGCGTTACGAAGAGATTTACAAAATGGTGCTTGATGAGTTGAGTCGCAGTGGCTATGCCGAGCGGATTCCAGCAGGCATCGTGATTACAGGCGGTACATCCTTAATGGAGGGTGCGGAGGCGTTAGCAGAACATATTTTTGATATGCCTGTACGTATTGCTTCGCCGCATTCAGCAAAAGGTGTTGCTGAGATAATTGATAATCCGACTTATTCCACAAGTATAGGCTTGTTAGAATATGCGGGAGAAAGTGTGCAGACACCTGATTCGTCAGATTTGGCGTCTCAAATGAATGCACCTAAAAAGAAATTTCTGCCCGAAGTGGCGAGCGGTGAGGCCAAGCCTGCTTTCAGTCCAGCGAAGGCGTGGCACAAAGTAAAAGATTGGTTTCAAAGTTATATTTAGTCAGGAATGACAGCAGAATTATAGGAGCTTAAAGCCCATGTCCATGAACGTATTTGATCTAGCCGAAGAAAACTTGTCAGACAATGCTGTCATCAAAGTAGTTGGTGTTGGTGGTGGCGGCGGTAACGCTGTGAAACACATGCTAGAGAGTAATCTAGACGGTGTTGAATTTATTTGTGCAAATACTGATTCTAAAGCCCTTGTTGGCTTGGATTCAGGTATTACTTTGCAGCTTGGTACAACCGTAACGAAAGGGTTGGGCGCGGGTGCTAATCCAAGTATTGGTCGTGATTCTGCTCTTGAAGATCAAGAGAAAATTACTGAGCTTTTAACTGGCGCTGACATGGTGTTCATCACAGCAGGTATGGGTGGTGGTACTGGAACGGGCGCTGCACCGGTTATTGCAAAAGTGGCTCGCGAGCTTGGTATTTTAACGGTTGCTGTAGTGACTAAGCCATTCCCGTTTGAAGGTCGTCGTCGTGCTAAGGTTGCTGAGGAAGGTATTAAAGAACTACGTGACAACGTTGACTCTTTGATTACGGTGCCTAATGAGCGATTGTTGCCAGTACTAGGAAAAAATATTTCCCTACTGAAAGCCTTTGGTGAAGCAAACAATGTATTGCTGAACGCTGTTCAAGGTATTACTGACTTGATCATGCGTCCTGGTTTGATCAACGTCGACTTTGCGGACGTACAAACGGTGATGAAAGAAATGGGTATGGCGATGATGGGGTCTGGTTCCGCGACCGGTGAAGACCGTGCGCGTGTTGCCGCAGAAGCCGCTATTCATAATCCATTGTTAGAAGATATCAACCTTAAAGGTGCGCGTGGCGTGTTGGTTAACATTACCGCAAACGATGAAGTTGGCTTATCTGAGTTTACCGAAGTGGGTAATATCATTGAAGAGTACGCTTCTGAAGATGCGACTGTTGTAATTGGTTGTGCTATTGATCCAAGCGTTGGTGAAGAGATGCGTGTCACTGTTGTGGCGACAGGCTTAGAAGGCAAGGGATCTTCTGCTCAAATGCAGTCGGCAGTAGGTTCTTCAGTGTCTATGTCAACGACGGTGTCTGAGCCTGCTACACAATCTGCTCCGGTTCAGCCTGCGGCTGCTGAAGAGCGTGCGCAAGTGAATGTTGTGCCGCCAAAGCCTGAGCCGACTAAGCCTGCGGCAGATGCAAATGTGACTACGCCGACAGAAGCAAAGCTCAATGAGTCGGCTTCATCTACGTCAAGCTCTCAAAAAGCAGAAGATAAACTGTCCTACTTGGATATTCCGGCGTTTTTGCGTCGCCAAGCAGACTAGCAAAAATATTGCGCAAAAAATGCGCAGCTAAGTGCTTCTGAATTGTATAAAACGACACTTGTTGGTATGATTCCGGCAAATTTTAATTGTCATCATATTGTAGGAATATAATGGTACGTCAGCGCACCCTTAAAAACATTATTCGCGCTACCGGAGTGGGTTTACATTCGGGCGAAAAAGTATATCTAACGCTTAAACCAGCACCAGTTAACACTGGTATTGTTTTTGTGCGTACAGATTTAGAGCCACCTGTTGAAATTCTTGGTTCGGCTCAGTCTGTTGGCGCTACCAATTTCGCTACAGCGCTTCGTGACGGCGAAGTGACAGTCAGTACTGTCGAGCATTTATTGTCTGCGATGGCTGGCTTAGGTATTGATAACTGTTACGTTGAGCTTAGCTCAAGTGAAGTGCCTTTGATGGACGGTAGCGCAAGCCCGTTTGTCTTCTTGCTGCAATCTGCAGGTATTGAAGAACAGGAAGCGCCTAAGAAATTCATTCGTATTAAAAAAATGATTCGTGTTGATGATGGTGATAAGTATGCATCACTCGAACCTTTTAATGGTTTTCGCTTATCTTTCACGATTGATTTTCAACACCCAGCGATTGATGAAGAAGTTCAGTACACATCGGTTGATTTCTCAACAACGACATTTGTCAAAGAGATTTCACGTGCGCGCACATTTGGCTTTATGAAGGATATTGAATACTTTAAAGACAATAACCTAGCGCGCGGTGCGAACATGGAAAATGCGGTCGTGCTTGATGAATACCGTGTATTGAATGATGAAGGTCTTCGTTACCGTGATGAGCTTGTGCGTCATAAAGTACTTGATGCGATTGGTGATTTGTACTTACTTGGACACAGTGTCATTGGTGAATACAAAGCGTTTAAGTCTGGTCATGGTTTGAACAACAAACTGTTATTAGAGCTACTGCAAAACCAAGAGGCATGGGAATACGTGACGTTTGAAGAAGACGAAGCATTGAATCCTATTTCCTTTACGGAAGCGGCAGCAACTGCTTAGATATTGAACGAATCTTTAAAAAGCCAGACATATGTCTGGCTTTTTTCGTTATAAGGGATTGATAATCCATGTTTTGTCGCTATTTACCATGGTAGACTCTAAATCATTCCAATTCTAAGTTGTGTTGAAAAATGTTCGGAAAAGTCATTAAAAAAGTTATCGGTACTAAAAACGACCGTGAAGTAAAGCGCTATAAAAAAGTCGTCTCTCAGATCAATAAGTTAGAAGATGCTTATAAGCAATTGACCGATGATGATTTGATGGCCAAGTCTGCTATGTTTCGGGAGCGTCTGGCTAAGGGCGAGTCACTAGACTCTCTTTTGCCAGAAGCTTTTGCAACGGTTCGTGAAGCCAGTAATCGTGTCATGGGTATGCGTCATTTCGACGTGCAGATGATCGGTGGTATGGTGCTTCATGAAGGTCGAATCGCGGAGATGCGTACAGGTGAAGGTAAAACACTTGTCGCGACGTTAGCGGTTTATCTGAATGCATTATCAGGTAAAGGTGTTCATGTTGTAACGGTCAATGATTACCTTGCGCGACGTGATGCGAACTGGATGCGACCTCTTTATGAGTTTCTTGATATGAGTGTTGGCGTTGTTCATGCCGGCCAAGACCGTGAAGAAAAGCGCAGCGCTTATCAATCTGACATCACCTACGGCACGAATAACGAGTTTGGTTTCGACTACTTACGCGACAATATGGTTTTCCGTATGGAAGAACGTATGCAGCGTGATTTGTCTTTCGCTGTGGTCGATGAAGTGGACTCAATCTTAATTGATGAGGCACGTACACCATTAATTATTTCAGGTGCAGTAGAAGACAGCTCTGAACAGTATCGCAAAATCAATCTACTTGCTCCTTTGCTTGTTAAGCAAGAAGAAGAGGGCGAAGAAGACGGACATTACACTTACGATGAAGCTCAGCGAAATGTCGAGTTGACCGAAAATGGCCATCAGTTTGTTGAGTCGTGGTTGGTTGAGCAGGGCATGTTAGAAGAAGGCGATAGTCTTTATGCCGCAGGTAATTTGCAGCTTTTACATCATGTGTATGCGTGTATGCGAGCACATATTGTCTTCCAGAAGAACGTAGATTATGTGATTCAAGACGGTCAAGTTGTGATCGTTGATGAACATACTGGGCGTACGATGCAAGGTCGTCGGTGGTCTGAAGGTATTCATCAGGCGGTAGAAGCGAAAGAAGGTGTGACCATCCAAGCCGAAAGTCAAACACTGGCTTCTACAACGTTCCAGAATTATTTCCGTTTATACAGTAAGTTATCTGGTATGACCGGTACAGCGGATACGGAAGCGTTTGAATTTCAGCAAATCTATTCTTTGAGCGTCATTGTTATTCCAACCAATAATTCGGTGCAGCGTAAAGATTACAACGACTTAATCTTTATGACGACGAATGAAAAGTTCGAAGCAATTGTTAAAGATATTGGTGAGAACGTCGCGCAAGGCCGTCCTATTCTAGTTGGTACGGCGTCAATTGAGTATTCTGAATTGCTGTCAGGCTTTTTGGAGAAGCAAGGCGTAAAGCATAATGTATTGAACGCCAAGCAGCATGAGAGAGAAGCGGAAATTGTCGCAGAAGCTGGTCGTCCTGGTGCGGTAACAATCGCAACTAACATGGCGGGTCGTGGTACTGATATTGTATTGGGCGGCAATCTGCAGGTTGAATTATCAGACCTTGGTGAAGATGCGACTGATGCGCAAAAAGAGACGTTAAAAGCCGATTGGAAAGCGCGTAATGAAGCGGTATTAGCCGCTGGCGGTCTTCATATTATTGGTACCGAGCGTCATGAGTCACGTCGTATCGATAATCAGCTTCGAGGCCGTGCGGGTCGACAAGGTGACGTCGGTTCATCTCGTTTCTATCTGTCTCTTGAAGATAATCTAATGCGTATCTTTATGTCCGATCGAATCAAAAAAATGATGCAAGCATTGGGCATGGAGAAAGGTGAGGCGATTGAGCACAAAATGGTGTCCAACGCGATTGAAAAAGCGCAGCGCAAAGTTGAAGGTCGTAACTTCGATATTCGTAAGCAGTTATTAGAATACGATGATGTTGCGAACGATCAGCGCCAAGTTATTTATCAGCAGCGTTATGACATGATGGCTTCTGATGATCTGTCCGACGCAATTTCTTCTATGCGTGAAGATGTTTTGGCTGGATTAATTGATGAATACATTCCGCCGCAGAGTATCTTTGATCAATGGGATCTCGCAGGATTAGAAGATCGTATTCGCAATGAGTTTGGTTTGGAGTTGCCGATCCAGCAGTGGGTTGCTGAAGATAAGAAGCTTTACGAAGAGCCGCTGCGAGAGAAAATTCTTCAGGCGTTTATTGATGATTACGCTGCTAAAGAGCAGATTGCAGGCCCTGATAGCTTGCGTAACTTCGAGAAACAAGTCTTGCTTCAAGTGCTTGATACATTATGGAAAGAGCATTTGCAAACAATGGATATGTTGCGTCAGGGTATTCACTTGCGTGGTTATGCGCAGAAAAACCCGAAACAAGAATATAAGCGTGAAGCGTTTGAGTTGTTCCAAGGTTTATTGGAGCAAATTAAGTTTGATGTATTGCAAGTTGTGACGCGCGTTAAAGTGCAATCAGCAGAAGATGCTGAGAAAATCGAAGCAGCGCGTCGTGAGCAAGAGGTCAAAACCAAAGTGACAACTAACTTGGCTGACGCTGAGAGCGATTCTGCAGAAGCTGCAGGCGATGTGCCTCGCGTTGGGCGTAACGAGCCTTGTCCTTGTGGGTCAGGTAAGAAGTATAAGCAATGTCACGGTAGTTTAGTCTAGTTAATCAGTTTAGAGCGAGAGGCCAAAATGGCAGTTGGATTAGGATCTTTTCCAGTAATACCTTCGATTTCTGGTGTACGTTTTGCAGCTATGGAAGCAGGTGTTAAAAAAGCAAACAAAAAAGACGTAGTGGTTTTTGAGTTGGCTGAAGGTTCTGCAGTGGCAGGTGTATTCACTCAGAATCAATTTTGTGCTGCGCCAGTTCGAGTCTGTCGTGAGCATCTTGCTAAGGCTAAGCCTCGCTATTTGGTTATTAATACAGGTAATGCTAACGCCGGTACTGGTAAATCAGGATTGCAAGATGCTTTGCACACCTGTGAGACCCTAGCTAACTTGTCTGGGGTTGCATTAGAACAAGTGCTGCCTTTTTCAACCGGTGTTATTGGTGAACCGCTACCCGTCGATAAAATTACGAGTGTGTTGCCAAGTGCTTTGAAAAGCATGACGGCTGAAGACTGGTCTAGTGTCGGTTTGGGTATTATGACGACAGATACCTTACCAAAGGGCGCTTATCGTCAAGTTGAGATAGCAGGCCAAACTATCACGATAGGTGGTATATCTAAGGGTGCTGGCATGATTCGTCCTAATATGGCGACGATGCTTGGCTTCATCTTTACGGATGCTGCTGTTGATCAAATGGCACTACAGTCGTTGCTAAAGCAAACGACAGATCGGAGCTTTAATCGCATTACCATTGACAGTGATACGTCGACGAATGACTCGTGTATTGCGGTAGCTACAGGCGCTGCTCAAATGCCTGTTATTACCGATTTTTCCCAAGGCGATGGTGCGCTGTTTGCGGCGGCTTTTCTTGAGGTCATGCAAGAGCTTGCGCATGCGATCGTGCGTGACGGCGAGGGCGCTACTAAATTTGTAACTGTTGAAGTAAAAGGTGCTGAGCAGCAATCTGATGCTACTAAAACAGCGTTTGAGATAGCACATTCTCCATTGGTGAAAACGGCATTGTTTGCATCTGATCCTAACTGGGGTCGCATTCTAGCTGTAGTCGGTCGTGCGGGCGTTGAGAGCTTAAATGTCGATACAGTCTCGATCTTCATTAACGGTTGTGAAATTGTTCGTGAGGGTGGTCGATCGCCAGCTTATACTGAAGATGCAGGTCAAGCAGCTATGAATCCAGAAGAAATCCATATCGTTGTGGATCTGGGGGCGGGTGATCAAGCGGATACAGTTTGGACAACCGACTTCTCTCATGAGTACGTTACGATCAATGCTGAGTATCGTAGCTAATGGCCATTCGTGTTGCGGCTGGTATTATCGCCCGTGAAGATCAAGTGTTTATTGCTTTACGCTCAGACGATAAACATCAAGGTGGTTGCTGGGAGTTCCCTGGCGGTAAGGTTGAAGAGGGTGAAGACCCAGCAGAAGCGTTAGCTCGAGAGTTGATGGAAGAGTGCGGTATTGCAACGGATAAATCAGAGCTGTTTAAGTTTATTCGTCATGATTATGCTGATAAATCTGTCGAGTTATACTTCTACTTGGTAAGTGAGTTTTCTGGTGAGCCGCATGGCAAAGAAGGTCAGAAAGTTACTTGGGTTAATCGCTCAGATTTATCTGCTTATACTTTTCCAGAAGCCAATGTGCCGATCGTGGAAGCCTTGCTTAAAGTATAAAAAAACGGCCTTCTTAGGCCGTTTTTTTAATCTAAAATATTGTGTAGTAAGACCCTTAATGTTTCTGGCTCAAAGACTTTGTCGCATATAGCATCAACCCCTTCTTGGGTGATGTTTGCTAGCTGAGGTTGATCCGCATTAGAGGCAACCATTAAAATTGGGATATGTGAAAGGTGTTCCGTCATTCGAATAGTATGGGTGAATTCTATCCCGTCCATTTCAGGCATATTATAATCGGTGATCACTAAGTCGTAGCTTTCATCATTCATCAGCGTTATAGCATCTGCACCATTAGCTGCAACATCAATGTTAACGATCCCCATAGACTCTAAGACACGCGTAATGTGCTTTTGAGCTAAGCGGCTATCATCGACTAAGAGTACTTGCATTTCGTGTGGGTCAATCAGCTCTAAGTCAATCTCTTGCTCCATGCTTAGATCAAGTGTTGCGTTGATGGCGCGCTGTAAGTCTTTCATTTCAAAAGGCTTGGGTAATATTGCAATGACACCTGCTTGACGCAGTGTCTCTAATTGCTTGCGATTGCGCTCACTCGACACGAGCATGAAGTTGATGTGTTCTGTCTCTGGATTTTTTTTGATAAGCGTAATCAATGTTTCTGCCGTGCCATCTGGTAAATACATGGCCGAAATAATTAGATCTGGTTCATTTTCCTTAATCGCGTAAATTGCCGACTTCAACGAGTCGGCAAAATACAGGTGTCTCGCGCCTGCATCTTCAAGCGCTAGGCGAATGATTTTCTGTTGAGTGGAAGACGGTTCTACTAAGAGAATCGAAAGTTCTTCCGAAGATGGCATTAGCTCCATACTACCCTCTACTGCTAAAATAGTTATACTAAACGAATGTAACACAGCTTTTTGTATGTGTGTCTAAATTGAGAAAATAAAGAGGTTATAAATGGCAACAGCTAGTGCCTGCCATATTTTGGTGAAAACAAAACAAGAAGCCGAACAGCTTAAATCAAAGCTAGATCAGGGTGCTGATTTCCATCAATTGGCTAAGAAGTTTTCTACATGTCCATCTGGCAAAAAAGGTGGCGACTTGGGTGAATTTCGCAAAGGAGATATGGTGGCACCTTTTGATAAGGCTGTTTTCAGCGGGCCGCTATTGAAGGTACAGGGTCCTATTAAAACACAGTTTGGCTTTCATCTTATTAAAGTACTTTATCGCTCATAGTTTAAGGAAGTAGTTGTTCATGAATATTACTGAATTATCACCGCAGTACTTCGTGTCGCCGCAAATAGAAATTGCTGATCTTGAAGAGTTAAAGTCCCAAGGTTTTGTTGTGGTTGTGAATAACCGTCCAGACGGTGAGGCGGAGGATCAGCCTAGTAGTTCTGAAATTCAAGTTGCTGCAGAGCAAGCGGGCTTACGTTATGTCTACAATCCAGTTGATCTAAAGCAGCTGTCGAGTAAAGAAGTAGCCGTTCAGGATGAGCAGATAAAAGCAAACGATAAAGTCTTTGCATTTTGTCGTACTGGTACTCGATCATCGGTTTTGTGGGTGCTGGCTAAGCAAGAAGATGAAATGTCATTTGTGACATTAGTGGCGGATGTTATGAAGAAAGGTTTCGATTTAGGACGATGTCTGCCTGCAATGGAGCGCCTTAAGAAGCGCTAGGTACGATTGAATCTCAAAGGCCCGCTCTATTGCGGGCTTTTTTATGGATTTTAGTGTTAAGTTGGTCGAATATCGTATAGGTCAACGGAGTTTATTTTAGTAAACTTGTGAAGCGTAAAGGAGAAATTGCAGATGGTAAGTCGACCCTCGTTAGAAACTGCTACCGCTTCAGACCCAGATCAATTTGTAGAGCCGTTAGAGCTTGGTAAGCGAGTAAAAGAAATCCGCCTAACTAAAGGCTGGACGCTAGAAGAAGTAAGCAAGCGAACAGGTATTGCTCGATCTACATTATCTAAGATTGAGAATGATCAAGTGTCGCCAAGTTTTGCTATTGTGCAGAAGCTAATAGGTGGCTTAGGCATGGATTTGCCGCAACTGTTTGTTGAGACTCTAGAGCATTCTATTGCAGGTCGTCGAGATATTACTAAGGCAGGACAAGGGGAGCCGCACCCGACAGCGACTTATGAGCATGAGCTATTAAGTTTCTCCATAAGCCGCAAGAAAATGGTGCCTTTTAAAACTATTGTTCGTGCACGAAGCTTTTCTGAGTTTAAAGAGTGGGTGCGTCATGACGGTGAAGAGTTCTTGTTGGTGCTCTCAGGTAGCGTTGTCTTTTACTCAGAGTTTTATGAGCCAGTAGACCTTAATGAGGGTGATAGTGTGTATTACGATGCGGCCATGGGGCACATTGTAGTATCAAAGTCGGAAGATGATGCGCAAATATTGTGGGTTGTAGCTCGATAATATGTAGAGTGCAATACACGTTTAATATAAAAGATTATTAATAGAGGTTTTAATGGCTAACTCATGGAGTGTACAAAGCTGGCGCACTAAACAAGCGTTGCAGCAACCAGAATACCCAAATGCAGCTGCGCTGGCTGGCGTAGAGCAAACGTTGTCAACAATGCCACCGCTGGTGTTTGCTGGTGAAGCTCGACAATTACGCTCGGAGCTTGCTGAAGTAGGAAAAGGAAATGCCTTTTTGCTGCAGGGTGGTGATTGTGCTGAAAGCTTTGCTGAGTTTGCTGCGAACAATATTAGAGATACATTTAAGGTGCTACTGCAAATGGCAGTAGTGATGACGTACGCTGGTAAATGTCCTGTGGTTAAAGTAGGCCGAATGGCGGGGCAATTTGCCAAGCCGCGTTCTGCGGGGATGGAAAACATTGACGGTGTAGAGCTGCCAAGTTATCGCGGTGACATCATCAATGGTATTGACTTCACTGAAGGTGCGCGCGTACCGGATCCCGAGCGTTTGATTAAGGTGTATAATCAGAGCTCAGCAACAATGAACTTGTTGCGTGCGTTTTCTCAAGGTGGGTTTGCGGATCTTCATGAGGTTCATAAATGGAATCTTGATTTCATCAAAAACAGTCCTGCAGGTGAGCGTTACCAGAGCGTAGCGGATAAGATTGATGACGCGCTTCAGTTTATGGAGGCGTGTGGCATTGGAGCAGGTGCATCGCAACTACGTGAAACGTCATTTTATACGTCTCATGAGGCGCTGTTGTTGCCTTATGAAGAGGCTTTAACTCGCCAAGACAGTCTAACGGGTGGATGGTACGATTGTTCTGCACACATGTTATGGATTGGTGATCGTACGCGCCAAATTGACGGCGCGCATGTTGAGTTTTTGCGTGGTGTAAACAACCCTATTGGTGTGAAAGCTGGCCCGTCTATGGATTCAGAGGATCTGTTGCGCTTGTGTGACACTCTAAATCCGAACAATGAAGAAGGCCGTTTGAACGTAATTGTGCGCATGGGTGCCGATAAGGTGGCTGATGGCATGCCAAATTTAATTCGCGCGATTGAGCGAGAAGGTAAAAAAGTGGTGTGGAGCAGTGATCCGATGCACGGCAATACGATCAAGGCGAGCACTGGCTACAAAACACGTAAAGTCGATGATGTGCTGCGTGAAGTTCAGCAGTTCTTTGAAGTCCATAAATCTGAGGGGACTTATCCTGGTGGCGTGCATTTTGAAATGACTGGACAGAATGTGACAGAGTGTGTCGGCGGTGCTTTCCAGGTAACGGAAGCAGATTTAGCGAATCGTTACCATACGCATTGTGACCCGCGCCTTAATGCGGATCAGTCGCTTGAATTGGCGTTTATGATTGCTGATACGCTCAAAAAAGCACGCGCATAACAACTTGTTGTTTTGGAAATAAAAAAAGCCCCTTTGCAGAAGCTCTGCAAAGGGGCTTTTTAATGTTTCTGTGGGTCCGTTAGCCTTTTCGGCGACGGAAAGCAGAAGTCGCTGATTTAGCTGTCATGTCTAGTTTAGCCATGATAAGAGCCATTTCATCCGCTTGCTCTTGTTGCTGTTTGCGCAATTCTTCTGCACGTTCAGCTTTTGCTTGTTTCTCGGCTTCACGAAGCATTTTTTGAATGCTACTTGAGCTGCGAGTGGTGCCTTTTGGAGAGCTACTTGCTGCTGTACTTGGTGCAGCGCTACGCTTAATAGTAGAAGGCTTTGTTAGATCTTCGATCTCACCGTTTGCTGGTGTGTCTAAGCGATCTTCGCCAATAAGTTCACCAAAAAATGACGACGCTGTAGGCTTAGGTTCGTCTTTCTTAGGGAGCTCTACTTTAGGTAGGTCGGTCTTTTTTGCAGCAGCTTTGCGGCCGCCTGTTTTCTTAACGGGTTCCTTAGTGGAATTGCCGTTAGTGTCAAACATTGCTTTTTTGCCTAAATCTAACTGGCGACCTTTTACGGTTGTCTGTCCGATCTTGTAACCACGAAGGCTCTCAGCATTGTAGATCACAATGTAGTCTTGTTCTAGCTCGTATAGCTCTTCTTTATCGTTTGTCTCGAAAAGCTCTTCTACTGAAAATGCGTCTACGCCATGCGTACGGATCTCTTCATACAGTGGGTAATCTAGATCTTCGTTAGCGGCTTCGACATATTGCTCAAAGCGCTGAAATCCACTGTTGAAAGATGTACCAACATAGTGCTTTCCAGTGACATTATTTGTGATTTTAAAAACAACCAAAATCCCTGCCTCTTGAATTTCTTACAGTCAAATGCAAAAGCATAACCAACCTCGTCTATGAAGTAGACGATGTCTGGTGCTTGCAAAAATTAATGAGTATTAAAGTTTGATAACGAGATTTAAGCCGTCTCGTACGTGGAGGTGGACATTCTCCACTCTCGGATCCTTAGCGATACGCTGATTCATTTCATCCACTGCGATATCACTATTCTCTATGGGGGAGAGGACTCGTCCTTGCCAAATAGAGTTGTCAATTATGATTAGGCCACCGCTGCGAACGAGCGGCACAACAGCCTCATAATAGTTGAGATAGTTGCGTTTGTCGGCATCGATAAACACAAAATCTAAAGGCCCTTCTAGAGTTTGGATAGTGTCCAAAGCAGGGCCGAAAATGGGGGTGATCTTGCTCCCGAACGGGCTGCGATCAAAAAACGTTTGCGCAAACTCAATTGCGCGTGGGTTGGTTTCACAGCAAGTTAACTTGCCATCTTCAGGCATACCCTCAGCAATCGAGAGTGCTGAGTAGCCAGTAAACATCCCGATCTCTAGCGCATTTTTAGGTTGATGAATTTTCGCGAGCATTTTCAACGTTCGACCGATCGTGCGACCCGACAGTTTATTCGGGTAGCCCATGTCGGTATAAGTCTTCTCGACTAATTCCAACAAAAGGTCTGGCTCTGGTTGAGTTGTCTCAACACAGTAGTTGTCAATTGCTTCGTGATCCATAAGGCCTAAAGTATCTAGAGGGGTTGTTGTGAAACGAGCGCTATTTTAACGCGCTGACAGGGAAAGTCTATGGTAGAAAAGCATAAAAAAAGGTTGATTTTTGTGAATATCGGTGCGGATTTTGTAGAAACTAGGAAACTGCTATCGAGTGGTCGCAAAATGCTCTAATAAGTGGTAGTTTAATGGCCTTAAAATTTACATGTGCTCTTACGTATGGAGCACCACTGACTCCAAATAGGGGAAAAAATGCCAGTAATTACTTTACCAGATGGAAGCCAGCGTTCTTTTGCTGAGTCCGTTACTCTAATGCAAGTGGCCGAGAATATTGGTCCTGGTTTAGCTAAAGCTACCGTCGCAGGTAAAATCAACGGTCGTTTAGTTGATGCTTGTGAAGTTATCTCAGAAGACTCCGATGTGAGTTTAGTGACGGCACGTGATGAGGAAGGCCTTGAAATTATTCGCCACTCATTTGCCCATTTGGTAGGCCACGCTGTAAAACAGTTGTTTCCAACGGCTAAAATGGCCATTGGTCCTGTTATCAAAGAAGGCTTTTACTACGATATTGCTTATGAGCGTCCATTCACTCCAGATGATATGGCTGCAATTGAGAAACGCATCGGTGAGCTGATTAAGAAAGATTACGATGTGGTTAAGAAAGTGACACCTGTTGATCAGGCGCGCGCTCAATTTGTTGAGCGAGGTGAAGATTACAAAGTTCAGCTGATTGATGATATGGACGACTCTGTAGAAGAAGTTGGCTTATATCATCATGAAGAGTACATGGACATGTGTCGTGGCCCACACGTGCCAAACACTCGTGTGTTGCGTCATTTTAAATTGATGAAATTGGCCGGTGCATACTGGCGCGGTGATTCCAGTAATGAACAGCTTCAGCGTATATACGGTACGGCTTGGTCTGACAAAAAAGATCTGAAAGCGTACCTGACGCGTATTGAAGAAGCTGAAAAACGTGATCATCGCAAATTAGGCAAAAAACTGGATTTATTCCATGTTCAAGAAGAAGCGCCTGGCATGGTTTTCTGGCATCCTAAAGGCTGGAAGCTGTATCAAACTATTGAGCAGTACATGCGTCAGAAGCAGCTTGAAAACGGTTATCACGAGGTGAAAACACCTCAAATTGTTGACCGTGTATTGTGGGAAAAATCTGGTCATTGGGGTAAGTATCATGAAAACATGTTTACTACTCATTCAGAAAACCGCGACTACGCCGTAAAACCAATGAACTGTCCTTGTCACATTCAAGTGTACAACCAAGGGCTTAAGAGTTACCGCGACCTGCCGTTTCGTATGGCAGAGTTTGGCTCTTGTCACCGTAATGAACCTTCTGGTGCATTGCATGGCATTATGCGTGTGCGTAACTTTGTTCAAGATGATGGTCATATCTTTGTAACGGAAGATCAAATACAGGCAGAAGTGTCTGAATTTATTGAACTGTTACATGAAGTGTATGAAGATTTTGGTTTTGAACAAATTATTTATCGTTTATCAACGCGCCCTGAACAGCGAGTTGGTTCTGATGAGGTATGGGATAAGGCTGAGAAAGCATTATCAGATGCTCTGAACTCTGCTCAATTAGAGTGGGAAGAGCTGCCTGGTGAAGGTGCATTTTACGGCCCGAAAATTGAGTTCTCTTTGAAAGATGCTATTGGCCGTGTATGGCAATGTGGTACGATTCAGGTAGACTTCTCAATGCCAACACGTTTAGGTGCGCAATATGTATCGGAAGATGGCTCTCGCCAAACGCCTGTCATGCTTCACCGTGCAATTGTTGGTTCTTTAGAGCGCTTCATCGGTATTTTGATCGAGGAAACGGAAGGATCGTTCCCTGTTTGGCTTGCGCCAGAACAGGTGGTAGTAATGAATATTACCGATCGCCAAGCAGAATATTGTGCTGATTTAGAGAAAACTCTAAATTCTAAGGGCTTCCGTGCAAAACTTGACTTGAGAAACGAGAAGATCGGGTTTAAAATCCGCGAGCATACTCTGCAACGAGTGCCATACATGATCGTTGTCGGTGATAAAGAAGTCGAGAACCAGCAAGTTGCTGTTCGTACTCGTACCGGTGATGATCTTGGTGTGATGAGTGTTCAAGAATTTGAAGAATTGCTTCAAACAGAAATCTCACGCCGTAGTCGAAAATAAATAATGGAGATAGAGCTATAAAAGGTAATATGAATCGTGGACGTGCTAACGCCAAGCAGCGCCCTCAAATCAACGAAAACATTCGAGCTACCGAAGTGCGCCTTATCGGTGCCGATGGTGATCAAATTGGTGTTGTTTCGATTGAAGAAGCACTAGAAGCTGCACGTGCTGCAACGCTAGACCTAGTGCAGATTGCTGATTCAGATCCGATTGTTTGCAAAGTCATGGACTACGGTAAGCATATCTTTGAGCAAAAGAAAGCTAAGGCTGCTCAAAGAAAGAATGCGAAACAAATCCAAGTAAAAGAAATGAAATTCCGTCCAGGGACGGAGGAAGGGGATTATCAGGTAAAACTCCGCAACCTGATACGTTTCCTTGAAGGAGGGGATAAGGCTAAGGTTTCTTTACGTTACCGCGGCCGTGAAATGGCCCATCAGGAGCTTGGTATGCAACTTATGCATCGAGTCGCTAAAGACTTGGAAGAGCATGGTGTTGTAGAGCAAGCTGCGAAAATGGAAGGTCGTCAATTGACTATGGTGCTGGCCCCTAAAAAGAAGAAGTAATAAAAGCAGCTAAGTAATTAGCACTTGTTATTATATTTAACATTAACGAATGCGAGAGTGGTTTTACCATGCCAAAAATTAAATCTAACAGTAGCGCACTTAAGCGCTTCAAACGTACCGCAAACGGTTTTAAACATAAGCAGTCTTTCACTAGTCACATTTTGACTAAAAAGTCTACTAAGCGTAAGCGCCAGCTTCGTACAATGCAGCAAGTTAAATCTTGCGATAAGCCATTGATCGTTCGCATGCTTCCATACGCTTAATCGATATTTTCAGTCATTAACTAGTTAAAAAAGGTTTATATTATGCCTCGCGTAAAACGTGGTGTTCAGGCTCGTCGCCGTCACAAAAAGATTTTAAAGCAAGCTAAAGGTTACTACGGTGCTCGTAGCCGTGTGTTTCGTGTAGCGAAACAAGCGGTTATTAAAGCGGGTCAATATGCTTACCGTGACCGTCGTCAACGTAAACGTCAATTCCGTGCTCTATGGATTGCTCGTATTAACGCTGCGGCTCGTCTAAATGGTCTATCTTACAGCCGCTTCATTGCTGGCCTTAAGAAAGCGGCTATTGAAATTGACCGTAAAGTACTGGCTGACTTGGCTGTATACGAAAAAGAAGTTTTTGCTGCGATCGTTGAGAAAGCGAAAGCAAGCTTGGCTTAATTTCAGACGTAGTGCCTAGAGTGAATCAACACATTTTGTGTTCTCACTCAAGCAGTCTTTGATAGGGGAAGAGCCAACGCTCTTCCCCTATTTTATTTTTTGGAGTATGAAATGGAGAACCTAAACCAGATTCTTGCTGACGCTTTAACTGCGGTAGCTGCATCTGATAATGAGGCCAGCCTAGATGAAATTCGTGTTCAATATCTAGGTAAAAAAGGCGCTCTAACCGCGCTTCTAAAGCAACTGGGAAATGTTGCTCCAGAAGACCGTCCAAAATTCGGACAAATGGTAAACGAAGCAAAAGAGCAAGTTCAGGCAAAAATGAACGAGCGTAAGACGGCTCTCGCAGCAGCAGCTTTAAATGCAAAACTTGCTAACGAAACCATTGACGTGACCTTATCAGGTAAAGGTCAAGAAATTGGTGGTTTGCATCCAGTTACACGTACTATGGAGCGAATTGAAACATTCTTCCGTGGTATTGGTTTTGACGTCGCGTCAGGCCCTGAAATCGAAGATGATTACCATAACTTCGAGGCGCTAAACATTCCAGCGCATCATCCAGCTCGTGCGATGCAAGACACGTTCTACTTCAACCCAAATACGGTATTGCGTACGCACACATCCCCTGTGCAAGTTCGTACCATGGAAAATAATCAACCGCCTATTCGTATTATTTGTCCAGGTCGTGTTTACCGCAGTGATTCTGATCAAACTCACACGCCTATGTTTCATCAGGTAGAAGGTTTATTGATTGACGAGAATATTTCTTTCGCCGATTTGAAAGGTATCCTGCAGCAGTTCTTGAACGTGTTCTTTGAAGACGATCTTAAAGTACGTTTCCGTCCAAGTTACTTCCCGTTCACTGAGCCTTCGATTGAAGTGGATATTATGCGTACTAACAGTAAAGGCGAAGAGTCTTGGTTGGAAGTGCTGGGTTGTGGCATGGTGCATCCGAAAGTGCTAGAAATGTCTGGCATTGATTCAGAGAAGTACACTGGGTTTGCTTTTGGCATGGGCGTCGAACGTTTCGCGATGTTGCGTTACAAAGTAGATGACTTACGCATGTTCTTCGAAAACGATCTTCGTTTCCTAACGCAATTCAAGTAAGGACCAAGGGCTAACTATGAAATTCAGTGAAAATTGGCTAAGAGAGTGGGTCAATCCAGAGGTCACTACCGATGAGCTGGTTGCTCAAGTGACATTGGCTGGTCTAGAGGTAGACGAAGTTGAAGCCGCAGCAGGTGAGTTCACCGGCGTTGTTGTTGGTGAAATCGTTGCGACAGAACCACATCCCAATGCGGACAAGCTACAGGTGTGTACCGTTTCAGACGGTACTGAGCAATTCCAAGTAGTGTGTGGTGCGCCGAATGCTCGTCCGGGGATTAAAATTCCATTTGCAAAGATCGGCGCGGTTCTAGGTGCTGACTTCAAGATTAAAAAAGCGAAGCTGCGCCAAGTTGAATCGTTCGGTATGCTGTGTTCTGCGTCCGAGCTTCAAATCAGTGAAGAAAACGATGGCATCTTAGAGCTTTCTGTTGATGCACCAGTGGGCGTCGATATTCGCGAGTACCTAAACCTAAACGATAGCATTATTGACGTCGACTTAACGCCAAACCGTGCCGATTGTTTAAGTATTGCTGGTCTTGCTCGTGAAGTAGGGGTGATTAACAAAGTAGATGTGGTGCCTGTTGCTATTACAGAGCAGACAGTAAGCATTGATGATACTTTCCCGATTCGTGTAGAGGCTTCTGAAGGGTGTCCGCGCTATCTTGGTCGTGTCATTAAGGGCGTAAACGTAGCCGCTTCTACGCCCCTTTGGATGGTTGAGAAACTGCGTCGTAGTGGTGTTCGCTCAATAGACCCAATTGTAGACATTACTAATTACGTAATGCTTGAGCTGGGTCAGCCAATGCATGCCTTTGACTTGAATAACCTATCCGGTTCGATTGTTGTGCGGATGGCAGAAGAGGGCGAAAAATTGCTTCTTCTTGATGGTCAAGAAGTCGCGTTGCGTGCAGATACTATGGTTATCGCGGATGAGCAAAAAGCGTTAGCCATGGCTGGTATCATGGGTGGCGAGCACTCTGGTGTGAATGCTGGCACGCAAACTATATTCCTTGAAAGTGCTTTTTTCGCCCCGCTAGCTTTGGCAGGTAAAGCGCGCTCTTACGGTTTGCATACCGATTCCTCGCACCGTTTTGAGCGTGGTGTTGATGCGACGTTAGCCAGCAAGGCAATGGAGCGTGCGACGCAATTGATCCTTGAGATTACCGGTGGTGAAGTAGGCCCTATCAACGAGGTCGCTGCCCAAGCGTTTTTGCCGACTGCTAATAAAGTAACACTTCGTCGTAAGAAGCTAGATCAATATTTAGCGATGTCGTTAGATAAAGACTTAGTGACGGACATTCTGTCACGTCTAGGTCTAGATGTGACAGACGTTACGGATGAGCAATGGGTAACGGTTGCACCGTCTCATCGTTTTGATATCGAAATTGAAGCGGATTTGATTGAAGAAGTAGCGCGAATTTTTGGTTACGACAATCTGCCGTCATCAATGCCAACGGCGGCGGTGAACTTTACTGCAGCGACTGAAAGTAAAACTCCGATTCAGTCCTTGCGTGCAACGCTTGTATCTCAGGGCTACCAGGAAGCGGTTACGTACAGCTTTATTGATCCTGTTGCGAGTAAGCAATTTTTCCCTCACATAGATCCTGTGCCACTTGAAAACCCAATTTCTGGTGATATGGGTGTAATGCGTCCAAGTTTATTGCCTGGTTTGGTTAAAGTGTATTTACATAACCAAAACCGTCAGCAATCACGAGTGCGTATTTTCGAAACAGGAAGCCGTTTCGTGGGTGATGTCAACAAACTTGATGAATTGGATCAAACGCATCAAGTGGCAGGCCTAATTGCCGGTTCTCGCTACCCTGAAGGCTGGTACCACAACAGTGAAAAAGTAGACTTTTTTGATCTTAAGTCACATGTTGAAGCGTTGTTTGCTTTGAACCATGGGGCTAAGCCTGAGTTTGAGCGTGCTGACGAAGTGTACTTGCATCCTGGTCGTTCAGCTTACGTGTTGGTCAATGGTGAGCGTGTAGGGGTAATTGGTGAGTTGCATCCTCTGCTATCGAAGCAACTGGGTACTAACCAAGCTGTTTACGTGTTCGAGATAAATCTTGATGCCGTGTTGGGCGCTAAGCTTCCAGAGTATCAACGTGTCTCGAAATTCCCCGAAGTGCGTCGTGATCTTGCGTTGTTAGTAAAGCGTGAAACACCTGTCCAAGCGCTTGAGAAAGTGATTGCTGAGCATGCTGGTGAAGCCTTTAAGAAAGTCACTGTTTTCGATGTTTATCAAGGCCAAGGTATTGATGAGTCAGAAAAAAGTGTTGCTTTGGGGTTGACGTGGCAGCATCCATCACACACTCTTAGTGATGAAGAAGTAAACAGCGCAGTCGATTCTGTCACTGCAGCGCTTGCTGAAAAGCTTGGAGCGGTTATTCGGGGGTAAAGAGTATGGCGTCCTTGACGAAAGCAGATATAGCGGAAAACTTAGTAGACTCTCTAGACTTGAGCAAGAAAGATGCGAAAGACCTAGTGGAAAGTTTCTTTGATACGGTCAGAGAAACACTGGTAGAGAGGGAGCAGGTGAAATTGTCCGGTTTCGGTAATTTCGAAGTGCGCGAAAAAAGCCAGCGTCCAGGGCGCAACCCGAAAACTGGGGAAGAAATTCCTATCACAGCACGAACTGTTGTTACGTTCAAACCTGGGCAAAAGTTAAAGTCCAAGGTTGAGAGTTACATGCAAGAGTAACATTGTGAGTCTAAAAAGGCCGCTTTCGATTAGATTCGATGGCGGCCTTTTTTGTAGCTGAATATGCAATGTAAACATATACATAGAGCTTTAGAGTGGTTTTTAATGGAGTAGAGGCGGTTTTTTAGCTGCTGGTGTTGGCGAAAGCGACTGTATTCAAGGCTTTTCTTTATATATAAACAAGTTACATGTGCTGTTCGTTTTTGTGGATTTAAAAAAAATATTAAAAAAAAACAAAAACGTCTTCCCTTTTGAATTCGTTATAGTAATATACGCACCCGCTGACAGGGGCAGCGCTCTTGTTAGTTTCGGGGCGTAGCGCAGCCTGGTAGCGCACTAGCATGGGGTGTTAGTGGTCGCAGGTTCAAATCCTGCCGTCCCGACCAGAAACGATTTTTTGCCGCTATAGCTCAGTTGGTAGAGCACCTGACTTGTAATCAGGGGGTCCCGAGTTCGACTCTTGGTGGCGGCACCACATCTGATCTGGTTCGACAATTTGGTTAAGTATTTAAGAGCCGCTATAGCTCAGTTGGTAGAGCACCTGACTTGTAATCAGGGGGTCCCGAGTTCGACTCTTGGTGGCGGCACCATCTTAAATACTTGGCATTAAGTGCCGCTATAGCTCAGTTGGTAGAGCACCTGACTTGTAATCAGGGGGTCCCGAGTTCGACTCTTGGTGGCGGCACCATTTAAAATTTGATAGTAAAACGTTTTTGCCGCTATAGCTCAGTTGGTAGAGCACCTGACTTGTAATCAGGGGGTCCCGAGTTCGACTCTTGGTGGCGGCACCATCAAAATTTGATGTGAAAACGGTTTAAGCCGCTATAGCTCAGTTGGTAGAGCACCTGACTTGTAATCAGGGGGTCCCGAGTTCGACTCTTGGTGGCGGCACCATTAAATTTTAGTAAAACAGTTTCGCCGCTATAGCTCAGTTGGTAGAGCACCTGACTTGTAATCAGGGGGTCCCGAGTTCGACTCTTGGTGGCGGCACCATTAAATTGCTAGTGATATTTTTGCCGCTATAGCTCAGTTGGTAGAGCACCTGACTTGTAATCAGGGGGTCCCGAGTTCGACTCTTGGTGGCGGCACCATTACTAGAATTGCGATGGGTGTGTAGCTCAGTTGGGAGAGCGTCGCCCTTACAAGGCGAATGTCGGGAGTTCGAACCTCTCCACACCCACCACTTATAGAACAGTGGCTAAACAATCTATGACAACGGAGTGGTAGTTCAGTTGGTTAGAATACCTGCCTGTCACGCAGGGGGTCGCGGGTTCGAGTCCCGTCCATTCCGCCACTTACTTTCTTTAGTCTTAAAGAACAGTAAGTTGGTAAGCGTTACCATCATTGCGATGGGTGTGTAGCTCAGTTGGGAGAGCGTCGCCCTTACAAGGCGAATGTCGGGAGTTCGAACCTCTCCACACCCACCACTTATAGAACAGTGGTTAAACAATCTATGACAACGGAGTGGTAGTTCAGTTGGTTAGAATACCTGCCTGTCACGCAGGGGGTCGCGGGTTCGAGTCCCGTCCATTCCGCCACTTACTTTTAATGAGAAGTAAGTTGGTAGCAGTACCATCATTATGATGGGTGTGTAGCTCAGTTGGGAGAGCGTCGCCCTTACAAGGCGAATGTCGGGAGTTCGAACCTCTCCACACCCACCATCTCTATTCCTATCTTTGTTTCTCTTATTTCTTCAATATTTTAACCTGCTTAAGTGAACTGCGCTCACAGAGACTCATACCTATCGTACCAAGTAAAATCTATTCGTGTTTGAGGCGTCGCAGGCTGTGTTAGTGATTTCAGTATAAGCGCTCGGTTTATGCCTAGAGTAAATCATCTCCTTTAGATGGCTTGGCCACTACCCCTATTTAAGAAGCAGTGCCAAGCGGTGCATCTAGTCAGCGAGTTATAGTGTTAAGGCATGTATTGTTGCAAGCCTACCATTGATATTGATAGCTTGCTTTTACGGTTGTGCCTGCTGCGGCGATATGGCTAGTGTTGTTGCCATTGCGTAGTAGTTGGCTGTAGACCGTGTAGTAGTCTTCGTTGAGCAGGTTTTCAATGCCGAGACTAAGCGAATGTTTATCCATTTGATAGCGGGCGCTGTAGTCAACGGTGGTGTAGGCATCAACCTTGTTGCTACCAAAGCCGACTTGATCCTCAAATGCGTCGTCACGTGAGCCGCTGTAGTTTACTTGTAGGCGATGAAACCAATGATGACTAGGTGAGTATTCGCTGTAGGCATGGATTTGCAACGGCGCAATACGGTAGCCATTTAAGGCTTTCCAAGAGCCATCGTTTTCATCATAGCGCTCTCCTTTTGTCCACGCTAACAAACCACCCAAGGCCCAATTATCATTAAGCTGATGATCAAGTGTTAGCTCAAGGCCATAGATACGCTCCTCAGAGCGGGGCAGGGCTAAAGAAAAGTTCTGAATAGTCGTTTGCCCTAAATCTGACTCGTTGTAAAAGGCAGCAACACTAGTTTGTGTATGACCCCAATCATTGCGAACACCAATTTCATAATTATCTGTCTTAATGGGCTCCAAGTCAGAGCCTGCCATATCAAAATCAGCGGATGCATAACGCAGTCTCAGGCCGATATCTGGAAGGTCAAAGCCTTGTGAGAAGTTACCGTACAATTCAGTATTATCGTCTACAAAGTAAATTAATCCAGTGTTGAATAAGACATCATCATAGCTGATGTCGCCGCCTTGTACGGCGTTGCCCTGACCAAGCGTGGTAAAGTCATCGAATGAAGCGGATACGTACTCATAGCGTGCCCCGGCCTCCCAGCGTAGATCTTCCTGCAAATAACTCTCGAATTGCGCGAAGGTGCCGATATTATCTTGAGTGATCGGGGGCATAAACGTACGATCCCCCGTATCGACAAATATTCTTCCGTTGCTATTGTCGTAAGCAGCTCCATCGTAGGTTGTGACAGGCATTTCTGATTTTTCACGATTGAGATCAAGGCCCCAGCGTAGTTGACTGTCATCGCCGAGATCAGTATTGAACGTCAAGCGGCTGCCTATGCTCTCACTGTCGAGATATGACTGAGCTAAAGAATTCCAAGTGCCGAAAGCACGACCATCAAAGGGCGTAAAGCGCGCATGGTAATCACGGTAGTACACCTGAGCGTCTAAACTGCCAAGCGCCGTGTGTTCGGTTTGCCATGCAAGGTTAATCAGGCTGTTGCGAGTGCGATTTTGCTTATCTAGCTGTAAGCCGGGAAGGGCTTGTGCTTTGACGCTACCGGCAGGCAAATCAGTGACCGAAGGGTCTGATGCGTAGTCGGTGTCCTGCTCCGCATCAAAATGGTTGGCAGACAGGGTGAGTGAGCTATCATTCATTAGCCAGCGTGCTTTACCAGACAAACTTAAGCTGTCTGTATCGGATAAATCACCTTGGCTAGGTTCTGGTGCGACGCGATCGCCATCCGCATCATAAAACGCATTGCGAGCTTCCCATGCTATATTAACGTTGTAATCGAAATGATCATCACCGCCACCAGCATATTGTTCAGCTCGATAGCCTATGCCCTTGCTGTCTAGTTCCGTTAATGAGCTTGAGAGACCAATTGTGGTGGTCGTAGCGAATTCATTTTTGCGTGTAATGATATTGACGACACCACCCGCAGCACCGCTGCCATACACAGCACTGCCGCCGCGCAAGACTTCAATGCGCTCGATGTTAGCTACATCGATATTCATCAAGTCGCGGCTAACATTACGGTTAGTGTTTTGTGGAACGCCATCAATTAGAACGAGCATGCTTCGGCCACGAATGCTTTGGTTGAAGTTGGTCAAAGTTTGGCTGGCGGGGGCCATGCCAGGGACGTTTTTTGCTAATACCTCACTTAAATTGCGAGAGGTCTGAAACTGGCGTTCTAACTGCTTACGATCAATTACTGTAACGGAGTTTGCTAGTTCTTTAGCGTCCATGCCTTGACGGGTAGCCGTCACTTCAACAGGCTGCAATTTAATAGTGAATGGCTCTGTCTGCGCTAGCGCGGCGGTTGTGAGAGGGGTTAACGTCGCAACTAAGATTAATGAGTTAGCAGTTTTATTGGGATACATGGGTCCTTGAATCCTTTAAAGTAATTATTTTTGATTGTTTTAATGATTTTGGTAATCATTATCAACTGTGTTGTGGTGAGATGTAAAGCATTGCTTGTTGTTCGAGCGTTCCCAGCAAGTCAATTTTTAGAAGGGCTTTATAGAAATGATTGAGTTGACCTGTGTGCACAACGCAGCGAATCATGGCCGGTGGAGATGGGATCTAGCCGCGTATAGTTGGCTATAGTATTGACCTGATTAAATTTTCAACACCTTAAAAATAAAAGAATTATTTTAAAAAAATCGGTTGCGTTGCACATTAGTTTCCCTATAATACGCTCCATCTTACGGCGCAGACCTAGTTTGTGTTGAAGTTAGGAGTGGTAGTTCAGTTGGTTAGAATACCTGCCTGTCACGCAGGGGGTCGCGGGTTCGAGTCCCGTCCATTCCGCCACTTACTTTTAATGAGAAGTAAGTTGGTAGTAGTACCATCGTTATGATGGGTGTGTAGCTCAGTTGGGAGAGCGTCGCCCTTACAAGGCGAATGTCGGGAGTTCGAACCTCTCCACACCCACCACTTATAGAACAGTGGCTAAACAATCTATGACAACGGAGTGGTAGTTCAGTTGGTTAGAATACCTGCCTGTCACGCAGGGGGTCGCGGGTTCGAGTCCCGTCCATTCCGCCACTTACTTTTTTTAGCTTTAAAAAACAGTAAGTTAGCAAGCGTCACTATCATTGCGATGGGTGTGTAGCTCAGTTGGGAGAGCGTCGCCCTTACAAGGCGAATGTCGGGAGTTCGAACCTCTCCACACCCACCATTGTTCTGTGTTTATCGCATCTTAATATCTATCTCACTTCTGTTTTCTTCGTATTGCTCATACAACGCTCAATTGTTCCTGTCATCTCAGTCGGCTCCATCCAGGTTATCGATCGTCTTCTTTTCTTTCGGTGCTATTTCATTTCTGGATGAATGTTAAAAGGAGGGGCTTACGAATAACCCCGAAGGGTAAAAATTACTTAGGGTGATTGTTCTACCACTATTGTCTGTAGACAGGTCAGCATCAGCGGCCACTGTGGATGCGATTCAAGGACGGTGAAAAAGCAGCTCCATGATTATTCAACAGAGCTGCTACGGTAGGCATTATGATTGTGAAGGTAAACCTTTGAGGATCAAAATCGTTGCATTGGCGCAATCCAGTCGATTGGCACGAGCCGCTTGATAGGCGTCAGAGTGGTAACAGGCTAATGCGGTTTCATAACTCTCAAATTCAAATACCACGGCGCGAGTAGGCGTCGGTTGATCGCCCTCCAGCATGGTGAAATCTTCACCACGGGAAAGCATTTTCGCGCCATAGGCCGCCAGCGCGGCGGGCGCTTTTGCGAGATAATTTTGATACGCGTCGGCATCGTTTACCTGCACATGAGCAATCCAATAACCTTTCATAGCGCAGTCCTTGATTAGTTTTTGACTGGGTCGAGCAAGCCTTTTTCTGTTAACACGGCACGTGCAATTCGGAAGCACTCCACGCCTTGAGGCACACCACAGTAAATGGCGATGGCATGCAAAATGGCGCGAATCTCATCCACGCTAACACCGTTGTTCAGCGCGCCATTAAGATGCAATTCCCATTCTTCCATCTTGCCTAAGGCTGCGATCATTGTGAGATTCATCATCGAACGGGTCTTGGCATCAATGGTGTCATCGCCCCAGCCAAACCCCCAGCACCATTCGGTCATAGCTTCTTGGAAAGGCTGATTAAATGCGTCGGCTTTGGCGAGATTACGTTCGACGTATTCGTCACCTAGTGTGGCTTTGCGTTTGGCAATACCCAGCTCAAATAATTCTTTGTTCATACATCACTTCCTTTATCTATCGTGGTCGCTATGTCATAGGCTTCACGCAAATGGCGCTCACAAATTTCCACAGCGGTGTCAGGGTTGTGTTCTTCAAGTGCTTTGATCATATCGTATAGATCTTTCGGACCTGCCGTTTTTCGCCCTTGGGAACTCAAGGTATAGGCGCGTAAGCGTGATATCCGAGAATTCAACTGTTCAACCAACACCCAAGACACATGCTTTTCGGCCGTTTTAAAAATTAACTCATAAAAACGGGTAGTCAGTTTCAGAGCCGTTTTAATATCATCCTTTTCAAGATGCAAAGCGATGTCATCATGAAAATCGTATAACTGCTTGATGATCTCCGGCGTAATGACTTGGCTACAGGCCTTGACGGCGCTGCACTCAAGCATGGTGCGGATCTCATAGATTTCGCGTGCCTCTGCGTCACTTATTGAGGCCACGACGAACCCTGAATTAGGCAGCCCTTTGACTAAGCGCTCACTTTCCAAATGGCGAATGCATTCCCTGACGACAGTGCGACTCACTCCCATGCTTTCACACAAGTTGCGCTCTACTAAACGGGTGCCAGGCTTCAATGTGTTGCTAGTAATGGCATCTCGAAGAGAGGCAAGGGCGCTTTCTTTGAGTGTTTTCGGTCGCTCAACCTTTTGCATCAGCTTATTTTTCCTTTCTTTCATTTAAGACTTTCCAAATATTAACACACTGACGCTTGAACTATACAGGATAGTATGTTTATGTTTATATCATATGGTATACCATATTACAAAACATACGATTTAATTCTCTTTCAGGAAATCATTATGAGTTTAGAAATTCGCAAGATCGTGACCTTTGAAGAAGAAACCCTCATTGAAGGATTCAAGCAAGCGGAGAAGCCTTTGCGCATGGTGGGCGTGGCGGCAGTCATCAAGAACCCATGGGCAGGGCGTTACGTTGAAGACCTGAAGCCAGAGATACGCGACTTCGGCCCTCAGCTTGGTAAATTATTAACCGACCGTATCTGTGAGCAATCGGGTGGCGCAGAGCAAATTGAAGCTTTTGGTAAAGCGGCTGTGGTTGGCTTAAACGGTGAAATTGAGCACGCTTCGGCGCTGATTCATACGCTGCATTTTGGCAACTTCTACCGTGAAGCCGTGGAAGCTAAGTCGTTTCTTTCGTTTACCAACACACGCGGCCCCGCAAATGCCACGATCTCAGTGCCAATGATGGATAAAAACGATGGTGGTCGTCGCTCACACTACCTAACGCTGCAATTTAATATCTGTGATGCACCGGCAGATGACGAAATTGTAATCGTGCTTGGTGCGGCCACAGGCGGCCGTCCACATCACCGTATTGGTGATCGTTACCAAGAGCTTAAGGAGCTAGGGCATGATGTCGAAAATCCCGCAGCGGTCTAAATCGTCGCAGGGTCTGGCTTATGTCAAGGTCGGTACGGGGCCATCCCTCGTGCTGATCCACGGTGTTGGGCTCAGACTTGAGGCGTGGTTAAACCAGCTTAGCGAGCTGGCTCAGCATTTTACTGTGTACGCAGTGGATATGCCTGGGCATGGAGGCAGTGAGCTGTTTCCAGAGTGCCACGATATCAGTGATTACACCGATGTCATTGCGGGCTGGATACAAAACGACATTGCAACCCCAGCGGTGATTGTCGGGCACTCGATGGGCTCTATGATCGCACTGAATCTTGCCATTCGTTACCCAAATGAATGCGCAGGAGTCGTGGCATTAAATTCGGTGTTTCGCCGTTCTGAAGAAGCCAAAAAGGCGGTGTTGAGTCGTGTTGCCCAAATCAAACAGAGCATCACGGCAGACAATGTGACGGCTCCTGTAAAACGTTGGTTCGACTTTCCGTTGCGCGGTGAAGACATTCAAAACGCACAGCTTTGTAGCGAGTGGTTGTCCAAAGCGTCTTTGGATGGCTACCGCCAAGCGTATGAAGTGTTCTGTTTCAATGATGGCCCAGCCGATGAAGATCTCACTTCATTAACCGTACCGGCACTCTTTGCCACTGGCCGCGGTGACCCAAATTCTACCGCGAAGATGTCAGAAGCCATGGCTGAGTTGTGTCCACAAGGCAGCGTATACATTGTCGAGGACGCACGACACATGGCACCGATGACGCATGCCGACGAACTCAATCCAATAATAATCAAATTTGGGCAACAGTGCTTTGACCCAAAAGAGGAGGTTTCCCATGACCACGCATGACCCTAAGGCTTTGCGTAACGCGTTTGGCTCATTTATGACTGGTGTCACCATTGTGACCGCGGTTAGTAAAACGGGGGAAAAGGTCGGTTTCACGGCCAACTCATTTACATCGATTTCGATGGATCCACCTTTGTTGATGGTGTGTCCTGCCAACAAGTTGTCTAGCTTTGACATCTTTGAGCAATGTGAGCATTTCGCGGTCAGCGTCTTAGCCGAAGACCAACAGCATGCTTCCAACTGTTTTGCGGGCTCCAAAGAAGACCGCTTTGCGCAAGTGGCATGGCATGAAGACGCGTTTGGCACGCCGCTGATTAGTGGGGCTGTGGCCCATTTCTCTTGTTCTGCGTTTGAAAAAATTCCGGCAGGTGACCATCTCATGTTGGTCGGACAGGTTGAGCACTTTACCCATAATGAGAAATTCGGTCTAGGCTATGCCAAAGGTGGGTATTTTAGTTTAGGTATGGAGCATAAAGCGGAAGAAGTGGCCCACGGTCAATGTGCTCGTGTGGGGGCACTCATTGAGTCCGCCGGTAAGCTCTTAGTGGAAAAAACAGCGGAAGGTTACCGTTTGCCAGCTGTGGATATTTCCTCTGAAAAAGGTTCACGTGCGACCTTAGCTGCATTTTTAGAGCAATTAGGCGGTGAGTCAGAAATCGGACAAGTGTTTTCGGTCTACGAAAAATCCAGCACCGGAAACTTTATTGCATTCTATCGTGTTGAGCGCACAGGTGGTCAAACCCCCGAAAACTGCGAATACGTGCCAATTGATGCGCTGCAGAATCTGAATTTTATTTCTTACGATCTCACCACGATGGTCAATCGCTTTGTCACTGAAAAGCAGCATGGTGTTTTCCGTTTGTATGTTGGTAATGACTTAGAAGGAGATGTTCGATGAAATTTTCACTTTTTGCTCACATGGAACGTGTTCACGAAAGCCAGCGCCAAACGGAATTGTACGACGAATTTTTGTCACTGTGTAAAATCGCTGACGAAGGTGGCATGGAAACCATTTGGACGGGTGAGCACCATGGTATGGATTTCACCATCGCGCCGAATCCATTTCTAAATCTGATTGATATTGCCCATCAAACTAAAAATGTTCGTTTGGGTACCGGAACCGTTGTTGCGCCTTACTGGCACCCGATCAAGCTGGCAGGCGAAGCGGCCATGACAGACATCATTACCGGAGGGCGCTTAGAGCTAGGGATTGCCCGTGGTGCCTACTCATTTGAGTATGAGCGTATGGTGCCTGGTGGTATGGATGCATGGCAAGCAGGTGAGTGCCTGCGTGAAATGATTCCTGCTCTGAAAGGACTCTGGAAAGGGGATCACACCCAAGAAAGCAAACATTACAACTTTCCTAAAACGACGTCTTCACCCAAACCGCTAACAGAAGATGGTCCGCCAATTTGGGTGGCAGCACGAGACATCAACAGTCACGAGTTTGCCCTAAGCCAAGAGTGCAACGTGCAAGTCACACCATTGTGGCAAGGGCTAGAAGAAGTGGAGTCCCTGATCAGTAAATACAATGAGGCCTGTGCCAAGTTTGATAAGCGTACCAAGATTATGATCTTGCAACACGCTTACGTGGCGAATGATGAAGCAGAACTCGAACAAGCGACCCGCAAACTCCATGAGTTCTACTGCTATTTCGGTGCTTGGTTTAAGAATGAGCGCCCAATCAGCCAAGGCTTAGTTGAAACGCTCAGTCAGGAAGAAATCGATAATCATCCTTTCTATAAGCGTGAAGACATTCGTAAGGACCTCATGATCGGTACGTCTAAGCAAATCATTGAGCGTCTAAAATATTACGAAGAATTGGGTTACGACGAGTTTGCCTACTGGAGTGATTCCGGCATGACCCGAGCAGAAAAAGAAACCTCGTTGCGTCGCTTCATAGACGAAGTTATGCCTGCCTTCAACTAAACAATTCGAGCGTCAGTATGTCAAAAATAACATTACCTCATTACTTGCTCTACATTGATGGCGAATGGGTCGAAGGCTCCGCTGGCAATGTGATGCCAACGGTGAACCCTGCGACAGGCCAACAGTGGGCGACCTTCGCCTGTGCTGAACCAGAGGACGTTGATCGTGCGGTAAAAGCCGCTCGTCGTGCACTGAAAGATCCCGCTTGGGCAGGTTTGACCGCTTCAGCGCGTGGGCAACTCTTGCACAAACTCGCGGATCAGCTCGAAGCGCATTCCGAAGCGTTAGGAGCAGTGGAAACCACTGACAGCGGTAAGCTCGCCGCGGAAACCCAATCTCAAGCCAAATACGTGGCGAACTACTACCGTTACTACGCGGGTCTAGCGGATAAAATCGAAGGGCAGACGCTGCCGATTGATAAGCCAGATATGCATGTATTCACCAAGCCTGAGCCGATTGGCGTCGTCGCTGCGGTGGTGCCTTGGAACGCACAAATGTTCCTGACGGCGACCAAACTTGCACCGGCTTTGGCCGCTGGTTGTAGTGTCATTATCAAAGCCTCTGAGATGGCCCCAGTTGCGATCCTAGAGTTTGCTAAGTTGATTGAAAAGGCCGGTTTCCCTAACGGTGTAATCTCTGTCATCACAGGCGATGCCAAGGGCTGTGCGATTCCATTAACGTCCCATGCCGACATTGACCGTTTAGCGTTTACTGGCGGTCCCGAAACGGCAAAACATGTCGTGCGTAATACGGCCAATAATTTCGCTGTGACATCGCTTGAGTTGGGGGGTAAATCCCCGATTCTGGTTTTTAATGACGCGAATCTGGAGAGCGCTACCAACGGCATTATCGCCGGTAACTTTGGTGCATCGGGTCAATCCTGTGTCGCAGGGTCTCGAGTCTACGTGCAACGTGATCTCTACCCAGCTCTGCGTGATCGACTGTTAGAGCGTACCGCACAAATCAAGGTTGGCGATCCGTTAGACGCTGAGTCCCACATCGGGCCTTTATGCACCATGGCGCAAATCGAAGGCATCGAGCGGGCCCTAGAAAAAGCAACCGAGCAGGGCGGCAAGATCTTAATCGGCGGAGAGCGTCTTAAAGACATGGGCGCAGGGTATTATTTTGCGCCTACCATTGTTGAGTGCCCAAATACCGATATCGAAACACTCCACGTTGAGCTGTTTGGCCCCGTCATGTCGATCGCATGTTTTGATACGGAAGAAGAGGCGATTGCATTAGCGAACGATTCAGAATTTGGCTTGGGTTCGGGTTTGTTCACGGAAAACCTATCCAAAGCCTTGCGAGTATCGCAGCAGATACAGTCCGGTATCTGTTGGGTAAACACGTATCGTGCTGTCTCACCCATGGCGCCTTTTGGCGGTGTTAACCAATCAGGTTATGGGCGTGAAGCTGGGATACAAGCCATCCAAGACTATGTTCGAGTGCGAACGACTTGGATTAGCACCTCAAGTGAACCTATGTCGAATCCTTTTGTGATGCGCTAGGTCGCCAACCTTTTTCATTGCCGTAAACCTACACACCTGAATGGCCTAAAACGCCCTTTGGGGAGGTTTCTGCACCCTGAAAAAGCGCTTGGTACAACATTAAAATAAAAATAAAGCCCCCGAAAATGGGGGTGGCTTAGGAGTTAATATGAAACCTAGCAATTCGGTCGAGAGCCGTGACACATGGCTGGGCACTAATAAGTTTATGTGTATCGCATCAAGCTTAATGGTGTTTGTGTTTGTCGTGTTCGCGGTCACCAACGTCAAATTATCCAATGATATCTTTAATACCCTCAACGGATGGATCACCACCAATTTTAGTTGGTATTACATCTTGATCTTGAGCGGTGTCCTAGCGTTTGCTGTCTGGGTCGCGTTTAGCCGCTTTGGTCAAATTCGTTTAGGCGCCGACGACGAAACCCCTGAGTTCAGCTTTACCGCTTGGTTTTCCATGCTGTTTAGTTGTGCCATTGGTACGGGCTTGCTGTTTTGGAGTATCGCTGAGCCGATTACTCATATGCAGGGAAATCCCTTCTTAGACATGAAAGGCATTGAGCCAAACACGGTCGAAGCGGCGCAAATGGCGATCGAGATCACCATGTTTCACTGGGGGATTCATGGCTGGGCTGTCTACATTATGGTCGGCTTGTGTCTGGCTTACTTCTGCTACCGCCGTGGCTTACCGCTCACCGTTCGCTCGGGGCTATACCCACTCTTGGGTGAGCGTGTAAACGGCCCGATCGGTCATGCCGTCGACTTGTTGGCGATCTTTAGTACTTTATTTGGTACCGCCACGACATTGGGCCTTGGGGTATCGCAAATGAACGCCGGACTCAACTATTTGTTCGGTATGTCCATCTCCACAGAGTCTCAACTGATATTGATTGCCGTCGTATCGCTGATTGCAACGGTGTCGGCCGTATCGGGGGTAGGCCGTGGTATCAAAGTCTTAAGTATTTGGAATATTCGTCTCAGTACTCTCGTTATCTTGTTCTTTGTGATTGCAGGTCCAACCGTATTCTTATTCGACCTAGCGGTCTCCGCCATTGGTGACTACGCCGTATCTTTTGCATCTATGGGTTTTTGGGTCGATCTAGATCCTGAACGTCAATGGCAAGGCTGGTGGACACTGTTCTACTGGGGCTGGTGGTTATCTTGGGGTCCATTAGTCGGTATGTTCATTGCGCGTATTTCTCGTGGCCGCACTATTCGTCAATTCCTGCTGTCAGCGCTCGTGATTCCACCACTGGGCGGCTTCCTTTGGATCGTGATTTTTGGTGGCACGGCGCTTCATATCGACTTGTTCCAAGGGGGACAACTGACCGAAGTGGTGAATGCCGACATGACTCAAGCGCTCTACAGCACCATTGAAGCGCTCGGTGTGGACTCTATGACCACATTGGTGGCTGCGCTGTCTACATTCTTGATTCTGACTTGGTTCGTGACCTCAGCAGACTCGGGCACTTTGGTCATCAGTACGATCGTGTCCAAGGGCTGTACCAATCCACCGAATTGGCTACGCGCAGCGTGGGGCGTCGGGCTGGGTGTGATATCAGGCATTCTTTTGGTATCAGGCGGGCTTGATGCCCTAAAAACAGCCTCTATTGTGGCGGCGTTTCCGTTCTCAATTGTCTTTATCTTTATGTGTTGGGCCCTGTTTAAAGGGTTAAAAGATGAGGAGCAGGGCATTCGCTATGTTGAGGCCGATCTGGCTAAGCCTATCACTGCCGAGCAATCTGCAGGTCGTACACAAGCGCAGTAATTTTACCAAAGTAGGGCTTCGGCCCTACATTTAGGAGCATAAAATGTTCGAGCAAAAACTAACGGATCAAAGCTTACTCAAATCAAAAGGGTTGATTAACGGCGAATGGGTGTCAGCAGACGCCCATAAAACCTTTGATGTGTTCAATCCTGCGAACGGTGAGTGCATCGCCACCGTCGCCGACTTAGGGGCCGCCGAAACCAAGCGCGCGATTGAAGCCGCGAATGTGGCCATGACGGATTGGAACACGCGAACCGTCAAAGAAAAATCCGCGCTACTGCGTCAGTGGTTTGACCTGGTGATGGCGAACCAAGAAGATTTAGCCACGATCATGACCCTTGAGCAGGGCAAGGTGTTAGCGGAATCGAAAGGTGAGGTGGCTTATGGTGCCTCATACATCGAATGGTTTGCCGAAGAAGCCAAGCGCATCTACGGCGACATCTTGCCCAGCACAACACAAGATCGTCGTTCTATGGTCATCAAGCAGCCGATTGGTGTGGTGGGAGCGATTACGCCTTGGAACTTTCCGAACGCCATGATTACGCGAAAAATTGCCCCAGCGCTGGCTGCGGGTTGCTCGGTTGTCCTGAAACCTGCCGCAGAAACGCCGCTTTCGGCCTTGGCGCTCGCGGAGCTGGCACAGCGTGCAGGCATCCCCAAAGGGATGATCAACGTCATCCCTAGCAAACAATCGTCAGAGATTGGTGAGCAACTGACTGGTCACCCACTGGTCAAAAAGCTGACCTTCACGGGCTCCACTCGCGTCGGCAAAATCTTGATGGCGCAAACGGCCCAGACCGTTAAGCGCACGTCCATGGAGTTGGGTGGTAATGCCCCAGTCTTGGTGTTTGACGACGCCGACATCGATAAAGCCGTGCAGGGCGCGTTGATGGCAAAATTTAGAAACGCGGGACAAACCTGTATCTGTGCCAATCGCATCTTAGTCCATAGCAACATTTACGAAGAATTTGTGCGCCGCCTAACAGAAAAAGTAGAGCACTTTGTCTTGGGGGATGGCCTAGCGGACAGCAGCACCATGGGGCCATTGATTACTCGTCATGCCGCAGAGGGTGTGGCGGAGTTGGTAGCGGATGCGCTAGCAAAAGGCGCGCAGCTCACCATCGGCGGAGCGCTCAATAAAGGCACCGGCTTTTTCTTCCAGCCAACCGTGATCCGCGATTTGGATCAAACAATGCGCTTGGCGAAAGAAGAAGTATTTGGGCCAGTGGCACCGATCTTTAAATTCGAAACGGAAGACGAAGCCATCGCGATGGCAAATGACACAGAGTTCGGTTTAGCCGCCTACGTGTTTACCAAAGATCAATCCCGATCGTGGCGCGTGAGTGAGCGTTTGGAATACGGGATGGTGGGTGTCAATGAAACAGCCATCAGCTCAGAGATGATCCCATTTGGTGGCGTCAAAGAGTCCGGGCAAGGGCGTGAAGGCTCAAAGTACGGACTGGATGACTACCTAGAAATGAAATACGTCTGTCTAGGCGATATTTAGACCTAGCCCCGTGCTTAAAGCTCTCGGTGCGCCCCATAACATGGGCCACTGAGAGTGGGAGGCACTCTCAGTTCGAAGGCCGTTAGATCGACCATTGCCAATCACAGGCCTTCGTAAAGGTCTGCACCAATTGCTCAATACCCTGTTGGTCGGCTTCGCTAAAGCGATTTATCATGGGACTGTCGATATCAAACACGGCTTTCACCGTGCCCTGCACCAGATATCTCAAAATACGGCCAAATAGCCGCCTTCCATGCGCTGGACATGCAATGCATCGATACCGTCATTACCGACAGCGGCTTGCCAGACAGTGCGTACAACGAATTGAAAGACCAAGGCATCGACGTCTTAACCGCTTGATAGGCGTGCGTGGGATTAAGGGGGGATGTGTAGAGGACATCGATTCTTGCATATAAATGTTAGTTTGCCCCCTAGTCTAGGAGTTTAGTGGTGTCACTCGCTTCGGTAACATTCATATCTAATTTCAGGTTAATCAAGTGATGTCAAAAATAGCGGCGCGTTACAGTATCGACTCAGTCTGTAAGTCGCATCTTCACGAAAAGTCACTAATGGGAAATTCATGCAATGGATATTCTCTCGATACCTTGGGTTGTTTCATTGAAAACATGGTATTCACGGAGCGCACGCCTTTAGCTTGTAAGAGCTTTTGGCTTAGTAGTTCGTCATAGGTGATTAGGTCTTTCGTGACAATTTTTAGTAGGTAGTCGCAATCGCCGCTGACGGAATGACACTCTTGTATTTCATGGCAGTCACTGACAATGGAGAGAAAAGGCTCAAGGGTTTCAGGATGATGATTGTCCATTGATACCTGTGCAAAAGCGATCACATTTAAGTTCAGCCTTTTCGCATTCAGTTCAGCTTTATAGCCACTGATGTAGCCTTCGTCTTCTAAACGTTTTAGTCGACGCCAGCATGGTGCGTTCGAAAGTCCTATTTTATCCGCTAAATCCCTGTTGCTTAAACGGCCGTCATTTTGCAGCGCTGCAAGAATACTAATATCAAATTTATCCAGCACGAACTGTTTCCCTTTATTGTTGTTTGAAGAAACTTTGTTGCTTAGTGTGGCAAAGAGATAGCAATTAAGAAAGATAATTTCGTCAATTCGTGGATAACATTAACTACATCTTACTTATAAAAATAAAGCTGAAAAGCAATGAAAGAGGATGTGTCTTAATGAATGAATTGCTAGAAAATCCAACATGCACTTCAAAGCTTAATACAAATAAGCCTGATTTTGATTGGCGAAGCGTCAGTCGATTAATGCTTTTATCTCGCGCTCTTGATGACATTGAAGAACATGAGCTTGTGCCTGAGAAATTAGTGTTTAATCAGTTTTCCGCTCGCGGGCACGACTTTGCCCAAATTCTTTTAGGTTCTCTTTTGACGCATCCTCATGACGCTGCGACGGGCTACTATCGTTCAAGACCCTTTGTGATGAGCTTGGGGATCGAGCTAGATGAGGTGGTGGCATCACCTTTGGCAAAATCGGGTGGTTACAGTGATGGCAGAGACATCGGTGTCGTATGTAACTACCCTAATGTGAATAGAAAAGGCGCTATGTTGTTCCCAATGTGTGGTGGTGTAGGGGCTCAATATTCGCCGATTTCAGGTTGGGCACAGTCCATTAGGTATCACCAATTACAGTTAAAAGATGAGAGCTACGCAGGTGCGATTGCTGTTTCAATGGGAGGCGACTCTTCAATGTCGACCAGTGGTTTTTGGGCGGCACTAAACATCTCGACGACGAATAATTTACCGCATCTATTTTATATTGAAGACAACGGTTATGGCATTTCGGTACCGCAGGAAGTGCAAACACCGGGTGGTGATCAGGTAGCAAATCTAAAAGCCTATAAAAATCTGAAGATTATTGACGGTGATGGTACCGACCCTGAACTAACGCCAATCCTGATTAAAGAGGCGGTCGAGTATGTGCGATCCGGTCAGGGAACGTGTTTACTACGATTAAAAGTGCCACGTTTATGTGGTCATACCTTCCAAGACACCCAAACTTACAAATCTGCAGATTTCATTGCGCAAGAGCAAGCTAAAGACCCATTGCCAAAGCTAAGAAGCTATCTATTGAACAAGGGCTTAATCGCGATTGACGAATGGCAAGCGTTGGAAGATGAATGCTATACGGCGATTCGAGCATCTGTTGATAGTGCTAAGCTGCGTCAACAGCCTGATCCTGATAGCCTAACTCGATATGTATACGCTGAAAAAGATCAAGTTCAGCTTCGAGGTGGATTGGCAGCCAGTGGGCATACGTTTCCAGTGCAAAGTGAACAGCCTAAGCCAGAAGGGGCTCGTTTAAATATGCTCACTGCGATCCGCAAGACATTGGACTATGAACTTGAGACAAACCCTAAAGTTCTTGTCTTCGGAGAAGACGTTGGCCCGAAAGGAGGTGTCCATGCGGCGACCCTTGGCCTGAATGAAAAATTTGGCAACCATCGAGTATTTGATACCAGCTTATCGGAAGAGGGCATTATTGGGCGTTCAGTAGGCTTAGCCCTCAGTGGGCTGATGCCGGTACCAGAAATCCAGTTTCGTAAATATGCGGAGCCTGCGGCAGAGCAGTTATCAGACACAGGCATTATGCGCTGGCGAACCAACAATCAATTTGCAGCCCCCATGGTAGTTCGGATCCCAGGTGGTTTTGCGCGTCGAGGCGATCCTTGGCACTCCATGAGTGATGAAGTCGAATGGGCGCACAAAGTGGGATGGCAGTTAGCCATGCCTTCGAACGCGGAAGACGCGGTGGGGTTACTGCGTTACGCACTTAGAGATAACAACCCAACGATTTTCTTTGAGCATCGTTCGTTATTAGACAATGGCTGGTCACGTCGCCCTTATCCAGGTGATGAGTACATCATTCCTTTTGGGCAAGCTAAGACGATTCTTTCAGGTGCGGCCTTAACCGTCGTGTGTTGGGGAGCCATGGTAGAACGCTGTGAAAAAGCGGCGTTAAGTCTGGATTTAGATATAGAGGTGATTGATCTTCGTACCATTCAGCCTTGGGATAAGACGGCGATACTGGCTTCGGTTGAAAAAACAGGGCGCTGCCTGATCGTGCATGAAGACAATAGAACCGCTGGCTTTGGCGCGGAAATTGCCGCGACATTAGCCGACGAATTGTTCTTCAGTCTAGATGCTCCGATTCAGCGTCTCACCATGCCCGATATTCCTAACCCTCATAATGCTTTGTTGTTAGAAGAAGCGGTTCCGACTGAGCAAAAAATTGCCCAATCCATGAAAAAACTGATTGAAGTGTAAGGGGAAAAAGATGAATGAATCCATGACCATTACCCTTCCAAAAGGTACGTTAGAAGGCACAGCGGCGGTCGTTTCAAGCTGGCTAGTTGGTAAGGGTGATCATGTTAGCAAAGGTGACCCGATCCTAGAGTTAGAGACGGACAAAGTATCGATGGAGGTGTGCGCCGAAAGCGACGGAATAATTGTTGATATTATTGCTACGTCAGGAGCTGATGTCGATGAAAGCACCGTTCTTGGCCGCTTAAATTGTGCTGAGCAAGCAGAGTCTTCACAAAAGATAGCGTCTGAAGCCAGCAGCGATGTCAGTGCAAAACATGAGGCAAGGGTAGAGGCAAGTGGAATTAATGCCACTGAAGATACCTCTAAGCGGCATTTGGTCGGTCCAGCGGTGAGAAAACTCCAAAGAAAGTATGGCTTGAATTTAGCGGCTATCAATGGGACTGGGAAGGGTGGTCGGGTCACACGTGACGATATTTTAGCGTTCGTAGAGTCGCAGAATGATCATACTCAAACACAGTCAGATGTGTGTGCATCGTCTGAAACATTAAATGAGCTAAAGAGTGAGTTCGTGCCTCACAGTCCCATGCGTAAAAAGATCGCAAGTCATATGGTGGAGAGTTTATTACACACCTCTCCGCATGTGACGAGCGTTTTCGAAATGGATATGGGACGTGTTATAGAGCATCGAAATCAGTGCAAAATGGGATTTGAAGAAGCGGGTGTTAAGTTGACTTTTACAGCTTATTTCTTGGCAGCCAGTGCAAAAGCCATTCAAAAAGTGCCAATGGTGAATGCGCGCTTTCATGAGGACAGTCTAGAAATTTTTAAGGACATCAACATTGGTATTGGTACGGCACTCGGTGATGATGGACTCGTTGTCCCCGTTGTTAAACAGGTTCAAGAAAAGAATCTGTATGACATTGCCTCAGCGCTTCAACACCAGACGGATAAAGCCAGACAAGGCAAATTAACGTCAGCTGACATGCGTGACGGAACGTTCACGATCTCAAATCATGGTGTTAGTGGTAGCTTGTTTGCCGCTCCAATCATCATCAACCAACCTCAGGTGGCCATATTAGGAATCGGTAAGCTCGAAAAAAGAGCCGTTGTGGAAGAAATAAACGGTGAAGAGACAATTGTCATTCGGCCCAAATGTTATGTCTCGCTTTCCATTGATCATCGGGCTTTAGATGCCTATCAGACGAACTTATTTTTAAGTCATTTTGTTGAGGTAATAGAGAATTGGCAAATACATAAATAGACTGAGACGTATTAAAAAATGGCCATCAATGTGAGTTGATGGCCATTTTTAATGGATAATCGTTCAAAATCGACTGTTGGGACTAATTGAGCCCACCAAATCGTTGGTAAAACGATTGGGAGGCTTCAGGAAGTGGGCCATCTGCGGATTCAAGGTTATTGCCAAGCCATTGCTCTGCCGCTGGCGTGACTTTGCGATAAATATTGCGGCATAACTGGCGTGCTGCTCGGCCTTCCCAGTCGCCAGGGAGGAGTTCATCGGGAAGTTGGGGATCACGAAGTAACAGCTTTCTGTATTCATGGATGAGTAAGGTGCGAGTTAGGAAGCTGGATTCCGGATCAAGGCTCTCTTTGTCGCCTAGCTCTTGCCATACTGGGCGAAACAGATTTATAAATTCTTGGTATTGTACGCCGAGCTTATCAAGTTCCCAGCATTCTCTTACGAGCGTTCGAACCTGCTTTCCTGCCAGCTCTTCTTGTTGCTGGGTTTTAAAGACAATAACTTTATTTTGCAGACCGGATGATATCAGCACGGTATTAATATCGCTTAAGTTGGTGATCGGGCTGCCTATCAGTTGGCCTGTTAGCACAACAAAGCCTTGCCAACTCAGGTCATCTAAGAGCTGCTTTCGTTCTTCCGGTGACAATTGTTGCGTCATGATTAAGCACCATGAGCCGTCCCAGACAGTCTGATTAGAGTTGTATACACGTCGAAAAGCTTGCTCAAACTTGCGTCGTCCTGAGCCTGTTAAACTGTAATAGCTTTTTCTTCCCACTTTGTCGTTGGTTAGCCAGCCATCTTGAGTTAAGCGGAAAATGGTGGTTCTCATCAGTCGTTCATTGATGCCCATAGGTTCAAGTAACTTGATTAAACTGCCGAGCCATACCGTGCCGCCATGAGGTTCAATGGCATCGCCGTACAGTGTGATCACAAGTGAGGACGCTCGAATGGGCTTCTGCTGTTGGAACCGAGTAATTAACGTATCTAAAGTAGTAAGTTTATTCATTAGTGACTGGTAATCCAGTGAGTAAAGTCGACAGGCTATTTTCTTAAACCTGTTCAGCTTAGTAAAGTGAAATAGCCTTGTGCTGCTTTAGACTAATGTTTTTACATGAAAGACAGTATTAGCTTTTTGGTTGATGGGACCCTGTTTGCAGTGTCGGTCTTTTGGGCTCAAGAGAAGTGAGCGGTGCGCATTCAACCATTGATGTTAAGCAACGTTTAGAAAGTTCGATGTATTCACGCGTGCCGGTTTGCTTCCATTTCAATTCGTCATCGGACACAGAGCGAACTACTTTTCCGGGGGTGCCCATTATCATGGATCTAGGAGAGCAGGTGAAGCCGGTTTTTATAAAAGAGCAAGCGGCAACGATAGAGCCTTCGCCTATGTCGGCTCCGTCCATAACCACGGTATTCATACCAACCAGCGCGTCTTCCCCAATGACACAGCCATGTAACACTGCACCATGGCCAATGTGTCCACGTTTGCTAATGACAGTATGGCTACCGGCAAAACCGTGAACCACACAATTATCTTGAATGTTTGACTCTTCTTCCATGGTGATTCGGCCAAAGTCCCCTCTTAGGCAAGCGCCAGGGCCCACATAACAACCTTTTTGGATGATCACGTCGCCAATAAGTGTGGCTGTTGGGTGGATATAGGCGCTCGGGTCTACCACTGGTGTAACACCATCAATTTTGTAATACGGCATAAATGCATCTCTCTATGTATTTTATTATTTCTATTATTTCTATTATTTATATTATTTATAGCTATTTTTGTATCGTATTTCCAGAAAACAATCCTTTTTTAAGTGTTAAAGCAATGTGATTTGAGTGATTTATGAAAATTTTAAAACGACTTCAGAATTGTGTTTAACATAACTTATTGAATATATTGGTTTATTTTTATTTTGCCAATCAAGTGATGCAAGTAAAACTTAAAAGGATACATAAAATCTTAAAAATTAAGTTGTTTTGTATCAATTTATGGTCCATCTTAATATTTATCGAAACGAAACAGAGTCTCAGAGCTCTGATCGGTTAAGAAATAAATAACAATAAGATCGAGTGTTTGAATCAAATGAAAAATGACAATTACCAATTATTGGTGGTGCATCAGGTCGAGAGTGGCGTTCAACTAGTGCAGTTGAACCGCCCAGAGGCGCTGAATGCCCTTACGACTGAACTGTTGGCAGAACTTTCTGATGTCATGGACAAAGCTGAGGTGTCAGACGATATTCGAGTGCTAGTACTAACTGGAAACTCGAAAGCCTTCGCTGCCGGTGCTGATATTAACGAGATGGCAGAGCGTGACCTTGTAGGTATGTTAAACGATCCACGTCAGCAGTATTGGCAAAGTATCACGCGTTTTTCTAAGCCAGTGATCGCGGCCATCAATGGTTACTGCTTAGGCGGCGGATGCGAATTAGCCATGCATGCCGACATTTTGATTGCGGGTCGCGATGCTCAGTTTGGCCAACCAGAAATCAATTTAGGCATTATGCCTGGCGCTGGTGGAACCCAGCGTCTTCTTCGAGCCGTCGGCAAATCCCTCACCATGCAAATGGTGCTTACCGGTCTACCTATCACAGCCCAGCAAGCAAAAGACGCAGGTCTCATCAGTGAAATCACCCAACCCGAACTAACGGTTACAAGAGCGCTGTCGTTGGCCAGTGTTATTGCCAGTAAAGGTTCTTTAGCTGTGCGTCTTGCAAAAGAATCCATCCTGAAAGGCATGGACACAGACTTAGCGACGGGTCTGCGTTTTGAACGACATGCTTTTACTGTATTGGCTGGCACCGATGATCGAAATGAAGGGATTAAGGCGTTCAAAGAAAAGCGCCGCCCTAAATTTACCGGTCGCTAATTCACTGGCCAAAAATAATTAAACGTTATTTTCAATTCTAAGAGAGACAATCAGACATGAGCTTCGAACACATTTTATATTCGGTCGATTCAGGTGTTGCGTTATTGAGCTTAAATCGTCCCAAAGCGCTGAATAGTTTTAATGAAGCCATGCATCTTGAAGTGCAGCAAGCGCTTAAATCTGCTTTGAAAGATACGCAGGTCCGAGCGTTGGTATTAACCGCAGAAGGAAGAGGTTTTTGTGCAGGGCAGGACTTGTCTGATCGCAATGTTGATCCTAATGCAGATGCCCCCGATTTGGGAGTTTCCATCGAGCGTTTCTATAATCCGCTAATCAAACAATTACAGTCTTTTCCTATGCCCGTAATTTGTGCCGTGAACGGTGTGGCAGCGGGGGCGGGCGCGAATATTCCTCTAGCATGTGATCTTGTTATTGCCGCACGTTCAGCCAAATTCATTCAGGCCTTTTGCAAAATTGGCTTAATTCCAGATTCCGGTGGAACGTGGTTTTTACCGCGTTTGATTGGCATGGCAAGAGCCAAAGAGTTAGCTCTATTAGGCGAGCCGCTCATGGCAGAAAAAGCTCAAGAGTGGGGCATGATTTACAAAGTTGTGGATGACGAGGCACTTCGAGATGAGGCCTTATCGTTAGCGCGTCAATTAGCCACTCAGCCCACCAAAGGTTTGTCTTTTATTAAGCGCGCACTCAACCAAAGTTTTGACCATGACTGTCATGCTCAGCTTGATGTAGAACGCGATTTACAGCGTTTAGCAGGTCAAACTCAGGATTACCGTGAGGGTGTCAAAGCCTTTATGGAAAAACGCACGCCAGAATTTAAGGGAGAATAACCATGTCTGCATTACAACAAAACACTGTGGTTGGTGTCATTGGTGCAGGCGCAATGGGTGCGGGTATTGCTCAGGTTGCGGCTCAAGCAGGCCACTCAGTGAAGCTTTACGATAACCGAGACGGTGCGGCTAGTTCTGCCATAGACGCGATGGCGAAACAATTAGCTAAGCTGGTCGAGCGTCAAAAGTTTACGACAGAGCAAGTTCAGCAGATATTGTCTCGATTAGAGGTGGTGAGCTCCTTAAATGATCTGGCGAATGCTGGATTGGTGGTCGAAGCCATTGTTGAAAATGTTGACGTTAAGAAAGCCATTTTTGACACCTTGGAGTCGGTCTGTGCTACCGATTGCATTATCGCCAGTAACACGTCTTCCATTTCTATTACTCGTTTGGCCGCTGGCATGCAGCATCCAGAGCGTATGATCGGCATGCATTTCTTTAACCCTGCGCCCATTATGAAATTAGTTGAAGTGGTATCAGGCTTAGCCACGGATTCCACCGTCGCGGCGTGCATTTATGAAACCGCATCGAATTGGGGTAAAAAACCCGTTCATGCCGCGTCTACACCAGGTTTTATTGTTAACCGAGTAGCGCGTCCTTTTTATGCGGAAAGTTTTCGACTGTGTCAGGAACATGTGGCTGACTGCGCGACGCTGGATGCACTGATAAAAAGTGCAGGTGGCTTCCGCATGGGGGCTTTCGAGCTGACGGATATGATTGGCCACGATGTGAACTATGCTGTCACCTGTTCGGTATTTGATGCCTATTATGGCGATTTTCGTTTCCAACCGTCTTTAATCCAAAAAGACTTAGTCGATGCCGGTTTTTTAGGGCGGAAAACAGGGCAAGGTTTCTACTCCTATCAAGAAGGTGTCGAAAAGCCCAAGGCGCAATTTTCCCCAGCTTCGTCTGTTCCAGCAACGCCAATCAAGTGCCAGGTGTCTAAGGACATGGGGCATCTGACTGGATTGGTTGAGCGTTTGGCTCAGGCAGGCATTCAAGTCACACAAGAATCGAGCCTGGCACCAGGTTATTTAAAAGTAGGCGATGCTTGGTTGGCGCTTACCGATGGTCGCATGGCATGTGAGCGTGCCATCGATGAGCAGCTGAGTGATCTGGTACTGGTGGATCTGGCCCTAGATTATCTAGCGGTAGAGCACATTGCATTGAGCCGATCAGCATCAACATCCGATAAGTCGTTTGAGGATGTGGTGACATGCTTTGATTTGGCAGGCATCAAAATCAGCGAAGTCGAAGATTCCCCTGCTTTGGTAGTAATGCGTACCGTAGCGATGCTGGCGAATGAAGCCGCGGATGCGGTTTTGCAAGGGGTTGCCACAGCCGAGGGCGTGGATACAGCCATGTGTTTTGGTTTGAATTATCCCAAAGGGCCGCTGGCTTGGGCCGACTCGATTGGTGTTGCTAAGGTGAATGCGGTGCTGCATCAGTTGCAACTGTCCTATGGTGAGGATAGATACCGTCCTTCTTTACTCATGCGTCGCACTGCGATGACAGGAGGGTATTTTCATGGGGAATAATACAACCGATACACAAGTGGATGTTGAACTGGCTGAGCGTTGTGCAAAAGCTTTGTACGAGCGAGATATGGCCACTCAGCATTTAGGCATGGCGTTGCTTTTTTCAGCGCCAGGTCAATCCAAAGTTCGCATGACGGTACAGGACTTTATGTTGCAAGGTCTTAAAACGTGTCACGGCGGCTATCTCTTTACGCTGGCTGATTCAGCCTTTGCGTTTGCCTGCAATACCTATAACCAACCGACTTTTGCACTGGGCTGCTCGATTGACTATGTCGCCCCAGCTTTTGAAGGGGATGTGCTAACCGCGAGTTGCCATGAAAAAAGCCGTGGTGGCCGGACCGGGAATTACGATGTCGAAATACACAATCAACAAGATCAATTGATCGCCATTTTTCATGGTAAGTCTTACCGCGTTAAAGGCGAGATACTTTCACAGGAGAATGTAAATGACTGATGCGCTAATTATTGATGCTATCCGAACGCCGATTGGACGTTATGGTGGCGCGCTATCGAAGGTCAGGGCGGACGACTTAGGGGCAATCCCTATCAAATCTCTAATGGATCGAAACCCAACAGTTGATTGGTCAAAGGTCAGTGATGTGTTGTATGGCTGCGCCAACCAAGCAGGTGAGGATAACCGCAATGTGGCGCGCATGTCTTCTTTGCTATCAGGGTTGCCACACAGTGTCCCTGGTTCGACGATTAACCGCTTGTGTGGTTCGGGTATGGATGCTGTAGGGTTAGCGGCCAGAACCATTCGTTCAGGTGAAGCAGGGCTCATGATTGCGGGAGGCGTGGAGTCAATGTCGCGTGCGCCGTTTGTTATGGGTAAGGCCGATCAGGCATTTTCTCGTCAAGCAGATATGTACGATACGACCATCGGCTGGCGCTTTGTGAATAAGCTCATGGCGGACCAGTTTGGCGTGCATTCAATGCCCGAAACGGCTGAAAATGTGGCAGAAGAGTTCAATATTTCGCGTGAAGATCAGGATGCATTTGCTTTACGTAGCCAGCAAAAAACAGCCATTGCCCAAGAAAATGGACGCCTCGCTAAAGAAATTGTCCCAGTTGTGATCCCACAACGAAAAGGCGATCCAGTAGTCGTGGAGCGTGATGAGCATCCGCGTGCCGAAACCACGTTGGCTGCGTTATCAAAGCTTTCCACCCCTTTTAGAAAAGATGGCAAAGGATCTGTCACAGCAGGTAATGCATCTGGCGTTAACGATGGTGCTTGTGCCTTGTTGTTGGCGAGTGAAGAGGCGGCTGCGACCTATGGCTTGAAGGCTCGAGGTCGAGTGCTTGGTATGGCGGCAGCGGGTGTTGAGCCTCGTATCATGGGGATCGGTCCTGCGCCTGCCTCCAAAAAAGTACTAGAGCAAGTGGGGCTGACGTTAGATGAAATGGACGTTATTGAATTAAATGAAGCGTTTGCATCTCAAGGATTGGCCGTGATGCGCGAACTGGGGCTTGCAGATGATGATGCACGAGTTAATCCAAACGGCGGTGCTATTTCATTAGGTCATCCGCTCGGGATGAGTGGCGCGCGATTGATCACCACCGCTCTAAATGAGTTAGAAATTAAGAATAAGCGATATGCTTTGTGCACTATGTGTATTGGTGTAGGTCAGGGCATTGCAATGGTCATTGAGCGGTTGGATTAATCCAACCGTTACAAAAAAGCTGTATGACAAGTGATACTACAGTGATAAAGCATAAACTCTAAAAATAATAAATGAGAGAGCAAAATCATGGATATTCGTAGCCAGTTTAATCCAGAACAACTTGATCCAATGGAAACGGCCAGTATTGATGAGCTGCGAGCACATCAGCTAGAGCGATTGCAGTGGACCGTTCGTCATGCCTATAACAACGTTCCAATGTATAAACAGCGTTTTGATCAACTGGGTATTCACCCGGACGACATTAAGTCATTAGACGATCTTGCCAAACTTCCTTTCAGTACCAAATCGGATCTACGCGATAACTACCCGTACGGTATGTTTGCGACACCGATGGATCAAGTGGTAAGACTTCATGCGTCCAGTGGCACGACAGGTAAGCCGACAGTTGTCGGTTATACCCAGAATGATATCGACACTTGGGCCAATATTGTTGCGCGATCCATTCGTGCTGCGGGTGGCCGTAAAGGCGATATATTGCACAATGCCTACGGCTATGGGCTGTTTACCGGCGGCTTGGGGGCGCACTATGGCGCTGAGCGCCTTGGTTGTACCGTAATTCCAATGTCTGGTGGGCAGACCGAGAAGCAAGTCCGTTTAATTCAAGATTTTCAGCCTGACATCATCATGGTGACACCGTCCTACATGCTGAATTTATTAGATGAAATGGAAAAACAGGGGATTGACCCGTTAGACCTCAAGTTGCGCTTAGGGATTTTTGGTGCCGAGCCTTGGACGCATGAACTGCGTCGTTCAGTTGAGCAGCGTGCGGGAATTCGTGCCATGGATATTTATGGCTTATCGGAAATTATGGGGCCGGGTGTCGCGATGGAATGCGCTGAAAGCCAAGATGGGCCGACCGTTTGGGAGGATCATTTCTATCCTGAAATTATTGATCCTAATACTGGCGAGGTATTGCCGGATGGCGAAATGGGTGAACTGGTATTTACTAGTCTCAGCAAAGAAGCGCTGCCGATGATCCGCTACCGTACACGTGACTTAACACGTCTTTTACCTGGTACAGCCCGACGTATGCGTCGAATTGATAAGATTACGGGGCGAAGCGATGACATGATGATTATCCGCGGTGTTAACGTTTTTCCAACGCAAATTGAAGAAGAGGTGATAAAAGTGAATCACTTCTCTGAAAATTATGAAATACACTTGTATCGTAAAGGGAATATGGACGGTATGGATGTGCATGTTGAACTGCGCCCGGAATGCGCGGATTTTGATGACCAAAAAATCACTAGCACCATCAATGAATTGCGTCACCACGTTAAGTCTTCAGTCGGTATCAGTATTAACGTCAAGCTCAGAGAAGTCGGTAGTTTAGCTCGCTCAGAAGGTAAGGCTAAACATGTTTACGATGAGCGTCCCACGGTTTAAATAACTTAAGTATTTATCAGAAAGTGACCTCTTATGTTAAGAGGTCAGGGGATTTGTGTGTCCAAAAAACACAAAAATAAGCGATACACAAAAATTAAAATATACTTGTATTTATGTATCGTTAGTCTATTCTGTTAATCAATGCCATGACTTATATCTACGATATTGGAGAATTCTCATGTACGCACAACAAGTTGAAACAGGGACGAAAACAGTCAAATCGCTCGACGAAATGGGTGCAGAGGAACGCGCCTTCCAGGAAAAAATTGACGCTGAGATTAAGATCGAGGCAAAGAATTGGATGCCAGATAACTATCGTAAGACTTTGATTCGTCAAATTTCTCAACATGCGCATTCTGAAATCGTTGGTATGTTGCCAGAAGGCAACTGGGTGACTCGAGCGCCAACCTTAAAGCGCAAACTGCAGCTGATGGCCAAAATTCAGGATGAAGCGGGACATGGTTTGTATCTTTACAGTGCGATGGAAACGCTGGGCGCAGATCGTGACGAAGAGATTGAAAAACTTCATTCTGGCCGAGCGAAGTACTCCAGCATATTCAACTATCCGACGTTGAATTGGGCCGACATGGGCGCAGTTGGGTGGTTGGTTGATGGGGCTGCTATCGTCAATCAGGTTCCGCTCCAGCGTACCTCTTATGGCCCTTATTCACGCGCGATGATTCGCGTGTGCAAAGAAGAAAGTTTCCATCAGCGTCAAGGCTACGAAATCCTTTTGCACATGATGCGCCATGGTAATCAAGCGCAAAAAGACATGGTTCAAGACGCTATTAATCGCTTGTGGTGGCCTTCATTAATGATGTTTGGGCCAAGTGATGCGGATTCACCTAACTCTGCTCAATCCATGGCTTGGAAGATCAAGCGTCATACCAACGATGAGTTGCGTCAACGCTTTATTGATCAAACGATTCCGCAATTAGAGCTATTAGGCTGCACGGTTCCCGATCCTGATTTGAAATGGAATGAAGAGCGCGGTCACTACGACTTTGGTGAAATTCAATGGGAAGAATTCTACGAAGTATTAAAAGGTAATGGCCCTTGCAACCGTGAGCGGTTGGAAACCCGTCGTAATGCGACTCTAGAAGGCGCTTGGGTGAGAAAAGCGGCGGTTGCTCATGCCAACAAAAAACAAAAACAACAGGCGGCAGCCTAAAAATCTGAGGAATTTACCATGTCTGAATGGACACTTTTTGAGGTCTTTATCCGAAGTAAACATGGCCTTAACCACAAACACGTCGGCAGCGTTCATGCTGCGGATGCCGAAATGGCCATCGAAAATGCGCGAGACCTATACACTCGCCGAAACGAAGGAGTGAGTATTTGGGTCATGCCTTCTGCTTTGATCACTGCTACCGCGACGGATGAGAAAGAGCCTTTATTCGATCCATCGGAAGACAAAGTTTATCGACATGCCAGCTTCTATGAGTTGCCAGATGAAGTCGGACACATGTGAGGTGGTTATGACGAAATACGATGATTTAACCGAATTTTTATTGCGTCTAGGTGACAGTGCCTTAATTCAAGCGCAACGGCTATGTGAATGGACCGGTCGAGCCCCCGCCCTGGAAGAAGAGCTGGGCATGATGAATGTTGGTTTGGACTTAGTGGGTCAAGCTCGCAACTGGTATGACTATGCCGCAGAGCGAATTAATGATGGTACCGATGCGGATGCATTAGCTTTTCGCCGCGATGAGCGGGCTTTTCGTAATCTGCTATTAGTTGAGCAGCCAAATGGCGACTTTGCAGTCACCATGACGAAGCAGTTTTTCTATGATGCTTGGCAATTTCATATATTAACTCTGCTTAAAAATGCCAGCGACGAACGTATTGCAGCCATTGCAACCAAATCGCTTAAAGAAGTCACGTATCACTTACGCCGCTCTAGTCAATGGGTTGAGCGTTTGGGGGATGGTACCGACGAGAGTCATCAGCGTATGGTAAACGCCATTGATACGGTTTGGCGCTTTACCTTTGAATTGGTTGAACAGAACGATACCGAATGGTCTCTGTCTGAAGCAGGCCACATTCCGGCGCTAACTGAATTGCCTGAATTGTGGCATGCGACCGTAAGCGAGGTTTTCACTAACGCAACATTAACGGTCCCCGATGCCGCCAGTACCTTCTATTTAAGTGCCCGAACAGGCATGCACTCTGAGCACTTAGGGCTTTTATTAGCAGAAATGCAGTTCTTACAAAGAGCGTATCCCGATGCAAGCTGGTGAGTTAATTGTCACGGATCAGCTAGGACGCCCTGGAGACAAGACTGATATCCAGCGAGCTTACAGCGTATTGGAAGACGTTATGGATCCAGAGGTGCCAGTGGTAAGCGTGATGGACCTTGGCATCGTACGTGATGTTGGTTGGACGGATGGGCACCTATATGTGGTGGTCACACCAACGTATTCAGGTTGCCCCGCAACGGAATACATAGAAACTTCGATACGCGAAGCGCTGCAAGAGGCTGGTTTTGCCCATCCTCACATTACTCAGCGTTTAGACCCTGCTTGGACAACCGATTGGATCACGGATCAAGGTCGAAACCGTCTTAAAGCCTATGGCATTGCACCGCCAGTAGGGAGTTCAAATAAGCGCACTTTGTTGTCTGGAATAACGCAAGTTGAATGTCCAAATTGTGGCAGTGATGACACCGAGCAACTGAGTGAATTTGGCTCAACCGCATGTAAATCCTTGTATCGCTGTAAATCCTGTTTAGAACCGTTTGATTATTTTAAATGTATTTGAGCCATAGATAACAATAACGTGGCCGTGGAGACACAGATGAATCAATTTCACACTCTTACCGTTTCTGATTTACGTCGTGAAACACGTGATTCTATTTCACTTGCTTTTGATATTCCTGAGGAACTCGCTCAGAGCTATCAGTTTAAGCAAGGTCAGTTTTTGACATTGCGTACTCATATTGACGGAGAAGAGGTGCGCCGCTCTTACTCTATCTGCAGTGGCGTACACGATAATGAAATGCGTGTAGCAATAAAGCGTGTTGCCGACGGACTGTTTTCTACCTTTGCCAATGAGTCCATCAAAGTAGGCGATGCGTTAGACGTCATGCCACCGCTTGGGCACTTCTATTCTGAGCTGGATCCAGAGCGACATGGGGACTATTTATTAGTGGCCGCCGGAAGCGGTATTACCCCCATTCTATCCATTGCAAAAACAACATTAGCAGCAGAGCCACACAGTAAAGTCACATTGGTCTACGGCAACCGCTCCACATCGTCAACTATGTTTCGAGATCAATTGGCGGATCTTAAAAATACCTACATGGATCGCTTGAATTTAATCTTTGTGTTGAGCCGAGAGCAACAAGATATTGACTTGTACAACGGCCATATTGATGCGGATAAATGTCGAGTGCTGTTCGAACGTTGGGTGGATGTAAAGAATCTAACGGGAGCTTTTATTTGTGGCCCGCAATCCATGACCGAAATGGTGAAAGACTTATTAAAAGAGTCTGGCACCCCAGAAGAAAATATTCATTTTGAGTTGTTTGCTGCAGCAGGCAATGAACGCAAACGAGAGCAACGAGCGCAGGCAGCTGCCCATGCAGACGTATCCGAAATTACCGTTATTCGTGACGGTCATGCCATGAACTTTGATCTCAAACAAAACACAGAGAACCTACTAAATGCCGGTAATGAGCATGGCGCGGAGTTACCGTTTTCGTGCAAAGCGGGCGTGTGCTCTACCTGTAAATGTAAGGTGATTGAAGGTGAAGTGGATATGGACATCAGCCTTGGGCTTGAAGATTACGAAGTAGAAGCCGGTTACATACTGTCTTGCCAATCTTATCCAGTCTCAAAGAAAGTGGTACTGGATTTCGACGAGATATAACGCCTTTTCTTCGTGCGCAAAATTATAAAAAACAATAATTACGATGGCACAAAGTCATCGAGGGAGAACACTATGAGCCAAAGCCCAGTCCTACAAAGTTTTATTGCTGGAGAGTGGTTAGGTCAGCAAGCTGAAAAAGCGCTTGTTAGCCCAGTTAACGGTGAAACAATTTATCATACCCATGCGGAAACCATTGATTTTGAAAAGTCATTAGCGTTTGCCCGTAACCAAGGCCGCACTGCGTTAATGAACATGGATTTTCAAAGCCGTGCATCCTGCTTGAGAGACTTAGGCAAATATCTTATTGAACACAAAGAGTCACTGTACGAGATCTCTTTGCTGACCGGTGCAACCCGAAATGATAGCTGGGTAGATATAGAAGGTGGCGCCGGTACATTGTTTGCCTACGCTAGTTTAGGACGACGCGAGCTGCCGTCGGGTAATTTGATTCACGAAGACGATGCTTTTCCGTTAGGCCGTGAAGGTCAGTTTTTCGGGTCGCACATTTTGGTCCCCCGCCAAGGTGTTGCGGTCCACATTAATGCTTTTAACTTCCCGATCTGGGGCATGTTAGAAAAATTTGCGGCCAATTTTCTGGCAGGTGTGCCGTGTATTGTAAAACCTGCAACCTCTACCTCTTATTTGACGGAAGCTTGTGTGCGCTTGATGCAAACATCTGGTTTTTTACCAGAAGGCAGTTTGCAGCTAATCATTGGTCGAACCGGTGATTTATTAGATCGCTTGGAGAGTCAAGATATGGTGACCTTTACAGGCTCTGCAAGCACGGCAGCCAAATTAAAAGTCACACCTAATATTATCAACAACTCGATTCCTTTTAATGCCGAAGCCGATTCATTGAACTGTGCCATTTTGGCGCCAGATGTTTCTGTTGATAGCGTTGAATTTGACCTGTTCATTAAAGAGGTCGCTCGTGAAATGACGGTCAAAGCGGGTCAGAAATGTACCGCAATTCGTCGTGTATTAATCCCCGAGGCTCATGTCAAAGCGGTGTCAGATAAGCTGTCTCAGCGCCTAGCCAAAGTCACGGTTGGCGACCCGCATTTAGATTCAGTTCGTATGGGTGCACTGGCTTCTTTTGAGCAACAAGACGATGTTTTGGCGCAACTTCAGCAATTATTGAAAAGCAGTCAAGTGGTATTTGGCTATGAAAAAGACACGCTTGAGCTGCATGGAAGTGATGCCAAACAAGGAGCATTTATTCAGCCGACATTGCTACTGAGCAATGATCCAGACGCGGACGGTGGCGCTCACGACATCGAAGCGTTTGGCCCAATCAGTACCTTAATGCCATATAAAGACATTGACCACGCGATTGCCTTGGCGGCTCGTGGTAAAGGCTCATTAGTGACTACGTTAGTGACGCAGGACCCTCACGTCGCGCAAAAAGTCGTGCCAGCTCTGGCTGCTTGGCACGGGCGCGTACATATCTTGAACGAGGCCAGTTCGAAAGAATCAACTGGGCACGGTTCGCCATTGCCATTGCTAAAACACGGCGGTCCAGGTCGTGCCGGTGGTGGTGAGGAGTTGGGCGGTATTCGTGGCGTCAAACATTACATGCAACGTGCTGCGATTCAAGGTTCACCCACCATGCTGTCCGCGGTGACCGGAGAATTTGTGCGGGGTGGCGATACTATTGAAACTGATGTGCATCCATTCCGTCGTTATTTTGAGAACCTTCAAATCGGCGAATCGCTTCTGACTCATCGCCGTACCGTTACAGAAAGTGACATTGTGAACTTCGGTTGTTTGTCGGGTGACCATTTTTATATGCACTTTGATGATATTGCTGCACGTGACTCTCAGTTTGAGCAACGTATTGCGCATGGTTATTTTGTTCTTTCGGCCGCAGCCGGATTATTTGTATCGCCTGGAGAAGGGCCAGTATTAGCCAATTACGGCTTGGATACATTGCGCTTTATTACGCCAGTGCCTATTGGTGACACGATTCGCGCACGTCTTACCTGTAAACGCAAAATTGACCAAGGCAAATTAAGTCCAAAGGGCGAGCCACAAGGGGTCGTGGTGTGGGATGTCCAAGTAACCAATCAGCATGATGAATTGGTTGCCAGTTACGACATTTTAACCTTGGTTAAGAAGCAATCTGTTTGATCCGAATGGGGGCGGGTACTCCGCCCTAGTTTTCGTGTTTTCGTTTTTTGACCGACTAAAATAATAAAAATTTAGGAGCGCTCATGTCGATAAGAAATTGGATAGACAAGCATTATCCAGAGCCCAATATTTACCGTTGGATTGGCATTGTATTAGAGGGAATTTCAGCGGCGGTATTAGTGTTTCTGATGGCGCTAACCTGCATAGATGTGGCGGGCCGCTATCTTTTCAATAACTCAGTTAATGGAGCCTTTGAACTGACGCAAATTGGCCTGGCCGTCATGGTATTTGCGCAAATGCCATTAATCACATGGCGTGGTAGTCATGTCGTGGTGGATTTATTTGATCATTTATTTGGTAATCGTATTGTTAAAGTACTGGGTATCTTCTCGGTATTGATTGTTTCGTCTTCCTTCTATTTTTTAGCGGTTCGTATTTACGAATTGGCTGAACGCTCTCTGCGTCGCGGAGAGGTGAGTGAGTATCTAAAAATCCCCACCGGTTATCTGACTGAATACATCGCTATCATGAGTTGGATAACGGCGGCTTGTATGCTGACTTATGGCGCGTATCGCGTGCTTAAAGATGACACTGAATCACAGCCGTTAGGAGACTAGCATGTCCGTTGTATTAATTGGTTTTGCCGTTCTTTTATTTTTAATTCTAGTCATCCGTATGCCGATTGCTTTTGCCATGGGTGTGGTTGGATTTCTAGGCTTTGCCATTCTGCAAGGCCTCAGTTTTGACAATCTATTTTCATTTCGTTGGACGGCGGCGCTCACGTTAGCTTCCAGTCGAGTGATTGGCACAGTACAAGACTACAATTTATCCGTGATTCCGTTATTTATTTTAATGGGGAATTTAGTCACTCGATCGGGTCTGTCGCAGGAGTTATATAACGCGTCTTATGCTTTTTTAGGGCATAGAAAAGGCGGTTTAGCGATGTCAACCGTATTGGCGTGTGGTGGTTTTTCTGCCATTTGTGGTTCCAGTTTAGCCACCTCTGCCACCATGGCAAAAGTCGCCATGCCACCGATGCGCAAATTTGGTTACTCAGATAGCCTCGCTACAGCTTCGATTGCGGCCGGTGGTACATTGGGCATATTGATTCCCCCTAGCGTCATCTTGGTCATCTATGGTTTGTTGACCCAATCGAGTATTCGCGAGTTGTTTGCAGCGGGCTTTATACCGGGCTTACTGGGTATCGTGCTTTATATGGGCGCCGTTCGTTTTGTTATCTGGCGAAACCCTGCCGCTGGGCCTGCTGGTGAGCGCATGGGCTTTAAAGAGCGCATGACAGCCTTGAAGAGCATTTGGGGCGTGCTATTGCTGTTTACGATAGTAATGGGGGGGATTTATCTAGGTGTGTTTACACCCACTGAGGCTGCAGGTATTGGTGCGGGTGGGGCCTTACTGATTGGCCTGTCCCGTCGAAGCCTGAGTTTTGGAAGCATTTTTGAAACCTTAGTGGACACCACAAGAACGTCCGCCATGTTGTTTTGTGTGGTCATAGGTGCCTTCATTTTTTCGGACTTTATCACGCGAGCAGGGTTGCCGGATGCGTTATTAGGCTTCGTTACGGCATTAGAGCTTAGCCCGATGCTAGTGATTATGGTGATTTTGGTCATTTATATCATTCTTGGAATGGTGTTCGAGAGCCTTTCTATGCTGCTGCTCACGGTACCTGTTTTTTACCCGTTGGTTGCTAGTTTAGGTTTTGACCTTGTTTGGTTTGGTATTGTTGTGGTCGTGGTCACCGAGATTAGTTTGATAACACCGCCTGTCGGGATGAATGTGTTTGTCTTAAGTGCGGTATTGAAAAATGTAAAAGCAGGAACGATTTTTAAAGGCGTTACGCCATTTTGGTGTGCCGATATTATCCGATTGTTCATTATTATTTTTATCGTCCCAGTATCAATGTTTTTACCTAGATTTCTATACGAATAATACGAGTTAAATGTGTTGTTAGGCTTTTTAAACATTTAATTAAAATAATGTTATTAAAAGTTATTCTTGAGAGAGCGAAATATTATTAATGTAAATCATAAAATATAGGAATAATAAATATGATTCAGGTTAAAAAAAATCTACTTTGGGCACTATGTGGAACATCAATTTTAGCATCTGGTTTTGCGTCAGCCGCAGAGACCACTTTGCATGTAGCAACTTGGTTGCCACCCACTAGCTCGCAAAACGCAATTGTTTGGCCAACTTGGAAAAGTTGGGTTGAGAAAGCGACCGATGGCCGGGTGGAGGTCGTCATTGAAAACTACACTGGGGATCCAAAAACCATTTTTGATGCCGTAGAAGACGGTGTTTACGATGTTGGGTTCAGTGTGAATTCTTATATTCCGGGTCGTTTTAAATTGACCAGTGTTGCTGAAATTCCAGGGGAAATTACCGATGCGGAAGTAGGTTCTGTGGCCTTATGGAACACTTATGAGAAGTTCTTTAAAGACGATGAAGAATTTATTGGGCTGGAATTACTTGCCTTGTTTGTACATGGACCAGGTCAGTTAAATACAAACTTCCCAGTGAACTCGCTAGCAGACTTAAAAGGCAAAAAAATGCGTATCGGTGGCGGCTTAGTGAACACACTAGCGGAGCGTTTAGAAGTAACACCGATCTCAGCGCCGGCGCCTAAATCCTACGAGCTGATGCAACAAGGCGTTGTAGACGGGACATTCTTACCAGCGGAACAGCAAAGAACCTTACGTTTGAGTGAAGTGACAACTGATCTAACCTTGTTCCCGAAAGGACTTTACACCACAGCTTTCAGCATCGTTATGAACCCAGATACGTTAGACAGTCTTAGCAAAGACGATCGCGATGCCATTATGAGTGTGTCTGGAGAGAAGCTTTCAAGATTGGCCGGCGCCGCATGGGGTAAAGCAGACCAAGACGGTATTTTAGAAGCCAAAGCTAAAGGCGTTAATGTCGTGTTTCTCACAGAAGACGATGCGATCGTAAAAGAAATGAACGCACTAGAAGAGGGCATTGATCAAGATTGGATTGATTCCGTTTCTGATCGAAAAGCGGATGCAAAAGCGGCACTGGCTTACTTTAGAAAAAATGTCAATGAATTAAGTCAGTAACACGTACTTAAATTTGAAGCGGATAGAATTAAAAGCCATTATAAACATTGGTAATGGCTTTTAATTCAATGACTGGATAGAAAGGAGTCTTCTGAGTTTAAAGAGGTTTATATGAATGCCCATCATGCGATTCCTGCCCAATACTGCTTTGCACTAGATTTCAAAAATTATAATGAACGAATTGTTCATTATTCAAATTTTTCCGTTCTTTATTATCAATTTACTACCTCGTCATCGGAAGCAACCATAGTGGTGGCAGATGGGTGTGCTGATTTTCAGTTCTGTTGTGATAGCCATCATCAATCTGCCATCTTATGGGGGTCAGTAGACACCCCAACCAGTATTCATTATCTGCCGGAAAAAACCTATTGCGGCATTAGAGTGTCTACCTCTATCAGTCGTAGACTCGCTTATATACCGTTCTCAGAAATGATCAATCAGGGCATTCCCATTATTGAAGCGACCAAGCAGGATTCATCGACAGTAGATGCGTTAATTTCAGCGGTGGATTTCCCGTCGCGAGTTGAAATATTAGAAAACTGGCTGATCTACTCAGGCGCTTTAAATGACTCTAAAATAGACTTAATTGATCATTGCATCGACAAAATCATAAGCAGTCATGGAACAATAAGAATTGCGGATATGTCCAATGACATGGGTATCAGCGAACGACTGCTCAGAAAGAAATTTAATCAAAGCATTGGCATGTCGCCAAAGCAATACAGCCGGATTGTTCGCTTCCAAGAAATTATCAGTGATATTTTATATGGTGAGGAATTTCAGCAAAATCATCACACGGATTTTATGGGTTTTTCCTATTATGACGACTCCCACTTAACCAAAGACTTTAAGTATTTCACACACATGACGCCAAGCTGGTTTGTTAGAAAAATGCTTGATGTGAACATTACGAGGGATGATGCCAGTGTGCCTACTAAGTGATGAGTTAAAAGCAAGGTATTAGCTGGCTATCAATCAGCTAATACCGTTTGCTCATGTCTTGATTACGAAAATATGCACTGGATAGTCGTGTTAGCCAGTAAACCTTCCTCGCCAAACTCCACGCCAAGTCCAGATGATTTCACACCGCCAAACGGCGCATTCGGTTGAATCGCACCATGCTTATTGAGCCATACCGTACCGCATTCCATTTGCCCTGCGATCTCAGCGGCCGAGGCTTTATCATTAGACCAAACAGATCCACCTAAGCCTGCGGAGCTATCATTGGCGAGATTGATGGCTTCTTCGACGGTATCGAATGGAATGATTGGCAAAGCAGGGCCAAATTGCTCATTTTGCACCAAGGCGTTTTCATTGTTTTCAACGGCAACCAATGTGATGGGGAAGAATAGGCTGTCTTCTGAATCAAGCGGCCCACCTAGTAACACTTTTCCGCCTTGTTGAATGGACGTTTTTACCAACTGGTTGACGATGTCGAATTGCATTTTATTTTGAATCGGACCCAGCTCAGCGCCCTCGGCAAAGCCGTCGCCCATTTTGACACTTTTTGCAAAAGCCGTTAATGAGTCACAAACCTCATTGTAAATCGAGCGGTGTACATATAAACGTTTCATTGCGGCACAGGTTTGGCCATTGTTAATAAATGCGCCCCAAAATAAACCTGGAGCAATCTCATCGGGGTTGCAGTCACCTAGAACAATACCCGCATCATTTCCGCCTAACTCAAGTGTTAAGTGTTTGAGATTTTTAGCGGATGAAGACATGACTTTCTTGCCAGTTTCAGTCGAGCCAGTAAACACAATTTTGTCGATATCAGGATGATCAGAAATCGCTGCACCGAGTTCATCACCCCCTGCAATACTATTAACCACACCTTTTGGTAAAATGCTGTTCATTATTTCGATCATACGCAGTGTCGAAAGTGGCGTATAAGGGGATGGCTTACAAACGACGGTATTGCCAGCCAAAATGGCCGGTATAATATGCCAGATCGCAATCAATACAGGCCAATTCCAAGGGGTAATCGAAGCTACGACGCCAATAGGGCGACGATGCAGCTCAATATGCCCATTTTCATCGTCTTGAAGTACTTTTACCGGTAGTTCTAAACTTGCTGTATAGCGTGTCCAAGCAACAGCGCCCCCCATTTCAAACATCGAGCCTAGCGATGCACCAATAGGCTTGCCCTGTTCTTGAGTGATGATGCTACCCAATTCTTGCGAGTGTGTTTCTAGAGCATCTGCAATTTGATTAAGATACTGCTGACGCTTCGCGAAAGGCACGGCTGACCATGATGAAAATGCCTTTTTGGCTTCTTTTATAATGGTGTTGAGGTTTTCTACCGTCGCTTTGGGTGACTCGCCAACAGTCGCCATCGTGGATGGATTGATGACAGAAAACGTGTCAGTGGTGGCCAGTTTTTCACCGCCACTCATAAGTGAATAAGTTGTCATAATATACCCTCAATGCGTTTCAAAGTTAGACGTTGTTGTGTCTTAAAGGGTGTCGAACCAAGAAGGCAACGGTGAATAAGTGGTTAAATTGCTCTTATTCACCGCTACTTTTCATATGGCTACTTTTGCTCTGTTGCTGAAGGAAGATTCAGTGTTGGTGTCTGATCAAAGAAGTTCCATGGTTTAAGCATAGCGTGTACATACTCTGTCGGCATCATTGGCCACTCTTCTGCCCGAGCGACGTGTGTGGCACCTGTTGTGATCCATAATACGTTGTCTTTATTTTCAATAGACTCATTGTCCTCAATAAACGTCTTTAGACCGGTATCCGTTTTAGCACGATTAGGGTAAGTCCCTTCTGGAAAGCGTTCCTCAGGCTTGTAATTGGTCACCCAGATTTGTTTGTCCATAAAGCTAACGCGTTTATAGATCCACTCGTCTTTGCTAAATAATGCGCCTTTTGCAATGGGGTGTGTGCCGCCTGCAAACGGAATAATTTGGTAAGACACCGGGTTACCCATGCGGTTTTCTTTGTTTGGATTGCTCATCAAACGAATGGTAGATGGGTCAAACTTCTGAGACGCTTCTTGTTCGTCTTTCACTGTATGCTGATTAACGACCATAACGCTTTTACGGGGACCGCCAGCGGTGTTTTTTTCCACCGCAGGGTTTAGCTCTACTAAAGAGTTTTTCTCGCCATCTACGTCTAGGTCTAAACGGAAGTTGTAGATGTGTTGATGTGTTGTGCCGACAATGTTGTGATCAATCAATGTGCCGTAGCGCGTGTCATCTTTGGCGGTTGCATCATGCATGGTTCGAGTTTTGACGCCTTTTACCGCTTCAATTCCGGACGCGCCCACATCCAATTTGATTGTCCCATTAGCAAGTAAAACCCAGTCAAACATGTAGTCGTAGTTGCCGATGGTGCTGACCCAGCGAACCACAAGCTCTCGACGTGCACGGCTTTGATTACCCGCGCCGCTGCCAAGCATTTCATTATGTTTGTATTCTGGGCCTGCATAGCGTTCAAAGATCGCGATGGCATTTGGAATGGTATAAGGTGCGCCGCTATTATCGGCTAAGGTGGCCGGTAACAGCTTAGCGTTAGGTGGCACGTCAGTTCCTAATTCAAGAGGCGAGGTAAGACCGCCCATACCGTAATCGCCAGAATCTAGATACGCCTTAAAATACCAACCGATATCAGGATCACCGTAGGGAACAATCATGCCACCAAGGGAACCTTCGTACATGATTTTGCGTTTGGTGCCTTGGTCGTTGTAGGTCATCGTAGAGAGAACAGGACCAACACGAGGGTCAAGCTTTAAGTGGAAATCCCAGTTTTGCCAATGGATTATATTGCCAGACATTTTGTAATTCGAACCTTCTGGTTCTGAAATGGTAATGGGTTTTACCTTGGCCATTTTTTTCTGGTCACGACCATCATAAGGGTTTGGCTTCATGGGGACAGGGATGACGCCGCTGTCTTCGATTTTTTCAATAGATTGGGTTTCTAGGTTGACCACAGCCACTAGCCCTTCAATAGGGTGCGCCCAAAAATTGCCATCGCCAATGTCTAAATAAGAGACTATTTTTAGCAGACGGTCGTCTTCTTTCAGCCCATCTTCGCCATCAAAGAAACCGACGGTTAGCGGGGTAGCCACCACTTGCTTAACATTTTCTATACCGCGTTTTTTAAGGGCATCGGCATATTCTTTACTGCCTTCAATAATCTCCTGAGCGGCAACAAAATCGTCCCAGATGACCATTCCGTGAACGTCTTTAATAGGCTGCCAACGAGTGACCGTCTTAGTTGCCAAGTTAACGGTGCCTTCAATAACGTGTTTACCATCCAAAATGGTAAAGTTTGCTAAACGTAAAAAGTCTTCATCTTGTCCGAACGACCAAGCCCATACTTTACTTTTGTCTGGCTCGGCAAGCTTGATCTCCGTAAACCTCAGGTTGTTACGAAAATACTTTGAAGCCTGAACGGTTTGCTGAGTTAAGGTGATTTCTGCTTCGGATAAAGGATCTAATGGATGTTTTGCATGACTTAGAGAAATGGTTTGGGAAACATGCCCTTCAAACAGATCGTTTGCAAATCCTCTCTCGACAAGAAGATTGCCATGCTCAAATTTGATCGGAGCATCAAGTTGAATTCTTTTGCCATTCACTTCAGCGTCCATGGCACCTACCTTTACGCAGGCATGCGCTTGATTAAGCGTTATATGCACTTCTTTGGAAGATTTGTCGTAGGCAAACACTGCGCCAGAGTTTTTAAGAGAATCTTCTATCTTGATGTAATCAGGTGAGGAGCCATGGGCCATTACTGCATGACTTGAAACAAGGGATAGAGTCGAAATTGCGGCGGCTATGATAGTCTTTTTTATAGTTTTCATCGGTTGCTCCAGTGTGTTCTCAATATTTGTACATTTACATATAAAGAGAATTGAGCAAGCGAGTATTGTAAAAAACGGAACGCCTTTACGATTTAGTGGGTTGCAGGTCTTTTAAGACCATGAGGCCTGCAACCCAAAAGTATCACTGTTTATAAGAGGGGTCTTGCTTTTCAATCAGGCGTTTCATGGCGGCGAAGACGTCTTCACCTGCACCGTATTTAGGGTCTAAAGGTAATGAATCAGCCGCGCATCTTTTGCAGATTTCTTCAGGGATCTCGCGTACTTTGCCCATAGACATCGACGCCATTTGTACTTCGCATGCTCGATTAACCAACCACATTAATGAAAATGCTTGAGCCAAGGTCGACCCAATAACCACAGGGCCATGATTTCTAAGCATTAGAATGGGTTTGCCGTTAGCGCTGTCAATGATCCTTTGACCTTCGTCCATGTGTAGCGTGATGCCTTCAAACTCATGATACGCGACGTTGCCGTAGATTTGTGCTGAGTAAAAGTTGCTGTAGGAAATACCGTCTTCTAAACAGCACACCGCCAGCGTCGGGGTGGTATGTACATGCATCACACAGTGAGCGTTTTCTACTTTGTCATGGATGGCGCTGTGAAAGGTAAATCCGGCCGGATTGATCGGCCAGTCTGAATGGCCAACGATATTCCCCTTTAGATCAACTTTGACCAAATTAGAAGCCGTTACTTCGCTATAGTGCAGACCAAAAGGGTTAATCAAGAAATGCTCATCTTCACCCGGAACACGTAACGAAATATGGTTGTAGATGGATTCATCCCACTTCAGGTAGGCAAAAATACGATACATGGCAGCTAAGTCTACCCTTGCTTGCCATTCTAAATCACTGAATCGACTGGGTTGTTCAAAGTATCGCTTTGTCGTCGTCATGCTAGCTCTCTCAGTATTGTTGTTTTGTCATAAGGCTAGATAAAAAACTGGCTATATAAAACAATAAAAAATATGGTTAGGTTCAATATTTTTTATGTACCCTGTTACCTTCTTAACATGAGCACTGGATGAAAGGCGTTGATATGAACAGCAAGCAGCTGAGTTATTTTTTAAAAGTGGTCGAGCTCAATAGCATTGCGGCCACCGCTCGAGCTCTTGAGGTCGCTCAACCTAGCATCAGTTTGCAGATTGACAATCTAGAGCATGAACTGGGCACGTGCTTGTTTGAAAGAAGTTTTCGTGGCGTAGAATTAACGCAGTCAGGCCAGATATTCCATGCACATGCCGTCTCCATCATGCGTCAAATGGCGCAAGCTAAAAGCGATGTACATCAGTTCGAACACGAGCCTTCGGGTGTTTTATCCATCGGAATGACACAGCCTATTGGTAACATTATATCCGTGCCATTATTGGCGCTTGTTGAGCAACGTTTCCCGAAAATTACACTCGAGCTACATGCCGGTTTGTCTTATAACTTGTCCAGTCAATTGCGATCTGGAGAAATAGATTTGGCAATTTCATCGCCTGATGGAACGGATATGAGCCAAATGCGTCAAGTAAAACTGCTGCGAGAAAAGCTATTCATTGCTGTTGGCTGCGATCCTAAAGTGTCTTCCCATAAAATGTTAAATGGCAGTAAAACGATCACGTTCGAAGCGCTTGCTAATCATGAAGTGATCGTCACAGGTGCCCGTGACTCATTGGGCTATGTATTGAGACAATATGAACAAAGTACCGGCATTAAATTGTCCCATAAACCCGCTTTCGGGCAGCTGATGACGACGTTGCGTTATGTCATGGATGGTCATGGAATATTGTTAGCCCCCACCTCTGCATTTTTTCATCTACAAGATACCAATCAGATTGAAGCGGTCGAGATTATTGAGCCGAATCTCTGGCGTGATGTCTGCATCACGACGGATGCAGATCGTCCTCAAACGGCATTACTCAACACAGTGATGTCGCTAATAAAAGAAGTGGCTAAAACGGAGTGGTTAGCAGGGCGCTGGCAGGGGGGGGAGTTGTCCATAGACTGATTGATCTTGCATGCTTAGACTATAAATCAAATGATTCTTTTAAATATGAATGCAAAAAACTTCTCGGTATTTATGAGGGCTTATGCATCACCAGGTTGTGGTGCAGTGGCTAAGTACAACTGGCCACGGTTCTATAGTGGGTCTAGGCGTATCTTTCTTTCTCTGGACAAAAGGGCAGTTATCTGTATAAATACTGTTTATTTGAACAGTGTTTAGTATGCAAAACGGTGACTTGATCCAAAGGAAAATTATCCATATTGATATGGATGCTTTTTACGCATCAGTCGAAATGCGTGATGAGCCACGTTACCGTGAAATCCCATTAGCGGTAGGAGGCAGCGAAAAGCAGCGCGGTGTCATCAGTACTTGTAACTACGAAGCCCGTACCTACGGAGTCCATTCCGCAATGTCGACCGCTTGGGCTAAGAAACTCTGCCCACACCTTACTGTTGTGCCTGGCAGGATGCAGGTGTATCGAGAAATCTCCCAAAAAGTGCGAGCCATTTTTGCACGCTATACTGATCTAATAGAGCCATTGTCCCTAGATGAGGCGTATTTAGATGTCACGGACAGCACCCATCTACAGGGGTCAGCAACTCTCATTGCTGAGGCCATTCGCAATGATATTCGTACCGAACTGAATCTGACCGCGTCGGCCGGCGTTGCGCCGATAAAGTTTCTTGCCAAAGTCGCATCGGATATGAATAAGCCTGATGGCCAGTTCGTGATCACACCCAGAGAGATGCAAGAAGTCATTAATACGCTTCCCCTAGAGAAAATTCCTGGTGTTGGCAAAGTAAGCCTACAGAAGCTGCATGAAGCAGGGCTTTATGTCTGTGCTGACATTTGTAATAGCGATTACCTTGAGTTAACCCGTAAATTTGGCCGCTTAGGTCACTCTCTTTGGAATCGAAGCCATGGTGTTGATCATCGTGAAGTTTCCACTCACCGTCAGCGCAAGTCTGTGGGTGTGGAACGCACGTTTTCACATAACATTTCAAGCTTTGATGAGTGCTGGCAAGTCATCGAGCAAAAGCTATTTCCAGAGTTGTTTGAGCGCTTAGGGAAAGTATCGCCTGATAGATTAATCAGCAAGCAAGGCATCAAAGTCAAGTTTGCCGACTTTCAATTGACGACCATTGAGCATGTGCATAGCGGCTTGGATCTTACTTACTTTCATGATTTACTGAAAGAGGTCTTAACACGTCAAAACGGTCGCGAAATTCGGTTACTGGGCCTCAGTGTTATGTTGCGTTCAGAAGGCGAAGTACGACAGCTTATGTTAGACCTCTGACAAACAAGCTTGATGAATAGCAAAGGCCCTTCACCGCAAGTTCTAAAACCTAGCATTTAGAGAACGGGTAACGCCCGCCGTTACAATCGTTATATAAGGAATGTATCTATGCGTTTTGTATTCAAATCTTTAGCGTTATCAATGTCGTTGGTCTCTGCGCAAATGGCGTTTGCGGCCCAGCAAACAGCCGATGCTGTGGCGCCGGAAATCGCCGGGGAAATACAGCAAAAGCAGTTAGTGGAAGCAAAGCAATTCATGGTGGCAGCCGCCAACCCTAAAGCGGTAGAAGCGGGTTATGCCATCTTGAAAAAAGGCGGATCGGCGTTAGACGCCTACGTCGCAGTGCAAGCGGTATTAGGGCTGGTAGAGCCTCAGTCTTCTGGGCTCGGTGGCGGTGCTTTTGCCGTGTATTACGATGCTAAATCTCAAAAGCTAACGACTTTTGATGGCCGTGAAACCGCCCCTCAAGCGGCCACGCCTGAATTATTTCAACACAAAGATGGTACGACGTTTAAGTTTTATGATGCTGTGATTGGCGGACGCTCAGTCGGCACCCCCGGCACCGTTGCCTTAATGCAAGCTCTGCATGAGCAAGGTGGACAACTGTCTTGGAAAGCGCTGTTTGAGCCTGCGATTGAGTTGGCACAAGATGGCTTTGACGTCTCGCCTAGACTTGCTGGCGCCATCGCGAACACCAGAGATTCTTTGGCGCGCTTTCCTGATACCGCCGCGTATTTCTTAGATTCTAATGGCGCACCTCTTCAAGAGGGAACACGGCTTAAAAATCCAGCCTATGCCAAAACCTTGACGAGTATTGCCCAATCAGGGGCGGATGCTTTTTATCAGGGTGACATTGCCCAAGACATCGTAACCGCAGTGCGCTCTACATCGGACAATCCCGGCGTGTTGGCCTTAGAAGATTTTATGACTTATAAAATCAAGGAGCGCGACGCCACATGTTTGCCTTATAAGCAATTTGATATTTGTGGCATGGGACCGCCGAGCTCGGGGGCATTAACGGTGGGGCAAATCCTAGGTATGACTCAGCATTTTGACCTAGCGGCCATGGGGCCGGAATCACCAACCGCTTGGCAAATCATTGGTGATGCCTCACGCCTAGCGTTTGCTGATCGCGGTCGCTACATAGCAGATACCGACTTTGTGCCGATGCCAAAGGGCTTGCTGGATGAACAGTATCTTGCCAGCCGAGCGAAGCTAATCACCCCCGGTAAAGCCTTAGAAACGGTGTCAGCAGGCGAGCCTGAATGGCAAAATGCCATTACTTTGGCAGACGATCAGTCCATCGAATTCCCGAGCACCAGCCATATTTCTATTGTCGACGCAGAGGGCAATGCCTTGTCCGTTACCACGACCATTGAAAACGGTTTTGGCTCCCGAGTGATGAGTAATGGATTCCTGCTGAATAATGAACTAACGGACTTCTCATTTGCCTCTTACAGCCAAGGTTACCCAATTGCCAATCGTCTTGAGCCGGGTAAGCGTCCGCGTTCATCCATGGCACCTACTATCGTAATGAAAGACGATAAACCGTACTTAGTGGTCGGCTCTCCGGGCGGCAGTCGTATTATTGGTTACGTCTCCAAAGCACTGATAGCGCATTTAGAGTGGGGCATGGACATCCAAGAAGCGATCTCGTTACCGAATATGCTAAACCGTTTTGGTACCTTTGATATTGAACAGGGAACCTCAGCAGAAACACTCGCTAAAGACTTAGAGGAAATGGGCTACCAAGTGTCTTTACGAGATCTTAATTCAGGTCTACAGGGCATTATGATTCAAGAGGGTAAGCTTTTTGGTGGTGCGGACCCTCGACGTGAGGGAACGGTCTTAGGAGATTAATAACACAAGAGAAAGCTCAGCTGTAATGTCCGCTGAGCTTTCTATATAAGCGCAGCTTACCAAGCGTTATTGTCCTTTGAGGTTGAGTTGTAAAGGTAAGGGGTCATATCAACTTATGGGTAATGGGATGTCCCACACTTACGCGTCTGGCGATTGTCGTCTCAGCGGCTTTGCTTCAGTATGACTTTATAAATGATATAAGATTGATTTTTCGATAAGTGAAAAATTATTGTAAAAGTTATTCGTGTGCCGTAGTGGGCCCCATCTATTCTAGGTTATTCTTGTTATATCAGGGATTTGGGTGCTGAGTTTAGGAATAACTGTGAGCCATTAGTTAAAAACAGCCTAATGGACATCGATCCTTTCCTAGCTCATAACCCAAGCGTTAGGAATATGACGGAACCTCACACTTAAAATGAAAAAAATTATCCCGTTATGGATATTATTTCTGCTTACTAACTTCGTGTATGGAATGCCGATCAGTGTAGATGAGCCTGATCTGGTTTTTAAAGAGGCGATTAAGACAAGATATAACTCGCAAGAAGGACTTGAGGACATATTAATTGATGATCCTTCTAACTTGCAGGCATTAGAAGATTCGGATGTAGATATTTTTTCCTTAGGTATCAATATAGATGATGTTAGAAGTATATTACAGCCTGAATTAGATAAGTATCCAGAAGTGTTTTTAGGGAAAAATATAAAGCATGTTTACATCGCGACTATAATATCAGAAGACAGCTATATATTACCTTATTATGCAGGTCCAGACTATATTGTTATTGCTACCTACAGCGGTCTATTCGAGCTACTAGGAGATAAGCAATATTTAGCTAAGACACTGCATCGAGCACTGTCTTCAAAAGCTTACTTAACGTCAGGTCTCCATGTCTTTCTTCCTTTGATACATGATGAAGGCGAGCTCAGCGACATCGCGCCTTCATATGCTCCAAACGGTGTCTATTTCGAAAGGACTGCCAACAAAGCCGTTGTTGCGATGGATATGATCTCCACCTATGCAACGTTACTTTTTTTAAATCCTGAACAGTTGCTTCAATATGCCCAACAAAGCGAGGGTATTGAAAAAGCAATGTGCTCACATATTGATTTATATAATTATAATGATAGCTCGGAATTTTTGAATAATACCGGAATTGTTGATAGGTGTCGTAGCGTTGATAGTTCATACACTTTCAGTTTTGATATAGATCTAGAAAATATAGAGCCAAAAATGGTTTGGCCAGAGAAGCCTTTATTAGATGGTGAGGGCTAAATCGTTAAAAATATTTAAAGTTGGAAGCGGAAAAATATGTACGTTATAAAATATATCCTTGGATTCTTTATATGTATTTTTGCATTAAATTTTTTTGCTGATTGGATTGCACATATAATTGAAATGATGGGAGTCCCCGCTACAGGAATGGATGTTATAATATCTTCTGTTTCATGTATTGCTCTCTACTACTGGCCTAAGTTAAACCTGAAGAATTATGTTAGCGAATATGTAATGACTCTCTCAATAATCAGGTTTATTGCTTATATCATGAGTCTATTGTTCTTTGTTTTATTTGGTGTGTTATTTATCTATTTAGGCTTTAAATACCCATTCGAATTCATGGATAGCAGCAGAGGTGGCGGAAGTTACAGCTATTCCCTGGGCTTGATGGGCTTCGCTTTTTTCCTGTACAGCACTGAGTTTTTATATTTGGTGATAATTAGACGCTGGCAGTGGAACAAAGAGAAAATAAAAAAATCTAAAAGAAAGTGAGAAAATATGGCTCTTTGTTGTTCTGACCCTCGACGTGAGGGAGCTGCGATGGGTGAGTAATACCATTTGCTAGCTCTAAAAAGCTTAGCCTGAAAAAGCTGTTTTTTTAAGCTGCAGGTATCGTTAATTGATCACATGGACGTGTCGGTTTTGGTGAATTAGACGTTTCTAATTAGGTGACAGCATTAAAGTTGCCTACTATCTAAGTAAGCGCTTAACTGAATCGTAAAGGAGTCACACAATGAAAGCAGTAATAGTCGCGGCAGGTCGAAGTGCTGTCGGTGCGTTTAATGGTGCTTTATCTTCTTTAACAGCGGTTGAAATTGGCACACAAGTATTAAGCGGTTTGTTGAACAAACATCCAAGTCTAAGTTCGCACATCGATGAAGTCATATTGGGTCAAGTACTGACGGCTGGCTCTGGTCAAAACCCCGCTCGACAAACAGCGCTTAAAGCGGGTTTAAATGAGCATGTTTCAGCCATGACCGTCAACATGGTGTGTGGTTCTGGTCTCAAAGCGGTTCAGTTGGCCGCCCAAGCAATATTAAATGGCGACGCTAAAATGGTCGTAGCGGGGGGGCAAGAAAGCATGAGCCAAGCGCCGCATGTCATTCCACAAAGTCGAGTCGGTAAGAAAATGGGCCACTGGACAATGCTTGATACCATGATCGTTGATGGTCTGTGGGATGCATTTCACGATTATCATATGGGGCAAACCGCGGAGAATATTGCTTTTCAGTGGCATATTACTCGTGAGCAGCAGGATGTTTACGCGCTTCAATCACAGCAAAAAGCCGTGCAAGCGCAGCAAGCAGGGCGGTTTCAAACAGAAATTTTACCGATTAGCGTTCCGCGGCGTTACGCAGAGCCGCTTATCTTTCAAGAGGATGAGCAAATTCGCCCAGACACGAATCCTGACTCATTAGCCAAATTACGTCCGGCGTTTAGCAAAGAGGGCACCGTAACCGCAGGTAATGCGTCGACCCTCAATGATGGCGCCGCGATGGTTATTGTAACGTCGGAAGACGAGGCGAAACGATTAAATCTACCTGTATTAGCGACCATCGAAGCGAGTGCCACATCTGGCGTTGACCCTACCATCATGGGGATTGGCCCTATCGCAGCGACTCAAAAAGCCTTAGAAAAAGTCGATTGGAAAATAGACGAACTCGATTTAATAGAGGCTAATGAAGCGTTTGCAGTGCAAGCACTCTGTGTGGCTCAGGAGCTTGGATTAAACCCTGACAAAGTAAATGTAAATGGTGGCGCCATCGCTTTAGGTCACCCCATTGGCGCCTCGGGCTGTCGCGTGTTAGTGACTTTGATTCATGAAATGCAAAGACAGCAACTCAACAAAGGCCTTGCGACGCTGTGCATTGGTGGTGGCATGGGGATATCGATGCTTATTTCTAATTCACCTTGAGGTTTAGTTGTCGAAGAATACATTTTTCAACGCTACTTATTGGTGCTCAAGATGAAAAAAGTCCCCCAAGGGTTTAAAACGCTTGGGGGACTTTTTTAGCAGAAACGGTTACTTAACGAGGGTTAGGTCATGGATCACTTTGGTATTTGATCCTTAACAAACGTTGTATCTTTCTCACCTTTGAAGAAGTCACGGCCATATACCAAGATACAAAGCACAACACCTACTGCAAAGGCCCAAGTAGCGCCACGTGTGGCAAGAACCGCCGCGACGATACCGGCAATGCCAAGATCTCGCTGAGAGCGTGCTTCCATGACGCCGATTCGAACTGATACGTAGCCTTGGATCAACAGTGTTAACGCTAGGGCCACACCAAGAATAGGTTGTACCAGTGTCACGATCGGCATAAATAGTAAGCCAGTATTGGTTCCCCAACGGAAAGAGCCTGCGCCACCAAAGATGGATTTCATGGCTTTTTTACCTTGGCTAAAACGCTCAACAATAACGACGTGCATCGCTGCCCAAAGTGGACCACACATCGCCACATCTGGGCCTAAAATAGACATAACAGAGTTACGTGCACCAAAAATCATGTGTGCACGATCCGGGTCGTAATCAATTTTCTCATCTGTACGAATTTGATCTGCTTCTTCCAAAATAGCGCGGCTTTGTAAAACATCGCCGAAAAGAACGATATAAGCGGCTAACACCGTCGGAATAGCGCTTAAAAACATCATAAGCGGTGGCATACCTAGACCAAATACGGTGTATTCGTTCCATAGCGTGACGAAGTCAGGAGAAGAAATCCCCCACTCAATGCTAGGCCAAGATGTTTCCCCTACCGTGGGAGCAATGATTATGGCCAACGCAACAATCGGAAAGATACCCAGTTTGCCAACAAGGTTAAAAAACGCGTTATTTTGTTTCAGTTGCGCAAAGTGACGCGAGAAAATCACATAAAACGCAATACCAACCGCTAGAGTGATGGTAATTGGATAGGTGTCAAAACGCCCATCGACTTTGAAAACGGCCATGACGGCCGCTATACCTGCACCAATAATGATCCCCGATTTTATGGCTTGGGGAATAAGCGAGACAACTTTGTGGGCCAGTCCCGATGCCCCGATAAATATCGAGAATATTCCGAGTAAAAGCTGGAAGGATATTAACGCATGGATCCGTTCAGGTCCTTCAGGGAAGGTTGTACAGTAAGCCATCAATAACGGAATCGCAGGTGTTATCCAACCTGGAACCACTGGGTCGCCTAGCAAATGGTGCAATAAGTAAAAAAGACCATTTAGCATAACGACGGCTAACGCTACTTCAAATGGCATGCCTAGCAATTCTGTCATTAGCGGAATAGCCGCTAAGTCAACTGCACACATCAACAGACCTTGAAAGTAATCAGGCCACTCTATGCGATAATGCACAAACGGAAGGCGGACTTTAAAAGGACCCATGGACCAAAATGGTGCTTCTTGGCCATCAATACGTTCTTCACTCATGATGATTTCCTATTATTCTTGTAATGTTTTAGTGCCCTGCAACCCTTGGTTGCAGGGGGATTTCTTAATGTCGCTGTAATTTAGAAAGCTTCTTGATACAGCTTTAAGGCATCGCTTTCAGCGACGGGAACAGGGTTGTTACCAAGCAAACGAGTTTGCAGCATGGCATCTTTGGCTAGAGTAGGGAGGCTCTCTTCAGTGACCCCAACATCGCGTAGCCTTTGCGGAGCGCCTGACTCATTCATTAGATTTTGCATGTAGTCCACGAATTGCGCCGCTCGGTTATTGGCGTCGCCTTCCGTTGAATCCAGCACCACATCAGCCAGTTCAGCATAGAGTGAGGCTGCTTCCTTCATGTTGTAGCGCAGGACAGGGCCTAGCATTAATGCATTGGTTAAACCGTGCGGTAAGTGATAATGGCCGCCTAATGGGTAAGCTAAAGCGTGGACGGCTGCGACAGGGCTATTGGAAAAGGCTTGGCCAGCCAAGTTGGCACCAAGTAACATAGCTTCACGTGCCGCACGATTAGCGCCATCATGACAAGCTGTAAGCAGGTTCTTACTTAACAGGCGCAGTGCTTCTTTTGCCAGTGCATCTGAAAGTGGGTTCTTAAGATGCGCTGAGGTATACGCTTCAATCGCATGCACCATGGCATCAATCCCCGTTGCGGCTGTCGGCAGAGAAGGAAGACCAATGGTGAGTTCTGCGTCAAGCAAGACATAATCCGCGTACAACTGCTTAGAGACAACGCCCATTTTAGTGGTTTCACCGGTGGTTAAAATGGTGATGTTCGTTACCTCAGAACCGGTTCCTGCGGTCGTTGGTATTTGCAATAACGGAGCACGCTTTCCTTTCACTTTACCGATACCATAAAGCTCAGCAAGAGGTTGTTCTGATGTCAGCATAACCGCTACTAACTTCGCGATGTCCATTGGTGAGCCGCCACCCAAGCCAATAACTAAATCGGTTTGATTGGCTTTAGCAAAATCCACACAGGCCATTAAAACGTGCTCTGGCGGGTCTGCAACCACATCGTCGAAAATGGAAATACTGAAGCCTTGAGCTTCTAATGAGGCTTTGGTCTCACTCAATAGACCGCTGTCGCTGAGAAACTTATCAGTTACCAGCAGGACGTTGCGCTCTTGAAACCATTCGCTGGCTAATTCTCCAAGACGTTTCGCTCCGCCCCATTCAACATGCATGGAACCTGGAGTGTTAAATGAAAATGTTTTGATACCCTGTGACATAATGATTTCCTCGAATTAAATGGCGCTGCAGATGTATTTCAGTTCTAAGTATTCATCGATGCCGTACTTAGAGCCTTCGCGTCCTAGACCTGATTGTTTGACGCCACCGAAAGGTGCGACTTCGTTGGAAATAAGCCCTGTGTTATGGCCTACCATGCCGTACTCTAAAGCTTCTGAAACGCGCACACTGCGAGCATGGTCTTGGGTAAAGAAGTAAGCCGCTAATCCAAAGATGGTGTCGTTTGCCATGGAAATAGCTTGTGCTTCGGTATCGAATGGAAAGATCGGCGCCATAGGACCAAATGTTTCTTCTTGAGCCACCTTCATATCACTGGTGACGTCTACCAAGATCGAAGGTTGCAGGAATAATCCGCCTAGACGCTTGCCACCATGAACCAACTTGGCGCCTTTAGAGACGGCATCCTGAATATGCTCTTCCACTTTGGTAATGGCTTTTTCTTCGATCATTGGCCCTATTTGGATACCATCTTCGATGCCGTTACCAATGTTTAAAGCCGCCACTTTTTCTTGAAGTTTTGCAATGAAGGCATCGTAAACACCGCGTTGCACTAAGATACGGTTTGCACAGACGCAAGTTTGACCTGCATTGCGATATTTAGAGGCCATTGCTCCTTCGACAGCCTTATCCAGATCGGCATCATCAAACACAATGAACGGAGCATTGCCGCCGAGTTCAAGAGATACTTTTTTAATGGTATCGGCACACTGAGCCATCAGTAGACGACCCACCTCAGTTGATCCAGTAAAGGACAGCTTGGTCACCACATGACTGTCTGTCAGCACCTTGCCGAGTTTGCTGGCAGAGCCTGTAATCACTTGGAAAACCCCATCGGGAATGCCTGCTCGTTGAGCCAATTCAGCAAGGGCCAACGCGGTAAGAGGGGTTAAATCTGCCGGGCGGACAATCATAGAGCAGCCCGCCGCGAGAGCTGGCGCCGCTTTACGAGTGATCATCGCGCCAGGGAAATTCCAAGGGGTAATGGCCGCAGTCACACCAATTGGTTGACGAATGACCGTTAAACGCTGATTCGTCATTGGTGCAGGGATAGTGTCTCCGTAGACACGCTTTGCTTCTTCTGCAAACCATTCCACAAACGAGGCGGCATAACCGATTTCACCTTTGGCTTCCGTTAGCGGCTTACCTTGTTCAGACGTCATGATCATCGCTAAGTCGTCAGTATTCTCGATGATCAAATCAAACCAGCGGCGCAGAATTTTTGAACGCTCTTTTGCCGTCATAGCCGCCCACTTTTTTTGGGCAGCGTGTGAGGCTTCAATGATAGAAGGGACTTCATCAGCACCAAGGTGCGGGATGTTGGCAATCACTTCACCGTTCGCTGGGTTAGTGACAGGGATGGTTTTATTATCCGCAGCTGATACCCATTGACCATTCACTAAGCAGCGTTCTTTTAATAGAGACGCATCATTTAGATACATAGTTTTAACACCTTTATTTTTATGATTCGTAGGCTTTGGCAAGAAAGTGGAGAGGTCTTGCTTTTGCCAAACGACTGCTAGAGTACACCCTTGAAGCGTCGCTAATTTAGGCAGCTTGATACTCGGAATGGGCGCACTGATCGCAGCGCTAAAGGTGAAATTGCAAAGGCGGTGCCAGTTTTGTAACTTTTGTTAATGTATTGAAATATAAGGGAAAATTAAATTTTTATTAGCGGTTATCTAAATTCGTGAGCGGATTCCGATCGTAAAAATGAATGGCTATGAGCGCAATCCGATCACAGATTAATGTTCTGTATTACTTCGAGGGCTAAAACGACTGGGGTAATAAACGGACCAATCGCTAAGTAGTTTCATTGCGGGAGGTTGGCTGGGATCTGGCTGTGTGACCCCTATGGTAATCACTTGCTGAAGCTGGTGCGTTTGTTCATCCATAAACGATGAGTAGCCAATGGGGTCTTCCGGTAGATGAAGTACAAGCTGCTCTAGCGTTTTCTGAATGGCGGGATTATCGGCAGATTTGCCAGCAATCGCCAACGTTTCAGCGATCGCCATAATTCCCGAGTAGGCACCTTCAGCGGCATAGGACGGATAGCGACCACTGATTGATTTGAAGCGATTAACGAACCAATGGTTCAATTCAGTGTTAGGCCAATTGGTATGATGGCGTGACGACATAATCAAGCCATTTGGCATGTCATCGCCTAATGCGGCGAGCACTTCATAATTGCCACCCGTGTCAAAGTTCGCAAACGCTGAGTGATTAAATAATGGTGTATTTTGTGCTTGTTGAATAAACGCGACGAGATCTCCGCCCCACATAGAATTCACAATGAGGTCTGTGGGTTGCTCCATTAAAGCGCGGATAAAGGACGAGTAATTAGGTTCGAACAACCTTGGCCATAATGTTGTGACAATTTGATAGGGCACCTGTAATTCATCCAGTGCACCGGTGAAATCCTGCCAAACGGAATAGCCATATTCATAGTCGGGGGCAATGTATGAAATTCTAATGGGGTGGCCATCTTTTTTCGGTAATAAGTGCTCTTTAATATAGTTTGCACCAGCCAGCATACTTTGCTTGGTATTGTTGCTGACCCGAAAATAAAACGGGTTTGCTAAAGGCTCTGTTAAGCGGGAAGAGGCGTGGTCTGTACCAATAAAGAACACCTCTTCTTGAGCCGCTACTTGCGCGACTTGTAAGGCAACCGAAGAATTGACGACACCACATAAAAAGCGTGTGCCTTCCTCTTGCACAAAAGCACGAGCAATACGTGTGGCCCTAGAGGCTTTGGAGCGCGAGTCTTCAATCAATACTTGAATGTTTGGATAGCGCTCTGTAGCAGCTATTTTCTCTAGAGCAATCTGGATACCGATTTGACTGTCATGTCCATATAGCCCACCTCGGCCGGTCATTGGAAACAGGCAACCCACTTTTACAGCGTCATCGCTGTTTGCTCCCAACCTTATTTCAGCGGATGCGCTTAAAGGGAAAAAGCACAGCATCAGTAAATAAATCTTCAATGCCAACAAGTTCAGAGTAATATTTTTATTTTGCATAGGACATTGGCCTAAAGGTCTAAATCTAAGCGCTGCATGCGTCTTTTTAATGCATGACGGGATATCCCGAGTTTCTCTGCCGCTAAGCCTTTTTTACCCTGTGAAGCATTCAATGCCTGCAGAATGAGTTCTTTTTCTTTGGACTCGACTTGTTCATCATATGAACACTCTAATGCGGTAACCGGCAACGTTTTAGCGGCAATTTCTTTAGGCAAAACATCGCATGTGATGTACTGACCTGGGTATAAAATTGTCATTCGTTCTAGCAAGTTTTTCAATTCTCTGATGTTACCTGGCCAAGTATAATGTTGCAGTGCAAGCATGGCTTCCGGCGTTATGCTAACAGGTTGACAACCCTCATTTTGAGCCATTAGTTTAGCAAAATGCGCCACCAGCAAGGGGAGGTCAGCGATGCGATCTTGCAGGGCGGGAATTTCTACCGGTACAACGTTAAGACGATAGAATAGATCCTGTCGAAAACGTCCCTCTGAGATCTGTAACGCTAGGTTTTGGTTCGTTGCTGCCATAATGACCGCATCAGATTTACGTTCTTTACCCGCTCCGACAGGGCGAAAGGTTCTTTGCTCTAGAAACGTCAGCAATTTAGCTTGAATATTAAGAGGCATCTCGCCAATTTCATCTAAAAATAAAGTACCGCCATTGGCCAGTGCTACTAAACCATCGCGTGAAGAGGTGGCGCCCGTATACGCACCTTTTTCTGCACCAAAGAGCTCTGCTTCAATCAAGTGTTCAGGCAGGGCGGCGCAATTTACTTCAATGAAGGGCGCATTACTGTATCGCTGGTTGTGGATGCTCTTGGCGACCATGCTTTTCCCTGTCCCCGAAGGGCCTTGGATCAAGATCGTTCTGGCGGCGCTGTTTGCGACTTGTGTGATCATGTTCTTAAGGAGGTTTGTTTGCGCTGAGTGACCTATGATCTGATTATTTATATCGTCTTTGCTGCGCAGGAACTCTAATTCTTTTGTGACTCTTCGTTGCTCGGCCGTTCGGATCATTAATAACTCAAGTTCGTCCACATCAAACGGTTTCGTGATGTAATCAACAGCACCTTCTTTTACCGCTTTAACCGCTGTTCTAGTGTCCCCATGTGCCGAAATCATTATCACGGGAGTGCCGGGCGATATTTGTCGCAACTGACTTAATACATCCAATCCAGAGATGTCCGGTAAGCCTAAATCGAGCAGCACTAAATCAGGATTTAATTGCTCAAACGCTGCGATGCCTTCTTGTCCGGTAAAAGCAGCAGAGAGCTCCAGATCTTTATTGTTCAAGGAAAATTTAATGCTACGAACTAAATTCTGTTCATCATCAATGACCAAAACGTTTAGGTTACTCATAGGTATCGTCTAACTTTGCGTGTATAGGGAATTGTAAAACCACCGTGGTGCCAACAGGGCTCGAATGAATCTGTATTCGCCCTTGATTGGCCTGAATCAGCACCTGACATATGGCCAAGCCTAAGCCTGTTCCAGTGGGTTTGGTGGTGTAGAACGGTTCGAAAATTCGCTCAAGATGTGTTGGGTCTATGCCTGGTCCATTATCAGTCACTTTAATCACCAAGTGTTCAGTCTCCCGTTGAGCGCGGATGGTGACATCGCAACCTATACCATTAAATGACTGGATGGCATTTAAAACAAGATTTATTAATACTTGATGCAGATGCGAAGGGTCGGCGAACAGCTCTAACGTTTCCTCACACTCGATCGTCAAGCTTGCCTTATGTTTGTGTACTGTGGCATTCAATAAATTAGCAACTAGATGGAGTTCCTTTACCAGCAAAAACATTTCTTGTTTGGGGGGCGTTGGTCGGGCAAAGTTTAACAGGTTATCGATAACACCATTTACTCGACCGAGTTCTTCCACGACCATTGAAAGCATCTCTTTGTTTTCATCGTTGTGTTCTCTTTTTAAAAGTGCTTTTGTCGTAATGCCAACAATATTAAGAGGATTGCGAATATCGTGGGCGAGACCGGCGGCTAGGTTGCCCAGCGAGGCTCGTCGCTCCATTTCAACATTGGATTGAATGACTTGGTTAAGTTGAGAGCGCATCTTTTCAATTGCGGAAGTGAGGCGCTCGACTTCTGTGCCTGGTTGAGGTGGAACGGGAGATTTGAGGTCTCCTGAAGCCACTCGTTCAATGCCTTCAATGAGCGTATCTACTTGACGGTTTAATCGTTTAGAAATAAACCAATGGATAATCATAAGACAGGCCGCTGTTAGCAGTACTAAGCCGATTAACCAATAACGTAAAGTTGCACTTGGTGCCGCCGTTAGTACTTCATTCTGCTTTAGTTTAATGGACCAGTTTGGGTATAAATTAAATGATTGGTCATAGTGTTCTCCGTCTTGAATAGGCTGCCCAACAATGTCAAACACTCGGTCGCCAGGTACACCAATATAGGGTGTAAATATGCCGTCCGTACCCAGTGATTTTGGAATGGCCGCTAACGAGTTGAAGCGTAATATTAGCCCTAAATAGGAAACGGTATTGTTTTCAGAAAGCCTAGTAATAGGTTTCATAAGCAGTACCGAAGCGGGCCGTTCAAAACTGAAATATTCCGGCCCCAATAGATCGGCTTGTTCGAACTGTGTTTGATAGGTCTGAACCGCAAGATACCTTTTTTCTGAATAAGAGTGCTCGGGAAAGCTCCATAAGAACCGCTTACTGGCGTCAAAAAAAGCAATGCCATACACATTATTAGGGTCTGTTTGTAATCGTAATAATGCTTGTAATGCATCAGGAAGATTGTGCTTGCCATCCTTTTGAAAGATCTCTGATGAGTCAAGCTCGTCAGCAAGCACGTCAAGCTGGTACAAGCGTTCTCTGAGATGGACGCGAAACTCATTCTGAACCGCAGCCACCTGCGTGTTAAGCCTGCCATCAGTGATTTTGGAGACTAATTGATCAAAATAGCGATCATAAAGACTGGTAAAGATAAACAAAGGGACCAATGCCACAACCAAAGAGAGAACCAAGTATCGGTTAGAGAGGCGTTTATATTGCGTATTAGTTGACACACTTGGTCCCGTAAAGTCAGAAAGAACCGCGTTCGCATGTAAACGAAACAAGGCCTTTACCAATCTCATAAAATGAAACGTTCTAAATCAAACCCAGTTGCAGGAATATAACATTTAATAGCCGCATCGATTGTTAACCTTTACCGCGACATTGCAAAGTCTTTAATCGCATGGAAGCGAAGTTTGGCTTGTTTGGGCAAGGTCTTAGGGATCTCAAACTCTGTTATATCACCGTCGCCTGCTTGAATAATCATCACCATGCCCATGGTCAAATGCGGTGAGCATTCAATGCCGTAAAATCCTGACTTATTAATCTCCATCGTAATAGGCTTGTTGATTTTACCGCGGTAACGGTTCGCCCCTCTTGGGACCATATAATTAATCGTGACCGCATTATGACCATAGTCTGTTGGCTCAAAGGTCACCGTATCACCCACCTCGACGTGTAAAAAACTTGGCTCAAAGGCCATCGTTCCCCAATCATTTTGATTGACCATTTTAACGATATGCTCCGCTGCAAAGGATGTACCTGCAAGGGGAATCAGTGCCAAGGCCATAATAAGTCGACGTAACATGAAAGCTCCCAGAGTTGGAATAAAATGTCATCTTAGCATATTGGCTACTGAATGCCGTTTAGAGTGCCAATGCTCGGTATAAAACAGGCGATTATCTGATTGGGTTTATGGTAAAGTTTTCGTCAAGAAGACAGTATGTAAGGATACAAACATGGGTGCTAAGCACGACACCTTATTTCGCACGCTAGCGATGTTACACATTATTCCCAAAGAGCCACGCTATAAAGCCACCTCGACGATTCATGCAGCATTAGAAGAGCAGGGCTTTAAGGTTTCGTTAAGGACTGTTCAGCGTGATCTGAATGCGATGACACCGCACTTGCCTTTGAGGTGTCTTGAAGGCGATGGAGAGCGTCGTTGGAGCCTGTCAACAAGCTTTACAGATTCAACGTTGGGATTAGACGCCCCCACCGCGCTCACTTTGGTGTTGGCGCATGAGTATTTGTCTGGTTTGCTACCACAAATTGCTGTGGATCAGATCTCATCGCAATTCAAAGCCGCTCAGCAATATCTAAACGCTATCCCTTCCAACCATTACTCCGGTTGGGCCAACCGTGTGAAAGCCATACCCAATGGTAAAACCCTAATCCCCGCACAAATCAAAGATGGGATTTGGGAGGCGGTATCGGAAGCGGCGCTTGAAGAATACGCCATTGAAGTGACGTACCTAAGTCGCAAGCATAACGAACCCAAAAACTACACACTGCATCCGCAAGCCATCGTTGTTCGCCATAGCGTCAGTTACCTTTTGGCAACCGTAAAAGACTACGACGACATACTCCAATTTGCGTTACACCGCATTCAAACCGTTGAGCGCTCGGATAAAGACTTTATACCGCTTAAGGGATTTGATCTAACCGACTATATAGAGCAGGGCGGCTTTAGCTATCGACAATCGTCAGGGCCAGTTGTACTTAAAGCGCGCGTGAAAGCTGAGATCGCTTGGCTGCTGTCCGAAACGCCTTTAAGCGAAGATCAAAGTTTAAAACCAGAAGATGACGGCCGGTTTCAACTGACTGCCACGGTCCCGGACGATCAAGAAACACTTTGGTGGATACAAGGTTATGGTGCAGCGATTGATGTGCAGGAACCACAAAAATGGCGTGAGCATATTCATCAGCAGGCAAGGGAAGTGTTGGGGCTGATATCGTGAGAGGTAGCATGTCAATTTTATATCATTCCCTTTCGTTTAAGGTGCTACATGGATTTGAAAGCTAACACGACCTTGTATTACGACACGTTTGCAGAAGACTTTGCTAAGAGCACGCTACCAGTCGATATGTCTGCGTTGTATCAGCGTTTTCTCCCTCTTATCCCGCCATGCGGCAATATCCTCGATGCGGGTTGTGGCAGTGGCCGCGATGCGAAGTATTTCCAATCAATAAATCATAAGGTATCGGCTTTTGATGCGAGCTCTGAGCTTGCTATGATCGCATCGAATTATCTGAATATCGACGTCGACGTGCTCACCTTTCAAACATTCAATGAATCCAATGTTTTCGATGGCATCTGGTGCTGTGCGAGTTTATTACATGTCCCCAAAGTAGAGCTTATGGATGCTATTTCTCGACTACGTAAGGCACTCAAACCGCATGGCGTTTTGTATATGTCGTTCAAGTATGGTGATGAAGAGCGTGTCAAAGAAGGGCGCTTTTTTTGTGACCAGACCGAACAAACGATCAGCCAGTATTTGGCAGGGTTCAACATCAAAGACATGTGGGTAACCGGTGATCAGAGAGAAGGCCGCTCGTCAGAACAGTGGCTCAACGTAATCGTTGAGAAGCAAGAGTAGCCTAACGATGAAAACGGCCATCGAGTTTATTGCTTACATTCAACGGATGTTGGTGGAGGGTGATTTTACCGCGACGTACAAGTATGCGTTATTACATGCGATTGCTGATGTATGTGTGGAAAGTTCCAGTGTGACCGGAAACAGCAAACTCCCTATCCAGTTAGATGTTTTAGCGGACAAAATGCTTCGCTTGTATTGGAATCAGGCCCGGCCGTTTGGTGGTTCTAATCAAGCGATGCAATTGCATCAAAACAGTGATTCACAAAAGCAAATCGCTATTATCACGGCGGCGCAGAGCATCCAGCAAACAGGTTTGTACAACATCAATCAGTTGTACAAAAGCCCACATTATAAAACCCTGCATAGAGTAGCCAAGACAGCCCTCAAAAATGGCCCACTGTGGCGTTTGCAGATTTTGGCAAAAAAAGAAGAATGCTTTTTATATCCGCATGATAAAAGCCAGAACCATATCGAGCTAAATACAGGTGTCGCGGGTTATTTTCGTGAGTTTTATCACCTAATTACCTACCTTGCTCGCGCTGCTTGGATCGACAAAATTATTTCTTTTAAGCACAACCAATACCTCGTGGGTGCGCAAGCCAACTTACCGGAATTTCTGTTTGGTCAAGACCGTAAAGCGTTGTCTTATGCCAAGCCTCTACTTCAAGACATACAGAAGAATACCTGCTTCTACTGTGGCAAAAAGCTCGACCAACATGCCGAAGTGGATCACTTTATTCCATTTGCCAAATACGCGTTCGATCTTGGTCACAACTTTGTGTTGGCGGATCGTACCTGCAACAACAGTAAACGAGATTACCTCGCCGGCTATGAACACAAGTACAAATGGGAAGAAAATAATCTCGCCAACCACGCAAACATGATCTCTGAGGAGCTTGCCAGCTACGTCGAGTGCGATAAAGACAAATCCATGGCTGTAGCGGATTGGGCGTACCAGATAGCTCACAATAGCGCTGCAAATTTATGGCAAAGCAAGAGCGAGTTTAGGTTGGCGTGAGTACATTCATCAGTAGGCAAGGGAAGTGTTGGAGCTTAAGTAGATTTTTTTATCTGAACTATATAGCGACATATTTTGACGCTTTGAACAGATAACATCGACGTGAATATCCTCCGGAACGTTTTATACACGTTTGAACTAATGAAATTTAGGGAAATAAAAATAATGCAAGAGTCATTTAAGAAATTACACTTTGATCTGCTGGAAAAATGGCATGGGCAGAAAAGTGATTCAAATAATCCTGAGCAGAGAAATGATGCAGGGGAACTAAAGAAAGCCTATGAAATCATTGAAAAATGGGCTGGCGCACTGCAAAAAGCAATTTTCCCAAATGGCACCATAAAATTACGAAAAAGCCCAGTAAATCAAGGTGGGAATTTCTTTGCTTATCTATGGGCTAAAATCTACCCAACTTCAAGCTCTCCAAAGGAGCTTGCTTATACTGTCTCAATTTCCACAACAAATTTGTGTGTAAAAATCGACACTATTAATGCTTCATCAAATCTCCGCGAGCGATATGAGAGAGTAAGGAATAGCGCTGTAGAAAAGGGGATTGTTACGACACTAAGCATCGAGGAAGGTCTTGCGATGTCTTTTGAAGAGCTGGTTGAGTGGAGTGTCAATGCAATAAATGACTTTGTTCTATCGTACGATGAAGTCGCTCAATCTATAGGCCTTCTAAAAGGTGATGCTCAACTGGACAAAGACGGAAGCGAACAACTGTCTAGCGTATGCGTATTGGGAGCTAACCAGATTCTCTACGGTCCGCCTGGGACGGGAAAAACGTTTCACACGATTGAAGCTGCCGTGAAGGCGGCTGAACCTACATTCAAATGGGAACGTAGAGCAGAGCTTAAACAGGAATTTGATCGCTTAGTGAATGAGCGGTGTATCCGTTTTGTGACCTTCCATCAAAGCTACGGTTATGAAGAATTTGTAGAAGGACTAAAAGCAAAAACTGAAGATGGCACTATTGCGTATTCAGTTGAGCCAGGTGTTTTTCGTCAAGTTTGTTCAGACGCAGAACAATATCAGGCGGAATCCCCTGCAGGTCAAACTTATAACTTTGAAACCTGCTGGCAAGCTTTTGTTGAGCGTCTAGCGAATGAAGACTTTATTGAAATACCAATGGCAAAAACCTCTTTTCGCGTTGTGGATTTCAATGAGAATCGAATCTTTTTTGAAAAGAGCAACGGAAAAACAGACCATACATTAAGCATCAATACGTTGCGCGCTATTTTTAATGGTTCAAGAACCTACACAACTGGCTTAGGCGTCTATTACCGACCTTTAGTGAGCTTCCTGAAAGAATTGAGTGGCACAGATGAAGTGCCAGCAACTAAGCGAAAGAACTTTGTTCTGGTCATTGATGAGATTAATCGTGGCAACATTTCGAAGATATTTGGAGAGTTAATTACTCTCATTGAGTTATCTAAGCGTAAGGGTCAGCCAGAGGCGCTAGAGCTAACGTTACCTTACTCAGGGGACTGCTTTTCTGTACCAGATAATCTTCATATTATCGGTACAATGAATACTGCAGACCGATCATTAACAATGATTGATACGGCTTTACGTCGCCGTTTTGAATTTATCGAAATGATGCCAAAGCCAGAGCTTCTTGATGGTGTGGTCGTCAAAGGGGTAAATTTATCAAAGTTATTGGGTATACTGAATCAGCGTATTGAAGTGCTGTACGATCGTGAGCATACATTGGGACATGCTTTCTTTATGAATGTGAAGAAATGCCTTGATGAAAGCGACTATGATGCAGCATTCGAAGAGTTGGTCCACACATTTCAAAATAGGATCATTCCATTACTGCAAGAATACTTTTTTGATGATTGGAACAAAATTCGCCTAGTTCTAGGGGATAATCAAAAAAATGAAAGCTTGCAGCTTGTATTAGAAAAGCCAGTTAGCAACCTATCCATGCTATTTGGTCAAGATTATAACGTTGACCCTTATGATGAAGGCGTTATTCAATATCGGTTGCAAGGAGATAAGGAAGCCGTATGGCGACAACCAATGACTTACATTGGCATGTATAGTTCAACGATACCAGAGCAATCGCACAGTGAATCCGATAATGAGTTGGAAGAATAGAGTATGAAAGTTTCAACGCTTTCAATTCTTGAGTTTGGGTACTTAGTTAAGGAAGAAGATCAACTTAAAGTACCCAACGCAACTGCTTTAAAGTCTTCTGATTTTGAATACTTGGAACAGCGATGTCTATTGCCTGATAGTGGCGCTCCGTATGGAAAGGCCTTGCAGTTTAAGTTACATAGAAAGTGCCGAGTATTACAGGCTCAAAATTACGTTGGTTTACTGTATCTACCTTCTGGTCAATCAATAGAGATTTTGCCGAAAACCGGTAATCATGATGATTTGCCGCATGCGCGACAAACTCTATTGATGATGCTGCAATCCTTGCGTGAGTTTCGACACATTGAGCTTGAGACAGCTGATATAGATGTCCTGAAGCTACCACTGATTGAAGTATTGATTCGTCGATTTTTGAAGACAGTGAATCAAGTGGTTAAACAAGGGCTCAAACGTGACTACGTCCCTAAGCAGGAAAATCTGACGACCAAGCGTGGCAAACTCAATATTGGACTTCAGGTAAAGCATAATTTTGTTGAAAAACAGCGTTTTTACTGTGAATACGATGAGTATTTACCCGATAGACCTGTGAACAGAGTAATTAAGGCAGCCCTGCTGCAGGTTCAGCGTTACAGCAAGGATGCCCGTAATCAAAAGCTACTGCGAGAATTACTGTTCCACTTTGACGATATTCCGAGTAGTAACCAACCAGCATTAGATTTTGCCAGAATCAAATTCGATCGAGGTATGGTCTATTATCGGCCAGCGATATCTTGGTCTAGGTTAATATTAAATAATTTATCGCCAGTGAGCATGAGCGGTCTTTCCCAGGCACCATCGTTACTGTTTCCAATGGAGTCCATCTTTGAAAGTTACGTGGCGATGGTCTTGCGTAGGCAGCTTCCACCCGGTTCAATCTTAAAAACGCAATCCGCTTCTAAGTCATTAGTGACATTTGATAAAAAGAAACACTTCACATTGAAACCAGATTTACTGCTCACTTTAAATGATGGCCAGCAATGTGTATTAGACACCAAATGGAAGCGACTTGACCTCAATGAGCACAATTTTGGTTTATCGCAGAGTGACTTCTACCAGATGTTCGCCTATGGCCATAAGTACCTCAATGGTGAAGGGGAATTGGTATTGATATATCCGGCACATGATGGCTTTTCGAGTCCAATAGAGCATAGCTTTGACTTCAATCTAAGTTTAAAGCTTTGGGTCTTACCTTTTGATATCAAGCCAAATAATCAAAGTCGCTTGATTCTCAACCAGAATATAGATTTCAAAATACTCAGATCTGCAACTTAGCCGACAGCCTGATATGTGAGAAAATACATTTATACAAGATTCATGATCGGGCAAGAGACAGTAGACATGCAACTTAACACTAGGAAAGCTTACTAATGAACAAGCAACAACTGGCCGCCAAAATCTGGGAATCCGCCAACCAGATGCGTTCAAAAATCGAATCCAACGAATACAAAGATTACATCTTAGGTTTCATTTTTTACAAGTACCTAAGTGACCAATTAGTTCAGTTTGTCACCAAAGAGGGCATGACACCTGAAGACATTAAAGCCCTCAACGAAGAAGACGCGGACACGGTCAAGTACATTCAAGACAATCTAGGTTATTTCATCGCTTACGATAATTTGTTTGCTACTTGGGTTGATCCTGCATTCGACTTTGACGAGTCTAACGTGCGCGATGCGCTATCCGCCTTTAGCCGTTTGATTTCTCCTACCTACAAAAAATTGTTTGAAGGAATTTTCACCACACTCGAAACGGGTCTTAGCAAACTGGGTGAAAGCGCGGGTAAGCGCACAAAAGCCATTAGTGACCTACTGCATTTAATCAAAAGTATCCCAATGAACGGTAAGCAAGGCTATGACGTACTGGGTTACATCTATGAATACCTGATTGAAAAATTTGCCGCCAATGCCGGTAAAAAAGCCGGTGAGTTCTACACGCCGCATGAAGTCTCGGTACTGATGTCGCACATCATCGCCCACGAATTAAAACACAAAGACACCATCGAGATTTACGACCCAACGTCGGGCTCGGGTTCGTTACTGATTAATATTGGTGAAGCGGTCGAAAAATACGCCAAAAGCAAAGACAGCATTACCTATTATGCCCAAGAACTGAAAGCAAATACCTATAACTTGACCCGTATGAACCTCATCATGCGCGGCATTAAAGCCAGCAATATCAAAACCCGTAACGGTGACACCTTAGAAGACGATTGGCCATACTTTGATGAAAACGATCCGCAAGGTACTTATCATGCGCTGTATGTGGATGCGGTCGTTTCTAACCCGCCTTACTCACAAGCCTGGGACCCAAGTTTTAAAGACAGCGATCCTCGCTATTCCCGTTTTGGCTTAGCGCCTAAAACCAAAGCCGACTTTGCCTTTTTGCTGCATGATCTTTATCATCTAAAACCCGATGGCATTATGACCATTGTCTTGCCCCATGGCGTGTTGTTCCGTGGCGGTGAAGAAGGCGAAATTCGCAAGCAACTGATTGAGCAAAACCACATTGATGCCATTATCGGCTTACCGGCCAACATCTTTTTTGGTACTGGTATTCCTACCGTTATTTTGGTGCTCAAGCAGAAGCGTGAAAACAATGACGTATTAATTGTGGATGCCTCCAAGCACTTTGTTAAAGAAGGTAAAAACAATAAACTGCAAGCCAGTGACATCAAGCGCATTGTTGATGCGGTCATTAACCGCGACAGCATCGAAAAATTCTCTCAAGTAGTGAGTAAGCAAACCCTGCGCGAGAATGGCTATAACCTGAATATTCCGCGTTATGTCGACTCGTCACAGGCCGCTGAAAGCTGGGATTTACACGCCACTATGCTCGGCGGCATCCCAAATAGCGAAATTGCTCAGTTACAGCATTACTGGGAGGCTTTACCAGATGCACGTACCGCTTTGTTTGCGCCTAAATCAGCACAATACAGTGAGCTGGCGGTAGCAAAAGTATCGGTGAATGAAACGATCAGTAGCCATCCGCAAGTGGTAAATTTCATTAATGCCTACAATAAAGCCTTTGTCGGCTTTGATGATTATCTAAACACATCCTTGATCCAAGACTGGGACAAAGTAAACCGTAATCAGCAAGAGCCATTGCTGAGTGCTGAGCTATTTACTCGTCTATCCTCGATCAAGTTGATTGATAAGTATCAGGCTTACCAATACCTCAATGACCAATGGCAAGTCATAAAAGCAGACTTAGAGATGATGCAAACGGAAGGCTTTGATACGACCAAAGTCGTTGATGCCAATATTGTTGTTAAAAAGGTCAAAGGCAAAGACACCGAAGTACAAGACGGCTGGAAAGGTCACATCATACCATTTGAGTTGGTTCAGCAAACCTACCTTAGTAATGATCTAGCGGCATTGGTTGAAAAAGAAACTAGCCTGGCAGAGGTCATCAGTACACTAGAAGAGATTCTTGAATCCTTATCTGAAGAAGAAAAAGAAGCCGAGGCAGTTAAAGAAAGCAAAGATGGTTTCGTCAATGCTGAGGTAAACAAAGCAGCCAAGGCTTTCTTGAAAGAACAAAAGGACAGTAAAACTAAGTTTGCTGAAGACAGCTACGAAGCGAAAATCATCCGTGTAAGTGAGCTAGTCGATGAAGAGAAAAAGCTAAAGAAAGCGATTAAAGATGACTCTGAGGCTCTTCATTTAAGAACTAAATCTACCATTGAAGCTCTGCTAAACGATCAAGTAAACCATCTGCTGCACCTAAAATGGATCGCGCCATTAAGCCAAGAGCTTGCGGCCATGCCAAGCGCCGTGATTACTCAGCTCACCAGCCAAGTGCAAGCCCTTGCCGATAAATACGCGGTGACTTATTCGCAAGTGGCGAATGAGATTAAAACCACCGAGATCGGGCTGGCCGACATGATGGGCGAGCTCACCGGTAATGAGTTTGATATGCAAGGTTTGGCTGAACTTACTAGCTTACTGAAGGGCGAATAAGATGAGTTTGGAAAAGAAAGTGCCGGAAATTCGGTTTCAGGGGTTTAGTGACGAGTGGCGAGAAATAGTCATAGGAACTGCATGTTCAAATTTCCGAAGCGGAAAATTTATTAAAGCAGAAGATATAAAAAAATCTGGAGATTACCCTGTTTATGGTGGCAATGGCTTGAGAGGTTTTACTTCCGAGTATAACCATGATGGCACTTATGCATTAATAGGAAGACAGGGTGCTCTTTGTGGGAATATGAATTATTCATGCGGTAAAGCCTTTTTTACTGAGCACGCAATAGCTGTCCAAGCGAACGAAAAAAACGACACGCTTTTCCTTTATTACAAACTCGGACTAATGAATCTAGGGCAATATTCCGGGCAATCAGCTCAACCTGGCCTTTCAGTAAATAAACTTACAGAATTGGAAGATTTCACACCAGTTAAGCCAGAACAAACCGCCATCGGCACCTACTTCCAAAAACTCGACAACCTAATCAACCAACACAAACAAAAGCATGACAAGCTCAGCAACATAAAAAAAGCCATGTTGGAAAAAATGTTCCCCAAACAAGGCGAAACAATCCCGGAAATTCGTTTTAAAGGGTTTAGTGGGGAGTGGGTGTTGCGCAGTTGGCGAGATACGGTTGATATTTCAACAAATATGGTTGATCCAAGGTCTAGCCAGTATGGCGAGCTACTTCATGTCGGCCCAGGGAACATAGAGTCTTTCACCGGTATGTTTTATAACAATGTCTTAAAAGTAAAAGACAGCAATTTAATAAGCGGGAAATTCCATTTTAATAAAGGTGATATTCTTTATGGGAAAATCAATCCTCAACTAGCAAAGTATGTTATTGCGCCATTTGAAGGTCTTGCTAGTGCCGACGCATATGTTTTGAGTGCAAAAAATGGAGTGGTTCAGAATTATCTGTATGCAATTCTGCAAACTGATGATTTTTACAAATATACGGTGTCAGTTTCATCGCGTACTGGTATGCCAAAAATAAATAGAGATGAGCTGAATATTTATAGTTACTTGTCGCCCGATGAAGCAGAACAACAAAGAATCGGCAACTACTTCCAAAAACTTGATGCGTTGATCAACCAACACCAACAACAGATCATCAAACTTAATAACATCAAGCAAGCCTGCTTGAGCAAAATGTTTGTTTAGCAGGGAGCACAGCCATGACCACGTTTAAAACCGAAGCGCAATTTGAACAGGCCTTTATCGAAGTGCTTACCCACAAGGGCTGGGAAAGCGAGATACTTAAAAACAAAACCGAAGCGGAGTTACTGCAAAACTGGGCGAACATTTTATTTGAAAATAATCGCCAGCAAGACCGTTTAAACGACGTGCCACTGACGGCAACGGAAATGCAGCAGATTATTGAGCAGATCAAAGAGCTGAAAACACCGCTTAAGCTTAATGGCTTAATCAACGGCAAAACGGTAGCCATTAAGCGCGATAACCCCGCCGATAGTTTGCATCTTGGCAAAGAAGTCAGCCTGAAAATCTATGACCGCCAAGAAATTGCGGCAGGCCAAAGCCGTTACCAAATTGTGCAACAACCTAAGTTTAAACGTGGCAGCCCACTGCGTAATGACAGACGTGGTGATGTACTGCTGCTGATTAACGGAATGCCGGTCATTCATGTGGAGCTAAAGCGCAGCGGCATACCGGTAAGCCAAGCGGTTAATCAAATTGAAAAGTATTCCAAAGAAGGTATTTTTAGCGGCCTGTTTTCACTGATCCAAGTGTTTGTCGCTATGGAGCCTAATGAGGCCAAATACTTTGCCAATCCTGGGCTAGATGGCAAATTTAACCCAGACTACCAATTCAATTGGGCCGATTTTAATAACGAGCCCATGAACCATTGGAAAGACATTGCCTCAACATTGTTATCCATCCCCATGGCGCACCAGTTAATTGGCTTTTACACCGTTGCCGATGATACCGATGGTGTGCTTAAAGTGATGCGCAGTTATCAGTATTACGCCGCCAATGCGATATCGGATAAGGTAGCCAAAACCCACTGGCAACAATTGGGTAGCGCAGCTAATAACCCAGACCGCTTGGGCGGCTATGTATGGCATACCACGGGTTCAGGCAAAACCATGACCAGCTTTAAATCAGCACAGCTCATTGCCCAATCAAAAGATGCCGATAAAGTCATTTTTTTGATGGATCGCATCGAGCTGGGCACCCAGTCGCTGGCGGAATACCGAAATTTTGCAGGCGATGGTGAAGATGTACAAGCCACCGAAAATACCCATGTATTGGTAACTAAGCTAAAAAGCACATCCCCAGCCGATACCCTCATTGTTAGCTCTATTCAAAAAATGAGTAATATTTTTGAAGAAGTGGATGATGAGGGCACTGCAACAAACTCGGCAGATATTGAAAAAATCCGCGCTAAACGCTTGGTATTTATTATTGACGAGGCGCACCGTTCAACGTTTGGCGACATGCTGATCATTATTAAACGCACCTTTCCCCGCGCCTTGTTTTTTGGTTTTACTGGCACTCCGATCCAAGAAGAAAATGAAAAAAACGGCAATACTACCAGTACCGTATTTGGCAATGAGTTGCACCGCTATAGCATAGCTGATGGTATTCGAGATGGTAACGTACTCGGCTTTGATCCCTATAAAGTGCCTACTTTTAGGGACGGTGACTTAAGGCAGGCTGTCGCCCTAGAGCAAGCGAAGGCGGAATCGGTAGCGGAAGCCATGGATAATCCCGCCAAAAAGAAAAAATTTAATTATTTTATGAATGAAGTGCCTATGGCTGGCTACAAAGACGCCACAGGTAAATACCACAAAGGTATTGAAGATTATGTGCCTAAAAGTCAGTATCTAAGCGAGACTCACCAAGCCAAAGTGGTAGAAGATATTTTACACAAATGGGATGTGCTAAGCCAAGGCAATAAGTTTCATGCGATTTTGGCTACTAACAGTATTGCTGAAGCCATTGATTATTACCGTCTGTTAAAGGCTGCTAAGCCTGATTTAAAAGTATCAGCACTGTTTGATCCCAACATTGATAATGATGGCAGTGGCGACCGTGGGCCAACGTTTAAAGGTGATGGTCTGGATGAAATTATGCGTGACTATAATGCGCGTTATGGCCACGATTTTGATTTTGCCCGTCATGCAGCATTTAAGAAAGATCTAGCCGCACGCCTTGCTCACAAAAAACCTTATGAGCGTATTCATACCGATCCTACAAAACAGTTGGATTTATTGATTGTTGTAGACCAAATGCTCACCGGTTTTGACTCCAAGTGGCTGAATGTCTTGTATTTAGATAAGGTAATTAAATACCAAAATATCATCCAAGCCTTCTCTCGTACCAATCGGTTGTTTGGCCCCGATAAGCCTCATGGTGTTATCCGTTACTATCGTTACCCGCATACGATGGAGCAACATATTAACGATGCGGTAAAACTATACTCAGGCGACAGACCCATAGGGTTATTTGTTGATAGGCTAGAAAGTAACTTAGAAGCAATGAATGAACTATTCGGTGATATTACCGAGTTGTTCATCAGTGCCGGTGTGGCAAATTTTGAAAAACTGCCAGAAGATGTTGAAGCGTGCGCAAAGTTTGCTGAACTATTTAAAGTATTTAACCAGCATCTAGAAGCCGCGAAGGTACAAGGTTTACATTGGGAGCAGTCGGTTTATACATTCACGACGGACGCTTCAACAGGCGAAAATGGCACTGAACATGAGGTTACTCTCGCCATTAATGAACAAACCTACCTGAGCCTTGCGCTGCGTTATAAAGAGCTCGCATCAAAAGGTGATGGTGGTGGTGCGGGTGGCGGCGATGTGCCTTTTGATATTAGTGGCTATTTGACGGAAATTGATACTGGAAAGATTGATGCCGACTATATGAATAGTCGTTTTGATAAATATTTAAAAGAGCTAAATCAGCATAATGATCAAGCCAGCATTGAACTTACACTCAACGAACTGCACAAGTCATTTTCTTCACTGACGCAAGCTGAACAAAAATACGCCAAGCTTTTCTTACATGATTTACAGCGTGGCGATGCAAAGTTAATAGAAGGCCATAGTTTCAGAGATTACATCAACACCTACAAAGACAATGCTGAAAATGCCCAGATTAACGCCATTGTTAATGCGTTAGGTTTAGATAAAAGCCAGCTTACTAGCTTATTAAACGATAGTGTTAATGAGAAAAACCTTAATAATTTCGGTCGCTTTGACGCGCTTAAAGACACTGTTGATAAGGCAAAAGCCAAAGTTTATTTTGAAAAATTAGATGGTCTAAGCATTCCGCCCTTTAAGCTCAATATGCGCATCGATCAGTTTTTAAAGCAGTTTATTTTTGCTCAGGCTGATGAGATAGAAGATGCTGAAGAAATTGTTTTGAGAATGGTTGCAGAAAAAGAATCTACGATGTCAGAAAAAGAGAGTTCTGACATAAAAACACGGAAATATATAATAGATAAAGATGGAAACGGAGTATATGAAGTATGACAACGGACTTGCATTCAGTAAATATTAGTAAGGAAGCCCTCTTTGATATTATTTTGGCTGGCCTTGAAGCCTATGCCATTAAGCATGATGGTCAAGATGTTGTTGCAATAGAGACCTTCGCGCATATGTGGGGGAGAACAAATAAAAATTTACCTTTTAAATGCTATGTGGATCACTTAACCCCAGAAACCTCGGCAGCTCGAACTAGAGGCTCCGTTACCGCGTCTGATATTTCATTGGAACTCAAGCAAGATATTGCGGCTATTTTTGGTAAAGGCTTTGAATATATTGGCACGATGCACTCACACCCCTATCTTAAGGTTGAGCAAGGTGAGAAAGGTGAAGTTTATGAGTATGACGCTAAAACTATTCGTAAGAAAAAATTTTACCAATGCTCAGATACCGATCATAAGTCTGAGTTTACTAGCTCAACTGTTACGGTTGGCAAGCGCAAATACAGTGTCGCGGTTATTCTAACTGTACATGCGATGGATAGGGCTAGGGATGAGCTCGATGGTGCAATTGATGAACAAGTTTTTGAGTTTTCATTAGGGAATTTAAAAATGTGGCTTTTCGCTCAGGTTTTCGAGCATGTTGATAGTGATGACCTAACTGATCAAGATGTCTCTGAGTTTGGTAAGTTTGAACTAGATATTAAGAAATTTGATGATGAGTTTACTTTTCCAATCCCAGTATCGACTAAATTAAATTGCGAAGCCTTAGGCACATCAGGTTTTTTACTTGACGGATTTGGGCGTTTAAAAATAAGTGACAAAGATTCTCTATATACAAATAAGAAGCAGGCAGAGAAGCGATTTTGGCATAAGATGTAAAGTGAGCTATAACACCCTAGAAGTAATATTGTAGTGACTCATCCACTATATCAATCTCCGCCACGCTGGCACCGTAATAGGTGCCTTCGTCGACGAAGTGCTTTAACTTGATCTGACACTCTGGGCATTCAAATGTTACGTTCGGGTCGGTGCATTCATCTTCGCTAAAGACCAACCAATCTAGAACACTTGATAATGAGGGTCTCTACACCACTTTATTCTGTTGCCTTGTAGCTCGAAGAAGTCATGAATAGCCGATTTACTGTCATCGTTGAAGAGCGTTCTATCCATGTACACCACGGTTGTTTTGCTACGCTGGTTGTAGAGGATTCTCCCTCTGGGTATGGACTGATATTCCAATTGCCTCAGTTCATTCGGCAGTTGGATGCTATCGGGGGCGTGTTCCCATAGGTCGATATGATTATCTGGTGTATCCCAAAGGCCTGGTAGGCTGCATTCTCCTTCCTGAAAAGGTCGGCTACGACCAATGACTTTTCCGTTGAAATACCAAAATATTCCGATATTGGGCATATAGATTCTCTTTGCTTGTAGCTGTGTTGCCACTAAGTCCCTTGAGCACATTTTATAACCCTTCCACTGTCCGAATTTTATGCGCTAAACCTCTAGTTTGAGGGTGGATTTTAGGTATTTACAGCCTCGCCTGGTTAAGTTCTAGCGTTAAAAATGGTTCCGTTTTTAGTTGATGTTTATTAAGTTAGGCGGTAACTTAATGGTTACGGTTTTAGTTAAACTTTCCTTTTAAAATCAATTATTTACCGAGACATGTTTTGTCGCTTGGTAGTGTTAAAGTAGTCCTTGTTGAACGACAGACATAAGGACACTTTCTATGATTATTCATTCTCGCAGTTTGCGCTTTTTTCCGGATTCAAACCCAGTTCACAATATGGGTAAGATTGAGCCGGATTTCTTTATTCCCCGTGTGAAGTATGTGTATGAGTTTGACTTGTACACCTTTGATGAGCGCAATGATCACGCCAACTATTTAATGGGCAGTGCGGCACAGCGCCTTAAAAAAGCCATAATCGATGCTTTGGAAGAACGAGTCTATGACGACGCTAACTTGGCGGCGACTTTTTGGGTATCGCGTCAGCGTGTCTTGGATTCCTTCGCAACAGATCCGATCTACATTGCTTCGGTGGAGGACCTTGAAGAGTGGATCGACTTTGAAGAAGTGGCTGATGACTTTGAAGAGCACTTTGCAATGGAGGATTTAATCCAAGAGACGGGGTTCCTGCGTGCGGTCGATGTGCGTACTTGGCGTGAAGGCACCTCGAAGGTAGAGCCTTGGTTTCATGTGGAGTGCAGCCAAATCTGGTATCCAGATCAACAGCAGAAGTGGTTCCTGTGGGACAACGACGAAAGTGTTGAGTACGGTGGTAGCTTTGGTTGTTTCGATGAGAAAGATGGCAAGGTGAAACTTTCTCGTAAGAACATCTTGAAAGATGGTGATCACACCATGGTGGCGTACGGTGATGAGCAACACGCACAAGCCGAGCTTTATGAGATATTAGAACACATGCTGGCTAAGGTTGTTGATCATCGCTCGGATTGTCTCAGCGTTAAATCGATTACGTTTGAACTGCACGATAAACCAAGCGAAAAGAAAGCGCCGCTAAAGGCTGTGCCACGATCGTCTGAAGAGTGGGTGCCCCGCAAGATCAACCGTAATAGATCACGTAAGTCGAAGAAGTAGGGAGAACGGCTATGGCTATCTTACGCGAGAACATAGCAGCCCGTGATAAGCGCTTAGCGGAGCTCGTCGCTTTGCAAGCTCACGATGGGGCATTCTACTTAGAGAGCTCAGCACTGATTTGGGAGATTACCTACCCAATCAAAGAGAAGCTGCTGATCATTCCGTATCTGCCGATTTATAACGGCATCGTCATTAAGCGCAGTCAGCTTAATGACGACCGCTGGCAGGAGATTGATCAGGACGCAGGTTTGCCATTGCTGACTTGGGCACAAACGTGCCCGATCTTGGCAGAAGTCATGTGCTTCTTACCAGAAGACGTAAAAAAGATTGCGCTGTCGATTCGGCACTTACAGATCTCGATGCTGAATATGTGCCTTCAATCTGATGCGTTCAAGCAGTTGTGTGAGTCAGACTTTAATTTGGCATGGCTGTTCTTGGGGTGCGCACAGCAAGCACAGCTACCAAAGGAGGATATCGAGCATTGGTTAACACGTCCTCGTTTAGATTTGTTAGAGCTGGTCTCAGGGCATCGACAGAAGTGGATGCTCAAGTGGCTACGCAAAGTGCGCGCAAGTGTGGGGGATGTGCATGAATGGCAGCGCCTACAAAAATGGCTGCGCGATCCGCAGCAAACCGCTTACCTAAATGGCTTTGGCCAAGCGAGCGTATCATTCTTGCAAATTATGACGCTCATCGATTTACCGATAGATGTGCGTCAGTGGCAAGGTGATTTAGAGGAAGTTAAACCACTTCCTGGCAGAGAGATTCGCAGTTGGCTGTGGGAAGTGAAGAAAAGTGCTGAAGATGTTCAGCGTATTGGTAAGGCGTTAGGCATTCCTGCTTACAGCCACTTTGATCGTGTGCGCTCGTTTGATGGACTTAAGAAACGTCATGATAAATGGACAAAACGGTTGAATAAGGTCTTGCCCCAAGAAGAAGGGTTGTGGGGTGTGTTCCCAGAGCCGCCTTTAGAGGAAACGAAGGTCATTAAGCCTATTCGCACATTTCTTGCCTTATGTAAGGAAGGGCAGCGTATGAAGCACTGTGCGTCCAGTTACCGTGAAACGATCGAGCAGGGTGAAAGCTACATCTACCGATATATGGGTGAACAACGAGCCACCATTGAGCTGAAGTGTTTGAACGGAACCTGGAGTCTTGAGCAGATTAAAGGCCGTCAGAATGCCGAGGCGACATCGGAAACGTTAAAGGCGGTACAGGATTGGTTTGATCAGTATGAGGGTTCTTTAGCCTCCTACCAAAAGCGTCGGCGAGCTCTAATGGCAAGACCTAATGATGTGTTTTTCCCAATGCCACCGTTTGAGTCGGAGCCACCTTTGACAGCGATCGAAACGGAGGACATGTTTCATAACGAGCAGCGATATATGAACGATCATATTCAAAGCACTATTGAGCAGATTCGAAATGGTAAACGTTATGTCTATCGAGTGGACGAACCCGGTAAAGAACGCGTAATTGAATTTGAGTGTTTGGGCAATGCTCGTTGGGAAGTGATTAATGCCGTTCGTCGTGATGGTACACGTCGTCAATATGATACGGATCTCCTGGACTGGTGGCTTGGAACACACAGTGCAGACCAGGATTGGATGGTGTTAGAGCAAGGAGAGTTGCTATGAGTATAAACCATTCAGAAGTGGTATTTGATCTTGCTGAAGATGGGGCGCCTAACATTTTGTTAGTAGGTATTGGTGGCTGCGGCTGCAGTGCTGTGGAGGTCATGGCGCAAACGGCTATTTTGGACAAGGTGACACTGGCTGCGGTTAATACGGATCAGCGCGAGCTGAGTTTAACCAAAGCACCCGTGCAGGTGCCGATTGGTGAGGTTTTGACAAGGGGGCTTGGTGCAGGCTCCATGCCTCATGTTGGGGAGCAGTCAGCCCGTGAATCAGCCGAAGCTTTGCAAGATATGATTGCAGGGTTCGATTTGGTGATCACCGTCAGTGGTGGCGGTGGGGGAACAGGCACTGGCGCGACGCCTATTGTTCTTGAAATGTGTGAAGAACTTAATGTACCAACCATCGCATTTGTTGTAAGACCCTTCGCCTTTGAGGGGAGGCGCAGGATTATTTTGGCGGATACCTTGATTGAGCGCTGCCGACAATCGGCAGGTACGACCTTTGTACTGGAAAATGCCAAGTTGCAGCAGGCATTAGGCGATAACGTCAAACTGAACGATGCCCTCGATGCGGCCAATCATTACATCAATGAATTGATAATGGGCCTATTGGCGATGATCGACAGTGAGGCGGTGGCGCGGATCGACTTTGCCCACTTTTTATCAGCCCTTGCAGGCCGAGGTATGGGTCATGGCGCGGTCATTGAAGCAAACAGCTATGACGGCCTTTTAGAAAAGCTAACGGATTTTCCTTTGCTACAAGGGCCGTCTCATATCCGAAGCACGCATGCCAACACTCAAGTATTACTGCATATCTGGGCACCAGAGAGCTTCACCTTGTCTGACTATGCTGGGATTAGCGAAGAACTGCATGAAAGACTTTCGGGCAACTTAGACCTGTCAAGCGGCTTCAGTGTTTGGGGCAAGCCAAGCTTTAAAGTTGTATTGTTTGTTAATCGATTATCAGGTTAGCAGTTCGATATTATTCTGACCAGAATGATATTTTATGCAGACAATTGGAGCACTTATTAATTTCCTACATTGCAGCAATAAGTGAGCGGTAAGCCAAACTCAACATAGTTGATAGTTTTCTGCGTGATCTAACTTTTAGCAGCGCAGTGTCGTCTATGTTGGGTTCGTCACAGCGCAACGGTTGGCCTGTAAGTGCCACTGATGGTACGCCATCTCATTTCTCGTCACCTACTCAACCATGAGTGGTGCACTTATTATCTGAATATGCAAGTAGATACGAGCATTAGCATTATATGAGCAACAGCTAAATAATTTGGACTAATTCATTCGCAAAAGTATACAGTTACCTAGATAATTCTAGGTAACTGATACCGTTGTTAAGTAGTGGATGATTAGTTATCGATCAATGGGAATGCTGCATCACCCCAAACTTGATCCTGTCCAGCCATCATCAGTTCAATCACTAATGGTACGATTTGAGACATGAAAGTAGTGCAGTCTGTTAGTTGCTTACGGTTGGCTTTGCTTCCGTGTGTTGCCCCACCATGCATGATTTGATTTCGTAACACATACAAGCGAGATAAGATGATGGATAGAACTGTTGTCGTATCATTGTTTGCAAGCGCTGTATGGGCGGCTTTAGTGGCAAGAGCTCTAGCATCCATCCAATCAGACTCTTTGATATCGCCTGATTGAAAACGCCAGTAATCAGCCAAGATAAACTCATTATTCAAAATGGATCTAATGGTACTGGAGTAATGGCTCCAAACGAGGCCGTAAAGCTTTTTATTAGCATCAAGGCCAACCAACCTTTCTATAAAGGCTGAGTATTTGTCTTTTTCAGTGTTGTAGTATTTTTCAGCGGAGTCTTGAGCATAGGCGGCGTTGAAAGCGATCCATAAGAAAATGAATTGTGAGTCGTCGTCTTCGCTTATTTCTGCTTGCTTCAACCAGCTTAATGATCGGTGTAATCGAAGAGATAAAGATGCTGAAAGGTAATCTGCTCGCTCAGCGCGGTGGCGTGCCTTTAGTTCCGTATAGTTCATGATTCATCCCAGAAAAATAGTTTTCTATTGATATCTTTTGATAGGGTTAAAGTAAACTGTTTTGTTATCTGTCCACAATAACAAGAGGTGACTGTATAATCTTAACTATGCCTAACGTAAAATCAGAATAAATTTAATAAGGAACAAGGATGTCTCAACACCCTGAGTTAGAACTTAAATCCATAAATGACTTGTTAACATTTTCGTTTTTTATCCCAGCCTATCAGCGTGGTTACCGCTGGTCTCAAAGGCAGGTTATTGAACTTCTTGAGGATGTTTATGAGTTTTGTGATCGTAAGCAACCTAAGGAAGATGACTTTTACTGCTTGCAACCTGTAGTAGTCAAGCAAACAAATGGGGTCTGGGAGCTGGTAGATGGTCAACAGCGTCTGACGACGATTTTACTGATTCTAGGTTATTTTAATAGCCGCTTTGCTGTGGATTTCAGAAAGCAACTTTATACATTGGATTTTGAAACTCGGCCACAGTGCCATGATTATCTGTCAACATTAGATGAGAGCCTAAAAGAGCAGAATATCGACTTTCATCATATTTATCAGGCTTTTATAACCATCCGAGAATGGTTCAAAGATAAGATACACCGTATTAATGACATAGAGTCTGTCTTCTTAAATAAGGTGAAAGTAATTTGGTATCAGGTACCCGAGTCGGAAAATGTGATTGATGTTTTTACACGCCTCAATATGGGCAAAATTCCGTTGGTAAATGCTGAGCTTGTCAAGGCTCTTTTTCTTCGCTCTTCAAACTTCACAGCCGCTGGTCAATCCTCTACGCACCTGCAGCAGTTAAACATCGCTCAAGAATGGGATACGATTGAAAAACGCTTGCAAGATGATTCTTTTTGGTATTTTTTGAGTAATAAATCGATTACAACAAACCGCATAGAGTTTGTTTTGGAGTTGGCGAGCAGAAATCTTAGCAGTGATGGCATACTTGAAAATGATAAGTTAAAAGTCTTTTTACAATTTAATAAGCAGCTATCAAAACCTAAAAGTACGCTAGATGCTACCAATGAGTGGCTGTCTATCAAGCGTTGCTTTATGACTCTGGAAGAATGGTATAACGATAAAGCACTGTTTCATCTGATAGGTTATCTAGTTGCTCAAGGTGTTACTATTCCTGAGCTATTTGGAGTTAGTGAACAAACGAAGAGTAAGTACGATTTTCGTGAAAAGCTACTAAGTCTCATTGTAAAAGATGCATTTAAAAAGACGACAGATAAGCCTAACTTTGACCAAATAAGTAACTATCTAAGTGATCTTAGTTACCAAGGTGATACACAGGGCGCGAGCATACTTTGAAGAACTAGCTTCAAGCCTGCCAAAACCTGTATTGTAGCGCTTGTAGTTCATCAAACAGGCTTCATTCCGTGACTCTTATCGAACATCTATCTGTTATTAAAGAAACTCGCTCTGATATTAACCAAAAACATGATTTAGTGGATGTCATGTTTCTCGTTATCACCGCCATTATGGCTGGCGCCGAAGGTTGGCAAGATATCGAAACGTATGGGAATGGGAAGTCTGAATGGCTGAAACAGTATAGAGCATTTAAACATGGTATCCCAAGACGCCACACTATTGCTCGCATTCTAAAGGGCCTGGTGCCAGAAACCTTACTGGAAGCATTAATCAATTGGGTTAATGAGAACCGGAAATCACAAGGAAAACCCTTGATCGCATTGGATGGAAAAGTGCTACGAGGAGCTTATAGAGGGAACCCGCAATCAGCTCTTCAACTTGTCACAGCTTACGATACTGAAAATGGCTTAGTTTTAAGTCAGAAAGCTACGGCCACGAAAACAAGCGAAATCACGACAGTACGAGATATGTTGAGTGTGTTAAATATTCAAGGGGCTGTGGTGACGGTTGATGCACTGCATTGCCAGAGAGAAACGCTAGAGCAAATTAGGGAGCAAAAAGGTCATGTTGTGGTTCAGGTTAAAGGCAATCAAGGGCAGCTAAAAAAAGCGATTGAACAGCAATTTGAGGCGTACTTTAAAAAGCCGAAAGCCACGCCTGTTATAGAGTTGAAAGAAAAAGGACATGGGCGAACAGAAGAGCGAAATGTCTTTCAACTGAAAGCGAAATTCCCGCCGGAGTTGTCTGAGAAGTGGCCCACTGTACGCAGTATCATCGCTGTAGAGAGGCTTAGAACGGTCAAAGGAAAAACAACGATAGACACGTCGTTTTATGTGAGCTCTTTATCGCCTAAACATAAGTCATTGCATCATTACATACGCCAACACTGGCGTATTGAAAACAATCAGCACTATGTTCTGGATGTCGTGTTTAATGAAGATAAGTCAAGAATCGTGATGGATGATGCGGTAGAGCATATGGCTCTATTCAAACGTTTTGTGATGAACATACTTAGGCAATGTAATGATGATTCACCGAGCCAACGGCAGAAGCTAAAAAGAGCTACTTGGAGCGATGATTATCGTGCTCAATTATTGTTTGGTTAAAAAAGAACAAAGTATGCTCGAGCCCTGAGGTGATACACGGGTAATCCGAAAGCTATTATTGTTATTTAATATCGCTAGTCTTCTTGCAAATCCTATAAGTAATACACGCTTTCAGTTCGATAAATACAAGGTAGATCGATGGGATATTGAACATATTCGTTCTGTCGCATCAGAGATGCCAACAGATAAAGCCAAGCAAAAAACTTGGCTTGAGAATGTCCTTGATTATATTTCTGATGGCAGTGCTCATTATGAAGGTAATCAGCCTAATTCAACGCGAGATCGTGAACAAACGATAAAGCGGGACATCATTCAGCTATTGCAGTCGACTCCAATGGATGAGAGTGCGTTTGAGGCTTTATATCAAGATGTCATTAAATTGTATGATCCGGATAATGATAGTGAAGCTGATCATTCAATCGGCAATCTCACGTTGCTTGATAGTGCCACGAATCGCAGCTACCAAAACGCAGTTTTTCCAATTAAACGTTCAACGATCATTGCATTAGATAAGAAGGCAACATTTGTCCCATTATGTACAAAGAATGTATTTCTGAAGTACTACAGCAAGAAAGTCGACAAAATGCTCTATTGGGAGTCAAAAGATACTCAGGATCATTTGCAGGCAATGGTAGAAAGCATTGATGGATTATTTCGTGGTACAGGAGTGCACTCATGAGCGGTAAGAACCTCACATTTTTTAATCTTTTTAACCATGTAAGCACTGTGGAAGTTCCGATTTTGCAGCGGGATTACGCGCAAGGCCGCACAGAAGAAAACGAAGTTAGAACTCTATTTCTTCGTTCATTGTTTAAAACGTTAACACAAAATGATCATTCAGATAGGCAATCTCTAGATCTAGATTTTGTGTATGGTAATTATGAAAATATTACCAATGAAGACACAGAGAAAAACGAGATTTTCTCTGTACTCGACGGACAGCAGAGACTAACTACATTATTTTTGTTGCACTGGTATCTAGCCGTTGCAGATGAATGTATTGAGCAATTTAAGCTCCAATTCCTAACGGAGTCAGGTAAATCTCGATTTACTTACAAGACCAGGCCAAGCTCGAGTGAATTTTTTGATGCATTAGCAAGCAGAAAAGTAGACTTTAGCAATCGATCCGTGAGCGAAAGTATTATAGATAGTCACTGGTTTTTTCTATCTTGGCGACAAGATCCAACAGTTCAAGCTTGCCTGAATATGTTGGACTCAATTCAGGATATGTTTGCTGGAAATGAGGCGGGATTGTTTCTTCGCCTATGCCAGATCGAAAAGCCTTATATCACATTTCAGTTTCTTAATTTGCATTCATTTGGTTTATCAGATGAGCTTTATATTAAAATGAATGCCCGAGGTAAGCCCCTCACAGTTTTTGAGAATTTTAAAGCCAAGCTGGAGCAGTACATTGAGTCATATATTGCACCATGGCCAGCTTATGAATTGCCTTTCCGTAATGGTGTTGTAAATGGTTATGAATACTTTATCCATAAAATCGATACGGACTGGGCTGACCTATTTTGGCCTTACCGCAATATATGCTCTACGGATAACTCATTTGACGATGAGTTTATGCATTTTTTTCGGCAGCTGATAATGATCCAATCACTTTTGGACAATCAAGAACAGCCGTTAAAAATAGAGCTACTTACGAAAGCTTTGTTTGGCGAGGGCGGTAAGCTTAAAGAACCTACTATATCTGAATACGAAAGCCTAGGTAGCTTTAGTCAAGCTTTGATTGAGCGGTTAATTGAATTTCTAGACCTAATATACCGAGATGGGCATGCTGATAACGAAATCCAAAGCTATCTCCCTGAGAGCTCTTACTATAAAGAAAAAGAGGTGTTTGAAAAGGTCATCCAAAACAGCGCAAACTATGATGAGAAGCTAAGATTTTTTGCATTCTATGGATATCTGGCGAAGGCAAAGGCAAGTATTAATACTGACTCTGACTTATCCAACCTTAGTGATTGGATGAGGGTAATTTACAACCTAACTGAAAATACGATTACAGACTCTTCTAGGGACTTTTCTCGTGCTTTGTTTGTCATTAATGACTTGCTCCAATTGGATAGAGCTATCCTTGATGAGCTTAAAGATGATTGTAGTCTAACTGTATTCCAGAGTGGGCAAGTTGAGGAAGAGAAAATAAAAGCACATCTGATTCAAAGATCAGATAGATGGCGTCAGATAATTATAAGTGCGGAAAAAGATACTTTCTTTAATGGTCAGGTTGGTTGTATTTTAAATTTTTCTGGTGTTTTAAATTACTATCGACAGCATAGAAACTGTGATTGGACAGGTGGAGATGACAACCAGTACCTCAGTAAATTTACTCGCTACTTTGGCCTACTGTCGTCAATTTTTGGCCAGATTAGCAAGGGGTCGAGTTGCATTGATTATGCTTGGGAGAGGGCTGTTCTTAGTAAGGGGCTTTATTGTACACAAGCTTCACAAGGTCGACTAAATCTGCTTCACAGTAGGGATGGCCGCAACAATATTCCTCGAGACCATAGTTGGCGACGCCTTATGCGAAACGGCAATGCAATTGATGAAGAAAAGCAAGAGTACGTAAAGGCTGTTCTTGATGATGCATTGCTTGATGAAAGTGATCTTCAAGGCTCTTTAGAAGCAATATGTCACCAAGCATTGTCTTCGAATCAGTATGAGCCTTGGGTGGCTGCACTCATTGAAAGCAAAGAACTTTTCATATATTCATCTCAGGGCTTTATTGCCCGTGAAGGAAACCAAATTCTTTTGCTGAGTCAGTCGCAGCGTAATCACTATCATTGTGAACTGCTTACTAAAGCCTTGCAGTTACAGCTTGAAAGCGAGAAAGAGCGTTTTCTTCCTTTTACTAATATTGGATATGAAGAAGTCAAATCTAGGGAGGAAGATGCTTATGTATCAATCAGCGGCTATTCTTCTGAAGGCAATACTTTAAATATATCTATTTACAAATCTGAAGATGGATTCTTGATGAATGTTCATATCAAAGATATAAGTAACTTGGATGCTATGACTAAGAAACTATCATCTATTGGCTTTGCTCAGAGTGATACTGATAAACAGGATTTAAAATCCTCTTCATATGAAATTGAACTTATTGACGCAGAAGAAGTAAAAGATAAGCTGTATGATTTTTTTGCTCAGTTTTAAAGGTAATGAATATTTGAGTAACCTAGGTCAACATGAGCGAGAGACGTAAAGTCATAGGTCAATATTTCGATTTGCTATTTTGCACTTAAGATAATGAAAGAGCCCAGAAGAGGGCTCTTTCATTTTAAGTAGGACTTAAGGCACGACCATTGTGTTGGAGAATGCCAAGTTACAACAGGCGTTAGGCGATAACGTCAAACTGAATGATGCCCTCGATGCTGCCAATCATTACATCAATGAATTTATCACTGGCTTGCTAGCGATGATCGACAGTGAAGCGGTGGCACGTATCGACTTTGCTCACTTCCTTTCAGCCTTGGCTGGTCAAGGCATGGGGCATGGTGCGGTTATCGAAGCGGACAGCTATCATGGCATATTAGAAAAGCTGACGGACTTTCCTTTACTTCAAGGGACGCCTCATGTTCAAAGCATGTAAACCAACACCCAAGTTTTACTGCATATCTGGGCACCAGAGAGCTTCACCTTGTCTGACTACGCGGGGGTCAGCGAAGAGCTGCATGAAAGGCTTTCAGGTAATTTAGACTTATCGAGTGGCTTCAGTGTTTGGGGCAAGCCAAGCTTTAAAGTCGTGTTGTTTGTCAATCGGTTATCAAGCTAGCCGTTCATGCTTTCTTTGATTTATATGTAAGCCCCAAGTCTTACTTACCGCCACACACCGCCCAATCTTCTCCATCGGTCCAGACTGTTGCTTCTTGTTTTTCAATGTCTTGGTTTGTAGGGTTGGCGCCAAAGAAGGCGCCATAGGTGGTTGACGGCGCGCGTCCATGAACGTTGATTTGGATGCGGTCTTTTTCCACCGCTGCGACATGACCAATGCTATTTTGCCATGTGCATACTTGCGCGCCGACCGGTTTTGGCTGTTTTAGGTTGTGTTCGAATCGTGCCTGACGAGAGTGCGCTTCTTGCTCTACTTTCGATTGCTTTTGTTTGGCTTGTTGCTGGCTTTGTTTGATGTCTGCAATCAGTGACATATCCTTTTGCTCGGCCGTTTTTGGTTGCGCGACAGCGCTCGATGCAATGTGTTGTTGCGTCTGCACGTCACTCGTTGGCTCAGACATTGTCGTACACGCCGTTAATAAAAAAGGCAATACAGCAAAGGTTAGGTTACGTATCAACATGGGCATTCCTTTCGAGTGAGAAAACTATGAGCAGCTTAGCATTATTTACCAATCTGATACGTTAAAAATTAAGCATAGAAAAACCAAGAAAATGGCTAACTATTAGCCGTCATCTTGCGCCACACTTTTTAAACTGTCAGCAAAATAGTCAATTTGGGAGGTGGCCAGCCCGGCAATGTTGAGTCGGCCATTGTCGAGTAGGTAAATGGCTTTTTCTGTGCGCAACCGCTTAACGGTATCAGCCGTGAGTCCCATCATTGTGAACATACCTTGGTGTTGTTCAATAAAACGAAAGTCTTTATCGAAGCGATTTTCTAACGCTTGGCGCAGAGCGCTGCGTGTATGACGAATACGTTGATTAAGCGTGTTGAGCTCGTTTTGCCAGTTATCTTTTAGTGCTATGTCATTAAGTATGTGTGCGACAACGGCCGCACCGTGATCAGGCGACATCGTATAGCTGTTGCGTGCTAAGCAAATCAGTTGAGACAGCATGTGATCGCTGACGGTCTCGGTTTCACCTGCGACCATTGCCACGCCAACGCGTTCTCGGTACAAACCAAAATTCTTGGAGCACGAGCTGGCTAACAGATACGCAGGAACGTGTTCCGTTAGGTAACGCACCCCTTTGGCATCTTGCTCAAGGCTTTGACCAAATCCTTGGTAGGCCATGTCAATAAAGGGTAGAAAGCCTCTGTGTAAAGCTAGCTCGGTTACCTGCTGCCACTGGGTAAAAGTCAGATCTGCGCCCGTTGGGTTGTGGCAACAGCCATGTAGCAGCACAACATCGCTTGTGTCCAGCTGCGCAAATTGAGACATCATTGCATGATGGTTGATCTGCTTGGTGGCGAGGTCAAAGTAAGGGTAGTGACGAACCTTTAGACCCGCTGCGCGGAAAATAGGCTCGTGATTGGTGTAGCTAGGATCACTTAGCCATATCGTGGCGTGAGGTTGCGTTCGAGCAATGAGATCCGCAAGTAAGCGTAAGGCGCCGCTGGCACCTGGGGTTTGTAAGGTGCGCACACGATCATAAGGCTGTTGATCGCCGAGTATGAGCGCGGTCATGGCTTGGTTAAAACACAGATTGCCCCGCATTCCGACGTAGGCTTTTGAGTCTTGCTGATGCAATAGTGCCTGTTCAGCCATTTTGACGGCTTGAAATATCGGCGTATTACCCGCTTCATTGCGGTAGACGCCGATCCCCAAATCTAACTTGGATGGGCGAGCATCTTGTTGGCAAAGAGAAGACAATGCCATGATCGGGTCCGGCGCCGCCGCGCTAAGCGTGTTAAAAAACATAAACGTTACCTATTATCGAGAGAAAACAGAGCGAAAAGAAAAACCACTGGCAAGTAATACGCCGCCGCAGACCAAGCCCAAGCCCAAGCCTAAAAAGGTGGAAAGCGTAAACGGCTCATGAAGAACAAAAATGGCTAATAAGGCGACTACAACGGGTGTCAACGAGCCAAGCGCGGCACTCAACTCCGCTCCAATGCGGTTAATCGCAAAGCCATAGGTAAAACCTGCCACAATGCCAACCAACACTGCTTGTATCGTAAATTGTATGGCGACCGTGGTGATGGGGGTTTCTGTTAAGCCTGTATTGGCATAGCCCAACCCATAGAGCACCAACAGAGCCGCGCTGGAAACGGCACATAAAAAACCAGTAATCGCCAGCGGTGGCAACCCAGCCAGTCTCAGGCAAAGGGTGTAAAGTGCCCACAATAAGGACGCCATCAAGAAAATAAGATCGCCTTTCCAGACCTGACTGCCAACCTCTAACAGGGAAGCGGCAACTAGGCTCAAGACGCCGATGGCAATACAGAATAGGCCCGTTAAGCGTTGTTTTGAAATGGGCTCTTTAAATACTAAAACGGCAATGCCGGTGACGAATAAAGGGAAGGTGCCTGGAATCAACAGACCCGAATGAGCAGCCGGTGCGAAGGAAGCCCCCATGCTACTCAGGTAAAAAAACGGTACCCCCGCACCGATCACGATGCCCGCTAACACCCATTTAGAGGTGGCCACGACGCGCGACCAATCTCGAATCATCCAAGGCAATAACACGAGAGCAGGTAAAACAAAACGCATCAGCGCTAAGTCATACGTGGTTAACGCAGATATGGCGCCGGCTCGCATTGACAGTAAAAAACCGCTCCAAATTAAAACCGTTGCTAGGGCAGAGCCGATGCCAAGTTGAAACGCGTTTCCTTGCGCTAGCTGTCGATACTGGGGCACCGTGGAGGATGTAGAAGCGTGCAGTTGAGCCATCTGAGCGTACCTTTAATAATGAGGGATATGGCGTAAGAAAGCGTTTCAATACGCATCGGTCAGCCATCATTATTCAGGAAAGAGGCGAGGCATGTCCTTGCTATGTTGGTAAGGTTTTATGTTCATAAAGGCATAATATGCTAATTTATAGATACTAATAGATTGAGTATGCCAAATGACGGATAAAGTAGATTTTTCGATCTTACGCCAACTGCAAGAAGATGGTCGTCTTACCAATGTAGAGTTGTCGGAGCGCATTCATTTGTCGCCGTCACCCTGTCTAAGACGTGTCAAAAAGTTGGAACGTGAGCAGGTGATCACAGGTTATAGAGCGACGCTCGATCGAGAGAAAGTAGGGCTTGGCATGACCGTGTTCGTGGATGTGTCACTGGAAAATCATAAAGATCAAACCAGTTCACAATTTGAAACCTCAATCATTGCCATGGCGAATGTGTTGAGCTGCTTTGTGGTGTCAGGGCAATCGGATTATCGCTTAGAAGTGGTGGTACACGACTTAAAAGAATACGAAGCGATACTTCGTACCATCCAAACTTTGCCCTTTGTGAAAGACATACACAGCAACTTTGCCATTCGTGCGGTCAAAACGGATGCTCCATTGCCGATTCAAGACGGTCAATAAAGAAAACCCCGTACGTCAGCGTACCCGTCAAGCACGCTCATTTTGTATGAACTCGAGAAACTGACTTAAGATTTGATTGTGCAGCGCTGCTGGTTTTGTCACCAAATTAATTTCAGAGTTAAATTTATAGGTTTTGGCTAGTAACTTTTTCATGCGGTTTTTTGCCACCCAGTGCTCTGCGTAATGCTCTGGTAAAAAGCCAATGTATGTGCCTGTCAGAATTAAAAAGGCAATGCCTTCGTGATCCGAAGCGGTGGCGCAGCAATTTAGCGACTGATAAATCAAGGCAACGTCTGGGGTCATTCGGTGCCCAGTGATCACCGTATTGCTCTGTTCCACTAACGCCTTATCGGGTTTCGCATAGGAAAACAGAGGGTGCTCATCGCTGCAGTATAAGTAGTATTGCTCAGTATACAAAGGGTGATACTCCAGCCCTGATACTTTGTTGTTCGACGGGACTGCACCGACATGGAAACGTCCATCAATCACGCCTTTTTCAATATCGCTGGGTGTCGACATGGTGATGTTAATATTGATCTTATCACTAAGGTTGCGCAGGTCTTTAAGCGCATGGGTAACGCGCATTTGTGGTTGCGTGACGAGGTTATTAACCAGCGCTATGTTTAAGTCACCTCGTAGCTCATTGTTAATTTGGTTCACATCACTTCTAAACTGTTCAATCGACGCCAGTAGCACTTCTGAGAGACTTAGAACCGCTTCGCCTTCTTCCGTGAGTGTGAGGCCACCGCGACCTCTGTGGCACAGCTTCATGTCCAAGCGTTTTTCTAGATCGCTCATTTGAATTGAAATAGCTGATTTGGTGACACCTAACATAGATTCCGCTGCGGTATAGCTTCCGCACTCAATCACTGTTTTAAACAAACGAATGAGCTTGATATCAAAGTCAGTGATTTGATTGATGAGGGCGCGTTTCTTTTTGGTTTGCATCCACTGAACCTAGGCTTTTTAGTGATTCATTAACTTAACTAAAAAGCCTGAAAAAGAACACCTATGGCTTATTCTAAAAATGGGGCTTGGCAGGCTTTCTATAGAGTTGAATAGAATGCACGCTCAGTGCGATACCAACGCAGGTAATAATGGCGATAGAAAGCGATAGCGGCCAGGCTTCGACCATGACAGGGGACACCTGAGAGCAAATGGCACCAAACGCCAGTTGCAAGAATCCCATTAACCCAGCGGCCATACCGCCGTTACTGCCGACACCACCAATCGCCGCCGATTGATAAGACGGCTGACTGATGCCTCGCCCAAGGGTCACTAAGCTCATCGGTAGAAAAAGCGTTAGGTAATGGGTATAGGTGATCATTGGGATCAACAGCAATAATAGCGCACCGAGTAACGCGATCCCGTTACCTAACACAATGGCGCGGTCTTCACTGACGTATTTTGTGACGCGCGTACTTAAAAAGCCACCTAACATGAAGCTCAGGGTGATGCTCATAAACCAATAACCAAATAAATGGCTTGATTGATCAAATGTTGCGGTGATGTAAGGAGAGGCGCTGACAAAAAAGTAGAAGCAGCAAGCAATCAACGTATTGGCCATGGCGTAGCTTCGAAAAGAAGCGTCTTTAAGCAAAGTTTGATAGAGCGTTAACGTCTCTTGGAATGAAAAACGTTTTTTGGCAACCGGATTCATCTTAACGTATTGATTAGACAGCAACAGTAAAAGACCTCCCATAAGTGCCGTCATCACAAAGATATAGCCCCAGCCAAACCAATCTGTAATGTAACTGCCTAATAAAGGGGCAACACTTTGTGATAAGGCAATGGCCATAATAATGTAGCCCATTTTCTGAGGCGCGACTTTATTGCCGTAGCTTTCGACGAGTAACGCACGGGCAATCGAGATCATCGCGGCTCCGCCCAACCCTTGAAAAACACGCCCAACCAGCAGCGTTTCAATGCTCCATTGAAACATGGCTAAACTGCTTCCAAATATAAAGCCAATCAAACCAATACGAAGGCTGTGTTTGAGCCCTTGGGCATTAATCAGCCCGCCTAAGCTCAGTTGTCCAATGGCTAGCGCTGCCAAATACAAGGACAAACTCAGCTGTGCGGTGCTGTTGGACACCGCAAAGGTGTCTGCAACGAGAGGCAATACGGGTAACAATGCATTCAGTGCAATAGGGCTGCCCATTGCCATCGTGATCAATACAGGCATCGGGATGGGTTTCATATCGGTTCCGTCAAATCAGGGGTTAGAAATAGGATACTCACTGCTAGATATTTAGTAAACATGTTAAGTAATTCGGCGAAATTGATACGTTATGGATCAGTTTCGCCGAGTGAAAACAGGGGAGGGAGTGAACTAACGTGTGTGGATTCGAGAAGCGTAGGAAGATTTAAGAATCTGTTTTCGATAATCGCAGGGCGTAGCGCTAATGAGTTTTTTGAATTCGCGCATAAAGTGAGGTTGATCGCTGAAGCCTAAATCATTGCCCAATTCAATCAGTCTCAGATCGGACGTTTGATTGATGATGCGGATGGCGCTTTGGCAGCGAACGATGCGGCAGAATGCTTTTGGGGATAGGCCAATTTCATCGCTGAATAAGCGCTGCATGGTGCGTTTACTGATTCCCGTTAACTGCTCAATTTGAGCCACTTGAATGTTGCCACTGTGTTGAATAATGGCTTCTATCACGGTTTGAGTCTTGCTTGACGGTGCCACGATTGTATCGTGAATTAAGTATCGCTCAATAATCTGCGCTTGTGTTGAGAAGTCTTGATTCGCCATCAGTTGTTCCAATAGAAACGTTTTATCTTGTACGAAGTCGAACAGATTTAAACGCTGGCTTATCAGCTCTTTGGTCGAAATATCAAACGATTTAAGAATCGTTCCGGGCATAAAACGAACCCCGAAGTAATGATGACCTTGCTTTAATTTTGCATTTTGCGCGCAGACTGTAGAGCCACAGATCTTGGCGCTGGGGGATTGTTCAGTGCAGTCAAACATGATGTCGACACAGCCATCTGGGATAGCAAAGGTTGTATCAGAGTGCTCTCCTGCCTGAAAACGATAGATCTGAGAGACGCCATGAATCTGTGGCGCGTATTGATAGACATCCGATTGCGAATGTATGACGAACCATGGCTGCTCTCCTGTACCAATGTGTGCTGTTGTCATAGTGATTACCTTTTTTATAATTTTTACTTACAACATTGCCGATTCAAAATCCTTAATTGGCGCAAATATTCAATATTTATGCAGTTTACTTATCTAAAGTATTTCTAAACGTCATTCATAGGTAGACAGATCTCCAGTGTATGACTTCGAGCTTTATAAAAATATTAACTCGTTTTAGATAGGTATGGCTATGACTGAGAATACTAAGATTGATTTCATCTACCTTTCAGAAGAAGACATGATCAAAGCTGGCGTCACCGATATGGCGCAATGCGTAGATACAATGGAAGAGATGTTTGGGTTGCTACATCATGGCGACTATCGCATGGCGGGGCCCAACAATGATTCGCATGGGGCAATGATTACCTTTCCAGATGAGTCACCTTTTCCAACCATGCCTAAGCCTACGGCAGATCGTCGCTTGATGGCGATGCCGGCTTATCTAGGTGGCAACTTTCAAACCAGTGGTGTGAAGTGGTACGGCTCTAATATTGCTAACCGTGAACGCGGCTTGCCACGTTCTATTTTGTTGATGATCTTGAATGACATTGAAACGGGCGCGCCATTAGCATTTATGTCTGCAAACCTTCTTTCGGCTTACCGAACAGGTGCAATTCCTGGTGTGGGTGCACGTCATCTGGCGCGTAAAGACGCCAAGGTGATTGGCCTTTTAGGCCCCGGCGTGATGGGGAAAACGACCGTTGCCTCGTTTATGGCAGTTCGCCCAAACGTCGATACGATCAAGATCAAAGGTCGTGGTCAAAAAAATCTGGACGCGTTTGTCGAATGGGTCAAAGAAAACTACCCGCAATTTAAAAATGTACACGTCGTGGACAGCGTAGAAGAGGTTGTACGTGGCTCCGATCTGGTTTCTTACTGTAACTCTGGCGAAGTAGGCGACCCGTCGAAATACCCAATGGTGAAACATGAATGGGTGAAACCTGGCGCATTCCTAGCGATGCCAGCGAGTTGTATGTTGGACGATGGCATGAGCAGCGACAACGTGCGCAAAGTGATGGACAGCATTGGTCTCTACAAAGCGTGGTACGAAGAAGTACCGAAACCTGCGCACCATACTATTCCATTGGTCGGTATGCGTTTCATGGACATGATCGATGACAAATTAATGTCTGAGTCAGACCTTGAAGACCTAGGGGCGATTGTCGCTGGTGATACCCCAGCGCGCCAAAATGACGAAGAAATCATCATTATGTCGGTTGGTGGCATGCCGGTAGAAGACGTGGCATGGGCAACGGTTGTCTACCGTAACGCAATCGAAAAAGGCATCGGTGTTCCTTTAAATCTTTGGGATACCCCAGTGTTGCGCTAACAACGTGACTGACGATCTAAATTCTAACTAATCACATTCCATAGGTGTGTAAATGACTAAAATTGTTAAAGTAAAAACTGGCTCTAAGTTTGAAGAAATCGCCAGCTACTCTCGTGTTGTGGCCGTTGATAACTGGATTTATGTATCAAATACAGCAGGGCGTAATCCAGACACGCAGGAAATCCCAGAAGATGTCATTGAGCAAGCCGAGCAAGTATTCAAAAACATTGAACGTGCTCTGGTACCGGTTGGCGCTAGTTTGAAAGACGTTGTGGTGTCGCGCGTGTTTATCCAAGACCCAGAGGATACGGCAAAAGTCATGGAATTCATCGGCACGAAATTCCGTGGCGTAGACCCAGTGACAACCGTTACATGCCCACCTCTAGGTTCTACTGTGTACAAGGTTGAACTAGAAGTAACGGCTTACCGTGGTGCTTCTGAAGCAGACGTTGAAACAATTAACGTTTCTCAATAATTAGATTGTTAAGTAAAGCCCTCTCAATTAAGGAGGGCTTTTTGAGGTGAAATATCTATGACGATTACGCTAGAACGAATAGCAACGCAGGATACGTTGCCTGATTCAACATCCGTGGTCATTATCGGCGGGGGTATCGTTGGCGTGTCGGCTGCTTTAGCTTTGGCTGAACGCAACATACCGGTTGTGGTCATCGAAAAAGGTCATCTTGGAGGAGAGCAATCGTCTCGAAATTTGGGCTGGATTCGTAAAACCAGCCGTCATGTTGACGATGTGCCTTTGGCCTTAGCCGCGGATCGTCTGTGGGCACAAATGCCCGAACGTATTGGCTCAGACGTGGGTTATAAGCAATCTGGCATCATGTTTCTGTCACAAACCGATGAACAGCTAGCCATGCATGAAGGCTGGCTAAAATCTGTTGAATCATTGGATCTGGGTTCTAAGCTGTTAAGCCAAAAAGACATTGATCAGCACGTTCCAGGTGGCCAAGGTCAGTGGAAAGGGGGCTTGTACACACCGACGGATGGTAAAGCGGAACCGTCTATTGCGGTGCCAGCCATGGCGAAAGCGGCCATGGCGAAAGGTGCTGTCTTTGTGCAAAACTGCGCTGTAAGAACACTGCAAACCAGCGCGGGTAAAATCAGTGGTGTCGTGACAGAGAAAGGAGAAATTCTGTGTGACCAAGTATTGCTAACAGGTGGCGCCTGGTCGCGTCGCTTCCTGGGTAACCATGGCATTTCATTGCCTACCTTACCATTGGTGTGTTCGGTATTGCGCACAAAACCCATGGACGGGCCAACCGACATTGCCGTAGGTGGACCGGACTTTTCTTTTCGTAAACACCAAGATGGCGGCTATATCATTACCCAACGCGGTAAATTGGATGCGCCGGTGACACTGGACCATTTATTAATTGGCAGCAAATACTTAGATCAATTGCGTACTCAGCGTAGTTTCTTGAAAATCTCGTTCGGCTGTACCTTCTTTAAAGATATAGCGTTAGGGCGCCACTGGAAAAGTGACAGTGTCTCGCCATTTGAAAAAGTGCGAGTCAATAACCCTGACGTTAACCATGGCTTAAACCAAGATGCGTTGAACAATCTAAGTAATGCATGGCCAGTGTTTGAGAAGGCTGAAATTGAGGAAGCTTGGGCTGGGATTATTGATGTGACACCTGATTCTAACCCCGTGATTGACCGCATTGCCGAGATACCAGGCTTAACGGTTGCAACAGGTTTTTCAGGGCACGGTTTCGGTACGGGACCTGCTGCGGGTCAACTCGCAGCGGACTTGGTCAGTAATGAATCCCCCATTATTGACCCAAGCCCGTACCGATTCTCGCGTTTCTGATGTCGTTAGAAATGTCCCGAAAGAGCTATTCTTAAAGGATATTTAGATCGATAAAATGATCGTGTGGTAATGGATGACTGCAAAATGATTGAAATAGATATGAGTTCTGCCCTTACTCACTATTCGCGCAATGTAAATTGCGCTTTTTTTATTTTCCGCTAGCAGAAATATCAATCACTTCTTTTAAAAGCTGGCTAAGCTGCTTTACTTTATCTTCCCCGAGTTTGTCCACAATTTGTTTATAACCGGCGTCGACATTCGGTCGAAATTCTTTGACTAACGCTTTAGCTTCCTCGGTTAGAGATAACAGTGTGATGCGCTGATCTTCATGAGAGCGCTTGCGAATAATCATTTTTTCTTCGACAAAGCGATTAACAATTCGTGTCAGGCTAGGGCTTAAAATACAGCATAAATGCGCAAGCTGTTTTGCTTCCAATTCTTCATGATCGTTTAAAACACGAAGTACTCGCCACTGTTGTTCAGTAAAGCCCGCCTTAAGAAGCACGGGGCGAAAGAAAGTCATGGCAGATTCGCGTGCACGCAGAAGTTGGAGGGTCAGTGAGTCTTCGAGTTTTTTCATAGACGTGTAAGCTGCTCTGTCTGGGGAACGTTAATTGAGCCCTTATTTTATAAGGATCGTTTTACTATGAACAGCATTAGTCGCATTCATTTCTAAGCGATGCGAGAAGAGGCGAGTGTGTGGATTTTTGAACTGCATGTAAGAATACGCGTCAGAATTTAAACATAAAAAAACTAAGGCCGTTTGATCTGCCTTAGTTTTTAAATGAACGGACTGATGAGTCTAAGTGTGTGCGTTATGACAGTTGCTTCAAAAGTGTTTGCAGTTGTAGCTTGAAGCTTTGATATTGTTCATCGTCAAAAGAACTGAACACTTCGTCGGTCTGTTGCTTGGAAATAGCCCAAAGTCGGTCTGCCATCTCCAGCCCTTTGTCAGTAAGGGCCATCGCTTGGTTTATTAAGCCTGACGTTTGCAAACGCTCTATCCCAGCTTGGACATCCGGCTCTGGAATGGTCACCAAGTTGGTGAGGTCATCGTATGACACATTGGGTGCATCGCTTAATACTAATAATAAACGAGCTTCACTGGAGCTAAGCCCGGTAGCTGACTGCTTTGGCAGGTAGTTTTCTTGCAGTTTTTGCAAAACCTTATTCATCAGATAGATGGCGCTGTTGTGCAGACGTTCTAGCGTTTCAGGTGAGGCGACATTTTTATCAGGTGATTGTGTTCCGGTAAACGGAATGGCGCCCGCATAACTGCCTTGTACGTACAACAGTGGGCTACGACCATTATTTTCAAACGCTACCACTTTACCGATCATAATCCAGTGGTCACCGCCGTCGACAATTTGATAATTTTCACACTGGAAATTGGCCGCCGTATTGTGAAGTAGTGGCGCTTGGCCAGCGCCCGCTTCAAATGCCACGTTGGCAAATTTGTCATCACTTGGACGGGCAAAGTTATTAGACAAATCAATCTGGTCGGCCGCCAAGATGTTGACGGCGAAATGCGAGGCTTTTTCTAGAATCGGGTAGCTGCTTGACTCTTTGACAATGCTCCATAAAACCAAGGCAGGATCAAGTGAAACGGAGTTAAAGCTGTTTGCGGTCACACCGACTTTGGTGCCATCTTCAGCTTGCGCCGTAATAACGGTGACACCGGTTGCGAAGTTACCAAGACAACGACGAAATTCTTTAGGATCAAAACTCATAATTAGGGTGCTCTCTATCAATAGTAGTGGTTAAACGTAGGGAGAATGCTCAGACCTTTCTTAAAGAAGGGAAGGGTCTGGCTCAAGGCCCATCAGCTCACGTCCTAATATTTGTGCACAGACATCGTAGTCGGTGTAGGCGTGGGCACCACACATATGCGTATCACGGAATAAACGTTGTGCTTCTTTGTCGAGCATCCATTGTGTTGCTCCGATGGCATTAAACAAACGGTCCACCGCTTCGATACTCATTTTGACAGAATACGCTTGATTGGTACGCCAGTAGGCCAGCTCTTCACGCGTTGGGTAGCGATGCGCTTCTGCAAATGCTTTATGTTCATCCCAGGTCTTTTCCATAAAAGCACGTGCTGCCATGACTTGGTGCTTTGACTCCGCTAGACGCATTAAGGCAGGCGTAGCCGCATGAACTTTTGCACCTGTGTATGCGCGAACTCGGGTGGACGTTACTTCTTGGAACACTTCGACCATGCGTTCAGCGACCCCTAGTGCCATCGCAGCAAAGCCGGAGGCAAAATAAGGGCGGTAGGGCGCGTAGAAAATTTTGCTGTCTGGGTATAAATCGTAACCAGCCGATTTGCCTTCCATCATGTCTTTGGCTTTTTGAATACGATGTTCTGGTACAAAAGCGTCTTTAATCACCAGTGTTTTGGTACCGGAACCTTTCATCGCCATTGCGTGCCAATCATCATCAATGTGGTAATCAGAACTTGGGATGACAGCAAAACAGTAATCTTTTGCGCCTTCAGCATTATCACGTAAGAAGCCAACAATGGCCCAGTCTGCGTGGTCACAACCACTGCTCCATTTCATATCACCATTAAAAATGATGCCGCCTTCGGCTTCTTGATAGCGTCCAAATGGGGCAATACTACTGCTGGCCATCGCATCTGGGTTTTCTTTCCAAACATCGTCTTGCAGCTGTTTTGAAAACAACGCCATTTGATGGTTATGCGTGCAAAGTAAGCTAAAGGCCCATGCCGTGCTGCAACAGGCGCCTGCCAGTGCTGCAATGCAATCACAGAATTCAGGTAAGGAAATCTCATAACCACCATACGCTTTTGGCAAAAAAGCTTTATGTAAACCGACTTTTTTTAGCAGTTCGATATTTTCTTTAGGGACTTGGCGCAACGCTTCTGTTTTGCTTGCATTTTCGGCGATCGCAGGTAGGACAGATTTAAGGTCTTCTAGTAATGGGTTGTGACGTTTCATGCCATTCTCTCTTATTGTTATCGTGAAAGTAACTTTATTATTGGTCTAATCGGTAGGTGTTTGAATGGACATTTCTCAAGGACTTCTAGGACATTTCTAGAAAAAAAGTCGTGTTTAAATGAGTAAGAGGCAAAAAATCTGATGTCGAGTGGTGAGCTATCAGCGCGATTATATCGGCAGTTAGGAGGGTAGGATGGAGCCTGAAAGACGCATACACTGATTCATTGTGTCATACACAATCAATCAGTGTGTTGAGTGGCGCTAATAGGATTTATGACGCACGTTTTATGGTTTGCGAAGGCAGCTCCGCAAACAGCGTACGATACTCAGAGGCAAAGCGGCCGTAGTGAAGAAAGCCCCATTTTGCAGCGATATCTTGAATATTGTATTGATTAGAATAATGCAATAAATCTCGATGCGCGGCATTAAGTCGCATGATCCTAAGATAGGACACAGGGCTTAAGCCAAAGGTTTCTTGGAAGCAGTATTGCAGTTTGCGGCGGCTGGCACCCACAACATTGCATAACTCGAGAATAGTGGGTGGGGTATCTAAATTGGCAAGGACATACTCTCGCGCTCGGTCGACCATGACTTTGCGTGCCAAAGGTGTTATTGCGTAATTATCCCCTGAATCAGCTAGGTCGATTAAGTGTTGCATGATCGTACCTTTGATGCCGTTTTGAATTCGGGAGTATTCCAGTTGTTGTGTCGACAGGTCTGATGAAAAAATTGTATGCAAACAATCACTCAACTCTTCACCAAAACAGGCTTCTTTTAGGTAGGTAGAGCTTGCGTAGCTGTTTAAGCCAGACTCAATGCCTTGATTGCTTAACATGTTTTTTATCACGTCTAAATCAACACTGATGCAAAAGATATCTAGGTTGCTAGGTGTATGAATCTCAGGTAAGCGATCGGCTGGTGCAATCAAAATATGATTGGCCACCGATAGGTGCCCGTCACAGTAAAACTCTTGCGTATGCTGGCGAGCAGGTACGCTGAATGTTAAGAAGTTCTTCATTGCTTGCCCTGTTTTAACCAAGGCTTGATTGGAACGATCTCTAATTAATTGCAAATCATCGAACGCTAGTTCGGTTACTTCGCCCTCGAATTGGCCATCAGTTACTTGATCACAAGTGATCTGCCAACCTCTCCATGCCGCTGAATGCTCTTCCGTATTGTGGGTCACCTCATGGTGATAGGTTAAGTCTTGTTGAGCTTCGTGGTTCATGGGAGCCCCTCCAAACAGCTAAAGTTCAAGATATAAACATCGATGAATAACTTACATATGTAAAGGTTGATGAAGCAGTTTTGCCAAAACTGGATAGAGCTTTGTTGAAATAAAAGAGGATGGTGTTTACAAAAAGTGCAAATTTACTTCTAAGTTCGATTTAAAAGCGATCGATATGAAACGCCGAGCAAGGTAGGAGTATAAAAATGTCCCCAACGGGACATAGAGCATAGACAGACGCAAGTGTAATTTTTACTTATAACAAACAAAAGGAAGCATAAAAATGAATAAGAGCATGAAACTAATTCTTGCCCCAATCGCATGCACTATGCTGATGGGGGCTGTATCGACGGCCGCGAATGCTGCGGAATATCCTAATCGCCCAGTTCGTTTTATTGTGCCATGGCCTCCTGGCGATATTGAAGATATCTTGACCCGTCGAATCGCTGAAGAAATGTCAAAGCAGACAGGCGTACCAGCGACCGTTGTAAACAAGCCTGGTGGTGGCGGTGTGTTAGGCGCGACATCGGTAGCACAATCGCGCCCTGATGGCAGCGTGATTGGTTCTTTTGTTGTGGACTTGGTGACCTCTGCCGTGGTGGGTGGTAACGCACCGTATGACAAAGACGCGTTCGAACCGATAGGTATTTTCTTAGACTACCCGTTCGTATTAGCAACCAAAGCGGATTCTCCTTATAACAATCTTGCTGAACTGGCGGAATACTCGAAAGATCACAATATCTCCCTAGGTCACTTTGGGTACCAAGCGCTTCCAACTGCTCTTACATTCCAAGCGGCGGATAAATTGGGTATCAAAATCGCCTCAGACTCTGCTTTCAATGAATTGAACTGTGCGGCGCTGGCAAATGGCGATGCCGACATTGCCAACACAACCACTCAGCAAATATTGCCTTGCTTAGATTCTGGTGATGTGAAGTTATTAACATCGTTTACTTATGATCGTCTTATTATTGCCCCAGATGTACAAACATTGAATGAAGCGACAGGTATTACGCAAACGCTTTGGAATGGCTTGTTCGTTAAAAAAGGCACGCCGCGTGACATTAAAGAGAAAATCTCAGCCATTGCTCAGCAAGCCCTACAGTCACCTGAAGTTATTAAGCTTCAAGAGTCAACGGGTGCCGGTGTTTACTGGACAGATATGGATGATGCGGAAAAACGAATCGAACTGGACTATGAAAGTGCGAAAAAACTTTCAGAAGCAATGTAACGCACAGTTTAGCGCGATAAAAATTGGCTCAAAATAAAAATGGTGTATGAAACATGGCAATTAATATCATTAACCCCGCAACCAAATCCGTTTATAAAAGCATTGAAGAGACTGACTCTGCTGGCTTAAATACAGCGGTTGAAAATGCCAAAAGCGCATTTGAAATCTGGCGCAAAACATCGGCTGCAGAACGCACGCAAGCCATGCATCGCGTGGCAGATGAAATCGAAGCTTGTGGTGCTGAGTTGGCTGAAATTATTGTTTCGGAGCAGGGCAAACCCATGGCCATCGCGCAAATGGAAGTTGGCGGTGCCGCAGGTTGGACTCGTTATAATGCCGAGTTAAGCCTAGAACCCGTTGTAATAGAAGACAGTGCAGAGCGTTATGTAGAGGAACAAAGACTGCCTGTGGGCGTCGTGGCCTCTATTACGCCTTGGAATTGGCCGTTAATGATTGCCGTGTGGCACATTATGCCAGCGCTTCGTGCAGGTTGTAGTGTGGTGATCAAACCGGCTTCAACGACACCAATAAACACGATCAAACTCGCTGAAATCATCAATAAGCACACGGTACCAAACTTGGTTCAAGTGGTCATTGGCGGAGGGCGCGCGGTAGGTGAACCGTTGGTGAAACACCCAGATGTAAAGAAACTGGTTTTCACGGGTTCCACGCCAGTCGGTAAGCATTTAGCGCAAATCGCTGTAGCGGATCTGAAGAAAGTGACCCTTGAGCTAGGTGGTAACGATGCGGGTATCGTGTTGGAAAACGCGGATATCAGTAAGGTCGCTGAAAAAATCTATATGACTTCGTTTATCAATATGGGTCAAACCTGTGCCTGTTTGAAACGTTTGTACGTACATCGCTCTAAGTACGAAGCCTTGTCGGATGCCTTGACGAAAATTGCGGCAGCGCAAGTTGTTGGTAATGGTATGGATGAGGGAGTGACGTTTGGTCCAGTGCAAAATGAAAAACAATTTAATAGTGTCAACGCTATGATTGAAGAAGCCAAAGCGGCGGGTGCTGAAGTGATTCAACCATCATTACCTGCTGGGCTAAATGGTTATTTTATCGCGCCAACACTGATTAAAGATCCTAAACATGACATGTCTGTGGTTTGTGAGGAGCAGTTTGGTCCAGTATTACCGATCATTCCTTACGATAACCTAGAAGAGGTGATGTCTCATGCGATCCATAAGGAGTTTGCCTTAGGGGGCTCTGTTTGGGGTGAAGAATGCCCCGAGCGCGATTGGGTGGTAGAGCAATTAGACTCCGGTACCGTTTGGATCAATAACCATGCAGAGGTGTTACCGCATATTCCATTTGGTGGTAATAAAGATTCCGGTATGGGCGTTGAGTTTGGTCAAGAAGGCTTGCTTGAGTACACCGTTCGTAAAGTGGTAAATCGAGCGAAATAGAAAGTAAAAAGCGCAGTTATCAGTAAGATAGCTGCGCTTTTTTTTGGGGATTAGAATGAAGAACATTCTGTATGCTTCGGATTTAGAAAAAGGGAGTCGAGTTGTACTGCATGCCGCATTAGAGCAAGCGATACAGACGAATGGAAAAATCTTCTTTTTACACGTGTCAGATCAGTTTCATCGCGGACAAGATGAAATGATGAGTGGCTATGAAATTAAAGAGGCTCATGACAAGCACTTAGAGGTACTCAAAAAAGAAATCAGTGCTTATATGAAAACACGTATTCATAACTTTATCGTCGAAGAGCTCGAAGCGTCTTCCTTCGATGAGAATGCTATAGAAGTGGTGGTAACCTTTGGTGATCCAGCGAAGAAAATTGTTCAAGTGTCTAAAGAGATTGGCGCTGGAATGATCGTAATGGGGGATCGAAGAGTCAATGCATTATCTCGTCTTTTCCTAGGTTCTACGGCGCAAAAAGTGATTCATAATGCTGCGATACCGGTGTTGATCGTACCCATTTCAAATACTGTTAAAAGCAGTAAACAAGGAGGGTAGGATGGATCAAGCGCAACGTAAGTCGAAACTTTTCTTCATCGTAACGTTCGTGGTTACCATGTATCTAATCTTCAGTTTTCCAGAACATACAACGGAAATGAAACGCGCACGCGGCTGGTATACACAACCCTTTGTTGCTCCTCTTGTTGGTCTAAGTGTACTGGCGTTTTTCTCATTTCTGAAACTCTTAACGGTACTGCGCCCTCAACTAGGCGACGATACGATCATAAAAGGATTGGTCGATAATTTACCCTATTATCAAATTGTTCTGATTACAGGGACTTTGTTTATTGTCTATATCTACGCAATTGGTGTGATTGGCTTTGCGGTCTCTACCTTACTCTTTGTCCTGTCTCTGCTTTGGCTTAGCCGCCTCTTAACTTGGTTCTGGGCATTTTATGCTTTGGTTGCAGTCACTTTAATCGTTTTGATCTTCCGCGTTGGTGTCAATATTTGGTTTCCAGATGTCACCTTATACGAAACGCTTTTCAGCGGTGAACTGCTTTATTTTATGAACAGCTATTTATAGAGAGCGACGATGGAACTCATTACTTTAGGTTTAAATGAAGTCTTCAGTGGCGGTGTCATATGGGCTGTCATTATTGGGGCGTTGATTGGGGTGACAATCGGCTCAATTCCAGGCTTGGAGCCTGCGGGCGTGATGGCGATTTTGTTGCCATTGACGTTTTCAATGGAGCCACTGTTTGGCGTGACACTGCTTTTAGGTGTATACGGAGGGGCTTGGTATGGTGGAGCCATTCCAGCCATATTGATGAATACCCCGGGGACGCCAGTGGCCGTGCTGACGACCTATGATGGTTATCCGATGGCAAAGCGAGGAGAAGGTAAAAAAGCGCTTTCCATCGCTTATACGTCTTCGTTTTTTGGCGGGATCATCTCGGTTTTATCATTGGTGTTCTTTGCGCCCATGTTGTCTCAAGTGGCGACCTTATTCGGCTCGGCTGAGTTTGCCATGCTGGCCTTATTAGGAATGGTGTTTGTAGTGCTGGCACATAACAAATTTGCCATCGAAGCGGCGGCCATGATTGGCTTGGGCATGTTTTTAGGAACCATCGGTATTGACCGATCTTATAATACTCAAGTGTATACGTTCGATGAGCCCTTCTTATTAGCGGGCATCCCATTAGTGCCAGCTGTAATTGGTTTGTTTGCCATGTCGCAGGCTTATATTCTACTGTCTAAGAAGAGTGGCGACTCGTTTAAAACGAAATTAGAAGGATCAGGGCACTTTAGTGGTTTTACGGTGCTGCTACGAAACAAAGTAACGGCGATACGTTCTGCCATTTTAGGCGTGGTTATGGGGTTGTTACCGGGTGTGGGAGAGTTCGGTTCGCAATTCTTTTCCTATACATTGGCGCAAAAGTTCTCCAAAAATCCGGAAGAGTTTGGCAATGGTGCGGAAGCCGGTATTGTCGCGTCGGAGACCTCAAATAATGCGGTAACCGCTTCGGTGATGATTCCATTGTTGGCTTTTGGTATACCTGCGGATGCCTTGATGGCGATGTTATTATCGGTCTTTATGGTGCATAACTATATTCCTGGACCACGTTTGTTTGCTGAGCATCCTGAGTTTATTTCGGGCCTATACGTATCATTGTTCTTTATGAATGTGTTTGTGTTTGCCTACTTAACGTTTGCATCGAAATACATTGTCAACATTACACGTATTCGAGGACGTTTTATTGGCGCTCTGATTTTTGTGCTGGCGTTCCTTGGTGCGTACAGTCAAAACTATCAAATTACCGATGCACTGATTGCGTTAGGCTTTTCTGTGATTGGCTATATTATGAAACGCAATAATATCCCCGCCGTTCCGATCATTTTAGGGTTGGTACTGGGGCCGGTTTTCCTTGATCGAATGAGGCAGGCGCTGGGAGTGTCAAATGGTGAGTTCGGTATCTTTATAGACCGCCCGATCTCTTTGACGTTACTCACGTTAACAATTGGATCAATTGCAATCTTTACCATTAGTAAGCTAAAAGCTCGTTAGGTAAAGCTCTTTTAGCCATAAAAAAACGCTCAATTGAGCGTTTTTTTGTCGTAAGCGACCAGAAAACCAGACCCGCTCCCAATCAATTTTCCCCAATTGTCCACGGATAAAATAAGGAAAAACTCTAAAGTAAGTGTAAGTGTCATTGAGGGGCTACTGCTATCTCTTATAGGATTCTTACCCTCATCAAAAGGGTATTATCCTGGAAGATCATGAATACGTAGTTAAGAAAGGCGATACGTAGTTAAGAAAGGCGATTCACTGTGGAAAATTGCGAATGATATATTAGAGTATCCGTACGCATGGCCGTTTTTAGTCAAGTATAATGAAGATATAATTACCAATCCTAATCTTATCTTTCCGGGGCAAGTTATTAATGTCCCTTCTCAATGGTTTAAACCTAAAAATACCGAACTACGTCCAATCAAAGTTGATTTAACAATTAATAATCAACCTAAAGAAGCAAAAATGGCCAATATAGTTTTTGCTTATGATTCAGCTAATATTCGTCCTATGACACTTACTGCTCCCTTTGGTAAGGTCACGGTTAAATTTGCAGGAAAGTTGGTGTTAGGCTCTAAGGAGGGCTCTCCAACGATAGTCGAGCTATCTAATACAGGGATATCAGCTAGTGCTGAACAAAAAATAGAGTCGGTAGCTGGAGAGTTAGCACGAAAAGTAGATATAAAATACGACCAGAAAACTAATGATATTAGCGTTAATTCAACTCTAACAATAGCTAGTTTTGGTCCTAATGCGATTACTGTCTCTCATAATTTTGAATATAAAAAAAGCGGTAAATTAGTTTATGTATATGAGGTTAATTTACCAACTACTATTAAAGGGAATTTTAGGGGGTATGGATTTGAAGCTAAGGGTTTTAAATACTTAATAGAGATTGAAAAAGATATTGAGGGTCAAAATAGTGATGGGTCTAATCAAGTAGTTGTCGCTGGACAGCTTTCCGCAGCCTCTATCAGAAATAGGCCAATCAGAGAATCTAGAGAATTAAGCCAAAGTACGTCGACAGGAGTGCCATCTAGAGAAACAAGTATAAATAGACTAGCGAAAGAGCCCTTTGGAGTGTCGGGCCAAGATATAGTAATTATCGCCTGTGTCGTTGTGATAGGATTTGTGGCATGGGAGGTTCTAGCAGTTGCTGGCCTTTTAACTCTTTCTACTGCAGCAAATAGTGAAGAAGCTAAAGCCTCGGAAATTGATGGAGAACCTATATATATAAAATCCAAAAAAACATCCAAGGCTACGGATATTAGGATAAGAAATGTATTATAAAGCTGTTTTATTGATACTTTTTTCCCCTGTTATTTGTGCAATAGATTTTTCTTCATATGAAGAAAAAACTGCACTGATCCTTAGTTCTGGATCTAGTTTAACTTTTGAATCAGTACCTAATGATACTGTTTCTGATGTTGAAGCGTTGATTGATGAGGAAATGTCAATATACTCTGGCGATTTTCTAAATAAATTTGTTAGTAATATTTATGTTGTTAGTAATTTAAAGATCAATGGATATGACTATGGCGGATCATATAATAGTAGATCTATTTTTTTGTATATACCTGAGTATTTAGGTGGTTTTATAACTTTTACAGAGGGTAGCCGAGGTATTTTTCATCACGAGTTAGCGTCCTTTGTATTTAATGAGAATTTTGGAAATAAGATTGCTTGGAGTGTACTAATTCCAAGAAACTGGGAAAGCGTAACATATGGAGTGTATTCTCAAAATCAATGGGGAGTTAAGGATGGCTTTATTAGTCCATATGGGACGACATCTTTAGGGAATGACTTTAGTGAATATGCGAAAATTATTTTTACTAATCCAGTAACAGTAATAGAAAAATCAAATGAATATGAAATAGTAAGAGAGAAAACTTGTCTATTTAGAACTATTTATACAGAGCTTGACCCAAAAACTGAAATTTTCTTCAACAATAATGGGATAGACAAATTATGTGTTAATATGAATTTTGATACAGTAAGATTTAATTTTGAGAGCAACACATTACAGTTTGAATAATTTTTAGGTATGATTTTATGGAGTTAAAAGTCAATTCCGATATTTTGGAAAAGTCAAACGATCAAGCTGCAAATATTTTTAAAAATAGAAACAGCTCCATAGTTGAAAAATTTTATTGTAATTATTATTCTAAGTTTTTCTATTCTTTCTTGAGGTTTTTTTCGATTTTTATTTCTGTGTTTTCATTTGTTAATTTAATATTTCTAGTCAAAGATAATTTAATTTTCGGATTCTGGTTTTCAGAAGAAGTATTGATTTGGTTTGTCTGCTCATGTTTGATGGCTTTCGTAGGTGTATTTATGCCACAAATCAGAGCTAGGGCTAGGCGCAAGATGGAGCGAAGAATAGCATGGTACACAGATATAAGAATTAGGAGGATATTCAATTCTCTGAAAAAATTCTCACCATATACAGCTATTTACGAGATTAAAGGTTGCTATATTTCTTGTCACAGAGAAAGCGAAGCAGGTAAAGAGCTAACGTGGCGTTCTAAAATTGGGAAAGGTGTTGCTGTGCAGGATGAATATGTGACGATTTTCTTTAGAAAAATTTTATTTTTTCCAGCAATAATAATTCCTCATGATAATAAAGAAATAGTAAAACGCACTTTTGTGGAAAATGGAGTGGAGGTTTTTTCTGTTTCAGATTTTTATAAATAATATAGTTGACTTTATGTTTTTTGTTGTGACTGATAATATGAAGCTATTGGATGGTTAATTAAATATTGAAATTTATTGTTAGTGGATCTGGTACCGTAGATAAAAATGTACCGCCGTATACATCTTCAGGTATACCAAGTTTTTGGCAGACTTCATGAAGCAAGGAGCCTTAAAAACAAAACCCCAGCAAAAATACTGGGTTTTATCGACACTCTGAACGCTCAATTGAGCGTTTTTTTATGGCTGATCATCAAGGATAAACCGTAAGAGGCAAAGCTCAACGCGCCAAAGCTCGCCATCACGATTAAAAGCGAAGCGGGTGTTCCGTCAAAAAGAAGTGACGTGATGTAGGTGCTGATTGAGCCCAGCGCAAATTGCATGGCGACCAATAAGCCTGCTGCGGTGCCAGCTCGCTCTGGAATAATGGCAAAGAGTGTTGCTAAGCAGTTTGCGCCAATGGAACCTGTGACGCTGATAAACAGCATGCTGGAGGCGATAAATAATAGGGCGATGTCGGCATAAGACACGCTTATTAATGCCATTAGGCTCGCGGAGATCGCTGAGACAGTGATTGCAAAACGGAGAGCTGCTTCAGATGACGTACGTGTCAGCAGCTGTTTGTTTATCACCGTCATAACGATAATGGCACCAATATTGGCTGAGAACAGCAGGCCGTAAGTGGATTCGCGGTAGCCAAAGTATTCGATGTAAACAAAGGCCGAGGCTGCAATAAACGCAAACATGCCGGCAAACGAAAAGCCATTGGTCAGGATAAGTAACGTTACTTTTGGCTCGCTGAAACAGACTGCATATGAGCTTAGATAGTCTTTGATGCTGGGCGGTTTCGTCGTGTCCCGTTGCGGCTCTTTGATGATGAGCGCGATAGCGACGAAAGCGAAAACTGACACTGCAGCCAGTAAATAGAAGATCCAACGCCAATCCAGCGTATTGACGATAAAGGCGCCTAACAGTGGCGCGAAGATCATCACGATCATTGAAATAATATGCATGCTCGACAAAATACTGGCCGCTTGCTGATGGTCAAAGTAATCGCGGACCAAGGCTCTGGCCAGGACCGCCGCTGCAGCAGCGCCTAGGGACTGTAAAGCGCGTAAGAGTACCAACGATTCCGCATCTTGAACCATGGCGCAGCCAAGGCTTGTGAGGGCATAGGTGAAAGTACCAACCAATAAGATCTTCTTACGCCCAAGTTGATCGGAGAGTGGGCCAATGATCAGTATGCCAATAGCCATGCCGACTAAAAACGAGGTAATACTGTACTGCACCATTTGTTGACTGGCGCCGAGATTCTTAGCAATCTCAGGCAAACTGGGTAAATAGGTATCAATGGACAAGGGGCCAAATGCGACAAGATAGCCCAGTAAGGGAATTAACCAAAAAGAATGTGTACGAGTCATATGCCGTCCTTATAGAGATAAAAAAGCCAACATAATGTTGGCTTTTGAAAAAGGGTCTACATCAGCCTTATTTTGGTGTACGAAGCACCATCAGTTTTAACTCTGTCATATCTTCAATGGCATAACGGATACCTTCACGGCCCAAGCCACTGTCTTTCACACCGCCATAGGGCATATGGTCGACACGCCAAGATGGCACGTCACCGATGATCACGCCGCCCACTTCCAACTCTTCCCAAGCTTTGTGGGCTTTATAGATGTCTTTGGTGAAAATACCGGCTTGCAGACCAAACTCAGAATTATTGACTTCTTTTAGAGCCTCATCGAAATCGCTGAATCTTGAAATGATCGCGACCGGGCCAAATGCTTCTTCGTTATTCACTGTCATGGCAGCGGTCACGTTTTCCAATAACGTAGCTTCCAACATAGCGCCATTACGTTGCCCACCAGCCAAGACAGTCGCACCTGCTTGACGGGCTTCTTCTACCCAGCCATGAAGACGTTCGGCTTCTTTTAACGAAATCATTGGGCCGATAAACGTATCTTCGTTCGATGGATCGCCCATGACGAGATTTTTAACTGCGTCGGAGAGCATGGCTTTGGCTTGATCGTAAAGCGAGTCGTGGATTAAGATTCGCTGCACACTGACGCAGCTTTGACCAGATTGGTAGTAAGCGCCAAAGACGATACGTTGAACGGCATCGTCCAAATCGGTCCCTTCATCGACGATGCAGGCAGCATTGCCACCCAGCTCCAAGACAACCGGTTTTTTACCTGCTTTCTTTTTGAGATCCCAGCCCACATCTGGCGAGCCTGTGAAACTCAACAGTTTCAGACGCTCGTCTGTGGTGAATAAATCGGCGCCATCACGACGACACGGTAGGATCGAGAACGCACCTTCAGGCAGTTCTGTCTCCGCTAAAATCTCGGCAATGATTAAGGCACTGATCGGCGTTAAAGATGCGGGCTTTAAGATAAACGTACAACCGGCTGCAATCGCAGGCGCAATCTTGTGTGCCGCTAAGTTTAAAGGAAAGTTAAACGGAGAAATAAATGAACACGGTCCAATCGGGAAGCGTTTCCATTGACCTTGATAGCCTTCGGCACGTGCTGAAATATCCATCGGAATCACTTCGCCGTAAATCCGCGTGGCTTCTTCAGCGGCGATTTGGAATGTATCGATCAAACGTGTCACCTCACCGCGCGAATCTTTGATCGGTTTGCCTGCTTCCTGACATAAAGCGATGGCCAGCTCTTCGGCGCGTTCTTTAAAACGGCGCACGCAATGGTTCAGAATGGCTTGGCGTTTGTAAGCGGGAAGCGCTTTCATGGCGGCTTGTGCTTGGTCTGCCGCGGCAATCGCTTGATCAATGTGATCCGCAGTCGCTAAGGCCACTGTAGCAATCAGATCATCGGAATACTTATTACGTACTTCCAAATCTTCGTTGTCATAAACGGGCTTGCTGGCTAAATAAAATGGATAGTGTTTTTTCAGCATCGTGATCTCTCTTTAGTGATTGTTAATTAACGCATCAATTGCCACTTGGGCGCAGTCGATATCTTGTGCTTCGCTGCCACCGGAAACGCCGATGGCGCCGACGGTAATGGTCTCTAGGCGAATAGGGAGCCCTCCGCCTAAGTAGGTGAAGTTAGGCTCATTTTGCAGCGCAAACAGAATCTTCTCTTTGTTCATCAGTGTGCTTTGCCAAGACTGGGTCGGCTTGCCAAATGACACGGCGGTGTATGCTTTTTTCTCGGCGATGCCGGTAGAAAGAAGCGGGGACTGGTTCATGCGCAGACTGACTAAAGGGATGCCGGACGCATCGACAATACAGATGCTGATATGAATGCCTAGACTCGTCGCATGGGCCATTGCTGTCGCTCCAATTTGAACGGCAGCCGCGGTGGTTAGATTGTGTTGATTAATGGTTGTTTCAATCATGAGCTTACTCTAATGGAAAACTGGCTTGTCAATGTTCACGAACTACCTCAAAGTGTATTTTACTTAACATGTTAAGTAAATGTGTGAGGCGTATTTTTAGGGCAATTTACGCACATTGCTCTTTTGACTTAGGCCAGAGAACTAGTCTTTCCGGTGTTCATTTCTGAACTCTGTAGGCGTTGATTGCGTGTTTTTATAAAAAAACCGCGAGAAGTAAGACGGGTCCATAAAACCTAAGGTGTACGAAATTTCAGTAAGGTTCATATTGGTGTGCGACAACAGTCGTTTCGCTTCTAAAATGACACGCCCATTGATGATTTTTTTGGGGCTGGTATCGGCAATTTTATTACAGATGTAATTTAGACGGCTCTCATTAATCTTTAACTGATCGCAGTAAAACGTGATACGGCGCTCATCGACGAAGTGTGTTTCGACTAAGCGGCTGAATGCGCGGAAGCTGAGAATTTCTGCTTGGTTGTTTTGGTAGCGTGGGTGTTGGGAGCCAGACAGGCGTAATAGGTGGATGATGAGCAGCTGAAGGATGGACTCTATTGCTTCACTGTGAAGTTTGCTTTGCCCAATCCATTCGTATTTCAGCAGGTCAAAAATCTGCTCTATCTTACGCCACGCTGCTTGCGTGGTATGACGCTCTTCAATGACGATGGGCAGATAAAAGATATTATTAAATGCCTGCAAGCGATCGGTAATACTTGCTAACACCGAAGCGTGCATGGTTAGCACGAAGCCTGGGGCATTAGGCTCTGTCCAAAATGCGTGAGGCGTCGAGGACGGCGTAAAGAATAAGGCATTGCCTTGGGTTTCGTAGGTGTTCTGGTCAATGTTGAAGAAGGTTTTACCCGCTTGAACAAGGTGGATTTGACAGTATTCCGCATGCAGGTGCATGGGCATATCCCGTCCAAAAAAGTCGGCAAGTTTGCCAAGTTTGTCGAAATGAACGGTTTCGTCCTTGTATTTCGAATCGTAATCTTGGCCAAGGTCGATATTTGGAATCCACTCTTTGGTCATAGGATGCTCAATTTTTATTGTTATCGTGGGGCAATTATAAAGCCAAAAAAAAGCCCAGTATACTGGGCAAAAAAAGGGTGAAAAATAGATTACATGTCTAACATTAACTCGGAATAATGTTGGGCAACCACCCTTAATACACAGAGGATGGGCCTCCCGTATTTTGATTCTCCGCGTCAGGTTTAAACGCTTGAACCAATTGTTTAGTGCTGTTCATTAGTAGGCCCGTATCGCTGCCCACAGCAACAAACAATGCGCCGCAATCTAGGTAACGACGTGCTTGCACTTGGTCGGCCATGAGCACTCCCGGCGCTTTGCCGGCAGCGACAATTTTGGCAATGCTGGCTTCGATCACTTTCACCACTTCAGGGTGATTAGGTTGACCGATATAGCCTAACGACGCGCTCAAATCCGCAGGGCCGATGAAGACACCGTCAACCCCATCGACTGCTAGGATATTGTCCAGTTCTTCAACCGCTTTTGCCGATTCGATCTGTACCAGCACACAAATTTCATCGTTCGCCGTGGTTAGGTAATTCGGCGTACGATTGAATTGTGAGGCGCGTGCTAACGCACTGCCAACGCCGCGCACACCGTGCGGAGGGTAACGCGTTCCACGCACGATTTGTTGTGCTTGTTCAGCGTTATCAACCATCGGGGCTAAGATGGTTTGCACACCCAAATCTAAGATTTGTTTCAGTGCCACATCGTCTGCCCAAGCAGGGCGCACAATAGGATGCGTATTAAAAGGTGCCAACGCTTGTAGCTGCCCCAATATGGTTTGCAGGGTATTTGGCGCATGTTCACCGTCAATTAAAAGCCAATCAAAACCCGCTGAACCGATCAGTTCTGCGGTGTAATGGTTAGCCAGACCTAGCCAAAGTCCAATTTGAGGTTCTTTATTAGCAAGGGCCTGCTTAAATGTGTTTTTGGGTGCTGTCATGGTTCGTCACCTTTATTTGAAGTAACAAGATACAGAGCCAAGCGGACCATAATCCACAGTAAAGGTGTCGCCTTTACGTGCTGCAACTGGGCGGGTAAATGAGCCACCAAGTATGATTTGCCCCGCTTCCAATTCAACATCGAACGGCGCTAATTTATTGGCTAACCAAACAATGCCGTTTGCAGGATGGTTCAGTACGCCCGCGGCGACACCGGTTTCTTCGATGACGCCATTGCGTTGCATGATCGCAGATACCCAACGTAAGTCGACTTCGTCCACTTTGATTGGACGCCCACCTAAGATGATGGCCGCGTTCGCCGCGTTATCCGAAATCGTATCAAATACCTTACGTGGTCGACCGCTATCAGGATCAATGGACTGACTGCGCGCATCGATCAGCTCCAATGCTGGAACAACGTAGCCGGTTGCATCGTAGACGTCGAAGATTGTCACATTAGGGCCTTTCAGTGGCTTTTTCAAAATGAACGCTAATTCCACTTCGATGCGAGGTACAATAAAATCTTCAGTGTTGATTTCGCAACCATCGTGATACAGCATATCGTCTAAAAGCGTACCGTAATCAGGCTCGTCAATCTGAGAACTCATTTGCATAGCACGCGATGTCAGGCCAATTTTATGACCGATGATTTTACGACCTTCTTGCAATTTCATATCGACCCACTCACGCTGAATGGCGTACGCGTCATCGATCGTGATGTCAGGGTTATCTAATGAGATCTGGCGGATTTGGGTGCGTGACTTTTCTGCTTCATTTAGGCGCTGTGCGCAGGACGTAATAATGTCTTTCGATAGCATAATCGGCTCCTAGTGTAAGCTGGCTAAGTAGTCAGTCTCAGAAATGATCGTATTGGTCAGGGTGCCAACACCTTCTACTTCGGTGGTAATCACATCACCCGGTTTTACATCGGCAAGACCTTCTGGTGTGCCAGTGAAAATCATGTCACCAGGACTCAGAGTCATGATCTCGCTTAAGTAAGAGATTAAGTGAGGGATATCAAAAACAAGATCCTTGGTGTTGCCCTCTTGCTTAAGTTCACCGTTGATATAGGTGCGCAGTTTCAAGTTATGAGGGTCTTGGATCTGCTCTGCATCAATGATGTAAGGGCCAATCGGTGTACATGTATCGCGGCTCTTAACACGAAGGTTAGGGCGGTAGTAGTTTTCTAGGTAATCGCGAATTGCATAGTCATTGCCAACGGTGTAACCGCCAACGTATTGCATAGCGTCTTCTTTTGACACGCTTTTCGCTTCTTTACCGATCACTACGACCAGTTCACATTCATAATGCATGTAGTCGACATTGTCAGGACGGTATGTGTTTTGTTCATGGCCTATCAGGGTATTGGCATTTTTTAAGAACACTAGTGGCTCTTCTGGTGCTTTGAAAGACAGCTCTGCCGCGTGATCGGCGTAGTTGATCGCCAACACGAACATTTTGCCTTCACATGGCGGCATCCATTTGAAAGAGCCGTTGGCAAGTACATCGCCTGAAGCCGTCACAGCTTCGTTGTTGTCATTTACGGTGACGTTTAGGATTTCGTCGTTAACTAGTACGCGAGCGTGTTTCATGGTCGGTCTCACTCTTTCTCAACTGGGTTCGCTAAACGGCCAACGGCCTCCACATCAATCATCACAATATCGCCATCTTTAATAGCCAAAGACTGGTCGCGTAATGGCGTACCGGCAATGATCAAATCGCCGGGCTCTAACGTCATAAAACTGGAGATATAACTCACTACTTTCTCAACGCTGTGCACTAAGCGGTTTGTGCTTGTTTCATGAACGAGCGTGTCGTTAACAAAGGTTTTAATCGCTAGATCGTTCGGCGAAGAGACAAGTGATTTGTCAATGACCCATGGGCCAATAGGACAAAACGTATCACGACATTTTGCTTTCACAGCCGGGCGGTAAAAAGACGTTTCTGCAAGCGATACTTCGTTTACGACCGTATAGCCTTTGATAAAATTAAGGGCATCCGCTTCACTCACGCGTGTGGCTCGTTCGCCAATAACAATACCCAAAGCTGGACCCGCGTATACGTCGCCCTTATCGATCGGGACTTTAATTGTTTGACCATGACCGATGTGTGTATTGTCTGTCTTGATGTGCAATACCGGTGTTTTCGGCGGGTTCACGTATGGCTTAGCGTCAAATTCAGGCGCTAAAGAATCCACAAGGTCTTTATTATTGAGCGCCACGCCAATGACAGCGCCATTGGTTGCTGGCAGTAACGGATCTGCCAGCTCAACAGCAAATGTTGCTTCTGACGTTTTTGAAACGGCTTGGCCTGATTCTTGTTGTCGGTAGGTATACATAGCCCAATCACCAAATGTAGTTAACATGTTAAGTATATTGACGTAAATTATCTCAAGCTGTCAACAGTCGTGCTAATTAATTAAGAAACTTTCTGAAGAGTTCGCCTTGAGTGTGAATATTGAGTTTTCGATAAATGTTTTTGCGGTGGTTTTTGATGGTTCCCTCAGAAACGTAGCATAACTGCGCAATACTCGAAGAAGGATGGCCTTGTAGAATATAGCTAACGATTTCTTTTTCACGTTTGGTGAGACCAAACAGGCTCATTTGATGATTGCTGTCGTGATGTTCAGATTTTAATTCAGAGCAATGAGAAGACTCAATAATCTGACTGGTTAGAGATTCATGTTTTCGGATTGCAGACTTGATGGCGTGAAGGTAAGGGCGCAGTTCATGATTCAGCTCATTCATCGGCATATCGTGGGCGGTATACGCCAAGCAGATAGTGCGTTCATCATTCAGGCTGACGATGAAGTTCGATTCATTGGTCCAGCCAGTCATATGATAAAAGCGATCGTAATACGTTGAACTATGAAAGTCATGACGAATGATGCTGTCCAGTGTCACCAGCTCGTTACGATTATCTTTATTAATAACGTCGTAAAAAGGATCGAGTAGATAGGCCGACTCACAATAGATTCGATCGAACTCTGGCTCACTGTACCCTCCTAAAAAAGCAGGTTTGGAAGATTTCGGGTAACTAATGATTTTAAATTTAGAAACCGTTGGAACCTGTTTGAAACTGCGTTCGACTTCGTGATAGAAGTCACTTTGACCGATTGTACTAATCAGATCAGGTAGCGTCTGATACAAAGAACCTGCCATCATGTTTTCGCTCCTATTTTTATTAGTTATTTACACTCTACTGCATTATAGGCATCAAATCCCAATAAAACTGCGGCTCATTAATTCTTATTAGAAAGTGCAATTCTATAGTGCATTCATATCAAGAAGTGCGATTAGTTGGTGCGACAGATCTTGACAGAATTACCAAGCAGTATTAATTTACTTAACATGTTAACGAAATGGAAGTCCCATTTTTAACTTCCATGCCGAATAGTTTTGTCTACAGGAGATGAGCAGTAATGATAAAAAACTTAATCAATGGTCAGTGGGTAGAGAGTGAAAAAACCTTTCAGACAGTGAACCCAGCGACGGGTGAAGTCTTGGCTGAAGTCGCTCATGCTTCTGATGAGCAAGTGGCGGCAGCGGTACAAGCAGCGAAAGATGCGTTTCCTGCTTGGGCGGCCATGCCAATCGCAAAACGCTCTAAAATTATTGAGAAGCTTGGCGACCTGATTGCTGAGAACGTTGAAGAAATAGCCCGTCTTGAAACCGCTGATACGGGCCTACCGCTTTACCAAACGTTGAATGCCTTGATTCCACGCTCCTCAAATAACTTTTACTTCTTCGCTGAAAAAGCGAAGCAAATGAATGGTCACACTTACCCAGTTGATGACCAAATGTTGAACTACACCTTGTACCAACCAACGGGTGTGTGTGCGTTGATTTCGCCATGGAACGTGCCGTTCATGACAGGTACGTGGAAAACAGCGCCTGCGTTAGCACTCGGTAACACTGTGGTTATGAAACAGTCTGAATTGTCACCTCTGACGACAGACTTTTTAGGTCGCTTATCCATCGAAGCGGGTGTTCCGCCAGGCGTGTTCAACATCGTACATGGCTTTGGTTCGACAACCGGTAATGCCATCATCACCAATGATGATGTAGATGCGATCTCCTTTACAGGAGGTACATCGACCGGCAAACACATCATTGCCAATGCTGGTCTGAAGAAGTTTTCTATGGAGCTGGGTGGTAAATCACCGGTCATGATCTTTGAAGACTGTGACTACGAGCGCGCTATGGACGCTGCGGTATTCGGCATTTTCTCGATCAATGGCGAGCGCTGTACAGCAGGTTCTCGTATCTTCGTACAAAAAGGTATTTACGATAAATTCGCGGCAGAATTTGCAGAGCGTGCCAGCAAAATCAAAGTCGGCGATCCAACAGATCTTGATACCAAAGTGGGTTCATTAATCAGTCAACAGCACTTCGATAAAGTTACTGGCTACATTCGTATCGGTATTGAAGAGGGGGCCACTCTGATTGCTGGAGGTCCTGATAAGCCTGTGGATGAGCTACCTGATCATCTGAAAGGCGGCCATTTTGTCCGTCCAACGGTATTCCGTGATGTGACCAATGACATGCGTATCGCTCAAGAAGAAATCTTTGGGCCTGTAGCTGTATTGATTCCGTTTGAAGACGAAGCGGATGTGGTGGCCATGGCGAATGACAACGAATACGGCTTAGCGTCTTACCTATGGACACAAGATGTGAGCAAGGTTCATCGCATTGCTCAGAAAGTCGATGCAGGCATGATGTTTGTGAACTCGCAAAACGTTCGTGATCTTCGCACACCATTTGGTGGGAAAAAAGCGTCCGGTACCGGTCGTGAGGGTGGTGATTATAGCTTCGAAGTATTCTGTGAACCGAAGAATGTCTGTATCAGCATGGGCTCACACCATATTCCAAAATGGGGTGTGTAAAACACGTTTGTCATCGTAAAGAAGCTGGGCCGTGCCTAGCTTCTTTCTCGTTTTTACTGGAGTAGATATGCCGCACTTTGTTGTCGAGTATTCAGGAAATTTAGAAGACAAACTGGATTTTCAACCACTGTTTAAAGCACTTCATGAATACGTTGTCGGAACTGGTCACTTTCCAATCGGTGGTGTCAGAAGCCGAGCGATTCGAGTGGATCACTACCGCGTCGCCGATGGCCGTGAGGACTTTGCGTTATTGAACCTAAATTTAAAGATTGGTCATGGTCGTAGTATGGAGATCAAGCGTGAAGTTGCACAAAACGTGTTTTCGATTTTGAGCGACTGGATGGAACCTGTCACAAATGAGCATTACGTCCAAATTTCGTTTGAGCTGACAGAGCTTGATCCGGAACTGAAATACAACAAGAACAATATTCACCCTCTATTTAAGTAAGACAGATAGAACGCGATTGTAATAATTATAAAAGAGGAAATCGTCATGCAGAACACTATCAAATTCACCCTGTTAGGCGTAGCGCTTGTTACCAGCACCTTTATATCGGCACAAACTATACGTGTTGCAAGCTGGTTACCACCAACCAATCCGATGAATAAAGACGTTATCCCTGCATGGGGGGAAGCAGTTAAAAACGCCACGGATGGTCGGGTAGATGTAGAAATTATTTATGGTTTGGGGCATCCGAAAACCATGTGGAACCTAGTTGAAGATGGCATTGTAGAAGCCAGCTACAGCTACCATGGCTACGTCCCAGGCCGTTTCGAATTGCCACAAATAGTTGAGCAACCCGGTCTAAATGTGAATGCTGAAGTCGCGTCTTATGCGCTTTGGAATACTTATCAAGAGTACTTCAAAGACTCAGGTGAGTTTGATGGTTTGAAACTGTTGGCGTTATTTACTCATGGTCCTGGTCAAATTCACTCTAATTTTGAAATCAATAATGTAGCGGATCTTGAAAACAAAAAGATTCGTATTGGTGGTGGTGTACAAAGCATTATTGCCGAAGAGTTTCATGTAACACCGGTCGGTGCGCCAGCACCAAAAGTCTATGAAATGATGCAGCAAGGTGTGATTGATGGGGCGTTTTTACCCGCGGTAGAACAACGCGTTTTACGTCTAGCCGAAGTCACCGATTACTTAACGCTGTTACCTCATGGAATGTACATGGGGAGTTTCTCTATGTTTATGGACCCTTACTTCTTTGAAGATCTGTCAGCAGAAGATCAGGCGGCGATCAATGCGCTATCAGGAGAAAGCTTATCGGTTTTAATCGGTAAAGCTTGGGATGAGAGTGATATTTCAGGTATTGAAATCGCCCAAGAGGCGGGGGTAAACGTTAAAAAGCTGACCGCTGACGATATGTTGTCAAAAGCCTTTGATGAGCGTCTAAAAAGCGTGCCGCAACATTGGATTGATAGCGCAGACGCTAAAGGCTATGACGGCCAAGAAGCGTTAGATCATCTTCGTAAGTTGGCAAAAGAATACAGTGAAAGCCACGGAGCATAATTATGTTGCTAAGTCGTTTAGTCGATAAGCATCATGGAGGATTTGGGTTAGCCAAGTGTCTAACTTTTCCACTGGAAGTGGTGTCCTCTATTGTGCTCATGGCGCTGATGCTACTCACCTGTGGCGATGTCATTGGGCGCTATCTATTTAACAACTCTATTAATGGCACCACGGAACTCACGGAATTGGCCTTAGGGATCATTATTTTCTGTCAAATTCCTGTGATCACCATTGCTGCGTCACATGTTGTTGTCGATATTTTGGACGGTTTTCTACCGGCTATTTTTATCCGTTTATCGGGTGTGATATCCAATGTCGCAGTGGGGTTCGGCTTTTTCTTTTTAGCGCAAAGAATATGGCAAATGGCGGAGCGTTCGTTGCGACGCGGTGTGGTCACCGAGTTTTTAGGTATTCCTGTTGCGTATTTTGTGCAGTTCATCAGTGTCATGATGTGCGTTTCAGCGGTTATTTTAATCATTGTGGCAGTTCGCAACCTACTACAAAAAGCCAAGGGAGTAAGTGCTCATGATTGAATCCTTTATCGGCTTTTTGATTCTATTAAGTCTTATTCTAGTTTTTCGTGTCCCGATTGGCTTCGCCATGGGCGCGGTCGGCATTGTGGGCTTTGCTTATCTTCAAGGCCTGACATTTGATAATGTGCTGGATTTTAGTTGGCGTGGCCCCGTTTCGTTGGCCTCGAATCGTATCATCGACACGGCACAAGAATATGGCTTGTCGGTGATTCCGTTGTTTATCTTGATGGGTAACTTTGTCACCAAAGCGAACCTTTCGGGAGACTTGTACCGAGCATCGCATGCGTTTTTAGGTCATCGTAAAGGCGGTTTATCGATGGCGACAATTGTTGCGTGTGGTGGCTTCTCTGCTATTTGTGGCTCTAGTTTGGCAACGTCTGCCACCATGGCGAAAGTCGCCATGCCGCCGATGCAAAAATACGGTTACAGCAACAGTCTTGCCAGTGCCTCTATTGCTGCTGGATCGACTCTTGGCATTCTGATCCCCCCCAGTGTGATTTTGTTGATGTATGGATTATTGACCGAAACCAGTATTCGTGAACTGTTCGCGGCAGGCTTTATTCCGGGAATATTAGGCATAGGGCTGTATTTGTTAGCGACACGCTATGTGGTTTGGCGTAATCCCGAAGCAGGCCCTGCTTGTGAATCGATGCCTTGGCCTGAACGACTGATCGCTCTGAAAAATGTTTGGAGTGTGCTGGCCTTATTTGGTGTGGTTATGGGCGGGATTTATTTAGGTGTGTTCACACCTTCAGAAGCCGCAGGTGTGGGCGCAGGGGGCGCGTTTATTATTGCTCTATTGCGCAAATCGCTGAACCTCGATGCTTTATTTCATGCCTTGATTGATACGGGACGTACCACCGCCATGCTGTTTACGGTATTGATCGGTGCTTTGATTTTTTCAGACTTCATCACGTTTGCGGGCTTGCCTGCGGAGCTGCTGGCATTTGTACAGAGCTTTGATTTATCGCCAATGGGCATCATGTTGATTATTGTCGCCATTTATTTGGTGCTGGGCATGGTGTTTGAAAGTTTGTCGATGATTCTACTGACCGTACCGATCTTTTATCCATTAGTTCAAAGCTTAGGTTTTGATCTTGTTTGGTTCGGCATACTGGTTGTAGTGGTCACAGAAATCAGTTTGATTACCCCGCCAGTGGGTATGAATGTGTTTGTGCTGAGTGCGGTGCTGGATGATGTTAAAGCGGGCACGATTTTTAAAGGTATCGTACCTTTCTGGTGTGCAGATATGATCCGCTTAGCGTTGATTCTATTTGTCAGCTCAATCGCTTTGTTTTTACCAGAGATGTTATACAGATAATTAATCTATCGGAGTTTTACTATGGGCAAGCTAGCATTGGCTGCAAAAATTACTCACGTACCATCTATGTATCTTTCAGAACTGGATGGTCCTAAAAAAGGATTTCGACAAGCGGCCATTGACGGTCATCATGAAATTTCGCGTCGTTGTCGTGAATTGGGTGTGGATACGATTGTTGTATTTGATACGCATTGGCTGGTGAACGCGGGCTATCACATTAACTGTGCACCACATTGGGAAGGGGTATACACCAGTAATGAGCTGCCGCATTTCATCAATAATATGCCATACAGTCTGGATGGTAACCCTGAGTTGGGGCGTATTATTGCAGAAGTGTGTAACGAGCAGGGTGTTGAAACCATGGCGCATGATGCGACAACCCTAGCACCAGAATACGGTGCGCTTGTACCGATGCGCTACATGAACGAAGATCAACATTTTAAGTGTATTTCGGTATCAGCTTTGTTGACAGTTCATTATCTAAATGACTCTGCGCGTTTGGGTTGGGCAATTCGTGAAGCGATTGAAAAACACTACGATGGAACAGTTGCGATTCTTGCGAGTGGTTCATTGTCTCACCGTTTTGCACAGAATGGTCAAGCGCCGGATTTCTCAGACAAAGTGTGGAGTCCATTCTTAGAAGACCTTGATCACCGTGTTGTGCAAATGTGGGAAAACGCAGAATGGGCAAAATTCTGTGGCATGTTGCCTGAATACGCGGCCAAAGGACACGGCGAAGGCTTTATGCATGATACCGCGATGCTGTTGGGTGCATTGGGCTGGTCTGATTATGATCAGAAAGTCGAAGTGGTTACCCCGTATTTTGGTAGCTCAGGCACAGGCCAAATTAATGCTATTTTCCCAGTTTCCCCGCAAACGGGAGACGCGGTACCCGGTCCAGAAGCTTCACGTGAATCGGGAGAATTTGTATACGGTCAGAGCCGTCTATAAGTCCTTGTCATGTTAAACAAGCCTCTATTGATGCGACCAATAGGGGCTTGTTTTGTCTAACGTCGTAAGTTTTATAAATACGGTCAAAATGATGCGTGAACAGTGTTAAAGCTCGCATGCTAATGAATTTTCGCCGTTGGAGTGTTTATGTCCATCAAACTGTCGGTTGTCGACCAGACACCTGTTCATGGCAGCCATAGTAAAGTTGCAGCGCCCTCGCTGAGTGTTGAGCTGGCAAAGCTTTGTGATCAATTAGGTTATTATCGCTATTGGGTGGCTGAGCATCACAACAGTGTGCATTTTGCTAATCCTTGTCCTGAAATTCTAGTGGCTCACATTGCCAGTGTGACGGAGCGTATTCGTGTTGGCAGTGGCGGGGTCATGCTGTCCCACTACAGTCCATTAAAAGTGGCTGAGTGCTTTTCAATGATGGCGACACTGTTTCCTGATCGCATTGATTTAGGTGTCGGTAGAGCGCCCGGTGGTTCTGGACAGACGTCGTCAGCGCTAGCTTATCCAAACGCCCCAGCGGCGGCAGAATCCTATGCGGACAAAGCGCAACAATTAGAAAATTTTTTACATGGCACCTTGGCAAGGAATCACCCATATCAGGGGATTAAAGTGATGCCTGATGCCAATCCAACCCCTGAGCTTTGGATGCTAGGCTCAAGCGGCGGTAGTGCGGCCCTTGCCGGGCAGTTGGGTTATAACATTGCTTTGGCGCGTTTTATCGACCCAGATAATTGTCGTCCTGACATATTCGCTGAACACAAACAGGCGTGGTCTAACGCTGGTCATAAGGGTGAGCCAAATACTATTTTGGCGATTGCGGCCATTTGTGCGGAAACCGAGCACGAAGCCAAACTGCGTGCAGGCACGGCTGTTTATCGTAAACTGGCAGCGCAATTAGGTCAGCGAGAGGATTTCTTAACCCCTGCAGAAGTGCAAGATCGTTATCAGCAATTACCTGTTTCGATACAAGCTGCATATGACCATATTTTAGCGGGTTATACCGTCGGCACACCTGAGCAATGTTGGGATGAAATGGATACCTTATCGAATGCATTTGGCTGCGATGAATTGTCGCTGGTGACCGTGACCTACAGTCAAGCCGAGCGTTTAGACAGCTATCAACTGTTGGGAAGTGAACTTTAATCAACGCTTAGGAAGAATAAAAAAGCGTCGTAGAGGCCTGTTTACGGCGCTTTTTTCATGGTAGGTAAGTCTATTAGGGGAGAGGCGTAAATAGAAAAGCTTACCGTTAGATTTCTGACAGCACTCGGGCGGTTAACTCCGTACGTGATTGAACGGAGGTCTTGCGATAAATATGGTTTAAATGCGTTTTAAGTGTGGCGATACCCATGTCAATGCGACGAGCGATTTCTTTATTACTGGCGCCTGAAATCAGCATCTCAAGTACGTCCAATTCTCGGTCAGTTAGGCCATAGCGCTCTTGTAAATTATTACGCTCCGTCTCTCGCTTAGGCAAATACACGGTATTTAGACTGTATTCCAAAAAGTCATGTACAGAGCGCAACAGCTGTATTTCCTGCGCGGTAAAGTCCCCCATCGCTTTGACTCTTAATAAACTAATGACAGCGATGATTTCATTACGAGCGTTGCGAAAGAAAATGTCAGCCACATAACGGTGCTGATATTGTTGCATGAATTCAAGGTAATAGCGGCTTTGCAGAAGCTCCTGTTGCGGCTGTTGTGAATCCAATGTGGCGACTTTTATGTCCGTGTGTTTGAAGTGGATAGGATTGAGTGGATCTAAAGCAAAGTAGGTCGAAGTGTAGGATTTTTCAATATCAGAAGGGGCATTATAAATGTAGGCACCTTGATGCTGCATGTCTGGCTGTACTAAGAAAAACGCCGAACCACTGACTTCGATGAGGTTGCCAATCAGTTCAAGGCTTTTGGCTTGAAATAGTGATGGAAATTGGTTGGTCTGCAAACTACGGCTACCTACATTTGTTCTGATTTAAGGTATCAACCATCTGGTTGATACTCTTATGAATGCTAGACACCTAACATGAACCTTCTATTTTACGGTTTTTTGTAGGTGCTACAATGGAAAGTCAAACACAGTCGCTGCTTGAGCGACGTTACAACACGATTGGTAAATACTCCCCATTATTTTATGAGCGTCCTATCCATCTTGCTCGCGGTGAAGGTGTCTGGTTATACGACACACAAGGCAATCGATTTTTAGACTGCTACAACAACGTACCACATGTCGGCCACTGTCATCCTAAAATCGTCAGCGCCATCACTGAACAAGCCAGCACACTGAATATTCACACACGCTATTTACACGAGAACATTGTCAATTACATCGAGCGTTTGACCGCTACGTTTGCGGACAGCCTGAATGCAGCCATGTTGACCTGTTCTGGCAGTGAAGCCAATGAATTGGCGCTACGTATGGCGCGTTTCATCACCGGTAGGCAAGGCATTATCGTATCAGACGCGGCTTATCATGGTAATACAGAAGCGGTAGGTGAACTCGGTACGGGTTTTATGCCAGAAGCAAAAACGACCAAACGCGTACGCTCTTTTCCAATTCCCGATACGTATCGTGGCTTGCCCGGTGTCCCTGTTGATCAATTGAAAGCGGCTTATCTGAAGCACATCGAAACAGCGATTGAAGGTTTTGAAGCCGATGGCATCGGCTTTGCTGGTATGTTGATTTGTCCTGACTTTGCCAACGAAGGCCTGTTGAATATTCCAGATGGCTTTATGGAGGAGGCGGCGCAGTTAGTGCGTGATGCCGGTGGTCTGGTGATTTATGACGAAGTGCAAGCGGGTTTTGGTCGTACAGGTGAGCATATGTGGGCTCATCAATGGTACGACGTAGTGCCGGATATTGTCACCATGGGCAAACCCATGGGCAACGGTTTCCCGTTGGCTGGTTTAGTGGCCAATCTCGATCATGTCAATGCGTTTACGAAACATGCGATGTATTTCAATACCTTTGGTGGTACTCCGGTTGCCTGTGCGGTCGGTAATGCTGTGTTAGATGTACTTGAACAAGAGCAACTGCCACAAAATGCAGTAACGACCAGCCAATACGTGACCGCTGGTTTAATCGCGCTACAGCAGAAGTTTTCCATGATCGGTGACGTACGTAGCCTAGGTATGTTCTTTGGCGTTGAGTTAGTGCTCGACCCTAAAACAAAAGAGCCAGCGACGAAGCAAGCTAAGCAAATTGTTAATCACATGCGTAACCAAGGCGTTCTGATCAGTACGATTGGGCCATGGGACTCCGTTTTAAAAATCCGTCCGCCTATGCCATTTAAACCAGAACATGCAGATATCTTACTGAGCGCGTTAGACAACGCATTTACTGCTTTTTCAGAGGAAATTTAAGATGATTGATCCACGTTTAGCACAACTAACGGCGGCGGCCGAGACATCAATGTCGCAGTGGGACTTAGAAGGTTCCACACTGGATTTAATTAAGTTCCGTGAAAATGCCGTTTACAAATTGACAAGTCCAGACGGAGAGCATTTTGTATTACGCATTCACCGCCCAGGCTACCATGACTTTGCAGCATTGTTGTCTGAGTTACAGTGGATGAGTGCGCTGTCTGATTTTGGCATAGAAACGCCGACTGTTATCGAGACAAAAGCAGGCGAGTTGATGACCAAAGTAATCATCCCAGAAACCGGTGAAGACGTTTATGTAGACCTATTCGGTTGGGTCAACGGCACTTCCTTGGGGGCGGATGAAGGTGTTGTTGTGACGGCGGAAGAAAACCGCTCTATGTACTACACAATTGGTGAAATCGCGGCTCAGTTACACAATCAGTCTTCCAGCTGGACATTACCAGAAGGTTTTAAACGTCATGCTTGGGATTTAGAGGGGTTGGTTGGTGAACAGCCTTTTTGGGGACGTTTTTGGGAGCTTGAACTGTTGACACCTGAACAACAAGTTTTGTTAGTTGAAGCGCGAGCCAAAGCCGCTGAGATCCTGCAGAGCGTACCTAAAAACTCAGACAATTACAGTTTGATCCATGCCGACTTTGACCCGCATAACATTATGATTGAAGGCGATAAAATTCGACCGATTGATTTCGATGATGCGGGTTTTGGTTGGCATATGTTTGAGATCGCAACGGCGCTGTACTTTATGCAGACTGAGCCACATTACGATCTGATCAAAGAGGCCATCATTGAAGGCTATCGATCTAAGCGTGATTTGTCTGATGATCAACTAGAGCTACTAGATTTATTTTTAGCGTTGCGCGGATTTACTTATTTAGGTTGGATTCGTAGCCGACAAGAAACCGAGACCGCTAAAGAATTATCTGGCGATCTTATTGAGCGAGCGGTTCGTCAATCACATCGTTTATTAAAGTGGGCTAAACACTACCAAAATTAAGCCATAAAACAGCTATAGGGCCGCTGCTCTATCGCTTCTTCATGGATTAGATATGGTTTACCAAGCCATTTCGCCAGTGTTAACTTTTGCACTTAATGCTAAATCGTCAAGGCCAGGCAGTTCTGGATACTCTGTGGTTAGTGCGTTTATAACGGCCTCAGAGGTATCGTTTTGCTGCAATGCTTTCTCGAACGACTTTAGGTAGTTCAATGTAAAGTCGATAGCTTGTTCGCCTTTTGGCATATCACCGAGGTAATGACCTGGTACAACGGTTTTTGGCTGGAGCTGCTTCATGTTTTCAAGCGATGCTTGCCATTGCGCGCGTGCTTCTTTGGTTTGTGTATCGGCGGTCCAAACATGCATGCCAGACGACACAGAAACACCGCCAAAAACGGTCTTCTTTGATGGAATCCAAGCGTAGGCCTGATGTGTGCCAAGTTCTTTCAACTCAATTGTTTGGCCTTCCAGAGTCAGTGAATTCTCATTCATGACCGTTGGTGTGAAGATTTTGGATGGCGAATTGTCCCTTAGAATCGGGCCCCAATAATCAAGTTTAGCGTCTTTCGTATCATTGATGTGCTCAACAACGCTTTCACTTGCGATCAGTTCTACATCTGGGAACTGCGCCAAGATGGGCTCTAGACCGAAGTAGAAATCTGGATCTCCGCCGCTGATGTAAATCGCACGAAGGTGTTTGTTGGACGCTTTGATCAGTTTCACCAGTTCTTGGCCGTCGCTGACGCTGAATTGCGCGTCAAACAAAATGGCATCTTTCTCACCGGTTACTAATACCGATGTAACTGGGAAGATGGCGTCAGGGCCAGCGTTGTAAGTCGTCAGTTGCAAATCTGCAGCGTGTGCCGTGCCTGCGATGATCGCGGCACTTAGTAAAGATAGGGTTGATAGCTTAGTCATAGTGATGTTCTCCAAACAGTTGGGTTAAAGGCTTACTGAGTATGGAGTGAGTATATTGGATTGTTTTTCGATGAAATACTGGCTAATCTGGCTTTCTCTGTTTCAGTTTTCGAGCGAATAGAATGATGGACCGACTCACCGCACTCAATGTATTTGTCACCATTGTCGAGCATGGCAGCCTCAGTGCGGCGGCGAGCCATTTAGACATGTCGCGTGCAAAGGTATCGCGTTATCTGAGTGAATTGGAAACGTGGATGGACGCACGCTTGTTGCATCGTACTACAAGAAACCTCAGCCTTACTGGAGTGGGTGAAGAAACGTTTAATGCAGCCCTTGGTGTGTTAAACATGGCGCAAAGTTTAGAAGGCATTAAACAAAAGAATGCGTTGGACTTAGAAGGAAAGCTTCGAGTCACATCAAGCTACACGTTGGTCGACAGTTTGTTGATCGATGTTGTGAATGATTTTGTGAAGCAGTGGCCGAAAACGTCCATTGATATCTTATCGACCAGTGAACCGCTAAACCTAATTGAATCCCGTATTGATTTAGCGATTCGAATTACCAATGATTTAGCGCCGAATGTCGTCGCAAAGCGGTTGGGGGAGTGTCGTTCTGTGATTTGTGCCTCGCCGGAATATTTAGCCGTTCACGGTACGCCGAAAGATGTCCAAGCGTTAGCGCAGCATAACTGTCTTTCATACAATTATTTTGGACGCAGCGCATGGGAATTTGATGGCCCTAACGGTCCTGAATCTGTCTCGATCAAGGGGAACATCAGTGCTAACGTATCTGAGGTATTGCTGTCTGCTACGTTACGTGGTGGTGGCATCAGTCTGCAGCCGTTTCCAACGGTTAAACGTTATGTAGATACTGGCGCATTGATTCCGCTACTCAGTGAGTGGAAGGTGGAGGCTTTGGGGGTCTACGCGGTTTATGCAACGCGTAAACAAATAACGCCGCTTCAACGGGCGTTTATGGATTTTCTATCTGAGCGAGTGGGGCGGTCATTGAACTGGCAGCCAGAATCTTAGTGCTGGAGTCACGCTATGCGTTGGTTGGAGAATAACCTATCCAAAGAAACACACAGTAACAAGAGAAAGCGCCTTGTCCGCTAGAGAGACAAGGCGCTGTTTTTAATCAGTCAAATTTATAGCTGACGCGAGCAAGGACGCTGCGCGGTGTGCCCGGCATAGAGCTAGAACGCCAGTATTCTTTGTCTAATAGGTTTGTGATGGCCAATGAGGTGCGCCAAGCGCCAATATTGTAGCCAACCGCCGCATCGACGCGATTGAAACCCTCTAGTTTATTGGTGTTATCTGAGTTGGTCCATGTATCGCCAACGTGCGTCACACCGATTTCCGTGTAAGAGCTTTCAGTCGGTAAGTACCTTAAGAACAGGTTGCCTGTATGACGAGGTACGCCAGATAACGTTTTGCCTTCATTTTCAGGGCTCGTTTTGTCTTCTTTTACAGTCGCTTTGTTGTATCCATAGCCACCACGCACATACATATCCTCAGCAATACGACCGATAAAGCTCAGCTCAATCCCTTGCGATTCTTGCTCACCTTGGATCGCCCAGCGGTAAGGGTCGTTGTCTGGATCAGGGCGGTAACGGATGTTGCTTTTTTCGATATCGAAAACCGACAGTTGTGTCATCAGACGTTGGTTTAACCAGTCACTTTTAACACCCACTTCATATTGTTCGTTGTACTGTGGATCGGCGTTGAAGAAATCTAGATCTTGACTGGAGCGGACACTGTTCACGCTAACGCGGCCGCCAAACGGTGCAAAGCTTCGGCTGTATGACGCATACACCGCGTGCTGAGATGCGGGGCGCCATACGATACCAATGTTTGGGCTGAAGGTGGTATCGTCGATACTACGTTCATAGTCTTCATCGTTAGCGTCGAGCAATTTATTCTGTGCAGTGCTTTCATACTTATCAAAGCGTGCGCCGATCATGACATCCAGATTAGACGTTAAGCTGATCAGGTCTTGAGCAAAAAGGCCGACATTCACCGAGTCATAGTAATTGTGGGTATTTATAAGTAGGTCACCTGTGCCGCGGGTACTTTGTTTTTCTCCTGTCAGAGGGTTAACGTAGCCATAAATGCTGGAGCCATCTTGGTTAGTATTCGCAAGCTTGGGTTCGCGCTCTTCAAGCGACATGTCGAGTCCGACGACCATGCGGTGACGTAATGTGCCGGTCATAAAGTCACCAAGTAAGCTGACATTATTACTTAGCGTGTTATTGCCCGTTTCCTGCCAGTAATAAACCTGACTGATGTCGCCAACATGGCCGCTACAGCTACCGCCGCGACGAACACTGGTGTCTTCTGACTCACAGTAAGTTCCCGAGTAAAAATGATCAAAGTTTTGATACGCTTCACGGTAACTGGCTGCCCACTTAACTTGCCACATGTCGTTTACATCGTAAGTTAAGTCAGACCGGAAGACTTGCAGCTCATCTTCTACAAAGTCCCCATCTTGGGCAAAACTTTGAGTCAATGGGGTGCCTGCTGGCAAAACATCGTAAGAAGGGCCACGATCCGGGATACGGTCTAGCTTGTCGTACGTATACTGGGCTGTCCACTTTAGATCTTGGCCATTATCGTACGTCACGCTGGGTGACAACATGTCTATGTCAGTCTCAATGCCGTCTCGAAAACTGCCGCTTTCACCGTGCTCGCCCGTTAAGCGAACGGCCCAATTATCAGACACGATTTCATTTACATCGACCGTAACGCCACGATTAGCATCGGATCCAATGTAAGCGCCAATGGAACTGGTCGACTCAAAGTTAGCGTATTTGGAGACCATGTTAATCACACCGCCACCGCCACTGCGGCCATACAATACCGAAGCAGGCCCTTTAAGGACTTCAATTCGCTCAACGTTGGACGTACTACGACGTACTTGGCCACTTTCACGAACACCGTCACGATAGATATCACCATTGTTGGCATCGAAACCACGCAGCATAATGCCATCGCCACGCATATCGTAAGACGTCGAAATCCCCGGCGTCCCTTGCAGCATAACGCTTAGGTCATTGGAGCCATACAATTTGTATTTTTGGACATCAATGGTGTCTATGGTTTGTGGGATTTCATTTTTGTCCAAGCCGTTACGTGTGACATTAGCTTGTTTATAGTCAATATAGCTTCGAGACGGATCTTCTTCTTCCATGCCTTCGATGACAAGCGTAGGCAGCACACCGGGTGCTGCTTCTTCGGCATGGGCTGCATGCATCAAGGTAATGTTGGCCGAGCTAATAGCAAGAATAAGAAGAGGGTATTTCTTTTTGAACATAGTGTAACCGCGTCTAAGAAAGAGTTTGTAAAGAAAGTGAACGCATTCTATGCAAATGAAATATCAAAGACAAATGATAATTGATATTATTTGGGTGGTTTTGTCACGTTATTTAATGATGAGCCAGTGCAGTGACGAATCAATGATATACACCGTCTAGGGGAAGGGGCTGTAAGATACTTTGGGCTACTACTTGAACGTATAAAAGTTGTTCGCTTTTTAACCTACTGTTACGTATGACATTATTTTTAAATTAGGTATTGCTTTCACAAAAACTTCACCTATAATACGCTCCATCTTCTGGCGCAGACCAAGTGCTTCGCCAAAGTTAGGAGTGGTAGTTCAGTTGGTTAGAATACCTGCCTGTCACGCAGGGGGTCGCGGGTTCGAGTCCCGTCCATTCCGCCACTTACTTTCTTTAGCTTTAAAGAACAGTAAGCTGGCAAGCGTTACCATCATTGCGATGGGTGTGTAGCTCAGTTGGGAGAGCGTCGCCCTTACAAGGCGAATGTCGGGAGTTCGAACCTCTCCACACCCACCACTTATAGAACAGTGGCTAAACAATCTATGACAACGGAGTGGTAGTTCAGTTGGTTAGAATACCTGCCTGTCACGCAGGGGGTCGCGGGTTCGAGTCCCGTCCATTCCGCCACTTACTTTCTTTAGCTTTAAAGAACAGTAAGTTGGCAAGCGTTACCATCATTGCGATGGGTGTGTAGCTCAGTTGGGAGAGCGTCGCCCTTACAAGGCGAATGTCGGGAGTTCGAACCTCTCCACACCCACCATGATTATTCCTTTCTAATATCTTCATACAAATCTATCTGAAAAAAGTGTACCAAAGCCATAACCGGTTTTAAAAATTCCTATATGCTTTAACTGTGGCCGATTTATGCCATATCAGCTGAATTACATTTTTTATTGCCTCGTTTCGAATGTATTTCTCGTGTGATTTTGCAGTTTTTATTAACAAGTCACAGATCCGCTAGTTTTCCTCTTCGAATACAATTGTTTTACCTTATTTGTTTCCTCCGCCTTTCAGCTAATTTTAAGCTTTAATTACTTTGTATTCTCGCCAGATCTTGTGTGCTTGGATTTGGCCTGCGTCTGTTTTAATCGATGTTCCTAGTAGTGCTGAGGTTGGTCTGCATGTCATGTACTGTCGGGTGGGGCTGTCGAGATTGATGTTTTTCAGCCACCAAGTTCCCAATATGCGAGCCAACGAACAGGGTGGTCAAATCACCCTGAATGAACCTGTCACCGCTCCCATGCTAATCAACGACTGCACCTAGGGCGTGGGCTACAACTTACTAGTGCCTGTATTACATAGTCAATCGACTAGCCACCATCCACATTGGCAAAAAAAACCTAGGTATGGATGACGAATCCTACCGTCTGTTACTCAACGATATGTTTGGCAAACGCAGCGCCAAGGATCTCACCGAAGCAGAGCGGGGCGAGCTGTTAGAGCGCTTTAAACAACTGGGCTTTGTGCCAAAGAAACCGCAAAACAAAGCCACCAACAAAACGCTACCGTGGGGTAACCGTCCTAACCCAAACGCGAACCGTGAGCCACCAATGGGTAAGATCGAAGCCTTACTGGTGGATAATAACTTGCCGTGGGCCTACGCGGATGGCATTGCTAAACAGATGTTTAAGGTCGAGAAAGTGGACTGGTTGGAGAGGGGACAGCTACGCAAGGTGGTAGCTGCACTGGCCGTTCATAGCTCTAATACAACGGCTCAATAAAATACTGAAACACTCTTTTTGTAACTATCTCATTCTCAAGAGATAACAAAATAATATAAGTTAACAAGGGGGCAAAGGCTAAATATGAATAGTAAGTCAGCCACTTTTTTGTACGATCAATATTTTTATCTAATCGAAGTAGAACCTTGTCTAATTCGGAGCTTGATATGCTTAAAACCTGAACATGTTTGTTTTTCAATGAGCTAAGAACCAGATCTTTTGATTCATCAATTGAGGTTAGCTTGTGTAATTGAGCTTGAATAATTAGAAGAACCATAACAGTGGCTATTACTATACCAATTAGAAAAATTGCTACTGATGAAGTTTCAGTTACTCTATCTGTCTTATTGAGCAGTGCTAAAGCTCCCATTGAAGCAGGTATTGCTAGGACTTTTGTACTACAGTCGTTTGATACTTCTACTATTTTAGATACGAGTGTTAGCTCCGTCTCAGCTAGCTCTTTTTTCAGCTTATCAAACCTAAACTCATTAGCGTAAGAGCTGTAGTTCTCATCATATAGCACCTTAAAATCTCCCCAGTTCATGAACAGCTTCTCAAACTGACTTTGGGGGGATATTGTACTTGAAAGGAACTCATTCAAAGTGCTGTAAAAAATTAATTTCTTATCTTTCCCTTTAAGCGAATCTTCGGACTCAATATCTTGTAGCTCTTTTAGCAAATTGAAAGAACTAGGGGGGGATGCAAGGAGATCTGAAGTTAGCCTAATGGTTAAAATGTTTGTCTTACCACCTTCTGAGATATAGATATAGTTTGGGTCTTTATCATTTGTGGTGTGTTGAGATTGCTTCGATAATGCAATTGAAAAATTAGTAGCTTGCTCCAATCTCTTGTAGAAATCTGATTCGCTTTCCTCGCGACTAGTTTTTAAGTAGTTTATCTCTTTGATATACAATGATTTAGGGATGCTATTAGTTGAAATGAAGTCTAATGATAGTAGTTCATTGACATCATGAAAATAACCGCCAGTTCCATTCCCCCCAGCCGTAGACAAGCTTATTGTTACAAACTCAGCCTTTTCAAGGGGCTTCCTCCATGAAGTATCGTGGTCTCCATTGTCAAATAGGTTATAGTCTTCCTTTTGTCCCCCATAGTGCGCTATAACCTCGCTGAATCGTAAGTTCAACTCACTTTCAACAAGCAATAGCCGTTCGTAAGCGTCTAGAAAGTCTTCGTTAACTCTAACTCTTCCTGTTACAGATGAATTTGATTTTTTTTCTAAACTATTAAGTAGGTTTTGTAATGGAAACTTCATATGTATAGAACCAGCCATTTTAATTGGTAGGTTTACCATTTAGGCTTAGTAAGGGCGTAGGGTCATTTTCTTGTTCCATTTCTTTTATAGTGTCTTCAATCTTGTCTAAAAGTGATTTGGATGGTCTATTGAAAATTAGTTTTCCATCTTTTATAACTATAGCCCCATGTGGGTCTCTTGATAACATATCCTTTTTTATGAGCAGATCTACATCTTCATCTGAATATGAAATATAAAAATATTTTCTTATAGTAGCCTTATCTACTCTGAACTCAGGTGGAACTTGATAAGCTTCGCTATTTAAGAATGCAGTGAACTCTTCAGATAATTCGTCATGTTTCTCCGAACAAGTAGCAGGGAAAAATTGTCTTGCTAGAGATTCGATGTGAGATAGGCTTGCATTGGACCCTGATTTTTGACACATATTTAAGTAGGCCTCAAGCTTTTTAACTACATCATCTTTTTTTGTTTTGAGCTCATCACTATCAAAAAAATGTTTAGTCGCTATGATCGTATTTTTTGTCGATTTTGCGGAAGAGTTACCTTTTTTACAGTTCAGAGCTTTTACAAAATAGCCAGCAGCTTGAAGTTGACTAGATGGTGAAATAAAGCTTAAGTATGTCATCTGACTTTGCTCATCGACAGGTGCGACTAGAAAACTAAAGAAGCTTGTCAGATTGATCCGGAATGCCTGATGTAATTTGGATAGGTCTATGTACTCTAAATCATCAACGGTTAATGACTGAGTAATAGTTGTGGCAGTTTTTTTCTTCACCATTGCAATCATAAAGAAATGATCGCTGCCGACAGTGTACTCCATGAATACGATAAATCCCCCTGAAGCAAGTTGCTCCTCTTTTGCTTCAGCTTCAAGTTTCTTCATTATTGCCTTTGTAAAGCTTAAAAAGGCAGCGTCATTCAAGAACGTTTGCATTCCTGCTAAGGTTTCCCCGACAGAATTATTCAGTGATAAGTCTTGAAACACACCATATTGTGTTGTGCTCTTTTTTTTACCGTAAGCTGAGTATAAGCCTTTGCTAAATGTCATTACTTTAGGGTTTTTGAGATCTAAAAGGGCTTGAGAGTAGTCTGATGGTTGCAGATCTTTGTGTTGTTCTTTCTTTAACTCATGAATGATAATGCGTGTTGGTTGCATTTTACGGTCCCTGTTAATTGTTTGATATTGCTAAACTACCATACCGTTAGAATTTTGGTCTAACGCTTTCCCGTGCTAGCGTTCAATCCATGAACACATTTGAACCTTGGCACACACTTCTACCAGAATCCGTCCAGCAGCTTATCCAAGTCATTGGCTGGGCGGATACGGTACGTCTTATCCAGCACTTTGGTGGCATCACGCTTCCTATGCCTATGGGCGCGACCTGCATCGGTCTTGCGGCATTGGACGCTTTATCCGAATTGATGGGCGAGGACACCACCAAAAAACTAGCCGATTTCTACGGAGGCGCACCCCTGTATGTACCGCGCTGTGATCTGGCCATGCGCCGCGCCCGTGACAAAGCCATTAACGACAAAAATGATGCTACACCTTTTCTGGAATCTGGTATTTACCTAACTTAATGCGATTGGCCCTTTCTTATATTTCTTCGTAGATCATGATGAAGAGGTAAACTTTTGATTCTTATATTTAAAACAATTCTCATTTGTATTAGCATTATTTGAAATATTTGATATCACGGATGTGTCATATCTTTCGAATGGAAGTTTATATAAATGGTAAAGGCTTGTTTGACCATGCAAAGTGCTTTTTCTCGTCATTTTTCTGATTTTTATTGTCAGCATCATTCTTGGTTGCAGCGCTTTATGTCACGTAATTTGTCTTGTCAGCACACGGCAGAGGACCTGACTCAAGATAGCTTTATTCGTTTAATCAGACGCCAAGAAAACTTAGAGCAGATAGAATCGCCAAGGGCATACTTAACCACTATTGCCAAAAGCTTATTGGTAAATCATTGGCGTCGACAAGATATTGAGCGCAGTTATTTATTGCTTTTACAGGAGCAGCCTGAGGCCGAATCCCCCTCCGCACAAGCCCACTATGAGGTTGTTGAAAGGCTGTACCATTTAGATCAAATGTTACAGAGCTTGTCAGCCAATGCCCGCCAAGCTTTTTTAATGTCACGGCTGCAAGGTGTCCGCTATCAAGATATTGCCACCGAGCTTGGGGTATCTGAAAGAATGATTAAAAAGTACATTGCACAGGCGATGTTGAAATGTCTTCAAGCCCAGCAGGCTGATTTAATATGAGTGATCCGTCCGCTAATCTGCGTGAGCAAGCACTAGAAGAGGCCGCGTTGTGGTTTGCGTCGTTGCAAGATGATCAGGTATCCGAGCAAGAACGACAAGCTTGGCAGAAATGGTTGGCAGAGTCGGTATGGCATCGAGAAGCATGGGCGAAAGTAGAGCAAATTGATCGTGAGTTTCACCAGTTGCCCGCCCAGCGTAGTTTTCAAGCACTGCAAAGTGCAGGCCGCAGCCGAAGGCAGTTTCTATATGGTTTGGCTGGGGCCGCCGTTGCTCTGCCTTTTGCTTGGCATCAGCGCGACATACTTCAAGCAGCGTGGACGCCTGGCACTCTTCATCAAACTGCCGTTGGTGAGCGTCGTCAATTAGCGCTCGCTGATGGCAGTCAGTTATGGCTTAACACCAATACGTTGATCACTGTGGATAAGCGAGCGGCGCGGCGTCAGTTGTTTTTATTACATGGTGAGCTCTATTTACAATCGGCACCCGAAACACAAGCGTTACGTATTAATACAGATTATGGCTCAGTCGACATGATGAATACAGAGCTCAATATTCGTTTGGGCAATAACAGTGCTCATCTTGCGGTTACAACGGGTGAGGCTAGAGTCCAGTTGGCACAAGATATAACACTAGTGACGGTTGCCAAAAAGGAGTCATTAGCGTTTAACCAAACGCGATCAGTGCTAACTGAAGGTATTTCTGCGAACGATGAGGCTTGGCGTAAAGGTTATTTGGTCGCCGAAAATATGCGCTTAGAAGACTTTTTGAAGGCGCTAGGGCGTTATCACTCACAGGGTTGGCTGAAGTGCTCGGACGCCGTCGCTAATCTACGTTTAATCGGCCATTACCCGATCGCAGATACGCGTAAAGTGCTGGATACTTTGGCGCAGAGCTTACCTGTGAAAGTGCGTCATATTACCCCTTGGTTTACTCTAATAGAAGATAATAGAAATATTTCTCATTCTTAGTTCCCTTTTTTTGTTGTGCTTTGGCATAGCTATTGAACGCGTCACAAAGTGTGGCGCTTAGCTCATTTAGAATGACTTTTGGGAACTTATCATGTTTAAACGAACCGCCATTTCAGCCTTAGTAGTGGGAGCGCTAAGCGCCGTACCCAGCTATGCCGCGCAAACGATTTCTGGTCCTGAAAACGTTATGCAAGCCTCTTATGCCTACGATATTCCTAATGGCTCTTTGTCTCAGGCGCTGCTGAAATTAGCTTCCATCAGTAATCTATCGCTGTCTGCACAAGCGGATTTAACACTAGGTAAAGTAGCTCCAGAGCTAGCGGGTGAATACACGGTAGAGCAGGCATTAGAGTCATTACTTGCCGGTACTGAGTTAAGTGCTGTCATTAAAGACGGTGTGATTTATTTGTCTAAACCCTCTACGTTCACCAGTGCGGCGCCCTTCCAATTAGATGCGCTAGCCGTGACCGCGAAGCGTAGTGCTCGGGTATCAAAAGGCGCGACTGGCTTGGCGCTGGCGATTAAAGACACGCCTCAATCGATTTCGACTATTGATCAACAAAGCATAGCGGATAATGGTTTAACCTCTAGTAACGAAGCCTTGAGCTTTATGACAGGGGTCAACGTCGATCAATACGAAACCAACCGTGCACGCTACAACTCACGCGGTTTTGGCATTCAGCTAACTCAAGTCGATGGTTTGGGGATGACCAATGACTGGGGCACTGTGATTGGTCAAAAGGATACATTCTTATTTGAAAAAATTGAGGTCATTCGCGGTGCTAATGGTTTGTTGACAGGTGTGGGTAATGCGTCAGGTACGATTAACTTTGTGCGCAAACGTCCAACAAATATCGATGAAGGTCAGTTAAACGTTACTGCAGGCTCTTATGGTCAGGTTCGCGGCGCTGTTGATTACAATAAGGTGCTGACCGAAGACGGTCGTTGGGCGGCGCGTGTCGTCGCTGTCGGCGAGCAGAGTGATTCCTACTTACGTGATTTAGAGGACCAACATGAGTCGTTGTATGCGGTCGTTGATGGCCAAGTGGGTGACAATGGTATTTTAACCTTTGGTATGAATTATCGTAATGCTGAGCAAGATGCGCCGATGTGGGGGGCTATGCCACTAAACATACAAGGCGGCGGTCAATTGGAGTTGGATCGTTCTTCGTCTTCGAGTGCTGAGTGGGCTTACTACGATACTAAAACCAATGACGCATTTGTCGAATACAGCCATTTTTTAGCCAACGATTGGGAAGTGAAAGGCACCTACACTTACCGTGAGTATGAAGGCGACTCCAAACTGTTTTATGCTTACGCGCCGAATAACTCGGTCAATGCAGACGGCACAGGCTTACTCAGCTGGCCTTACTCGGGTTTTACCAAGCTTGAAAATAATGTCTTTGATCTGAACTTAAGTGGCGATTTTAACGCCTTTGATCGTGATCACAGTTTGCTCATTGGTATGAGTCATTCACGCCAAGATTCGAAACGCTATGTGCGTAACTTTGATAACGCCGCGTATCAAGGCTTGCCATTGCCAGCGTTGCCTTATGGTGGTGATGTGCCGCTAGAGCCAGAGTTTGGGCCGAAGACCTTGACGGGTACCGGTGAACAGCAGCTAACACGCTTCTATATGGCCTCAAAACTTGAGTTCGCCGATTCTCTCCATTCAATCGTGGGTGTGAATGCGATCAAGTTAGAGCGTGAAGGGGATTCGATTTTTGGTAGTGGTAACACCACCACCGCATACCCTGATACAGAAGAAGTCAGCCCTTATTTAAGCGTATTGTATGATTTCAACGATGATATCGTAGGCTATGTGTCGTACTCCGATATCTACCAAAACCAAGACCAAGCGGGCTATGACGGTCGTTATCTTGACCCAGTGAAAGGTGTTAATTACGAGGCCGGTGTTAAAGCCGAATGGTTAGATAACCGAGTGCTCACGACGTTCTCTATATTTAAAGCACAGCAAGATGGCCTGGCGACTCAAGCCGAAGGCTTTAACAGTGAAGGCGATCGTTATTATGTGCCTAAGGATGTCACATCTAAAGGCTTTGAAGTCGAAATTTCAGGCTATTTAACCGATCGTACGCGTATGTCATTGGGTCTAACGCACCTTAATCTGAAAGGACCGGATGGCAAAGATATTTACAAATATGTGCCACGCACGACCGTCAAGATGATGTTGGATACCCGTGTCGAGCAAATACCGGGCCTTAAAGTCGGTGTAAACACGCGCTGGCAGTCGGACATTGAGTCGACCTATGGAATGACGCAAGACAGCTACATGTTGTCTAATGCTTTCGCTGCCTACGACATTAATGACGACGCAACGGTACGTTTTAATATTGATAATATCTTCAACGAAAAATATATCCCAAGTTTATACTCAACAGCGTTTTACGGTGCACCGCGTACCGCTAAAGTAACGTTTGATTATACATTCTAAGGCGAGAAAATAGCTCACTGCCTTGTTAGATAAAAGGCAGTGGGCGCAACACTCAGTTAGCGGGTAACGCGAGAATTTTGGCGGCTTCAATGCAGCGAAAAACGGTCGCCTCTGCACATTGCCTTTTGTTGTAGCTATAGATTAAAATGAAATCGATTCTCATTATCTATATGTGGTGTTATCCGATGCACGGATAACGCCACGTCTTGTCTCATATAAAGGAAAGTGACATGGAAGGGTTCACAAATGACGCCATTACGACACACTCATTACCGGATCTAAGAACGCTGCGGACCGAGCCTATTTCTCTAGCCTATAGAACCTACCATATTGCCGCGACGCTGATACTTGTCATACCGGTGCTTGGTGTATTGAGCGCTTTGCGTTTTAATTCTTGGTTATCTTTGCCAACATTTTTGCAAAGCGCTTATCTCTATGTTTTTGCTGCGGTCGTAATATTGAGTATAGGTTATTTGATCTATGCGTACTTGGCATATGTGCGTATTCGCTATTCATTGCGAGAGCATGATCTAACGTTGAAAAAGGGCGTCATCTGCAAGCAGGTTATTTGCCAACCAATGCTGCGTATACAACATGTGGAGCTAAAACAGGGGCCGATAGATCGCTTCGCTGGTCTTGCAAAATTACATGTCTACTCGGCCGGAGGTGCTGCGCATACATTTTCGATTCCGAGATTAGAGCAAGTAACGGCAGAAAAACTGCGTGCCTATATTTTAGAACATAAAGATTTGAACGCAGGTTAATGCTATGACAACGTCTTCACCGTCGACCTTAACACTGCAACCTAGTTGGCGGCGCCTATCGCCCATTGCCATCGTTTATTTCTTGATTGATGTTATCAAGTCGCTTTCGCAGTCATTCATTTATCTTATTCCTGGAGGTGTGGTTGGCCACCGTTATATATCGGGGCATGAAAATGAATTTCTGATTGGGGCGATAGGTTTTATAGTGCTGGTTTGTGCTCGATGCTTCGCATCCTATTGGTTTTATCAGTATCGAATTAGCCAAGATACCTTTGAAGTAAGCGCGGGTGTATTAAAAAAACGTTACTTGAATCTTCCGTTTGAGCGAATTCAAAATGTAAAGTTGGAGCAGCCGCTTATCTATCGTTTCACCGGTCATGTTGCGGTGACATTGGACAGTGCCGGTTCCAAGGATGAAGAAGCGAAAATATATGCGCTGACACAACAGGATGCGAATGCGCTTCGAGAAGCTATTCTGTTGGCAAGGAATGCCGATCAGAAGGACTTACAAGCAACGATAGTAAATACTACGCCATCGCCTGCTAACCAAGGGGCAGAGCAAGACGAACAACTTTTAAACACACGCAGTGTATTAGATCTGGTCATTCATGGCGTCGCCAATAACCGTCTTTGGATACTGCTAGGTGCTTTGCTGTCAGCACAGGATGTGTTGCTGTCATGGATGGAGGGACTGCTTTCGGATCTAGGACTTAATATCGACGATGTCATTGCTCAGGCAACAGGGTCTTGGTGGCAGATCAGTGCAGCAGCTTTGATGCTATTTTTGCTGTTACTGATCCCACTTTCACTCTTATCAATACTTGGCTCGATCATCGTATTTTATAACTATCGACTAAGCTGTTTAAGCGATCGTTATATTCGGCGTTGTGGTCTGTTTACCCGTCAAGAGGTGAGTGTACGGCTTTCCCATATTCAAATGATTGAGAGCAAACAAGATTGGTTGGACAGACTGATCGGGCGTACGAACCTTGTGTTTCAACAAAACCTCAGTGGCTCTGAAGTTCGTAGTGTCGAAACTGTCAGCAACCTAATGGTTCCTTCCATAAAAGCCCATGAGCGAGACGCGCTGATTGCCGAGACATGGCCAGATGCTCAGCCGTTTACAAAGGTGCAATATCGCCCCGCGAGTCCGTATTATTTTTTATACTTTTTGACTCTTATTGTTTTACCGTTGAGCGTTATTACGAGTACTGCATTATGCCTGTATCTGGACGTTGGCTATGCGCTCGCTGGCGTGAGTGTATTGATCATAATTGCCTTGTTGTTTTTCTGTCATTGGCGTCGCCTAGGGTTTGCAGCAGATGACCACTATTACTACGTACGTAGCGGCATCCTTGGGGTGCGGTACGTGTGTTTTCCGATTTATAAGTTACAACAGGTTAGCATTGAGCAAAGCCTCTTGATGACAAAGCGCAAGCTAGCATCCGTCAAATTTGTCTTAGCCAATGGTGCCATTGTAGTCCCTTATATCGATGAATCACTCGCATACGATATAGCGAACCAAGCACTGTATAAAACCGAATCCTTAAAAAAATCATGGATGTAGTGTTGTAGATGGGTCGTATTCACGACGACGATTTTTTAACCATCAACGGGTCATTTAGTTGTTTAAAATAGTAAAAAATAAGGAAGGTGATTATTGAAGTACCTTTTTTATATGCCTCAAACGTCATACCTAATATCCCTCGTCAATTATCTATTTGGCGGTTATAGAGTGTTCAATTAGGTCTGATTTATGAATCCCGATATACAAACCAATGCGCCGAAGAAGCGGACGCAGTGGTGGTTTTTGCTGCACAGTTGGTTGGCGATGCCAATCTGGCTATTTTTGTTTTTTGTCTGTCTGACGGGCACCATTGCTACGGTTAGCCAAGAGATTGTTTGGCTGTTTGATTCGAGTGTGCGCGCCAATCCTCCGGACGAGGTGGGCGCGATGCTGACATTTGATGAGGTAATTAAGGTAGTTGAGCGCGAAGCTCCCGGTGCCTATGTTGAGCAGATAACACGCCCAGTAAAATCTCAGTTTGCCCTGACAGCCGAGATTAGTTACCCAGATTCGACCAGCGAAAATGTGTTTATTAACCCTTATACGGGTGATATTCAGGGACGGGCTGCGACAGGCTTTAATTTTCGCCAGTTTGTCCGCGCGATCCATGGATGGTTGCTGATTCCCTTCAATACTGGCTTCACTCGCTACAGCTTAGGTTGGTATATGGTCAGCATTCTGGGTATCCCCATGCTGTTATCGTTGATCACCGGCTTAGTGGTGTATAAGAAGTTCTGGCGTGGTTTCTTGCGTCCGCGCTTGCGCTTCAACCGCGGGGCACGAGTGTTCTGGGGTGATTTCCATCGCTTAGCGGGGATTTGGTCGATTCCGTTCATCTTTATTATTTCTGTGACCGCGATCTGGTTCATGATCCAAGGCTTATTGTTTGAGGCGGGTGTACCGTTTAACGGTGCGTCTCAAGCACCTGTGTTTGTGGCGCGTGATGAGGTACCTGTATCAAATCAAGGTCGGCCGCCATTAATTTCGCCTGATCAAGCCATCGCCCAAGTCAACCAGCATTATGAAAATGTTGAGACACAAAGAGTAGATTTGCCGAGCACGGCTTTTGGACATTATCGCATTTTAGGACGTAGCCAAGCGTTTCCTTTGGTTCACGAAAGTTTCCTCGTCAATCCTTATACTGGCTCGATTGATCAAGCCATGCGAGTGATGGATCAGCCAGGTTTGATGCTGACGCGTTTGTCGATGCGTGCGTTGCACACGGGCGATTTTGTCGGTTTAAGTTTGAAGTTGGTGTATTTCTTCTTTGGTGTGCTGCTCACCATGATGGTGTTTAGTGGTATGCGCATTTGGATGACGCGTACTTTCAAATCGACCAAAGCGGCGATACGCCAAAAGACGACCAGCGCGACTCAACCAGGAGGTTCAGTATGAGCTCAAACTCAGCGACAAAGAAGTCCCATAGCCGTTGGTTTCGCTGGCGTTTTCATTTGACTGGATTACTGATCCTTATCCCTTTCGTGTTGATGCCTTTCTATATTGAATTAATGTCGGTCTTTGGCGGTGCGAATGGCTTGGGTGAGCGCGCGATTGGCGAAAAACAGGTTGGCCCGTGGCGCATTACGTTAGCCGAACAATTTGAACGGGGGCCTAAGTTAGACGGCCCTGCAGGCTATATGAAGACGTTTAATGCCGCGCTGTGTCAGCAATGTGCTGAGCAGGTAAAAGCGGTGTACATGCGCTTGGGTAAACCGCGCAGCTTGCGCACTGCAGGGGTCATTGGCTTTGGTTCGCCTTATCACATGAGCTTTAGTATGCCAGTACCTGAGAATACCGCGCTAGACGCTGATCTCTGGCTGACACTGGAGAGCTGGGATGGCTCTTTGCATCAGGTGCAATGGCCACTGCGCCAAGCGTCACCCGCTACCATCGAATTTTTGCAGCAGCAACAGGAGCTTTAACATGTTAAGAGCGTATATGCGTTGTATAACGCTGGCGGCCTTAGCCAGTGTGTGGTCATCCATGGCATTAGCGCATTTTCCCTTTGTGGAGTGCCATCAAAGCACGGTGGATATCGTCTGTCAAGGTGGCTTTTCCGATGGCTCAGGTGTGGCTGGTGTTACCATAGACTTAATTTCGTATGACGAAGAAATCATCGCGAGCAAAGCGTTTGATGAGCAGTCCAATGTGCATTTTAAGCCATACGATGGTGAGTTTTATATTCTGATGGACGCAGGGCCGGGCCACACGATTGAGGTGGAATGGCACGAGATTAAATAAAACGTAGTCAGATGAGATATTTTCTTTTTATCGATAGGAGTCTTTAATATTACCGAGCGCTGAGGTAATAAATTTGATTGTTAATTGAGAAGCGCCGATAACCTCAAAGGTATCGGCGCTTTTTTGCTTAGAATTTACTGCTTAGGACAATTTCAGCGGTTCGGCCTTCACCAAAAATCACGCGATTATAGAATCCAGTGCTGGCGCGTTTCGAATGCTTGACGTGTTATTGATACGAAGGTCCACACATCACCGGTAAACTTTTTGAAACGTCCAGCAACGGGCAATTCCTTACGGCTATTGTCCGGTGCAAATCCTAATTTTGATAAAACATAACCGGATGCAACGTTATTGTGTTTTAGATAATGAGCATCAACTTTAGCAAGCTTTAAGGACTCAAAGGCAAACTGCAGCGCATATTTAGCGGCTTCTTGAGCCAATCCTTTGCCCCAGTAAGGCTCACCAACCCAATACGATAGTTCAGCGGATTGAACGTGATAGTTGATCTTTTTCAAAATGCAGCAGCCGATAACACCTTTTTCGGACACAATAACAAAGTGCATCTCTTCACTTTTAGGCGCGTGTGTTGAATGAATCCAAGAATACACGTGTTCTGGCTGGCAATTATCTGGAACGCCACTGGTTCGACTAATATTGGGGTTATTAGCCAGTGCGCAGATTGCCTTAAGATGATGCTCTTTGATGAGTTCTAGTTCAATTTTCACTATAACTTTCCTAGGTCCTAACAATAGATGACGTTATAGGGTTACTGACTATAGAGTTGCTTAATATCAGCAATACGTTTTTGCGCTCGTTGTGGCAAGTTATCTGGCACGCTGACTGCTTCAAGATCTTTTTCGCCTACTTGAATCACCATGACCATGCCCATCGCCATGTGTGGTGTACACTCAATACCGTAAGTCCCTTTTTGCTCAAAGGTCATTTCTATCTCTTCGTTTATATTGCCACGGTATGTCGTCGCACCTTCTGGCCACATGGTTTTGATAGTGGCGGCATTGTGTCCTAGAGCAGTTCGCAGAAACTTCACCGTATCGCCTGGTCGAATAATAAGATAACTAGGCTCATAAGACATCGCTCCTAGGCTATTACGGTTCACCATTTTGACTTCATACTGTTTGGCAGACAGCGAACTTGCCATGAGCGCACAAAGAGTGAGTGTAACCATTGACTTTAACATGTCAGGATTCCTTGTTAGTTCAGTAGTTGGATATGGGGAGGGTGGTCTGATGAGTGAATAACCCGCGACTGCACCTCAAATACATCAGCAATAAAGGTTTCATTAATGAGCGCTTCAGGGCGACCTTGGGCAATGATTTGACCGTCTTTCATGGCGATGATGCGATCAAAACGCAATGCGTGATTTAAGTCGTGAACAGCAACCAGCATGGTACGTTGGATGGTTTCTATCAGGGATAGCACGACCATTTGCTGTTTAATATCTAGGTGATTGGTTGGCTCATCCATGACGATAAAAGGGGTGTTCTGAGCCAGAGCTCGCGCAATATGAAGACGTTGCTGTTCGCCACCAGACAGTGTGTGCCAATGCTGATGTCGCTTATGTAGCATACTGACTTTTTCCAATGCTTGGTCGACGTAAGTTTGGTGGGTCTCACTCCATCGTTCGAAGGCTTTTATCCAAGGGGTGCGACCGAGTGCCACAGCGTCTTCAGCTTTGACTAATTCTTCAGTGGTGGCTTTTTGTTGCACAAACGATAGGTGTTGGGCGAGGGCTCGTCGTGGGTAACGGTCAATGGCTTTACCATTCAGCCTTATCTGCCCCGTACTGGGTTTGTTTAAACCGCAGATTAAGCGCAACAAAGTCGACTTACCGCAGCCATTAGGGCCAATTAGGGCGACGCGTTCGCCTTTGTTCATGCTTAACGAGATATCGTTGAGCAGTGTCTTCTTGCCAAGTTGATACTGAATATTGGAAACATCTAAGTTCATTGCTTTTGTCCTCGTATTAGCACCAAAGCAAAACAGGGTGCTCCGATCAGTGCTGTAACCACACCGATGGGTAAGACTTGCCCAGGTATCACGATGCGTGAGCCGATATCACAAAAGATCAGGAACAAAGCGCCAATCACTGCGCAAGCAGGCACCAAGATTAAATGAGAGCTACCAAATAGAAACCGTGCAGCATGGGGGATTACCAGACCGACAAAGCCAATGGCTCCCACCATAGACACCATAACAGCCGTCATCATGGCCGTGCCAAAAATTAGAATGACTTGCACACGGCGTACGGGAATGCCGATCGATGCCGCCGCATCCGAGCCAAATAAAAAGGCGTCCAAGGCTCGTGCGTGCCAGATGACTAATGCAAGTCCAATCAAAAGCACCGGAAGTGCCAAGGTGACTTCTTGCCAGCGAGCACCGGAAAGGTTACCCAATAGCCAAAACATAATCCCTCGAGCTTGCTCGGCATTGGCAGATTTGGCTATCACAAATGCTGTAAGAGCATTAAACAATTGTGAGCCTGCGATACCGGCTAAGATAATTTGCGTAGAAATGTTACCGCTACGTCGCTTAGACGCTAAAGCTGAAAGTAGCATAACGAATCCAAATGCCAACATGGCACCGATCAAAGCACCAAACGACATACTCAACACGCCAATGCCGATGCCGGCAATGGTCACCATAACGGCACCAGTAGAAGCGCCCGCCGAAATACCTAGCAAATAGGGGTCGGCTAAGGCGTTACGCAGCAGCGATTGTAGCACCAGACCTGTGACGGCTAATGCAGCACCGCAACAGGCTGCCACAATCGTTCTGGTCAACCGGTAATTCCAAATTACCCCTTGGTCTATGGGATGCACGGCGTAATCAGCTCCCCAGGCAGCGTTAGCCACGGCTTGCAGCACTGTCGAAAAGGCGATATGGGTTTCCCCAATGGCAACTCCCGTGGTGACGGCCGCTAGCAAAATAAAGAAACTCATTACAACAAATGAAAAAGGGTGACGTGAGGTCACCCTATTGAATGCTTGAATCAGCATAGATTAAAGTTCTTCTACCGCATCCGTTAACTTTTCAAGACCGTTGATAAGACGAATGGTGGCGTCCATCTCTAAGGCATCCATGATCACAATATTACCGTTTTTAACCGCATCCATTTCTTTGGTCACTGGATCGCTCTTTAGGAATGCCAGTTTTTTCTCGAAATCATCAGCTGGGAAGCGACGGCGGTTCATTTTAGCAATGACAATGATATCAGGATTGGCTTTGGCTAAGGTTTCCCAGCCGACCGTTGGCCACTCTTCATCGGACTGAACAACGTTTTCAATGCCTAGGGTTTTCATTAAGTAGCCAGCAGCACCTTTTTGCCCAGCGACATATGGATCAATGTCCATGGCCGCACTGGAATACCAAAATACCGCACGTTTGCCTGTGCTGCCAGCTGCTTTAGCGCGTTTGATCGCTTTGGCTTCACGCTCTTTTAGTGAATTAACTAGATTATCACCACGCTCGGAGACATCAAAAATATCCGCTAGCTGATCGATGGACTTGTATAGCGCAGCAGTTGAAAATTGATCAAGGCGGGTACCATCAAGGCCAACGGAATTGTCTTTGTTGTCACAGTCGGTAGGCAAAATATATGTGGGCACGTTGACATCGTGGAACATATCTCGTGTGGCGACAATCCCTTGATCACCTACATGCCATTCGTATTGCACCGTCACCAACTCAGGACGCTTTTCTAAGATTGATTCAAAGCTTGGGTCATTGTCGGCCAAACGTGGGATACCAGTGTTCACTTTTTTAAACTCAGGTAAAACCTCGTTAAACCAAACCGATGTGCCTTTGACTTTATCGGCGAGATCTAAGGTGTACAAAATCTCGGTAGCCGCTTGGCCGACTGTGACAGTGCTTTGTGGCGCTTGTTCGTAGGTGTGCGTGTAACCGCAGTTTTCAATGGTTAAAGGATATTCTGTTGCTGAGATGTGCGCTGCGCTAAAAAAAGCTGCCGCGATTAGCGACATGGAAAAGACTGATTTCATTGGAACTCCGTTGCCAATATGAATGATCAAAGCGCTATATTGTAGGGGCTATTGCGCGACGCTTCGATAAAAAATAATTCTCATTTGGGTGAGTGGCGTTCATGAGCTTGTTTAAGCTCATCACTTGGCAGGCTGTCCGTTATATTCTGAACTGTTAAGGCGGTAGGGGAGGCATAAAAGCTGCTATGAACAGCAGCTTTTACTGGGAGTAGAGGACCATTTGTTTGTTAGTTGTTTCGCAAGACTTAGACCTATCAAGCTTGCTAGCAAGACACCACTTAATACTGACCACCAATTAACATGAGCATGGGCACGGATCGAGTCGGATAAATTGAGGGCTAACTCAAAGCTAGTAAAGATCCAATCGCATAAAAAGCCAAATCCCAAGGCACAGACCAGCACGCCAGTTAGGTAGCTTACTAGCGCTCTTTTACCGAGTAAGGAATATACAACGCCGAGTGTTGCGATATTGGTAGCAGGCCCCGCCAACATAAATACCAATACGGCACTAGGTGAAACGCCGGCTACCAGTAATCCAGCTGCAATCGGAGTTGAAGCCGTAGCGCAAATATACATAGGGATTGAAATAACCACCATCACTAACATGGCCATCAAACCATTGCCCCATTCGGCCAGAAAGCTCGTTGGCACATACGCTTGTACTAACGCCGCAAATCCGATGCCAACAACAAGCCATACGGCAATGTCGTCAACCATGTCAGTGGCCGCATAGCGCATGCCGCGTATCAGGCGACGTAACATGAATTTATGACGCCAGTATAAACCTTTGAGTAAACTCTAAGGTCAAGTGTTTGATCTAGTTTCTGGGCAAGAAAATTCTTAGGTGAGGTGCTAGAGAAGTATTGCGATGGGACTACTGAGTCTAGTGGATAGCGAAACACGCAAGGTAATACTTTTAACCTCTGTGCTCGATTCGTGTATTGGGCGGGTGTAGTAAAACCGACTAAATAATTAGCCGGTTTTGATGTGGGGGGCTGCTAGAAAGGGCTATTGAGATAGTTCTTTACGCACGATAGCAGCACCGGCGCTAAGCGCTTCGAGTTTGCCTCTTGCAACGTCGCGAGACAGTGGTGCCATGCCGCAGTTGGTGCAAGGATACAGCTTGTCAGCATCGACGTATTTTAATGCTTCGCGCAGGGTTGCTGCTACTTCCTCAGGGGTTTCAATGGTATCGGTCGCGACATCAATGGCGCCGACCATAACCTTTTTGCCACGCACCAGTTCTAAAAGCTCTGTTGGCACATGTGAGTTATGGCATTCGAGTGAAATGATATCAATGTTAGAAGCTTGCAGTTTTGGGAAGATTTCTTCGTATTGACGCCACTCTGAGCCCAGTGTTTTCTTCCAATCGGTATTAGCCTTGATGCCGTAGCCATAGCAGATATGCACAGCAGTCTCACACTTAAGACCTTCAATGGCGCGTTCCAGGCATGCGATGCCCCAATCATTGACCTCGTCAAAAAACACGTTAAAAGCCGGTTCATCAAATTGAATGATATCAACGCCTGCTGCCTCTAATTCTTTGGCTTCTTCGTTGAGAACTTTGGCAAATTCCCAAGCGAGCTTTTCGCGGCTTTTGTAATGGTCGTCGTACAGTGTGTCGACCATTGTCATTGGGCCAGGCAACGCCCATTTAATAGGTTGTTTGGTTTGCTGGCGTAAAAATTTAGCATCCTCGACAAACACCGACTTTTGGCGTGAAACAGGCCCCACGACGACCGGTACGCTGGCATCGTAGCGATCACGAATTTTCACCGTTTTACGGTTTTCAAAATCGACACCGTTTAGATGCTCAATAAAAGTGGTGACGAAATGCTGACGTGTTTGCTCGCCATCACTCACGATGTCTGTACCAGCTAAGCTTTGCTCATGCAATGCGACACGTAGTGCATCTTGCTTTCCCGCAATCAGCTCATCGCCTTCAAGTTTCCACGGGGACCATAAGGTTTCTGGTTGTGCTAGCCAAGCGGGCTTCGGCAAACTGCCTGCGGTAGAAGTAGGAAGTAAAATACTCATAATTGGGTGCTCTCAATATCATTGTGTTAGATGGCAGATTGCGCCGACCACTGTTCTAGAATCGTTTGAAAAGGTTTAATAAAATGCTCTTCAGTGAACTTGCCTTGTTTTACGGCCAACTGACTGCGTTCTTCTCGATCGTATTGAATCTGCGTTAACGAGTGATCCGAATGTTTTAAGCTCGGTTTGAAGTGTTCACCTGCTGCAGCATTGGCGTTGTAAATCTCGGGACGATAGATCTTCTGGAACGTCTCCATCGTGCTGATCGTGCCAATCAGCTCTAAATTGGTGTAGTCATTTAGTAAGTCACCATAGAAGTAAAAGGCTAATGGTGCTGCACTGTCCTCAGGCATGAAGTAACGTACCGCTAAGCCCATTTTCTTAAAGTAGCTCTCGGTTAACGATGATCCGCTAGGCACATATTCGTCGCCCAAAATAGGGTGTTTGTTTTCCGTCCGCTGGTAGGTTTTTGTTTCAGACACACTGAGGCAAATAACAGGTAGCTTTTTAAAGCGCGCTTTGAAGGCCTCTGAATGAACAAAGTGTTGAAAGATTTTACCGTGTAGGGCACCAAAGTCTTCAGGGACACTAAAGTCGGATTGATCTTTATTATGCTCAGGCAGTACCACACTAAAGTCATAGTCGCGTACATACGATGAAAAGTTATTGCCAACCAACCCTTCAATTCGCTCATTGGTTTGTTGATCAATAATGGTGGTTTTTAGTACTTCAATGCTGGGAAAGGTTTCACCTTTGCCTTCAATATCGATGTCAACCGACACAATGTCCAGCTCAAGGGCATAACGGTTGCCAGTAGGATTGTCCCAATGAGCCAGCGCATTAAAGCGGTTATTCATCATACTCAAGGTATCGCGCAAGTTTTGCTGGCGACGCTCACCGCGTGCTAGGTTAGCGAAGTTGGTGGTGGTGCGTGTTTTCGCTGAAGGTTGGTAGTCTTCATCAAAGCGAATCGTCGAAATTGAGTAAGTAAATTCGTGGCTCATGGCGATCTGTCATCCTATCTTTCGAATCATCCAGCGTTTTCTGCCTATTTGAGCAATGCATTGCTTTAGCATCGTTGGCAGCTCGGTATAGGAACAATGTACGCACATTGTTATTATGAGTAAAATTCGTCTAATTCAGTTTGTATTGAATTATTCTAATGATGAGGTGGCTGCCTTTTTGAGTAACAGTTAAAGCTTAGCTGTGCTGGAGCAAAAAAAGTGAATGGAGCAGGGTAATGAGAGCTTTTAGTTTATTCGAGGGAGCAGTCTGCCCCTGAAATAGAGGCAGACAGTTAAATCAGGCGTCTTACTGAGTTGATTCGTCTTTATGCTTTAGCGTTTCAGGAATAACGGATTCAATATCGTCAGCGTGTTGTGGCGCGTTCTCAGAGATGTAATCAACCATACCACTGATGTTTTGCTCCAATTCGCTTTCTTCAGCCAAGCGATCCGCGTAGCGCATTTCCTCTAACTGTGTCGCAGCTGAAGTTGCGTAAGCTTCTGCAATCTCTACAACGGTCTCGGGATGTTCCTCCATAACCGATTCGGCCGCCGCTTCAAAGATTTCCATACTGTGTTCAGGGTCTGCGTCGGTTATCATGGTGGTCAACTCAGGTACTTCTTCGTAATCCGCTTCTTTAAAGACAAGATCTACTAATTCTGCGGTAGAACCCGATGCGTTGGTAATAATCGTCTGGATTAGCTCTTGCTGATGCTCATGGTTAGGATCGTATTTATTCAACCGTTGGTACAGCTCGGTCACATCGATACCTTCGATACTGGCCAACGCTTTGGCAAAATCTAACACTTGTTCAGGATAAGAACGCGCCAAGATGCTGACCATCTTCAACGCCAGCTTTGGCTGTAACTGAGCAATATCGACCGCGATCGCTACTTCATGACTTAGCGTAGACGTATCGACGTATTCTATTCGAGGGTCTAGTTCGCTACTTACCCAACCCATTGCAGCACCTTGCGGGACAAAGGACTCTTGCTCATCAAGCGGTATAGATTGACGTACCTTACTGCGGTAAACAACAAAGAACGCGAACACTAACTGAATAAGACCCAGTGCAATAAAGAAATAGTCAATGCCAATGTGTTCCATTACCAGACCGATAATGTAGGGGCCAATAATACCCCCAGTCGCATAGATGATAATGATGGCACCAATGGCACCGCTCATTTGATTTTGTTGCAATCGGTCAAATGTTTCAGAAATACCTAACGGATAGAGACTTGAAACAATTCCGCTACTGATACTAATCAATATCAATGAAGCAATGAAAAAGTCAAAGCCCAGAACGGTAGGAATGAGTAACGTACATACAATCGAGAAAAGTACAATATAGAGTATAACTTTGCGTCGTTCTAATCGGTCAGCAAGATAGCCTATTGGGAATTGCAGCGCGGCGCCACCAATGATAGCAGCACCAACCAATAGGGATAAATTGACACCAGAGATGCCTTTTGAATCCGCATACACGGACAGCATGCTAAGTAGGGAGCTTAATACTAAACCACAGACCAGTACCGAGCTGGCACCTACTGGGGATGTGCGAATTAATTGCATCATTGGCATAGGCACAGTGTCTTCGACTTGAGGTGCCGTTGCTTTGCCCATTGCGATGGGGACAACCCCGCCACACAGAAGTAGGCCTGCGATGATGTAGAGCGTTGCATGAGTGACGTCGGCTAGGTTAACGACAAATGACCCTAAGAACATTGATAACAGCACTACAATTTGGTTAGTAGCCAAGATTCTTGAACGTGTTTCAGACGTAGAGCGCTCACTTAACCAACCGTCGGAAACAATGTTGGTCGCAGCGATACAAAACCCCATGAGAATACGCATGATCGCCCAGACCCATTCATTAAACCATAGGTAGCAGATCAAAATACTGATCGCAGCCAGCGCTGCTGACGCCGTGTACATTCGAATATGTCCAACCCGTGTCATCAAGCGTCGAGTAAATACGCCACCTAATAACAACCCCACGGAAAACATAGACATGATTAAACCAATGTTTCCGGTGCTTACTTGTTCGAAATTTAACCGTAAAGGAAGCAGGACATTAATGAGTCCATGGCTTATGTAGATGAAGAAGCCGCTGGCGAATAAAGCCAATAATGAAAATAGCGTTGCTGACATAAGTGAGGAGTCCGATGATCACTGAGGAGAATGTAGTTTAAGAAATGTTCGATGATACTAGATGGTAGTGTATCAGCATTACCTTATCCAGCTAATAACATCCTGTTCATCCTGCTAATGTATAGCTTGAGAACCATTAAAAGCCTTTCAATGGTTATTGGTTAAGAAAAAGCTGGGTTGCAGCGAGGCGAAACAAGATCCGCGATGGTAAAATCGTTAGTACACGTCACAAAGATATAAGCTTGGCAGGATACTCGAAAGCCTGAGTCATGGCAAAAATTAAAGCCCTATCGTTGTTACCGATAAGGCTTAGCCGCATTTACAGCTTATCTTGTTTTCCATTATAGGTGGTTCTGTATCCATGATGTGTTTTTGCTTACACCATCTAAAGTATAGAGATGAAAATAGATATTTTTTATACCCAGTCTTTCAATCTGCTGAGCCAGTTCAAGAAAAAGTGAGTCGGTCTTCGCATCGAGTTGCTCGTCAGCGATATCCATCTCATAGTGAGCGAGTGCGTCAGCCGTAATAGGCACGCCAAAAAGGTTGGCGAAGTAGCGTATTGTTTTCACCTTTGTTGGGCAAGGTACGCCGATTCGAATAGGCTCCATGATTCCCGCTGCCCTGATGTCCTGAACCCACTTAATAATACGCGTCGTACAAAACGCCAGCTGCGTAGTGATCTCTATCTTATAATGGTTTTTTCTTAGAAATGCGATTTTCCACTTCAATGCCGCTATTAGTTGATCTGACGTTATATGCGGGTGTCCTTCTGGATAGCCCGCTATAACGATGGTTTCAACATCACATGTCTTCAATATGTTGCTTTCAAACAGCACCAGTGAATTTTCATAAGGTCCTTCAGGCACCACTGGGTCACCGCCAACGAACATAAGTCGTTTGATGTCAGCGCGATATTTTAGCTCACCCACTAAATAGTCGAGGTCTGCTTTTGACGTGATCCTTCTTGACGAAAGGATAGGTGTAGGCGCTAAACCGAGTGCTTTGATTGTGACAGCAGCCTGAATTCGTTGCTGGTGCGTTTCATTACCAAGAAAAGCAATATTAACGGGCGTATGGGGAGGCAGCAGGCCGGCAACCGTTGAGAGCTCCTGTACGCTCTTGCCTGTTGTCTCAAGACTAAATTTGGGTAGTGGTAAAGTCATTTTATTCCTAAAAACAAGTCATCGCATAAATAGGATATTGATACGGTTTTTGTTCAAGTAGTAGGGGCAGATGTGAAATAAAAAATGATGACAGACACTGAGAGTTCATTGTACGTTTTTATCTGTCCCTATTTATTCTCTTCTTTTTTGTGCCTGTGTTGAGTTCTTAAACAGTCCTATTATCAGCTTGTTTAGAAGCACGGCAGAGATCCCTTACATGGGTGCAGCACCTTGTCAAACCACTGTCTGTTGTGAAGATTTTATTGATTAAGAGGTAACATTATGGGATTCGACTTAATTATCATCTGGGCACTCGTAATTGGCTTTGCGCTAATGATGTATGTCTTGATGGATGGTTTTGATTTGGGTGTCGGTTTGTTGTTTATTGGGGTCCGAAATAAACAACACCGAGATGTAATGATAGATTCCGTGGCCCCTGTATGGGATGGGAATGCAATTTGGTTAGTACTCGGCGGCGCCTGCATGATGGCCGTGTTTCCGCTGGCGTATTCGATCATTTTAGACGCGTTATACATTCCTTTGTTGTGTATGTTGTTTGGTTTCATGCTGCGCGGAGTTGCCTTTCAATATCGCTTCAAAGCGGGCGCTAAAGATAAAGGTATTTGGGACGCCCTGTTCTGTGTGGGCTCTGTTGTGGCGACCTTCTTCCAAGGCGTGGCGATAGGAGCGGTCATTGAAGGGTTTGCCATTGAGAATGGTCAATTCGTTGGAAGTGCATGGGATTGGGTGAGTTGGTTTAGTATTCTGGTCGGTTTTTGTATTTTGCCTGCTTACGGTTTATTGGGATCCACTTGGTTATTGATCAAAACGGAAAACGAACTCAACCAAAAAATGCGCCATTATTCGCATCATTTATTAGCGTGGCTTGGCTACGCGATGACCGTACTTATCATTGTTACGCCATTCTTAACTGAAACGTTAAGAGAGCGTTGGCTAGGGCTACCAAATTTCTTCTATATGGGCTTTATCCCAATGCTTGGTTTGATGCAGTTTACTTGGGTGTACTACGTTATACGCTTCTCAGAATGGCAGAGGTGGCCATTTGCATTGACGCTAGGACTGCTTGGGCTTGCTTATCTCACATTGATCACTAGCTTGATGCCGAACATTATCCCGCCAGATCTGACTGTCTATCAAGCGGCCGCACCTGAATCGAGCTTACCCTTTACTCTCTGGGGGGGCGCTATTTTTGCACCTGTCATACTTGGTTGTTGCTATTGGTCTTATCATGTTTTTTGCGCCAAAGTTCGTGATACAGAAGGGTAACACTAGATAAGTACACGGCTAACTTAAAACCTTGTAGGACTATTTTATGTATCAATACGATGACTATGACCGTGCTTTAGTGAAAGAGCGCGTTGCACAATTTCGCGATCAAGTTGCACGTTACCAAGCAGAAGAACTGAGTGAAGAAGAGTTTTTGCCTTTACGATTGCAAAATGGATTATACCTGCAAAAACATGCCTATATGCTGCGTGTTGCCATTCCATATGGTGTGTTATCGACGAAACAATTACGCGCGCTGGCCGACATTGGTGACAGGTATGATAAAGGCTATGGTCATTTTACAACGCGCCAAAATATTCAGTATAACTGGGTCAAATTGTCTGAAGTGCCCGATATTCTAGCGTACCTAGCTGAGCATGATATGCATGCGATTCAGACTTCTGGCAATGTTGTGCGTAATGTCACCACGGAAGCGTTTGCCGGTGTGGCCGAAGATGAGGTGTATGACCCGCGCATTTTTGCTGAGATCATTCGTCAGTGGTCGACGATTAACCCTGAATTTTTGTTCTTGCCAAGAAAATTCAAGATTGCAGTAAGCGCCACAGAAGAGGATCGTGCGGCGGTACGTATTAATGATGTGGGCTTATACTTGCATCGTGATGAGTCTGAAGCGTTATATTTTAAAGTGATGGTCGGTGGCGGATTAGGTCGCACACCATACATTAGTCAGCTTTTAAATGACCGGCTGCCTTGGTGTGATCTACTGTCTTATCTAGAGGCAATTTTGCGGGTGTTTAATCGCTATGGCCGACGAGATAGTAAATACAAAGCGCGCATCAAGATTTTGGTGAATACATTGGGAATAGATGCTTTTAAGCAAGAGGTTGAGCAAGAGTTTCAGCAAATTGCTAAAGAGCCTAATCGGTTAACGGACAGTGAACTAAGCCGAATTGCCTCACAGTTTTTGCCTGCGGTTTACCAGCGGTTAGACGAAACAGATTTAGGTTTCGCGACGCACCTACAAAATAATGAGGCATTTTCTAACTGGTATAACTTGAATGTACGTAAGCACAAAGTCTCTGGTTATCGATCGGTGGTCATTTCAACGAAATTTCCCAATAACATTCCAGGCGACGTTACCAGCGAACAAATGCGTGGAATAGCAGATCTAGCCGAACGTTTTGGTTTTGGTGAAGTGCGCGTCACCCATGAACAAAATTTGGTGTTGCCTGATGTGCCAAACACTGCGCTGTTTCAAGTCTGGATGCAGCTTAATGAGCTAGGTCTAGGTGTATCTAACCACACACTCTTGTCCGATATGATTGTCTGCCCAGGTGCAAGCTATTGTAATTTGGCAACAGCACATTCTTTTCCAGTAGCGGAGCAGGTTGTTCAAGCTTTTAGCTTGGAGGAGCAGCAAGATATTGGTCCTGTTAGTATGAATTTATCAGGATGTATAAACTCTTGCGCGCACCATCACATCGCTAACATTGGCATGTTAGGTCTCAACAAGAGCCAAACAGATCACTATCAAATTACCTTAGGCGGACGACAGGGAACGCAGAGTCGATTAGGTAAAGTGCTTGGCCCAGCGATTGCGGAGTCGGAATTACCACAGGCTATTCGCATGTTGTTTGATGTGTATCGACGACATCGTGAGGTAAAAGAGAGCTTCATTCAGGTAGTAGATCGTATTGGTTTAGCACCCTTCAAGGACGCACTGTACCAGGAGAAAAGTGTATGAAGAATACGATTACCTTAGTCGATGGTGAAGCGAGTGTGGATTTAAACGACCCATGGGAACTAGTGCTGAATCAAGAATGTTCAGGGCAGTACTGCGTTGAACCATCAGCGATTTGGTTAAGTCGACCTGCGTCCGATCGGGGAGCGGCGGTTCTAATTGAGCAAGAACAAGAGCTGCATGATATTCAGCCATATTTGCAGGATATTCGACTGGTGGCTTTAATGTTCAAGGACTTCAAAGACGGCAGGGCCTATAGCTTGGCGTATTTACTGCGTACGCGCTTTGGCTATAAAGGTGAGCTAAGGGCCGTCGGAGAAGTACTCCGTGATCAATTAAGTTTGATGCGACAATGTGGTTTTACCAGCTTTGCTATCAAAGAAGGGAAAGATCCCTATGATGCATTAAAAGGCATCAAAGGTCTTTCCGTCACTTACAGCTCAAGCGTCAGTTCGCCTTCACCTTTGTTTAGGCGAGTACGACGTTATTGATTTTCCAACAACGTTTGAAACAGCAGATGCAGCGCCGCTCGACGGCGCTCAGTCAACGGTTGCGAAAAGCTCAAACGCATGTGGTTTTTATACAATCCATGTGCTGAAAACAGAACACCAGGCGTGAGTACGATGCCTTTCTCCAGTAACAGTTTATAGCTTTTTTGAGTGTCGATCTGATTAGGGAGCTCAACCCAGCAGCTGAGTCCGCCATGAGGCTTACTAAACTTTATTTGTCCCCCCCAATAACGCTTCAGCTCGTCGAGCAATTGGTCTCTTTGCTCTTTTAATTGCTGGCGATATTGATTGACGTAACGCTTGAAATGCCCCTGATGGATGAACTCTGCCAGCCCTTCTTGCACCGCTTGTGGACTCGCCAATTGCGTAATCAGTTTTAACTGGACTATTTTCGCATGCAATGCGCCGCCGGCAACCCACCCAATACGAAGTTCTCTTGATAAGCACTTTGAGAACGAGCTGCACAAGATAACTCGACCTTCGCGGCATTCATTTTTAATGGGTGGGCACAGTTCACTGCGAAAACGTAGTTCACCGTAAATATCGTCTTCTATGATGAAAAAATCATGTTGGTGGGCAAGTTGCAGAAGCGATCTAATGTGCTCTATGGGCATCCTAGCCCCAGTTGGGGTGTTAAAATTGGGGGTGACAATACAGGCTTTGATCGGCCAGTCTTGTATTTTTTCGGCCAGTTCTTGTAAATCAATCCCTGTATTGGGGTCAGATGAAATTTCAATGACATGCAGCCCAAGTTGCTCTAGCTGTTGTAATACACCGTAGAAGGCCGGCGATTCAATCGCGACAGTATCCCCCGGTTGGCAAGCGGCCATTAAAGCGAGAAACAAGGCATGCTGGCAGCCAGAAGTAATGCATAAGTCGTCAGGTGTTAACTGCGTTTCTCGCTGCCGATATAAGTCCGCAATGGCTTGACGCAATCCCACATGACCTTTGGGTTCATCGTAATAATGGGCTTTTTGTTCTGGATGAGTGCGAGAAGCTTTGCCAATCATACGATTCAATGTCACTAGATGTTGCGCCACGGGCACGGGGTCATCCGTTGGCAATATGTCGAACGCGGCACTACGAGACATAATATCGCGAAAAATATCAGGCACGTTTACCAATGCTGGGACCGAAGGCGTAGAGACTTTTTGCGGCGCATTGTAATCCGCATTCGCCTCATTCACAAAGTATCCAGATTTAGGCACCGCATAGATCAGTTGATCGGCTTCTAATTTATGTAAAGCATGAACAACCGTTGCCTTAGACATCTCATGAAGTTTACAGAGTGTTCTGACAGAGGGGAGTTTTTCACCCACTTTAAAACGACCTGTTTGAATCTGTTGGCGAAGCAATACTTCAAGTGCTTGGTAACGAAATGCCCCCATAAGGTAGTGCTCCTAGTTTAATTGGCTCATCTGGGCATAGTTTAGCGAATTTATTTGGGAATTCATCTATCTGGGTATATTTTTAACGTATTAAGTTTTTGGTTGGTGGCAAAAATTTGAGTTAAATCAAGGGATGGCTTTTAACCTTCTGTGCTCATGTATTTCGGGGTGATCTGTCTCTAATTCTAAAAATAAATATCACTAAAGTAGCCTCGATGTTTCATTGAGGTACAACCCATGCAAAAGATTCCCTTAAAAGACACCACTGTTTCGGATGGCAAGATCTACGTGCGCCTTATAAAAGGGCGCTTTCAAACGTTACGACGCTTGATTAGTTGGCCGATGCTGACTGCGTTTTTTCTGTTATGTTGGCTACGTATTGACGACGTTCCAGTGCTGATGTTCTCCTTTTCTACGCACCGTATTCTATTGTTTGGTTTGGAGTTGTCTTGGTACGACCTCCAGCTGCTTGGAGGGCTGCTTATTGCTGGGGCAACACTGATGTTTTTCTTGTCTATGTTGGCAGGACGAGTCTGGTGTGGTTTTGCATGTCCACAAAGTGTGTGGACTTGGATCTTTATTCGTATTGAAGATGTGGTCGAGGGCAAAGCCAATCGACGAGCCAAACAAGATAAGCAACCGATTAAACAAGCACATGTTTACAGAAGACTCTTAAAGCACGCACTATGGTTAATCTTGTCTGTCTGGACCGCTTTAACATTCACCGGTTACTTTGTCGATTTATACAGTTTATTGTCGCAGATTATTCATTTTGAACTGCCCATTTACCTAGTGGGTTGGCTTATGACTGTTAGTGCATTCACTTACTTAAATGCTGGCATTGTTCGCGAGAAAATTTGTCTACATGCTTGCCCGTACTCGCGTTTCCAATCTGTGATGCTGGATCAGCACAGTAAAGTTGTGTCGTATGATGTTGCTCGCGGCGAACCAAGGGTATCTAAGCGCCAGCTACCACAGGCATCGCGTCAAGGGGATTGTGTTGACTGTACTCTGTGTGTGCAAGTGTGTCCCGTTGGGATCGACATACGGCAGGGCTTACAAGCACCTTGTATTAATTGCGGTGCGTGTATTGATGCGTGCGACAGTGTCATGAAAAAGCTTTCCAAGCCGCTAGGATTGGTTCGTTTTGCCAGTGAATCGGAACTAGAAGGCCAACGCTATCAGCTGTTGCGTCCACGACTTATAGGGTATTTTTCAGTCATGTCTATCGCGTTTGCAACGGTCGCGTATGGCTTCACTCAGACAACGAATTTATTAGTGGAATTCAATCGCGAGCGAGGTGCAATGTACAGCATCATGGGGAATGGAGACGTGTGTAACTTTTATAAAGTCAAAGCGGAAGCGTTTAATATTGAAGCCAAAACCATGCAAATGCGGGTCGGTACTTCAGCCTACCGAATCTACGGTGATTCTGATATCGCGCTTAACCCCGGCGACGCTTACTGGCGTTCTGTTCGTCTGTGTACAAATGCTCCGGCTGCCGGAAAAACAGCGGTTGAAATGGTGTTTACAGCAGGAGACGCTACGCTGAAAAAAACAACGACATTTTTCGCACCGCGACACTAAACCGCTTCAGTTTAGACTTGTATCGTCTAGGAGAGATGTATTGGCTACTCTCCATCTCTCTGATCATCACTGCATGATCAGAGGGTTCGCTTCTTCTCAGATTTAAGGGTCCATTGCTAACGACCAGTTGTTTAAAAAATGCATTTTTTTATGTTGGTCCAAGTAGAGTAATAATTCCGGTCCAAGACGAATAGGGTGGAAGTTCGTGGACTTTTGCAGCTGATTATTGGTGTCGTTATGGGAGCCGAGGCGGCGGTCAAGTGGCATTAATGCAGTTTTGTTGGCAATGGTTTTTTGCCCCGCTGGAGACCTTAGGTATGTGATAAAGGCCGCGGCTAAAGGAGGACTTTTAGCGTTTCGATGAACAAAAGCGGAACGAATAATCGCCAAGGTATAGTCTTCAGGAATAATCACGCCAATGTGCTCATTATAAGCCGCTTTTGCCATGGCATAAGAGCCTAAAAGGTTATAGCCGAAAACCAAATCTCCTGTTGTGAGTCGTGTCAGAAGTAGTGATGTACAACAATGAATATCGGCTCTTGCTCGACCTAAACTCTCCTGTAATCGACCTGTAAGACTGAAAGCAACCTCGTCTTGAGAGGCAACCAAATAACCCAGTCCGGAACTGGCTGCATCATAAGTGCCAATCCTGTTGTGATAAAAATCCGCTTGCTCCCTCAGCTGTTCAGCAAGTGCTTCGTGGGTATGAGGAATAGGTTTATTAATAAACGCTTCTTTGTTGTATACAAACACGACCGGTTCATAAGTAAAACCAAACAGCTCGTTCGTCCATTGTGCCCAGGGCTGATTAGACGTGACTTCAGGTACATCGTAAACGGGTTGGGCAAAGCCGTCATTGACCAGTTTTACCTGTAAGTCTGATGCAGAGCTGATCACCACATCAGGCGCCGGTAAAGTAGGCGTGAGTAACTCTTGAAACAGCTCAATGGTATTAAACTCTCTATATACGATCGTCGTATTAGGGTAAAGCGTTTCAAATTCGTGCAGCATGGGTCGTATGGCGCCAATGTCCGTAGCACTGTATATACGAAGCACGGTATCGTTCGCAAAAAGATGGGAGGTGATACAAAAACTCAAGAGGCTAATGATTAGACGACGCATGGAGTGTCTCCGTTAATCGAGGTAATGAAAAGCTAACGGCAAGACCACCCAACTCACTTTTCGAGAGTATCAGGCGGCCCTGATGGGATAACGCCGCACTTTGCGCGATAGCAAGCCCTAGGCCAGAGCCTTGAGTGTTGGTTCCGACTTTCACGAAGCGTTCTAATGCATGCATTCTTTGATTTTCTGGAATACCTTGACCATTGTCTTCTATGCACACTCGACAATCTAAATCACATGTCTCAAGACTAATACGAATGATCCCATATGTTGTTGAACGATCTGAAGTGCCATGAGCAACGGCATTGTCGATGACATTTCGTAAGGCTTCTTTAAGCACTATTTCATCCCCAAGAATAGTGATGTTCTCTGAGGCGGGGACATACTCAAACTCAATGTTTGTGTGCGCATAATCGCGGACTGCATAGGTGATTATGTCCTGTAAAAAACCGTGCATATCGATAGGCGTAAAGGCTTGATGGTCGCCCCTATGTACGATGGTTGCGTGAACTAATAATTGATTGGTTAAACGTGTGAGTTTGGTATGGTCTTGATAGATCGCTTCGACAACTTTTTTATCTACTCGCTCGTTTTTAGACGACAGAGCGATCTCAAACTGCGCTTTTGTTGTGGCTTGGGCTGTGCGTATTTGATGTGATGCGTCAGCAATAAAGTCGCGCATTGCTACCAGCGCATCCAACCATTGTTGCCGATAGTTATTAATCGCATGTGTTAATGGAGCAACTTCTAGTATTTTGGTGGCGGGCAGTCGTCCGTTTTCCATAGGTGACTGAGAAACAAGTTGTGAAGAAAGCCAGCTAAGCGGTGATAGGGCACGATTAATGGCGACCCACATAACCAAGAGAGCAATGGCCATGACCGCCATTAGGGTTGTCAGTGCGGCATAGAGTGTGTCTCGCATTTGTTCATCGCGAGCAATGGTTGTTTGCCCCAAAATGATGGAGACATTGCCAGCAACAGAACGCTCGCTTAAGCGCTTATGACGCACAATAAAGCGTACTTTTTGCTGTTTGTAAAAATGCAATTCATAACGTGGCTGCGTGGACGCTTGCTCCGTTACCGATGGGGAAAGAGGTAAATCCGAATAACCACTTAAAAAATCACCATTTGGACCATAAATGGCGTAATAAACTTTATCTTCAGGGGCGAGTTGTAAAATCTCAAAAGCGGAATAGGGCAGATCAATATGTACCTTGTTTTTAGCGACGTTGATGCCATCCAACATGGTAACGCTGGCACTTGAGAGCAGTCGGTCATAGGAATAGTCAGCGCTGGTGTTGGCGTAATGCCATACGCCAACACTGAGAATGGCTAACACGGTACACATCAACAGCGCTGTTCGGGTCAGCATCTTTTGGCGTAAGGAATACATTTGCGACGAAGTGAGCTTCTTTAGATGCTCTTTAATCGTGAACATGCGCTAAATATCCCATGCCACGAACGGTCTTGATGATCAAAGTCGACTCTTGAATTTGCTTTCTTAACCTCGTCAAGATTTGCTCGATCGCATTAGGTGTATAGGCCTCACCAAAATTATACAGACGGTTAGCGATATCATCTTTGGTCAGCATTCTATCGAGATGCGTTAGAAACAGTTCCAGCATTTGTACTTCTCGCGGCCGTAGCTCGATGATCTCATCGCCAATTTTTACGGTTTTGGTTGCACTGTTAAAGCTTAAATTGCCACATTGAATTTCGTTGTCTGATTTTCCTCGTTCTCGTCTCACCAGTGCTCGGCAACGTGCCGCGAGCTCTCTTAAATCGAACGGTTTTACCAAATAATCATCCGCGCCTAAGTCTAAGGCACTCACTCGATCATCAATGTCAGCGCGCGCTGTTAGTATTAATACTGGAAGTGGGTTTTTTCGAACTCTTAGAGAAGATAGCAGCTCAAAGCCGCTTTTTCCCGGCAAGTTAACATCAAGGATCAACATGTCAAATTCGTCGTGCGCAAGTATAGAATCGGCCTTTTCCGCGCTACTCACCCAGTCAATCGCATGCCCATTTTCAGTAAAATAATGAACGATCGAGTTGGCTAATCCTTCATTGTCTTCGGTAAGTAAAACCCGCATAGAGATACTCTTTTTTATACCTGTCAGGTTGATGTCAGTTTCGGTGCTTACTTTTACCTTACTGCGATCTTCGATGCAGAACAATAACAACAAAAGCGGAGCTTTAATAATGAAGACTTTTAAGAAATCTCTCCTAGCCCTTTCTTTCATCGGTATGGCATCCATGGCGTCTGCCTATGAGCCATCTAAACCTACTTGTATTGCCCCAGCAAAACCTGGCGGTGGCTTCGACCTAACTTGCCGAGTGGTTTCAACAGGTTTTGAGCGCGCTCAACTGCTTGATAAACCAATGGCCGTTAAGTTTATGCCTGGCGGTGTTGGCGCGGTGGCTTACAACCATATCAACAAAGTGAACCCAGATGATGGCGATGCGCTTGTGGCATTCAGCTCTGGTTCTTTACTTAACCTAGCGCAAGGAAAGTTTGGTAAGGGCTTGGACGAGAATGATGCACGTTGGGTCGGCACTGCAGGGGTTGACTACGGCGCTATCATCGTTTCATCGGATGCGCCATGGCAAACACTTGGCGATCTTGTAACAGATATGCGAAAAGATCCTACCGCCTTTGTACTGGGTGCTGGCGGCGGTGTCGGCAGTCAAGATTGGATGAAAGCTGCGATCTTGATGAAAGCGTCTGGCATCGACCCTAAGAAAATGCGCTACGTTGCCTACGAAGGTGGTGGTGAAGCAACTGCGGCGTTAATGGGCGGACATATCAAAGTATATCCTGGTGATATTGGTGAAATGAAAGGCCAACTTGATGCGGGTAAAGTGCGTGTTTTGGCCGTTATGTCGCCAGAGCGTTTAGAAGGTGAGTTTTCCTCGATCCCGACGGCTCATGAGCAGGGATTCAATGCCGAATGGACCATTATGCGTGGCTATTATCTAGGGCCAAAAGTATCAGATGATGCGTACGAGTACTGGTCAAATAAATTTGCTGAAGCCTATAAAACAGATGGCTTTAAGCAAACGGTTGCAGAAAAAGGCTTGATGCCATTTTACATGCACGGCGAAGCATTGGATGAGTATGTGAAAGTACGAGTTCAAGACATGCGTGAATTAGCAAAAGCAGCCGGCTTGATTAAATAATGGATGGGGCTTTTTATGTTTGACCGCCTATTTGCTGGCGCTCTGTTATGTCTGTCTGGGCTTATTGCCTGGACAGCATATCACTTCGATGTGCCTTTTCAGTATGAACCGCTTGGGCCTAAAGCCTTTCCTCTTATTTTATCGACAGTAATGGCTTTTTGTTCAGTTTGGTTATTCGTCAAACCTAGCCCAAATAAATGGGCACCAACGGGCGCCGTGTTACTAAAGCTTTTAAGTGGTGTCGCATTAATGACGGGTTACGCTTTTCTATTTGAAAAAGCAGGATTTATTGTATCGACAGCCATTGTAGGCACGGTATTTTGTATTCTGTTTGGCGAAAAACCAGTTCGAGCAATCATTTACTCTGTCATCTTAAGTGTCGTCAGTTACTTTGTGATGAAACATCTACTGCAGCTAAACGTACCAACTGGTATGTTATTCGGAGGGTAATATGGAAACGCTCGGATTTCTTGCGACGGGCTTTTCGGTCGCTCTCGCGCCAATGAATTTGGCATTAGTATTAATTGGTTGCTTTGTGGGAACACTCATTGGTTCGCTACCAGGTATCGGACCGATCAACGGTGTGGCCATTTTATTACCATTGGCTTATGCCATGGGATTTCCACCTGAATCCGCACTGATTCTATTGGCTGGTGTGTATTACGGTGCAGAATATGGCGGCCGTATTTCAAGTATCTTATTAAATGTGCCCGGCGACGCCGGAGCGATCATGACAACCTTAGATGGTTATCCACTCGCTCAAAAAGGTGAGGGTGGAAGAGCGTTGGCGCTTTCAGCGGTGGCATCATTTTTCGGTAGCATGGGCGCACTTATTTTAATTGTGTTCTTTGCACCGATGTTAAGTGATCTTGCGCTTAAATTCGGCCCAAGTGAGTTTGTTTGGCTGATGACGTTCGCCTTTACCTGTCTTGCAACCATGGTTGGCAGCCGTCCTCTTAAAACCACCATTGGTGTGATCATTGGTTTGTTATTAGCTACGGTCGGTGTTGACTCTGGTACGGGTATCCTACGTTTTACGATGGACATTCCAAACTTCTTTGATGGTGTCGACTTCTTGGTCGTTGTCATTGGTATGTTCGCGATCAGTGAAGTATTGGTGTTATTGGAAAGTTGGTTACGCAACGATATGAAACTGACGCCAGTTGGCAAAAGTTTTGTATCAATGAGTGATTTGATGGCGGTGAAATGGGTCGTGTTACGCTCTACTATCGTTGGTTTTGTGATTGGTGTTTTACCAGGCACAGGAGCCTCTATCGGTAGTGCCGTGGCCTACGGTACCGAAAAGCGTTTCGCGGAAGGTCATGATGATCAGTTTGGTAAAGGTGACATTCGCGGCCTAGCGGCACCGGAAGCGGCGAATAATGCATCGGCGGCTGGTTCAATGTTGCCAATGCTGACATTGGGCATCCCTGGCAGTGGTACGACAGCGATTCTGCTTGGCGCGTTGTTGATGTTTAACATCACACCAGGACCGCTGTTGTTTGAACAGCAGCCGGAAATCGCATGGGGTCTGATTGCCTCTATGTTTGTCGGTAACATTGCCTTGTTGGTGATGAACCTACCACTGATCGGTATGTTCGTTCGATTGCTGTCTATTAAGCAATCTTATCTTGTACCGATCATCGTGATGTTAACCTTTATTGGTATCTATTCTATCCATGGTGACAGCTTTGATCTTTATTTCATGGTCGTGCTGGGTGTGTTTGCGTTCATTCTACGTAAGCTAGGGTTCTCATTGGCACCGGTTATCCTCGGCTTAGTATTAGGGGAAGTACTGGAAGAAAACCTACGTCGAGCGCTTTCTATAAGTGGTGGAGACTGGGGTATTCTATTCAATGGGCCTATCACTATTACACTCGCGATCGCAACGCTGTTTGCTTTGGTTGGGCCGTTTGTCTTGAAGGCGTTGAAAAAGCGCTAAGCGAAAACCAAGCAGATATAAAAAAGCCACCTGTCATCATAGGTGGCTTTTTTGTTTTAGATTGTTCCGTCATGGAAGGCGACTGTCGCAGTCGTAAGCATTGCCGTCACTCGCTACAATAACCACGTCACCAAGAAGGGGTAAAGTACTATGATGGTAAGCGTTAGCAGTTGCAGCAGGACAAATGGTACGGCCCCTTTGTAAATCTCTGTCATGCTGATTATTATTTGAAATTTAAAATAAAATTTCATGCAGTCAAGTATTGTGCCATACGCATTTTTTTGCTTTGAGGTATTGATAATAAATATTTTTATCAAATGGGGTGCGGGGGCGAAAAAATTTAAAAGTATATTGGTTGTGTAAGAAACGCGATGCAGTGAAAAATGCTTTTTGGTAGCAAAAAAGTCCAGAGCACCATGTTTGAGCGAGACTGTCGCTTAGAAAAGCATTGGTGCTGGGTAGGCAGAAAAATGGGGAAGGGGAGGGTGTTCCGTTTACATGTTTAATGCTCAGGTAAGTTATGGAAAAGCTCTTCGAGTAATTTATTCAGTCGTTGTATTTTGGCCGCCGTCAGTCCTTTGAAACTTTGTTTGAACAAGTCTTTGGTGGCAAACCGAATATCCTCAACAGCCTCGAGTCCTTTTTCTGTGATCATAACCTCAGTTACGCGACCATCGTCGCTTCTTACTCTGGTGTCAACCAAGCCATCTTGTTTCATTCGTTGAATGATTTTTGTCACCGTGGGTAGCTTAGCAATCGCATGGACGGCAATTTCTGAAACGCTGCAAATACCTTCTTCTTTTAACGTCAATAATATCCGCCATCTGGGAATATCAAGATTGACTTTTTTTAAGGCTCTCTCTACGGCAGCACTGTAGCGGCCGTGCACTTGATTTAGCCAGTAAAACGGAAAGTCTTCTTTATGGAAGTCATCACTAGCTGGATTAAATCGTTGACTGCGCGGAGATCTGGGTTTGCTGCTCATAAGAATCCTTGATTGTCATTACCAAGTGAATGTACAAAATATGACGATTTCAGTCAATTGAATTGTCAATCATTTTATATCAATAATGATTCTCAATTGCAATAGTTGTTACTGCATTTCGCTCTTAAGGCTCCGTATAAGCTTGCCCTCAAGAGCGATGAAAAATTTACCAACAGGGGCCTTTATCCGTTTCCATTTTACGCACCATGGCCGTGTAAAACTTGTCTGCAAAGCCGCTCTCTTTGATTAGCATCTGTGTTAAATCGGCGCACTTTTCTTGTATGTTTTGCTCAAGTGACACATTGTCTCCGCCGAGTGCGCCGGAAGTGACCTGAATCTCAGCGGCGCGCTGTACGGTCCATAACAGAAAGAACGTACGCTCTATGTCAAATTCGCCAACCGCGATACCATGATTTCTCAAGACGAGAATATGTTTTTGTCCAAGGCTTTCAAGCATGCGGCTTTTCTCATCATCGAACAAAGTAATGCCTTCAAAGTCATGATATCCAACACGTCCATAAAGCTGAGCTCCGTAAAAGCTATCGTGGTTAAACCCTTGCTTTTTCATGGCAACAGCAGAGACCTCGTTGGTGTGGGTATGAATGACGCAGTGTATGTCTTCTCTTGCTGCGTGAATGGCGCCATGAAGAGCAAATCCTGCGGGGTTGCCATCAAAAGGTGAGTCATCCAGCTTCTCACCGTTTACATCAACTTTTATCAGGTTCTCAGGGGTTATTTCGGTGTAATTTAGGCCAAATGGATTGACTAAATACTCCCCTTCGATATGGGGAAGGCGCGCTGATATATGATTGAAAATGGTTTCTGTCCATCCAAAATAGTCGATCAGATGGTAGCAGTGTGCTAATTTTACGCGAAGGCTCCATTCCTGTTCGCTTATATGATCTGGTCGTTGTTGTGAATCGCGCATGTGTGCTCCTTTTGTAATAACCTTTACGCCGAGAAGTAACGGCGTTAATTTTGTTTGAAGTGGGGGTGGGATGACGCAATAAAATGAGTCAGGTCCAAGAGCTGTTTTGTAATAGGCATCGGTATACTGACCTTGTCAGCCAGTTCCAAGACAGCATAGCCAATCGCATCCAGCTCTAAGGTTTGGTTCGCCTCATAGTCCTGTAGCATCGAGGTTTTAACAGCCCCCATTCCGGCCCCCAGTTCCATAAAAGTGTAAGGATCAAAACGAATTCGTGCACCATAAGCGGCGGCAACCAGCAAAGCTTCATCAAGCAGGTTACGAACGAGAGGTTTTAAGCGTGGGTCCCCATACAATTGCTCAAGTGATCCTCTGGTGACCACGGAAAGTGGATTAGAGGTGAGGTTGGCAGCCACCTTAGTCCATATTTGGTCCCGAATATTATCCGTCGCACGCGCTTCGATCCCCGCCTCTTCAAATAGTTTTCGAACGTTTTCCAGTCGCTCTGTCATTTTGTGATTGATTTCACCTAATACAATGAGATGCGGATTGGTTGAGGTTACGACGCCTGGCGCCTCTCTAAATGCGGTGATAAAGATGACACAGCCAATAAGATGATGCTGAGGGATCAACTTGCTCACACTCCCAGCCGGATCAATGGCCTCAATGTTGGCGCCAGCAAATCGTCCTTCAACGCCTTGTAAGTACCACCAAGGAATACCGTTCACGACAGGGATGACGATGGTTTGCTCATGCAGCATGGGTGTGATGAGTGTTAACACGCTTGGCAAGGCAGGGGTTTTACAACACACGAAAATAATATCCTGCTTGCCAAGCGTTTCTGCGGAGTCTGAAGCGACAACGTTGACTTGATGTTCGCCATCGACATCGGTCAGACGAATCCCTTTATTTTGAAGTGTTTCAAGTGTCGCACCCCGAGCAAGCACCTTAACGTTTTGCCCTGATTTCGTTAGGCGTGCAGCGAGTGTGCATCCAATAGCACCAGCACCAGCAATACATATATCCATAATCGAAGGTTCCTTAAAAAAATGAGAGAGCCTCTAAGGCGAGGACTCTCTCCAACTGGAGGTGAACTTTATACGTTTGGATTACGTTAGCTGGAAAGCAACTCTTGGTGCTTACTTGCAAAGCCTAAGTAGGCTTCAATAACCTTAGGATCGTTCGCAAGTTCTGTCGCTGGACCTTGCATAGCCACTTGTCCTCCTTCGAGAACATAGGCATAGTCTGCGACTTTTAAGGCTGCACGTGCGTTTTGCTCCACAAGAAGGATCGATACGCCTTGGCTTCGCAGATCAGCAAAAATACGAAATATCTCACGCGTAATTAACGGGGCTAATCCTAAGCTTGGTTCGTCTAGCATCAAGAGTTTCGGCTTGCTCATCATGGCGCGACCGATAGCTAACATTTGGCGCTCGCCACCAGATAGGGTGCCTGCTTGTTGTTGGCGGCGCTCCTCTAAGCGTGGGAAAAGCTTGTAAATTTCGTCTAGAGTTTGGTCGTAACTTTTATCGCCGCGACGGTAGCGTTGAAATGCTCCGAGCAATAGGTTGTCTTGAACTGACATGGTGGCAAACAGCTCGCGCTTTTCCGGAACTAATCCGAGACCATGGCCTACAAGTGTTTCAACATTTGGGCTGATAAAATCTTTGCCATTAAAGTGGATTGTGCCTTTGGAGGGGAGAATCCCCATAATGGCTGATAACAGTGTTGTTTTACCAGCACCGTTTGGACCGATAACGGTGACCAGCTTTCCTTCTTTGAGGGTTAGGTCAATACCTGTAAGAGCTTCTACTTTGCCGTAGGCAACATGAAGATCGCTGACGTCTAAAAGGATATTATCAGTGAGTTGAGTCATTATTCTGCGCCTCCCAAGTAGGCTTCTAAGACCGCCGGATTGGTTTGGATTTCTTCGGGTAAGCCTTCCGCTATCTTTTCACCAAATTCCATTACCACAATGCGATCGGCCAGATTCATCACAAAGTCCATATCGTGTTCAACCAATAAAATGGCTAGTCCTTCTTTTTTGAGTTTTTTAAGTAGTTCTGCGAGTGCTTGTTTCTCTTTGTGTCTAAGTCCAGCTGCGGGTTCGTCAAGTAGTAGCACGCATGGGTCAGCACAGAGTGCGCGGGCGATTTCAAGAATACGTTGTTGACCTAGGGATAGGCTTCCCGCTTCTGTGTACAGGTGATCCCCTAAACCCACTCGTTCAAGTTGGTATTGAGCTTCTTTTAAAAGGCGTTGCTCTTCTGTTCTTTCAGCGTGAAGTGATGAGCTGATAATGCCTTTATGGCCACGCATGTGAGTACCCAATGCTACGTTTTCTAACACCGTCATTGTGGTGAGGAGTTTTACGTGCTGGAAGGTACGGCTCATGCCCATGTGTGCCACCTCGCGAGCGGTTTTGCCTTTTAAGCTTTGGTCTAAAAACAGTACTTCACCTTCGCTTGGCGTATCGACCGCAGAAAGCTGATTAAACATCGTGCTTTTACCCGCGCCGTTTGGACCGATTAGAGCAAGCACTTCGCCCGCATGCAGCTGTAGGTTCATTTGGTTGTTGGCGACCAAACCACCGAAGCGGCGAGTAACGTTGCAAGCTTCTAATACTAATTGGCCTTTTTCTGGCAAATCGCGGCGTGGTAGATTCTCAGCAGAAGTGTCGACTTTTATGTGGTTCTGATTGCGCCAAGACGCCGGTGCGAGTTTTACGAGTAAAGGCCAGATCCCGCCTGGAGAACGTTGCATCATAAAAACGATTAGCAGACCTAATACAATCGTTTCGTATTGCCCATTGCCTCCCATGATTAGGGGTAGCCAATCTTGAAGCCATTGCTTGAGCATGGTTAAAATGCCAGCACCCAGTAATGCTCCCCAAACGCTGCCGACACCACCAATTAATGCCATGAATAGGTAATCAATACCCATGCTAAGCCCAAAAGGTGTTGGATTGACAAAGCGTTGAGTGTGCGCATAAAGCCAGCCTGAAATACCAGCGAATAGGGCGGAGATTAAGAAGATAACCATTTTGGAGCGGAACGTATTCACACCCATAGATTCCGCCATTAATTGGCCACCTTTTAGAGCTCGAATAGCGCGGCCTTCACGTGAATTAAGGAGGTTGCTAGTAATCCAAACTGCAGCCAACAAAATGACCCAAATTAAGTAATAGATTTTTTCTCCTTTATCAAGAACGACACCAAACAAACTCAAAGAGGGTAAGCCACTGATGCCTGTGTGACCGCCCATAGAGCTCATGGTGCCAAACAAGTAATACAGTGAAATACCCCAAGCAATCGTGCCTAGCGGTAAATAATGTCCTGATAATTTAAGGGTTAAGGCGCCAAGAAATAAAGCCACAGCAGCGGTTAATAGCAAACCGATTAGCAAGCCAATCCAAGGCGATCCTGCTGACCAAGCGAGCCAGCTTGGTAGTTGCTCTGTTGTTGTTAGATAGGCAGTAGAGTATGCACCAAGTCCAACGAAAGCCGCTTGTCCAAAGCTGGTCATGCCACCAACGCCTGTTAGTAAAACCAAACCCAATACAACGAGAGCGTACAGACCGATATAGTTCAGTAGAGTAACCTGAAATGTTGGTAGTACTTGGGGTGCAATGGCGAGTAAGACTAAGCCAATGATAATTAAGTAACGTGGTTTCATTTATTCTTCATCCTCTACGCTATGGCTATTCATCGAGCGCCAGATTAAGAATGGAATAATCAGGGTAAAAACGATGATTTCTTTGTAGTTACTTGCCCAAAACATGGAAAAGGCTTCGATCATGCCTACAGCAATGGCGCCAAAGGCAGCAAGAGGGTAACTGACAAGTCCGCCAATGATGGCACCAACGAATCCTTTAAGACTGATAATGAAGCCTGAGTCGTAATAAAGGGTGGTGATCGGAGCAATTAATATTCCCGATGCACTACCAATAAAAGCAGCTAAAGCAAAGGTAGCTTTGCCAGCAAAAATAGGGGAAATCCCCTGTAAGCGAGCGCCCATTCTATTAACGGCTGTGGCACGCAGTGCTTTGCCATAGAGAGTGCGTTCAAAGGCAATGAATAACGTCACAATTAGGACAATTGAAACCAAAATGACCCAGAGTGTTTGGCTTTTTAGCATCACGGACCCTAAGCGGAAATTGGAGTCAGAGAAGGGTTCTGTACGAGCGCCTTCAGGTCCAAACAATAATAGACCTATGCCTACCATAGAGACATGAAGGGCAATGGACACTATGAGTAAAACTAATGCGGGTGCTTCTGCTAAGGGTTGGAAGAATAGGCGGTACATAATGGGGCCAATTGGCACGATTAAGCATAGTGTTAAGACGACTTGTAGGGCCATTGGAATCTCTGACAGTGGAAGCTGGTTCAGAAGGCCGATCATAATGGCGACGTAACTTAGTTTAAGTGCGATGACTTTGAGTTTTTTAGGCTCTGCTCGGTGCTTGAGGTATTGGTATAGGTCCAGTGTACAATCGATTAGGACAAGCCCCAGCAGCAACCATTCTATATTGGGGGCTTTGCCCATTTGCATGGCGGCCATCGTTAATGCGCCAAAGGTGACAAATTCACCTAAGGGAATAAGAAGTATTCGTGTAACCGTAAAAACCAGCAGGATTGACAGAGCCAATAAGGCGTAAATAGCCCCATTGGTTAAGCCATCCTGCCCAAGCAGTGTGGCAATCTGAACGTTCATTGAGTGGGATTCCTTTTGTTCTCGTCGATACTTGCAGCGTCGAGGCCACATTTTCTAGTTTTTGAAGGGGGCTGACGTATCCAGTCCCCCTGATCGGGCAGGTATTATTTAAGTAGGGCCCACTTGCCATCTTTGACGGTAATTAAAACTCGACCGCGCTCATCAAAGCCACTGTGGTCTTCTTGCGTCATGTTGTAGACACCTTGCGTGGCTGGCATTTCGTGTGTTTCTTCAAGAGCATCACGTAGTGCGCTGCGAAATTCCGCGGAGCCAGGCTTGCCCAACTTGAGTGCAGTTGGGATGGCGTTTTCAAGAAGTAAGCCGGCATCTAACACATTGCCGCCGAACGTGGCAGGTATCTCGCCGTGAAGGGCTTTGTAGTCGGTAATGTACTTTGTTGCTATTTCTTTAGATGGGCTGCTTGGCACGTCATCTAACACCAGCATAGAGCTTGCAGCTAAAATAGTACCTTCTACCGCTTTACCACCAAGGCGAAGAAACGGATCAAGGGCTGCACCGTGCGTTTGATAAATTTTCCCACCGTACCCTTGGTCTTTCAGAGTGGTTTGCGGCATAACAGAAGAACTGCCTGGGGCCGCAATCAGAACGGCATCGGGATTGGCCATTAAAACTTTTAAACTCTGACCTATTACAGAGGTGTCTTGACGCTGAAATTTTTCATTGGCAACAATTTTAATGCCCGTGTCATGAGTCAGGTCTTGCATTACCTTTGCCCAGTTCTCGCCATATGGGTCTGCCGTGCCGATCAGGCCGATCGTTTTAACTCCCGTTGATTTCATGTGATTCACTAAAGCTTCGGCAATGAGATCGTCGTTTTGCGTGGTTTTAAATACCCACTTCTTTTGCTCTGTCATAGGTAACACAACAGCGGCAGTCCCCACCGGTGCCAGCATAGGTGTTCCTGACTCCGCTGCGAACTGAATAACACCCATGGCGTTGCCAGAACCGCTGGGGCCGATGATGGCATCGACCTTTTCTTCATCGATGAGCTTTTTGAACGCTTTAACGGTCGCGGTAGGATCGCTGCCATCATCTAAGGAGATGTACGTGATTGTTTCACCACCAACGGACGTAGGAAGTAGTGGAACAGTATTTTTTTGAGGAATGCCGACGAGTGCAATGGGGCCAGTGCTAGAGCTGACCACACCTATTTTGATGTCAGCGTGCGCAATAGGGGTCAGCAGAGTAGAGCTTAAGAACAAAGCAGATAGTACTTTTTTAGGTGTCATTGTGAGTTTCCTTTTGTAATCAACACTGGTTGTGTTTGAGTGCTTCCAGCCCTCCAAAGCTCATTACCTCACGCTTCAGTGGGCATTAATTTTTATTGTTAGCATTCATCGAACGGGACACATTTCTCTATATATTTTGAATTAGCCTGCCATTGTTTTTTGTAAAAAACAACATAAAAAAAACGACAAAAACCAATTTATAAAAGATCATAAAAAATTATAGAAAGTTGATTTGTGAGTTTTTTATGACAATAAGATTGCATAAAACATACGTTTTTCTGTTTAAAATCAATTGTATATGAGTTTTTCGAGTGATTTTTTTGTATTTTACTTGATTTCTTAAAAAAATAGACATCTGTATTTCATTGACTTTTAAATTGAAAAATTAGTTGACAAGTAAAGTAATTAGTACGACCTTATTAACATTCTTTATACGTTTATTTGATGTTTTTGAATGATGCAAAACGGGGCGTTTAAAGGCTGGTTAGTGTGGTTTGATGAAGTAAAGGAAGTTTTTTAGTTTTTTATTAATGCAGTAAAAATAACAAGAATTTTCAATCAAATATTGCACTCGTCCTGTAGAGCCTGTAACCAAGTCTGCATTTGAGGAGCTAAATATGAGTCTGAATAGCATAGAAACGCTTAACAATAAGAACACCTCAGGATCTGTGTTTGATGCGTTAGGAACTGAAGAGTTTAAAAAGGTAATGGATGACATTAGAACACGTGCTCGTGACCACGAGTTCGATGAACAACAGTTCATTAGCCAAGATGTTATTGAACAGTTTCGACGTTTAGGTATTTATCGCGCCTTGGTGTCTAAGAAATTTGGTGGTGATGAAATTACTCCGGCTCAATTTTGTGAAGTTGTTGAAGAAATTTCCAAGGCTGACGGTTCTGCAGGTTGGGTAGCGAGCTTTGGTATTGGTGCCATATACCTATCCGGACTCCCTGTGGCCACTTTAGAGAAAATTTATTCAGAATCCCCCGATGTTGTTTTCGCAGGGGGGATTTTCCCGCCTCAACCTGCAGAGCTTTGTGCAGGAAATTACGATGTGAAAGGTCGGTGGAGCTGGTCTAGTGGCTCTAAAGGCGCTGATATGATTGGTGTGGGTATCTTACCTAAAGACGGTGCGGGTGAGACCATCGGTGCACCTCGTATGGCTGTAATGCCTTCAGGTAAATTAAAAATAGAACATAACTGGGATGTGACTGGGATGGCCGGTACTGGTAGTCACGATTTGGTTGTAAACAACGTTGATGTACCTGAAGACTGGACTTGTATTCGTGGCGGTGCTTCTACCGTTGAAGGTCCTTTATTCCGTTATCCTTCGCTCTCTTTAGCAACTCAAGTGTTGGCAGTCGTTAGTTTGGGTATTGCACGAGCTGCATTGGACGAACTTAAAGCTATGGCGGCTGGTCGTGCCTCAGTAACTGGCGCACCAAACATCGGCGAGCGCCCTCTAACTCAAGCTGAAGTGGCAAAAGCCGATGCTGATCTTCGTGCTGCTCGTTGCTTCTTTTATGAGTCAATCAATGATGCTTGGCAGACCTTAGAAAAGAACGAAGCCTTATCTGTAGAGCAAATCAATTTATTACGTCTTTCTTCGACGCATGCTTCTCGTGTGGGTGCTGATGTTGCCCGTAAGGTGCAAATGGTATCCGGTATGACAGGCGTATATAAAGCCAGCCCTCTGTCTCGCTTTGTCAACGACGCACAAGTCGTTACTCAGCATGCATTCATGGGCGATATTACTTGGCAAAACGCCGGAGCCATTTTCTTTGGACAAAAACCGTTACCAGGTTACTTATAAGATTAAACCTAAATCTATCTGTAATTAGACAAAATTATTGACTATTGGAGAAATGAACGATGAGCGAAAAAAAACCATTACGCGTTATGTTTTGCATGGGTATCAACCAAAACTTCATGGACGCAGCGCGCGAAGAGCAACTAGATGTTTGGGCGGCATTCGGTGAAATGTGGAACGGCATTCACGATATGGATGGTGTTCAAGTGATTGGCAATATGGATGACGATCAAAGCATGGTGGGTCCTTCTGATGGCTACCCTTGGACTACTTACCTTCTAGCGGATGTTAAAGACTACGACACGGTAGTTGCCTGCTGTAACTTGCTACGCACAACAGCGGTTGGCGACACGCCATACAAACTTTGGCGTTACGTGAAAATCGAATCTCGTATCGGCCGTGAACTGATTGTACAACGCGCCTAAGGCCTAACGATAAATTTAAGGGTACAAGTATGAAGAACACGAATGAGCTAGAAGCGATATTGGCACGAATTGACGCTTTGGAAAGCGACCGCGCGATTCGTGCTTGTATCAATCGTTATATGGACTTATGTGATCACCTCAATCCATCAACGCCATTGGATGAATTGGGTGATTTGTTCACCAAAGACGCTAAGTGGGAGGGTAAAGGTGCCCGCTATGCGAAGAGCTTTGGTGGATTTGAAGGTCGTGATGCCATCGTCGCTATGTTATCCAAATACACCGTTGAGCCCGCACATTTTTCTTTAAATGTGCACTACCTGTCATCTGAAGTCATTCAAGTGGATGGCGACAAGGCTTTTGGTAGTTGGAACATGATTCAAGTGTCGAGTTTTAGTGCCGGTGGATCTCACTTGAACAGTGCACGTTTGAGCGTGTCGTTTCGCCGTGATGACGGCGTTTGGCGTATGTCCCATTTTCAAACAGAGAATCTGTTCAGTCGTCCTGTATCAGATTGGAATGATGTCGCCACATTGCCTGTCCCTAAATGAGCTGACATAAGAGCGATAGGGTCGATTTCAAAAAGATTAGAGAGAGAAAAAAGATGAGTGAATTAATTGAATTGAAAAACATCAGTCAAAAAGCGGCCGATATGGTGGAAGACGGTCGTGTTCACAAGGCGCTGTATTCAGATCCGGAAATCTTCGAAGAAGAACTCGATAAGGTTTTCCAAAATACTTGGATTTATATCGGTCACGAAAGCGAAGTGCCAGAAGCGGGCAGCTTTAAAACAGCTTTTGTAGGTCGTCATCCCGTGATTTTAAGCCGTGACCGTAAGAAGAATTTGCATGTGTTGTTGAACCGCTGTCGTCACCGTGGCGCAACGGTTTGCGAAGGTCGTAAAGGGAAAACCAAAGCGTTTACTTGCCCATACCATGGCTGGGGTTATGGTCTAGATGGTGGTTTACGTGCGATTCCAAAAGCAGAAGAGTACGAAGGTGTACTGGATAAAAACGATTTGCCATTGGAAAGCTTGCGTCATGAGTCTTATCAAGGTTTGGTTTTTGCGACCTTTAAGGACGACATTGAGCCACTAGAAGATTTCTTAGGTGGCGCGAAAAAATGGATCGACCTGTTTGTTAAACAGGGCGGCGGTTACCCCTTAAAAGTGTTGGGCGAGCATCGCTTTAACTTCCCTGGTAACTGGAAAATCCAGCTTGAAAATACCACGGATGCTTACCACTTCCCAATTATCCATAAATCATTCATCAGTTCATTGGATGATGCCACAGCGGACATTTTTGATTTCCTAGATGGCGATGGTTTTGTAGAAGATTTAGGCCATGGCCACAGTGTCATGGTAATGATTCCTGATTTAGTGGATTTAGAAGCGGACTTGGATCAACCGATTCCTGAGCGTTTTGAAGACCTTGCGCAAGCATTGCGTGATGAAGGCCAAGACGAAGAGCAAGTGAAACGTCTTGTTCGTGCCGCTCACGGTACTGGCTTTAACTTGAACTTATTCCCTAACGTATCGTGTTCGATGGCGTTTTTCCGCGTATTGCGCCCAGTAAGCGCTGAAGTGACTGAAATCCAACACGTTGCACTGGGTGGTGAAGAGGCGCCAGCCTCCTTTAACCGTAAGCGTATGCGTCTGCACGAACATTTCCAAGGGCCTATGGGCTTCGGAACACCCGATGATGGTGAAGCATGGGAGCGTGTTCAGAAAGGATCCATGGCTGGTAAAGATGGCTGGATTCTTGTTAATCGCGGGATGGAGAATTTACATACATCACCGGATGGTAATGTCGCGGGCGCCGTTTGTTCTGAAACCGGCATGCGTGGAGCGTACCAAAAATACAAGCAAATGATGGCCGCCGAAGGGGAGAAATAAGATGACCATTAATACAGACCTGCTTAACAAGGTAACGGCATTTATTTGGCATGAAGCCGATCTATTGGATCACAAAGAGTATCAAGACTGGTTATCTCTTTGGAGTCAGGACGGTTTATACATCGTACCGACTGACAATAATGAAACGGACTATGAAAACACCTTGAACCTAGCACTAGACGACGCTGATATGCGCCGCATGCGTGTGGCTCGTTTGGAAAGCGGTGAGTCCGTTTCGGCGGGCTCGGTCAGCGGTACCGTGCGTATGGTATCACGCGTGCGTATCTTAGAAGAAACGGCTGATTACGTCGTTGTGCGTTGTGCGATGACCTTGAACGAATTGCGTCACGGTAATCTTGTGTCCTACCCAGCGGATTTGGAATATCGCTTGAAACCATCTGCTGACGGTTTTGTGATTGATCGTAAGGTAGTCAAACTGATGCACGCTGACGGTTTCTTACGCACAGTAAGTTTCATCTTTTAACGGTCTTTCATGACCCAAAAAGAGGACGAAATAATGTCTCAATCTATACAGTCAAACGTGGCACTGGTAACCGGTGCCGGGCAAGGACTTGGATTTCATATCTCATCACGTTTGTATGCGGCAGGTTTTCGTGTGGTATTGACCGATGCTAATGGCGAGGCGGCTAAATCAGCCGCACTCTCCCTTGATCCTGAAGGGAAAAGTGCCATTGCTTGCGAGTTGAATATTGCTAAAAAGTCTGACTTTGAAAATGCACTGAAGTTTGCTGTGGCTGAGTTTGGTGCTCTGCATGTGTTGGTCAATAACGCGGCCGTAACAAAAGCCACTCCGGTTATGGATATTTCCCCTGAAGAGTTCAATGAGGTGGTGAATATCAATCTTGGTGGTGTGTTTGTTGGCTGTCAGGTGATGGGTAAACATATGGCGGAACAAGGCTATGGCCGTATCATCAACTTGTCGTCTTTGGCAGGCCAAAATGGAGGCACTTCAACCGGTGCCCATTACGCTGCTTCCAAAGGGGGAATATTGACGGTAACCAAAGTCTTCGCCAAAGAGCTTGCTAGCAAGGGTGTGACCGTGAATGCCATTGCACCAGGTCCAATTGATTCGCCAATGGTTACCGCGCTGGTGCCAGAAGAGCGTTTGCCAACCTTGTTAGGGGCAATTCCTGTTGGTCAATTAGGTGATGCGGACTTTATAGGTGATATGGTCGTGCAATTTGCGCGCCCAGAAGCTTACTTCACCACCGGAACAACATGGGATGTTAATGGCGGTTTATTTATGCGTTAAACAGTGTGTCTGTTTAACGAGTTTTATTAGTTATGTCTGAGAACCAGTGTCCCGAATTGGGCCTGTTTCGGGAGGAGAGTTGGATGCCTGAAACATTATTGAAAGTAGTTGTTCGTAAACGAGAAAACCACAATGACGGTGTGGTTGCTTTAGAGCTTGCGAGTCTCAATGGTGAGGCATTGCCAGCTTTTGAGGCTGGAGCACACATTGATGTGCATCTTGGAGACGACCTAATCCGTCAATATTCATTATGCAATGATCCTGCTGACACCAGTGCGTATCGTTTAGGTATTTTAAAAGACCCTAATTCGCGGGGTGGATCGGTAGCTGCCCATCTTAATTTGCAAGAAGGTACAGAGTTACTGATTGGTGTTCCACGTAATCATTTCCCGCTAGATGCGAGTGCCAAACGCTCCATCTTGATTGGTGGCGGTATTGGTATCACACCAATGATTGCGATGGCGTATTCCTTGAAAGCAGAAGACAAAGCGTTTGAGTTGCATTATTGCAGCCGATCGCCTGAAACAAGCGGTTTTCTAGACGAGTTAGCCTCTTGCTCTTTCTACGACAACGTAAATTTACATTTTGATTCTAACGATCAGCGCTTGGATTTAGAGACCGTTTTGAAAGATGCGGATGCAGACACTCACTTATACGTTTGTGGGCCTAATGGTTTCATGGAGTGGGTGATCAGCACCGCAAAAAGTCTCGGAATGGCAGATAAAAATGTACATAAAGAGTTTTTCAACGTTGAAGTTGAAACAGGTGGCGCAAGCTTCGAGGTCGTTGCCGAGCAGAGCGGCATCACAGTACAGGTCGGTGAAGATGAAAGTATTGCCGACGCTTTGAAGGCTGCTGGTGTGAAAGTGAAGGTTTCATGTGAACAGGGGACATGTGGTACTTGTCTATGTGATGTGATTGAAGGCACCCCAGAACACCGAGATGTTTACTTGACGGAAGAAGAGAAAGAAGACAATGACCAAATTACTTTGTGTTGTTCTCGCTCGCTCACTCCGCGACTTGTACTCGATATTTAATACTCCCTAAAAAAGGGTAGGAGAATACCATGATAGATACAAAATTATTCCGCGATGGCATGTCTATGCTGGGGGGCGCTGTATCAGTGATCACTACTGATGGAGAAGCTGGTCGTTTTGGTTTTACTGCAACTGCAGTGACCAGTGTGACGGATGAACCACCTACTTTGTTGGTATGTATGAATCGTAATTCATTCGCTAACCCTCATTTTAAAAAGAATGCTGTGCTGTGCGTGAATGTATTACAAAGTCATCACCAAGGCGTTTCTTGGGATTTCGCTAACCGTGAGCTAAACAGTGAACAGCGCTTTGCTAAACATGAATGGACAACGTTAAAAACTGGCGCGCCTGCGTTGGATGAGGCCTTGGTTAGTTTTGACTGCGAAATCCATGAAAGCCATGAGATTGGTTCTCATACTGTGTTTTATTGCCGTGTGAAAGATGCAAAAGTTGGTCAGGATGGTCAAGGCTTAGTGTATTTCAACCGCGCATACCATTGTTTGAATGAGCAGTCTGCTGCTCAAGCTAAGTAACTCTAAGACACCTTAGCGAGCAAGTCTAACTACTCATCTTTTTAGGATCGAGATCCCCAAGCGTCTTCCCGACGGGTCGGCCTTACCGAATTCAAAGGATTATTTTGGTCAAGTGCCGATCTAGCGTTGGCGAAGATGGCAACACAAAATCACTTTTTTCGGTGAAGTACTCACTGCCTATCATGTATTCATACAGCGGCTGCGTGACGTGACTAAAATGTTTGAATTCTGACTTGCTTCTTTATTTAACTCGATAGACGTGGACGCGTTTAAAGAGCACCAGTAGGCGGTTTATTTATGAATAACAACATCGATCTGAATGAAATGGGCTTGTGTCAAATGCTACGTGCTTTGGAGAAGGGTGCTTGCACAACCGAAGCGCTTATTGAGGCATGTTTTGATCGTATAGAGGCTCGAGAATCTGACGTTGGCGCATGGCAAATTAAGCGTACTCGTGACGAGTATCTGGCCTACTATCAAGCTAACAAAGCGTTTTTTGATACAAGTCCACTAAAAGGCTTACCACTGGGCGTGAAAGATATTATCGATACACAGGAAATGCCCACCGAAATGGGCTCCCCGATCCATGTTGGCCGACAGCCGGTTGAAGACGCGACGTGTGTTGCTTTAATTCGTGCGGCGGGAGGCATCGTATTGGGAAAAACCGTCACCACGGAGTTTGCCTATTTTAAACCGGGAAAGACCAAAAATCCTGCCGACTTAGAACGCACACCGGGTGGTTCATCCAGTGGCTCAGCCGCTGCGATAGCTGACAATATGGTGCCTATGGCTCTGGGCTCTCAAACCGCGGCTTCAGTCATTCGTCCAGCTGCGTACTGTGGCGCGGTTGGTTACGTAGGAAGTCGCGGAGAATTCTCTCTACGCGGCGGTCAACCTTTAGCTCAATCGCTTGATTCACTTGGCTTGTTCGCGCGTAAGGTCGAAGATATTCAGCTGCTACGGGCCATACTCATACGCCAACCCGTTTCTATACAAGCCATTCAGCCTGTGGCACCTAAATTCGTCATGGTCTGTCATGGTGAGAACGTGGGCGATACCTCAATCGCCATGAAAGACGCCACAGAGACGGCGATCGAATTGCTGAAGTCGCAAGGTGTTCAAGTGATTGAATTGAACGCGGGCCACCGCATGAAAGACATGGTGAATCACCATATGAATATCATGGCTTGGGAAGTATGTCGTAACCTCGCGATAGAGTCTTTTAGAGTAGAGCAACTCAGTGATCCTTTAGCGGCATTGATGAAGCAAGGCCTGACTATGGAACGTTCTACCTATATTGACTCTTTGAATGCCGCTCAAACCTGTCAAGATTGGCTTTGGTCCTACGCACCCGAAGCCGAAGTCATGTTGGCCCCAGCAGCGCCTGATGTCGCACCTCTGGGTTATGGTGCAACCGGTGCGCCTCATATGAGTCGACCATGGCAAGCCATGGGACTGCCAGTGATCAACGTACCTGGTATGAAAGATGAGAATGCAATGCCTCTTGGGTTGCAGCTGATTGGTAAGTACAGAGAGGATGACGCTTTGCTAGGCTACGCCAGTTGGTTCAAAGAATTGTTAAATTAAGTTAATAGGCTATAAAAAAAGTGTGATGTAAATCAATCTATGCTATTAATTTTTATGAAGCTAAATTAAGTTTATCGATTAAGTCGGCTCTTATGCTCTTCGTCTTCGAACATATCAATGCTTGTTCCGGGGCGCTAGCGCATTGAGTCGAAAAGGAAGATTAGGAGAAACGCTCGGATAGCTGGCTGAGTTCATTTTTGACGTCAGATGGATATGACAGAAAAATAATAAAAAGGTTTTCATATGAGCCATCGTTCTATACCTATTCAATTCTGTTTTTCTTCTGATTTTGAAGATTATAAAGAATGCATCGTAAATTATAAAAATATATCTGTATTGTATTACCAATTTTATGCGTCATCGGATCACACTAAGGTCGTTGCCGATGGGTGCGCGGACATCCAGTTTTGTTGTGATGAAGAGAATGTCTCCTCGACGGTATGGGGATCAGTCCTTGCCCCCCAGTCTATTGAGTTTAATGAGGGTAAGACCTACTACGGTATTAGACTGTCGACCTCTGTGAGTCGGCGATTATCGTTTTTGCGTTATGCCGATCTTATTAATAAGGGTATTTCATTATCTGGTCTAAGTGATTTTGGTAATGAACTGTCTGAGAAGATCACTCAGGCCAAAAGTTTCAAAGAACGCATCTTATTAACTCAGAAATGGTTGCTTGATTTGGGTTTTTTTGAACCTCAGAAAATGGATTTTATTGATTACAGTATCAATAAGATTCTGGAAGACAGAGGTAATTTAAAAATTTCCGATCTATCTGAATACATTGGCTCAAGTGAACGCTTAATTAGAGATAAATTTACTCATGCTGTAGGGATGTCTCCTAAGCAATTTTGTCGAGTGGTACGATTCCAGAGCTTAATTGAGTTTATTATTTTTAACGAATATAAAGACTCATTTTCTTTAAGTGACTTAACGCTTTCTTCTTATTACGATGAATCTCACTTATCGAAAGAAGTAAAATGTTTTTCTGGGTTAACACCCAAACAATTTATTAAAGAAACCTCTAACATTGTTATTAAACGAAAGACAATTTCGACTTCCCAATATTGAAATCAGAACGGTCACCTAAAGTGATTAGGTGACCGTATCAAGCATTACGACAATATGCACTGAATGTTCGTGTAAGCTAATAACCCTTCCTCACCAAACTCGACCCCAAGTCCAGAGGACTTCGTGCCACCAAAAGGTGAGTTAGGCTGAACAGCGCCATGTTTATTTATCCAAACGCTTCCACATTCCATCTTAGAAGCAACGCGGTTAGCTTCATCCCTATCATTTGTCCAAACTGAGCCACCCAATCCTGCTTCATTGTCATTGGCCATAGCGATGGCTTCTTCGACAGTGTCAAAAGGAATAATCGGTAAGGCTGGGCCGAATTGCTCGTTTTGAACTAATGGGTTTTGATTGTCATCAATGGCCACGAGAGTGATAGGGAAGAATAGATCTTTAGGATTATCCAACGGCCCACCAAGTAGAACGCTACCGCCTTGTTCAACTGACTGTGTTACCAAGCGATTAACGATATCAAATTGCATTTGGTTTTGAACCGGTCCCAGTTCAGCCCCTTCTTCAAACCCATCACCCACTTTGATATTTTTAGCGAACTGAGTCAAAGAGTCACAAACTTGGTCGTAAATAGATCGGTGAACGTACAAGCGTTTCATGGCCGCACAAGTTTGACCATTGTTGATGAAGGCTCCCCAGAACAGCCCTGGTGCAATGGCTTCAGGATCACAATCTGGCAGTACAATACCAGCGTCATTACCACCGAGTTCTAGGGTTAAGTGTTTCAGCGTATCGGCCGCAGAAGACATGACCTTTTTGCCTGTGGCCGTCGAGCCAGTAAACACAATTTTTTTGATGGCAGCGTGATTAGAGAGTGCAGCCCCTAGCTCATCGCCGCCCGTCACACTGTTGATCACGCCTTTTGGTAACACAGAGTTCATTAGCTCGATCATTCGAAGTGTGGAAAGGGGCGTGTAAGGCGATGGTTTACACACAACCGTGTTTCCAGCCAACAAGGCTGGAATGATGTGCCAGATCGCAATCAGGACTGGCCAATTCCAAGGGGTGATGGAAGCTACAACCCCTAACGGGCGGCGGTGCATTTCAACACGACCATTTTCGTCATCCTGCAATATTTTAACTGGTAGTTCTAGAGAAGCCGTATAACGGGCCCAAGCGATGGCGCCACCTATTTCGAACATAGATCCTAGCGCTGCACCAATCGGTTTACCTTGCTCCTTGGTGATGATGGTGGCAATCTCTTCACTATGTTGCTCCAAAATATCGGCAATTTTGAGCATGTAGCTTTGGCGCTCTGAATAGTCTAATGAAGACCATTCTGGAAAAGCATCACACGCCCCTTTAATGATGTCATCCAATTCCTGTACGGTGGCTTTTGGGGCTTCTGCAATAAGCGCTGAGGTGGAAGGGTTATAAACCTTAAACGTATTCAGAGTGATCATTGCTTTACCATTATTGATTAAATGATAGTTATTCATTTTGAACTCCACGATCTAATTTATATTTTTATCAATTTTTAGTGATCTCGATAACAATCTATATAAAGGGATTAACACACTCAAGTATTGCAAAAATCAGACATTTGATGTCCTTTTTTCACTTTTTGAGTGTCTAATGAAAACGGATTTTCTCTAGATAAGCGCAGTTTTTTAGATGATTGATATAACTGTTTGGTGTCGTGCTGAGCAGTGATTTAAATTCGCGTGAAAAGTGCGATTGATCATTAAAGCCTAAGTTGTAGGCAACGTCTGACGGTTTGATTTCGGTGTTTAAGTTGATGTTATATAGGGCAAATTGACAACGCACAATGCGACAAAAGGCTTTAGGAGTGATTCCTGTGTCATTGATAAATTGTCGTTGTATGGTTCTGCTTGTATAGCCTGTTAAAGCCTCAAGGTTCTGAACTTGAATATTGCCTTTTAAATGAAAAATATGAGCAATCACTTCTTGGGTTAGGGCAGAATGATTTCTGACACCAAATTTGATTAGAAAATCTGAGAAAATATCGACTTGTTTAGTAAACGAACCTTGACTCACAATTTTTTCGAAAAGGTCACTGATTTTGTGCGTTGCTTCATTGAAGTTAGGCCTTTGATTCACTAATTCAGAAGCAGAGATGTCTAGAAAATTTGGAATCGAGGCGGGCGACATTCTGACACCAAAGTAACGATGTTGATGAATGAAATCGACACTTTGGGCCTCAAGCGTGGTTCCGCAAACAATGGCGGTCGGTTTGGAATTATCACAATCAAATAATATATCGATGCAGCCATCGGGAATGGCATTGATAACATCTACCGAGGTCTTGGCTTCAAAGCTGTAGAAATGAGAAATAAAGGGCACATTGGAAATTTTGACCGAATATTCTCCTGCTGAACAAAATACAAACCAAGGTTGTTTAGACCGAATATTCGCAATACTAAGTTCATTAGGTACATTGTTCATAGCCGCTCCTTATATTTTTTTCTTTTAATTAAAATACAAGGTGTGACATTTGTATTGTAAGAATCGGCAGATTTTAACTATTTCTAAAAATAGAGAGGACTTAGGAGAGGCGTAACTTTGATGATAGAAGAAATTATTATTTTACTTATTGATCTAATTAGTTTTTTTAAATATCAAGTTATGAAAATGTATAGGTATCTTGAATGTTTCCCATTGAGCTTATCTCCATATAATAGTAAAAAAGCTGTTTATATGGCATTAAAGTTATAACGTTATTCAAAAAACCTTTTGCCTTGAGGTGTTCTTTTTGTTCTCTACCATCCTTTAAATACTTAAGCATGACTTTCTTCAACTTACGGTTTCTCTTAACAAGCAACCTTGCTTAATTGCCGTTTGAGTGATGCTTCTGCAGGGTTTGCTAGCTTTAAAAAGGAGATCGAGAGGGGTGACGGGGTGACACTACGTTTTAAGGGCTCAGAAGCCCTTAAAACGTAGTGCATTGAGGGTTAATCCATGTCTGGAGTAAACAACCCACGTTTCATGTACAGTTTTACCCATAGTGCAGCAATAATACTCACAACTAAAAGCATACTACCTGTAATAGAAAAAACGGTATTTATCATATCAGGAGAAGGTGAGTTATTCAGAGCAACATATACCATGGCGATGATGCCGATGATTTGTGGCAATGGGTAGAACGGAGTTTTGTATGGGCGTACAAAGTTAGGGTAACGGCGACGCAAGACCATAACGTTAATGTGCGTCACGATGTATGCCAGTAACCAACTAGTCGTCGCTGCAATAACTAGGATGATTAGGTAATCGATGCTGAATACCAAGTATGGAATTGCCATAAATACAGCTAGCATGATGATACCCACCCATGGAGTGTTGTATCTATTTTCTGCTTTTAGCTGCGGAAATACTTGTTTTTGCATTGCCATACCATGAAGCATTCTTGGGATCGCAGCAAGTAGCGTATTGACAGAACTACAAGCAGCCGTCAAACCAATGATCGTTGCGATCAGCAGACCACTATTACCGAATACTGCTTGAGCATAGTCAAGGTAAGGAATCGGTGAAGTAGTCAGAGCTTCTGTATTCATATACAAACTAGCACCATAGATGAACAGCAAGAAAACCACTAAAATTAAAACTAGAGACCAGTGCATAGCACGTGGAATGTTCTTTTCAGGGTTCTTGACCTCGTTAACCATTGGACAAATAAATTCCACCCCGACCATCAACCACATGGCTAGGGCAATCAGTCCAATAAAGCTACCGTCCATGACCCCACCCATTCCCCAATCAACTGGAGAACCAGTAAGCACTGGATGTGGCTCGCTCGCACCCGTGACCGCGGCAAGACCAAGAATGACCAAAGCACTGATCAAAGCAAAGGCAAGAAGGTTTTGTACCTTAGAAAACACATCAGCACCGACCAAGTTGGTCACGGTAAGTATCAATAAGATAATCAGAGGTGCTGATTTTTCAATGTATCCGCCAGGAAATAATTGACTCAACATGGCGTCCACTAGAAACAATTCAACCGGAACGGCTAGGGTCGCCACAATGACATAGCCTGAAAATACAGCAACAATGGCAGGGAAGTGACCTATTGCCTTTTGAGTATAGGTTGCCAAAGTACCCTGTTCTGGGAACATCAATGATAACTCAGCAAAGCTCATTGCATTGAACTGGGCTATTAGAAAGGCAGCGAATAAGGCCGCTACAAAAGTAGTGCCGCCGATGCCAATGCCTTGCAGCCCAGATATCATTCCGCCTTGGGCGATTACCAGCCCAATACAGATGCCCATCATGCTTATGAAGCCGAGTTTTTTTCGACTGGTTAAATGCGACGTACTAGGTTCATTATGATTGCTCATTATGGTGTTCCTTCGATTATTTTGTTTATTTTCGAATCATTATTTTTTTATTATTTAAGGCGATCAAACCGATACGGATAGGGGTCAATCAGAGGCGTTGAATCTAAAACGATATCAGCCGCTAATTGGCCAGCAGCAGGACCTGTACCAAAACCGTGACCAGAAAATCCGGTGGCAAGGGTCAGTCCCGGTATCTCACCCACTCGTCCAATGACGGGATTTGAATCTGGGGTAATGTCAATGACACCCGCCCATGCTTCTTCCTGTTCAGCTTGATTGAAAACTGGCCATGCATTGCGTAAATTTGTCATGGCTTCATTATTTAAATTCGTATTGGCTGAAGGATTTAAGGTTCGGATATCCTCGAAAGGAGTTTTGCTTCCAGCGTGCCATTTACGCTTCATTGAGAGATCTTTTATGAAATGCTTTCCTAGCGAAACTCTCAAAAAGCTACGTTGTGCCCGTAATTGCGATAAATAACGCCAACCAATGGTTAAGTGATCAAGTGTGATGGGAGCATCTAAAGCACCACGCTGTGTCACAATGTAGCCACCATCCATATGCTTTCTAAATGAAAAGTTTGGTCCTCCGACTGCAATATCTGTCGGCCCTTCCATTGGCTTTGTGCGCATAACAGAACAAATCAAAGGCAGTGTTGGTAAGGAGATACCATGGTTTCCTAAGAAGCGTCTTGACCAAGCGCCACTCGCAAGAAGTACTTGCTCACAACGAATCTCACCTTTTTCGGTCACCACGCCACTGATTTTTCCACCGGATGTTGAAAGCATGCGAACCGCGCAATCTTGAATAATGATGGCGCCTTTCTCGATGGCCGCTTTGGCTAACATGGGGGTCGCTATAGACGGTTCAGCGCGACCGTCAGAAGGCGTATAAATACCGCCTTTCCAATTGCCTTTTCCGCTTGGTACTTTATCGACAATGTCTTTGGCCGTTAACATTCTAGAGTCAAGCTCAAGTGGCTTAACAGATTTAAGCCAATTTTCATGCATGCTCAGATGTTCATCGGAATCAGCCAGAAATAAGATGCCAGCTTGTTTGTAACCTAAGTCGTGGCCAACTCTTTTCGGCATGTCTTGCCATAACTGGTCTGCTGCCATCGCCAGAGGAACGTCCTCAAAATGACGGCTTGTTTTGCGTATCCAACCTAAATTTCTAGAAGATTGCTCTCCTGCAATATGTCCTTTCTCTATTAGAACAACGGGGATGTTTCGTTCAGCTAACGTTAATGCAGCGGATACACCAACAATACCACCACCTATGATGACGACAGTGGATGACTTGGGTAAATCGTTAGGTGTTGCAAATCTTTCGAGAGTTATTGTCATATCGCAATTCCCGTAATCAACTATTGAGAAACGGTTATCTGCTCAACATCCATTTTTGATGCATTGCGATAAGCCGTTACTTCAATTTCAACTTTATAAACATTGGAACCTAATGGCGGACAGGTCACTGTTGTCGCTGGATCAATACCTTTGAATTTAGCCCCAATAAAGGTCATCACAGCATGAGTGTCTTCTGGGTTTTGAATGAAAACACGAGACATCACAACATCGCCTAAGCAGGCGTCAACAGACGCTAGCGCCGCTTCTACATTTTTAAAAACCTGTTCCGTTTGTTCGATAATGTCTTCAGGAATTTCTTTTGTGTCAGGATTACGTCCTGCGGTATTGGATACATAAATCCAATTTTCAACGGCTACTACACGCGAGTAACTGCCAATTTCTTCAAATTTTGAGCCAGTTTTTACTTTTTTTACAGTCGTCATGTTTGTTTCTCTGTGTATTGTTCAGAAGGGGCGCCACCCACCAAGAGTTGGCACGAAAGAATTAGAATAATTCCGGTGTTTCCCAAAGATTGAGTTTTACACCAATATTGTTTGCTACAGCATTACGGTAAATATGCGTACCCCATGCGACATCCTCAACTGGAAGGCCGCCTACGGATAAAATGATAATTTCTTCATCATTTTCACGGCCAGGTGCTTCACCTGCTGTAATTTTACCTAGATCTTCTAGTTGATCAGCGGACATTTGACCTTCTGAAATCATGTCCATGAAGCGCACGCCGATGACAGGAATGTATTTATGAGCAGGCTTAGGCACTTCTTCAAACCACGCTTCATACAGACCTGGATTATCTGCTACTTTTCGGATGTCTTCTCGCTCCATCGCTTCATCTAGACGACAGTAAGCTGGCATTGAAAGGTATGCGCCTGGTTTAACCCACTCGCGTTTCACTTCAGGGTAAGCTGATACATCGCCCGTTTCTCCCGAGTTACAGTAAGTGACGATATCAGATCCACGCACAACATCTTCTAATGTATCAACGACTTCAATATTGGAAATTTGAGGGTAAGTGTCTTTTAACCAAGCAATGAAATTATCAAGACTCTTCTGGCTACGACCTTTGATTTTGATGGTATCAAGATTTGGGCAGACCGCCATGAAAGCCGCAACGGAGGTTTTACCCATTACGCCAGGCCCCAATAAGCCAATGACTTTAGAGTCTTTACGAGCTAAGTGGCGAGCACCAACACCAGGGACAGCACCCGTACGGTAGGCGGACAATAGGTTGGCAGACATGTGTGCCAACGGTGCGCCCGTATCCGCATCGTTCAAGGTAAACATTAAGATTGAGCGCGGTAGGCCTTTTTCACGATTGGCGATGTTTGAACCGTACCACTTCACACCACACGTTTGAAAATTGCCACCTAAATAAGCCGGCATGGCCATTAAGCGGCGGTCTGGAGAGTGTTTAGGCATGGTGTCAAATTCAGGCTCTTCAGGGAACGTAATCATGGCACCATGGGAGTCGCTGTTTGGCCCCGCCATGCGATAATCACCCTTGTAGAGAAGTTGAAACATCTCTTCCATGATATCAACGCACTCTGCCATATTTGTCACACCAGCTTTGATCATGTCTGGTTCAGAAAGATAGATGAAATCAATTTTTGTCGAATTAGTCATAGAAGGCTCCTACTAGGATAGGTTTTTATTTTTTGGCTCATCCTGATGTCAGCTTTCAATTATGAATGTCATGAATCAGTAAAAATCTACATCAGGATTGATCTTAATATTCATGCTAGTCCTGAAGTTTTTCTGCGTATTGGATTTATGCGACATTTCGCGCAAGTTATTACAGAAGGTGTCTTTATTGATCTGCAGAGGTCATATCGAAAAGGTCAGGGTGAAAAGACGTACGACACGAAAGGCATTCTAACTACCGTACATTTGGGTAGTATTTTTTCGCTATGAAATATTTATGATCATTTTATAATCAAAAATCATAAACAAATAGGAACGTGCCATGAACTCGCTTGAGAATCACATGTCGAGAGAGGATGAGCTAACACTGTTCAGTCAGACACTGTTTGAAATCTATCGCTTAGCACGTGAAGAGCCTCTTGAAAGCTTTCTTGAGACGATGGTTGAATGTGTTCAAAGTCTTATTCCATTCAACTCTGCTTGGTTGGGGCGAGGTTCGGGAGCCTTTTCTACCCTCGAATACATGCACAGCAATTATTTGTACAATCTACCTGAAGACTACTATGTGTCTTGGAAGAAAGTAAAAGATCAAGATACGGCCCTTTTTGAAACTCATCGTCATTTAGGAAAAGCCATCAGCTTGAATTTCATGACGGATGATATTTCCCCCGAATTACACTCATTAGGACAAGACTATCAATTTGATAAATTGATGTGTGTCCTCCTCCTTGATCGGGCCACAGGTTTGGGCAATCACTTTAGTCTCTATCGTAATCATTCTTTACCTGAGTATACAGAGCGTGAAAAACAATTGTTTCAAGCGTTAATGCCACACCTGTTATCGGCTTCTTCAATCAATCAGATTCGTTCTCACTATCACCTATTTGGGTCTAGAACTGAAGCTCAAGTGGTGTTAGCAACCTGTAATGGAAATGGCTCGTTATTGAGTGCTGAGCCTGCACTCGCTGAGCTTTTACAATTGGAATACCCTGATTGGCGTGGACCACAGTTACCTTTTATCCCAACGTTAGAGGGATTTCATGGGAAACATTTGGTCATCGATGTTTTTCCAAGAGATGACCAGCTTCTTCTGGCGGCCCGTCCGATTTGTGCCATCGAACAATTATCGGTTCGTGAACAAGAGGTGGCTCTGTTGTTTGGCAGCGGATCGACCTACAAAGAAATTGCCCGGCAATTGGGTGTTTCGCCCAATACGGTTCGCTATCACTTACGTTCTATTTATTCAAAGTTAGGCACTAATACCAAATCTGACCTCAGTCGATTATTAACGGACATTCCTTCGATCGTTAACGATTAGCCCCTGAATCTTGATCCAGACAAGGTGATCGGCGAGGACCGTTATGAGTTGCTGTCTAAGAATAAAGGTGACTGAGGACGCAATCCGGCCTCGTTGTCTCCACCCCAAAGTAAGACCATAACAATAATTGTCACAATAAGGATACGACTATGACGAAAACCGCTTTTTACTCCGATGAACACTGCTTTTGGCATGTAGCAGGAATACATGCAGAAATTTTACCCGTTGGTGGCTGGGTTCAACCCCCCGCAGGCAGTGGCAATGCTGAAAGCCCCGAATCCAAAAGACGTTTTAAAAACTTAGTCGAAATGTCAGGTTTGATGAGCTATTTGGTCCAGTCCAATGCGGCCCCTGCATCGCGTGAAGATATGCTGCGTGTGCACCCTGCCCATTATTTAGACCGACTTAAAGAGGTCAGTGATCAAGGCGGCGGTGAAGTGGGCGAGGAAGCAACGTTCGGGCCCGGTAGCTTTGAAATTGCGGCCAAATCTGCGGGACTAGTGATGCAGGCTGTTACGGATGTTATGCAAGGAAAGGTCAAAAATGCTTATGCCCTGAGCCGTCCGCCAGGCCATCATTGTTTGCCCAGTGAATCAATGGGTTTTTGCTTTTTGGCGAATATTCCGATTGCGATCGAAAAAGCAAAGCAAGAATTCGGGCTAAAGCGCGTTGCGGTGCTTGATTGGGATGTCCACCACGGCAATGGAACTCAAGCGGTTTTTGAAGCGCGCAGTGATGTGTTAAGTATCTCTTTGCATCAAGAAAATTGTTTCCCTCCGGGGTACAGTGGCGTCGACGATAGTGGGGTCGGAGAAGGTAAAGGATTTAACATTAATGTTCCTCTGGTCGCAGGCAGTGGCCACGAAGCCTACCTGTACGCAATGGAAACCATTGTTGTTCCTGCGTTAGAGCACTATAAGCCGGAACTTATTATTGTTGCGTGTGGCTTTGATGCCAATGGTGTGGATCCCCTTGCGCGCATGTTGCTACACAGTGATAGTTTTCGCGCGATGACAACGATGGTGAAATCGGTGGCTGAATCAGTGTGCGATGGACGATTGGTGTTGGCGCATGAAGGGGGCTACTCTGAAGCCTATGTGCCATTTTGTGGTCAAGCTGTTATGGAAGCGCTGTCTGATGTGGATACCGATGTGAAAGATCCTTTACTTGGGCTGATTGCGCTTCAGCAGCCAAGTCAAGAGACGCTGGCGTTCCAAAAACAAGTGATTGATGGTGTGCGTCAGCGTGTTCTTTAATTGTGTGTTGGGAATCTCATAGGAAAGAGTAAGGTCGAGCATGAACAGGTAGAAAGCGCTTCGTAACGCGCTTTTTACCTGTTTTTTGTCACCCGATACGGTTAAATTGTAGGGGGGGAGCCGGGTGTCATGCCCGGTCAATCGGAGTGATAACCTGACGTTACTACTGTTTTTGGCGCCACTGGCTTGGTGAGACACCTTTCACACGTTTAAAGGCGCGAGACAGTTGTGAAGCGTCAGAAAATCCCCAACGGTAGGCTATTTCAGTGATGGAGAAGGGGGGGACCATCGTGTCCGTGCCCATTAAGTCTTCACAGCATTTCTCAAGGCGCATTTGTAAAATGAACTGCGCCACACTTAGATTTTCCTCCGAAAAAAGTCTATACAATGAACGTTTGGAGATATTCATTTCTTTCGCAATGTGAACTGGGCTGAGATTCTCATCAGATAAACGACGCAATATGAGCTGTTTAGCCTGTTCTCTAATCGAACCAGTGGCGCTATCCACTAACGGGTTAAGAGAAGGTTTGATTAAGGCACTGATTGCCGCTTGTAACGCTTGACCGTCCTCTTCAAGCGAGGAGTTATCAGTGTCAGTATTGGCCAGTTGACGTAAGAGAGTGGCTAACATTTGGCTGCTGGAGCGATTTTGACAGATTTTGGTAATCCGGTGTTGGGCATGTGCAGAAAATGCACGATCGACTTGAGCTTTGGGTAAATGCACTGACATCTGCTCAATGAGACCTTGGGGATGCATATCATAAGGCAAGGATGAATCAATCAGAGCGATTTCGCCGGGTAGCAGAAGGTCTCTTTTATCTGACCAAGAGAAGCCCATTGTTCCTTTCTTTTGAAGGATAACAAAATAGTGTTTGTCGTCTTGGCAGCTTGATTGAGAACGGATAATTTTCTCTGCGTTCGTTTTGATGTGAGCGACACCTAAACCGTTATGATTATTGAGCCGCATAGTGCCGATAAAAGGAAGGTGGCGATGCGGAAGGGTATCAAAGTTGCCGCAAATGGAATGAACAGAATGTTTCCAAAGGTCTAAGTCGAGCATTTCCTTCTCCCTTTTTGCAGGGCTCTTAGGTTCTCGACTTGCCGAGGGTAGGAGACTAAAGAGTCGTGCGAATTTAGTTGAAATGTAAACTTTAGCAAGTATTGTTCCAACTAAACTCACACGATGTCAAGTTCCAAGCGTTTGCTGAAAATGCCTAAATTTAGTAACACATGATGACGGATTTGACTTCTGTGTAGTCATTTATGAATTCACGACCAAACTCTCGGCCGACACCAGATTGTTTTATGCCCCCAAATGGCACAGATGGGTCAAGAATAGAGTGCATGTTGACCCAAACTGTACCAGATTCAATTTTCGGTATCATTCGCATGGCTTGAGATAAGTTGTTCGTCCAGATACTGCTGCTTAAGCCAAATGGCGTGTTATTGATTAAATCAATTAACTCTTCTTCGTCTTCATAAGGCATAAAGCTGATGATTGGGCCAAATGTCTCTTCTTGCATGAGCGTTTCATCAACACTGGCGGCTTGGACTATGGTAGGTTCAACAAAAAAGCCTTCGCCTTTAATGGCTTTGCCGCCGTGTAACACTCGACTTTCTTTGTGGGCAACCTCTAAGTATTCGCATACTTTGTTGAATTGCGGTTCGTTAGAGAGAGGACCGAAATAAACGCTTTCATCAAGTGGGGAGCCAATTTTGGCCTCGCTTAATTTTTGTGTGAGTTTAGAGGTCAATTCGTCAATGCGAGAAGAGTGTACATAAACGCGTTCTGGCGCGGCACAGACTTGACCTTGGTGAATGTAACCGAGCTGAAAAAGCCCGGCCACAACACGATCAATATCCGCGTCTTTTAAAACCGCCGCGGTGTTTTTTCCACCTAATTCTAAGGTGCAGCGAGTTAAGTCAGCGGAAGCGGCTGCGCTAATTTTCTTACCGGTTGCCACTGAGCCGGTAAATGAGACTTTGCGCACTTTAGGGTGCTGAATAAGCTGACCACCTACCTCGCCTTTGCCATTGACTATGTTAAGAACACCGTCTGGTACGCCCGCTTCTTTGGCTAATTCCGCAATGCGCAGAATAGTCAGCGGCGTGAACTCACTTGGTTTAAGCACAATAGTACAACCCGTACAAAGTGCCGCACCGATTTTCCAGCACGCAATCATCACCGAGAAATTCCAAGGTAAAATACCGGCAACAACACCAATGGCTTCTCTGCGAGTAAAGGCACTGTACTCTTCACCTTGCATAGAAGGGAAAGATGGCGTCATGGTTTCACCATTTATTTTGGTGCTCCAGCCAGCGAAGTAGCGTAAAAACATCGCGCTTTGTTGTACCTCAAACATGCGCGAAAGGTGGATAGATTTACCGCTGCACAAGGTTTCCAGTTGAGCAATTTCTTCCCCATTTTGCTCAATTAAATCCGCCAATTTATTGAGCACAACACCGCGAGTATAAGGTGACGTTTTCCCCCAAGCGCCTTTAAAGGCTTGATATGAGGACTCGATTGCAGTATCGACCTCTTGAGTAGTTGCACTGTGGATTTTAGCAATAACGGCTTCCGTAGCAGGGTTAATAACATCGAAAGTGCTATCGCCAGAGGCGTTTTTTTGACCATTAATGAATTGGCCATGGTCTTGTTTCAAAAAAGCTTGTGTGGCGTCTAATAATGAAATGTCGGACATAATCTTGTTGCTCCTTAATTTGAAGAATGTAGTGTGAAGTGCGCGCCACGCTCACCAATCATCATGGCAACGGCGTTGGTGTTACCACTTGGTATTTGTGGGCAAATAGAGAGATCCACTACACGAAGGTTTTTGGTGCCGTGAACCTTGAGTTCTAAATCCGTGACTGAGTCACTTCGAGACGTGCCTAGTTTGCAGGTTCCGCCTGGGTGATAGACGGTTTTGATGTTTTGACGCACAAAGGTCTCCAGCGCCTCCGTGTCATCGATGGCAATGTTATTTGGCTCGACCACTTTTTTGATAATGCGTTTCAACGCGGGCTGTTTCATGGCTTTTAGACCCATTTGAACGGCGCGAATTTGACTTTTTACATCATCAGGGTGAGACAAAACTTGAGCATCAATTTCAACTAAGTCGCTTGGATTATTGGATTTTAGACGAACTTCTCCACGAGATTTTGAACGTAGGTGACCTACCTTGATCGAAACACCGTGGCCTTCTGCTTCGGGCTTCTCACCTGGAGTATTGTCAAAATTATCAAGCAGAGGAAGAAAGTGGAATTGAATATCAGGGCGACCCACATTCTCGCTATCAATAAAGGCACCACCTTCCAGAATGTTGCTGGTGAGTAGGCCAGAGCGAGTGGTCATCCACTGCATCATATGTTTCACGGCCGATAAGCCTTTATCTTCATTGAAAATACTGATGTCTTCTTTGGTCGTGGCGTTGATCGACATGTGCTGGTGGTCGTGGAAGTTCTTGCCCACAGGAAGATCTATCTTAGGCTCAATACCCATGGCTTTAAGGTGTTCCACAGGGCCAATGCCAGACAGCATAAGAATTTTCGGGCTGCCAAAAGCGCCGGAACTAATAATGACTTCTTTGCGCGCTTTTGCGGTTATCGCTTCACCACCTTTTATTGAATAGACAACACCCGTGGCAACATCCCCTTCCATATTCACTTTATGAACAAGCGCGTCTGTCAAAACCGTTAGGTTTGGATTATTGATAACGGATTTAAGATAGGTTTGCGATGTGCTGGCACGTTCACCATTTTTTGTGGTGGTTTGAAAAAATCCCGTGCCTTCTTGTGATGCGCCATTAAAGTCATTGGTGTAAGGCAGGCCCATTTGCTGGCAGGCACGAATGCAAGCTTGTGTTAATGGGTGACGATATCTGTTTTCGCTGACTGGAACGGCACCTGTCTCGCCATGGTACTTGTCGCCAAGGCTTTCATTGGCTTCGGCACGTTTAAAAAAGGGTAATACGTCTTCCGCGCCCCAACCGTCACACCCCCAGCTATTTTTCCAGTCATCGTAATCTTCTTTTTGTCCGCGAAGATAGATCATGCCATTCACAGAGCTGCCACCACCCAAGACTTTGCCTTGTGCGATGAGCATTTCACGGTTATCACACTCAGTTTGCGGCAGTGTCATGTAGGGCCAAGATTTTTGTTGGAAAACCTTCACAACAGTGGCGGGGATTTTATGGAATAAACTGCTGTCTTTTTCGCCGGCTTCGAGCAGAAGAACAGATCCGGCGTTGGCTTCGATAAGGCGTGCCGCAACCACACAACCCGCTGATCCAGCGCCTGCAATAATGTAATCAAACTCTTTCATTCGATGCTCCTCTCGTTATGCTTTTATTATGACTTTTCATTAAACACCGCAGAGGTAAGTGAGGCTTGGCAATCGGTGCCAAAAGAATGGCACTCTTTGCCATTTTGAGTGGTTCGGTTGTAAGTAGTAGGCAGCGGAATGAGAAGGCGGATTACGAGGTGTTTCAGCGCATCAAAAAAACTTGTTGGTAGCGTGTGTAAGCGTGTTTTTGTAATTGTTTTTAGCCGGGCGGCTCATGGGAAGGAAGAAGACCCAAGGGGGAGGGCAGTCCCCCCCAGGCCAACTAACCGCTAATTCGCTAATGAACTGTTCAGCAGAGCTATCAGCTCATTAGGCGATTCAACCGATGGCACATGGCCAACGTGATTGATGATTTCTAACTTGTTAACGTGTATTAACGAAGCAAGTGTTTGCATTAATTCGGGTGTGGTTGCGACATCCTTATCACCACAAATTAATGCAACGGGTAACGAACAGGGTCCTAGATCTTCGGTAAGATCCATATTGCCGAGCCATTCACAGAGTGCACCATAGCTGTAATCATCGACTTGAGCTAATTGCTTCTGCCAAAAGCCTGCCAAGGAAGGGTTGGTTTGAATGCTGTGCTCACTAAACCAGCGTACTACCAAGGTCGCGGCCATCTTCTCCAACCCTTGGTCCATGACATCTTTTTGGCGAGTGAGCCATGCCTCTTTGCTGCCGATTTTCGCTCCAGTATTGGTTAACGTGGCACTTAACAAACGCTCTGGGTATTGAGTCACTAGCTGCTGGCCAATCATGCCGCCAATGGACGTTCCAACATAGTGGAATTTATCGATACCCAGTTCATCGCATTTTTCAATCAACGGATTGACCAATGCATTGGCTGCTAACGGAGAAGCGCTTGGTTCAAGAGAGTCACTTAGTCCATGCCCTGGAAGATCCCAGCGAATCACTCGATATTGCTTTAATAGCTCCGGCATCAGCCCATCCCAAACTCGGCTGTTCATACCCAAAGGATGGCCAAGCACTATTACCGGTTTATGACTATCGCCTTCAAAGGTAAAAAATAATTTCTTCATTACATGTCGCTCCGTTCGATCAGCATGGCTATGCCTTGACCAACGCCAATACACATGGTGCACAGGGCATAGCGTCCGCCCGTGCGTTTTAGTTGCATCGCGGCTGATTGTAATAGGCGAGCGCCTGACATGCCTAATGGATGTCCAAGGGCAATTGCGCCACCATTTGGATTAATACGTTCATCATCAGCGGCTAGCCCCAACTCTTGCATACAGGCTAACCCTTGTACCGCAAAGGCTTCATTTAATTCGATGACATCCATTTCGGCAAGGGAAAGACCGGTGCGCTTCAATAGTTTTTGAACCGCAGGGACTGGGCCGATCCCCATTACGGTTGGCTCAACACCAGCGGTCGCCATGCCGATGATTTTTGCTAACGGTACTAACTTGTGGTTTTTAACCGCTTCTTCATTAGCAATTAACATTGCAGCGGCACCATCGTTGATGCCAGATGCATTGCCCGCTGTTACTGAGCCATTCTTACGAAACGGTGCTTTCAGTTTGGCTAAGTTTTCCAAGGTGGTATTCGGGCGTATGTGCTCGTCTTGATCCACCACAATCAGATCGCCACGCTTAGGTTGGATCGTGATGGGCGTGATTTCTTCTGCAAAACGACCTTCTTCTTGCGCCGCTTTGGCTTTTTGCTGGGAGCGCAATGCGAATTGGTCTTGCTGCTCGCGTGTTATGTTGTAGCGCTCTGCAAGGTTTTCTGCTGTTTCTGGCATGGTTTCAGTGCCGTACAACCCTTTTAAAACTGGGTTAATAAAGCGCCAACCCATGGTGGTGTCTTCGAGTGTTTGCTGTCTGTCGAACGCCGCGTTTGGTTTTCCCATCACGAATGGCGCACGCGACATGGACTCAACACCACCAGCGAGCATTAAGTCAGCTTCACCCGCTTGAATGGCGCGAAAGGCTGCGCCTACCGCGTCCATTCCGGATCCACATAAACGGTTTATTGTTGTTGCAGATACGCTATACGGCATTCCGGACAAAAGAGTGGCCATGCGTGCCACGTTTCGATTATCTTCACCAGATTGATTGGCACAACCAAAAATAGCGTCATCAATGGCAGCAGGGTCTAGATCTGGTGCATCTTTGAGAACAGCTTGAATGACTTGAGCCAGCATATCGTCTGGACGGACAGCGGCTAGTGACCCAGCATAACGGCCAACGGCCGAACGTTTAGGATGGCAAATGTAAACAGAACTCATTTTTCCTCCTGCGCACTGTGTGCTTTTGCTGTTCGTGCTTTCAACTCACGTAATATCGTCAGCTCTTTTTCGCTTGGCGCAGGCGTGTCTTCAAGAGAATCGGCAAATTTGATTTCCCACCCCGTTGCTTCAATAACGTCTTCTTTTGTAGTGCCTGGGTGTAGGCTCGTTACAATCAGTTCTTTGGTTTCAGGATCAGGTCTCAAAATACAAAGATCAGTAATCACCACGCTTGGTCCTCGACCAATGGTCGGACGATTATCGCGACCTTTACCATCGCGGCCAAAACCTACGGTAGTGATGAAATCTACGTCTTTTACAAACGTGCGTTTTGAATGTTTAACGGTAATAAAGACTTCTTTCGCATTGGTAGAGATTTCAGGGGCTCCACCGCCACCAGGTAAGCGAACTTTAGGGTTGGCATAACTGTGTGCGCCACTTTTACCGCTGTCAGGATGATTGGCTGCAATGACGGTCGTATTTAAGTTCGCAAAACGGTCGATCTGTGCGGTACCCAAAAAGCCGACATCGATGTGTCCGCCTTGTAGCCAATAACGAAACATTTCTGGTACAGAAACGGTCGCCAGTGCCGACTCGCACAATTCACCATCACCAATCGACAACGGCAACACATCGGGTTTAGTTTGTAGCGTGCCTGATTCGTAGATCAAGGTCACGTCTGGCGCGTGCGTCAAGCGCGCTACGTTGGCCGCTTCACTTGGCAACCCAATCCCGACAAAACAAGTCATCTCATTGCGTAAAGCGCGCGCTGCAGTAATGGTCATCATCTCAGCTGAAGTGTATTCGACTGAATCGTTATGTGTAGTCATATTAAGCCTCTCCTTCACCAAACACATGGGATTCCAACCATTGGTTGAACGTGTCTCTATCACGACTGATGTTGTCCCATTGTTTGTAGTAATTGTTGTCTCTATCGTAGTAACCAAGCGTATAAGAAGGTTTCGCGCCTTCTGGCACGACTGCAATCGCATCGACTGTCCAAGCTGGCAAAACGCAGGCGTTTGGTGTGACGTTCAAATCATCGACAATCTCTTCAACGGTAACGATGCTGTTTTTAGCTGACAGAACCACTTCTTTCTGAACGCCAATAATTCCTTCGATCAACACATTGCCTGCTCGGTCTGCTTTTTGAGCATGAATAACGCCTACATCAGGCTTGATAGCAGGGATGGCAGCCAGTTGCTCTCCTGTGAAAGGGCAGGTAATGGTGGCAATTTCTTTATTGACGTCTGGTAACTCACTGCCCACGTAGCCGCGGAAAACGGCAAGCGGTAGACCCGCGGCACCGGCTTCATAAGCATTGGCCATCGCGGCATGACTGTGTTCAACCGTTTCTAACTTACAAGGGTAATCATGCTCAATGGCATCACGAACGCGGTGAAGAGAGCCAACGCCAGGGTTTCCGCCCCAAGAGAACGTCAGTTTTCGTACACAACCTGCACCCACTAATTGGTCATAAATCAGATCGGGGGTCATGCGAATGAGAGACAGGTCACGTTTTTTCTGACGGATGATTTCATGCCCAGCAGCGAAAGGAATAAGGTGGGTGAAACCTTCAAGAGCAATGGTGTCACCATCTTTGATATAGGTCGCGACAGCGTCTTTTAGTGTCATAAACTTAGTCATAATGTATCCTGTTCGTTATACGAATATAAGTTTGCAATGCGAACAAGATAAATCAATCCAAGTTTCTCGGTCAAGTCAAAATTGATAATTTGTCTTTTTTATCTTGACTTGGACAAAAAATGGAATGAAAAGGCGCATCGCCTCTGGTAGGCGTGTAACGAATCAGAAATAATGGCGGGGTTATTAATGGTAGTGAGAAAACTGGGTATGAGTGAGGAAAAACTGTCACCAGATCATCGTGATTATGTGGGTGCATTGGCTTCAGGGTTGGATGTAATTATGTCATTCGATCCACAGCACAAAGAGATGACACTGTCCGAGGTGGCTGAGCAAACTGGCATGGATAGAGCCAAAGCCCGACGTTTCCTACTCACCCTTCATGCGTTGGGATACATTAAACGAGAAGGGCGTAAGTTTATGCTAACGCCTAAAGTGCTTTCTCTAAGTTATGCTTACAATGTCAGTAATGATCATCTCAAAGTAGTTGAGCACTATTTACATGATATAACCGCGCGATTAGGGGAGTCTTCGTCGCTTGCCGTGTTGGATAATCAGGACATCATGTACGTCGTCCGTTCGCCCGCCGCCCATCGTTTGATGTCAATCACGCTAAGTGCTGGCACTCGGTTACCTGCCGCGTATACGTCGATGGGGCGTATGTTGGTGGCCAAGTTGCCAACAGACGAACAAAACGAGTGGCTAAACAATATCTCTCTGAATGCCTATACGCAGCACAGCATTACCGATAAGTTGGCTTTGGAGCGTGAACTTAGTCGTGTGAATGAACAAAACTATTGTGTGGTCGATCAGGAATTGGATCTTGGTTTGCGGTCGTTAGCCGTACCTGCTTTTACGTTTGATGGAACCTTGCTTGGTGCAATCAACCTGAGTACCAATGCATCGCGTGTCAGCCATCAAACTTTGATAGAAGAGTGTTTGCCAGTACTGCAAGACGCCGCGGAACAGATTCGACTGCATACGAAATAATCGATGGTTTGTAAAAGCTAGATTCCGCCTTGGCGCTGCTCGACTAAATTCTTAAGAATTTTAACGGCCAGCGTTGTGATGTTATCCATGGGTTCTTTGCGCCGACTGAATATAACCGGACACGTAATAGACTTGTCTTGTAAAGGCATGAACACCACATCATCGCGTCCGAAGTGGCGAACCTGTTCGGACACTAACGTAAACCCCATTTCGGACGCTACCAACCCCAATGCCGTTTGTAGATCATTCACTTGTTGCGTCACTTTAGTAGTGAGCCCTCGACTAGTAAATAAAGACGTACAAATATCGGCAAACGTTGGGGTTGCTGCCTTGCTGGCGGGATATAGAATCATCGGTATCTTCGCTAAATCCTCTAGTGTTGGTTCGCCTTGCTCTAGGAGCGGATGACCGACATGCAAGGCAACCAACAAGGGTTCCTGAAACAAAATGGCTTGTTCTACTTGTTCATCCGGAATTATCAAGCGACCGAAACCTATGTCGATCTTTCCTGTTTTTAACGCTTCTATTTGTTCGCCGGTCTTTAAATCATGTAGCAAAATATTGGCGTTGGTCTGTTGGCGCAAGTCTCGGACCAAACTCGGCAATTGACCGTAAAATACAGAGGGTACAAAACCGATACTGAACACGGCTTTTTGTTCTTCAGCGATACGGCAAGTATTCTCGATTACCATGTCTGCTTTCGCCAACATTTGTTTCGCTTGCTGCCAAAAATATTCCCCTGCCGGTGTGAGTATTAATCCTCGAGAGTGACGCTGAAACAATTGCGTGCCAACATCCTCTTCGAGTTGCTTAATCTGGCGTGTTAAGGGAGGTTGAGCGATGAAAAGTTTTTCGGCCGCACGAGTAAGATTTTTTTCTTCAGCGACAGCACAGAAATAGCGTAGATGTCTGAACTCCATCATACCTCCAAGGTATTGCTAACAACTTAATTGATATTGGTTCTCTGTAAATTCAATGTCTATGGTTGATCTAATTATCTAATGAAACCTACCACACCCAGTGTGTAATTTCTCAATGGTGACAGTCATTCTGACTGGATGTCATGCGCTACAGCGTCTAATAATTATAACAACAGGATATCTCTCATGAAAAAAAACTCTTCTTGCATGGTGGCCTTAGCCCTCACATCGGCTCTATCAAGTGGCCTGATTCACGCCTCTGAATGTGATCCAGGCGAAAAAGTGGTTAAATTTAGTCATGTTACGGGTGGGACAACGCATCCTAAAGTAATTTTAGTAAATGAGTTTGCTGCGAACGTCAATCGAGAAATGAATGGCAAGTTGTGCGTTGAAGTGTACCCCAATTCGACTCTATTTGGGGATTCAAAAGAGCTCGAAGCGCTTCTGCTTGGCGATGTTCAATTACTCGCCCCGTCACTTGCAAAATTTGGCGCATACACCGACAAATACGCCGTCTTCGACTTGCCTTTCTTGTTTAAGGACCTCGATCAGATTATTCGTTTTACTAAAACGTCTGAAGCAAAAGAGTTACTTAATGTGATGGAAGACTCTGTCGGCTTTGTGGGGCTAGGGTATTGGATGTCAGGTATGAAGTATTTTACAGCCAACAAACCTTTGATGGTTCCAAGTGACGCGGAAGGCTTAAAAATTCGAGTACAGTCGTCGACAATTGCCAAAGAAATGATTAGAGCTATGGGCGCTTCGCCTCAAGTGATGGCTTTTTCTGAAGTTTACGGCGCCCTACAAACAGGCGTAGTCGATGGGCAAGAAAATACCTGGTCAAATATCTACACTAAAAAGTTTTACGAAGTTCAAGACAGTATTACTGAAACAAATCATCAGGTGTTGGCATATTTATTTGTCACGTCGAGCGAATTTCTCAATAGCTTATCTGAAGAAGACCGTGCGCAATTTTTGGGGCTCGTTGACAGAGCGACCGAGTCGGCAAATAAATTGGTCAAAGAAAAAGATGCTGTAAATCGAGAAAATATTCTTCGTGCTGGGGGAAAAATCAATACATTAACGACTGAGCAGCGCGCAGAATGGGTGCAAACTATGTCTCCGATCTGGGAACAATTTGAACCCTCGATTGGTAAGCGTTTGATTGAAACGGCCGCTGGTGCATAGAGGTTAGGAGTGAGAGTGCCTCAGTAAGAGGCACTTTTTCTGTACTGCAAGCTTTTCTGTACAGCGAGAATCGCCGAACTAAACGTTTAACATTTGCTTATCTAATACACGCTGCACGCTTTCACTTCTATGGTCTTCTCTGACTACTCATCGTTACACTACGGTAAGATGCCATCTTAATAGAGACAATATGATTGTTTTAACCGACAATGTTGGGGCCCTAAATGTGGAACTCTGCATTACTCAGGTTGAAACATAGAAGGGCACTCCTTCAAGCAAATCGCACCTATTACAATCGATATTGTCTCTGGCTTCCCTTCTAGTAAAGGCTCTTATAATTATTCAATGCACCTTGAGTGTAGGCGTTCAAATTTTCTGTTCTTTCTTAACGTCAAGCGAGTCGTTGTATGAGCATGTCACCTTGGAGCTATTTTGTTGACTTTTCAATCTTCCTTTATTCCTTTACAGGTACTATAAACTTGACATGGATCAAGTTTGAGCAATCTGGGGTCATCGCATTTTCCCATGGCTAAAAGAGAGAATTATCACGACTATTTCATCTCAGGTCGCGTAAATACTGGCTTTGACCAAGTTCTCTAATTTGTTAGTAAAGTGAAAATTCTCAGCAATACTTTAAAGGTATCTCGCGCAACTAATTTGATATTTGTACGCCGTTTTGCGGGGGTCTATCGTAAATAAAACAATAAGACGGACACACCTTAGCATGACATCGAAAATCACTCATATTGAAACAATGCTTGTGGACATTCCCACAATCCGACCACATAAACTTTCCATGACGTCCATGGCAGTTCAAACCATGGTCATTGTCCGTGTTAAGGATGATCAGGGTCGTGAAGGGTTAGGTGAGGGGACGACGATTGGTGGATTGGCTTATGGTCCTGAAAGCCCAGAAAGCATCAAAACAAACATCGATGCTTACTTAGCTCCCTTACTTATCGATCAGCCTCTCCACAGTATTAAACTGCTTATCCAGCGCTTAAACATGTCTGTGCGTGGCAACATGATTGCTAAATCTGCACTCCAGACTGCACTGTTAGATTTACAGGGCAAGCACTTAAATGTGCCGGTGTCTACATTACTCGGTGGGGCTATTCACCAACACATTCCTTGTCTCTGGGTGTTGGCGTCTGGTGACACGGACAAAGACATTGCCGAAGCCAAACAATTGATCGCCAGCGGTCGCCACTGTGATTTTAAATTAAAAATTGGTTCTCGACACGTTGCTGACGATGTGGCGCATGTTGCTGCGATCAAATCTGCTTTGGGTAATCGTGCAAGCGTACGCGTTGACGTCAACCAAGCTTGGGATGAGTCGACGGCCACCAAAGGGATGGCGGCGCTTCAAGAGGCGGGTGTGGACTTAGTTGAGCAACCCACCCCTGCGAAAGAATGGGATGCCTTAGCGAGATTATCGCAAAAATTTAACATTCCTATTTTAGCGGACGAAGGGGTCTCCGATGCGTCAGATGTGTATCAGCTGGCACAACGAGGTTTTAATGGCGCGATTGCCCTTAAAATCGCTAAATCAGGCGGACCCATCGAAGCGTTACAGGCTGCGACGGTTTCTTCCTCAGCGGGCTTAGAAGTCTACGGCGGAACTCTTTTAGAGGGGTCGATTGGCACAGCGGTCTCGATTCATGCTTGGTCTACTTTACCGAAACTGCATTGGGGGAGTGAGATGTTTGGTCCTCTTCTATTGCAAGATGACATTATCAAGCAGCCTCTTCGCTATCACAACAACGGGGTCGATGTGCCGAATGTTCCAGGTCTAGGCATTGAGATTGACGAAGAAAAACTGGCGCTTTATCGACGTAAATAATTCAGCACAAATGCTAATCAATATGAGGAAATAAACATGCTTTTTAAAGTTGAGATGACAGTAAATATTCCTAAGGATCTACCCGCTGCAGAAGTGGAAGCGATCAAGCTTAAGGAGAAAAAGTATTCTCAAGAACTGCAAGAAGCCGGTATCTGGGTGCATTTGTGGCGTGTCGTTGGTCAGTACTCAAATGTCAGTATTTTTGATGTCAAAGATAATGACTATTTGCATGAGATTCTAACGCGTCTTCCTTTGTATCCATATATGACGATGGAAGTCACGGCTCTGTGCCATCACCCATCGTCTATCAAGTAACTCTAACGTTTTAAAACAAAAACAAAACTTAATAATAGTGCTCGACAGCACTCTAAGCGGAGAGATTAAGATGACTGTTAAAACAATTCAAACAGAAGCAGTACAAACATTATTGAAAAAAGTGGCTGGCTTGGATAAAGACCAAGGCAATCCGCGGATGAAAGAAATCGTTTATCGTCTAGTTTCCGATCTTTACAAAATGATCGAAGACCTAGATATTACGCCTGATGAGTTTTGGGAAGGTGTGCATTATTTGAATGACCTTGGCACCACAAAAGAAGCTGTGTTGCTTGCGCCAGGTCTAGGTTTTGACCACTTTTTAGATATTCGTGAGGACGCTAAAGATGAGGCGGCAGGTCTAGCCGGTGGTACACCTCGTACGATTGAAGGTCCTCTGTATGTAGAGAATGCCCCTATCTCAGAAGGTGAAACTCGTATGGACGATGGTCAGTCACCAGGTCAAGGTATGTGGCTTCACGGTAAAGTGCTTGATGAAGAGGGTAACCCTGTAGCAGGAGCGGTGGTTGATCTTTGGCACGCAGACTCTAAAGGCGGTTACTCTTACTTTGACCCAACGCAAAGTGAATTTAATCTACGTCGTCGAGTGATTACAGATGCTGACGGTTGCTACCGTGCTCGCAGTATCGTACCAAACGGTTACGGCGTTCCACCAGAAGGTAACACCATCAAGGTACTTCAAAGCCTTGGCCGTCATGGTAACCGTCCTGCTCACATTCATTACTTTGTCTCTAAACCAGGCTACAAACACCTAACAACACAGATCAACTTGGCGGGTGATGCATACACTTACGATGATTTCGCTTTTGCGACACGCGATGAATTGGTCGTGGAGTCAACGTCTAAGAATGACAAAGCTCACGGTTTCGATAGCGAATATTTAGAGGTTGAATTCAACATTGAAATTCTTAAAACAGACAATGCAGAATTAGAAGACAAACATGCCCGTGCTCGAGCATCTGTTGCGTAATCTTTGATTCGCCTTTAGCTCGCTCATTTTAAAAACCCTATGATCATCATAGGGTTTTTTTTGAATAATACGAAGCGATTGAATAGAGTGTATAAGCGGTGTTTCTCTGTTTGTCGGCAACTGACAGTAAACGAAAATTTTCGGTTGGTCGTGATCTTTACCGTGGGGGATAGGTTTGAGCGACGCCGTTCAGTTGATGCAGGCTGCATAAGGGTCACTTGATGACAGGTATGCTCCATACAAAGACTGTCGTTGATGATGGGAAAATCGTTCTTGAATGATGCGCGATTCATTCCTGTCAGACAATGTGGCTAAGATGCCAAGTTTTATGACACCATCGATACGCGAAGACAGCTCACAGTAAACACGTCATAGCACTTGGCCTAAAATGTCCTACTACTAATGCGAACTAAAAATCGTCGATTCGGTGCTTTCTTAAGGTTTCAAGGCGTCTTAAAACATCCCTTTTTATGTCTGATCGATGAAATACGTGATGATCATCAAACCATGAACAAACATAAGATTGTCCGTCCGCACTGGCCACCTCAATGATCATTTTGGGGCCGCCCCAAACTAATTTCACTTTCTCACCTTTGTGCAAAGCTTCTTCATCGCATCTAATCGTCTCAACAAATTTAAGTGTCTCCGGTATAAAAGAGTTGATCTGTAAGCGATTGACATCATCAAACCAAATACAACGGTAAAATTCAGGGTACGAAGATACACTTTCTACTACTAATTTAGGGCCATTTTCTGAGTATCTGACAATGTCCCCAACGTTAAAACTATCATTCATTGTCTTCTCCCAATACGTAAAAAAGGGCTAATCAGCCCTTTTAGTAACGGATGCGCTGCTCCTGATATCGGCTTTCTTTTTATAAAGACCTTAAGTATACCGTCTGGCATCGTCTATACCAACGTAGTTGACGGAACTGAGTTGGCTTAGACGGAATCGACTCAGGATATCTCAGTACTGTGGCCATTCAGGTACGAAACAATCTTGCCCAAACGCTTTCTAGTTCACTCTCTAAGGTTGTTCAGTGCGTTAAAAAAGGAGCTGAGCCGCTTACCGTTTGATGGCCGTCACTCAGTTATTGACCATCGATTTTTCTATTTTAACAGATGATGAACCCCTAAAAAGTAGTCATGCCCCAATTTTCTTGCAAACGCTTTCTATACTTAGGAAAGATTATTCCAGCCGTTTGCCGCGCAAAACTAAGACAAATATCGCGGCGTATTCCGCGATGAGTCTTAAGGTATTCCTGAAAACGTACTGATTCTTCGCTTCGCTATTTATGCGCCATTTGAACAAAAAAAAACCAGCAAACCGAGGGTTATACTGGCTGAGCGAAAGTTTTTAGGTGGAAGCAGGGTGATCTTAAAGTTGCTCGAATGGATTAGAAAATGGGTTAATGATGAGGTAAGTCTTGAAAAATTTGTCTGCGTTAAGGTGTTCTAGAGCAGTACTTTCGCCAAGGCCTTGATCGATTACGTTTCGATCAGCAACGGTTGTCCAAGCAATCATTTCCAAAGCCATGCCACCTAAGAGCAGATTAGTGAATTCATCAAGACTCTCAAATGCGTGTCTGCCGTTAAGGAGTTTGCCTTTGAATAGTCGGCTCTCAAAGTGCGTACGGATGAGTGGCTCTTCGTATTGAGCAGGTTTTAGCCGCTCTTCATACTTAAATGTGTAATGCTCTATCTTCTCAATAACTCTACTCACCTCATTTAAGGTCTTAACATCCTCTAAGCTCTCGTTTGATGACACCGTGGTGAATGCTTCTGCTCTAACGTTCTTTCGCTTATTGAGAGGAAAGATGTTGAGCACGTGAAGGGCCGCTGGCGACTCCATCAAAAGGCGTTTTGTTCTCAGTTCCCCTCCCGTTAGAGAAGATGGCCTGTCCTGAAAGGTAATCAATGTTTCAAGATGGTCACGATTAGAGAAGCCTGACATGCGAATATCATCCTTATACAGATGACGGTATATCTGTACTTTGGTGTCAATGCATTGAGGCAAGTTAGTGACATTCGCTCTAATCATGTCTGGCTCTGGTGGCTGTTGAAAATAAAAGCTTCTCTTTACTGACTGGCTATCGCCTCGTCACAATTGAGGCGAACCATAACCCACTTGAAAGTGATCTTAAATCTCACAATACGATAAAAATATATTTTTTAAAAGCGTATTTTTCTAACTTTAATCAAATTTCTCCGTTTTAGCTTGGCAGGCGATGACATCCTATGATGTTCGTATTGAGGTGTCATGAAGAGGGGATTTTTTTATGAAAAAGGTCGAGCTGACATAAATAAGGAGAAACACTATTTTTCTACTAATATGAAGTTTAGGTAATCGTCCTGACTATTTGAGGAATAAAAATGCAAAACTGTATGGGGGGCTGAGGTTGTTTTTTGCGGCCGATATCAGAGTATAAAATCAAGGAGTTATGAATATCTAGTCTCTAAATGTGATAATAAATTAAATTTTATTGGTTTTTTTTGTTGTTTTTGCCTCCTTTATTCTCTATTTTTAAATCAGGTGCTTTTCTAAAAAACGAGATGAACGACTCAGTAGACCTTTTTTTAGACCGTTATTTGTCAGATTTTTACTTATTTCTTAGTTAGGAGAATGATATGAAAAAAGTTACAAAGTTGTTAACGAGTGGGCTTTTACTGGGCGCAACATTACTATCACCGCTTGCTATGGCGGAATATCCCCAGCGCCCCGTTAAGTTTATCGTGCCTTGGCCTCCGGGGGATCTTGAGGACGTGTTAACTCGAATCATCGCTGAAGAGATGACAAAAGAAACGGGTAAGCCGGCAACGGTGGTTAACAAACCGGGCGGTAGTGCTGTCGTGGGCGCAACTGAGGTATCAATCGCAAAACCTGATGGTTTGACGATTGGTTCTTTTGTGAATGACTTACTAACAATCAAAATACTGTCAAAAAGCGTCCCTTGGGATGCTGATACGTTTGAACCTGTCGGTATTTTCTTAGATTATCCCTTTGTTTTAGCAACAAAAGGTGATGCTCCGTACGACAATATGGCTGAGCTAGCGACGTACTCTCAGTCAAACAATGTTTCCCTAGGCCACTTTGGTTACCAAGCTGGCCCGACGGCGATGACTTTCCAAGCAGCGGAACGCTTAGGCATTAATTTTTCGTCAAATGCGCCTTTTGATGCGACCGACTGTTCAGTCTTAGCAAACGGAGATGCAGATGTTATCAACACCACTACGCAACTTATCTTATCTTGTCTTAAATCTGGTGACGCTAAAATCCTAACGAGTTTCACGTCCAGTCGAATCAGCTTAGCGCCGGAGGTGCCAACGTTGGATGAAATCGCCGGTATTCCTTTAACCTCTTGGAATGGGTTATTTGTTCCAAAAGGAACGCCTGAAGAAATCAAACAACGGATCGCAAGCATTGCTAAAGCGGCATTACAATCTCAACGAGTCAAAGACATTGCTCAAGAGACGGGGGCCGTCGTGTATTGGATTGGTGCAGAAGATGCTAAAAAACGCATTGAAGAAGAAACGTTCTTAAGCCACCAGCTACTTAAATATCTTCAGCAATAAATAAGAGAAAAATAATAAGAAAGACGTGCCCTAGAGATCTTCTAGGGTGCGCGGGAGATCATTATGAGAGTAGGTGCAGTTATGGGCAGTAAATTTTTTCTAAGTGCGAAATGTGATGAAATGACTGATGAAATGAGAGAGCAGTCAAAGACTCAGCCTTTCTATTTCACTTTCTTTTGCTGCTGTTCTGTTCTTTTGTATTTCATTACAGATGAAGTCAGAATCTTCACAGACAAGGGTTGGTATCTACAACCAGTACTTGGGCCTGCCATTGGCTTATCAATAATGACATTAATGTCCTTCATTAAAACCATTCAGGGCATCGCTTTTATCAAGCATGTTTCTCTATCTAGTTTTTTGCATTACATCGCTCAAGTGGTATCGATTCATCGGATTACTTTTTGGGCTATAGGTGCTTTCTACGTATATATACATCTGTTAAGTCTGATTGGCTTTTTGCCATCTAACTTAGTTTTGCTGATGTTTATGTTATTCATTACGAAAAAACTTAATCGCTATTGGGCACTCATTGCGAGTGCTGTGGCGATTGGAATTGTGGTGATCTTTCGTGTCGTGGTGGGTCTCTGGATGGATGATGTTTGGCTATACAGCTTGTTGCCTGATGCGGCAGCTGATTTCTGTAATATGTATTTATAGGCCACTATTATGTTCGACTCGATTCTTTTAGGTTTAAATGAGGTCGCCCATTTAAATGTTATTTTGGCGATTGTTTTAGGCGCAATTATAGGCATTACAATCGGTTCTATTCCAGGTTTAGAGCCGGCGGGTGTCATTGCCATATTATTGCCGCTTAGTTTTACCTTAGAGCCTTTAGCTGGCGTCATGTTGTTGGTTGGTGTTTATGGTGGCGCGTGGTATGGCGGTGCCATACCGGCCATTTTAATGAACACCCCCGGAACCCCAGTAGCCGTATTAACCACCTATGATGGTTATCCTATGGCGCAGCGCGGAGAGGGTAAACGAGCCTTATCCATTGCTTATACATCTTCGTTTGTGGGCGGCATCATCAGTGTAGCTTCTTTGGTCTTTTTAGCCCCCATTTTAGCCAAAGTTGCCACCAATTTTGGCTCGCCGGAGTTTGCCATGTTAGCCATGTTGGGCATGGTATTTGTTGTATTAGCTCATGGTAAGCATGTCTTTTCAGCCGCAATGATGCTTGGCTTTGGTATCTTTCTGGGATCCATTGGCTTAGATCGATCATTTAATACACCGGTCTATACTTTTGGCGAGACTTGGCTCTTAGGTGGGGTTCCTTTGGTACCTGCCGTGATAGGGTTGTTTGCAATGTCACAGGCTTTCATCTTGTTGTCTAACAAAGGTCCAGACAGTTTTGAAACAAAACTCGAAGGAACAGGGTACTTTGGCGGTTTTATAGATGTACTACGCCATAAAGTTGTTGTGATACGTTCCGCTGTATTAGGTGTCTTTATGGGGCTACTGCCTGGTGTGGGTGAGTTTGGATCGCAATTCTTCTCTTATACTCTTGCGCAAAAGTTCTCAAAAGATCCTGACAGTTTTGGCAAAGGCAATCCGGCTGGATTAATTGCCTCTGAAACGTCAAATAACGCCGTAACCGCTTCCGTCATGGTACCTTTGCTGGCGTTTGGTATTCCTGCGGATGCATTAATGGCAATGCTACTGGCGGTATTTACGATCCATAATTACACCCCTGGCCCGACGTTATTTGCACAGCGCCCTGAGTTTATTTCTGGTCTTTATATCTCTCTATTCTTAATGAATATTGTTGCTTTCTTCTATCTAACCTTTGCAACACGATGGATGGTCAATCTCACTAAAATAAGTGGAAAATTTATCGGTGCCGTGATTTTAATTCTGGGTTTCTTAGGGAGTTATAGCCAGAATTATCAGGCTTCCGACGCCCTAATCGCACTCTTTTTTGCAGTCATTGGTTATGTCTTGAAGCGGAACGGTATTCCTGGTATCCCAATTATATTAGGCATGGTGTTGGGGCCGGTGTTTTTAACCCGACTTAAACAGTCGATGGGCATTTCAAATGGTGATATGACCATGTTCCTTACCCGTCCTATTAGCCTGATCCTGCTGTCTCTAACCGTTATTACCGTTGTCGTATTTATTATTACTAAGGTAAGACAGATTCGCACATAGGGCGTACCTTCCTTCATTTAAAAACGGAGCGGTGGCTCCGTTTTTAAATGAAGGTTCAAGCCCGTTGAAGCATCAGGGGAGCATTATCTTATTGAGGCCCTGAACATGGATAAGTTTGCAGGGGTATTCGACGGTTAGAGTTCTAAAAAGGCCAGCAAAGGGAGCTGGCCGAAAGGTTACAACGTCTTAAAAAGATCCATTTAAGTGTTGTCCGACTGTGCGCCTTTCTCGATTTTAGCCGTCGCCATCTTAAGGCGCTCGACAACCGCATCAAGTCGGAACAGTTCGAATGAGCTGGTGGCACCGACAAACGCGATACTTCCAAGAATCTCATCATTCTCAAGATTGAAAATAGGGGCTGCAATGCCTGTTAAGCCAAAGTTCAATTCGTCATGAGTAATGCAATAGCCATCTTTACGAATCCGCTTCGCTTCAGAATTAAACTCCTTCCAGGTGATGAGGTGATCCTCGTCAGGTTCAATTTGCTCATCAAAAATTTTCTTCAATCGGCTAGGTTTTTGATTGGCGACTAAGACTTTTGACTGCGCACCTTTGAAGATAGGCAAGGGTCGGCCTCGGCCGAATGCAAAACCGTATTTCTGAATATCAGACTCGATATGAGTATTAATGATGTGGCCATCATAGAACACACTCATATAGACAGTCAGCCCTGTACTTTTGGATAACTCAGCCATGACTTCACGCCCATGAGAAATGAGAGGGTCATGCTGACGCATCATCCAATCTAACTCGATGATACGAGCGCCCAGTGTGTAACTGGTGTCAATACGAGTTAATAAGCCTGCGTCACATAACTCGCGAACATAGCGATAGGCGGTTGCTCGCGAAAGAGACAACTGTTTAGCGATGTCGTCTACATTGATGACTAGTGAACCTGGTCCAAAAATATTTAGGACATTAAGCATTTTATTGAGACTAGACATATCGACTTCTTAATGGGTCCATGGGGGCAAATGTAAGCCTTAGAGTTTTGATTCGTAAAAAATCTAATTGTACACCCTAGAGCTTAGTCGTTTTTAGGAATAAGTTGCACATTCTGAGATTTTTTTAAGAAAACAGGCTCAAGCTCGATCTCAGTAAGGATGGCTTTCGTTATAAATTCTCATAAAGCGGGAATGAGAAATGAATATTTTTAATAAATTCCATATTAAAGTGGTTTATTTATCCTATATTGAGAAATAGTTTTTATTTCAGGTTTACTTTGTTTGTTTCTTGTGCAATAAATCTTACATAGTGAGTTGCAAGCCAATCGCAGCGTTAATGAAATTCAAGCGCATGAAAGGCTAAAGCTTAAGGGCCTAATGCAGATCCCCCACGTGTTAGGTTGATTTCTGATCACGCCATGACGGATTGCGATCTGTGTGGCAAGTAACATTCTGTGGAGATAAGCAATGAACCGTCATTTCAAATGTTTAATAAATGGTGAGTGGATAGAAGGTAATGGCGCACCCTTTGAGGTTAAAAACCCTGCTACGTTTGAAATCGTTGCAACGTGTGCCAACGCGGATACATCACAGCTTGAGCTGGCTGTTGAGGCAGCAGAGGTGGCGTTTAAGAGTTGGTCTACGACCAGTCATCAAATGCGTAAGGAGGCCCTCAATGCAATTGCTGAAGAGATTGAGAGTAGAGCCTCTGACATCGCAAAGCTGATTGTTGAAGAGCAAGGTAAGCCCTTTGAGTTGGCGATGGGTGAGGTGCATGGTGGCCTGGCTTGGTTACGTTATGCCGCTTCACAAGATATTCCTGTAGAAATCGCAGAAGATACTGAAACAAAGCGTATTGAAATTCATCGTAAGCCGTTAGGCGTAGTGGCTTCCATCACGCCTTGGAACTGGCCATTTATGATTGCTATTTGGCACATTATTCCAGCGCTTCGTGCAGGTAACACCGTTATAAATAAGCCATCGAGTTTAACGCCGCTTAGTACGATCACCTTAATTGAAATTATGAACAAGCATTTGCCAAAAGGGGTCGTCAACGTCATTACCGGACAAAAGGGCATTGGTAGTGGTATGACGTCCCATTCAAAGATTAATAAGGTGGTATTTACTGGCTCCACCCCTACTGGCCAATCTGTTATGCGCAATGCTGCGGATAATTTGAAGCGTCTAACCCTTGAACTGGGTGGAAACGATGCGGCAATCGTATTGAAAGGAACTGACGTGGCAAAAGTAGCCCCTGCTATTTTTGGGGCGGCGTTTCTCAACATGGGCCAGACTTGTGGTGCCATTAAGCGGCTCTATGTTCATGAAAGTATCTATGAGGACATGTGTGCCGCCATGGTCGCTATAGCGAATGATCAAGTGGTTGGCAATGGCTTAGATGAAGGTGTGAATTTTGGTCCAGTACAAAATCAAGACCAACTAACGTTTGTATCAGACTTAGTGAATGCGGCTAAGCAAGGTGGCGCAACTGTATTAACCGGCGGTAAACCCTTGCAAGGCGTCGGGTATTTCTATCCGCCAACGATTGTGGCGGATATCTCCAATGAGGCCGCCTTGGTACAAGAAGAGCAGTTTGGTCCAGCTTTGCCCATTATTAAGTTTACGAATGTAGATGCTGCCATTGAGATGGCAAATGGTGTTGAGGTTGGCCTGGATGCATCGGTTTGGGGGCCAGATACCGCGGAAGCAGGTGTAATCGCTGAACGTTTGGAGTGCGGCACGACATTTGTGAATGCGCATGCGCAGATTCAGCCAAACATTCCGATGGGCGGTTGTAAAATGTCTGGTTTCGGTGTTGAGTTTGGTGATGAAGGGCTTTTAGAGTTTACTTCCCTTCAAGTTAAACATATCCAAAAATAGCTCTACGGTTGCTCAAAGAGCAGTTTTCTTTCAAGAAGATGGCTAGCTTTCCTCTGAGCATGAATGTTAAGATTCTTTCTATCTAATGGTTTCTCAAATTATGATAAACCATTAGATAGCAACTTCCTGTCAGTGTTCTTTGTTACGCCCACTCATCTCGCTGAGTCCTCCAAGGGATGAGAAAGTCACTTCACAATCCCCTTTCTAAGAGCGCTAAGTCAGCTTCTTAAAGAAAGATATCGCATTCCTTTACGATATCTCGTGTTCATAGAATCGCTTTAGTCAACCACAAACTCTACGTCTTTAGACGTTACCCAACCCCAATACTCCCTATGAACACGTGGCAGGTGAATTAATCACTAATTTATCAAAATGTGAGATTAAATTTTAATAATGTCGATTTATTATGAAATTTTAAAAATTAATCTTAAATTGCGTGATAAAAGAGGGTTTTTCAAAGGTCTTAGGTTGACAAAATATAACTTGTCGCATAATGTGAGAATAAGTCAAATAAAGAGGTTCTTCTATGAATGGTGCAGAAGCAATTATAAAAGCCGCAGTCGACTCGGGTGTTGAGTACTGTTTCGCAAATCCAGGTACGACTGAAATGCCGTTTGTAGCTGCTATGGACAGCGAGCCTAAGTTTCGGCCTATTCTCAGTATGTTTGAAGGGGTATGTACTGGTGCCGCCGATGGTTATGGTCGAGTTTCTGGCCGCCCGGCGTTGACGTTGACCCACTTAGGTCCTGGTTTTGCAAATGGAATTGCAAATTTACACAACGCACGTAGAGCAAATAGCCCTATCGTAAATTTGGTGGGTGATCATGCGTCTTGGCATGTGAATTATGATCCACCGCTGGCGAGTGACATCGAGTCATTGGCTCGCCCTGTGTCTTCTTTTTTTCGTGTTACAAAATCCGCTGATCGTATGGTTGAAGATTTTGATGCGGCCATGCGCTCTGCTTGGCAGCCGTCTGGATCCATTTCTACGCTAGTGCTTCCCATGGATTTGCAAGCAAAAGAGTTGACTTGTGGCAGCCCTAAAATGGCGATTAAACCCCCTAAACGTCATTTCAAAGTGGATGCCGTAGAAGCCGTTGCTGAACGCATCAAATCAGGTAAGCGTCTGGTCTTCATTGTTGGAGACAATGGTCTTAGTGAGCAAGGCTTGAAGGCGGCAGGCCGGGTGGGCCAATTACCGGGCATTAAAATGTTTGCCGAAACGTTTCCGCGTATTTCACACCGTGGTGGCGGTTTGCCGGACTTAGATCGCTTGCCCTATTTCCCTGAGAAAGCGATTGAAGTACTAGAGCAGTTCGACGAGGTCGTGTGTGCGGGTGTGGTTGAGCCCATCTCTTATTTTGGTTACGAAGGGCTACCATCAAGATTGGCGGAAGTTGATCGTTTGGTGACACTCGCTGAAGTTGGTGAAGACGTTTCTGGCGCGATGGTGGCACTGGCTGAGTTGCTGAATGCTCCCGCTCATAAAGACCTAACTGGCACCATTGAATTGCCGAAAGGTGAAGACGCGTTATCTCCCATGTCTATTGGTAAAGTAGTGGCAAGTAGCCTACCAGAGGACTGCATTGTTTCTGTCGAGGGTGGCACATGTGGCTACCCATTCTTCACAGAGTCTGCACTGTCCAATCGTCATCGAGTGATCACTAATACAGGGGGAGCGATCGGTCAAGGTTTGCCTGCAGGTTTCGGAGCAGCATTGGCCGAACCTGGCAATGCGGTGGTGTGTTTGCAGTCGGATGGCAGTGCTCAATACACCATACAGACCCTTTGGAGCATCGCGCGCGAAAACCTGCCAGTCGTGATTCTCATTGCCGCTAATCATAAATATAACATTCTACAGAACGAGTTACGCCGCTATGGGGTTACGGAGTTCGGTGCTAACTCCGTTGCGTTGACGGTGCTGGATAAACCGCGTGTCGATTGGCTTGCGTTAGCCAAAGGCTATGGTGTTGAAGCCGTGCGTGTGGAAACAAATGCTGAGTTAGCACATGCCTTTAAAGCGGCTTGTGATGCCAAAGCCCCCCGTCTCATTGAAATGTCTTTGTGAGGTTATGAGCATGACTATGGAATTGTTTCACGACGTAAAACGTTTTTTAGAGAACCCTAAGCGCCTATTTATTGGTGGTGAATGGGTGGATGCGCAAGCAGGCAAAAGTTTCACAGTTGAGAATCCCGCGACGACTCAGACGATTGCCTGTGTTGCAGACGCTCAATCAGAGGATGTGGATCGTGCTGTTCAGGCAGCTCGAAGCGCATTAGAGGGGGAGTGGGGTCGAGTCTCCGCCGCCGAGCGAACCCGGTTAATGCTTCGCTTAGCCGATCTCATTGAAGAAGATGCCGAAAATTTGGGCCAACTGATTTCTCTTGAAAACGGCAAACCCTATAGTAATGCTAAAAATGGTGAAGTAGTGATCACCGCCAGTATTATTCGTTATTTTGCTGGCTGGCCTTCAAAAATCGAAGGCAGCACCATACCCGTATCACCGCGTTCAGGCGAACGCATGTTGAATTATACGGTTAAGGAGCCTGTGGGGGTCTGTGCCTTGATCGTGCCGTGGAACTTTCCGCTTTCAATGTGTGCTTGGAAATTGGGCCCGGCTTTAGCAACAGGCTGTGCCTCTATTTTGAAACCGGCTGAGCAAACCCCGCTGTCCGCATTACGTTTAGCAGAATTGATCAAGCGCGCAGGCTTCCCTGCGGGTGTTGTGAATGTTCTGACCGGATTTGGAGCTGGCGCAGGCGCGCCCTTAGCGGCCCATTCTGATGTGGATAAAATCGCTTTTACAGGGTCGACAAATGTGGGGCGTATGATCGCGCAAAGCGCGGCTGGAAACATGAAAAAAGTATCCCTCGAGCTTGGGGGGAAATCACCGAATATCATTTTACCTGATGCAAATATCATCAAAGCGGCGAAGGGCGCGGCCGATGGTATTTTCTATAATCAAGGGCAAGTCTGTACCGCTGCTTCCCGTCTCTATGTCCATGACAGTGTCTTAGATCAAACTTTAGAAGAACTGCGAAAACATGCGGCTGATCACGTCGTCGGCCCAGGTCTTGATCCGCGCTCCACCATGGGGCCGTTGGTCTCTTCTGCGCAATTCAATATCGTGAAAGGGTATGTTGATAGTGCGGTATCTGAAGGCGCTGAATTGGTGTGTGGTGGTCAGAAACCCAGTCAGTTGGGGGATGGGTACTTTATGTCTCCGACTGTTTTCTTAGATCGACAAGAACAAGCACGTATCGCTCGCGAAGAAATTTTTGGTCCTGTTGTGACCGTTATGAGCTGGTCGGATGTGGATGAATTGGTGCATCGGGCCAACGATACGCCTTTTGGCTTAGCCGCCGGTCTTTGGACCAATGATCTTACTCAAGCTCACTCCATCGCCAGTCGTTTGAAAGCGGGATCAATATGGATTAATTGCTGGAATGTGGTGGATCCTGCTTCACCATTCGGTGGGTACAAACAATCCGGTTGGGGCAGAGAAATGGGTAAAAACGTCATTGATGCATATACAGAAACCAAAAGTGTTTTTGTCAATTTAGGTGAGTAGTCAGTAGAGGGCTAGAGTATGAATTTAGAGCTAAAAGGTAAAGTTGCTATCGTAACAGGTGGTGGTATGGGCATTGGCAAAGATGTTGCCTTGTTCCTAGCGCAAGAAGGCTGTGATGTTGTCATCTGTTCTCGCACGCTTTCCGTGCTAGAGCAGACGGCAGAAGAGATCTCCGCGGCGACAGGTCGACGGATTCTTCCTGTCACATGCGATACCACGGACATGGATTCCGTTGAGGCCATGGTGGCAACTACGGCTAAAGAATTTGGTCGCATTGATATCTTGGTCAATGGTGCCGCAGCGCCGTCTGGTGTCGTTCGTAACTCCATCGAGTTTGCTAACGATTACGAATTACTTGGTGATTTAGACACCAAAGTGATCGGCTACTTCCGCTGTGCAAAGGCCGTGACACCGTACATGAAAAAACAAGGTTTCGGCCGTATTGTCAACATCGGTGGTTTAACGGGCCGTAGCAGTAAAGTCATGTCCGGTATGCGCAATCTTGCGATTGTTCATATGACCAAAAACCTTTCTGATCAATTGGGCCCTTATGGCATTACTTGTAACATCATTCACCCAGGTGTGGTGGATACGCCTCACATACAAGAGCTGTACGAGCGTGAAGGGAAGTTACAAAACAAGACGCCTGAAGAAGTGGAGCAGGGTTACATCGATGTGACGCCGATTCGTCGAACCTTAGCCCCGGTTGAAATTGCTTATTTGATTGCTTTCTTGGTGTCACCAAAAGCCGGTGCTGTAACGGGTGAATCCATCGGAATTGATGGTGGTTTAACTCGCGGAATATTCATTTAGGAGGCAGAACCATGAGCGGAACAATCTTAGTTTCAACCGTGGGACAAGCGGTTATTAAAAGCTCTGATAAGGGCCACACTTGGCATCGTCTTGGACTCGGGCAAGACATTGAGTTTGACGCCATCACTCGTTCTTTGGATGTCGATCCTCGTGACCCAAAAGTGGTGTACATTGGCACCGACAACGGCTTATGTGTCAGTCATGATGCCGGTGCAAAGTGGGTTCAAGTTGAGTCACCTTTTGTGGGGCAAACGGTTTGGAAAGTGGCCGTGGATCCAAATGATTCAAACCGAATTTTCGTCGGTACGGGTGCCCCTTCACGAGCGGTACTTTGGCGCACCAAAGATGCGGGTAAAACTTGGGATCGAGCTCCGGTTAACATTCCTGAGTTTTGTGCGGGTGTCAGTAAGCCTCGTCTATTAGCTTTTGCCTTCGATCCCACTGATCGCAATAAGCTTTGGTTTGGATTGGAAGAAGGTGGTTTATTTAAGAGTGAAGACGGTGGTGATTCATGGGAGCGGATCGATGATCGTCTACTGTGGGACTTCAATTCAGATATCCACACCATTCAAGTCATGCCCAACAAGGGTGAGAAAGTCATAGTGGTCGTGTGTGTAAATGCCGTTTACCGAAGTTTTGATGATGGAGCGACATGGGAAGGTGTGATCGCTAAAGAAGCCTTTGGATTGTATTACGCCCGTTCTACCGCTGTGCCAATGAACACTCAAAGCACCCTTTATTTAAGTGTGTCAGACGGTACGCCCGGTACGACCAGCCAAATCTATGTTTCACATGATGCCGCCGCATCATGGCAACTCTTGCCTTTCCCTGTGCAACCCAACTCTTGCGTTTGGGGGATACATGTTAACCCGTCTAACGCCAATCAAGTCGTAGCCGGTACCAAGTATGGCCATTTATTCACCAGTGAAAATGGGGGTCTTTCTTGGAAGAAAGAGTGGCGCGAGTTCAGTGAAATAGCCGATGTTTTATGGACACCAGCTGAAGCGGTCATTGAGGCTGCACACGTCTCTGTCATCGAAAAATAGCCTGTTCGCTCAATGAAGGTAGGTAACACCATGAAGCCAAAAATCAATCGAACCCATCTCTCTCTGTTTGTAAAAGACCCTGCTGTTTCAGCAGCGTGGTATCAGGATGTCCTGTCAATGGATATCAATGCCCGTAATGGTGATGAATGGATCATGATGAGCTTTGGTCAGAAGCACCATGATATTGCTTTGATTCGGGCGCCCGAAGGCGCCGTGCAAGGCGGAATTGGATTGCAACATTATGGCATGGAAATCGAAGGTGACTTGACCACACTGCGTCAGCTGTACGGCATGCTACTGAGCAAAAACGTACCCATCGTTAAAATCACCGATCATGAGGTTGGACTGGGGTTGTACTTCGAGGATCTGGATGGCAATCGCCTTGAGTTTTTCCTAGAAACAGAACACGACGATGAAGTCGGTAAGCAACGATTTAAAGCCACTGACGCACCTAGCCGTCCATTCCAACTGGACCCAATTTTTGAATAATTTTTTAAGGATACACCATGAAAGACGCTAATTTTGGCCCGTACCATATTCGTAAATGGTTTTATCACTACGAAGAAACGCTTGCGAATGAAACGGGCAAGCTGGCCGATGGTCAACCCGTGAAAAAGTACGTCATTGCCGCCGCTGTCCATAACCCACTTGCCAATACCTACTCTGAGGACTTGTCCTCTCTGATTGAGCATTCTCCAGAATTAGGAAAAGAGTTCGGTCGACGGATCAAAGAAATTGCAGGCGAGAATGACATTGTCAGCTACGGCAAGGCGGTGCTGGTGGGCGTATTTGGTGAATATGAGCATGGCAATGCATTTTTAACCAATCCCGCAGCCGATCCGGTTCGCCACGCGCTTGGGGGCGGTAAGTCTTGGGTGCCATCAACAGGCAAAGTCGGGGCTCCCGGCGCCATCATTGATGTGCCTTTGGCGCACAAAGACGCGCTCTATGTTCGCTCACATTACGATGCGATTGCGGTGTCGTTTAACGATGCTCCTCGTAATGATGAAATTTTAGTCATTTGGTCCTTTGCAACGCGCGGCCGTTTACATGCGCGTCTAGGTGGGTTAGAGGCGAAAGATGTGAAAGGAGAAAATGGCCTAGTGTAGGGCCATTTTGAATCGGACTTTTTGATAGGGGCAAAAATCATGACAATGTCTAGCAGCCATTCATTTTTCACCTGTGATGGCCTCAACTTACATTACCTTAAGTGGGGAAATGGCAACGTCCCCATCGTCTTGCTTCATGGTCTTCGTGGTTTTGCACAGACTTGGCAGGACTTAGTGAATGCATTAGGTAGGAACTATACGTGCTACGCGTTGGATCAACGAGGTCGCGGAGACAGTGATTGGGGTCCCGCACAGAGTTATAACGCGGACACCTACGTAAAAGATCTAACTCAGTTCGTTGATCATCTAAAGCTCGATCGCTTTGTCCTGATTGGGCACTCGTTAGGTGGTCAAAATGCCATCGAATTTATGCGTCGATACCCCGATCGAGTGGCGGCATTAGTCATTGAAGACATTGGTCCGGGCTCTTCAAAAAAAGGTGCGGGCGCTGAACGCATCCGTCGTGAAATGCGGAATACACCTTCAACGTTTGATTCATGGGAAGAAGCAAAAGCTTTCTGGACGCAATCCCGTCCAAACTTAACCGAACACGCTCTGCAAGCACGTATGAAGCATTCGTTCTTGGAAAAGGACGGTAAGGTAAGGTGGAAACATGATCAAAAAGGTATTGCAGAAGCACGACTGAGCATTGAACCGATTGATTTATGGCCCGCTTTCAAAGCTATCAATTGTCCTACTCTATTGGTGAAGGGCGGCAATTCTGATTTTTTATCCCCTCAAACCGTGAGTGAGATTATGGCCTTCAACAAGCACGTTGTTCAGACCGTTCAGATAGAAGGGGCCAGTCACTACGTTCATGATGATCAGCCCGAAAAATTTAACGAATCAGTGGTTCAGTTCGTGACAAAGGTTGTTACAGATTAGAGGTCATTCCAAAATGAAAACAATAAAAACCGACGTTGTCATAATTGGTGGCGGCCCAAACGGCGTGACATTAGCCAATTATTTGGGCATGTACAACATTAATACCGTCTTACTTGAAGCATCTAAAGACATTCTTCCTTACCCCAGAGCGGTGGGAATGGATGACGAAGCCTTGCGTGTTTTGCAAGGGGTTGACTTAGCTGACGTCGCAGCGAAAGATATGATTGCGAACGTTCCTCTGCGGTACTACAACGCTCGGGGCGTTTGTTTTGCCGAAGTGAAGCCGAAGGCCGCCGAATACGGATGGCCGATGCGCAATATGTTTATGCAGCAGCTTCTGGAAGTGACCTTGCGTGAAGGCTTAAGTCGTTTCAAGTCTGTGGACTTACGTCTAGGCCATTCAATGACCAGCATTAAGGAAGATTGCGATCAGGTTGTACTGATGGTGACCGGTCCCTCGGGTGAAGAATATCGTCTTGAAGCCGGTTATGCAGTTGGAGCAGATGGCGGTCGTTCAGAAATCCGTAAGCAGGCCAATATTGGCTTCTCAGGACTCACGCACCCCGCAAAATGGGTGGTCGTAGACGCCGCGAATGATACTCTGGATGCACCTTTCACCGCGTTACACGGTGACCCCGTCAGACCGTTCGTCTGCATTTATTTACCTTATCAACACCGTCGTTGGGAATTCATGTTATTCCCCCATGAGAAAGAAGAAGACCTCTGCCAAGAAGACGTCATTCGCGGTCTCATTCGACGTCACATCGGCGACAAAGTAGATAACTTAGACATCGTGCGCATTCGGGCTTATACGCATAACTCCCGTGTCGCAGATACCTTTGTAAAAGGGCGAGTCTTACTGTGTGGTGACGCCGCGCATATTACGCCACCGTGGGCAGGTCAGGGGCTGAACTCAGGCATTCGCGATGTGGTGAACATCGGCTGGAAAATGGCCGCGGTAGTTAAAGGGCTTGCCTCCCCCAAAATTTTACAAAGCTATGATGAAGAACGTCGTGGACATGCGACGGATTTGGTCGGCTTGGCCGACAACATGGGGGCAATTCTTGGAATGACCAACCCTATTATGGCTGGCATTCGTGATTGGATGTTTAAAGCAACCGATTCTGTTGACAGTCTGCGTGAGCATTTAGTGGAGTTCAAATTCAAGCCAAAAGCTCACATCGTCAAAGGGATTGTTTACCACGAAAGTGACGACGTCTATGAAGATTCATTAGTGGGAAAATTGTTCATTCAACCTGACGTTGAAACCGCTGCAGGCAAAAAAGAGAAACTGGATACGGTGTTAGGAAATTGGTTTTCCATCGTCGGCTATCGCATCAATCCTACGGAACACATGTCTGAGGAAAACCTCGCGTTTTGGAACGAGATGCAAACACAATATGTACAAGCCAACCCGTCTCGCAGTGGCCTAAGTCATGGTCAACGACTGGCGGCATCCGACTGCGTCAGCGTTGAGGACAGCGATAACAAGTTAGCCGATTGGTTCGGTCATGCACGCGACAAAATTGTCATCATTCGTCCAGATCGATTTGTAGCAGGGCTAACGTCTCCAAAGCGGTTAAATGAAGTTTTGGATGAATTGCGTGCCAAATTGACAGAGCACTGATTAGGTTCAGATGAGTGTATGAGGAGAGTGCATTGAAAGAACACGCTGTTGCTAAAAGGCTTATAAAAGCACGACGTGAGGCGGTCGCCGTACCATTGACGGACGATGTGTCAAACGAAAGTATCGATTTCAGTTACCAAGTACAAAAAGCTGTGATCACATTGAATGAACAAGATCAAAATGGTTTGACGGGCTGGAAAGTGGCGCTTTCGAGCAAACCCGCGCTAACGCGTTTTTCACTGCAAGAGCCAATCTATGCGCCTTTGTTTCATTCGAATGCGCTTACTGGGGTATTGTCTAAAGACCGCGTCATAGCCCCTAAAATTGAGTCAGAGATTGCCTTTATTTTGGGGGCGGACTTGACCGACAGCCATGTCTCCGATGAGCAAATCATCGCTGCCATTAAATGGATGGTACCTGCTATTGAAGTGGCTGACTGCCGTTTTCAAAACTGGAAATTCGATATCAATCATTTTGTTGCCGATGGGGCCGCGGCAGGATTTTACCAATTAGGTAATTGCGTCAGCTTTGACCCTAAAGCATTTGATTCATCGGATTTTTCATGTCAGCTCGTGTCCGATGATCGTTGTGAAACGGGCTCGCTATCGAATGTGTTAGACGGTCCATTAGGGTCAATGCTGCGCCTGGTTCGAGGAGTATTGGATACGTTCGGAAGCGTAAAAGCTGACCAAGTGTTTTTGAGTGGTTCGCTGACGACACCAATGGATATGGTTGTGGATACCACCTACCGCCTACATTTACTGGGTCAAACGACGGAGCTGATCTATCGATAGCGTCATAACAGAGAGATGAACGTATGGGCTGATCATTTGGAAGGCGATTAATCTTAGTGCAATCGTCAGTGCTTTAAGTGCAGGGAGGCATAAAGCGGTATTTCTGATCGTGCCCATCATCACCCATCCGTACTGTATTGCAAGAACCTCTATTTAAAGTTAAGAGTCTGAATCCAATTGGTGCAGAATTCGCTACGCCATTTTTCTCACCGTTTGATCCGTCACCGCCTGGTTTTGAGTATCTTCGCTACACCCAATTATTCATTCTAAGAAAGAGATTAATGTCATGCTTAAGTCCTGTTATCCCTTCTATTTGGCTAATGAACCCGTTTATGACAATACCGATTTGTCGGTTCTGAATAAATTCTCTAATGAGGTGGCGACTCAGGTCGCGATGGCCAATACTGCGCACATTGATATGGCCATCGCAGCGGCAGAGCGCGCGACCAAGGACATGCGAGCCTTGCCTTCTTATAAGCGCCAAGCAATTTTGCAATACTGTGTGACGCGTTTTGAAGAACGTTTTGAAGAGTTAGCGAATGCTTTGTGCATTGAAGCGGGTAAACCAATTAAAGACGCCCGAGGGGAAGTGACGCGTTTGATTGATACGTTTCAAATTGCTGCAGAAGAAGCAACTCGAATCTACGGTGAAGTCATTCCAATGGACATTTCGCCACGAGCCGATGGGTATCAGGGCATGTGGAAGCGAGTGCCCATTGGCCCATGTTCATTTATTTCCCCGTTTAATTTTCCGCTGAATTTGGCCGCCCATAAAATAGCGCCCGCCATCGCCGCTGGTTGCCCATTTATTTTAAAGCCCGCGAGTTTAACGCCTGTGAGCGCTTTGATTGTCGGTGAGATTTTAGCGGAGACAGAGTTGCCGAAAGGAGGATTTTCGATTCTACCGTGTCATCGAGAGGGCGCAGATTTGTTTACGACCGACGAGCGCTTAAAGCTACTCAGTTTTACGGGCTCGCCTGATGTGGGCTGGGCACTTAAAGCCAAAGCTGGGAAAAAACCGGTTGTCCTTGAGCTAGGGGGCAACGCGGCTTGCATTGTTGATGAAGGGACCGATGTAGAAGATGCCGTTCAGCGTATCGTGTTCGGAGCGTACTATCAGTCCGGTCAAAGTTGCATCAGTGTTCAACGCATTCTTGTACATGAGTCCTTGTATGAAGAGGTCAAACAGCGCCTCAGTAAAGCTGTAAAAGCGTTGGTGTCAGGTGACCCGCTTAATGAAAACACCTTTATTGGGCCCATGATTAGCGAAAAAGAAGCTGCACGATTGCACCGGTGGATAAAAGAAGCGGTTGCTAACGGAGCCAGCGTATTAGCGGGAGGAGACCGACAGGGGGCTCTGCTTGATGCCACGCTTTTGGAGAATGTCACGGCCACGGATTCGCTATCATGCCAAGAGGCATTTGGTCCTGTGGCTATTTTATCGTCTTTTACGGCTTTCGACGAAGCCTTAGAAGACGTCAATAACTCTGCCTTTGGCCTACAAGCCGGTGTTTTTACAAAAGATATTTACAAAGCGTATCGGGCTTGGGATGAACTTGAAGTGGGTGGGGTTGTGATTGGTGATGTGCCATCTTGGCGCGTGGATCACATGCCTTATGGTGGTGTCAAAGACAGTGGGCTGGGCCGTGAAGGCGTTCGCTTTGCCATTGAAGACATGACCGAAATGAGGCTTATGGTGTTGCGTCAAACCTCTTAAATCATTACAAAATTGATACAGTATGTTTTTTAGTCAATGGTAATGTTGATAGGGTATAAAAATTTTTATGACTGTCTTATTCAGAAATTTCTATTGTTTGAAACGTTCTCTAATTTTAAGCATAGGTTCTGTTATCACAATAAATCACTCGAGGTAGACTGATGTCAAAATTAAGTATCAGGTTAAAACTGGTTGTTATCACTGGTATTTTCTTTGCTTGTTTAATAGGGATACTGATTTTCCTGTCAGCCAATGCCATCCAGTCCTTGAGTGATTTTTCCACCAATGAGTTAAAACTTTACCAAGAAGATCAGGCTGGTTTATCCCTTGAAGCCGCCGCGAGCGAAGTGCAATCAGAAGTCTCAAGTTACCTAGGTCATACTGCGGCCGTAGTGTCGGGCTTTGCTAAGGTACTTACGGACACCGCGATCAATAATGGCGGTACCCCCATTGCTCGCCAACAAGTCAAAAACATGACGTTGTCTTTGCTCTTAAGCTCTCATAACATGGATGCGCTGTACTCTCAATTCGAAGCCAATGGTTACGATGGTAAAGATAAAGAATACCTGGGTACGGGGGACCATACCTCGTCAGTGGGCACTTTAGATACTTATTGGTTAAAGGCAGATGGGGGGGAGCTCGTTTACAGTGCTGGTCAACCAGAAACGAAATACCTCCAAGACAAAGATGAAAACGGTGTTCGTACTTCTGAATGGTATCTGTGTTCGATGGACACCAAGAATACCTGTTTATTAGACCCCTACCTCTATGAGTTGAGCCCAGGAAATACGGAGCTAATGACTACGTACGCTGCGCCCATATTAGCCGATGGTAAGTTTGCTGGTATGGTGGGTGCGGACATGAATTTGTCTGAGATTCAAAAGAAACTCGCTGAAATCAGTAGTGGCCTATTCGACGGATCGGGTGAAATCACCATCGTCAGTGAAAGGGGCGTAGTGGTTGGATCCACAGAAGATCCGGATGCCATCGGGAAAAATATCAAAAACACGGCACTGATGTTTACGCACGAAAATAAAGGGTTAACCAAAGACGCGCAACAATGGGTTTATAGCGATACCTTGACCATCAATAATGCCCCAAACATTTGGACCGTACATGTTTCTGTGCCCACTTCTGTTTTATTGGCGCCAGTCAGAAAGATGACAGATCAGCTGTCTGATAAAACTCAAAGTTCAATTGCTCTATTTGTCGCGCTAGCCATTGGTCTTTTAGTCATAGGTCTGGTGTTAGTCTTCTTAGTGGTGAACACGGTGACATCCCCTTTGCGGAGCATTGCATTACGAATGGAAAAATTAGCGACAGAAGAGGGTGACTTAACTCAGCGTTTGGACACTCAAAAGCACTTAGAGTTAATGCTTCTTGCACAGGGCTTCAATCAATTCACTGGTAAGTTGCAAGACATGATAACGCGACTGATTCAGCAAAAAGATGTGGTGGCGCATACCAACAGCGAATCGTTAAAAGCAACGGCAATCGCACATCAGTCGACGTTGACTCAAACTGAGCAAATTCACTCAGTGGTCACAGCCGTGACAGAAATGTCCAGTTCAGCTACTGATGTGGCGTCGTTGGCTCGTGATAACGGCCAAGCAGCAACCGAAATCAGTCAGTATTTGACCGAGTCGTTTGAGCTTGTTCAGTCTAATAGAGCTATGGTGGAAGGGCTGGCTGGTCAATTGAATGATGCGAGTAATCAGGTCGCTCAAGTGTCGCAACGGAGTGCTTCGATTAACGGCATTTTAGACACTATTCGAGCGATTGCTGAACAAACGAATTTATTGGCCCTAAACGCTGCCATAGAGGCTGCTCGAGCCGGTGAGCAAGGTAGAGGCTTTGCTGTGGTAGCCGATGAAGTACGTAATTTAGCGGCCCGCACTCAAGAATCAACGGAAGAAGTTGACGAGCTTATTAGAGGCCTGCAACACGATGTTCAATCGGCTGTGGATCTCATTTTGCAAAGCCAAGAGAATGCAAAAGAGACCGTGACCTCATCCATCGAAAGCGCTGAAAAATTAGGGGTGGTCAATGAAAGGGTTGCCAAAATCTCTGACAATACCATCCAAGTGGCTTCGGCGTCTGAGCAGCAGTCTAACGTTGCAGAGGAAATAAACCGAGAGTTGATCAGTATTAACGATTCTTCTGCGAAGCTTAAAGATATTGTTAGTGACCTTGAAGAAAGCAACGTCAATAGCTCAAAAGCGGTAGAGGAGTTAACACAAATTTTATCGCTTCTTAAGGTGAAATAATGTCGTAATGGCTCACTGTTTAGAAGCCCAAGAAGCGATTCAGATGACCCCACTTAGTTAGCGGCGATCTCTTTTAAAGCCCCATCTAGTCAATAGGTGGGGCTTTTTTTGTATGGGTTGAGGGCTTCTATGGAGGTGGGATGACACTTTTAAAGTAATGATTCATGCTACGTTCATCTATATTGAAAGCGATTCTTGCCAAACAAGGAGCGTGTACTCGAGACAAGGGGAGTGTGAGTTACGAATGCGAACAGTCACCGTGCCGTGTTCTAAGCGGCTTCACTTAGATGGTAACCAGGCTATGAGAGAGGGTTGATATTTCACTAACAAACGGGATTCGTTTTAAGCGGCTCTTTTTGCAAGGGGACCGGGGGGTAAAAAAGGGAATTAATCAAAGAAGCGGGTGGCCCTAAATGAGACAAAAAAACGGCGGCCTAAAGGGGGTAAGGCCGCCGTGGTTCTAACAAAGGATGTTTAAATAGGAGCCTTACAAGTCTTAGAAAGGCATAATGGCGATGACTTGAGAGTACATATTGGTATCGGTATTGCCTTGATTGCTGTTACTGGAATCAGGCGTGTAGTAGCCGATTAAAGGTGACACGATTAGGTGCTCGTTGACGACCCATTCTGCCCAAATATCCAGCTCTTTTGCGTCGTTTCGATCCGTACCGTTGCTTGTATTCGAGATATCAAAATACACCGCGCCAACCGTTAGCATGTCAGTTGGGTGAGCAATTAAATTCAGAGATTGAATATCTGAATCAATCGTACCACCAGAGGTACCGGCATAGTTTGCAGCGACTTCACCTTGGAACCAAGTACCGTAGCCACGACTGAATCCGTAGAATAAAGGATCATAACCTTCGTCGTAGCGTGTAAAGCGATAATTCACACTTGGAGACCAAGCCATATCGCTAAACGTCCAACCTGCTTCAGCGTACCAAGCATTTGCGTCTTCAGAGTTATCGCCTTGAGTCTGTTTTACAAACTCAGAAGATAGGAATAGCTGCTCAACACCAGCGTTACCTTGGTAACGAACGCTCATGGTTTTTTGACCATCACGCTTATTAAGGCCGAAGAAGTTGGCTTCCTTCTCGTCGACACTCAAGCCTTGGTTGTAAAGGAAACCGAAAGTGCCGTTTGCACTGTTATTTTCGAAGTTAATACCCGCCATTTCAGTGCTAGCTTGTCCAGCATTGTCTGATTCCAACCAGTAAATATCTGAGCGCCAACCTTGCTCGCCACCAAGGCTTAGAATAGCGGTATTACCGAACGCTTTACGAGGTGCTAACCAAAGAGCACCACCACGGTTAGGGGTAATATCAGTAGCGAAAGCATCCAAACCACTGCCCAAGTTCAGGGCATCACCATTAATGATAAAACCATCGCCGACCACGAACTGTTGACGACCGACGGAGAATTGAAAGCGGTCAGCACGGTAGCCAATGAAAAGATCTTCAATTTCTGTTTCTCTTTCATCACCTGTAGTCGCGCCGCCAGCATCACCATCGCCCCATGTTCCGCTTGAGACAGCATTGACTGCGCCGAATAGCTCGCCGTTCCCCATTTTCTTATCCATTGATAGGCCATATTTGATAAAGCCTTCCTGCCATGACGGCGATCCATCTGTACCATCGTATCGCTCTTGGCTGTGGAACGCGCCAATAATGGCTTCACCACCAAACGTGACAGTACTGTCTTCGTTATCAACTAAAGTGTAAGCATGGCCAAGTAATGGCGTGCCAAGTAAAGCCACGCAAATACAGGTGTTCAATTTACTTTTCTTAAAAGTTTTTTTCATTAGTTGTTACCTTTTGTGCTTTAGGGTTTTCTTATAAAATTGGAAGTGGAGTTAATAAAATAGTAAAAAAATAGGAAAAATACAATAAATTATCATAATTTGATAAATTTGGTTTTTTTGGTGTTAGGTTTCTTATTGTACGTTCAATATTTGTACAAAAATACATTAGAAGAAATAAGTAAGCGAGTATTGTAAAAAACCGACATTAACAAGCTTTTAGCGTATCTCATCGATTTCCAAACTGAAGGGTATGAAACAGAGTATAGCTTGGATATGAAGTTAGTCGCCGTCCTAAATTGCCGTGTGCTAGAGAAAAACCTATAGGTAGCTGCATGTCGATAAGAGACCGAAAAAGCCAATCGACGAGCCAAACAAGCATATGTTTACAGAAGACTCTTAAAGCACGCACTATGGTTAATCGTGTCTGTCTGGACCGCTTTAACATTCACCGGTTAATTTGTCGATTTATACAGTTTATTGTCGCAGATTATTCATTTTGAACTGCTCATTTACCTAGTGGGTTGGCTTATACGTCAATGTACTCATTGGCACCGGTTATCCTCGGCTTAGTATTAGGGGAAGTATTGGAAGAAAACCTACGTCGAGCGCTTTCTATAAGTGGTGGAGACTGGGGTATTCTATTCAATGGGCCTATCACCATTACACTCGCGATCGCAACGCTGTTTGCTTTGGTTGGGCCGTTTGTAATTAGAGCGCTGAAGAAGCGTTAAACTAAGTGCTTTAACATTATAAAAGCCACCTTCAGGGTGGCTTTTTGCTGTATTTATCTTTCTAAAGCTGCCATGACCAGTCGCAGGATTGTATAAACGTATCGACCAGCTGCTCAATGCCTTGTTGGTCTTCTTCGCTAAAGCGATGAGTCTTTGGGCTGTCGATATCAAATACGGCTTTAATATTGCCTTCCACTAGAATAGGAACAACCAATTCCGCGTTTGATGCCGCATCACAGGCAATATGGTCCGCAATGGCGTGCACATCATCCACTCGTTGTGTGGATTGTGTTCGAGCGGCCGCGCCGCACACACCTCGACTAAAAGGGATTCGAGTGCAAGCGACTTTGCCTACATAAGGTCCTAATAGCAGCTCGTTATTACGAACAAAGTAAAATCCCGCCCAATTTAAGTCAGGTAAGGTCTGCATAATAAAGGCAGAGAACTGTGCCGCATTGCAAATCAAGTCGCGTTCACCGCTTAATAAAGCATTAAGTTGTTCATTCAGTGCTTGGTAGAACGCGACGTTGGGAAGGGATGAGTGGGTTTCTATGGAATACATACTGTCTCGACTCTGTGATCGTTTCTATTAGGGGTTATATTTTAGCACGCGACTCAGCTCCCTCTGTCATTTTGTTCCATTCTCTAAGGGCGGTCATTATGATTTAATAGAGAGGTTTATAATTTTGGCTGAGGTAGTTATGGCGAAACCACTTGTTTCACAATTTGTTAAAATGGCTTTTGCTGGATTTCTAGTTTCGACCGCCAGCATTGCTTCGGCTCAGGTGGTAGATGACTGCACGCCTCGACTTGAAAAGTATTTAGATACCTTACGTAAGAATGTGGCATCGGAACACATTTCGCCACGTCAAAAAGAAGCGTCTCAGAAGTTAATCGATAAGGCGGCTCGCTTAAGGGCTAACACAGAGTACACGTATACGGATTGCGCTGTGTTTGATAAATTACTGTTCTAGTTTACACTTCCTATCATATAAAAAAGCTGGACTAGGTTTACCCAAGGCCAGCTTTTTTATATGTGAAAGTAGAGGGCACCCTATTCAAGAGCTAATACACCATACGTAGCTGCTTCGCTTTTTCATGGTTGTTCTTCGTCCAATCAGAAATAGGGGAAGGCTTGCCAAAGTAGTAGCCCTGTAACGTATCGCAACCCAGACCCATTAAAAGATTTGCTTGTTCTCGCGTCTCAATGCCTTCCGCAATCACGCTCATATTAAGCGATTTAGCCAATTGAATCGTGGATTTGACGATGTCCAAATGACGTCTATCGTCGGGGAGTGGAGAGACAAAGCGACGATCAATTTTGAGGATGTTGGCAGGTATGTCTATTAGCTGACCTAACGAAGCTTGCCCCGTACCGAAATCATCAATTGCAATTGAGAAGCCGTATTGAGACAGGGCGCGCAATCGCTTGTGGATCAATGGGTGCGTCATAACAGGGCTGGTTTCTGTGATCTCCAACTCGAGCATATCGCTTAACCAAGGGCGCTCAGACGTTAGCGACATCAACAGTGCAAAGAACACGTCGTTCATGAGCTCTTGACCCGCTAGGTTAAATGCAATGGGTGTCTTGATGCTTTCTTCGTGCCAAGCCTCAAGTACGGAGATTAACTGACGCAACAAGTTTTCAGCTAATTTTGGTAGCAGGCCTAACTCTTCGGCTAATTTAATAAATATAATCGGGGATATGAAAGAACCATCATCTAAACGCCAGCGTGCCAGCGCTTCAAAAGAGCGAATTTCACCAGAAGAGATAACTTGAGGCTGTAGCCACATTTCAATTTTCTTGTTTTTAACCGCGTCGGCTAAAGCCAGGCCCAGCTTGTGTTCTTGAATGAGTTTCGCTTCAAGTTGCTGATCAAAGAAAGCAATGCGCTCAGCGGACGTAGAATACTCTAGCGCCATTTCACAGCGTTCTAGTAATTCTTCTGAGGTTTCCCCTTCATTTTGATAGTAAGAGACACCTATCTGATAATCGATGTTGAGAATGTCATCGCCAATGCGAATTTGATCCGGTAGCACCGATTTGATTAACGTACGTAAATTGCGCTGAATTAAATACGTCTGACCAACGGGCATAAAACAAGCGAACTTAACCCCACGTAAGCGTCCAGAAATTGTTTTATCTGATAGACGGGCTTGCAAGGTACGAGAAAAGTTCAAAATCACTTTGTTGGCTTGTTCGCGGCCGTACTGTTTATTCAGCAATTTAAATTGGCTGATACGTATAATAAACATCGCTCCAGTGTAATAGTCAGACACATTACGGATGCGGTGGTTGACTTGATTACAGAAATTCTGGTGGTTTGGTAATCGTGTCAAAGAGTCAAAATGCGCCAATCGAGAGTTGGTCTGTTGGGTGGTTTCCAGTTCTTCTGTTAGCGCACGTAGGTGGGTCACATCTTGTAGATGTAAAACATAGTGCCCATGGGTCGTTAAGCTTGAGCGCTGTACTTCTAGAAAGCTTTTTGTATTGGCTTTAAGAACACATTCCGATACGTTTTTTTGCCAAAAGAAGCGGTTCGATGAGTCCGATGTTGATGCGATCCAGTCATTGATTTTAGTGCCTTCGATGGAAGCAGCCAACACACCAGGGAAAAGGTCTAATGCTTTCTGATTGAGTTTTAAAACGATACCACGTTTATCACATAACAGAGTCGGTGTACCTGTATGCTCAAAGATCTCTTCATACAAATCTGAGTGGTGATTCAGGCTGTTGGCCAACTCTTTTAAGCGAAAAATAGTAGTTTGCAAGGTCAAAATGACGCGAGAGACAGCTAGAGGCAATGCAAAGTTAAGCAAGGTGAAGATCATCGTCTGCAAGTACAGCATGCTGACGCCATCACTTTCGACAAAGGTGCGTACTTGACCATTATTGATATACATATCTACAGCAAACGTAAGGCAGTTCGCAAAGCTGAATAGCAACGAGGCTTTAAAACTATAGAACAATCGAACAACAAGCGGCACGAAGTACAGCGTAATGACGCCAAACTCGATACCAATTGGCGAGGCCGATAGAGCAATAAAACTAATACCAGTAATGCCCAATAAACCTATTAGCGCCATCGCTGAAAAGTGGTGATAACGCCGAGAGGTAAAAAGCAACAAAGAGGTCAATGCAATATAGATCACGCCCAGTGATGCGAGCGAAAACTCGTCATCTGAGCCATCGAGGCGCAGGAGACTGTGGATAGTAAAAGACGATACAACGAGTAAGCAGGCTACCAGTAATATACGTAAAGTGCTAATGCGAAAATTCTCAGAGCTTCCAGATTCGTGCTCCGCATCACCCATGACAAAAAATTGTTTTAATACGTCTAAAAACATCAAGTCACTACAATCAGGTTCAAGGCTGCTTTGATGCACAAAATGTGCAAACCAACCAAACAACATTACAGAAAAAAACTGCCTCTGACCATCCTGAGTGCGATGCAATTCACAAAAAATTATATATCTAGATCAATACGCCTCAAATGGTTATCCCAATGGACCTCGGCGAGTTGATTTATTTGGGTAGTTTGATACTGACGTGGTTGGGAAATCAACTGTTTTCCTGTGCCACTGGTCAAAACAAACTCATGTTTCCGGGTTGTTGCGACTAAACCACAGACATCGCGGCAATTATCAACACCTAAGAAAGTTTTGCTAGGGACATCCCAGTAGGCAACTAAACCACCGCGGGGAGTGCTGATGGCTAACGTTTCACCACTTTTATCAAAGCAAACGCTGCCGCAATACTGTTTAAAGCGAGCTCTAACATGCTCTGGCATATCAAGGTAGTCTAATTGGTTAGAGTGCAAGCTGGACAGCGCCACTAATGGCACATCTTCCCACAGTTCACCTTGATATTGAAAACCTAATGCTACCACACCTGATGCGTTGACATCTAAGTGACGTATGCTCAATTTGTGTAAAGTATTCGTATGCCTCGCTTGGTTTTTAAGCGTACCGTCCTTTAATGACAAATAGGTGACATTCGGAGCCATTGTGTCTAAGTTCATGATTTCGCGATCATTGTCAGGGTGCGTTCGTAAACCTCCATTGGCGATGACCAGTATGTCATCGTCCATCAATACCGACTCGTGAGGCCCAATTCCGCCACTGCTGTATTCATTTAGAACCTCACCATCGGGCCAACGACGAATGACAATTTTTCCTTGTCCCGTGGGGTAATGATTTTCTTGCGTGATTAATTGCAAACCATCATTGCTGAAGACCGCATGGCCATAAAAATGATGGTCGCTAAGGGGGGTTATGCGTTTGATTGCTTCGCCCGATAATGGATTAAAGAAATCGATATAAAAGCCTGGGCGGCGTGCAACCGCTCCGACTACCGAGTGAGTCGGATGAACGACTGGCGCATGGGCTCGCTCCGCTAAAGGCATAGACCAACGTAATTGGCCATTACTGCCAAACGCACCAATATAATGAGCGGTTTTACTTTTTGAGAAAGCTGAAATAAACAGCTCTCCGTTCGCCTCTATTGGCAAAGCCGATGCCCATGTTGGGATCGACAATGCCGCTAATGATGATGTTAAAAACGCACGACGAGAGAGCATGATTGGTTAATCTCCATCACGGCTATTGAAGCCAATTTGGAATCCTAATGCGGTGACCAAATTGGTCAGCTGGGTTTGGCTGTTTGAGATAGCACGAACCAAAGGTTTCGCCAACGCCACACGCTCATCTTGCGAATAGTCGCCCGTGAAGTAATCTTGTGGTAGTTGCAACGCTAATTTCAAACTGTCGGCTAAGGCGGCTTCTAGTGCTTTGGCAAGCTCAGGTTGCTCCGCAATGGCTGTGTCGTAAAGAGAGGGTTGACCAACGTGATACAACGTACGATAGGCTTTCAAATTGGTGATGATTGCGGCTAACGACGCTTCGCTGCGGTAAAATTCAGCGAGCTTTAAATTTGGACGGTCTTTGTAGCCAATCGGGGTTTCAAGCTTCGCGTCTTTTACCACAGACATGTGTTCAAGCCATTGTTGAACCAACTGTTCTAGTACTAAATGCTCAGGCGTCACGCTGGCGCCTTCTTCTGGAAAGATCCAATCTGTTGCCTTACTTTGCTGCCATTGGCTTAGTACATCTTCCGTTGTTTTAGCATGATGACGACTAATAGCTTCTAATACTTCACAATCACTTTTGCGCTGAATGGTGTTGAAGTCCCCATGAAAAAGTAGTGACTCAATCGCCGTCATACCGCGAACAGCAATACTGGCTGATGTCCAAAATTTGGGCGCCGTCATCATACTCGGATCAGAGCTTAGATTGCGTAATTGGCGCTGAGTGACGCCTTTTTTATCAGGCCAGTACTCATACGCGTAATAACGCATGAAATACGTGACAGGACCAAAGTTTAGCCACTGAACTTGTTGCCAATCATTAATGTTTTGGCTGAAAGCCATTTGAGCTGCTGATAATGACGCTTTGGACGGCGCGGCGCACAATGCATGAGTCGCATCGGCTAATTGATTGGCGCTGGTGCTGAACTGTTGGTATTTCGGCACAATATACTGAGATTGAATTTGCTCTAGGGTGGTGTCCCATTGATCAGCAAATACTGAGGTGCCTGCCAGCATCGTAAGGGAAGCGGCAAAGGCTTTTTTTATAAATAGCATCAGAGTGACTCCAAAAATCTAACAAATAAAGCACGTTGTTTAGCGTTAAGGGATTTATAAGCATTCTTACTGGCTTCGGCTTCGCCACCGTGCCAAAGAATAGCTTCTTCGATAGTGCGTGCACGACCATCGTGAAGAAAGCCATTGCGACCCGAAACAGACTCAGATAAGCCTATCCCCCAAAGCGGAGCAGTACGCCATTCTTGTGTCGAAGCGTTCAATACAGGAAAGCCATTGGTGAGCTCAGGGCCTAAATCGTGCAAAAGCATATCAGTAAACGGATAAAAGTCTCTATGACTCAAGGCGGTAAATTCTGAGGAACCTGTTGTGAGTTTTGGGGTATGGCAGCTACCGCATTCTAATCGATCAAATAGTTGCTTGGCATCTTTAAACCACGCTTGATCTAAATTACGCATGGCTGGTGGCATACTGAGTGCGACATAAGTATCCAAAACCGCCATTTGCTCTTTACTGACTTCTAAGTCATCAAGATGTTGACTGTTTCCGTTTGGCGCTTGCATGCAGTCAGTTTGTGCAACCGTACAGTCACCGCTAGGAAAGGGAAACAGTTCTGTCGACAAGCCAAGATCACCATTAAACGCGGACTGGTTTTGCTCTTTCAAAGAGGGAACACTTGCTTTATGACCAAAGCGTCCAAGTAGCTTTTCGCCATTGCGTTCGATCCAATTAGGTTTGCCGCTGATGCCATTCTGATCGTGATCGTCAGGGTCAGCATGCTCAAGAATGAGCGAGTCTGGCACTAAATTCAGTAGCCCCATACCAACCAGAGGCGGCGAAACACGCATAGAGAAGCCAGTTGATTCTTGAAAATCACCGTAATTCAACGAAAGCCATTCAAGCGAGGGCTTGCGCAACGTCACTTGATAGCCGTCGTCAAATGTCTCAATGGATTCTTGCCAATCGATTCGATAATCGCCTTCGGTTTTAACATTCGTTGCGCTGAGAGGGTGGAACTGACGGCCATACATATAATCGCCAATCACGCGATCCGTCGTAGCTTGATCAGACTTTCCTAAGCGAATAAAAAAAGAAGGAACGTCACTGCCTAATTGGTCGGTTGTCGGTGCATGACCACGGCCACTGTTAACATGGCAACTGTGGCAAGAGCGTGCGTTAAAGAGTGGCCCTAAGCCATCGCTGGCGGTAGTAGAAGAGGGCGCGGGGACCCAAAGGCGCTCAAACATGCTTTGCCCTAAGTAAAAGGCTTGCTTGTCAGTGGCGCTAAGATTGGGGAACGGCTGTTGATACGCTTTGCTATCAGCCAGTGCTGAAGCACTGTAAAAGCACGCGAACAATGGAATTAACAAACTATAGCATCGAGTCATAATCGTAACGCTCAAACGGCAAAAGGGGTGACTGAGTCACCCCTATAAAAACCTCAACAAGTATTCTTTAGAATACAGAGCTTGGGTTATCTAAGCTGTCAGAACCTTCAAGTGCGATGCCTTCAAGGTTCAACGCACGAATCACTTCTTCAGTGGTGCGTGTTTGATCCACAAGCGAGTCAACAAAGTTCTGAACAAGCGCATTACCTGCTCTATTGTTCATCGCAATTAACACGTCAAACGTTTGACCTTGCTTAGCCGCGTCTACCATGGCTTGGCCAGCCGTTTCAGTAACATTAAGGTCTGCCTTCATTTCAACATCCAGTGCTGGATCTTGTTCAGCAACCAGAGCGGACAGTGATGGGCCTTTAACCCAGCTACCATCGACACGTTGGTATTCACCTAAATAAACGTTCTTAATGCCTTTGGCATCGTAGTAGTGCGACCAATGGGTATTATCAGAGAAACAATCGTGCTCTTCTTCAGGGTCATGCAGCATCAAGCCAAGCTTAGTGCGCTCTCCACCAAGTTCGCCGTACGCCAAACTGCCCATACCGGTTAGAATGGTGCTTAGACCTTCTTCAGGAGATTGCTCTTCTAGTGCAGTACGTGCTTCGCCACCATCTTTCCAAGCATCGGCCATGTATTCTAGGTCGGAAACCAATAACGCTGTCACGGCGGCCAAGTATTGACGGCGACGATCACAGTTACCATTACTACAGTTGTCTAGGTCGTAATCTGAAGCCGGGCGTTCACCCGCACCTGGTTTCGTGCCATAGAGATCTTGGCCCCATAGAAGAAACTCAATCGCGTGGTAGCCACTTGCGACGTTTGCTTCAATGCCATCCGCTTCCTGTAAATAGTCTGAAATCAATTCAGGTGTGATGGTTCTCGCATCGACGGTTTTGCCACCGATGACTAATGAAGAATTAGCGACGACGTTAGCAGTATAAAGCGGGTTAAGATCTGATTCTGAACCATATGAAGACTCAGAGACGTAATCAATTAAACCTTCGTCCAATGGCCAAGCATTTACTTTGCCTTCCCAGTCGTCCACGACCGCATTACCAAAACGGTACACTTCGGTTTGCTGGTAAGGAACGCGCGCAGCAATCCATGCGTCTTTTGCAGCTTGCAAGTTTGCTTCCGTTGGCTCTTCTAGAAACGTATCAATAGAAGACTGAAGTGTTTGTGCTGTTGTGAAAGAATCACCGTAAGCCGCTTCCGCAATGTCAGCATAGTGATCGACAACAGAGCTTGCTGTCAGCACCGTGTCATCAGATTTAACAGACTGAGTACCGCATGCAGTTAGCAGACCTGCGGCAACAAGTGCGGCAATCGGGGTCAATACTTTTTTCATTAATTACTGCTCCATATGCAAAATAATGTTGCATCAGCTTATTAGAAATGAAAATGATTATCAACGGTGCTTTCGTCTCTTTCTGGAAATAATTATGATCTAACGCATTAAATGCAAAAAAGAGTCAAATTTCAGCAGCGCTATACAGATGAAGCATTACAGCGTGTTACTCACAGGTTACACCGAATTGACTCAGTGATTCTGTGGATAACGGGTATTGACAACTGGCATCGCGAAAGTGATTACCTGTTTCCCAAGAGATCGACACACTTTGCGGTGAGCTTTGTTGATAACTTGGAATGAAGCGATAAGAAGCCAGTACTTCGATCTCACTGTGAGGCCCCAATTCAACAGAATGGCCAATTAAACGCTGGCGCGTTGCCGGGTCATATAATGTGTAATCAGTAGTGTACTCTCGATTGCCACTTTCATGTTCAAAATACAACCAAATTTTTCGGTAGGTTACCGATTCTCTGCTGGGGTTTTTCAACGTGAATTTTGTGAAAATTTGCTGAGGCATGGTCAAAGATTGGCTGGCTTTCATAAACCCCGCGTTAGCATCTTGGTTTTTCCAAGGGCTGCCAGCACCAAAAGAGATGGTCGTAAGTTCAATGTTGGCTTTTGCAACAGAGTTGCTTGCAAACGCTAGCAGATCTTTGGTCGGCGCATAAAGGCCAACAATGATGGCTGCGATTGCAAAACAAAAGGTTTTACCGCGTAAATAGTGGACTAAAGCGTTCATAGATTCACCTATACTGTATCGATATACAGTACTGTATATAAAATCAGTTAAAGGGCGCAAGGTTTTTCTTGACGAATTCTTGATCCTGCGTGGTTGTTGATGCAGAGCGAAGCACCCAAAGAAAATACTAAAAAACGCTTGCTTTAAAAAATACCGTTGATTTTTAAAGAAAAAAATGGAATTCCCACAGTGTTTTTCACGGTTTCTGTGGAAATAAACTGGAACGCCTTTTGCTTAGCTACGTTGCACAGTGCAGGCATAATTTTTGTCGCTTATGTATAATGCCCGTCCACACAAATAGGGGTAATAATGGAACATTTCGACGTTGTCATCATCGGAGCCGGAGCATCAGGTTTGTTCTGCGCAGCGCAAGCAGGTTACCGTGGCCGTAAAGTTTTGGTGTTAGATCATGCCAATAAAGCCGGTAAAAAAATCCTCATGTCAGGGGGTGGTCGTTGCAATTTCACCAACTTAGACGCCGCCCCAAAACACTTTTTATCTGAGAATCCGCACTTTTGTATCTCTGCATTAAAGCGATACACCTCCTATGACTTTGTTGAATTAGTAGACAGACATGGGCTCGAATACGTCGAAAAAGCACCCGGACAATACTTTTGTGAGCATTCTGCGAAAGATTTGCTCAACATATTGCTAACCGAGTGCGAATGGTCTGGCTCAGAAATCCGCCTAGACACTAAAATCAACACAATTGATCAGCTAGAAAACGGCTTTGAATTGGCCACGAGTGGGGGGCAAATTCAGTGTGAATCACTGGTTGTGGCTACCGGTGGTTTATCCATTCCAACACTTGGTGCAAGTGGTTTCGGTTATCAAATCGCTGAACAATTTGACCTCAAGGTTTTACCGCGCCGTGCCAGTCTCGTACCGATCACGATCCAGCCGACCATGAAAGAAAAGTTATCCACACTCTCTGGTATAAGTCTCGACATTGAAGCCACAGCGAATGGCGTGACCTTCAAAGAGCCGATGTTATTTACCCATCGTGGCATCAGTGGCCCCGCCATATTGCAGATCAGTAATTTCTGGCAGCCGGGTGATGAATTACAATTAAACCTCTTGCCAGACATGGATCCCGATGCCCACTTTAAAGCACTGCGCCAAGACAAACCGAAACGTGCGCTAGAAACCGAGCTCAACAGCTTATTACCAAAACGCTTTGTTGAAGTTATGAAACAAGACGTCCCTTGGATGACCAAACCCATGGCCGAGTTATCCAATGAGCAATTGGCGCAAGTGATCGAATACTTAACGCACTTTGATGTGCAACCCAACGGCACCGAAGGCTACCGTACCGCCGAAGTGACACTGGGTGGCGTCGACACCAACGAAGTCAGCTCCAAAACCTTTGAATGCAACAATGTAAAAGGGTTATATCTAATAGGAGAGGTGCTCGACGTGACCGGCTGGCTAGGGGGATACAACTTCCAATTTGCATGGTCATCGGGCTTTGCAGCGGGGCAGTTTGTGTAATTGTGGGTTCAATAAATTAAACTGTTAACTATTTAATTGCACCATTAACTTTCTCCAGTTTCCATTAAATTAGACCGTTAACTTTTCAGCTCCAATTCTCCTCAAATCGCCTCAGTGCTTGATGCACTGGGGCTTTCAGTGTTTTTTTCTCAAAATCCCGCCAAAAATGGAATTGAAGTGTTAACTTTTGGTTTTGCACTGATACGGTGCGCCTGTCGAATGATGAAAGCGAATGAAATAACGAATCCGGTATAAGTAGGCTTTATCCGTTTTCATGCTGTAGCTACGTATACGCATATCGCTACGAAGATGATTAATAAAAGGGCTGGAAGACATCACACTCTCCTTGTGGATATTTTTATACAAACTGTATAAAAATACAGTTTATTTTTGCCTTCACAAGTTGTTTGCCTGTTTTCATGATCTGAGTGTGGTTCAGTTTCTCGATTTGTCATAGAAGCGTCAACGAAAATGTATTAAGATCAATAACTAACCAATAACACATCCAGAATAACGTGCTGTGGACAATTAATATAACGCGCATGCTCGAATTTGTGTTTTGAGTTGCTATGGGGTAAGCCAGAAAAATGCTTATAGAACAAATCGTTAGAAGGTTTTGTTTCAGGGCTTTGGCAATGTGTAAACGCGCATGCGCACTATTAAAATGTTAAGTTCTCTCCAACGATCAATCATCAAGTTCATCAATTTATGCTGTATCAAAAACTGAAAAACTCTAGCGCTAGACACAATATCCTCTCACAATGCGACGTTGCAGGAAGTTATGACTTTTATACAACCATAATATCCCTAGACTCATTAAGTAGTAGTGACTTTGATGGAGCTGATTTATTAAGAGACGATCTGCTTAATCACATTGATTCTGGGGCAGCAATAAACTATTCATCTTACGAATCAATTAGAAAATATATGCCCATAGCGTATCATGAATACACTCATTTTGTTGACTGCACCTCAACATTATGGGGCATGAAATATTTATACATGATGAATAAAGGTTACACTGCAGATGACAGAAGGTTTGGAGGGGTTGAATCTGACTTCCATCATACAAAAAGTTTTTATGATCTAATTAGATTTTCCAAGCTGCCAAACTATTATACTTATAAAACAGGTGCATCCGATATCAGACGGCCATGGCTTTACCAAGAATCAATCGGAAATCGATTTACACCCGACGGAAAGGTAAGTGATTACCCTATTATATTTACGCGATTTATTAATCAATCCGGTAAAATTATTGTTAGATCGCCAATATCCACTATTTCCATTCTTGAGTGTTCTGCAATGGCTCAAGAAATAAATTACACTATTGGATTAATAAAAAGTCTTGATTCTGGCGAGCAGATAGTCGAAATTTCCCAGTATACAAAGGAACTGTTAGATTATATTTACAGCCAAGACCTAACTGAATATTCAGTCTGTGCGCACTTGTTATCAAATAAGTTTAAACAAAAAGATATTTTAGTAACGTATAAGGCATGTTCTGCGATATGTCGCTATGTACTAAATACACCTAAATCAGCATATGATAAATTTTCATCCTTAGATGTTCTCCAAAGAATATTTGGAGCTGGCGCTAGTGATTGGAATCAAAAAATACAAAAAGGACTTCAATATTACGAGCCAGGCGTTCTGTTTTATATTCTGTGTTACTTACTTCCTGATAACTCTTTGGACTCGCTAGAAAATCTTGAACCTGGAATTATTAGCGCTTATGCCCGAGCAGGAATTTCTTACGATGAACTGATAAAAGACTCTGAAGATGAAATTATAGGTTATCTAAATGAGATAAGATCCTCAGAGATTAGATATCTAAGAGAACTATCAGATGCTGGATATGAAAATTATAAAAAGATAAAGTGGAATAGCTCACTTCTAAACTTTAATGAGCTTAATACGCCTGCAGCTCTACTAAATGACAGTTCTCAGATAGATTTCTTTCCGAAGTCGAACGACATGCTGATAAACATAGACTTAGAGGCTATCTATGATGAGTTGATCGAAGGTCAGTTATGGACTGAGCGGTTTGTTGAAGCATGCAACTAAGTCCACGAACTTAACAAATAAATCCAGGTGACGCCTACGGCGCACCTGATTTAGGCGTTATATACCAAGGTAAGCATGAAGTATAAAATCTTAACTTTTTTAAGCCTTATCCTAATTGCTTGCAGCGATGATGGATACCTCCGGGGTCAAGTTGAACCATCGCATGACGGCAAAACATATTTTGGTGTTATTGATAATAACGGTGGTAATTGTGGGGCTTTACTTTTAGATCGCAAAGCTTGGGATTTACCACTCGGTGAGGTAGCTGAAATACAACCTGGTGAGCATATAATCAATTGTGGAGCACCTATTAGTTTCTTTATTCCTGAGGGAGTGATTTTCAAGTTTGATTATTGGGGGCCATAGGCATATAACAAGCGGTTTATGATAAGATTCGTCAAGGCTTGCTCGGGTTCGTTCCTCACCAATTTGGGTTTAACAAGCCACCCACCTAAAAAAGTGACTCACCATTCACTTTTGTCTGAACCGAAATAGTAAGCCAGTTCTGGCTAGAACTGGCTTTTTACATTCATTTAGGCTCTAAATTGCTACATTTAACTTGATTTACCAATTGCGAGATGTGCGAGGCCCTGATCTGTCTAGATCATATGTGCTAAGAGGTGAGTTTGATTTCCTAAGCGAGTAGCTGTTTCTTTTTACGAATTTTCGGTCGTCGCTTATAGCCTACTTTTTAGTAGTAGTTAGATAGGATCAACTCTGTACCCACTGCAGCGTGGGTATGGTGTTCAAACTCGATGGCGATGGTCATCCAGTTTTCAGATGGGATATTAAGGCGCTGCACGATCGGTGCAAACGAGAGATCTATGATGTCACGTTTATCTTGACGAACAATACCAGCATTGGTGTGCGTGTCCTGATAAGATCATCTTAGGTTCTCGATGCTATGCCTATCGTTTGAGTTTACGGATTAGGAGAGGCTGATGGCTGAATATTTCGGCTCTTGCTTGTGTGGGGGAGTGCGTTTTGTGGTCCGAGGTGATTTTGACAGTTTTTATCTGTGTCATTGTCAGCATTGCCAAAAAGACACCGGGGCGGCTTATGCGGCGAATCTATTTTCGCCGTCTGCTCAGTTGGTCTGGCAGTCGGGCGTCGATAAGGTGACGACCTTCACGCTACCCGGCACCCAGCACAGCGAGAGCTTTTGCAAGGTGTGTGGCTCAGCATTGCCTTGTACTCAGTTGCCATCGTTGCTGATGGTGCCTGCAGGGTGTTTGGATACTAAATTATCGCTGGTGCCCACGGCGCATATTTTCACATCCAGTAAACCTGAATGGGAGAACGAGTTGGCAGGTGTACCAGAGTTTAAAACACTGCCAATCTGAGCCGTTTTGTGCAGGCTCAACACAAACGCCGATCTACATCGATTCGGTTCGCCTCACGCCGATAGCGGTTTCACTTTTTTATAACCCCTGAGAACGCTTCCCGCTCGCCTTGATAACGACGCTCTTTTTGCAAGATACGAGTGATTTCCCCATTTCGGCCTACACGCTACGACCTCCTTTGTGGTGTTATGGTCATAGTAAGAGGCTTTAATAACCAACCTAGGGTTTGTTATGGTGATGTAAGTAATGGGTCAGCAAGAATCCATCCGGCTACTTTTTAAAGGGTGATAGCTTGCCTGCCTCACAATTTACAGGATGAGCCTTTAAGCCACATGTTATCGACATAGGCGCTCTTTGGCCTATGTTTGAGCCCAGTAACCCTGATAAGGACGCTACCATGAGTGATACGTTTAACGTGAAAGATACGATCTCGGTCGATGGTAAAGAGCATGCCTACTACAGTTTGCCCAAATTGACCGACACCTATGAGAACATCAGCCGCTTGCCATACTGCATGAAGGTTGTCTTAGAAAACCTGTTGCGTAATGAAGACGGTGGTCAGTCGGTGGGTAAAGACCACATTGAGGCGGTGGCCAATTGGGACGCCAAAGCAGAAGCCTCAAAAGAGATCGCGTTCATGCCGGCGCGCGTGGTGCTACAGGATTTCACCGGTGTGCCATCGGTGGTGGATCTGGCCGCGATGCGGGATGCGGTGGTGAAGCTTGGCGGCAAAGCGGAGCAAATCAATCCGTTTATTCCCAGTGAACTGGTAGTCGATCACTCTGTGCAAGTGGATGCCTATGGCCGTGAAGACTCGCTGGATTTAAATGAAAAAATCGAATTTAAGCGTAACCAAGAGCGCTATGAGTTTTTGAATTGGGGCAGTAATGCCTTTGAAAACTTCGTCGTGGTGCCGCCGGCGACGGGTATTGTGCATCAGGTCAACCTTGAATACCTTGCTCGTGTGGTCATGGCCTCGGAGGTCGACGGTGAGTTGACCGCTTACCCAGATACGGTGTTTGGTACGGACAGTCACACGACCATGATCAATGGTATCGGTGTGCTTGGCTGGGGTGTGGGCGGTATTGAAGCCGAGGCCGCCATGCTGGGTCAACCGTCTTCCATGCTGATTCCCCAAGTGGTTGGTTTTGAGCTGACCGGTAAACTGACGGAAGGCGTGACCGCCACCGATTTGGTGCTGCGTGTGGTTGAGATGCTGCGTGCCCATGGGGTAGTCGGTAAGTTCGTTGAGTTCTTCGGTGACGGCTTACACAACATGCCGCTGGCCGATCGAGCCACCATTGCCAATATGGCGCCGGAGTATGGCGCGACCTGTGGTATTTTCCCCATCGACCAAATGGCGATTGATTACTTGCGCCTGTCCGGTCGCGATGAATCTCAAATTAAGTTAGTGGAACAATACGCTAAGCAGCAAGGTCTGTGGCATGATGCCGACACGCCTGCCGCTACTTACTCAAGCAAACTCGAGCTAGATTTATCGTCCGTCCAGCCGGCGATGGCGGGTCCTAATCTACCGCAGCAGCGCATTAATCTTTCCGATATGCATCAGAAATTTGGTGAAACGATCGCGCAGATGGCCAAAGGTCGTGGCGTTGACACTGATGCGAAAGAGCGTTTTGACCATGAAGGCGGCGAAAAAGAACAGGCCGAGGATTTAGCCGCTCAGCCAACCATTGACGTTGATACGCAAACCGAAGAGAGCCAAGCCTACGCTCATGCAAACAATGTGTTCTCAAGCGTTAGCATTGATGACAAAAAGCACAAATTGCGTGATGGTTCCGTGGTCATTGCCGCGATTACCTCGTGTACCAATACCTCCAACCCCGCCGTGATGATTGGCGCCGGACTGGTGGCTAAAAAAGCCGCAGCAAAAGGGCTCAAAGCCAAACCTTGGGTGAAAACCTCCCTTGCGCCGGGTTCTAAGGTGGTGACCGATTACCTAGAGAAAACCCATCTTATGGATGAGCTGGAAAAAACCGGCTTTTATTTGGTGGGTTACGGCTGTACCACCTGTATTGGTAACTCAGGGCCACTGCCTGAGGCGATTGAAAAAGGCATTGAAGAAAACGACCTAGTCGCGGCGGCGGTGCTATCGGGCAACCGTAACTTTGAAGGGCGTATTCACTCACACGTCAAAGCCAGTTACTTGGCGTCACCACCGCTGGTGGTCGCGTACGCACTAGCGGGCACGGTGGATATCGATCTGACGACCCATGCGATTGGTCAAGATCAAGACGGCAACGATGTGTACTTAAAAGACATCTGGCCCACCTCGGATGAAATTAATGAGCTGATCGCGAACAACATCGATGCTGACATGTTCCGTAAAAACTACGGCGAAGTCTTCGCCGGCAGTGATGCGTGGAATGCCATTAGCTCAGAGGACAGCCAGCTATACCCTTGGAATGACGAATCGACCTATATCAAAAACCCACCGTTCTTTGAGGGGATGACCCTTGAGCCAGAAGGGATTCCTGATATCGAAGGGGCGCGTATTTTAGGTTTGTTCGGCGATTCGATCACCACCGACCACATCTCGCCTGCGGGCAACATCGCAGCGGATTCGCCTGCCGGTCAATACTTACAATCGCGTGGCGTGCTGAAGGCAGATTTCAATAGCTACGGCTCACGACGCGGTAACGATGCGGTCATGACTCGAGGCACGTTCGCCAACATCCGTATCAAAAATACCATGTTGGGAGGCAAAGAGGGTGGCTACACCTACTATTTCAACGGCGAAAACGCCACGCTCAAAGATGGTGAAGAGATGCCTATTTACGATGCTGCCATGAAGTACAAGGCCGATCAGCGTCCTCTTGTGATTCTCGGTGGCGCGTCGTATGGCTCAGGCTCGAGCCGTGACTGGGCGGCGAAAGGTACCAGTTTGCTCGGCGTCAAAGCCGTGTTGACCAGCTCATTTGAGCGTATTCACCGCTCGAATCTAGTAGGAATGGGTGTGTTGCCGTTGACCTTTAAAGACGGTGAGAACGCCGACACGTACAAACTGGATGGTTCGGAAGTGCTGAGCATCACAGGGCTGGAGAATGGTGAGAGTAAGGCCGCGACGGTGACCGCCACGCGTGCCGATGGCTCGTCTGAAGTGTTTGAGGTCAATGTCATGCTACAAACGCCAAAAGAGTGCGAGTACGTGCGTCATGGTGGCGTGCTACATTATGCACTACGCCAATTGGCACGCGAGAATATCGACGCTCCATAATGGCTTAGTGTGTTTTGCTAGGACAAAAGCTCAATCCTTGTAACATTAGGGGTTGGGCTTTTTGGTTTCTGGGCTTAGCGTCTTATTATCGCCGACAGAAGTCAGGTCGTACGGATTATTCCCTAAGGGTACTAAGCGAAGCTCAATTAATGAGCTTTATAGAAGAGTTTTCGAAATATGGTTCCAAATACTAAAGGAATAAGAAAAATAACGCTCGATATTAAGGTAAAGCTTGGAGCTTCACACATCTTAGCCATATAGAATGCGTGCTCTATGCCAATAAGGCAAATCGCCCATCTAATTGCAATATAGATTAGTAACGATGCAGCTAATTCCAATATTGACCAGCGCACTAAAATGCTTGAAAGCAGGAAGAGAGCCATGACAATAATAAGGGTAATATTACTGATATCTAGAATATGACCTAGTACAGAAAGGACTATAAAGAGTACGTTAATCGCAAGTGGCTTCTTTAGATTGTTCATTCTGAAATAACTTCCAAATCTATCGCATGCTTGGACATCCGTATTGCTGTAAGAAGATTATTTAAATGTTGACTTCCAAATAACCCGCCTCCTATATCAATACAGCCAGCACTCCCTTCAACACTGCCGCCATGCAGAAAAAATTATCACGACCATGAGTTTCTGTATCTTCTTTAGCATGAATTCGAATTCTAAAACTCCCCCAATCTCCTGGCGAATCAGGACGAAAGTTACGAAGTATATCCCCAAAAATATTTGGGTCACTCAATTCTCTTGGGTTTATAAAGTACTCGCCAATAGGTATTGGGCCATGCCAGCTTTGAGACAAACATTCTTCAGAAGAATTATTCATACATTTATCTCGACCACTCGTCGCATTTAATACAGCAGCCCAAGCCGGTGTAGTGATTATTAACTTTTGCTTTTGTATACTAAAAATGAGCCTCATAACTTTTCCCTAAGTGCAAAGTATCAATTGTGCTGAAGAATGCAAAAGAAAAGTGTACTCGTTTTAATATGATTAATATGTCAATAAACTCTCTGTTTTGTGTAATTATATCATAGGCTTCAAACACTGATTGCAACGGACAATGCTGTTATTGAATAACTTAGACAGGGACTTGTACCTATAAGGTTGAGTATGCGAATTATCTCTTGATAGCGATGGCGCTTTTGTCCCTGACAGGAGTCAGGCCGTACGAAGTATCAGGCGTCTGGTCGTACGAGTTGGCTAATGGTCAGGCATTGATTTTTTGCGAATGGTCCCCACCTATTTTGTACATACGATAAGAGGGTAAGAATATGAGTCGTCATTTTGAGCAAGCCGAAGGCTTGTGTGAAGAGAAAGATCCCGCGACGAATGGGTTTGTGTTTAACCAAACCATGTTGCGTATCGCTGATCCTGTTCGCTCGTTAGATTTTTATACGCGTGTGATGGGGATGACGCTGCTGAAGAAGCTCGATTTTCCAGAAATGGAGTTCAGTTTGTATTTTCTGACGTACGGTGAAGATTTCTCAGATGTGAGTACCGATGATAAAAAGCGCACGGCGCAAACCTTCGGTCGTCCAGCGGTGTTAGAGCTAACCCATAATTGGGGCGACACGGCTGACACGGTGGAATACCACAGTGGCAACAGTGATCCACGTGGTTTTGGTCACATTGGCTTTCATGTGCCTGAATTGGAAAAGGCTTGTCAGCGCTTTGAAGATTTGGGTGTGACTTTCCAGAAAAAGTTGGCTGACGGCAATATGAACTACATTGCGTTCATCAAAGACCCCGATGGCTATTGGATTGAAATTTTCGACGCGAATCGTGTAAAAGGCTAATCTGAGCCTTTTATCGGGCATAAGAACGGTGTGCAAAGCGCCTTCTGCCTACCTGAACTAAGTTTCAAATCCACATTGTGCGGCTGAGTGTATTTTTCTCAGCCGCGTCCTTGCTTACCAGCCTCTACTAAATACCAAATCAGTTTAAGCCAAATTGAGTTTGTGCTTCTTTAATGATGTGTCGGCCTATTGGTAGTGCTGACGTAGCAGCGGGAGAGGGGGCATTGCACACATTTATGGTGCGGGACGTTCTTACGAATAGAAAGTCATCCACTAACTTGCCGTCTTTAGACACCGCTTGCGCTCTAACGCCTGCTGGGTAAGGGGTCAGGTCTGATTTCTCTACGGAAGGGCAGTATTTTTGCACTTCTTTTAGATAGCCGCCTTTAAAGAGCGAATTTTTTAACTCCAATAGCCCTGGCTTTAGGTTATCCATCAACACTTTGCGGATACCTGGGTAGCGAAGGCTTTCTAAGCTGTCCGATAACGAAATATCGGTTTTACGGTAACCTTCACGTTTCCACGCTAGAACAGCGTTCGGCCCTACCGTGACTGTTCCATCAATCATGCGTGTTAGATGCACGCCAAGAAACGGCATGGCTGGGTTGGGAATGGGGTAGATTAAATGATTGACGATCTGGTTGTGTTTTTCGGGTAACAAAAAGTATTCACCGCGGAAAGGACAGATTTGAAACTCCGGCTCCAGTCCTAGCATTCTCACGACTCGATCCGCCATTAAGCCAGAACAAGAGATCAAATATTTGGCGTTATAAGCGCCGGTTGTTGTGTGCGCACAGACTTCTTCAGATGTTTCATTCAATCCAGTGACATTGGTGTTGTAACGAATTTCGCCACCACGTTCAATCACCTTACGAGCCATGGCTTGGGTGACTTGCTTGTAATTGACGATGCCGCTGGACGGGACAAAAATTGCGCCGATGCCGGTGATGTTCGGTTCACGCTCACGCAATTCGTCCGCGTTGAGCCAGTAGCGCTCTAGACCATTGGCTTCGGTGCGCTCCCATAAGGCTTTCATGCGTTGCATTTCTAGCGCATTGGTTGCTACTAAAAGCTTGCCGCACTCATCATAGGGTATGTTGTTTTCTTGGCAGAATGCTTTGGTGTCACGGTTACCTTCTAAACAAAACTGTGCTTTAAGGCTACCAGGCGTGTAATAAACCCCTGCATGAATAACACCTGAGTTATGGCCCGTCTGATGTTCTGCGGGACCGGATTCTTTTTCAAGTACCAATAGTTTTTTATCTGGGTAGCGCTCAAGCAACTGCATCGCCGTTGACATGCCGATTATGCCGCCGCCAATAATCATAAAATCGTACATCTGTGTTGTCTCTTGAAGAGTCCATAAATCGACATCACCGGCCGTGTCTCCGGTGATGTTCGGTAGACGTCTATTCTAGTGTATTTTGACCATCACTGGGTCGGGTTGCGTAAGGTTTTTGCGTGGGTAAAGTAACCACGCTGACGCATTAGCTCACGCCGTAAGCCTTGGTGCGCGGTAAATTTGTCGCGCCCGTGTAGCCAAAAATGATTATTGATGATGAGGAAAGAGCCGGTTGGAACAGGCACGGACAAAGTAGCCTTACTGGTTTCAAGGGATTCAGATAAATCTGTTAACCAGTTCCCCTCGACATCATTTTTCGGCTGAACAAATTGATCGATGTAAGACATGATAGGCTGCCCGCTGCGGTCAATATCAAACACAGCGTGAAAGATATCCTTGCTGGTGTTCTTGCTAGGAGGTGCACTCCAGCGCATGCTTTGATGTGCTAAAGAATCCGTACTGAAACGCTCGAGATCTTCCCAGTCATCCAAGTGCAGTAACAACGAATTGCCGCCTTCTATGTTTTGCTCGTCTACTTTCAGCATCATCACATAGTCAGTGTCCTGTTCTACGTATGTGCCATCGTTATGCAGCTCCATTACACGATTTGCTTTACGTAGGTAGCTGTCTGAGTTGTCTTCATTTTTAACGACAAATCGCGCGTAATACTGGCCGCTCATGGCGTCAAAGTTAGAGCGTCCTAAAAGGTGAGCGATGGCCGTTGTGAATTTGATCATATCTTCGGCTTGAGTGACTTCGTCCAAGCCTTCAGGCGTGACCAACAAAGCGCCGCTGTTTCGATCCACAAGTGTTTCTACTAAGAGAGACTGAAGTTGATCATCACAAAGCCTATTTAGAATGCTAGCGACACGAAATCGTAGCATCGATTTATATTCCAACGCCTGTACCGGAAACTTTTCGACCTCTTTCAGAAAAGCGATAACCAGTGATTGCTCGAAGTGAAGCTGAAGTAAACGTGGGCTTTGCTCAGACGGTCTTAGGGAGAAGCTGGAATGGCTGAGGTTATTAGGCGAATTGGATACGGCAGCTATGGACATGGGTGGCCTCGTTCATCTTTGTTATTTTTGGGAATGACATTGTTGTTTTAAAAATGGGTAAGCAATCAATAATGTTTACGTTATTAAAAAATATCTACATTTTTGGTTTTCGTCAATAAAATATCTACATTCCTGGTTTTTGACGATAAAATTGCTTTGTGAGGCATTATGGGAATGGCTATAATCTGGTCATTCATACACCTTTGATACGGATGCTTCATGGCGACCAATGACGAAAAAAACAATCTGGTGAACCTTGCTTATGTTGCACTGAAACGAGACATTACTGAGGGCGTGTACCGACCCGGTGATAAGTTGCTCATGCGGGGGTTAAAGGAGCGTTATGAGATTGGCTCTGGCCCTATGCGGGAAGCGCTTTCACGACTTGTTTCTGAACACCTCGTCACCGCCATCAGCCAGCGCGGTTTTCGCGTTGCATCGATGTCGATTGAGGAACTGACGGATATCTACTTTGCCCGTGCCCATTTAGAAGCCATGATCACCGAGCTTGCAGTGAAGTTAGGGGATGAGAGCTGGGAAGCGGGTGTGATTGCGAGTACGCATACGTTATCGAAAGTGACTCAGTTAAACAGTGCTGAAGACATGTTAGGACTGTGGGATGCGCGCCACAAAGCATTTCATCTTGCAATCGCCCAAGGCTGTGGTTCTGCTAAATTATTAGAGCTTCGACTGACGATGCTTGATCAGGTTGAGCGATATCGACAACTTTGGCTGCGTCATACCGTTTTTTCTGCAGAGGCTCTAGAGGCAAAACGCGAAGAGCATCGACAGCTTGTTGAGGTATTACTGTCTCGAGATCACGTTAAAGCGCGCGACATGATGTTCGTGCATATGACCGGCCCCGTGTCGATCATTTCAGAAATAATAGAAGCGCGAGGCCTGGCTGAGCATGAGTAAATTAAGCGTTTATTCAGTAATGCCACTGCGCACTCTGAGTGATACGGTTTTATATTAGGTCTTATCAGAAAAAGGCAAAAATTAGTATATTCGTATTGTGACGAGCCTTAGCAGGATAATCTCGAAAAGCTTTATGGTAGGTTACGGAGTCTAAAATAATAGTTCAGTGTTCTTGCTAAGGAGTCGCAAAATGCGTTTGAAGTCAGGTGTGATGGTCTTGGGTATGTTGCTAGGGGCGGGGAGTGTGCCTACGTTGGCGGCGACATTTGAAGTGCCTCAAAATTTCGAAATCATGTATGTAGACTTAGAAAGTACCAGCTTCGGGAATGATTTTGAAACGGACGTAGAGCCGGGCGAACGTCAGTTTGTGGTGCGATTTAACCAACGTATCGGTGGTGGCAGCAATGCGGAATTTTTTGAGTCGGAACCCTACATCATAGATGTGAAAGTGAAACAAGACTCCGATATTGTTCTTCAAGCGCCATACTTCTTCAATAAGAGCGATGCCGAACGTTTCGCGAAAGCGCCTGAGTTTTCGTTAGTTGATGAAGGTCGAATGGATAAATTGGATTATCAAATCCGTATGCTACCAAAAAAATCAGGCTTTCAACCATCACGTGATTACAAAAGTGAGATTCGTGAGTTTACAGCGACTTATAAACAGCCAGTTGTAGATAAGCCTAAAGCGGCGGCAAAGCAAGTCGCGGTGACTGAAGAGCTTGAGATGCTTAAGTTCTGGTACAACAAAGCGGATGTTGCAACCCGCAAAGACATTCGTATTTGGATGATTGATCCCTCGCATGAAGCAGCACAGAGCAACAATGCCTACGATATGATGGTGTTTTGGTTCAAGAAAGCCTCTAAAGAAGATCAAAAAGCGTTTCAAGTTTGGTTGTTAAACGAGTAAGCGGTGATTGAATCATAGAGCCAGATAGTAAGTTACGAGTATCTGGCTCTATTGAACATCATTTGCAACGGTAAAATGCCTAATGATAGGCGAGCGCTTTAGTAAGCTTCAACCGTTTCAGGCAATGATGTCATCAGTTTTTCTTCGTTTAACGCGTCTATGCAAAATAGAGCTAATACACTGTCATTTGCATTTGGGTGTGCTTTGCCGATAGCGACACCAACGCTATTGTTGTGTAAGTCCATTGCCCTTTCTTGCGCAGGGTTTGCATCATAAGCTTCGTGTGCGGTCGTAAATCGGGTGGCATTCTCGACATGCGCCGCTATCGTTACAAATGAGTTTTCCTAAGTGCTATGCTTTGCCAAAGGTAACGTGGTTTCGTATGATGCATCGTTTAACTGTACACGCTAATGTTGAGTGCTATATGAAACACTATTTGTCCCGCATGCGAGCAAAAGAAGCATGCCCGCCGCGTAAGCCTTTTAGCAAGATTGTCTGGTCTTGGGTTGGCTCCTTTTTAGGTATTTTTTTGATTGCTAGTTTGGGCGAGTTATGGAGTTTCAACCAACACAGTATGTTGTTTTTGATCGGCTCATTTGGCGCATCTGCCGTATTGATTTACGGGGCACCACTGGCTGAATTTTCCCAGCCTCGTAATTTGGTTGGTGGGCATGTGTTTTCCGCCTTAGTTGGCGTTACCGTCCATATTTTTATTCCAGACGATCTTATTCTAGCCAGTTCTCTAGCGGTCTCTTTATCCATCGCTACGATGCATTTTACCCGCACTCTACACCCACCCGGTGGTGCCACGGCGCTTATTGCGGTGATTGGTGGCGCGCACGTGCAAAGCCTCGGCTACTGGTATGCGCTTACTCCAGTATTGGTGGGCGCTTTGATCATGCTCATGGTGGCGTTGTTCGTGAATAATATGTCGGGTAACCCAAAACGCCACTATCCCGTTTATTGGTGGTAAAGAGTGCGCATGTTTGGACGTTCTTTGTATATGCCTTTAATTCAGTGGCGGCTTTTGTATTTATCAATATACATACGTTTATCCGCCACTTCGAGAAGACGTTGTGTGCTTTGTCCGTCAGGGGGAAAGCACGCTACGCCAATGCTAATGCCGAGTTTAAGGTCAGGATAAATCGCACTAATATCTTGAATGTCTTGTTTTATCTTAGTGATAAGGGTGTGTTTATCACAGGCTTCGCAACACTCGACATTCCGTACGCCAATGAACTCGTCACCGCCAATTCGACATAGTAAGCCTTGGTCGCTTAAACGTTCAGACAGCACATTGGCGACTTTCGCTAGGTATTGATCCCCTTCATAGTGGCCATATGTATCGTTAAGGCTTTTGAATTTGTTGAGGTCCATAAACAGCACCATTAAGTGTTCATTCGCCTTTTTAGCGTGAGCCAATCGATGGCCCAACTCTTGATCAAATATTTTTCGGTTTGGAAGGTTGGTTAACGGATCACGATTGGCTAGTTCAAGCAGCAGCTCTTGCTCTTGAATCAGTTCTGATATATCGGTAAACGCACCAATATAATTTGTTACCACTCCTGAGTTGTTTTTGAGTGCGTCGATGGTTAATAGTTGCGGGTAAACCTCGCCTGATTTGTGGCGATTCCAAACCGTACCCTTCCAGTGGCCTTTGTCTTTTAAGTCTCTCCACATGTTTTCGTAGAATGCTTCTTCACAACGACCGGAGGATAAAAAAGAGGGAGTTTGGCCGCATGCTTCTTTGGCACTGTAACCGGTAATATTGGTAAAGGCATGGTTCACTTCTTGAATGACAGTATTTGTATCCGTCACCATAACGCCTTGATGAGTGGTATCGACGACCGCTGATAATAAACGAATACGTTCTAATTTATTCGTTTGCTCCGTTACATCTTGAGCGTAACCATACCAAATCGTGCCGCCCGATTTGGTTCGTTTTGGTAACGAGCGTGCTTCCACCCAAATGCTGCCTTTTTCAGGGTGATTAACTTTAAATGTCTCATGCCACTCTGATAGATTGATCCGAGACTGTTCGATCGTTTGATAAATATGATCAATGTAATCTGAATCTATTTGATTCATCATTGCTGATGCGTCGGCGTGGAGTTCTTCGGCACTGCAGCCAAAAAGCTCTTGGACTTTTTCAGTTGCAAAAGGCGCGGTTATAATCCCTGATGCATCCATTAGAAATTGATAAGCAAACCCTGGTAGGTTGCTAGCGAGAAGCTCAAGGCGGTCTTTAAGCTGCTTGATTTCTATTTGCTTATGCCACAGTTCGCTTACGTCAAGATGTACGCCAAACATCCACAGTGGCTCTCCTTTTGAATCACGGATTAATACTGTGCCTTGGTCCAGTACTTTTACCCAATGGCCTTGCTTGTGCTTCATCCGTGCTTCAAAGGTATAAAGGGGTGTTTCACCACAAAAATGTGCCTGAAGTGCTGAATTGGAACTTTTTAAATCATCTGGATGAATTACGTCTAACCAAGTATTGATAGACAGGGGCTCAAGTTCATCAATGGTATAGCCAATTATACGCGCCCACTCGTCATTAAATATCGCTTCACCAGTTTGAATATTCCAAGCCCAAGTGCCGAGATTACTGCCTTCTAAAATAAGATCAGATAAATTAGAGAAGTCGTGCAGGTCTGATGAAGCTGGGATTAAGGCGGCCATAAGTTATATTACTATCTTAGGTTTTATCATGATCGATATTTAGAGCGTGTTTACAGGTCTTTAAAGCTCTATCGCGTATACAATTAAACACATATATTGAGGTCGAATACAACCATTTACCTATGCTTGCTTTGTGTACGAATGTTAGCGCTTTACGTAAAATGTTACCGTAATGTAAAAACTCACGTACATGCAAGGAAATAGCGCGATGATAACGCCTGGATCCAACACTTTGACACCAATGTTGGTCAAAGTTGTGCCTGTGTCTGATGCGTATTCACGCCACAAAGTGTTGCATCGATAACCGAACGCGTCCACCGTTGTGATCAAATATACATCACAATAAATTTTAGCGAATACTAATTGAGCACTAAGGAGCTTGAATGATTGAGTTCATTAAGAATAATAGGGATCTAGTGCTAGTAACGCTTCTTATTGTTTTTGGTTGGATCGGTTTTATTGACCAATACGCCGAGGCGTATATTAATGCTTCGCTTGTATCCGCCGGCGCGTCGTTTGGTGTAGCGAAATTGTTCAATGCGACGGTGTCTGTTTTATCCACGATTACGCTAAACGTGCCAGTGGTTGGCTCGATCCAAATTGGTCAGTTGTTAGACCCTCTAAACGATCTTGTCGAGGATTTTTCCTCGGTCATGAAATACGCGATCTCATCGCTTCTGATCCAAAAGTTTTTAGTCGAAATACTCCAGACAATCCATTTCAAAGTATTCTTACTGCTCTCTGGCATGGCCTTTGTACTGACTAAATACATCCTCAAAGAGTATCGAACGGTCACATATAAAGTGTTCCTGTTCGCAGTCATGTGTAAATTTTCGATTGCGGCGGTGGCACTCGGCAGTAGCTGGGTGGACAGCGCATTTATTGATGATGTCGTTCAAAAAGAAAACGCCATATTAGAGGCGTTTCCCGTATCGCCAAGTCAGCTTGATGACACCTTAGACTTATCCAGTGAAATCAATAAACAGATTGCCTCTGAACTTGAAACAGCTCAGCTTGAGCAGCAACTCATGCAAGTACAATTAGATACGTTGGCTACAGAGGAAGCGGCAAAGCGACAGCAGATTGACGAGATTGACGTGACGTTAGCTGAGCTATCAGGTGGCAAAACAGGGTTTTCTGCATTATTTGAAAAAGCCAGTGATGAACAGCAGTCATTAAGCGCTCAACGAACGGTCTTGGCGCATCAGTTAAAGCGTATTCAGTACGATATTGAAGCAACTGAAGATGAAATCGCTGAATCGAAAGAGATGGCCTCTGATCTTCGGGAGCGCTTAGAAGGAGAAAAAAGCACCTTTCAAAGCATCCGCGATGGTTTTAACCAAGTCACAATGGCCGCGAAAAACAAAATCACTGGATTTGTAAGTACGTTAAACCAATCCATGGATCATTTTTTAAACCTGATCGCATTGTTTGTATTGAAGACCGTGATTATCCCAATTGTGTTTTTAGTGGCGATTTACAAAGTGTTTGTCAGACTCTGGGGGATGACACCAGTGGCCGTGGCCAAACATTTGCAAGATGCCGTTGAACAAACGCACGCAGAGTTACCAAGTAAATCAGGACATAAGTCAGACAAATGTTTGCCTAAGTCTTAATCCAAGAGCATCTAAGGGTGCTTAGTTCATACTTTGTACTTCGTACGCTTTGCGTCTATGGTGTTCTTCAATTCGCTGATAAAGGTCTTAATAAGCGGTGTTTGTCGCTCTTTATGAAGTGTTATGCCAAGTGTGCAATCTGGCCTAGGTAAAGGGATTGGAATCTGTTTTAGATGCGGATTGAGTTGTTGAATGTTCCAGTCGTCGTAGAACAACAGGGCAATGGCATCACTGTGAATTACGAGCTCTTCCGAGGAAGCAAAAGTCAGCATTTCCAATGCTTGGATTGGCGGTTTATCATCAATGCTGTAGAACAATTGTTCAAAGTAATCACGTATCGGTGTTCCGTGGCGCGCAACGATCCAACGCTCATTTGTTAAGTCATCGAGGCTATGAGCATTAGTATGTATTGGGTGTTCAGCACGGGCGATCAGAGCATACTGCGCGTGCAGTAAGGGGATTTCAATTAAGTCTGGATGGATTGGACCGGTTCGTAGTAGCCCTAAAAAACAGTCAATTTCCCCTTTTATCAAGGCATTCGATAACATGTGATAGGGCCCTTGCATTGCCTGTAAGCGAACTCGCGGATGTTGTTCGAAGATTGAGGCAAAAGCAATTGGGACAATGTCTTGGCATGAGAACGACAGCATACCTACCGACAACCTGCCAGTGAGTTCATGAGGTTGAGATTGTAACGTTTGGGCGAATGACTGAGCGGCAGGCAACATTTGTAGATACAGTGATGCAAGAGTCTCGGCACTTGTTTGTGCTATGAGTCCATGACGCATTCGTGTAAACAAGGGTTGGCGGACCATATTTTCCACTTCTTTTAACATCTTGCTGACGGCAGGCTGAGATATAGACAATGTTTCAGCCGCTAATGAGGCACTACCTAATCTAGTAACGGCTTCTACCACCATAAGGTGTCGCCACTCAATGTAATGATGCAACATCAATCCTGCTTCCACAGCATGCTGCAGCTGGGCTTCAGTTTTGCGTATTAACTTTAGTATGGAATCGCAAAACGAAACCACCATTTCACCTTCTGCTGTTGGTTCAGCACCGCTCCATCCACGTGTAAAAATACAGGTGTCTAATGCTTTTTCAGCCTGAGACAAAGCGCGTGAGATACTAGACTGACTTAAATTAAGTGCTACGCTGGCGTCTTTTTCTGTCCCTTTACGCATGATAGCGCTAATGACACGACATTGTTTCAACGATAGAGCTGGCGTGTTGCTATGAGGCATCTCAAGTTCCTTGGGTATGCTGAGGTGAAAATGTTCTATTGCTCACTATAAGACAAGATATAACTAAATTTAAAGATGTATTCTTAATTGTGCATAAGACAGATGTGCGGTTCGTGTGTAGTTTTTAGATATCGACGATGCTTGGCCCTATAAATAGGCCGCATCAAGCGGCCTTTTAGCTCAAGCGGAAAATACATGACGATGAATAATAAAAACTACAGCAACATTCCCGGTACGACTGTATTTGATGGGGACATGGCGCGCATAGGCTTTCACTTAAATCAATTTTGCATGACCCTTATGAAGGCTGCGAATCGTGAAGCCTTTAAACAGAATGAAAGCGCATATCTTGATCAATTTCAATTAACCGAAGCGCAAAAGCTTGCGGTGATTGAGCGAGACTTCACTAAGCTGATTTCTCTGGGTGGTAATATCTACTATCTGGTCAAAATCAGTTCAACCGATGGCATCAGTGTTGCTGAGGCTGTATCGACAATGACCACGCTTTCTACTGATGAGTATATCGATATGATGCGCAGCGGCGGCCGTTCCCCAGAAGGTAATCGCTTTGTAAAGGAGCAAAGCTAATGGCTAAAATTACAGCAGGTCTTGGCACTTCGCATATTCCATTGTTAGGTCGCATCATCGATACCGGTGACAGTGATAAACCTGAATGGGCTCCTGTTTTCAAAGGTTTCGAATTCACAAAAGAGTGGGTTGAAACGCAGCAACCTGATGTGGTGATTTTGATTTATAACGATCACGCTACAAGCTTTGATATGTGTTTCATTCCAACATTCGCTATCGGGTGTGGCGAAGAGTTTCAACCCGCCGATGAAGGCTATGGGGCTCGTCCAGTACCAACGGTTCAAGGTTCTCCAAAGCTTGCTTGGCATTTAGCCGAATCTTTGATCTTACAAGGCTTTGACATGACGATAGTCAACGAAATGGATGTAGATCATGGACTCACCGTTCCTTTGTCGATGGTGTTCGGTGAGGTAGAAGAGTGGCCTTGCCAAGTGATACCACTGGCGGTGAATACCGTGGTGTACCCCTCTCCAACAGGGGAGCGTTGTCTTGCACTAGGGCGCGCGATTCGTAAAGCAGTCGAGAAGTTCCCTGAGCATTTGAATGTTCAAGTATGGGGCACTGGAGGTATGAGTCATCAGTTGCTGGGAGAGCGTGCTGGATTGATTAATCAAACATGGGATAAAGCGTTTATGGACAGTCTAAGGCTAGACTACGAAAGGTTATCGGCTATCTCCCAAGTGGAATACATTCGTGAGTCAGGCACAGAAGGTTGTGAAATGGTGATGTGGCTGATCATGCGCGGCGCCTTGAATCAATCCGTCAATGAGGTGCATCGACACTACCATGTACCCGTTTCTAACACGGCATTAGGTCATATTATTTATGAAAATGTGACTAATGAGAATGGTGAGGATCAAGTGTTATGAACGCATTCACTGCTAAACCAACTTTAGTATGCTTAACAGGACTACTGTGCGATCAAAGGGTATGGCAACCGGTTGCGTCTTTATTAGAGTCCGAAGTGAGCGTACAGATTATCAGTTTTTCGGGATTCGACAATATTACTCAAATGGCACGTCATGTTCTAGCAAGCGTAGAAGGGACATTTGCGTTAGCAGGGCACTCTATGGGAGGTCGTGTTGCTCTGGAAGTGTATCGCTTAGCACCTGAGCGCATTACACATTTAGCGTTGATGAATACAGGAGTGCACCCGAAGTCAGAAAAGGAACTTCCTGGTCGTTTGCGCTTACTGGAGCTGGCAAAGCAAGAGGGGACATCTGTTCTATCGAAGGAATGGTTAGCACCGATGATGTCACCCAAAGGGTTAGCTAATACGGCCTTAATGCATGATCTAGGCAATATGGTTTGTCGCTACAGTGTTGAGGCGTTTGAAAAGCAGCTGCGGGCATTAATTGACCGCCCTGACGCGGAGTCTATTTTACCAAGTATTGTGGTACCTACGTTGCTTTTGTCAGGAACGGAAGATCATTGGAGTCCAGTGTCACAGCATCAAACTATTCAAGAGCACTTGGCAAGCAGTAAATTGGTGGTCATTGAAGAAGCTGGTCATATGGCCCCTATTGAATCTCCTCAAGCCGTTGCTGAAGCAATGATGGTTTGGTTAAAAACGCCCATTAAAGGTTTGCGATGAACACATTAGACCTAGATACAATGCTAGTGGAGTGGCAATGCCAAGCACTTGTCACGCGTTCGATGAACCTGCTCGATAAAGGTTGCTGGCAGGCGCTTTCTCAGTGTTACACCGATGAAGCCGTATTGTTTCGACCGAGTGCGCCCTCTGTTCCGATTCAAGGTCGTGAGGCTATTTTGAAATCATTTATTGCTAGACCACTGAAGGAAACCTGTCATGCGCTTAGTAATATGGAAGTGTCAGTTCTTAACAACGAAACTGCGATAGTAACGTCAAGAGTTGTGTTGTTTTCAGGAGAAGAAAAAGCACATTCTATTGAGTCGGTTGTGTTAGCTAAGTCTGATGTATATATCGGTCGTTTTACTGATGAGTTAAAAAAAGTAGAAGGTAAATGGTTAATCTCCAAGAGACAGGGCTCTATTGAACTAAACTACAAAGGTGTTTGATAGAGCATCCCATTAATGCACTAACGCAATGAGTTTAGAGCTACAGGGCGTTCCGTCTTGTCGGCTCGTACCAGATCCAAAATAAAAAATGTCTTTCAAGGCACTAAGATCAATATGGGAGAACACATATGAAAGTCAGTAAACTGCTTATTGCTGCGTCAGCAGCGGTTGCACTAACCAGTCAAGTGATTGCAGAAGAGTTGAAATTTGCCAACTTTACTCCGCCTTTTCATACCATTAACGCATCGGTCATTCAAAAGCTTAACACGGATCTATCTGAAGCTACGGGTGGGGATTTAACTGTTCGAGGTTACCATGGTGGTGAGTTGGGGTCAGGACCTGCTGAACAGTATATTCGCGTACTTCAAGGTGCTGCTGATTTAGCTTGGGGGCTTCCAGGTTATACGTCATCACAGTTTGGCAAAACCATGATTGCTGAGTTACCCGGTGCTATTCCTGAAGATATGCCGGGTTATAAAGCACTTTGGCGCGCCTATGAGGAACATTTAAAAGGTGAGTTTCCAGGTACTAAACCTATCGCTCTTTGGACGTCTGAGCCAAACATTATGATTATGCGCAATAAAGTCATCCGCACGCCTGAGGATTTAGCAGGGCTTAAAGTGCGTGTTGCTGGAGCAACTGCCGCTGATGTTGCCAAAGCGTTGGGTGCAACACCGGTACAAATGCCCATTAGCCAAGTGTACAACGCTATGCAAACTGGCTTGATTGATGGTGTTATTACAGGTGCATCGACATTACGTGATTTCAAATTAGACGAGGTCGCAGATGCGTTAACCATAGGTGCGCCACTTGGACGATTAGCGTTCTTCACGGTATTAAATGGTCAAGTATATGAAGGCTTGAATGACTCGCAGCAAGCCGCTATAGAGGCAGCAAGTGGTATTGAACTTTCAAAAAATGCGGAAGAGGCATGGCTAGCGACTGCTGATGCGGCACTAGAAGCTGCTCGTGGTGACAGTGCTAACCAGATTGTGGATTTAACAGAAGCTGAAAAGATGGCCTTTATCAAAGCAGTCGCTGGAGTGGTCGAGGGTTATGTTGATCGTGTAGACGGTGATGACACCATGGCAGCGATGCAGGACAAGTAGCCGATGCTTGCCTTTATTAGAAAGCTGGCGGATCGGCTGATTGCTCTGTCCGCCACTATTGGTGCGCTGGGCCTCATATTTGTCATGTTGGTCATTCTTGTTGATGTGGTTGGTAGGGCATTTGGTTCGCCCATGTATGGGTCACAAGATGTTATTACGATGTCTATGACCGTAGTGGTGTTTGGGGCGATGGTGCTGTGTGATCGCCAAGGCGGGCATATCTCGGTGGATTTATTTGAGCGCAGCTACCCTGATTGGATGAATCGCGTCATCGATATCGTATCAGCTTTATTAGGGGCAATTATCTTTGTAATGATCGCCTATGCAGTGAATGAAAGTGCGAAATTATCGACCATGTTGAACTTATCGACCAATCTTCTCCGTCTGCCTAAAGTATGGTTTCAGAACGGTGTGTCTGTGTTTGCCCTATTGACTGCGCTTGGAATGCTTTTACGCGCAGTGGAATTGTCTCTTTCGGGTCGAGATGTACGTAAAGGAGACGCCGCATGAGTGCTTCGGTTGTTGGTATGTTAGGCATTCTAATAATGTTCGTATTGCTAGTGCTTCGTGTGCCAGTTGCATTTGCCATGTTCTCGGTGGGGTTTGTTGGAATCACCGTGCTAGATAGCAGTCGTTCAGCGTTGAGCCTGTTAGCCTCTGAAAGTTTCACACTCGCGTCATCACCTGAATTGGTAGTGATTCCATTGTTTATTTTGATGGGGAACGTTGCTTCTGTAACCGGAATGAGCCGAAAATTATACGATGCTGCTTATGCCATTATCGGGCAGTTTCGAGGTGGCTTGGCTTCGGCAACGGTGATCGGGTGTGGGGGCTTTGCTGCATTGTCGGGGTCGTCCGTTGCGTCTGCGTTAACAATGGGTAAAGTGGCATTGGGGCAAATGGATCGCTTTCATTACAATAAACGCCTATCAACAGGGGTTGTTGCGGCAGGCGGTACATTGGGCATTCTTATTCCTCCGTCAACAGGGTTTGTGATCTACGCAATTTTAACTGAGCAAAGCATCGGTCGATTGTTCTTAGCAGGGGTTCTACCAGGCATCATGTTGTTGATGCTGTTTATTGTCGTAATTATGGTGATGTGTTGGTTCCGTCCTGATTTTGGTCCGGCGGGTCCGGCAACGGATTGGCGTAGTAAAGGTAAAGCCATTTTGGGAGCTGGCCCAATCATTGCTGTGATATTGCTAACCATTGGTGGTATTTACGGTGGTCTGTTTTCACCAGTAGAAGCCGCGGCAGTTGGAGCGGGGGTCGTTATATTGGTTGGTTTTTCGACGCGGTCTTTATCAGTGGGCGCACTCTGGAAAGCCGCTCGAGATGCGGTGGTGACCACAGCGACGGTGATGCTGATTTTGATTGCTGCACATATGATTAATCCATTTATGGCCTTGAGTCATATTCCAACAGCGGTTGGTGAGTTGTTATCAAGGTTGGGCTTAGGTGTTACTGGAACGCTAATATTGATCCTGTTCATCTACCTGATTCTAGGGTGTTTCCTTGAAGGGTTTGCGATGTTAGTGCTCACGCTGCCCATTTTCTTTCCGATTATTATGCAGCTTGGTATCGATCCTATTTGGTTTGGGGTACTGACTGTATTAACGCTGGAGATGGGGCTAATTTCACCACCAGTAGGAATTAATGTCTTTATTGTTAAGTCTGTAGCACCGAATGTTGACTTAGGGGACATCTTTCGAGGCGTGCTGCCCTTCTGGTTGATGATGATCTTAGCGATTGCCTTATTGATAGTATTTCCACAGATCGTTTTATTGTTACCAAATACAATGTTTGGTTAAATCATTGTATATCGCTTTAAATGGCTCTAATGCACGCATGAGAGCCATTTTTATATCTTTAGACATTACTAAACGTCTCGTGTTGAAACACGATGTCTTCGCGGGTGATGTTGTTAATGTCCCGATGGCCAATGAAAGCCATGGTTAATTCTGCCTCTTGATGGAAAATGTCGAGCATTTTAGCGACACCTGCTTTACCCATTGCGCCTAGGCCATAAACCATGGGGCGGCCCACCATGACACCTTTTGCGCCTAATGCTTTGGCGCGAATGATGTCTTGGCCGCTGCGAATGCCGCTGTCGAGCCATACATCAATCTGGTCACCAACGGCGGCAACGATTTCTGGTAGGGTGCTGATTGATGAGCGAGCGCCGTCGAGTTGACGGCCACCGTGATTGGAAACGACGAGGGCATCTGCGCCAAGTTTGACGCATTCTTTAGCGTCTTCCACTTCCATAATGCCTTTGATGATTAATGGACCTTCCCATACGTCACGGAAATAACGAATATCTTCCCAGCTAAGCTTTGGGTCAAACGAGCTGGCAGTCCACTTCATTAAGTCGTGCATATCATCGACGCCCGTGGCACAGCCTTGAATATTGCCGAATGCTCGGTTGTCAGTTTTTAGCATGCCCAATGCCCAGCGGGGGCGACGAGCAATGTCAACAATATTAGGCAAGGTCAGCTTGGGCGGTGCCGTCATACCATTACGATGATCAGCGTGGCGGCGGCCAATCATTTGCAGGTCAAGCGTCACGACGAGGGCTGAACAGCCAACGGCTTGCGCTCGATCAATCAGCTTTTTAGTGAATGCGCGATCTTTCTGTACGTAGAGCTGAAACCAAAATGGTTGCGTGGTTTTTGCGGCTACGGCTTCAATTGAGCAGATACTCATCGTTGATAACGTAAACGGCACACCAAATTCTTCAGCGGCTTGCGCGGCAAGGATCTCTCCATCTGGGTGCTGCATTCCCAGTAAACCGACAGGTGCTAAAGCCAATGGCATTTTTACGTCATGACCGACCATGGTGGTTTTGAGTGAGCGCGGTTCTAAGTCTCGTGCTACACGTTGACGAAATAGAATGCGATGAAAGTCAGACGAATTCAGTTCCAGCGTTTGTTGCGTCCATGACCCCGACTCACAGTATCCCTGAAACATTTTTGGAACGCGTTTGTGATAAAGGCGCTGTAAGTCACTGAGTTCGCAAATGATGCTCATTTTATTACTCCTTAAAATGAATGCATGTGCAGATAAGACGAATGCCGCCTAGATGCTTAAATCGGGGCATTTAAATTCCATAATAACAGTTCTTCTTGGGGGATTTGTATTAGACGAAACGCTGATAGCAAGGCTTATTCAGTAAAACGCAGTTTTGCTCACATTCCTGCAACCTCAACCTGATAAAAATTAGCTTAACGAATAAATTTGAAAGGTAACACTATGGAGCGCTCCGTTTTATTGGATCTACTTCGTATTGCCGCCATTGTATTGGTCTTCCTTTCTATGTTGGGTTATGTGCTTAATGGGTTGATGATGGATGGAACTTGGATAACGCTATTTCCTAATGGTTTTGTTCAAGATATTTCTGGCAGCCTGACAGGTTTTTATGCATTGATGGGACTGTGGGGTGGAGCTTACAACCCGCCAAGTTGGTTTATAGCGCTGATTGTGACCTTATACGTGGTCTTTCCTGTAATGGCGTATTTTATGCGTCGGGTACCTAATGTCACTCTTCTGAGCTTGCTCATTATCAGTCTGTTGAGTCGTTGGTATGTGGGGCAGTATGGCGTTCCGTTTGTACCAAGTAACTGGTTTGATGATATCGAAAACTGGGCATATCGATTGTACGGCTTTATGCCTGGACGGCCGGGGGACTGGTTTGTTTTGTGTCGTCTATTTGAGTTTGGGCTCGGGGTTTGGTTAGCGCTAACGTTAACACCTAGGGCGTGGGCTGTTTTTAATGGCTTACCTCACTGGCTTAAGCGTCCTATTGGCGTCTTAAGTGATTTGTCCTTCCCTTTATTTTTGCTGCATTACCCATTCTTGTTTCTGGTTCTCTGGCTATCAGAATTAGGCATGAACGTCAGTGTTGCCATTATGATTTTGATAGCACTATTACTGCTAATGGCGCTTTATGTTCAAAGCGTTGACAACAAAATACCTCGTAAAGCATGGCTGGCTAGAATGAATCGAAAACGTCATTAGCGCCCCCGCGCTATTCGCTTATGCCAATAATGGATAGCAATTTCACAATTTTGGATGCTTAACATGGGCTAGTAAGCATTAGACTTAAATTGTTTAGCGAATAAACAAATATCTTTGAGAATAGATTCTCAATCCTAGGATCAATAAAAATAATTACATTAGGGGTTGGATATGACAATTTGTCTAACAGTATGTGACCATAAAGCCAGTGGTATTTCTGCCCAGTCCGTGTCGAGCTACTTAATCAGTAAACGCTTTGGCGAACATCAGCTAATTCTAGGTGCGTCTTCCTCTTCGCAGGCAGACATCAAGTTTAAAGGCTTTGGCGAACTGTCGATTTCAGAGCATACATTCGGTTGTGCGGTACAAATGCATACGCCAATGATGTCAGATACGTATCACCTGCAAGTAATGTTAAGTGGTCAAAGTAAAGTACATTGTAACGGTACGACACAGCATCTAAATACTGGGGATGCGTTGATCGTACCGCCGCGCGCTTCTTTAATTAGCGACTACTCTGAAGATTGTCGCAAGCTGATCATCCGTATTCCTGCAGAGTTTATGATGCAAACGGCCCGGGAATTTGGTTATCACATGAACCACGACCGGATTCATTTTTGTTTTCAAAAACAGCCTTTGCCAACATCGGGTTCTTTTATAAGTTTATTGGACGATATTTTGCAACAGCCACAAGGGCAGTTGTGCGAGCGGGGGCTGATGTATTACAGCAAACTGTTGTGTAATGCTATTTTGGGCACATTCGAATGCAATCTTTGCCCAAGCCAAAGCGCTCAGCTATCTCAGCATCGTTACATTGAGCGTGTGCGAGATTATGTGTTGAGTCATATCACCAGTGACATATCCGTGGATGAGCTGGCTGAACTGTGTCAAATAAGTCGCAAGTCTCTATACAATTTGTTTGAGCGGGAAACGGGGTTAACACCGTCTACCTACGTACGTTGTTTGAAACTTGAAAGTGTTCATTCTGAGCTGAGTCAAAATCAGAGTATTCGCAATGTAACGGAAGTGGCGCTTAAGTATGGCTTTACCAATTTGGGGCGTTTCTCTGCACAATATCGTGATCATATTGGTGAGCTTCCTTCCCATACGCTTCGCAGCGTCGCGTGTTAAAATTGTTGGTTAGCAGAGCAAAAAGATAACCCTAGCAAGGGGAAGCTCGGGTTATCTTCGTACATTTTAACTTAGAATTTATACATCGCCATTAGCTCAACTTGTGAACCCGCTGGGCGTGCCGAGGTTCCTTGTGAGCTTGGTGGGCGATTGGCTGCATTTTGGTCACGCAGTTCAATACCGAGCTCAACTTGAGGGAGATAGGTATAAATCATGTTAAGCGTCGTTTGTTGAATAGTATCTTCTGATAAAGCTGATTTGTCAGAATGCACTTGGCCATAACGAAGGTTAGCGCGCAGCTTGTCAGAGAACTTGTGGCCAATGCCTGCGCTGAAGCCTGTTAGTGTGACCATGTCACCGTTACCATCAACTTCAGTTACACCAGAATAACCTGTGCTACCTAAGTAGCCCCAACCTGCATACACACCTGCACCTTCACCAGTAAAAGCACTTAAGCTGAAAGACGTATCACCAAACTTTAGCTTCGAGGCTAATGAAATAGCTACCCCATAATCTGATTGATCGTCCGAATCAACGGTAGGTGTGGTATCCACTTCACGACCCGTTACGGCTACGTTAAAAGCATGACCACTTTGAGTTCTTCGTGTATAGGCAACGACAGCATCTGGCACATCGGCATTGGAGTACACGGGATCTTGAAGTGTGAAGCGCCAGCCATTGGTTGTGTAATGCACTACTAAATCAGGACGAATAGGTGCACCATTACCTGCAATTGTCCCTATACCTACACCCCAAAAGTTGATCATTTCGGTATCAAATGGCGCAGTTGCAAAGAACTGTCCATTCCAAGTTTGACCAACGGTTAGGTTGTCAATGTTGATGTAAGCGTGGCGTAATCGCCAAGCGTAGCTGCTATCGCTAGAGGTATTGTTATCCCAAAAATCGCCTTCGATAAAGCCTCGCACTTTATGGCCTTCAACCATGCTAGATGTGCCTAAGTTAAAGCGCGACTGACGTACGCTACCTTCTACAGTATTTTTGCCATCATCAGGTCGATCGAATACGGTTTCAGCTTTTAAATAGCCGCCAACATTGAATTTTGTGCCGTTAAACTCACCCAGTTCAACCGCTAATACTTGTGACGAAAGACCCGCTGCTAATACCGCTAACGCTACTTTTGTTTTAATCATCATACTTTACAGCCTTCGTTATTATCATTGTTAAAGGTAGATCTACTATCGCAAAGGCCTAAGGGGTTAGATATTCATATAGTGTAATCTTTGTACATTGTGCAAAAAATTAGTCCGGCATCAGGTTGATAAATATAATTTATGCCAGCTTTTAGGGCTGATGGTGCTTGCGCAGTATTTCTAGTGATGGATCAAAAATTGTGCAGTTGTAACATAAAGTGATGATTTGGTGCGCTATAAAGGTAGCGAGGTAAATAACCCATTTACGAATACTTTTATTTGGAGCGTGTTGCTATGTCAGTACAGTCTATTGAGTTTGAAGGAGCGGATATTCGAGTCGCGGAATTACAAACTGGGCGTTACTTTAATAAAGCCGATTTGTTACGTGTTGCAGGAAAGGCGCCGGGTCAAGAAACGGAGTGTCAATATCTGGATATTCTAGAGGCGTCAAAATTAGTCGGTGTGGAAAAAGAAAATTTACTTAATGCAATGCAGCTTTGGGCGCCGCATTTATGCCATAGCGGAATGGTCGAGTTACACTGATTCTGTAATGTTAAAGCAGCAGCTAAAAGCGCATAGCAGTATGCGCTTTTTTTTGTGACTGATTGACGGCTTAAGAGTCTGCACTCAGTTATTGGCCTGCAACTCTATTTTGGCACAATTCTTTCATGTCTTTAGGCAAAAACTGGGCCATATCGTATCGCCTCATACGGGGTAATGTGCGAAAATGACCATTTAGTCAAGTTCCTGCCGAAAAGAGGTTTCCATGAGCGTTCATGAAATTCGTCACCCCCTAGTTCAACATAAAATTGGCTTGATGCGTAATCAGAAGATGAGCACACGTGGCTTTCGTTTACTTGCATCTGAAGTGGGTAATTTGTTGACCTATGAAGCAACAAAAGATCTAGAGCTTGAAGACTACGAGCAAGATGGTTGGTGTGGTCCAACTACGTGTCAGCGTATTCGGGGCAAGAAAATTACGGTCGTGCCGATTCTGCGTGCTGGCTTAGGCATGTTAGACGGTGTGCTGGAATTGATCCCAAGCGCAAAAATTAGCGTGGTAGGCATTTACCGTGACGAAGAAACACTTGAGCCTGTGAGCTACTTCGATAAGCTTGCCAGCGATATTGATCAGCGTATGTCGTTAGTTGTGGATCCTATGTTGGCAACAGGTGGCTCTTTGATAGCGACCATTGACCTGCTTAAGAAAAATGGCTGTGACACCATTCGAGCGTTGGTGCTTGTGGCAGCCCCTGAAGGTATTAAGAAAGTTCAAGAAGCGCATCCAGATGTGGATATTTATACGGCCTCGATCGATAGCCATCTGAATGAGCAGGGGTACATTGTTCCAGGGTTAGGCGACGCTGGCGATAAAATCTTTGGCACTAAATAAGAGAACGGTTCCCTTCACATGACAACTCAATCTGATAATTTACTAAGCGGTTGGCGCGTTATCTTGGCCGGTGCGCAGATGCTGTTTGTGGCATTTGGCTCATTGGTGCTTGTGCCGTTGATCACTGGACTTAATCCAAGTGTGGCATTGTTCACCGCGGGCCTAGGCACATTGATTTTCCAGCTGTGCACAAAGCGTAGTATGCCTGTATTTCTTGGCTCTTCCTTTGCGTTTATTGCGCCAATTATTTTCGCTGTGGAAACGTGGGGGCAAGCCGCGACGATGGGGGCACTTTTCTGTGCTGGTTTAGTTTACGTGCTGCTCTCTATTTTGGTTGCACTGCGCGGACCTGGCTTCTTACATCGTTTGTTGCCACCCGTGGTGACAGGTCCAATTATTATGGTAATTGGTCTCGGCTTAGCGCCAGTAGCGGTTAACATGGCCTTGGGAAAAACGGGTGATGGTGCGGCACAATTGTTTCCATATATCGATGCGATTCTGGTGTCCATGCCAGCACTTTTGACAACGTTGCTCGTGGCGACGTATGCAAAAGGAGTTTTCCGTCTAGTCCCGATTATTGCGGGTGTGTTAGTGGGTTACATCGTTTCGCTATTAATGGGGATTGTGGACTTTACGCCTGTTCAACAAACGGGCTGGCTAAGCGTGCCTGGCTTTATCATGCCTGAGTTTCAGTTAGCAGCGATCTTGTTTATGTTGCCTGTTGCGATTGCACCAGCGATTGAGCACGTCGGTGACGTATTGGCGATCGGCTCGATTACGGGTAAAGACTACGTTCGTAAGCCGGGTTTGCATCGTACGTTACTGGGGGATGGTCTTGCGACGTCTGCAGCCTCTTTGTTTGGCGGGCCACCTAATACGACTTACTCAGAAGTGACGGGGGCCGTCATGCTGACGAAAGCCTTTAATCCTGTCGTAATGACGTGGGCGGCGATATTTGCGATCAGTCTGGCTTTTATTGGTAAGTTCGGTTCTATCCTACAAACGATTCCAACCCCTGTAATGGGAGGGATTATGATTTTGCTGTTTGGCTCGATTGCTGGTGTTGGGATGAACATTCTGATCAAAGCGCGCGTGGACTTAGGGGCACAACGTAACCTTGTGATAGTGGCTGTTACGCTGGTATTTGGCATCGGCGGCATGACGCTTGGCTCGTCTGACTGGCATTTACAAGGTGTTAGTTTGTGTGGCTTAGTGGCGATTACGTTGAATTTGATTCTGCCTAAGGCGGATGAAACCAACGATCTGCATGAAGAGCAAGATGTTGTAGAAGAATTGCTACACCATAAAAAGTAGTTGGTTGTTTAAAAAAAAAGGGGAGACAATTGCTTGTCTCCCCCTTTTTTTTTGGTGTTAATTAATCAAACTGTAGTGCAGCGGGCAGTGCATTGGCGTTAGGTGAATTCTTATCCACGCTATAAATGCTCCAACGTTTTGCTTGCACCGTTTGTTCGCTGTAAAGCTCAGCGACAACGCGACGATTCTGTTCTCTTCCCATCGCTGTATCGTTCGAGGCAATAGGGCGGCTTTCACCATAACCAATACCTCGGACTCTGTTACGATCGATACCAAATTGGCGTATGACAACCAGTGCAATGGCATTGGCTCGATTACGTGACAGTTCAACATTGTACTCTTCACCACCCACGTTATCGGTATGGCCTTCAATAATGACCGTCGAGCTAGGGTTGGCGTACATGAAGTCTGCTAATTTTTGGATTTCAGGATAGTAGATGGGCTTCACATCAAACTTGCCTGTCTCAAAAAGCACTTCAAGGTTAATAGACTCTAAGTGTGTGGCCGTTGCAGGGCACCCATCATTGTCTACTTTTGCACCAAGCGTAGTTTCAGGACAAAAATCACGGATATTGATCACGCCATCTTTATCGTTATCGGCGATATTTGGTGGAAGAGTCGAACCATCATACAGTGGCTCACTGGCAATACTGAAAGGAGCTAAAATAATGCCAGAGATGACAAATGCGTTTTTGGCCATTTTTGTTAGAGTCATTGCGGTTTCCCATGGTCCACTAATAGTTGTGATTAACTATAGGTCTAGAACCATGAATGTCTCTAGACCTAAAATGTTATCGAGGGACGTTAACGCTAAAAAAATGTAACAATATGTAATTTAGTGTTACCAAGACCCTGTGTTTTGCATAGAAGCCCAAGGCTCTTGCTGCTCAAGGGAGCCATTTTTTTGTAATAATTCAATTGAAACGCCATTGGGATCTTTGACAAACGCCATATGTCCGTCACGAGGTGGACGTAAAATGGTGATTCCCATGTTCTGCAAGTTTTCACAAACCGCGTAAATATTGTCGACTTCAAATGCTAGGTGACCAAATTGATCGCCACCCGAATAAGTGCGGTCGTCCCAGTTGTGAGTTAGCTCTACTTCCGGAGCACCTTTCTCTGTTGCGTAGTAAATTAGAGAAAACTGACCTTGTTCGCTATCATGGCGGCGTGTTTGTATGAGACCTAGACCTTTTGTGTAAAACTCATGACTTGCTTCAGGGGCCGCTGTACGGATCATTGCGTGTAGGTATTTGATACTCATCTAATTTTCTCTCCCAATAAATAAAATTTCTTTTATGTTAGTGGAAGCTAGCAGCATGGGCAAAGCATCAAAAGATCTTACGAGGACTTTCCTTAATCTTCCCAGACGTAGCGAATAGGTTCACCAAAGTCATCGTAAATGACTTTCTTTTGCGGTTTTCTTGGTTTGACTGATGGAATCGGCGCGGGCTTTTTGTCGGATTTACGTTGTTGAATGGCTGCGACAATATGATTTAGTGGGGTGCGTTCTTTTTTAGGCTCGATAAACCCCATGTTGCTCGTGTTATACTTGCCGTCTTGTAATCCAGAAGCGCCCATTTCGACTTGTTCTATCTCGCCTTGTTCGCGGATAAAGTTTTCGATCTGAGATTCGATTTCTTGTCGAGTTTGCGCCTTTGTCTTCGTTGATTTTGTCATAACGTCTGTTTCGAGCTTTGCCTCATTCGGCTTAAAGAAGAATTACAAACCAATCATACTAATAGTAAGAGGTTGCTAGTGTCTATTGCCAATTTAATCGTCCATGAAGTTCAGAAAGCAGAAGGTGAGTCAAAAGCACTGTTGGTGGCTCGTCCAACAGAAAACCCAATTGATGCGGACGCTGAGCAATTGGCGGCAAAGGTGACTAACCTATTTAATCGCTCTGGCATGAACACTGGGCAGTTCTCCAACCCTGAAGGCAGTGAAGAAGGCAGTAAACTACCTGCTCTTTTGCATAATCACTTTAATCGTCAAGGTTTTGATGATTTTGCCACGTTTACAAAGGCTTGCGCTGCAGAATATGTTCGCTTTTTAGAGCCAGTCAGTGAAGCTGAAGGTGGGCTGCTTTGGTTTAATCATTATGAACTGGGCGGTGCTCATTTCTTATTTATTGTGTTATTGAAGCGTAAAGCCGGTATTACTCTTGGTGAAGATTTGAGCTTTGCTCAAGTAAACCAACTTGAAACAGATAAATTACACATGGCGATGCGAGTGAATTTGTCTGCGTATCATGACCGAGATGACACTCGTTACATCGCTTTTCGTTTCGGCAAAGCGCCTAAATGGGAAAGTGAATACTTTACTCAGTTCATTGGTTGTGATGAACCAAAAGTTGCTGCAAAAGAAACGCGTAAGTTAGTGGAGGCGGCGTCTGCGTTTTGTCAAAGCCAATCCATGTCTAGTAAAACAGCCAACGAGTTTAAACGTGCAGTGGCTGAACAATGTCTTGAAAAAGCGGCTGAGCGTGAGCCACTTGAGTTGAGTGATGTCGCAAAACAAATAGAGTCTCGCTTTTCGACTGATCAAGCCAATCAGTTTCTTGAAATGGCTGAGTCTGATGCCTTTCAGGTAGAGAAGGAGATTTTTGTTGAAAAGGCGGCGCTGAAGAAGCTGACGCGAGCGTCAGGGTCAAATCGTGCCCTAACGCTAAGTTTTGATACGGATTTATTGGGAGAAAGTATTGAGTTCAATGCGGATACGGGCGCGCTTACGATTAAAGAGCTGCCTCGTAGTTTATTGAAGCAGTTGATGTCACTTGAGTCCAAGTAAAACCATAAGCTCTGCCATCGAGTCGAAGGTGGCAGATGCGCCTGCTTCGATTTGGGCATCTGCGGGTAGAACGTCACTGTAAGCCAGTACGGTCGCGCCAGCCGCTTTGCCAGCTCGAATGCCAGCTAGAGAGTCTTCAATAACGATGCAATGTTCAGGCGATACTTGCAAAGCATTGGCTGCGGCTAGATAGAGATCAGGAGCCGGTTTACCTTGGTCGACGTCATCAACGGCAAAGCGTGTTTTGAACTTGTGTGTTAGGCCGATTAGTTCAAGCTTAAGTTCCATCTCAGCCCGTTGCGCATTGGTCGCCATGGCAACAGGGCAAGTGATGGCGTCAAGTAATTCTCGAACACCTTCGATTGGGTGAAGGTCCGTTTTAATGGCGCAATTGAATTCTTCCCGATAATGGTTCAGGAAGTTATCTGGAAGAGGCTTGCCTAGCATGCTTTCTGCGAGAATGAGATTCTTATGGGTAGTAAAGCCTGCAAATTGCGTGTGCATAGTGTGGTCGTCTAACTCAAGTCCTAATTCGTTCAACATACGCTTAAGGATATTGGAAGACAGAATCTCAGTGTCGACAATTACGCCGTCACAATCAAATAGAATGGCTTGGTAAGGGAAACGCATAACAACTCCTAATAATTGAGTGGTTGAGCGAACAGAGTGTAGCGAGGGAAGTAGAAGAAAGGGAGGGGGTGTTATTTTTTTTCTCCCCAAATACTTGTTTGTTGTGAATTTCTTTCAGATTAATCCAGTTTGAAAGTTGTGTTAGTGGCTCGGAATGTGTGCGCTAGCGCTGTGCTTTTTTGATATAAGTGCGGTGGCAGAGACCATGTTAAAGCTGGATTTAAGTGCTTTGCGAACGGCACGAAAAAATGTTGATGCGGTTTTAATAATTACCCCGCTAGTGCTGGGTTTTGTAGGGTTAAAGCCCCAGCTGTTTAGCAGTGCTTCGTATTGCTCTTGAGAGTCCTGTGTTTTCTTCGCTGCGCCAGTGTAGTGAAGGTTGTAAAGCGCTGCAGTGTTTACGTCTTCTGATGTGTACATAATGTATCTCCGTGGGTGTTAATGTTTAAAATGTAGTTTTATTACTACATTTTTAGGTTAGTTGTTTGTTGTGTGTACTTCAAACGATGCTTTTTCACTAAATAGGTTAATTTTTTTCATCAATTGGGTGGTGTATGTCTCAATATCGACCGTTATCAGACAGCGGTAAAGAATGGGTTTTTCGTCGAGAAGAGCCGTTTGTGTCGGAACAAGATCGAGCTCAAATTTTGCTTTTGAATCCTGTTGCTGGTGCCAATATATGGCGAGACTATGTCTCTGATGCGTGCTTATTTCCTGATTTGTTTGCTGATGATGTGTGGGTGAAAGCCAATCGTGTAGGCGGTTCAGATTGGGAGGCGTTATGGGAGTCTGATGAGTCAGGGTTTCCAGTCGAAGCTCTAGAGCATTGTGATAATTGGGGAGACGACACCAAGATTTATTTCTGCTGCCATGCTGACTTTGTGATTGAGACCACGTGGGGGGTCTTTTTGCGTACTTGGAAAGCGTTCTTGTTCTTGGACAGTGATGCGATTCTTGTGGGTCGTAAGAAGAAACAGGCATTACAGTTTTGCGAAAACGGTGATGTGGCATTGCTGGTGCGTTAATAGCGCTTAGTTTCTGAGGTTACTTGCCTTCATCCAAAATGGCGAAGGATAAGCAAGTGCTGAACAACAAACCGCCGACTACTAAGGGTGGTGTTGGAAAAATGAGCATAAGTGTGCCTGTGCCAGTCCAAAGCGCTTTAACAAGCTTGCGTTTAGCTTGGTAGTGCTCGGATTGACGGCGATAGTGAGCGTGCTTGCTGAGTCTTTCTTCTTCGATGCAATCACGCTGATACCAAGTAGGCATGAGCGTGATTAATGCAAGATATAAGTGGAATTCAATGAGTGCCTTCATCATAGTTGGGCCCTGCGTTTCTTGACCGTGACGGGAATCGTTAGTTTGTATTTTAGGCGATTCTAGAGCTTTTGCTGATTATTCTTAGGTGATTTTATTGCAAGATGCTGGGACGACTTTAGTGGGGGGGGGTCTTAGGGTGAATGTTATATTGGGCTGTTGTGTCTTCTGCGGCTCCACATGCTGTGATCATTAAATACTCGATAATAGTTGGCTAGGGCAGTGCTTTGTGTTTCTGCATTGGCTTGAGCAAGTAGCATGGCAACGACTTCTGCAGTGGCAAACTGATTATCGTGTTTAGCGTGTCGTACTTTAAAGGAACGTTGAGCGTCATCACTGACAGCGAAGGTGGGTATGTCATCAAGCCATCGGCTTTGGTGAAGCATCTTGCTGGCCAGTCGCCAGGTGGCATCAAGAATAATGACGTTTATAGGTGTCTCAAGCGAAGTCGGGCGTTCTAGGTCTTTATTTAACGCGGTCCTTTTTTCGGTATCGGGGAATAGGATGATGCTTTTTCCTCTAAAGTGATCCAAATGGTCGAGTAGTTCTTGATCAGGGGTTGTTCGCGACCAGATGAATGCTTTTGTTTGTTCTGGAAATAAGTCTGCAATTAAGCGCCCGCTATTCGTTGGTTTGTGTATTTCTGTGTAATGAAATAGCAGTGTGAAGTTTATTGGGCTGGTATGAGGTGTTCTTTGATCGCAAAAGCACGCGAACGATGCCATTAAGCAGCACGGGCAACGTTCTGTGTTGGCGCCTCGAGCTATAAATGCTCGCTGACTGTTTTGTTTGGCGGCTTCTCTTAGCTGATCAACGCAATGCAGCGGATGTTTTCGAGGGCTTAGGTGGGTACGATTACGTGTCATAGTGTTCATGTTTGGCAGGGTTATTCTAGAGCTGGCTAGTGTGACGTGTTTAATTATAATTTTCTATTAAAAATCAGTGGGCTTTACGCAAAATATGCAAATTTAATGGAATCACTGCAGAACTCTGAGATGCTTACTATCTACTGGCTCCATGTCACGCTAAGGTTAGCCAAGTGATGTTTTTATGAGTGGATTATGAGTCGTTACATTTCGCCCGTGTTGTACGTTTTACTGATGTTAATTGGGTGCGCAGCGTTCTTCTCAATTGCCGGTGTTCGAGTGGGCTTCATTGACCCCCATACCGCTTTTGGTTTGTTACGCAAAACGGTGTTTGCAGCTATAGCGCTTACCGTGCTCACGTTAGCGTCTTTGTTGGTCTGTCGACGCGAGTGCAGTGCAGGTGGTCGAAGGTTCTTCATATTAGTAGCGGTTGTCTCTTTTATATACAGTGTAATGTGGGTTGGTTTGTATACGCAAAAGTCAGCTTTGCCAGACCTGTATGACATCACGACTGATTTTGAAAATCCCCCTATTTTTATCAACATTGCTTTTCTGCGTAAGGGCTCTGAGCATGATCTTGTCTACGATGAAGCCTGGGCATCACTGCAGCAAAAGCATTATCCTAATGTTAAACCTTTGATACTCGAAACACCGTTTAAGCAAGCCTACATTGAAGCGATTCAATTGGTAAAAGAGCGTGGTTGGGATGTGGTCTCTCAATACCCTAATGCTGGCGTGATTGAAGCTACGGCTCGAACCCCTATTTTTGGTATGCGTAACGACATAGTTATTCGTCTTACTCGTCAGGATGAGTTTGTAGTGGTGGACATGCGTTCTTGTTCGCGGTCTGGCGAGTCTGATCATGGTAACAATGCAGAGCGAATTATAGGCTTCTTAGGTGAGCTTGGTAGTCGTTTGAAACCTGCGCCGATAGGGCTTGCTTCCAGAATCTGATGTTTTGATGTTCACCCGCTGCTTGCTTTTGGTTAGACTCACTGAGTCTGACACGTGGAGTAAGTTACTGTGAATCGTCGTACTCAACAAAAAGCCACTACTCGAGCCAAAATCAAAGACGCGGCAAAACAATCATTTTCTGATCATGGTATAGATGCCACGACCACGCGTGAAATCAGCCGCTTGGCTGGTGTGGCAGTAGGGACGTTTTTTGTACATTTTCCTGATAAATTAGATTTAGTGAAAGAAATCTATTTTGATGAAATGGATGCAGCTTTAAACGCAGCGATAGGGGCTTTTAAGCCAACGTTATCTCCCACCGAATATCTTCTGCAAATTGCCCAAACCCTTTTTCCTTTCTATGCCAGTCACTTAGAGTTTACTAAAAATATAATGACCGACAGCGTGCTTAATGGCGGATTTCACACGCAACAGATGCTGTCTATTAGTGAAGGAATTAGTAAGCGATTTGAAGCGGTTGGTATTGATCAGAAAACAGCACGTATTTTTTCTGAGAATATGCTTGCTAATTATTGGTTGGTTTTTATTGAGTCAATACCCGGTAACGCGTTTCTTTCCAAGCGAGCAATGCAGCGCTTGGAAAGTCTAAATCTACCTTTTAAAGTGTCTTATGAAAACGCAGTCAAATAGCGCTAGGCCTAGCGTACCTCGTTTGCTTTTCTATAGGGGCCTTGGTAGTCAAAAAGTAATTGGGTGACTTGCCAATAACGTTTGGTCTGTTCGGCGACAACAAAGTCTGGATGAGGTAAGTGTTCGATAAAAGGGGCGACTTGCTCTGCTTTATCAAATTCTACTGGTGTAGTGCCACCGCCAAGGCGGCGGGCAAATTCTTGATTGAAGCTATCGCGCCCTTTTGTAAAGTCAAAATTATAGGTTTGTTTAAGCTCTTCACCATCTTCATCATGATAACGAACGGTTAGTTTGTTGCCGTTTATAGAAGCGGAAATGGCTTGGCAACGTATGACTTTATGGCCTTTTAAATTTAACGCTTTTTTTAGAATGTCGTCTGGGTCGATGAGTCGTTCATGACAGTGCTGGCAATGGCGTGCGGCTATGTCATTCTCTTCATTGCAGTATGGGCAGCGCTTGAACACAAAGCGATAATCGCATTGAAATTCACCGTCTAATGTCTCTACTAGCCCTTGGCATCGGCGACCATAGTGTTCAACAAGTGTGCCGTCCGCGGCTTTTATGCCCCAGAATATATTCTGATGATCGCATTGCGGGCATTCCACTTGAACCAATTGAGACTTGCTGTTGGGTTTTTGCGAACCTATCTCGGGCTGGAAAACATCATAGCCGCTGTTGGTGTAATCTAAGATTAGGCAGTCCTGTTTATTGGGGTGTAAGCGTAGACCTCGACCAACCATCTGTTGGAATAAACTAACCGATTCTGTGGGGCGTAATAAAGCGATTACATCCACGTGTGGTGCATCAAACCCAGTAGTGAGCACCGAAACATTCACTAGATATTTGATTTTTTGCTGCTTAAAGTCATGAATGATTTGGTCCCGCTTAGTGATCACTGTGTCGCCAGTAACGATTTGAGAGTGTTCAGCCGGTAAGTACCCCATTATTTCTTTGGCGTGTTCAACGGTGCTGGCGAAAATCATCACCCCCAGTCTGTTTTTTGCTAGCTCTTCTATCTGTTCACAGATGGCTTTGGTGACGCGAGGATGTTTGCTAACCAGTTCGTTGAGTTGTTGTTCAACGGGGGTCTGGTCTTCGTTGTATTCATTGCTGAGGAGCTGACTAAAGTCGTAGTGAGCAACTGCGGCATCAAAGACTTTAGGCTCTGTTAAGTACCCCGATTTTACTAGGCGTCGCAGTGGTAATTCATAAATGCATTTTTTGAAAAACGGGTTGTCTGTTTCTCGCGCAAAGCCCCAATAATGGTTTTGATAGATCCAGCCGCTGTCTAGGCGGTAAGGAGTGGCCGTTAGCCCTAAGATTTTTAAGGCTGGATTGAGTTTTTTGAAATGCTGAATAACCGCATGATACTGGCCTTGTTCGGATTTAGGAATGCGGTGGCATTCATCAATAATGAGTAATGATAGTGGCTCATTATGCTGCTCAAGGCCACGAGCAATGCTCTGAATGCTGGCAAAGGACACTTTGTTTTGGGTGTCTTTTCGGCCCAGTCCTGCAGAATAAATCCCTGCATCGACGCCAAGTGCTGTGAGCTTTTGATGGTTTTGTTCTACCAGTTCTTTTACGTGGGTCAAGCAGATAACTTTTTGCCGAGCTAAGCGGCACAGCTCGGCTATGACGAGACTTTTCCCAGCGCCCGTCGGTAGGACAATCACAGCCGAATCGTCGGTGCTGCGAAAATGATTCAAAGTGGCGTCTACGGCCTCTTGCTGATAGTCACGTAGTTGATACATTTGCAAAGAAATCGTCTAATAATGAGTGTTCTCGCGGGCACGCTACAGTATCATTCGCCGCTTTACAATCTTCATAGATAATAGGTTTCCTTTATGAGTGTTATCCAGCCGTTCACTTCCCACACGCCGTTTGATCAAGTGGTTGCGGATATTTGTGAAAAGGGGTGGAGCGTAACAGATGGGTTCTTTTCAGAGGAATTGATTGAAGCGCTTCTAGCGGATATTTCGGAGCTTGATAACGCCTATATGAAGCAGGCCGGGGTGGGGCGCTCGAGCGATCATCAGGTCGTTTTGAATCGGCGCAGTGATTATATTCGTTGGATTGATCCAGTGACGTCCGCTCGTGCGGCTTTTTTGGATGCCATGTCAGAGTTGCGTTTAGCGTTTAATCGTCGATTGTTCATGGGGCTTTGGGATTACGAGGCGCATTTTGCACGTTATGAAGAAGGTGCTTTTTACGAAAAGCATGTGGATGCGTTCAAGGGTAAAAGTAATCGTGTACTGTCAACGGTGCTGTATCTCAATGAAGCATGGGGTGATCAAGATGGCGGTGATTTTGTTTTGTTTGATGAGCAGGATGAAAACAAAGAAGTGGGTCGCTATGCCCCAATCAAAGGGCGTTTAGCCGTGTTTCTGAGTGAAGATTTTCCTCATGAAGTACTTACGGCTAAGCGAACACGTCACAGCATCGCTGGCTGGTTTCGCGTTAACAATAGCATTCAAAACAATGTTGACCCGGGTCAATAAAATTCGCAATCAACTCCTCTTTTCTCTATAATGCGCGCCTTCAATTAAAGGCTCTGGTTTTACGTTCCAGAACGCATTAGGAGAGATAGACGTGTCAAAAGTTGTGGTATGTGCTTTATATAAATTTGTTCAGTTAGATAACTACGAAGCGTTGCGTGAACCGCTTCGTCAAGTGTTAGAAGACAATGGTGTGCGTGGTACTTTGCTGCTAGCAAGTGAAGGTATTAATGGCACGGTTGCCGGTACTCGTGAAGGCATCGATGCCATGCTGGCGTGGTTGGCTCAACAACCGGGTTTGGATAATATCGTCTACAAAGAATCCTTTGATGAAGACATGCCGTTCTACCGCACCAAAGTTAAGCTGAAGAAAGAAATCGTTACGATGGGTGTTGAAGGTGTCGACCCTCGTAAAGTTGTCGGTACGTACGTTAAGCCAAAAGATTGGAATGCCCTAATTTCTGATCCAGATGTTGTGTTGATTGATACCCGTAATGACTACGAATTCCAAATCGGTACTTTTGAAAATGCGGTAAATCCTAAGACCGATACCTTCCGTGAATTTCCTGATTACGTCAAAGAGAACCTTGATCCTCAGAAGAACAAAAAGGTTGCGATGTTCTGTACTGGCGGTATCCGCTGTGAGAAATCGACGGCTTATTTGAAAGAGCAAGGGTTTGATGAGGTTTATCACTTAGAAGGCGGTATTCTGAAGTACTTGGAAGAAGTGCCAGAAGAAGACACTATGTGGCAGGGCGAATGTTTTGTGTTTGATAATCGTGTTTCTGTGAATCATAAGCTTGAAAAGGGTGAATACGGACAATGTCATGCGTGTCGTATGCCGATCACAGAAGAAGAGAAGCAAGATGAGCGCTTTGAGCAAGGTGTCAGCTGTCCTCACTGCTTTGACAAATACACGGATGAGCAGCGCCGCCGATTCATTGAGCGTGAGCGTCAAGTGCAGTTAGCGAAAGAGCGTGGCGAAGCTCACATTGGTGCAGAAGTACTAGATGCGGTTGAAAAGCACCGCCGTGAGAAAGAGTTAGAGCGTGAACGTCAGCGTTTGGCGGGTCAGGTGTCCAACTAGTCTTTTTTGACTGATTAGTCCATTTTTTAAAGGTCAACATGTGTTGGCCTTTTTTGTGTGCTTGAAGTTACAAAAAGTAACGATTACTATCTGGCGTTAGCAAAGAGTGCGAGTGAGTCGTGCTCTGATCTTTTATGTACGAATCTAGAAGGATTTTTAAGTGCATTATTCTAAATCTTTGATTGCCTTGTCGGGTGTTACGCTATTTTTGACTGGCTGTGCTGGGCAAGTAGCAGACAATACGCCTGTTGTTGATACCAGTGTTCTGAACGTTAATATGCATATAGGTGGTGTTTTGCTGCCTGAGGTGACGACAAAGCAAACGCGCTATACCGTTGCAGATAAAAGTGTTGTTAAGTCAGAAGTTGAGTACGATTCCTGGATCGTCAACAAAATGTTGGGTGGTGGTAATCAGGCGTTGATTACTCGTTTAGATAAAAACCTAATTTGGGACGTTAATTTTGACCTTGAAAATTATCAAGAGTGCCCATTAACCGGTTGTACGTCTTTGAGTCCATTTGAAAAGTTGGAACAATTAGGTGAAGACGACTCTGAGGAAGCCGAGGTCGATTATGATCCTAATGGCACAGACTCTTGTGAGGTGACCGTAAAGAAATATGACTTCACTGTTACACCAAAAGCTCGTCAACGTGATGTGAACGGTTTCATGGCAGACCAATATGTTGCTCGCTGGGATTTAGTTAGCGAAGATGAATACGGTAAACAAGACAGTCATGTTGTTACGATGGACTATTGGATGGCGAATACGGCTTCTAACCAAGCATTACAAGCGGCTCATGCATTTGATAAAAAGTATTACGATATCGCCATTGCGCCAACACCGCTGGCTCAGCTAGCGAACGAAAATATCGCAGAGATCATGACCATTTTCAGTGCCGGTAAAGAAAAAGAGCTGAAAAAACTGACGTCTGTTGGGGGAGAGCCCATTTCCGTTAAAATGGAATGGTACGCAGATATAAACACCTGTCAGGAGCCTGCAAAAGCGGAACAAGAACAAGGTGCTGGCTTTGATGCCAATGACCCACTTGGCTCTTTGCAAGGGATGGCGACCGGTTTCTTGTCTAAGCAAGCAGAGAAAGGTGTTAAGTCTTGGATGGGGCTTAAAGAAGGCGAGCCAGTATTGACATACTTGCGCGAAGTGAAATCTGCTCAAATGTCTGGCGAGCACACTAGCCGATTTGAGGTTCCAGATGGCTTTAAATTGATCGATCGTAAATAAGCGCTACAACCCGTTAGACAGCCCTGTCTAACGGGTGTTTCCTTGAAACAAAAGAGATTTCCCTTCTGCTCATTCCTTTTTAGGCTGAAAAAGCTTAAAATTCAGTACATTATCAAGTCGTTATTCAAGCTTTTAAAGTATAAGATTGCGGCTCAAAGTTGTGATTAAGCAACCCCATTTATCACCAGATTAGATTGCATGAGCTATCAAGTACTCGCACGAAAATGGCGTCCGCAAACCTTCCTTGAAATGGCAGGCCAAGACCACGTATTACAAGCATTAGTGAATGCGTTGCGGCAGCAGCGTCTACATCACGCCTATTTGTTTACGGGGACGCGCGGGGTAGGTAAAACCACCATCGCACGAATTTTCGCAAAATGTCTAAACTGTGAGGTGAATGGTATTTCTCCTGAGCCGTGCGGCGAATGCGACAGCTGTCGTGAAATCACGGAAGGACGTTTCGTTGACCTAATTGAAGTGGATGCGGCGTCGCGTACTAAAGTCGAAGACACCCGAGAGCTATTGGAGAACGTCCAATACGCACCCACACGAGGGCGTTTCAAGGTGTACCTAATAGACGAGGTGCACATGTTGTCGAGTCATTCATTTAACGCGCTGCTAAAAACCCTAGAAGAACCGCCTGAGCATGTTAAGTTTTTACTAGCGACGACGGATCCGCAAAAACTACCGGTGACGATTCTTTCTCGCTGTTTGCAGTTTAATCTTAAGAATATGTCGGCACAGCGAGTGGTTGATTATTTACAAACCGTTCTTGGCTCCGAGCAAGTCAGCTATGACCAACCTGCCTTATGGCAAATTGGTCAAGCAGCTAATGGCAGTATGCGAGACGCGTTGAGTTTGACGGATCAAGCGATCGCCTTTGGTGATGGTAAAATTACCGAAACCGGTGTGACATCTATGCTGGGATTGGTCAACCAGACTCAGATTTTGTCTTTATTAGAATCCGTTGCGGCAAAAGACGCGGCTCAAACATTGATAAAAATCGAAGCGTTGGCAGATTATCAGCCGGACTTCATTTCAATCTGTGGTGCCTTGTTGGATGCATTGCACCGCGTGGCAGTTGAGCAACAAGTACCTGGTGTGCTGCAAGATCAGATGGGGGATTTAGCGCGTATTCAGCAATTGGCACACAATGTCTCGCCTGAAGAAATACAGGTGATGTACCAAAGTTTGTTAATTGGCCGACGCGATCTTCCTTTGTCTCACTCGATTAAATCCGGCTTTGAAATGTTGATGTTGCGCCTAATCGCATTTCGACCAGCCACTCAGATGACTGTACGTTACGAAGCGCCTTCTGAGTCCGTTGCTCCTTATTGTGAACCTGAACCGACAGTCGAGCAAAAAAAAACAGCTGAGCCGAATATAGCCGCTACGGTTTTGCCTGCGAGTGATGCAGAAGTAACACCTGCTAAAACTGAGTATGACCAAGGGGATGCGGTTACAGCGACACCGGTTGAGACGCTAGCAGAAACGCCAGTTCCAGTAGCACCTGCTGAACCGTCGTTGACGAATGAGCAAACTCCGCCATGGGATGAGTCATTACCTGACGACGAAGACAATGAGTACCAAGCGTCGGTAGCGGATTATGCTGTGCCTGAATCATTGCCACCTGAGCCGGTTGTTACAGAAGCGGTACCGGCTACGACGTCTCAGCCAAAAGCGTCGGTCGATCCTAGCGCTCGTCTCTCTAAAATGCTGAATGACTCCAATGCAGCAGAAGAAGAAACGGACGATGAGGCCGATGAGCGAGCCATTGCAGAAACCTCAGACCCATACGCGATGTCGGCAAATCTGGTGGAGACTGTATCATATAAACCGGCTTTAATTGAAAAGCAGCCCGATACAGTTGCTCAGCCAGCATTGGCGATTCCGTTGCCAGACATTGCGCATTTTAAAGATATGACCATGAATCTATGGTGGTTGGTGGCGCCACGCTTGAAATTAACTGGATTGGTCCAAAATATAATTATGAACTCTTGTTTGATGGATGCTTCAGAGCAAGGGGTGAAATTACAAGTTCCACTTGAATACGGGCATATGTTAAATCAAGCTCGTTATGAGCAAATACAAAACCAGTTATCGGAATTTTTCGCTGCTCCAGTGCCACTTATTATCGATACGCTGGCTGAGGTTGAAGGTGTGACGGCCGAAGAGTTTGCGGCAAGCAAGCGTGCCGAAGCTCTGCAAGCTGCGATTAATCATTTAAATGCGCACCCAGTAGTTCAAGCGTTAGCGGAAACGTTGGGTGGCCAAGTTCTTTATGACACAGTTAAAGTGAAAGCTTAATTACTATATTTGGAGAGAGTTATGTTTAAAGGTGGTATGGGCAACATGATGCGCCAAGCGCAAAAAATGCAAGAAAACATGCAAAAAGCCCAAGAAGAAGTGGGCAATATGGAAGTTGAGGGCCAAGCGGGTGCAGGCCTTGTGAAAATCACAATGACAGGTCGTCATGATGTGAAACGTGTTTCAATCGATGACTCTCTGTTTGAAGACGACAAAGAAATGCTAGAAGATCTAGTAGCGGCGGCCATTAATGATGCCGTGCGTAACATTGAATCGGCTTCTAAAGAGAAAATGGCGGCTGCGACAGAAGGCATGCCGATTCCTCCTGGTTTCAAAATGCCTTTCTAAGATAGGAGTGGACACTTGTTCAGCCCATTAATTAAAGAGCTGATTGAGTCCCTGCGCTGTTTACCGGGTGTTGGGCCTAAGTCCGCGCAAAAAATGGCGCTCTATTTATTAGAACGCGATTCCCAAGGGGCTGATCGACTCGCTCAGTCTCTTCGTCAAGCATTGGATAAAGTGGGGCGCTGTCATCAGTGCCGCACTTTGACCGAGGATACGCTCTGTCCTATATGCGCTGACGATCAGCGTAACAGCAGTAGTTTATGCATTGTTGAAACGCCAGCCGATGTGATTGCCATTGAAAGTACTAAGCAGTTTGATGGATTGTATTTCGTTCTGCTTGGGCATCTTTCCCCGATTGATGGCATTGGACCAGAAGAGCTTGGCTTAGATCGCTTAGAGACACTGGCTAAAGAAGTCGGCGTTGAAGAAGTTATCATTGCTACAAACAGTACCGTAGAAGGTGAAGCGACTAGCCATTACATTGCGCAAATGCTGAAACCTCACGGAGTAGACGTCAGTCGTATAGCTCAGGGTGTACCCATGGGCGGCGAATTAGAATATGTTGACGGTAATACGTTAGCGTTAGCATTAGAAGGCCGGAAAAGACTATAACATGGATACACAAAACCAAAATCTCGATATTGTTTGGGTGGATAACGATGCAGCTCTGGCGAAGTGGTGTGAATACTGGTCCACATTGTCTTTTGTTGCAGTGGATACTGAGTTTGTGCGTCGCACGACTTTTTACCCAGTGACAGGTTTGATTCAAATTTCTGAAGGCAAGCAAGCGGTCTTAATTGATCCACAAACCATCGCAGATTGGTCACCATTGCGCGCCCTATTGGTTAATGAAGACGTTATGAAAGTCTTTCATGCCTGCTCTGAAGACTTAGATGTCTTTGATCACCTTTTAGGCGTGTTGCCGACACCTTTTTATGACACTCAAATCGGTGAAGCGTTTGCCAGTGCACAATGGTCGTTAAGCTATGTTAAGTTAGTGAAAGCCTACCTTGATATCGATGTTGCCAAAGATGAGACGCGATCTGATTGGACTCTTCGCCCTTTAACGGACGCGCAAAAACGTTATGCAGCCTTAGATGTTATATATCTTGCTGAAGTATACCCAATGCAGGTAGAGCGTTTAATCGCGAAAAACATGCTCGATTGGGTGCTAGAGGATTGCGAAAGTCTTAAATGGCAATATTTGCAAAATAATGATGCTGAGCAGAATTGGGATGGTGTGAAAGCGGCTTGGCGTTTAAGTCCGAAAGGCCTGACGTTGTTGCGTTTACTGTACTTGTGGCGTGATGAGCGAGCTCGCGCAAACGATACGCCCCGTGGCCAAGTGCTGAAAGACCGTACATTATGGGCGCTGGCTAAGTTTATGCCGGATAACGCGCGTGATATAGGCAAGACAGAAGAAATTACGCCTAAGCAAGTGCGCTTATATTCCGATACAGTGCTTGAAAAAATTGCATTGGTGAATGAGTTGAGTGCCGATGAATACCAGAAACCATTGCCTGCTCCACTGCCTTCCGAAGCCGGTGATTTATCAAAGGCGATGCGAGCGTATTCAAAGCAACTTGCTCAGCAACTGGAGCTGGCACCGGAAGTGGTGTTAAAACGTAAATTGTTGGATCCCTTGATGCGACATGTTTATGAAGGCTCACCGATGGATTGGTCGAATCCAGCGTTTAATGGCTGGCGCAAAGATAAGGTGGTTGCACCTTTGTTAGAAAAATTCGCAAACTAATACTATTACTTACTGAGTAACTATCATGAGTCACATGATTATTGAAATTTTCCGCTCATCAAAAGTGGACGAAATGTACCTTTATGTTGAGAAAAACAAAGGGTTAAAGAACATTCCAGAAGCATTAATGTCTCGCTTTGGCGCGGGCATTAGTGCAATGACAATGCTGATTAAACCAGATCAAAAATTGGCTCGAGCGAACGCTACAGACGTTATGGAATCGATTAAAGAGAAAGGTTTTTATTTGCAAATGCCACCCGCTCGGGAAGAGTATTTATTGGATATGTATAAAGCGCCGACGGAAGCTCGTTACTGATGATTGCAAAGCGTTACGAACCTTTTTGGAAGACCACGCCGATGGAGCAAATGGCCCCCAGTGAATGGGAGTCTATTTGTGATGGCTGTGGCAAGTGCTGTTTACAGAAAATGGTAGATGATGAGACAGAAGAGGTGTATTACACCAACCTGTCGTGTCACCAATTAGATATTAATGCTTGCCGTTGTAAAGTCTATGATCAGCGCCTTGAAAAGGTCGAAGGCTGCTTGTCTCTTAGGCCGGAAGATGTCGCAGCGTTTGATTGGCTGCCCGACACTTGTAGCTATCGAGTACTGCATCAAACGGGCGATTTACCGAACTGGCATCCACTTGTGGTGGGCAGTGATCGAGAAATGAAAACTCAAGGCCTAAATGTTAGCCATTACGCCGTTAACGAAAACACCGTTGACGAAGAGCGTTGGGAAGAACATATAATCAAATGGGTACACGGAATGCCCGAGCCCTATGATCCTACTTATTAGGGCAATCCTTCGAATTAGCCTATAAAGCAGTTGCTCAGGAGTAAGAAGATGGTTATACGAAAGCACGTCAACAGTTGTTTGGTGATGATACTTCTTACATTAGCCCCCTGGGCTGCTGCTGACACACAATTTCGTCTCATTGTAGACGCCTCTGGCAGTATGTTGATCAGTGATCCTGACAAATTAACCGCCGAGTCTTTAAAACTCATTTCCGATTTAGCACCTGAAGAACAAGCTACTCTGGGTGTCTGGCTATTTGGAGAGCGTGCCCGAGTGTTGCTACCAGAAGCACGTGTCAATCAAGAAACGAAACAGGCATTAAGCCAAGCTGTTAGTAATTACACGCCAGGTGATTTGAAGACGGATTTAGAATCGATCATTAGAATGTTGCTGCAAACACCTGATGCTGGGGATTTAGAGCCAGGCTTTGATCGCCATTGGATCTTGGTCACCGATGGTATGGTGGATGTAAGCTTGGATGAAGCGGTGAATGAAGCTTCTCGTTCTCGGATTATGAACGATTTGGCCAGTCAGTTGGCTGAACGTAATATCCATTTGCATACAGTTTCCATGACGGGATATACCGATAAAGAGCTGCTGTCATCAGTCTCGACGTTAACAGATGCGACACATACAGAAGTTGCTACGCCAAATGACTTGTTAGATACCTTTGATCGAGTCTTTTCACAAGCGGCACCGTCAGAAGAAGTACCTTTTGAAGGTAATACATTCTTTATTGATGACGCTATTGAAGAAGCCACCTTACTCATATTTCATGAGCAAGGCGTCTCACCAAAAGTATTTTTGCCAAGCGGCCAACGGTTGAAAATGGAGGCGCAGAATGTCTCTTATGTCGATGCGGATCATTATTTGTTGGTTACCATTACTAAGCCAAGTGTGGGGACATGGAGAGTAGAGGATGTCGATTTAGAGCGCAGTAACATTCGTGTGATCACCAAACTCAGTGCTCAGGCCACCAAAGTCGCTCCGGTTTTGTTTGTGAATGAACCTATTTATTCGACCGTCGGACTTTTCCAAGATAACACTCTGATTGAAGATCCCGAGGTACTATCATTAGTTGAGACCAAGCAAAAACTGAATCTGCTGAGTGGTGAGAGTACGAAACAACTCCTTAATCGTCCATTACCCATCACTAATAATCAATTCAAGAATAAAATTGAGCAAATTACGGGTGAAGGCAACTATGAGTTGATTTCAGAAGTAGACGGAAAAACTTTTGTTCGCAAACTTAGCCAATTTTTTGCAGTGACAGCACCGATTTCATTGGAAGCAGAGCGCCAGAGTGAAAACTTAGTGGCTTTTTCTGCTAAGCCAACGAACTTGCGCTTAAATTTGCTTCGCAGTAATGCACGTTTAATTATCACAAGTGGTGATGGTAGCGAAGAGTCCCTTGAAATGCCCTTAATTGGTGAGGGGTATTGGCAAAAAATTTACCCAGTTGCGCCAAACAGTGCGTTGAGTGCTCACATACGTTTAATCGGCATTACTCAAACTGGTGTTCGTTTCGAGTATTCTACGCCTTCATGGTACCTAAATCGTAATGGCGCTGATGTCGTTAAACTGAGTCAATCACGGGATGAAGGTGGGGCTGAAATGGCGGCGGTTGCGGCGATAAATCGTGACTTAATGCCGGTTGTTGTGACGCCACAAATTGCGCTGGTATCCCAAGAAGAAATGGAGGAAATCGATCCAGCCAGTCAGCAAGATGAGGCTGTCGATGCTGCTATTAATGAGTCGATAGATGACACTAAAGCGAAAGAAGAGCCCGCGGGACTTTCCAATAGTGAATGGATACTATACGGCGCGCTAAATGGTGCCGGTGTGATTTTACTCGTGGGCGGCTATTTAATCTTTCGTCGCATCCGTAAAAAACGTAAACAGCTAAAAGTAGATTAATTTAATGTGTGAGTTGCTTGGAATGAGCGCAAATGTGCCAACGGACATTTGCTTTAGTTTCTCGGGCCTACGTGCCCGAGGCGGTCGAACCGGTCCCCATAAAGATGGTTGGGGTATGGCGATGTATCGAGACAGCCACGTTTGGTCAATACACGATCCGCGGCCAAGTGCAGATTCAGACATGGCCGATGTGATGAGTAAAACCTCGTTGAAGTGTCACATTGTTATCAGCCATATTCGCCAAGCGAATGTAGGCAATGTGTGTTTGCCTAATACGCATCCATTTAGCCGATTGTTGTGGGATACAACTTGGAGTTATGCCCATAATGGCCAGTTGGATACGCCTCAAAGTTTGTCGCTATTAACCCATTTCCCTCTAGGGACAACGGATTCTGAACGAGCGTTTTGTTGGATCATAGAGCAGCTGATGGCACGTTTTGGCGATACCATGCCCGATGTACAAGCGCTTTCAGAAACACTTACCGAGCTATGCGACCGACTGCGAGAGAAAGGTGTTTTTAATATGATGCTATCTAATGGGCAATATTTGTTTTCTTATTGCACCACTAAGCTTCATTGGATCACTCGTCGAGCACCGTTTAAGCCAGCCACTCTGTCAGATGAAGACATGACCGTTGATTTTAAAGAAGTGACAACTGATAAAGATGTGGTGACAGTGATCGCGACGCAGCCATTAACGGAAAATGAAACATGGCATCAAATGCGGGCGGGTGAGATGTGCGTGTTTGATGCGGGGGAGCTAGTTGTTCATATTAAGCCTGAGGTAGAAATGCTTGATGCGTAATTAGGGTTTAAAAAAACTATTGGATCTATATTTTTAATTGATTTCATGGATATCAATATTCTTTTTATAGTTAGCCCTACTAAAAGGGCGCCAATCGCTCTTAAAAACGCCATTCAAGGCGATCTAACGTTAAGAGGAATATTTGATGAAACATTACACGTTATACTGTGCGTCTGATAATGGGTTTTGCAGCGCTGCTGAGAACACCTTAGCGCAGAACAACATTGCATTTGAAACAATTAGCGTGAACATTGCCAACGCATCTTCTGACTTGGTGGGTTTATTTGCCAACGACGCCACTCGAACGCCGCAAGTGTTTTATGGTACAGAGTACGTCGGTAATCTAGATGATATACAGAGTTTGTTTCGTACTGTTTAATTGCTTAAAGCAAACAACAGTTTATGTGAAAAAAAACAGGCCACAATTTGAGGGCCTGTTTTCATATTACAGCGGTAAGCTTAGCTAGTGATTACTGAACAAGTTCGTTGTCGCTGAATTCACCTTCAAACAATGCTGTAGACAGATAGCGCTCACCGGAATCCGGCAACACCACTACGATTTTCTTGTCTGCAAACTCTGCTTCTTGGCTCAATCGCTCTGCTGCAACCACGGCTGCACCACATGAGATACCACACAAAATGCCTTCTTCGCGCATTAGACGTTTTGCCATGGCAATTGCGTCTTCGTTTGATACTTGCTCAACGCGATCAACAACAGACAGATCAAGGTTTTTAGGTACGAAGCCTGCGCCAATGCCCTGAATTTTGTGAGGTGCAGGGGTTGGTGTTTCTCCATTGATGGTTTGCGTGATCACCGGAGAGGCGGTTGGTTCAACGGCGACACTGGTGATCGCTTTGCCTTGCGTGTTTTTGATATAACGACTTACGCCTGTGATGGTACCGCCAGTACCCACACCTGCGACAAAGACATCAACTTCACCATTGGTATCGTTCCAAATTTCAGGCCCAGTTGTTTGTTCGTGTATTTCTGGGTTAGCGGGATTGTCAAATTGTTGTAGCAGAACAAAGTTAGGGTCTTGAGCAATTTCTTGCGCTTTTTCGATCGCGCCTTTCATGCCTTTCGCCGGCTCAGTTAACACAATCGTGGCACCTAATGCCTTCATAACTTGGCGGCGTTCAAGACTCATGCTGGATGGCATAGTGATGGTAATGTCGTAACCTCGCGCCGCAGCAACGAAACATAAAGCAATACCAGTGTTACCACTTGACGGCTCAACAATGGCTTTGCCTTCTGTTAGAACACCACGTTTTTCCGCGTCCCAAACCATGTTAGCGCCAATGCGACATTTAACAGAAAAAGCTGGGTTGCGCGCTTCGATTTTGGCCCAGATATTTCCATTTCCAATGCGGTTAAGACGTACCAGTGGTGTGTTACCGATGGTTAAGGAGTTATCGTTAAATACTTGTTCAGACATTGGCCATCCTTATCTATTGTTTAGGGAGTGTATTCATTGAGTTCAATTGTAGTCGTCCACTATAACCGTATCCACTGAAACGATGTAAGAATTTTGAACTATAAGGTTAGATGTGTGCATCCTTATTGAGTGGTCGATACAGTCAACGCCAATTGCCGCATTTAATGATAGAATCTGATCCATATTAAACAGTTACCATTCGTCAGTCGTCTGTATTGACGCCGTATTTGTAAGGTCCGTAGTACTACATGCGAGATAACCAAGAAACCAATTTGCTAGGGCATCAGTCTGCTGAGCTTATGGCACGAGATCGTCACGCGATTACTCGAAAGCTAGAGATGCTTGAAAAACGTCGAAGGGAAGGTCTGCCTACTTCAAAGTTAGAAACCGAAGTGGCGCGATTAATTGAATCCTCGAAAACACTCTATCAGGCGCGTCAAGCACGCATGCCTAACATCACGTTTGATGAATCGTTGCCAGTTTCAGGGCGACGCGATGAAATCGTTAAAGCCATCCAAGAAAACCAAGTGGTGATCATTGCGGGTGAAACGGGGTCGGGTAAAACCACTCAGTTACCTAAAATGTGTTTGCAAGCGGGTCGCGGCATTGCTGGTCAAATCGGTCACACGCAACCACGTCGTATCGCTGCGCGCAGCGTTGCCGATCGTATCAGTGACGAATTGAATGTGAAACTGGGCGAGGCGGTAGGCTTCCAAGTCCGTTTTACAGATGAAAGTCAAGAAGAAACGCTCATCAAATTGATGACGGACGGTATCTTGCTGGCTGAAATACAGCAGGATAAGTATCTGCAGAAATACGACACGATTATTATCGATGAGGCCCACGAACGCAGCCTGAATATCGACTTCTTGTTAGGCTATTTAAAGCGGGTATTGGATAACCGCCCTGATATGAAGGTGATCGTCACCTCAGCCACCATTGATGTTGAGCGATTCTCTCGTCACTTTAATAATGCCCCCATTATTGAAGTCTCAGGACGTACTTATCCCGTTGAAATTCGTTACCAGCCACTACTGAGCAAAGGTGATTCGGAAGAGCTCGACGAAGATCAGTCGATGGAGCAGGGCGTATTAGATGCGGTGACGCTTTTGATCGCAGAAGAACGTGCTTCTGGTTACCGTGGAGCAGGCGATATACTGGTTTTCTTACCCGGTGAGCGTGAAATTCGCGAGACGGCTGAGTTATTGCGACAAGAACAACTGCAAGGGGTGGAAGTTTTACCCTTGTATGCCCGATTAAGCAGCAGTGAGCAGCAACGCATTTTTAAATCGCACGGCGGTCGACGCATTGTGTTATCGACTAACGTGGCGGAGACTTCGCTAACGGTTCCTGGCATTCGTTATGTGATCGATCCAGGTTTGGCGCGTATCAGTCGTTATAGTGTGCGTTCCAAAGTGCAGCAGTTACCGATCGAAAAGATCAGTCAGGCCAGTGCCAATCAGCGTGCGGGGCGATGTGGTCGTGTAGCGGATGGCATCTGTATACGTTTATATGACGAAGAAGATTACCAAAATCGCTCAGAGTTTACGGATCCTGAAATTTTTCGTACCAACTTAGCGTCCGTTATTTTGCAAATGGCCAATTTGCGTTTGGGTGCGGTAGAAAAGTTTCCATTTGTTGAAATGCCTGAAAAACGCATGATCAATGATGGTTACCGAGCGTTAACCGAATTAGGAGCTCTGAAGAATGAGCGTCTGACCACCATAGGTCGTCAGCTTGCTAAGCTTCCGATTGACCCTAAATTAGGGCGTATGCTGATTGCTGCGAACGAGCATCACGTTTTAAAAGAAGTAGCAATCATTGTTAGCGCGTTATCAGTGCAGGATCCTCGTGAACGTCCGCAAGACAAAAAGACGCAGTCTGATCAATGTCATGCCGTCGATAAAGACGAAAACTCGGATTTCATGGTATTGCTTAACCTTTGGCAGCGCTTTGAAGAGCAACGCTTAGAGCTGTCCCAAAATCAGCTGCGTCAGTATTGTCGCAAACAGTTTTTAAACTTTATGCGCCTACGCGAATGGCGTGATATTCATCGTCAGATCTTGATTGCTTGTAAGCAACTGGGCTTCAAAGAAGTTGATCATGAAGAACGGCAGTACGATGCTATTCATAAAGCGCTTCTAGCGGGCTTGTTTACACAGGTGGCGAATAAAATTGATGACTCTCGAGAAATGCTCGGTTGTCGATCACGTAAGTTAGCCATTTTCCCAGGCTCTATGCTGTTTAAACGTCCGCCACAATGGATGATGGCCGCAGAATTGGTGGAAACGTCTAAATTGTATGCGCGTATTGTGGCGAAGATTGACCCACAGTGGGTGGAAGAATACGCCGCACCGTTTGTTAAACGTCAGTATTTCGATCCGCATTTTGAGCGTAATCAAGGTCGAGTTGTTGCCAACGAACAAGTGTCGCTTTATGGTCTGATCTTGATTGCGAAACGCCGTATTGACTACGGGCACGTGAATCCAGCAGATGCCCGCGATGTCTTCATTCGCCAGGCGCTGGTAGAACACGGCTTAAAATCAAAAGCTAAATTTTTTCAATACAATCAAGACCTCATTAAAGCGGTAGAGACTCAAGAAGCAAAATTGCGGACCCGCGATATTCTTGTTGATGATGAAGCGGTGTATCATTTCTATAATACACGACTGCCAGAAGACGTACGAAATCAGAAAAGTGTTGAGTATTTTGCTAAGCAGAACCCCGATCTCTTATTGATGACGCGTGATGACTTAGTGAATCAGGACATTAACGTTGATGAATTTGCGTTTCCTGATAACTATTCATTGAACGGTGTCGCGCTGCCGATTGATTATGAGTTTGCTCCCGGCCAACAAAAAGATGGTGCCACATTAAAAGTGCCTGTCGGACTGTTGCGCCAGTTGACGTTAGATGAGCTGGGTTGGGCAGTGCCGGGTTATGTGAAGGAGCGCTGTGAATCACTCATTCGAGCCTTACCAAAGGCTTTACGTCGTCGATTTGTACCAATTCCTCAGTTTGTGGATCGTATTTATCCTAACTTATCCAAGGATAAAGGCGATTTGTTGGAGCAATTATCACTCCAAATTAAGCGTGAAACCTTGGTGGAAATACCACTTACGGAGTGGAACGCAGAGCGGTTAGAAGGGCATTTGACGCTGAGCATTGATGTGATTGATGAACGTGGCAAAGTGCTCGGCAGCGGCAAGGATTTATCGGAGTTGCAATCTCGTTTTGCCGAAATGGTTGAGAAAAGCTTTGCGAAATTTGGCACCAAAAAACATGAGCAAGCAGAGTTAACCCAGTGGCCTGATCAAGATGTGCCTGAGCGTCAGGAGCTGAAACAAGCGGGAATTAAAGTTACCGCTTTTCCTGCACTCGTAGCCAACGAGCATTCGGTCTCACTAAAAATGTACGATGACCCGAGCACTGCAGCAGAAGCTCATCGGAAAGGGGTGATCGCATTATTAAAAATAGCACTCCACAAGGACATGAAGTACCTTGAAAGAAATGTACCTAAATTGCGTGAATCCATGTTGTTATTTGCGCCGATTGGCAAGAAAGAAGTGCTACTCCATGATTTACTGGATGCCATCGTTGAAAAAGTGTTTTTGGAAGAGCAATCGTTACCAAGAACAAAAGATGAGTTTGAGCAGCGACTGACGTCACGTAAGAGTCAATTGATCTCTGTCGCTAATGAGATGGGCGTGCAACTGCATTCGGTTCTGTCAGCTTATCAGAAAGTTGCTAAACAAATGAAAGGCTCTATGCCCCTACCTTGGACGATAGTTTATGGTGATATTAAAAAACAGCTAGAAAACTTAGTCTATCCTGGGTTTATTGGCGCTACACCGCTGTATTGGCTTGGCCAGTTGCCGCGTTATTTCAAAGGGGTGGAAGTACGTTTAGAGCGTTTTCAGAATCATTTGAATAAAGAAAATGCCGCGGTAGGCGAGCTGGAAACGTTGTGGGCACAATATGTACGCCAGAAAAAAGCGCATGATGAAAAGGGGATCTATGATCCCAACCTGACGCGCTATCGCTGGTTGTTGGAAGAATATCGTATATCATTGTTTGCGCAAACGGTTGGCACCCTAGAACCAATTTCTGAAAAGCGTTTAGCAAAACAATGGCAAGAAGTGAAGAAGCTTGTTTAAGGCAAGGGAGTGAATACGAGATGAAAAAAATAGTGGCCAGCTTAGGTCTTTTGTTAGCGTCTTTGTTTGCTGTCGCAGAGACGACCCCTGAAGATCCTTGGGAAGGGTTTAATCGCTCAATGTTTGGTTTCAATGAAACGGTAGACGAATATGGATTGAAACCCCTCGCTCAGGGCTATGATGCGATAACGCCGAATTTCATGCAAAAAGGGGTGGGTAACTTTTTTTCAAATTTAGGGGAAGTGCCTAATGCCTTTAATAATTTACTGCAGGCGAAATGGGATGAAACCGCCTCGTCAACGTTTCGTTTTATTATCAATAGCACCATCGGTATTTTTGGTCTTTTTGATGTTGCAGGGGCAATGGGTTTGCAACACTACGAAGAAGACTTTGGCCAAACATTGGGGTACTGGGGAGTCGATTCAGGCCCATATTTAGTATTGCCATTCTTTGGGCCTTCTACTGTACGTGATGCCAGTGGCATGGTTGTAGACTATTCTTTGTATGATGGTATGGATTTGTACGACTTCACGGATGATCACAAGTGGATTGCTCGCGGCGTTAATGTCATTCAGATTCGTGCTAAATATCTGTCCGCTGAGCGCATGGTGTTTGGTGATCGTTACTCTTTTTTACGAGATGTCTACATTCAAAACCGTCAGGGTGAGATAAAAGGTACTTCTAGCCTAAGACAAAGTGATGGTTTGCAAACGCAAGAGGGTATTTCTTCCGACTCTTGGGGTGTTGAAGGTAGTGATTCTTGGGGCGATGAAACAGACTCCTGGGGTGAAGCTGAAACAGATTCTTGGGGTGAAGAGCTTTAATAAATGAGATCTTTCTATTTAGGGGAAGCGAATGCCACAAAAAACCATGGCTTATAGTGCTGTTCTTTTTTCAGCTATGTTATCAGCTTCAGTGCAATCTGATAACTCGCCGCTTACTCTATTTACATGGGAAGATTTTGTCGGTGAAAGCGTTATTGAAGAATGGGAAAAGCAGACAGGTATCCCCATTCATTTAGTATTGTATGATGATGAAGCACAAAGAAATTTAATTTTATCAGGCCATAATGCTGAAAATATTGATGTGGTAGTGGTGGATAACTCTACAATTCGCGTCATGTCTCAAGCAGGTCATCTCTACCCAGTCGAACAAGAGGTTCGCCGAGAAAAATTTTGGCCTGAAGCCTGTGGTCGTTATGGTCGTCACTATCTTTGGGGGACGTATGGAATCGTTTACCGAAGTGACAAAATTGACAGACAGGTTAGTAGTTGGATGGATCTTTTGGACCCTGTGGAGGAGCTTCGCGGTCATGTCGGTATGCTAGGGCAAGCGGATGAACTTTTAACAACGGCCTTGGCCGCTTTAGGTTATCCAATTGACACACATAGTGAAACTCATCTCAAAGAAGCATTCCAATTGCTCAAGCACCAATCGCACTTTGTAGAGACCTATGATTATATATACAGTTATGTGTCTAACTCCCCCGATCAAGAAGATATCTGGATCGCACCTGCTTACTCGGGTGACCAAGAAGGTCTGAATGAGCTTCAAGGTGGCGATGCGCTTTGGCAGTACACCATAGCGGATGAGGGGGCTATTGTGTGGGTGGATTGCTTAGCTATTCCTATGGAGTCTAAACGAAAAGAAGAGGCTCAAGCATTTATAAACTTTTTATCTCGTGCCGAAATAAGTGCAAGAAACACGGATCGACTTTGGGTCGCTTCTCCCTATAAAGACGCCATACCTTATATTGATAGCGAGATATTAAATGATACGTCGATTTATTTAGATGCGGAAGCTATTCAAAATTCGACATTGTTTAAGGAGCTTAAAGGTGTTGATATATTAAAAAGGACACGCATCAAGGACGCTTTAATTCGCTACTATGACTCTAACTAAACGGCTCGTCCTCCTCGTTCTACCAATTCTTCTTGTCGGAGTATTGGCGGCTACGATTGGAGTGTATCAAATCCAAACCGCTACGCTGACAGAGGTCGAGCAGAACAGACTCGACCTAAAACTTTTGCAAGCAAAAATCGAGTTTGAGCGTGAGGCAAGCATAAGTGAAAATATCATTTCGCTTCTCTTAGAAGGCGAAACCCTTGCAGATTTCACACACTATATTGGCAGGGATGTAAATGAATACTTTGTCACGCAACGCCTAGATTACTTAATTAATGAAGTTCTTGAAGATGAAAAAGCGCGTGTATTATTGACGGTTTTTAATAATAAAGGCGAGCCGTTGTATCATTACGAGCGTAGCGATGATCCGTTTTCAGATATGCCCAGTTTCTTGCCGATGTTTGCTAGATCATTGATTCTGAAAAATGATTTACGAGCACAAAAACTCATGTTTCTTAAGCGTGAGCATCACGCCTATTTGTATGGCAAAACCGTTAACGCCTCTACATTTACACATCCTTTAAAGCCATCAATGGAGGATTCCATTGCGATTGTTGCAACGGTTTATTTAACCAAGTTTGATCAGTTATACAACAATTTAAGCGAGCGATATGGTGTAAAGCCTTCAATAGTGAATCGCAGTACAAATGTGAAGCCTGACGTGTCAGATACTTTTCGGTCAATTACCTTATTCCCTGACTTCGATTTGGAAATGCAACTGACAGAGCAGTATTTAAGTCAATCACGTTCCTATTTAATTGGTTGGATGCTGGCTGTTTCGGTGATTCTAGGTGTTGCTATAACGGCGTTATTATTACTTTTAATAAAACGTTTTATTATTCATCCCATTGAGTCGTTAGATCGACAATTAACCTTAGTGATGGACGAGCATCAAAGTAATATTCAAAAACCTTTCGGTAAAGACGAGGTGAGTCGTCTAGGTATCAAGTTTTACGACTTATATGATCAGCTTAATGAAAATTTGAGACAGTCACGAGTTCTTTCTGTAACTGACTCGTTAACAAAGCTACCCAATCGAACCCGATTCCAAGAGTTTGCAAAACGAGCATTGATAAGAGCGTGGAATCGTCATAGCTATGTTTCTTTAATTTATATCGACTTAGATAATTTTAAGTTTGTTAACGACCGATTAGGGCATGAAGCGGGCGATGAATTGTTACAACATACTGCATTGACTTTTCAGGCGTTATTGCAAAACGACGAGCATCGAAACCAAAGTTCACTTGTATCTCGTTTAGCGGGTGATGAGTTTGCGATTGTCTTAGCCCATGAGCATTTAGATGATCGTTTGGTGCTGGCCTCAAGTTTAGTCAGTTTATTTGAAGGCGGATTTAAGACGGAACGTTATATTACTCCAGTATCAGCAAGTGTTGGTATAGCAAGTTACCCAAGTGATGGTGAGGATCTAAGAGAGCTGATTGCAAACGCTGACATGGCTATGTATCACGCCAAACGTACGGGTAAAAATCGATTTTCGGCGTACTCGCACACGATTGCTCGCGCAGCACGTCGTGTAAAGTTGATTGAAGATGCCTTGAAGTTTGTAAACTGTGATGAAGAGTTTTCTCTCGTTTTTATGCCGTTTGTGGATCAAAATCATACGATTAAAGGATTAGAAATATTACTGCGTTGGTTTTCGCCGGATCTAGGGCAAATTACGCCCGATGAGTTCGTGCCCATAGCCGAGCAAACGGGTAGTTATACTAAAATTGACGATTGGGTGTTTAGAAACGCGTTTAGTGAATTATCAAATCTTCGAGAGTTGTTAGGTGAAGAGATTGTTATCGCCATTAATATCTCCGCGGGAGAGCTTGGGCAAACAGCTTTTGCCGATCGAATCATTAACCTTAAGAAAGAATTTAATGTACCTGATCGTTCAGTTGAGCTTGAGATCACTGAAACATTTGGTTATTTCGCAGTCGAGCAAGTGCTTTCTGTATTAAGAGAATTGCGTGATGCTGGGTTTAATATATCGATAGACGACTTTGGTATTGGGTATACGCCGTTGCTTCAGATGATTGATTACCCAGTTGATAAGGTGAAGTTTGATAAAGAGTTAGTCGATCGTTTAACTAATGATGCTTATCATAAGCTTATGGAACCAACCGTTGAGCTATGTCATCTTCAGAACATCAAAGTAACCGCTGAAGGCATTGAAACCATGGCTAAGTTTGACCTATTAAAAGATGCAGGGTGTGACTATTTCCAAGGGTATTCGATTGCACAGCCGATGACATTTTCAGAATTACGTCAGTGGCATAGACGGTACCAGCTATCTGATAAGATATAAATGAATCAGCATTAATAAAGAGGCATTAGCCTCTTTATTAATGCGCTGGGAAAACTTGCAGTATTTGCCCAGAGTCTGTACTGATTAACAAACTACCGTCACTGGCTTCAATAACATCTCGTAAGCGTTCGTTGAGGTTTTCTAGAAACCTTGTTTCATAGACCTTGCCGCTTTCCAGTTTAACGTTGTTCAGATGGCGTAATGCTAAAGCGGTTGAAAGAAAATCCCCGTTCCACCCTTTGAATAGGTCGCCACGGTAAATCAGCAAAGAGCTTGGCGCAATGGAAGGAATGAATACTTTCTTAGGCTCTTCAACGCCTTCTTTACTGGTTGATTCACCCACTTGTATTGGTGCCCAATATTCTTTTCCGTATGATGCGATTGGCCAGCCATAATTGGCGCCAACACGGATCAAGTTTATTTCGTCACCACCACGTGGACCATGCTCATTAGACCATAAGTGTTGAGTCTTTTTGTCAAAGTACAGCCCTTGGGGATTCCTGTGGCCAAAACTCCATATTTCTGGGCGTATTTGCCCATGTCTAACGTAGGGGTTATCAGCTGGCACAGTGCCGTCCATATTGACGCGGAGTATGCTACCCGCATGATTGGATAGATCTTGTGCATTGGCTCGTTTACCGCGATCACCAACCGAGAAAAAGACATGCCCCTGACCGTCAAAAGCAATTCGACTGCCAAAGTGCTGACCTTTTGAAGAGCTTGCATCGGCAATAACAAGATCGGTCCACTCCACAAGTGCGTTGTCTAATAACTTAGCCCGGGCCAATGCCGTGGTTGCTTCATCGGATGTTGTTGGATGAGCATAGGTAAAATATACCCAGCCGGTGTCTTTAAAGTCAGGGGAGATAGCGACGTCTAGCAAGCCTCCTTGACCAAACCTTGCTATCTTAGGTAGGCCTGAAAGTTCGACGGTTTCTCCCGTCAACATATCTACTTTGAGTAATTGACCATCCAAAATAGTGACTAGCAAAGTGTCAGCGTTTAGTTGCGCCATACCCCAAGGAATGCCTTGAAGCTGACTGATTTTCTCTATCTGGAATTGAGGTTCTGCTTCCATTGCGTGGCCCAATATACTGACGGTCATCAGTAGGCTAACACTCATTTTCTTTATAAGTTGAAGCATGAAATTTATACCTAATTCATTCAAGAACTATCAGTATAGATTTTAAAAACAAAAGTGGTATGGCCGTTACTCGTTATTCATATTCATTACGGAAAGCTTGCCCAGTGACTATAAAAGCAGCACGTAAACAAACAAAACGCGACATAAAGTCGCGTTTTGGTGTGATCTTTTAGGAAAGAAGGAGTTTACAGTTTAGCTTCGAGCAAGGCTTCTAATTTGCGTTGATCGACTGCGAAGTTACGGATACCTTCCGCCAGCTTTTCTGTTGCCATAGCATCTTCGCTTAAAGCCCAACGGAAAGCTTGCTCAGTGACCGGTTCGCCAGCCGTAGAGACGTCAGAGGTAGGAACGAGTTTACGCTCTAGTTTTCCTTCGTCTTTTTTAAGCTCTTCTAGTAGGTTAGGGCTGATTGTTAAGCGGTCACAGCCTGCAAGTTGTTCGATTTCGCCGATGTTACGGAAACTTGCACCCATCACGATTGTTTTGTAACCGTGTTGTTTGTAGTAGTTGTAAATCTCTGTAACAGATACAACACCTGGGTCCGTTTCAGCGGTGTATTCTTCGCCTGTTGACTTTTTGTACCAGTCAAGAATACGGCCAACAAATGGAGAAATTAGGAACACGCCAGCTTCGGCACAAGCTTGTGCTTGCGTGAATGAGAACAACAACGTTAGGTTACAGTTGATGCCTTCTTTCTCAAGTTCTTCAGCGGCTTTAATGCCTTCCCAAGTTGAAGCGGTTTTGATCAACACGCGATCTTTAGAGATGCCGGCTTCTTCGTACAGTTTGATTAAACGACGAGCCTTTTCGATAGTCGCTTCTTTGTCGTAAGATAAGCGCGCATCCACTTCCGTTGAAATGCGGCCTGGCACGTATTTTAGAATCTCAGAACCAACAATCACGGCTAGCTTGTCATTGGCATCGATGATTTGCTGTGCTTTATCGCTACTTTGTTCTTTTGCCCAAGCAACCGCTTGATCAATAAATGGGGCATACTCAGGAATTTGGGCCGCTTTAAGCATCAAAGAAGGGTTAGTTGTTGCGTCTTCTGGAAGGTAATCTTTGATTGCAGTGATATCACCTGTGTCGGCAACAATCGTTGTGAACTCTTTTAATTGAGATAACTTAGTGCTCATTGCTCTTATCCTTTGCTTTGTCTTGCTGTTGTTTTACCAATTCGATAGCGTCCAGTAACACATTAATTTTAGCGTCACTTTGATGACCGTTTTCTGAAAGGTAGCGTCTAAATTGCTTTCCGCCTGGAATCCCTTGAAAAATGCCCAGTAAATGGCGGGTTAAATGCATGAGGCGCTCTCCATTTGCTAATTGTTGCTCTGCATATGGGAGGAAGCGCTCTAATGCTTCAAAGCGTGTCTCAACCAATGGGGTATTACCGTAAATAGCTGAATCCACTTGGCTCAGCACCCAAGGGTTGTTGTAGGCCTCTCGCCCCATCATCACACCATCTACATGCTGTAAATGTGTTTGTGTTTCTTCAATTGTTTTAATGCCACCATTGATCAGGATTTCAAGGTCAGGGAAATCTTTCTTCAATTGGTACACAAAATCGTATTTTAACGGCGGAATTTCACGGTTTTCCTTTGGGCTCAAACCCTGCAAAATAGCATTACGCGCATGCACGATAAAGGTTTCCACCCCTGCATCAGCTACTGCGCCAACGAAATCACGCACAATAGAGTAATCTTGTTGATCGTCTAAACCAATTCGATGTTTCAGTGTTACAGGGATAGAGGTCGCGTCCTGCATGGCTTTCATTGCGTCAATAACTTTATCTGGATGCGCCATTAATATGGCACCAATCAGACTGTTTTGAACCCGATCACTTGGACAGCCTGCATTTAGGTTTACCTCGTCATAACCAAACTCTTCCGCCATTTTTGCGCACTTAGCAAGCGCCGAGGCGTCTGAGCCGCCGAGCTGTAGTGCAATAGGGTGCTCGCACGCGTCATACTTTAGGAAGCGCTCAGGGTTTTTACCTTGTAACAAAGCACCTGTTGTCACCATCTCTGTATACAAAAGCGTGTTTTTGGTCAGGCATCTTGCAAAGACTCGGTAATCGCTGGTTGTCCATTCCATCATGGGCGCGATGGAAAAGCGGCGATCAAGTTTAAAGGCTGATTCGACTGGGCTATGGTCAGTTTCTAGTGTCTTTTTTTGTGTCATGTATAGGGTGATTTCTGGTTGTATGGGTGTTTTTGGTGGCACAGTGACACACAAAAGCCACGTTTTATTTGGTAGTACTTCCGATTTTGTAACCAGCGGAAGCGTTAATGATGCCATTATGTCATAAAATTACAGGAATGCGATATGGCTACTTTTAGGTGGCCTATCAACAAAGAGGGTTCAGTATCATGACTGGCACGGATTAGTACAAAAAGGTTGGTGGCAAGAGTATTTGAAGTGACAAAGTCTCAATTGCCCGTGATGCGAGCATTGAGTGCGCATTCTTTTTACGTACTTGGATCACCTATTTCCTTTGAGAGGTTACGTAAAAGGGCGAATTACCTTAAGGTGCTTATCTGAAAGGCACTGTTTTTACTAAGGTTTTCCAAGTATTCTTGGCAGATACTTTGAGATAAGCTTTTTTATTGCTCAGAAAGTTTTAACTTCAGGCGATAGATCAAAAGAAGTGTTATTTGGTCGTTTATCATAAAACCATTTTCAAATTGAAATTTCTCAATTGCTTTTTTAGTCTTTGGCCCATAAATTCCGTCGGCGTGCCCAGAATTGTAGCCTAATTTACTTAACATTTGCTGTACTTGAAGTACGTCTGAGTCATACGCATATTGGTTTTTTTCAGCCAGTGCATTGCTTCCGGTTGAAACGTCATTACAGTGATAATTGCCAATATTAATGTCACCTTGGCAACTTAGAGAGTTGGTGTTGCCTGCGTAAGCATTGACTCCAATTATTAGCGAGCAAAAGAGTGATAATGCAAGAGTAACGATGGGGCGCATTCTAGATCCTTCTAGTGTCAATATTTTGTACGGATTATGAACTGTATAGAGGGAATTAGAAAGTGCTGAGAGGTGCTGTATTGCCCAAAAAATTGAAAATTTGCTATATCTACTATCATCACGGCTCAATTAGCCTCAAGTAAGATGACAAACCTAGTTTGCGGTTGAGTCGTGTTTCATCCGCAGGCGCCTTTAAAGCTATTTATCCCCTAATGTAATCCAGTAGCCCTATCTCAACGTAATTAACTTGTGATCATTACGTTTTGAGCCAAGATGAAAGCAAGCAAGCAAGCAAGCAAACAAGGTTTGTTTTAGTCTTCTAGCCCGATAATACAGCAATGAGGATAAGTCGATTATGGATATCAAACGAATTACTCTGCCGGAAACCTTTTCATTTGAACACCATGAATGGTTTCGTGATGAGTGTAAGCAAGCTTTGAGGTATGCTCGAAAAATAGAGCTAGTGTGTGATCGAGTTAAGTTTTTAGATTCTGCTGCTTTAGGCATGATTGCTATGTTACAGAAAAGTCTTAACGAGCATCATAGCAAAGAAATAGTGGTTAGCGAGCCTACGGCTTATTGTGACGAAATATTGTCTTTAGCTAACATGTACGAAAAATATGTCGTACGTGATGTAATTGCTTAATCCATTCTAAAATTGTTGCAGCAGTAGCGTCGCCACTTTCTAAGTGGCGCTAATCTCTTATCAATATACATTAATTTCATCGTGTTACACGTGTATACAATTGATAACAGGATTTGCAATGTAATCTTCATCGATTTAGCAGACAGTACACTTTATGAAAGTTGGGTAGCACGTGTATTGTTGCGCTGCCTGTATTTGGGAGCTGTCGAGCATGTTGTTAGAGCGTGGTATAAATAAATCGGTTTACCCTTCTTTTAATGATTTGTCAGAGTCATTTTTTGCCTCTACCTCATCAGCCCCTTTTTTTATCATCGACCCTAACCGTGATCTCATTGTTGTATCCTTCAATGCTGCTGCGCAACGTTACTTTAATGTTATGGGTGATGTTCCTCGGCAATGGTTCCAGCATACTTGGCCCAACGCAGAGGATAAAGGGTGGCGAGATGAATTCGTCAAAGAGATTCGGCAAGCACATACGCTACAAATGTCAATGCCAGAGGTGCCTCATGAGCATGACATCCTTTTCGAAGAGATTTGTTTCACGTCATTCGATCATAATGGGCAAGCTTTTATCGCGGGGATGCTCCTAAATTGTCAGCATGTGACTTATGGCGCAGCTGACTTAAGGGCCGTAAAAGGTACGTTTGAACTTGGTGAGTTTTACCATTCAATTCTGAATAATCTTCACGAATCTATTGGTTTTTTCGAGCTAAATGAGCACAGTAAATTACGAGTTGTCTGGTTAAACGAGCGAGCAAAGCGATATGTTGCACCCCATACAAACGTAGCTGGGCAGTTGGCCGTAAACTTTATGCCAGACAGTATAAAATCTAGCTGGGTAGAGCTTGAGCGATCGTTGTTAGGTGCCTGTGACGTTGTTGCTTGCAGTATGCTATTAGGTGATGAATTTAATCAGCAAGCTTGCGAAATCTATTTCCATCCCGTTAACTTTGGCTCCAGCAAAAAGCAGCAGTTCATTGCAAATTGGTATAATGTGACTAAGTACTTTCAGCGAGAAATAGTTGAGACCCAGCATAAACAAGACTTTTTCAATTTAGTCGAAAATTCTCCCGATATGATTGTTCGCTATGATGCTTTAGGTCGACGCACTTACGTCAATCAAACCTTTGAACATGTAACCGGTCTTTCGCGAGAGAAGGTAGTAGGGAAGACACCTACCGAAGTTCCCAGCACTGGGCGCAGTGCAGAAAAAATTCAGGAGTTGATTTTTAGAGCCATTAATACAAGGCAACCTGCAATTGAGATTTTGAATGTTGAGGTTCTAGATGCCGAAAGCGTGATTCATGAAGTCCGATGCTTACCCGAATTTGATAAACATGGTTCGGTTTCGGGAGCGCTGTTGATCGCCCGAGACATGACACAGCAAGAGCTGGCAAAGCAGCGTACTCAAGTCAGTGAAAAACAATTCAGAACATTGGTTGAAAACTCTCCAGATTACATTTGTCGTTATGACTTAGATTGTCATTTGCTTTATGCGAATCCCGCCATGAAGGGCTTATTTGGAACCAGTGTTGAGCGATTTTATGGGCTAACTCCGACAGAGTTAAATGCTTATCTGTACAGTTGCTTTGAAAGCTATGTGCCAAGAAACGAAACAAACTTGCATCGGCAGTTACAGCAAGTTATTGCAACACAAACCAGCAAAGAATGCGAAGTATCGGGTCCGACTGCCAATGGGCAAGCGCATGTCTTTGTAAGCCTAACACCTGAATTCGACTCGTTGGGCGAGCTTAATTCTGTACTTGTGATCGGGCGAGACATTACGGAATTAAAAGAGTACCAAGAGCAGGTACACTATTTGTCAAAGTATGACCCATTGACGGGCTTACCAAACAGAAGCAGCTTGCTAAGTAAAGTTTCTCAACTGATACAATTTCCTCCTAGCCGTTTTAAACTGGGTCTTTTGGTGCTTGGTGTTGATCATTTTAAGACCCTCAATGACAGTTATGGTTATGAACATGGGGATGGCGTACTGTGCGCCTTAAGTAAAAGACTTCAGTCTGTCGTTTCAAATACGTCCTATCTTGCTCGTATTGCAGGTGATGAATTTGGTATTTTCTTGTCGCCTGTCATGAGTCGAGAAAGCTTTTATAAAGAAGCGCAACGAATCAACAAAGCTTTAGCGAAACCAATGTTGGTTGATGGTACGGAAATTCATCTATCGACAAGTATAGGGGCATGCTTATACCCAGATGATGCCAAAGACCTCCAAGATTTGGTGCGCTATGCCGACTCCGCTTTATTTGCGGCTAAGTCGTCACAGCGAGGAAGCATTCGTTTCTATTCTCACGATTTGACTGAAAAGGCGCTAGAGCGACTTGAACTGCGTAATTCAATACAGTCGGGTATTAGAAATAAACAGTTCTACGTTTTCTTTCAGCCCAAGATTAACCTTAAGACCAATGCCTTGGAAGGTGCCGAAGCCCTCGTAAGGTGGCATCATCCTACTAGAGGCTTGGTGTTCCCCGATGCATTTATACCTGTTGCAGAGGAGTTGGGGCTTATTAATGAGATTGATATGCTGGTATTGGATGAAGTATGCCGCTGCGTCAAAGTATGGCAGTCTCATTTAGCTCCAGGTAGTCGGTTTGCAGTGAATTTATCTGCGATGCAATTTACTCGTGAAGATTTGGTGTCAACTATTGAGGGAATCGTTCAGAAACATCAGTGTGGTACTCAGTTCTTAGAATTTGAGATTACCGAGGGGGTTTTAATGGTGCATTGTGAGCGTCTCGCCAATAAGATTAAAGCGCTTAAGGAACTGGGCTTCACATTTGCGTTAGATGATTTCGGTACAGGCTATTCTTCGTTAAGCTATTTATCACGCTATCCAATCGATGTTTTAAAAATTGACCGTTCCTTTGTGATGGATATGTTGGAGTCCCAATCAAGTCAGGTTTTGGTGAAAACCATTGTGGCAATGGCTCAAAATCTTGCCATGAAGGTGGTTGCGGAAGGCGTAGAAGAGCAGACTCAAACGGCACTGCTTAAGCAATATGATGTAGATATAGCGCAAGGCTATTTATTCTCTCGTCCTATTTCAATCGAAGCATTTGCGAGCATGTATTGCCTTCCAGTCCCCCCAAGTAACTAGTTTGCCAGACGCTATCTGTCATTACTTGATACTACTTAAGTCAATATTGATCAATTAGTTAACATTATCAATCTGGTAAATTTCCAACATAACTGAAGAATAAGGCTTTTGGAAGTTTGATTAAGCTCAAAATGATGACTGAAAAGTATCGATTTGGTTAGAATGCAACGGATTTCGTATGCTTGCCTAATTTCGATGCTTCTGCCAGAAATTGGGCCATTCTAGGAGTACAACCATGGCCACACCCTCGCAGCATGATCTGCGTAAAGACTTTCGCGCGTTACTTGAGAGTGACAATTGCTTTTACACGGCTTCAACGTTTGACCCCATGTCTGCTCGTATCGCTGAAGATTTAGGGTTTGAAGTGGGTATTCTCGGTGGTTCTGTCGCATCCCTACAAGTATTGGCCGCACCGGATTTTGCATTGATTACGCTAAGTGAATTTGTCGAGCAAGCGACTCGAATAGGGCGAGTTGCTCGTTTGCCCATTATTGCGGATGCAGATCATGGTTATGGCAACGCTTTAAATGTTATGCGAACGATTACAGAGTTAGAGCGCGCTGGCGTTGCGGCGCTAACGATAGAAGATACCCTTTTGCCTGCTAAATATGGCCATAAATCGACTGATTTAATCCCTCTGGATGAAGCGGTTGGTAAAATTGAAGCGGCTTTAGAAGCACGTATTGATCCAACAATGTCGATCATTGCACGTACTAACGCTGCTCAATTATCGGTAGAGGAAACGATTCAGCGAGCAAAAGCGTATGAAGTAGCCGGTGCGGATGGTATTTGTATGGTGGGTATAAAAGATTTTGCGCATTTAGAAGCCATCAGTAAAAACGTAAACATCCCACTTATGTTAGTTGCATATGGGAACCCAGAATTAAACGATCGAAAACGCTTAGCCAAAAATGGCGTACGTATTGTTGTTAATGGGCATGCTGCGTATTTTGCAGCGATCAAAGCAACATATGATTGTTTAAGAGAGCAACGAGGTATTGCGGAGGGGACATTAAATGCCTCTGAGCTTGCTACGCGTTATTCAACTCTTGATGAAAGTCGTGAGTGGGCACGTCGATTTATGGATGTTAAAGAATAAGTCAGTAAACTATAAAAAAGCCGAAAGATTATAATCTTTCGGCTTTTTTATAGTTTATGAATAAGCATCTTTCAGTAATGTAGTTATATGAAATACATTGCTTTACAGATGTTTATTTTGTCGCATCGTCAATTTCATCTGCTGCAGCATCAGCACCATCTTCTACTGCGTCAACACTGTCATCCCATGCATCGCCTACAGCGTCAGCACCGTCTTCAATAGCATCAGCGCTGTCATCATAAAGCTCTTCAGCTTTGTCTTGACCTTGTTCAAGTAAGCTAGACGCTTTTTCCTTACCCTGCTCGATACGGAAATCAAAACATTGATCAGAAAAATCTTCACGCACTTTTGAATCTTCAATTTTTTGAATATTTGCTTGAGTACAGTTTTCTTGATTTACAGTAGGCATTTTTTCACTGCATGCAGTTGTTAATGCAGCAACAGCCAATAAGCCTACGATGTATTTTGATTTGATAGTATCCATGATGCTTCCCTCTATTTATTCGTCAGGTGAATGTTCATTAATTAGTACTTAATAGAGTTACGTCCTATAACTGAATTAAACGCTTTAGTGTTGAAATTAAAAACCAAACATCTGATTGAGTGTTTGAATATTGATAACTTTTAAATGCTATATCCTGTAGCTGGCTTGTATTGTTATTTTTAACAGCAGTATTATCAATTCAAGTTTTTGTAAACATTATTATTTTGGTACTTCTTTCTTCTTTTATAAACAGTGCGCTCTGAATGTAAAGGTGCCCGTGTAGCAGGGCATAGCGCTTTGTTTTTGGCAATAAAAAGCCCCATTAAAGGGGCTTTTAGAAAATACTCTTTACACTTTATAAAGTGCGACGAAATTGATCGATGGCCATTTTGTAACAATACAAGGCTAATTCGGCATCATAGCGATCACCTTCATCGCGCATAAACGCATGTTGTGCGTTCAATTCATGCCAAGAAAAGTGTCGTTCAGTTTCCGTAAGCTGTTGATATATTTTCTGTCTGCCTTCTGTAGGCACATGAGGGTCTTGTTTACCCCACACCATTGTCAATTCTCCTTGTATATCACCAGCGCGGCTAAAACTGTCATTTCCGTCTTGGCATGGCAGAGCATTAGAGTGGATGTCGGTAGCGTAAAGGCAATAAGTCGATAGAATACGTTCGTTTAACGCGGCGCGGAAGGCAAGGTGACCGCCAATGCAAACCCCCATCGCAGCAAAGGTTCCCGTGCAATAACTCTGCTGTTCAAAGTAAGCAATCATTGCGTTTGTGTCGCTATCGTGATGTTCAAGAGGTTTGGTGAATTTATCGTTATTCCCTTTATCCTTTCCAACGTCATCATAAGCAAGAACCGTCCCGATAGGGTTTAACTCGTGAAACACTTCTGGAACCACCACGGCAAAACCGTGCCCTGCTAGAATGCGTGCAGAGCGTTCAATAGGCGCTGTGATTTGAAAAATTTCAGAATAAAACAGGATACAAGGAAAGGTTCCCGATGCTTGCGGGCGGTATACATGACAACGCATGGTGCCAGTTGCTGTGTCTAAATCAACAATGTCTGTTTGGATAATCATAAGGTCTCATTGAGCAAGAGGGAAACGCTAAGATAATAGAGGATAGCCATGCACATGAGTAGCCTAGTTTCATTGTGTCTCTATAACTTGCACGGATTATTCAACAATTCGCCCACATTAGTTGCTAATGTATAAACTTATCTCTTAAGAAATGGAGTCGGGTATGTTTATGAAAAAAGGCTTAAGTCTGTGTGCCTCGGCGATATTGCTGACCGCTTGTGCGTCAGGATCACACGTTGTTACTGGCACCCAGCGCGCAGCGATTGATGTGGAGGTGGTAAAGGTTTATTCCGAAGCGCCCAAGACCGAATACGAGGTTGTAGGAAGCATTGAAGCTTCTAGCTCTCGTGGAATGACACAACAAGGGCGCATGGATTCGGCGATCGAGGCTTTAAAAGAAGAAGCCGCAGAAATAGGTGCGAATGGCATTATTGTGAGCAACTTCCCAAATCACAGCGGTGGTATTTCCACGCAAGTCTCGACAGGCATTTCAGGTGGTTCACGAGGTTTTTCATCTGGATTAGGGACTGGGATCACAATTCATCCTGCAGCCGTAAAAGGTACAGCCGTTTACGTTTTTGATGTAGCCGAATTACCATCTATTAAAAATCCGACTTTAACTCAATAATTCTATTTCCAAGCGCGTTAGCGTCATCCACGTCATGGGTAACTAATATAGCTGGGATGTTGGCTTCTTTTATACATTGGTCAACTAATGAACGCATTTCTTGGCGTAGCGTTTGGTCAAGTTTGCTAAACGGTTCGTCGAGTAAGAGTGCTCTAGGGTTGGATAACAGGGTTCTGAGTAATGCCAACCTAGCCTGTTGGCCGCCAGACAATTCCTGAGGTAAGCGATGACCATAACCAGGCAAGCCAATATCGTTCAGTTTCGCTTTGACGATCTGTCTGCGCTCTGTTTTAGCTACTTTTTGATCCAATGCAAACAGTAAGTTTTCTTCTACGGTCATGTGTGGAAACAATAATGGGCTCTGTTGGAGTAGACCTAAGTGACGTTGTTCGGCAGATAGGTGATCAATCCGGCTGTTTTGTAACCATACTTCGCCACGACCCGTTAACGCTTTAGGCAAAGTGCCTGACACATAGCCCAGTAAGCTGGATTTACCGATCCCACTAGGTCCCATCAATACCAAACACTCTCCTTGGTTGACGGTTTCGGTTAAGGCGTCTATTAAGACTCCGTTTGGACTTTCAATGAATACAGACTGCAATGTCAGCATAGAGCTCTCTTTAACGTAAGGCGCCACAAGGTCCAATAGCGCGGCAACAGGGTGGCCATATAAAAGCACAGTAGTGGTAAGATCGCTTGCGCCAGTGCCAACACACTGACCCATTTTCGATTGCCTGACGAGGCTCTTGCTACCGCTTCCGTTGTGAGGGTATTAATACGGCCTTCACCTGCAATCAGTGTGGGTAAATACTGCGCCATACTAACGGAAAAACCAATGGCGAGCGCTGCCCCAATTGGCGCTTTTAATAAAGCGAGTTTAACTTGCCAGAAATTTCTTACGGGTGTTGTTCTAAGACGATTGGCTTGCTCTAAATAGCCTTGATCAAACGCCAAATAGGGGGCTTTTAATGTCAGATAGACATAGGGCAAGGTATATAATGTGTGCAGCCCAAGCACGCTCCACCACGTGCCATTCCAGTCCAAATACAGCAATCCAACTTGGATGCCAAACAACAGCGTTATCTGTGGCAACAGAATCGCGCTAAAGACAATAATGACTGCGAGCTTTTGCTTTGGTCGAAGTCGTTCACATTCTAATAAAACCAGCGCTAAGCCAAGACTGATTAAACTGCTGCAAAAGCCTAGAGAGAAAGATTGAGTGCTTAATTCAATCAAATTTTGACCCGCGCGAAAGACGTTATCCAGAGTGAAGCTGCTGGGCCAGTTGTCTGGAAAGCGCCAACGACGTGTGAAGGCCCATAACGGCAAAACGAAAAGTGCCAGTATTGTTAAAGATAAAATAACCAGAGCGCCTAGCATTCCGGCAAGTGTCGCCCAGCGTAACGATGATCGGCGTTGACCTAACAAGCTCAAACGTTTTCTGAGCAAACCACAGCACCGTGCGCTTAATAACCAGATTGCAATACATACAGCAACACTGAATGCCAAGATCATGGCCGCAGCACTCGCTTGGCCGCGTAAACTTAGCGATGGATCATTAAACCAGCGCAACAAAGTAACCGCGAGAGTTGAGGGTGTGTTGGGCCCTATAATCGTCGCGACATCAACGACGGTTAGGTTAAACGCTAACACCATAAATACTGGCAAGCGCACCAGTTTGAACAGCTGTGGCAGCAGTGTGAAATGCCACGCGGTGATCGGGTCGTAACCTAATAAACGTGTGGTGAGTAAGGTTTTGTTAGGCTGCAGTTGTGATAGCGCCGCTGCCATAGCAAACACCAGATAAGGCGTTTCTTTTATGACCAAGGCAATGATAAGAGCAATGCCTTCTGGGTCCTGCACTGTCAGCCAGTTTGGTGGTCTGTCAAATTGTGTCAGCCAAGGGCTGATCATGCGAACCAACCAACCTGATGGCGACAAAACAAACAGAGCGCCAATCGTAATGGCGGCGTGCGGGATGGCTAAAATGGGGGTGATGATGCTTTGTAAGCGTTGAAACCATCGTGTTTGATAAGTGCAGACCACTAAGCTGCTAGCAAACCAGTAGGACAGCACGGTTGCCAGTAGCCCAGTGAAAACACTGAGCTTTAAACCTGACCAAAACTCTGGCTGGTTTAAAAGCTCATGCCAGTGAACTAGGCTAAATTGTGATGAGCCTAGTGCTGGGTCAATGCCAAAACTGGGCAGTATAACGCCCAATAGACCAAGTAAAAGAGGGAGACACAATCCCCCTATGATCACCCAATATAGCCACTGATTCGCACGATGTCCCATACAGACCTATCAATCATCATTACTGTGCATAGCGTGAACGCCACTCCGTTTCTAGCGCTTCCATCCAAGAGCTGTGCGGCTCAGGTAGGGTAGTGCCAAGCTCATCTAAGCTCAGCGTCGCAACGCCCTTAGGTAACGCATCAAAGGCGGCTTGTTGAGCCGGAGCGAGCTTCTGATAATCGAGTACCGTTAAGTCGCCCCAGACCGTCGGGTTTTGTTTATGCGCTTGTGCTTGAGGCGACAATAAAAAGTTGGCCACGACCTGTGCGCCCGCTTTAGCAGCGCTGTTATAAGGTATTGCCACGAAATGAGTATTACCAATGGTGCCAAATTTAAAGACGTACGAACGCACGGTGTCCGGTAAATTACCTTGGTCGATTTGAACCGATGCAGCGGATACATCAAAACTTAATGCTATGTCAATTTCACGGTCATCCAGTAAACGCATCATTTCTTGACTGTTGGCAGGGAATGCTGCCCCGCGTCGCCATGCCACAGGATGCAATTTATCTAAAAAACGCCAAAGAGGGGCCGTTACTTGGTCAAAATCCACTTCAGAAACCGGTTTAAGCAATAAGACAGGGTTGCTTGTCAGCTCGTGCAGTGCTTGTTTTAAAAAAGTAGACCCCAAAAACTGTGGGGGCTCTGGGTAAGTGATGCGACCAGGGTATTTTTCTGCATAAGCCAAGAGTTCGCGCATTGATCGCGGCGGCTCGTCCAACGTCGCGGTATCGTACATGAAAATAACTTGTGCCATGCCCCAAGGTGATTCCATTCCTTCCACTGGCGTACCGAAATCTTGCGATAAGCTCTGGCGGGCCTCTGGGTTTACATAGGCTGCGTAATTGGGTAAATCGTTCGAAAATGGTCCATATAGAAGCCCATTTTCTTTCATGGCGCGGAAATTTTCACCGTTGAGCCAGATCAAATCCACCGAACCATCGGAATCTTTGCCTGCGGTTTTCTCAGCTAAAACACGACTAACCGAATTGGCCGCATCATGGATACGAACATGTTTGAGCTCGACCTGATACTCACTTTCAACGCGATCGGCGACCCAATCAATGTAAGCATTAATGTTTTCTGCACCCCCCCAAGCATTCAAATAAACAGTTTGGCCTTTGGCTTGCTCGAGCGTTTTATTCCACTCACTGTTGTCGGTTTGTGCGATTGAAAAGAGGGATGTGCTCAACCCCATCGCTAAAATACAGGCCGAATAGAGGCTATTCAGTGGCTTCATTTAAGGCTCCTTAACGGTTTATCTTAATCCTTTAGACGTACAAAAAGGTGTTTTCTTACAAGGATTTATTTTTTATTCGATAGCGCTTTAGCGTACCATGACGTCCTAAAAGTAATCATCTGATTTTGCTTTTTTCAGAGACCTGGTGAAAGGATGAAAGAGTATGAGCCATCAAGTGTATTCTCACACACTGCCCAGTGCGACGCCGGGCACTCAGAGAGTGGTCAAAGCGCATCACTTTGGTGAACTTGGATCACGTCCGAAAATATATCTTCAAGCGGGACTTCATGCAGATGAATGGCCAGGCTTTTTAGTGCTCAACACCTTAATCAAAAAACTGATAAAAGCCGATGAAAAGGGTCTAATTAAAGGGGAAATTATCATTGTGCCGGTGGCAAATCCAATTGGTCTTGGGCAAAATTTTCATGGCTATATCCCCGGACGTTTTGCTTTTTCAGACGGCGGGGGAAATTTCAACCGTAATTGGCCCCAATTGGGTGACAAGGTGGAGCGTCGAATTCACGAGCAAGTCACCGGTGATATTGATCAAAACATTGATTTAGTGCGTCAAGCAATTCGACAAGAGCTAATGGCTTTGCCTGAAAACAGCGAATTACAAGGGCTGCGTAAAACCTTATTGGCGCTGTCCATGGATGCTGATGAAGTGATTGATCTGCATTGTTCTGGCGAGGCGTGTATGCATGCTTATGTCGCGCAAGAGTTTGAAGCCTATTTCACGCCTTTATTAGGGCTAATGGGTGCCGACGTTGCCTTGTCAGAGCTTGAGACCGGCGCGCATTCTTTCGATGAAACCAATGCCAGTGTTTGGCGACATTTAAAAACGCATTATGCGCATTTAATGCCTTGGGGATGCCGATCATTAACACTAGAGCTTCGTGGTGAAAACGATATATCTCGCGACTTTGCTGAACAAGATGCCAGTGCCTTAATGAAGTATTTCATTCATCGCCAAGTGGTTGAGGGGAAAGCGCCTAAGATAGACAGCCGTCAAGTCACGTTTTATCCGCTCGATGCGATGGATTTAGTCAAGGCGCCAGTAGCGGGTATCGCGTGCTTTAATAAGTCGTTAGGTGAGGCTGTTGAGGCTGGCGAAGTGATTGGTGAAGTAGTGGATTTGATGGCCGATGACGTGATGCAAAGTGCCTATCCATTGATAGCCCGAGCGGACGGAGTGTTCTTTGCTCGTTTTCAGCGACGCTTAGTCGTATGCGGTGAATCGATTGCTAAAATCGCCGGACGTGAGCATTTAGCGTTCCGCGAAATTGGTCATTTGTTTGAAGATTAAATAACGTCACAGGTAGTAGGTGAACGTGAGCGAATATTCCTATACCGCAGAGCAGAATGCGGTCATACAACACGACTTAACTCGTCATGCCAAAGTGATTGCGGTGGCAGGCGCCGGAAAAAGTACAACTTTGATTGCTCGCATTACGCATTTGCTTGAGCAAGGTGTTGCCGCCGATAAAATTGGCGTGTTTATGTTTAATAAAAGCGCTCAAGAAGAATTTAATGGACGCTTGGCCAAAGCGCTCGCACCATTTGGCTCGGCGCGTGTTCCCAATGTCATGACCTTCCATGCGTTCGGCATGCGTTTAAGCCGCCGCTTAGAGCAGCGTCAATTATTACCCGCCGCCAAGCTTGTGACCGATGAGTTCTCTTTGGTAAAACTGATTCGTGAAGCGCGTCACCGCTTAATGCGCGAAAACATCGAGTTAGAGCTGCATGATGAGCGTGATTGGTTGGAAGACTTCCTGCTATTTATTGATCAAGTGAAAGCGGCCAGTATTACAGCACGAGAAGTATTTGAAAATGGCAGTTGGTCAAAAGAGTGCCGTCATTTTGTGGCACTCTATGATCAACTGGAGAGTCTGAGGAAGCAGTCTAATCTACGTTTTTTTGCTGATCTATTGGCGGACCCATTTCAATTGATTCAGTACGCCGACTCTGAGCAACAGCATTTGATTCAGACCATGGCACCAGAGTATGACTACCTTCTGATAGATGAATTTCAAGACATCAATCCTTGTCAGTACGAGTTGCTTAAAGCGCTTTATCAAGACCGCGCTCAGTGGATGATTGTCGGCGATGTACAGCAATGTATTTACGAATGGCGCGGCGCTTCGCCAGATATTATGGCACGTCAGTTTGACACTGATTTTGTGACGGTTGATACCTATCCATTAGCTTGTAGTTTTCGTTTTGGTCACAGTATCGGCATGATGGCGACCTGTGTGGTGTCACAGAATAATGTACAACAGCTCGTATTAGGACACGGAGCACAAACCGAAGTGGATTTTGCTCGTTCGGATTTGCCTGGACGAGCGCTATTAGGTGAGTTGAAAAATTGGCATGCGCAGGGCGGTGATTTAGAAAGCTGCGCTGTGTTGGTGCGACTGTATAGTGATATGGTGCCTGTGCAGTTAGCACTGATGCACAAAGCTGTACCGTATCAACTTCACGGTGATTCCCCATTACTGGAAAATCGCCAGATTCGGATGCTGATGGCGTATTTATCCGTGATGGCAGGAGGCTTGCAAGATACTTCGCTGTTTTATGATAAAGCGGATGTTGAGTACTTGGTGACCGTGCCGAATGCGACGAGTGGGGCTCAGGACCGAAACCGATTGTTGACTCAAGCAAGGCAAAGTCCTCACTTAATTCCTGAGCTTTTAGAACGCTTAGCTGATCAAACAGAGGGCTGGAAAGGCAAGAAAATCGCCGACCGAGCGGATTGGCTGCGCAGCTTGAGTTTATACAAAAATGATCCTGCCCAAGGGTTATTGCAAACCATCGATAAGTTAGGCATTTATCGTTACTTTGAACACACCAGCAGCAAAGACATTCAAACCCAAGAAAAGATCGCTACCTGCGAGTCTTTTCTGAGTTATGTGCGTGGCATGGCTAGCGATGCTGGATCGATTATCGCACAATTGGTCAAGCTTAATGAGCAGGACCAACAACACACGCATGGCGTACATCTGATGACCATACATAAGTCGAAAGGCTTGGAATTTGATCTGGTGATGATGTCTGGATTGCAGGAAGGCCGATTTCCCTATTATGACGACGATTTAAGCAGCATTGATCGTCAAGCAGCGGCTGAAATGCAAGCTGAGCGGCGTCTATTTTACGTGGCGATGACGCGCGCGCGCAAACGATTGGTATTTTTAGAAAGTCCCGCGGGTGAAGACGTTCGTCGCTTAAGCAGTGGTGGTTTGATTGGCGGGGCAGCCCGGTCTGGTAGTATGAGTCGTTTTATTTATGAAGCTCAGCCAGTGCCCATACAAAAAATGAGTTTGCATTGGCATGATAAAATGCCATTAGAGTTATCGGCTGACTTAGATGACGTTCTACACACGTATCTTGCCGAGTTGGGTGATGACGCCCCCAATGTGACATTTAAACAGTCTAAAACAGCTGTAAAAGGTGCATTAAAAGCTGGAGATAAAGTGCGTCACGAACAATACGGTCAAGGGGTAATCGTACGCCAAGAAGACACAGGCAAAAAGATGATCTATGTCGACTTCGCAGAAGAAGGCTTAAAGCGCTTTAATCCCAAGCATACACGGCTAGTAAGGCTGGCCAGTCGTAATAATGAAGCATAACCGGAGTGAACATGGGTATTCCATTAATTGATTTCTCGAAACTAACCAGTCCAGACAAAGCCGTACGTGGCCATGAAATACGCTCTCTTGATACAGCATGCCGGGAAATCGGTTTCTTCTACCTTATTAACACCGACATCGACACGGCTTTGATGTCGCGAATCATGAAAGCCGCGAAACGCTTTTTTGATAAGCCATTGGATGAGAAACTGGCGATTGATATCAAAAATAGTACCAATCATCGGGGTTACGGGGCCGTTGGTGAAGAGCAGCTTGACGAACTTAATAAAGCAGACTGGAAAGAAACGTTTGATATGGCGTTGGATTTGTCAGCAGATCATCCATTGGCGCTTAAGTACCCAAAAATGTACGGTCCAAATCAAAATCCAAATGACCCAGTGGTGTTAGAAACACTGCATGATTATTACGTGACAGCGTTTAGTGTGGCACAACATGTTCTAACGGCCATGGCCGACGCTTTAAAGTTAGAATCAGACTTTTTTACACGTTGTTTCAAAGATCACGTGACCGTTTTACGAATGATTCATTACCCGCCACGTCCATCGGTTACCCATGATAATGGTGCTGGCGCTCACACTGACTACGGGTGCATTACGCTGCTTTTACAAGATGAAGTAGGTGGATTGGAAGTAAAACATCGTAACGGCGAGTGGATAAAAGCGACGCCAATGGAAGGTTCACTGGTAGTAAATATTGGTGACTTGATGCAACGTTGGACCAATGATGAGTACACATCGACGGCTCATAGAGTACGGGCGTCAGAGGCGGATATACATCGTTATTCTTTCCCTTTCTTTGTTGAACCAGATTACGAGACAAATGTTGTCTGCGTGCCGTCTTGCCAAAGTAAAGAGCGACCAGCGAAATACGATCCAATCTACAGCGGTGACTGGATTCAATCACGCTTTGATGCGACGTACGCTTATCGTGAGCAAGAGCCTGCTTAATTAGTGATTCATAAAGTTAAAAACGCACTGTTTCATTAGAAAGGTGCGTTTTTTATGAAGCTCAAACTCGCAGTACTTAATGAGCTAAGTAGCCACCGTCTACAGGATAATAACCGCCCGTAACAAAAGAAGCACCGTCTGACGCTAGCCATGCAACCATGTGCGCAACTTCTTCGGGTTGTCCTAGACGCTTCATCGCATGTTGAGACGCAAGTGCTTCAATCATCTTCTGATCTAAAGAGCCATCTACCATAGGCGTATGAATGAAAGCGGGACCAACGGCATTTACGCGAATCCCTGATTCTGCATACTCCAGCGCGGTGGACTTGGTTAGGCCGATTAGCGCGTGTTTCGTGGCGGTATAAGCAGACGCGTTGGCGAAGCCCACTTGGCCAAGGATCGATGACATGTTGATAATACTGCCGCCACTTAATTGGGTCATGTATTTCAGTGCAGCGCGTTGGCAGAACATCGCGCCATCTAAGTTGACGGCCATGACCTTGCGCCAATCTTCGTCGGTGTAGTCGCCATTGGGTTTTAGTGGGCCGCCGATGCCTGCATTATTCACTAAAATATCCAGTCGGCCAAATTCTTCTACCGTAACACGCATGGCCGCCTCAACGGAGCTGGACTCAGAAATATCGACTTCAACAGTTAATACTTGATCTTCGTAATCAGAGAGCACTTCCATAGCGGTTTGTAGCGCGTCTTCGTGTAAGTCCCAGATAGCAACGGCAGAACCAGAGCTTGCTAACAGTTTGGCACAAGCCAAGCCAATGCCAGAAGCGCCGCCAGTGACGACGGCCACCTTACCGATAAGATCGTAATGAATCATGAGTTTACTCCGTTGAGCTGTTTAAGAGATTGTAAGCTAGAGCGAATGTATGGGCACCGCACGTTACTATGATTGGCGCTTACCACAGTCCAATGTTAAGTATTTTACTCTCGTAGTGATCAATGCCAACCTTAACCATGTGTCCACTTTGGACGAGTTGCCAACCATCACCAGACAGATCTAATGGCTCTGAGCCAATCACTACGTGTTCTTCAAACTGTTTATAATATAAAGAGGGGGCGTAATCATCACTGGAGAACCGTATGGCCCACATGTTTTGGCCATCGGACAGCATACTGGTGAAACGCAGTGGCTCAGTGATCGCTTTTTCTTTCATTAATGTGAGGATCATTTGCAGTGTTTGGGTGACAGCTTGCACTGGGTCTTTATCAAGACCGTTGGCAATCATCAGTAAGAAGATAGCTTCTGAATCGGTGCTGCCACGTCGATGATTGTAAAGGTGTTCGGGTATCCATCGATCAATTTGCCAACGAACTTGCTCGTACATTCCAATTTGACCGTTGTGCATAAACAGCCAGTTATTGTAACCAAAAGGATGGCAATTTGAGCGAGCTGTGGAGGTTCCGGTGGAGGCGCGTACGTGGGCAAAGAAGAGGCCGCTCTTAATGTGTCTTGCAAGGCTTTTTAAATTGCAGTCACTCCAAGCAGGCAAAATTTCATGGTAAAGGCCAGGTTCTTCGCGTTCATCGTACCAGCCCAAACCAAACCCATCCGCATTAACAGTCACCTCAGATTTGCGAGCACTTAAGCTTTGGTGGATCAAGGAGTGGTCTGGCTCAAACAGCCACTCTTCTAAATAAATTGGGGTGCCCTGATAGGCCATCCAACGACACATACAACCTCCGTCAAAAGTTGATTATAGTAGGGTAGATCACTAGAGCTACCCAAATAATGTACTTTCATTACACCTTAAAGTAAGCAATCTTGCTAGTCAGTTGTGAGGCAAGAGACGCTAGCTGGTCTGATCTGTGACTGATGGCGTTAATCGAATTATTCGTACGTTCCGCTATTTCTGTAATTGTATCAACATTGCGTCGTACTTCCGTTGTGACAGTAGCTTGCTGTTCGGCTGTCGCTGATATCGCGTCATTCATTGTTCGAATTTGCGAGATGGCTTGACTGATGTCAGAGAGGGTGGCACCTTCTTCACGCACTTGGCTTACCGCATTCGTTGAGCGCTCATGACTATGTTTCATGGCTTCAACGGCTTGTGCTGTACCTGTTTGCAACTGTTGTATCATCGCTTCAATTTGCTGGGTTGCATTTTGCGTGTTTTGCGCCAAATGGCGTACTTCATCGGCGACAACGGCAAAACCGCGACCTTGCTCGCCAGCTCGGGCGGCTTCGATGGCCGCGTTTAATGCCAGGAGGTTTGTCTGTTCAGCAATACCCAGAATGACATTTAAAATGTTGTTAATTTCATCTGTATTTTGTTTTAAGTCGGTGATGGTGTCGGATGAGTGACTGATTTCTTGTGCCAGTGCTTCAATGGTAGCGATAGTTGAATGAACAATACGCATGCTGTTATCCGCTGCTGACTCAGCGTTATGGGCGGCTTGGCTTGCTTCTGTTGTCGACTCAGATACATGTACAGCGGTGCTTTGAATCTCATGAATAGCATTGGATATATGAGCGGTTTCAGTTCGTTGCGTGCCTACCATTTGTGTTGATTCATCCGTGATTCGGTTTAAATCGTTTGCTGCATCGGTAAGCGCTAGGCTAGAGGTTGAAACATCTTGCATGATGTCTCTTAGTTTATCGACTAATTGGTCGAAGGCATTTTCGAGAGTACCAATTTCATCATTTCGGTCACTCGGGTGCTCGTTTCGGACTAAGGTCCCTGATGCCATTTCCTCAGCACGTTTAACCGCTTTTTTAAGAGGGTGAACAATGCCATTAATGATCATCAAGCTTAAACCTAGGCCGATAAGAATTAAAACCGCTGCGACGCTTATATTGGTGTACAGACCTTGCTCAAGTTTCGTCGATTGGTGTGTGGCGATTTGCGTGTTGTACTCGTCAATAGTGGAGATAATGCTCTCCATACTGGTATTAATGCTGGTTAATGTGTTGTCTGCACTTCGACGAGCCTTGTTCGCTTGCATGGTTTTAAGCTGTAGCCACCATTCATAAGTTTCAGTACTCGCATTTAAAAAATCCGCTTGTTGTGATTCGAGCACCTCAATTTGGCTGTTAAGGGAATCCAGCAGCGCGTTGGCTGGCAACGCGGCCAATGAATTTTTAACTGATTCAAGGCTGTTTTTTAATTCTGCTGAATAGGCCTGAAAATTATCAGACGATTCTTTAATCCGTTCTACTCCGTACCCGCCGATCGTTTTCGCGATTGATACTTGGAAATACCCGCGTTCAAATTCTACGGTTTGCTTTAACAGCAATTGTCGGGTTTTTTCTAGGTCTTTTACCAGCGTCAAAGTTTGCGAGGAAACTGACTGTAAGTCTTGTGCAACGGTTTTACTGGTTAGCGCAGAGTTAATCGCCGTGATGAGAATGGCGATAGTAAAAAGCAGTACGAGCGATAAAATCTTTGTTCTTACGGATAAGTTTTTCATGGGGAGGCCTTTATAATAATGCTTTTGATGTTAGGCATCACAGTTCCAATGTGATGACGTTATCTATCCATAAATGCAAGATTAATTCCACTTTTTCTTTATTTTTCAATATCTTGGGTTTTGTTTTTTAGCGCGTTGTGTTGCGAGTGGTTACTTTTCTAGTTAAAGGGGAGTTTAAAATAGAGACAAGTAGCGACAGTGCTATTGTGTTGCTTTGTCGGTATGTAATAGAGATGGAGGGCAACAGATAGAGAGGCGTTTAAGGCGGAGTAAACAGTCCACTTCCTACACGGGTAAGCAAGTGGACAGTTCTGGTAAAAATTACTGCGGATCGGATTCGATTAACACTTTTCCATCTTTAACTTCAAAAAAGAAACAGTCACGACGGTTCGTGTGGCAAGCGGGCCCTTGCTGATCCACCTGTAACAGGAGCGCATCGCCGTCACAGTCAAAAGCCATAGACACAAGGCGTTGACGATGCCCTGAGCTTTCACCTTTGCGCCAATAGGTTTGGCGAGAACGAGACCAGTAACATACTTGCCCCGTTTCTAATGACTCGCGAATGGATTTTTCGTTCATGTAAGCCAGCATTAACACTTCTTTCGTGTCATGCTGCTGAGCGATCGCCGCGATCAATCCGTCTTGATCCGTTTTTAGATTGGCCAATACGTCGTCTAAATTTAGCTCTGTGCCTTTAGGCGACATTTCAAATGCTTTTAAACTCATTTCTCTACCTTTACTTCAGAGATGGCGCCTTTACCGATGCCTTCAAAGGCGTGTACTTCAATGGTATCGCCTGGGTTTTCTTTCGCGAGTTGTTGCGCCACATGGCTCGATAATGACTCGACGGTGGAATCGCAATCGAGCATGTAGACTTGATCGCTGCGGATAATCAGTTCAAAGAGCCCTTGAGAGGCCGCATAACTGAAGTGGTGATAGCGTTGGCCATCTTCATCAATAATGCCAATTAAGTCTTCATGAGTGCCTAGATAAATATCATTCCAACGGGCAGACCAATCCTGATCGAGCGTACGGTCACGTTCACCATTGCGATAGATTTCAATCACCGAACGATGACCATGAACGATACGCTGGCAGTTACCATCGTGCTTTTTTAGACCATGGCTATATTGGTACTGAGCTTCGTTTGAATGTTCAGGGTGGAAGTGCACTGAAACGGCTTCCAACTCTGCTGGCAAAAGGTCTAGGATTTGTTCTTCAACCCATTTGGCAGCATTGTCAGCTGTGATCTCATCGACAGGCAGTTGTGCAAAGGCTTGCTTTGGCGCAGTGCAAGCAAAGCGCTGGCCGTTTTGATGTTCGAATACAAATGAGCTTCGGCCATCGTCCAGAGTTTTAATAACGCTACTTTCATGGTTAGCTGGTACTGCCAGTTTGTGGTCAATGTGCGTATCAAGCCACTGCTTGATCATCTTTTTTACGATGCTAAAGTCACACACCATGCTTTCATCGTTTAGCTTCCCTGTTAGCACGATATCGGCTTGCCAGCTTTCTCCTAACACACCACGGACAGGGCAGAAGTAAGAAAGGTCGACGTGGGTTAAGTTTTTAACAAACAGCTTCAACGATACATCCTCAAAAGTTAATTGGCGGGTATGGTACTAAATGCGCTTGCGGATACCAACGCTCCCATACAAAAGATGTTAATTTAAGCACAATTGAAAAAAACTGCGCTAAGTGACTGAAAAATATAAGTAGATCGGTTGCACTTTGAATTAGGGTGCGTATAATTCGCTTCCAAGGTCAACGGCACCTTCTCTATGGTGTCTCCGCTGGTCCCCTCGCAACAATACATCGTGAATCTGGTCAGGTCCGGAAGGAAGCAGCCACAGCGATTGACTTGTGTGCCGAGGTGAGGCTGGTGGAGATGCCACCTTAATTCCCCTCTGTAAATTGAAGCATAATGTGACAAATTTGAACCATAAGTTGTCAAATTTGCAGTATATGCTGACATAACCTATTTTTAAGTTGTTATTTAGTTACAACTTACAGGTAATGGTTATGTACAATCGCAATCTCCGCAAACTCAACCCAATCCAAACAAAAACATCTACAAATTCGCGAATAGAAAGAACCGCTCAACCATCATGTGTGAAAGTGGTCTAGAGTTTGACGCTTGTTTTCATCTTGAGTTTTCCCCTTCAGTAGTTTCCTTTGAATCTCAACCCACCGGCATTTGTAGTGGTGTAGTGAATTTGGCCACTTGATTAGATGTCATACATTCAGTTCATAAACCAAACAGGTGAGCTAATGACTAACCCAAGACGGTGTGTTTTTGCGCTTAGTCTTATCTTGTCAGTTTCATTTTTTCTCATCACACAAGCTTACAAAACTCTACGCTTTATAGCCTACTCTTAAAGGTGCTTTGTAATTATTCTAAAACTTTGGATTAGTTGTTACGGGTTGCAAGCAGATTTCTAATCTATTTTCTATAGCTGTGACGAGTGACTTAAAGATGAAGATAATGAATCGCTGGTTTATCGCTAGCTCGATGTTTGTCATGAGCTTAGTGGCGGGTGTTTGGGTGAGTTATGATTTCAATTATCAACAAATTCTTGAGCGAGAGCAGAGAGCGCTTAGCAGTGCATTAGAAGCTGAGCGATTGTTGTTCCAGGCTAAATTAGATAAGTACGCTAGCGACATCACAATTCTTCAGTCAATCCCACCGGTACAAGCCATTATTCAAGCCAAGTCTGATTCGCAAAACTCTGAGGTCTTAACTATATGGAAGTCGCGTTTGAAATCCATATTTAAGAGTTATTTGACTGCGAATGAAATGGCTTTTCAGTTGCGTTATATCGGATTTGATGAGAATGGCAAAGAGATAGTGAACGTGAAAAAAGAAGCGGGAGTCGCCCAAGTAATTCCGGAGCGCCTACTTCAGGAAAAAAGTGGAAGGGACTACTTCTCAGAGATTCGATTGAATCAATTTTCGGGCGTATACATTTCAGATATTTCGTTAAATCGAGATTTCGATAGCATATCGATACCCTACAATCCAACCGTCAGAATCGCTGCAAAGGTGATGGCGAGTGACGGAGTACCATTTGGTTTTATTGTTATTAATGTTTCTGCGAATGCAATTTTCAAAGAATTGATTTCGAAGGTTCCTAAAAATGCGTCTTTGTACATCACCAATGATAAAGGAGAGGTGCTTTATTATCCTGATGAGTCTTTGAATTTTGCCTTTGAGCATGTTGATGTCCCTGTCTGGGATGAGCTCTATTCTGAGTCTCAAGAAATGTTTGTTTTGAATGATGGCACAAAGATCACTTCGGTCAATCCTAGTCGCTCAATTATTGCGAAAGTTAATCTCCCGCTTACCAGTGGGCTCAATTCGCTTAATATTATCTTGAAGAAAGATGTTGATGACATTCGCTTAAAGGCCATGAGTGCTACCTTTTTTAGTGTGGGTTGGGTTTTTGTGATCTTTGTTGGTCTAATATTTGTCATCTTTTCGTTTCGTAAAAGCCTTAAGGCTCAAGCTGCTTTGTCAATCGAGAAAACGGAAAAAAGCATGATTGTTGAAAGTAGCCAAGATGCAATTTTAGGTGTGTCTATCGACGGTACTATCACCGAGTGGAACAATAGTGCTACAAAAATGTTTGGGTTAAGTCGTCATGAAGTCATTGGTGAATTCACTCGGGATGTTTTCTTAACAGACTCTGTGCAAACGGAAGATGAGTATATAGTTAGCCAGTTTGTCAAAGGCTACAAGGTGAAACCCTTTGAAACGAAGCGACAAACCAAACGTAGTCAAGTATTTGATGTGTCTGTTTCGGCCTCTCCTATTTGCGATGAGCATGGCGAACTCATCGGTTTTTCGAAAATCATGCGTGATATTACTGAACAGAAGCGAGTATCGAATGAACTTGAGTTGTTAAATGCCTCTTTAGAAAAAGAGGTCCAGCAGCGCACCGTTGAACTGAACAAAAGCTACAGTTTGCAGGCAGCCATCATGGATAAAGCGGCTATTGCTATCATTGCTACTAATGCGCAAGGCTACATTACGCTTTTCAATCCTGCCGCTGAGAAACTCTTAGGATACTCGGCCGAAGAACTAATAGGTAAACAAACTCCAGGGCTGTTTCATCTTGAAAGTGAGGTGGTAGCGCGCGCTATAGAGTTATCAAATGAATTGGGGCAAAAGATTGAGCCCGGTTTTGATGTGTTTGTTGCTAAAACGTTAGCTGGGTTACGTAATGAAAGAGAGTGGACTTACGTTTCTAAGACAGGGCATAAAATCCCTGTCTATTTATCTATAACTGCACTTTACGATGAAAATGACGAGGTTTCAGGCTTTCTTGGAATGGCAACTAATATTTCCGAGTTATCGTCCAGCCGTAAGAAACTGGAGGTGCTAAAGGATCAACTGGCGAAAGCTTCTGAAATTGCTGATATCGGTATTTGGAGCTGGGATCCGAGTAATAATGACGTTTCTTGGAATCAAAAGATGTATGACGTATATGAAATCGAAAATAATAATATGCGAGTGCCTTTTAGTGACTGGGTGGCCATGGTCTCTGAAAATGATAGAGAAAGGGCGATTGAGCACTTTAAGCGTTTTACGACGGATGGGGATGAGTCATCTATCGTATTCGATATTGTTACTGCCAAGGGAAATAGGAAGACTATTCATGCCTCGGCTACCATTGAACGTGACCAGTTTGATGATTCGGTTAAACTGATAGGTATCAATAAAGACATAACAAAGCAGACGCAGTATGAAAATGCTTTGAAGGAAGCGAAAGATGCTTCCGAGCAAGCCAGTAGGACCAAGTCAGAGTTTGTTGCCAATATGAGCCATGAAATTCGTACGCCAATGAATGCCATCATTGGTCTGCTCGCCTTATTGCGTAAAACGTCATTGACTGAAAAGCAAATTGATTACGTTTCGAAATCGGATTCGGCAGCACGTTCTTTATTGCGAATTCTAAATGACATCTTGGATTTATCGAAAATCGAAGCGGGCAAGTTAGACATTGATCCACATCCATTCAACTTACATGATTTGGCCGGCAATGTAGCATCACTCTTGAGCACGTCTATAGAAAAGAAAGAGCTTGAATTGAGGATTGACGTTGATCCGGCGTTGCCGAAATTTGTGACTTTGGACTCATATAGGTTACAACAAATCCTGATTAATCTTGCCGGTAATGCAATTAAGTTCACCACTAAAGGTTATGTGGCTATTAAGCTCAGTCTTGATAAAACTTCTGATCATATCTTGCATGTTGAAGTGGTTGATACGGGTATTGGTATCGCCAAAGACAAACACGCTTCTGTATTTGAGGCATTCAATCAAGCCGAAACGTCAACCGTCAGAGCGTTTGGTGGTACAGGGCTTGGATTGGTTATTTCTAAGACACTGGTTGAATTAATGGGTGGGGAAATTAGCCTTGAAAGTATTGAAGGCTCTGGATCAACGTTTAAATTTTATGTCCCATTTATTGATGGCTGCGATGAGTCATCTTGTTCGTCTCAGGGTCAGCAAGATTCAGATCATGTATTAACGTATGAAAAAAGACTGCAGGACGTAACGATATTATTAGTGGAAGATAATCCAATTAATCGGCTCGTAGCAAGAGAGTCTCTGGAAGCGGAAGGCACAACAATTTTAACGGCTGAGAATGGCGAGCAAGCAGTGGCGGCAGTAAAGGAAAGTGGTGCGGTTATCGATGTTGTATTAATGGATGTTCAAATGCCGATTATGGATGGCTATACCGCGACAAAAGAAATACGTGCATTAAAGAGTTTTAGTGATATTCCAATTATTGCAATGACGGCGAACGCTTTATTATCAGATAAAAAAGCGGCTGCACAGGCAGGTATGGATGATCATATAAGTAAACCTTTCGATATTGCCCAGTTGGTTAGAATAATTAGTACTTTTACTGTGCCAAATGTTTCATCAAAGGATGTCATGTATACTGACAGCAAAACTCAAGTAGAGCTAAGTGATTTTAATCACGAAGCTGCGCTGTTGAGGCTGGGTGACAACAAGGGGATTTTATGTACTGCAGCCGAGTCTTATCTGGCAGAATCTGAGACCGCGATGGGCAGCATACCGACAGTTGTGACGGATGATAATGTATCTGACGTGATGCGTGCGATACATTCGCTTAAAGGCGCTTCCTTAACGATCGGCGCAGAGCGCATAGCTGAAAAGTTGGCTGAATTAGAGGTAGACTTAAAGCTGCATAAATACGAACATTATTCTGCTAAAGTAAATGAGACTTCAGAGCTACTTGTTAGTGCTTGTAGTGCAATACGGGCCTATCTTTCGGGGCAGGCTAAAAGTGTAGAGCAAGGGCATGTTGTTCCAAAAAAGGAATCAGTGACTCGTCTTGAGATCATCGAGTTATGTAACATGTTGGCACAGTCTAATATGAAGGTACTGGATATTTGCTCGGAGCTGAAACGTAAAGATCAAGGGCCATATCATGGTGTTCTTTCGGAGATTGACGCGGATGTTCAGAATCTTGATTTTAGAAATGCACAGGCTCGTCTAGAGCGGTTTTTGATAAGTGAGTGCTAATGGATTTTTTTAACCTTAAAAATGCTGATGTTTTAGTTGTCGATGATCAACTATCGAATATTCAGCTGATGAACTTGTTGCTCAAGGATCATTACAATATTTTTATGGCTCGCTCAGGTGAAGAAGCGCTCGAAGTAATTGAGAAGCAGGCTCCAGATATTATTCTGCTCGATGTTAAGATGCCTGGAATGTCTGGCTTGGAAGTGTGCCGTTTATTAAAGCAAAATCCATTGTACGAGAATATTCCTGTCATTTTTATTACGGGCTTGGAAGATACAGACGATGAGATCGAATGTTGGAAAGCTGGGTGCGTAGACTTTGTCCGTAAACCGATAAATAACTATACGCTTATCAATCGGGTAAAGGCGCATCTGACGCTTAAATTTCAGTCTGACGCCTTGCGCCGTATCGCTCTAACGGATGGCTTAACCGGTGTGGGAAATCGACGGTCATTTGATATACAGTCTCCTGAATTGTTTAAAATGTGCTTAGATAACGCCCTGTCTTGTGCTGTTATTATGCTTGATATTGATTTTTTTAAAGGTTTTAACGATTGTTATGGCCATTTAGCTGGAGATGATTGTCTAAAACTGGTTGCTACGACCATGGAACAGCAGATACCAAAGGGGAAAGGGCAGCTTGCCCGTTATGGGGGCGAGGAGTTTGTTATGATGCTAACAGGTCTTGCTGAAGAGAAGGTCGAAGATGTTATAAAATCCATCTTGAAAAGTGTTGTCAATCTCAAAGCTCCTCATGAGCAGTCATTGTGTTCGGAGTATGTGACGGTGACCGCAGGCTGCGCTTTTGTTGGACGTGATGCAAACATGCCGCTTGAAGATGTGATTCATCAGGCGGATGGTCTGCTGTATCAAGCAAAGCAAGCAGGAAGAAACCGGTTCGCTAGTGTATCGCTGGGCAGCTAGCACATTAAGTGTTTTTTAAATAATGTGACCTTGAGGATAGTGCGGTATCTGGCTGTTATTTTTGTGTGCTTCTTTTTGTTTGTACATATTATGATCGGCGGTATGAAGTAGCTCCTCTTGTGTAGTAGGTATGTCGGGATAGTAAACCACGAGACCAATACTGATTGAAGGCGTTATGACACTACCTTTCCTGTGTAGAGGTCTATTCTCAATATGTTGTTTGAGCGCTTTTGCTCTCTCATTTGCCGCAAGTTCTGTATAGGATGAGTCTAGAACGATTAAAAACTCATCGCCGCCTACACGTGCAATAAAATCTGTTCCCTTCAGTATATTGTTGGTTAACTGTGCAATATGCTTTAGCAGTGCATCTCCCGTTTCATGGCCAAACTGGTCATTTATCTGCTTAAATTCATTGAGATCAATGTTTAGCAGGGCAAAGCCAGTATTTCTTTTTGATGGCCTCATGCGCTGTTCTAGTTGATTGAATAAATATCGTCTATTTGGGAGGTGAGTCAGCTCGTCTTTGAGTGATGCTTTATGAGCCAGTTGGTAAGCTCGATATAATAAAAATACTGAGATATAGAGAATGAGTGCGCCAGTGTAGCCAAAGAATTGTGTGATGTTGCGCTCAAGTTTGGCTAAATCAGACAGTCCTGCAGTACTTTTGACTGCAATAAGCCATTGATTATTCGGTAAGAAAACGGGTAACAGTTCGTCTGGTGACTCGAATACCTTTTCAGATCCTAAGAATACATCCACTGCACCGCTGACGGTGGTTCGCTGTATTGCAAAATTGGCATTTTTTAAATCCCTAATATTGCTTTCCTGAAGTATGTCGGCAAAGTTAAGTACAATGCTTGTGCTTCCCCAATACTTTTGGTTGATTGGGTAATCAAGAAATATAGGGTACCTTGCGATGAGAGCTTGCCCGCCTTGAACAAGCTCAATAGGGCCGTCCAAATATACATCACCCGATTCCTTTGCTTTCATTGCTGCTGCGTATTGTTCGGGCGCTGATCTGAAATCTAAGCCAATGGCGGCTTCATTTCCTTCCAAAGGGTATACGTGGCTTATGACATTGTCAGGTGCAATCCCTATGTTTCGAATATGAGTGGATTTCTGGATCAAATCCGACGCTACACTGTCCCAATTATCAGTCACGGTACTAGTGCTGACCCTTAGTACAGTCGCTAAAGATCCTGCAATATAAACATCTTCGTAGATAGCGGATTCAATTTTCGATCGAATTAACGCGGCTTCACGACGTAGATTTTGTTGCTCCTCCTGAGTAATTCGGTTTGTACTTAGCTCTGCATAAAACTGAACAACCAATACGGAGGTAACCCAAAAGGCAGCCGTGAAAACGAAAAAGGCTTTGTGGCTATGTTGTCTTATGATGCTAAGCATGTAAGTAACTTCTTTTTGTTTTGAAGTGTGATGATTGTATCTTTCAGTATGAAGTGACTTATCTATTATAATTGTGCAGTAAAAAAGAACCATTGAAGAATGGTTAAGAATGGTAACTTTTTATGTTGTTAGTAGATAGGCGAGAGTTTATCACTCATTTAGTGAATGCTTTTTAAGGTATCTATGATGGACTGTGTGATCATTTGAAAGCTGATGACGAAGAGCTCTGTCGTGCATTGACGTTAGCGAAAACAGCATTCTGTCTTCTAAACGGTGGAAACCTGATACTCTTGCTAGACTTGATTGAGGTATTTAAGTCATTTAAAGGTTTTCATTTATTAGGGGAAGGTCACTTGAAAATTGCTGTTTTGGATGATTATCAAAACGTTGTAAAAGAATTAAATGCTTTTGAGTTATTAGGTGGTCATGATGTCATCGTTTTGAACCAGTCCTACTCGGAAGAATATTTAGTAAGTCAGCTGATGGATGTGGAAGCAATTGTATTAATTCGTGAACGTACAGTCATCACAGAGTCATTGTTGAAAAAGTTACCTAGCTTGAAAGTGATCAGTCAAACCGGAAAGGTGTCTAATCATATCGATGTGGCTTTATGTCAGCGTTATGGGGTTGAAGTATTAGAGGGCGTTGGTTCACCTGTTGCGCCAGCAGAGTTGTGTTGGGGATTAATAATGTCCGCTTCACGCTATATCCCGCAGTATGCCAATGCTTTACGAAGAGATCTGTGGCAAAGCTCTAATGGGCTCGGTCTGGGTCGTACCTTAAAAGGTCTATCGCTGGGTATCTGGGGTTACGGAAAAATCGGTAAGCAAATTGCGCGTTATGCGCAGGCCTTTGATATGCAGGTGTTGATTTGGGGTGGCGAGCCTTCTCGAGAGCAGGCTATAAAGGATGGTTTGTTAGCCGCTTCTTCGAAAGCAGACTTCTTTGCTGATGCTGATATTATCTCTCTTCACTTACGTTTGAGTGAGTGCTCAAGAGGGTGTGTAACAGCGGAGGATTTGGCGTTGATGAAGCAAGATGCGCTGTTGGTAAATACAAGTCGTGCCGAGTTGATTGAGCCAGGTGCGCTGTTCGATGCTTTGCGACATTCTCCCAGACGCCATGCAGCGATTGATGTGTTTGATGAGGAGCCAGTCCGATTAGTTAACGAGCCTCTATTGATGCTGGATAATGTGACGGCCACACCGCATATCGGTTATGTAGAGCATAACAGTTACGAGCTCTATTTCGGTGTGGCGTTTGAAAACTTGGTGAATTGGCAAGAGCAGAGGTAAACGTGCCAATCTATAGACTAAAGATAAATAAAGTATATTATTTATCTTTTTGTTCTATTGGCAGTTCGACGGTAACCTTCAGGCCGCCTAAGTCGCTTTGTGACGCTTCGATTGAGCCATTATGCTGTCGAATGGCATTTTCAGTAATAGCAAGCCCTAATCCGCGACCTCCACTATGAGCATCCCGTGCTGTAGAAACGCGATAGAAAGGACGGAAAATTGCTTCGCGTTCCTCCTTTGGTACGCCGTCACCATCGTCTTCAACCGTTAGCGTTAAGCGGTTCGAATCTACCTTCATATTGATCAAGATTGTTGTTTTACCGTAATAGATGGCGTTTCTAACAATGTTTTCTAGTGCGCTCATCATGAGCTGCGGGTGACACAATAATGCTCTATCTGGAATAGTATTATAAGTAAGCGACTTCTCCATTTGTTCGGCTTCGTACTGAGTGTCTTCGAGTAGCGCTTCCCATAGGCTGGCTAACGGCTGGTGCTCGCGATTCATGTGGCTGTCAATCTGCATCCGAGATAAATCGAGCAGATTGTTGATCATGGATTCTAGGCGCTGGGTTTCGGTATCGATTCGAGTGAGTTCAGGGCTTTGGCCTTGTTTGCGCTGTGCTAACGAGTTGGCCATACGTAAACGAGTCAGAGGAGATCGAAGCTCATGAGATATGTCTGACAGTAAGCGCTGTTGACGAGAGATCATCTGATTAACGGCTTTGACCATTTGATTAAAGCTGGCACCTGCTTGGCGGAACTCTGAGGTGCCTTTCTCTAGGCTCGGGTCGATGTCAAACTCACCTCGGGCAACACGTTTCGCGGCACGTTCTAAGCGACGAGCAGGTTGGCTTAATGCCCACGCCAGCCATAATAGTAAAGGCGTGCTGATGAGCATGGTGGCGAGTAACAGTTGAAATGGATGATCGAACAGTTGAATTAAGAAGCTAGGAGGACGGCTCCATTTGACGCCTACATACAAATAGTAATCCGTTTGAGCGAGTCGAATTGGAATAGGGCCAGATAGCATGTAGCGACCATACAATTTTTGCTGCGGAATATTTACGTTTTCAATGTTCGTCACTAGATTTCGGACTGCGCGCTCTTCGGGGGTCGGCCGGCCTTGTAGCGATAAAATGTTGCCATCTGCATCGGTAATAAAAAAATCAAAACCGGAATCGCGGCGTTTGTCAGAATTGTGGCGATCATCATGTTCGTTATTGCGACGATTGCTTGAAAGTTGTGAGACGATAGATTCAATGGAGCTTTGATCGGCAAAGTGTCGCTGGATGTTGTCGCGCGCTTGAAGTAAACGTTGATAATAGGGGGCAGGTATATCGCTTACTTTTCTTGGATCAAAGTGCGGTAATGAAAGTACCGCCATTAGTACTAGAAACATGGTGAACCAAAAGATGGCGAAGATACGGCCATACAAACTGGTTATTTTTGGTAAGCGCATCATTCGCCGCCTTCTGTTAATAGATAGCCTCGACCTCTAAGTGTTTTAATGCGTGTTTTGCCGTTGCTCCAATCTGGCAGCTTTTTTCGAAGATTCGAGACATGCATGTCCACAGCACGATCAAAAGGTGCGAGGCGTTTGCCAAGTACATCGAGGCTTAGTGTTTCTTTGGTGAGAATTTGACCAGGGTGTAAAATGAAATGATGCAGTAGTGCGAATTCGGTACTGGTTAGCTCCAATAGGGTGTCGTTACAGTAAGCCTCGACCTTGCCTGGGTAAAGCTTGATGTCGAAGTATTCTACCGCTGCAGGCGAGGATGGCTCTTGTTGATGAGTTTGTGAGCGCCTTAAGATAGCCCGTATTCTGGCAAGTAATTCACGTTCACTAAAAGGCTTAGATAAATAGTCATCTGCACCCAATTCAAGACCGACTACACGATCAATTTCTTCTCCTTTGGCTGTCAACATCAATACTGGAGTGTCTGAAGTTTCACGAAGTCGCTTTAGAGTATCGATACCATTTAATTTTGGCATCATGACATCCAGTAAAATGATATCAATTTTACTGGATAGCATTTCTAAGCCTTCTTCACCGTTGCTGGCGACTGAAACGGTGAAGTTTTCATACGTTAGAACTTCAGACAGCAGTTCTGTTAATTCGGTGTCGTCATCGATAAGAAGAATGTTGGCCATGCGCGATTATTGTTAACCCATTAATACGATTTAGATTTAGTTAGTTTACTGATAAATATAAACAAGCGTTATGTCTTTACGATCTTTTACGTTGCGCGGACGTTGCTTTACCTTGCAGAACTTATTCTATATTCAAGCGCTGTGAAGGCAGCCTCTTACATAGTATCTAATTAAAGGAAAAATGATTATGAATATCCGTAAAAAAATAATGGTTATAGGTTTAGCACTTCCTCTAATGCTTGGTACGGCCAGTGCGTTCGCTGGCGGTAAAGATCATGATAAAAAAGGACGTGATCGTTGTGGGTCTGATGCTCACCTTATGCATAAACTTGATTTAAGTGATAAACAGCAAGATCAATTGAAAGCATTGCGCCTGTCGGCTCGTGAAAACATGAAAGCTCATCATGAATCAAAAGAGGGTGTTCGATCATCGCATCGTCAAGAGGCAGATGAGTTGGTCATGGCCGATAAGTTTGATAAAAAAGCGGCTGAGAAGTTTGCTCAAAATATGGCGGATCAGCAAGCTAAAGTGATGGTGCAGCGCATGATGGCGCAGCATGAAATGTATGGTGTGCTAACGCCTGAGCAAAAAGAGCAATTTACAGCATTGAAAAAAGAAGCATCAGAGGCCTGTAAAAGTGACAAGCCTCGTCATGGTAAAAAACACGATTAATAGTACCCATTCCTAAATACCAGTAAATATTATCAAATAGGAATTGCCCTGCTTCGAAAGAAGTGGGGCTTTTGTTGTGATCTTACGAATTAATTAAATAATTTTTGTTGGTGCTTAATTTAGTGATCAAGTTGATCCTAGATGTCCATCATAAATGCTTTACGCTTAGTCAATAAAAAAGTGATTGAGAATATTTATTTGACTAAAAGGTTAGGATTGCATGTTTACTTGTTCCTAGAAATATTAAGATATATTTTATTTATTATAGTGGGTTTGATATTTTATTCTGTTTCTTTATAGATGGTCGATGTTATCGTTTTTGGCGTTAGTTTTCTTTTTTTTGACTTAATTAAATGCTTTTTTGTCATTGTGTTTCCCTCATTGTAAGGTATCTTTACGATTTTTTTAGGTGCCAAGTGTTGCTTCTAATAATGAAGCTTGGGTTTTATTGAAAACTGTATTGGAAAAATGATGTTTAGCGATTGGCTTTTACAGCCCAATAGTATTCATTAGGGAATAAAAACAGGATATAAAATGCGTTTCAATCATAAAATTGTTGGGGCTTCTGCTCTATTGCTACTGTTAACTGTTGGTCTTTTAAGTATTCAGCAGCTGAACACGGTGAAATCAGAAGTTGAGAGTATGGTGGCGAAAAGTCTGAATGAGATTGAGCGGGGAGTACTCAATACTATTCATGCTCAGATCAGCAATAAAAAGGCCTTAGCGCAGTCTATTACAGAGACGGTTCAGTTGAATCCGAATGATCGTACATTGGTGAAGAGTATTTTGAAGCAACCGGCTCTCAAAGAAAGCTTTTTATCTGCAGGTATCGGTTATCAAGTAGATGGTGCTATTGTTGATAATAATCCTAATTGGACTCCTGACGCTGGCTATGACACGTTATCTAGGCCTTGGTTTGTGGGGCCAAAGCAATCCGGTAAATTGGTTATTACAGAACCTTATATCGATCTATCGTCAGGTGACACCATTGTTTCCATTTCAACACCAGTATATGAGAGCGGCCAATTCATCGGTTCCATGTATTACGATATGGAGCTTGATGCGTTAGCCACGTTGGTGAATTCAGCGAACTTGTTGGATGCAGGGTATATTTTTCTAATGACGAAAGAGGGCAAGACTATTGCGCACCCTAATATTTCCAATAACGGTAAAAAACTATCGACATTTTTGCCTGATGTTAATATTAAAGAAGGCACTCAAAGGTTGAGTATTGAAGGTGTTCCCTTCATGGTCAATATGATGCTGGATAAGAAGCAAGGATGGTACATTGTTTCTGTCGTTGATGAGGATAAAGCGTACGCCGCGTTAAGTAAACTTCGTAATAATTCCATCATATTTGTGGTCATTGGTTTGGTAATTAGCATTATTGTATTGATGCTTATGATCAAAGCGCTGCTGCGTCCTTTGGATAGTTTGAATCTTGCCATTCAGGATATTTCAAGCGGTAAAGGGGACTTAACCAAGCGTATTGAAGTAAGTACTACTCCTGAGTTTGCTAGCTTAGCGCAAGGGTTCAACCGGTTTACAGAAAACTTGCAGTCTCAAATTCAGCAGCTAAAGCATCTTGGTGACGAGATTGTCGAAAGTGCGGATGAAACCGTCTTGGATTCTAACAAGTCCACCCAAGCAACCCATAAACAAATGCAAGAGTTGGATTTATTGGCAACAGCGATACATGAAATGGCGATGACGGCCAATGAAGTGGCGGAGAACGCTCAAAGTGCCTCATCCGCCGCGCAAGATGTTGATAAGAATACCATCGAAGGCTCGAAGGTTGTGAGTGATACTGCAACATCTATTGGTGCACTATCTAAACGTATCGAACAGGCGGTTGTGCAAGTACAAAATTTAGAATCAGCAACGTCTAACATTGAGACCGTTTTGAGTGTTATTAATGATATTGCCGATCAGACCAATTTGTTGGCGCTGAATGCTGCTATTGAGGCGGCGCGTGCAGGTGAAAGTGGACGTGGCTTTGCCGTGGTTGCGGACGAAGTTCGAACGCTTGCGCAACGTACTCAGCAATCCACTACTGAGATAAAAGAGATGATTGAGCAGCTTCAATCAGGCTCTGCAGCGGTCTCTATTGCGATGAGTGAGAGTCGAGCAACGGCTAGCGAGGCGGTAGACAAAGCTCGCTTTGCCGACGAGTCATTGCGTAATATTAGTCGTGCCATTGAGCGTATTAGTGATATGAATATACAAATTGCTTCGGCAGCGCAGGAGCAAAGCCATGTCGCTGAAGACATTAATAATAATGCGGTGAAGATCAAAGATTTATCTACCGAAGTATCCGAGCTGGCTAAGTCTTCAAATCATGCCATGGAGACTCAGCGAGTAAGCACATCTTCGCAGAAGGCGCTTTTGGATCGATTTATTGTTTAAGAAACGCTAATTGATTTGTTGATTTAAACGCCTCATTCTGAGCTAGTACCCAATAGTTTGATTGTTTGATTATTAGGAGCTCATTGTGGGGCGTTTTCATTTTTGAATAAGTGTGTTGAATTATGAAGTGCTGCTTTATATTTCTAAATGGTTGTTTAGGGTAATATTAGGATCTTTACATCCTCTCAAAAGTAAGGATCTGCTTTGGACGTTGTGCTTAATATTACCGCTCCTATCTTCTTTCTTATCTTATTAGGCTTCGCTGGCACGCGGTTTGGATTGTTGCCTAAAGAAGCTCTGCCAGCGTTGAGTCGTTTTGTTCTTTATTTTGCCTTGCCATCGGTGATGATTACCAAGATATCTGCGCTCGATTTAAGGGCGGTTGTCAACGTGCCGTATATGTTTGTGTATGCACTAGGTGGACTGGTGGCTTTTTTCATAACATTAGTCATTGTTCGTTACGTGTTAAAAGAAGTCTGGAGTGTGGCGGCGGTTAGTAGCATGGGGGCGATGATGCCCAACAGCTCCTTTATTGGTTTTCCAATTCTGCTTCAATATTTAGAGAATGCGCCCGCCCAAGCGTTTGCTATGGCATTGGTCGTGGAGAATATTATCTTTTTGCCTTTAGCGCTGATGCTCATTGAATCCTTTTACAACCATCAGCCTGGTGTTGGAAAGCAGGTGTTTGTGAAAGTTCTCAAGCGCATTGCAAGCAATCCTATTATTTTGTCCGTGTTCGCTGGGATTATGCTGTCTCTGCTGGATCTGCGATTACCACATTTTATGCGTAGTGGGCTTGAGCTTCTTGCAATGGCTGCGGCGCCAAGTGCACTGGTTGTGATTGGTGGTTCTTTGGTGGGTGTTGCTATTGCTGGCAGCAAAGTTCGCACTGGAATTGTTGCTAGTATTAAGCTGTTGCTATTTCCAATGGTCGTATTTATTAGCTTACAGGCTTTTCCAGATATGCCTAGGGAGCTTCAAGTTTCGGTACTTGTTTTTGCGGCTATGCCGATGTTCAGTATTTTCCCGATTTTAGGCGGTGAATACGGGCAACGAAGCTTTTGTTCAAGCACCTTGTTGGTGACGACTGTGTTGTCGTTCTTTAGCATCAGCGCATTATTGCTATTATTACATTGAGTTAGCCATGTGCGTATAGCGTGGGTTTAAACCAACCATCTCATGACGCTATTTCCTTGAATGTCGTAAATGGTGATAAGAGAGGCGTATTTAGCAAGACCATAAGGGCAGCAAGCGCATATTATTACTCTCGACATCGCGTCATATATTTGCTCTGCCCGATATTGTATGCGAAGTCCTCTATGGAATGGTGATCTATTTCGATCGCTTTCAAATGGTTATCTAGCTTTCATAAATGGGGGATTGCTAGGTGACCGCAGACGAAGTGTCCTTTTACACTGAGTATGCCGAAAGTGATTAACGTCACCCTTTAAGGGAAGTATGCGCGACTCTTCAACACCCCGCATACTTCCCTTTTTTTATCCCTTCTTAGCTCCACTTTATCTAAATTTTCTTGATGCTTTCGCCACATTCAATTTCGTAGGCCAATTCAATCACCGAGGCGTGTCGCGCTTCTCCGTGAATATTTTTCAGTAATTGTTGGGCGGCTAAGCGTCCCATTTCCTCTCGCGGCGTTACGACCGTTGCTAGCAGTGGCACCATTGCCCTGGCGATGTCATGACCATGAAACCCCGCAATACCTATGTCTTCGGGTACTCGTAAACCTTTCTTTTGGCAAGCATACAACGCGCCGATGGCTAGGTCATCATTGGTGCAAAAAATGCCATCAATATCGGGATACTCAGACAGTACTTCTTCGAGAAATTTTGCGCCTAGTGTGAATGAAGAGGCTGATCGGGTTTCTTTGATCGCAGCGGTCAGGTTATTAGCCGCCATTGCTTGCTTGTAACCTGCAATTTTTTGCAAGGTACGTTCATCCATTCGGGCAGCAAAGTAGACGATATTGCGGTGACCATGATCAATCATGGTTTGCGTCATCTCTCGAGCCGCTGCGCTGTTGTTGATGCCAATGATATGCAGCGGACTTGTCGATGTGGAGTCCATGATTTCAATGACAGGAATACCAGCGTTCTCAAGCATCTTTTGGGCTTTGGGTGTGTGCTGGCTTTCTGAAATGATTAAGGCATCAACGTTATAAGATAGCAGTGTTGCAATGCGTTGCTCTTCTAGGTCTTGGCTGTAGCCAAAGTGAGCGAGCATGGTTTGGTAGCCTTCGGGCTCTAGGACGGTTTCGATACCACGAATGACTTCTGCAAAGACTTGGTTTGTTAGTGACGGTAGCAATACACCAACGGCGTGGCTTTTGGATTTAGAGAGAATGTCTGGCGCGCGATTAGGGATGTAGCCTAAGTCGTCCAATGCGTGTTGAATTTTATCGCGTAGCGGGTCAGATACTTGATCTGGGTTACGGATAAAACGGCTCACGGTCATTTTAGTGACGCCGACTCGTTCGGCCACATCTTGAAGTGTAGGGCGCTTTTTCTTCATCCTGTTAGGTCTTTTTTAAAGTATTGTTAGCGGTCACATTACCACATAGAGAGTTCGGTGCGTATCGACCAGACACCAAAAACACAAACAATAATAAGAAGTTAGCTGGCACTTGCGTTTCGCAGTATCAGCTATCAAGTTATCGTAATGCCAGCTCTGAGACGCTTTTAGAAAAAACATCATCCAGCGAATGGCGAATGTCGATTGCAATCACATCCGGTTCGTTCTCTGGTTCTACTAAGGTTTCAAACTGACTTTCCAGCATACTTTTTCCGTTAAAGTAGTGACCATCACGTTTCTGGTGGCGCTGCCAAATGGTGTCGAAATCTCCTTGTAGATAGACAATGGCAAGGTCGTCTATATTGTTGCGCAAAATATCACGATAAGATGGCTTTAAACTTGAGCACGCCACCACCGCTGAATCGTTATCACGTAGAATGTGGTTAAGCGTGTTTAACCAGCCGTAACGATCCTCGTCTGTGAGCGGAATACTTTGACGCATCTTTTTAACATTGTTCTCACAATGATAATCATCGCCATCGAAAAAAGGAAAACCGTAATGGTCCGCGAGTTTTTGTCCCATAGAGGACTTACCGCACCCAGAAACGCCCATCACAATGATTTTCTTTATCATATTAGTGCCTCTCCTGCGAAGCACCTGGTCGTGCTTCGCGATATCTGTAGATGTTGCAATTAAGTAGTTCTGTTCAAAATATAAGCGTTTCTATTTCCACCAGATTGCCAGCTGAGGGAAGAAAATTACCAAGGCCAGTACCGTTACTTGAAGGGCGATGAAAGGCAGCAATGAGCTGAAAATTTCTCCTAAGCTAATGTCTTTTGGCGCAACCGATTTAAGATAGAAGGCTGCCGGACCAAACGGTGGTGATAGGAAAGACACCTGCATGTTTAGACAGAACACAACACCAAACCAAACGGGGTCTAGTCCAAGATTGGTAATAATTGGCACAAAGATTGGCATGGTTAACAGTGCCACGCCTACCCAATCTAGGAACATGCCTAGTACCAGTAAGATCGCCATCATGATCAGCACGGTGCCCATAACGCTGCCGCCAGATAGGGATAGAATCGTCTCTTCAACGAAATCAATACCGCCCATAAGGTTATATACGCCGACCAGTGCTGTTGCACCGATGCCGATCCAGATGATCATGCCGCAGGTACTCATAGTCGCTTTAGCACTTTCCTTAAGCATGTCGAATGTTAATTCGCCACGAACCCAAGCGCTGAAAATAATTCCGACGACACCCAGAGCTGAGGCTTCAGTTACCGATGCGATACCGGTATAGATACTGCCTAAAACAACGGCTACGGAAAGGATGGGAAAGAATAGCGCTTTGAAATAGTTGGTGTTCTTGTCTTGAGCCAGCTCTTCGTCACTCGGAAGAGGTGCATATTCTGGGTGCATACGACTGATGATGAGTACATAAGCCATATAGGAAAAGGCTAGGATCAAGGCGGGTAAAAAAGCCGACTTAAATAAATCGCCAATAGACACACTTGCTGTTAGGCCATAGATAATCAGCACGATACTGGGTGGCAGCATGGTGCCGAGTGCACCGCCAGCACAGGTCGTACCGATCGCCAATTTTCGGTTGTAACCGAGGCGTAGCATTTGTGGCAGTGCAAGAATGCCCAATAAGACAGTCTCACCACCGATTACCCCTGACATAGAGGCAAGTATGATCGCGACCACTAAGGTCTGGACAGCGACACCGCCACGCACCTTGCGCCCGACGACTTTCATGGCATCGAATAAGTCTCTGGCAATGCCAGAGCGGTCGAGTAAGGCGGCCATGAGCACAAACATGGGGACGGCCAAAAAGACATAGCTGCCAACAAAGCTGTATAAGCGACTAGTGACCAACGGTAGAGCATCAATTCCAAACCAGCCGACGGCAAAAATGAGTGCCACCAGCCCTGTTACCATGGCCAACTGCATACCTGTAAGCAACAGAAGGATCATGGAAACTAGCATTAGTAGGCTGCCGTAGCCTATGCCCAAAGCGGATAAATCAAACATGCTATGACTTCCTTAGGTTCAGTATTTCTTGGATTAGGTGCAGAGCAAACTGAACCCACATCACACATACAGTTATGAATATGGTGATTTTCACGTAGGCAGGGAATGGCGGGTTCCAAGCAGAACCGGATGTTTCAAAATGAATGTCACCAAAAGGGGAAAAAATAGCACTTTCGGTCATTTGATACGCCGCATACGCAAGTAACCCTGCAAAAATAAGCCCCATAATATGATGGAAAACATTCAAATATTGACGGGTGCGGTCTGAAACAGCATCGTAAATGAGGACTACGCGCACGTGTTTGTTGGTGGCTAGAGCATAGATGCCACCAAATACGAATAAACAGCCACCGATAAATGAAGCCGATTCGTGGACCCACATGGTCGGGGCATTAAACACATAGCGCATGACAACTTCGTAAAAAGAGATGCCGACGGTAAATAAAAACAGCAAGCTCAAGGCGTTACCAAGGCGTACGATGGCTTTATCTAATAGGTTTCGCGGCTGTTCTGTTGGATCTTCTGTCTGCGGAATAGGAGTATTTTTCTTCATGGGGTAGGGTCCAGTTTAAAACAGGCGCTAGGAAATCGGCTTATGACCGGTTGTCCAGCGCCTGTTTTGTTTGGCATCAAGGCTTCTTAGGTGTTAAAGAAGGCCGTTTTCTTCTAGGTAAGTTGTCACAGAGTCATACACTTTTTGTGCATTTGGAGACTCTTTTGCAAACTCTTCCCATTGCGTACGAGCGATCGCTCGGAATTTTTTACGTTCTTCTGCAGACCAATCATGAATAGTGATATTTGGGTCTTCTTGAGCCGCTTTAACGGCTTTCTGATCCGCAATACGAAGCTGTGTTGTAATATCGTTGGCGAAGTCACGTACTGAAACGGTCATGATGGCTTGCAGATCTTCAGGCAGCTTGTTCCATTTTTTCAAACTCATTGAGATATCAATCAATGGTAATGAATGGAAACCTGGCTGAACGGGATGGGGAGCAATATCATTCATGCCCGCTTTTTGGTTTGTCGAAAATACAGTGTAATCTGCGGCATCAATAACGCCTTTGCTAAGACCTGTGAAAACTTCAGAACCTGGTAAGTTAACGGGTGTTGCACCGGCTGCCGCGAATACTTTTTGCACCAAACCTTCAGGAGCGCGAAGTTTAAGGCCTTTTAGGTCATCAACACCGTCTAAAGGTACGCGCGAAACGAAGGACTCTACGCCCGTCGTTGAGCCACCAATGAACTTTACACCATAGGGTGCGTACAGTTCGTTCATTAGTTCGTAGCCGCCGCCATAATTAATGTATTGCAATAATTGGCTTGTATCAGACCAAGCACCAACGGTATTGCCAATTAAACCGAACGCTGCATCTTTACCCGAGAAAAACTCAGTTGCCGTTACTTGGCCATCAAGAATGCCCATTTTAATACCGTCTAATGTTTCTGTGTGTTTGAACACACTGCCGACAGGTAATAGGTTGATTTTGATGCGACCGCCTGACATTTCTTCCACGCGCTCAGTCCACTCTTTCTGAACTTGGAAATTTTTGTCGCCAGATGGGTCTGATGATTGGAATTTAAAGGTGAAATCAGCAGCCAGTGCAGATGTTGAAAGTGCGCCTGCAATCGTGGCAGTAAGTAACGTCTTAGCAAATTTGCTCATGATGTTTTCCCGCTATTTATTGTTTTGAAGGAAGATAAAGTCACAAGTGACGAGGGTATGTTACCGGTAACTTTGGTGAATGTTACCGGTAACTTTTGCTGCTCGTCAACAGGCATCTATAGAAAATATGAGTCAGAGTGGGCGCTGCTTCTCTGAGCGTTCTAGAAATCTATAAAAATTAACGAGTTAGATAATTAGAAAAATACGGCGATAGAAGAAGGTGAGAAATCGGATCGGTTAACTTAAGCATTGGTCTTTTGGCATAACGCGTTTTAGTTCATTTTGTAGCCAAGTTAATGCAGGGCCTTTAGTAAGACCTCTGGGCCATACAATATCAATAGGGGCTTGCCAAGTTTGATGATCAAAGCTGACATCAAGCTTAATTAGTTCTTTTTTATCAATATAGGGTTGGGCTAAGTAAAGCGGAAGATAACTCCAGCCAATGCCTTGTTTGACTAATGTGAGTGCGTTAAGCGTGCTTGAACACCACCATACGTTAGGTGTCACACTCATCAACATGGGGGATTCCAATTGTTGGCTGCCACGTATGGCAATTTGCCGGTAGGGGTATAAATCGGGTTCGTTAATACCTTCTCGTCGCGCCAGTTCATGATCAGGGTGACAGATGGGAACCATTGGTATCTGGCCAATGTAACAGAAATCCACTTCTTTGATGGCACTGATTTCAGACACCATAATGCCAAAAGAAGCCTGATTATTAAGTAGCAGTGGAATGATGTCGGGTGAGGGGTGAGTTTGAATGTCTAGTTGCGTATATGGGAACTTATGACAAAAAGTGGCTAAGACAGAGGCAACGGCAGGTGTCATCAAAGCATCGTCTAATACAATCCGTAAATTACTTTCTTCTTGTTGGTTGATTGCCTTAGCCATTTGTACAAACTCTTCCGATTGCGCTAGTAAGGCTTTTGCGCTGCGGTAAAGGCGTTCGCCAGCAGGGGTTAGCATGGGTTTTCGTGTGCTACGATCAAACAGCTCGACATCCAGGTCGATCTCAAGAGAGCTAATGGCGTGACTGACTGCTGATTGAGCTTTTCCTAAGCGTCTAGCGCAGGCGGAAAAGGACCCTAAGTCGGCGGATAGCACTAACATACGGATGTGTTCTAAATTTTGCATATCTATTTAATCGATAGTAACTAACTTTAAACCATCATATATCCAGATATTATAAAGGGCAATACGGCATGTTTGCTGGCTACAACTCTATAAGTGGAGGTGAATAATGGGATGGATATATTTATTGTTGGCTGGATTGACTGAGATTGGTTGGCCATTAGGCATGAAGATCGCGCAAGAATCGTCTACTAAATGGCCGGGTCTATTGATGGCTGTATTCTTTTTAATCACCAGTGGCGTATTGCTATGGCTAGCGCAAAGAGACATTCCAATGGGGACGGCTTACGCTGTGTGGACAGGGATTGGTGCAGCGGGTACGTTTATGATTGGTGTGATGTTTTTTAATGATCCTGCGTCGCTTATTCGATACTTAGGTATTTTATTGATTATCAGCGGTGTTGTCGTTCTTAAATTAGCGCACTAATGATAGTCATGGTGGTTTATTTGGTCGCGGGTCGCTGACTGTAATATAGTTTTTACTAAAGAGCTGTATTGTTTATACCCGCATTTTAATTTAAGCCTGATAAGGAGATTGTTGTGTTATCCAGAGAAACTAAAGATGCTGTCATTGAGATTATTCGTGACGTGGCACAAGCAGAAATACTGCCTCGGTTCCGTGAATTGTCTGACGATGCCATCTCTACAAAGTCTGGCTTTGATGATTTGGTTACCGTCGCCGATTTGGCGGCTGAAAAAGCGATGACACAACGTTTCCAAAATTTATTGCCAAATGCTCAGATTGTAGGCGAAGAGTCAGTTGCTGAAGATGAGAGTGTATTAGACATTCTTGATTCGCAAGAGTTGGTGTTTATCATTGACCCAATTGACGGTACGTGGAACTTTGCTAATGGATTGTCAATATTTGGTGTATTGATCGCGGTTGTTTATCAAGGCGAGACGATTTTCGGGGTGCTATACGATGTGGTAAACGATGATTGGGTCGAAGCCTCGAAAGGAGAAGGCGCTTGGTTTGTTCGACCAGGCGAGGCACCTCGCCCATACCGCATTGAAGAGCAGCCCACGGACAATAAATTAGTCGGATTTTTTTCCCCTTTCTTGTTTAAAAACGCCGAGCAGCGTTTACAGGCGGCAGATTTGCAACCTAAGTATGCGCGAACTATTGCACTGCGTTGCTGTTGTCATGAATACCGTACTCTCCTGAAAGGAAATGTAGACTTTTCAGTGAGTCCAAAAACCAATGCATGGGATCATGCGGCCGGTATTTTGGCTTATCAAGAGGCTGGCGGAATTGTGCGCATGTTAGATGGTCGAACCTATAAGCCAGCTATTCGTGAGGGTGTCATTGTCGCGGGACGAAGTTCATCTGTTGTCGAGGCTATTTGTAAGGACATCTTGCCTATCGTTGTTTAGTCCTCTCTAAAATTGGCTCATACGAAGTCGTTTTAGATCTGATAAAGCATCAGTTAGGCAAATAAAAGGCATGCATATTTGTGTGCCTTTTGTTTTTTGAACGCCGTAAAACCTTGATGTTGTCGTACTATGTCGGTAAAAAGTTAATACAGAAGTATTGAATTAAACGATCGGGCCATAGTAAAAATATGACTTTAAAAAACGTACCTCTTTGTTCGGCACAAATTGCTTGGACAGACTCTTTTTCAGGTGTCTTTTCAAAACTTCACTCGCTAGCCAGTTTATTTGAACGAACCGGCGCTATCTCACATTGGTCTGTGGTGCTTAATAGTGGTGAAGGCTTGTACGTTGAAGAAGGTATCGTTCAATCGTTTTCAACACCATCTTTAATGTCTCTTGAATGGTATGAGTTAAATGAAGTTGCCTATTTAGGCGTTCCTTTATACGTTGAATCACAGTTTGTTCAGGATGCTTTACCTGTTATCACAGCGCTTATTCCTACGGCTGATGAGATAAAACAGGATGCTTTATTCGAGGAAGTAGTCAATATTGCTGACAGCTTACCCTTATTAGTGTCCTACATTGATCGTGATTTACGTTATCAATATGTCAATAACCGCTACCAAGAAACTTTTAAAATCTCAAAATCCAACATTGTTGGTAAGCTGGTCAGCTCAGTTATTGGAGAAGAGCAGTTTTGTAACATCGAACCCTATCTTCGTAAGGCTCTATCTGGCGAGTCGATCGAGATGCAAACATCGGTTTTGCATGAATCCAGCTTTGGTATTAAGGCTCATAGATACATTGTGTGTCACTATGAGCCGCGCTTTGAAAATGACGAAGTTGTAGGCATTTATGCGAGTATCTTAGATCAAACACCCTTAAAACGTATTACACAAGCATTAAAACGTTTTCATGATCTGACTTCAAAGACTGAGTTGTCGCTTACCGAAAAAATCAATGAAGTATTGTCTCTAGGTTGTGAGATCTTGAATTTACCGGTTGGCATTGTGAGCGATGTCGAGGGTGAACGCTATAGAGTGGCTTACAGTCAGTCGCCAAATGGTGAGCCTTTACCCGGTACTCTGTTTGATTTAGGCAACTGTTATTGCGTGCATACCTTAAATAGAGATCAAGTAACCGGTTTTTACCACGCAGGTAAAAGTGATATAGCAACTCATCCTTGTTATCAAAACTTTCAATTAGAAGCGTATTTAGGTGTCTCATTAAAAGTAAATGATCTGGTGTGGGGGACGCTTAATTTCTCTGGACTAGAGCCAAGAGATGAAGACTTTAGTGAGGACGAATATGAATTGGTTAAGTTGTTTGGGCAATGGGTCGCCAATGAGTTGACGCGAGAAGAGACTAAGCAATCTATTATCGCGGCAGAGCAAAAACAAAGGTTGATTTTAGGGGCTGTCAGCGATGGCATAGTAGGAATTGACCGGACTGGCTGTATTACTTTTGTGAACGCTGCGACTTCAACCTTAATCGGTGTTGATGCGCGTAGCATGATTGGCGAGTCTGTGCTTCGGTTACTTCGTACCTCCAAAGAGCCACTTGCTGTATCGTCACAGGTTGAAAACAGTATTATCCGTGCAGCAGAAAATGATGAAAGATTATTGAATATTAATGCCGACTTTTACCGCGGAGATGGCACCGCGTTTTCCGTTAAGTTTTCGTGTACGCCTGTCGAACAAGAGTTCGGTGATGACATCAGTTGTGTTCTAACATTTCAAGATATTACTCAGCAGAAATGCGCACAGGATGCATTGCGTACTCAGATGGAGCTTTTTAAATCTCTCTTTATGAATGCGCCGGAAGCGATTGTGGTATCAGACACCAATCGTCGCATCGTCATGGCAAATCCACACACATTAGAGTTATTTAATTATCAAGAAGATGAATTGGTTGGGCGTACACCTGAATTTTTGTACGCTGATAAGGGTGGGTTCGAACGCATAGGTTTGGCTTATGACTCGCCGAATACGCCAGATCGTGAAGAGTACAGGATGGTATACAAGCGTGCAGATGGTTCAGAGTTTGTCGCAGATAATGTACGCAGTAAAATTACTGATTCTGAAGGGCGTTTAAAAGGCTTTATTATTCATGCTCGCGATATTACTGCACGTCTTGCCATTGAAGAAGACATCGTCAGAGCGAAAGAGCGGTTAAGCGTAGCAACAGAGGCCGCCGGTATTGGTGTTTGGGAGCGTGATGTAAATAGCCAGACCATATGGCTGGATAAACGTATGTGCGAGTTGTATGGATTGGAGTACACCGATGAACCAAAAATATACGATGATTGGGTGTCACTGATTCACCCTGAAGATCTGCTGCATGTACAGCAAGCATCTAGTAAAGCACTTGAGGCTCACCAAATCTTAAGTGTCAAATTTAGGATTATTAGGACAGATGGATCCATTCGATACATCAAAGCCAATGGTCGTGCCGCGTTTGATAGTGAAGGTCGGCCGTCGCATCTGTTTGGCACAAATTTAGATGTTACAAAACAGTATGAAACTGAAACTGTTTTAAGAAATGCTCGGGAAGAAGCGATTCGAGCGAGCCAGGCAAAAAGTAATTTCTTAGCCACCATGTCCCACGAAATACGAACCCCTTTAAATGGCGTACTTGGTATGGCTGAAATCTTGTCAGGGACGGCACTGACTAAGCAACAGCATAACCAACTGGATATTATTCGTAATTCTGGTGAAAGCTTACTAGAGCTGATTAATGAGATATTAGACTTCTCAAAAATTGAGGCTGGTCACTTAACCATTGAGTCCATTGATTTTGATTTAGAGCAACTAGTTTATGATTTATCAAAACTGTTAGTGATTAAGGCGGAAGCGAAAAACATTGATTTTCTTGTGAACTTTGATGTTTCTGAAATGTACTCGGTTCGGGGTGATGCTTATCGTATACGTCAGATACTCATGAACCTTGTTGGTAATGCGATCAAATTTACGGAATCTGGTCAGGTGATGATCTCAGTGCGGTCAGAACGACGAGAGCCATCTGGTATTCAGGTGGTTCTTGAGGTTGAAGATACCGGTATTGGTATCTCAGAGAAGGCACAAGAGCAGCTTTTTCAACCTTTTACTCAAGCGGATAATTCTACAACCCGTAAATTCGGCGGTACAGGACTAGGGCTGGCGATTACTAAGCAATTAACAGAACTGATGGGAGGTGAGATCCGTTTAGAGAGTCAATTAGGTAAAGGGTCAACGTTTACCGTTACTTTACCACTTGAGGTCTCAGATCAACTCGTATCGGGCGAGTCCCAGGCCACTCAAGAGTTTGCCAAAATCTTGGTCGTTGATGATAATGCAACGAATCTTTCTATTTTAAGAAATCAGTTGGAGCAGTTCGATTTATATGCATCCTACGAACAAAATTCAAGCAAAGCTTTAACTCGCATTGTCGATGCCGCAAAGCAAAATACGCCTTACGATGTGCTTATTTTGGATTACTTGATGCCTGATATGGATGGTCTGGCACTTTGTCATTGTGTTCGAGAGCTGCTGGATGAAGAACATTATCCTAAAGTGCTAATGATATCCTCTGCTGGAAACTTGGAAAATCAGGATTTAGATGGCACGGGGATTAACGTTTGTTTGAATAAGCCGGCAAGTATCCAAGACTTAAAAAGAGGGCTCAATGGTTTGAGCAGTCCTAGCGTTAATTCATCCTTTATTAAGCAATCTTCATATCACAGTGGTGTTTGTACAAATCTAGAATCTAGTGTTCAAGTGTCAGCTTCTATTCTGGTTGTGGAAGATATGAAAGCTAACCAAGCCGTTGTAAAGGGTATGCTTTCACAAATAAATGCAGACGTTTTGATTGCTGAGAATGGTGTTGAGGCCATTGAATGTTGGCAACACAAGAAACCTGATCTAATCTTAATGGATCTTCACATGCCAGTTATGGACGGAATAACCGCTATTAAAGAGATACGAAAAAAAGAGGTGGATACAGGTCAGCGTGTGCCTATTTTAGTGTTGACGGCGGACATCCAACCGGAGAGAGTCGCCGAAGTTAAAGAGATTGGTGGGGATGGCTTTATTTCTAAGCCTTTTCGTGCTCAAGAATTAATCAGTAGCATCTCTTCATGGTTAGTTAAAAATGAAACGTCAGCTGAATTCGGAAGTAAAAAAATGGACTTAGCAACACCTAATAATAATGTTTCCTTGGACGAAAGTGTGTTGTCCGCTCTTGAAGAAATCTTAGGGGAACAAGTTCAAGATATTGTCATGGCTTTTTTGCAAGATGCAGACGAAGTCGTTTTAGGACTAGAAAGTGCGTTAGCAAATGACAATGTCGAAGACATGTTTCGACCAGCGCACAGTCTTAAATCTGTAAGTGCCAACGTTGGAGCGATGGAGTTGAGCCGTTTAGCCACGGAGCTTGAGCATCAAGCGAAAGCGGGTGCAGTAACTCAGCCAGCTCTGTTTGTCGATCAAATCAAACAGGAACTTTCCAACGTCAAATCCCATCTAAAAAGGATAGGGAGGCTTTCTTGAAGATACTGATCGCAGAAGATGCGCCATCAGATCGTTTGTTGTTGAAGCTTCACTTAGAAAAGCTTTGCCACGATGTGGTGGAGACGAGCAATGGTGAGGAGTTAGTTGATTATTTTAAGAGTCATGGTGATGACTTAGACCTGTTGGTCGTTGATTTAAATATGCCTTATAAAACAGGTGTTGAGGCGGTCGTTGAAATTCGGGGCCTTCAGGGCAACTACGATGCGAATTGGGTGCCTATTATTATCTTGAGTGGATCTGACTCAGACGAAGATGTTTTTCGTTGTATTGAGGCTGGTGCGGACGACTATCTGACCAAGCCGATTCAGCATAAAGTATTAGCGGCGAAGCTTTTAGCAATGGTGCGCTTAGCTGATATGCGTAAACGTCTTGTCTTAGCGAATACAAGCTTAGAGGCTTTATCAACAACGGACTACCTTACGGGTCTGCCTAATAGACGAGCGTTTGAAAAAAATTTATCAGATGAGATGGCTAAATCTCTTCGTTATGGTCAAAGCTTAAGCGTTGCTGTCTTCGATATAGATCATTTTAAGCAGATTAATGATACCTATGGTCATGAAGGTGGGGATGTCGTTTTAAAAGAAATAGCCAAGCGTTTTAATCGGTTTAAACGTGCGGGCGATGTGTTTGGCCGCATCGGAGGAGAGGAATTTGGTTTGTTCCTTCCTTACACAACTGCGCAAGAGGCGGTCACCGCATGTGAGCGTTATCGTATGTTGTTATCAGCGGATAAATATTCATATGAGTCGCAGTTGATCAATCTTACTGTAAGTGTGGGTGTGAGTGCTTATCATAACGAAGAGACTCAGCTTGAGTTAATTAAATGTGCTGACCTCGCATTATATCAAGCCAAGCATCAGGGTAGAGACCGAGTTGTTTTAAATCACGCAGGCTCGTGAGTAGAAAAACTTTCTAGAAAAAAGCCGAGCTGGATAATGCTCGGCTTTCTTATTTCTGGGAGAGTGATTGTGTCGCTACCCCCAGCTTCAAACTCACGTGGCGGGGATTATGCCACGTTTGCTTGCTCGTTGGTGCTGGCAACTTTTTGGTTTACGGTTGCTAGCACGGCTTGAATGGAAGCAGAAACGATGTCGTTATCGATTGCAACGCCATTGAAGCGGTCGCCATCAATATTGGCTTGAATGTAAGCAATCGCTTGAGAGTCACTGCCATTTGTTAGTGCGTGCTCTTGATACTGTACGATGTCTACACGAATGCCAAAGTGATTGCTTAGCGCTGTTGTGAAAGCAGACAACGCGCCATTTCCTTCACCCTCAATGCTGATAGAGCCATCTTTGTGGGTTAGTTCAGCGGTCACGGAGTCGTGATCCTTTTTGCTTAGCTCGTAGTTTCCTAAAGCATAAGGCGAGTTAGCCGTCATGAAGCTTTCTTCAAATAGGCGCTTCATGTCAGCAGATTTTACAACACCACCGTCTTCTTCAGAGAAGCGTTGAACAATAGGGCTAAGCTCAACTTGCAACCAACGAGGTAATGCTAAGCCGTATTCTTGTTCTAGAGCAAATGCAACGCCGCCTTTACCTGATTGGCTGTTTACGCGGATAACTTCTTGATAGCTGCGACCAACGTCCATAGGGTCGATTGGCAAGTAAGCAACATCCCAAGCTTTGTCGTCAGTTTGATTGGCCAAGCACTTTTTAATGGCATCTTGGTGAGAACCTGAGAAGGCTGTGAACACTAATTCGCCAGCGTAAGGGTGGCGTGGATGAACAGGAAGCTGTGTGCATGACTGAACTACACTGACAATACGGTCCATGTCACCTAATGACAACTTAGGGTCAACGCCTTGGCTATACATGTTCATTGCAATGGTTACAACGTCCATGTTTCCGGTACGTTCGCCATTGCCTAACAAGGTGCCCTCGATACGATCAGCACCGGCCATTAAGCCAAGCTCTGCTGCAGCAACGCCACAACCACGGTCGTTGTGTGTGTGCAAGCTAACAATAATGCTTTCGCGGTTTTTAACATTACGGCAGAAATATTCGATTTGGTCTGCAAAGCGGTTTGGCGTCGTCACTTCAACAGTAGCAGGTAAGTTAATAATGCACTTACGCTCAGGCGTCGGTTGCCATACATCAATAACGGCATCACAGACTTCCACTGCGTAGTCTGTTTCAGTGCCGGTGAAGCTTTCTGGTGAGTATTGGAAGACCCATTCTGTACCTGGGTTTTTTTCCGCATGGTCTTTAACACATTGGGCGCCTTTGACGGCGATTTGCTTAATGCCTTCTTTGTCTAGGCGGAATACTTGTTCACGCTGAGTGGTAGATGTTGAGTTGTATACGTGAACGACGGCTTTTTTGGCACCTTTCAAAGATTCGTAGGTGCGCTCGATCAACTCAGGGCGTGCTTGAGTCAAGACTTGAATGTAAACATCATCAGGCACTTGATCTTCTTCAACCAACCAGCGAACAAAGTCAAAGTCTAATTGTGACGCCGCAGGGAAGCCCACTTCGATTTCTTTAAAGCCTACATCGACAAGAAGTTTGAAGAATTCTTTCTTTTGTTCCACTGTCATCGGCTCAACCAATGCTTGGTTGCCGTCACGCAGGTCTACACTTGCCCAAAGTGGCGCAGTGGTGATTTCTTGGTCTGGCCAAGTACGATTTTCTAAGGCAACCGGTGTAAACGGACGATATTTAGTGTGATTAAAAGAACTCATATTCTTTTCCTTCCATAAAATGAGTAGGCGGGTAGCCTATGTAGATTGAGATGCGGTTAGCATCTTTCGACACAAACAGTGTAACCAAATTCTATCGGAAAATGATTGCGTTTTAACTATTAATTAAAGGGGTTTTTGGAATAAAATTGCTCAAATTGTTGTTTTTTAGGTTGGGGCTGCTTATGAAATTGAATTTAGATAAAATTGATGTGCGCATTTTGCAAGAGTTGCAGCAAGATTCTAGCTTAACTAACCAAGATCTTGCCGATCGAGTGGGACTTTCGCCTTCGCCTTGTCTACGTCGAGTGAAGGCTCTGGAAGAGAGCGGCATAATAGATCGAAAGGTTACTTTGTTAAAACGTTCCGAACTGGGCCTAAAGTTAACGGCTTACATTCAGATTAGTATGGATCGGCATACCCCTGATCGCTTCAGTGTTTTCGAAGAGCAGGTTAATTCTTTCCCAGAAGTACGCACTTGCAACTTAGTAACTGGCCAAAATTGTGATTATTTACTTGAAGTTGTGGTCGAGGATATGGAGGATTACCACGATTTTCTATTAGGGCAGTTAACTCGCATTCCTGGAGTGAGCGGTGTGCAATCAAGCTTCCTGTTGCGCAGCGTAAAAGAGAATACCTCTTTACCATTAGGACACTTAATTTAGTTTTCCTTACTCAGGGGATTGAAAACACTTTATAATGCTCGCATATAGAGCATAATTTTTGTAAGAGAGCAGTATCAATGAATCAATTAACGGTTAAACGTCGAGTAGTGATTCCGGTGCGAGCTGGCGACGTCATGGCCGAATTCATTTCTTTTAATGGCGATGAAAGCGGTAAAGAGCACATTGCTATTTCATTTGCAGGCACAACGACAGAGAAAAATGACATACCACTTGTGCGCCTCCACTCAGAATGTTTGACCGGTGATGTATTCGGTTCTGGGCGTTGTGACTGTGGTGAGCAATTGGATGAGGCGATTGATCGCATTAATGTCGAAGGTGGCTATATTCTGTATTTGCGTCAAGAAGGACGTGGCATTGGTCTGTATGCAAAGCTAGAAGCTTATGCGCTACAAGATCAGGGTTACGATACTTATGAAGCCAATGAAATGTTGCATTTACCGGATGACGGACGGGATTTTTCTATTGCAGCGCGTATGCTACAAGCATTAGGCGTGGAAAAAGTGCGTCTGCTTACTAATAATCCTGATAAAGCTGAGCAGCTGACGCACAATGAAATCAATGTGACGGAGTTAGTGCCGACGGCCGTACATGTCAATCAGCACAACCGTAATTACTTAGAAGCAAAAGCGCGTCGTAAGCATCATACATTGAAATTCGATTGAATTAGTGGGTTGGTTTAAGCATTAAAAAAGGGAGTCTCGGCTCCCTTTTTTAATGCTTATTAGTCGGTCAAAACGTTATTTCTTTTTCTTAACCTTTTTTGAAACGGGTGCTTTTTTAGGGCTCGGTTTCTTTTTACCTTTGGTTAAACTTGGCGACCGGATTTTGGTTTTTGGCTCCATACCGGCAATCTTGCTGAAAGAAATTGGCGCTTGCATGTAACGCTGGATTTTTTCCATCATCGGTAAATCGTGAATGTCTACTAATGAATAGCACTCGCCTGGGTTACCTTCGCGTGACGCGCGGCCAGCACGATGGACATAGGAATCCGCTCGACGTGGTAAGCGTACGTTAATGACTGTATTGATTTCAGGAAGATCAATGCCTCGTGCGGCAACATCGGTTGCGACCAAAACTTGCAGGCGACCCTTTTTCATTTGCTTCAAGTGGTCATTGCGATCGCTTTGCTTCATTTCGCCGTGTAGGCCATCACAGCGGAAGCCCCACTTACGGATGCGTTGTACCCAAACGTCAACATGGTCACGGTTGGATACAAAAATAACCGCTTGTTGGACGCGCTCTTGGCTTACAAGATGCTTCAACATGGCTTCTTTGTGGGCGTCATCGTCTACACGAAAAGCCACTTGTTTGATTTGGCTAGGTACATTACGTGGTGAATCAGTCAGTTGAATTGTCTCGGACTCTTCACGTAACAAAGACTTAGCAAAACGCCCCATTTTCTCACCGTCAATGGTGGCAGAGAACATGAGCGTCTGATGCTCGGGCAGTTGCTTTGAAAGGTGGCGAACGGTATCAATGAAGCCCATGTCTAGCATGCGGTCCGCTTCATCAATGACCAGCATTGATGTATCGCTAAAATCCATCCAGCCTTTTTCGTCAAGCTCAACCAAACGGCCTGGTGTTGCAACAAGAATGTCGCAAGGTTCACTGAGTAGCTGCTGTTGCATGCCGTAAGGCGTACCGCCAACGATTAACTGCAGTTTGATGCGTGTATGAACAAGTAATTGCTCAAATACTTGGAAAATTTGTCGCGCTAATTCACGACTTGGCGCAAGCACCAGTGCTTTAGGTGCAAGGCTTGACTCTTCGCCACGATCTAAGATGTGTTGTACGACGGGTGCAGCGAATGCGATGGTTTTACCTGTACCAGTCTCGGCGCAAGCAAGGATATCCTGTGCGTCCATAGCCAATGGGATGGCGTGTTCTTGTATCGGTGTTGGCTCACTCAGCCCCATGTCTTCAATGGCTTGCGTGATGGTAAAATCCAGATCTAATTCTGAAAAGGACATGTATGCTCTCAAATGAAACGTAAATTGTGCCGTGATTGTACCATTGTCTGTTTCAATCCGTTGGTTTCTTTCATTTAATTTCACTAAATAGTGATAGTCATTAGACCGATTTTAGGGAATGAAATAAAATAGCGGAAATTATAGAGGCTTGTATCCATGCACTTAAGCGAAGAATTAGTTATTGAGCAAACTCAAAGTTGGGTGCGCTCGTTCATTGTCGGTATGAATGTTTGTCCATTCGCTAAACGTGAGGTTGATCGCGGCACAGTGCGATATGTTGTGATTCGCTCGCGCCAGCCTAATGTTGCTTTGGCAGAGTTAATGGCCGAAATTGACTGGCTGGATCAGCATCCTGAAGCAGAAACAACATTGATGATCTTTCCATCGCTGTTTACGGATTTCTTGAGTTACTTAGACTTTGTTGATGATTCTGAGCAATTAATGTTTGAGCAAGAGTGTGAAGGTGTTTATCAATTGGCTACCTTTCACCCTAAGTATTGTTTCGCAGGGGCAGAAGACGATGATGTATCAAACTACACCAATCGTTCACCGTATCCGATGTTACATATACTAAGAGAAGCCAGTTTGGAAAAAGCCATCGAGTTTTATGGTGATACGGCCGAGATTCCTGAGCGAAATATTAAGCTGATGGAAGAGACTGGGCGTGAAGCACTGGCGAAGCTAATGCAGCATTGCATGGTTCAGTCATAAGAGACATTTAAATTTTACCAGCGCGCGTGTATAGTGCGCGACCTTACTCAACCCCTTGGAGTCAATATGCCAACCAATATCGGACGCATGAATCGCTTGCGCGTAGTTAAAGAGAAAGATTTCGGTGTCTATCTCGATGCTGAGCAGTTAGGTGAAATCTTGTTGCCAAAACGTTATGTACCTAATGGTCTTCGTATTGGAGAGGAGGTGGATGTTTTTATTTACTTGGATTCTGAGGATGAGCTGATTGCTACAACGTTAATCCCTAAGGTTCAAGTCGGTGAGTTCGCAGCATTGCGTGCTTTAGCGGTTAACCAAGTGGGGGCTTTCTTTGATTGGGGGTTGGCGAAAGATCTTTTAGTACCATTTAGTCAGCAGAAAACCCGAGTTGAAGAAGGGCAGGTTCATTTACTGTTTGTGTACTTGGACCAAATTACGAATCGCATCGTTGCCACAACAAAAGTCGACCCTCTACTGAATCGTCAAGAGCCAGAATACCGTACTGGTGAACAAGTAGATATTATCGTGGGTGATCGCACGGATATTGGCTATAAATGTATTGTGGATAGCCGCTACTGGGGGGTTTTATTCTTTCAAGATCTTGTTGGTCGTGTATATAAAGGCGACCACATGAAAGCTTACATTAAACGCGTGCGTGAAGATGGTAAGATTGATCTAAGTTTGCAGCAAACGGGCTACAAGAAGGTTGTTACCATCTTAGACCAGATTATCGAGCACTTAGAGCAAAATGAAGGTGAAATGCATTTGACTGACAAAAGTGCGCCTGATGCGATTTTCAAAGAGTTTAAAGTAAGTAAGGCGACCTTCAAAAAAGCACTGGGTGCTTTATACAAAGAGCAGAAGATCAACCTTGGTAAAGATAAAATTACGTTGAAAAAATAAGTTAGACGGCGTTAATCAGTTTTGATTTAAAGCTCCTAAAATTGACTTAGGAGCTTTTTTTTGTGGTCTTCTAAATGAGCGGTATCGTTTAAAGCAGCGTAAAAAGCATCTTGAATCGGAGTGGCGCTTCTTGGTGTCTCACGATGGAAAAAACCAGAAATGTATTCATTCTCAGTTTGGCGAATATTGCGAATGTCTTCATACATTGAGGAGCAATTCATCGATGTGAGTCGAGCGACATTTGCGATACGTCTATGTAGATGTTCAGCAGTAATGTCTTCAACCAGCGGCTTGAAACGAAACTCTTCACAGTGCATGGCGTTTGCTAGCTCATCCACAGCAGCATCAAAAATGGGTCGAATAGGGGCTTCCAGTACTTCTCCGTTTCTGATGGAGAAAATAGCAGTGAGTGGGTTAATGACTGCATTTACGGCGAGCTTTTCAATCAATCGGCGTTCGATGTTTCGGCTTTGCACGTCTGGAAAAGGAAAGTCTGTACCGAACATATTGTCGTCTTGTTCTTTTAATAGACCGAAAAAGCTGTCCCCATCGCCTGTTTTTTTAACTCGATTGCTGTCGAGTTTTAGAGCGCCTTCACTCGTGATACCTGCCCATAAGTTTTGTTGCTTCTTAAGATGAGGGATCAAATCCTGTTGTGCGCCCAAGCCATTGCAAAGCGTTGCAATTAAACCACGTTTTTTTGTGTGCTTGCGCACATCAAGGTAGGCAGCCACCAGATCAAAGGCTTTAGTGCAAAGCAAAGTCTTGGTGTATTTTCCTTCTAGTTGATCAAGGCTGACAAATTCGATATCGCTTTGTGTGTTGCGAGTATTGCCTTGTTCATCTATGTCCTCGACGTTAAGCGGGCTATTAGGGATGTCGCTGCGGCACAACACAGTTACCTGTTCTCCATGTTGGCGTAACTTGCTCGCCCAAAGTAAGCCGATCGCTCCATTACCGACAACTAACCACGCATCTTTTGTCATTTAAGCCTCGTACTAGAAGTTTTTTAATAGTAAGCCTGCTATTATGCCGCCCCAAAGAGTAAATATCGAATGGAGGAGGCCATTATGCCATCTTTTGACATTGTTTCTGAATTAAATTGGCATGAAGTAACGAATGCCGTAGACCAATCTAATCGTGAAGTAATAACACGCTACGACTTTAAGGGTGTTGATGCAAGTTTCACGATCAAAGATAAGCAAGCTGTTGTGCTTGAGGCAAAGGCTGAAATGCAGTTAAACCAAATGATGGATATTTTAAGCCAAAAGTTGGTTAATCGTGGTATCGATCTAAAAACCTTAGAACGTGGCCCTATCGTTGAAGGTAACTTACGCGCTACACAAGAGATCAAGCTTAAAGAAGGTGTTGATCAAGCGGAAGCGAAGAAAATCGTTAAGATTATCAAAGACAGCAAAATTAAAGTGCAGGCACAAATTCAAGGCGAGCAATTGCGTGTAACGGGTAAGAAACGCGATGAATTGCAGCAAGTGATGCAGTTACTGCGTGGCGCGGATTTGGAGTTGCCAGTTCAGTTTAACAACTTCCGAGACTAGCTTGACAGTTTCGAAATGAGAAAAGAGGCGCTTAATGTGCCTCTTTTTGTATGAGTCGCTGTCCAGAGATCTCCCAGCCTTCAACTTCAAGACGAGACTTTTGACGTAAATATGCATCAGAGCCTTCATTGAAGCTTATGCGTTGTTTGCTGTTAATAACTCTATGCCAAGGAATGGTAGTGTCGCCAGGGAGGTGTTTTAAAATTCGAGCTACAAGGCGCGCGTATCGCGTATTGCCTGCTTGCTTTGCCAATTCACCGTATGAAATGACATCTCCGCTGGGTAAGTGTGCAAGAATAAATAGAACTTGAACTTTAAATGCTTCGGTCTCTTGATTCGCCAAAAAACACCCCTAGATAGTCATCATACAAACAGAGAAAAGAAGGTTAACATGCGTTTTGCATTATTGCTGTTTATTCTAGTTCCTATTGTTGAACTAAGCGTTTTGATCCAGGTTGGATCTCAAATCGGTAGTTTTACAACGATTGCCTTGGTGTTTCTAACCGCCATCATCGGTGTGACATTGATCCGTCGCCAAGGCTTCGCAACGTCCATGAAGGCTCAAGAGAAGATGCGTCGTGGTGAGTTACCTGCCTCAGAAATGGCCGAAGGTATTATGTTGGCGTTTGCTGGTGTTTGTCTTTTAATTCCAGGCTTTGTAACGGATGCGCTTGGTGCATTGCTATTGATTACGCCGTTTCGTCAGGCAGTTGCTGCTAGAGTGTCGTTAGATTTCCTTAAAAATCGTATGAATATGCGTGCTCAATGGAGCCAACGTGATGCGAATGGTAATTTTACTCAAGGAAATATTATTGAGGGTGATTACCGGCCAGAGTCAGAGAAAAACGATTCAGGATCAGAAAAAAACGATCATATCGAGAAAAAATAGTTTTTGATGGCCCTTGAAATATTCCTAGGCAACCACATTAACGAACTCGATAACGAATCCCACCAGAAGAGTGGGGCTAATCCGGCCAGGGGAGTCCTGGTATTGATTAACTTTGGAGATATAGATCAATGAATATTCGTCCTTTGCACGATCGCGTCGTTGTTCGCCGTAAAGAAGAAGAAACAACAACTGCGTCTGGTATCGTTCTGCCAGGTTCTGCTGCAGAAAAACCTACTCAGGGTGAAGTTTTGGCTGTGGGCACGGGTCGTATTCAATCTAATGGCGATGTGCAAGCATTGGCAGTTAAGGTTGGTGACACTGTGTTGTTTGGCCAGTATTCAGGTCAATCCGTTAAGCTAAACGGAGAAGAGTTACTGATCATGAAAGAAGATGAAATCTACGGCGTAATTGAAGCCTAAGTCTTGTTTCTGATTAATCAACGATTAGCAAAATTAATAAAATTTAGGATTAGAGAAAATGGCTAAAGAAGTAAAATTCTCAGACAGCGCTCGCCAAAAAATGCTTAAAGGCGTTAACGTCCTTGCTGATGCTGTAAAAGTAACGCTAGGTCCAAAAGGCCGTAACGTTGTAATCGAAAAATCTTTCGGTGCGCCACTAGTAACAAAAGATGGTGTAACCGTAGCCAAAGAGATCGAGCTTGAAGACCGTTTTGAGAACATGGGTGCTCAAATGGTTAAAGAAGTCTCTTCCCAAGCAAACGATGTTGCAGGTGATGGTACGACAACAGCGACAGTACTTGCTCAAGCTTTCGTAACTGAAGGTCTTAAAGCGGTAGCTGCGGGTCGTAACCCAATGGATCTTAAACGCGGTATCGATAAAGCTGCAAATGCCGTAGTAGAAGAAATCGCTGCGCTTTCTACGCCTTGTTCTGATACTCGTGCGATTGAGCAAGTAGGTACTATTTCTGCTAACTCTGATCATTCAGTAGGTAAGATCATTGCTGAAGCAATGGAGCGTGTTGGTAAAGAAGGCGTTATCACTGTTGAAGAAGGCTCAGGTTTTGAAGATGAGCTAGCAGTGGTTGAAGGTATGCAGTTTGATCGTGGCTACCTATCTCCTTACTTCATCAATAACCAAGAGACAATGAGTGCGGAACTAGAAAACCCATTCATCCTTTTGGTAGACAAGAAGATTTCAAACATCCGTGATTTGCTTCCGACTCTAGAAGCTGCAGCAAAAGCATCTCGTCCTCTGTTGATTATTGCAGAAGACGTTGAAGGCGAAGCGTTGGCAACACTTGTTGTTAACTCTATGCGTGGTGTTGTGAAAGTTGCGGCAGCTAAAGCGCCTGGTTTCGGTGATCGTCGTAAAGCAATGTTACAAGACATCGCGATTCTATCTGGTGCAACCGTCATTTCTGAAGAAGTTGGTCTATCTTTGGAGAGCACAACAGTTGAGCAGCTTGGTACAGCTAAGCGTGTAACCTTGACTAAAGAAAATACAACGATCGTTGATGGCGCAGGTAACAATGCTTCTATCAATGCTCGTGTTGAGCAGATCCGCGCTGAAATGGCGAACTCAACATCTGATTACGACAAAGAAAAGCTACAAGAGCGCGTTGCGAAGCTTGCTGGTGGTGTTGGCGTAATCAAGATCGGTGCAGCGACTGAAGTGGCAATGAAAGAGAAGAAAGCTCGTGTAGACGATGCTCTTCATGCGACACGTGCAGCGGTTGAAGAAGGTGTTGTTGCGGGCGGTGGTGTTGCATTGGTTCGCGCATTGTCTAAGCTTGGCGAACTTCGTGGCGATAACGAAGATCAAAACGTTGGTATTACATTAGCACTACGTGCGATGGAAGCGCCAATGCGTCAGATCGTATCTAACGCAGGTGACGAAGCGTCTGTTGTTGTAGATAAAGTTAAGCAAGGCGAAGGTAACTACGGTTACAACGCTGCGACTGGCGAATACGGCGACATGATCGAGATGGGTATCCTTGACCCAGCTAAAGTAACTCGTTCTGCTCTTCAAGCGGCTGCATCGGTTGCGGGTCTAATGATCACGACTGAAGCAATGATTGCTGACCTTCCTCAAGAAGGTGCTCCTGCTATGCCTGATATGGGTGGCATGGGTGGAATGGGAGGGATGATGTAATCCGAAAGGATGCATTAACCTCTTGATTTAAGAGTATTTATATGAACTAAAAGCCTCGCATTTCGCGGGGCTTTTTTATGCTTTTCCATTGATTATGATATTGATTCTCATTACTATATTTTACTTTTATGTGAGCATAGGGAGCCAAATCATTGAGTTTGAATCAGGGGGCGCTTAGTCGATCCGTATTATTGGAAATTATTCAATCTAAGCGATTTGGTGTGGAATATCAGCCAATCGTAGATCTGTCTACAAATGACATCATTGCTTACGAAGCGTTATCGCGCTTTTACAGTTCAGAGGGGGAGGCGATACGTCCCGATTTAGTTTACGCTTCTCTGCATGAAAACCCTATTACGCTGTTTCAAGTTGAGTATGCGCAAAAGCAGCTGCAACTTGAGTATCGCCCGCCCGAAACCTTGTTCGTAAATTTAGACCAGGATGCTTTTTTTGCGACCGATGTTGAAGTCTATAATAATCCGTTTGTCCAACTGATTCGCGGTCAAGAGGAGGGCAATGTGGTGGTCGAGTTAATTGAAAACTCAGAGATAAATGATGCCATTATGAGCTTATCGATGATCGAAGCATTTGATGCACTTGGTATCGATACGGCTTTAGATGATCTGTGTCATCCCCATTCAATGATTTCAGTGTCGGTTTTGCAGTTAGTTAAATGGGTAAAGCTAGATCGTTGTGTGCTACGAATGGCGCATAATGAGGTGTTTATGAAGTTTGTGCGCCAAATGATTGAGTTTGCACGGACGACAAATAAAAAGATTATACTTGAAGGGGTTGAGACTCAAGCAGATTTAGAAATGGCTAGGATGCTCAGTGTAGACTGCGTTCAGGGCTTTATATATCGCCCTGACTTTATCAATAAGATGCCAGAATGTTAAGAAAGTCTGATATTAGCCAAACCATTGATTCTAAAGCTATTGATAAATCATGACCTGTATTAGATACTTGACCGATACTTGTCGTCAGTTTTTAACAAGAAAGGGAAGCTTATGCTCAGAAAAACGCTGATTAGTTTGGCTGTATCCAGCGCGTTATACATGTCCAATGGATATGCGTTAGAGCTGGGCGAACTAACTTCCCAGTCTCAGGTGGATGAGCCTTTTCGTGGGCGCATACAGTTAACTGACGTTAATGGTCTTACTCCCAGTGACGTTAATGTTCGTCTCGGCTCCGAAAGTGAGTTCCGACAAGCTGGTATTGCGCTGACGAGTACATTATCCCAGCTCGACTTCAATGTGGTTCGGGAGAATGGTCAGTTAGCGGTAGTGATTCAAACGGACGCTCCGTTAACGGTTAATCAGCTCAACTTTGTGTTGGCGGCGCGCTGGCCAAACGGCCAAGTGGTTCGCGAATATCGAACGCCGCTAAACCAACCTGCGCTGGTGGAAAAATCCCAGCCTGAAGTCGTTCAATCTGTTACACCTCAAGCACCCTCTTCAAAAGATCAAGTATTTCGCCGCGAAACGTCTCAAGCTAAAGCGCTTACAGCAAAAGGTGAGCTGAACGTTGAAAAGGGTAACACCCTTTGGTCCATTGCTGGTTCTAATCGTCCTAATAATCAGTTGACGATTTATCAGACAATGATGGCGATCCAGGCGTTAAACCAAGACGCTTTTTATGCAAATAATATTAATCTATTGCGCGAGGGGGCGGTTTTACGCCTACCGACGCAAGAGCAAATAGCCTTATTTAATCGCGCTACTTCAGAGAAAGAGTTTGAGCGTCAACATTCGGCTTGGATGGCTTTAAAGCAAGCTGGGCGCCTTGATGAGATTGTGTCCAAAGAGCAAATGAATACTCAGGCAAAAGCGAACTCTACACCAGCTTCGCCTAAAGCAACTGAAGATAAATTGATGCTTGCCTCTGGTCAAAGTGTTTTGCCGGAAGAAAATGCAAGCTCAAATGAAGCGGATGTTCAGCGCATTAGTGAACTAGAAACCGAGTTGTCTGCTACGAATGAGTTGCTTGATAAGGAAACTCGTGAAAAAGCTGAATTGAACGATAAGCTTGGTGAATTGAATGAGCAGTTAGCGACACTGGAACGTCTAATTTCATTGAAAGACCAGCAAATGGCGGAGTTGCAGCGACAGTTCGCCAGCGCTCAGCAGGCTATGCAAGAGCAAAAAAATACCGTTGATCAACTGCTGGAGGCAGATCAACTGCGTCGTGAGCAAGCGGCGGCTGAAGATGCCTCTTGGATGAATAAAATTTTTGGAAATCCTATCATTATGTCTATTGCAGGTGTGGTCCTGTTGTTGATAGGTCTGTTGATCGGTATGTTAATGAAACGATCCGGTCGAAATAAAGCGGATAAAGAGAAAAAAGACGATACACAAGAGTTTGATTTGGCCCCTGTGGCCGCTGTTGCGCCTGCTGTGGCTGCGGCAGCTGTTGCGCCTGCTGCAACGCCTGATCCGATTGAAGATGCAGAAGAACCAATCGAAGAGGAAGATCCGTTTGCTTTTGATTTTGAAGTAGATGTTCCTGAAGAAGATAGTTTTGATGGTTTTGATGAATCCGTTGCATCGTCAGAAGTGATGCCCGAAACAGAAGACGAAACCGACGCGTTTGATGAATTTGATATCCCCGAGTTAGACGATAGTGCAGAAGTTGATGATTTTGAGGATGCGCTGGGGGCGGAGATGGATGAGCTGGCAGATGAAGATGCTGCCGCTGATGACCCGTTTGCAGAGTTTGAGGTAGAAGAAACCGCTGAGATTGCTCCTGAAGATGACCCATTTGATGAAGTGCTCGAGAGAGACGCGTCAACTGAGGAAGTAGAAGATGATGTGCTTGATGCTGAAGATAATGGCTTTGATTTAGAAGATACTCTTGCTGAGCTTGACTTACCTGCTGAAGACGCTGAGGAAAGCTTAGATGTTCCAGAAGATTTTTCTGAGGAAGAGTCTTTCGTCAATAGTCTTTTGACCGACGATGAGCAGAGCGATGTGGATGAGTCGGCAGTTTTTGATGTGGAGCCTGATACAGCTTTAGCGGACAGTATTGATGAAGTGCTGGCTGAAGCTCAGCAAGAAGACGACTTTGGTGGTCTTGATGTGCCTGAATTTGGCACTGAGCAAGCGGCTGAAGATGCTGCGTCTGAGGATGATGATGACGAAGAAGAGATTGATTTCTTCGACGCTAGCGGTGATGAAGTGGCAACAAAGCTTGATTTAGCGCGAGCTTACATGGATATGGGTGATGAAGAGGGTGCGCGTGTTATACTGGATGATGTGATTAATTCTGGTAATGAAAGCCAGGTTGCCGAAGCCAGTAGTATGATGGAGCGCATGTTCCCAAGTGAGTAAACAAAAAGTAGTCCTTGTCGTAGAATACGATGGGGCAGTGTATAAGGGGTGGCAGGCTCAAAAGTTTGATGTTGCTACCGTTCAGGAATGTCTAGAAGAAGCCCTAAGCAAAATAGCAAATCATCCAGTTACCGTGATTTGTGCGGGTAGAACGGATGCAGGTGTTCATGCAAGTGCGCAGGTTGTGCACTTTGAAACAGAATCCGAGCGACCTATCCGTGCTTGGACGCTAGGAGTTAATACCAACCTCCCTCCCGATATTTCAGTTAAGGCGGCACGTGTTGTTGATTCAGAGTTTCATGCTCGTTTCAGTGCGCAAAGCCGTCGCTATCGCTATGTCATATATCAGTCTGAATTCCGCCCAGCAGTTATAGGTAAAGGTGTCACTTGGACTCATAAAGCCTTAGATGTTGTTGCTATGCAGCGTGCGTGTGAGTACTTCAAAGGTACGCATGATTTTACCTCTTATCGAGCGGTAGGGTGCCAAGCAAACAGTCCAGTGCGTACTATCCTGAATTTCTCAGTCGATCAGTTTGGTCAATACATCGTTTTAGATGTCAGAGCGAATGCGTTTTTGCATCATATGATTCGTAATTTTGCCGGCGTATTAATGACGATTGGTGCAGGTGAGCAGCCGGTTGAATGGGCTAAGCAGGTATTGGACGCAAAAGACCGCTCTAAAGGGGGTGTGACAGCGCCGCCTTATGGTCTTTACTTTGTTGATGCTGAATACCCGAGTCATTTTAATGTCCCTAAACCACCATTAGGTCCTCATTTTTTACCGTTCAAAGAGGAGCCAGAGTATGAATTGCCGCGTTAAAATTTGTGGTATTACGAGTTTAGAGGATGCGCTGCATGCCGTGAATGCGGGCGCTGATGCATTAGGTTTTGTTTTTTATGACAAGAGTCCTAGGTATATTTCGCCTGAAGCAGCTAATGCTATTATTGCGCTTCTGCCTCCCTTTGTAGTGCCAATTGCGTTGTTCGTTAATGCAGATGAATCTCTTGTTAATGCGTTAATATCAGGCAGTAAGCGATGGATTATTCAGTTTCACGGTGATGAATCTCCAGAGAGTTGTGCTAAATACGCTGTACCTTTCTATAAAGCCATTCGCATGAAGCCTGAGGTAGACTTGCAGGTTGAGGTTGAGCGTTACTCTGAGGCATTAGCGATACTTTTGGATGCTTATAAACCGGGCGTTCCAGGCGGCACTGGTGAAACATTTGATTGGCATTTGATTCCTGAAAACTTGGCAAAACCTGTTATTTTGGCAGGCGGTTTGACAGTTGATAATGTTGCAGAAGCGGTTCAAGCCGTTCGTCCCTATGCTGTAGATGTAAGTGGCGGTGTGGAGAAAGAAAAAGGGCTTAAAGATCCAGATAAAGTGGTCCTGTTTATAAAACGAGCAAAAGGTCTTCTTCCTGTGCTTTAAAAAAAGACGGTGTTGTTATTGAGCATTCATTGATGACCGGAAGGTTGCGTTTGATAGCATTTTATTCGTCAATATGACTCCAGAATGGACGATAGATGTAGTAGAATGCGTTTAAATTAACTGCATTGATTTGATTTGCCTTTAATGCCTATGACATCGTTTATTGAGCAACGAGAATTTGCTTACAGGTATAAAGACAGTGTTAAAGTGTCTCCATTAAAGGAATGCTAGGTTTGCATCTTTGAATGCAAGCGGCGCAGATATGAATGTCTAATCTTTGCAAAAAAATATAGGCCTACCGATTGATATTGGCGTTGATGTTCGTAATACGAAAATAGCGTGTGTGTTAAGTCAATGTTTAGACGGTATCATCGTCGGTAGTGTTTGGTAAGCGTTATTGCGAAAGCCAAACGTCGCACACAAAATCAGGATGCTGTTGCCTTGCAGGCTATTTTTCCCCGATGCGTTCGGAACTGGATAAATAAGCAATAGGCATCAGTTTGTTAATATTTTGGAGAGTTAAATGAGCAGTTGGCTAGATAAATTTGTTCCTTCGATCATGCGTAATGAAACGAAGCGTGCACAACAAGGCAGTGTGCCTGAAGGTCTTTGGAAGAAGTGCCCAAAGTGCGACAACGTTTTATATCGTCCAGAGCTTGAAAAGAACTTAGATGTTTGCCCTAAATGTGAACATCACATGCGTGTCAGTGCCCGACGCCGTTTAGATATTTTCTTGGATAAAGAAGGTCGTACAGAAATCGCTGCTCAGCTTGAACCTGAAGATAAATTGAAGTTTAAAGATTCTAAGCGCTACAAAGATCGTTTAGTTGCCGCACAAAAAGCAACAGGTGAAAAGGATGCCTTAGTTGCAATGGAAGGTACTTTGAATGGCATGCCTGTTGTCGCGGTTGCTTTTGAGTTTAACTTCTTAGGTGGCTCTATGGGTGCGATTGTTGGCGAGAAGTTTGTTCAGGCAGCGAATGTTTGTCTTGAGAAAAATATACCGTTGGTTTGTTTCTCTGCCTCGGGTGGTGCTCGTATGCAAGAAGCACTTATTTCTTTGATGCAAATGGCTAAAACAAGTGCGGCACTTGAGCGCATGAAGCAACAAGGTATTCCTTACATTTCTGCAATGACAGACCCTGTTTTTGGAGGTGTATCCGCATCATTGGCTATGCTAGGCGACTTAAATGTTGCTGAACCAAATGCATTAATTGGTTTTGCTGGGCCTCGAGTAATAGAGCAAACTGTTCGCGAAAAATTGCCGGAAGGCTTCCAGCGCTCTGAATTTCTTTTGGATAAAGGCGCCTTGGATATGATCATAAAGCGTGAAGACTTGCGTGATCGTTTGTATAACATCCTATCGATTTTGACTCATAAAGCAGCTTAACTGAATGTCATCAACATCTCTTGAAGGTTGGCTCTCATATATCGAGAGCCAACACCCTTCTGAAATCGAACTTGGCCTTGCCCGAGGCCAGTCCGTTCTAGATAAACTACAACTAGGTCGACCTAAGGCAAAAGTCATCACCGTTGCTGGTACGAATGGTAAAGGCTCAACCTGTACGATGTTGACTCGGTATTTATGTGATGCCGGTTTTAAAGTAGGAACGTACACATCGCCGCATTTTCTGCGATTCAATGAGCGTGTAGCAATTAATGAACAGGAATGTCCTGACGAGCTTTTGTGTGAAGCCTTTTCTGTTATCGAAGCTGCGCGCGGTGATACACCTTTAACTTACTTTGAGTTTTCAACGATCGCTGCTCTTTGGGTGTTTGATCGCCTAGAGCTAGATTATTGGGTGCTCGAGGTTGGACTCGGTGGACGTCTTGACTCGGTGAATATGGTCGATACAGATATCGCGGTTGTTACCTCTATTGCGCTTGATCACATTGATTGGTTAGGTGATTCTATCGACGTTATTGGTCGTGAAAAGACCGGAATTGCGCGTGCGGGCAAACCTGTTATCAGTGGTGTAGTCAATCCACCAACATCTATTGCTGCAGTGGCAGAAGAAACTGGCGCGCCTCTTTTTCAAAAGCACAAAGACTTTACGTTCACTCAATTTGATAATGTATGGAATTGGAGTGGCTTTGGTCGTTCATTTGAAAGCCTACCGCTGCCTAAGTTGCCGCTTGAAAATGCAGCGACTGTCATTGCTGTTTTGCTGCAGCTTGATATTGACGTAGACGTTGAGTCACTTACTCAAATGTTTACAGAAGCAAGCTTGCTAGGACGTTTTCAGCAAGTCGAGTCGAGCCCCGCGCTTTACATCGATGTTGCTCATAATCCCGAGGCTGCGCAGCAACTTAAGCAGCAAGTGGCGCGTTTGAACACGCCTGTTATTGCTGTTTGTGGCATGCTTAAAGATAAAGATATTAGCAGTGTATTAGGAACATTAAAGGACAGTTTTTCAGAGTGGCACTTCTTGGATTTGCCTGGAGTCCGCGGTGCGAAGGCGGCAGAGCTTGCGCCCTATGTAAATCACTCAAACAGTTACCATGATATTTTGTCCGCGTTGACTGTGGCAAAAGACTCAGCGCGTCAGCAAGGGGCAACTTTGATTGTATTTGGTTCTTTTGTCACCGTTTCTGAGTATTTATCGACTCTGTAAACAAAGGGGAAGCTCATGATGCTAGATGCTAAGTCAAAATATCGCTTAATCGGTGCTGGCCTGTTAATGGTATCTGCGGCGGTGTTATTACCGCTTGTGCTTGATGGTGAACGCCCTACGTCTTTGGACGTAGAGATCACTGTGCCAGAGAAGCCTTCATTTCCAGAGGTTGTGATTGCGCCTGTAGAGCCAGTTGATGAATTGACGGATGATACCGAAGAATTCCCTGACCCAAATACTATTCAGTTGATCTCTGAGCCTGAAGAGACTCCCAAGGTGGTGCAGCAGGCAGAACCAATTCCTGAAGTTAAGCAAGTGGCTCCGGTGGAGAAGCCTGCGACGGTGAAGAAGGAAGTGGCGCCTATTGGCGAGCGGTGGACGTTGCAAGTAGCAACCTTTGGTAAAAAAGATAATGCATCACGAACGCTTAAGCGTTTACAGGACGCTGGTTATCCTGCTTATGTCATGACCAGTAATTCTTTATTTAAAGTATTTGTCGGACCCGAATTAAAGCGTGAAGCTTCAGAGAAAATGAAAAGCAAAGTTCTTAAGGAATTTAAGCTCAGCGGAATTGTTGTCAAATATTCTCCAAATTCGTAATAGTTGCTCGTTGGTTGCTTGGATTAACGTGAACTTTTGGTAAACTGCGCAGCATTAGTAAGAGGTAAGCGTGGAACATATACAATCGATCTCAACGCTTGATTGGTTAATCATTGCGGTAGTGGTGTTGTCGTCTCTTCTGAGCTTAAAACGCGGTTTTATTAAAGAAGTCATGTCTTTGGTAACTTGGGTAGTAGCCTTTATCGTTGCGGTAAAGTTCACAACGCCCTTGCAGACCTTGTTAATTGATCAGGTTCAAAACGATCAAATACGCTACATCGTCGCGTTTATTGGATTATTTATCGCAACATTAGTTATTGGTGCATTGGTCAGCCTTATTTTAGGTTCACTAGTGCAAGCCACTGGTTTAAGCAGTACTGATCGTGTGATTGGTATGTTATTTGGTTTTGTTCGAGGTGCGTTGATTGTAGTGGCATTTATCTCTCTTTTGAGTTTAAGTCCTGCCATCGAGAAGTCTGATATGTGGAAATCTTCTCAGCTTGTTCCGCAGCTCGTTGTATTAAAAGATTGGCTACGTGAGATGTTAGGCAGAGGGAGTGAGGTATTTGACTCTTCTCTTATCGATCGTGCTTTGAATAGTTAATCACACGTTTGTGTGAAGTTTTAAATAGACGGCAAAGTCGTTTCCCCAAATCACGAGGTATATATACATGTGTGGTATCGTTGGTGTAGTAGCCACGTCGATGGTTAATCAAGCCATCTTTGACGCTCTTACGGTTCTTCAGCATCGCGGTCAGGACGCTGCGGGAATGGTTACAAGCCATAATGGATTATTATGCTTGCGCAAAGATAACGGTCCAGTAAGTGAAGTGTTTCGCACACGACACATGAAGAAACTTCATGGCAATATTGGTATTGGCCACGCACGTTATCCGACTGCTGGTACGTCGAGTTCAGCTGAAGCCCAACCGTTTTATGTGAACTCTCCATATGGTATTTCTCTTGCTCATAATGGTAACTTGACCAACACCGCTAAACTTAAGCGTGAAGTGTTTGAGTCAGACCTACGTCATGTCAACACAACGTCTGATTCAGAAGTGCTGGTAAATGTCTTGGCTCATGAGTTACATGAAGAAGGAAAGCTGGTTCCAACACCAGAAGATATCTTTAATGCTTTAGAGCGCGTCTATAAGCGTATTGAAGGTGGTTATGCCGTTGTTGCTTTGATCACTGGATACGGTATTCTTGCGTTTCGCGACCCTGATGGTATTCGCCCACTTATTTACGGATCAAAAGAAACTGAAAACGGTACTGAGTATATGGTTGCCTCTGAAAGCGTTGCGCTGGATGCTGCAGGTTTCAAAATTGAACGTGATATTCGCCCAGGCGAAGCGCTTTTCTTTGATATCAAGCATAAAGTACATCAACGTCAGTGCACGGAAGCTAAGGTGCCACGTCCATGTCTGTTTGAGTACGTATATTTTGCTCGTCCAGACACTGTGATCGACAATATTTCGGTTTACAAAGCTCGTATTAATCAAGGTGATCGTCTAGCAGCCAAAATTAAGCGTGAATGGGCGGATCATGATATTGATGTTGTTATTCCAATTCCTGACACTAGCCGTACTGCAGCATTGCAGATTGCCCAAGAGTTAGATATTCCATTCCGTGAGGGCTTGGTCAAGAATCGTTACATTGGCCGTACTTTCATTATGCCAGGGCAGACGATTCGCAAGAAGTCCGTCCGTCAAAAGCTGAATCCAGTACCATTTGAGTTCAAAGACAAAAATGTTTTGCTGGTTGATGATTCAATTGTTCGTGGTACAACCAGCCAAGAAATCATTGAAATGGCTCGTGAAGCGGGTGCTAAAAAAGTGTATTTAGCGTCTGCAGCGCCAGAAGTTCGATACCCGAATGTTTATGGTATTGATATGCCCGCTGCTACAGAATTGATTGCTTATAATCGTAACGTCGATGAAATCTGTGAATTGATTGGTGCAGACCGTTTGATATTCCAAGATTTGGATGATCTGATTGCGGCATGTATTGATGAGAAACACTCTGATGTTCGTGAATTCGATACATCTGTATTTGACGGCCGTTACATTACTGGCAATATTGATGCCGCGTATCTTCAAAATCTTGCAGATGCTCGAAGTGATTCAAGCAAATCATCTGCTGAGAATGCGACAAATAATGATCTAATGCACCCAATGTAATTCATTGGCTTAGTGATCGTTTGTTTTTGCTGATACTAAGCCAGGTATAATACCTGGCTTAGTTGTTTATAAAGAGTCAACTTGGAGTGACCCATGTCTGAATATAAAGATGCGACGCTCGCAATTCGAGCGGGTATTCGTCAAACCCAAGAGCAAGAAAATAGCGAAGCGATTTTTATGACCTCTAGCTTTGCGTATTCTAGTGCGGCGGAAGCGGCAGGAAAGTTTTGCGGTGAACTAGAGGGTAATGTCTATTCACGCTTTACTAATCCAACCGTTGAGATGTTTGAAAAGCGCTTGGCGGCTCTAGAGAAAGGTGAGGCTGCGGTTGCGACTTCATCTGGTATGGCGGCACTAATGACGTTGGGTTACTCGCTACTGAAAGCTGGTGACAAAGTGGTTTGCTCGCGTAATATCTTTGGTTCCACCGTGAAGTTTTTTAATGCTTACATGGCTAAATACAACGTTGAAATTGCCTATGTAGATGCCACAGATTATGAAGCTTGGGAACGTGAGATCAACGAAAATACCCGCCTATGCTACTTCGAAACACCATCTAACCCTCTTTATGAAGTCGTCGATGTTGCTAAAGTATCTGAGCTTGCTCACGAAAAAGGCGCTCTGCTTTGTGTTGATACCGTATTGGCGACTCCAGCGTTACAAAACCCACTGACTCAGGGCGCTGATATCGTTATGCAATCGGCGACGAAGTTTATTGATGGACAGGGTCGTTGCTTAGGTGGAGCACTGATAGCGTCAAAAGAAATTGTTGCTCAGTTTGTTGCTTTCATGCGCAGTGCAGGGCCGACGATGAGCCCGTTTAATGCTTGGGTATTGCTGAATGGCTTGGAGACATTGAGTTTACGCATGAAGGCGCATTCAGGTAATGCGATGGCGTTAGCTGAGCACCTAGAGAAGCATCCTAAAGTAACTAAAGTGAACTATGGTGGTTTACCCTCTCACAAATACCATGAGCTGGCCAAATTGCAGCAAAAAGACTTTGGTGGCGTTATGTCATTTGAGTTGGAAGGTGGGCGAGAAGCTGCCTGGACCTTTATCGATAATGTTAAGTTGATGTCAATTACCGGTAACTTAGGTGATACTAAAACGCTTGTAACGCATCCAGCGACCACAACACATGGTCGTTTGACGGATGACGAAAAAGACAAAGCAGGTATCAAAGAGGGGCTAATTCGTCTTTCGGTTGGTCTTGAAGATATAGACGATATTATTGCTGATGTTGAACAAGCTTTGGCACAAGTATAAAGCAAAGGTTTTAGCGAATAAAAAAGAGCAGCTCAGTCTGCTCTTTTTTGTGATCAAGTTGTTTGTTATTCGTCTTCTTGATCTAAAATAATTTTTTCTTGTTCTTCTCGCCTTGTAGATGCTGCTGTACGTAGTACTGATTTTTGAGTTTCAAGCACTAACTCGTCGATAAATTCGGAGACTTGCTCTTCTATGGCAGTAAACATCCAGCCAGAACGACCAGGCTTCTTATAAATAAGTTTTGCCTTAACCTGGCCGATGACACGATCATTTTCGTCCATAATAAACGCGATTTGCTCTCCGGCTTCAATGGCTAAATCTAGATCACTTGCTAGGGCGACACCATCCACGCTGATGTCAACGCAGTCAAGCTTATATATACCACCATCAAATGTTAGTGTATGTCCTTTTGGAATGACCCTAACAGCATTGCGACGTTCGCTGGATTGATATTCAAAGTTTTGATCGCCACTCATCTAGGCGCTCTCATTAAACCGATGTAGTTTTGCATATTCTAATTATCACCATTTATGGGTTTGTCTTTATCACGTTGTAAGACAAACTCGACACGACGATTCAGTGCTCGATGTTCTTCGGTATCATTGCGAACTAATGGAATGCTGTCAGCATAACCAGTGGCTGTCATTCTTTCTGGCGGAATACCGTTCTCCAAAAAGTATCGTAAGGTTGTGGTGGCTCGAATCGCAGATAATTCCCAGTTACTCGGGAACCGAGCTGTACGAATAGGGATATTATCAGTATGCCCTTTGATATTGATGTTGTAATCAGGGTACCGATTAAAAATACCAAGCAGTGTTTCGTAGATAGGTTCAGCACTGTAAAGAATGTCTGATTCACCTGATTCAAATAAAGAGTGTCCATCGATGCGGATGGTGATTTTTTCACCATCTTCGAATACGGCGACTTGGTTTTCTAGGTTGTTCGCGACAAATTTACTCATAACGTCATTGGCAATTTCGTTTACCTCTTCACGAACTTCCTCATCAATAGGGTCCTTTGCGTAAGTGAGTTGTTCATTGGTCGCCATTTGAGGTTCAGCCGGTTTGATGGTTTCAGTGCCACCACCAGAATACTTAAGCGGTTCTTGGCGAACGAGAGCGCCATTACTATTCAGAGCGATCTGAATAGACGAAAGTGCGGCCACTAGGGTGGTTTCTGTCATTCTTGATAAACTGTAAAGCAAGATGAAAAACACCAGTAGCAATGACATTAAATCTGCAAAGGTAAATATCCAGCCAGCGGTTTCATCATCTTCAAATAAAGGGTCAGACATGGCTAATCTCCGCCCATTCCTGCAGGTTTGCGCTGGTGCGCTGGAATGTAAGAAGAAAGTCGTTCGTATACGGCAAGGTAATTGTTACTGCCTAATAAGCTGACCGTACCATCACGAATAATCTCTAGCGTTTGAATTTCTAGAATGGTCCGGGCCTTAAGTTTACCGGCAATAGGGTTAAAAATTACCGTTGCTAAAAGCGAACCATAAAATGTAGTAAGTAGTGCAACAGCCATAGAGGGGCCGATACTTTCAGGGTTGTCCAGTTGAGAAAGCATTTGAATCAAGCCGATCAATGTACCGAGCATACCGAAGGCGGGCGCGTAGGTGCCCATTTTTTTAAAAACATCTTGGACAACGTAATGACGCATTTTAAGTGAATCAATGTCTGCTTGAAGGGTGTTGCGAATGTAGTCTTCGTCTGAGGCATCGGACGCCATGGCAAGAGCACGTTTTAAAAAGGGTGAATCAGCATCGACACGACTTAAGGCAATCAAGCCTTCGCGGCGTGCTACCTTTGTCAACTGCAGCATGGTTTGAATCATCGCTTGAGGGTCTTGCTTATCTTGAGCAAAGACAATGAACATTGCTCTTAGGGCTGCCATTGTGTCTTTAAATTGGAAGGTAAGCAGTGTGGCCGCTATGGTGCCTCCAATAACAATCATGATGCCTGGTACGTTGATGAATATTGTGAAATCGCTACTGCCAAGGAAAATGGCGGACACGATTAAAGCAATACCAGATATTATTCCTATAAATGATGCAAAATCCATCGATGTAACTGCCTAATTTTTACGAAAGAATAATCCCATTATGTATAGGGCATAAACACACCACAAGTGTAAAATGTAAGTTTTTTGTACATATTGTTTACATAATCAAGACTTATTGAGTTTTCGTGCACCAAGTACCAGCAAACATGGCGTTAATAAAAGTGTTAGCGGCGTAGCGAAAGCAAGCCCACCAGCAATGGCTGTTGAAAGTTGTGTCCACCATTGTGAAGAGGGTGCGCCGATACTCAGCTCTTGATGAATGAAATCAATGTTTAGTTGAAAAACCATCGGCAGCAGACCGAGTACAGTCGTGATGGTGGTTAACAATACTGGCCTTAAGCGTTGTACACCGGTACGAATAGCGGCCTCTTTGGCGGATAGCCCTAACGCTTTTAGGCCATTAAACGTATCTATTAAAACGATATTATTGTTCACAACGACCCCAGCCAATGCAATGGTGCCCACGCCACTCATTACAATACCAAATGGCTCACTCTTGATTAATAGCCCTAGAAAAACACCCATGGTTGAAAATACTACGGCACTTAAAATCAACAAACACTGAAAGAAATTATTAAACTGGGTGACAAGAATGATGGCCATTATGAAAAATGCTACCCCAAAGGCCTTAGTTAAGAATACGCCTGCTTTTTCTTGCTCTTCTGTATTGCCTCGAAATTCGTAAGTAAGGTCTTCTGGCAAATTGGCCTGTTCAAGTTTACGTTTAAAGCCTTGGATAACTTGATCAACAACCAGTCCATCTTTAACGTCGGCAGATATTTTGATGGCGCGTTTACCATCCACTCGATGAATGTAGCCTTGTTTAGGCGCCGCAACACGTTTGACAAAATTACTGATCGGAACGATCCCAAGCGCAGTTGTAATGTGCAGTTGATCAAGTTGATCTAGCGTTCGCTCATTTTTTGGGAATCGAAGTACGATATCGATTTTGTCCTGCGCGCCATCTGGAAGGAAATCTCCAAGAGTGATGCCAGTGGTTACCAGCTTAACCACATTGCCAAGCATATCAACACTGACATTGTATTTACTGGCTTCCGCTCGGTCGATTTCTAAACGCCACTCTATTCCAGGAAGAGAACGGTCATCGCTAACCGAAATGATTTCAGGCTGATTCTGTAGTTCCGATACGATTTGATCAGCAGAATCATTAAGGACAGAGCTAAAATTAGAAGATAGCTGCAGCTCAATATCTGAACCGGACTGTGGGCCGCCTTGCTCAACTACTGTGGTGACTTTAATACCTGCTATAGACTGAGCCTGTTGACGTACATCTTCTAAAATCTCGCTGGCAGGGCGGCGTTCGTGCCAGTCAATGAATTCCATTGTAATGGTGCCAATGGCATCGGCTGAACCATTATCTGGTGGTGTGCTGTAGGTGGTACTGACGACGCTTTTTAATTCTTTAAATGGAAGTACTTTAAGTTCCACTTGGCGAACTAAGGCATCTTTTTCAGCTAACGCTAAATCACCTCTGGCACGTACCTCCAAGTTGGCAACTTCGGGTTCAACGTTGGGAAAGAATTCAACGCCCTTGCCGAAGCTTATATATAGAAAGACGGCCGCGATGAGCATAATAATCGCGGTCAAAAGTACTAAAATGGGGTGCTCTACTAAACGTGTTAGCAAGCGGCCGTACATGCCTGCGAGGCCAGTCAACTTTTTTAAGTCGCTTCTTTCATGAATCTCGGGAGCGGCCATAAGCGATTGATTGTTAGGATTGCTCCTACCAATAATTGCGCCCAAGGTAGGAAGGAGAATAAGCGCCATCAAAAGTGAAGCCGCTAATGTAGCAATCACAGTGATAGGTAGGTAACGCATAAACTCGCCGACAATGTCGGGCCAAAACATTAGTGGCATAAAGACCGCGATGGTTGTAGCTGTGGACGCGATAATAGGCCATGCCATGCGCTTGGCGGCTTCACCATACGCTTGTTGCTTAGTGCGGCCTTCCGCTAACTTTCTATCAGCATACTCTATGACGACAATGGCACCGTCTACCAGCATGCCGACGCTGAGGATAAGCGCAAACAGAACCACCATGTTAATAGTGAAGCCCTGTATGTTGAGTAACAGAATTCCTGTTAAGAATGCGCCGGGGATAGCGAGGCCAACAAGAATAGCGGAGCGCAGCCCAAGTGCCCAAACGATGACAATCATCACTAATAAAGTCGCGGCTAAAACGTTATTAAACAGATCGTTCAGCGAGGTTTCGATTTCTTCAGACTGGTCTTGAGTGATGCTGTATTGTAACTCGCTAGGCCAGTTAGATTGGCTCTGCTTCACAACGTGTTTAACCGCATCAATGGTATCGATAATGTTGGCGCCTACACGTTTCGATACCGCGAGTGTAATGCTGGGTTGACCATTTGCTCGTGCATAGCTGTGGGCGTCTTCAAAGGTCAACTCACCAACGGCGATGTCTTTCAATTGTACAATTTGTTGCTCAGAAACTTTAACCGGCAGATTCATGATATCTTGCTCGGTTTTCAGTAGTCCTGGGACTTTGATAGGAAATCGTCCTGCACCTGTGTCCAAATTACCGGCTGCCACCAAACGGTTGTTCGAAGAAAGTAAGGTTGCCACTTCGCTTAAAGACAATCCATAACTATCGATCTTTTCCTGATCAATAATGATTTCCGCTTGTTGGTCACGATCGCCACTTATTTTCGCCTCTAATACACCTTCAACGGATTCAATGTCGTCCTGAAGACGGTTAGCGATACGGCTTAAGGTGGCAAACTCTAGGTTGCCATATAGGTTGATCCGAATAACCGGGAAAGTCGATAAATTGATCTCTGTAACGGTAGGTTCCTCTGCATCGGTAGGGAGTTCGCTTTTGGCTCGATCTACTTTGTCTTTGGTGTCTATAATGGCCTGATCGATGTCGACACCGGAGAGAAATTCTAAAATAAGCGATGCGTGGCCTTCAGAAGCCGTTGATCGAATCTCTTTTAAGCCTTCTACGCCGCGCAGTTCTTGTTCAAGAGGATGAACTAAAAGGCTATCGGAGTCTTCTGGTGAGATACCTTCTAGAGAAACAGAGACATAGGCCATAGGTATGGTGATGTCAGGTGTGCTTTCTTTTGGAATCTCAATGTAAGAAACGGTCCCCGATATAATAATCAGAGCGAACAATAATAAGACTGTTCGTGAACGAGAAAGGGCGGCATTAATGATGGCATTCATGACTACTTATTACCCTCTACAGGTTGTGTTGCGACTGTATCACCTGCGCTGACAAACCCTTGTCCAGTCGTAATAAGCGTCACGGTGTTAGGCAGGCCTTTTACATAAACATGATCCCGATCGGAGCGAACCACAATCACCTCATGAGATTCAACAAGGTTGTTTTCTGAAACCGTTTTAACGGACATTTGGCCGTCTTTGTTTATGCTCAGTAAGGCAGGGGAAAGTTTATGGGCTAAGGTTTCGGACAATGGTATGAGTAGGGTCGCGCTAAGACCTGCTGAGATACGGCCATCAGAATTAGGGATTTCAACTTCTATGGGGATAGTTCGTGTGCGTGTATCGGCCAGTTTGCTGATAAAGCTAATGTTGCCTAGCACACGTTGATCACTATTAATTTCAATGGTCACGGCACGATCTAGCCCGATATCTGTTAAATGGATTTGCGGTACGTTCGCGGTGACCTTTAAGGGTGATAAATCGATGATGTCTGCCACGTGCTCGCCTGCATTTAACCATTGATCTGTTTGAATCGACATTTCATTAATAGAGCCGGAGAATGGCGCTGTAATGTGACGATTCTCAAGATCCACCTGAAGTGCGGTTAAATTCGCTTTTGCGTCCGCTAGCTTTGCTTCAGCAGAAGCAGCGCTGACGTCTGAAGAGAGCTTTTGTGAGGTCAGGCGTCGTATACCTTCAAGCTCTAATGTATTTTGTTTGATCAATGCCTTAGCATATTGAATTTTAGAACGAAGAGCTCGGTCATCTATGGTCACTAGGGTAGTGCCTGATTGAATAATGTCGCCTTGTCTGGCATTTACTGAGGTAACGCGACCGGCGCTTTGTGCGGTAATTGAGAGAGTTTGATTTGCTTCTGTTTGACCACTCAATTGCAATGTGTCCTGTACCATTTGAGCATGGCTTATTTTTGTCTGTACTTTAAATAAGGTTGAAGTAACAGACTTTTTAGACTCATTGATCGGGCTCTTTTCAACTTTTTGAGGTTCTTTATCTTGGCTTGATTGAGCATGTGTGATGCCATGACCCCCTGCAAACATCCATATAATAGCTATTGCAGCAATACCTAACGCTAAAATAGGCCCCTGTTTTAGTTTGCTCGTCATGCTGAACTCCATCAAATAAGCTATGGCTATTATTATTGTGCAAATTATAAGCGGCTTATATGGGATTCTGACAGACTTTTATGACTAAAAAATATAGATGGCGTCAAAGGAACCTATATTGCGGTTTAAATTAGTCATCTTGATTTTAGGAAATTGATTAAAAATCAACGTAAAAACGCGGCTTTTGTTAAAACTCCAAGGCGAACAGTGATAACATGATGCCACTAAATTGACCCTGTATTTACGGAATTCTATGAGTTTATTAACACTCGACCAAGTAAGTGTGGCTTTTGGCCACAATCCGTTACTGAATAAAGTCAGCTTTTCGGCGGAAGCTGGAGAGCGCGTGGCCATTATTGGTCGCAATGGCGCTGGTAAATCCACATTTTTAAAAATCATTGCCGGTGAAGTGATCCCGGATGAAGGTGTGATTCGCGTTGAAGGCGGCATGCGTGTCGCTCAGCTTCCTCAAGAATTGCCTGCGGCAAACAATAAAACGGTTCGTGAAATTGTCAGCGAAGGCGGTGGCGATTTGCATGCTCTAATGCAACGTTACAACGAACTGCTGGAGAATTACGATGATGCGCACCATGACGAAATGGCGCACATTCAAAACGAACTGGATAAACGTCAAGGTTGGGATCTTGATCAACGTGTAAACCACATGATCCAGCGCTTAGCGTTACCCGCTGACAAATTGATGTCTGAGTTGTCGGGTGGCTGGCGTCGCCGAGTTATCCTTGCTCAAGCATTGCTCTCTAATCCGGATGTATTGCTGCTGGATGAGCCAACTAACCATTTGGATGTGCCAACTATCGAGTGGATGGAAGGACAACTGAAGCAGTTTCGGGGTTTGATCTTATTTATTACCCATGACCGTCGCTTCCTAGAGAATTTGGCTAACCGCATCATCGAATTAGACCGCGGTAATATGTTGTCATTTTCTGGCACGCTTTCCGGCTTTTTGGATTTCAAAGAAAAGCTATTGGAAGAAGAAGAGCGTGCGAATGCGTTATTTGATAAGCGATTAGCGGAAGAAGAAACATGGATTCGCCAAGGGATCAAAGCACGTCGTACCCGTAATGAAGGGCGCGTACGAGCTTTGAAAGCTTTACGCGAAGAGCGTAAAGAGCGTATCAATCGCCAAGGTGCGGCTAAAATGGCGCTGGAAAGCAAAGACAAATCCGGTAAATTGGTGGCCGAGTTTACTCAGGTAGCGCACTCTTTTGCTGATAAAGTTATTTTGCGTCCGATGGATCTGATCGTGAACCGTGGCGACCGTATTGGTCTGATTGGCCCTAATGGTTGCGGTAAAAGTACCTTCTTAAAAATCTTATTAGGTCAGCTATCGCCGGATTCCGGTTCGGTGCGTCAAGGCACTAAGCTTGATATTGCGTACTTTGATCAACTTCGTGATCAATTAGACCCAGAGAAAACAGTTGCGGACAATGTCGGTGAAGGCAAAGACACGATTGAAATCAATGGTCAAAATCGACACATCATTGGTTACCTTCAAGATTTCTTATTCCCACCTGAGCGCGCTCGAACACCTGTTAAGGCCTTGTCTGGTGGAGAACGAAATCGTGTCTTATTAGCCAAGCTGTTTACACGTCCTGCGAACTTGTTGGTAATGGATGAGCCGACCAACGATTTGGATGTTGAAACGCTTGAGCTTTTAGAAGAATTGCTCATGAGCTACGACGGCACATTGCTGTTAGTGAGCCATGATCGTGCCTTTTTGGATAACGTTGTTACCAGTACGATCGCCTTCGAAGGGGATGGTGTGGTGCAAGAATACGTCGGTGGCTACGAAGATTGGATTCGTCAAGGAGGCAAGTTCCCTGATGAGTCCAGTGCTGAAGTAGAGAAACCGGTGAAAGTTGAGAAGAAAGTTGAAACTCCTAAAAAAGCGCCTGAGCCAGCTAAACCAAAGAATAAGCTTAGTTATAAATTACAGCGTGAATTAGACGGAATGCCTGAACAGATTGCGCAATTAGAGCAGCAGCTTGAAACGTTGACTGACACAACTGCGTCTGCAGATTTTTATGCTGGCGACCCTGAAAAGGTTCAAGCGACGCTTGCTAAGCTGACCGAAACAGAACAAGCACTCGAAAATGCGATGGAGCGCTGGGTCGAGTTAGAAGAAATGCAAAACGGATAAACAAAATGGCAGATGAAATTAAATCAATAGGCTTTGTAACGCGCTTTTTTGGCGCGTTCGGCCAATTTTTTAAGTACATGGGTAATGGTCAATACGCTGCACGATGCTCAGCCGTAAGTGATGGTCATAAGTTTGCTTCAGAAGTTGAACCACAGGTGGTGACTAAAACAGTTGAAGTCATCAAAGAAGTAGAAGTGCAGGCGCCTAAACTTGATAGCGTAAATGAAGACGGTGCGTTGCAACTCCTACAGTTGTTGCAACAAGAAGCGCGTTTCATCGATTTTGTGAAAGAAAGTGTGGATGGCTACAGCGATGAAGACGTCGGTGCGGCTGCACGTCAAATTCATGCCGGTTGCGCAAAAGTGGTTAGTCAATATTTCACTGTCGATGTTGTTAATGGTTCGCCAGAAAACAGTCGAGTGGAAGTGGCTGCGGACTATGATCCAAAGTCGATCAAGCTAGAAGGACGAGTGCAAGGTGATGGCCCTTACGCAGGAACATTGATTCACCCGGGCTGGCAAGTCACTGCAACCAATTTACCCAAAGTTACCAATACCGAGAGCCTACACATTTTGGCGCCTGCGGAAGTGGAGGTTTAAGTGTCACAATATTTTATTGGTATCGATTTAGGAACAACACACTCTGCGATTTTCTATGCTGAACAGGGTGATGATACAACGTTAAAGCAACTTAATATTCCTCAGCTCACGGCGGCTGGTCGTGTTGAAGAGTTGGCTCTGTTGCCATCTTTTGCTTATTTTCCACATGCAACAGAATTTTTAGAGAGTGATCGACAGTTACCATGGGGCAATGTCGATGTGGTGATCGGAGCACTAGCTCGTGAATTGGGTGCTAAGTCTCAGGGACGTATGGCGCAAAGTGCGAAAAGCTGGTTGTGCCACACGCGCGTGAACGCGGATGAGCACGTTTTACCGGTGGATGCACTCGAAGAAGTTGACAAAGTCTCTCCAGCGCAAGTTACTCAATGGTATATAGAACACCTTGTAAATGCTTGGAATCACGCATTCCCGAATGCGTCGATGGCAGATCAAGATGTGGTTATTACCGTGCCTGCATCGTTTGATCCTGCGGCTCGAACTATTACGGAAAATGCCGCTCAAAATGCAGGCTTGCGTGCGCGTTTAATCGAAGAGCCTTTGGCCGCGTTTTATGCCTGGTTAGCGGATCAGCCAAAATGGACTGACTCGTTAAACGTTGATGATCACATTTTAGTTGTGGACGTAGGTGGGGGCACAACCGACTTATCTTTGATTCAAGCGGTTGACCAAGACGGCAGTTTAGGTCTTGAGCGTGTTGCCGTGGGTCGCCACATCCTGTTGGGTGGTGACAACATGGACATGACGCTAACTTACCACTTGGCAGGGCAATTAGCGCAGCAAGGCACTCAATTAGAACCGTGGCAGATCTCTGGTTTGACGCAAGCCTGTCGTGAAGCCAAGGAACGCTTGCTCGGTAATCAAGAGATTGCTGAAGCCTCCGTTGTTGTTCCGAGTCGTGGCCGCAGTTTGTTTAATAACAGTATCAAAGCGACCCTGACGCAAGCGGACGTACAGCAGCAATTGCTTGAGGGCTTTTTTCCTGCGGTCACTTTAGGTGAGCGCGCTCAACCTGGTCAGCGCTCAGGTTTCGCAGCGATTAACCTAGATTACGAAGCCGATCCTGCAATTACGCGTCATATTTCAGAGTTTTTAGCAACGGTTGAAGTGGTTCCTAATAAGATACTGCTGAACGGTGGTGTGTTTAATGCTAAACCTATTCGCGATTTGCTGGAGCAGCGTTTACAGGAAATGTTAGGTGAGCATACTGAGCTGACTATGCTCACGCCTGCACACCTTGACTATGCTGTGGCCAAAGGTGCTGCTTTCTATGAGAAAGTGCAACAAGAAGGCGGCGTTAAAGTTAAAAGTGGTTTAGCGGCCAATTATTACATTGGCGTTGCTAGCCCAATGCCTGCTATTCCAGGCATGGCACCTCCTGTTGACGCATTATGTATTGCACCTTTTGGTCTTGAAGAAGGCTCTGATGAGCAAATGCTGCCTAATGAGTTCTCATTAGTCGTGGGTGAGTCGGTGATCTTTCGCTTCTTCCAATCGCAAAATGCAGAAGTCGATACATTAGGCAAAGTGACGCCTTCGTTCTCTGTGCCTGCGTTGCGTGAATTGAGTCCGTTATCGATTGCGTTGGATGCGGGTCATTACCAAGAAGGTGATATGGTGCGTGTCTGTTTATCTTCTCGTGTGACAGAGCTTGGGCTGTTATTACTGCAAGCTCATGATGTGAAATCAGATTTGGTATGGACCATCGAATTCCAAGTTAGGGAGTCTTAATGTCAAACGCTCGATATCGTATTGGTATTGATTTGGGAACCACGAACTGTGTGGTTTCCTACCTTGCGGCGGGCGAGACAGAGCCCAAACTTTTGGACATACCGCAATTTATGGCGGATGGTACAGTTCGTCCTTCTACGCGGCTTCCTAGCGCTATTTACTTACTCGCCAAAGACGAAGTGGGCAAGATCGAGCCTGTTTTGCCTTGGCGGGGCCAAGCCACTGATTTGATTGTGGGTCATGGCGCTTTAGAGCTTGGTCAACGACGCTCTGGACAGTTGATTCAGAGTGCTAAAAGTTGGTTGAGTCACCGACAAGTGGATCGCCGTCAAGCGATTTTGCCATGGGGGACAGAATCTGCTCGTCAGATTAGTCCTTTGCAAGCAAGCACTTTGTTGCTGGAGCATATCCGTAAAGCGTGGAATCACGCTTTTCCGAAAAGTTTATTAGAGCATCAAGATGTTGCATTGACCTTGCCAGCGTCATTCGATGAGGACGCTCGTGCATTAACGTTAGAAGCTGCTAGAAATGCCAATTACGGTGATTTATATCTGTTAGAAGAGCCGCAAGCAGCGTGTTATCACTTTATTCGCAATCAGGACAACTTAGATGTCTTGGCGCGAGGAAAGATGCTGCTTGTCGTTGATATCGGTGGAGGGACGACGGATTTTAGTTTGGTACGTATCGGTCAAACGAGTCGTGGGAAAACCACGCTTAAGCGTGTTGCGGTAGGCAATCATTTGCTGTTAGGAGGGGATAACTTAGATCAAGCGTTGGCTTATCAACTCGATCCTCGTCAAATTTCAGCATTGTCAGCGTCTCGTTTAGCGGCATTGGTGCAACAAACCCGTAAAGCCAAAGAGTCTCTGCTCAGCGAGGATGCGCCTGAATCGGTCACTTTAACGGTATTGGGTGGCGGTAGTCGACTGATTGGTGGTTCTCAGAAATTCATGGTTGAGCGCGCTCAGCTAGTGGAGCAAGTGGAATCAGGTTTCTTGCCGATGGAGACCATCACTGCAGAGGTTCTAAAAAGTGACTATGCCGTACATACATTAGGTTTGCCTTATGAGAATGATGCCGCTTTTACACGACACTTAGCGGCTTTTTTGCGTGCCCATGAAAATGAGATTCGCAACGCGACAGGTTCTTCAATGCCTGACGTGGTGTTGTTTAATGGCGGTTTGTTTAACAGCCCGTTGTTAAAGCAGCGCGTATTGAGACAATTGAACAATTGGTCAGAGCAGCCGCTAGTGATATGCGATGCTTCTGAGCCGAATGATGCGGTCGCAAAAGGTGCGGCTCAGTATTTGCGAGCACTGGCTGGTGAATCAGAGCGCATTGAAAGTGGGGTGCCGCACAGTTTGTTGCTAAAGCTTGCGGATGGGCAATTTTTAGGTTTGCTCCCAAAAGGCACATCGAAAGAAGAGTTGATAGAGCTTGATCAAACATTTAGCGTAAAGATGGGGGAACAGGTTCAGTTTCCGCTTTATCGCTGTGATGACCACCTAAGTTGTGACGTAGGTGAGCTAAAATCGGATGAAGCAGGTTTGCACTTTGTTTCTAATTTGGTGACTGAGCTTGACGGTTCGAGTGATTCGTTGTCAGTCGAAGTAAATCTTGCCGCGACCATGACTGAAGTCGGTGTGCTTGAGGTATCGTTGCGCTCGGCAAAGTTGAACGATCAATGGACGTTGCATTTTGGCGTTGCTAAGGCCGCACAAGAGCAATCTGAAAATAATCAAGAAGGTCAACTGCACCAGAGCATGGGGCAAGCGGAAGAGCACTTAGTGAAGTGTTTTTCTGCCGCTGGCCAAAAAGAGTATCCAGACTTGGTTAAAGCGCTTAAACAAGACCTTGATCGCTTGTTAGGTGACCGTGATGAGTGGAGCTTAGCGACTTCTCGCCGCTTGGTGGATAAATTGTTGGCGGTTAAAGGTGGTCGTACAAAGTCGCCTCAGCATGAGCGCCAGTGGTTGCAACTTATCGGGTTTTGTTTGCGTCCAGGTTATGGCGCAATGGGGGACGAGGCACGTGTTGAACAGACATTTAATGCGACTAAACAAGGCCCTAAGCATGATCAAGCTCCTGTTTGGGGGCAGCACTGGACGCTTTATCGACGTATTGCGGGCGGATTGTCTGTTGCAACCCAAGAGAGCCTTTATAAACAGTTTGCGCAATACTATTCGCCCTCAGGTCAGCGATCACGAGATAAGCAAAAAGCGTTAGCAACAAAATCAAGTGATGACATGATTCGGATGGTTGGCGCCCTAGAGAAATTACCGACCGAGCGTAAGCTTGAAAGTATTGATTGGCTGTCTAAGCGTCTTAAAAAGTCATCGGAGCCAGATACGGCTTGGTGGTCGGTAGGTCGTTTGGCTTCACGACGTCTGTTGATCCATGATGAGCAGAATCGACTTGATGAAAAAGTGGCAATCAAGCTTACCCAAGAAGCATTAAAAGAAGACTGGAAAAAGCGTAAGCAAGCTGGATTGGCGGCTGTGCTGATGGTTCAGCTGACGGCAGATGAAGCGTCGTCGCAAGAGCTGAGCGCTTTGCGTAAAAAAGTGTCTGACAAACTTAGAAAGGATAAATGCCCAGCTCAATGGCTACAGCGGCTAGAGGCGTCTTCCTCTGAGTTTAGTGATTTCGAGCTGTCTAAGTTGGTTGGCGAAACCCTACCTATTGGACTATCTTTAGGGTAGTCTGCTGTTCAGCAGAGCTTTTCACCTAGTGTGATGGTTAAAGGGGAAGCCTATGCTTCCCTTTTTTTGTTGTTTGTCGACGCAAAAAGTATTGCGACCGTTACACAGTGTTTTGAGTTCAATTAGGGAAGTGCTAGAGGTTGTTTAGCAACCACAATACCATTGCGATCACAGTAGATGTGGTCGCCATTGGAAATCGTAATACCCGCGAATGAAAGTGTTTTGCCTACTTCTCCAAGGCCTTTTTTCTCGGTCGGCATCGGGTTGGCGCAAATGGCTTTAAGACCTAACGGGACTTTGGACTGTGCAACAACATCGCGAATAGCCCCATGAATTACAACACCTTCCCAACCATTACTCGCCGCTTTTTCGGCGAGCATGTCTCCAAGCAAGGCGCGACGCTTACTTCCGCCACCATCGACGACAAGAACTTTGCCCTTGCCTGATGTTTGCACAAGTTCACGGACACGGCTGTTATCTTCAAAACAATAAACGGTTACCGCTTCACCGTGGAAATGGTCGCGACCACCATAATCCTGAAAAATAGGCTCGGCAATTTGAATGTGGTTAGGGTAAAGGTCACATAGGTCTGGAAGAATGTCTTTCATTACGATTCCTAGAATAATTAAAACTGACTTCACTCTAGAGACATACGCGACGGGGCGCTATAGCACCCCGTTTATGTTCGTTATTTTAAGCGCTGTTTTACGAATCGTCAGTTTCTAATGCGCTCAAATCAAGTAGATCATGGTTGGCGGCAATTTGCAGTAGGCTCATAATTTGTTCATCAGGGCTCAGTAATTGTAGCGGCGTATGTTCGCCTTGCTCTTCACGTGCTTGATGAATATTGACGTCACGTTCGCTAAACCATTGCTCAATTGAGTTAATTTCAAAGGAAGGTTCTAGTCCTTTTGTGTCATATAAGGTCTCGATTAAGATTTCAACGGTTTCAGCATCGACAGCATACATTGTGTCTGTATCGAGTTCGGTTGCCCATTCGGTCAAAATATCTTGAGCTTCGTAGCCGAATTCGTAGAGTTGTTGTTCATCTAAATTTTGTATATTAGGTTCAATGGCGTGACTATGAAGCCATTCGTCATCGGGTGTAACCAATACTTCTTTCACTTGCCCATCGTGTGTCGACCAAGTAATTAGTATTGGAAAGTGCGGTTCGTCTGTTGAGTTAGCGACAGCGCTTATGAATATCGGTAAACTTGCCATAATGTAATTTAACAGCCTAGCGTTAAGGAAGAATGAATGACTAGCCGACTCAAAATCAGCAGTTTCTTTGATGGCGGTAATATTGATGTAATCGACGCCACGGAGCCGGACAATATTAGAGTAAATATCCCCAAAGATACACACTCTGATTTCTACCAGTGGTTCTATTTTCGCCTTCAAGGCGGCATGGGTGAGCAATGTGTCATTCGTTTTGAGAATGCCGCTGATGCTGCTTTTGCTGGAGGTTGGGAGGGGTATCAAGCGGTTGCATCGTATGATCGCGAGAACTGGTTTCGTGTGCCAACTGAGTACATTAATGGTGTGTTAGAAATTACTCATACGCCTGAGCAAGACAGTGTTTATTACGCCTACTTTGCGCCATATAGTTATGAGCGACATTTAGATATGGTGGCTTGGGCGGCAAGTTACGAAGACTGTATTACACATCATATTGGTGAAACGGCCGAAGGTCGTGATATCACTATGTTAGAGATAAGTAAGACACAGGGGTTAGCTAAGAACATCTGGATTATTGCCCGCCAGCATCCCGGTGAAACGATGGCTGAATGGTTTATTGAAGGTTTGTTAGAGCGTCTGTTTGATGAGTCACACCCGATGGCTCGTGCATTGTTGGATCAATGTCGTTTCTATGTCGTGCCAAATATGAATCCAGATGGTGCTGCGCATGGCAACCTGCGGGTAAACAGTAAAGGTGTCAATCTTAACCGAGAATGGAAACGTGCAACAGAAGACCGAAGCCCTGAAGTCTTAGCCGTACAAAAGAAGATGTCTGAAACGGGTGTTGATTTGTTTTTAGACATTCATGGTGATGAAACATTGCCGGTGAATTTTGTCGACGGTTGTGAAGGTGTGCCTAATTTTGATCAGCGTATGGCTGACATGGAAGCCATCTTTGACGATATTTTTACGGCAGTAAGTCCTGATTTCCAAAGTGAAATTGGCTACGAGAAAGTACGTTATGGAGAAGAGACCTTAACGGTTGCTTCAAAGTGGGTTGGTAATACCTATCGTTGTTTATCGCTAACATTGGAAATGCCATTCAAAGACAATCAAAATCTACCCGATGATGTGGTGGGGTGGTCACCAGAGCGCTCTAAAATTCTCGGTGCCGACGTCTTGTATCCGATTTATCATGTGATCAATAGTGAGCATATGAAAGGCGATTAAAATTCTGCTAAAAACTGAGTCGTACGAGCCACCTCCCGATGGCGATTTAGGCTGCTGAGTCCCCGATGCAATCGGGTCGTACGAGTCATGTTTAGGGGTGCTGTAATAAGGCGAGTGTGGAGGCGTTGCGGTATTGATCTTCGCGAAGCAGTTGAGTCATCTGTTCAAATGTTTCGCTGGTTGATTGTACTAATAGATCGTTTGTAACCCATTGAGGCAGGTTACCCGCGGGGTTACCCGAGCCTTGGTAGGTAACTCTGACAAAGCCACCCTCTAGCTGACGCACGTCCCAAGCACCTTCTATATTCTGTATTCGAATATAACCAACGCTCTTAGGTATGTCTTGGCCAAGATCCGAGACGCTTACGGTGTAACCTTGCTGGTCGTCATCAAGATGAATGTGAGTTTTAGTAACCATATCGCGATCTTTGACAGGCCAAGGCGCATCATAGTAGCTATGTACGATGGCATCGAGCCCTGATGAGCTTGTCTGTACCATGATCTTCTTGCAATTAGCCACCCAATCTGGCGCGCGTTCGGCATCTTGCATTAGAGCTAAGAATGCACCAAGTGATGTCTGAACATCTGCGCGAGCTAATATTTCGTATCGTTTGTCTTGAGATTCTTTGGAGTACACTTCAAAGGACGGGCCTTCAGTCTCTAGCGTCCAGTCATTGAGGGAATGCGCGAAGGAGTTTGTTGCCGTAAAAATAAAGGCCGTGGTGGTCAAGTGTGTTAATAGTTTCATCAGTATCGTCATCCGTGGTGTTGTGCATTCCTTATTGCGATGCAGAATCTAAACTAAATAATAGTGATTACCAATAGTTTGGTGCGAATCTTACAAATAGTTTGCAGAGTTCTAAGAACGGTTTATCCCGTTTAGAGGGTTAGGGTCGACATCAATCCGCTTGCTGCGAACGAACTCTGACGCTGGTACGAGATGCTATGTGTCATACGAGCCGTCTCCTGACAGCGATTTTGTGTGTGAAAATCTGGACTGAGTGTGTAAACAATGCATCATTGTTCAGTCTTTTGTGTCCAAAGGTTTGCTGATCATGCTCAAAGCTGCCTAAAGTATGTTGTCTTAGATAGGAAGTCTGCTTATGACTAATAAAGCTAAATACACATGGATTGCGGTGTTAGTAACGCTGGCAACCTTAATCATCGTTGTTCACCTTACGTTGCCTTATTGGGTGACAAGCTTTTTAAATAATCGTCTTGAACGTATCGGAGACTACAGTGGTCGTATTGATCATGTAAGTTTGTCTCTATTTCGCGGCGCTTATCAAATACACGATCTTGATGTGGTTAAGGTAGACGGCACAAAACAAGTGCCTTTCTTTCGAACAAAAGAGATAGACATAGGCTTAAGTTGGTCTGCTTTATTTAAAGGCAAAATTGTTGCCGATTTAGTGTTTCATGAACCAGAATTGAACTTTGTGGACAGTAAAAGCGATCAAAATGACCAGTCTGGTGTAGGAAATGATTGGCGCAAAACGGTAGCAGAACTTTCACCTATAACAATTAACCGTGTTGAAATAGAGAAGGGCACTGTTGCATTCCGAAATTTTGAATCAACCCCCCCTGTGAATGTTCAGCTAAATAATATAGATGCTACTGTTACCAATCTTACTAATGTGGGTAATGGCTCGGGTCGTGTTGCTAGTTTAGATGTCAAAGCCAATGCATTAAATGATGCACTTATGACAATAAATGCCGAATTTGATCCTCTTGCAAAAGCCAACTTCGTAGCGGCGCTGCATTGTGAAGAAATCAGTCTGCCTATGTTGAACGATCTTGCTAAAGCGTACGCCGGCGTTGATTTCAACGGTGGAACAGGCGAGCTAGTGTCTGAGCTTGAGGCCAAAGATGGTCAGTTGACTGGCTATGTTAAGCCGTTGTTTAAAAATGTTGATATATTTGACTGGGAACAAGATGTCGTCGAACAGAGTGAAAACCCTTTCCGCATAGCTTGGGAGGGTATTACAGGTGGTTTAGCTGAGCTTTTTACGAACTCAGTTTCTGACCGATTGGCGACTCAGTTAAACTTTTCGGGCAGTTTAAACGAGCCAGATATCAGTACTTGGCAAGCGATTGTAAATACGGTGAGCAATGCCTTTTTCGATGCTTACAATAATGGATTTGAGGGTTTGTTCAAAAAAGTAACGAATGAATCGCCTACAAGCGTTGATACATAATTCTAAAATGGCACAAAAAAGCCGAGCTAACTGCTCGGCTTTTTAATTTCTGAATAACTTGGTTTAACCGCGGCGTAAGAAAATAGGACGAGGATCAGCGACATCGCCTTGGTAAGCCACATTGAACGGTTTGTTCAGTGTTAGGGCGATATCGAGGTTAACGTCTTCGGCAAACTCGAAGCTGTTAAAGCCACAACGAATTAGATAACCTTGTTGGTCGGCCATAAAGCTACCCAGAGCGCGAATTTCACCTGTGTAGTTCAAACGTTCGCGTAGCAGGCGGGCGTAACTAAAGCCACGTCCATCCATGAAGCTTGGGAAGTTAATGCCGATCACTTCGAACTGGCTAAGGTCAACACCGGCAAGAGGTTCTACACCTTCACCTGCATCAATCCAGATACCGGCAACATTTCCAATGCTGTCTTGGTTATCTAACCATTTTTGCATTGGAACAATGGTCGTGTCGGATGCTGACGCATCAACGTCTTGTTGCCATACATAAGTATTATCGACGATCTCGCCGTTCTTAATTAGCTTTGGCATAAGCGGCCTCTTTGAATGGTTTGATACCGATACGACGGAAGGTATCGATGAAGCGCTCTTCTTCGGTTCGGTTATCAACGTAAACATTAATAACTTTCTGAATTACGCCGCCAACTTCTTCTTGGGCAAAGGATGGGCCAAGAATCTTACCGATGGACGCATCATGACCTGAAGCACCACCAAGAGATACTTGGTAGAATTCTGCGCCTTTCTTATCAACGCCTAGAATACCGATATTGCCGACGTGGTGGTGACCACAAGCATTCATACAACCAGAGATGTTTAAGTCTACTTCGCCGATGTCGTATAAGTAATCAAGGTTATCAAACGTTTCTTGGATTTGCTCAGCGATCGGAATGGATTTCGCGTTAGCAAGACCGCAGTAATCACCACCAGGACAACAGATCATGTCTGTTAGTAATCCTAGAGTAGGCGTGGCAAAACCATTTTCTTTGGCTGCTTCCCAAAGTTCCACCAACTGATCTTGGCGAACATCGGCTAATACAAGGTTTTGCTCGTGACTGACACGTAGCTCACCAAAGCTGTACTGGTCTGCAAGATTCGCGGCTTTTTCCATTTGATCAGCGGTCGCATCACCGGGTGCTTGACCGGGCTTTTTAAGCGATAGCGTAACAATACGGTATCCCGCTTTTTTGTGGTCAAAGGTATTACGCTCATACCAACGAGCAAAAGCGCTGCTGTCTGCTAATTTTTCAGTCAGTATAGAAGGCTGCTCTTCTAGTGTTTCGTAAGCTGGCTCAGTAAAAAAGCTCGCTAAGCGGTCAAACTCGCTCATAGGCACTGTGCTTTCTGTGCCGCGCAAGTGCTCCCATTCCGCATCAACACGCTTACGGAACTCGTCAATACCCAGTGCTTTTACAAGGATCTTAATACGCGCTTTGTATTTGTTGTCACGACGACCTTGTTGGTTGTAAACACGAATGATCGCATCTAGGTAAGTCAACAAATCTGTGCGAGGAATAAAGTCACTAATGGTTTCCGCAATCATTGGTGTACGGCCTAAACCACCACCAACAAGGACTTTGAAACCTACTTCACCGGCATCGTTTTTCTTCAATTGAAGGCCGATATCATGTACTTGTACTGCCGCACGGTCCGCTGACTCAGTCGCACACACAGCAATCTTGAATTTACGTGGTAAGAATGCAAATTCAGGATGGAACGTAGACCATTGACGGATCAGTTCACAGTATGGTCGAGGATCAGCTACTTCATCAGCAATAACGCCTGAGTACTGGTCTGTTGTCGTATTACGAATACAGTTGCCGCTCGTTTGCACGGCATGCATTTCAACTGTTGCAAGCTCTTCCAGAATGTCTGGCACATCCTCAAGCTTGGGCCAGTTTAATTGCAGATTTTGGCGCGTACTAAAGTGGCCGTAACCACGATCGTAGCGACGAGTGATGTCCGCAAGAAGGCGTAGCTGCTTGCTAGAGACCATGCCATAAGGAATGGCGATACGTAACATCGGCGCGTAGCGTTGGATGTATAAGCCATTTTGTAAGCGTAGAGGAAGAAATTCTTCTTCTTTAAGCTCATTATTCAGATAGCGGCGAGTTTGGTCGCGAAACTGCGCAACACGCTCTTCCACTAGCTGCTGGTCAATTGCGTCGTATTGATACATAAAAGACTGAACCGTTGTTGTATAAATTCTTAGGTATGCTAAATCTACCAAAATTCCGTTATTCCTAAAATGAATATTTCTCTATATCTTTAAAAATAAATGGACTAACAGCTGGATGCAGCTTATTCAATTAGGAAAAAATACCTTAGTTGTTTACTAGGTCTTCTGTTTTACCTTGAGAGTGCGGTAACATAGCCCCATAGACACATCACACGTTTCAATAAGGGTGAGCATGAACATTACAATTACTGACAGCGCACAAGAGTACTTATCAGGCCTACTTGATAAGCAAGGTATAGATGGCATGGCTGTGCGCATGTTTATTCAACAACCAGGAACACCGTATGCTGAGACTTGTCTTGCATACTGCCGACCAGATGAAGTAGTAGAAACGGATGAACTTGTAGATCTACCAAAACTTCGTGTTTACTTGGAGGTGAACTCTGTTCCTTTCCTAGACGAGGCCTTTGTAGATTACGCTACAGAAAAAATGGGCGGTCAGCTTACGATCAAAGCACCGAATGCTAAAATGCCTAAAGTAAGCCCAGACAGCCCGATTGAAGATCAAATCAATTACGTTCTTTATTCTGATATCAACCCAGGTCTTGCTGCACATGGCGGCGAAGTTAAGTTGGTAGAAGTGATTGACGGAGAAGTGGCAGTACTTCAATTTGGCGGTGGTTGCCAAGGTTGTAGTGCGGTAGACCTAACGTTGAAAGAAGGTGTTGAGAAAACGCTGATCGAAAAAGTGCCGGGTCTTAAAGCTGTGAAAGACGAAACCGATCATACGGTGACAGATAACGCATTCATGTAATGTAAGTTATTCGCTTTTAAGATACAAAAAAATGGAGCCTTTAGTTGGCTCCATTTTTATTTCTGTATTTTGTTTCTTGTTACGAACGAGAGCGCTTAGGCAACACGTCTTTTAAAGTCTCCGCCATTTCTAGCAGAGTTTTCTCTGTGGCTTCCCAGTCGATACACGCATCGGTAATGGATACGCCGTAATTCAAATCAGCTAAATTTGCAGGTACTTTTTGATTGCCCCAGCCGATGTTACTTTCAATCATTAGGCCCATGATCGAGTTGTTGCCGTTAACGATTTGACTCGTTGCATCCAACGCGACTTCTGGTTGGCGTTCAGGTTTCTTAGCTGAGTTTTCGTGCGAGCAATCAATCATGATGTTGTGTTTGAGACTTGCTTTGGTCAATTCAGCTTCGCTTTGCGCTACGTGTTCAGTGCTGTAGTTCGGTAAGCCATTGCCACCACGTAATACAAGGTGGCCGTATTCGTTGCCTTTTGTGTTTACAATGGTGACTTGGCCACCTTCATCAATGCCTAAGAAAGAGTGTGGGTGCGATACAGACTGCATGGCATTAACAGCAACGGTCATTGAGCCATCGGTGCCATTTTTGAAGCCGACCGGACCAGATAGACCGGATGCCATTTCACGGTGTGTTTGTGACTCCGTAGTACGAGCTCCAATTGCAGACCAGCTAATCAAGTCTTGGTAGTATTGCGGAGAAATAGGGTCCAACGCTTCGGTTGCGAGTGGCAAGCCCATTTCAGAAAGGTCTACCAGCAATTTACGAGCGATACGCATACCTTTATTGATGTCAAATGTACCATCAAGGTTTGGATCGTTAATCAGGCCTTTCCAGCCAACCGTCGTGCGCGGCTTTTCAAAGTAAGTACGCATAACAATGTACAAAGAATCACTTACTTTTTCCGAAAGTGCTTTAAGACGACGGGCGTAATCTAAAGCGGCTTCTGGGTCATGGATGGAGCAAGGGCCAATGACAATCGCCAAGCGATGATCTTTACCATCCATAATGTTTTTAATGACATCACGTGAGCTGGCAATCTGTTCACGAATGTCATTGTTTAGCGGTAGTTCTTTTTTTAGTTCTTGAGGGGTAACTAAAGAACTGAATGAGGCAATGTTTAAATCCTCAAGGCGTGAATCACTCATCTCTAAATTCCTAATATAACTTTTTGTGCAATATGATTGCTTGTTTTTTTATGTGACAAGTACAGTACCTTTTTTCTTTTTAAGAATGAAGCCTGTTTGGTAAGAAAAGTACGATAAATTCGCGTTGAAATGAAAAAGGCACTCAATTTGAGTGCCTTTTAGAAATTGCCGTTCTATGGGTAGATTAAAAGAACAGGTATTTCACGCCAAAGCTAGCCAGCGCTGTTGCTAGTATGGGCTGCAAGACCTTATTGGGAACGAATGAAGCAGCCTTGGTACCAATGTAGATAGCGGGTATAGAGCCGATTAGCAGTCCTGCTAATAGATTATAGTCGACATTGCCAAGCAATACGTGCCCAAGGCCCGCTACTAAAGTTAACGGTACCGCGTGCGCCAAATCGGTTCCTACCACATTACGAGCTTGCATTGCTGGGAACAGCAGCATCATCATGGCGGTACCCAAAGCGCCTGCCCCGACAGACGTTAGCGTTACAAACACCCCAAGTACTAAGCCACATACGAAAATAGCAGCCGTACCGTCTTTCTCGGTCATGTTAGGTTTAAAGAGCCCACTTAGGCGTTTTCGGAATATGATAACGGCCGCAGTAATGATTAGCATGACACCTAACGTGCTGGTTAAAAGGTGTTGATAATGTTCAGGATGCTCGAAGTTTGATAGGGCCCATACGGTTAGGAGTGAAGCAGGTAAACTGCCAGCCGCCATTGCACCCATAATGCGCCAATTTACATTGCCGCGTTTAGCATGCATGACAACTCCCGTGCATTTAGCGATACCGGCATACAATAAGTCTGTACCTATTGCTATGTGTGGAGGAAAGCCAAACATGAGTAGAAGAGGGGTCATCAATGATCCGCCACCAACACCTGTAATACCAACTGCTAAGCCAACGCCAACGCCAGCCAATATGTACCAAATGAAATCCATCGTTTTCTATCTTTGTCAGATTTAGTGTTGGCAACCATAGAGCTTTTTTACTATTCTATAAAGTAATATTTTTTTATGTTTTTAACTCTTTTTAGAATAAGGATAATCGGCGAATGAAGCTACAACAGCTAAGGTACATTTGGGAAGTCGCTCGACATGACTTGAACGTCTCCGCTACAGCTCAAAGTCTTTTTACTTCTCAGCCTGGCGTGAGTAAGCAAATTCGCTTATTAGAAGATGAATTAGGCATTGAAGTGTTTGCTCGCAGTGGCAAGCATTTAACACATGTTACGCCCGCGGGTGAGCGCATTATAGCGTTGGCGGGTGAGATTCTTAACCAAACGCAAAATATAAAAAAAGTCGCGAAAGAATTTAGTGACGAGCGTAAAGGGTCTCTTGATATTGCGACCACGCATACTCAGGCTCGTTATGCTTTACCTAATATTATTCATGACTTTATTGATGGCTACCCTGATGTGACACTGCATATGCATCAAGGTACACCAATGCAAATTGCCGAAATGGCAAACGACGGTGTTGTGGACTTTGCAATCGCAACAGAAGCTCTAGAGATGTTTGGTAATCTTGTTATGCTGCCTTGCTATACTTGGAATAGATCCGTTGTAGTGCCTAAAGATCATCCTTTAGCAAGCGTTGAAAAGCTAACGCTTCAAGCTTTAGCTAAGCATCCTATTGTGACGTATGTCTTTGGTTTTACGGGGCGCTCGCAGCTTGATGATGCTTTCCAAACGGCGGAACTTGAACCCAATGTTGTTTTTACGGCGGCTGACTCTGATGTCATCAAGACCTATGTTCGCTTGGGATTGGGTGTCGGTATCGTGGCAACGATGGCGTACGATGAAGCGGCAGACAGTGATCTAGTGGCATTAGATGCGTCACATTTGTTTGCGGACAGCACGACTAAAATCGGTATCCGAAATAACACTTTCATTCGTGGCTATATGTATAAGTTTATTCAGTCGTTTGCGCCGCATTTAACTCAGGACCTTGTGATGCAGGCAATGGAGGCGCCAACGCGTCAAGATGTCGAAGTGCTTTTTGAGCATATTGAACTGCCGCGTTACTAAGCCGTTGAGTGAATCAAAACACTTTTAAGAAAGAGAGCCTAGGCTCTCTTTTCAGTTATGGCGAACTGGCTAAACCGCTTGGTCTGTGGTGATGACTGTCGGTAGGATATTTGAATGCAAATACTCCATAATTCCAGTATCCACGCTTTTTTGTAAGTCTTTTACACCTTGGTTGCCAAACATACGGTTGTATTCGATCAGATAAGGGGTAGCGCCGACCATGGCAACGTCAAATCCACCATGATCGATTCCCAAAGTACTGGCAACATACTCTACAAGCTCTAGTGCTTCTTTTGGAATCAGTGCAACTTCGACTTTACCGCCTTGGCTAATATTATTGTAAAACCCTTGCTCGGCCTGTAACCGCCAATATCCAGCAACAACTTTATTGCCAACCCAGACGATACGTAAATCACGGTCAATGGGAAGATATTCCTGAGCATAAATAACCGAAGATTTTTCGGTGTATTCTCGCCATTGGATAGAGTTGTCGATTAAAAACACACCATTTCCCATGCTGCTTCGGGGGATTTTTGCCACAAATGGTGTTGGCATAATGTCCCATATACGATCGGCTTCGTAGGGGGTGTTCGAAACAATTTCTGTATATGGGTGATTCATGGGAATGATCGCCATAAATGTCCGTGTCATTTCTATTTTGTCATGACCTATCATGTAAGAAGACAAACTTGGGAAAATTTGTTTTTTAAGGCCATGAACAAGCGCATTTAATTGCCAATACTCTGGAAATAGAATCCAGTCTGCTGCACGAATGGCATCAAGATGCGCATACATGTTTTCAGGCTTAATGTAGTGGACATTAGGAAGGTGTAATGACCTAAGTGCGTCAAAAGAAATAATTTTCAATTTAGCCAACCTGCGAGTTAAGAGGACGCGATAGTAAGACCAATTAGATAAATCTCAAAGTATTATTTTTGATTGTTTTGTCAGAAAAGACTAGGGGCATTGCAGTGCCATAATAAAACAGAAATGCGCTTACAAAACCGGTGTTAAGGCATGCTTAAGAATAGTAATGTAGCGTTAAGAGTATTAAATATTGAATACGTTAAGGCAGTCGTAGCATGAGAATATTAGTGGTTGAAGATGATACGTCATTGGGTGACGGGCTTTGTGTGGCTTTAAAAAGGGAAGGGTTTACAGCGGATTGGCTGACGGATGGCTTGCAAGCCATGCAGGCGATTGAGCAAGAAACCTTTGACTTGGTGATTCTTGACCTTGGTTTGCCGAGAATGGATGGTATGTCGATTTTAACCAAAATCCGCGAAAAAGCCATCGCCGTCCCTGTTTTGGTGTTAACGGCCCGTGATGGCATTGATGATCGAGTGGGTGGTCTCGATGCGGGCGCAGACGATTATGTCGTAAAGCCCTTTGATCTGGTCGAAATAATGGCGCGCATCCGTGCGATTGTACGGCGTTCAAAAGGCAGGGCTGTTTCCTTAATTACACATAATGACATTGAACTTTCGCCTGATAGCATGCAAGTGACGTATCAAGGAAAGGGCGTCACTCTGACGCGCAGAGAATATGTATTACTGTCTGAACTGCTTTCTCGGCCTGGTCATGTCTTTACCCGCGATGCGTTAGTGCAGTCCCTCTACGGTTGGGGCGAAGAAGTAGAAAGTAATGCTTTAGAAGTCCATATCCATCATTTACGTAAAAAATTCTATTCTGAGCTGATACGCACTATTCGTGGTGTCGGGTATGTAATAGAAAAACCAGTTGGAGACTAGGCTTGCTTCAGAATAAGTTACCTAACTCGATTAAAAAAAGAACCCTAGTATTGGTTATGTCAGTGTTTGCTTTCACCAGTATTTTGTTGGGTATTGTGGGGGTGATTGCCGCTAATCATGAAGTTGAGGAGTTATTTGATGCGCGATTAGCACAACAGGCACGTTTATTGTTACATCTTACCAATGATGACATTAACGCGGGAAAAGACGCCCCGACGTTCGTTTATCCAAGTGTCATCAGCGACTTTGAGCAGTATGACGTTTCAGAGGCAGGCCATAATTATGAAAGTAAGGTGCATTTCAGCATATGGCGTAATGGAAAAGTGGTTGTTGCGTCAGACAGTCTCTCTATTAAGCCAGAAGTTGATGATGGAAATGGCTTTGGTTATGCCGATAATGGCGCATTTGAGTGGCGTACATTTGAATTGAAAACGAGCCTAAATGAGGGTGAAAACTCACGTATTGTGGTGGCTGAGCGATCTGATGTGCGTGATGAAATGGTGACAGAAATAGTACTTAATTCAGTGTTACCAGAATTGATTGGTTGGCCTTTGATCGCTGTTTTTGTATGGATGGCCGTTGGTGTCGGCTTAGAGCCTTTGAAGCAATTAACCAGTCGCATCAAATTAATTGAACCCTCACAATTGAAGCCAGTAAATCTAGAGAATGTGCCTCAAGAATTGGTGCCAGTTCAGCAAGCTATAAACAGTCTTTTGTTGTCTATTGAGCAATTAATTGGCCGGGAAAAACGCTGGATTGCAGACGCGGCGCATGAGCTTAGAACGCCTTTAGCGGTGCTACGGCTGCATGCTCAAAATGCGGAATCGGCGCTAACGACCGAAGAGCGTGAGCACGCCTTAAAGCAGCTACAGAGTGGTGTTGATAGAAGTACGCGGATCGTTGCACAGTTGCTTTCCTATGCACGCGTTGAAAGCCAAATAAAACAAAACACGCCTTTGTTGAGCATTGATGTAATGAAGGTGACGCGACGCGTCGTTGCAGAGCTTTATCCAATGCTCTGGGAAAAACGCATTGCGATTGAGACGAATAGCAGCGAAGACCTTCTATTGTATCCAATTGAAGAGTCACATCTTGAAATTATTCTTCAAAACTTAATATCAAATTCAGCGAAGTTTACACCTCAAAATGGATTGGTTTCTATTGACTGGTCGATGGATGATGCAGGTCTAAATTTAATCTTTAAAGATAATGGTTCAGGTATCAATGAATCTGACTTGTCTAGATTAACAGAGCGGTTTTATCGTGGTAGCGATGTATCAGGCGCAGGCCTTGGTTTGTCTATTGTATCTTCATTAACAAAGCATTATTCGTGCAACTTGGCCTTTCTGAGAAACGAGCCTAGTGGGCTTATCGTGCAGCTTAAATTTCCTCTCTAATTTTTTTTATCGCCATTTAAACCTAATAGAGCATCTCCATTGATCGAAATAAATCATTAGAGCTCAAATATATTTGATTGTTTTTCTGATATTCACTAAAGTAATTAGCGTTTTATAGTTTGAGCTCTAAATAAATTACGGAGGAATTATGAGTTTTAAAACGTTAAATATGGTGGCGCTGTCTATCGCTGCTGCGACTATTTCAAGTGTGGCATCGGCTGATACTCTGGCAGATATCAAAAAGTCAGGCGATATTACGATCGGTGTTGCGAATGAAGTGCCTTATGGTTACACGACGCCAAGTGGTGAGCCTGCGGGTGAATCACCGAGTATTGCCCTACATGTGCTTAATAAATTAGGTGTCGAGGATGTCAACGTAGTTGTCACTGAGTTTGGTGCGTTGATTCCAGGGCTAAAAGCGGGTCGGTTTGACGTCATTGCTGCAGGCATGTACATCACTCCCAAGCGTTGTAAGCAGGTATTGTTTTCTAATCCTACTTACAGTATCGGAGAGGGATTTTTGGTTAAGAATGGTAACCCAAAAGATCTTCATGGCTATGCCGATGTTCAAGCGAATGATGTGAAAATAGGGGTCATGTCTGGTGCTGTAGAGTACGGTTATGCCAAAGATTTTGGTATTTCTATGAATAAAATTGTAACTCTACCGGATTACCCTTCCGGCGTTGCAGCACTCAAGGCTGGGCGTATAGACGCATTAGCTGGCACATCTTTGACAATGGCCACTTTAGCGCAGAAAGATGATCGAGTGAGCTTGGCGCAGCCATTCGACGAATTAATTATTGATGGCAAGTCAGTAAAAGGCTACGGCGCTTATGGGTTTCGTCAGGGTGACGAGAGCCTTCGCGATGCCTTTAATAAAGAGCTCGCTAGCTTTATAGCCACACCAGAGCATATTGATCTGGTAACAGAATATGGTTTTGGCCAACATACTTTGCCAGGAAATATGACCGCCGAGCAGTTGTGTCAGCCCTAAAGTAATCAGGAGATAGCATTTATGCCTTTTGGCGAAATTGTCTCGATCTTACTTGAGGGTACTTGTGTCACGCTTAAAATCGTGGCCTTTGCTCTTCCTCTGGCGGCTATTATGGCATTTACATTTGGTTTATTGCGAATGTATGCACCGAAGCCTATTAAGTATGTGTCTGTGGCGTATATTGAATTTTTTCGTGGTACCTCTGCGTTAATCCAGTTGTATTGGATATATTTTGTCTTGCCTTTCTTTGGGGTGTCTATCGATGCCATGACGGCGGGCGTTCTTGCAATAGGTCTTAATATTGGGGCTTACGGAACAGAAGTGGTTCGAGGGGCCATGCAGTCTGTTCCCAAAGGACAATATGAGGCGTCTGTCGCGCTGAACTTTACCTCCAGTCAACGATTGTGGCGTATTCTGATGCCACAAGCCTTGGTCAATATGATTCCTCCGTTTGGAAACCTCGCAATAGAACTAGTGAAAGCAACTTCTTTGGTGTCTCTGATTACGATTGCTGACTTGACGTATCGAGCAAAGTCTTTAGCAGATATGACACTTCAAGTGACGGAGATCTTCGCCGTTGTGTTGGTGCTGTATTTTGTTATAGCACAAGTGTTAGCGTTTTCTTTTAAAGGCATCGAGAAACGTTTGAGTCGTGGGCTTGGGCGTGGAGGGCTGGACTAATGATTAGCTTTGATTGGGACTGGGCATTTGTGTTGGAAATATTGCCCATGATCTTGAGTGCTGCCAAAGTGACTTTGTTGGCAACGTTGTTAGGGAGCATTCTGGCAATTCTTGTTGGATTAAGTTTTGCTCTACTGCGCCGAAGCAAGCTAGTGCTTTTAAGAGTGGTGACCTATTGGGTCGTCGAGTTCGTGCGCAGTACTCCGTTATTGGTCCAGATTTTCTTTTTGTATTACGTTTTACCGGAGTTCGGTATCAGTATGTCGCCATTGCTAACAGGGGTTTTGGCATTAGGGCTACATTATGGTGCTTACTTATCCGAAGTCTTTCGAAGTGGTATCGATGGTATTGAGAAAGGCCAATGGGAAGCAGCGAGAGCTTTGAATCTAACAACTTACGATACTTACAAGGATATTGTTTTACCTCAAGCAATCCGTCCGATGATACCTGCAACGGGCAATTACATCATTGCCATGTTTAAGGAAACGCCTCAACTTTCGGCGATTACCTTGCTGGAAATGCTGCAAGTTGCCAAAATAATTGGCTCAGAAAATTTCCGATATTTAGAGCCATTTACTCTGGTGGGTATTTTATACCTTGTGTTCAGTTTAGTCGCTGCATATGGCATTCATTGTATTGAGCGACGCTTTCCAAAAGAAGGGTTCACGTTACGATGAAGCAACCACTCATTGAGTTTAAAAATGTCGAAAAACGTTTTGGCGATACAGTGATATTTAGGGATTTTAATTTCTCTGTCGAAGAAGGTGAGATTGTTTCGATAATAGGACCAAGTGGATCAGGTAAAAGTACCTTGCTGAGAATCTTGATGACGCTTGAGGGCATTGAAGGTGGTGTCGTCAGGGTGGCAGGCAAACCGCTGTGGCATAAAGAAACCGATAAGGGCTTGGTGCTCGCTGATGAGAAGCACTTGCATGAAATGCGGAATCATCTAGGGATGGTGTTTCAGCACTTCAATTTATTTCCACATATGACGGTTAAGCGTAATATCACCGAAGCGCCAATGCGCGTTCAGGGTAAAACAAAAATAGAAGCAAATAAGATAGCAGACGAATTGCTGGAGCTCGTTGGTTTATCGGATAAAGCGGATATGTATCCAAATTCTTTGTCTGGTGGACAAAAGCAACGTGTCGGCATTGCGCGGGCCTTAGCAATGCAGCCCGCTATATTGTTGTTAGATGAGATTACTTCAGCGCTTGATCCTGAGCTGGTTGAGGAGGTTCTTGATGTTATTCGTAATCTTGCGTTGAAACATAGTTTTACGATGCTTTTAGTGACACATGAAATGTACTTTGCACGTGAAATTAGTGATCGGGTATGTTTCTTTGATCAGGGCGCAATCGTAGAAGAGGGTGAGCCTGAAACGCTGTTTATTCATCCTAATGAAGAGCGCACAAAAGCATTTCTAAAGGCCTATATGAGCCAATAACTATTGTTGTAATATCAACGAGCGTTTACGCTCTCTTAACACCGCCAAATGGCGGTGTTTTATTTTGTAACAAGGAACATTGGAATGCCGGAGTGGATATATATATTGCTGTTAACGTTATTGGCCGGCGCTGCGATTCCTCTGGGAGGGTTGTTGGCGACGGTAGATTCTATTCGCCCCAACTGGCTGGATGAAGAGCTACGGCACAGTATTACAGCATTTGGCGGCGGAGCACTTTTGTCCGCCATTGCACTGGTTTTGGTACCCGAGGGCATTGAATCGTTTTCTGTAATCACCAGTGCGTTACTGTTTTTAGTGGGTGGTTTGCTTTTTATGTGGGTGGATATTTGGCTGTATCGACATAATACTTCTGGCGGACAACTGGTGGCCATGGTATCTGACTTTATTCCTGAATCTATTGCATTAGGTGCTTCTTTGGCACTTGGTAAAGGGTCGTCATTGTTGCTCGCCAGTTTGATTGCAATGCAAAACCTCCCCGAAGGGTTTAATGCATTTAGAGAGTTAAGGGAATCCAGACATTACAGTAGCCGTAAAATACTGTGGCTTTTTACTATATTGGCGCTTATTGGCCCTGCTGCGGGTCTGGTAGCTTACTACTGGTTATCTAGTTATAGCTCTGTAATCTCGGGCATTATGCTGGTTGCTGCCGGCGGTATTTTGTATGCAGTGTTCCAGGATATTGCGCCTCAGGTTCGTTTAGATAAACACTGGGCGCCGCCGCTAGGTGCGGTTCTTGGTTTTGTGTTGGGCTTAGTTGGATACATGTTGCTTCACTAAAGCGATACAAAAATAAAAATGTATACAAAAATATATTCTGATATGCTTGCTTTTCTAGAAGGGAGTAAATCATGAGAAACGTATTTTCTGACATTAGCTTAAGTGCAGTCGTCGCGGGTTTTGTGGCGGTTTTAATAGGGTTCGCCAGTTCAGTAGCGATTGTGTTTCAGGCAGCCGATGCTGCTGGTGCGACAGATGCAATGAAAGTCTCATGGATTATGGCCCTAGGTATTGGTATGGGGGCTACCTGTTTCTTTTTATCTTTATGGTACAAAGCACCCGTTATTACAGCATGGTCTACACCTGGCGCAGCACTACTGGCTACGAGTTTAAACGGTGCAAGTTACGCGGAGTCTATCGCTGTGTTTATCTTTGCAGGTGCGCTTGCGTTGATATTAGGTGTGTCTGGTTTATTTGACCGATTGATGCGTTGGATTCCTTTACCGATTGCATGTGCAATGCTCGTAGGCGTTTTATTTAACTTTGGCGTTGCCATCTTCAAGTCCCTAGAAGCCAGTCCTGTTGTTGTGTTGGTAATGTTGCTGGCCTATCTTATTAGTAAAGTTATCTTACCTCGCTATGCGGTAATCGTTGTTTTAATGGCGGGTGTCATAATGGTTTTGTTTCAGCCTCATACAAACTTTGCCGACATTCCTTTATCCATCGGCGCACTTGAGTGGGTGACACCTGAATGGAATACCTCTTTAATTTTAGGGGTAGGGGTACCTTTGTTTATTGTGACTTTAACATCTCAAAATATTCCAGGCGTTGCTGTAATGCGCGCTAGCAATTATGAAACACCGGTCTCAAATATCATCTCTTGGACAGGTATAAGCACTGTTCTTTTGGCTCCGTTTGGCGGGTTTGCATTTAATTTAGCGGCCATTACCGCGGCAATTTGCAGCGGTAATGAGTGCCATAGGGATCCATCGAAGCGCTATATTGCAGGCTTATCTGCAGGTGTTTTTTATGCTATTGCTGGCTTTGCTGGTGCCACCGTGGTCGGGTTATTCTCGGTATTCCCTGCAAGCATGATCGCGGCTTTAGCAGGTATTGCTTTGTTAGGTACAATTGGGGCTAATTTAAAAGCAGCGTTTGACGATGAGCGATACCGAGAGCCGGCACTGATTACTTTCTTAACGACGGTGTCAGGTGTCTCTTTTTTTGGTGTTGCGTCAGCATTTTGGGGGATTTGTTTTGGTTTGTTGGTATTAATGATTCAAACAATCAAGAAAGCGTCGTAAAAAACATATGCTTGAATTATTGGATCAATTGAAAGCAGATATTATCAATGGGTGCCTAGAACGAGGTCGTCCATTGCGTCAACAAGAGCTATCAGAGCGTTATAACGTCAGTCGTATTCCGATTAGGGATGCGATATCAGTGCTTCGCAATCAAGGTTGGCTTGTCGCCCATGGTAAAGCGGGGGTGATGGTACCTGAATTAAACTGGATGGAAGCAGAAGATTTATATCAAATGCGGTCTCTGCTCGAATGCCAGCTACTAGAATATGCGTTCCCTAATATAACGTACGAGACATTAGGGAAAGCACGTGATATTAATCGAAGCTTAAATGGCAGCGATCTTTCATTGCTTGAGCGCGGTCGTTTAAATTGGAAGCTACACGCAACGTTATACGAAGTCGCGAATAGACCGACCATTTTCAATGTAGTGGCTATACTAAATGAACAGGTTGGGCGGTATATGGGGTTCCAATATGGGCCATTGCAATATCGCGAGATCAGTCAAAATGAACATGAAGAATTGTTGGATCTTTTAACGCAAGAGCAACCGGAACAAGCCATCAGGTTACTTCGTCAGCATATTGAAGTGGCGGGGCAGCAATTGGTTGAGTATTTAAAAGCAACCAGTTAAACGTATTATCAAGGATATAGTTTAGTGGACAGAGCTCTCTTTCAAAATAAAGCCGCTCAGAATTCCTCTATTTATAGTGGATTACAGGCATTGGTTGCTGATGAATTTGAGAATTCACGTGTTTCCATTCGTCAGATGCTTCAGGGCTTAGGCATTCAACATGTAGACCAAACCTCCAGCGGCAAAGGGGTTATCGAGTCGTGTCGTGCAAGACCGTATGACATCATCCTTTGTGACTTCCGATTAACAGGTAATAAAAACGGTCAGCAAGTACTCGAAGAATTACGTCAGTTAGAGCTTTTAAAGCCAACCAATATTTTTATCATTGTGTCGGCTGAAACCAGCCGAGATGTGGTCATGGGGATCATGGAGTCCCAACCAGACGAGTATCTTTCAAAGCCCTTTACTCAAGCGGTTTTAGCTCGACGACTAGAAAGGCAGTTTCAACAGTCGCAAGCGTTATCCAAAATGAAAGGCATGCTGTCTAAAAAACGATATGTTGAATTGATCCCCGAATGTACTAACCATATTAAGCAAGAAGGACGTTACTCTCCGTGGTGTAAGCGGACGCTGGTTGAGGCTTGTTTAGAAACAGGCAAATTTACCGTATTAGAGCAACTTTGTCAGGCTGAGTTGAACGTTCGTGACTTAGATTGGGCGCTGCTCGGTTTGGCGAAAATGGAAGCTAAAAAAGACAACCTCGAAGCCGCGATAGCGATGCTTGAAAAGCTTTTAAGATTGTTCCCACAAACAATCAGTGCTTACGATTTACTTGCTGAATGTCTTGAGAAATCAGGGCGGCTGGAAGAAGCGCAATCGGTTTTAGGGGATGCGATTAAGATATCGCCACGTATTCACAAGCGTCAAAAACATATGGCCACAGTGAGTATGGCAAATGGTGATGCCCAGACCGCTTTAAAAGCTAGCCAGCAAACCGTACGTTTGGGTATTAACTCGATACACGAAAACCCTGACGATTATATTCAGTTGGTCGACATTGTGACGGAGTCCGTAGATTCTGTTGAAAGCAGTGTAGACCGCAAGCGATTTTTGAGCGAGGCCAGCCAAGCACTTACGGTTATTGGCAAGCGCTTTGCCGATGACGATACGGTTAAATTTCGAAAAAGTTTGGCGGAAAGTCGATTTCTTGCTTCACAAGGTCAACAGCGTGAGGCTGAAAAAGCTTTGGCGTCTGCTAAGCAGATTGCCTCAGAACTTGTTGATGGTTTACCGCAAGATCTTGTGGTCGAATATGGAAAGACGCTTTATGGTGCAGGCGAACATGAGCAAGCTGAAATCATGTTGGCTTCTTTAGTGAATGACCATACGATTAGTGATCATTTGAAGCAACAAGCTGCTGACTTCCTAGATGAGCCAGTGAGCTCTTCAGCCAAAGCGCAGGCGAAAGAATTGAATAAAGAAGGTTTAAGTAGTTATTCTAAAAAAGATTATGTGATTGCCATTAAACAATTTAAAACCGCATTGGAGCATTCTCCGCGTCATCCCGGTTTGAATCTTAATCTTGTACAGACCTGCTTAAAGCTTATGGAAGAAAACGGAAAAAATCCGCACATGGTGTCAGAGTGCACCGAAGCTGTGCAGCGCCTTAGGCATGTGACACCGGCCCATAAACAGTACAAACGGTTGACGGCTTTAAGAGAGTACCTCGCTAAACATTATAATGTTGCGTTTTAGGAGATATGAAGTGTCCGAACAAAATCAATTGTCATTTAAAAAAGTGATAGGCGCATCAGTCAAAGACATGCGCAATTCTCTAGGCCAGGTTCAATATAAGCTCGATACTTTAATGGCCGAGCAAACCGACGCCAAGGAGCTTTCAGAGCTTTCTGATGCGCAGTATGAAATGGTACGCATGCAAAATGTGATCAATCAATTACATGGTTTGTATTTACTTGAAAGTGATACGCTAACCGTTCAAATGCAAGAAACGTATGTTCTTGAACTTGTGGAAGATTCTTTAGCGGGGCTTGAAACATTGCTAAAGCATAAGCAAATAGAGGTAGAGTTGGAGGCTGATGACATTAGTTGGTATGTAGACCCTCATTTAATTGCCAATGTTTTGCAGATTATCCTACTGAATGCGATACGCTACACTGAGAATAAAATTTCATTGGTGCTTAATCAAAGCGAAGATGGATTGCTGATTTCAGTAATCGACAATGGTAAAGGGTATCCGCAGTCTGTACTTGATAGTTTTCAGTCGTTGGTAGCAGGGGAGTCCGTTGCAAATGTATCCAGCCAAAACACTAGCTGGTTGTACTGTGAGAAAGTTGCGTTGCTGCATAAGAACAACGCTCTTCAAGGCCATACTCGATTAAGTAATGATTCTGACACTGGTGGTGGGCGCATCGACTTGTTGCTTCCATAGTCAAAGGCCCCGCTATTGTGGCAAGTATATGGCCAGCTTAGCGCCACCTAATGCTGCTGAGGATGCTTTACTAATAAATCCTTTGCGATCCTCAACACTATGGGCCTGTGCAGACAGATCAGCAAAATACAGACCTAACCCCGTATTGGTTTGAAACAGCAGTTCATCCTCTTTCTCTGCTGTTTGTGCGAAACCTTTGCCATCATCTTCGATTGCTATAACTAAGTAATCATTTTCAAGATACGCGCTAATTTGGATGGTAGTCTTAGCAAATCGTAAGGCGTTATAAACCCCAGTGCTGACAACCGAAGTCATAAGCCTTTCATCGAAGACAGCAGTCAAAGACTGATCGGCATTAAACTCCAATAAGAGGTTTTTCGCTGTAGCGGATGGGGTAAGAGCAAAGACCTGATCGTCTAAAAACTCCTCTAGAGCATGACAATCATAAAGAACTTCGTATCCATCTGACGCGAGACGGTATAAATAAAGGTATTCGACCCACTCGTCATTAAGCTGCTTCATACCTTCTTCGACTTTACGTAAAGACTTTTGACCTTCTTGGTCTAGGTTTAGGCGTTTCAACGATTCAAGCTGATACAGGATTGTGCCAAGATGATTTTTACTTTCATGAATGGCGCTGGCTAAAATAGTGCTGATATCGATTTTATCCATAGAATTATGACTTCAAGCTTTTTAGGTGGTCAACGCGTTTTTGTGCAGTTGCACTTGGAGCAGATGCCTGACCTGCTTCAATCTCATGATTCCAAACTTCTTCTATTTGATTCATTGTTTTGTTATCCCCAAGAGCGGAGTAGAGTTCCATCTCAAGCAAATATGCCTCGGTGCGGACTTCTGGAGATTTGAAAAAATTCTGATGGACTTTGTTTAATGTTGTTTGAAAGTTATCAATTTGTCGGGAGGGGATGTCGCCCTCACGTGCCAGAGCAACAATCGAGGCCATATGTTGAATGTACACCTCTGCGTCATTAAAGCAGGAGTGCTTCGCAAGAAATACGGCTCGTCGAAATGACATCTCTGCCATTAAATTATCGCGAACCTCAAGGCTCAGCTTACCTAGCTCTATTTGACGCATTAAATTCTTTGGCGAGCGCCCAACAGCATCGACTAATATAGCTTGCGCTTCTTCATGTTCGCCTTTCTTGACCAGTGTTTTTGCAAGCCAGTCGTAAGCACTTACAAAAAACTTGTTGTCTAACGTAAGTTGTCGAAATTTACTTTCAGCTTTATCTATATTACCAATAAAGTAATGGCATTTGGCTTCGCCAAATGCCGCCCAAGGCATGCGCGACTCTTTTCGGCAGGTTCTAAAAACGGTTAATGCTTCTTTATACCGCTCTAAGCTAATAAGCGAATCACCTACTATTCTGTTGCATCGACTTATTAACGCAGGGTGTTTTTCAGAAACAACTTTCGCTTCGTTTATTGCGGTTTCGTAGTCACTCTTATCTAAGGCTTTGTTAACCTTTAAAAGCAGCTCTTTGTTCTCAAGAAGCTTTAATAGGCGCCGCTCTAGCATAGCTTGAGAGAAAGGCTTCGTGATGTAGCCATCAGGAGCATACTCAATGGCGCCCATAACCATCTCTGTAGATGTTTCAGCGGTCACCATCAAATAAGTAGAGGTATTAGGGATAAGATGCGAGTGACGGACTTCCTCAAGCAGTTGCTGACCGTCTTTACCGTTCCCTAAATTGTAATCAGAGAGAATCACGTCATAGGATCGACTGCGTAAGAGCTCAATAGCACTTTCAGCTTTCATTGCTATTTCAATGGATTTAAAGCCAAAATCATTAAGCATTTTTTTCTGCATGATTCTAGCTTCAGCCATATCTTCTATCAGTAATGCTGTTTTATCTGAAAAGTTTGGCTTACTCATCCCGATTGAATCTCTCTGCTACTTATAAGAAGGACTTATTAGGGTTAGCAACTAGGTCATCAGAGAAGATTTCATCTTCATCGGAGGTCTGTTGCGGAATCGTGTAACTTTCGTTGGCCCATTCACCTAAGTCTATGAGTTTGCATCGCGAGCTGCAAAAGGGACGATCTTTGTTCTCAGTCGACCAAGGCGATTTTTTGCCACATGTTGGGCAAGCAATTAGTGTTTTTGTTTCCATTAAGTTCTTGTTAGTAATGTGATTAATTTATTGTGCAACATACTGACTTTAACACTCAAATCTGCGCTGTTACCAGTGTTTTCCAAGATAAAATCGGCTCTACTGCAACGATCTTCGTTGCTTAGCTGCGTATCTAAAATACGTTCAACTTGAGTTTTGCTGTTGTTGTCACGTGCTACGACCCTATCTAATTGTAGACTACGAGGGACATTCAGTGCGATGGTGTATTGGCAAAGGGTATGTTGGGATGTTTCAAATAGTAGAGGATGAACTAAGAGCGCGTAAGTGCCTTTCATTGAGTCAATGTAGTGAATTAGGCGCTTACGAATGGCTGGGTGTGTAATGGATTCTAACCAAATTCGTTCGTCGGGATTTTGAAATATGATATCGCGCAATGCACTACGATTTAGACTGCCGTCGTTGTGTAAAATTTGAGAACCAAAATGATCGTGTATCTGTTTTAGACAGTGCTCACCTGGTTTAACCACCTCCCTTGCTACGTTATCAGCATCGACAAACTCAATACCGAGCTCTGCAAATAGGAGAGCTGCAGTACTTTTGCCCGAGCCAATTCCACCAGTTAAGCCAATTAACGTTGTTTTCACAAAAAATATCCTAAATAAAAATAGCCAAGAGCTGCGGTAATTAAGTAAGGGCCAAATGGAATTTTGCTACTTAGACTTTTTCTCATGACTAACGCACTTATCAGTCCTAACACAGAAGCAAGTAGCAGAATGGGAGTAAAGGCTGAAAAACCGAGCCAATATACCAAAACGGCCAACAACTTGGCATCGCCTAAACCAATGGCTTCTACGTTTCGTAACTTTAAAAATACATAGCGCAGGGAAAAAATAAAAAAGTAGGCAAATAGAGCTGCACTGATGTTGGGCAATACTTCTGAGTGTTCTCTCAATTGAAAAAGGAGAGTGGCACAGCATAGAACAACAAAGCTGCACTCGTCAGGTAGCCAATAATCTTCAGCATCTATGATCAAAGCACAGATCAATGCACAGACTAATATCAAAGTGACGCCAAATTCAGTTGAAATTGGGTACATCCAATACAAAGGCAATAGTAATGCGGCCGTAGACAATTCTATTAGGGGGTAACGAATTGAGATGTTTTGCTGGCAATGGCTACAGCGCCCGCGAAGTAATGCATAGCTAAGCAGTGGAATTAAATGGATACATTTAATTTTTCGCTTACATTTAGAGCAAATAGAGCGGCCTTGACTGAATTTCAAAGGGTCAGGTTCATAGTAGGGAAGCTCAAGAAACTCGTGGGCTTCTTTTCTCCACTCTGCCGCTGCGCGGCGTTGCCAGCGATATGTTAAAGCAGACAATGTGCTGCCTATGCAAAGAATCATTACGATATACAGCAATAAATTAATATCAAAAGCCAAGGGTATTAACATCCATTAAAGGGGCGTAAAGGGCAATTAGCGTATGGGTAACGAATATCGCAGCGATCACTATACCTAAGATTGGAAATGCTTGGGAGAGACGTTTGAGAATTGATTCATTGCGATCTTTCCAAGATCGAATCGCTTTCTCAATCGGTGTATAAAGATCGCCGCTACTTGCGAGCTGTTTTAACTGTAGTAAATCTGTTTTCATAAACCAACAGCTTGGTAAGGCTTCATCCGCTGCGGCCCCTGAACGAAGCAGCAGCATGCACCTGTATAGCTGCAGTTGGTCTTTCCCAACACTTCCACTGCACAGCTTCGAAATAGCATTTTGCAAGGGTTCACCGCTTTTTAGTAAAGCAAGTAACATGGTTAAGGTATTGTACTTTCGAAAGCTAGCGATATGTTTGCATAAAAAAGGATAAGCGTAACCAAATCCGATCCAGTAATAAAATACTAATATCGTACACGTTATACCAGCCCAAACAATTGATATCTGAATAATAGATTCGTGGGTTAATAGTTTATTGACCACCGCTAAAATCAGTGCTGCTTGGATAATGGCTGCTGGGTAGTTAAGTGATTTCAGTAATTTTTGGCTCAGTAGGATTTGGTTCGTTAAAACCTCTCGACTAACAATAAGTGCGGCCAATTTGCTTTCTTCCGTCCCTTCATTAGGGATATGGGCTGCAATCAGTCGTATACTTTTAGGCAGAAAAAAACTGAGAGCGATAGAGACACTTTCCCCCTGTTGAAGCAAGCTTCTGATCGCAATAATCTGTTGCTGCGAAGTTGCATTAAAGTGAGACTGCTCTTGAGTCATTAAGGCGCTTTGAAGGCTGTGACCATTCTCACATAAGCGGATGACTTGATTTAACCAATGCAGACAAGATGATGGTTTAAAGGGTCTAAGATTGATTTCTCTAATAGCTTTGGTAGAGATTTGGTTAACAACGGCAAATTCGTAAGCTTCGGATTTATACTGGAACGGTAAAATACATTGTTCAGAAATGAAGAACCATTTCATGGTGCTTTACCCTCTAAATGTTCCCATAGAGTTGGTTGCTCTATAAGTGCTTCGTAACATGTGGGAAGCCGTTCATCCCACCTAGGTTGTAAGCAGTTAAAAATAGGCATTTGTTGTCCATGTATGTACTGCATAGATTGATGAATGACGAGTTTCAAGGTGCTAACCAAAGCAAAAAAATCTACATTCCAGTTTTTACAGCGATGGACTATATTGAGGGCGCTGTTGGTGTGCAGTGTTGCCATAACAAGATGACCTGTTAAGGCGGCGGAAATGGCTAAGTCCGCTGTTTTTGCGTCCCGTATTTCTCCGACCATAATAACGTCAGGATCTTGTCGCATAAAGGCTTTTAGCAAATCATGCGTGCTGATATTTAAAGACGTATCAGGCTCAAATTGATACAAAGAAGCCATTGGTTGTTCTACTGGGTCTTCTATTGTGTATATCGTGCGTGAACCATCATTTATATAACTAAGGCAGGAATACAAAGTGGTTGTTTTACCGGATCCTGTGGCGCCACACACAAGTATCAAACCATAGGGTTGCGTAATGTTCTGCTTCAAGGCACTTAGAGAGTGCGGATTCATTCCAAGCGTATCAAGGGAGCGGTTGACAAACGGCGTTAGGATTCTTAGCGCAAACTTTTCACCATGCTCGGAATTCATAATGCTGACACGGATGCAGTATTCATTACTTTGGTAAAGGTGATTAAATTGACCTTCTTGGACTCGCCTGGTTTCTGCAATATTTAGTTCGGCTGCAATCTTGATCCTATTGGCAAGTGACGCACCATTAATGAATGACTCCATTTCGCTTAATAAGCCAAAGCAACGCCACCGAATGCAGGCAACGCCATCTTGGATTAATACATGTACGTCCGAAGCTTGTTTCTCTATAGAGATAGACATTAAGTGATCTAAATTCATTGTTAGTCCCTAATCTTGAGAGAAGGCGTTGCATTGGCTGGGGATCAAGCTATCAGTGAGTGTGGAGTCGCATAACCACTGACCAGTATTGGCGCGAGAAAATCGAATGAACTGGTTTTCTTGTATGCCAATATCGTCATTTAGGCTGATGGTTATCGTGCCTTGTAAATTATCGACTTTAGTCAGGGATACACTTTTTATCAGCTCAACTGACGAGTGATCAGGTTTGAATGTGTTAAATGCAGAAGTATCAGGAAATTCAGAATGGACCAGTAAGTGTTCATCCACACTGCTGGTGACAGTATTGCCGTAAAGCTGAACATCAACTAAGTTGGCTTTAGCAATATGTTTTTCAAAAGAAGGGGCGGCGAACGAAGCCAAAATCGAAATGATCGCGATCACGACCATAAGTTCAATTAATGTAAATCCAGATCGATAAGTGTGTGTGTTTTGCATCAAAAGTTCCTCCATGAACAATAATGGTTTTGTTCACTTACATCCTGTAAGTGGTTGTTGGTTTTCTTTTTTAAGCGACTAAATCAATGTTCGAGCCTGATGTATTTACCTCCTTTGTAGCATTATAGGCGGATGCGAGTGTTGATCGATTAAATGCTGAAGCATTATTGTTACTAGCATCGACATCGTCGCCACGCGCTTCTTTCGAAAGATCGGCCGTGGCTTCAGACATTTGCTGTTGTGCTTCATTTGCGACAGAGCGGTCCGCACTTGAAGGTTCAGCTGGCGCTAATGCGGCGCGATATACTTGACGCATTTTATCGATGGTAGCTTGCGGGTCATTTGCTATTGGACTTACGTCAATAGAGACTTCACCATCCGTTATATAGCGTTTCCCGTCAGGGCCTTGTTCATAACTGTATGAAGGGCTGCCAGCGTATTGTCCACCAGTTGATGCATGAGCTTGCTCATGGATACGGACTTCTTCATCACGAGCTTTCAAGCGATCAACTTCTTGTTGCTCTTCCTCTGTTAAAGTTTCATCTGACTTTTCGTCTGCAGGTGTATCAGTATTGTCAGAATCGTCTTTTGATTGAGTTTCATCAGCAGCGGATGAAGATGATTGGTCTTCTTGGTCTTGAGCAAAAAGCGCTTGCGCATCTTCTGAAACATTAACGGTGTAATCAGAATTCGCACGAACGAGCGAAGCGGATTCCGGAGAACGTTCAGTAGGCACAGTGGAGGCGTAAACATTGCCACTCGAATTCGAGCGTTCTGAAGTGAAGCGTTGAGCCTCAATTGAGTGTTGAATGCTGCCAGACATGATAAGACCATTTGAGTAGTACTTTAAATTTAATCAAACAGCCTTATTTTGTCTAGATTCTGATCAATAAAAACCGATTAATTTTGTTTTTGACCTGCTTGAATCGCGGTAATCGCAATGGTGTAGACAATGTCATCCACTAGCGCACCACGCGAAAGGTCATTAACCGGCTTTCTAATTCCTTGTAGCATCGGCCCAATACTGACCACTTCAGCACTTCGTTGAACCGCTTTATAGGTTGTGTTGCCGGTGTTCAAGTCTGGAAAGATAAAGACGGTGGCTTTACCTGCCACTTTACTATTTGGCGCTTTTTGGCTGGCCACTTTCTCCATGATCGCGGCATCATACTGAAGGGGGCCATCAATCAAAATATCAGGACGACGTTCTTGGGCAATACGTGTGGCTTCACGGACTTTGTCAACATCATTCCCGGAACCCGAGCCGCCAGTGCTATAACTGATCATTGCCACCCGTGGTGTGATACCAAATGCTTTAGCGGACATGGCACTTTCAATCGCGATTTCTGCTAGCTGTTCCGCACTCGGATCAGGGTTTATCGCACAGTCACCGTAGACAAGCACTTGGTCTGGCAAGCACATAAAGAAAACAGAAGAGACGAGACTGGAGTCTGGCGACGTTTTAATCAATTGCAGTGACGGGCGAATTGTATTTGCCGTTGTATGCACCGCACCGGATACCAGCCCATCTACATCATCCTGCTGCAGCATCATGGTGCCTAGCACTACATTGTCTTCCAGTTGCTCGCGAGCCACGATATCTGTTAAACCACGATGTTTGCGAATGGCGACCATAGGCACGACATATTGGTCACGTATCGTATCTGGATCAATGATTTCAACACCAAAATTAAGGTCAATACCATTGTTTTGAGCAATGCGTTGAATTTCATCCGGATTGCCCAGCAAAGTGCAGCGCGCGATTCCGCGTTCAGCACATATAGAGGCGGCTTGAATCGTGCGGATTTCTTCGCCTTCGGGCAATATAATGCGTTTATTTAACGCTCGAGCTTGCTCGATTAAACGGTAGCGGAAAGCAGGAGGAGAAAGTTTGCGCTCTTCGTCATTCAGGGCAAAGGTATTGATCCAGTCATGATCAATACAACGAGCGATGTGCTCTTTTACTGTTAAAATGCGCTCTTTATCATCCAAAGGGATCTCTTGATTAAAGGATTGCATCTTAATCGCCGTTTCCCAACTGTTGCTGTCCACTGACAGTATAGGTAACCCTTTCGCCATTGCTTTACCGCAAAGCGCCATCAGTGCATCACTGGGTTGATAGCCGCCGGTGAGAACCAGTGCAGCGATTTTTGTGTCATTCAGCGCCGCGATCGCTGTAGCCATAATGACATCAGTTCTGTCGCCAGGTGTAAAAACCAAAACGCCAGGGCGAAGCGCTTCTAGCATGTTTTCAACGCCACGAGCACATAAGGTGTATGAGTGAATACGGCGAGACTCCATTTCACCCGCGTTGATAACACTGGCTGTCAAAAAGTCAGCCACATCTTTTACGCGGGGTAATGTTAGCTCTTCCGAAATAGGGATTTGACCCAGCAAACTAAAATTGCGCTTGAAAATAGGGCGTTTAGCGAACGAGTCGCCATACGATTTCATGCCTAAAGATCCGGGTTGGGTTTTATTTAGGATGCAGCCAATGACGTCATCGGCTTTGATGCCGCCATATGAGCCGGCCGCAATCTCAACGTGGTGTTCGAGTTCCGTGACGCGCATCTCATTTGGCGCTGTCACCAAGACTATGCCAGCGTCAAGAGTACGAGCGATGGCTTTGTTTAAACGTGTTGCATAAGGATGACCTGGAATTTGAGCCAGCCCCTCTACAATCACTGTTGAGTCAGGTTCAATGCTCGCTTGGAATCGGCCGACTACCTCTTCCATTAGCTCATCGATTGCGTCGTTATATAAGTATCGTTCCGCTTCATAGAGAGGGATCGGGTCAGCAGGTCGCAATGAAGATCCTTGTGCGACCATGGCTGTTGATCGATCTGGGCCGTTGTCACCGGGGTGTGGCTGAGCGATTGGTTTAAAAAAGCTGGCCTTTAGTCCTTGTTGTTCTAGTGCTCGGACGAGTCCAACGGATACGGATGTTAGACCGACGCCTGGGCCAGTAGGTACAGTCATTAAAACATTGGTAGACATGAGTACGTTTTCCTTTTCGGCGTTATTCAGGGGCTGTGTCGGCAATCAAAGATAAAGTGTCTTGCGCAATGAGTAGCTCCTCATTGGTAGGAATGACCCATATACTTATATTGGAACGATTGTCGCTAATCATCGATACTTCACCGCGTGGACTTATTTGGTTCGCGTGTAAATCTAGCCAAACCCCCATCATAGCTAATCGTCGGCAAATCTTTTCGCGTATTACTGGAGAGTTTTCTCCGATACCGCCCGTGAAAACGATATGGTCAACAGACTCAAGATTGGTGGCGACGGAGGCTAAGTGTTTCGCTGCTCTTGACGCAAACATGTTTAGAGCTAATTCCGCTCGATCATCTCCTGCTGCTTGAGCTGTCTCAATTGAACGGCAATCATTTGAAATCTCAGAAATGCCCTTCAGGCCACTTTCTTTGTTTAAAATATCCAGCGCATCCTTCATGGATATGTTTTCAGCATCACTAATAAATGCTAATAGGCTGGGGTCTAGGCTGCCACTTCGGGTGCCCATCATAAGGCCTTCCAAAGGCGTAATCCCCATGCTTGTGTCAACTGATTTACCTGCTTTGATCGCGCAGACACTGGCACCATTACCAAGATGCGCAACCAGCGTATTACGCGAAGCAAAATCCGGGCCAAGAGTTGCTAGTTTTTGTGCTATATAACGGTAGCTGGTGCCATGGAAGCCATATTTCCTAAAGTTGTGCTCACGGTATAGGCGCATTGGAATAGGGTATAAATATTGATCAGCATTCAGTGTTTGGTGAAAGGCTGTATCGAACACAGCCACATGAGGAAGATCGCCGAAGAGTGCTTGTGCGACTTCGATTCCCTTGGCATGAGCAGGGTTATGCAACGGAGCGAAGCGAGCACAGTCTTTAATGCCCTCTAATACAGTAGGATTGATAACAACAGATTGGCTGAAGGTTTCACCGCCATGAACAACACGATGACCAATGCCTACTAAGTTGATAGGTAAAGTGCTGTTCGAATTAATCCAATGTTTGATAGCGGTGACTGCGCCTCGATGATCATTGTCATGTAGCGGCTGCACCGTTTTATTGCCTGCATATTTAAAAGTGATCGCGCTGTGCTCTGACCCTAGGCGCTCGGCAATACCTTCTAAAATAGGCGGGTTATCAGTGCCGTCCATTATGGCGAATTTAAGAGAGGAACTGCCGCAATTGACGACTAATATTTGTGGCATGCTTAAATGTTTTCCTCAATAACTCGAAGGGATAAATCAATGGCTTGAATATGCTTGGTAAGTGCACCCACTGAAATATAGTCGACGCCAGTCTGTGAGACATCCTTTATGTGTTGATCAGTCATGTTGCCAGATGCTTCAAACTTCACTTTAGGTGAGTAAGTGTCTACGGCTGTTCTCATGTCCGGTAAAGAGAAGTTGTCTAGCATGATGATGTCAGCCCCAGCGATTACGGCTTGCTCAACTTCCTGAAGATTTTCTGTTTCAACCTCAATCGGTTTGCCAGGTGCAACTTGCTTGGCTTGTTCAACTGCGGCCGTAATAGAGCCAGCGGCCATGATATGGTTTTCCTTAATTAAGAAAGCATCATACAAGCCAACCCGATGGTTAGATGAGCCTCCTACAGCAATGGCGTATTTTTGTGCTAATCGAAAACTAGGGATCGTTTTACGGGTATCAAGGATCGTCAATGGCTGGTTTTCTACTAACTGCGCATAGCGACGAGAGACTGTGGCGGTATAAGACAGCATTTGAATGTAATTAAGGGCTGTGCGTTCACCGGTTAAGATACTTCGCGCATTGCCTTTCAACTTAAGGAAGGCTTGATTGGGTTCTAGGTCAGCGCCTTCTTCGGCCAACCATTGGACTTCAACACTGGGGTCAAGTTGTTCAAAGACTTCATTTGCCCAAGCTTGGCCACAAAGTACAGCCGGCTCACGTGTAAGTACTTGCGCGACTAAAGTGTTTGTTTCAGGAATGAGTTGTGCTGTGATATCGCCTGAGCCAATGTCTTCCTCTAAAGCGATTTTTACGTGTTGTTGGATATGTTTTTTAAGTTGCTCTGAAAGGGGTGCCATTTCAATGTCCAGTTAGTGCGCTTGTAATTTTGATACGATTGTAACGAGTATCAAAGCTTTAGTCAGTTTAGAAATAGGTTTTGTAACATTTGTTAAAAGATGAAGTGATACCAATCATAATAAATATTGTTTATGGTTGGTATTTGCAGCGTAAATAGTCCTCTGTATGGCTCTTAAATACTTGTTGTTGCTGCTGTGAACGCCTCTTTTTTGTACAAAAAACAATCACTTTGATCGGTCGTGTAAGGGGGTATGGACGGTATCTTTACATCAGTATCTATTCCTTGGTGGCATTAGATGATAATCTTACCTTCGATTTTTGTACCAACTCACGGGAATAACGGCCACTGCGACGCAGGCTTAGGCATGCAGATCGGGCAATGGAAGCAGGTAACTTCAGTATTCATCAGCTTTGCTGAAGCTGTTAAAGTGGCATCAGTTAACGCCAAGTTTGATCCTCTGCATTACACAACAGTATGCAGAAATTGAACTGGGCAAAAGGTTTGTTAATCAAACTTTACATACGGAAATAGACTAACTCAAGATGATGAGTGGTCGATATGATTGCGACAGACATCTAACTAGAATAAAAAAGTTTGTTCACGATCAAGCGTATATTTAATAGAGCACCATAGATTAGGTTAGCTCTATCAAATGTAAGTATCGGCTGGGCTCGCGTAGTATGCGAGTTCGAAATGTCTGTTTAAACTGCTCTTAGGCTACTAAACAACCAAATGTGCCTAAGGGTTTGAGATCTGTTCTAATAGCGGGGGTTATAAACACTATGACGGAGCAGCATATCCTTGAAGATATCGATCCAACTGAAACAAAAGAGTGGGTCGATGCTCTCGAGTCTGTCCTTCGAGAAGAAGGTCCTGAACGTGCCCAGTATATTCTGGATCGCTTAAGTAAAGAAGCTGTTAAATCGGGCACTCCAATGCCTGCTTCAATTACTACGCCTTACCGTAATACTATTGCGCCACAAAACGAGAAACCTTTACCTGGTGACTTGTTCATGGAACGTCGCATTCGTTCTATTATTCGCTGGAACGCATTGGCGATGGTAATGAAAGCTAACCGAGTAGATTCTACTTTGGGTGGCCACATTACAAGTTTCTCTTCTGCAGCCACTTTGTACGACATCGCGTTCAACCATTTCTTCCGCGGCGCCAGTGAAACCCAAGAAGCCGACATGGTGTTTTTCCAAGGCCATATTTCGCCTGGTATTTATGCTCGTTCGTTTATTGAAGGTCGCTTGACTGAAGATCAAATGAACAACTTCCGCCGTGAGGTGGATGGCAAAGGGCTTTCTTCATACCCACACCCTTGGCTGATGCCTGACTACTGGCAGTTCCCAACGGTTTCAATGGGTCTAGGCCCACTACAAGCTATTTATCAAGCTCACGTAATGAAATACCAGAATAGCCGTGGTTTAGTGAACCAAGGTGATCGTAAGGTATGGGCATTCTTAGGTGATGGTGAGTGTGATGAGCCGGAATCATTAGGTGCGATTGCTCTTGCGGGACGTGAAAAACTTGATAACTTAATTTTTGTTATCAACTGTAACCTCCAGCGTCTTGATGGTCCTGTTCGCGGTAACAGCAAGATTGTTCAAGAGCTTGAAGGTGTGTTCCGTGGTGCTGGCTGGAATGTCGTCAAATGTCTATGGGGTCGCCATTGGGACCCACTATTTGAAAAAGATGATAAAGGTCTGCTTCAAAAACGTATGGACGAAGTGTGTGACGGAGAACTGCAGAACTACAAAGCTAATGGCGGCGCCTACACTCGTGAGCATTTCTTCGGTAAATACCCAGAACTGTTAGAGATGGTTAAAGATTTGTCTGACGATGACATTATGAATCTTAACCGTGGTGGTCATGACCCATACAAAGTTTATGCTGCTTATGCCGAAGCGACCTCTACTAAAGGTAAGCCAACGGTTATCCTTGCTCAAACCGTTAAAGGTTACGGTATGTTTAAGGCTGCCGAAGCACAGAATACTGCCCACCAAACTAAGAAACTGGATGAAGTGTCACTGGCTCTTTTCCGTGACAAGTTTGGTATTCCGATTAGTGATGAAGAGTTAAAAGACCTTCCTTATTACCGTCCTGCTGAAGATAGCCCTGAAATGAAGTACTTGCGTGCACGTCGTAAGGAACTGCATGGTGACTTCCCAGTTCGTCGTAAAGATTGTGAAGCACTTGACGTACCAACATTGGAAGACTTTAAAGCGCAGCTGAAAGGCTCAAATGGTCGTGAGATTTCTTCGACCATGGCGTTTGTCCGTTGTTTGAATACCATGGTTAAGCACAAAGGCATTGGCAAACGTGTTGTGCCAATTGTTGCCGATGAAGCGCGTACTTTTGGTATGGAAGGTATGTTCCGTCAGCTCGGTATTTACTCATCTGAAGGTCAGCGCTACACGCCGCATGACCATGAACAAGTCATGTTCTATAAAGAGAGTGAAAACGGACAGATTCTTCAAGAAGGCATTAATGAGCCTGGAGCGATGTCTGCTTGGCTAGCTTTGGCTACATCTTACAGCAACAGTAATTTCCCAATGATTCCTGTTTACATCTACTACTCAATGTTTGGTTTCCAACGTGTTGGTGACTTGGCGTGGGCGGCAGGTGACTCTCAGGCGCGTGGATTCTTGCTGGGCGCTACTGCTGGTCGTACGACACTAAACGGTGAAGGTCTGCAGCATGAAGATGGTCATTCTCATATCCTTGCTAGTACGATTCCGAACTGTGTGTCATACGATCCAACCTACTCATACGAAGTTGCGGTCATTGTCCAAGACGGTATTCGTCGTATGTATCAGGAACGTGAAAGTGTTTTCTATTACCTAACCGTAATGAACGAAAACTACGAGCATCCTGATATGCCAGAAGGTGTCGAAGATGGCATTCTTAAAGGTATGTACAAGCTTAATTCTGTTACGAAGAAGGGCAATAAAGAGACGGTTCAGCTTCTAGGTGCTGGTGTAATTCTACGTGAAGTAGAAGCTGCAGCAGAGATCCTAAGTGAAGAGTTTGGCGTCAACTCTGATGTATGGAGTGTGACCTCTTTCAACGAATTGCGTCGTGAAGGTTTAGACGCGACACGTTGGAATATGCTTCACCCAACAGAAGACGCTCGTCTTTCTTATGTTGAACAGTGCTTAGGTGATAAGGGTCCTGTGATTGCGTCAACGGACCACATCAAACTTTATGCCGACCAAATTCGTCCATTTGTAAATGGAACCTACAATGTTCTTGGTACTGATGGCTTTGGTCGAAGCGACACCCGTGCCAAACTACGTCACTTCTTCGAAGTGAACCGTTACTGGGTAGTGGTTTCTGCGTTGAGTGCTTTAGCGAAAGACGGCAAAGTGAAAGCTGAAGTCGTGGCTGAAGCAATCAGCAAATTTGACTTGGATCCTAACAAGCCAAACCCAGTTACCTGCTAATTTAGCGGATTAATCGGGACTGAGTCGATCTAAGATCGGCTCAGTGAGTTAAAGTTTGATGCGTCTATACGACAAAGGAGATTTCCGTGAGTACTGAAATTATTCGAGTACCGGATATTGGTGGCGCGACTGACGTCGATGTAATCGAAGTTAGCGTGCAAGTTGGCGACATTATTGAAGTTGACCAATCAATTATTGTTTTAGAGACAGATAAAGCGTCTATGGACGTACCGTCTCCAATGGCAGGTAAGGTAACAGCGATCTCTGTTAAAGAGGGCGATACTGTTTCTGAAGGCAGCGAAGTTTTAACGATTGAAGTTGAAGGCGCTAGTGCAACAGAAGAGCCTGTCGAAGAAACAAAAGAAGAAACACCGGCACCAGCGGCTGAAAAATCAGCTCCGTCAGCAGCCCCTGCTTCAGCGGCTTCTGAACAAACTGTTTCTGTGCCAGATATTGGTGGCGCAACAGGTGTTGACGTTATCGAAGTGTGCGTTGCAGAAGGTGACGACGTTCAAGAGGGTGATTCTATTATCGTTCTTGAAACGGACAAAGCTTCTATGGATATTCCAGCACCTGCAAGCGGTAAAGTCGCTAAGCTTCTTATCAAAGAAGGTGACACCGTTTCTGAGGGTGATGAAATTCTAGTGCTTATGGCTGAAGGTTCTGCTGCAGCTGATGAGCCTGTGGCGAAAGCGGAGTCAGAACCTCAACAAGCACCAGCTGAAGAGGCGCCAGCCAAAGAAGCTGAGCCACAATCTGCTCAAACAGGCGGTGTTGAGTCTGTCAATGTACCGGACATTGGTGGTGCAACAGACGTTGATGTTATTGAAGTAAGCGTTGCGGCGGGTGATAAAGTTGAAGAGGGCGATTCAATCATCGTTCTTGAGACGGATAAAGCGTCAATGGATATTCCTTCTCCTAAATCAGGCACGGTTAAGTCTGTATCGATTAAAGAAGGAGATAAAGTATCTGAAGGGGCTTTGATTCTTGAGCTTGAAGTAGAAGGTGCAGCAGCGCCTGCACCGGCTGAAAAACAAGAAGCACCAAAAGCTGCAGCGCCTAAGCAAGAAGCGCCAAAAGCGGCGGTTCCTGCTGATCAGGGTGCGGTATTGTCTTCGCCTAACAAGAAGGTTCACGCTGGACCTGCTGTGCGCCTTTTGGCTCGTGAATTAGGTGTGGATCTGTCTCTTGTTCGTGCTACTGGTCCTCGTGGCCGTATCACAAAAGAAGACTTGCATGCTTATGTTAAAGCAGCAGTTCAAAAAGCGTCTTCTGCACCTGTTGCATCAGCAGCCGTTGAAGGTGCGGGTATTCCTCGCGTACCTGAAATTGATTTTGGTCAGTTTGGTGAAGTTGAAGTAGTGAAACTGAGCAAGATTCAGAAGCTTACGTCATTCAATATGACGCGCTCTTGGCTGAATGTTCCTCATGTAACACAGTTCGATAAAGCGGATATCACGGATCTAGAAGAATTCCGCAAGAGCTTAAAACCTGAAATGGAAAAACAAGGTGTTAAATTGACGCCACTTCCATTCATGATTAAAGCGGTTGCGCAAGCGTTGGTTAAAAATCCTGCATTCAACGTATCTCTTCATGCTGATGGCGAAAGCGTCGTGCAGAAGAAATATGTGCACATTGGTATTGCAGTGGATTCTCCAGTGGGTCTTGTGGTTCCTGTGCTGCGTGATGTTGACAAGAAGTCTGTTGTTCAAATTGCAGCTGAGGCTGGCGAGTTGATCAAGAAAGCGCTTGGAAAACAATTGAAACCTGCTGACATGCAAGGCGGCTGTTTCACTATCTCTAGTCTTGGTGCTATGGGTGGAACAGGCTTTACACCAATCGTTAACACGCCTGAAGTGGGCATTCTTGGTGTATCTAAAGCAGATGTTGAGCCTCGTTGGAACGGTAAAGAGTTTGAGCCACGTACAATGCTGCCATTGTGCTTGTCTTACGACCACCGTGCTGTCAACGGAGCGGATGCGGGTCGCTTTATGACGTATCTAAATGCATTGCTAAGCGATGTGCGTCGTTTAACGCTATAGTAATAGAGCGATTAAATGATGTCCAAAAGGCAGCCGAAGGCTGCCTTTTTTGCGTTTAATCACTGAAGAAATCTAGAATCTTATCTTGTTGCCACATCGCATCTTTATAGCCTAAATCGATCAAAGCAGAGCAATACTCTGGTGTGAAAAGAAGGTAGCTAGCAGCCGATGATGCGTTGCCGCTTTGGTTGCCACTTGCTGTTCTGAGTAGTTTTTGGATGTGTCGGGGTAAAGAGCCCAAGTGTTCATTGGCTAGCACGTTGAGGCCTTTAGATGGTGAGATTACTAACGTTTTACGTAAGGGTAAATCGGCCGGACGCTTATCTTCGGGCACTAAAGAGAGTAGGCGATTAAGTGTCTCTATATGAGTAATGTCGTCATCGACAGTGTCCAAAAAAGCACTGTTAAAGAGTTGGCCGAGCACTTGTACGATCGAGGGCTGCACACTGTTTTGATTGTCTTTTACGTAATTCCAATCTCTTGCTTGTCGATTGTCGCTAACGCCAATGATAAACAGTTTCTCGGCTCCTAAGCGTATCGCAGGCTGGATAATCGAGCCAAGTCGGACGGCCCCATCACCGTAATAGTGGTTACCTACTTTTTGTGATGGAAAGATGCCAGGAATTGCACTTGAAGCAAGCAAATGCTCGATAGAAATAGCTTGTTTTATGCCGGTTTTACGTGCACTTTGCCAATCTTCAATGTCCGTATTGGATGACTGGTAAAACGTGGTGGAGTTACCGTTAGTGTAATTAATGGCCGTTATTGCAAGCGTTTCTAGTAAGCGTTGATTTAACGCGATCGATACGTCCTCTAAGTTTAAATGTTTTCGCAGTAGTGATTCCAATGGTGTATTTACCATTAGAGACAGTTGGCGGCCGTTTCTTTGGTTTAGAAAAATATTAGCGATGCTGCGTGTAATGGAAGTAGCAATCGGCCAGCGACTGACTTGGTAAACCTGTTCTGTTGTTAAGTTGCGCCAAATGTAAGCGAGCTGTCGTACGCCGCGTTTAAAATTGCTTGCTCGAGTGGCTAGTAACGCCGCATTCAGGGCACCTGCCGATGTCCCGCAAAGGATTGGGAATGGTAGGGCGTTATATTGCGGCACAAGTTTTGTTATACCCTGTAATACACCTATCTGATAGGCGCCACGCGCACCACCCCCGGATAAAAGTAGGGCTGCTTTAGATGACATATAGATTCTCCAATACTGCTCAGTCCACAAATTTAGCTTAGTCGAGTCTGTTGGGTTTGCAGTGTTATCTTGTGGTGTCTCAGTAATTTTACGTTTAGCTGCTAAAAGTATTTGTAAATCTGCCTACGACTGTAAGAATTTAACTGTAAAAACAATAAATTATTGATTTTCTATTGCTTAGCATTGCAACTAAGAAAGTAATTCACGACTATAAAACCATCGTCACTTTAATTAAGGAGCTTTATTCATATGGCAATTCATCCTCAAGCAGGGCAGCTCGCTCCAAATGAGTCATTGGTTAATATCCCTAAGCTCATTAGTGCTTATTACACTTTACATCCTGATGCACAGTTTGATGCTGAGAAAGTCAGTTTTGGAACGTCTGGGCATCGTGGTAGTGCTTTTACTAAAAGTTTTAATGAAGCGCATATCCTCGTGATCTGCCAGGCAATTTGTGAATACAGGCAGTTGCACGGCATAGAAGGGACGCTTTATCTTGGCAAAGATACGCATGCACTGTCTGAAGCGGCTTTTACCAGCGCGTTACAGGTGCTTGTTGCAAACGATGTAACCGTTCGAGTGCAACAAGATGATGGCTATACGCCTACACCGGTTATTTCGCACGCCATCCTAACGCACAATCGCGATGTATCGGCACGATCTGAGCGTGCTGATGGTATTGTCATTACGCCGTCTCATAACCCCCCAGAAGACGGTGGTATTAAGTATAATCCACCTAAAGGTGGTCCGGCCGATAAGAATATTACCGACTGGATAGCGGAGCGTGCTAACGAGCTGATGTGGCATGACATGAAAGGCGTCAAGCAGGTTGAAGTCGATGAGGCGTTGAGCAGTGATCTTGTGGAGCCATTTGATTACATTGAGCATTACATTAGTGATCTAGATAATGTTATTGATATGGCCGCTATTAAAAAGGCCAATGTACGTATTGGTGTGGATCCGTTAGGTGGTTCGGGAATTGCTTTCTGGGAGCCAATTGCTGAGCGTTATGGTTTAAACATCGACGTTGTAAATGATCGTGTAGACCCAACGTTTTCGTTTATGCCACTTGATAAGGATGGGCGCATTCGTATGGATTGTTCGTCGCCATATGCGATGAATAACCTGCTAAAGATTCAAGATCAATTCGATGTGGCAGTCGGGAATGACCCTGACTTTGATCGCCATGGAATTGTGTGTCCAGGTTACGGCTTAATGAATCCAAATGCCTACCTTGCGGTTGCCATAGAGTATCTGGCGACACATCGAGATTGGCCTGCTGATATCCAATATGGCAAAACGTTGGTTTCCAGTGCAATGATTGATCGTGTAGTGGCGGATTTAGGTAAAACGTTATGTGAAGTGCCTGTTGGCTTTAAGTGGTATGTTGATGGTCTATTCGACGGTAACTTAGCCTTTGGTGGCGAGGAGAGTGCGGGTGCTTCATTCTTACGCCGAGATGGCAATGTTTGGACGACAGACAAAGACGGCTTCATTATGGCTTTGTTGGCCGCTGAGATATTGGCTGTCACAGGTAAAAACCCAGCTCAGCTAGCTGAGGAGCAGGCTAAACGATTTGGTCAGCCCTACTACAAGCGCATTGATGTCGTCGCAACACCTGAACAAAAAGCGGTTCTGTCAAAGCTAGAAGCGAGCTCTGTGCATGCGCAAAGTTTGGCGGGTGACCCGATCGTAAGTAAGTTGACCCATGCGCCGGGCAATGGTGCAGCAATAGGCGGGTTAAAGGTCTCTACCGATAATGGTTGGTTTGCCGCGCGGCCATCTGGTACAGAGAATGTTTATAAAATCTATTTAGAAAGCTTTGTCTCTGAGTCTCACCTAGCTCAACTGGAACAAGAGGCCGTTGAGCTTGTGAATACAGTACTTGGGTAATAATGAGGTAGAAGAGGGGGTTGGTTACACAACCTCTTCTAAACGAGTTTGCCATTTAGTGAGTGGAAAACCCAATGATTGGCTCAATTGTGCGCATTCATCTTTCTGCTGCTTTAGATTTAAGCTATGCGGAGCGTTGGTGGCAAATACAACCCAGTTGCCACAGCCTGTGTCTAATGCTGTGACAGTATTAAACTGTTCCAACAAAGTTTCTTTTAAGTCGAGCTGATATTGGTGCTCTTCCCAGCAGTTAAGTACTAGCATGCCGCCGTCTTTGATTTGAGTCTTTGTGTGCTCAATAAAAGACTGCGTTGCGACGCGTTTATCCATACCAAAGTGTTGGTATAAATCTGTAAACAAAATATCAAATTTCTTTGACTTATTGCTTTCAACGAACGCAATAGCATCGTCGGTAATTACTTCTATCCGTTTACTTTTGGGTAAGCGAAAGAATTCTTCTGCAATGCTCACAATTTCTGGTCTTAGCTCAACTGCCGTAATATGTATGCCGCTCACGGCTTTACTCAGTGCGTGGACTAGTGCGCCACCCCCTAATCCCAATACGCAGGCACGTTTTGGCTTGCGGTCAATTAACGCCAATAACATGGCTTGAGTATATTCATGTTGCAGTACATGTGGCTGCTTAAGTTGCACGCGACTTTGTTCGTCGCCATCGGCAAATGACAGTGTGCGAAATTTACCATCGTCAAATACGCGAATGACACCGTGCTCATCCTGCGTTTCGTATACTAAGGACATTGCTAATCTCTTCTTGAAAAAGAAAAGACCAGACGGATGTCTGGTCTTTAGTGGCATGATACGGTTTTTTTTCGTTAAGCTAAATCAGCTTTTATATGTTCTAACAGTATTTGAGCTGGATGTTTAATGCTAATGTCATCCATTCGCTTAGTTTGACAGCGACAAGAATAACCGGTTGCAACCAATTTGTTATGCAGTGCAGGGTCGTTCACTTTCTCTTTCCATGACAAATTGTAAATTGTCTCAGAGGTGGCCTTGTTACTGGATTCATGGCCATAAGTGCCTGCCATACCACAGCAGCCGACATTTTCAACGGCCAGTTTGAGCCCCAATAGTTCGTAAACACTTTGCCAGTCTTTAATAGACGGCGCTGCATTTGTTTTCTCGGTACAGTGAGCCATCATATGAAATGTATCGTCTTTCACAGAAATGGCTTGTTTTTCTAAATGGGTAGATTGGTTTGCCAGCCATTCTTGCATCAATTGAACTTTAGGGATGGGGCGGCTGGTGCCGAATGTCTTAGCGTACTCGGAGCGATACGTCAGTGTCATAGATGGATCGATACCGATCATGGGGAGCCCATAAAACGCTAAATTTTGAAGCATGTCCAAGTTCTTTTTAGCGGCTTTCTCAAAAGGGCGTAGAAAGCCGTGTACATGCAGAGGCTTGCCGTTTGGTAGGTACGGCGCTAAGTAGGCTTGAAAGCCGAGCCGGCTTAACAGCTCCATGACATCTAACACCAGTTCTGTTTCAAAATAACTTGTGAAGGCGTCTTGAACGACGATTACCGCCCGTTTACGGTCTTTTGGGCTTAAGGCTTCAATGGCCAGAGGTGTGGCCAAGCGAATACCACGACGAGACATTTCACGTTTTAAATTATGTTTTGATAGCTTAGGGCTGTCTTCGAAACCAACAATCTTGCTGATTAAGCCTTTGGTAAAACGATTGCCGACCATCCAGTTGTATGGTTGCGGAAAGATGGCCATTGTTGGCATCATGTATTCCAATGAACCTACAAAATAGTCCTTTGCTGGACGAAGGTAGCGGCTGTAATACAGCTCTAAAAACTTGGCGCGGAACTCAGGCACATCAACTTTAATAGGGCATTGCCCAACACACGACTTACAGGCTAAGCAGCCCATCATGGACTCATGAACTTCATTGGAAAAGTCGTATTCGCCTTTTCGTTTGGCCAGCGTATTACGCAATCTTGGAACGAAACTCGCTAGAAAGCTGGTGTGGCGTGTTTTATAGCTTTCTTTACGAACATCAACACCTTGTTCACTCATGCCTCGCAGCCATTCGCGCATCAATGAAGCGCGTCCTTTAGGAGAGTGAATGCGTTGCCGTGTACCTTTCCATGACGGACACATGGCATCGTTAGGATCAAAGTTAAAGCAGGCACCGTTGCCGTTACAGTACATGCCTTCTTTAAATTGATCGCGATTAGTTAATGGGATTTGTCGGTCCAGTTGTCCGCGCATAGGAACTTCATCGATTTTTAGCAAATCTGCGCCGAGCTCAAAGGGAGTGGCAATTTTACCAGGGTTGAGTTGGTTGCGCGGGTCAAATGCGCCTTTGATTTGCTGGATGCTCGGATACAAATCACCAAAAAAAGCGGGCGCGTATTCAGAGCGAACGCCTTTGCCGTGTTCACCCCAAAGCAATCCATTGTACTTTTGAGTCAATGCCACCACCTTATCAGTGATGTCACGAATCATTGGCTCTTGCGACTCATCTTTTAAATCGAGTGCTGGTCGAACGTGTAAAACCCCCGCGTCTACATGACCAAACATGCCGTAGGTAACGCCATAGCTGTCTAACACAGCACGGAACTCCATGATGTAATCAGCAAGATTTTCTGGTGGCACGGCCGTGTCTTCGACAAAGGCAATGGGGCGTTTTTCACCTTTGGCGTTACCTAGTAAACCAACGGATTTTTTGCGCATCCCCCAGATTTTATTGACGTTATTGTGACCGTTTGCAACGGTATAACCAAGAGTGCTTGCATTCGGATCAGCACTGAGTGCATCCAGTCGATCGGTCAAAACTTTTACACGCTCGGCCACTTCAGCTTCGCTGTCGCCGGTGTATTCAACAAGATTAACGCCTTGAGCGTCTTCACCTGGTTGCTCGGGGAAAAACTCTGCGACGGAATTCCAAATGATATCGCCTTTAGCCAGCCCCAAAACTTTAGAGTCAACCGTCTCAATTGATGTTGGTTGAGCATTAAGTAGCTCTTTGGCGTGACGTAAGGAGGCTTCAAAGCTGTTATAGCGAATGTTTACTAAAGTTGCGAAGGTTGGAATTTTGAGTAAGTTAACTTTTGCTTCTACGATGAAGCCAAGTGTTCCTTCTGAACCACAAAGGATGTTGTTAAGGTTGAAGTGGCCGTGATCGTCACGTATGTGTGCCAAATCATAACCAGTCATGCAGCGGTTCAGTTCTGGGAAGGTGTCATTAATAGCGGTTTGTTTGGTCTGCGCTATAGTATCAATCACACGGTGCGCGTGAGCAGCGTAGTCTGATCCTTGCTTAATGCTGTTGAGAGCATCTTCGTCCATAGCAGCACTACTGATTAATTCACCATCTAATAGTACTGTCTTTAATTCCAGTACATGGTCACGGGTTTTGCCGTACATGACCGAGCCTTGTCCGCTCGCGTCAGTATTAATCATCCCGCCAATGGTCGCTCGGTTGCTGGTAGACAATTCTGGCGCAAAGAATAAACCATCCGCCTCGACTGCTTTATTGAGTTGATCTTTAACCACCCCTGTTTGGACTCGGGCCCAGCCTTCCTCGACATTGACTTCAAGGATTTTGTTCATGTGTTTGGATAAATCCACCACAAGACCGTCTGTTAAAGATTGTCCATTAGTGCCCGTACCGCCGCCGCGAGGGCTTAAAACAATGCCGTGAAATTCTGTTTCATTAGAAAGGCGAGTTAGCAGTTGAATGTCTGCAACTGAGCTGGGATAAATAACGCCCTGGGGTAGGACTTGGTAGATTGAGTTGTCGGTCGAAAGTACGACTCGATTGGCATAATCTGGATTTGTGTCCCCTTGGAATCCTGAAGTCTTCAAGCGCTCGATAAATGCGAGGTATTTAGCTTGTACTGGCGAGACTTCAGACAATTTAGGAATCATGTAGTGTTCTCCGATGTGTGCAACCTTTGCGAAATCATTCTAACAAAGAAAGTACGTGTATTGGTGGGCATTAGATGAAAAAATACGCATAACAACCTTCTTTGTATTCATAAAGCGACGTATTTTTATTTGTTTTTGTTGTCTAGCGACTTATTTGGAGAGGCTGTGCGTTTTGATTCATTGGTAATGCCTGATCAGGTTGATGATTCTGGTAAGGAATTCTTGATTTATCGTGGTGATTTGGAATGTAATATTGCGCCTGGGAATAAACAGCATAAGCTGAAATACCATTTGCAAAAGGCCTTAAGTGAAGGCTGTCAATATGTTGCTACCTTTGGTGGCCCGCACTCAAATCACATAGCTGCGTTTGTTGCTCGTTGTCAGACGTTAGGGGTTATGCCTCTGATTGTAGTGCGTGGCGAAACATGGGCTGAGTTGACGCCTACACTTAGGACTGCTGTAGCAGCTGGGGCTACTTTATTTCCCTGTGGTCGTCAGGATTATCGCCTTGGGTTGGCCTCAGAAATGAAACAGATTGTTGATGCTTACTATTCTGATGTGTATTGGGTGCCAGAAGGTGGGGCGGGGGCTTTGGGTGTCCTAGGCTGTTTGGATTGGGCAAGAGTTATTAGCCAAGATCAACAAGCAGAGGGGGCTCACTTTTGTGTCGCCAGTGGCACCGCGGTAACGGCGTCAGGGTTTGCTGCTTGCGGTATTGATTCACTTAGTGTCTTTTCGGCATTGAAGGGGGTGAGCAATCTTGCGGAGGATATCCAACTGTCATGTCAGCAAGCTGGTTTGCAAGTGGCAGCAAAGTTAACGACGTTTGACGAGTGCTTGCATGGCGGTTTTGGGCGTATGAGCAAAGAGCTGTTGGTGTTTCTGCAAACACTCTATAGGTTAAATCCCAACATCCTATTGGACCCTGTTTATACTTCTAAGATGGTGTACCAAGTCTATCAAATGGAAAAAAAAGGCCTCTGGCCTCATAAACGAACATTATTTGTTCATACTGGTGGGTTACAAGGGTGGCTAGGAATGAAGACAGATCAGCAGCCCTACGGTGATCCGGTGCGGTTTTCGTGTTAATTCACATTGTCTGATCGGTTGTATAATAGCTTAGATGGTAGCTTCGTGTTACATTCTGACGTAATTCGGTTTATCTCTAATTAATTGAAACCAATACAAAATTAACTGCAAAGATGGCCGGTACTTACAAAAAGTGCTGGTGAGAGCAAAAATCAGTGACAGGAAAGATTGATTAAATGAGTCTTTTTAGACGAATTGGTATTATCGCTCGCTTAGATAAGCCACAAATCCTTGAAACAGTAAAACGCTTAACCGATTTTCTAATTGCGCAAGGTGTTGAGCCTGTGCTGGAAGAAGATTTGGCGACGATGATGTCGGGTGCTCACATTTCAGCTGCGCCGCTGAAAGAATTGGGTGACCGTTGTGATTTAGTCATGGTCGTTGGTGGCGACGGTAGTTTTCTTGGCGCGGCGAGAGCCATCATTGATTACGATGTTCCTGTACTGGGTATGAACCGTGGCACCTTAGGGTTTTTAACGGACATTTCCCCAATTGATTTTGAGAAAGAATTAGAGCCGATTCTTCGTGGTGAGTATCTAGAAGAAAAACGCTTTATGATAGAAGCTAAGATTAAACGTCAAAATCGTCCCAGTGGCGAAGGCATCGCGTTAAACGATTTGGTTCTTCATCCGGGCAAATCTGCTCGTATGATTCGTTTTGATCTCTTTATTGACGATCAATTTGTAATGAATCAAAAGTCTGATGGTTTGATCGTAGCAACCCCAACAGGCTCAACGGCGTATGCTTTATCTGCCGGTGGTCCAATAATGTTGCCAAAGCTTAATGCGCTGGTTTTGGTGCCGATGCACCCACATACATTAAGTAATCGTCCGATTGTGATTGACGCCGATGCGAATATACGCATCGTAGTCTGTGAGTCAAACCTCACTTACCCAAGTGTGAGCTGTGATGGGCAACTCAATATTACCGCTGCACCGGGTGACGAAATTCACATTACACGTCGTAAAGGCTTTATCCGTTTGATACATCCTAAAGATCATGACTTTTATGATGTTTGTCGCACTAAACTAGGATGGCAATCAAGCTATCGCCAATAGGGGCGGGCTATAACTATGGTTTTAATCTACGAATTCGCTGCCAATGAACACCCTCAGAATGTCAGTAAATTACTTTGGCAACAACGAATCAGTCATCGCATTGTTCAAGCCAGCGGTCACGATCAGTTATGGATCCTTGACCCCTCGGACAGTGAGCAAGCGCTAAATATCCTGCAGCTTTGGCAACACGATCCAGATGTGACACTGTCAGAAAGTGACAGCCCCAAAGTAAAAAAATCCCGCCTCAATAGTTTCCAAGATTGGCACAAATCCCCTATGACATTGGCGTTATTAATTCTAACGTCCGTTGTTGGCCTCGTCACAGGGCTTGGTGATTATCTTGATACTCTAGAATGGTTTACGATTTCCTCCTTTGACATTATCGGAAACCGAATTCAGTTCGATCCGCTGTCAGAAGTATTGGCTAAAGGTGAGTATTGGCGGCTGATTACGCCAGCCCTAATTCACTTTGGTGCGGCCCATTTAATTTTCAATGCACTGTGGGTGTGGGAAGTGGGACGAAAAATTGAACGACTGATGGGATCTTTCGTCTGGTTGATTTTTGCCGTATTTGTGATGATCGCCAGTAATGTTGGCCAGTACCTAATTAATGGTTACCCCTTGTTCGGTGGTTTATCGGGATTAGTATATGGACTAGTGGGATTCGCTTGGGTGATGCCGGTCCTGATTCATGGCTGGCCAGTGATTATTTCAAAGCCGTTGATGGCCTTTTTTATTGTTTGGTTGTTAATCGGTTATACCGATGTGCTATCAGTATTTGGTTTAGGGTCTGTGGCGAATGAAGCGCATTTATTGGGCTTGGTATCAGGGTTGGCCTTTGCGGGTTTCTATAGCGTGATATGGAAGTTATTCAAAAAATATTGATGTGACCAATGAATTTGGTGTGAGTGACTTATGAATTTTAAAGATATGATCGAAAATATGACCCCAGAAATCTACGGTCGCTTAAAGCAGGCAGTGGAGTTGGGGAAGTGGCCGAATGGTGTAAAACTGACGCCAGAACAAACTGAGCTTTGCATGCAAGCTGTCATTACTTATGACTACACGAATAAGCCTGAAGAGCAGCGTGTCGGCTATATTGACCGAGAAGTCCACAGTAGTTGCGGTAGTAAGAAAGAAACACTCGAGCATGATACGGTGAAATGGGTTAGCAACCCGGATGCAAAAAAATGATGCATGGTAATCTAAGAAAAATGATGGCCAGCGCTGATTCGAATGGCAAAGTCAGTTATCAGCTCAGATTGGGTGACGAGCAGTTTCCTCTTGAACAAGCAATTGGGCAAAAAGTGTCGATTCAGTTTAGTGGTCAGATTAGCTGTATCCACTGTGGTCGAGCAAGTAATAAATCGTTTAGCCAAGGTTACTGTTATCCTTGTTTCAAAAAATTGGCAGCTTGCGACACGTGCATCATGAGTCCAGAAAAGTGTCATTACCACAAAGGTACATGCCGTGAGCCGGACTGGGCTGAAAAGTTCTGTATGCAGAGCCACTATGTTTATTTGTCTAATACAACCGCTTTGAAAGTTGGCATTACGCGTGGCGATCAATTGCCAACTCGTTGGTTGGATCAGGGTGCAACTCAGGCACGAGCGATGTTTTTAGTCGATAACCGTCGTACGTCTGGTTTGGTAGAAACCTTATTTAAAGATGAAGTGGCAGACAAAACTAATTGGCGCAATATGCTGAAAGGCAGTGATCTCACCATTGATCTAGCTGCCGAGCAGGAGCGACTGATCAATCGATTATGGGAAGGCTTAGACAGCTTGCAGAATGAATTCGGATTGCAAGCCGTACAAGAGCTTGGTGACGACAACGTGACGCACGAATTCAGCTACCCTGTTTTAGAATACCCAACCAAAGTGACAAGTATCAATGCTGAAAAAACGCCCCTAGTGGAAGGTACCTTAATGGGTATTAAGGGCCAATATTGGATGCTTGATACAGGCGTTATCAACTTACGGAAGTACACCGGATACGAAGCGGCCTTTACGCTATAGGAGCCAAATCATGGCAGAGCAACAACCGTCAGCAATTTTTTTAAAAGACTACACAGTTCCAAATTTTCTAATCGATAAAACGGAATTGACGTTTGATTTAGATGAAACACAAACGATTGTTACTTCGCGTTTGCATCTGCGTCGTAACCCTGAGAGTAAGGCTCGTACATCGCCGCTTGAATTGAATGGCGGTGAGGATGTGAAGCTAATTGGTGTGGCGATTGATGATTACACGCTTCCCAAAGCAGAGTACGCAATTAAAAATGACAAGCTAGTAATTACAGCAACGCCTGATGAGTTTGTCCTAACTTGTGAGACGCTGATCGAGCCACAGAATAATACCAAACTTGAAGGGCTGTACCGTTCCTCTTCAATGTTTTGTACCCAATGTGAAGCCGAGGGTTTCCGTCATATTACCTATTACCTAGATCGTCCGGATGTCATGTCAGTGTTCACCACAACCATTATTGCCGATGAGTCACGTTATCCCGTGATGCTGTCAAATGGCAATGAAGTGGCACGTGGCAAAACTGAAGAAGGTAAAACGTTTGTTACTTGGCATGACCCGTTCAAAAAACCTGCGTACTTATTTGCCTTGGTGGCTGGTAATTTAGAAGTGTTGAACGACAGCTTTACAACCATGAGTGGTCGAAAGGTTGCGTTGCAGATCTTTACCGAGAAACACAATATCGACAAAGTTGATTTTGCCATGGACTCTTTAAAACGTTCTATGAAATGGGACGAAGAAGTGTATGGTCGCGAATACGATTTAGATATTTTTATGATCGTTGCTGTTGATGATTTCAATATGGGAGCAATGGAGAACAAAGGCCTTAATATCTTTAACTCCAGTTGTTTATTGGCCAGCCCTGAGACGACGACAGATGATGGCTACTTACGTGTTGAAGCCGTTGTTGCACACGAATACTTTCATAACTGGTCGGGCAACCGCGTTACATGTCGCGATTGGTTTCAGCTGAGCCTTAAAGAAGGTTTTACCGTTTTCCGTGATCAGTCGTTCTCTGCAGATACGCATTCAGACGTCGTAAAACGTGTAGAAGATGTGTCTTTTTTGAAGACTGCGCAGTTTGCCGAAGACGCCAGTCCGATGGCACATCCGATTCGCCCCGCTTCGTTTATTGAGATTTCAAACTTCTACACATTGACGATTTATGAAAAAGGCGCGGAAGTGGTGCGTATGATTCATACGCTATTGGGAGAAGAAGGTTTCCGCAAAGGCTCTGACTTGTATTTTGAGCGTCATGATGGCCAAGCAGTCACTTGTGATGACTTTGTTAATGCGATGGAAGCGGCTAACGATGTTGATTTGAGTCAGTTTAAGCGTTGGTATTCTCAAGCAGGCACACCTCGTTTACAGGTCACAGATCATTATGATGAGCAAGCCCAGACATACCATTTAACCATTGACCAAATTACGCCGCCAACGCCTAACCAGCCGACGAAGTTAGCATTGCATGTACCGGTGAAAGTAGGGCTTGTGGGTCAGAATAACCAAGCGTTAAGCTTTACCTTTGACGGCCAAAGTACCGACGAAGTGGTGTTACATGTTAATGATACTGAACAAACCTATGTGTTTGAGAATGTATCAGAGAAACCCGTACCATCTTTGCTGCGCGGTTTCTCTGCGCCGGTGAAATTGGATTATGCCTACAGCACGGAACAGCTGTTGCAATTGATGTCTGGCGATCCTGATGGTTTTAACCGCTGGAGTGCGTCGCAGCAACTGGCCGTCAATGAACTTAATGGTTTTGTTGAGCAGTTCCAACAAGGCGAAGCGTTATCAACTGAAACGCGTCTAGTCGACGGGTTTAAATCATTGCTTGCAGATGAAACACTCGACCCCGCGATGGTGGCATTAATCTTGTCACTACCAAGCCAAGCCTATTTGTCTGAGTTAGCCGTTAAAATTGATCCGCAAGCCATTAAAGCGGCTCGCGAGCACCTTCGTCAACTGGCTGCTCAGGCTTTAGAAACCGAGTTCAAACAGGTGTACGAAAGCAACACAGTAACTGGTGACTATCAAGCAAGTGCTGAGCAAATCGCTAAGCGCTCATTGAAAAATGCCGCCTTGATGTACTGGGTGGCATCAGGCAGTGCTGAAGCGAAAAGTGCGGCGGTCCGTCAGTACCGCAATGCGGATAATATGACGGATCAGTTTGCAGCATTAATTTGCATTGTGCACTTTGAACTAGCGGAAGCAGATGAGTTGCTAAACGCCTTCTTCGAGCAATGGAAGCATGAATCATTAGTGGTTAATAAATGGCTAATGCTGAGTGCTGCACGTGAACAAGATAACGGCCTTGAGCAAATCAAGCAGTTAATGCTTCATCCCAACTTTGACATCAAGAATCCAAATAAACTGCGTGCGGTGATGGGTGGTCTTGGTCAGAATGTGGCGACGTTCCACAACCTTGATGGCAGCGGATATGCGTTTTTGGCAGACCAAATTATTCTGATGAATAAGCGTAATCCGCAAATTGCATCGCGCTTGTGTACACCATTGACGCGTTGGCAACGCATGGTGCCAGCATTAGCTGAGAAAATGAAAGCAGAATTGGAGCGAATCGCAAGAGAAGATCTCTCCAAAGATGTTTATGAGGTGGTATCTAAAAGCCTTGCTTAAATAATAGAAAAGCGCTGGTCATACCAGCGCTTTTTTTTGTAAGGTAAACGTCAAGTAAGCACACTACAATAAAATGAATACCTTTCGGAAGTAAGAAAATTAGCTGGAGTGGGAGTAATAATAATGAAAAAGCCATATCGCTATGTTGTGCCGGTCGCTTTAGGTGTTGCCTTATCTGCCTGTAGCACCCAAACAACATATCAAGACAGCGCTGTTCAACAAACCAAGTTGCATTCTGTGCCAGCGGCTTCTGAAAATACTTCCGAACATGTTTCATCTTCAGATAATCGTTCTGAAATGGAAGCATTGCGTCAACAATTAACTGAGAATGCCGATCAAATGGCTCGTTTGACGGCTAAGTTAGATGATAAAGATCGCCAGCTTTCTCAGTTAATGCAGGGAGATAAAGAAGCCAGCTTGCTACTTCAGATGCGTCAGATCGAAGCTGAGCGTGATGCCTTGGAAATTCAGTATAATCAACTGCGCTTGGAGAACGATCGACTCACAGCTAAAATTGAGCGTTTAGAAAATGACGTTCAGATTGCTCAACAGACGATATCAGAGCGTAAAGTCGATTTTATGGAGCTTAATAAAAGCTTCAGAACGTTAGACAGCGCGCATTTTGCTTTGTCAAAAGATTATCGAGATCTTTCTGTTGAGCATGCGCACCTTAAAAGTCAGTATAAAATGCTGCAAGACAAAAATCTCCAGTTAGCTGAAACCTTGGACACCTTAGGGCAAGAGAATTTGACGCTTGGTGGTGCATTGTCAGAGGCGCGTGCTCAGCACCAAGTACTGTGGGACAAAATTCGCGTACAAAGCAATGTTATTGATACGTTGCAAAATCAAAATGCCGAGTTGCACCGAAAAGGGCGGCTTGTTATTGCGGCGGATGATTCAGCCCCCGAGGCGGATGATAATAGCGCGCAATTAGAAGCGAAAGTAGCGCGATTGCAGGCTGAACTGTCGGCGCAAAACAATTTGATTTCAGGCTACCAATCCGATGTCGTGAAATTAGAAGCGGCGCTTCAGCGTCAAGAGGATGATTTGGGTAATCAGCTGCAATCACTGGAGTCTACCTATCAAACCGCAGCGCAGCGCAATCGTGAGCTTGAACGTGAGTTGGCACAGCTTAAACAGAAATTGGCATCACAAGAAACCAAGGCTGAGAGCTTGGCTCAGGAACTGCAATCAAGCGCAGCCGAAAAACAGCAAATGATGGCTCAACTCGCAGAGCTTAGAGCGCGCAATGATTCCTCTGCCCAAGCAATTAAAACACTACAAGCTCAATCTTCTGTGCAGGCCGAAGAAAAAGCCTTGCTTGAGAATCAAGTGAACAACTTGATTCCCTTTGAAGGAGCAGTTTTATCACTTCAAAACCAACTTAAAAGCGAGCTGACCAATGTTCGCTGGTCGCTGCCGACCTCTGCGAATCTTCATGATACGTTTGAAATACAGTTGTCAGCCGATGTGGCGAGCCCTGTGCAAGGCCAAACTTATTACGCCGAGCTGTTTGTCGACAGTGCATTGAATATGATGAGTGCCGCTGAAGCCGAGTCCACTCTTAATCAAGGTCAGCTGAATTTTCGTTGGCGTTTAAGTGGTTTAAATGAGCGTCCCAATGCAACCATGAATGTTTCTGTTACACAAGAAGTGAATTATGACGGTGAAATTATCTTGCGTAAGATTTACCGAGACACTGAAAGTGTCGAGTTGATTTCTACTGATTGGCTTAATAAATATGGCTTTTGGGGAGCTGCAATCTTGGGTGGCTTGCTGTTAGGCTTTGCTGTTGGAAAGTTAGGTCAAAGCAATCGTTCTGAAAGACGCGTCTAAGCAATTGCCATGCTTGATCGCGCCACTGATCCACAATCACTCAACTTGCCATTACTAAAATTCAACCACTAAGGGTGCGGGTTTGCTATAGTACGCTCGCATAAATTTTAGAGGTAGTGACAGTGGTTAAGTCTGATTCGTATGACGTTATCGAAAGTCGTTTAAAAGATAATATCCTAATTCTGGACGGTGGTATGGGTACCATGATCCAGAGTTATAAATTTGAAGAGCAGGATTATCGTGGCGAGCGCTTTAGCGATTGGCATAGTGAATTAAAAGGCAACAATGACTTACTGTCATTAACTCAGCCTCAAGTCATTAAGGCGATTCATTCAGCGTATCTTGAAGCGGGCTCAGATATTATTGAGACCAATACGTTCAACGCCAACTCCATTTCAATGCTTGATTACCATATGGAATCACTCAGCTATGAAATTAATTTTGAGGCTGCGAAGTTAGCTCGTGAAGCAGCGGATGAATTCACCGCACAAAACCCAAATAAACCTCGTTTCGTAGCCGGTGCAGTGGGACCTACCAGCCGTACTTGCACCATCTCGCCAGATGTCAATGATCCTGGCTATCGTAACGTAACGTTTGATGAGCTGGTGAATGCCTATACCACTTCGATTGATGGTTTAATCAAAGGTGGCGCCGATTTATTATTGATCGAAACCATTTTCGATACGTTGAATGCGAAAGCTGCGATCTTCGCTGCGCTGCAATACTTTGAAGATCACAATATGCGTTACCCGATTATGATTTCCGGTACCATTACCGATGCATCAGGGCGCACGCTGTCGGGGCAAACAACCGAAGCCTTCTGGAACTCTATATCTCACGCACGACCTATATCCGTGGGTCTTAACTGTGCCTTGGGGCCTAAAGATCTTCGCCAATACGTGGAAGAGTTATCCAATATCGCTGATACCTACGTCTCAGCTCACCCGAATGCGGGCTTACCAAATGCCTTTGGTGAATACGATGAGTCGCCAGAAGAAATGCTGGAAGAAATTCAGTCTTGGGCGGATTCGGGCTTCTTGAATATCATTGGTGGCTGTTGTGGTACTGAGCCTGCCCACATTAAAGCGTTTGCTGATGCATTTTTAAATGCAGCGCCTCGTGCAATTCCAGATATTCCTAAAGAATGTCGCCTTGCTGGTCTTGAACCCTTTAATATCAGTGATCAAAGCTTGTTTGTGAACGTAGGTGAGCGAACCAACGTAACCGGCTCAGCGATGTTTAAACGCCTTATTAAAGAAGGCGATTTTGATACAGCGCTAGATGTCGCTCGCCAGCAAGTTGAAAACGGTGCTCAGATCATCGACATCAACATGGACGAAGGTATGTTGGATTCAGAGGCGGCCATGGAACGCTTCTTGAAGTTGATTGCCTCTGAACCAGACATCTCTCGTGTGCCGATTATGCTGGATTCCTCTAAGTGGGAAATCTTAGAGACGGGTTTAAAAAACATCCAAGGTAAGGGTGTTGTGAACTCGATCAGTATGAAAGAAGGCGAAGAAAAGTTCATTGAACAAGCCAAGCTGCTGATGAAGTATGGCGCCGCGGTAATCGTGATGGCTTTTGATGAAGTAGGTCAAGCCGATACACGCGAGCGTAAAATCGAAATTTGTCGTCGTTCATACGATATCTTAGTGAACCAAGTTGGTTTTCCGCCAGAAGACATTATTTTTGATCCAAATATCTTTGCCATCGCAACGGGTATTGAGGAGCATAACCGCTACGCATTGGATTTTATTGAGGCGACAGCGGATATTAAACGCGAACTGCCGTATGCCAAAGTGTCTGGTGGTGTATCGAACGTGTCCTTCTCGTTCCGTGGTAACAATCCAGTTCGTGAAGCCATTCATGCAGTATTCTTGTATCACGCCATTAAAAATGGCATGACAATGGGTATTGTTAACGCTGGTCAGTTAGCCGTTTATGAAGACATTCCTGTGCGTCTGCGTGACGCGGTAGAAGATGCTGTATTGAACCGTACGCCGGATGCAACGGATAACTTGCTGGCCATTGCAGGTGAGTTTGTGGGCACGGGCGAAGCGGTTGAAAAAGAAACGCAAGAGTGGCGAGGTTTACCCGTTGGTGAGCGTCTGACTCACGCTTTAGTAAAAGGCATCACGGAATTCATTGATGATGATACCGAAGAAGCTAGACAACTGTTTGATCGACCGCTACAGGTGATTGAAGGGCCATTGATGGATGGCATGAGCGTAGTGGGGGATCTATTTGGTTCCGGTAAGATGTTCTTGCCTCAGGTGGTCAAATCCGCACGTGTTATGAAAAAAGCGGTCGCTTACTTGATGCCGTTTATCGAAGAAGAGAAGCTGCGTAACAAGTCAACGGCGTCATCCAGTGCTGGTAAAGTTATCATGGCCACCGTAAAAGGCGACGTGCACGATATCGGTAAAAACATCGTAGGTGTGGTCCTTCAATGTAATAACTTTGAAGTGATTGATCTGGGTGTCATGGTGTCTTCTGAAAAGATTTTGCGTACTGCGAAAGAAGAAAATGCAGATATTATTGGTTTGTCTGGTTTGATCACACCTTCCTTGGACGAAATGGTGCACGTTGCTAAAGAAATGCAACGACAAGATTTCCATATCCCTGTGATGATCGGTGGGGCGACAACGTCTAAAGCCCATACCGCCGTTAAGATCGAGCAAAACTATAAAAACAACCAAGTTGTCCATGTGACCAATGCGTCGCGCAGTGTTAGCGTTGCCAGCGCCTTGGTAACCAAAGATGAAGAGCGTCGTGCGAAGTTTATTGCCGAAGTTCAAGACGATTATGAAAAAACACGTATACGTTATAAAGACCGTGCCAAAGCAGGGCGTCGCGTATCGCTTGATAAAGCGCGCTTAAATAAAACGCCCATTGATTTCTCAAGCATCAAAACGCCAAACAAATTGGGTGTCACGGTGTTCGACGCGGCTGACATCGATTTTAATGAAGTGCAGAACTACATTGATTGGACGCCATTTTTCCAAACGTGGGAGTTGGCGGGGGCTTACCCTCGAATCCTAACGGATAACGTTGTTGGTGAAGAAGCAACGCGCTTGTTTCAAGACGCTAAAGAAATGTTGGCTACGGTTATTAATGAAGGTTGGTTGGACGCCAAAGCAATTGTTGGCTTGTTCCCAGCGAATCAGGTCAATGATGACGATGTTGCGATTTACTCCGATGAAAGTCGTGAAAGTGAAGTGATGCGCCTGAACTTTTTGCGTAATCAGAATGAGCTGACAGCCGCTGGCAAATATAACCAGTGTTTGTCTGATTTCGTAGCACCAAAAGAGCAGGGTAATGATTACATTGGTGCGTTCGCATGTGCGGCAGGTTTTGGGATTGACCCGATTGTCGCCCGTTTTGAGGCCGATCATGATGACTATAATTCGATTATGATTAAAGCGGTTGCTGACCGATTAGCAGAAGCAACGGCTGAGTACCTTCACCTTAAAGTACGTAAAGAGCTTTGGGGTTACGCGTCGGATGAGTCTTTGACAAACGAAGAGCTGATTAAAGAACGCTATAAAGGGATTCGACCTGCACCGGGCTACCCAGCTTGTCCTGATCATACTGAGAAAGACAAGTTATGGCAGCTGCTAGATGTGGAGGCAAAGACTGGTATCAACCTCACGGAAAGTTATGCAATGTTGCCGACGGCTGCAGTCAGTGGCTGGTATTTTGGTAACGAAGAAAGTAATTACTTCGGTGTTGGTAAAATTGGTCCAGACCAAGTGGATAGTTACGCAGAGCGCAAAGGTATGAGCAAAGACGATGCTGAGCGTTGGTTAGCACCTAATTTAGGATATGATCCAGAGGATGACCGCATCTAATTCCCCTTTCTCTCTGCAAGCAAATGTCTTGCTGCCGATCCCAAGCCTTATGGCTTGGGATCTTTTAACGTCTCCTACTCAATATCAATGGAACCGCGCTTTTCAGAAGTTTGAAGCGAGCTTGGGGTTCCATACCGGCTCAAAGTTGCAATTAACGCTTCAATCATTGCGAGGACCGTTATCATTGGTTGCGGAAGTGGTTGAATCGACTCCGGGTAAATTGCTTACTTTCGAGAGTTCGTTTCGATGTCTGTTTTGTAGACATCATGAGAATTGGTCATTTACGTTTATTGAAGAGTCGTCTTCAGCGGTATGCTTAACAATTCGATACAGTTTATCGGGTGCCTTCGCTGCAAGGGTTTGGGATGAAAAGAAATTAATCGTAAAAAACATATTAAATTTATGGTTAGAAAGTATTAAGCAACAAGCTAAGAGGATGTAGAGCTATGGCTAAAGCAATTCATGATCCAGAGAAGCATGCCGAGCGCATGCAAAAAATCAAACAGCACGTTGATAAGCGCATTGAAAAAGCCCAAGAAGAGAAGGGTACGTTTGTGCTATTAACGGGTAACGGTAAAGGTAAGTCTAGCTCGGCATTAGGTATGGTGGCACGTGCGTTAGGCCACAATATGAAGGTAGGTGTTGTGCAGTTTCTTAAGGGTGAGTGGAACACCGGTGAGATCGACTTTTTCAAAGCCCACCCGAGCGTAACGTGGCATATAATGGATACGGGCTTTACTTGGGAGAGTCAGAATCGTGAACAAGATATTACCAGTTCGGTTCAAACTTGGGCGAAAGCAGAAGCTCTATTGGCAGATGAAGAATACGATCTGGTTGTATTAGATGAACTGACGTATTTGTTGCATTACGAATACCTTGATGCCGACAATGTGCTGAAAGCGCTTATGAATCGCCCATTGATGCAGCATTTAGTTGTAACTGGCCGCGGTGCGAGTGATGAGCTGATTGAGCTAGCTGATACGGTCAGCGAAATCAAAGAAATAAAGCATGCCTTCAAGCGTGGTATTAAAGCGCAAAAAGGCCTTGAATATTAATAGGCCGCAGAAAACTTGGCAAGAGATAGTCGATTCAGCTTCCAGTGTTTATCTTTGCAGTGTTATAGCATTGCTTTCCAATAGATTTCAGTTTAATAAACTGTATTTTGCCTGTTAAGATAGGCTTTTTAACTTAATGGAGAAAGCCAGTGTCAAGCATTGAACGTCAAGAAGTCAGCCAGCGCATGAGTCGTATTGTTAAGCATAATGGTATAGTGTTTTTATGTGGTCAAGTGGCGGCTGATGCCAATACGGATATCACTGAACAGACGCAAACTATGCTCGATAAAGTAGATATTTTACTTGAGCAAGCAGGTTCAGATCGCGAGCACATGCTTTCAGCAACCATTTATGTACGAGACATGAAAGACTTCGCTGCGATGAATGCTGTTTGGGATGCGTGGGTTCCCGAAGGTCACGCGCCAGCAAGAGCTTGCGTTGAAGCTAGAATGGCGCGTCCTGAATTGTTAGTAGAAATCTCTGTTGTTGCTGCAGAGAAATAAGCTATTTTAATGTTTGCTTAAATCAACGCTAATACCAGCGTCGGCCAGTGTACGGCTCAATACTTGAACGTTGCGAGCCATATCTCGTGAAAGATTTAATATCAAAATTCCAAAATCGAACGCGAAGCGATCGTGGAATTCACCAAACACGTTGTAGTCGATTTTCAATAGCACTGAATCTGTTTCTGCGACGGCATGGCCGTTGCGGGATGACAGTGAAATCATTGTTACATACCCAAGCGCTTGCCCAAACGATACTCTACGAATAAGTGATGATGCATCATCGCTATCACGGTAATAGCAGAGGGTGCCTTCAATAATGACGTAAAAGTTGTCGCCTTTGTCATCATCTTTGAAAAGCTGCTCCCCAGCTTTAAGCTCTATTAGGTCTCCTCTATGAACTAAATATTCAATAGAAGAAGTACTAAGCGCACCAAATATTGATCCTGTCTTTAACGTCTCTGGGCTGAGATCGTAAGGGCAGTTTTTAGCGTTGACTGTATTCATAACAATCACCTCCCTATGAATTAAGCTTATGCTTGAACCCAGCAATTAACCATATACTTTCCATAGAGTTTCGTTTCAAACCGTAATCAAACTAATTCATTGTTCAATTTAAATGTATAAACTGCGTAAGCAACATCTCATTAACGCTTATCTGTGTAAGCGTATGGTGTTTGATATTCAAGTATTTCGACCTCATCACCAACCGCGATTACTCCCTCGTTTTCAGTCACAAGATTGACCCCAAAAGTAACGCCTTCTTTATCAAATAAGCGATATTTTGCTAAAGTTCGAAGTGGTTCACCTTTTGGGCTACGTTCAGCAGTATCAGGATCTAATGTTATGAAAAGGCACCTTACGCAGGGTTTCACATTTTCAAAAATGACATCACCAATACGTATGCGTTTCCATGTGTCTTCGTTAAAGGCTTCGTTGCCGGAGATAACAATATTGGGCCGAAAGCGTTCCATCTCGTTTATTTGGGGGCCGCTTTTATTTAGATCATCTAATGAGGCTTGGGTAGTCAACAGAAACGGATAGCCGTCGGCAAAGGCAACTGGCTGATCAGGTCTGCGGCTGGTAAAGCGTGTCGAATGCTCACCAAAATACACAAGTTCAACCGGTTGATTCAGTAATTCGCTAAACCAAGCATTTGCTGAAGGATGGGTAATGTTCGCTGAAACAGGCTTTTCCCATATTTCGGTCTCTCGATATTCATTTGTAAACGTCTCAATCTCTAAAGGTAGAGGATTGCTCATGCTCGGGTGCGTTAATACTAGGCCATGTTGCACCGATTTGGCATCAATCAGCGTTAATTGTGGGTATTCTCGTGCGGTTAGGAATAGACCTTCTTTATTGATAACCATAAAGCGTCGGTCAAATAGCAAGCCGCTTTGAGTGACTGGAGATGCTTGAAGCGGAGCAGCTTGGCAAGATTTAACGGGGTAAATATAGAGGCCTGAAACGATAAGGGACACGACGAATCCTTGCTGCATTGAATGGGTAGTCATTAGATTACTACGTTCAAAAAAGGATAAAAATACCGAATGAAGACAAAAAAGCCCCTCAGGTAAAAACCAGAGGGGCTTTTGGTATTACTTTAGTGAAGTAGGGCACTAAATTAGATGCAGTACGACTTCAATGGTGGGAAACCGTTGAATTCAATCGCGCTGTAAGTGGTTGTGTAAGCGCCTGTGGATAGCCAGTACAACCGATCGCCAATAGCTAGGTTTAGTGGCAGTCCATACTTGTAATGTTCGTACATGATGTCTGCACTGTCACAGGTGGGCCCTGCGATAATAACTTCCTCAAGTTCCCCCGTTTTCTCAACATGAATAGGGTACTTAATGGATTCATCCAGTGTTTCAATCAAGCCAGAGAATTTACCGACATCGGTAAAAATCCAGCGGTTCAATGCTGTATGCGATTTACGTGAAATCAAGACCACTTCACTGACCAAAATGCCGGCATTAGAAATCAGTGAGCGGCCTGGCTCAAGAACAATGCGTGGCATTTTTGCGCCGAAGTCTTCTTCAAGAAAGCGCGTGATCTCTTCAGCATACGTTGCTAAGTCATTTGTTCGACTAATGTAGTTAGCAGGGAAACCGCCACCCATATTAATCATTTGTAATTCGATACCGTCTTCTTTTCTAAGACGTTCGAAGATAAAGCGAACACTCGCGATTGCGGCATCCCATGCGCCGATATCACGTTGCTGGGAGCCTACGTGGAATGACACACCGTAGGGTTCTAAGCCAAGCTCTTTAGCAAGAATCAACAGATCCATGGCCATGTCTGGGCGACAACCAAACTTACGAGACAAAGGCCAGTCAGCGGATACAGTGCCTTCCGTTAAAATGCGTACGTAAATGCGTGAACCAGGTGCGGCTTTTGCAATGTTGCGAAGGTCCGCTTCTGAGTCAGTCGCGAACATACGCACACCTTGCTCATAAAAGTAACGAACATCCGCCGCTTTTTTAATCGTGTTACCGTAACTGACTTGGTCAGGAGATATACCGCCAATAGCAAACAGCTTGTCTAATTCGTAGCGTGAAGCGACATCAAAGTTTGAGCCGCGATCCCGAAGGAGACGTAAAATCTCTGGTGCTGGGTTAGCTTTGATGGCGTAAAACACATCGGCTGTAGGGAAGCCTTTTGTTAGCTCAGTATAAGCCTCGTCAATCATCTGTGTGTCGATGACAACAAAGGGGGTTTCTTTGGTATCAGCAACCGCTTTGATACGGTTGAATTGCTCTGGTGTGTAAAAAGAATGAACGTCAATTGACATGGCGCATTGCTCCTCATCTTGAAAAAACATAATCCGAAAATACGCCTTTACCTCCCTCCATCCTACTTTTGGCTGTTACTTATCCGGCCAATTTGGCCTTAAGCGACGAGCGCAGCAGTTGAAGCGGTGCGGAAAATGTTCAGCAACGACGCGAGGCGAAATTTATGATGCAAAGTGCGCTGCGTCAAGAATTTTTTGTACTTTTTTAAAGATATAAAAAAGGCCCCGAAGAGCCTCTGATTGTATAGTGTTCTAACTATTTTTTCGATGGTTTTGAAAGTGAAATAATCCAGCCCCTGCAATTAATGCTCCGACAAAGTAAACCGCTTCGGTTGGGTTATTGGTAAGTGCCGTTAAGCCTGGTCCAGGGCAGTAGCCACTTAACCCCCAACCTATACCAAACATAGCGGAGCCAATAATCAGGTTTTTATCTATATCCCGGCGCGTTGGCACATACCATTTATCGGCTAACCAAGGTTTCGTGCGGCGGTTACGAATGAGATACCCTAGCATACCTATTGCTACAGCCCCCCCCATAACAAATACTAAGGATGGGTTCCAGTTGCCAAAGATGTCTAAGAATCCAAGTACAATTGCAGGATTTGTCATCTCAGAAACAGCAAGCCCTAAGCCAAATAAAAGACCCGTTAAAAACGTTACAAGTGCGATCATACACAAACTCCTATTTAGTTAGGAACACAGTCAAAATAGCGGTCGCCATAAAGATGACTGTCGCAACAAGAGAACGAGGCGAAAGCCTTGATAGGCCGCACACACCGTGTCCACTGGTGCAGCCACTGCCCATCCTGGTGCCATAACCGACCAATAACCCCGAAACAATCAATAGCAAGGGGTTACGCAGCTCAGGAAAAGGTACAGACGGTTCGATCAATACACCGTATGCACTGCCTCCGATAATAAGCCCAGCGATAAATAAAACTGGTAACAGACGCTCTTTACTAAAAAGTGCTTGTGCCAATATGCTACTGATGCCAACCACCTTGCCGGTGAGTAGTAAATATGCAGCGGTTGAAAGCCCTATTAATAGGCCCCCCATAAGAGGGTAAATGTAAGCATCCATATAGGTTTAGTCTCAAAAAGTGAACTTAATATAAGTATAATCTAATATATTTATTGTGTGTAGTGCCGATTAAGGAAATTGACAAGGAAGCTAGCATCTGTCGTTTTGTTAAAAATAAGCTTATTATCCGTCTATGAATTTCCTATTACCTAACCCACCTATATTACCGGATGGCTGCGCGAACTACCTTCACTGCAGTCCCGTTGATCTCATTTCGATCAATGGCAATCATTGGCGCAAAATTCTCACAATCATTGCAAAATTGAGCGCTAAGCCTGATGAAGATTGGCGTATAGTTAGAGATCAATACATTTGGCAGCGTGTACGTTTGTATTTTTGTTTTAACGACCTACCAAATACTGAGCAATATCTTTTTATTGTCGGTAAAACTTTTGAGAAAGAGTACGCCATTCCATTTGATGGTACGTATTTGGGGGATGAGAAACATCATGCAATCAAAAAAGGGGCGACTTATTGGGTGCCATATTTGGATTATCGGCAGTTTCCCAATGCCCTAATTGACACGCTCCGCCACCAAATTTATCGAGATGAATATTATGATTAACGCCATTAAAAGTCTGTTTAGCTCAGCTCAAGAAGCGGAAGACCCCATAAGCTATCAACGTGCCGTGACGGCGTTGCTACTTGAAGTGATAATTGCCGATAATGAAATTCACCCATATGAAGAGCAGGCAGCAAAGGACGCCATTAAAGCCGTTAGTGATCTAGGCGACGACGTAGACCGTCTTTTTGATGAGGTTAAGAGTACCATTGAAGATGCAAACGACGCCTATCAATTTACCAAAGTTGTTAATGAACAAGCCACACTAGAGCAAAAATTTGAGCTGTTAAAATGCTTATGGCGAGTGGCCTACGCAGATGGCAATCTAGACGCGTACGAAGATCAACGAATTCGTAAAATCAGTGAACTTTTGTTTATGCAGCATTCTGAATTTATTCAGGCTAAGCTTGCTGTGCAAAACGAACATAAAAAATAAGCCTATCAGCCGTCTCTCCGACGGCGATTTGGAGTTATATCCCAGATGAAATCAGGTCGTACGAGCCGTCTCCCGACGGCGATTTAGAATCTGTAGATCCCCGATAGAATCGGGTCGTACATTTAGTTTATTCTTGTTCTTGTTCTTGTTCTTGTTCTTGTTCTTGTTCTTGTTCTTGTTTGGCTTTCTTTACTTCGTGGCTCATGCCTTCGTTTAAGCCTGCTTCGCGATCGACGGCAGCTAGCATGCCTCGTAAGATCCCCAGTTCTTGTTTCTCTGGGCGAGAACGGTTGAAGAAGCGCTTGAGCTTATCCAATACCTTGCCTGGGTGATTGCGTACGACAAAGTTAATGCCATACAGAGTTTCTTCTAGGTGCTCGTAGAATAAGTCCATTTCCTTTTTGCGCGGATACTCAGGAACAGACTTCTCGTGCATGGTTTCATTTTGGTGTGCCATCCAAATTTCGTAGGAGACGATTTGTACAGCTTGAGAGATATTAAGCACAGGGTATTCATCGTTTGCGTCAATGTACACTTGGCGGTGACACTGAGCAATTTCATCGTTTAATAGGCCCATTGTCTCGCGGCCAAACAAAATCGCAATGTTATGATCTTTCGCTTCTGGAATAACCGCTTCTGCACACTCGCGCGCATTCATAATTGGCAGCTGGAAAGTACGATGACGGGCACTGGTTCCGATGACAAGGCTGCAATCAGAAATGGCTTCTTCAAGCGTATTAACGACCGTTGCATTTTCGAGTAAATCGACGGCACCGGCTGCACGGCTCGTTGCTTCTTCAGAAGGGTAATCATTTGGGTCTACTAAATATAAATTAGAAAGCCCCATGTTCTTCATGGCGCGAGCGATAGCGCCAATATTACCTGGGTGGAATGTGTTGATTAGGACAATGCGAATATTGCTGAGCATGAAAATGGTAACTCGTTTACGTTATCGGATTACGGCGAAGTGAGATTTCTAAGTGTGAGCGATTGTTCAGTGCTGGCGAAAGTCACCTGATCCAACACGACACGTTGTTGCTCATCAAAGAGAAAACGCTGGCAAGCCTGATGATACAGCGAACCTGTCTCCAACACCAACCGGTAGTTACCTTTCGGTATAAAGTTGGCGGCAAAGGGTTGATTGGCATGTAGGTAGACAGAAAAGGGGGGTTGTCCCTCTAATGACTGAAAGGTTAGTAGGCTAGAAGTAGGCAGTTGGTTCAAGATACGCAAACGGCTGTTACCGGACGCATCACCTATTACTTGACCATGACTTGGGGCGATACCTGGATGGCCAATGCAACCAGTTTGCAACGCATTTGCAGCGCTTCCAAATGCAAAGTTTTCGGCTTTCGCCCACCCAGTCGAACCATTGTAGCTCAGGGTCAGCCAATCACTGTCTGCTTTTAAAACTTTTACATCTTTCATACTCGGGATTGCCGTCTTAATAGAGGAGGCGACACTGGGCTCAGTAAATAAGCGGGTGTCTCGTAGCGTATAGTGCTCCCCCAATTGATATTGGGGATACAAACCGCTGATGTACGCTGCTCCGGTATTATCTTGGTCTGTGTCGAGTAATTCATCAAAAAAAGCGGCACTGTAAAGCCCCATTGTAAACGTTGCAATGTAGGTGCATGCAACAAAAGCGGATTTTGCTGCATTAAGACGAATGGATTTTTTGACTGGTTTAGAGCGCGTATTAGCGTCTTGGTGAGTCGTGAAAGAGGGGTCTGAATGCGCTTGGCTTTGTGGTTGATCCGCGGAGGACTCGTACTCAGCATAGCCTTGCTCAGTTGTTTGCGTATTGTCCGTTTTACGCATTTCTTCATAGAGCGCATTCATTCTGCGTTGGTGCAAGGTGCTACGGGCTGCTTTTAGCGCTTCTTCACGCGCTCTTTCTTGCCCAGCATTGCCACGTTTCATTTCCTCGTAGGCGCGTTGTTGCTCTTTAACGTATTCCTTTTGTTTTACATCGCTTTCAAATTCATGGCGTGTAAAATCCGACTTATTCGAACGAGTTGCACGTTCAGTAAACGAGTAAGGCTCCCAACTTTGTCCCTGACTTCGCTTAATAGCGGATAAAACATTTTGATACGCGTCATGAATACGTTGGAAGTGTTCGGTTGTGTCTTGTCCTGGGTTCTTATCAGGATGAAAGCGACGCGCTAAGCGACGGTAGGCGGCTTTGGCTTCCTGCTCCGTTGCATTGGTGGGCAATTCAAGAAGATTAAAATCGTCGATTAGGCTCATAGGTTCAACTTACGTCAATTTGCATGCATTATGCCTTAATAACGTCTGAGTACAAAGACGTAGTCTGTTCAGGGCTTGATTTGTCCTGAAGATTTGCCACTATAGGCATTTTTTGACGGCAGTAGTGATATGAGCGACACATTGACCCATCTAGATGCGAACGGCAACGCACACATGGTTGACGTAAGTGACAAAGAAATTACCAAGAGAACAGCCACGGCTCGCTCTGTAGTTAAAATGCTACCAACCACATTGAAAAAAGTCATTGAAGGTGGTTTGCCGAAAGGGGATGTGTTGGCGACAGCGCGTATCGCGGGCATTCAAGCAGCGAAAAAGACCCCAGACTTAATTCCATTGTGTCATCCATTGATGCTAACTAAAGTAAACGTAGACATTAATGTACTCGATGATCAACACATCGAGATCCTGTGTACGTGCTCGCTAAGCGGTAAAACGGGTGTTGAGATGGAAGCGTTGACTGGCGCGAGCGTCGCGGCTTTAACGCTTTATGATATGTGCAAGGCCGTTGACAAAGGCATTGTTATTTGTGAAACGGCTTTGTTAGAAAAGCACGGTGGCAAAAGCGGTTCATGGAGCGCAAACAATGGCTAATGTAAAAATTGTATTTTTTGCTTCATTGCGAGAAAACATGCAGTGTGACGAATTAGAAAGAAGTTTCGATGCACCGTTAACGGTCCGTCAGTTAAAGGAGCAACTGGCGTCAGAGCTTAATCAACCTTCTTTATTGACGGAAAAAGTGAAAGCCGCGATCGACTTTGATTTCGCCCGTGACGAAGACCTTATTGATGTTCTCACCGTGAAAGAAGTGGCTTTCTTTCCGCCAGTGACTGGAGGTTAGTATGATCAGTGTTCAAGAAGCCGACTTTCATGTTCAAACTCTCTACGACTCCCTCTGTGTCGCCCACAAAACCGGTGCCGTTGCGATGTTTGTTGGCCGTGTCCGTGATTTTAGCGACGATCCAGCACAATCGAGTTTCATGCTAGAGCATTACCCAGGCATGACTGAGCATAATCTAGTGAAAATTGTTGAAGAAGCGAAGCAGCGTTGGACTCTTTTGGATGTAAAAGTGGTACACCGTGTCGGGAAACTATCAGTCGATGACCAAATCGTCTTTGTAGGCGTTTCATCCGCACATCGTGCTGAAGCATTCGCTGCATGTGATTTCATCATGGATTACCTAAAAAGCCGCGCCGCATTCTGGAAAAAAGAAATCACGCCTGAAAAAGAAGAATGGGTCGAAGCGAAACAGAGCGATGAGGCAAGCTTAAAGCGCTGGAAGTAATGGCGTATTGAAATCAAAAAAATTATTGAGGTTTACGGTGCCTAACTGGTTACGTTTTTTAATGCTCCGGGGTCGAGTACCTTCGCTTTGGTTACTCCGACCTTTATCGCTTATCACTGCTTTTTTACTCGCAACGAAAGCGCCTGAACTGCAAGATTCAACACAACGAACCATTGCTTATGTTGGCCTATCCGTCATTCTATTATGGAGTTTTATTTGGCTGTTATGGCATTTAAAAGATAGGCTTAACAAGCGTTAAAAGTTTATTAATGCGGCTTTAATGTTTTTTTACGCCCGCTGGCATGACGTTCACGGTATTCGGTATCAATATATCGGTCGGTGGTGGCCATGCTGGCGTGGCCTGCGTCTTCTCTCACATGTTCTTTAGGTCGAACTTTTACGTCTTCTGAAATACCCGTATGGCGTAGCCAGTGGACAGTGGCGACACGTAGGTCGTCGGCATCGCTTTTTAGTCCATCATCGCACATACGGTAATAGGCTTGGTCGAAGCAGTTTTGCACGATATTGCGTACTTGCCTTGAACTGGTCATGGCGCCTTGTCCACGAGTTTTGGGGATTAATGCGGTTTGCTCTGCAACGGTTGGTAAATCTGGTAGTTGTCGAAAGCGTCGGTAGCGCGCTAGGGCATTTAGCATTTCATCAGACACGCTTACAAGGCGTTCTTTATTGCCTTTCGATAAGACCTTAAACCACCAATGACCGTCTGAATCTTTAATAAAGTCGCCCATAATGGGTGCGGAACGTTCGTCAGCGACCAATTCCGATATTCGCAAGTACATGCCAAGTAATGCATTCATGATGAACAGAGTGCGCTCATGGGTCGCTGGGTCTTCTTCAGCAAGCAACTCTGCGGTTTCGATCACATAGTCCCACTGTAAGTTTGAAATACGACGCACTTGGCGTCTCGTCACTTCTTTTTTAACAAATTTACTTTTTTGACGAATCAACGCAACGGGATTTTGTTGAACTGCTTCTTCTTGCATTAAAAATCCATAATAAGAGGACAGAATAGAAAAAGTAGCGCGAATAGCTGCTTGAGATAAATTGTAATGTTGTGAAAGTGGCACTTGTCCGTTGCGAAACTCCATCTTAGAGACGTGCGCAACAAACGGGCGCCATTCTTCATTTGGCACGCGTTCGCCCATTTTATTCTTAAAACGCGCCACATTTTTTGTACCGATCCAGTCTTCAGGAGGGGTGTTACAAAAATGAATGAATTCTTCGATCTGATCACGGCGTAAAGATAAAGCTGGTGAGTCCTGTGTACTCCATGACCATAACAGTAGGCGTTCTACTTCACGACGATAAGAGTTGAATGTCGCTTGAGAACCGTTGTAGCTGTAGATAAAGCAAAGCGCGAGCTGTAAGTCCCTTTGATAATCCATTTTTTGGAGTTGCGGAATATCAGCTTTGAGTGGCTCAAGTATCCCATGAAACTGAGTAAAGGGATTGGGAAGGTGCTCTAGATTGTCAATTAACGGCAGGGGAGAGTTCATAACCAGCAAAAACGCCTTATTCAGTCGATACTTAGAGTGAAATAAAATCATAGGTTAGCCCTATCCAGTATTAGGTTCAATCGCAGATTTCAGTTATCATCTCGCTCCTCGGCTTGTCGTCCTATATACGTCGCCTCTCGTTAACCCTATCTAGAGCAACGGTAATGAATGCCCCAGACCAACCTATAATCCCCGTGCTGCTAAGCGGTGGTGTCGGTAGTCGACTTTGGCCCCTGTCTTGTCCTGCACACCCTAAACCGTTTCTCACGTTGCCAGATGGCGACTCGCTGTTGGTCAAAACACTGCAACGAGCGTTATTGATTCAACCTAATGCGCATTTAATGAATGTGACCAATCGTGAGCTGTATTTTCAAACGAAAGATACGGTACGCAAAGTCGTTGATGTGGTGCCTGACACAGATGGACAACAACACTATGTGCTAGAGCCCTGTGCTCGTAACACAGCGGCGGCCATCGTGGCCTCTGCCTTACGCGTTCAGGCCTTGTATTCTGACCAAGCTGTGATGCTGGTGATGCCCTCGGATCACTTGATTGAGCATGAGGCGTCTTTTTCTGAGGCCGTACGCATCGCTTACGATTTGGCGACTGAAGGCCAATTGGTAGCGTTTGGCATCCCTCCCAAATCTGCCGAAGTTGGGTTTGGCTATATTAAAGCGGCTGTAGCTACTGGAAGTCCTTTTAGTGCCGTTGAGCGCTTTGTTGAAAAACCGGATTTACCTACCGCACAAGCTTACGTTGCCAGTGGGGAGTATTTATGGAATGCCGGTATTTTTTGCTTAACGCCCAGTACGCTGCTCAGTGAAATGCAACGGTATGCGCCTGAGTTGGTCGAAGCTGTGCAATGTGCTGTTCGGCAAGGTGAAAGTGGCCACAGTGCTACAGGCAGTTGCTTAGAGCTCGATGCTGGCGCCTTTACCCAGGTACCTTCGATCTCTATTGACCATGCCCTGTTTGAGCACACCGATAAATCGTGTGTAGTGCCCTGTGACTTGGGGTGGCGTGACATCGGTACTTGGCAGGCCTGGGCAAATTTATGGGAAGCGGATGCGCAGGGCAATCAGGTACATGGGCAAGTGCAGCTCCTCGATACGCACAATACCTTCATCCATAGCCCTAATGCGCTGACCGCCGCGGTAGGGGTGAAAGATTTGATCATTGTGAATACCGACGAGGCACTGCTCATCGCTCATAAAGATGCACAACCCGCACTAGGACAACTTCTTACCCAACTAACTCATAAACGTTCATAGGAATTGTGTTATGCCCAAATGGCTTACTATGTTGAAATTTGGCGATCGCGCGCCATCACTTTGGTTATTGCGTCCATTGTCACTGCTAACGGCGTTTGTGTTGGCCACTCGCGCGCCCTTGATTGAGCAGGATGGCGTTCGGATAGCTACCTTTGTCGGGCTGTCCTTGGTGCTGCTGTGGTGTTTTATTTGGTTGGTGTGGCACTTTCGTGTGCGCTGGCAACAACGCTAACGGACAGGTTGATGACTGATATATGCATCGGCCAAATCATTGCTGACAGTGGGGTGGCTTTTGGTACCAGTGGTGCGCGAGGTCTTGTGTCACAATTCAGCGACCCAGTGGCGGGAGCCTTTGCGTTGGCGTTTCGCCAAGCCTTAGCCGATCAAGGCTACGACGTCTCAGTGATCGCCTTGGCGATTGATCGGCGCCCCTCGAGCCCTGCGATCGCTGCGTCTATCTACGCCGCTTTGAAGGCGGTGGGGTGTGAGGTGAAGTACTATGGCATCCTGCCGACCCCAGCCTTAGCGCTACAATCATTTTCGCAATCTATCCCTAGCCTTATGGTGACTGGCAGCCATATTCCGTTTGAGCGCAATGGTATTAAGTTTTACCGGCCTGATGGCGAGATCAATAAGCCAGATGAAGCAGCTATCCTTCGCCAGCGTCAAGCGCTACCGACTTGGTCACCTCACTTACCTTTACCCTCCGATCATGCCCGAGAAGACTATCAGGCGCGCTACCTAGACGCCTTTGCCAGCCATGCTTTGTCTAACCTCACGGTTGGGGTGTACGAGCATTCCGCGGCGGGGCGTGACCTTACATGTACCATCTTAAAGAAGCTCGGTGCCGAGGTGGTAAGCTTAGGGAAAACCAACCAGTTTGTGGCGTTGGATACGGAAGCAATCAGTGAGCGTGATCAGTATTTAGCGCGACAATGGTGTACCGCATACGACTTAGACGCGATTGTGACCACCGATGGAGACGGTGACCGAGTCATGATGGCTGATGACGAAGGGCGTTGGTTAGCGGGTGATGTGATCGGCATGTTGTGTACACGCCTATTGCAACCGGCGGCGTTGGTAGTCCCCATTAGTTGTAACAGTGGCATCGAGTCTTATCTAAATATTCCTGTGGTACGAACAAAGATTGGGTCGCCTTATGTCATTGAAGCGATGGCGACGCTTGCTCAAACCTATCCTCAAGTCGTTGGGTTTGAGGCCAATGGTGGGTTTCTGACGGCGACTGCGATTCCTGTGCAGGAGACCCTTTTGGCAGCGCTGCCCACTCGAGATGCGCTGCTGCCAATGTTAATGGTGTTGCAGGAAATTAATAAACAGCGCGTGAGTTTGTCCGCACTGGTTCAACAGGTAACCCATCGGGTGACCTCGAGCTCTCGGATCACTGACGTTAGTTGGGCGTTTAGTCAAACGCTGCTGCGCCGTTGGCAGGACGACCTTGAAGAGGTGGTGCGACAACTGGGGCGAACGGATGAAGTGTGCCACGTGAATACCACTGATGGCTTACGGATGACCTTTACTAATGGTGATATTATTCATGTTCGAGCGTCGGGAAATGCGCCAGAATTACGCTGTTACTGTGAGTCAGGTAGCAAAATAGCGGCGGAGGCTTTGCTGCAACAGGCCATGTCACTGTTAGCTCAGCAGAAGCCTTAGTGCACTTAAAGCGGTTCGCCAGAAATACTGGCGAACCGTTATTTGACGTTACTGAGTCACTTGTTGGAACAGCTCAAAATAGGTCGGAAAGGTTTTAGAGGTACAACCCGGATCGTTGATTGTGACGGCAGAGTTGGAGAAAGCTACGAGTGAGAAACACATAGCAATACGATGGTCGTTGTACGTATCAATCGCAGCGTGTTGCACGTCTTTCAATGGCTGAACCGTAATGTAGTCCTCGCCTTCAACCACATCGGCGCCGAGCTTTTTCAGCTCTGTGGCCATGGCATAAAGACGATCGGTCTCTTTCACCCGCCAGTTGTAGATATTACGAATGGTCGTTGGGCCGGTTGCGAACAATGCTGTGGTGGCAATCGTCATAGCGGCATCGGGAATGTGGTTCATATCCATATCAATGCCATTGAGTTCACCACGCTCCGCTTCAATCCAAGTCGGACCATAGGTGATGTTAGCTCCCATCGCTTTTAGTGCTTCCGCAAATTTCACGTCCCCTTGAACACTGTCGCTACCAACACCGTGTACTTTTATTTTACCACCGGCAATTGCCGCAGCGGCTAAGAAGTAAGACGCGGATGATGCATCGCCTTCTACCATAATCTCGCCAGGGCTTTGGTAGGTCTGGTTACCTTTGATGACAAATGCTTTGTAATCTTGGTTGTCAACGTCGACACCAAATTGCTTCATGACGTGCAAGGTAATATCGATGTACGGTTTAGACACCAGTTCACCGTCAACTTTGATGGTTAAGTCACCTTTCGCGAGAGGGGCGCTCATTAACAAAGCAGTTAGGAACTGACTTGAAATATTGCCTTTGATTGATACTTCGCCACCGGCAATGCCATTCGCTTTAATTGTTAGCGGTGGGTAGTCCTTGGTGCCTTCGTATTGAACGTCTACGCCTAACGATTGCAGGGCATCGACAAGGTCGCCAATTGGACGCTCGTGCATGCGCGGCTCACCGTGTAGACGGTATTCACCTGTACCCAAGCACAATGCTGCTGTAAGAGGGCGCATGGCTGTGCCAGCGTTGCCTAAGAAAAGATCGGCATGGTCAACATTAATAGGGCCGCCTAATCCTTCAAGAATACAGGTACGTCCTTCATCTTCTAGTTGATAACGAACACCCATTGTCTTAAGAGCATTGAGCATGTGACGGATGTCATCACTGTCTAAAAGGTTGGTGATTTTAGTGGTGCCTTGGGCAAGTGTTGCTAAAAGCAAAATACGATTAGATAAGCTTTTTGATCCTGGAATTTGAATCTCGCCGTTGGCGCTGTTAAGTGGGCCTAAAGTAATGGAATTCATGGATTTTTCCGTATGCTAACTCACGCAAAGAAGCGTTAGTTTCGTTATTTTATTACAAGTATCCGTACGATACGTTTACTCATAGCTAACTGCAATAGTTTTGCATACTGAAGTGCTTTAACACCTTACAAATGTAAGCTTAAGTTGAGTGCTGCGTTTACATAAGTTGGGTTTGCGTAACGTTTAGTAATTAGGCGCAGACTATTTCTAGGCTATGCGAGTAATATTTAGGCTTATCACCTTGGGCTAGAATCCTACTTATTACTGGCCTACATATTTATGCTATGAAGTGGAGACTGGCCATGAAGCAACGACTCAATATAAAAATATGCTCGCTAGCGATCGGTTCAATGCTAGTTTGTCAAACAGCGATGGCATTAGAAGCACCAAAGGGGCGAGTAATCTTAACCGTATCTGGCAATATTACAGAAACAAACAGTGATCAAGGTGCACTCTTTGACCGTGAGATGTTGCTTGAACTGGGGGTTGATTCTATGGACACAGGCACGCCGTGGACGGAAGGGGTGAATACGTTCTCTGGTCCACGTCTAGCGGCGCTGCTTGATACGGTAGGCGCTAAGGGAGAAAGCCTTTCAGTCACTGCGTTAAATAATTACAGTGCAAATCTCCCCGTCCAAGATGCGTATGACCATAACATTATGTTAGCCATGGATGTAAATGGAAAAAAGATGTCGGTTCGTGATAAAGGACCTATCTTTGTACTTTACCCATTTGCTGATGATCCATCTTTAAATAATGAGGTCATCCATAATCGCTCGGTGTGGCAAGTGAAAGCGATCACCGTAAAGTAATTTAGGGACATTAATGAAGTCTGTTCTGAAGTACAAATTCGGCACGTTTATCGGAGTATTGGTCGGTACGGCGTCAATTTTTTTAGTTGTCGTTGTGCTTCTTTATGTGCAACTTTTAGAACGACAAGAGGCGCTACTGTCTGCGGCTGAAGAAGATGCCTTGTGGGCTTCCTATCAATTGGATAGAGAGGCTCTTCAGCTCCGCAATGCCGTGCGCCTTCTCATTGATTCTCGCAATACCCCAGAGAGCCTAGACAGACTGGATGAAGCGCAACTTAGGTTTGATATCTTATACAGCCGTGTAAATATTATTTCAGCTGGACAGTTGAAGATCCTGTTTAACAAGTTACCAAACGCAGATCGGTATCGAGCAGATCTTAGGAAGCGCTTAGATTTAATTGATCGGGTACTGTTTGTCGATGATCCAAATATAATTGATAAGACTTACATTTCTAAGCAGGTAGAAGATCTACTCAAGACAACAGAATCCATTGTATTTAATGCATTGGAACGCCGATCACTTGATAAAGTAACTGAACGAAACAGTATGGCCACGCTCTACCGATATCTCGGCCTATTGGTGAGTGCCTTAACGCTTGTCATGTTAGTCATCATTGGTATTTTGGTCCGTCAAGTTCGCATGAGTATCGTGTCCTATAACAAAACCAAGAAACTGGCGAACGAGTTGCAGCAAACAGCAGTCGCCGCTCAAGCTGCAACCCGTGCAAAGTCAGACTTTTTAGCCACAATGAGTCACGAGATACGGACTCCGATGAACGCTATTCTTGGTATGTCCCACCTTGTGCTTGATTCAGATTTGCAACCCAAACAGCGTAATTACGTTACCAAAATTCAAAGTTCTGCTAACAACCTGTTGCTGATCATTAATGATATTTTAGATTTTTCCAAAGTAGAAGCAGGTAAACTTCACCTTGAAGACACGCTATATTCTTTAGATGAAGTGCTTGAATATGTATATCAAGTATGTCGCAACACCGCCGAAGAAAAAGATCTTAAATTCATCGTAGCACGCGATTTTGACATACCAGATGGTCTAGTCGGCGACGCCACTCGATTAAAACAAGTATTAGTGAATATTCTGGGTAATGCGGTGAAGTTTACCCATGAAGGGAAGGTGACGTTATACGTTGAACGTAGGCGTCAGTGTATTGTGTTTACGATTACCGATACAGGTATTGGGATTGCTTCTGGTAACGATATTTTTGAAGGGTTTAGCCAGGCGGATACCAGTACCACACGTTTATATGGTGGTACTGGGCTAGGTCTTGGTATTTCTAAACGCCTTCTTGAGCTTATGGGCGGCAGTATTTCTTATGACAGTGAAGTCGGAAAGGGTTCATGTTTTTGTGTAGAGGTTCCTCTAGTTCCTGCAAATGATTCAAAACCAACGCCCTTAAGAGCTCAGTTATGCGCTCTGATGTATGACACTTTGGCTTTAGAAAAGCTGAGGGCATTTCATATTCCACATGATGTTATTGATGAAAAATATTGTCCGCATTCTGATCAATTTCTTCTAATTAGCGATAGCAAGTATTCAGAGCTCAGTATCGATGAAGAAAGACTGTTTCAAAGTTCTTTTACCGGTAGAGTGATTATAGTCGGTCGATCGGTTAGCCATGACAGTTTATACCCTTGGCGCAAACTATCGCTAATCACGAAAACGAAATTGAACAGCTATCTTTCTTCTCATCAGCCAGAGGAAACGAACTCTGATCTTGAGCCTTTAAACCGATACCATGAATGTGACAGCCTTTTAGGGCGCAAAATCTTACTTGCGGAAGACAATCCCGTGAACGCAGAGATCGCCAGTGCGTTACTCGAGAAACTTGGCGTAATAGTGGTCGTTGCACAGAACGGTCAAGAAGCAGTTGACGCTGCAGGCAAAGAATCATTTGATCTTGTGTTGATGGATGTGCAGATGCCCATCATGGACGGCTATCAAGCAACAGAACAGATCATTCAAAAGCTTGGTGATAAACACCCACCCATTCTTGCATTAACGGCTGGTGCGTTAGATTCGGATCGTGAATATGCTTACAGTGCAGGGATGAGCGACTTCCTTACGAAGCCGTTAGACCCTTTGTTATTGTTGAATAAGCTCGAGGAATGGTTGGTTGGGAACAGTGCAGAGTTCATCAATGAAGGACCAATAGACTCAAAGCGTGTATTTGCCCCTGAATTAGGCTTGTATCGCATCGGTGGCGACCAATCACGTTATCGGCTTATGCTTGAGCGTTTTGTCACACTATTGCTTCCTTATACGAGTCAGTCAAAAGCCAGTACGCCTAAAACCAGTTATGAGCTTCATAGCATTAAAGGGGGTGCCGCCAATATTGGCGGTGAACGTTTTGCTGCTGAAGTCGCTCAACTTGAGCTAGATTTATCACAAGGAGGAAACAGTGGAGATAAAGAGCACACGGTACAACTTGTTAGAGTGCAAGAAGCGGCTGATGAGCTTAGTAAATTAATTGCTCTTTACATGGAAAAGGACATAGCACCTCAACGCGCTACGAAGAGTGAAGGTGAGGGCGCTTCGTTAAGTAAAAGTGAGAGCCTTCAACGTATCGATCAACTGATTGATGTTTTGGATATGGGGGTCGCTGATGTTTCGGAAACGCTTGATAGTCTGATCGCGCAATCTGATCTGAAACACCAAAAAGACCTGAAAAATGTTCAAGATAAGATTAATAACTACGACTATGATTTGGCTATTGATCAACTAAAACAATTGAGAACAAAATTTTAGTAAAGCATGCCTCATAGCAAGAAAATGCCAGGAAGTCATATGGAAGCAATTAAAAGCCGTGTTTTGGTGGTAGATGATTTAGTAGACAATATCGACATCTTAAAAGAAATTTTAAAAGATCATTATGATGTTTTAATCGCTAAAAATGGCAAAATGGCGCTTAAAATTATTGATTCACAGATGCCAGATATTGTGCTGTTAGATATTATGATGCCGGATATCAATGGTTACGAAGTCTGTCAGCAGATCAAAGGGAGTTCTGTCACAAAGCATATTCCTGTCATTTTCATTACAGCCATGACGACGATTGAAGATGAGCAAAAAGCTTTTGCGGCGGGAGCTGTCGATTATATAACAAAACCCATCACCCCTTTGACCACACTTGCGCGTGTCGCCAATCACTTAGCATTAGCAAATCAAGATAAGCAAAATCGACGCATCATAGCGAAACGAACTGCTCAGTTGAATGAGTCGTTAATATCAGCCGTCAATATGATCAGTGAAGCTGGGACGTACAATGATGAAGTCACGGGTGAACATATGTGGCGCATGGCGGATTACAGTGCTGTACTCGCACGCGCGGTTGGTTGGTCAGAAGAAAAGGTGGAAACGCTTCGGCTTGCTGCGCCTATGCATGATACAGGCAAAATCGGTATACCGGACAGCATTTTAAAAGCCCCGCGTAAGTTAACGACGGAAGAGTGGGAGTTGATGAAACAGCATCCTATTATCGGCGCTAATATTTTAGGTAAAAGCCAAGCCCCACTATTTCAATTGGCGGCTGAGATATCATTGGGTCATCATGAGAAGTGGAATGGCAGCGGCTACCCAAATGAATTAAAAGGGGATGAAATACCTCTGTCTGCTCGTATTGTCGCCATCGCCGACGTATTTGATGCCCTGACGATGGAGCGTCCTTACAAGAAAGCCTGGACGATTGAAGAAGCCTATCAATTCATGCGCGAAAATGCGGGAATACACTTCGACCCAGAACTAGTAGAGCGGTTTATTTCTCAGGATGAAGAAATAAAAGCTGTTAAGCAAAAGTGGCATGCTGCGGGGAAGTGATTATCCGCAGCATTTTTTGAATTTTTTACCAGAGCCGCAAATACAGGGGTCATTACGCCCGGTGCGTTCAGCGTCGGGCGCAACATACGGTGTATGACCTTGTACCTCATGCTCACCTGATACGTAGAACCAAGCCCCATCAATTTTCTCAAACAATGATCGCTCGCTTAACTTACCCGTATTACTGCCTTCCTTAAAATGGGCCTCGAATGACACCATGCCGGTTTTATCATCTGCTCCGCCGTCTTGAGTGTCCAATATGGCTAGCGTAACCCATTGTGTTTCAGCGTTACTGCCTTCAACATCCTGAGCAGATTGCTCGGGATCTTCAGTCAATTTCTGGGTTGCAGCAATGTAATCAAACTTCTGTAACGCAAACGCACTGTAGCGCGAACGCATCAAAGCTTCTGCAGTTGGGGCAGTTCCTGGATTGTTGTGATACATTCCACAACAGATTTCGTAGTGCGCTTTTGAGCCGCAAGGACATTGAGCAGGGGTAGACATATCCAATCCTTCATCGCCAAGTTCTTGTTTAGATGCGTATAATACCCGTTTTAATAAAACCGAACAGGACTAATTTGTGAGTAATAGTGCGACCACTTCGTTTTTTTGGTACGACTTTGAGACTACCGGTGTCGACCCGGCAAAAGACAGACCAATGCAATTTGCTGGCTTGCGCACGGACTTAGATTTTAATCCCATTGGCGAGCCAATTATGCTGTACTGCAAAATCGCTGATGACGTGCTGCCTCATCCAGATGCGTGCTTACTGACCGGTATTACGCCACAAGATGCAATCCGTGAGGGATTAACAGAAGCTGAGTTTATGGCTCAAATCGAAAAAGAACTTTCGTATCCCGGCACGTGTTCTTTAGGTTACAACACTCTGCGATTTGATGATGAAGTGGTTCGGTACGGTTTTTATCGCAATTTCATTGATCCTTACGCTCGTGAGTGGCAAAACGCGTGCTCTCGATGGGATGTCATTGATCTTGTACGTATGGCTTACGCCATGCGCCCAGAGGGTATTAAGTGGCCTAAAAAAGAAGATGGGACGTTTTCTTTTAAGTTAGAAGACTTAACCAAAGAAAATGACATTGCACATGAACAGGCGCACGATGCTCTATCCGACGTGCACGGAACGATTGCAATCGCTAAGCTTATTAAAGACAAGCAACCAAAGTTGTTTGATTACTATTACTCTATGCGTGATAAAGGGTCATTACAGCAGTTTGTAGACCCCGTTCGTATGAAGCCGTTTTTACACATCTCAGGTATGTTTGGCCAAGAAAAAAAGTTTTCAGCCTTTGTGGCGCCTTTAGCCCCACACCCGACCAATAAAAATGGTGTGATCGTTTATGATTTAATGGCGGATGCGCAACCGCTAATAGACTTGTCTATTGAGGAAATACAGAAGCGCGTCTTTAGTACAAAGGAAGAGCTTGGTGATACTGAGCGCTTACCTTTGAAAACCATTCATCTAAATAAGTGTCCTGCTGTGGCGCCAGCGACGTTTCTAAAAGACCAGCAAGTGGTTACTCGGCTTGGTTTGAATGGCGATATATGCCGTAAAAATCTAGCGTTGTTGCGCGACGCCCCCGGATTAGCAGCCAAGTTGTCGCAAGTGTTTATGCAAACTTTTGAGCGAATCGATAAAGACCCTGATCTGATGCTATACAGTGGTGGATTCTTTTCGCGTGATGACAAAACGCGTATGGAAGAAATCAGAAATACCCCAAGTGATATCTTAGGTGAACTTGAAATGAGATTTGATGATCGTCGTTTGCCTGAAATGTTTACCCGCTATCTTGCACGTAACTATCCTGATCAGCTCAATCACGAGCAACGCGAAGAGTGGGAAGAATATCGCCGAGTAAAGTTGTTGCAAGAAGATGGGGCCGGCAGCCTAACTATGGATCAATATTTTAAAAGGCTAAATGAACTGGCAATGGATGAGTCAATATCGGATAGTAAGCGCATTATGTTGCAGGACTTGGCGGATTACGCCCAAGGTATTTATCCCTTTTAATGGGACACAAAGGAGTAGGGCGAATGAGCGATTCTCGAGGTACAACACAATGGCTATTAGCAATAGCGGCTTTTATCTTGATCATTGCAGGGTTAAAGGAAGCATCACAGATTGTTGTTCCTTTCATGCTATCGGTGTTTATTGCGATTATTTGTTCACCATTGCAAAACACCCTCAGACGCTACAATGTGCCCATTTGGATATCGATTATCATCATTGTGCTGATCATCTTGGCTTGTTTAGGGTCGATTGGATTACTAGTGGCCGCTTCGCTCGATAATTTCTCGCAACAATTGCCAACCTATCGTGAACGCTTTGGACAAGAAATGTCGACAGTGTTTACCCAATTAAATGGTGTTGGGATTAACATTTCTTATCAGCAAATCAAAAGCTATGTCGATCCTTCGTCTCTGATGAATTTATTCACGAATACATTAACAAGCTTGGGTAGCGTGTTAACCAATGTCTTTCTAGTAGTGATGATCGTTGTGTTTATCTTGCTGGAAGCGGCTGAGATACCAAAAAAACTCAGTTATGCATTGGATGATGCTGATTCATCAATGGAAAAGATTGAGCGATTTATCACAACAGTGAATCGATACTTAATGATTAAAACACTGATCAGTATCGCGACGGGATTGTTTATCGGTATTTGGGTGTCTGTACTAGGTGTGGATTTTCCTATCCTGTGGGGGGTCTGCGCTTTCTTGCTAAACTTCATACCCAACATTGGTTCTATTATTGCGGCGATTCCGGCGATGTTCCTAGCCTTTGTTCAATTGGGCACGTTTGACGCATTGCTAACGGGATTAGGGTTCATACTGGTCAATTTAGTGATGGGGAATTTCATCGAGCCTAGATTTATGGGTAAAGGTGTCGGTTTGTCACCATTAGTAGTATTTTTGTCATTAATGCTATGGGGATGGGTATTTGGTCCCGTAGGTATGCTATTATCTATCCCATTAACAATCATTTTAAAGTTTGCTTTTGAAACCAACCCTAAGATGCGTTGGTTGGCAATTCTGCTAGATTCAAAAGCACATCCTTAATCAGTCGTAAAATACATAACATTTAGAATGTTTTGAGTGGCTAGGTATAAGAGCTAGCATAATCTATGTTTTTACATTAGAATACGCGATTGATTTTTTCGGTGCGAACACTCGCACGTCTCTTATCCTATTTAAAGGTTACAATCTACATGTCTGACGCTGATATTCAGCCTACTTTTGATTCTCTGGGTCTGGCCGCCCCAATTCTTAAAGCGGTAAACGAACTAGGTTACGAACAACCCTCTGCCATTCAGGCGCAAAGTATCCCATTTTTGTTAGAAGGGCATGACCTTCTAGGACAAGCGCAGACAGGTACGGGTAAGACGGCGGCTTTCGCACTGCCATTGCTATCTCGCATTGATGTAGCAAACAAATTTCCACAGTTATTGGTGTTGGCGCCAACTCGTGAGTTGGCTATTCAAGTTTCTGAAGCGTTTCAGAGCTACGCTCGCCACATTCCTAATTTCCATGTATTACCGATTTACGGTGGTATGTCATATGACTCGCAATTACGTCAACTTAAACGTGGTGCGCAAGTTGTAGTCGGCACACCTGGCCGTGTAATGGATCACATTCGTCGTAAGACGCTTGTACTGGATGGCTTACAAGCGCTAGTACTTGATGAAGCCGATGAAATGCTTCGCATGGGATTCATCGACGATGTTGAGTGGATTCTTGAGCACACGCCTAAAACACGCCAAATTGCTTTGTTCTCTGCAACAATGCCTTCGGTTATTCGTAAAGTAGCTAACCAGCATCTTAACAATCCTAAAGAAGTTAAGATTCAGACTAAAACGTCTACAGCTATGACGATTACCCAGAAATACTGGCAAGTAAGTGGTCTTCATAAGCTAGATGCGTTAACTCGTATCCTAGAAATGAATGAACACGACGGTATGATCATTTTCGTACGTACCAAAGCAGCAACCGTTGAACTGGCTGAAAAGCTAACGGCTCGTGGCCATGCGTGTGAAGCGTTGAATGGTGATATCAGCCAGAACCTTCGTGAGCGTACTGTTGACCGTATCAAGAAAGGTCAAATTGACATCTTGGTTGCGACAGATGTTGTAGCTCGTGGTCTTGACGTTGAACGTGTAAGCCATGTTGTAAACTATGACATTCCTTACGATACTGAGTCTTACGTTCACCGTATCGGTCGTACTGGTCGTGCAGGTCGTTCAGGTACTGCGATTCTATTCGTTGGTCATCGCGAACGTCGTATGTTGCAACAAATTGAACGTGCTACTCGCCAAGTAATTGAGCGTATGCAGCTTCCAACTGCGTCCGATATCAATGAGCAGCGTATCACTCGTTTTAAAGACCGTATTACAGATACAATTGATAATACCGATCTAGACTTCTTTATTGAACTGATGGAAGGCTATCAGAAAGATAACGAAGTTGACCCAACCAAAATTGCTGCAGCACTAGCATTCATGGCTCAAGAGAAAACGCCATTAGTGTTGAAAGAGGCTGAAGTTAGAGCTCCTCGTGAACGTTCTGAGCGTGGCGATCGACCAGATCGTGGTGAACGCGAACGCGCACCACGTAACAATAAGCCGCGTAATGTTACTAAAGAAGCAATGCCACTTAAAGATGACCCATCAGTTGAAATGAAACGTTTCATCCTGAAAGTCGGTTATCGTGATGGTGTTAAGCCAGGCAACATCGTGGGTGCGATTGCAAATGAAGCTGATCTAGATAGCCGTTTAATCGGTCACATCGAAATCTTTGAAGATTTTGCAACGGTTGATCTTCCAGCGAAAATGGACAAGCAAGCACTTAGCAAATTGGCTAAGACGCGTGTTTGTGGTCAACGCTGTGATCTAACTGCACTAGAAGATGCTGGTGAGAAAGCTTTCGAACCACGTGCTGAGCGTCCTGCAGGTAATGCTCGCCGTCGTCCAAGTAACGACCGCAAGCCGCCACGTAGTGGTACACCGAGTGGTAAGGAACGCAAACCGCGTCCTCCTCGTTCGAACGACAGTTAATTGCAAAAAGCCGAGCCTAGCTCGGCTTTTTAATGAACAATATTTACGCATGGTGTTTTTAATAGACTCGTGCGATAACGGTAAAAAAATAGAGATAGGCAGGTTTAGTGATGGATCAAATTACGATTATTCGTCCCGATGATTGGCATTTACACTTTCGTGATGGGGATATGCTTAAGGAAACTGTAGCAGCAACAGCACGCTGTTTTGCTCGTGCGATTGTCATGCCAAACCTTGTTCCCCCTGTTATAAATGCTGAACTTGCTGTGGCTTATCGTAGCCGTATTGAAGCAGCCATTCCTGTCGGTTCAGATTTCACGCCATTAATGACTATTTATTTGACAGATAAAACGTCGGTAGAAGATATCCGTGCTGCGAAAGCGGCAGGTGTTGTCGCTGCTAAGATGTATCCCGCAGGTGCAACGACAAATTCTGATTCGGGTGTTAGTTCATTGGATTCTTTGTATCCTGTGTTTGAAACACTTGCTGATGAAGGTATGTTATTGCTGGTTCATGGTGAAGTGACGCAGAAACATATTGACATTTTTGACCGTGAAAAAGAGTTTATTGATCAGCATTTAATTAAAATCGTTGAGCGTATTCCAACATTAAAAGTTGTGTTTGAGCACATCACCACCAAAGACGCAGCAGATTTTGTCATGTCTGCACGTGACGGTGTTGCCGCAACGATCACACCACAGCATTTATTGCTAAATCGTAATGACATGCTAGATGGCGGTATACGTCCACATAACTATTGCCTACCTGTGTTGAAGCGTTCTACACACCAAGAAGCACTTCGAGCTGCGGTGAAATCAGGCTCATCAAAGTTCTTTTTAGGCACAGACTCTGCGCCGCATGCCCAACATCGTAAAGAATCAAGCTGTGGTTGTGCCGGTTGTTACAGTGCGTGGTCTGCGATAGAGCTCTACACGCAAGTGTTTGATGAACTGGATGCATTAGATAAATTAGAAGGCTTTGCAAGTCTACATGGTGCAGATTTCTACGGTTTGCCTCATAATGCGGATACCATTACGCTTGTACGTGATGAGTGGGTGGTACCTGATTCGATTATGCTTCCATCTGATGAGCCGATCGTACCATTTTATGCGGGTAAAACGGTTGGCTGGCGATTAAAAGCGTAGTCAAAGTACAAGACAGTATACGATGTACAAGAAAGAGGCTTTGAGCCTCTTTTTTTCGCCTATACCTAAGCTCTGTAAACAGATATGTACTTTATTCAAATCATGTAAACTTGACGCATAATTAAGGTAAATCATGGGATTTAGAACTTGAGTCAGATTTAATTCATGTCCGAGCTGATAAGATTAGTACCGACTTTTACGGTGCATCAATTTTTATCGCCTATGAGATTACTATTCGTGATTAGCTGTATTTTACTGAGCATGTTCAGCTTTTCTAGTTCACTTAATGCCAGCACTTATGAGACAACACGCATTGTGGGCGTAATGACGCGCGCGCCAGCATCGCATCATTACATTGATGAAAACTGTATAAAAGTATCCTGCTGTTTTATATGTCATGCGATTTACGCAATGCAGCCCCAGAACCTTACCGGCCGTAGAGCCAATATTATCAAGCCTGAAAGGTATCCTAACGCAAAACCTCTGTGGTTTTCTGAGCCATTTGAGCGCCCTCCAAAAAAGCAAACGCTTAAATTCAACTGTAATTAAAGTCGCTTTAACACGTATGCATTTTGGAGTCATACCATGATAAACAGAACGTCCATTTTTACCACTTTATTGAGTTTAAATGTCTCTCTTTTCGCCGGTGGAGCAATTGCTGCCAGCGATACCAGCGTGGTTCAGAAAGTTATTGATGTACACAAAAGCCCAACATGCGGTTGCTGTACCGGTTGGGTAGAGCATATGAAGGAAAACGGTTATAAAACCCTATTACATCACGCCTCGAACCTTACGGAGCTTAAGAATCGGTCCGGTGTACCAGCCAATGCTCGTTCTTGTCATACTGCCATTTCAAAAGAAGGGTTTATCTTTGAAGGTCATATACCGGCTAAATTTGTCACTCAGTTCTTAGCAAACCCACCTGAAGGTGCTCTTGGGTTGATTGTCCCTGCCATGCCAATTGGCTCACCGGGCATGGAGTACAACAATCAATTTATGTCGTACTCAGTATTGTTGTTAAATGATGACGGCTCTGTTTCACCGTACGCAGAAATTAATCAGCCTGAAGACCAATACTAATCAGATAGGCCAGAGTGCTTCATGGCACCTGGCCGTTTTTTATTGGTATAGCCACCACACAGTTGCAGCTGAGATTAATGAAATAGGTAATGAAATCAGGATCATTAAGGCTATTTCATCTTTAGGGCCCGCGAACTTAGTTGCTAGCATATAGCTAATGACGGCGACAGACATGCCTTGTAAAGCAATGATGGTCGCTTCTTGAGCAGAGTTAAAACCAAACCACGGTACTATTAATGACGCTATCAAAACCCCAACGATTGGTCTAAAACAGGCCAATCCAATGCTACGATACAGTTTGGTTGAATCGCTAAAGTTTAAGTTCGCTAACGACTTGCCAAGTAGCATCAACATAATCGGTAGAGTTATTGCGCTTAACATTTCTAGCGTGCTCATTAGGGGCGTTGGCAGTGAAACCCCTAATCCCAGTGACAATAAACCTAACAATAAAGCGACCACAGGCCCATTCTTTAATAGTTGCTTCGGTTGGTAATCGCCGGACATAAAGCCTACACCTAATGTAAAGTGACTAACTTGGACTACGGAGCTGACGACCACGGCTGTAGCGAGTCCTTCTGTACCAAATAATGCGTAAGCGATTGGAATGCCAAGGTTGCCTGTATTTGGGTTAACCAGCGGTGCTAAATAGAATTGAGTGGAAAGCCTCACCGTTTTCAAAAAAACAAACGAGACTGCGGCCATGCCGGCTAAACAGGAAAGGGTGGCCGCTACAATTAAAAGCATTCCTCCAAAATCCATATTCATTTTTAAAACGGCTGTTAGTAAAAGAGCCGGCAGGCCGATATTAGAAACTAGGCTACTCAGCTGCGGATTGTCTAAATACGGTGTACTTTTTGCCAATAAAAAACCAAGGCTTGCTAATAATATAACGGGTGTTAATGCCGTGATAAATGCTGTCATCATAAAAGGTCAAATAGGTAGAAGATAAAAGAGCTCTACTTTACCCAGTCGATTTGCCGCTGTCTGCTTCGTTATTGAGTTAATTTTGAAAATGCATTTGACCTATGTGTTACACATAGGTTTTAAACTGAAAGTATTCAATCATTGGAGTCAGTTATGAAAGTCAGTGAATTAGCTAAATTTGCAGATGTGACAAGTGAAACCGTTCGTTATTACACCCGCGAAGGTCTCATTATTGCGAGTCGTAACCCCAATAATGGTTATCAAGAATACAGTATCGAAGCCCGTAGACGACTGCGTTTTATACAGCAAGCTAGAGAACTTGGTTTTAGCGTTAAGCAAATAAAAGAAATTTTAGATCAAGCCGATTCTGGTGATTCGCCATGTCCTCTTGTTAGAGATTTGTTGAGTCAAAAAGTCCCTGAGATTCGACAGCAGATTGCTCAGTTGCAATCTCATCTAGCAAAAATGGAAACCGCCTTAGCAGCTTGGGAAGAGATGGCCGACGGTGTGCCAAATGGGCACTCTATATGTTGTCTTATTGAGGAATGGGAAAACCCTGAATGTTGTTCGAAAGGAGATCAAGCATGAGCATGACAGAGAAGAATACAGCACGCACTTTGGAGCTTAATGTATCTGGTATGTCCTGCCAGGGATGTGTGAGTAAGGTGCGCAAAGCCATAGAGCACCATGATCCTCATGCTGACGTGACAGGGTACCCAAAGGAGAATCGCTTAGTTGTTGAAAGTATATTAGATTCAGAGCAGATTGTGACTGTTATTGAGTCTTCAGGGTTTCACTATCAAGGGGCTTTTAATGAACCTGCTCATCTAGATAACAACACACAATCGAATGCTCATCTGGATGAGGCATTCAGTTCCAAACCTAGTGATGATGATCACGCTCAGTCAAATAAAAACGTCGATGAAGGCATACAATTATCCTTGTCAGGAATCACCTGTGCGGGTTGTGTTAACACGATTCAAAAAGCGCTCGACGCTTTACCAACTGTAACGCATGCGGATGTTAATTTTGCGAGTCGAACTGCTCAGGTATCAGGGAATGCCAGTACAGATGAGCTGATTAAAGCGATACAAGATGCGGGTTATGGTGCGGAACAAATTGTTGATCCTGCAAAAGCTCAAGATGATCGCGCTCAACAAGAGAAAAAAGAGTACCTGAGGAAAGTTCGCTACTCTGTTGCGGGGTTGGTTGTAGGGGGGCCGCTCATGCTTTGGGGCTTGCTTGGTGGCTCCATGCATGTTGAAACCACGCACGATCAAATGATATGGGGAGCTGTTGGTCTTATTTCCTTGTTAGTAATGGTGTACGCAGGGCGTCATTATTACAGCAGTGCTTGGCGAGCTTTCAAACATCGCCATAGCAATATGGACACCTTAATCGCTATTGGTACTGGGTCTGCATGGCTGTATTCAATGGCCGTCGTCTTGAACCCTGAATGGCTGCCAAGCAATGCGCGGCATTTATATTTTGAAGCCAGTACGATGATTCTAGGTTTGATCAACTTAGGTCAAGCACTTGAAGTACGTGCGCGCGGCAAAACCAGCGCGGCATTAAAGCGCTTACTAGACCTTCGTCCAAGTAAGGCAACCGTCATTCGTAACGACAAAACCTACGAAATAGGAGTATCTGACATCGCTATAGACGATTTTATTCGAGTCAAAGCCGGTGAGAAAATTCCAGTAGATGGTTTAGTCACTGAGGGAAGTTCATCGATTAATGAGTCCATGCTCACTGGAGAACCTATCCCAGTGGAGAAATCTAAGGGAGATGCGGTTTCAGCAGGGACGGTAAATGGTAATGGGAGCATTGTGTATCGTGCAACGAAAGTGGGTGGCGATACGTTATTAGCACAGATCATCAGCATGGTAGGCAAAGCTCAAAACTCAAAGCCACCAATTAGTCGCTTAGCCGACAAAGTGTCGGCGGTATTTGTGCCAAGCGTTATGATTATCGCAATTTGTTCAGCGCTGGCTTGGTTTAACTTTGGCCCTCAACCTGTCGCCGTTAACATGTTGGTTGCCGCTGTATCCGTACTGATTATTGCTTGTCCATGCGCGTTAGGTTTGGCAACGCCTATCTCTACTATGATCGGAGTCGGCAAAGCCGCTGAGTATGGGGGCTTGATTCGCAATGGAGACGCCTTACAAAAAGCCAGTGAAATCACCACTATCGTTTTGGACAAAACGGGCACCATCACTGAAGGTAAGCCTAAAGTCACGGACGTAACACTGCATCACGACGAAGATAAAGTGAAAGCGATTGTTTATGCTTTAGAGTCTGGGGCCAATCATCCGCTTGCGCAGGCGCTCCTAGAATACGCAGAGCACTCTAACCAATCGGATTCTTTGCAAGTCACAGAGTTTGAGTCTGTAACTGGACAAGGGGTCAAAGCAAAGATTGAAAATAAGCTTTATCTTCTCGGTAATGAAGCACTGATGAAAAGTCATAACCTTGTTATTGAAGACAAAAATGATGCAATAGTGGGTTCTAAAGTTTACTTGGCTAATGAACAGACTATTCAGGCTGTGTTTTTGATAGAAGATGAAATCAAGTCAACGGCTCGTGAAGCAATCACACATCTGCACAAAGAGAATATCACAGTGATCATGCTCACTGGTGATAATGAAGCGACTGCTAAAGCGGTCGCTCAGGATGTATCGATTGATCATTACAAAGCGAACATGCGTCCACAAGATAAGCTGGATTATGTGAAACAATTACAAGCCAAAGGCGAAGTGGTTGGCATGATTGGCGATGGTATTAATGATGCTCCGGCACTGGCTCAAGCGGACGTTGGCTTTGCCATGGGAGGTGGAACAGATGTGGCGATGGAAAGTGCCGACATCACGCTGATTGGTAATGATTTAAATAATATCGCCAGTGTGATCGCCATCAGTAAAGCGACCCTCAGTAACATCAAACAAAATCTTTGGGGAGCTTTTGGCTACAATGCCTTGGGTATTCCAATCGCGGCGGGGTTATTGTTTCCATTTACGGGGTGGCTACTGAGTCCAGTAGTTGCTGGGGCCGCGATGTCGCTTTCATCCGTTACGGTCGTATTGAATGCAAATCGGTTACGTTTGTTTAAGCCACTTGTGAAATAGGAATTAAATAATGTCATTGTTTATTAATGTGTTGGGCTTTGCGGCGATTGTATTTATTGTTTGGTGGTTTTGGTTCAACAAAGACGCTTAATCATTGCGTGTTTAGCCCGTTTGAGGTGTATATGAATTTGGCTTTTTGTCACACCGTTCGTCTAAAGTTTAAACAAATTTCGTCAGTAGATGAATCGCTAGTAATGGCGTGTTTAGGCCAACTTGAATATGTGGATCGAATACACTTTGAATCAAAAAAAAGCATCATATCGTTTCGATATGATGCTTCTCAGCTCGAATTAGACATCGTTATTGACGTTCTTGATGCATTAGGCATTCGTCTTTATCGAGACTCCTATTGGTGGCGTTGCAAACTGGCTTTCGTCTATTATCTAGAGCGTAACATTCGCTCAAATGCTAGGCATGTACCGCATTGCTGCGGCAAGCCACCTAATGGCTTGCGCCGTTAGTGGCGACTGGGGTAATCCCCATACGAGCAATGTAAATCGCGACAAAGATACCAATAAAGGCAATGGCAGAAGCCACGTAACCAATACTTCCCAATCCCAATTGTTCGATAGAAATAGAGCCAACTAACGCCCCAGCACCAATTCCTAAATTGATGATGCCGGAAAACAGAGACATGATGATGTCCGAAGCATTGCTATCGACACTCAGTACCCGCGCCTGCATAGCTAAACACGTTAATAACAATGCCGCTCCCCAAACCACTGTAATAATCATCAAGGCCGTTGTGGAAGACAAAGCATAGGCTAAAAAGAACATGCAAATGGTCATACCAGCCGCGCTACCAATCATTAGCTGCTTTCCAAACTTCTCGCCAAGATAACTAAATAGTGTACTGCCGATGATACCTGCGAGACCAAAAGTCAGCAGAATAACCGTGGTGAAACTACTTGAGATACCGCCAAAATCCATCAAGAAAGGCTCAATGTAACTGTATGAGCCGTAGTGAGCGGTAAAGGCGAGAAATACAGCGAAGTACATCACAAATAACGGTTTATTCTTAAACACAGACTGGACTTTGTTTTTCAAATCGCCACGAGTCAAACTCGGAAGCTTAGGTAATAAACGAAAGACTAGAAATGTAATCACTAATGCAGCGAGTCCAATCACCTCAAAAGCCATCCGCCAACCCATTGCTTGTCCAATCATACGACCTAACGGAACGCCTAGAACCATGGCCATGCCGGTACCGGTTGCAAGCACACTCAAAGCGAAGTTCATTTTTCCTGGGGGAGCAACACGAATGGCGATAGATGCCGTGATGGACCAAAACACAGCATGGGCGAACGCCACACCAATTCGACTGATCATCAGGCTCTGGAAGTCCCAAGCAATGGTTGATAATCCATGGCTAATAATGAAAACCGTACAGGTTACTAGCAGCAGTAATTTACGTTCCATTCGGCTGGTAATCAGCATCATGGGCAATGACATAACGCCCACAATCCATGCGTAAATGGTAAGCATCCAGCCTGTCTGTGACGGTGCAATACCGAAATCGTTAGAGATGTCAGACAGTAGCCCTACAGGTACAAATTCTGAGGTATTAAAAATGAAAGCACAAAAGCCAAGCGCGAATACGCGTAAATATTGTATGCGGCGAGGTGTGTTTTCTGCTGGGGCAAGCTGTGTCATATGAATACCAAGGGCTTATTTAGGCGTATTAGAACCTGTATATTTTTCATTTTATAGCGATAAGATAAAGCCATAAATGAGAATCTAACATGTATTAGCAGCGATGAAAGATCGCTTAAGGGCTTTCTAGTGTCGCTTGTTTGTATATGACTCATCATGGGTGTGATAAAGTTCCCGAAATACTGTTAGTTGCTATAGACATCCCATGAGCCATCAAATCAATTTCGTCACGATTCGCCAGCAATTCAATTTTAAGAGTATTGAGATCGGACAGTGGGTTAAACCGAAAGAGCGTGATCGAGCTGCGAGCAATTTTTATTATGCTCTAATGGATCTTATGAACGTATTAAGTGTTCCGGAGTCGGTGATTTCTCTACGTCATTCGTTAGGGTTGCAATACGGCAAAGGAGGGCAGCCAGGTGTTTCAGCACATTATGTGCCTGCAATACGTAAGCTTTCATTAGCCAAAAACGCTGGTGCAGGGAGTCTCGCACACGAATGGTTTCATGCGTTTGATCATTATATGGGACAAAAGATGTTTCCCATCGCCGATCGCATGCAATTTGCCTCTAAACTTTGGTTACATGAATACCCATATGGCCCACATGCTTTAAATGATTTACTGGCTCAATGTTTTGAAGTGATCTTATTGTCACAAGATGCCAAGCAAGCCAGTGACATGTTTATTGCGTCGCAGGAAACGGATGATCGTTTAGGCGTACTGTATTACTCAAGGCCAGAAGAAATGTGCGCCCGCGCGTTTGAAGCCTTTATAGAAGATTGCGCTCCTAACAGTCGATTTTTAGTTCGTGGTAGCCGTTATTCAGAGGAGGCAGAGCGAGGGTTATATCCTAAAGGTGTACAAAGGCAGATGATTAATGAAATGTTTCGACAATACTTCTCGTTACTAGGCACAGCTGTAGCAGCACAAGAAAATCGAAAATATCAGGAATTAGCTAATATATAGTGGATATTGTCTGCTTATTAGCTAATTCCTAAGTTGTTCATCAACTATCACTTAACCTTTTTTCGGGTGGTCTACTGCGCTCTTTTTGAGTGCCAGAAAGAGGGCGAATGTTACCTTGGTCACGAATAAAGCCGATATCACGCAATACGTGATCGTCTAAGTGTTTGAACGTTGCGTTAGTACGACGTTGCTCAAGTGAATCTTTAAGGTAGTTCATTAAGGCGATTAAGCTCATGGTAAGTCTCCAAAAGTATGAGACCGATAGAACTTACGAAGAAAGGAAAACTTAATTGGCCGCGTAAGTTCCGCGGTCAATGTTGTAATCAAACACTAAACGCGACTAAGTCCAAATGTTCGGATGACATTTCGGGCATAGAGATTAGGTTTAGCAATTGATGACGCCACGCAATGAAAATGCTCCATAACTGCCTCCTAAATTCGCGTTATGTGTATAGAATAAAATTGTCTAAAAGACAGTTCTATTAACGTTTAAATAGAGATCTAAGTCAATGAGTCAATTGTTTAAAAAATATGCATATCAACCATAACTGGTAAGTCATAGTTTTAACTATTCTGTCGCTTTATTACTTGAGTAAATGAAATACAGTGCTGCGCCTAAACAAATGACCGCTGCCATTCTAGTTCCTGAAATGGGAATGACTTCATTTCCTAACCAACCAAAGTGATCAACCAACATGCTCATGGCTAATTGTCCGAAAATGACAGCGACCGCCGTACCAATACGCGGCACCCATCAACGAATGTACGGGCTGTGATTGATTATTTTTCAGAAGTTTATGGTGAGCCGCCATATTGGCAAGAACATACTTTTCAACAAAAAAGATGTGGTGCATAGCTTGATGTCTAAATGTGCGATAACGGCTATAACCGTCGTAGATAGCGTCAAGCATTAGGACTGAACAAGTGCAGTTCTTGAGTCACTAAGGAAAATGATGCTTAGATCAAAGTTATGCATAAGCTTAAATAAAAAGCGTAATTAGAGCCAAAAAGGCCGTATTTCCTAATATTACACTATTTCCGATAATAACATTTATCGGAAATAGTAGGTGTCTTTCCGTGTTGTCTTAATCTAATCTTGTGGGATTTTTTGTTTAAGCATGTCTAGTAACTGATTCAGATTTGTCACGCTGTATGTTGGTTTAATGCCCTGATGGCTGGCGTTGTTATGGTTTAGCCAGCACGTATCGATGCCAGCATTAATTCCGCCTTGAATATCTGACTCGAGCGTATCGCCGATCATCAGAACCTTTGCTTTATCGTCGCTGCCTAATCCTAGTAAATCTAACGCATGTTCAAATACTTTTACGTTTGGTTTCGCCCAACCAATCTGCTCAGAAATAACGATGTGTTCAAACGCTGACTCTAAGCCCGTTGCTTTAAGGCGCTTTTGTTGTAATGCGGTAAATCCATTCGTCACAATGGTTAAGGATTTCTGTTGTGCTAACAAATGCTCAATAAGTTCTTTTGCACCCGCTAATGGCTCACAGATTAACGCCATGCTGTTCAAGAAACCCTCATTTAGATGCTTAGCTGAAACATTTAACGTATTGGCCCAGTATTCAAATCTGGTAATTTGCAGTGTTTCTGCGCTGATATCTCCGTTCTGATATTGCACCCAAAGCGGCTTATTAAGTTTCTGATACTCCTCAAAATGTGCCATATCAAAGTACACGTCAAATTGCTGAAACATATGTTGCAGCCCTGCAAACGCATCAAATTTGAAAAGTGTTTCATCTGCGTCAAATAGAAAATGACTGTAACGATTGATCATTGATAAATCTCTTCATGTAAATATGGTGCCAATGCCAATATCAACGCCTGCATGTAGACTCTTTCTCGAGTTTCAATCTGATTGGTGAAAATGCCAATGGCACCGCCTTTTTGGCGAATATTTTGATCATTGAATAGATCATCCATTACATGAGCGAGCTCTTCACCCTGCTCTAATCTGCTGTACACCTTACGTGGTAAGGGTAAATTTGCGCTGCGTCCCGTGACAATACGGCCTTGTTGATCACGTATGGTGACGTATGCAAATGTTGCAGGACCTTCACTGAATGAATCCACGCCACCTTCCATGGCAACATAATAATCAAATTGTTGTTTGCTATCGCTGTGAGCACAGAATGTGGCTCTATTTTGTGAGCCTAGTTTAGTATCCGCTTCATTCATGGGTTGGTCGGCAACGTTAGATGGTGCCGATATCTCTTCACAGTGGATAGCGCGAGTTGGGAACGCTTTAGCAAAAGCCTTCATTGCAGCGCCCTTTTTAACTGGGTTGTTTGAACCAACTAGTACTCGGATGACAGCATTAGACATAGGTAATCCTTTTAAACAGAAAAAGGCCGCCAAGGCGACCTTTTGAAATCACAAACTACATTATTCCGCGTTTGCTTTGATCACTGGGGTTTCACAGTGTACATCCGCATTTTGGCCGCGGTTACGCAATACATGGTCAATCAACGTCAAAGCCAACATTGCTTCAGCAATGGGGGTCGCACGAATACCAACACATGGGTCATGACGACCTTTTGTGATGACGTCAATTTGGCTACCTTGACGATCAATACTCTTGCCTGGCACCGTGATACTTGATGTTGGTTTAAGGGCCATATGAACAACAATGTCTTGGCCGGAAGACAAGCCACCAATAACGCCACCGGCATGGTTACTTAAGAAACCTTCGGGGGTCATTTCATCGCGATGCTCGCTGCCTTTTTGTTCAATAACCGCAAAACCATCACCGATTTCAACGCCTTTTACCGCGTTAATGCCCATCATTGCTTTAGCAATGTCTGCATCTAAACGATCAAATACAGGTTCGCCAAGTCCAGGTGTGACATTTTTGGCAACCACGGTAATCTTAGCACCGACTGAATCCCCCTCTCGGCGCAGGTTCGTCATGTATTCTTCTAGCTCCGGAATGGCATCTGGGTCTGGGCTGAAAAAGGAATTATCGTACACTTGACTTAAATCTTTTACATCAAGCTTGATAGGGCCAAGTTGCGACAAGAAGCCTTGTATTTCAATACCATATCGTTGCTTAAGCCATTTCTTTGCAATCGCACCGGCAGCCACACGCATTGCTGTTTCGCGTGCTGATGAACGGCCACCACCACGGTAATCACGGAAACCAAATTTCTGATCATAAACGTAATCGGCGTGCGCCGGACGGAATGTATCTTTGATATTACCGTAATCTTTTGAACGTTGGTCAGTGTTACGGATCAATAGGCCGATCGGCGTGCCTGTTGTCTTGCCTTCGAACACACCCGATAAAATTTCAACTTCATCGGGTTCGCGGCGTTGAGTGGTATGTTTAGACGTACCTGGTTTACGTAAATCCAGATCACGTTGAATGTCTGCTTCTGTCAATTCAAGCCCTGGCGGACAACCGTCTACGATTGCTCCTAATGCTAGGCCGTGACTTTCACCAAAAGTGGTGACTGTGAATAATGTACCAAATGTATTGCCAGCCATTGTGTTAGATTACTCTTGTTGTAATGTCTTTAATTCGTCTTTTGTCAGGACAAAAACGCCATTGCCGCCATGCTCTAGGTCTACCCACATAAATGGAGTGTCTGGGTAAGCGTCTTGGAGTGCGACTTCAGAATTGCCTACTTCGTAAACAACAATACCATTGTCTTGTAAGTAATTCGCTGCTTGCGCAAGAAATGCGCGGGTAAAATCTAAACCATCATCGCCTGACGTTAACGCCAGCTGCGGCTCATTATGGAATTCTTTAGGTGCTGTTTCGTAATCATTGGCGTCCACATAGGGTGGATTACATATAATTAAATCGTATTGCTTACCAGCCAATGAGGTAAACATATCAGAGTGAATGGCGGTAACGCGATCATTCACATCGTGCATAGTGATGTTTTCTGCAGCAACGTCTAGAGCGGCTTCACTGATATCCGTAATGTCTACGCTTGCATCTTCAAAGGTTAATGCCGCCGCTATGCCTAAACAGCCTGATCCCGTGCACATATCTAAAATGTTAAGTGGGTACTGTTGCAACCAGGGCTGAAACTCCCCTTCTATTAATGCCATAATCGGCGATCTTGGGATCAAAGTATCTTTAGTAACTTTAAATGGTAGACCCATAAACCAAGCTTCACCAAGGATATAAGGCAAGGGTTCGCGCTGTTTAATTCGACGATCAACGTACTTTAAAATACGTTTTTTCTCATTTGCAGTGAGTCGGCTGTCTAAATATTCCTTGGGGAAATCCAGTGGCAACGACAAAGAGCCTAAGACAAGCTGTATCGCTTCATCCCAAGCATTGTCAGTACCATGACCAAAGAAAATGTCAGATTGTAGGAAGCGTGAATAGGTCCAACGAATAAAGTCTTGGATCGATTGTAAATCACGTACTGCGGATTGATGTCGGCTCATGAAACTCAGTCTTATAGCAAAGTGACACATTATAACGGTAATAACCGTGAGACTCTATGCGTCAGGTTTATTGGGCTTAAGTGATTTGCTTAATTCTTTTATTTCAGCCAATGCATTGCTCAACATTTGTTCGTGTTGGCTTTGGGTCTGATGTGCCAAATTCGCTAACTGTTGTTGAGTGGTTTTAAGTGTTTCAGTCAGCATCTTGATCTGCTGATCTTGCTTGGCCAAATCCACTTGCGCTTGATTGAGTTTGGTATCTGCCTCACGTAGTTGACGCTTATTGTCGTCAAGTTCCGACTCCAAAACGCGCGTTCGTGAAAGTGTATCTTCATAACGCTGCGTTATCTGTTGATTCTGGTGTAATAAGTCTTGTTCTGATTGCTGAACAGAATCGAGCAGTGTTTGCGTTTCCTCTAACTGTTGTTCAGATCGAATATAGGCATCTGCCAAAGAGTTATCGCGCCCTTCTATCGCATCTTTTTTTAACGCCAGCTGATGTTCATTAGCTTGTATTTTTTCATCAAGGAGAACCGACAGCTGCTGAATGACATCTCGTTCAAAACGTTTAAACGTTGGCGTCAATTGTTCAGTAATGTCTTTTAACTCTGTTTCTTGATGCTCGCGGTAATCTTCTTCCCAGTCGTTAATGGCATTTAACAACGTTGTGTTAGAACATCCACGACCATCAAGCTCTTTAAAGTATTCGCTTAAGCGCGGAATATTTGGAAAAGTATTGGTTTCAATTAAACGCCAACACGCTTCGATGATTTCTTCTTTCGCGATGTTTGCTTTTCTTGCCATGTGTATACGCTCGGAGCCGTTAAATAAAGTAAAATATAGATAGGTATTTTACTTTATTTACCATTAATATCCAGTGGGTTAGCCACCACTCGGAAAAGAGTAATGTCGTCGTTCTCGGTTGGTTAATTGAGATAGCGCCTCTGCGGCAACATCATAACCAAGTTTGATTAGCTCTTTCGATCGCCAGAACTCATAGAAACTACATGCGTCCTTAGGAATGGAAATTAAAAGATCCGGTGGGTAGCCTGCCACTTTATATTGGGTTAGAGACTCCTGCATCGTTTCAAACATCATGTTAATGGTTTGAATGCGGCCCCAACTTTGGGTGTCGTAGCGTTTTTCAGGCTCCATAACCTCTCCACCACCACTTTCTTCTTTCGCTTTGCTGAAAAAATCTTTGATGTTGTGCCACCATTCTGACTCTTTTTCCGGTACAACAAAGGGAGGGTTTGCAGGATGCTGAGCTGGGCCATTTAGGTCCACGGCAATGATATAGTCTGCACCAGCTGAAACGGTTGGTATAATAGGAAGAGGGTTAAGCACGCCGCCATCAACATAGACGCGACTGCCTACTTGAACAGGGCTGACTACTGAAGGTACAGCGGATGAGGCACGCATAGCTTGTAACAAACTGCCCCTTTGAAACCAAAATTCTTTTTGGCTTAAAATGTCGACGCCTATCGCAGTAAAAGGTAAAGGGAGTGATTCAATACTGACTTTATTGCCAATCAGGTTTTCAATAACTTGGAAATAGCGATCTCCCCGGACATAGCCCCCCATTAAAACGGCCATATCCAGTAGCTTTAAGACATGAAATCGATCCAATGACTCGGCCCATTTCTGATATTCTGCTAATTTACCACACAAATATATACCACCGACGATGGCACCGATTGAACAGCCGGACACAGATACCACCTTAAAGCCTTGCTCCTCTATCGCATTAATAACGCCAATATGAGCATGGCCACGAGCAGCACCACTGCCAAGCACTAAAGAGACCGTTTTTTGAGACATGTATGTACGCTTTCCTAGCTAGTTGGAATCACGCACAAAAATAACACGATGTGACCCGTAAGTGGAGTCACCCATGTTGGCTAAATTAATAAACCGGATACTGGATAGTTCACTAGAGTTTAAGGTGCGCCGAATTTCTTCAATGTAAGCATCACCTACGCGAATCGCACTACGATTGTCCGCTTCACTGGTCACAAACGCGACCAGGCCATCTAATGTCTCTAAATCAGATAAAAAGCGGCGAATTCGAGGAACATCTGTCGCGTTAAGTTGAGCCAGAATATTAATCCCCAGATCGTTGCCGCTTGGAACAACTTCATCAATTCGAACCATGATGTCGCCTGCACCTCGGCGGTTTAGATACACCACCCAATAGTGCATGCTTTGGTCTCTAAGTACCCAAAGTGACTGACTGGAATCGGATCCGTACAACAGATAATCGTTAAAGAAATTATTTGCCCACGCATTAGAGCTGCCGCAAGATCGACTTTGACAAGTGAACAGCATTTCGACGTCAGATAAATTCTGGATGGCCTCTTGATAAAATTGTTCTACGGTTTCCATTGGTACATTGCGCCCAATTTTATACAAGGTTTGAACAGCTGTACCTTCTACTAATTCGATCTTTTCAGGCTCCCAACCTCTTCCAGAGCGATAGATTTTTGCTAAAGGTATTTCAATGTAGCTCTTTTCTACCGGTTTGCTTTTGACGATGTTCGCCCCTCGATAAACAGGGATTTCTGTGTCCTGCGCAAACAATACCGTACTGGCACTGGTTAATAGCAAGGAAGACATCATTGCCCCAATAACTCGAAACATAACCACTACTCCTTAGATTGTAATAATCTAATTTTGGTCGATAAATCGATGAATTTCCTGAGCGACGCAAACCGACGTTGAAGGTTCCAAATGGAAATGGTGGTTGCCTTCTAATCGTTTAAGTTTAATCCAAGGAAATGCTTTTGCTCGTTTTTCTACCAGTTCTTGTTGTCGTGCAAAGATCCCTTGATTGGCAACAAGGGCTAAAGTTGGGCATTTTATTGCCTGAATGTAAGCTTCAACTGAAGCTTCATCCATACGAAAGGGGGATGGGAAGGACAGCTTATGATCTGTTCGCCATTTCCACTCACCATTTTCAAAGGTAGCACCGCGCTCAACAAGTGGCTTAGCGGCTTCATAGGAAAGTTCAGTAAATCCATGCATCCGAGCATGAACAAGAGCTTCTTTTGATTGGTAACGAGACGATCTAATCGTTCTCTTCTTAAGCATTTTTTGCATTGAGCGCTGCATTGTCGTTACACGTTGATCTGGAGTCGCCGTTGCTGGGCCCATGCTATCCAATATAACAAGACCACGGACTTTGTCTGGCACCATCGCTGCTACCAACATGGCGACTGCTCCTCCCATGCTGTGTCCAAGAAGCCAAACGTTTTGAGTCGACGTTTTAAGCACCGCAATGACATCTAGCACATAGTCCCATAAATGATAAAAGCAGCCATCAGGACGATGTTGAGACTTCCCGTGTCCGGCTAAATCTAATGCGGTGATACTAAAATTAGAAAGTTCAGGCGCTAAAGTTGCGAATGACGCCGCATTATCCAGCCAGCCGTGTAACATCACGATATGCGTAGCATCTGGGTTAACAGAGAGCCATTGGGTTGCTGTAATGGTTGTATGGCCAAGCTGGAATACTGTGTCGTTGGACATTGTAACGTTGCTTATTTAGTAATTAGGTGAAATTGCCCATCTAAATTGACAGCATGCCGTAGCAAATAGTTCCCCTTCTAAAGACGCCATTGTCGCTGTCGTCATTTGAAAACTGTATGGCAAAGGCGCATCAGCAAGCATTTCAACTAATTCAAATGCAAAGGGTTGATGGGTCACTAACAGGATGGACTCATAAGGAAGGTCATGCAGCCAAAGCGCTACATCAAGTTCTTTACCACTGGGGGTAATTGAGTCTAGGGTTTCAGGAGTAGCTTGAGACCCTGATACTCTTAAAAATTCGTTTGCGGTTTGTTGAGCCCGTAGATACGGGCTCACAAACACAGCATCAAGTTTTTCACCAAGGACTGAGAATTGTTGAGCAGTGCTGCGCACTTCTTCAATCCCTTGCTTGGTTAACGCACGCTGAGCATCTTGCTCAAAGCAATAAGGCTCAGCGTTACCATGACGCAATATATAGAGACGCTTAGTCTTCACGGCTATCTTTTTCAGGCCAAGACTGGAACGGGAAAGGTTTCTCTTCTTTCGAGAACGACAAGAAAGAAATAGTTTGCTTAATAAATACACCCGTTGAAGATAACCAGTAGTTCAACGAAGTAAGTTCCGTTTTAGAGCCAAAGCGAACCAGTGTTGTAATGATCACAAGGAAGCCAAACACAGTTAATGCAATGTTTAGAAGCCCCCAATAAATCAGCATAAACAACATTCTGATCCAAAAGTCTTGATTAGCGTAACCAGGTTTATTCATTTCTATTTACTCCAGCTGTCGCGAACTCAACATCCCATTTTTGTTCACCTGTCATCAGGGTTCCAATCAAGGAGTCTAAACTCGCATTGTCAAAAATCAATTTGTACAACCCCGACGCGAGTGGCATGTAAAGACCGTGTTTATCAGCCTCTTCTACAACCATGCGCAAAGTATTCACACCTTCTGCCACCTCACCGATCGCTCCGATTGCTTTTTCTAGCTCTTCTCCAGAGCCCAGTGCAAAACCGACCCGATAGTTGCGGCTTAAAGGCGACGTACAGGTAGCGATCAAATCCCCCATGCCAGCTAAACCAAGAAATGTCATTGGATTTGCTCCGAAGTGCACAGCGAAGCGGCTCATTTCAGCCAAACTTCGAGTCATAATCATGGCCATGGTGTTTTCACCGACCTTTTTAGCTTTTGCTAAACCACAGACAATTGCGTAGATATTTTTCAAAGCGCCCGCCAGTTCTACGCCTTTACTGTCATGGTTTTCGTAAACTCGAAACGTGCGAGATTTCAATAATTCGATCACGGTTTCACGCAAGTCATCGTCTTCACTGGCAATGACTGACCCCGTCAGCTGACCAGCAGCAATTTCCTTCGCCAAGTTTGGTCCACTGAGAACCCCAATTCGATCCGAAATACCATTGCGACGTAAAATGTCGCTCATCAGCTCAAATCGACTTGGGTTAAAACCCTTCGTGGTGCTGATTAGAATTTTTTCTGGTGTCAGCAACGGCTTAATGCGTTCAACAACCTGTTCGAAGGACTTTGATGGAATGGATACAAAAATGGTATCACTCGCACGAATCGCTTCTTCTAGGTTATTAGTCGCTAAAAGCTCACGATGCAAAGGTGCGTTAGGTAGATAACGACTGTTCAAACCTGTCAGGTTGATTTCCTCGACCTGCTCTTCGTTTCGCATCCACTGGCTAACCTGATGACCATTGTTGGCCATGATATTCGCCAAAGCGGTGCCAAAACTTCCGCCACCTAAAACACAAACCGATTGTTTATCCATGGTTACACTAATACCTTATCGTTATGAAGAGCAGCTTACTTCTAGGTGACGAGCCCAATCAGGGGCTCGCATCGCCAAAGCATTACTTTCTTCATGCTCTTCAAATGGACTGTTGAGTACGTTAAGCAACTGTCTAAACGGCAAGTAATTACCCGATTCTGCTGCTTCAATAACTTCATGCGCAAGGTAATTTCTTAGAACAAATTTTGGATTCACTTTTTGCATCTGTTGACTGACGGCCTGTTGATCTCGTCCGTCATTTCTAATTGACCAATAGTAATCCAACCAATCTGCCATTGCTTTTCTATCTACGACTTCATCCATGAGTAATTCCGGCTGATCTGTATCGACCTGACTCAACAAACGAAAGAAAATCGTGAAATCAAAATGCTCTTTTCTGAGCACAACAAACAACTTTTCCAGCATAGGTTCTAACTCAGAAGTACTTGCTATGCCTAACTTTGCCATCATTAGTTCATCATAATGGGTTTGCAGTGTAGGCTCATAATGTTTTAGCACTTCAATCAATTCATCACGTGAGAAATGTTTTGAGAAAGCAAACATCAAACAATTCAGGTTCCAAAGACCAATGCCCGGTTGTCGGTAATAGGCATATCGTCCTTCATGATCAGAGTGATTACATACCCACTTATCATCGAAGTTTTCCATGAAGCCGAATGGGCCGTAGTCGATGGTTTCACCCAGAATTGAAAAGTTGTCTGTATTCATCACACCATGTTGAAAGCCGACTGACTGCCATTTTGCGATCATGCGAGCTGTTCTTTGAACAACCTCGATTAACATAGCTTTTAGCGGTTCTGGTTTGTCTTTGTGATGTGAGAAATAAGTGTCGAGTGTGAAATCGATGAGCTCTTGCAGTTGGTCATACATTTTATGCGCGAAAAAGTACTCAAAGTGACCAAATCGAACATGTGATTGCGCAGTACGGATTAATAAAGCGCCCGACTCAGGGCGCTCTCGATAAACCGCTTGCTTGCTATCGTACAGTGCTAGTGCTCTAGAGGTCGGGATGCCTAGAGCATGCATCGCTTCGCTTGAGAGGTATTCTCGAATGCTGGAGCGCAGCACAGCTCTTCCATCACCTTGACGACTAAAGGGGGTTTGCCCTGCACCTTTAACATGAAGATCATGTAATACACCATGCTGATCTTTTACCTCACCGAGCAAAACACCTCGGCCATCACCTAGTCGAGGACTGAAACCTCCAAACTGGTGGCCAGCATACACCATACTAAGGGACTCATCGATTGGCTCTTGACCACTTAAGATCTTTTGAACCTTTTCATCCGAAAAGTCGATACCTAATTCGCTTGCTAGAGTTTTGTTATACTCTACCAATCGCTGCTCAGCTAAGGGTTGAATACGGGTATGAGCACAAAACTCATTGCCCAGCTGAGCAAAATGATGGTGTAGCTTCATGAACCCTCTTTAGTCTTGGTCGCGCATGTATTCACAACGGATAGAGGCGCCGATTGTCGCTTCAATTTCAGGAATCATGAACGAATCATCTTCCGTTGCAAAGCTGACGGATTTACCCATTTCGCCACCTCGGCCTGTACGACCAATACGGTGAACATAGTCTTCAGGATCATCTGGCAACGTGTAGTTAACCACGAGCTCGATGTTGTCAACATGAATACCACGGCCGGCGACATCGGTCGCAACAAGGACTTGAAGACTACCGTCTTTGAACTTCTCAAGCGTTTTAACTCGTTTTTCTTGAGACACTTCTCCCGATAACATCGCGCAGTTAATGTTCGCTTTTTTTAGCTTTTCATTAAGTTCACGTGTTTCGTCACGGCGGTTAGCAAAAATAATGGTACGTTGGTTGCCATTATCTTCGATCAACTTTTTAAGGATAGGCCATTTTTGACCAGCCGAAACCGTATAAATCACCTGATCGATATTCTTGTTCGTCGTCTCTTTCGGTACAACTGATACGTCTTGCGGATGATACGTCCACTGTCGCGCCAGTGCTTGAACATCTTTTGGGAACGTAGCACTGAACAGCATGGTCTGACGACGCTCTTTATGAGGGGTCATACGAATGATACTTTTAACGTCTGGGATAAAGCCCATAGATAGCATTCGATCTGCTTCATCCAGCACGACGCATTCTACTTTGTTGAGCATCACTTTCTTGTTGCGCGCGAAGTCGAGCAAACGACCAGGTGTTGCAACAACTAGATCAACATGCAGAGATTCAAGTTGTTTACGTTGTTTGTCGTAATCCATGCCGCCGACTAGAGACACAACATTTAAGTTTGTAAACTTAGTGAGCTTCTCTGCCTCATCAGCAATTTGAAGAGCCAATTCACGTGTCGGCGCAATGATTAGACCACGTGGAAAATGGTTTTGGCGTTCTTGCTTTTCAGGGTAATCCAAAAAGTCACTGATCATAGCAATCAGAAAGGCGGCAGTTTTACCTGTGCCAGTTTGAGCTTGGCCGATCAGGTCATAACCTTGTAATGTAGCGGGTAGCGTTGCTGCTTGAATTTCGCTGCAGTATTCAAAGCCCATGGTTTGAATTGCGCGAAGTACGCGATCTGGAAGATTTAGATCGTGGAAACGAGTTTTGCCTTCTACTTCTGGAACGTTAAAGTCATCAATAGACCAAAGCACATTAGTTTCCTTTTCAGCAGCCGGAGCGTTAGCTCCCGTGGCGTTAGCACTGCTTTTGTTGTGTTTACGACGGGGTCTGCGCTGGCGCTTTGGCCCTTTAGAGGCTGGGCGCGCGGCTTCTTGCTGTTTTTCCATGTGAGAGTCTTTAATCTCTTTTAAATGAATGTTTGTTAACAGGGCTCCGAGTGTACCTAAATGGCACTCAGTTATCACCTTTAGTTTGTTAAATCTGTTTATAAGGCGGTAAGCTATTGATCAGCTGTGAGCCATAGCGTTTGGTGCGAAGACGCTTATCGAGAATGTGAATTTCGCCACTGTCATTCTCACTACGAAGTAAACGTCCAGTGGCTTGAACAAGGCGCAGAGACGCATCAGGAATCGTTATTTCCATAAAAGGGTTACCTCCACGCCTTTGAATCCACTCCGCCAAAGTCGCTTCAACCGGATCGTCTGGCACCGCAAATGGAATTTTAGCAATGTATACGCGCGTGAGATAGTCACCAGGTAAATCGACACCTTCTGCAAAACTGGCCAAGCCAAATAACAAACTGCCTTTTTTAGCGTCAATCGCCTCTTTGTGGGTTTCTAAAATAATGCGTTTTGACTGCTCGCCTTGTATCAACAAAATATCTTTAAGTGTGTCTTTTAAGCCTGCGGCGACTTCTTCCATTTGACGACGTGATGAAAATAGAACCAATGAACCTAACAATGGATCTACTTTGTCATTCAAATATCGAATCAGTTCTTTACTGTGTGCATCGGCTTGATTCGGTTCAACCTCCATGTCCGGCACAATAAGGGTGCCTTTATTGGCGAAATCAAATGGGCTGATAACACGAAGGTATTCACTTTCTCTGGGCACGCCAGAGCGCATATTAAAGCGGTGAAATTCGTTTAATGCCGTCAATGTGGCGGAGGTGACGACTGCACCAAAGCATTTGTCCCACAGCTGCATACGCAGCGTATGAGCTGCCAAAATAGGTGAACCACCCAATTCAATGTCTTGATCCATGCCCTGACCCACGACAAGCAACCAGCGGGCATTAGGTGGGTATTGTTGGTCATCCAGCGCTGAATAAAGCTTCCACAGTTCGGTGCAGGTTTCTAGGCGCCCTAAAATGACACCTAAGATAGGCAGCCAGCTTTCTGCGGTATCTTCTTTAATGCCCATCCCTTCATTCTGCTTCACTTTTTTACATTCATCCTGAATGTTTTCAATCTGCTTAAACAGCTTTTGATAAGACATAGCCAAACTGTACGCCAGTTGACGTAGTTCATCTGGAATGACACCAAATTCAAAACGATGCTGACGAGAATCTTGATCTAAGCCTAACTCTTGAATAAATGGAGCCAGTCCCTGCTGAACGTATTGAATAAAGTTAATAGTGCTTTGGATCTGCTGTGGTATTTTTAATAAGATCTGACCCGTTAAACTTACCTCATTGGTTAGCTCTTGACGTAAGTTGATCAAGTTTTTATCTAACTGTTTTAGCCAGCTAATGCTCTGCTGTAATCTAACTTCATGGCGAAAGTGGCTGATGGCTTTGTCTGGTAGGTGATGACCTTCGTCGAATACATATATGGTTTCTTTGGGATCAGACAATATAGCACCGCCGCCCAACGATAAATCTGCTAGGACCAAATCATGATTGGCAACGATCACATCGGCGGTTTCTAACTCTGCGCGGGCTTTAAAAAATGGACAGACTGAAAAGTTAGCACAGTTACGATTTGTACACTGTTGGTGATCAGTGGTGAGTCGACGCCAATCTTGTTCACGGATGATGCCTTCCCAGTTGTCTTTATCGCCGTCCCATTTGCCACTTTCTAATGCTTCATCCATTTCTTGATAAAGCGCTGTATTGATGTCGTCGGCAGCAAGGTGCTGTTCGAATAATCCAGCAAACATATCATCCGTGGCTTGTTCTTCAGCACCTAAAAAACCTTCCAAGTTATTCAGACACATATAACGCCCACGACCTTTCGCCAAGGTATAGCGAAAACTGTAATCGGTTAGCTCTAGTAGACTAGGAAGCTCTTTATGAAGAATTTGTTCTTGTAGAGCCACTGTAGCCGTGGAAATCACCAGCTTGACGCCTTTCTCTTTAGCAATCGGAATAGCAGACAAGCAGTACGATAGGGTTTTGCCCGTACCGGTCCCCGCCTCTACCACAGCAACGTGCTTTTCACCTAGGCGTTCGCCTTCTGCGCCTTGTTTAATGGCACCAAGGGTCCGCGCAATGGTAGCGATCATTTGTCGCTGCCCAACACGTGCTTTATGGCCTTTTGCTTCAAGGTAAGCGCGGTAAGCCGTTTGAATATTTTGTTTAATTGAGTCTGAAAGCATTGAATTTAGTTGAGCAATTAATTGATAGCTGTATATAATAACAGTAACTGTATAAACAAACAGATGCCATATGATTAAATTAACGAAAAGACAGTCTGATGTACTAGAGACTATACGCGAATTCATTATCGAAACGGGGTTTCCACCGACTCGTGCCGAGATTGCTGCGCGCCTAGGCTTTAGATCCCCAAACGCTGCAGAAGAACACTTAAAGGCTCTGTGCAAGAAAGGCGCTATTGAAATGCTTTCTGGTGCATCGCGAGGCATTCGTCTTGTCGATCCTGAACCTGTCAGTGCAAACGATGAAAATGGAACATTGCCCATCATTGGTCGAGTAGCAGCAGGTTACCCTATTTTAGCGCAAGAAAACATCGATTCACGTATCAGTGTTGCGCCGGAAATGTTCACCCCTAAAGCTGATTATCTATTATCGGTTAACGGTATGAGTATGAAAAATGCCGGCATTATGGATGGTGACTTATTAGCCGTTCATAAAACACATACGGTTCGTAATGGACAAATCGTTGTTGCGCGCATTGGTGACGAAGTAACAGTAAAGCGTTTCGAGCAAAAAGGTCGTGAAGTTCGACTGATTCCAGAAAACGAAGAGTTCAGTGACATCATCGTTGATCTTGAAAGCGAAGATTTCGCTATTGAAGGCTTATCGGTTGGTGTTATTCGACGTGGGTTGTAAAACTTGAGAACCCCATCATGGCTGCTTTAAGTGTTTTACTTATAGCGGCCATGAATTTTAACCCTTAACTTTAATTATCAGTGCAATATCCGAGGCATGAATTCTTCATCATACACATCGGAATCAGAGCCATCTAAACCATCGAAGTCATCTGAATAAACAAAATCTATGCCCGCATGGAACATACATTTAGCCAATTCAAAATAACGATCCTTCAAAAAGTCTTTCGTGTCATCAGAAATGGTCAGTGTGGCAATCGGTGTTTTATCGTCGTCTTCCCCTGCTGGGCGCAAGACAATCTCGCCATTTTCTAATTCTACTATTTCTAAATACGTATCTTTCATCATTAATATTCTGCGGCGTCTTCACGAAAACGTAAGACGAGCTCAGTTAAAGAGCTTAAGATGTGTTTGGTTGAGCTACCAGCATCAGAACCTCGACCGATCAGCTCAACATTACCCGCTGCGGAGTATGCCTGATTTGCAGCACGACACTCAAGTGCTGCATCAAATGTATCTAGCAATTGAGACAACCAAGACTGCCTAGATGATTTAAGTTGCATTAACTCTAACAGCACTGGGATAGCAATCCCTCTTTCTTCGCTGGCACGAACCATGACGTCAATATCAACTTGGCAGGAAAGATTATAAGAAGCCATCACCTCTTGAAGTAAACCATTCAAACCACTGCGTAGCTGGAACACTGCAGAAGATTCATAGCTGTTCATGAGCCATTCGCCTTCTTCCTGCTGGCTTTGAACCAGCAGGCGACGCGCCGCATCTAAGCGTTGATTAGTGCTACTTGCCAAACTAGATGACATCATTTTTTCTTTTTACCGTGATCAATTTTCCACTTACCACCTTCGTAGAAGGCTTTCCAGCCTGTAGGCTTGCCTTCTATTTCAGTCATAATGTATTGCTCTTTCGTTTTACGACTGAAGCGAATAACGGTTGGGTTACCCTCTTCATCTTGCAATGGAGCACTGTCAAAGTAATGATATTTTGGATCAATTTGATCCATGTAAGGTTTTAGCTCTTTTACTAATGGCGGACGCGTTTCACGCTTGCGTGGGAATTGGCTGGCCGCAAGGAAAAGCCCCGTTGCACCGTCACGTAGAACATAATGATCTTCCACCTTTTGACATGCTAAGTCAGGCATCGGAACAGGGTCCATCTTTGGCGGCGCGGCTTCGCCATTTTTCAATAGCTTACGTGTGTTCTTACATTCTTCATTAGTACAGCCAAAGTATTTACCAAAACGACCAGTTTTTAGCTGCATTTCAGAAGAACATTTATCGCATTCAAGTGTAGGGCCATCGTAGCCTTTGAGCTTGAATGTCCCCTTTTCGACTTCAAAACCTGGACAAGAAGGGTTGTTACCACAAACGTGTAATTTGCGGTGTTCATCGACCAAGTAACTGTCCATCGCTGATCCACAAATGTCACAACGACGCTTGTTAATCAGGGCTTTAGATTCGCCTTCTTCGTCATCGACCGCAACCGCTTCATCACCACTTACTAAGTTGATGGTTGCTTTACAGCGCTCTTTTGGCGGCAATACGTAACCAGAGCAGGACAAGAATACACCGGTGCTAGCAGTTCGAATCTGCATAGGTCGTTCACACGTTGGACATGGGATATCCGTTGGCGTTGGCTCATTTGGTGCCATACCGCCGTCAACCGCTTCGGCTTTATTTAGGGTTTTGCTAAAATCAGCATAAAAGCTATTCAGTACTTTTATCCAATCTTTTTCGCCCTCTGCGATATCATCAAGCTTTTCTTCCATTTGCGCAGTAAAGCTGAAATCCATGAGGTCATCAAAGCTTGCTACCAGTCGATCGGTAACGATGTCACCCATTTTTTCTGCGTAGAAACGGCGGTTTTCAACACGCACGTAACCACGGTCTTGAATGGTTGAAATAATTGACGCGTACGTTGATGGACGACCAATACCACGTTTTTCCAACTCTTTTACTAAGCTGGCTTCACTGTAGCGTGCCGAAGGTTTGGTGAAATGTTGCTCAGGGTCTAAGTTAATCAATGTTAACTGCTCACCTTGCTTCACATCTGGCAAAATAGTGTCTTCGACTTTTTTACCTACCGGTGTAATAACACGAGTATAACCATCAAAGCGTAAGATTCGGCCTTTTGCTCGTAGTTCGTATTCGTCTGCAATCACAGTAATGGTAGTAGAGGTATATTCTGCGGGCGTCATTTGACATGCAATAAACTGATTGCGGATCAGATCATAAAGACGGTGTGCATCCTTATCCATGCCTTGCAGCATATCTTGGGTTACATCCACACTAGAAGGACGAATCGCCTCATGGGCTTCTTGAGCGCCTTCTTTGCTCGAATAACGTAATGCTTCCGGTGGCAAGTAAGCGTCGCCAAATTTACTTTGAATGTACTCACGAGCAGCTTCAACGGCCTCAGCGCTTAGATTGGTCGAGTCTGTACGCATGTAGGTGATATAACCACCCTCATACAAACGCTGCGCAAGCATCATTGTTTTCTTAACGCCAAAACTCAAGCGAGTGCTCGCGGCTTGCTGCAATGTTGATGTGATAAAAGGTGCCGACGGCTTAGAGCGAGTCGGTTTATCTTCACGACTGACAACATTGAACGCTGCGTTTTCTAGACGTTTAACGTGTTCGTCTGACTGTTCTTGAGAAGTCGGACGATATTCTTTGCCTTGATGTTTCACTGTGACAAAAGGAATGTTGGCTTTATCTTGAGTCGCTAAATTAGCGTCAAGTTCCCAGAACTCTTCTGGGATAAAAGCACGAATTTCTTTTTCACGTTCAACAATCAATCGCACTGCAACCGACTGAACTCGGCCAGCGGACAATCCACGAGCTACTTTTGCCCAAAGTAACGGTGACACCATAAACCCTACAACGCGGTCGAGGAAGCGGCGCGCTTGTTGAGCATTAACGCGATTCATGTCTAGTTCTGATGGTGTCTCAAAAGCCGATGTAATGGCATTTTTTGTGATTTCATTGAAGACAACCCGTTTATAACGATTATCATCACCACCAATGGCTTCACGTAAATGCCATGCAATGGCCTCACCTTCTCTATCCAAATCGGTTGCGAGATAGATGGTGTCAGCATTTTTAGCTAGTCGGCGTAGTTCTTCAACAACCTTTTCTTTACCGGGTAAAATCTCGTATTGTGCAGCCCAGTTATGTTCAGGGTCCACGCCCATACGGTTAATCAGCTGTTTACGTGCTTTTGTGCGTTTGTGTTCCGCTTTCTCTTCCGGGCTCATTTTGCGCGTCAACGCGGCTTGTTTAGCACGTTCCTGCGGTGTAGATGTGGACGTCGTACCAGCCGGGAGATCTCGGATATGACCAACACTCGACTTCACGACGAAGTCGTTGCCGAGATATTTGTTAATTGTTTTTGCCTTAGCTGGCGATTCCACGATAACCAGAGATTTTGCCATTGGGTTGTTCGAGCCTTAATTACTTTTGAAAGATGAACGTGCTTAGAATACCTTAGGGGCGCAGATATTAAGCAAAGCGCTAATATATGACAAGCAATCCCTGAGAGATTCGCAACATTCCTATTGCTGTGTCTAGCATTTGCCCTTTAACATACTGAAATCACTTACAAAGGACAATCATGGCTACGCTTCAGATCCTAACTATAGTCATTCTTTTCATAATCGTGCTGGTTTCAGTGGTCGTTGGCTCGCGTGCTCATCAAAAAGAGCTGGAGTTAAAAGAACGTCGATTAAAACTTCTACAGTTAAAAAACCGCGCTGATCGCATGGAGCAACATATCATCGGATTACGGTCAATTAATACCGATATGATCGTCAGCGATGTTTTTTATGACTTTTATTTAGAAAATTTACGAGAGCTCATCTCATATACGGATGACCCAGAAAAAATAGAACAGCGTATTGCTAAGGCTGAGGCTGAACGGGAAGAAGCCCCAGCACATATGAATGTTGAACCAGATGAAATGAGTTTTCATGAGAAAACAAAATACAAAGAACGGTTAACCAAAGCGGCAAAAATGCTGCTTTATATGCGCCGCAAAGGCCGTATAAGCAATACCCATTACAAGCTCTGCTATGTCTACTTACGCTGGCTGAACCTTTGGATTCAGTTGAATCGCCAAATCGTTCAGGCTAATAAGAACTTTCATTCTGGTGATATGCGCGTTGCGCAAACCCTTTACAGTGTTATTCACTCACACTTAAAGTCCAACAATGTGGATCGACCAGAGAAAAAAGAGTTAGAAAAATTTGTTGATGGACGGATGCAAGAAATCTTGGCTCCGCAAATTATGGCGATTCAAGAAGCAGAAAACCCTGAAGAAGTGCTTTCAGAGCTTGTCCACTCCATTGAGGATCTGTCCGCAGGCGTTGCTAGCGAACCTCTAAAAGACGAGTAATGATGGTGTTAGCATCGTTTACGGTGCTTTCGTCACCCTTTTCTCTCCAGTACAAACTCACGCTGTTAGCCGATATCTCTATCGCCACAAAGACAGCGTGATGCTTTTCCAGTAGATTTGCTATATCTGAATCCAGTGAAAACGGCAAATTGGCGTACCAGCCCTCACAAATTGACTCGTGTTTCCATACCTCATAAGGGTAGATATTGATATCAGAAAAGTCTTTAAGCGGCTTTTCACGATATTTATGATAAGCACAAAGACCACTTTCTTTGACCTTTATCTTATCCCACTTGTCTGGCAGGTTTACACTTGTTAGCTGTACGGTAATATTGTGTTGACGAGCCTGCATGCGTAATGCCATTTTTTCACGCTCACGCCGTGTAGGCATGATCCATAATGCCGATCCCATCAAGGAAAGGGTAATAAATACTACAATTAAAGCTGTCATTGCTTTACTCTTAAAATGTTGAGAATAAATGGAACCCAAAATTGGAGGTATCCCATGCCCTACCAACGCATTATTTTGGCGGTGGACCTAACGGACCAAAGTATCCTTGTTGCCAACAAGGCGGCTGCCATGTGCAAAGCCTTCGACGGCCAGCTCACTATTATTCACGTAATTGAATCCCTTAACTACGCTTACGGCGGTGATGTGCCAATTGACGTAAGTGACATTCAAGAACAACTCCACACTACGGCCACAAGCCGTATGCAGGTACTCGTTGATCAACTAGAGGTCCCTGTTCATTCCACTATTGTTACTCAAGGTGGTATTGAAAGTGAAATTCATCGTGTTGCAGAAGAATCGAGCGCTGACTTAATTGTCGTCGGCAGTCATGGTCGCCACGGGCTAGCTCTGTTACTAGGTTCAACAGCAAATGGCGTATTACACGGTGCGCCGTGTGATGTGCTTGCTGTGCGCGTTAAATCGGAGAGTTAGCGCTAACTGTCTTTTATAACAAGCAAAAAGGGAGGCTCAGCGAGTCTCCCTTTTTTATGGCCTATAAGCTAGTTAGCCACGAGTCCACGTTGTGCCTTCGCGACTATCAAGCAATGTAATACCCTGCTCCAGTAATAGGTCACGGATCTCGTCACCACGAGAAAAGTTTTTGTCTTTACGTGCTTGAGCACGCTCAACAATATAGGCCTCAATGTCTTCAGCTGACAAGCCTTCATTCACGGTGCTGTTTTGCATGAAGTATTCAGGGTCTTGATAAAGCAACCCCAACACCTCAGCAAGCGCTTTTAATTCAGCGGCAAGCGTAGCAGCTGTGTCGCTGCCTTCTGCACGTGCTTTATTGAGCTCTCGGACCAGCTCAAACATAACAGACAGCGCTACAGGCGTATTGAAGTCATCACGCATGGCGTCTTCAAAGCGCTCTGTAAACTCTGTTGCAACAAAGCTTGAGGCAATTTCTTGATCGCGAAGCGCCGTGTATAGACGCTCTAACGCCGTCTTAGCATCTTTCAAGCTAGCATCGGAGTAATCAATGCTACTACGGTACTGGCTAGACACCATCAGGTAACGAACTACTTCTGGATTGAACTTTTCAAGTACTTCACGAATGGTAAAAAAGTTGTCCAAAGATTTAGACATCTTCTCGTTGTTTACGCGTACTGCGCCACAATGCATCCAGTAATTTACGTATTGCTCACCCGTAGCCGCTTCTGACTGAGCGATTTCATTTTCATGATGTGGAAATTTAAGATCTGGACCCCCACCATGAATATCAAAATGCGAACCAAGACAATGTGTCGACATGGCTGAACATTCAATGTGCCAACCAGGGCGACCTTTGCCCCAAGGCGACTCCCAATGAACTTCACCTTCCTTTACCGGTTTCCATAGCACGAAATCCGCAGGGTGCTCTTTAGAAGCTTCTACTTCAATACGAGCGCCAGCAAGCATGTCCTCGATTTTACGGTTATTCAGTTTACCGTAATCAGCGAACTTGCTTGCGCGGTAATACACGTCACCACTTTCACCTTGGTAGGCGTAGCCTTTATCGACCAGCACTTGAATCATGTCGATTATTTGCTGCATGAACTCTGTCGCTTTCGGCTCTTGATCTGGCGCTTTGTTACCCAGCGCTGTTTCGTCTTCCGTTTGTGCAGCAATCATGCGTTCTGTTAACTGGCTTGGTGTTTCATTGTTTTCAGCGGCACGCTTAATGATTTTATCATCAACATCCGTAATGTTGCGTACGTAGGTTAAATCGTAACCCACATGACGCAAGAAGCGTGTGATCACATCAAATGAAATCATTGCTCGAGCATGTCCAATGTGACAATAGTCATAAACCGTAATGCCACACACATACATTTTTACTTTGCCGTCTTCGATCGGTTTGAATTCTTCTTTCTTACCGCTCAAAGTATTAAAAATTTTAAGCATTACAGAATCATCCCTTTGCTTCGATTTTTACCCAAGAATCACGCAACGTAACGGTACGGTTGAATACCATGCCCGTTTCTTTTAGATCACGACAGAAGTAACCTTCACGCTCGAATTGGAAGCCAACACCGGGCTCTGCTTTCGCTAATGATGCTTCAAGTTTCGCATTAGTTGTCACGGTCATAGACTCAGGGTTAATAAAATCTAAGAAGGTCTTGTCTTCGTGTTTTGCATCTGGGGCTTCTTCGTTGAATAAGCGATCATACAAACGCACCGTCGCATCCACCGCATGATTTGCGCTGACCCAGTGAATCACACCTTTTGGCTTGTAACCTTCAGGGTTCACTCCTAACGTGTTTTCATCATAACTGCATAGCAGCTCAACGACGTTACCCTCTTCGTCCTTGATCGCCTCGTCACAGGTGATTACATAACCCCCACGTAAACGAACAGCGGTTCCAAGACTTAAGCGTTTCCACTTGCGAGGCGGTACTTCTTCGAAGTCTGCGGCATCAATAAATAGATTTCTGCTGAAAGGCACTTCGCGCTTACCGGCTTCATCGTTCTTTGGATGATTCGATACTGAGAAGATTTCTTCTTTATCTTCTGGGTAGTTAGTCAACGTCACCTTGATCGGATTTAGTACAGCCATAGCGCGATTAGCGTTCGCATCTAAATCTTCGCGAATCGCATATTCAAGCATGCCAAAATCAACCACACTGTCAGATTTTGTTACACCAATACGTTCACAGAAATTGCGGATAGATGTTGGTGTAAAACCACGGCGACGCATCCCTGAAATCGTCGGCATGCGAGGATCATCCCATGCTTCAACGTGGTTTTCATCAACCAGCTGTTTCAGTTTACGTTTACTTGTAACTGTGTAGTTCAAGTTTAGGCGAGCAAACTCAATCTGTTGCGGGTGGAACGTTTCAAGTGTATCCAGAGTCCAGTCATATAGCGGACGATGGTCTTGGAACTCCAGCGTACAAATTGAGTGAGTAATATTTTCCAGCGCATCGGATAAACAGTGTGTGAAATCGTACATCGGGTAAACACACCATTTATCGCCAGTTTGGTGATGATGTACATGACGTATACGATAGATAATCGGATCACGCATGTTGATGTTTGGGCTTGCCATATCAATTTTAGCGCGCAAGACTTTTTCGCCATCAGCGTATTTGCCGTCACGCATTTCCATAAATAGCGCTAGATTTTCTTCTGGTGAGCGGTCGCGGTAAGGACTGTCTTTTCCAGGCTCTTTCAATGTGCCACGGTATTCACGCATTTGCTCTGCGTTAAGTTCACAGACATACGCTTTACCTGATTTGATAAGATCACAGGCAAAGGCAAAAAGCTGATCGAAGTAATCGGATGCGTATTTAGGCTCATCCGCCCATTCGAAGCCTAGCCACTCAACGTCACGCTTAATCGACTCAATGTATTCAACGCTTTCTTTTTCAGGGTTAGTGTCATCGAAGCGCAAGTTACATTGGCCTTGGTAACGCTCTGCAATACCGAAGTTTAGACAGATAGATTTTGCGTGGCCGATGTGAAGATAACCGTTTGGCTCTGGCGGGAAGCGTGTATGCACTTTGCCACCATGTTTGCCAGCTTCGGTATCTTTATCAATGATTTGGGTGATGAAATTCCCAGGTTTAGACGCTTCTGACATGTTATGTTCGAATCCCAATTGGTGTTCATGTAACGAATAGAAATAATAGCGTTCAAGTATATCTGATTTTATTCAAAGATGGGTACGCCCAAACGTAATTCTAATTGCCTGTTACCATTTTCATCAGAAAAAATACGACCACGCCGATAGAAATGGTTAACAGCTGTCGCTTGAATACTAACCCCGTTATCAGTGCAGCAAATGCTCCGACAAACCAAGGGTTCAGCAGAGAGACTGCCAATCCGTTATCGTTGGTTAACGCCATGGGCGCAATAATGGCCGTTAGGACCGAGACTGGGACGAATTTTAGCGCTTTATCAAGCCACTCAGGCATTTCAGCACGATTAGCGCCCACGAACAGCGTTACACGAATGCCATAAGTCACTAGAAACATCCCTACAACAATTAACAGTAATTCAACATTAGACATGAGCAGGCTCCTTTGCTTTCTTGTTTGATGCCTTTGTATCCAGTAGGTACCCTGTGGCAACGGCTAATAACGTTGCTACGATTAATCCCATCTGATTCGGCATGTCACGGAAGACCACCGAACACACCACGGCGACAGCAAACGCCCCCCAGTAAGGAGTTGATTTTAAATAAGGGGTTACAATGCCGATAAAGGTGGCCACCATCGCAAACTCTAAGCCCCATTCACTCAGTCCAGGAATAAATTCTCCTGCGAGCGCACCCATTATTGTGGTGATATTCCACATCAAATAGAAACTTAAAAATGATCCAATATAGACCTGATGACCATTGCTTTTATCTGCCGATCCCATGTCGTACATAGGCCTAACCGCAGCATAAGTTTCATCGATCAATCCAAAGCCCATTAAAAGCCTAAGTTTGAGCGGCAAATGCCTCACATAGCGTAATAAATCGGCTGCATAGAGAATATGACGCAAGTTAACAACAAAAGTCGTCAGTATAATGACCCAAAGTGGCGCATCTGCTGCAATCAGGCCCAGTGCCACAAATTGAGCTGAGCCAGCAAACACTATGCTCGACATGGCTACCGCAAACCAAATGCTTAAGTCATTGGCGGCCGCCAGAGAGCCAAAAAGTAGACCAAATGGAATGCCACCAATAATCATAGGGATTGACGCTAAAGCCCCGCGCTGTGCATTTTGAAATGAATTCACACCTTGCCTCCAAGTTTTTTAGTCATGCGAAGGTTGGCTCTTGGTACGCTGAATACGGCACAGGATTCATCAATAGTAAAACCTAGTTTTTGATATAAATTTAACGCCGGTACCAAGGATGTGTGGGATTCTAAATGGACATATTGCCCACCCCTTTCAACGACTTTAGTCAGCGCATCTTTAAGCATGCGCTCACCTATACCAAGACCGGAAAAACGTTCATCTACTGCCAGCTTGCCAATTTCAAAACCATTGTCTGATGGCATAAGGTAATAGCTCGCAATGGGTTTTCCATCGACGAAAGCTAATCGCACAACTCCGCCCTGCTCAATGATCTCACTGTAAGGGTCATTAAGAATACGATGATCGCGTTCATAAATGTCGTTTGGGAAAAAACGTTGTAGCCAAGCTTCATTCAGTTGCTTAAACACTAGGCAGTCCGTCTTTGAGCTCAGTGATTGAATGTCAACTTTTTCGGGGTGCAGCCTAAGAATGACCCGAATGGCATAAGGGCCATTCAACAACTGTGATTCAAGCCCTGACAGTTGTGTTAAAAACGATCCCGTTTGCGCATCTAAGTAATATTCGAGCTCTTTACCTATTGCTTCAAGTACCGGTTCAACTTTCACCATTTCTTGGCAACAGAATTCTGATAAACAAATAACAGATCTTCTTTGGTCGTGTTGATCTGGAATTTTCACTAACAGGGTTTCTTTTAGCATTTTACTGACTTGTTTGCTGACAGCTGGATGAGACAGCCCCAAACCTTCCGCTATTTGCATAACAGACAAAGCGCCTTGCTGCTGTAACAGACGTAAAATGGGAAAGTACGTTGATGAAATCATCAACGATTCCGCTAGATATACGGACTGCACTTCACTGTACAAGAAATCGCTCAATCGCTTTAGACGACTGCCTAAAGACAAAACACCAAACTGCTCCATAAATTTTACTCAAAAACTATGCATTAAATAATATAGGTAACTGGTTACCTATATTATATGCGTAACCAGTTACCGGCAAGCCATTGTGACTCATTCACTTTAATTTTTTAACAAAGGCTAGTTACTCAAACGTGATTTGCTATAATCCGCGCCCTTGCAAATAAAAGGGTCAACTCATGTCAAACAAAGCCGTTGTGGTCTATTCAGGAGGAATGGACTCTTACACCGTACTTCATACAGCACTGGCTGCGGGCAAAGATGTGTATGCACTGTCATTTAACTATGGTCAGCGCCATAGCAAAGAACTGGATGTTGCGGCAAAGGTTTGTCAAAAATTCAACATTCCACACAAAGTCGTCGACATTTCTGCTATCAACAGTCTTATGGCCGGTTCTTCTCTAACGGATGACATTGAGATACCAGAAGGTCATTACGCTGAAGACAGCATGAAAAATACCGTCGTTCCGAACCGGAATATGGTGCTTTTATCAATGGCCATTGCTTACGCTGTGTCCCTTGAAGCGCCTGAAGTTTATTACGGCGCGCATGCAGGCGATCATCATATTTACCCGGACTGTCGACCTGAATTTGTTCATGCCATGAATGCAGTATCGCAAATTGCTAATTATGAACCCGTTGAAATTGTTACACCGTTCTTAAACAGCTCCAAAGGTGAAATCTTGGCAGCTGGTTTGGCTATGGACCTAAATTACGGTGATACTTGGACCTGTTATAACGGTCGTGAAAAAGCCTGCGGCAAATGTGGCGCTTGTAATGAGCGTATGGAAGCATTTAACGAACAAGGTGTGACGGACCCTCTGTCATACGAAGTATAGTATTAACCAGCATTAGCTTTTGCCAAGCAATTTGCTAGTGATCGTTATCACTGTCAGCCCCGACTGTTTTCGGGTGATTGAAGGATGAACCATGTATTCAATTAAAGAAGCGTTTTATTCCCTGCAGGGAGAAGGCGCGCATGCGGGTCGACCTGCAATTTTCTGTCGTTTCACAGGATGCAACTTGTGGACCGGGAAAGAAAAACACCGCGCCACGTCTCAATGTCAGTTTTGTGATACAGACTTTGTTGGCACAGATGGTCAAAATGGCGGCAAATTTCATGACGCCGATACTCTGATCGCACACCTTGATACACTTTGGCCAGAGAATACACAGCATAAATATTTAATTTTCACCGGGGGGGAGCCTGCACTCCAGCTGGATGATGAGCTAATTCAAGCCGCGAAAGCATCTAATTACACTCTTGCGATTGAAACCAACGGGACATTACCGCTCCCCGTAGGCATTGACTGGATATGTGTCAGCCCTAAAACAGCTGAGCCATTGGTCGTAAACGGAGGCAGTGAATTAAAACTTATTTTTCCTCAACAGCATTTGCCACCAAATTTGTTTACAGATCTTGAATTTGAGCACTTCTATCTCCAACCCATGGATCAAAGTGCACTTCCAGCCGGTCAAGCACGCATTGATGACGCTCAGGCCCAGACAATTCGCTATTGTTTACAGAATCCACAGTGGCGTCTAAGTTTACAAACACATAAAATGCTTGGCATTGATTAATTTATTACACCTAACCTACTAAAGGAAAAGTTACATGATCGTTTTTCATACGAATTTTGGCGACATCACAATCGAACTTAACTACGAAAAAGCACCAAAGACCTCTAAAAACTTTGAAGAATATGTAACATCAGGTTTTTACGACGGTGTTATTTTTCACCGCGTCATCAACGGTTTCATGGTTCAAGGTGGTGGTTTTGAGCCAGGTATGAAACAGAAAGAAACGCGTGCGCCAATCGAAAACGAAGCGGACAATGGCCTAGAAAATGTTGTGGGCTCTCTAGCAATGGCGCGTACGATGGATCCGCATTCAGCTTCTGCGCAGTTCTTCATCAACGTTTCTGATAACAGCTTCTTAAACCACCGCGCTAAAACACCAGATGGTTGGGGTTACGCGGTATTCGCTAAGGTGACGGCTGGTATGGATGTTGTGAACAAAATTAAAGAAGTTCAAACAACGATCAAAGCAGGTCATCAAGATGTTCCAGCGGAAGACGTTATCATTGAGTCTGCAGAACTGATCAAAGAATAAGTTCATGATTCGATACTTCATCTCAGATCTTCATTTGAGTGACAAACGCCTGGATTTAATCCAGGCGTTTGTGTATCTGACGGATCAACTTTGCCAATGCGAAGAGCCGTCTTCAGAATTGTATATTCTCGGAGACTTCTTTGAAGCCTACATAGGCGATGACTACCAGCCTGAGTGGATCAAGATTCTAGATGCTCAATTTGCCAAGCTAGCAAGCGCAAATATAGCGACCTATTTCATTGCTGGAAATCGTGACTTCTTGGTAGGTGATGCGTGGTTTGAGCGTAATAGCGTTACAGCGTTGGCCGAACAGCACATCATTCATCAAAACGGGCAGGCCATTATGCTGACTCATGGCGATGAATATTGTGTAGACGATCATGCTTATCAAGAGTTTCGCGCTATGGTTCGACAACCCGTATGGCAGAAACAAGTCTTAGCCATGCCGTTAGAACAACGACTCGCCTTAGCACAAAAGCTGCGTGACGACTCAAAGAGTATGTCTGCAGACAAGCAAGACGCTATTATGGATGTTAACGCTCTCGCAGTTGAAGAAAGTGCGGTAGGACACGTATCGCTTTTGATTCACGGTCACACCCACCGCCCTGCGCTGCATAAAGCGAATACGTACAGTCGTCTCGTGCTTGGTGACTGGGATAAGCATGTTTGGTTAGCCATCATGGATGACCGAGGCATTGAGCATCTTAATGTGCTGGTTGACTATTATTTGTCAGATCAACCATGCTTTAAGGAATGGCAGAAAATCCATTCATTAACAGGATAATACGGCCTCAATGGTTTATGTCGGACATAAAAAAGAGCAGTAACACTGCTCTTTTATAAATGTAGTAACTCTCTTACCCAGTCCGTTTCAGATCGGTTTTTTGATCGTTTGTACTCTAGGTTACGATCATGGAGGACGGCAATAGCACGGAAAAATGCATTATTGACCGTTACCGGGCTCAACTCTACACCATAGGTAGACCACCAGTGCTGCTGAGCTTTACTGGTTAATACTTGGTATAAGTAATCAAGCTCTACAGTACCTTGATAGACCTGTTCAAGATCAATACCTGGATCGCTTTTAGCAATCTGTAGAGTTAGCCAATAAGTAACATCTGGCAGTAAATCATTCATTTGTGTGCCCATCTTACGCCCTCCTCTTGTGAGAGTAGTTACTTCGAGATTAGCACATCAAAACGGTTTGTGAAGGGAAAACTGTACAAACGTTTGATCTAATTACGTAAACGTTTGTATCCAGTTTTTAATTTAAGCCGCTTTTGGTGGTCCACTGTGTACACGGAACTCGTCATCTGGCTCGATAATGAGCTGGTGCTCAATTTCTCTAAAGAACGCAATACGATCATCAATAGGATGCCCAGCGTATTCTTCTGCTAAAGACAGATAATCTTCAAAATGACGTGCTTCAGATTTCAGTAGAGATTTATAAAACTTACCAATTTCTTCATCGAGGTGGGGGATTAAAACTGCAAATCGTTCGCATGACCGTGCTTCTACAAACGCGCCTATGATTAAAGTATCAATGAGTTTGGCCGGTTCGTGAGTTCGGATATGCTTACGAAGCCCATCCGCGTAACGAGAGGCTTGCAAATGACAGTACTCTACACCACGATTACGCATGATCTTCAGTACTTGCTCAAAATGCAGTAACTCCTCACGGGCAAGCTGTGACATTTTATGCAGCAGATTTTCCCGATCAACGTAACGATACATAAGGCTCATCGCAGTTGAAGCAGCCTTCTTTTCACAGTGAGCATGATCAATTAATAGTAAAGTTTCGTTTTCCAATGCCCATTGAACCCATTCTTTTGGGGATTCACATGGTAAAAACTCTACCAGTTCGGGATAATCAGTTAACATCAAAGCTACCTTTTCTCTGAAAAAAAACGGATTATACTCTGATTAGGCCTTTTAATCAGCAGAAGCAAAACATTGATTTGGATATCAATTCGCTAATGAATCAATATTATGACGTATCAAAACTTAGCATTGGACAACAAGTTGGCGTAGAGGTTGACCCTTACGTTCTTAACTATCCATTAAGTGACGACAAAAGTGTTTGGGTTGCCGATCAAGGCGGTCAGTCATTTGTGTTGCGCTTTTATCGTTCGGAACGTGGCGATGTAAACCAGTTTCTTTCCATCGCCCGCCGTCACGCAAAACTTAAACATCCGGCTATCACGCGTAGCTATCCACCATTTTATTCCAATTTATGGGTGTTTTCTATTTACAACCTATGTGGAGGCGAACGTCTTTTTAGCTATTTAGGCAAATATCCAGATGGTGCATCACTCAATATCGTATTAAGTATTTTTGATCCCATTGCCAAAGCACTAGACCAAGTGCATCAGCATGGCTATATCCATGGTCATCTAGATCTCAGCAGTGTTCATGTTGTAAACGGTGCAGGCATATTAACAGGGTTTGGCACCCACAGTTGGCTAGACAAAATTACTGATCAAGACATGGATGGCCGTTTTATCCCGCCTGAATACACTAAGCGCAATCCAAACATTAGTGTTTCATCCGATCATTATATGTTTATGCGATTATTAATCGCTTCTCTTGTGGGTGAATCTTGGCTGGATAACGGTAAGCTTAATAACTTGCCTGATCATGTCGAAACGCTTGACCAAGCAACGTGGAAAAAAATTAAAGGTTGGGCGCGACCTGCTGAACGCTATCGTCCTAAATCACTTGTCGAAGTGATGCGCTTGCTTCGAGCAAACTTATTTGTAAACAGCTCTAAGGCCAATTCAGATGCTCCGCCGCCGCCACGAAATAAGAAACCAGTTGCATTGTATGCTGGTGCTGGACTTGGCTTAGTCGCCGTTACCGCAATCGCGGCAACACTGTTATGGCCGACACCACCTCCTGCTAACACTACGACAGAAAATACTCCCAAAGTGACGGCAGAAAGTCGTTTTGACGGGCTCCCTCAAGTATTGGAGGAAGACTTAAACGATGGTGGCAAAGCGCCTAAAGTTGAAAAAATCGCACCAGCAACCTTCCAGATGGGTGACATAAATGGCGCTGGCGATGAAAATGAGTCGCCAGTTCATGAGGTCAACATTCCTAAAGGATTCTACTTCAGTAAAAATGAAGTCACCTTTGCTCAATATGATCGCTTTGTTGCCGCTACAGGACGCCCTGCCCCCCCAGACAACGGCTGGGGACGTGGTAATCGTCCGGTAATAAATGTTAGTTGGTATGACGCAAAGGCGTATGCCAATTGGCTATCGGAACAGACTGGCTCTGAGTATCGATTGCCAACGGAAATTGAGTGGGAATATTCCGCTCGTGCAGGATCTCCGACAGCTTATTGGTATGGTAATGAGGTTCAACCTGGCTACAGCGTGTGTGATAGTTGTGGCAGCCAATGGGATGGCATTTCAACCGCACCTGTAGGCTCTCAAGCCAGTAACCCGCTGGGGATTTTCGATATGCACGGTAACGTTGCTGAATGGGTGGAAGATTGTTACCACGAAAACTACGCTGGCGCTCCGAGCACAAATCAGGTGTGGTTGTCTGATCAATGCGATGGGCGAGTATTACGAGGTGGTTCTTGGTTTGATGTTCCCACAGTAGGCCGAAGCGCGACACGTTATCGTGCAGAGCCAACCTTACGTGCAAGCAATTGGGGCTTCCGAATCGTACGACTAATATCACCGTAGCTATTAAAGAAACGGCGACAGAATAAGTAAGGTAAATATTACCTATTCTAAATATGTATGGTGATATCCCACTCATGATGCTGATTTTTATATAGAATGTGCGTACAGATTAATTTGCCAGTGCTGAGCTTTGCTCGAGTTAACTCTTAATAGATTAACTCGAATCCGCAGAGTCAACGCTTAACAACATTAGTGATTACACTGATGTCCAGATAAGGGGATCTATTGTGTTAGAAGCATACCGTAAACACGTCGAAGAACGTGCCTCTCAAGGTATTCCAGCGACGCCGCTCGATGCAGATCAAACAGCATCACTTGTTGAGCTTCTTAAAAACCCGCCAGCAGGTGAAGAAGCGTTTGTACTTGACCTACTGAAAAACCGTATTCCTGCCGGCGTTGACGAAGCTGCTTACGTTAAAGCAGGCTTCCTAGCAGCCATCACTAAAGGTGAAGCGTCTTCGCCACTTATCGATAAAAAGTTAGCAACTGAACTACTTGGTAGTATGCTTGGTGGCTACAACATTCAGCCGTTGATCGATTGCCTAGACGACGCTGAAATTGCGCCGATTGCTGTAAGCGCTCTTTCTCACACACTTTTAATCTTTGATGCATTCCACGATGTTGACGAGAAATCAAAAGCAGGTAACGAGTTTGCTAAGCAAATCATTCAGTCATGGGCAGATGGCGAGTGGTTTACTAAGAAACCCAAACTTGCGGATAAAATCACTGTTACGGTATTCAAAGTGCCAGGTGAAACCAACACAGATGACCTATCTCCTGCACCTGATGCATGGTCGCGTCCTGATATTCCTCTACACGCAAATGCGATGCTTAAAATGGCTCGCGATGGCATCACACCAGATGAAGACGGTGAAATCGGCCCTATCACTAAAATCAACGAACTAAAAGAGAAAGGCTTCCCTCTTGCTTACGTTGGTGATGTTGTGGGGACAGGTTCAAGCCGTAAGTCTGCAACGAACTCTGTACTATGGCACATGGGAGATGACATTCCTTTCATCCCTAATAAACGTGCTGGTGGTGTCTGTATTGGTAGTAAAATTGCTCCGATCTTCTTCAACACCATGGAAGATGCGGGTGCCTTACCGATCGAAATGGATGTAGACGGTATGGAAATGGGCGATATCATCGACATTTTCCCATACGAAGGCGTTGTGAAAAAACACGGCACTGATGACGTTATCACGACTTTTGAGCTTAAGACTCAAGTGTTACTAGACGAAGTACGTGCTGGTGGCCGTATTCCTCTAATTATCGGTCGTGGTCTAACTAACAAAGCACGTGAATCTCTAGGTTTGTCAGGTTCTGAGTTGTTCTTAAAACCTGGCGAAGTAGCAAGTTCTGATAAAGGTTTCACACTGGCTCAGAAAATGGTGGGTAAAGCATGTGGTGTTGCAGGCGTTCGTCCTAACTCCTACTGCGAACCTAAGATGACAACTGTTGGTTCACAAGATACAACAGGACCAATGACGCGTGACGAATTGAAAGACCTTGCTTGTCTTGGTTTCAGTTCAGATCTTGTTATGCAGTCTTTCTGTCACACAGCGGCTTACCCTAAACCTGTTGACGTAAAAACTCATCACACGCTTCCAGACTTCATTATGAACCGTGGTGGTGTTTCTCTACGCCCAGGTGACGGTATTATCCACTCTTGGTTGAACCGCATGTTGCTTCCTGACACAGTCGGTACAGGTGGTGACTCACATACTCGTTTCCCTCTAGGTATTTCTTTCCCAGCGGGTTCTGGTCTAGTAGCATTTGCTGCAGCAACAGGTGTAATGCCTCTTGATATGCCTGAATCTGTTTTGGTTCGCTTTAAAGGTAAAATGCAACCAGGCATCACACTACGTGATCTTGTGCATGCGATTCCTTACCAAGCTATCCAAGAAGGTCACCTAACGGTTGAGAAAAAAGGTAAGAAGAACATCTTCTCTGGCCGTATCCTTGAGATCGAAGGTCTTGAACATTTAACAGCAGAACAAGCATTTGAACTTTCTGATGCCTCTGCAGAGCGTTCAGCAGCGGGTTGTACCATCAACCTATCTGAAGAGTCGGTTGCTGAATACCTACGTTCTAACATCGTTATGCTTCGTTGGATGATGTCTGAAGGCTATGGTGACCCACGTACGCTTGAGCGTCGTGCTAACGCGATGGAACAATGGCTAGCCAACCCAAGCTTGATGCGTGCGGATGCAGACGCTGAATACGCGCAAATTATTGAAATTGATCTTGATAACCTTAAAGAGCCTGTTCTTTGTGCGCCAAATGATCCTGATGATGCTCGCCTATTGTCGGACGTACAAGGTGAGAAAATCGACGAAGTATTCATCGGTTCTTGTATGACAAACATTGGCCACTTCCGTGCAGCAGGTAAACTGCTTGAATCAGCGGGTAAAGTGGTACCAACACGTCTTTGGGTATCGCCACCGACTAAGATGGACCAACAGCAATTAACCGCTGAAGGTTACTACAGCATCTTCGGTAAAGCTGGCGCACGCATGGAAATGCCTGGTTGTTCTCTATGTATGGGTAACCAAGCACGTGTGGCGGATAAATCAACGGTTGTTTCGACGTCAACGCGTAACTTCCCTAACCGTCTAGGTAATGGTGCGAATGTATTCCTAGCCTCTGCTGAGCTAGCGGCAGTAGCTTCCCTAATGGGTAAATTGCCAACGCCTGCTGAGTACCTAGAATACGCGAACAAGATCAACAGCATGTCTGCCGAAGTTTACAGCTACTTAAACTTCGATAAGATGAGCGAGTACGTTAAGAAAGCATCAACCGTTATTGCAACTGACGCTTCTGCGTAAGCTTAATAGCGATCGCTAACGTTTGATTAAAAAGAAGCCGATGTTGAATCAACATCGGCTTTTTATTGTTTGCCTGCTACTGATCTGCCCTTATGGTCTATCTACTCCATCAGACAGAGATAAAAAAACCCGCCGGGGCGGGTTTCTCTATCTAGATTAGGTCGCACGTTTTTTAAACGACGTCGCGACGTTCTAATTCATTGAATTCTTCTTGCTCTTCACGTTCTTCGTTTGTTTCTACATCACGTGCATCTGGATGATGTTTACGACCTTCGTGTTTCGCTTTATGTTTTAGAAGCTGCTTTTCAAGCTTTTCAACTAGAGCGTCAACAGCAGCACTCAATTGTTTGTCTGTTGTTACAGAAGCAAATAAATCGTGACCTGGAATATGGACGCGAGCCTCAATAATCAGCTCACTTTTGTTCTGATGACTTTCTGAATTAACAATGACTTTAATAGAGGTGATGTTGCTATTAATGTCGGCTAGCTGATCCATTCCTTCTTTGATTGTTTGTTGAACTTCTTCAGTCGTGTGAACATGGTGACCGCTGATATCTAATGTATACATAATTTATATTCCTTCTACCTATCCCATTCGGTTAGGGACGTTTAGCGTTTCATTGCCACTACTAATAACGTAAGGCCGTTAGAGATGTTTTTCAACTCCCTTTATGTAAAAAGGGAAAGAAATATTGATAAAAATTAAGACACCCTCAATACAAAGAAACATTTATAAGACAATTACTTAAATACAGCGCTTACGAATTCGATCAAGTATTAATCAAAAACACTCATTAAAGGCGCTAATTTATGATTTCATCTGATCATTAATTGAACTCCTGTCTCAGCCGAACATATTTTTATTGGGCCATGCATTTTTCTATGCTAATAGAACAGGCACTCAAAACCACTTTGCCGATTAATTCACCAATCAGAGTATGCTTACCACAATAATTAAGCGCCTCACCCTGTTTTTCACAAAACACAGCATGACTATCGGTCCCTGTGCCGCTGGCTGGCAAACCTGAAATTGGACTAACAATTCCCGCATCACGAATGGCTGTTACTTTACTCTCAGTCACCATCATTAATGCTTCCACTAACGCTGCATCGCTCAAAACATGATTGATGTATAAACTAATATTGATGGTACCTGCCCTTGGCTGTTCACTTGAACGGTCTCCAACTCGGCGAACGTTACTCAATCCAGCCGTTACCCAGCACTCAACCCTTAGTTCCGCCCTACTTTCCTCACAGTACCCTAGTGAATCCATTGAAGCCGCTGTCATCATGGCCGTAGTCGGCTGAGGTAGAGTCAATTCCATTGCCTTACTACGTAATGTCTCTTTTGGGGCAGGCCAAGGGGGAGGAGCATATTGATCTACTTTCAAATTTAAGAAAGACTTCGCACAACTCAATCCACCATTTAAAACAGAAGAGCTTAGAACCTTACACTCACAAGGCAATATTAAGGCAATATAGTGTGCATCTTGGATTAACTGAACTTGAGACATAAACCTTTATTTCACTTTCAACAGCCAACATATTAGGCTTTTTTGTTATTGATCTACTTATAATTGATGGTTAAATGAATTTTTAAGCGGTGCGCTATTGTATAAAGCGTTCAAGCGTCCGATACTCGCTATTTGAAACATTGTCCATTCAGATTACAAGGTATCAAGTCATTTCAATTTATAACTACACTCGCGCTATGAGTCGTCAAACCCTATCAAAAGGAACCCAATGAAAATTCCTAAACGAATTCAACCTCTTGTTGAAGATGGGTTGATTGACGATGTGATCAGCCAATTAATGAGTGGCAAAGAAGCAACTGTTTATGTGGTGCGCTGTGGATCCGACATTCGTTGTGCCAAAGTGTATAAAGATGCCGGCAAACGCAGCTTCAAACAAGCCGTTCAATACCGCGAAGGTCGCAAGGTACGAAACAGTCGACGCGCTCGTGCCATGGAGAAAGGCTCTAAGTTTGGTCGTGATGAGCAGGAAACGCTTTGGCATAATGCTGAAGTCGATGCGTTATACAAACTAGCCCAAGCTGGCGTGCGTGTACCAACGCCCTATGGCTGCTTTGATGGCGTCTTACTCATGGAACTAGTGACAGATGACAGCGGTGAAGTCGCTCCTCGTCTTAATGATGTGGTACTCACGCCTGAGCAAGCGCGTGCAGACCATGCACAAATTATTAATGACGTAGTACGCATGCTATGCGCTGGCTTAGTTCACGGCGATTTATCAGAGTTTAATGTTTTAGTAGACTCCCATGGACCAGTCATTATTGATTTACCACAAGCCGTTGATGCGGTTGCTAACAACCACGCAGAATGGATGTTAGAACGTGATGTGAACAATATGCGTGACTATTACGGCACCTTCGCTCCCGAACTGTTAGAGACAAAATACGCGAAAGAAATTTGGTCGATCTACGAAGCTGGCAAGTTAACCACCGAAACGGTGTTAACAGGTCATTTCGATGAGCCGGAAGAAGAAGCGGATGTAGATTCTGTTCTCATCGAGATTGAAGCTGCTTTTGAAGAAGAGCAAGACCGCTTAGACCGAATCGCTAACGCGAATGACGATGATTAAATCTGACGGTGCTGATTAGTATCTAATAGCCAATTCATAAAGATACAAAGGCATGTGGCAAATCACCCCATGCCTTTTTTAAATCAAAGTAGATAGCCACCAAAGCAATGCTACGATTGCTGTTATGATGACAATAGCTTTCGTTTTATAGGTCCTTATAAGCTCTTCTGCTTTGTTACCGGCTAAAAATACCACTAGCGCCAACCCGAAATAACGCAGCGAACGTGCGATCGCAGTCGCAACCAGAAAATACATCAAAGAAAACTTCGTCGCGCCTGCCGCTAACATAGCAATTTGAAAAGGAATGGGGACGATTCCAAGCGTTAGAACAAACCAGAAGCCCTGATCTTCCATCCTGCTGGATATTTGTTCAAATTGATCCTGATTTGAAAACGTTTCAATGATCCAGTCTCCTACCAAGTCAAACAAGTAGTACCCCAATGCATAGCCAGCTATAGCACCGACGATACACCCAATGGTCGCCATTAAGGCAATCAGCCAAAGCTTTTCCCGTCGCGCCTGCATAAGTGGAATCATCACGGCCTCGAGAGGAATGGGGACAATGGTGGACTCAAAAAAAGACGCCAGAGTGATGCCTTTTAGCATGTGCTTTGAATTTACGATGCTTTCAGTGTGCTGCTTGAGCGTATCAATAAGACTCATATTTATCCCTAATTTTGAAAATGCACCTAACCTAGGTGATCAATCCATCCAATTTAAACGGTCTCCCCATACTATGTAGTCATGAAAGGCTCATAAAGAGCTCGGAGAGCACTTGTGTAATGTTTACAGAATGCTGCTTCATTTCGTGAAGTATTTAGCGAACGGATCTAGGTAGTGTTTCTTAAGACTTGAAAACCAAACAGGCTTACAACCCCTTCTTACGCTGACCGGCAAAAAGGTGTTATTGATCAATTAGTTGATCAGGTCACCTTGATTTTCATGTTGCAATACATTGAGTTGAAAGTAAATTTTGTCGCTAATACTCAATAGTTGTCGTTTTGAGACTAATGATTATTAATAGATAAAAAAAGTATAAATATTTTTTGCACATAATTTATTAATTTAATTGATTAGTTGTTGGTCGTTATTAGTGTTCATACTGTCGTTTTATTGAAACCTAATATATGAATTTATTAATGAATTACGCTAAATAAACTCAAACATATAAATCATAAGTTACTGATAAATATAGATATGTTTTATATTTATCGATGTGGTAATACTATGTCAGTTAATGAGTTCTGACCGTTCGAATCAACATTCATTTTTAATTAAAAAATCAGATTTAAATAAACTTTGTTTATAAATTGCTATTGGCGTGCACAATTTAAGCATGATATGTTTTATTACGAATTTGTTAATTTCTGCCCCAAACATTTGGGCAATAACAAATTAACTCGGAATAAATAATAAATAGGAACGATTTATGATCAAATCCAAAGTATGTTTAGCGCTAGGTGTAAGTGTTTTAGGTCTTTCTCAAGCCGCTCACGCATTTGATATCAATGCTGGTGATGTGACAGCTAATGTATACGGCTACGCTCAACTAAACGCTGTTTATGACGTTAACGAAGACATCGGCTCTACAACTCAAGCTGGCCAATTCAGCGGATTAACAGATGCTAATAATGTAGCTGAAGGTCACTTTGACGCTGATGCACAGCAATCTCGTATTGGTATCTCTGCTCAACACAAAGACGGCGCTAAAGTCGTTGTTGAGGGTGATTTCCGTGGTGGCACTTTCCGTCTACGCCATGCTTACGGTTCTTACGAAAAATGGACTGTTGGTAAAACTTGGTCTAACTACAACAGCTGGACTGGCTGGACACCGACTCTAGATTTCGATTCAACTGCGGGTAGCCCAGGTGTACAGGATCGTGTTGAACAAGTACGTTACACTGATGGCGGCATGTCGTTCTCTTTAGAGAAAGACTACTATCCAAACCTAGGTAATGGCGCTACAACTAAGTCTAGCATGCCTACATTCACTGCACGTTATGAAGGCTCTGCAAGTGATAATGTAAATTTTGTCGTAGCAGGTTTAGGCCGCATGCTGGCATCTGATGATGGCACTACTGATGAGTCTGCTGTAGGTGTAGGTGCATTTACTGGCGTTAACGTCAACATGGGTACAGTGACACTTCATGCTGCAATTAACTATTCTGATGGCGCAAACGCGTACCTATACCGCTCAGGTGGAAACTTCGGTGGAACCGATGCTTACCTTCATAACGGCGACCTAGAAACAGTTTCTGCTTATGGCGGCACAATTGGTTTATCCACTAAAGTGGGTGATGGTGACCTGAATATTGTTTACGGTAAAGTGAAAATGGACCTAGACGATATGAATAACGACCTAGGTAACGTTGGCGGTAATAACGAATCTAATTCTAACGCTTTCGTTAACTACATGTGGTACCCAGTTGACAACGTTATGATGGGCGTTGAGGTTGGTTACTTCAAGAGCGATTACTACAATGGCGGCGATGCAGATGCTACTCGTGTAATGTACTCTGCTCAGTACAGCTTCTAATAGAAAGTTTTTCGACTTTTAAATACCTTCCCCTAAAAGGTAATGGACAATAGTCCCTTCACACCGAGACTGTCACAACCGGCGCTCTCGGTGTTTTTTTAGTTCCGCATTTGCTTTGCACCAGCGTAATACTCAAAAGCAGCTCAATTCACCACAGCCTCGCCCCTACTCTTTGCCATTCAAGCATTTTCTATCACCGCTAAGTAATGATGGATTTTATTCTTTACTTGGTTTGGTCATACAGAACTGAGATAATAGACACTAATTACAATAGGCAAACATCTCTATGAAACTTTTAGTCCGCAACCTTGCGCGCACCACAACTGAAGAACAAATTCGCACTCTTTTCACTGCTCATGGCACTGTTGAAGAATGCACCTTGGTATTAGACCAAGAAACAGGTTTGTCCAAAGGCTTTGCCTTTGTTGAAATGCCAGATCAAAAAGAAGCGGATACAGCACTAAAAAATCTGCACCATGCCAACATTGATGACAGTAAAATCCGAGTGAAATACTCGCAAAACTAGTACTTTTTGGACCAGAGTCTCAGATTCTGGTTCTATCTCCTTCCTGATGTCACCCCAACCTCTGTAAAAATTCATACCACAGTTGAAATCAATGCCTTAAACAGTGTTGCCTTAACGAATCATAATTATCAAGCATATACTATGTAACAACTTATACATTGGTCTAAGCAGGCATGAATCTGATATTGTCGCGGTACGACTTACTTTACGTCACTTCTCGCTGTGCTTTGGTTGTTGTAGCGAAGTGTCACGGTTTATTTAATTTTTCTCCTTGTCGAGATGTCTACACAAACAAAGGATGTAATAGATGGGATCTGAATATAGCCAATATTTGCGGCGCTTGTTGGCTACCGTAGGTATTATTACCGTAGCGTTGAGCCTATTTTTATTACTCTGGCATTTAGCTTATGTGCTTGTATTGATTTTTGGCGGCGTTTTGTTTGGTGTGTTTTTGACTGGCCTTGCTAGTCCGCTTCAAGCAATTTTGCCACTACCTAGATGGGGCTCAGTATTACTCGTAACCGCCTTATTTTTTGGTCTCACACTGCTTGCTGTTTTAACGGCCGGCCCTGCTATTGCTGACCAAATGGTACAATTAAGTGAGCAACTAAGCGGTGGTCTTAATCAGATACAGGGGTATCTAAAAAATCAAGCATGGGGAGAGCCCCTTATAAGTTGGGCTCGAGAACAGTGGGAGCAAGCCCCATTGTCACCAGGAAAGTTAATGGGCAAAGTGACCGGCGCTTTTTCAACGATATTTGGTGCCTTTGCTGATTTGTTCGTTATGTTTTTTATTGGTTTTTACTTAGCCCTGCATCCAAAGCCTTACATTCAGGGATTCTTGTATTTGTTTCCGCGTGACAAACGCGAGCGACTGAACGAGGTTAATCTCTCAGTTTACCATGCATTAAAATGGTGGTTAATCGGGCGAGCAACATCAATGGCTGCTGTCGGGGTGTTAACAGCGCTAGGTCTCTGGTTACTCGATATGCAATTAGTGATGGCTCTCGCCTTGTTAGCAGGCCTACTGTCATTTGTGCCTTTTATTGGTCCTATTGCAGCAGCTATTCCAGCTGTTTTGGTTGGCTTCATTGATAGCCCAACCCAAGCTTTATATGTTGTTATTGTTTATTTTTCAGTACAACTACTGGAAAGTAATGTTCTAACGCCTTATGTTCAAACGAAAGCCGTGTCACTTCCGCCAGCGGTTATGTTGAGTGGCCAAATGTTAATGGGGGCTATTTTCGGCTTACAGGGTTTAGCCTTATCTACCCCATTGCTAGTATCAATGATTGTCCTCGTACAAATGCTTTATATATGCGATGTACTAGGCGAAAAGGTTCGTCCTTTAGGCCAATAATCCGCTAAACAATATCGCTTATAATATACCGAGTCTTGGGGCCAAGCCTCTTACTCTTCGATTCGCAGGAAGCGCGTGATAGATAACCCTGATTCAGCTGCGTCGCAACTACAGTTACTCACGAGATTCAGTAGCTTAGTGCGATCACAGTCGACATCACCATGACATTTTTAGTTCGATATAAATTAAGCCTAAATAGGCTAACTGTTAAAAATTAGCCATAAAAAGGAAAATTTGAATTTTTAGCTATAATTGGCTAAATTTTAACAAATGCCGTCTAGGAGCACTGATGTGCAGCACACCGACAGTTCAATAGCCGTTATAACGGGTGATTTGGTTAACTCAACTAAATTGACCACCCATCAGTTTGAGGAAGTGTTAGACAGGATTAAAACTGTGCAAGCTTGGGTGACCGCTAAAAATGCGAGTAATGCTCACAGTATTGACAGAGGTGATGAATTTCAAACCGTGATCCAGCAAGACATAGAGAATGTTTTACGTTATGCGATCGTGTATCGTGTTGCTATAAAATCGCTAGGCAAACCATTCGATAGTCGTATTAGTCTTGCCATCGCCGCCCATGCAGATATACGTAGCTCAGTTTCGGAATCAATGGGGACGGCATTTATACTCTCTGGACGAGCTTTAAAAGCACTTAAAAATGATCGGATTATTTTTACGTCTGATAGCCTTTCCCTCACCGAGCACTTTGAACTGCTTCTTAAATATCTAGATAAACAGTTATCTGAGCTGACCTCGCGCCAATGTGAAGTCCTCCTGACGATGCTGCAAAGTGATGATGATTTGACTGTCAGTGAGCTTGCCACCAAACTTGATATTGCAACCGCGACCGCCAGTAAATCCCTTAAAGCTTCTGGCTGGAAGCTGATCGATGAACTGATCATAAGGTTTAAAAACCACGTGCTGGAATACAAAAATGCCTGATTTCATCGGTCTAATTGCGTCGTTCTTATTGATTCATGTGATTTTCGACTTTTACTTGCAGCCCAAAAGCTGGGTTATAGCAAAACGAACGCATAAATACAGATCTTGGGCTCTGTATATCCACTCCCTGCTACATGGCGCAGGGTTGATCTTTCCAGCGTTGATATTCGGAATTGATTGGACTCTTATCATCTATGCGATAGCGCTGGTTACCACCACACATTTCGCGATTGACCTCTGGAAAGTCGTCATGCCAAAAGGTGACTCTTTTTCGTATTTTTTGATTGACCAAGTCTTACATATCCTCGTTCTTGTTTGCATAGCTTTTTTTCTCAGCGATGGTGTCTCAGTAGCGGCCCTAGTTCAAAGCAAAAACCTTGATAATGTCATGCTGGTATCGTTCGCATATTTGTTGATCTTAAAACCAACATCGATTGTGATAGGCAGTATCTTGAAGAAATACCCCTTATCAAGCCAAGGCAGCACACAAGCCAATGGTCTCATCGCCGGAGGTGAACTAATCGGTTATTTAGAGCGAACACTCATTTTGACGTTTACATTAACCGGAAGCTATACCGCCGTAGGCTTTGTTATTGCCGCAAAATCCATCTTTCGTTTTGGCGAGCTAAATAAATCCGATGATCGCAGCATGACTGAATACGTATTGATTGGGTCGCTACTGTCGGTTGTGATCACCACGATAGTGGGCACACTCACTACTTTGTTATGCCTCAACTCATTTTCAAGTTTGAGTTTTTATAAGCCATAAAAATTTGAACCAAGCACACAAGACACTAAGTATTTTCAGAAAAATGAGCGATCAAAAAATCAACAAACAAGCGAAGTCTTTTAGGTTGATGCTGACGACTTGGATAAATAACATTTAAGTCAGCCCCAGCAGATGAAGTTGACGAATTAAAGTTCTTTGTATAAGCGTTGAGTACAGTAACCAATCTCTGTGTTTTTATATCTTCTTGCACATCAATATATGATTTCATAGCGATACCTATGCCATCTAGTGCCCACTGCCTAATAATTTCACCATCATCTGAAAAACGCTTCGGTATCACAGTAATCGCTTTACGATGCTCGGCATCTTGAAAATACCATGTTTTTAGCTCTTCGTTACTACGTACCATTACTAAGCAGTCATGGTTTACTAAGTCTTGTGGAATTATCGGAGTACCTCTTTTTCTTAGATACTTTGGAGATGCACATAAAACCCGTTGACTAGAGACAAGCTTACGAGAAACGAGGTTGCTGTCTGCTAATTCACCGTAACGAATGACTAAATCTAGACCAGATTCCATCACGTTAGATAGGTTGTCGTTCAAATATAGGTAAGGGATCACATCAGGATACAATTCACAAAATTCTGAAATAATAGGTGAAATGTACTGTTTTCCAATGTCTCTAGGGGCACAGATTTTCAAAGTTCCCCGAACCTCAATTATTCCTGTATGGAGTATATTTTCCGTTTCCTTAACCCTGTCAATAATGTCTATACAGGATTGATGGTACATAGCACCTGCGTCTGTCAGAGAAATATGTCGGGTACTACGGTTAAGCAATTTAACCCCATAGCGGCTTTCTAAAGCTTGCATTCTTGCCGTTACAGTTGCGGGGGATAAGCCTAGCTCTCTGCCGGCTGCAGCCAGGCCCTGATTTTTAACGATACTGACAAACAATGTCATATCAGAAAACTTGTCCATACCCTCTCCTCAAATATCATTATTCGGATTACTTGAATAATAAATTCAAATATTACTCAATTATAAATATCAAATTCAATACTTATAATCTCCTTATCGAAGTGATGACAGGAGAATGACGTCATCTCAGCAGGCAACAAAGTGGGCCAATGCGACACAATATATGGGGTATTAATAGTAAGTGCTAACAGAACGCATTTCGATTAGTACTCAATTGTACTGCATCACTGGCGTGTAAAGTTAGATCTAATCTGTTAGCAATAAACACTATTACGTAAATAAGAAGGTAACCATGAACACTCTATTCGAGCCGACACACATTAAAAAGTTGGCACTACAGAACCGTATAGTGATGGCACCAATGACTCGTGCACGAACTAGTCAGCCAGGTAATATTCCAAATCAAATGATGGCAACGTATTACAAACAACGTGCCACGGCAGGCTTAATTATCTCTGAAGCAACGCAAATCTCTGATGACTCACAAGGTTATTCATTCACACCGGGGGTATATACTAATGAGCAGGTCACTGGCTGGAAAGCTGTTACTAAGGCAGTAAAGCAGCAAGGTGCCGCAATGTTCTGTCAACTATGGCATGTTGGTCGTGTTTCTCACCCTGTTTTTCAAAATGGTGAGCAACCCATTGCACCTTCAGCATGTAAGCCTGTTGAAACAAAAGTATGGATAGCCGACGAGCAAGGTAATGGCAACATGGTAGATTGCGTGGAACCACGAGCTATGACGCAATCAGATATTAACCGTGTCGTGAGTGATTTTGCTAATGCAGCAAAATGCGCAATTGAGGCGGGCTTTGATGGTGTGGAGATTCATGGTGGCAATGGTTATCTGATTGACCAGTTCTTACGCACCAACTCTAATCATAGAAATGACAACTATGGTGGCATACGAGAAAACCGTATTCGTTTTTTACTAGAAATAGTTGATGCCGTTAGTGAAGTCATTGGAGCTGATAAGATCGGTGTTCGTCTGGCCCCTTTTATCACGTTTAAGGATATGAACTGCCCAGATATTGTGCCGACGATCTTGGAGGCATCAAAACAGCTTCAATCACGTGATATTGCTTATCTACATTTGTCGGAAGCCGACTGGGATGACGCTCCAATTATCCCTGAGAGCTTTCGTATTGAGCTTCGTGAGCTCTTTACCAATACTATTATTGTTGCCGGCAGCTACAACCAAGAACTAGCAAAAAAAATACTTCAGAAAGGCTATGCAGACTTAGTCGCGTTCGGAAGACCTTTTGTCTCTAATCCAGACTTGGTAAAACGTTTTAAGCATGAGCAACCACTAGCAGAACTGGATAGTTCAACGTTATTTGGTGGTGATGAAAATGGTTATACCGATTATCCAGAATACCGATAATACATTTTTAGGGTACGAGTTTTATTGACTCGTACCCTAAAAAATTTAAAAACTATTGATTGTTTTATATTAAAATGAATAGTCTATTAAGACCTATCCAAATGAAACGTTAGAACATTCGAGTTTTCAGTATCAATAGTGGCTGCCGGAGTGTTGTCAAAACGCCCGCCTCTAAGGCACTTCGTTGTACTGTAGCAACCCCTTCAATTTATTTTCCGCAATTTTATCTTGTGATTTGATGCATTTTAATCGTTACATTCTACTAGGTGGGTTGAGTTAGCATCTTTCAAACATTCACAAATTTGATAATGAAGCTTATTCAATGACAACTCTTATCGACAAAGAACTGATCAACAACGCATTAGACAAAGCAAACATCTCTGCACTTTCTCGTGCAGGTATTCGAGAGCTGGTGTCCTTGGTTAATCAACTTGAAACCGAGTCAGGGCAGCGGTTTATTCGAATGGAAATGGGCGTACCAGGCCTAGAGGCTCCTTCAATTGGGATTGAGGCTGAAATCACAGCCTTAAAATCTGGTGTAGCGTCTAAATATCCTATGATTGAGGGTGTTTCATCTTTAAAGCATGAGATTAGTCGCTTCTGTAAAGCATTTCTAAATATTCAAGTAGATCAAGCTGGGTGTTTTCCAACCGTTGGTTCTGCTCAAGGCGCCCTAGCCTCATTTGTGGTGGCAAACCGACTTCGCGAAAATGGAAAAACACTGTTTATTGATCCTGGGTTTCCTAACCAAAAGCGTCAATTGACAATGCTAGGGCAACAATGGGGAAGCTTTGATGTTTACGAACACAGGGGTGATGCACTTGAAGAGGCGTTAGAAAAACACTTATCTAGTGGAGAGTATACAACGCTGCTTTACTCAAACCCCAATAACCCAGCTTGGATTTGCTTTGATGAGAAAGAACTGCAAATCATTGCCAAAGTAACAAAGCGTTATGATGTTATTGTCATTGAAGATTTGGCGTATTTCGGAATGGACTATCGAAAGGACTATGCAAAGCCTTTCCAAGCACCATTCCAACCAAGCATTGCCCTCTATACAGACCAACATATATTGCTGATTTCTAGCTCTAAGGTATTCAGCTATGCAGGTCAAAGGGTCGGTTGTTTAGTGATATCAGACGCACTGTTTGCGCGAGAATGCCCGACATTAAAACCATCACTTGGTCAAACTCTGTTTGGTAAAGCCATCACATTAGGGGCTTTGCATAACTTTTCTTCGGGTGTCACTCACTCAGCACAATATGGGTTGGCCGCAATGTTAAAGGCTGCCAGTGATGGCGAGCTTCCATTTTTGCAGATCACAAAAATCTATAAAGATAGAGCTCAAAAGATGAAGCGAATGTTTCTTGAAAACGGCTTCAAGTTGGTTTACGAAAATGACAATGGCGAATCATTAAGTGATGGTTTTTACTTCACTTTGTCTCATCCCGACATGGATGGCGACACATTAATGAAAACGCTGTTGTGCTTCGGTATCAGTGCAATTTCCTTAGCAAATACCGGTTCGGAGCATACCGATGGCATTCGAGCTTGTGTTTCTCAAGTTCAAGACGAACAGCTAGACGATCTAGCTGCGCGTCTTAAAGCGCTACACGATTCGCTTAAACATTAAAGATAGTCTATAAGTAGTTATTTAGACAAAGAATGATCTCACCCATTTTTTAAAAATGAGATCCTTCTTTTTAGTTTAAGGCAATTGAAAAGCTCAGCTTGGATTGTGTCGATTAAAGACCAAACATCCGACTTATTAACGTTAATACCTATTTTCACTGTCTTCACAATCTTTTGTCATTCGAACTCCTGCATTAACCAAAGTAAACTATGCGCTTATTTTTAGCTAGAGATTGCACGTGACGAAGGTTTGTAAAAATATTGGCATTGTGGCCCATGTAGATGCTGGCAAGACCACCTTAACTGAACAGTTGCTATTTGCTTCAGGCGCGACTCGAAAAGTGGGCAGTGTCGATGACGGTACGACAGCAACGGACTCTCTAACAGTAGAACGTGAGCGAGGCATTTCTGTTCGATTAGCAACAGAAACCTTCTATTGGAACGATCATCAAATCAATCTGATTGATACCCCAGGGCATGTTGACTTTAGTGCGGAAGTGGAACGCTCTTTGCGCGCGTTAGATTGCGCCATTCTTGTCGTTAGTTCAGTCGAAGGTGTTCAAGCCAATACCAGCAGCATTTTTGATGCGCTACAGTATCTCAATATCCCAACACTTATTTTTATAAACAAGCTTGATCGAGCAGGTGCAGATGTTGAACGTGTCATGGCTGAAATCCATCAAAATCTCAGCCCCAATGCTGTCTTATTACAGCAACCAAGCAACTTAGGTCAAACGAATGCCGGAATATCGGATAGCTGGTTTAAAGCAAACTGCCCTAGCCAATTCACAAGTGAAGAACTTGAACCATGGTTACAGCCGTTGCTTGAACGCTTGACCGAGTTAGATGATGAGTTGCTTGAGGCCATTATAGAGAGTGTGCCAGTAACATTCGAGGAAGTGGACCAGAAACTTAGTCATGCTATTTCTTGCAACGAAATTTATCCTGTATTCACGGGTGTTGCCAAAGCAGGAATTGGCATCAATGAACTTCTAAACGCCATAATTCATTACTTACCTAATGCTAAACAAAATAATAATGCCGCACTTTCAGCGATCGTTTTTAAAATTGAGCATGATCAGCGTATTGGCAAAATGGCTTATGTTCGAGTGTTTGAAGGCACTCTCAACGCAAGAGATAAAATTCACAACGCTACTCGTAGTCACGAAGCATATGTTATTGAAGACAAAGCAAGCCAAGTTAAGCGTGTGATACGCGGTAAATATCAAGATATGGATTGTATCGAAGCAGGTGATATTGGCGTTGTCAGTGGTCTCCAGTCCGCAAAAATAGGTGATATATTAGGGCTTGGTGATGCTGTTCCTGATGCCTATCAGCTCTCAGCGCCACTTTTAACCGTTCAAGTAATACCAGATAATGAAAAAGATTTTAGCGCGCTGGCAAGTGCACTAACGGAGCTCGCTGATGAAGATCCGCTGCTTAATCTTGAATGGCTAGTCGAACAACGAGAGCTTCACGTCAACATCAATGGCTGGATTCAAGTAGAAGTGTTGCAAGCAATACTTCAACAGCGTTTTGCTATTCAAGCTACATTCAAGCAACCCAGTATTATCTATAAAGAAACTCCGACCCAACCTGTTGAAGGGTACGAGTGTTACTGGATGCCGAAACCTTGTTGGGCTATTGTAAGGTTCTTGATTGAGCCAGCTCAAAGAGGCTCAGGTGTGCATTACGAATCAAAAGTCAGCGTTAATCAAATCGCTGCAAAGTATCAAAATGAGATTCAAGCCAATCTCGCTAAAGCGTTAAAACAAGGTATCAAAGGTTGGAGCATCACGGATGTTAAGATTACCCTCATCGATGGCTCCGATCATGTTCAACACAGCCGCCCTGGTGACTTTATAATTGCCACACCGATGGCGATCATGAATGGTTTAAACGAGTCTGATACCGATTTACTCGAGCCTATTCTAGATTTTCAGATTCAAGCGGATAGTGAGCTGCTTGGTACCCTCACCAGTGACATCACTAAAATGCGCGGGCATTTTGACGCTCCAGAGTTCCAAGGAAATCGCGTCATCATACGAGGAAAATTCCCTGCTGCTACATCACTAGACTACGCAATAAAACTCGCTTCATTGAGTGGGGGCCATGCAAAAATGAGCACACGCTTATCAGGCTATGAGATCTGCTCGCCCGAACAAGGACAAACTACTGCTTACCGTGGCATCAGTCCATTAGATCGAGACAAGTACATACTTTGGGCTCGCGGCGCACTGCAGTAGCAGTGCGCCTGATATTCACCCAGATCATAAAACTAAAATAAATTGCTTTATTTTTTATGGATACTGTTCATTCTTTCCATTTCATTTCTCTACACGTATTTTTCTAGTCCAAGGGATACCTCAAAATCAATTCTTTTGCGTGGGAGGCGTGCCTACTTTGTTCTATAATCGACCTAGAATTCATCCCCAATCTGAGCGCTGGCATTCAAGTTTCAGTCATTTTAAGGAGTATACTGATGAAATTTATGGAGCCTCTGCAAGAGAAAGCTCACAGCATGTGGCTGGGAACAATTGAAATGTTGCCTTTGTTCTTTATTGCCGCCATCGTTTTATTCCTTACTTGGTGTGTATCCGCTGTTTTAACACACCTACTCAGACAATCTTTCAAACGCTCCAATATACGCCCTTCGTTACGAGACCTATTTATTACCTTAACGAAAGTAACCCTATGGACGATAGGTGTATTGCTTGCGGTCACTGTTATATTCCCAAGCCTCACTCCGGCCAAATTACTTACAGTATTAGGCCTAGGCTCCGTTGCTGTTGGGTTGGCGTTTAAAGATATCTTCGAAAACTTTTTTGCGGGTATCTTGATCATGCTTCGAAAGCCTATGCGCATCAACGATTACATCGAGTGCGAAGGCATTAGCGGTCGAGTTGAAAAAATTACAGTTAGAGAAACTTATCTTCGTGAAGTCGATGATCAACTTATTGTCGTGCCGAACAGTTTTTTGTTTAAAAACCCTGTTTATATACTGACAGACCTTGCAATACGGCGTTTCGACCTTGTCGTTGGTGTGGCCTACGGTGAGGATGTTAACAAAGCACGTGAGGTCATCATTGGAGCACTTGAAAACATTGAAGAGATCGATCAAGACCGCGGTATTGAAGTATACGCCCGAGAATTTAACGCTTCTTCGCTGGATTTTACCGTGCGCTGGTGGGCGAAATCTGACCCGCTAAGCATGCATGTAAGTCGCGATCGAGTCGTTACTGCCATCAAATATGGACTTGATAACGCTGGTATTGAAATTCCGTTCCCATATCGCACACTGACGTTTAAGGAACCTTTGAGCTTAACGAGTCGCGAAGAGGACTCAACGACCGAATAAACAGCCAAGAGAAAGATGAGCGTTTCTTTTTAGCTGGCGAATTGCTTGGCCAGTGTCTCGATTTCTTCGCCCATATCTCTAGCAGAAATAGAGGTCAAAAAATCCCCATGAACATGGTTGCTGTTCATGGGGAGTTCTGATTGCGTAAAAATCACTTCAATGAGCTCGATTTTTAGCGAAGAAAGTTATCTTTAAGCAAATCTGTCACTTCACTCATACGACCGTTTAGTACCGCTTTAATACCGAACAAGGCGGTTGAAGCAACTTGGCCTGCCTCAATTTTAGGAGGCATAACAAGCTCCATAGGGCTGACTTTGACATCCAGCAAAGCAGGTTTGTCTGAAGCTAGCCATTGTTTCATGGCGTTATCAATGTCTTCCGGCTTCTCAACCCGCCAAGCATCCAAGCCCATTGCTTTCGCTACTTCTGCAAAATCAGGGTTTTGCAACTTAGTGAAGCTGTCTAGCTGCCCTTCAACGCGCTGCTCCATTTCAACAAAACCAAGGGATTCATTGTTGTAAATAAGCAGTTTTACTGGGATATTTTCCTGCACCAAGGTTAATAAATCCCCCATCAACATGGTCATGCCGCCGTCACCACAAAGTGCGATGACTGGACGATCAGGATACGCTTTCGCAATCCCCATTGCCTGGGGATAAGCATTGGCCATAGTGCCATGAGATAAACTAGTAAGAAAACGGCGTGACCCTTTTGCTTCTAAATGGCGCAATAACCATACCATTGGTGAGCCACCATCTGCGGTAAAGATAGCATTATCACCGACTAACTCATTAAGTCTTCGTGTCACTGTTTGGGGATGTATCAAAGAGTGATCTGAAACTTCTTCTTTGCGATAACCCTCTAAATCTTTTTGCCATTGCTTTAGAGCTTTATCGAGATGGGCTTCATCGCTGCGTTGACTCAATTTTGGCAACAGCTGTTGGATGGTTGCCTTTACATCACCCGTCAAACCCAAGTCAATTGGGCAGCGTTTACCCAGATGGGTGGTATCGAGATTAACCTGTGCGATTTTGGCATTTGTCGGGTAGAACTGTGTATAGGCAAAATCCGTTCCCAAACAAATTAATAGGTCACAATCCAGAACGGCTTCCATTCCTGCTTTATTACCCAAAATCCCTGTCATTCCAGCATTAAAAGGGTTATTTGGCTCAATAAATTCTTTGGAGCGCGTACTGTGGACGATCGGAGCATTAAGACATTTCGCTAATCGAATAAGCTCTTCGTTGGCACCTTTTGCACCAATGCCCGCATAGAGCGTAATCTTTTCGGCCTCATCGATAAGCCCAACTAGCTTATCCATCTCTTCGGGATTTGGGTGAGTAACAGGCTGAGTTCGATGCACTGACCAATGCATATCACTGTGCATCTTTTCTTTGAACATATCACCATTTACAACCACAACGGCCACACCTTGATGGGCTAATGCTGCTTGAGCCGCTTGCGTGACAATTCGTTGAGCTTGATCAGGATGAGATATTCTTTCACAAAACACAGAGCATTGTTCATATAGCTTGGTTTGATCAACTTCTTGAGGAAAATTAAGCCCCTCTTCTTGGCGATCCACGTTCGAAGCAATAAATACTAGGGGCGATCCATTTCGATGAGATTCAAAAATACCATTGATGAAGTGAAGACTGCCTGGGCCACATGTTCCTGCACAAAGCGCTAATTCTTGAGTCATGTAGGCTTCTGCGCCAGCAGCAAATGCCCCAACCTCTTCATGACGCACATGAACCCAGTCTATTTCAGAGGTTCGAATTTTATCTGTAAAGTGGTTGATTGTATCACCAACAACGCCGTAGCAGCGCTTTGCGCCAGCGTTAGCCAATGTTTCAACGATTACTTCAGCAACATCTTTGCTCATCTTCATTTACTCCTTTCGTAACGTGTAAACTAATAATGACGCAGTAACTTATCGCTGTCTCAATGATTGGATGACTTTCTTCGAATATGCAAAGAAGTACGCTAAAAACACAATGTTCAAAGAATACGGCTTCATCCCCCTATAATTCATCGAACAATGGTCATCAAAGACAAGACTAGTACGTTATTTTTTACTATACGTAGCATATTTGATAGCCTCACAGCATAAACCACCGTTCAACTATCATCAGGCCTTATTTAGAATGCATAAAACTGTTCGCCGATGTGTATACCGCCTTGAGAGGCGCTATGACAAGCTCAAGCATCGCTTCAAGCGTTGGCGTGGCTACGCACCAGTGGTCGTAGAGCCTTATATGACCTACGGTACGAGAGATGAATTATGGGTTTCCGGTCGATTGTTAGAAGCCAAGGGTGTGCAAGGAACCATCGAGGACAGTAACTGGAAAAACTTCGTACACATGATGCGTCGTTACCAGAGCGCGGAAATCCCTTTCACAGAAATTCAACTGACACTTGGTGCTGACAAACGTAATGTCTATACCGATGGCAATGGCTATTTTCACTACCGATGGCCTACTCCACCCAAAAAAGATGTCGAACAACCTTGGACAAAAGTCACGTTACAACCCGCTGACACTGGGCTGCCCAAAGCGCAAATGTATACCGTGGCAGAGATATCCATACCTGATGATAATACCGAGTTTGGCGTAGTCAGCGATGTGGACGACACCATCATGCACACAGGTGCCACAAGCTTTTTGAAACATACAAAAACCGTCCTGTTCAACAATGCCCACAGTCGCACGCTATTACCTGGCACGTCGGAGTTTTACAGCGCCTTGCATAAAGGCACTACGGGTAACGCTAATAACCCGTTTTTCTATGTCTCCAGCAGCCCGTGGAATATTTACGATTTGATCGCCGAATTTATACGTATCAACAACCTTCCAAAAGGGCCAATATTGCTAAAAGATTTTGGCTTACGTGAAGATCGCTGGTTTAAAAGTGGCCACCAAGATTATAAAACTGATCGTATCAAAACCATCTTAAAAACATACCCAAACTTAAAATTAGTCTTGGTCGGTGATTCAGGACAGCAGGATGTTTACGCTTATTTAAAGATTGCTAAAGCTTATCCAGACAGGATCTTAGCCGTTTATATTCGTGACTTAAAACCGAACGATCGATCGGAAAAAATCACGTCCGCAGCCAATGAATATGCTGATTACCAAGTACCTTTTGCTTTTATTCAAAGTGCTGGCGATGCCGTCGAGCATGCTAAAGGACTCTGCTTGGTAACAGATCAAGCCGTCAAATCCGTTAAAATGGATGCCGCGGCAGATAAGTCTGAAAATACTATTGATTAGTGTAATTACGAAATTTACTTTTTAGTAAGCAGGTACCTTATCTAGGATTAGGATGCTGAAAATGTAGACTACAATCAAAGAACCAAAATATGGCTATGCCACTTTAATGGCATTATAAAAAAGCCAGCTGTTAATAAAGCTGGCTGATTGCAAAAAATGTCAGTGGAGGTTATTGAAATTTAAGAATCCGCATGTGATGTAGCTTCAAATGTTTCGATGTCTTCAAAACTTCCAAACCAAAACTCAGAGCTCAGCAAGCTGAATTGACGAGATGAGCCGTTATCAGTGATTTGTTGCAGCTGCCAAATAATGCCAGGTGCTTCTGCGAACGTATCACCTTGTATCTGATCTTCATAAAGGCGGTGTATTAAAGCATCTTCACTTTGACCGTTGGCCAATAAACGCACCATCGCAGACTGCGGTGAGGTATCAAAAATCTCCATATCCTCGTCATTGGCCGCCGATACCGTCAGCTCTAATGCAACACCCGTTGGCTGCGCAAAGGTCCCATTGAAGGCTTCTCGCAACAGTGCGTAGGCGCTAAACAAAGATTCGTGATAAAGGCAGTTTGGATACTGCTCCCAAGCGCGATCATCCAGCATGTCGTGACTTATTTGATCTACCTTACCTTCTGTCAACTCAGGGAAAAGATGTGTTAGTACAATCGCTGCCGCCTCTTGAGGTGTTTGATCGTTAAATGACATCATGCACATTTCGCGCAGCTCCGACGAACTCATCGCTTCGACATCATCATCAAAGCCCATCAACGCGAGCATGGCTTTATAGTCAGAATCAGACCACGCATTATCGATCTGCTTAATTTTCTTGAAAGAATCAATTTGAACAGTAAATTTAGGTTGCATCTGGTACTCCTTGTTGGAACGCCTGCATTCAATAAAAGACGCTATTCGTCTTAAATGTTGGAACGCCTGCATTCAATAAAAGACGCTATTCGTCTTAAATGTTGCAACCCATGCTACGCCTAATAAAATGCTTTGAATACCGACCGACGTTAAGATCCACTTTGTGCGCTAAATTGACAAATATAATCAAAATATAGGATTCAAATTAGTTTTTAGCGTTGTCAGATGAACTTTGCTGAGCCAATATTCTAGACACAACTGGATCGCTCTCATCTTCCCAGTTCAAATCATTAAGCGCACCTGTCCCTTCTAAAAAAGCATACGCCGCCGCTTGCGCATCTTGGCTTCCTAGTGCTCTGCCATATACGTAGTAAGCAATCATTTTCGACACCACACGATAGGCTTCAAACTCATCCAGCCTTAACTTGAGCTCCTCCACTAACAACGTAGCCTGCTTCCAGCCATAGGCCTTCACCACAGAGTGACATGCCCCTTCCTTAAGAGAAGCCCCCTGCTCAACGGTTAACCCATGCATCACGTAACCAATCTTACCAGCCGTATTCCAGTTATTAAAAAAGCCCAAAACACCACCTAAATAGACCTATGAATGTGCTGGTAATTTTATCGCATTAGAAGAAGGCGTACCTATTCGGATTCATCTCTAAAAATGCTTTTTTGCGTCAACCATAGGTTTGTGGAGCAAACAAATTTACCAACGGCTGAAAGTCGCAGGCCTGATAAAGGTAATGGAGATCAATACTCTACATCGAACAAATTATCGACTAAGAATGTGTTTAGAATTCAAGCAGCCAAGAAGCTATCATATAAGTTGAATTCGCATGCTATCAACTAAGATTAACGTTTATTTACTCGTCATTATCTCAACAATTTTTGCATTTAAATCACGCAAGAATACAGAACGATCAAATCCTTCAGGGTCTTTAGCAACAGAGATATCTTCCTCTTCTGTTAGCCACTTAGGAAAAGGCGCTATAAAAGCGTAATGATGCCCTTTTACAACATGATATTCACTGGGCATATTAGATGAAAAAGCTATATACAATGGAAGAGCATGGTATTGAGGTATGGCTATACTGTCGGAGTCAAATGCAATAACATCCAAATCACTCATAGACAGTTTTGAAGTAGTCTCAATCCCTTGAAAAACTGGGGCTACCAATACAACTTTCCCAGTAATTAACGGCTGTTCCTTAAACGAATCACTTATGGGGGTCAACACAACATCGTGACGAAAGGACTGAATGAGGCGATAGATCCAACCAGGATCCTCACAGAAACTTGGATCCAATGACTGGTTCTGGTCACAATAATCTTTATAGCGTTGTGATGAAAATGTGGCTCCCGATGCCAACATAATAGAAACACTCCCTAGAGAGTAACCTAAACCGTGTACTTTATTCGCATTTACATAATTACTGAACTCCGACGACTTAATAACAGCATTAAGTGCTTTAGAGAGTTCAAAGTATCTGTAATTCAACGCGGCTGCAGTATCACTGCCTCCTAGTAGATAGTCAGCCTCATGCTGAGGAGCGACCACAACATACCCAGCATTAACAAGCGCTTGAATTGTTAAATAATGATTTCTATAAAAACCATTATAGCCATGTGAAAACAGTACTATTTCATGCTTACCCGTCAAGATTGGTGCATCCTTAGCTATTTCTACATCGAACGGCCCTAAACGCTGGTTTACTGGTGGCGTTTCGCTTGGATACCAAGCACTGAGACTTACACCCTCTGTTGAGATTTCTCGAAAGCCAACAGCATGCGCTGTCATCGAAAAAATTAGACTGCTAAAAAGAAGTATTAGTAATCTTTTGCAAATCAATTCACTTAAAAAATACATTTTTAATGTTTATCCCTGTCAATAAAAACCTAGTTTACAACAATAACTGACACATTTAGCAATTCAGAAAGCTTAGCTAGTTATCACTTTTTTTAGTGTGTGACTTGTTTAGTACTAATGCCCTGACTGCAATTTCGCTCGATGCTCAGTCATCCATTGAGCGAGCGAATCTAAGGTCGGTTTTAGCGTTTTGCCTAGCTCTGTAATTTTATACTCCACCCTTGGCGGCATCTCGGGATGCACTGTTCTTGTCACTAGGCCAAGTGCTTCAAAAGAGCGCAATTGTTTTGTGAGCTCTTTCTGGGTAATTGGTGCTATCGCACGCTGCAGCGAGTTAAAACGAATATATCCTTCCGTAATAATGAGCCTATACAAAATAGGAATTGCCCACTTCCCTGAAACGATATTAACAAAATCAACCATCGGGCAAGGCGAATCGAACTGTGAAGTCATAAAATATTTCTCTTTAGTATCCAATTGGTACCTACTATCTAAAGAATACTAAAGAGATCACAATAAGGCCATCAATTTAATAACGGAGAAAAGCTGTGACTAGATTAGCGGGTAAATTTGCACTGATTACCGGAGGCAGCTCTGGGATCGGCTTAGAAACGGCCAAAATGTTTATCCATGAAGGTGCGAGCGTTGCGATTACTGGTCGAAATCGAGAAGCTCTTGAGCACGCCAAGTGTGTACTCGGTGACAAAGTTCTTCTACTCCAAAGCGATGCAAAAAAACTCCAGCGTTCAGTTGGACGTGATCAACCGCCTGAAGCAACACTGGCCAAGACTGGATATTCTTCATATAAATGCTGGTGACGTAACACATATGCCAATGAATTGCTGGGACGAGACTAGATTTGACACAATTGTCGATACCAACTTCAAAGGCCCGTTCTTTCTAATACAGGCTTGCCTAGACTTTTTTTCAAATAGAGCATCGGTCATTTTATGTGGCACAGTGTCTGCTCATATTGGTTTAGCACAGAGTAGCGTTTATGCCGCCAGCAAAGCTGCTCTAATGTCATTAAGTCGAACGCTGTCGGGCGAGCTACATGCTCAAGGCATACGTTTTAATGTGCTTAGCCCTGGGCCGACACATACCCCAGCCTTTAAAAAATTTGGTTTAGAAGAGCAACAAGAAAAAGCACTGATTGAAGAAGTTAAGCAGCTCGTACCACTTGGCAGAATGGGGACACCACAAGAAATCGCGCATGCCGCCGTTTTCCTCGCATCGGATGAATCTTCTTACATGCTTGGAACAGAAATACTGGTAGATGGCGGAGTCAGAAATTTATAACTATCTCTTTTCAACTAACCTCGATACAGACAACCAAGCCTGTGTCGAGGCTTAGCTAATACGTTACTCATCCGATAGCAACATATAACTTACCTAATTAAAGACAATATTGCTCACCTCGCAAGATACTCGCACTTGATTCGGGAAAATAGCGCCCTGCCATTAATTATTGATGACAGGTTTAATTCAGAACAAACGTCGATTTTATTCAATTATTCAGCAATCTTCGCACTTATACTGCTTTTCAAACCTAACGGAGAGAAGCAATGAAAAGAGCTGATTACGTCAATTTACCCTCTACCTTACTAAATTACCTTTTTGATCAAGAAGCATTGATCAAGCAAGAAGCTGAAGAAACTTTTGGTCTCTCGATTTGGGAGTTAGTTAAGCTACGCTCATCACAAATAAATCAATGTGCCTACTGTATTGCAATGCACACGAAACAAGCGCGACAGTATGGGGAAAATAATAATAGAATTATTGGATTGAGTGCATGGCGTGATATGCCCTTTTACACCACTAAAGAATGCCTAGCGCTTGAGTTATGTGAAAAACTGACGCAATCTGAAGCTATAGACGATATGTTTTATGCAAAACTGACCCAAGAATTCGATGATAAGGCTTTGTTGACCCTAACGATTGCTATTAATGCGATCAATAGCTGGAATCGAGTCGTCAAAATGTTTAAGCCAAACGTGGACTTCAATGACTGAAGCGCTTTCTCTCGATATAGAAGCACCTCAAGGTGATGCCAGTAAGTATGTGCAGGCCATTTGGCTTGCACGTAGCGCTTTGGCTGGAGAGGTATGGCTTCCAAGTGATGCTGGGACAGGCGTCACATTTTTAATAAAAGGAAGTGACCTCGTTGACAATGCACCAATCAAATACGCCTATGACTTCCAACGACATTCTATACAATCCAAAAAGCTTAGTTACTCATCTGAAATGTTACTTTTTGGGCTTCGCTTTCAACCTGCAGGCTTCACTCAATTAGAATCTTTCGGACATCCTCTAACTGATCCTAAAAACCTAGCTTTCATTGCGAAAAAAGTAAGATGCTGCTCCGATTTAACAGACTTTAAAAAAATTTTAGAGCCTTTTTTTGACTTTAGCCAAACGCATGATCATATTGCCGATTTCACGCGAGCTTTTATCCAACAACTCAGCGAGCACACTTCTCTTCTTGATGCTCTCGGTCAAATCCCCGTTAGTCAGCGCCAGATAGAAAGACATATCAAGCATCAGTGTGGCATTACACCAAAGCATTTGGAGCGGATATATCGTATTCGCCATGCAATGAATGAGATCAAAACAAAAACAGACAGCACTCTAACTCAAATCGCTTTGGAATGCGGTTTCTCTGACCAGTCTCATCTAGTGAGAGAATTTAAGAGCATCGTTAAGATTACACCAGCAAAGTACCGAACACTTATTGCAGCACACAAAAGATAAAAACGATAATTTTTATACGTAAAATATCTATAAGCATCAGCTTCGAATAGCCTTATCCGTTTTACCAAAACTTCTTCTACCGTTGGCACCGACCCTACCCTAGACGCTATTTCCCTGATCGTACTCATAAACGGCAAGAAGACAACTTATAAGTATTGCCGACACGCCCTACTATCACTGCGTTTCACGCTGTGTGCGACGGACTTTTCTTTGCGGACACGACCCTCTCGCCGGACAAAGCTATGAACATCGAAATGGACATCAGCTGGTTTCTGAGAGAACTAAATGAAAATATCGCACGTCAAGCCAACTTCGAAGACCAATGTACAGATAGGTTCTGGGAAGGTCGATTCAAATCCCAGGCCTTACTCGACGAAGCTGCACTGATGGCTTGCATGGCCTATGTCGATCTAAATCCAGTACGCGCTAAAATGACTGATACACCTGAGCACTCTGACCATACCAGCATCAAAAAACGCATTTACAGCGCTAAGCAAAACCAACAGCCTAAAACACTTCATCCATTTATTGGTAATCCGCGAGAAGATCAACCCAAAGGCTTACCCTTTAAACTCGAAGATTATCTTGAACTTGTCGATCTGACTGGCCGCATTGTGCGCCAAGATAAACGCGGCAGTATCGACCTATCCTTTGCACCGATACTGCAACGCCTCAACATCCCATCGGAAAGCTGGCTCACCATCGCCACCCAATTCGAACAACACACCTTCGCCGCCGTCGGCACAGAAGCCATCTTATCCAACTACTACCAAAACGCCGGCTACAAACGAAGGCCTAAGATCAGCAAAGCGAAACAGCTACTCGCCTAACTAATCTCCTGCTTCCCTATTCAATTGCCAAATGGCAAGACACCCGCTCGCCTTAAACTCGTCAAAACAGCGAAGATACGGCTAATTCCCTAACTTTTGACCACAAAAAATCCACTTTCGACTGAAACTGGCTAGTTTTGGTGCTACTTAGAACTGAGTTATTAATCACTTTTTAAGGTGGGTGTCCTAATTAACCAATCTGGTTTAGATTGAAACTGGCTAGCTGTTTGGTGGAAATTAAAATTGAAGCGCCAGGCATTTTTTAAGGTGGGCGTTCTAATAACTGTTAACTGTTAACTGTTAACTGTTAACTGTTAACTGTAATTAATTCCAAAACCTTACAAAAAAATTACTTTTTTTAGATACAAAAAAGAGTTACTTACTGATAACTTCATACAAATAATTTAAAGGAGTAAATGAATGTCCATTAAAGGAATTGAGTCTTACAAAGAAAGTCTACTACGTAGCAACATAGAACTTACGGTTAATTTTCAAGATCTTTTCGATAAAATAGATAAGACTCCAGACTTAAACGGAGCCGGGGTAAAATATATAGACTCAGAATATACCATAATTGAGTTGCGTCCTTTTGCACAAACCTGTTTGAAGTATCCCACTTACGTTGTCTTTAGAGAACCCCCTAAAGATTTCTCTTCAAGCGAATTTGCATCCTTCCTCAAACAAAATCAGAGCAACGTTAGAGAACAAAAGCTAGTCGAAGAGATCACTAATACAGCGATAAGTTGTACTGGCGCAATATTAGGCTGGATTGCTGTGATTGGATCAGCTGGTATGGTACCTATTTCAGGAGGAGGATCGACAGTAATCACTTATTTATCATATGGAGCAGCAGTTGCTGGAACGGTACAGTGCTTTAATGGTATGTATAGAGTTCATGAAGAGGCAGAAGGGAATGGCCAACAAGTCGACGAACTATCCAAACAAGCATGGTATAAATTAATGTCTTCAGCACTTGAGTACATTTCACTTGCTGCCGCAAGTGCTGCGGCAGCTACCACATTGAAGTCGCTTAAATTATTTAAAGCTAGCACTGGTAAGGATTACACTGCTTTACTGAAAGGGCTTTCACGTGCAGAGCGAAGACGACTAACATTAGAAGTTCTTCGTGTGAATAATCCAAGAGTAAGCAATAGTGTCCTTAAGAAAATGATGGGGATCGGGTTGAAGCCTAAACGCTACTCCTCGTCTGCTATAAAAAAAGCTTATGCCATACAACTTAGCGATGCAGTAAGCGCTTCTTTATCAATTGGAGGAAGTATCTATTCAGGAAAAATAAACTCACTAGCAGTTGGAGTTTGGGAGGAAGTGTGGGATGAATAATCAAGACTTTCTTTGGCCCTTTCCTCCTTGGAGATTAAGTACTGCATTTTTATTAGTAACCTTATTTTCAATGATATCTGGCGGCTCCTCCGCCTTTATACTTGTAAAATTATTAAATGGTGATTCTTTTTCGCGCTTGGCCATAGTTTTAATATATGCGCTTCTATTTTGCGCTATTAATATAACTTTAATTCTTGGCAAGAATAAGTTCGTAACTGCGTTACTTTTATATCAATTCACCTCCATAGCAATCCAAGCAATTGGCATTATAACTATGGGGGTTGCCTCCATTAATATATTTATCGTAGCAATAGGAGTGCTATCTATATTTATTATAAACAGCAGCTATTACAAAGGTTTTATCTTTTACAGAAAAAAACACATGAATGTAATAAAGACCTTAAAATATAATCACACTCGAGAATAATTATATCCAAAAGTCATTGATTTTCGTCGAGAACCTAGATCTTGATACAAACTATATAAAAGCCTAATTATTAAGGGACATGCGATTAAGTCGGTAACATGAGAAAATTTTACCGACTCAGCCGACTACGATTACTACCAACCATGAACTAGCTATCCTTCGCAGATACCAAATTTACCAGAAATGCCGAAAAATTCGTAAAATACTAATTTTAAAAGTTGCATACAAGGCTGGGCGAGTGCATGAACATAATTTGTATAGAAAAATAGATTGTTTTTTAAAAAAATAACAGCCTTTACACAAAAAATATCAGAGGGCGTTAGACAATGGATCTCTTTATGAGAGTTTTTGACCTGGTTTTGATCGAATTATGTTCATTGAAATGTGTTTTTCTGGTTAAAAAATAGTCATGCGCTCGCCCTAGCATACAAGGGATTTTCAACAAATGGTGGCACTAAAGTATAACATTGTTTTTTTAGCATTTACGCTTAGTATTTCTTTACATGCTAATGAAGCTATCTCCAATGAAATAAAAATTAATAATACTGTAGAAAAGTGTATTACTTTCTCCCCCATTAGCTCTAGAAATGAAAAAAATTCTGTATTAATGAGTATTAAAGCTAACGTAGAAAAGCCTACTTATGAGTGCGGCTGTAGATCTATGATGCTTGATTATAGTGTTGATATGAAAAGTAATAAAGGACCTTTTCAAATCCTAAGCTCTAAGGTTTCAGTTTTATCATCTCAAGAAATGTTACTGCCTTTAAGCACTGATTCAGAGCTCATTACTTCTCAAGAATTGATGATTAATTTTTCATGTAGCAATTAATTTACATCAAAATGGCGTTTTATAAACTGAAGCGCCATTATTGCCGTAGAACCTGAGCAACACTCCCTTCACCTCCGTGGGCACTGAAATCATTTTATCCAACTACTACCAAAACATCGGCTACAAACGAAGGCCCAAGATCAGGAAATCTAAAAAGCTACTGGCCTAATCGGGCTATTCCCCTCCTCGCTTTTACCATTACCTAACGAGTAAGGTACTTACTCGCTTTAAAACCGCCAAAACAGCGCTGATACAGCCAACCTCTCAACTAAAATGCATAAAAAAAGCCAGTTTCGACTGAAACTGGCTAGTTGTTTGGCACTCGTTAGAACTGAGTTACCAGTCACTTTTTAAGGTGGGTGTCCTAATTAACCAGCGAGTCAATTTTAAGATGGGTGTCTCAATAACTTTACTGCCCCTTATGTATCAACTTAGACGCAAAAAATCCAGTTTTGGTTAGAACTGGCTGATTTAGAGGATCTGATTAGAACTGAGTGGCGAGTCACTTTTTAAGGTGGGTGTCTCAATAAACTTCTCGTTAGAACTGAGTTACCAGTCACTTTTTTAAGTGGGTGTCTTGATTAACCATTAAAATCTACGAAACAGCTCCTTTATGTGCCAATTTAGACGCAAAAAATCCAGTTCTAGTTAGAGCTGGCTGTTTTAGAGGATCTGATTAAAACCGAGTGGTGATTCACTTTTTATGATGGGTGTCTCAATTAATCGTGGGTACCCTAATTAATATTTTAAGGCGGGTGTCTCAATTAATTGCTAATTGTGTCGGTTTTTGCTGAAATCTAACAACCATTTTATATCTCATACAAAAAGGAATTTTCGATGCACTTGAATATCCCCTTATCAACAACATCAAAACACAAAACCTTTATCAGCTTCCATCATGCCGACGACGAAAAACGCCATAAATTTGAAAAGGAATTTAGCCAACAGTTTGATGGCTTTGTTTCTCGTTCTGTACAAGATGGCGATATTGATCCTAATAAAAAAACAGATGATATTCGTCGTATTATACGAGAAAAATTTATTAAGGATGCAACGGTGACTGTGGTGCTCATCGGACAAGGTACTTGGCGTAGAAAGCATGTGGACTGGGAAATAGCTTCCAGTATTCGCAATACAAAAAACAACCCTAGAACCGGACTAATTGGTATTTTATTACCGAGCTACAGCGCCAGTGGCTCCTCTTTAAAGAAAACTGTAGACGGTCGTAAATTCTATAACCCTCATACCATCCCCCCTCGTCTTTATGACAATGTGGAATGTGGCTTTGCCAAAATTTACTCTTGGCCTCGTAGTGGCGATGAGTTACGCCAGTGGATTCACGATGCTTACCTAAAACGCGATGACAAAACTTGCTTGCCTACAAATCGCCGAGATAGTTTCGCAAGCAACCGATCTGAGTTCCAAAAACAATGGCAGCCTTAATAATGAATACCGAGTTTAAGCCCCCTCTCGCGTTGCATTTTATCTGGCATCCTAGTGATCAAGAGTCGGCTCAGCCGATTCTTGATGCAGTGCAATCATACCTTGCTCGTGATGTAGATCGCCCCTTTTCTCGGGGGTTAAATATTCCATTGTTTTTCTATAGTTCGGCATCGCCTAATGCGGTTCCTGAAGGCTCGCCGATCTCAATTGCTAAGCGAGATGTTGTCTTTATTCTGACCAGTAAAAACACATCAGGACGCAAAGCGTGGCAAACATATTTTGATCAGCTCCCATTGTCCAACTCACTTTGCGCTCTCCCTATCGCACTTGACGAATTGGGCTTACAACACGGAAGTAACGGACGCTTAACCAATCTTAATTTCATTAGAGCATACAGCTTTGAAGGCGAGCACCGAAAACAAGCTTTGTTAGTTCGTATCGCCCATGAAGTCTATCGTTATGGCTTTGTAGAGATAGACCCAACCCGCCCCGGTAAAGATTCGTCGATCAAATTGTTTTTAAGCCATGCCAAATCGGGAAATACTGGACGTTTACACGCCGAAGCTATTTACCGATATATCGATACAACGAATATGTCTCGCTTTTTCGATGCTACAGAAATATCACCAGGCTTTAAGTTTAATGAAGAAATCATTAAGCATATTCAAGACTCAACCTTGGTCACTATCGGCTCTGACGATTACTCTTCTCGCTATTGGTGCCAACGGGAGATTCTGTGTGCAAAAGAACACCAACGTCCTATTCTTGCAGTGGATTGCCTGGAAGAATATGAAGACCGCATATTTCCCGCTAGCTCAAATATACCTTGCGTCCATATCACAGCCAATACACCACTCAATGAGAAAGATATATTACGTATCTTAAATGCTGCGCTATTAGAAACTATCCGCCATCAACATACACAAAAAGCCTTAGCGGAATACCAAAAACAAAAGTGGATATCAAAAGATTGTATAACTTTGCCAAGACCGCCTGAAATTCGACAAATAGCCAAAGCCAAACAGGAAGGAAAAACTCAGGTTTGCTATCCTGACCCAGCACTTTATATGGAAGAAGCAGATTGGCTCTCATATTTTGAGGTCGAAGCATTTACTCCTCTTTGGTCTCCAGAAAAGCGAGATATTTTAGAGAATATTCATATCGGTATTTCTATATCGGCAGCACCAAACGACAGCTTCTCCAGCCACCATTTGCCTTCCGATCACTTAAAACGCTTTTCACAGGATCTAGCCCGTCACCTCTTAGCACGCGCAGGGACATTAATCTATGGTGGAGATTTAAGAGACGATGGCTTCACACAATTCATCCTTGATGAAGCAGTTGCCCTTAAATCACGTCTCGACTCAGACAGCATTCATATTATTAATCACATTGCTTGGCCCATTCATATCGAGGACGAAAAGCTGATTGAATGGCGCGCTAAATACTACAATATTATCAATATGCAAGAGCATGATGCTCCTAACGATATACTTAACTCAATTGACCCAAATATCTACCTAAAGCCCTCTACGACAGATAACCGCTATATCTGGTCACGCTGCTTAACTGAAATGCGGGAGAAATCTATTGCTGAATCCGATGCACGAGTTTGTGCAGGTGGCAAGCTATCAGGCTATTTAGGCATGATGCCCGGTATATTGGAAGAAGTCTTGATATCTCTTGATCAAAATAAACCTATTTACTTGCTTGGAGGCTTTGGTGGTCTAGTTACAGAAGTTTGCCAATCAATTTTACAAAATAAGATAACCGAACCACTGACCGAAACATGGCAAACTCACAATAACGAGGGCTACCAAGCACTGCAAGAAAAGGCCAGACGAACAGGTCATCATGCGGATTACGAAGTGATTAAACCTAAACTAGAAAATATCGACCTTAATCAGCTCGCAAGCAATGCTGGACTAGACGAAGAGGAGTATAAACGCTTATTTGAGTCGCCCTTTATCGATGAATGCATCCATATCATTCTCAAAGGCCTAGAGTCCCTCAATAGTTAAATCTTTGCACCTTAATCATAAGATAAGAGCCAATATCTGGCCCTTATCTTATGATGGAGCTTATACCATCAACAGCACATTACTAAAGTTACTCAGTAGCCATGAGTTAATTAAAGTCCGAAGTGCTGCACTTTCCTATACTGCCTGACGTAATTTATTGAATACGACATCAGGCTGTTTAATCCCTTGATGAGATGCCCACCATTGTGTACATGTTTGTACAGATTATTAGATAGCCGACACAGTTAAAACCTCAGACTAACCCAGTATTAAAAAACACATTCACAGCGCCAAGCAAAACCAACAGCCTAAAACACTCCATCCATTTATTGGCAATCCACGAAAAAATCAACCCAAAGGTCTACCCTTTAAACTGGAAGACTACCTAGAACTTGTCGATCTCACTGGACGTATCGTGCGCCAACATAAACGCGGTAGCATAGGCGTATCCTTTGCCCCAATATTACAACGCCTCAATATCCCATCGGAAAACTGGCTCACCATCGCCACCCAATTCGAACAACACACCTTCGCCGCCGTCGACACCGAAACCATCCTATCTAACTACTATCAAAATGCAGGCTACAAACGAAGGCCAAAGAGACAACTACTAGTCTAACAAATCCCCTTCGCCCTTTTGCTATTACCTTACTGGTAAGGCACCCACTCGCCTCAAATTCAACAGAACAGTTCAAATAAAGCCAATTTCCCAACTAACACGCACAAAAAAGCCAGTCTCGATTGAAACTGGCTAGATATTTGGTGCTGCTTAAAACTGAGTTACGAGTCACTTTTTAAGGTGGGTGTCTCAATAACTAATCCCTTCGCCCTTTTGCTATTACCTTACTGGTAAGGCACCCACTCGCCTCAAATTCAACAGAACAGTTCAAATAAAGCCAATTTCCCAACTAACACGCACAAAAAAGCCAGTCTCGATTGAAACTGGCTAGGCGTTTGGCACTGGTTAGAATTGAAGTACCAGTCACTTTTTAAAGTGGGTGTCTTGATTAACCCTTTTAAGGTGGATGTCTTAATTAACTTTACTCAAAGGTGGAATCAATTATTTTTATTCGAAATATCTCGCAAGCGATTTATAATTCTATCCTTGCTTTCTAAAGGATAACGATTCAACTCTTTATCAATAGTTTTTATTGACTCTGAGAAATCACCATCGAATGCATATAGATAAGATTTATATTTATTAAAAGTTCTAGATGAAATATTTTTCATTCTTGAAATCTCTTCTAACTTTGAAACACCTTTACTCAACATATCCTTATCTTCATATTTTATTGCCAAATCACAAAATGTGAGCAATGGATAATAGGTATCAGGATACCTATCTACAGCATCACTTATTAAATCAATAGCTCTCTGCTTATTATTATTAACTTTTGCTTCAAATAGTGAACTAGCAATATCAGCCATTTCAATCGACTGCTCTGAATCAATATTCCTTAAGTCACCAATTAACATTTCAAGCGTTGACTTATTGTCTTGAACATTATCGGAGTTAATTAAACAATGAAAATACGCTTGAGTATGAAATTGATTACCTCTATTTTCTTCATAATTGTTTTTTGCAAATGTAAGAGCTTTTTCATATTCTTCCAATTGAACGTACACTTGAACAATTTCACGCTTAGCTCGAGACCCAACATAAGGAGCATTTGCAATAGGTGTAAAACGACTTAAAGCTTCTTCATATCTTCCTGTAAGCCTATAATAGAACCCGAGTAGGAAATTATGCTCATCTCCACGTATCTCATGAACTTCGCTAAGCAGCCTTGAATCTTTTTTCTTAGCTAGTGCAAGACATAAATAGTAACGAATGTCTTTTTCAACTCTGATATCTAAATAATTATTCTTTTGAAGAATTATATCTGCAAGTTCAATTATTCTTTCCAAACTCCCTCTGCTGAAGTATAAATCCTTCATACACCTTAGATAATGAGAGGGAATCAACAATTTTTCATCAATATCATAGCCTTTTTTCAAGGCCTCTTTTACTGTATAGATATATTCTGATGAATCTCTTTCAAAGACGTCATCTTCTTCGACTAAACGTTTAACTTGCTCATCTAATTTATCACTAAACTCTCTACTCAACTTAATTTGATTTCTTTTGATGTAGTCACGAATCACATCGTTTAGTCGAATAATTTCACCATCCAAGCCTATTAATTCACAAATACTTTCTGACACTAAGCCCTCAAGTATTGGGTAAAAAAAACCCTCATCAACAATTTTAAAAATAAAGTCAGATGATATTATTTCAAATTGAGCTAGTAGCCTTATAAAGCCCAAAACCGTTTCATTATCTTCATATTTTCTTAAAAGTATAGAAGCTTTATCGGTATTATATTCAGTTAACACAGGGAGCTTGTCAATTAGCTTTGTATCAAGATCGTTTCTTACAATATCAACAGCAAACATAATTTGGTCTGGCAAACCAAAAAGTAATTCACCAACCATTTTAAAATCTTCTTTTGATATATCCACATCATAAAGTCTTAAAAGCTGAGAAAGTAAGTTCATTCTCTCCTTCGGATTTAACTCTGTCAATTCAACAAAGAAAAACATATTATTTCTAGGTCTATTTCGAAAGTTAACCTTGAACTTTGATGCTATAGCAAAAACAGGAAAGTCAGAACCGTCATATTCTTCAATTACATTTTTAAACCAATCAGTAATAGAGCGTTGATAATTTATCAAACATCCATCATCTAAAACATAAATAATCTCTCTATTTCTATAAGCCTCATGCATTATTGAGTGAATAATACCTTTCTTATCTTCTATAGTTTTTTCAGATAAACTAAGTACATCCTCACCTAAATCTGTCAAACCTAAGTCATTCAACTTTAAAATAAAATCTTCAATAGAAACACTATCATCTAAGTATATTGAAGATGGCTTGTGCGATGTTTCTGACACATTTGTTTTAACTAATGCTCTATGTAAGAATGTTCTACGACCTACCCCAGATAAACCTGTAGCGAAGATTGCAGATGGTTTCTCAATACAAAAATCATGAATTCGTTCTTCAAACTCATCTTGCTTATCATTTCGACCAACAAACATATTATGACGTTTTTTTAGTTCAGGATGCTTGGACCAGCTTAACTCTCTAAGCTTATTATGTATCTTCTTCGAAGCTACAACTGCTCTTTTAATCGGCTTAAGATTGTAATTCCTTAACCAATCTGGAATTTTTTCGTCTTTGTACGTGGTTATATCGTCAATAACTATTGGGAAAAATTTTGAAATCTTGTCTTCACTTAAAAGAGTTTTTGCTTCTAAAATTTCACGTTGAACCCACTTAGACTTCAATGCATTTTGGGATAAAAAAAGCACAAACAAATCAGTCCGACCTAATCCTGAAAGGATCTCATCTAAAGGCTTCCCACCTTCTTCAAAGGTCCATTCATCATAATGGATATTATCTTTCCCAAGCCACTCAGCAACTTTTCTAACATATCCATTTTTATCTGCACTTGAATGAGAAAGAAATGCCTTAATCATATGCAAACCCCCTTTTTTTGTTTCATGTTATACAGTACATGTTAACGCATATGTCATTGATAAAGCATGTAATTTCAATCTTAGAATCAATTAAAGTAAAAGTGTACAATAAGCGTAATACTAATGCTTTCGTACTTAAGTACAGTCCAAATGAATGGTTTTCTTCTTTTTGATTCTAGGCAGCAGCCCTTAACATAAGTGCAATCAGCACCCTCCAAACTAAGTAAACAAAAAAACCCGCTATCTCTCGACAGCGGGTCTTTCTAACTCAATCCAACCAAAAGCCAGTTAGCCTTCAATCAGGATACGCAACATACGACGTAGTGGCTCTGCTGCACCCCAAAGTAGTTGGTCACCGACTGAGAAGGCGCTGATGTATTCAGGGCCCATGTTCAGTTTACGGATACGACCGACTGGGATACCAAGTGTACCAGTCGCAACAGTTGGCGTTAGACGCTGCATTGTTGCTTCTTTGTCGTTTGGTACTACATCAACCCATTGGTTGTGCTCTGCCAGCAAGCCTTCGATGTCCGCAACTGGGATATCTTTGTTTAGCTTGATGGTGTACGCCTGGCTGTGACAACGCATCGCACCGATACGTACACATAGACCGTCCACTGGGATTGGGTTGCCGTCAATGCCTAGGATCTTGTTACATTCCGCTTGTGCTTTCCACTCTTCACGGCTTTGGCCGTTATCAAGTTGGCTGTCGATGTAAGGGATCAAAGAACCTGCTAGCGGTACGCCGAACTGGTCAGTCGGAAGTGTACCAGAGCGCATTTTCTCTGCCACTTTACGATCGATGTCTAGGATCGCACTTGCTGGATCAGCCAACTCAGACGCCACTTCTGCATTCAATAGACCAAACTGGTTAATCAATTCGCGCATGTGACGTGCACCGCCACCAGAAGCCGCTTGGTATGTCATGGATGTCATCCACTCGATGTGGCCTTTTTCGAACAGGCCACCCAGAGCAAGAAGCATCAATGAAACAGTACAGTTACCACCCACATAAGTCTTAACGCCATCTTGCAAACCTTGCTTGATCACGTTTTGGTTAACTGGGTCTAGGACGATGATGGCATCTTTGTCCATACGCAGCGAAGACGCGGCGTCGATCCAGTAGCCATTCCAACCAGCATTACGCAACTGTGGGTAGACCGCTTTGGTGTAGTCACCACCTTGACACGTAATAATGACATCCATCTTTTTCAATGACTCAATATCCATTGCGTCTTGTAGAAGTGGAATGTCCTTACCAATATCTGGGCCAGCTTGACCCGTTTGGGACGTAGAGAAGAACACTGGATCAATGTGATCGAAATCGTTCTCTTCACGCATACGTTGCATCAGCACAGAACCTACCATTCCGCGCCAGCCGACTAAACCTACAGTGTGTTTTGACATGGTTTTTTACCTTTTTTAGGGTGGGTCTACTCATACCAAGAGCAGTATCCCGAGTTAATGCTTAATTATTATGAATTAAGCGCTTAATGCAGCAAGTACAGCATCACCCATTTGTGATGTGCTTACTGTTTCGCTTCCCTCTGAAGCGATATCTGCTGTGCGAAGACCTTGGTCAAGCACGTTGCTTACAGCGGCTTCAATCGCGTCCGCTGCATCTTTTGCATTTAATGAGTAGCGCAACATCATAGCAACAGAAAGGATCGTCGCCAATGGGTTTGCGATACCTTTGCCTGCGATATCGGGTGCTGAACCGTGACAAGGCTCGTACATGCCTTGACCTTTTGAGTTCAGAGAAGCAGAAGGTAGCATACCGATAGAGCCTGTCAACATGGCTGCCGCATCTGACAAAATATCACCGAACATGTTGCCGGTTACCATGACGTCAAATTGCTTCGGCGCGCGCACCAGCTGCATTGCAGCGTTGTCGACCAACATGTGCGACAGTTCAACGTCTGGGTATTCTTTTGCGACTTCTTCCATGACTTCTTTCCACAGAACCGTCACTTCCAGTACGTTGGATTTGTCGATAGAACAAACGCGTTTGCCTCGCTGACGTGCTGCTTCAAAGGCAGAATGCGCGATACGGCGGATTTCAGACTCGCTGTACACGTAAGTGTTAAAGCCTTCACGCTCGCCGTTTTCAAGCGTGCGGATGCCACGTGGTTGACCGAAGTAAATACCACCAGTCAATTCACGTACGATCAAAATGTCTAGACCTGCAACGATTTCAGGCTTCAAGCTCGACGCATCGGCCAATTGTGGGTATAGGATCGCTGGGCGCAAATTGGCAAATAGCTCAAGGTTAGAACGCAGACCCAATAGACCTTTTTCAGGTCGAACGGACATGTCTAGGCCATCCCATTTCGGGCCGCCTACCGCACCCAATAGGATCGAGTCAGCGGCTTTGGCTTTGTCTAACGTTGTTTCAGGCAGTGGCGAACCCGTTTCATCGTAGGCAGAACCGCCTACTAATGCGGACTCATGCTCGATACCTAAGTCAAAAGAAGCGTTTACTGCGTCTAGTACGCGAACCGCTTGTTCAACGATCTCAGGGCCAATACCGTCACCCGGCAATACTAATACTTTCTTAGACATGTTCTTTCCTTACAATGCGCGCGCTTCGAATAACCAAGGCGCTGTTTGAATGCGTTTTTCTTCGTAGGCGTGGATCGCGTCGGCTTGCTGTAGTGTTAGGCCGATGTCATCCAAACCGTTTAATAGACAATGTTTACGGAACGCGTCTACTTGGAAGCTGAATTCTGTGCCAGACGGTGTTATAACCGTCTGATTTTCTAGGTCAACGGTTAGCTCATAACCTTCGTTTGCTTCGACTTCTTCGAACAACTGATCCACTTCTTCTTCCTTAAGTACAATCGGAAGTAAGCCGTTTTTGAAACAGTTGTTGTAGAAAATGTCCGCGAAGCTTGGCGCGATCACGGAGCGAATACCGAAATCATCCAATGCCCAAGGCGCGTGCTCACGGCTTGAACCACAACCAAAGTTACTGCGGGCCAGCAAGACGCTGGTGCCTTGGTAACGGTCTTGGTTTAGAACGAAGTCTTTACGTAGCGGACGGCCAGTACACTCTTGGTCTGGCTGACCTTCGTCTTCGTAGCGTAATTCGTCGAATAAGTTTTTACCAAAACCTGTGCGCTTGATGGATTTCAAGAACTGCTTTGGGATGATCATATCAGTATCAACGTTGGCCAAGTCTAAAGGCGCTGCGATACCTGTGTGTGTTGTAAATGGGCGCATCGCTGACTCCTAGTGTTTAACCAATTCGTTTACGTCTACAAAGTGACCAGCAATCGCAGCGGCGGCGGCCATCGCAGGGCTCACCAAATGCGTACGACCACCGAAGCCTTGACGACCTTCAAAGTTACGGTTTGACGTTGACGCACAATGTTCGCCGTGGCCAAGCTTGTCAGCGTTCATCGCAAGACACATGGAACAGCCTGGCTCGCGCCATTCAAGCCCCGCTTCAGTGAAGATTTTATCCAAGCCTTCTTTCTCGGCTTGCTCTTTCACCAAACCAGAACCTGGTACAACGATGGCTTGTTTCAACGTGTCAGCGACTTTACGGCCTTTTACGACTTCTGCCGCAGCGCGTAAATCTTCAATACGAGAGTTGGTACAAGAACCAATGAACACGCGATCTAGCGTAATGTCCGCAAGAGTTTTCTTGCCTTCTAGGCCCATGTATTTCCAGGCACGTGCGTAACCGTCACGTGTCACTGCATCAGCTTGGTCTTCTGGACGCGGGATGTCTTGATCGATGGCGATTACCATCTCAGGCGACGTACCCCAAGTTACTTGTGGCTTGATGTCGGCACCATTTAGCACAACCACTTCGTCAAATTCAGCGTCTTTGTCAGACACTAAATCTTTCCATGCTTCGACAGCCATGTCCCAGTGCGCGCCTTTCGGTGCGTACGGACGATCTTTAACGTAGTCGATGGTCGTTTGGTCAACGGCGATCAAACCCACGCGTGCGCCGGCTTCAATCGCCATGTTACACACGGTCATCCGACCTTCCATTGACAGCGATGCAATCGCTGAACCGCCGAATTCGATGGCGTAACCGGTACCACCGGCCGTACCGATTTCACCGATAATCGCCAACACAACGTCTTTCGCCGTGACGTAAGGTGATAACTCACCGTCTACGCGTACAAGCATGTTGCGCATTTTTTTCTGAACTAGACACTGAGTGGCTAGCACGTGTTCCACTTCTGACGTACCGATGCCGTGTGCTAATGCACCGAATGCACCATGAGTCGATGTATGCGAATCACCACACACAACCGTCATACCCGGAATCGTTGCGCCCTGCTCTGGGCCTACTACGTGAACGATACCTTGGCGTATATCGGTCATTTTGAATTCTGTGATACCGAATTCGTCACAGTTATCATCCAAAGTGGTTACTTGGATTTTCGATACTGGATCGGCGATGCCGTTCACACCGCTCTTACGCTCTTCTACTGTCGTTGGAACGTTGTGATCTGGCGTAGCAAGACTTGATGTTAAACGCCATGGTTTACGGCCGTGAAGGCGTAGACCTTCAAACGCCTGTGGCGACGTTACTTCGTGAAGCAGTTGTAAGTCGATGTAGATTAAAGCACTACCATCGTCACGCTGTTGAACAAGGTGGCTATCCCACAACTTGTCGTAAAGTGTTTTTGCCATTGCTTTCTCTCCTACTTAAGCATTGCGTAATAGTACTGCGTGTACTTAAATTACTCCAATTCATATTTTTCATGTTTTGGATAATTATTTGGAATGATGGACATACAAGAGCTTTTAACCTTTATCAAAGTCGCGGAAACGCATTCTTTTTCGGATGCCGCCGATGCGCTGTTTATCACCCAGCCTGCGGTCAGCAAACGCATTGCCGCACTCGAATCGAATTTAAATGTAAAATTATTTGACCGCATTGGCCGTCAAATACACTTAACCGAGGCCGGAACGCGACTGCTACCCAAAGCAAAGCGCCTCGCCAATGACTTAAATGATATTAAACGTAGCATGACGTTACAAATGGACGATGTGTCTGGTGAGCTGAACATTGCTACCAGTCACCATATTGGCTTACATCGCCTTCCTAAAACGCTGAAGCGTTTTCAGCTTGAATATCCGCAGGCGGAAATAAAAATTGAGTTTACTCAATCAGAAGATGCGCACCGTCAAATTATCAAGGGCGAAGCGGAAATTGGCATCATCACCCTGTCCTCCCATTCAGAAAACATGCTCAATGCCATTCCGATTTGGTCGGACCCGTTACAATGCGTGGTCAGCCTTGATCACCCGCTGGCTCAGTTAGACGACGTAGATGTGATCGAACTTTCCAAGTACCCATGTGTCTTGCCACACGAAAACACCTTTACTCGCCAGATCGCCGAGAAAGTGTTTGCGGTGAATAACGTTCGTCCACAAGTCAAAATGAACACCAACAACCTTGATACCTTAGCGATGTTGGTCAGTATTGGCTGGGGCTGGTCATTAATTCCATCGACGGTGGTCAACGACCAATTAGCGGTGGTAAACCTACCCGCCTTAAACGTAGAACGTAAACTGGGCGTGATTCATCATAAGCAAAGAACACTAAGTCGAGCAGCATCGGCCTTTATTGAACTGTTACAAGCGCAATCAATGAATTCCTAATCCTTAATCAAAATTCACACGCTTTAGTGAAAATTAGTGCTAGGGTAAACATATAGATGTTTGTTTTATAAGGGGTATGCGATGAGTAAAGAAACGACGGATTGGTGGCGTGGAGCTGTTATTTATCAGATTTACCCACGTAGTTTTATGGATTCAAATGGCGATGGTATCGGTGATCTAAAAGGCATCACACAAAAAATGCCCTACATTGCATCCCTCGGTGTCGATGCGATTTGGTTGTCACCTTTTTTTACTTCGCCCATGAAAGACTTTGGTTATGACGTATCGGATTATTGCGACGTTGACCCAATCTTTGGTGAGCTAGCCGATTTTGATGAACTCATTGCAAAAGCTCACCAACACAATATTAAAGTCATCATTGACCAAGTGCTCAATCACACATCGGATCAACACCCTTGGTTTAAAGAGTCCCGTTCTAGCCGAGATAACGATAAATCAGACTGGTATGTCTGGGTAGATGCTAAGCCGGATGGCACCGTTCCCAATAACTGGCTATCGGTTTTTGGTGGCCCGGCTTGGCATTGGGATAGCCGTCGTCGACAGTACTATCTACACAATTTTTTAGACAGTCAGCCTGATTTAAACTTCCATAACCCTGATGTTGTCGACGCATTACTTGACAGCGTACGCTTTTGGTTAGATCGAGGTGTCGACGGCTTCCGTTTAGACACGGCCAATTATTTTTTCCATGATCTTGAACTGCGCAATAATCCACCAAAACAAGAGGTTATCGAAGGCAGTATTGGCGTCAGTTTGGACAATCCTTATGGCTACCAATTGCACCTGTACGATAAATCACGCCCCGAAAACATTGCCTTTTTAGAGCAGCTGCGAGCGCTACTGGATGAATATACAGGCATAACAACGGTTGGCGAAGTAGGTTGTGATTTTTCATTGAAAACCATGGCTGAATACACACAAGGTAACAACAAGCTTCATATGTGTTATTCGTTTGATCTGCTCACGCATGACAGTAGCATGACGCATATCCATAACACCATGACATCCATCGAAGAAGGATTAGGTGATGGCTGGCCTTGCTGGTCGATGAGCAATCACGATGTTGAACGTGTCGCTTCACGCTGGAATGATGGAAAAGCCTCTGGAGCTAAGAGTAAGGTGTTTATGGCCATGCTTTTATCTTTACGTGGTAGCGTTTGTCTATATCAAGGTGAAGAACTGGGCCTACCTGAAGCGCAGCTAGAATTTGAACAACTTGTCGACCCATTTGGTATCAACTTTTGGCCCGAATTTAAAGGTCGAGATGGTTGTCGAACCCCAATGCCATGGGAGAACAAATCGACTGGAGGGTTTTCTAATAATCAGTCCCCTTGGTTGCCAATCAGCGACTTGCATCTACCTATAGCGGTTTCCGAGCAACAAGGTGATCGTCATTCTGTTTTGCACGCGTATAGGGACTTTTTACATTTCAGAAAGCACCACCCGGCACTTATCTCAGGTGACATCGAGTTCTTGTTTAGCGATAAGGATATCTTGGTCTTTACCCGTACTCATGATGAAGAAATGCTTCTCGTCGGTATTAACGTAGGTGATCAGGGGCACTTTACCTCTCCTTTAAGTTATGAAGTCAAAGATATCGTTATGCCTGAGGGATTAAGGATCGGTCAGTTTGAGAACCGCAAACTCATACTGCCTTCTAATTCGGTGTACATTGGTAAGATCACCAAAACAATCATATAAAACCTAACACTGTACAAGCATACAGCTTTCATTAAATAGGGATTAAAAAAAGGGGTCACTTCTATGAAGTGACCCCTTTTTTAATCTGGATGCCTTGCAGCATTAGGCTTTAGTGCAACTTAAGTTTTGGCTTAACGACTTTACCGACACGTTGTGCTGCCATAATGATAATTGCTTTAAACCAGCCATGAATGGCAATCAAATGCAGGCGATACAGGGATACGTAAACGAAACGAGCCAAGCGGCCTTCTACAAACATAGACCCTTTCATCAAATTACCCATTAAGCTGCCAACCGTACTGTATTTACTGAGGTTAACCAATGAGCCATAGTCTTTGTATTCGTACTCTTGGAGGGGCTGTCCTTTAAACTTAGCCACAATATTATCGTGTACTAAAGCCGCCATTTGATGAGCAGATTGAGCCCGCGGCGGCACGAATGAGCCATTGGCTTGCTTGCAGGCGCAGCAGTCACCAATCACATACAGATCGTCATAACTCGTGCTTTGCAGCGTACCTTTTACCAACACTTGATTGTTACGAGTGGTTTCAAGGCCTTCAATTTCGCTGAGAAATTTCGGCGCTTTTACACCAGCTGCCCAAATCATTAAATCTGCTTTGTGAAGCTCGCCTTTTTTTGTCATCAAGCCTTCGTAACTTGCCTCAGTAATACAGGTATCTTCGAGGACATTTACACCAAGTTGCTCCAACTCCTTCTTAGCGTTGTTAGCGATACGTTCAGGGAGCGCTGGAAGAATTCGAGCCCCTGCCTCAATGAGCTCCACGTTTACCTTTTCAGAAGTAATTTCTTCCATGCCATACGATTTAAGCAGCTCTGCCACATGGAAAAGCTCAGCAGATAACTCTACGCCAGTTGCACCACCTCCTACGATAGAGATATTTAATTTTTGATCTCCAGGAAGTTGATGAATTCGCAAGAACTGCGTTAAAAGCGCTTGTTGAAAGCGTTCCGCTTGGCGATGAGAGTCTAGAAAATAACAGTGTTCTGCCACCCCAGGCGTGCCAAAATCATTGCTAACACTGCCTACAGCCAACACTAAAATATCGTAATCAACTTTTCGAGCAGGTAAGACTTCGTGGCCTTTATCATCGCTTATAGAAGTAAGGCTAATCGTCTTGTTAATGGCGTCAATTTCATAGGCGGTGCCCAGCTTAAATGTGTAGTGGTGTTTCGTCGAGTGAGCACGATAGTTAAGACCATCAGTGTTGATATCAATGGATCCGGTGGCCACTTCATGCAACAGCGGTTTCCAAATATGCGTCTGAGAACGGTCAATTAAGGTGATTTGAGCATGCTTACGCTTGCCTAGGCTATGACCTAAACGGGTTGCAAGTTCTAAGCCCCCTGCACCACCACCTAATACTACAATTTTTTTCATATTAAACCCCAAACTGTGAATGATTTGCTAAGCATTGGGATTGCTTAGCAAATCATTCCTCAACAGAGGAATGATTTAGTGTACGCGCTTCGCTAGCAGTCGATCCAGCGCATTGGCAAAGGCTGCTTTATCTTTATCGCCAAACGGCGCAGCGCCGCCAGTATCAAACCCGCTAGAACGCATTTGATCCATAAAGTCACGCATACCAAGCTTTTGTTTGATGTTATCAGTGGTGTACTGCTCACCTTTGGACGTTAACACTAACGCACCACGGGCAATACAGTCAGAGGCAAGCGGGATATCGGAGGTAATAACGACATCACCAGGGGAAACATTTTCTTCGATGTAGGTATCGGCTTCATCAAAACCACTTGGCACAACTTTTCGCACCAGCCATTTACTCGGTGGTAAGGCGACAGCCATATTCGCAACAAAAGTACAAAGCACTTCACAGCGTTCAGCCGCTTTAAAAAGAATTGGCTTGATTGCATTAGGACACGCGTCGGCGTCCACCCATATTTGCATTGAGAACTCCTTAACTAAGAGTTCTATTATTGCGGACTCAGCGTTTGTTTGGCTATAGGGAAAGTGATGGTTTTTATAAAATATCATTATTTTCAGTTATAGCGGGCAATCACTGCCCGCACAGTAACGTAATATAAATATATTATTTACGATTATTATTACTTTAACAGTTCTGCAGAAGGTATTGGCTCACTAGGTCCAAATTGTTTAAGCGAATCAAAATAGTATCGCCCACGACCAATGACATGCTTAAAGTAAAATTCGGTTTTGGCTTGCCAAGCGGCGCTTGCTTGATCACTTTGATTGCCTTTCAGCAGCAACCAGCCACCAATGGTAAAACCAGAGAGCATCATGAAGTCGTATGCCGCTTCGCTGGATTCAACCTCATTGTTTAACAACATCGCTTTCGATTGCTCAATAAGCTTCACATAGTCAGCAAGAGTATCTGAATGCGCCGTTCCACTAAAATGACTGACGTCGGTACGAATGTCTTCGATTAAAGCCGTTAATGCAGACCCTTGGTCTCCCTGAAGTTTTCTTCCCACAAGGTCTAACGCCTGAATACCATTGGTTCCTTCATAGATAGGCAAGATTCGCGCATCTCGAAAGAGCTGAGCCACGCCAGTTTCCTCAATGTAACCCATGCCGCCATGCACCTGCACCGCCAGCGAAACGATCTCTTGCGCCATTTCTGTCAGCCAGCCTTTAACAATCGGGGTATAGAGTTCGGTTCGAGCCAAATGCTGACCATCTTGGTCAGATAAATCGCTTTCCACTGAGGCGGTATACATCAAGGCTCGCATCGCCGATAAAGTACTCGCCATTTGCCACAACATACGTTTCACATCGCCATGCTCAGCAATAGCAACTTTTTCTTTCGAACCTTTTGCTGCACCTTGAACACGATCAAAGGAATAATCCAAAGCCATTTGATAGGCCGCTTCTGCTACGGCTAAGCCTTGTAATCCCACACTCTGGCGCGCGTTGTTCATCATCGTAAACATGGCGGCAAGGCCTTTATTCTCTTGGCCGACAAGGTAACCAATAGCGCCTTCGCTTTCGCCAAACTGCATCACACAGGTCGGTGATCCATGAATGCCCATTTTGTGCTCGATCGATAAGGGGTATACGTCGTTGCGGCGACCTGGATGACCGTTGTCGTCCAACAGATATTTAGGCACTAAGAATAACGAAATTCCCCGCACACCCTCAGGTGCATCCGGTAGACGAGCCAACACCAAATGAATGATGTTTTCACTCATCAAGTGGTCTCCCCAAGTGATGTAGATTTTTTGTCCGTAAATTCGATATTGCTCGCCATCACGAACCGCTTTGGTTTTAATGGCTGCCAAATCACTGCCCGCACCTGGCTCAGTTAAGTTCATGGTGCCGGTCCATTTACCAGATACCATGTTTGGCAAGTAAGTGTTTTTTAACTCATCGCTCGCGTGGGTATCAATCGCGTCAACAGCCCCCTGAGTCAGCAGCGGACACAACGAAAAAGATAAATTAGAAGACTGAATACCTTCGTTGAAGGCGACTTCTAGTGCGCGCGGAAGTTCTTGTCCACCGTATTGCTCTGGGGCACTCAGTGTTGTCCATGCTGCGTCTTGGAGGGCTTCGTATACCGCTTTGAATTCTGGCGTTTCTTGAACGCAACGCTCCACCATTTTAGGAGGTGTTACGTCACCTAATCGATTACTCGGCGCAACGATCTGTTCAGAAAACTTAGCGGCCTCGGATAAAATAGGCTCAAGAAGGTCGGCGCCATAGTTTGGGAAATGCGGTTCCAGTCGCTCAATGCCTGCAATATGCTCTAAGCAAAACTGTACTTCTTGGGCTGGATAGCGATAACCACTCATTGATCGACTCCTCATATTTTTATTTTTAAGAGTGGATAATTAGAGCCTATTCAACAATGGCAAATGGTTGCTAATTTGCTGACAAATAGGCTCACAGGCAACACGGGTTAATTCAGTGTTTGATAATCGGCATGTTTACGATATTCACCTGGTGTCATGCCCGTCCACTTCTTAAACGAGCGATAAAAAGCACTCGGCTCCTCAAATCCCATCAATGCTGCAATTTCATTAAACGACAGCTGCGGTGCATTGATATAGGTGATCGCCGCCTCTTTACGGCACTCATCTTTGATTTGCTGAAAAGAGGTATCTTCGTCAGTCAGGCGACGACGTAACGTTGAAACACTCATATTCAACATGGATGCAACTTCTTCGGCTGACAGCATTTCTTGTGAGAAATCTTTTCCCAAAATGGAAATCACCCGAGACTTCAAACTGTTGTCATTATCGACCATTACTAACAGCTGATAAGGTGCCGTTTTGAGGAAGCTGCGTAAACTGTCGTCGTTCTGCACCAAAGGCATGTCTAGATAAGAGGCAGGAAATACTAATGCATTGCCATGTTGCGAGAACTTCACATCAGATTGGAATAGCGTCTGATAATACTCCACGTCGTCTGGACGTGTGGCGGTAAAATAAGCCGCTTTTAATACCAAACGGCGACCAATAAACCAACTGATAAAATGATGCCACATTGAGAGGGTGGTACGAACACGTTCTGGGGAATCAAACGCCTTATCTAGAGAAATATTAGCGCCCTCTTCAAGTGACTCGATCGGAGCAAACGTCACTTTCGCGAAGCGCCCTTTTTTAACGACGATTGGCTTGATGGTTGGACCACGACAGATTTCATAAAAATCACTGCAGCGTTTAAGGGCTTGGCCAAGATTTTTTGAATGCAGAATACACAGACACATCATACGAAATGAGCCTTTTGGCATTCGGCCACCGCTTAATATACCGAACGACTCATCGTTCATCATCTGCATGATACGTTGATATAACAAACCATAAAGGTATACAGAGATACCTTTCGCTTCTTCTACTTCAGAGCGCGATAACCCTACTTCGTTTAACAGCGGTGCAATATCACAACCTTGATTTTCAACCGCATTAAGAAGATATCGAACACTCTGTGCAGGAACAGTCGCTTTTATTTCCATCCAAAGCTTCCTTAAAAATATCAAGCACAAAAAAAGGCTGCATAGGAATGCAGCCTTTTAGTTTTATTATTAGTTTTCTTCAGTGAACGCATCAAGCAAATCGTTAACGACAGTGTCTTCTTCGCTAACCTTCGTATCCACCTTCTTCGCTGTTTCATCCACTTTAGGAGTAAACGTGAAGCGTTTCGGGCGAACTTTTTGCTGAACTGCCTCAGGCTCTGGCAATAGGCCAAGGCGCTCAAGCTTTTTCTTAGCTTGCTCTTTACGTTGCTTTTCTTTCTTTGCATCAAAACGAGTAGGATTCGCAGCTTTGCGAGCCTTCTTCTGCTCTTTATGCATTTCCTTGGTACCAGTTTTACCAAGTTTCCCTTTCAGACTACGGGACTTTTTCACGCGAGCCATAATTAACCTCTCTAACAAGACACCTATTGTAGCAATCAAGTTCAATTAGGTCACGCTGAACACAAACTCATTAGCAATCAGTTTTGAATGCTCGGTGACCTTTTTTACGCAAGTTGCCTATTTCACCCAGCATGGTCTTAGCTTTACTGCCGTCTTTCGCTTCTAACGCACCATCTAACGCCATGAAGGCGGCAATAGTGTCATCAATAACGGATTGGTAATCGGCTTGACGTGCGGCCAACTTATCTCCACTCAGACCCTTTTCTTCAAAAAGATAAGGCGTTTCTTCACGAGCATCACGCAATACCGTGATAATCGTGTCGATACGCTCTTCAGCAGACGCGTAATTGTCTTTCTTCACGTCAAAAGCCAGACTTTTCATTTCAGTTTTCAACGTCGACATGTCTTCATGAAGTGCCGTGTCATCACAGGACTGATTAGCAAACGTCAAGCCACTAACAGATAACAGTAATCCACTTACTAGAACTTTCTTACTTAACATCCTCTCTCTCCTGTATTTGTTAAGTTATCTTCGAAAAACACTCTATAGAACCGATTTATGCATTAAGGTTCCTGAAACGTATAAAAAAATGCTGCAGGAACCTATTGTTTACACTTTAAAGCGTGCAATTTGATGCTCTAGGCGATCAGCGAGCTGCGCCAGTGACTCCGCACCGTCTGCCGTTTTGTTCGCTTCACCCGATAAACGCTGAGAAATCTCTTGAATTGACTCGCTATTTTTAGAGATATCTGTCGTCACAATATTTTGCTCTTCCGCCGCACTGGCTATTTGCATCGCCATATCACTTATTTTGTGCACCGCTTGAAGAATAGAATCCAAGGCGATGGCCGCGGCCGCTGACTCACTTACTGCACCGTCCGCAATCGTAGTTGAACGCTCCATTGAAGATACTACGCTAGATGTAACAGAATTTAAGCCTTCAATCTTATCACGAATTTCTTCTGTTGAACTTTGAGTGCGTTGAGATAACAGTCGCACTTCATCAGCCACAACCGCGAAACCTCGACCTTGCTCTCCAGCCCGAGCAGCTTCAATCGCCGCATTTAAGGCTAACAAGTTGGTTTTCTCAGCGATGTCTTGAATGGTTAACAAAATAGAGCTTATCCCTTGGACATGCACGCCAAGATTAGCAATTATCTCTGAAGCTTGATGCACCTCATCCGCCAAGCTTTTTATTTCAGTCTGGGCAACATTGACAATACGGCTGCCTTCATTGCTGTTTTCAGCCGCCTCTTGAGAGGCTCCGGCCGTATGTTCAGCATTAATAGCAATTTCTTGAGTGGCAGTCGATAACTGACTGACTGCGGTTGCGACCATAGTGATTTCATTCAGCTGTACGTTAAGCTCTTTACTAGACTGTTGCGATAACGCTTTAGAGTCGTGCGCTAACGTGTTCAGGCTACTGGACATCGATTTAATGTCAGCAATCAAACCGCTCAACGTACCAAGGAACCCGTTAAAGTGGGCCGCTAATTGGCCGACCTCATCCTTACTGTCTACTTCAATTCGTTTCGTTAAATCCCCTTCACCCTTGCTGATTTCCTCTAAGGCTGCGCTGACTTGAGTAATACCAACAAGCAACTTTGAACTGATGACCGAAATTAACATTGAGATAATTAATGCAATCACCAGTGCCGCGGGCACTAAAGTGAATAGCAATGTATTAAGTGGCGCCATGACAGCCTTACGATCCAATTCAAACACAATCGTCCAGTTACTGTTCGGCACATCAAACTTAGCAATTAGATCACCATCAAGCGTCACCAATTGCCCATTAGTAAGATCAGATAATGAGTAACCAAATACTGATTCCACGCGCTTGTTATAATTTTCTTTTTGACTGTCTGCCAACACTAAACCGTCTTTGTCGGCCAAATAAGCGTGTCCATTGCCTGCCAGTTTGACATCCAGAATACCACTGGTGACATCATCAAGATTAATATCAGCGCCAGCGACACCCGTTTGCTGCCCATTTTTAATGACAGATTGTGCAGCTGTAATCATCAGTTTACCTGTAGAAGCGCCCACATAAGGCGATGTAAAAATCACGCCCTGTTTACTTTTAGCCGCTTTGTACCAAGGACGCTTTCTTGGGTCGTAATCGGAAGGCAATATGTCGTTTGGATCGCTTTGCAGCATCACACCCTTCTCTGAACCAAAATAGGCAATTGCAAAACGGCCCGCTTCAGTGGCTTGCTGTAAAGACTGCTGAGAAACCTCTGAAGTGGACAAGTAATTTGCAAGTGCGGATACGGCAGCTTCTTTAGACGATGTCCACTCGACTACTTTTTCAACTTGCCCATTACCTATGGCAGATATTTCATTACGTATATTTTGTTCAATAGAGCTTTTAAGTTGTATGTAGCTGATACTGCATACAACAAATGCTGTCAAAACAGCACAACCAAAAACCAACATTGAAAATTTACGCCTAAGAGTCATTGACCACTCCATTTTATTTAGAAGTTTTATAGAAATCGTTATAATCAGCAGATATGTTAAACAATCCCCTAATCCTATAACTGAATGTTATGCCATGAACAGAAAACAGTATATACATGTGTGCGCAGCATTCATTATCGTAGTCGGTATTTTTTCCTTAAATACAGCTAAGGCCGCGGAATGCTCTGATCGAAATGCTATTGAAGCCGCAATGCAGGCTTCGGGGAGTATTGTAGGTGGCGACAGTTTTCGAAAACCAAGAGTTCTTAAGCGTCACCATCCCAGTAAACGAAAAGAAGTCGCCACCTACTTTCGTAGTGGCGACCTCTATTACACGCTTTTTTGGCTCGTTTCAGATGACTGCAAAGCAGGCTTCATCAAACGCACCCAAGGCAAGTATTAAGACTTTTTAGTGTCGTCTGATTTATCTTTGTCTGACTTAGCTTTTTCTTTGTCCGACTCGCCATCTGATTCTTCATCGTCTTCATGACCCAATTTAGAAATCTCTTCTAGACGATTCAAAACCATATTCGATAATGTGCCTTCTGGGTAATTGCCTTCCGAATCTTGAACACCCGGTTCAATTCCCGTTAGCAAATGCAGTGCTTCATCGGCATTTTCAATCGCGTAAACATGGAATTTACCCGCTTCAACGGCCTCAATCACCTCATCACTCAACATCAAGTTGATCACGTTTGATTTAGGAATAATGACACCTTGCGTTCCCGTTAGGCCACGAGCACTACAAACGTTAAAGAAACCTTCAATCTTCTCATTCACACCACCGATCGCCTGAACCTGCCCGTATTGATTCAATGAGCCTGTAATCGCTAGATCTTGACGTAATGGTACATTCACCAATGCTGACAACAAACAACACAACTCAGCGGTTGAAGCGCTGTCGCCATCGACATAGCCGTAGCTCTGCTCCATTGCAATCGATGCACAAATATCCAGTGGGTATCTTTGCGCGTAACGATGACCCAAGAAACCAGACAAAATCAACACGCCTTTAGAGTGAATGTTTTGCCCTAAATTGGATTCACGTTCGATATCGATGATGCCTTTACCACCTGGATACACTGTAGTAGAGATACGAGCGGGCGCACCAAAGCTGCTGTCACCAATCTGCATGACAGTAAGGCCATTGATTTTACCGATGGCTTCGCCATCACTGTCAAGCAAGATGGTGCCGTCTACGATCTCTTCAATGATTTTCTCGGCAACACGGCCGGTACGGTCTTTTTTAGCCGCCAATGCGCGCGCTACGTGCACATCAGTAATCACATCGTCTTTCGCAAGTTGACGGTTAAAGTCCGCCTCACCTAATAACTCAAATACATCGCCGATCTTAGCCGCCATTTCTTTCTGGTGTTCAGCTAAACGGCTGCTGTATTCGATCAGACGCGCGACACCTTTTTGCGAGACATCGGAATACCCTTCTTTGGCAATACGGTCTTTTAACAATCGAGCGAACGCCAATTCTGTTTCTTCGTTACGTTTTAGCGAGTCATCGAAGTCGACTAATACGCGAAACATCTCTTGGAAATCAGGATCTGCATCTTGTAATAAGTAATAAATATCACGAGAGCCAATCAACACCACTTTCACTTGCAACGGAAGGTCTTCAGGTGACAAGGTAGTCGTATTCATTAGACCCATGTCTGCATAGGGGTGCTCAATCTTCAACGTTTTGCTTTTTAGAGCGCGCTTCAGTGCTTCCCACAAATAATGGTCTGTCAGTAGCTTCTCAGCGTCTAGAATCAGATAGCCGCCATTCGCAGCATGTAGGCTGCCAGAGCGGATCAAACGGTAGCTTGTGATCAACATACCTTGATCAGAGCTGTACTCAACCTGACCGAACAAGTTGCGATACGTTGGATGTGGCTCATAGACCACGGGCTGACCGCCATCTGAAGTATGTGTCACCGCTACATTAGGCAGGTACATTTCTTCGTACATGGCACGACGGCTGGTTTCATCGCGATTATCAGATGCCTTATCGTCAACAAACTGGTCGATAATGACTTTATCTAAGTCTTCGCGCATTTCTTTTAAGAAGCTTTGAACGGCTTCTTCTTCAAGATACTTGTTGAAAAGCGGTTCAATCAATGGATCCAGTGCTTCTTTCACTGTTTCAAGATTCAGCTCACGCAGTTGCTCGTAAGAAATTCGTTTCCATGTTGGCAGGCTAAGCAGCTCATTGTTCAACATGCCTTCTAATTCAGACACACCCGCTTGGAACGCATCACGCTCTTCATCTGACAAGGTGGCAAAGTCAGCTTCATCTAATGCTTTGCCTTCACGCATAGGCGCAAAGCTAACTGACGAGGCATCGCGAAACATGGCCACGCCAATCTTTGAAGCATGACGCTCAACTCGGTTGATCGCTGTTTCATATTGTTCATTGAAGACGCGATCAATAGCGCCTTTTTGCTCTTGGTAGTTTGGGTTTTCAAACGCTGCTGGGAATGTTCCCATTAAGCCATCGATCAGTGCACGAATGTCTTGCTCAAATTCTTTCGATTGACCAGGTTTAAATTCGATCGCTTTTGGGGTGCGGTAATCTTTGAAATTATTGACGTAGACCCATTCGCTTGGCGACTCTTTACGTTTCGCTTCGCTTTTTAGGTAGCTAGTCACGTAAGATGAACGCCCAGTTCCAGACCCACCCATGACAAAAATATTGTAACCTGGGCGGTGCATTGCCACACCAAATTGAATCGCTTCTACTGCTCGCTCTTGACCTAAAATACCGCTTAGTGACTCTAATTCATTTAATGTTTTGAAGGGCAATTTGCCTACTTGTAATTTGGCAGCCAGCGCGCTCGGCGCTAAAGGTTGAACCATTTCTGACATCTAACAGGTCCTTTTGAGGACAGCGCTCAGGCTCACTGAACACTGTATTATGGTGTAATTATTAGTTAAGTACGTCGTTACGATTCACTTTAGAGAACTTACGATGGAAATTAGAAGAACTGATTTCCATAAGTTCTTCTAAGCGAATTTTTTTAATATCCGCAACGAACTGAGCCACATCACGAACATACTTCGGCTCGTTCTTTTTACCTCGATGTGGAATGGGAGCCAAATAGGGAGAATCCGTCTCTACAATCAATGACTCTAAGGGTAATTTGCGCACAGTGTCGCGTAAATCCTCAGCATTTTTGAATGTAACAATGCCTGAGATAGAAATTAAGTAGTTTAAATCTAAAGCACTCCTAGCCATGGCATAGTCTTCGGTGAAGCAATGCAATACGCCACCTACGTTTTGATCACCATGACTTTTGATTAAATCTAACGTGTCTTGCTTCGCATCACGAGTATGAATGATCGTCGGTAGCGCTAATTGCCCCGACACATCTAAATGCACGGCAAAACTGTCTTTTTGCGCTTGATGCAGCTCCGGCTCTTTGTCATAAAAATAGTCTAGCCCTGTTTCACCGATGGCCACAACTTTGGGGCGACGTGCCAGTTCAAGCAACGATTCAGGATCTTGCAGCAAACCTTCTTTATGCAATGGGTGAACACCGCAACTGGCGATGATTCCAGAACGATCTGTAAACTTATAAACATTCTCAAAGCTGTCAAGATCCACAGAGATTGTCAGTATCTGACTTACCCCCGCATCACGTGCCGCATCAATAGCACCTTCGGTACCGTTTTCATAAGCATTTATATCAAGTTTGTCTAAGTGACAGTGAGAATCTACTAACATTTACCTTACCAAGAATTTAATTCGCCAATTATTTGTATAGTGGGGTTTAAATGGGTTTTATCAAGTTGCGATTTCAATTCGGTTAGACTTTGAACAAAGCCCATTAATCGATAGATATCGTAACGTGTTAATAAGCTTGTACAGGCCCCTTGCACTAAAGCATTACATTGTCCCGACGCAGAATACTGCACCGCGGCACTGAGTAAAGCTAATAAGCCATCAATAAAATCAGCCGTATTGTCTTTATTAGCCTTCCCAGCAAACTCGTCAGTACGCATCCCGCCTTGCAACCACTGCTCTAACCAATCAGGAAGCTGCTGTAACATATCAAAGCTATTGGACGTAGATAACGCCAACAAATGATAAGGCGTCTGCGAGAACCACATGAGTTTGGAAACATCTACCTTAGCTTCATGGTATAGCCACTCCGTCACCTGCACTTCACTCGGTGTCGGGAGCAACATCCGCTGACAACGACTCAAAATGGTAGGCATTAGGGCGCGGGAGGTATGCGTAGTCAATACAAAGTAGGTAGCCGCTGGCGGCTCTTCGAGCGCTTTCAGAATTGCGTTAGCCGCATTGGTGTTCATACGATGCGCTTCATGTATTAGCACAACTTTTGAATAACCCAGCTGCGGTTTATTGGCGACTTTTGCTGCCACTTGTCGAACGGCGTCCACTTTTATTCCGCCGTCTTGCCCATCAAGTATTTGTAAGTCCGGATGGGTGTCCGCTTGTGCGACCTGGCAACTATGACACTTGCCACAGGGTGCGCGGTCAATGTGTTCACACAATAAAAGCTTCGTTAGCGCTTCTGCGAAGGCATTCTGGCCAACACCGTTAATACCGCTAATCAGTAATGCATGATGAAACTTGCCCGAACGGCGCCACTCTTGCGCTTGCTCATAATAAGCCATAAGCCAAGGCGCTAAAACACTCATGCGTTATGTCCAGCCAAGAGTGCATTTAGCTGAGCCACTATTTGAGCTTCTACCGATGCGATAGCTTGACTGGCATCCACTACCGCAAAACGCTTTGGATCTTGACTGGCCCGATGCAAAAAACCATCACGCACTTTTTGATGAAACGCTAACGACTCGCCATCCAAACGGTTTGATTCACCGCGCGATTGTACGCGCTGCAGCCCTAACTCTACCGGGACATCTAATAACAACGTTTTATTCGGCAATTGATTTTTAAGAAAGGTGTCGACTAAGTTATCAATAACGGATTCGTTAATACCACGCGCTACACCTTGGTAGACATAACTCGAATCAACAAAACGATCACTGATAACCCATTTTCCTTGTGCCAGTGCTGGCTGTATCTTTTCATTCAAATGCTGAACTCTGGAGGCAAAGACCAACAACAGTTCCGTATTAGGAGCCACCTGCTCATCACGAGCAGACAGAACTAACTCGCGAATTTCTTCAGCCATCGGTGTGCCACCAGGCTCTCGCGTCAATACATACGGAATTTCGTGCTCAGTTAGCCACGCTTCGATACACTGAATCGCAGAGCTTTTTCCTGCCCCCTCACCGCCTTCAAGAGAAATAAATTGTGCGTTCATAATAACCTCTATTGCGCCGGTGCAGACGTGTAGTCTTTACGTCTTTGAAAACGCTGGTAACGTGCAACCGCATTGTTGTGTTCTCTCAATGTATTCGAGAAAACATGCGAACCATCGCCTTTCGCTACAAAATACAGTGCTTTGGTTTCACCTGGGTTTAACGCTGCATTAATTGCCTCAACACCCACATTGGCAATCGGTGTTGGCGGCAATCTATTGATTTGATAAGTATTGTAAGGTGTATGCTGACGTAAGTCGGCACGAGTGATATTACCTTTGTAGCGATCGCCCATACCGTAGATCACCGTTGGGTCGGTTTGCAAACGCATGCCTTTTTCTAAGCGACTGATAAAGACACGTGCAATTAAAGGGCGCTCTTCTGGCACACCAGTTTCTTTCTCAATGATAGACGCCATGATTAATGCTTCATAAGGGGTCTTGTACGGTAAGTCTTTCGCTTTGCCAGACCATTCTGTATCTAACGCGGCTTCAAGCAATGCATTCGCCTGCATGAAAATATCTAAGTCCGTGTCGCCATCGTGATAGCGATAGGTATTGGCAAACAGCATACCTTCTGGCGAGTTGTTCTCTAACCCCATCTTTTCAGCTATTTGCTTATCCGTAAGCTCGGATAAGGTCATTTCGATATTACCCTTCGCTTTCATCGCAGCAAGATAATCACGAAATGTATGACCTTCCAGTAAGGTAATGGGATAAAACAATGTGTCGCCAGAATCAAATAAGGCCAAGGCATCCATTAAACTCATGTCTGGTTTAATCTCATATTTCCCCACTTTAGGCACCAAGGTTGGATCCAACTTAAATGCCAAACGGGTAAGCTGAGGGTACTGAATCCATCCTCGTTCTGACAACTGATGGCCAAGCTTTATAATCGACGCCCCGGGTTTCACATCAAAGGTTGCTTTTTCAGACACCATCATAGGCTCTGTTAGCGCATTATAGGCCCATGTTGCAGCAACTGCAGTTAAAGTGATGGCTAATACGATAGCGAGGGCGATCCATTTAACGAATTTCATTATGTATTTACTTGATCCATTAGTGTTCGGGTTAGTTTACCAAGCTGAAGAATACGATCATCAAACTTTACAACAGGCAAAATACCACTAAGGGCATTGCTAACAAAGATCTCATCGGCTTGCTGAAGACTGGCCAATGAAAAATGACCGACATTAACACTACCGACAAAATTTGACAGTATACTTGTTCGACAACTTCCTTGAACGCCTGATTTTGAAAGCGCTGGCGTGAACAGTTCACCACGTATAATCCAAAATATATTACTTTGAACACATTCTATAACATGTCCATTCGCGTCCAACATAACCGCTTCATAAGCACGATCAGCCAGTTCTTGTTTGGCAAGTACGTTTTCCAATCGATTTAAATGCTTCATGCCGCTTAAAGAAGGGTTAATCGATGTTTGAATACGAGACGTAACAAGCGATACCCCCTCACTGCGTTGCTGTGAGTAATTAGGCGCATCAAAGACACCGACAAGGAACTCGTAAGCTGCATCCGTAGGCGGTCTATAACCTCGCCCACCGGAACCACGCGTGAGCATGAGCTTGATGCCGCAATTGGGATTTTTAAGCGCTTGTTGAGCAATAAAGGCCCAGCAAATTTGCCATTGCTCAGGCGAAATATTAAAGCCTAATCGGCGACAGCCGCGTTTGATGCGAGCTTGATGAATAGCGAGTTTTGGGATGTATCCTGAATGCGTTGCAATTGTCTCAAATAATCCGTCTCCGTAGGATACACCACGGTCAGTGATGGATAGCGAGGAGTCAGGAAGATAGTTTCTGAACCACTGCATATGATTGATCTCAAACGAAAGGTGAATCATATCAGATTGAAGAATGGCGTCCCATAGGGGGTTCGAACCCCTGTTACCGCCGTGAAAGGGCGGTGTCCTAGGCCTCTAGACGAATGGGACGTAATTGAAGCGTACTTCAGTGACTATATTTTACACCGAGCCACATTCATAAAAGAAAGTCGGTGGCGTCCCATAGGGGGTTCGAACCCCTGTTACCGCCGTGAAAGGGCGGTGTCCTAGGCCTCTAGACGAATGGGACACATCATTTGCTTCCGTAGAAGCACCCTCTTTCGAGGATTTTCTCACAAGGAGAATTTGGAGCGGGAAACGAGGCTCGAACTCGCGACCCCAACCTTGGCAAGGTTGTGCTCTACCACTGAGCTATTCCCGCATACTGTCACGTCGTTTTACAACTTACGTTAGTTGGCGTCCCATAGGGGGTTCGAACCCCTGTTACCGCCGTGAAAGGGCGGTGTCCTAGGCCTCTAGACGAATGGGACACATCATTTGCTTCCGTAGAAGCACCCTCTTTCGAGGATTTTCTCACAAGGAGAATTTGGAGCGGGAAACGAGGCTCGAACTCGCGACCCCAACCTTGGCAAGGTTGTGCTCTACCACTGAGCTATTCCCGCATACTGTCACGTCGTTTTACAACTTACGTTAGTTGGCGTCCCATAGGGGGTTCGAACCCCTGTTACCGCCGTGAAAGGGCGGTGTCCTAGGCCTCTAGACGAATGGGACACATCATTTGCTTCCGTAGAAGCACCCTCTTTCGAGGATTTTCTCACAAGGAGAATTTGGAGCGGGAAACGAGGCTCGAACTCGCGACCCCAACCTTGGCAAGGTTGTGCTCTACCACTGAGCTATTCCCGCATACTGTCACGTCATTTTACAACTTACGTTAGTTGGCGTCCCATAGGGGGTTCGAACCCCTGTTACCGCCGTGAAAGGGCGGTGTCCTAGGCCTCTAGACGAATGGGACACATCATTGCTTCCGTAGAAGCGCCCTCTTTCGAGGATTTTCTCACAAGGAGAATTTGGAGCGGGAAACGAGGCTCGAACTCGCGACCCCAACCTTGGCAAGGTTGTGCTCTACCACTGAGCTATTCCCGCATACTGTCACGTCATTTTACAACTTACGTTAGTTGGCGTCCCATAGGGGGTTCGAACCCCTGTTACCGCCGTGAAAGGGCGGTGTCCTAGGCCTCTAGACGAATGGGACACATCATTGCTTCCGTAGAAGCGCCCTCTTTCGAGGATTTTCTCACAAGGAGAATTTGGAGCGGGAAACGAGGCTCGAACTCGCGACCCCAACCTTGGCAAGGTTGTGCTCTACCACTGAGCTATTCCCGCATACTGTCACGTCGTTTTACAACTTACGTTAGTTGGCGTCCCATAGGGGGTTCGAACCCCTGTTACCGCCGTGAAAGGGCGGTGTCCTAGGCCTCTAGACGAATGGGACACATCATTGCTTCCGTAGAAGCGCCCTCTTTCGAGGATTTTCTCACAAGGAGAATTTGGAGCGGGAAACGAGGCTCGAACTCGCGACCCCAACCTTGGCAAGGTTGTGCTCTACCACTGAGCTATTCCCGCATACTGTCACGTCGTTTTACAACTTACGTTAGTTGGCGTCCCATAGGGGGTTCGAACCCCTGTTACCGCCGTGAAAGGGCGGTGTCCTAGGCCTCTAGACGAATGGGACACATCATTGCTTCCGTAGAAGCGCCCTCTTTCGAGGATTTTCTCACAAGGAGAATTTGGAGCGGGAAACGAGGCTCGAACTCGCGACCCCAACCTTGGCAAGGTTGTGCTCTACCACTGAGCTATTCCCGCATACTGTCACGTCGTTTTACAACTTACGTTAGTTGGCGTCCCATAGGGGGTTCGAACCCCTGTTACCGCCGTGAAAGGGCGGTGTCCTAGGCCTCTAGACGAATGGGACACATCGTATGTTTCCGTAGAAACGCCCTCTTTCGAGGATTTTCTCACAAGGAGAATTTGGAGCGGGAAACGAGGCTCGAACTCGCGACCCCAACCTTGGCAAGGTTGTGCTCTACCACTGAGCTATTCCCGCTTTATGCTTTCACACTTTTTAGCTAAGCTACATCGTTGCTATGCCGATCCGTAGATTGGCGTCCCATAGGGGGTTCGAACCCCTGTTACCGCCGTGAAAGGGCGGTGTCCTAGGCCTCTAGACGAATGGGACACTTGATTGCCTTCGCTGTGTAAGCGGGTGCGTATATTACTGTTACAAAGCGGAAAATCAACACCTTTTTTTAAATACATGTAATCTAAGCGAAAAAAAACGCTTTCATGGCTAAAAACACACCAGGAGTTCACTCTTATGAGCAAATTGTTACTTGGATCGGTTATTTTTGCAGCAATGGCACTTCAAGGCTGCGCCAACACAACTCACACTATCAACATAGAACCTAAAACCTTCGTTGCAGATCAACAATATAGCAATCAACACCAAATTCACTACTCAGTGAAGCCTTTTTCAGTTAACAAAATAGGCAATATCAAAACAGGCATCGGTGAAAAAGCGACTATCGTTGTAGGCAACAACGTACGCTCTGCATTAGAAGCTTCCTTGAGCAGCAAATTAGCCGATTATGGATTTCAATCAAATCAGGGATCTTTGCCCGCGACACTCTTTATGATCGAGCTGTCTAATTTAAGTTACACAACACGTACCATCGCACTAAAAACCGAAGCCACATTAATTGCTGACATTAAAGCAACCGTTGTGAAAGGCGATCAAACATACAGTGCCAATTTCAAATCAGAGAAAATTGATCAATATGGAACGCTTCCGGATCGAGAGGTCGTAGAAGAAGAAATTAATCAATTACTCGGTAAAACCATTGATCGTGCCTTTCATGATAAAAAACTGATCGCACTTTTAAGCTATTAAATAGGCATATCGACTAACTACTATAGATAAGTAGCTTTCTTTCGTAGTTAGTCGACTGTATGAGGGATTAAGAAGTAGGCTCTTCAGGTTTGAAATCAAGGGACGCTGAATTTACACAGTAACGCACTCCCGTTGGTTTTGGCCCATCAGGAAAGACGTGACCAAGGTGTGCCTCACATTGGTCACAAACGATCTCAACGCGGCGCATCATCCACGAGTTATCGACAACTTCTTTAATGTTCTGTTTATCAGCGTCATAAAAGCTTGGCCAACCCGACCCCGAGTTATACTTTGTACTTGAATCAAACAAGTGCGCCCCACAACAAACACAGAAGTAGCTGCCGGCTTCGTAAAATTTTTCGTAGCGCCCAGTAAATGCTCTCTCAGTGCCTTTCTTGCGTACTATTTGATACACTTCTTCAGATAGACGTTCTTTCCACTGCTCGTCGGTAAGTGCCTTGAATTGAGAAGTTTTTTGATCATCGCTCATAATAAAGACTCCGAATTAACGTCTTGAAATTATAACTGATTCCATCACTAGATATGAGGAAGCGTGGTGCAAATACGTAAATCTAACAAACTCGCCAATATTTGCTACGAAATCCGAGGCCCTGTCCTCAAAGAAGCCATGCGTATGGAAGATGAAGGCCACCGCATTCTTAAGCTAAACATCGGCAATCCTGCACCATTTGGGTTTGAAGCGCCGGATGAAATACTTGTGGACGTTATTAAAAACTTACCGAATGCACAAGGCTACTGTGAATCAAAAGGCTTATTTTCTGCACGCAAAGCCGTCATGCAAAAATATCAAGCACTGGGCATTCGTTCTGCTAACGTTGAAAATGTATGGATGGGCAACGGTGTCAGTGAGTTGATCGTAATGGCCATGCAAGCTTTGCTTGATGATGGGGATGAAATTCTTATTCCTGCGCCAGACTACCCACTTTGGACAGCGGCTGCGACACTCTCAGGTGGATATGTTAAGCATTATCTATGTGATGAAGATGCAGGTTGGCAACCAGATATTGCCGACATTAAATCTAAGATCACCAACAAAACAAAAGCACTTGTCATCATTAACCCAAACAATCCTACTGGCGCGGTTTACTCCGAAGCTATTTTAAAAGAGTTGGTTGCGTTGGCTGAAGAACATGGATTGCTGCTGTTTTCAGATGAAATTTACGATCGTATTCTGTATGACGGTGCCAAGCACATTCCAACAGCGTCACTGACTGAAGGACGTGTGCCCTGCGTAACATTTGGTGGCCTTTCAAAAGTGTATCGTACAGCGGGCTTCCGTTCTGGCTGGATGATTATCACGGGGCCTACTAGCGGTATTGAAGACTACATCTCCGGCATCGACATGCTAAGCTCTATGCGCTTGTGTGCCAATGTACCCGCTCAACATGCGGTACAAACTGCATTAGGTGGCTACCAGACAATTGACGAACTCACAGCGCCTGGCGGTCGCCTGTACGAACAGCGTAACCTCGCTTGGGAAATACTGGATAGCATTCCTGGTGTGCACTGCCATAAACCTGAAGGCGCACTGTACTTATTTCCTCGACTTGATCCAAAGATGTATCACATCAAAGACGATGTAGACATTGCATTGCGATTCCTAAAAGAAGAGAAGGTGCTTTTGGTACATGGTACGGGCTTTAATTGGCCCACCCCGGATCACTTACGCATCGTGTTTTTACCTCACGTCATCGAACTGCAACCAGCAATGGAACGCTTTGCTGCTTTCTTATCTCGTTTGCGCAACTAATTAGCTCTTGAAAAGGAACTAACTGCCCCTATGATGCTCCATAGTACTTTCACTCTGGAGCATCACTATAATGCGTATTATGTTATTCCTTTTAACCAACATTGCAGTTCTGGTCGTTGCCAGCATTGTATTGAGTGTTTTGGGCGTTGAGCGCTACATTTCTGGTAGCGGTTTAAATCTAACTTCTCTACTGATCTTTTGTGCTGTGTTCGGCTTTACTGGCAGTATCATTTCCCTACTACTCTCAAAGAAAATGGCGAAATGGGGTTCCAAAGCGCAAACAATTGAACAGCCAAGCAATCATAAAGAGCAATGGCTATTAACTACGGTGCAAGAGCTTGCTAATGAAGCAGGCATCAAAATGCCTGAAGTAGCGGTATTCCCAGCACACGAAGCCAACGCTTTCGCAACAGGCTGGAATAAAAATGACGCTTTGGTAGCTGTTTCAAGTGGCATGCTAGATCGCTATCCGCCTGACGAGATCCGTGCCGTCATGGCTCATGAAATCGGCCACGTAGCCAACGGTGATATGGTCACTTTGACGCTGATTCAAGGCGTTGTGAACACATTTGTTATGTTCTTTGCCCGTATTGCTGGCTATGCCGTCGATCAGTTCTTGCGCCGCGATGACGAAGGTGAAGGGTCTGTTGGCTGGGGATACTACATTGCGACAATGGTGTTTGAGATTTTATTCGGTATTTTGGCAAGCATGATTGTGATGTGGTTCTCGCGTTACCGCGAATTTCGTGCCGATGAGGCTGGTGCGCGTCTAGCAGGAAAAGGCGCAATGATTGCAGCACTTGCCCGCATCCAAAGCGAGCACGAAGTATCGCATATGCCTGACACCATGGTGGCTTTTGGTATTCGCCGCGGACGCAAATCTAGCTTTGGTGAGCTTTTCTCAAGCCACCCACCCATCAACGACCGAATTGCCGCGCTGCAAAAACTTTAACTGAAATCATTCACATAACAAAAAAGGTCCTTAACGGACCTTTTTTTAGCTGTATCAGAACCTATCGCTGCTTTTTAGCCGTCGCATCTAAAATATATGCCAACAATGGAATGCCCTGCTCTTTCTCAATGTTGTTGAATTTAATGCCATACACATACATATATTCAACCCCCATGCGCGATAAAAAAGCATTATCGGCAATGCTCGCCTGAAGCTGTTCCATCATTTGAATTTCTTGGTTACGAATCTCACAATCCAATTTAAGGATATGCTTAAATTCGCCTATCTGTAGGTTTAATGCGAGTTTCATGGTTTGATTGACCGAACCAAAATCCTCCTTTGACACAATCTTACAACCACCTGTACTGAGGTCAACGACCACGCCAGTTGATTGACTATAGATTGGTTGCTCGCCATTTGGCTCGAGAGAGCAAATTAAGCGCGCCTCAACACGCACCGCTTGACGTACTTCAGAGGTCTCAACATATTCAGGGTAAGCGATATGCAAATGCCCTGCAGGCTCTAGAAAGCTTTTGGCAATCTTAGTCGAAAATGCACACACTGAAGTGGCTGACATCAAACGCACATTTACAATCTGATTGTCGCGCACAATGATATTTTTGCCATTTACTTTTGGGCAGGAAACAATTAATGATCTGCCCGGAATACGACCTAATACGCGCACTGAATAACGACCAGGAGGCGAAATAAACTCAATTTGAATATTCGTCCCCATTGGGACGACTATATCTTTAAAATCAACCTGAGTGACTTCCGCCATTACAACTCCTACTGACTATTCTGAAGAAAACCTAGTGCATGCAATTCACGCGAATACTTAGGATGCTTCACTAAAGTGGTATTAAACTCATCACGCTCAACATAATTTTTGCGTAGCCAATCAAAGCCTCTATCCATACCACTCGACATCACATGTTTAAATCGTGAACTGTCACGGGCAACATCGAATATAGATTGAATGGCACGCGCGATGGTTTCATCTCGTTCGAGGCTTGAATTCATCTTTATTTCACAAATACTACCCTGACTGATCGCGTCAGCAAAACTACTTTTTGGCGAAATATCAAAGAATTGGCAAACGGACTGATAAATATACCACGTGCCTTTTTCTCGTCCTTGCTTGCTATAGCCTGCAATGTGCGGGGTAGCAATATCACACAGCGCAGCCAACTCCATATTAGGATGGGGCTCACCTAGCCAAACATCTATCGCTAAGTTTAGCTTACCGTCTAAAGCATGGAACTGCTTGATCAATGCAGGTTCATTAATCACACCACCACGACCCGCGGAAATAATAGTCTGGCCAGATTTTAACTTGTTGACATATTCATCACTGATCATATCAAAGCTTGGGTACAAGCCCGCCTTAGTTAACGGTGCGTGTAAACAGACAACATTACAATCCATAACATCTTTCAAATCTGTCAGCGCGACACCTGGGACACTTTTCTGCAAGAAGGGATCATAAGCGACCACTTCACATCCTAGTGCAACGAAACGTGATGCCACACATCGACCTACGTTCCCCTGCCCCACCACACCAATGCGGGCATCAAGCCAACGCACACCTTTGGTCATATACAAATATGACAACGCACTGAAAACATAATCTGCGACCGCATCTGCATTACATCCCGGCGCACTGTTAAAGCCAATGCCCTGTTCGGTCAAATAATTCGTATCAATATGATCTGTACCAATCGTCGCGCTGCCAACGTACTTAACGGGCGTCCCACTTAATAATGCCTCATTAACTTTAGTAACCGAACGTACGAGCAGAATATCCGCATCCATGAGTTGTTCTTTTGTTAGAGACCTTCCGTTTACAAGTGTAACGTCCCCTAAATCGCTAAATAATGAGACAACATTAGGCATGTTCTCATCGGCAATAATTTTCATGGCATTCTCTTAAATGGTGCAACAGACTTGCAGCAGGTGCTTGATAATGATTGGTATACAGAGCTTCGGCATACGTTAATACCCGCTCAGGTATGTCGCTATCGATTAACGTACGAACTTTTTCTAACACTGCGTTCCGAAATGGCTTTGCATCGTAATCAGGCAATGCCAGATTATCGACACTGACCTCAAAACTCATTGCGCAAGCCCAATGAAAAATGCACTCGTAAGCTTGCGGCTGAACTTCGAAGCGCTCGAATTCTTTTTGCTGTTCTAGGCTACGTCCATCTTCTGCATACCAATAGCCGAAGTCATCCTGCTTGCGACGCTCATAACCCGCCACACACCAATGACTCACTTCGTGCAAAGCACTGGAAGGGTAATCATAGCGATATTGAATTTGGCTGATACCTTGAGGGTCTTTTGCTAGATAAAAAGGCTCATCAAAACCGCCTTTTAAGACGGTGCTATAAGCAGAAAAAAAGACGTCGTGAAACGTCTTTTCTAAAAAACTTGCGTTCACATTTTCTCTCTAAATCTAAGCCTTCGTGCCCACACGAAGGCTTAAACGTGGCTTAATGATTAACCACGGTAGTAACGTGATGGGAAGAAAGGCATTTTTGCTGGTGTTAATGGAATAAGTTTACCACGTAACGATGCAAAAAGCGGCTGATCTAAACGGTCAGTTTGTACATACGCCATAACAATTGGCTTGCCAAGAGAAGGAGCAAAACCGCCACTGGTCACGGACCCCACAAGATTACCTGCTTCCGTTACGATATCAACACCCTCGCGAACGGGCGCTTTAGCATCAACAATGAAGCCAACACGTTTACGCGAAACGCCTTTGGTAAATTGACTTAAGATCACATCTGCACCAACAAAATGACCTTCACGCTCTCCACCTGCTCGGCGAACTTTTTGAATGGCCCATGTTATAGACGCTTCAACTGGCGTTGTTGATTGATCCATATCATGACCGTATAAACACAAACCAGCTTCTAAGCGAAGTGAGTCACGAGCACCAAGACCAATCCACTCAACTTCATCGTACGCCGTTAATACCGCACAAAATTCAATCGCGGCGTTATTTGGCACGGAAATTTCGTAACCGTCTTCACCTGTATAGCCTGAGCAACTAACCCAAAGCTCGATACCGTTCCATTCAAGCTTAGTCGACTGCATAAACAATAGATCTTTAAGCTCAGGTAAAACTTGAGCGGCCACTTCGCGTGCTTTCGGGCCTTGCAAAGCCACAAGAGCACGGTCAACAACCTCTACTTCTGTTGTAGGTAGATTGTTTTTAAGGTGAGCTATGTCTTGCTCTTTACATGCAGCATTGACCACCATGTAAATCTCATGGTCACCAAGATTCGTAAACATTAGGTCATCTGAAACACCGCCATTCGTGGTCGTAAACACACCGTAACGCTGATGATTTAATTCAAGACCAAGTACATCAACTGGCAGCAATGCCTCAAGTTCTGTCTTGACGTTATCGCCACGTAAAACGATTTGTCCCATGTGCGACACATCAAATAGACCCGCAGAATCGCGTGTCCAAAGGTGCTCTTTCTTCACCCCCAATGGATATTGAACTGGCATCTCGTAGCCAGCAAATTCGACCATGCGCGCGTCAGCATCTACATGCGCTTGATATAAAGGAGTACGTTTCATGAGCACCTCTGGTTAACAATGAATCTATTGTGTGTGTTTCCAATCGGAAACAAAGTATCTTAGTAAATTTTATTGATTGCAACTATATGATACAAACCACTACGTTTAATCGGCTGAACGCGTAAACTCTATGGAAGAACAAAATAAAAAGATTCGCGTGATCAATTTTTCTCTTTGCGACATTTTTCGAAAAACTTCAAATTTTGTTGGAGCAGACGTGTTTCCAATCGGAAACTTTTTGTTTATGATGCAGAAATCTCATAACAATGCAGATGATTAGTACGAAAGGTGAGATGATCTTTTTTCACTTCATTTGTGTATACAAATGTTAGAATAAACGTCGTCTCTGGATGTCATCGACATGAATATTCAAATAAGAGGATCTTAACATGGCTAACACTGAAGCCTTTTTCAGCCAAGCACTTAAAGACCGCGATGCTGAGCTATACGCCACTATCGTAGAAGAACAAGAACGCCAAGAAACAGGCATCGAACTTATCGCTTCTGAAAACATCGTATCTAAAGCGGTTATCGAAGCTCAAGGTTCTGTTCTTACGAACAAATATGCTGAAGGCTACCCAGAAAAACGTTACTACGGTGGTTGTGAAGCCGTTGACGTTACTGAGCAACTGGCAATCGACCGTGCTAAACAACTGTTCGGCTGTAATTTCGTAAACGTTCAGCCTCACTCAGGTGCACAAGCGAACGGTGCAGTTTTCCTAGCACTTCTACAGCCTGGTGACACAATTATGGGTATGTCACTGTCTTCTGGTGGTCACTTGACTCACGGTGCAGCGCCTGCTCAATCTGGCAAATGGTTCAACGCTGTTCAGTACGAAGTTAGCCCTGAAACTCTGTTAATCGATTACGATGCACTAGAAGCAAAAGCAATCGAAACTAAGCCTAAGCTTATCATTGCTGGTGGTTCTGCTATTCCACGTCAAATCGATTTCGCTCGTTTCCGTGAAATCGCTGACAAAGTTGGCGCACTACTAATGGTAGACATGGCACACATCGCAGGTCTTGTAGCGACAGGCGTTCACCCAACACCATTCGGTCACGCACACGTTGTAACAACAACAACTCACAAAACTCTACGTGGCCCGCGTGGTGGTATGATCCTGACTAACGATGAAGCCATCGCTAAGAAGATCAACTCTGCAGTATTCCCTGGTTACCAAGGTGGCCCACTAATGCACGTTATCGCTGGTAAAGCGGTTGCATTCGGTGAAGCTCTTAAACCAGAATTCAAAGACTACATCAACCAAGTTGTAGCAAACGCTAAAGCACTTGCAGAAGTAATGGTTGAGCGTGGTTGTGATATCGTTACTGGCGGTACTGACACGCACCTAATGCTTGTTGACCTTCGTCCGAAAGGCCTTAAAGGTAACGCAGCAGATGCAGCACTAGAACGCGCTGGTATCACTTGTAACAAAAACGGTATTCCTTTCGACACTGAAAAACCAATGGTCACTTCTGGTATCCGTTTAGGTACACCTGCAGCGACTTCACGTGGTTTCGGTGAAGAAGAATTCCGTAAAGTAGGTCACCTAATCAGTGACGTTCTTGACGGTCTAGTAGAAATGCCTGAAGGCAACCCAGAAGTAGAAGCTCGCGTAAAAGCAGAAGTACAAGAGCTTTGCAAACGCTTCCCTCTATACCGCTAATTCGCTCTCGCCCGAGGTGATCCCTCGGGCTACTTAATAGGAAAGATCGCCATGAGCAACATTCCATCAAACTTGAAATATGCAGACTCACACGAATGGGTCCTAGACAACGGTGACGGCACAGTAACTGTTGGCATCACGGATCACGCCCAAGAACTTTTAGGTGACGTTGTTTACCTTGAACTTCCAGAAGTGGGTGCTGAAACTACTGCCGCAGAGCAATTCTCACTTGTTGAGTCTGTAAAAGCCGCATCAGACATCTATGCCCCTGTATCAGGCGAAGTAGTTGAAGTAAACGAAGCTTTGGACGATTCTCCGGAACTTGTTAACGAATCTCCTTTCGAAGATGCGTGGATTGCAAAAATCAAGCTTAGCGATCCTAGCGAACTAGACAAGCTAATGAACGCAGACGCGTACGCTAGCTCTATCGAGTAATCGATACCAACACCCCTACTCCGTAGGGGTGTTTTATAACTCTCCCCCATTTCTTGCAATTTCTTTTATAGGTGACTTTCCATGACTTCGTGTATCCGCGATTTGTTAGGCAAAGACGAATTCATTGCGCGCCACATCGGACCTGATGTGAACGAGCAATCATCGATGCTCAATTCTCTAGGCTATGACTCCTTAGACAAACTGATTGAGAACACCATTCCAAACGCGATCCGTTTGGCCAATCTTGATATGTCTAAGCAGCCAGTCAGTGAATTCGAAGCACTAACGCAGCTAAAAGAAATTGCAGGGCGCAATAAGATTGCCCGCAGTTACATCGGCATGGGTTACCACGACACATTCGTACCTACTCCAATCGTACGCAACCTGCTAGAAAACCCTGGCTGGTATACCGCTTACACACCTTACCAACCAGAAATCTCGCAAGGTCGCTTGGAAGCATTGTTGAACTTCCAACAAGTGATTATTGATTTAACGGGTATGGAAATTTCAAACGCGTCTTTATTAGACGAGGCAACAGCCGCAGCAGAAGCTATGACGCTTATGCAGCGCTCCAGCAAAAAGAAAGTGAGCACGGTATTTGTTGCCAGCAATGTTTTGCCGCAAACCATCGACGTTGTCAAAACACGTGCAGAGTTGTTGGACTTTGAAGTCATAGTAGATGACCTAGAAAACCTAACAAACTACGATGTCTTTGGTGCCATCCTACAGTACCCTGGCATCGATGGTAGCGTCACCGATCTAACCGATGCAATCAACCAAGCTCATGAACAAGGCGCCTTGGTAACCACTGCAGTGGATCTGTTGTCTTTGGTTCTATTGAAATCTCCTGCTGCGATGGGTGTTGACATCGTAGTCGGAAGTGCTCAGCGCTTTGGTGTACCGATGGGCTTCGGTGGCCCACACGCTGCTTTCCTAGCGACAAAAGACAAATTCAAACGCTCTATGCCAGGTCGCGTTATCGGTGTATCAAAAGATAGCCATGACAAGCCAGCATTACGTATGGCAATGCAGACTCGTGAACAGCATATTCGTCGCGAGAAAGCGACATCCAATATTTGTACGGCTCAAGCTTTACTGGCCATGATGGCGGGCTTCTACGCGGTTTACCATGGTCCTGACGGTCTAAAGAGAATTGCGTCACGTGTTGCCAGCTTCACCAGTATTTTTGCCAAAGCACTTAAAGGCACTTACTCGTTCAACGGCACGCATTTTGATACTTTGGTAGTCAAGACACTTGATAAAACCGATGAAATCCTAAAAAGCGCTGCGGAAAAGAACATCAACTTGTACCATGCTAGCAGCACTGAACTATCACTTTCGTTCAGTGAAACCAGCACCGTTGAAGACCTATACAACCTAGCAAGCAGCTTCGGCGTTGAACTTTCTGAAGACCTATTAGACTCAGAAGTAGACTTCGGCATAGAAGAAAGCATGCTACGTGACGATGCAATCCTAACGCATCCAGTATTCAATACGCATCACAGCGAAACAGAATTAATGCGCTACATGCGTCAGCTGGAAGTTAAAGACATCGCTTTAAATCAAAGCATGATTCCACTGGGTTCATGTACGATGAAGCTAAACTCCGCTTCTGAGATGATCCCTGTAACGTGGGAAGAATTTGGCCGCATCCACCCATTCGCACCAAAAGCACAAGTATCAGGTTACCAAGCACTGCTTAACGACCTAATCGCGATGCTTTCTAAAGCGACTGGCTACGACACAATTTCATTGCAACCAAACTCTGGTGCGCAAGGGGAATACGCAGGTCTAATCGCGATCGACAAATACCACAAATCTCGTGGCGACGATCAGCGTGACATCTGTTTAATTCCAAGCTCTGCACACGGCACTAACCCAGCGTCAGCTGCGCTAGCAGGCATGAAGGTTGTGATCGTTAAGTGTGACGAGAACGGTAACATTGACGTTGCTGATCTGACTGAAAAAGCAGAAAAGCACGCAGACAACCTAAGCTGTATCATGGTGACTTACCCTTCCACTCACGGTGTGTTCGAAGAGCAAATCCGTGACGTATGTGACATTGTTCACAATCATGGTGGCCAAGTGTACATCGACGGCGCAAACTTGAATGCCCTAGTAGGTATTGCACCTCCAGGTAGCTTTGGCGGCGATGTATCGCACTTGAACCTACACAAGACATTCTGTATCCCACACGGTGGTGGTGGTCCAGGTATGGGTCCTATCGGTGTGAAATCACACCTAGCACCATTTCTGCCAGGCCATTCTGTATCGCCTGTGCTACAGAACGAAACGCAACACGGCGCAGTCTCTGCAGCACCTTACGGTTCCGCAAGTATTCTTGTGATCACTTGGATGTACATCAAGATGATGGGCGATCGCGGCCTACGTGATGCAACGTTCAATGCCATTCTAAATGCGAACTACATAGCGAAGCGTCTTGGTGAGCACTACCCTGTTCTTTACACGGGTAAAAACGGAACTGTTGCACACGAATGTATTATCGACATTCGTCCGATCAAAGCAGAGTCAGGCATTTCTGAAGAAGACATTGCGAAGCGTCTAATGGACTTTGGCTTCCACGCGCCAACCATGTCATTCCCAGTAGCTGGCACACTGATGATCGAGCCGACTGAGTCTGAAAGCCGTGATGAGCTAGACCGTTTCTGTGACGCTATGATTCAGATTCGCTCTGAAATTGCAAAAGTACAAGCGGGTGAATGGCCACTGGAAGACAACCCTCTAGTACACGCACCACACACAGCGGCTTGCTTGCTTGAAAGTGACTGGTCACACGCCTACACACGTCAAGAGGCAGCTTATCCTCTACCATGGATTCAAGCACGCAAATACTGGCCACCAGTGGGCCGTATTGACAACGTTTACGGCGACCGTAACTTGTTCTGTGAGTGTCTACCAGTAGAAAGCTACCAGAACTAATCTCTGGCTAGTTAAGACATTAAAAAGGCGAATCCGAGGATTCGCCTTTTTCGTTTTGTACGAGTGCATTGCATGCGCAATGAGCCTTTTGGTCGGCCTAAACGCTTGATTTTTTAAGCCTTACTGGGAAGGGAGTTCGGATAAAAAAACCATCTCAAAGAGATGGTTTTTTAGAGTTCACGTATTCGTTAATGGCGAGAAGCCTGTCGTTCTCTTTACAGAGACTAGGCGATGTCTAACGCATCCATTGTGGCGTTGAATGACGCAGTGTTTGATAGATCAACCAGCCCTGTCATCATGATCGCAACGTCCGTACCATTTTGGTAAACGTCCGCACCAGACTGATCCACGACAATGAAAGTATTACCGTCATATTGGAACCAGCCCATTTCGCCAGCAGCCAGCTCTTCAATCGCTTGATCCATGTAAGCCTGAGTAGACTCTGCCACACCGTCAGACAATGCCACGTTTGCCACTTGAAACCCCGTGATGTTTAGAGCGTTCAAGTCATCGCCCTCACCTAAGTAGAAGCCTGCATCAACCGTAGAATTTGTGACGGTGACGGTGTCATCCACTGAGGACAACTCGAAGGTATCCGCTCGGTTTGCATCGATGGCCGCCCTGACATCCGCTGTATCCGGAGTGGCATCGAAAGACGCCGGTTCAGTTTGGGCTTCAGGTTGAGCATTGTTGAAATGACCATAAACGTTGAACGCAAAGGGTTGATCTTCCAGACTGACGAAACCCGTCGGCACTAAGTCACGACCTTGAGCGTCAGTGATTGTGATCGCTGGAATGATTACACGCTCACCCGCATCGGTAAATGTAACGTCTGTGTTGGTTTCATCAATCGTTACATTTAGACCTTCAAGATCGGTATTGCCGGCGGCAACAGTGTTGTCAAGAACAGTTTGGAGCGCGGCTGCGAACGCTTCCCAAGTGTCAGCGGCTTCGGCAATAGATGGTTCTATGATGACGTTGTACGCTTGATCGTCCAGCGTGAAGCTCACCCCTGCACGCCCGCTGTTTAAAAGCGGTGCATTCACATAGTCAGAAGAATCTTGGTTAAGCAACCAGTAGTTCACTTGAGACGCACCAGTAGAGCGATCCGACGTTGAGTTAGAGATCGTATCCTCAGCGTTCGATTCTAATACGGTGCTATCGATACCTTGAGTTTGAAAAAAGTCAACGACATCAGATTGACTGGCACCGCCATAAATATCGCCCAACATTTCGTTAGTAATACCAAACGACTCGGCCGTAGAAAAGATAAAACCTGGACGATCTAAGTTCTGTAAGAGGAAGTCTTTTGCCTCGGCCATGGAGATACCGAAGTTTAAAAGATGTTGTTCAGTAGACATGAGATACTCCTTTCTCTTTATAAAAATCCCATTAAAAGTGGCTGCAATGCTAGCATCAACCAGATGAAACGAGTAATTATTTACTCTTTTTTTACACTCATACTTCTCAAGCGCTGCCAAATCGCTACGGCACTAGGACAAACTGGTCACAGTGCGCATATCAAGTGATGTGCTCGTTCAAGCGCATTGTTTGGTCGCAGATGGAATCTGCTCGTACGTAATAAGATGGACTCGCCCTCCTATCTATGTGCCATGCTTAATGTGCAAACAAAAGCCTTTGCCGGCATCCAAGTTAAAAGGAGCGAGCCCTATGAAGAACATTAGTATCTTAAGCATCGATTTGGCGAAAAATGTTTTCTAATTGCATGGTTAGAACAAACAATACAAACAGGTTCTAAAAAAACACTGCGTCGAGAAGAGCTGAGAAACACCATCACCAATTTGCCTCCTTGTTTGATTGCAATGGAAGCATGCATTGATATCCATGTATGGGCTCGACAGTTTGTGAAGATGGGGCACCAAGTAAAACTACTGGCACCTCAGTATATTAAGCCATTTGTACGTGTTAATAAGAACGATCAACTAGATGCTGCCGCTAACGCTGCAACAGGTAATGAAATCCGTGACTTACTAGCAGATATGGGGGTTGTTATACCAAACAGTGACGCGGCTATTAAACCTGTATTACTGGAGGATGCCGAGCACCCCATTAGTCATCGCGGACGATTGTTATTGGATAATCTGAGATCGCAATGGTTGGAAAAAGAAGCGCATATGAAGCGTTACGATCAGATACTCAAAGAGTACTCAAAAGGCAATGAGGAATGCCAAAAGCTGATGGAGATTCCTGGTCTGGCATCATAAACACCTCACTGCTCTGGTGTTATATCGTCGATGCTAAACGCTTCGAAAGTGGTCGGCATGGGGCAGCCTCATTAGGGCTGGTGCCTAAACAACCGTCCAGTGGCGAGAAAGAAAAGCATAAAGGGATTAGTAAGCAGGGCAATAAATATTTGAGAAAACAGTTGGTTCGCTGTGCTAGAGCAGCGTATCGCGTCCTACAAAAAGAAGGAGCAACTGACCGTTTGGCGGAATGGGTAAAGCGCATGAAAAGCGGTGGTAAGCATACGAATAAGATAGTCGTTGCACTAGCAAACAAGCTGGTTCGAATCGCATGGAGTTTGCTTTCAAGAGCAGACGCACACTATCAGAGCTAGTTATTAAAAGATTAAATGAAGAAATAAAAAGTTTATAGCAGGCACACCCAAAGCGTTGCGCAGACTATTAAGACAGAACAGATAAAATCGGTTCACTCACCCTGAGCAACCCGCTGGCTCAACGAAGCCGAGTACCTGTTTAGAGAAAGTGAGCGCACATCTCTTTATGGCCGAGCAGATATGCTCAATAAAAGTAGGTCGAATATAAGCGTGCAACTTTACTCTGTCTTATCGAAATAGCTTGCAACAGTCGGGCGGGTCCATATAACCTGGCTGTGCGAGGGCTCATTGCTACTAAAAACGTGACTACAGCTATAGTTACTCTTTGACTATTCCCCTATTCCCAACTGTCGACTCTGCATGTAGTTCGCGAGCTATTGAGCTTCCAATGAATCAGTTTCTAGCTAATAGATGTTCAAATGTCTTTTGTACGAGATTCAGTTCAGACATGACCTAATGATAACGAAAATCAGGCTTTTTTTGTGTAACAATATTCCGCGCTACTGGGGCACCGTCAAACCAATGAATTCGATGACCATCACTTAGACTTTTCAATCAGCTTACAGAAGCATTACGTTTACAAACGCTAAAACCACTTAAAATTAGTTAGACGTTGATAGTGTGACAAAACATCACGCCTAACTCTCACCTTCACTTCTTTCTTTATGACAGGCTAACAAAGCCTGTTTTAAGGGCCTCAGTAATTAAAAGGATTTACCACTTTGAAATTAATAAACAAACTATTCCCACTCGATGATTTGATGGGGACTGTGAAGCGTTTTCCCTTATCTGTGCTATCTGCATTGTCGCTGTTTGTGATGTGCATTCTATTGATCCATAACGTGGTGGACATTGAAGACGAATTTATTCAGCGATTATTCGTTTTTCTTGGTAGCTGCTACCTTATGTTCGGGATCACTCGTTTAACGGCGCAAAGCCAAGGCTTAAGTCGCACCAAAGAATACAGTATATCCATATTGTGTGCGGTTGGGGTTATTGCATTAACCTGGTTACCGACTCTATGGTGGATGCATTTTTACTATTTGGTGCCAGCACTTTTGCTTGTGCTGATGTTTGCCCCTTATATAAAAGCTGGAGATGATCTTTCGGTTTGGTTTTTTAACGGCAGCATGTGGTTCGGAGTGGTGGTGTCTTATGTGGCTTTACTGCTTTTCGCGGGTGGTCTCTGTACCGCTTTATGGGCAGTGCATGTACTGTTTGATGTAAACATAGTGGAGGAAGTATATAGCGACATTTGGGCGTTTGCGTGTTTAGTTTTGGGACCTTTGTATGCACTCAGCTGGGTGCCAGAACGCTTTACGTTTAACAAGGAAGATTGCAACGCCCCTTCTGGGTTGAAGTTTATTGTTAACTGGATTTCAGCACCGATGGTGTTTCTCTACCTTGGTGTTCTGTACGCGTACTTTATTAAGATCCTTGTGACAGGCGAAGTGCCGAATGGACATTTGGCTTATATGATTAGCGGCTTTATTGGCGCTGGAATCATTACTTATCTATTAGCACACCCTTTACGTGACGAAAGCTCACCCCAATTACGCTTATTTTATCGTATCCTATTTCCCGCATTGATTGTGCCTGTCGCGTTTCATTTCTATGCGATTTGGGAGCGAGTCAGTGCATACGGTGTCACCGAGTCGCGTTATATGCTGGCAATTTCTGCCATATGGTTTGCGTATTTGGCCGTTGCAGGAACACTCAAGCGTCTACCTTTACGAGCTGTGCCTATGTCGCTGGCAATATTAATGTTAGTTGCAACGGTTGGCCCATGGAGTGCTGTGTCTGTTTCAGGACAGAGCCAAAAGGCAAGGTTGGAAACACTACTAGTAGAAAACAACATTTTAATTAATGATAAAGTAGTCATTCCAAAGAGTGAGCCAAGCTTTGAAGCGCGAAAAAATATTAGCTCTATCCTTGCCTATATGTGCCAAACGAAACGAGATGAGCTGATTGAAATCTGGTTTACACCATCAAAAGAAGATACTGAGTTTCAGTGTGACCAATACGATTTAACCGAAGAAATGGGATTTGAATTTGTCTACTCATTCGAAGAATTCGTCGATGAAAATCAATTTAGATTCAACTCGAAAAGTTATAACTATAAGGATATCGCTGGCTATGATCGCTTAATTGAAAACAATTACCTGCACAAGTTTTCGGATAAGCAAGCTTTTGATAAATATGAGTTAACATTTGATAATGAAAAGACTTTTAACGTTGAATTCAATGCACCAAACCTAATTGTTACTGTAGCCGATATGGAGCCTGTTAGCTTGGATTTAAAAGCATTTGCTTACCAATTGTTTACGGCAAGTACCGAAGACACAGAGCGCAATGACATGGGCATTCAAGGTGAGAATAAAGACATGCGTTATCGTATAGAGTTCAGCCACCTGAGCGGTGAAAAGCATAGCGACAATCTTGACTTACAAAGCATCAGCTTTGACTTTTATTACAAAGCTAAAAATTAAGTCTAGACCATATCGATTTGCCATATCCGATACAAGATATCGGATATGGCAATAGGACATAAACTAAGCCTCTTCTTTGCTACAACTACCCAAGGAGTTGAGTCGCTTCATAAACAAACTGACCAGATACTAACAACAATAAGGCCGCCATTGATCGCTTTACAGTGCTTAGAATTTTGGGGTTAAGCACGGCATGCTTTAACTTATTACCTGCAATAAAGTAGCTGGTCGGTGCACCGCCGGCCATTGCCCCCAATATTATCGACATCATCAAGATGGAAATGCCTTCAATGTGCGCATTTGGAAACTGAATGGTGACAATGGGTAACACCGCAATCATGGCTTTTGGGTTGGTTAATTGCATTACAAAGCCAGAGATAAAAGAGAAATTACGCTGGCCTTCTTGAATCGCCTGGTGCTTATTAAAGCTCGCCATAAAGATTTTAATTGCTAAGTAAGCAATGTAAGCGCTACCACCTAATGCAACGACGCCTTGTAAGCTGGGCGTCATAATCGAGCTGCCTAAATAACCAGTAATGACAAATAACATTGTCATGGCCACACCAACTCCCGCACAAAACCTCAGTACACGCCAATTACTGTTTGTAATACCAGCAAACAGAGAAAGCATATTAACCGGGCCTGGACTGTACATCATCGCCAGTGCAAACAGGAATATTTCGAGCATAAAGCAGCCTCCAACGGTCACTCAATGGATATAAAAACGCTAGGTTTGATTGAAATTTAGCGCGCTAGCAGTAAGCGCTGATATTGTCGGGGCGTCATACCAAACACCGGTTTAAAGCGGCGGTTAAAATGGCTTAAGTCATTGAATCCCAGTTGATCTACAACGTTCATGACAGATACGCCAGCGCGTAACGCCTGCTTGCCGCGATGAATGCGTACATTCAGCCAATACTGGTGTGGCGTCATGCCGGTGTAGGCTTTAAAGCTGCGAAGAAAGTGGTACTTTGACATACAAGCAACTTGGCAAAGGTCATCAAGTGAGACTTCTTTTTGGTAATGCTCTTGCAAGTAATCTTTCGCTTGATCTAGCAGCCGTTGGCGGCGTGTCTCCGGCAGCAAAGACTGCTTTGATTGGTAGCGTACCAACTGTTCTGTCAGCTCGAATAGCAGTGACTCATATTCACTAACGGTGGCATGATTCAATTCAATTAATTGCGCTAGACGCATAATTTGCTGCTTTACCAAAGGATCATTAAAGACAGCATCTTGAATACGAAACAGCTCCGGTGATGTTACATTAAGTGCCTCAAGGGAAGGCATCAACTGATCAGGATGAACATACAACATAGTATAGGTCAGTACCGCATCAGCCCCCGATTCTCCATCATGGGCATCACCAGGATTAAACACCATTATTTGTCCTGGGTGACTGTGATGAAACGCTCCATGAGCGTAAAAATCTTGGCGGCCCGATAAAGTCACCCCGATGGAATACTCTTCATGGGCGTGGGTACTGTACGCAAAGTCTGTCATTGATGCGTGCAGTAACATCAGATGATCGACACCATCACTGTTAATGAATTTGAATCGGTTGTCTTCAGACATCTTCAACCACAGCCTCTGTTCTTATTCAACACAGTGATTATAGCGACTGCCACCTTCCTTCGATTGGACAAAATTGCGCTTTTTTCCAGCGCGTGATTTAAACCTGTCTAATCAGATCCAAAAAAGCGAGCCGAAGCTCGCTTTTTTGGAAACACTAGATATTTCTGTTGTGATTAAGCTTTATGACACGCCGCTGCCGTAAACAATACATCGGTAGAGCTGTTTAGCGCTGTCTCGGCAGAATCTTGTAATACACCAATGATAAAGCCAACCGCAACCACTTGCATGGCGACATCATTTGGTATGCTAAACAAGCTACAAGCCAACGGAATCAGTAATAGCGAACCACCCGCTACACCAGAGCTACCGCCAGCCGACACAGCGGCAATGATGCTTAGTAACACAGCCGTGCCGAAATCAACAGGGATACCTAAGGTATTCACCGCAGCTAATGTTAGAACAGTGATCGTGATCGCTGCACCCGCCATATTAATAGTCGCGCCCAAGGGAATGGATACCGAATACGTGTCTTCGTCTAATTCTAAGCGCTCACATAAAGACATATTCACTGGAATGTTCGCCGCGGAGCTACGCGTAAAGAACGCAGTTATGCCGCTCTCTTTTAGACATTTAAACACCAATGGGTAGGGATTTTTTCGCGTCGCAAGAAATACCAATAATGGGTTTGTCACTAAGGCGATGAATAACATCGCACCGATCAATGCCATCAAAAGGTGTGAATAACCAAGCAAGGCATCAAAGCCTGTAGTCGCAACGGTATTCGCCACTAAGCCGAAAATACCAAACGGGGCTAAGCGAATAACAAAGCCAACCACCGTCGTGATACTGTCAGCAATATTCTGTAGCAGCACTTTGGTTGTATCAGACGACTGACGTAAGCCAATACCAATTACAATGGCCCACGCCAAAATGCCAATAAAGTTACCCGTCGCCAAAGCATTGACGGGATTATCAACCATATTAAACGCCAAAGCGCCAAGCACTTCACCAATGCCTTGTGGCGCAGCTCGACCGAGCTCCGCAGACACCAGACTTAGTTGTGTTGGGAATGCAAAACTGAATACGACCGCTGTTAAGGCAGCAATTAAGGTACCTGCTGCGTAAAGCACCAACACCGGTTTAATAAAGGTTTGTTGGTTCTTTTTGTGATTTGCAATCGATGCTACCACCAAGAGAAAAACAAGAATGGGTGCGATACCTTTTAGCGCTTTAACAAAAAAAGCACCCAAGATACCAGCTGTCTGACCTGCACTTGGCGAAACGGACGCCAAGGCCACACCGCATACAATACCCAAAATAATCAGCAATACTAAGCTACTATTCATATAACGCTGGAACAGCGTCGGAGTCGTACTTGAAGCCATGAAGATACACCATCATTTTTTGAAGCGTGCACCATAAAGCATCACACGCAAAAATTGAACCTTTTCAGTTCAAAATTATGACTTAAACAACAAAGCAACTTTCAACCACGTATGACATGCGGCAAATAGCGGCTCATATCTTGAGTGATTGGACTGCTGTCTTCGCGGACCGATATCCCCGCGGCTTGGTCGTTAACAAGCCAGCTTCCAATCAGGGTGTAGCTGTTATCGAATTTCGGTAGCATGTGAGCTTGCTGGTATATATGGCCTTCTTGGCCGTATGGACCATCGGTTTCTACCACGGTATTTCCAGACTGTATAATCGAAACATTAGCACCTTCTCGAGAAAAAAGGGGCTTCTTCACCCAAGTACTTTCGCTGGTAACATTGTGTATTTCATCTCCGAAGTAAGCTGGCAGTAAATTGGGGTGATCTGGGAATTCGCGCCATAGCATGGGCAACAAGGCTTTGTTAGAAAGCAGACTTTTCCAAGGCGGCTCAATAAAGCTCACCGGGTGACGTCCGAGCAAGTCACCAAAGCTCTCGTTGAGCATAAACTCCCATGGATACAGTTTAAATATCCAAGTGATAACTTGGTTCTTACTATCGGTTAGTTGACCTGCAAGGTCGCGGCCAATGTCTTCAACATAGACAAACTCTGTGGCGATGCCAGCTTCGGCGGCACAGTCTTCTAAGTATTGAACAGTGCCACGATCTTCAATAGAGTCTTTACAGCAGGCGAAATGCAGTGTTTGCCCTGCTCGCTTAGTTTGTTCAATTTGAAGAATTTGCCTCAGTCTAGCGATTAACTTTTCTTGAAGACTGTTGAATTGATCACAATCAATGCTTAAACGGCCTTGGTTTACATTTTGCTCTAACCATAGCCATTGCCAAAAGCCCGTTTCGTAAAGACTCGTGGGGGTATCTGCGTTGTTTTCATAAAGCTTCGCAGGACTTTTTCCATCGTAGGCAAAATCTAGTCGCGAATAAAGACTTGGGGCTTTTGCCTGCCATGACTGGGCAATGAAATCCCAATGTTTAGCAGGCAGACCAAAGCGCTGCATCAAATTTTCGTCTTTTATTACTTTATCCACTACATGTAAGCACATCTGATGAATATCTTCACTGGGCGCTTCTAGATCATGTTCAATTTGCGCTAAGGTAAATTGATAATAAGCAGACTCATCCCAATAGCGTTCACCATGCATGGTATGAAAATGAAAACCGTACTCTTCGGCTAACATTTTCCAATCGTCTCGTTCTTTGATAGGAATACGAAACATCTTACCCTCCCCAGCTCGAACGACTTGAGCTATAGGACGCATTTCGTGAAGCGATTTGCCCAAACCCTCCGCGCGAGATGGTTGAGGTAGAGCGCGGCTTCGACGTTTCAGTTGTTCCCCTAGGCACTGTATAACGAGAACCTCCTGCTCTATTCAATGGTGTACCATCAGACATCACTTTTTGAGTTCCATAGGATGATAAGTATGAATACGCTGGATGATAATAGCGATTTCGATCGTAGCGATTTAAAGCCGAGCCAATCATAAAGCCACTCATCATAGGAATAAAAGTACCGTTGTCACTTTCATAACAACCATCTTCACGAAAATCTTGTTCACAGCGAGCTTGAGTATCAAATTTCGGAGCTGTTTTTTCCGACTCGGCAAGGGCATTCTTATACGCCATCTCACAGTCTTGCTGACTTAGAGACGTATCAGCCATACAGTCATCAACGTTTTCTACGTACGTCACCTCTTCTTCGTTAAAAAAGGTGCTGTAGATAAAAGCGCCTGCAAACAGCACGAGCGGCGCACGACGTAAATTAGAGCGTTTCAGAAAACGTGACGTATTAATTTTTTTGGTGCGTTTCATATTACCTTCCTTAGTACGTCATGCAGGCGGCGTTAAGGACTCCTACCGCAATGCTCACCGACGCTAGTATCACTCCTGCGCTGACTTCACCTTCCTCTAAACGCTGGACTATTTTCGGCATGTAAATAAAACGCACGATGGCAAAAGCGAATGTTTGTGCCAACAGCGCAACAAATGCCCAAGTGATGCAATCCCACAATGAAACTGAATTACTAATGGCGCTGGCTAAGGCCAATGAAAAGCCAACAACACTACCACCCAGCCCAATAGCGGCGGCTACGTTGCGTTGCTCTTTAATAAGCTTCCACTCATCTTGGGGTGTAATCAGAGTATAGACTGACTTAAAAATGACAAGCGCTACCAGCGCTGAGCCGAAATATAAGCAAAAACGTAAAATACTTAACAGAGTGTGCTCAAGCATGATAATCCTTCATTGATTCTATAGACGTTAAAAGAATCTCAAGGAGCAAAAGGCAAGGTTTGGGGCGGGAATACCTCGAGACACCGTAAACTACGGCTCTACGAAAACAATGTATGAAATCCTTTTCTAAACGCTCCTTAGAGGAGCGCTACTATACAAAAGGCTAAGTAAATTGCAAAAGAGGTAAGTTTGAGATTTTCAATAAATTTACATGCATAAATTTATTGAAACAGCTTGATAGGTGTTACATGGGAGTAAGCTCCAACAACTACCTGCCGGAGCTTACTGGATATCACACAATCGTGAACCGCTTATCGAAACGAGAGATCATCAGGATATTGCGAATAAAGCCGTTTGCCCCTGCGATTTTAATATCGACGTTTTCGCCTAACGAAGCCTTCATACTAAGCAACATCCCCAATGCGGCACTGTCTAAATACTCAACACTCTCAATATCGATCGTGAAGTGTTTATAGCGACTGTCCACAAACTGTTCGTAAGCCTCTTTAAAATCGTTGAATAAAGAGAAGTCAAAGCTACCTACAACAGATATTTCGACCATTCCTTTGTTCTTATATTCGGTAACAGTAATACTCATATATTCTGACCTTCGCGATCCCGCTTAATGGCCGCCTCCCATACAATCTGGTGACTGTGGGGATTCAAAGCGGCGAGCTTCCCATTCTTCATCTGTATATAAGTGTAGCGCTAATGCGTGTATTTTCTGCATTTGATCAGTTAATGCGCCGTACACAAGCTGGTGACGCTGTACCGCTCGTTTATCAGTAAACGCGTTGCTCACAAGTGTCATCTTAAAATGAGATTCGCTGCCTTGCGGCACATTATGTTTGTAGCTTTCGTTTTCCAGCTCAATGTGATCAACATTAAACGCTCGCTGGATAGTTTCTCGAATTTCATTCTCAATACTACTCATACTTCCTCCACGAGTCGCTTATTCAGCTTCCGTTAATTCGTCTTTGTTTGCATTATCTAACTCATGGTCACCACTTAGCAAGGCCTGACCACGTTGTTGAGGGTAAGCGACATCAATCGATACCGCGCCACCTTCACGCCAAACGCTGATAATAGTGTCCATATTGGCCGCCATCACCGCGCGCTTATCATCCGGTGCGGCTGCAATCACCTGTAGGCCAATGTCACGCATGAAGCCCATACAGGTCGATGTTTTCGCCATATCAATCTTGTTGAAGGCTTCATCAAACATGGCCAGCGAGAATCCACCAACTATGTCACCATCCATGGTTTCATGGAGACGGTAAGTGGTCGATAAAGCGGCCGCAATTGCCAAATAGAACGGAATTTGGTGCTCACCACCCGAACCGGTTTGGATTCGTTGAGATAAAGTCGTTTTCTTATTGCCTTCTGTGTCCAAAATATCGACTTCAAAGTTATAAAACTTACGGTAATCAGCAAGGTCTTTTTGCTTTTCCTCATCGGTGATCAGCTCTTGAATCACAGCAATTGCTCTAGCGTGCTCTGGGTCCCCTGTTTGTTCCGGATCAAATAGCCCGCCTACATTAGCTTGATCCATTGAACTGAACTTGGCCACCAAATCTAAGATATCTTTCATATCGCCGTTTGGGTAAAAGCGGAATTGATATACTTCTTGGTTAAACGGGCGGCGTTTCAAGCTGCTGTTAAGCTCTTTGATAATCAGCGCCACTTGGTCCAATGAGTCTTTTAGTTTAGACACATAATCACTGCGGAACGTTTCTTCTGCTTCACGACGGGCAAGTTCAGCACGCTTCGCATACTTTGCAAGCTCAGTTTCACTCAGCACCGTAATCTGATGTGTGACGTAATGTTCAAACTCTTCAAATTTGGACTCTAAGTAATCCAATTGAATATCATCGTCCATACTGCTGTTGTGGTATTTCGCGTAATGATCGGCCACTTCTTTACGGACTTTTTGATCGAATATTTTGACTTTTTCAGTGGCTTTCTCGGCACGACTCAGCGCTTCTTTGTAAATCGCAGCACCGTTTACCATACTCGATTCTAGCAACTCATAACGCTCGCTGGCGAACTCGGCATTGAATAAAGCGTTTGAGGTAATTCTTGTTCGCTCTTCATCCAGTGCCGACAAGGCTTCGGCAAGCTGTGTTTTCTGAGTATTCAATGAGCCGTACTGCTCAGCGATTTGCTGACGCTCACGGTCCAGTTTTTTACGCTCTAATTCGATTGAGGCAATACGTGCTTTCAAGGCATCGATGCGCTCTTGTAAATCCGTGTCATCACGTTGCTGTAAAGCGGCAATTTGCGCTTCAACGTCTGCCAGGTCTTGCGCAACACGCGTATTGGAGGCCCCCGCGTCTTGCAGTGATTCCGCATCAAACTGATTGGAGGCCATTACGCGCCCCAGCATAGAATCCGCTTTTTCTAAACGCTGGTCAGTTTTCATGTAGTCCATCAACTCGCCGCTGAGCTGTTGCAGCTGAGCTTCACGCGATTGACGCATGCCATCGGTATTAATCCCCACCATCATATGTGGTTGGAATCGAATGGTCGAGATCGTGCCTGACAACTTCAACATGCCATCGGCCGTCATAGCGCTGTCTTCACGTAATAGTTCACGCTCCGTATTGACTGGCTTGATACCACCAAGGCGACGATTTAAATACGCTTGAGCATGATCATTATTACAACGAATATAGCGTAGAACCGAGTTGTTATCACCACGGTTCAACCACAGACGGGTTTGCGTCGTGTCAATCACACGACAGCCCATCAATTGACGACGGTGCGCTCGGAAAATACGAATCGCTTCTTCAGCATCATCCGGTTCAACGATCAACGCTTCGCGCTGCCCACCTAAATAACCTTCAATGGCATCTTGCCATTTGTGATCTGTAACCTCTGCTAAGTGACTCAGTGGCGTCGCTTTAATATTAGCTTGGTCAAGTAAATCAATTAAGCGTTTGACGTTGGGAGATAGTGGACTCGATCCGCCTTTCAAAGACTTAACATCCGCTTCTAGCTGGCGACATTCATCTTTGAGATTTAAGATGTTGCGGTTTAACTGGGTACGCTGCTGGAAAACAGCGCTTTTACCTTCATCAAACGCATCATTGATTCGCCCCAATAATTTACTAACGGCTTTGATATTACCAACAATGTTACCGTCTGCATCAATGCTATTAGCTAACGATTGCGCTTCGCTAATCATCGCGCAAATGTCTTTCGGCAAGACATCTTCAAACACTTGCAAAGCGCCAAGCAGCTGCAACACTTGATGCGCCTGAATCACTGTTTTACGGTCTTGTTGACCCTCAAGAGTCAGCAGCTTTTTGCTCTGCTCAAGCTGCTGCAGTTTCAGGCCAACATCAGAGTGTTCGTATTGCTGCTCTAGACGAACTAACTGCCCTTGCAACTGTTTAACAAGGTTCGCTTGCGCGACAATCTCTTCGTCAATTTCCTCTTCACGTTCTTTGAAGTTTTCGTATTGATCTTGGATCTCATCTTGCTTGCTACCGAGCTGATCGAAACGGGCTTCTGTAGCGATCCACTGATAATTGACGACAGTTTGTTCTTGTTGATGCTTCTTGTCACACTCAACTTGAATGGCTTGCAAATCATCAATTCGTTTCGCTACTTCTTGAGTTTTTGCTTCTAGTTGGCGATATTCCAGCAAAGACTTCTGATACGCGCCCACTTGTAGAGGCTGCTCTGCAAGTACGAAGTCTTGAACAAACCGCGTAGGAGATGCAATCGGTACAAATTTAAGGGCATTTTTAAAGTTTTTAAGAAAAGAGTCCAGCGTGATCAATTGCTCAGCGCTTGGGCTTAGCTCTTCTAAATAGCGATTCATGTATTGCGTTGCAGAAGCGCTACCAGACTTAATGTAGGGGTCTAAACACACTTTCTTCATTGCTTCGCGCACTTCAGGCCAAGACTTAGATTTGTATTGTTTTTCCCCCATCACATCGATGAAATCTTCACGACGAACACCGTAGTTGGACAAGACAAAACGTCCTAATACGTCTTCCTCTGGGCTCGCTAAAGAAGCCGTTAAACACAGGCCAACGGTCGACTCTTTGCCTGTATTCGAATCCTCGAATACCAATGCTAGGTAAGAAATCGCATCTTGACGTGTTTGTGCGCCATTGACTTTGTCGCTCGCCTGACCCGAATCGATCATACCTAAAATGTAGGAGCGAATACTTCGTCCTGATGCTTTACCGTCGTTGGCACTGGCGTTGTAGTTCAGATGACGTTTACTGGCTCCTGTTAACACTGTCTGAATAGCGTCGAGTAATGACGATTTACCAGAACCCGTAGGACCAATAATCGCCGTATTACCCCGGATATTGATTTCTTCCGCGCCCAATAGGTACCAGTTTATAAGAACAATTCGATTTAACTTTTTCATGCCATTTCCTATTGTGCTTCTGGGCTCTGTTCAACTTGCTCGTCAACGACTTCATCTTCTTCTGGATCAGTTCCATTGAAGGATTCAAGTTGACGTAAGTAAGCTTCCGTTACCACCAAGCGCACCACTGGCGTGATGTTAACCATGATGTTTTTTGCATCCTCTTCGAACGCTTTGCCTCGGATAATCAAACCATGCTTACTAAACAACGTTAAAATGTCTTTAAAGCGTGTTTCCGTTGGAATTTCACGTTTCACCAACTGCACATAGCGTTCAAGAATGGCCACGCTGTTAGTGGCTACAAAACCGTTATCAATTTCAAAATTTTCTACTTTTTCTTCGTAGATTTGACGTAGAACCAATAAGAAAAGTGTTTCATCCGTTTTCAAACGAACAAACGCTTCACGCTCTATCGGCAATAAGCCAGCTAAACGTTCATTTTCGTTCACGTATAGCTTCATACCTAAGGCATCAAACAGGTTACCAAAGTATTGCTGGTACATCTCGACTAATAAAAAATGGCGACGTTGACCATGTTTGAAAGCACTGACAAATTGGTTAGCAAGTAAATAGTTCGCAGTCTGCTGAAACTCTTGTGGGTCTTTACCGGACTCTTCTACGACCCGTTTTAATTCTCTAAGCATTCGATTTGCTCCTGCGTACTACATTAAATTCTCGACATTCTACGAACTCGTGAACATTGATATATTGATCTGTAAAAATGACATCAAAGGTTTTTTCAATACGCTTAGCATTCACACCTAATGAGCCGATGTAACGTAAATGGTCAAAGCAGACAAAATCTTCAACAGAATCGATGGTAAAGTCCAAAATATGCATGGTGGACTGTTCAGATAACTGTCGGTCTAAATAGCTTTGTAACTTGGCAACACTGACTTGGCGAGCCTCATGGAAGCGGCGCTGACGATCGCGAAAGGCTATTGCCGATTGCGACACTTCCGCTTGCGTTATGACACGCGGTGGCGGAGCTTCACGGCGCTTGGCCGGTTGCGCACTTGACTCGACACCAACCACTTTGACACCAACCACATTTTTCAAAACAGGTAAGGTTTCGAATTTTGCTACATCCGTAATAATACCAGCGACTTTGTTTGCTAAGCCTGGGCGAGAAGAATCCATGTATCGCGCGGTATCTGCAGCACGCTTCTCAAGGCGATATCGGTATTCGTCAATGCGTTCTAAGCGCTGCTCAATCGTCGTAAATGTTTGAATGATGTCGCGACAATCTTTCTCAACCGCGGCGAGCGCTTGATCTACTGAAATTAACTGTTGGTCAGCGTAACATTGCGCAATATTGCCCATTAATGTTGGCTCGGCTAAAAAGCCTTGTGTGAGCTCCAAAATCTGGCGACGAAAACGAAATGGGTTATTGCTGGTTTTGATCGTTTTATAATCGGCGATCAAGATACCTTCGACAAACAGGTCAAAAAAGCCTGCCACGATTTCTTTTGGGTCACGCTTAGCAAACAAGTCGCGTTGTAAACTGCGAATACCTAACAGAATTTGATTCAAATGCGCAGAGAAATCACGCGATGCCTCAGCGGTTTGACTAAGCGTGACCCCTCGTTCCTGCGGATGATTGGCCACGGACTCAAGGTTGCTTAAGATACTCAGTACGGTCGCACCATAGTTACGTTTACCGTGTCGACTGATTTCAACCAACGAGCGCAACAGCATGGAAACTTGCGGAGACATCAATACACTTACGCGATACAGCTCTTGCTCTTCGATCAACCAACCTGTGTGTACTAAACGATGATAAATACGTAAAGCGTATTCGTGTATTGTTTTGGGGGAATCGAAGCCATCCTTGTGATCATCATGCCAAGCGAGTGTATCGATCTTGTGAAGCGAGTCTTCTATCGCTTCAATTATGGCTGATTTGTCTTTTATCGGATCTTCCGCGTGGTCATAAAAGACATCGGATAGATCAAATAAAACGGCTTCTATTAGCGTTTTGTTGGAGCCCGATAAAGCTTGGAATATCTCATCGGGCAAATGGGTGAATAGCATTCAGAACCAATCCATTCATTATATTAAAGCTGACCCACCCTAAATTTAGTCATCGGTCAGCTTGGAAGTTATCGCTTTTTCCATGGCACTCACCACTTCGGGATCATCACCAATAGGATTAAGGAGCGTCAAAGTACGTTGCTCGGTATTCAATTCTTCTAGTTGTTTTGGCACATCAACACGTAGATGACGACCCTGAGCAAAAAACAAAGGGAATACAGCGATGTTTGCCGTTTCTGGTGGAAGTATAGCCAACACATCCTCGATCGATGGTTTGCACAATTCCATATAAGCCAAAGTTACCTTATCTTCTGATACGACACCAGTGACCCTTGCTAATAACTGCTCAAAAGGTATTTTCCAACGCGGATCGCTACTGCCGTGGGCCAATAAAATAATATGGTCATATTGCTCTAGTTGCATGGTTTTACCTTTCTTTACATGAGGACATTTTAGCGATTTACCCCTTTAAAAAGAAGGGATTACCCAACCTTAAAGGAATTAAAACACGTATCTAATTGATCTATTTTTCAAAATATGGCGTAAACTTAAAAAACCTTCACTTTTAGGAGCCAGATATGAAAGTTTTAGTCACGGGCGCTAACGGCTTTGTTGCGAGCAATTTGTACCCAATGCTCACCGCTGCAGGCCATCAAACCTTCGCACTGGTTCATAAGCATCAAAACGCCATACCCAGTTACGTGCAAACTTTACATTTAGATGACTTAGGCGAACATTTTTTCGATGTCGTCGTTAATTTAGCTGGAGCTGGCATTGCCGATAAACGCTGGACACCAGCACGCCAAAAGGAGCTATTTGATAGCCGTGTACAACTTACCCATAAACTGTTTGATAAACTGAAACATAAGCCTAACGTCCTATTGAATGCTTCGGCTGTCGGCTATTACGGCTTCGATCAATATAAGACATTTACGGAAGACACTGCTCCCAACTCTGGTTTTACGCATAATTTATGTGCCGCTTGGGAAAAGGAAGCAGAACGATTTGCGGAAGCGGGTGTACGAACAGTCATTTTCCGTTTGGGCGTTGTATTAGGTGATGGTGGTGCTTTAGCGAAAATGAAATGGGCTTACAAGTTTGGAATGGGCGGTAAAATCGCTTCCGGTAAGCAATATTTCCCATGGGTTCATATTCATGATGTATGCCGCTTTATCTTGTCTGCCATGGAGGACGACCGCTACGAGGGTAAATATAACTTAGTCGCGCCACACAGTGTCACTCAAGCAGAGTTTGCTAAAAGTTACGGTAACGCTCTAAAGAGACCTACGCCGTTTACAACCCCTGCGTTTGTTCTTGAAACTATCTTTGGAAATATGAGCTCTTTGTTGACACAAGGTCAACATGTTGTGCCAAAAGCCCTGTTGGATCAACATTTCGAGTTTGAGTACGCGCAGCTTGATGATGCATTAAAAAGCCTCAATTAAATGAGGCTTTAATCGCTACTATTTGGACGAAGCTTTCTGGGTACGGGAAGACCTTTGTCATCTTGAAGTGTGTGCTTGCATTCTGGGTATTTAATGCACCCCCAAAAATACCCTTTTGCACCCTTCTTACGGACAAGGTAGTGGCCACAAGCGCGACACGGATATTTTTTGGACGATGACGGTTCGCCATTTAGATCATCTAACGTCAACTTGCACTCTGGGTAATTACTGCACCCCCAAAATACGTTTTCACCATGCGACTTCTTACGCAGTTGTCCGTTGCATAATGGACAAAAGAATTTTTTGGCACGTACAGGACGCCCTTCATCGTTATTAGCAGTGTAATCGCAACTGGGAAAATTTTCACACCCCCAAAACGCACCATTTTTACCACTTTTAAGCAACAATACACCTTGGCACTTTGGACATCGATAACGCTTACTTGGCGCACCAATGTAGCCAGAGCCATCTTGTGACAAGAACTCTTGTTCCCAAGCATCTGTTATGGGCTTAGGAGAATGATGTGTAGGTTTTGGTGTATCCCGACTCAAATTGAGTTATTCCTCAACGCAGTTCAATTTATCTTTGCTATCACAAGCATTTGAATTGATATAGTCTTTCGCCTTATTTGCGCCATCGCGGGCAGCTTCTGCCGTCGCACTACCCGCCTCTTTTACTTTATCCCATACTTTAGCGCTTTGTTCACCAACATCTTTGCCTACTTCTTTAGAGCGAGTTGCCGCATCGCCTGCCACTTCGCGAGTACGATCTGCCACATTACCTGCTACTTCACGTGTTTTCTCAACCACTTTACTGGCTGTGTCGCGAATACCATCAACAGTCTCATTCGCCTGCACTGGCAAGACAAAAACTGCAAAGATGACGGCTATAGCCGGCATACATTTAAAAACCTTCATGAATCAACCTCACCAATCAACGTAAAATGCTTACGAATCCAGTCCTCTACTTGCTCTGCGGAAGACACTGCTGATATATCAGGGTACTGCGCTAATTCCGCTTCGCTAACCTGCTCATGACTCCACGTAGTATGATAAGGCACATGCAATGCATGTGCCCCTGCCTCCATCACAGGCAGGATATCCGACCGCATTGAATTTCCGATCATTAACAGTTCACTTGGCTCGACTTGCAGACTTTCAAACAACTTTTGATACGTCGGTGTATTTTTATTACTAACGACTTCATACCAATCAAAGTAATCACTTAATTCAGACCGAGCCAGCTTACCTTCTTGATCAAGCAAATCGCCTTTGGTAATCACCATAAGCTGGCATTTACCTTTTAGTGATTTCAATAATGCCTCTACGCCTGGCAGCAGCTCAATCGGCGCAGCCAGCATTTGCTTCGCCAACTGAATAATCTCATGGATTTCGTAACCAGTGATACGGCCTTCTGTCAGCACGATCGCGGTTTCAATCATAGAAAGTGTAAAACCCTTAATGCCATAGCCAAAGTTCGATAAATTCTCAATCTGAACTTCATTCAGACGCTCAAGTATGTACTCTCGAGAGTGATACGGCTCAAGCATTTGAACAAAGGTCTGCTGGGTGCTCAGAAATACATCTTCATTGCGCCAAAGCGTATCGTCGGCATCAAAGGCTATGGTGGTAATAATAGGTTTTTGCAAATCAATTCATCCAGTGTTGAGTGTTCTCAAGTACAAGCGTTTCATAAAGACTAACATGATCTTTGCTGTCATTAAGTGCAGCAATGTAGTCAAACGCCTCTCCACCAGCGTCCATAAACTCGTCTCGTAATTGCAGGTCTATTTCTTCAAGCGTTTCAATACAATCAATAGCAAATGCTGGACTGATCATATTCAAAGACTTAATCCCCTTCTTAGGCATCGCACGAATGGTTTCATCAGCATAAGGCTTTAACCACTCTTCTCGACCAAATCGTGATTGATAGGCATGTGTATACTCTGACTCATTTAAGCCAAGCTTTGCCACCACAGCTTGTGTAGTTGCTTCACAACGAGATTGGTAAGGATCGCCTTCTGTCACATAACGTTTTGGTATGCCATGATACGAAAACATCAAATGTCGCTTACTGCCTTGAACGGCCCATTGCTTTTCAATACTTGCGGCAAGCGCGTCGATATATTGCGGATGATCCGCATAATCTTGCAACAGATTGAGGGCTGGCCAATGCGGACAACGCTTTAGGGATGACATCAACCTATCATAAGCCGCCGCAGTGGTTGAACGCGAGAACTGAGGGTACATTGGCAATACCACAATGCGTTCAACATGATGTTGCCGAAACACTTTAGCTGCTGCCTCGACGCTGGGTTCACCATACGTCATAGCCATGATCGTTACAAAACGCTGTCCATCGGCATTTAATTTTTCATCCAGTTTCTTGGTTAATCTCTGGCCTAACACCAGTAACGGTGAGCCTTCATCCATCCATACTTCTTGGTACACTTTGGCTACCTTTCTAGGACGAATATTCAAAATAACACCGTTTAAAATAGGCTTCCAAATCAAAGGATTCACATCAACAACTCGTGGATCAGAGAGAAACTCCTTCAAGTATTTTCGCACAGCTTTAGGAGTGGGTGCTTCCGGTGTTCCTAAATTAATAAGTAACACACCGATTAAACTTTTTTTCTGATTCATAGTCATTCCGTTACGTAGAAAAGATAATGTGCTTAAAAATCAAGTGTGCCCAGACACTTAGACACATCGCCAATACGATCCAATCCAGTACTTTGGATTCAAATTGACTAACATGAATACGTTGTGACAGTAGCAGTCCTAATAAAAGACCTACCAACCCAGCTAAAGCGATAAGTGGCGACAGGTAATCAAACATCATTCCAGCCGGTAGAGCCAGTATTCCAACCAATGCGCCAATGAGTGAAAAACACCATAATGCACAACGATTCGCGGAGTTAGTATGTTGATTTAACCCCGATAAAATTGACATTCCTGAGCTTAATCCGAGCCATTGAGGGAGACCGATAAGCAGCCCAACAATGATTGACAGTCGTTGAGGGATTCTCTGCAAATCCAGCTTTGGCCAGCGCCACCCTATAAAATTTACCAGTGTTGTTAAGCCTAATAAACTCAGCAGTCCGACAAAACCCCATGGCAATAAAAAGACTAGCTGAACCCCGACAAAGCTCCCAAGTGACAATCCTGCCCCTAAACGGGTAACGGACTCTATATTTAGACTTTGCCGCTCTTTAAAGACGCAACATCCTGCGTAAGTAAGAGCGAAAGGCATCAAACTCACAAACAGCGAAAGCAAGGTTGTGACGTCGTCTAAAGCGAGCAAACTGCACGGGATGATAATAATAAATGGGTCTAAGCGTAATCGTTTATTTACGATTACAGCACACAGCGAAGATAGAACAATATATATAGATAACAGCATAAGGAGAAACACCCTGATCAATCAGGGTGTTTTAATGGGGCAAATTATTCCGCTTCCATAACACTACGGATTCGATCTTGAATCACGGTCGCTAATTTATCTGGCTGGAATTTAGATAAAAAATCATCACACCCTACTTTTTGAACCATAGCTTTGTTAAAGCTACCACTCAAAGAGGTATGCAACACAATGTATAGATCCTTCAAGCGAGGATCTTCACGAATTTCTCGAGTCAGACGATAGCCATCCATCTCCGGCATCTCTGCATCGGTAATCATCATGAGCAGCTTGTTGGGAACATCTTCCCCCTCAGCGGCCCATTTTTTAAGCAGATCCAAACCTCGTTTACCATCTGTGGCTGTATGCACTGCGATCCCTAAATGATCTAGGGTTGAACGACACTGAGCTAAACCAACAGATGAGTCGTCTACCACCAAAACTTCGAGACCATCGGCTAAGTTCAATAAATCTTTGTCAATGACTTCATCCGACACACGAGTGTCGTATGGCGATATTTCCGCGAGCACTTTCTCTACGTCTATGATTTCCACTAGGCGATCATTCACACGTGTAATCGCAGTTAGATAATGCGTACGGCCCGTACCATCGGGTGGTGGGAGAATTTCACTCCAGTTCATGTTAATGATTCGGTCTACTTCACCAACCATGAACCCTTGAACTGTGTTGTTATACTCTGTCACGATGAGATTACAGGGTTTATCTTTATCAATCGGACGAAGCCCAATCGATTCAGACAAATCGATGACAGGTACAGTACGGCCACGAAAATGGGTCACGCCTGCTACAGATGGATGACGGTGCGGCATTAAATTCAGACGAGGCAGCTGAACCACTTCCTGCACTTTAAATACGTTGATAGCAAATAGCTGCATGCCCCCCAGACGAAACATCAACAACTCCAGTCGGTTTTCACCAACCAGCTGTGTTCTCTGGTCTACTGCATCTAACATTCCCGCCATAACATACTCCGAAACGTAAGTTTTATACTCAAGGTACAACTTTAATAATGATAGTTAATTATGCCTAACATAACAGTAATTTTTTGCAGTATAAAACTGTTAAGTCATGATCTACAAAGAAATTCATACAATTTCGATACACAACTACGACAAAGGATTCTGTTCGCTCACCATAGGCTGGTAAAATGTTACCAAAGATCAACTTGGAGATAGTATGCTAGACATTGGCGTTAACTTAGATCACTCATCTTACCTTAAAGACCTAAACGCTTTTCGAGAGCAATACCAACAAGCTGAGGTCGAGGGTATTATTTGTATCGCTTCGAACTTAGAAGAAGCTCAAAAGTTAGTCACAACCTGTTCGCCTTATCCTGACATGCACTATACATTTGGCTGCCACCCACACCACGCCTCGACTTGGCAAGATAGCCACACTAAAGTTTTATTAGAAACCTTCAAAACTGATTCAAAAGCCATCGCTGTAGGTGAAATGGGACTCGATTTTAATCGTAACTACTCGACCCCCAACGAACAAATCTATGCGTTCGAGGCGCAGCTTACTATTGCCAGCCAAGCCAATAAACCTGTCTATTTACATGAGCGGGACGCATTTGCGGAGCTAACCCAACGGCTTGCTCAAGCTCACTTACCCAGACAAGGGGTGATCCATTGTTTTACTGGAGATAAGGATCAACTAAGAACATATCTTGATCTTGGATTGTATGTGGGTATTACAGGCTGGCTGTTAGACGAGCGTCGCAACCAAGCGCTTGTCGAAGCTGTCAAATATCTTCCATTAGACAGAGTCATGCTTGAGACCGATGCGCCGTATTTATTACCACGTAATATTCGGCCTCGGCCGAAACGAAATCACCCGAAATTTTTGCAATACATCGCTCAAGGGGTGGCTGATGTTAAACATGTTTCACTGGTAGATGTGATCAACGCTGCCAACCGTAATACTCACGCGTTGTTTTTCTAACACCCGTTAATTTGATTACTTCGAAGAGCCCACCAAGAAGATACGCCGAGGTTTGCGGACTGAAATGTCCGCAGATTTGGGATCGTTTGCAGGAATGACCGGACTCGTTGAGTGTGTCGACAGCACTTTATCAACTTTAGCCTCGTTAAACGGCCAATCTGCTTCGATTACTCCATTTGAAAGCACAGGAATACGCAATCCGTATTGATTAACTAACTGTTCATCATCAGCAATATCAATATGCGTTAGACCAACATCACCAAAGAAATGACGTAGCCATATCTCTGCTTCTTCACATAAATGACACCCTAAAGTGCCGTATAATACAATGTTAGACATAACCCGCTTGTGTTTTCTCTAATTCTAAAATGGATTGCGGTAAAGGTGCCAAGGGAGTGACAGGACAAACAAGATTGCCCGCATGCAATAATTCATCACCGGAAATACCCATGGAGGACAATGCCAGCACCACAATCTGCGTTGCTTCTTGCTCCGGCAACATTTTGTGCGACGCATGATATTCTTTAAGCAGAGGAAATACACCATTTTCAATAAACGATGCTGTCAGCTTAGGATTATTGTGGCGCCTATGAGACATTGAGCCTTCTAAAACCATAGGCTCTAACAGCGATACCAGCCCCCCTTCTAAGCGTTCAGAAAAACCATCCGCTTTAAAGAAGTAATTCGCCCATTCAGGCTTAGCATTAAGAATATTGACAAAATATTTGATCAATAAGGATATGCGGCATTCGATGCTAGTTTGTGTGAATATCAGACTGTTTATATCTTTAATAATCATAAGAGACAAACAAGCTCGTACATCGGCTAAGGCATCGTCTTTACTATCATAATAATTATAAAACGTACCAATACTAACGCCCGCTGAAGCGGCGACATGCTGTACCGTAATCTCACTCCAATCGGTTTCCAATAACAGCTCCTGAACGGCACTGCGTAAACGGTCTTGGGTTAAAACTCTTTTGGGTGCTAACGCCATGTTTATCTCAACTATCAATCCATAAAAGTTGTGTCGCATCACAAAAGCAACATCTGTTGCTGAATTAAAGGATTCAGCAACAGATGTACTCTTTATAAGGCCATCCGCTTATAGCAAATTAAACTGCGGTGTCAGTATATCAACAACATTCAAATTAAGCATATGAAAAACGCCTTCTGCAATAGGCAAAATTTGTTTATCAATATAATGTTGATAATCTAAGCTGCTTAAGTCTTCATCACTTAAATACGGAACAACACCTGCCAAACTGTAAATGTATTGCACCCTTTTACGTCCACGCTCGTATTCCGGTGGCAACCCTTGCTTATGTCGAATTTCATCCGCCATTTTTGCTGCACGTACGTGAGGCGGCTGGGTTTTGGTGTACTTTGCCAATGGACGTGTCAATTGTTTGGAATAGATCAACTCATGATCGAACTTACCCGCCAGTAGATCACTGACAAAATCCGCCACATAGCGATCCATATCTTTATCAAAGAATACATGCTCAAAGAGCTCGACTTGAAAACGTTTTGCTAACGGGGTCCAATCACTTCGGGCGGCTTCCAGACCTTTGAATACGAGCTCGCCATTGGTGAGGCCTGCGTAGCGTTTTTTTGATCCTTCTTCTTGACCACGAATAGTTGGCATATAAAAACGGGTATAAAGCGTTTCAAACTCTAGCTCTAGATGTGAGTCAATATCGGCATACTCGCCACACCATTCGCTTAAGCATTGGTTGACAACGCCACACAAATCTTTCCCTGCTTGCCATGCCTGCTCTTCAGATAAAGCATCAGACAACGTAATGAACAGCGAATCAGTATCACCGTAAATCACTTTCGCACCACGCTCTTCCATCCATTGCTTGCTACGACCCAGTAATTCATGGCCGCGCATCGTAATTGAACTGGCTAACTCGGCATGGTAAAAGCGACACACTGACGAGCCAAGCACACCATAAAATGAGTTCATGATGATTTTGATCGCGTAACTTAAAATATCATTGCCATCCCGTTTTGCGGTTTCACGTGATTGAGCAAGCTCAGCCACTAACTCCGGCAAGATAGCAAATTGTCGCTGAAACGATGCCCCACGATAACCAGGCACAAGACCTTCATCTTGCGCCAAAGCTTGCGCTACAACTCGGGCTAATGGATCAACAAAGAATGTACGAATTATACTCGGGTATAGACTCTTAAAGTCGAATACCAACACGTTTTTGTATAAACCAGGCACAGAATTCATCACAAAGCCGCCAGGGCTTGGGACAAACTTGTCCTCACTCCAAGCAGGTCCAACCCACCCAGAACGATGCAGTCGTGGTAAATATAAATTCTCAAATGATGCAACAGAGCCACCGGGTTGTGACATTGGAATCCCCGTCAAATCCACTCGTGTCTGCTGTAATTCGATCAACTTTAATTTTGCAAAGATACGCTCAACCAATACACAATCTTGTAGGTTGTACGCAGCAAAGTTGGCCAACTCTTCGCGATGTAATCGTTCGATCTCTTGCCAGCGATCACCACCCGTAATTAGCTTACTTTCATCCAGTAGTTCATTACTGACGTTGTTCAGGCTGTACGAATTAAAGTGGTACCCACCGACCTTGAGCATGGTAATACCATCTAACACCACGCGACCAGCAATGGACGCAAACACTTTGCCGCTTTCTTTTGCTTCACGTACGCGCCAAGGCTCACCTTGTACGCCCAACGTTGGCTTAATGCCAAGCGCTCGAAAACGCTGATCCAGAAACATTAAATCAAAGCCAATGACATTCCAGCCAATAATAATATCTGGTGCATGCTTACGTACAAACTTAATAAACGCCATCAATAACTTACGTTCATCCGTAAACGTATAAACGTTTTCTATTTGAGCCGGTTCAGTGGTGACAACGAGCACGACCTTACGATCACCACTGGTGACACCTATAGATAATAATTCATTGCGCGACACAGACGTCTCGATGTCTAAAGACCATACCTGCCAATCAGGTTGGTAGTCTCCGGCTTTCAATTTTGCTTGAGTATAAGTGGCTCCAGAAGCATCGGGCACACCAACAAAAGCAACTTGGCCCCGAATATGTCGCTCCATTAAGTAGCGATCTTCTGGCTTAATGTCTTCTTCGTAGACCAAATAGCCCTGTTTTTTTACCAACGCAACCATTTGCTGCTGCAGCAACAAGCTCTGACAGCGAACAACATTGACCGTATCATGGGAAAAAGATTTCAGCTGCGTCTCTTCAGATTGAATACCAGGCACATCGGTAGCCAGAGCCTCCAAAGGTGCATTGGTGAAAAACAATGTTTCAGGGTTGGCGATGGCCACTTTGACCGTGCCTTCGTCAGTCTTCACATAGTAATGAATGTCTAAACGACCTTTTTCATCCTGACTGTGACGACTGACGATGTATCCTTGCTGTGATTCAAACATGGTTATGGGTACTTAGATGGATCTCAATAAACGAATGGGCGGCACTTTTAGCACAGCTCGACTCGCAAATACACCAATAATTGTGACAATCCCCCAGCCAGCTAGTGGGCCAACTACCCACAATAACGGATGAAAGGTCACTTCCATTTCAAACACAAAGTGCTGTAACCCCACTAAAGCAAGCTCTGCACCCGCCGCGCCAATTAATCCAGCAAACAAGCCTAAGGCGCCAAATTCGATCAATAAAACCTGTCGAACGATCTTTTTAGTAGCACCTAACGTTCGCAACAACGCCCCTTCTTCCAGCCGCTCATCAAGCGTTGAACGAACGCTTGCAATCAACACTAACGCGCCAGCCCCTAAAATAAAGGTCAGTACGATTTTTAATGCATTTGCCAATTGCGCAATAATGTCCTGCACCTGCTTTAATAACTCACCAATATTCAACATAGAAACGGTTGGGTAATTTGCCATAAAGCGATAAAACCCTGCGGCGCTGGTGTCGTCTAAAAAGACACTGCTGACATAATTGGCTTGATAATCCGAGAGCACCGACTGAGGTAAGATCAAATAAAAATTGGGTTGCATACTTTGCCAGTCGACCGTTCGTATCGAGGTAATGGGCAAAGTATAATCTATCCCCCCAACATTAATGGTCAGCTCATCCCCCAACCCCACATTCGCTTCGATAGCCGCCTCTTGTTCAATAGACACACCTGCAGCGCTGAAGTCCCCATCGACCAGTGTTGAGCCTTCACCGATTTGATCAGCCCACGTTAAGTTTAGTTCCCGCTCCACAATCTCAGGTTCGTTGCGGCGATCTGGGAATAACACGTCTACGGCCTCACCATTTATCTCAATCACTCGACCTCGAACCATGGGAAACCAATCTGACGCGGTAATATTATTGTCTTGGGTATAACTCTTGATCCCCTTCAACTGTGCTTCTTGAACATTAAATAGATAATGGTTTGGGGTATTTTCAGGGACTTGTGCCTGCCAATCTTGAATCAAATTACTTTGTACACCCACCAACACCAGGCTGAGCATGATGATTAACGTAAAAACGAGGAGCTGAAACAAGTTTGACACAAGACGTCGATGTAATGCGGCCAACCCTAGTTGCCAGCCAGTAGTCGATTGTTTGGATAATTTTCGGCTGATTGCAAACAACCCCCAGCCGACTAAAAACACTAAGCCCGTCACCACAGCTAAACCGATCATCACGATACTTGGCAACCGCCAACCACCGGCATAAATCACCATTAAGCCGTACATTCCCACTAGACCAAAGACAAACAACGACGTCGAGCTCACCTGCAACCCAGCATTGGGCTGCAATACGCGTAATGGCGGCACATTGACTAGGCGCGCCAACAAAGGTGCGCAAAACGCCAAGACCGAAATGATCGCAGTCGCAGCGCCAAGCCACAGTTTATTCAAGCTGGGCGATGGCAGCGAGCTGTTCATCAACGATGACAACAAATCCGCGATCACCCCCTGTATCAGAAGCCCTAACCCAGAACCCAACATAATCCCAAGCAGCGTAATCATTGACACTTGAAACACCATTATACGAACCAGTCGCTTCGGCGTAGCCCCCATGGTTTTCATAACTGCAAATTGCGTTAAGTGACGTTTCACATAACGTGCAGATGCCAGCGCCATAGCCACACCTGACATTACAACCGCCAACGTTCCCGCTAGCAGTAGAAAAGACTCAGCTCGGTTGACCGTATTACCAATTCGTTCACCACGCTCAATTGGTGTGCGAATGCGCTCGCCCTCGCCTAACGTAGATGAAAGTGCCGCATCAAATTGCTCCAATGCTTCAGCATCCCCAGCGTAAAGAAAAGCATAACGGACACGCGCGCCTGGAATAATCACTTGTGTTGAGGCTAAATCCGATCGGTTAATAATGGCTCTGGGAGCAATCGAGAACGCTGACGTAGCGCTACCAGGATCTCTTACTAGAAAACGAGTTACCGTTAATGGCGCCTCTCCTACTCGAACGGAATCCCCTAATTTAACATCCAGCAAACTGGCTAAGCGTGATGACAACCAAATTTTTCCGGCCTTTGGGGCTTCTTTTACCGCTTTTCCCACACCAAACAATGCATCATCAACTAAAAACTCACCACGTAGTGGGTAATTCTCTGCTACCGCGGTCACTTGAGCCAACTGCAGCCCATCTCCACCAAAAACCATGGAGGAGAAGGAAGCCGTTTGAGCTGTTTCTAGTCCTGCCAGTTTCGCTTCTTCTATCCACTTCTGTGGTATCGGCTCATCTCTACGGACACTTCGATCAGCCCCCAGCAAATTGGCAGATTGCACTTCGAAAGATTGCTGTAATCGATCCACGAATAAACCAATACCTGTCACCGTCGCAACAGATAAAACTAAAGCGATCAATAGTGTCAGAATATCGCCGGTTTTAAATTCCCTAAGCAGTAACCGCCAAGCAAACATTAGGACTCCTTAAGCTCGCCGTCATGAATTTCGATACGACGATCACAGCGTTGCGCTAATTCTGGATCATGTGTTACCACAACCAATGTAGTGCCTTGTTGACGATTTAACTCAAACAATAGATCCTCTACTAACGTGCCATTTTTACTGTCTAAGTTCCCCGTCGGCTCATCGGCAAATAATATTTTAGGAGCCGAAGCAAACGCACGAGCAATGGCAACACGCTGTTGCTCACCACCGGATAACTGTCTAGGATAATGAGTGATTCGATGAGATAAGCCGACTTTTTCTAACAGCTCACGAGCGCGGTCATCCGCTTTACCGTTGCCTTTCAGTTCATTAGGTAACATCACATTCTCCAACGCCGTTAAGCTTGGTAATAAATGGAATGACTGAAAAATAAAGCCCACGTATTTACCTCGTAAAATAGCCCTACCTTCTTCATCCAAAGTTTCTAGCGCTTCGCCATATAACTTAATAGTACCTTGCGTGTGTTGATCCAAACCGGCCATTAATCCCAGCAAGGTAGACTTACCTGAACCCGATGCACCAACGATGGCAACTGACTCACCGTCCTTGATATCAAGATTAATTCCTTTGAGTATGTCCAATTCACCATTGCTTGTTGTGACGGAATGGTTAAGCTTTTCTATTGTCAAAGCCGACAATGTTTCCGTGTCTTGCATAAATAGGTTGCCTATGTTTTCAAAATTATGTGTTGCGTTACTGTGTGTTTGTTCACTGCTTACCACAACGGTGCAAGCTAAAACGCTGTTAGTGTTTGGTGACAGCTTAAGTGCTGCCTATAACCTCAGACAACAGCAGGGTTGGGTTAGTTTACTCAGTCAACAATTAAAAAGTAGTCACCCAGATATCCAAGTGGTCAATGCCTCTGTCAGCGGAGAAACCACTCAAGGTGGTTTAGCACGATTCTCAAAGCTGCTGGATACCCACAATCCAAGTTGGGTCGTTATTGAACTAGGTGCCAACGATGGTTTGCGCGGATACCCGCTAAACCAAGTGCAACAAAATCTCGCAAAAATGATTGAGCAAGCACAACAAGCTAATGCTGAAATCCTGCTGTTAGGCAATCGTTTACCGAGCAATTACGGACGTACTTACACCGATCAATTTTTTAATATATACAAAGACTTATCAGATCAGTACGACACTCAGTACGTGCCTTTTATGCTTGAAAATGTGGCACTTAATAAAGCGCTGATGCAGAATGATGGATTGCACCCTAACGCCGCCGGACAGCCCGTTGTACTTGATAATGTTGCGCCTGCTTTACTGCCCATGTTGAACGATTAAAAGGAGTTACGATGAAAGCTGTATTTTTGGATCGCGGATCTTTCCCAGAAGAGGTATTTATTCCAGTGCCAGAGGGTGTGAAAGAAACACATTTTTTTCATAATTCAAATGATACGAATACGCTTGAACGCATTCAATCGGCCGACATTGTAATGACTAACAAGGCCGTTTTAACACGTGCATTCTTAGAGCAAGCCTCAAACCTGAAGCTTGTACAAGTGATGGCTACAGGTACGAACAATGTCGACTTAGACGCCTGCAAAGAACTTGGTATTACCGTCCAAAATGTGGCTGGGTATTCCACTGTCAGTGTACCAGAGCATACCTTTGCTATGATTCTGGAGCTAAGACGTAATCTGACTCGCTACCGCGAAGCGATTAAGCAAGGGCGTTGGAGCCAGTCTGAGTTCTTTTGTTTTATGGATTACCCTATTACCGACTTGGCCAACAGTACTTTATGCATCATTGGTAAAGGCACACTTGGTAAGCAGGTTGAAGCAATTGCTACCGCATTTGGCATGCAGGTCATCTTTGCAGAACATAAGCATACTGACTCCGTACGCGACGGTTATGTGGCATTTGATGAAGCTATAAAAGCCGCTGATATCATTAGCTTGCATTGCCCTCTTACAGATCAAACACATCATATGATTGATAAAGATGCTTTCAAACTTATGAAGCCGAACGCTCTATTAATTAATAACGGTCGAGGCGGACTAGTCGATGAGCATGCGTTGGTTAATGCATTGAAGCAAGGCAAAATTGCGGGTGCTGGATTTGATGTCGCGACCACTGAACCCATGCCGCAAGATCATGTTTTACAGACCATTGCCGATTTACCTAACTTCATACTCACGCCACATGTTGCTTGGGCGAGTGAATCTGCAATTTCACGCTTACTACAGATCGCTTGTGATAATATGGATACTTTTATCAAGCAACAGACTTCATGACCTTAGAGATCCTTCATATTGATGACGACTTAGTCGTCGTAAACAAGCCCAGTGGATTACTTGTCCACCGCACGGACTTAGCAAAACATGAGCAAGATGCCGTTGTTCAACGTCTCAACGAACAATTAGGTCGTTGGGTCTTCCCAGTACATCGCCTTGATCGCGCTACTTCCGGTGTTTTGGTGATGGCATTAAATGAAACCGTTGCACGTAAACTCGGTGAGCAGTTTATGGCGCGTACAACAGGGAAACATTACCTTGCCATTGTCCGTGGACACACAGCAGATCAAGGCACGATCGATTATCCTCTTGCAAAGCTTAACGAAGAAAAAGGCCGCTCTCGCTTTAAAATCGAAGGCACTGAAAAAGAAGCCGTCAGTCACTTTCAGACGTTAGAAACCTTTGAAATTCCAGTGCCAGTAAGCCGCTACAATCAAATGCGCTTAAGTCTAGTCAGCGTGCAACCAGAACATGGTCGCACCCATCAAATTCGTCGTCATTTTAAACATGTGTTTCACCCACTACTGGGAGACACTCGCTATGGCTGCCGTCACCACAATCAAGCCATGCGCGGCCATTGGTTTGAAGACTTACGATTGATGCTACACGCCAAGCAATTAAGTTTTACGCACCCAACCACTCAAATGCGTATGTCAATTGATGCTCCTGTTCCAGATGATATGCAACAATTGATTGAATCACTCAGACAACAAACCTGCAATTAGAGTCACACTATGAAAAATAAACTTGTTTACTCAACTGACCAGGGTCGAATATGCCCTGAATGTGAACACAATTTAGACGACTGCCAGTGTCATGACAGCTCAAAAGTTCTTGGCTCTGGCAACGTTAAAATTCAGCTCGAAACCAAAGGCCGTAAAGGCAAAGGCGTAACATTGATTAAAGAGCTGGCGCTGAATGCCGAAGAGCTGAAAGCGCTGGGCAAAAAACTCAAAAACCACTGTGGCGTAGGTGGCTCTGTCAAAGAAGGTGTTATCGAGATTCAAGGTGACCAACGAGAGAAGATTAAAGCCTATTTAGACAGCCAAAACATCAAAGCAAAAATCGCTGGCAGCTAATTTACATTCCGTTACAAAAACACTTTAATGTAAACATCTCTTACGAATATTTTGAAAAAAGCCCTGAAAATCAAGGATTTTTGTTTTGATTTTGAATGTTATATTGTTAAATTTATCTGAATAGTAATTCACTAAAAGAGGTTTGAATGCACCCCGACAGTCCACGTCAGGCCAATGCTCTATTGTATAAAGCAGTCCCGCTGATGCGAAAAATGGACATCGCACCAACACCATATAACTATGGTATTTGGTATGAATACGTGCGGCAAACCTCGCCCAAGCTCAACCAACTGATGGACTCCACTATTGGTCGCTTAGGCAGTCTACCCAGCTTTATCTCAAAAGAACTGTTTCATCAATTTCTTGTTGCAGAAGAGGCGCGCTATAACAGCGATCATAAAGATCGACTTGAAGAGCTGGTCAACTCGGTATCAACCAGCACTTACACAATGACAGAAAGCCTCCAAGAGCTTGGTTCAGTCATCGAAAAGAGCCGCTGCGTATTGTCTCGCGCCGACCGACAGCAACATCTTGAGAAAGTCGTTCGCTACCTCGACCAAGGCACCAAGAAAGCACTAGAAGAAGCCGAGTACTTCTCAACATCTTTACACAAAGTAAATGAAGAAGTGTTGCAGCTAAAAGCAGAATTGGATGAGATGAAAAACAATGTTGATCTAGATCCTTTAACACAGTTGCTTAACCAAAAGGGATTGGAGCGTCAGCTGTATTCATTGATCCCCTCATCTGAAGATGACCTCTCACTTTTAATACTCGACATTGATTACCTAAAACAAATTAATCACAAAAACGGTCGACGCGCCGGTACAGCGCTTATCTGTCACATCAGTCGAATATTACACAGTAAGAAACTTGAAAATGCGACAATCGCTCGACTGAATGGCGGTACATTTGCCATCGTTCTGCATGAGGCCACGCTTGACTATGCTATTGAGTACGCTGAAATACTCCGCACGCACCTTAACAAGCAACGATTAAAGAGCCGTTCTGGCGAGGGCATTATTGATAAAATTTGTGTATCTGTTGGCGTTGCAACCGTTATCGGACAAGAAACCCCCGCCAATCTTATTGCTCGAGCAAGTGGGTATCTGGATAATGCAAAGCGCCAAGGTCGAAACCGAACCGCCAGTCGTTAATTTGGGAAGATATATGAACACGGACAACTTGCCACACACCACTCTTATCGAAGTGCGCGATTACGAATGTGACATGCAAGGCATCGTCAATAACGCGGTCTATCAAAACTATCTAGAACACGCTCGTCACACCTTTATCAAAGACAAAGAACTAAACTTTGCCGACATAACTAAAGATGGTATCCATTTAGTCGTCATGCGTGCCGAAGTCGACTACAAGCGACCGTTAAAAAGCGGCATGATCGCTAGAGTAGAAAGCCACTGTGAACCCATCAGTAAATTTAAAACCAAATTTACTCAGTCTATATATATTGGTGAAACAACCCAGCTGAGTGCTCATGCTGTCTTCATCATCGCCTCAATAAGCGACAATGGACGCCCTGCTGTTTACAAAGACATAAACAAACTTTTTAGCTTATAAAGCAATTTTCACAAACCAAAAAAACCGCTACTTATAATAAAAATAGCGGTTTTTCTATAATTATGCTAAGAAAAACAATCAAGCCCATGTAATGCATCGGTTGCCCAGCTTCGGCTCTCCAAATAAAACTTATTAAGAGCATCAATAGTAGAATCACTAGCTCCCAACAACTCAGCTTTTTCAAACTTCATTGCTAACAACAAAAGAGTGCCCTGCTTTCCACTATGACTTAATAATGCCTCTTTGATAGTGTCGCTAATAGGGAGTTGCTCACAGAGAACATCGATGTCTTGATTAAGCATCAGATCAGCCATGGAAAGTAGCCCCATAATAAATGCCTCATCTGGATTGGTATTGAACTTATATTGCGCAAGCTTTTGACACATGGCGGCTCGCGTCAAAACCTTAGGCAAAAGTAACATTTTACAGGGGTCATCATTGGCTATTACTAATGTTGTCACCAATGTTCTGAGTTTATCCAGTCCAACTACCGCCATCGCATGCTGTATACTCGTGATCGTATTCACTCTTTTATAATGAGCTGAGTTGATCATTTTTAACAAACGCACAACAATTTGTGGTTCATACAGAAGTTGTTGCTCTACTTTCCCCAAATCCACATCATCTCTGTAAAGCTCTTTGAGGATATTCATTCGGGCATTTAGATTACTGCTTCGATGTACAGATAACGCACTTTTTACTTCAGGCCTCGAAAAAAAATAACCTTGAAACAACGTGCATCCAAGATGTTTGTACCGCTCAAATAACTCCATTGTTTCTACTTTTTCAGCCAATAGGGTTATCCCGTTCAAAAGATACAGATCAATTTCAGACTGACTTGGCGGGCTTTCTAACACATCTAGTTTAATGATATCTACAAAGGGTAGCATCGGACGGGTTTTAGGTGTCAGGACAAAGTCGTCTAGCGCGATGGTATAACCAAGCTCTTTAATTTTTTTTAGCGAAATCAGCAAACCGGAGTCTACTTTAACATTCTCTAAGACTTCTATGACCACCCTATCCGGATTGGGTGGCAATAAATCAGGATTAAGTAGCCATTCGCGCGGAGCATTAAAAAAAAGTTTTCTTTCACCGCACAAGCTTTCAATACCAGTTTCGTAAAAAGCTACATTACAGGCTCTTGATGTCGCGACTAAATCATCTTCAATTTCCGCACTCTGAGCGGATCCTGAAGAACGATACAAAAGCTCATCGGCAACATGCCTTAGATTTTCGTCACAGATTGACTGCAACGCAATACAGTAGCCTGTTTTCTTTACCATGATATCTTTTATCCACTCAAGTGTACTTACCTATATTAAAGAAATTCAATATAAAAAGACGTTACAAATTTGTAATCAGAAAAATAATTTTTTCAGCCACAAAATCATACGGAGCAGTATAGCTGCGACTTCAACTCCGAAGCACACCTCACTCTCAATTAAGGAGTGATAAGTTGGTAATAAGGGAACATCTTGCAAAATTCACAGCCAACCCATTTATGAACAACTCATCTCCTCTCTAGAAGCTGTTTTTTGCTTGGTTAAGCTCGTGCTCTCTTTTGACTAGATCAAGAAAGAAGACTGCTGATGGAAAATTGGTATCTGAATGCCCTTTAAACGAAAAATAGCAAATCCACTTTGGATAGGGAAGCTGCGATTATGAGCTCACATCGCACCAAAATTCTTTCATTTGAGTGAAAAAACATGAGATGTCACTCATTTTAGTTTTTTGCAAGGTAAAGACCCTTCGTCATTGCCGCCCCCATTCCTTTCCACCCATTTCTTCCAACCGAGATGCGGCTCGTCGAAAGGAAAAGGCGAGATCACTTGCAGCCGAAAATTGTGCTAGTGACACACCAACTCGACCCGTCGCTGACCACTCGACATATTTCCCCTCTTTGGTGCGAATCATGGTCGTCGCAAAAGAGCTCGAGTTTCCCCCCTTCTCATTGACAAACAATTCTTCTTCTCCATCACTGCTTTCGACTTGCGCTTCAAAATCGACAAACAATTCGTCGAGTGGGACTTGTGCCGCCAGCACCAAGCGGGTGCGAGATTCATAACACGCGTCAATGAGTGTCACGAATCGTCGCGCTTCGTTGAGGTGTTTGGCGTCCAGTTGGGGGACGCGGTCAATGATGAGGACCGGAAATCGGTCGCAGAGGGAATTATAATCGGCCGCCCCGAGCGGTTGGTAGCACAACTCGGAAAAGTCAAACCAGGCGCACCGGTCATTCAATCGAGCGACCTGGACGGTGCGACCAAAGAGGACAGGTATGATCTCGGCTTCAGTTCCGGATGCAGTGCCACCAAATATTTCTTCCAACTGCGCCTGCATGTTGTTATTAATATTATTATCGCCATGAAAATCCTTGTTTGACCAAAAATAGGATTGACCATACGCTCGATTTTCGAGTCGATAATCCTTGCGGGAATTCTCCATGGAAATAATGTCGGACGTGTGTTTTAACATATCGATGAATGGCAAAAAAAGGGATCGGTTAATGCCTCCCTCATACAAAGCATCGGGTGATCTATTCGAGGTCGCCACCACCACGACATTGCAATCAAGTAATAGTGAAAATAGTCGCTTCAAAATCATGGCATCGGCAATGTCTGTCACTTGAAATTCATCTAAACAGAGGAGTTGAGCTTCTTGTGCCAATTGTTGCGCAATAATGGGAATCGCATCACCTCGTGGGTGCTGCTGTTTGTAGTCAAAGATTCGATGATGGACGTCTAGCATGAATTCATGAAAGTGGACGCGGCGTTTGGTAATTTTTGTGTGTTTGTAGCTGTCATTATTATAGCAAGAATCATCAGTAACCGACGCGTAAAAGAGATCCATTAGAAAGCTCTTGCCGACCCCGGTTGTTCCATGAATGTACATGCCTCGAGGTGGTGGACCAAAAAACCACAAATGAAACTTCTTTCGAAGAAAGGACTGGGTGAATGCCAGGGGCCGCGCCAGTAACACTGAACCGCTGCTTGTACAACTGCTCTCTGTCGGATCGTCGGTGCACACGCGTACTGGTGGGAGCCATGCAAGCGACTCATGCAGGGCATCGAATTTTGCCGCCAGAACGACTTGCGCGTCATCTCGTCGCACCTCCCCCGCGTCCAACTTGAGTTCATAAGCCGCCGAAACGGGGCCTGTAGATAAGCACCGCCGAGCGACGCGATGTTGTGTTTTCAACGTCTTCATCATCTTCTTCATCACCGAACTAACGAGTTTATAAACATGCTAATATGGTACGCTAGATTATTGTAAGAGGATCAAATGGATTTGCATTAGAGACTCAAGTTTTTGCGTTCAAGTTGAACGCAGAATTCAGCATAATTAACTGAATACTATAAATATAAATAGCCCTATTATGGTGCAATGCTTGTTATCTAGGGAATATGCGAATAAGTTAGCTAATTAGTACTAAGTCGCTTGCTGACTTGATTTGCCTTTGAATTTGCTCAAAATCTCAGTTTTTAGCGTGTCTTGTTCCCTAGTTGGTGTCTTTAAAGCTCCAACTACCGTTATCAAGACGGATTAACCCCGTGCAGATCTTATCATCTGATCCACTCGCAGTATGTTTCCCAGTGCAAACAACACCGCGAGCTTATTATCATTTTTTGATAACCCTTTATAGACCGCTTTACGGAAACCAAACTGACACTTGAGTATTCGAAACGGGTGCTCTACTTTTGCTCTAATACTGGCTTTTATACACTCAGTATTGATAGGCTTTTTATTAATGCGGGGATGCTTCTTCCATTCTCGAACCTTGCTTGGCATCTCCGCAATCAACCAGTCCAACTTCTTATCTTTGGTTTCCTCACGTTTTTCCACGCCACGGTAGCCTGAGTCGGCAGAGACAAACGTCTCATCGCCATGCGTGAGCTCAGTGATTTGGTTTAGGTCATGTTCATTGGCAGAAGTGGTGGTGAAACTGTGCACCAAGCCACACGTTTAGCATCGACTCCAATATGAGCCTTCAACCCAAAGAACCATTGATTTCCTTTCTTGGTTTGATGCATTTCTGGATCACGTGATTTGGCTTTATTTTTGGTTGAACTAGCCGCCTCAATAATAGTCGCGTCAACGATGGTGCCTTCTTTGAAGTAAATACCTGAGTCTGATAGCCATTTGTGGACTTCTTTAAATAGCTTTCGTGCAAGCTTATGCTTCTCCAGTAAGTACCTGAAATTCATAATAGTGGTGTGATCCGGTATCGTACCTTCTAAGGATAATCCAGCAAACAGCCGCATAGAGGTCATCTCATAAAGAGCGTCCTCCATGGCATGTTGTACCCGTTCTGCATAAAGTGAATGCGTAGCATGGTAGACAAAGGATAAGGGCGACGTCCGTTGCCTGCTTTTGGATAGAAGGGCTCAATTTGGGCTTCAAGCTGCTACCAAGGAATCAATTCATCCATTCGAGCAAGGAAGAGTTCTTTGCGAGTTTTGCGGCGTTTGCTGGTAAATTCGGTGTCGGCGAAGGAAAGCTGGTTCAGGATCGGTAGGCGTCGTAGCTGTCTTAAGTCGACGAAATTATCTCATGTTACCGACTTAATCGCATGTTCCTTAGTGTATGACTGATTTAACGAGGAAAATCACGAAAAATGCTGTTATACACAAAACCAACTTTTCTTTTTAATTACAATAACTTAAAAGCTATTAATGTTGAAAAGACTGATTTTAAGATTTGAGATAGGCATATTACGTTTAATCGAAAAGTGTATGACTCTAATTAGATGAAAGATTAGCCATACTTTTTGCACTACACTTTTTTCTTGGACGTAATCGTTCAATATGGACGCTATTGAACATAATTCATTGATTTTATGGAATTTTAGGCACAAAAAAAGACGTCCTTGGACGTCTTTTCTGAGATGATGGCGGTGAGCAAGAGATTCGAACTCTTGATGCCTTTCGACATACACGCTTTCCAGGCGTGCTCCTTCGGCCACTCGGACAGCTCACCTAAACTTTTCAATTCACTTGTTGTGATTTATGGCGCGTATGATAAGTTTGAAGTTATTGAATTGCAAGCTTTTATTCACTTACAAAGACAATTCTTTCAGAGACGCCTGTATCTTCAACACGCTTCGCTTGGACACTCGGTGTGCCCACATAAATCAGGCCTACTACTTGTTGATTTGCTTCCAAACCAAGTTGTTCTTTTGCATCATCGGTAAAAACAGCCGGACCCGTTCGCCATATACCTGCGTAACCCAAAGCCTCAACCCCTAACAACACTTGCTGAGATGAAGCCGCTACGGCCATTAGTTGCTCAAACTCAGGAACCTTTGGATGATCAACAATATCCGCATAGACAAGCAAAATAGCGGGAGCACGGAAGGCCTTTTTGATAAACACATCCGCCTTGTCGTCTGATAATTGCTCTACCTCAGACTTAGCATGGCGCCAGTACACTTCCCCTACTTTACGACGAGCGTCGCCTTCATATATTTTGAAACGCCAAGGTTTCAAATTTCCGTGGTCGGCAGCACGACTGGCAGCATCCAAAATATCCCACCACTCGTCATGACTAGGTGCAGGCTCAGTAAGCTGATTGTTGGATACACGATCACGCATGAAATGCAAAAAATCTTTACTCATAACTATAAAATTTCCGTTAAGATCATAAATATACCTAAACATAACGAATGTGTTTTGATATGTAAATCTAAACGACTCTCATTTATGAGGCAGGCATTATGGAAAAATGGATTCTCTGGCTTCTATTAGAAGCAGCCACCATTATGACAGTTGCATCGCTATGGTTCATCTGGCGATCGATCGCATTACGTAAAAAACTAGACCAAGAGCGGGACAACGAATCCCCAGAGCTCGATGCCAGCAGCTCGTCTCAAAATCATAATGAAAGTAAGGCACAAAACCTTGAGCAAGAGCTTCCTTTTAAGGCCTTTGCTCAAGAGCTCGAGCGACAGGCCAATATCGCCGCCGACACTCTTAAAGATTTACGTTCGTCCGATGATCTTGACACGGTAACACGCTTTAAAGTCTGGGGAACACTCCTCAAGGCTGAACGCGCTATTTTATTAAATGACCAAAGCAACGAACCTAAGCCGATACTGATTCGCTTCATGGCCAGCATCATCAGTAACCTTGAACAAATCAAACACAAAAAGATAAACAAAAATTCGTTAACTCAATCCTTAAAAGACATTGATGAAGAATTTAATCAAGCAAGCGAGCTTTTAATCTCAAAGGAAATTCTACTCGCTAACCAAAAAGAGCTGCATCAAGAGCTTCATAAAAGTATCGAGAGATCTGAACAAAAGTTAAAAAAACTGGGCGTGAAGCATACTGAACTGCAGCGTTTGCAACTAGAGCTAAAGAAACAACATGATCAAGTCTCAAAGCTCGAACAACACTTCGACTACGATGATCAATATTACACAGGGAATACAGATAACATCCAAAGTGACGCCCCTCAGCATCAGTCTACAAAGCATCTACACAAACTAGAGCGCTTATCCAAGCGACAGCAAGCCATCATTGAAAATCTGCAGGCGCAACTAAATGATACCTCTGACGATCAAGAAGATAAAAAAGAACAAGTACAGAAAATGGCGCTCGAAAGAATGGAGCGTATTTCATCAGAGTCAAACTCCTTGATCGGTCAACTTCAATCCGAACTAGACAGTGCTAACTTATCTATTACGACTCTTAAAGAAAATATTTCTGAGAAAGACCGATTACTGCAAGAAATTGATAGAAAATTAAGTGAGATAGAAGGCTCTGCCTACACAGAGTTTCAAAGCATTAACTCAAACAAACGTGATGCCCTAGAATCTCTACTCGATGACTTTGTGTTATTCAAAGAGGATAACGACACTAATACCTTTGAAGCTCAAGAACTAGAAGCACGTAAACTTGAGCAAGTACTCAAAGAGTCAGAGACCTGCGTTCAACTCCTCGCTCAAGAACTTGAGCGTGCGGAGGCGGAAAATGCTTCATTAAGAATAGACGTTGAACAACGCGTGCAGGAAGCACAAAGCCATCTAGGATCAAACAACATACCGAATCAACTAGCGGAACTCGGTGCTCTAAGGGAAGAGAATCGAGATCTAATTAGTCAAATTCAACAAATGAAAGACAACCTAATGAATGAAATCTCAAGTTCAAATGAAAAAACTTTACGAAAGGAGTACAACAAGAAGAGCTTAGAGATGGATCGCTTGCAGTTAGCCTACTCCGACCTAGAGAAGAAATATTTAGGCACATTGCGCTGATTTTTTACAGCGCAACATGCCATTCATATCACTGACGAGATAATCTGTCGTTTCCGAGCACTATCGATTCAGTTGAACGGTATGGATTGATATCCAAACCTCCTCGGCGTACGTAACGCGCGTATACCACAAGGCTATCAGGCTTACATTGAGTCATGATATCAATGAAGATTCGCTCAACGCATTGCTCGTGAAAATCCGTGTGCTCACGAAATGAGGCAACATACTTAAGCAACGCTGCATGATCAATTTGTTTGCCACGATAATCAATGAAAACAGAACCCCAATCAGGCTGATTCGTTACAGGACAGTTAGATTTAAGCAAGTGACTTACTAAACGTTCTTCAACTTGCTCGCCACCCAACTTATTGACCAGTAACGAGGCATTGGGGTGGTATTCTGTCACCTCAACATCAAGATCATCAATGCAGTAATCAGGTGTTAACACTACCAAAGACTCCATAGCATCAACGTCTCGGATAATCACGCCTACGGGTGCACCCGCCACTTTAGACAAATCATCTTCGAGTATCTGCTGAACCTCAAAGGCATCGTCATAACGCATTTGATTCAACGAGTTCAGGTATAACTTGAAAGACTTAGATTCAATAATATTTGGCGATGTACAAGGCAAACGAAATTCCGCCATCGCCACAATTGGCTTCCCCTTTTTATTTAGCCAAGATAACTCATATGCGTTCCAAATATCCTCTCCATGGAAGGGTAAACGCTCGGATTCGATCCCCATGTCTTGCCATTTATCTACGCGAGCAATTGGAAACAATAATCCTGGATCGTATTCAGAAACATAATCCGTTTTCTGTCCTAGGGGCAAAAAACCCATGTACAACACCTCAATTTCTAATGCCTCTGCCGCGATTCAGCAGAGAGAGTCCAATATAAAATAGGCCGATAATAAAGGCAGCGATGATAACCAACGCCCACGTCACGTCAATATCTGATACACCCAAAATGCCATAGCGGAAAGCATTAACCATGTATAGCACTGGGTTAAGCATCGAAACCCCCTGCCAAAAATCAGGCAACAGGCTGATTGAGTAAAACACACCACCCAAATACGTAAGCGGCGTTAAAATAAAAGTAGGCACAATTGAGACATCATCAAAATTACGAGCAAATAATGCGTTTACAAACCCGCCTAAAGCAAACATAACCGACGTTAAGAATACGATCAGTATGGTTAGCAATAAATTATGTAACTGCATGTGAGTAAAAAACAACGACAGTACGGTTACAACAGCCCCGACGAATAACCCGCGCGCTACGCCCCCCAAAACATACCCTAATAAAATGACCCAATTAGGCGTCGGAGAGACCAGTAGCTCTTGAACACTATGTTGAAATTTTGCGGAGAAAAAAGACGAGGCAACATTAGAGTATGAGTTTGTAATCACCGACATCATAATTAAGCCAGGAACAATAAACTGCATATAACTAAAACCACCCATCTCACCAATTCTGCTACCAATTAAGTTACCAAAGATAGCAAAATAGAGCGTCATGGTAATCGCTGGAGGCAGAAGCGTTTGTGGCCAAATTCGCATAAAGCGACGAATTTCTCGACGCAAGATTGTGTAAAATGCAATCCAGATCTCACCTGAAGACATGCTAGTTACTTCCTTTGATCAGTTTGACAAATAGTTCTTCGAGTCGATTTGACTTATTGCGCATGCTTAAAACGTTTATCTGTTTAGCGCTAAGGTATTCAAACACATCATTTAAGTTTTGCCCCTTATCCACCGCGACTTCGATAGTTGAGCCATCTCCTACCAGCCTAATGTCATAATTAGGTAGCTCAACTGAATCAATGCTTTCAGCTAAATCTAGAATAAAAGTTTCGCTACTAATCGTTTTTAATAACGCCTTAACGCTGGTATTTTCAACAATCTCACCACTGTTAATAATGGCAATATTGCGACATAACTGCTCAGCTTCTTCCAAGTAGTGAGTCGTTAGAATAATAGTCGTACCCTGTTCGTTTAATTCTTTGATGAACTCCCACATGGAACGGCGCAACTCAATATCCACGCCCGCTGTTGGCTCATCTAAAATTAATATCTTTGGTTCATGGATCAACGCTCGAGCAATCATTAGACGTCGCTTCATACCACCCGACAACATGCGCGACTGCGTGTCTTTTTTATCCCATAAATCGAGCTTTTTCAGATATTTTTCCGCTCGCTCTTTGGCAAGCTCTACAGGAATACCGTAAAAGCCTGCTTGGGTAACAACAACGTTGAAAACAGTTTCAAAAACATTGAAATTAAACTCTTGCGGGACAACACCTAAATAGCGCTTTGCTCCAGCAAAGTCTTTATCGACATCAACACCAAAAATACTGACTTGTCCCGATGATTTATTAACCAAAGAGCACAATATACCGATCGTTGTCGACTTACCGGCGCCATTTGGGCCTAACAATGCAAAGAAATCGCCTTGCTCTACGGTCAGATCAACCCCTTTCAGCGCCTCAAACCCGTTACCGTAACGCTTTTTGAGGTCCTTTATTTCAATAGCATATGCCATAATAACCTTCTTAAATTAATACACCTTCAAACCCACCAAAACAGGTTTCGCATACGTGAGTTCTAGAATTCAATTTATTATTAGCCGCCTTCAAACTCTACATCAACGTATCCAAGAGCATGATCCCTTCGACCGCTCTGAATTGGCCGAGGAAGAGCTGGACTTCATGCATAAGTGGGACACTCTTATCCGCGAAGGAGAACAGAAAAACGCAAACTTTTTATTTGAAGCGCAAGATTTGATCAGCCGCTTCATACGTTGCTACCCTAATTTAGTACCACTAATGCATAGAGAACTGCTCTATTTTATTGGCGGTGAATGCTTACACTTTCTTGGAGATGAAGAACTTGCCTTGTACCAAGATATTGACGAACAACTCTACGAGGCAGAGCAAGCAGGAAACAGCGTGGATATAGCTGAAATGATAGAGGCTAACCAGCCTGCGCCTCAAGGGGCAACCTTGCAATAAACGGTTAAGTTTATAAAAAAAGCGGCTAATGCCGCTTTTTTTATACTTTTCGAAACACTAAGGTTCCATTTGTACCACCAAACCCAAAAGAGTTGTTAAGTACAAGGTCTACTTTTCGCTTTTGAGCCGTCATTGAAACATAGTTCAAGTCACAACCCTCACTAGGCTCTGACAAGTTAATCGTTGGCGGCGCCAACTGATCACGGATTGCCAGCACAGAAAAAATTGACTCTACTGCACCCGCTGCACCCAACAAATGCCCTGTCATTGACTTTGTGGAACTAATCGCCACATCGGAAGCATCTGCCCCCATAAGCGATTTTACCGCTTCCGTTTCGGCCAAATCACCGATCGGCGTCGATGTTCCGTGAGCATTGATGTAATCAATTTCATGTGCTTGCGCACCTGCATCATTAAGAGCAGCGACCATTGCAGACAACGCCCCTTCTCCTTGTTCAGGAGGAGCCGTCATATGGAATGCGTCATCACTCATACCAAAGCCAGCAAGCTCAGCGTATATCTTAGCACCACGAGCAACGGCATGCTCATATTCTTCTAATACAAGAATACCTGCCCCATCACCCATTACAAAGCCATCACGATCTTTGTCCCAAGGACGGCTAGCGGTTTTTGGATCATCATTTCGTGTTGATAATGCACGTGCTGCGCCAAACCCACCGATACCAAGTGGCGTTATTGCCATTTCGGCACCACCTGCAATCATGACATCCGCATCGCCATAAGTAATCATGCGACCCGCCATACCAATATTATGAGTACCGGTAGTGCAGGCAGTTACAATGGAGATGTTCGGCCCTTTAAAGCCAAACCTAATCGCCACATGACCAGAGATCATGTTGATAATCGCACCAGGAACAAAAAATGGTGAAATACGCTTAGGACCCGATGCATTCAATAATTCTACATTTTTTTCGATCATTGGCAGGCCACCAATGCCTGAACCAATAGCACACCCAATGCGTTTGTAATCAACGCAATCAGGAGATAAACCAGCATCTTCTATCGCTTGGACGGAGGCAGCAATGCCATATTGAATAAAAACGTCCATTTTACGAGCTTCTTTAACGCTCATATATTGCGATGCATCGAAGTCTTTTACTTGAGCAGCAAAACGCGTTGAGAACTGAGAGGCATCAAAGTGTTCAATATCTGATACACCGCTTTTGCCTTCAATAATATTGTCCCAAGTATCTTTTACGTTATTGCCAAGGGGACTCACCATTCCCATACCGGTGATTACGACCCGACGACGAGACATATGATTCCTCCGAAAAACTCCCTTTAATACAGGGGTAAGAATAAGAAAAGCCGCTGTACATACAATACAAGCGGCTTTTCGGAAACTCAGTACACCAGAGAATTACAAGTTAGCGTTGATGTAGTCAATTGCTGCTTGTACAGTGGTGATTTTTTCAGCTTCTTCGTCAGGAATCTCAGTATCGAATTCCTCTTCTAGAGCCATAACAAGCTCAACTGTGTCTAGGGAATCAGCACCCAAGTCGTCTACGAAAGATGCAGATGCAACCACTTCTTCCTCTTTAACACCTAGTTGTTCGCAAACGATTTTTTTTACGCGTTCTTCAATGCTACTCATTAGAAGTTCCTACTCTACTGGTCAATAGCTCACTTTGAGCATATTTATAAATTTTTGACACCCATACTGGGCGTGATTCTCATCATGAACCGGAGACGTATTTTCGTTGAATTCATTACAAAATTCAACTCAAATTACGCCATGTACATGCCGCCATTGACATGTAGGGTTTCACCGGTAATGTAACCCGCAGAATCAGACGCTAAAAAAGCGACAGCTGCTGCAATTTCTTCTGGCTCGCCTAGTCGTGCCGCTGGCACTTTGGAGACCAAAGTTGCCTTATGATCTTCAGGCAAATCCTTTGTCATATCTGTGGCAATAAAGCCTGGCGCAACACAGTTTACAGTAATACCACGGGAGCCGATCTCTGCCGCTAAAGAGCGACTAAAGCCTTCAAGCCCCGCTTTTGCTGCAGAATAGTTTGCTTGTCCAGCATTACCCATTGAGCCAACAACAGAACTAATTGTCACGATGCGACCAAATTTTGCTTTCGTCATGCCGCGAAGGCAGGCCTTAGTTACGCGGAATACAGACGTTAGGTTCGTGTTGATCACTTGATCCCACTCATCCATCTTCATACGCATCATAAGGTTATCACGTGTTATGCCTGCGTTATTAACCAAAACCGTCGGCGCACCAAATTCTTCATTGATTTGCTTGATAACAGTCTCAACTGATTCATCGCTGGAAACATCCAACACGAGACCCTTACCATTATCGCCTAAGTATTCACTAATGCTGTTAGCACCCGCTTCACTTGTTGCGGTACCTACTACAGTGACACCATTAGCGACTAGCGCTTGAGCGATGGCTTTACCAATACCTCGCGTCGCACCAGTTACTAGCGCAATTTTGCTCATCAAAATATCTCCAGTTTTTTTAATTTCCTGTCGCAGCATCAAAGCTTGCCACGTCTCCAATTGCTAATGCATCTAAACCTTTAACAATTCGTTTGTTTAGACCCGTCAAAACTTTTCCCGGTCCGCATTCAATAGTCTTTTCTACACCAAGCTCGTTTAACAAGGCAATAGATTGTGTCCATAAAACGGGTTCACTAAGCTGCGATACAAGATTTGCTTTGATCTGTGCCGCATCTGACACTGCTTTGGCAGACACATTCTGAACCAGTTTGATGGCTGGCTCTTTAAATTCGATGGCATTTAGACGCTCAGCAAGCTTCTCACCAGCTGGCACCATTAACTGACAATGTGATGGGACACTCACAGGAAGAGGTAACGCCCGCTTAGCGCCTGCTTCTTTAGCATTCGCCATCGCGATCTCAACCGCGGCTTTTTCACCTGCAATCACTACTTGACCTGGCGAGTTGAAATTGACAGCACTCACCACACCCTCTGAAACAGACTCACACGCTGCGACAACCTGATCATCAGACAAACCAATGATTGCAGCCATTGCGCCTGTTCCAGCAGGTACAGCTTGTTGCATGTACTCACCACGCAATTTAACGAGCTCCACCGCATCTTTGAATGCGATAACGCCAGCACAGACAAGCGCCGAGTACTCACCTAAACTGTGGCCAGCAACGTAAGCAGGCTGTTCACCACCTTGCTGCTGCCAAAGTCGCCACAATGCAACACTACTCGTCAAAAGAGCAGGCTGAGTTTTATCTGTTTGACCCAAAGATTCAGCATCATTCTGAACCAAATCCCACAAGTCGTAACCAAGCACATCCGATGCTTCGTCAAAAGTAGCCTTTATAATGTCGTATTTCTCCGCCAAGTCAGACAGCATACCTTGCTGCTGTGAACCTTGACCAGGAAACACAAATGCTAATGAAGGATTCATAACACCCCCTGTTGAGTTAACTTTGCTTCAATTTTTTTATATAAATTCGTGCGAGCTATATCAATACCATACTCAATCGCACCAACCATGGCCCCCAAATCAGAACGACCATGACCTTTAACTAAATTACCTTTGATACCAACAAGACAGGCACCATGGCGACTTTCTGCTTGAATCAAACGTTCAATGGCTGACGTATCGACTGAATGCTTTGGCAGTTGCGATAGCAAAAATACAAACAAGCCTTCAGAGGCCTTAAGTACTGCATTACCAACCATGCCATCACATACGATGACATTTTTTTCACCTGAAAACAGTTCGAAACCTTCAGCGAATCCTGAAAACTTAGGCCAACTCTGCTCACTAAGTCGCTTATAGCATTCTTTAATGACCGAACTACCCTTACTGGTTTCTACTCCGACATTTAGTAATGCAACATTCGCCACACTGTCACTTCGCGCCTCGACATAAGATGCACCAAGCAAAGCAAACCCATTCAACATCTCTGCAGGACAATGAACATTTGCACCTAAGTCTACTAAACAACGTAATGGGTTAGGTCGCATTTCTCGAATTAAAGCTGGGTATAACTTTGGCATTAACAATCCGACAATGTGACGTGCTAATGCGACCATCGCCGCAGTATTACCAAATGTTACGACCACATCTGTTTTCGCTTCTGACATATCTACTAAAGAGCGATAAATAGTCGACTCTTTTCGCTTAAATAAAGAACGATCTACAGTTTCCATACAAGATACGGAATCATGGCAAGCGACAGGAATAATTCGAGATGAAGGCGAATCTTCAGGAAAAGCAAATTCCCGACGATCATAGTAGAAATGCGCCTCGACATCAGCAAAGGCGGCAACAATATTTTCTGTTGCTTGAAATGCAATGCGGGGACCTAAGTCCCCGCCCATAGCGTCAATAGCTACCCTAATCATTGGGTATCTAATTACTCACCTTTAGGGGTGATTACTTGACGACCACGGTAAAAACCGTCTGCAGAAACGTGGTGACGACGGTGTAGTTCACCAGTTGTCTGTTCTACAGATAGAGTTGGGTTAGATAGTGCATCGTGTGAACGGCGCTGGCCGCGACGTGAACGAGTCACTTTACTTTTTTGTACTGCCATTTTTGGAGCTCCTAATTTTTCTTAGCTTTTAATTCAGCCAATATACTAAATGGATTCGGTTTAATTTCGTCATCCGGTGCGTCATCGGTAGACGATGCATACTTTAGAGCTACTGGGTTGCAACCACTTTCTTGGTGATAGGCAACAATTGGCAAGGCAAGAAGTAACTCTTGCTCCACCATTTCAGCGATAACGACCTCACCATCGGTCATGACAACGGGATCATAGTCACTAGGTATATTCTTTGCATGGTCTTCATCATAAACAAAGGCCAAACTAAGATTAACCTCCAGCTCAACTGGAGCACCTTCCAAGCATCGTTGACACTCAACTTGAACGGTTGCTTTAATTGAACCAGTCGCTATGTAGCGCCTATCTTCATCCACTCTAAAGTCTAGATGAATAAACGCATCCCCTTCATTTGACGCTAGTTCAGCGCTCAACTCCGGAAATTGACTGAGTGATAAACGCCCTTCAATACTCACTTCATTAAAAGCGTATTTACGAGGGTCAAAGTATTTGGGTAATGTGTCATTCAACATGGCGGGAATAATATTGCCAAGTCCCACCCTTGTCAAAGAATACTGAGGCATAAATGACATTTTTTACGTATTATTTCGCCTCAATAAGTGATTTACCTATTTTTTCGACAAATCAAGAGACTAGATGACCTTTATGACACAAAAATTGATCCTTGGCTCGTCATCCAAATACCGTCAAAACCTACTCAATCGATTAGGATTAACCTTTACCACTCGCTCACCTAACATTGATGAAGGCCAATTAGAGAACGAAACACCCGAACAATACATTGAGCGAATCACCAAAGCAAAAGCGCTTGCTTTAAAAAATACCTTAGACAACAACTGTATTCTTATCACATCAGATCAATGCGCCACTTTTAATGGCGAGATTATTGGCAAGCCCCATACTCGTGATAATGCCATCAAACAACTGAAGCGTTTTAGTGGACAAAAGATCGAATTCCTCACTGGACTTTATGTCGTCAACACCCACAATCAGCTCGACCGTTATAGCCTTTCAACCTACTCTGTGACTTTTCGAGAGCTGACTGAACGTGAAATACAGCGCTACATAGAGATAGACTCTCCATTAGACTGTGCAGGTAGTTTCAAATGCGAATCATTAGGTGTGGCCTTATTTAAACAAATGGAAGGATACGATCCCACATCGCTTGAAGGCCTACCTCTAATCGAAACATGCAACAGTTTACGAGCCGTCGGATTAAACCCATTAGCGTGAACAAAAAAAGCAGGTACATCTAGGATGAACCTGCTTCTAAAAACATACTAAATTAACGATTCAATTTAGCGCAGACCGTAAAGCCAGCTTGTAACGCCAGTAGAAAACTCAACCCCTAATTGCTTAGCCACTTTTTCCCATGGTTCTTTATAAGGTGTGTAATAGGTTGGCGTTAAGTCTGAAAATTGCGTATTCAATAATTGCTGTGCGTATCCAAAACGATCGGCTAAGCCAAGCTCAACCGCCTGAGTACCGGTGAACACCATCCCAGTAAATAAATTTGGCTCATCAGCAAGACGATCACCACGCCCTTCTTTCACAGCGTTTATAAACTGTTTATGCGTTTCATCTAACACACTTTGCCAACTTTGGACTGCCGCATCACTCATAGGAGAAAACGGATCCATAAAGGCTTTATTCTCTCCAGCGGTAAACAAGCGACGCTTCACTCCAAGCTTCTCAATCAGCTCACTGGCCTCAAAGCCCCCTGAAACAACACCTATTGAGCCAACCAGACTGGCTTTATCGACAACAATTTCATCAGCTGCTGAAGCAATATAATAACCGCCTGACGCAGCCAAATCTTCAACTGCAACGACAACAGGTATAGCTGGATACAAGGTTCGATAGTGCATAATAGCATCATATAAGATGCCAGAATGCACTGGACTGCCACCAGGACTGTTCATTTCAATAAGCACAGCTTTAGTTGAACTGTTGGCGTAAATCTCATCAAGTAATGGAACATACTCGTTTGCGTCCACTTCACTTTGTGCGCCTATCGCGCCTTGCATACGCAAGACGGCCACACTATCTCCAGCATTTACGTCTTCCATATCAGAAGTCACCCAAATACTGACAACAACACCAATAAAAACAAATAGATACACAAAGCGGAAAAATATTTTCCAGCGGCGCTGCCTACGACGCTCAACAACCTGCGCGCCCAAGACCTCTTTAAGAGCATCAACCAGTTTTGTCTCAGTTGACTGCTTGCCTTGAGCCTGACCAACGATCGACTCTTGCGGCTTTTTATTTACATCGTCTTCTTCATTCCACGCCATTTAACGCTCCATATAAATACACAGTATAACCACCACCGCCCCACCGTATATGTCGATTTTTTTATTTAGAAAATCGAATTTATAAGGTAGAACGCTTAAGTAAAGATTCTTTCAAGTGTACCATAGCGACATTTATAGTAATAAGGACTTAAAAGTGAGCTACTCATTTGAAGATCTAACTGTTGGCCTAAGCGAAACCATTGAAAAAATAGTAACAGAACAAGACGTTCAAGCATTTGCTCAAGTTACTGGTGATACGAACCCAGTCCATTTGGATGCAGACTATGCTGCCACAACCAGTTTTGAAAAACCGATCGCACACGGCATGCTAACAGCTGGCTTTATCTCAGCCGCTATTGGCACAAAACTACCTGGGCCTGGCTGCATTTACCTTGAGCAATCATTAAAATTTCGTGCCCCAGTATTTATTGGAGCCACGGTCACAACAACGGTTACCGTGAAAGAACTCAATGAACGTCGCCGCCGCGCCATCATTGAAACCATTTGTTTTGTCGACGGCAAAAAAGTGGTAACTGGCGAAGCCACCATTATGATTCCATAAAAAAGGGGCACATGCCCCTTTAAACCCTTTCTTGTACACTCAAAAGCAACACAACTTTAATACTTAGTTGGCAAGCCCGCCATCGCATCCTTCCAAGCATCTTCAATAGGCGCCTCAAGCGTTAACTTAATGCCCTCATAATCAATATCAAGACGGGCTGCATGCAAACACAATCGTTTAAAACCTAACGATTTAGCCAGTATATTAGCTTCATTTGGCGAGTACTTATCATCGCCCACAATCGAATACCCAGCAAATTGCGCATGAACACGAATCTGATGTGTACGACCTGTCACAGGCTCACACTCTATAAAGGTATATCCTTCAAAGTTACGCAATACCTTAAAGCGAGTTAGCGATTCTTTGCCATCCGTATGCACTTTCACGACACGCTCGCCCGATTTAAGCTCATTTTTAAGAAGGGGGGCGTTTACCTGCAGCTTTCGTTTAGGCCAAGCACCAAAAACCAACGCATGGTAAGTTTTTTGAACCCCCTCCTTTTCTCGGAGGGCCGAATGTAATGTTTTTAACACGCTGCGCTTTTTCGCAATCATAATTAAGCCGGACGTATCACGATCCAGTCGATGAACAAGCTCAATAAACTTTTCCTGTGGTCGCATTTGACGAATAACTTCAACCAGACCAAAGCTCAGCCCACTGCCGCCATGAACCGCCAATCCGGAAGGCTTGTTCACAACAATTAGCCCTTTATCCTCATAAACGATACGGCTTTCAATCTCTTTTTTAAGACCTTCTGCAACAACAGGTTTATCACTAGGTTCTGCCACAAAAATTGGCGCAATGCGGATGATGTCTTCACTGCTAAGTTTGAAATCAGGCTTGATGCGCTTCTTATTGACACGGATCTCACCTTTGCGCAGTAAATTATATATCTTCCCCTTAGGCACCCCTTTCAGAAAAGTTACTAAGAAGTTATCGATACGTTGACCATGATTATTCTCGTCAATAGTAACAAAACGCACCTGTGGACGCTCTGAAGCGCCATTATTTTCACTTGCTGACAAAAGAATGGTTTCCTATGTAATTGAAGCACTTAGATTTTACTGTTATATTCAAATCCGCAGAGGGTAAGAGGCAACAGAAAGCCTCGAAGAATCAATTGTAACGAATGAGAAGCCATAACCAAAGCGACACTTTGGTCATTTCTTACCTCTGGGCAAAAAGTTAATTTTTATATAATAAACCTCATGAATCAGTGAATCGGTTCATAGGTGTAACAGTTTACCATTGAATCCGTTTTTTAGATCAGCACCTTTCATGTTGACCGATAGTTGAAACACGCATTACAGCAACACAGAAAAGAGCGACGCCATCCTTACATGAAGGCATTGTGGCGCGCCTATAAATTGTGACTGAGTCGTTAAAACGAATTCATAAAATCGTTACATTTCATGAACTTAGAATTCTCTGATCATTAAAAAGAGTCACAGTTAATGATTAGAATGTTAATAAACGCAACTCAACAAGAAGAGTTGCGCGTTGCGTTAGTAGATGGGCAACGCCTGTACGATCTAGATATTGAATCAGGATCTCGCGAGCAGAAAAAAGCAAACATTTATAAGGGCAAAATTACTCGAATAGAGCCTAGCCTTGAAGCTGCTTTTGTTGATTACGGTGCCGAGCGACACGGCTTCCTTCCTCTAAAAGAAATTTCTAAAACCTACTTTTCTAAAAAATCGAACTCAGATGGCCGTATTAACATCAAAGATGTTTTGACTGAAGGCCAAGAAGTGATTGTTCAAGTTGATAAAGAGGAGCGTGGCAACAAAGGTGCCGCACTTACGACTTTTGTCAGCTTGGCCGGTCGTTATTTGGTACTTATGCCAAATAACCCTCGTGCGGGTGGTATTTCTCGTCGTATTGATGGTGATGACCGCACACAGCTTAAAGAAGCAATGTCTGGTCTTAACGTACCTGACAATGGCGGGTTAATTGTTCGCACTGCAGGTGTTGGCCGTTCGACGGAAGAACTTCAATGGGATTTAGACTATCTACAAACGCTGTGGGACTCGATCACTAAAGCGGCTGCAGATCGACCTGCGCCTTTCTTGATTTATCAAGAAAGTAACATCGTCATACGCGCTATTCGTGATTACCTACGTGATGACATTGGCGAAGTTTTGATCGACGAAAAGAACGTCTACCAAGACGCGATGAATTTTGTCATGCAGGTTATGCCGCACTTCAAGAGTCGTATAAAGCTATACAACGAACCAACGCCTCTGTTTAATCGCTTCCAAATTGAAACTCAGATCGAGACGGCATTCCAACGTGAAGTACGCCTTCCTTCTGGTGGCTCGATTGTTATTGATCCAACCGAAGCACTGGTTTCAATCGACATCAACTCCGCCCGCGCAACAAAAGGCGGCGACATTGAAGAAACAGCCCTTCAAACCAACCTTGAAGCGGCAGACGAAATTGCTCGTCAATTGCGCCTTCGAGACATTGGTGGACTTGTCGTTATCGATTTCATTGACATGACACCAGTTCGCAACCAGAAAGAAGTAGAAAACCGCATGAAAGCGGCTCTAGAAGCCGATCGTGCACGCGTACAAATTGGCCGTATTTCACGCTTTGGCCTATTGGAAATGTCACGCCAGCGCTTACGCCCGTCACTTGGTGAAACCAGTGGTATCGTTTGTCCACGCTGTAATGGCCAAGGCTTTATTCGTGACGTAGAGTCTCTAGCATTGTCCGTACTTCGCTTAATCGAAGAAGAATGTGCCAAAGAGCGCACCGCTCAAATTCGCGCCATCCTTCCTGTATCTGTCGCAACGTTCCTTTTAAATGAGAAACGTACCAATATTGCTAAGATCGAAAAACGTAACCAAGTACATATTATTCTTGTTCCCAACCCTCATATGGAAACACCTCATTTCCACGTTGAGCGTATTCGTGACGACAACGCCGTTATGGAGCAGGATGATAGTAGCTATGACCTAGTTGATACGCCAGAACAACCGCCATACGAACCACGTCAAGCCAATGAGCAGGCTCGACCTCAGGCTGCGGTAACCAGCATCGCGCCAGCTTCGCCAGCGCCAGCGCCAACACCTGTTGAAGCCACTCCAACAGTGAAAGCAGAAACAAAAAAACCGGGGTTGTTCAAACGCATCTTAAACGCCCTATTTGGCAGCACCGAAGAAAGCGTAGCAAAAGAAGAGCCTAAGAAAGAAGCTGTTAAACCAACCGCAACCGCTAAACCTTCATCTGAAGAACGCAAACCACCGCGTGATCGTCAACGCAATCGTCGTCCTGCTCGTAAGCACGAAAAGGAAACAACCGATCAGCAAACTGATGATCAACAGAAGCCTAAGTCGACACGACAATCGCGTCGCGCTCAAGCTGAAGCAAAGTCACAGCAACCTATCAATAAAGAATCAAATAGCAACAATACAAATAAAGAGTCCAATAAGGATTCAAGCAAAGAAACGCCTAACCGCCCTAAACGCGATCAAGCTCAAAGCAAACAGGACAAGCCTAATAACAAGCAAGAGCAAAAAGACGCTCCTAACAAGTTAAAACCTCGTCGCCCAGAGCCTGAGATCCAGGAACGTAAACGCGAGCCGAATGACAATAAGCGCCGTAACGGTAAGCTTAAAGATGAAATTGAGTTGGCTCAAGAACAGCAAGCTCAAGTAGAATCGGATGCCAAAGAAGCCCAAGCGGTTGCCGATCAAGCTGCTGCTGATAATGCCGAAGGTTCTGACGCTAAAGCTGAACGCAAACCTCGTCGCTCTCGTCGCTCGCGCCGCAACAACAAGCAGGATGACAATCAGAGCAACAGCGAACAAACAACTGATACCCAAGCTATCGCCGCTGCGGCAAAAACTGAGAACTCCGAGTCACCTACTAACGCTATTGAGTCCTCTACAGCGACTGAACAGCCAAAGCAGAATACACTGGAAGCCTCTCAACAAGATGCATCACAAGCGACAGCCGTAACAGAAGACGCGCAGCCTAAAGATGCGCAACCTAAAGTTGAGCCTGAATCAGTTACAGCTGAATCTAAAATTGAGCCTGAAATAGCCGAGTCTGAGAGCACTGTAACAACACCTATTGAGAAAGACGCAGAGAAACAGGAAGAAGCGCCTAAACCTAAAATGACAGTAAAAGCTGACATGAATAGGGTCGAAAACGCCGAAACAGCGTCTGAACAGACTGCAGAGGTTGCCCAAGCCGATACAGCTAATGAAGCTTCTGAAGCCGACAATGTGCCTGCTGAAACTGTGTCAAAAGAAGACACAACATCGGAACAAGCATCAGTAATAGCTGAAAAAACAGAGCAAGATAGCAAACCAGAAGCTAAAACAGTCGCCCCTGAATCCGCTCCAGTGACGCCTGCCGCAACTGAAGAACCAACTGAATCAATTGAGCCTATTAAATCAGAAGGAAATCACTCTGATGCTAATGATTCAACACTAGCTGATGAAACAGTCAAGACCGACTCTTCTAACCCGACAGATACTGGCCGAAAAATGCGCCAACCTCGCGCAATTCGAGGTCGTAAAGCGGCCAAACCTGCGACCGAAGAGAAGAAGACTGACGTTCAATTACCTAAAGCACTTCTTGAACAACAAGAAAAAGCTAAGCAAGAGCTTCAAGATAAGCGTGACCAAGCTGCACAACAGCGTCGTCAACGTCGCAGTGGTCGAGTGAAAAATGACCCTCGATTAGCTCGTGAAGAATCGACAAACGCTAGTCAAGGTGAAACAGAAAGCGCTTCTGAGTAAGCACTTTTTAGCAACCTAAAAAAACGCCAGCTAATGATCATTAGCTGGCGTTTTTTTGTTTATCACGATCATTAAATAACAAGCTTGGCCTTTAAAAAGCAATGGCACATTGCCAACGTCAGATATGAATATAAGTAACATGGGCCATTAAAGGATCAACCCAATAAGACAAAGACGCTTTAAGTTGTGCTGAGCCATTGGTCAAAACACTTACTTCACTCCTACACTCTACACCAATGGGCACATCATGAATGGCAATGAGCCTTTGCACTTGAGCCGTCACACCTCGACTCGGCTCCACAATCGACACTAATGGCAACATTTCATCAAACAGATTTTTCACTAATGGGTAGTGAGTACAAGCCAAAACTAAGGTATCAGACTTATTACTAAGGACCTGCTCCGCAATACGAGCAACCTCTTCTTTTAATTCACTCAAACTAGTAGGCATACTATCTATTAAGGTGGCCAAGCTGGCGCTAGCCAATACCTCAACATCTGTATCAAAGCGCCAAGTATCAATTAAATCATTTAACCGCTTACTGATACTCGTCCCTTGCGTGGCAAGCACTGTGATGCGCTTGCATACACTGGAACTGCATGCTGGCTTTACAGCAGGCTCCACACCTACGACTGGAATAGAAATAGACTGCCTAAGCTCTGTAATGCCGGCCACTGTGGCCGTGTTACAAGCGATCACCATCATTTGACACCCTTGAGCAATAAAATAATCTGCTATCTCTATGAGTCGTCGCGTAATGAAGACCGGTGTTTGCTGACCGTAAGGCGCATTCGCTTGGTCTGCAAAATAAATAAGATTCGCTTGAGGAATGGCGGCATGGATGGACTGAAGAATGGTTAGTCCGCCCGCTCCAGAATCCATCACACCAATTTTGATGGTCACACCGATCCTCCTAAGAGAACAGGCTCACGCTCCAACTCAACGCCAAACGTCTTGTACACTGATACTTTGATCTTTGCTTCTAAAGCCAACAAGGCATCTGCTTTTTGACAAGTGTAATTAACCAACACTAACGCTTGCTTTGGGTACACACCCACACCACTTTCTTGGTATCCCTTCCATCCTGCCCGATCATTAAGCCACCCTGCAGCAAGCTTCCATTGTTTACCTTGCACAAACGCAACGACCTCAGGATACTGAGTTCGAATAGACTGATAAACAACATCACTGACCACGGGATTTTTGAAAAAACTACCTGAATTCGCTACCTCAGCAGGATCAGGGAGCTTCTCTCTACGCACATGGCAAACTGTCTCAAACACATCCCTAATGGTCGGAGACGAAGGCATAGCTTGCAATAAGCCACCATACTCAAGCACTAACGTTGGCGTCGCACTCAGTCTAACCGTCATAGACGTAATGATGTATTTAGACTTCCACTCATGCTTAAATTTAGATTCACGATATGCAAAACCGCATTGATTCGCTTCAATCTCAACCAACTCTAGTGTCTCTAAATCTAGAGCGGTAACACGCTGGAGAGTATCTTTCACTTCAACGCCATAAGCACCGATGTTCTGAACAGGTGCAGCGCCTGCAGTACCCGGAATTAACGCTAGGTTCTCAATACCACCAAGCCCACGATCAACCGACCAAGCAACACAATTATGCCAATTTTCACCCGCTGAAAAAGTTACCTCAGAGCAATCATCGTCGGAATAATGAACGGCGATACCACTAAGTTGATTAACGATCACTAGACCAGCGACATCACCTTTAATGAGTAAATTACTGCCTCCCCCTATTACCGTAACGGGCAAATCATGGCACTTAGCCCACTTTACCGATGCAATAAGCTGCTCTATGCTTTCTACAACCGCCAAGAACTCAGCTTGATAGTCGAAGCCGAAGGTATTGAAAGATTGCAGAGAAGTCTTGTGAGAGATCCATTCTGGCCAATCCGGGAGCTTGTGCTCATTCATAAGCATGTGCCAAAAAATCATCCGCAATAGAAAATAGCTGGACCTTCATCGCCTCAAAACCCGAATCACCACCATAATAAGGATCAGCCACTTCACCGAAATCAACGCCATCACGATAGCAACCAAACATAACCACATTCGCCTTACTGCTTAAGGGGCGAATATGTTTTAGATTGGCTAAGTTTTCACTGTCCATCGCAACAATCCAATCAAACTCATGAAAATCCTCTACACAAACTTGTCGTGCGCGTTGCTGGGTTATATCTATACCAACAGATTTCAGTGTTTTAATTGAACGAGCATCCGGCAGTTTACCGATGTGAAAAGCCGCTGTGCCAGCAGACTCAACATGAAGATCAAGCCCTTTTTCCTTAGCTAGATACTCCAAAATGCCCTGTGCAGCAGGCGAGCGGCAAATATTGCCTAAACAAACCGTAAGTACTTTCATCATCGCAATTATTTTTCGTCTAAACGCTCATCTGCGCTCAAAGTACGCGCTTCACTTTCAAGCAACACTGGAATCCCATCACGAACTGGGTAAGCCATACCGCCCACTTTACTAATCAGCTCAGTGCCTTCTTCATTCAGTGTTAATGGTGCCTTAGTTACTGGACAAACTAAAATCTCTAAAAGTGCTTTGTTCATAATGCTATTTCTTCTGTTTAATGACTTGTTTGATTTGCTCATCTAATTGACGCGTCAATTCGAGCGGTAATTCAAGCTCTGCAGCGACATACCACCAATCATCCTCTGAGCTGGCAAAGCCTTCAACTTTTACCGCATCTTTTTCAGTCATGATGATAGTTTTAAAAGGCGCCAAATCGCTATGGAGAAAATGATGATGATCTGAAAAAAAGTGACTTGGCGAATTATGTGGTAAGCCGTAACTCACTAAGCTATCCAAAAAACGTGCGGGGTTACCAATCCCTGCAACAACCGTCCAAGAGCGACTTTCTAAGTCAGTCAAGGCTCTTGTGCGATCTTTATCTTTGACATGTACGAGTCTATTTAAAGCCAGTTTGCCATAATAATAGTGCGGCAGAATATCCAGCTTTGGTTGATCGCCAATCGTAAAAATATAATCGGCGTGATTCAAACGAGAGGCCGGCTCTCTTAGGGGACCAACGGGAAGTAACATATTATTACCCAACCCTCTTTTGGCATCCACCATCACTATTTCGATATCTCGATCCATAGCATAATGCTGTAAGCCATCGTCACTGATGATAACATCCACATACTCAAGCTGCTCTAACGCTTGAATGGCTTGAACTCGCTTAGCAGAAACCGCCACAGGGCAACCCGCTCGACGAAACAACATTAGCGGTTCATCACCAACGTCTGCAGCACTTGAAGACTGACTGACAAGCATTACCTCATCTGACGATCGTTTATGCCCTCGCGTTACGATACCTGGTGAGTATCCTTGTCGCTTGAGCCAGTCAGCCAAGGCAATCACCATAGGCGACTTCCCCGTTCCCCCGACCGTAATATTGCCGACAATAATAACAGGCAAAGCGGACTGGTAACTGCTTGAAAATCGATGAGCAAGATAATTTTGACGCTTGCACTTAACCACTGGCACCGTCAGCAACAGCAAAGGCGCTAACGCCCATGTCCAGCCATATGAACCATACCAAGAGCGCGATAGAGACTGCTCTAGACTCACAACCCCGTCTCTTTTTGCGCAGTATGAGCAAGCTTTGTAATGCCAAGCTGAGCCGCGGCATCATACACTCGCATGACCATCTCATAAGAAGCATTGGCATCTGCGGTAATAATCAAAGGACGCTCAAAATTATCTTGGAACGACTCTTTCAACCCTTGCACTAAGGTATCCGTTCGCTCATTAATCAACGTCTGGCCATTGATGACAAATTGACCATCTCGCGTAATGGTAACTTCTACTGGATTTTGTGAAATAACCGAAGGTGCGCCATTCGACGCGGTTGGTAAATCAATGGTTAAATCAGTCGTTTGTTTAAAGGTCGTACTGACCATAAAAAAGATAAGTAACAGAAATACAACGTCAATTAGAGGCGTTAAATTGATGTGGACATCTTCAATCTTTTGTCGGCGAAATTTCAAAGTGTTCCCCTGCTACTCTTTGCCATCAGCGTTAAGAACATCAATAAGCTTAGTCGACTGCTGCTCCATGTTGACAACCAATTCATCGATGCGACGTGCAAAGTAGCGATGGAAGACCAATGCAGGTATCGCGACCGCCAAACCCGCCGCGGTAGTTAAAAGCGCCTCGGAAATCCCACCAGCCAAAAGCTGAGTATTACCTGCACCCTGCTCCATTAATACATTAAAGACTTTGATCATACCAACTACGGTACCCAATAAGCCAATCAGGGGAGAAATCACCGCGATCGTGCCTAATGTACTCATAAAGCGCTCAAGTTCATGAATTACATGATTAGCCGCTTCCTGAATGCTCTCTTTCATAGCTCGACGACCATGCTTCGAGTTAAGCAATCCAGAAGCAAAAATAAAGCTTAAGCCAGATTTAGCCTGCATAGAGCGAATGTAGTCTAGCGTCATTCGGTCTTCACGTAAGCGAGCCAAAACATCCGATAATAGCGAGCGTGGGGCAACTCGGTTATTACGCAGCGTCCAAAATCGCTCTAGAACAATGGCAAGCGTAAGAATAGAACATAACAATAACGGCCACATAAATGCGCCGCCGGATTTAAAAAGCTCTAACACCGAGACCTCCTGTATCAATTTGCGAATAATTTAACACACTCTCTAGCAATTCTGCATGCTCGCAAGCAACTGTTTTCACAACATTTAATAAATGATAGCAAGTAGAGGATTCTACTCTCCATGCACCATGATCTAAATAGAAACGTATTGTCTCGTCTTCTTTCATTTCAATGGTTGAAACGTTCATTTTATGCAGCACATCCGACACAACCGATCCTTTATTGGTAATCGCTAACTGCCAATTTTCTTTAAGCGCCTGATGCGCGATATGAGCTTTTGGTAAATTAATCGCCATGCCAACCCCACCTAATCTAACCAAATCTTGACTATCATATGACACCACGCCATGACCCTGATTACGATACTGACTGACACCATAGTGATCCTTTTGCCATAAATAACGCCACTGGACTTTCTGCGGGATTGATATAGCTGTAATACTTAATAAACCGAGCACAAGAATACCCCGCCGCAGTGGGAACCAGTATACGGCGAAAGCGGCGACAGTAAGGAGACTTAACTTTACCCAAGTTGAAGTATCGTCTCTTGGTAATACAAATATATCGCCATAAAGATAGGACTCCGTCGCGTAAAAAAACCAAACTAGACCACTATCTAACGCCCCATATAACCACGTCCATGATAGCCATTCATTCAAAGCAAAAGATAACAACGAGACAGGAAACCAAATCACAGCGACAAACGGCACCATAACAATGTTTGCTAAAACCGTTAGTCCACTCAGACTTTGCTGCCAACCCAATGTCAACAGCAGAGCAAAGAGAGATAGAAAACACTGCATTAATAATAATCGGCCGCATCGCTCTAAGCGCTTTATCAAAAGAGAGATAAGCGCCACAAAAGAGAAAGAAAGCCAAAATGAAGGGTCCAAAGCGCGCCCAGGCCAAAACAATAGCATTAGCCAAGCACTAAACAGCAGCACTGGAAATAAAGAAACGTGTTGTGCCTTTGCTCGTAATGCAAAAAATATTACCGCCATTAAACAAGCGCGAATAGCTGGCTCTCCAGCACCACTCCACAATGCGTAACATACACACAAAGGGACAACCGCCACAAACTCTAAACGAGCCCGTTGATAAAACATTATTCGAGCAGCGCTAAGACGACACCAAATAACTCGGCATCCCCATACCACCAACATACACACGAAACCTATGTGTAAACCAGACACGACAAAAAGGTGCGTTAAACCGAGATAGTTGATCAGCCAGCGGTCCCGCTCATCCCATGTACTTCTGTCGCCTCGGATAATCGAGTAGGCAAAACGCCAACTCGGATATTGATCCAGCGCACTTGATGCATCCGGCTGATTTATATCGTGATCGAGGTAAATCATCAGATCGGCACCCTTTATGAACGCTCTATGTGCAGGGTAACTTCCAAATAATTCGGCAAAGTAAGGCTTTACAGGGAGCAATACTTGGGCAGCATCACTCACTTCGCAGCTGCGAGACATGTACGCGCCCGACTTAGATTTGACGTATACCCAATATTTTGTAGAAGATGAAGGTGCTGATAAACACTGTTTCGTGACATTCCAATAATATTGATCCGCTTTTTCCGGAACTCCCCAATCTTTCCATGGATTACTGCTAATCAGGCAAACTATGGAAATAGAGACAAATATCAACCCCCACCAGTCTTTACGATGGATTTGATAGAGACATAACATGACGATATGAGTAGAATACATCCACCGGAGCGATGGAGGCGTGAGCACTGCGCCCACCAGCACGCAAATATTTAAAAGCAGCATAGGACCTCCTTGTCCATGTCTAGCCTAAGTAGTCATTATGCCAAAGCGTTACCTTAAGAAACTTGTCCCGCATCCTGAAAAGCTAAAACAAAGTAAAGCATTAGGGATTTTAGGGGCACAAATTTATGAAGCCGATCTTTGGCATCTATCACGTCGCTCTGTCGCCAAAGCATTCTGGAATGGAATATTTTGGGCTGCTATCCCTATGCCATTTCAAATGGTTGTATCGGCGCTATTTGCCATCCCATTGCGTGCCAACATCCCACTATCGATAGCCTTGGTTTGGGTTACAAACCCTATCACAATGCCTGTTGTATTCTATGTGAACTATTTAATTGGTACATGGATAGTTGGTAATGGCATCGACTCTGAATTTCAAATGTCAGTCGAGTGGATATGGAGCCAAATTGAGCACATTTGGATACCCTTATATGTAGGGTCTGCTGTGGCGGGGTTTGTTGCAGGTGGCGTTGCCTATGTCTCAATCTTACTACTATGGCGCCTACATGTTATTAAACGCTGGAAAAATCGACGCCGTAAACCCAAAGAAGAAAGGCATTGATCTCTCAATGCCTTTCTTCTAACTAAGCCATCAAATCAATTGTAGCGTTTTACTACTCAACCGATAGGCACGATCCATCCAAGAAAGCATTTTCTCATCATGAGTAACGATCAAAAAAGCCATGTTCTTCTCTTGCTTCAAGCGAACAATCAACTCCTGAATTTCTTTAGAGGTTGTTTCATCTAAGTTACCTGTCGGCTCATCCATCAGCACACAGGCAGGATCATGAGCAAGCGCACGAGCGATGGCCACACGCTGACGTTCACCACCAGAGAGCTGGGCCGGACGATGATCAAGACGCTCAGACAAACCAACATCGGACAATAGCTGGGCGGCAATAGATTTCGCCTTTGCACTCTTCTCCCCAGCGATCAGCAACGGCATCATAACGTTTTCAACCGCACTAAACTCAGGTAACAGGTGATGAAACTGATAGACAAATCCCAGTTTTTCATTTCTAAGCTTTGAACGTTTTGCATCCTTTAGCGCATCCCACGCCTGCCCTTCAATTTCCACAGCACCAGTTGTGGCCTTGTCTAACCCAGCTAAAAGGTTCAACAATGTCGTTTTACCAGAACCTGAACTGCCAACAATAGCAACCGCTTCACCTTTTTTAAGCTCAAAGTTAATGTCTTCGAACACTTGGACATCACGCTTGCCATCACGGTACTGCTTACCTAAAGACTGACTACTTAATACTACATTACTCATAACGCAACGCCTCCGCAGGATCCACTTTTGATGCTCGCCATGCTGGGTAAAGCGTCGCTAGAACTGTCATACTAAAGGCCGAGGTGACGATGTACTGAACATCCGTCCACTCAAGCTGCGAAGGCAAATAATTAATAAAATACACATCACCACTTAAGAACTGTGTACCCAAAGCCCTTTCTAACCATGCAATGACATCACTAACATTCAAAGCGGCTGTGACACCTAATGCCAATCCGATTAAGGTGCCCAAAAAGCCAATAAATATACCCTGAACCACAAATACCCACATAACCTGACCTGAGGTCAACCCCATGGTTCTAAGAATGGCAATATCTGTACGTTTATCTGTCACCACCATTACCAAAGTAGAAACAATATTGAAAGCGGCGACCGCTACGATGAGAAGAAGCAACAAGCCGATCATAGTCTTTTCCATTTTAATCGCTTGAAACAAATTACCATGCGTACGAGTCCAGTCACTAACTTTATTCTGCCCTGGAATCAATGCAGCGATGTCCCAAATTTTACTAGGGGCCTCGAATAAATCGTCAAATGAAATACGCAAAGCTTCGACAGCTTCAGAGTCGTAGCGCTTTAAACGCGCTGCATCTTGGATATTAATATAGGCCAAACTTGAATCAAGTTCAGCGCCTACTTTAAATGTGCCAACTAACGTAAAGCGTTTCAACGTAGGCGTAATACCCGCAATCGATACATTAGCCTTTGGCATTAAAGCGGTCACTTTGTCACCTAGACGAACACCCAATATACGTGCAAGCTGCTCGCCAAGCACAATACCGAATTCACCTGACTTAAGGTCGCTTAAGTTGCCTGCCGTCATATGATTAGGCAATATGGAAACATTCGCCTCTTGTGCAGGATCAATGCCATTCAACAAAGCACCGTGTACACCACGATTAGACTGAAACATCACTTGAGCTTGAATGTGCGGCGCGACCGCTTTAACACCTGGCATCATTGAGACTTCATCTGCCATGGCTTGCCAATCAACTAAGGTAGGATTTCCCCACACCGTTGCATGAGGCACCATCCCTAGAATTCTTTGCCTTAACTCTCGATCAAAACCATTCATGACCGACAGTACCGTTATCAACACGGCAACACCCAAGGCAATTCCAGCAATGGAAGAAAAACTGATAAAAGAGATAAAATGATTGGCGCGCTTTGCTCGCGCATAACGCAAACCAATTTTGATAGGCAATAAATTCATTTAATGATAGTCCATAACAAAGAAGGGGCATAAAGCCCCTTCTTGTAATCAGCGAGTATTACGCATCAAAGTCGATGCCAATACGACGCCCAACATCTTCATAGGCTTCAATCACGCCGCCAAGACCTTGACGAAAACGATCTTTGTCTAGCTTTTCTTTCGTTTCAGCATCCCACAAACGACAACCGTCTGGCGAGAACTCATCACCCAACACAACTTCACCGTTAAACAAACCGAACTCAAGCTTGTAATCAACTAGGATCATACCGCCTTCAGCAAAAAGTGCTTTAAGCACGTCATTTACTTTGTATGTCAGCTCTTTTGCCTTTGCTAGGTGTTCAGGTTTCGCCCAACCAAACGATTCAACATGAGATTCATTGATCATTGGGTCACCAAGCTCATCGTTCTTTAAGAACAATTCAAATGTCGGTGGCGTTAGCTCTTGTCCCTCTGCAACACCTAAACGTCGGCACAAGCTGCCAGCGGCAACATTACGCACAACGCACTCGATAGGCATCATATCTAGGCATTTCACTAAACACTCTGTGTCGCTCAATAGCGCTTCAAAATGCGTTGGGATACCCGCTTCTTCTAGTTTACTCATAATAAAGGCATTAAATTTATTATTTACCATGCCTTTACGATCAAGCTGCTCTACTTTTTTACCGTCGAACGCAGATGTATCGTTACGGAATACTAGAACCATTTTATCAGGATCATCGGTGCGAAATACCGATTTTGCTTTACCTGCATATAGCTCTTGTCGTTTTTCCATGTGGAGAATCTCCAATAAATACTGTGAGGGGATTAGTTACTTCGCTAACAGCGAAAGGATTCGATAAGACGTTAGCGTTGGGTTTTCCGTCGCCGCTGCATCTATCGTTAAAAAGTAGCCTTCCTGTTGGCGCTTTAAATCGTAAGGGTAGCTTCGCTCAGTCCAATTTACATCATCCAAATTACGGCGACGCACTTTAAATAGAACAACTTCTTCACTCTTAGCAATTGGCCCTAGTGGCACCTTGAAATCTACAATATCACCTACTTGCGCAAGTTTATCTTGAGGAACAAGCGATAATTCAGGCGGTGTTTCACGAGTAATGTGAACCCCTGATGTGTTGCGAATATAATTATTGAGGGAAGCTAAGTCCGCTTCTTTACCTAAATAGAGCGCCAACTTACCATCTTGATTCGTCCAGATTCGCGACTTCAGAACAGGCTTTTGGCCTTGCTTAGATAGTAATGCCGTCTCTCTAGTTAAGTCTTTCGAGATATGCGACCAAGCATCAACCATTTGACCTGCACTAACTTCATCTAAAGTAAGATCCACCAAGGACTCACCTTCATTGGAAATTTCAATCAAGCTAATTTTGGCCGTAGTTGTATTTTGACCTGGTTCAAAATCAATCGTTAAACGATATTTATTAGGCTCAAGACGCGTAATACTGTTCCACAACTTGGCCCAGGTACCTGGCTGTTTAAACTGAATAGGCGCACTTACTAACTCAGTATCACTCACTTGATCAAACACAACGGCTTCGCCACTAAAGGAAGTGAAGTAATTACTGAGTAACTGTTTAGATTGCGCAAGGTTCGTTGGGATTTCAAACGTCACATCATACTGACCTAAGACCATCGGCACATAAGCCATTGGCAAATAGGGCTTAGGCGCTCTTGGCGCTTCGAATTCACCCGTCGCTTCTAAATTTGCAATACGATCTTCATTTGGAATAATCAGCTTATCAGTCACGTCATGACGACCCGGAGGTAATTGCAACTCTACCTCACTGCTGCGCGCATCTTGGTAATCCAAACCGTGATCAGTAACAATACTAGAACAACCAGACAACAGCACAACGGAAGCTAAGCTTCCCGCCATTGTCAGCTTTTTGATCTGTTTGCTCATTATTAATTATCCTTAATACCCGAAGCGATAAGCGCTTCATTAACAGCATCATGGTATTGAGAAGACAGCTCTGTCAATGGTAGTCGAATACTCAACTCGCAGAAACCAAGCTGTGCTGCGGCCCATTTAACCGGAATCGGGTTGGGTTCAACAAACAAAGCGCTGTGCAAGGCACTGATCCCACTATCGACTTTATGAGCCTGCTCAGCATCACCGGCAATAGCCAGTTCAGCGGCCTTAGCAACTTGCGTAGGCGCAACGTTTGCAGTGACCGAAATATTACCTTTACCACCCAACAACATTAACCCAACTGCGGTTGGGTCGTCACCAGAGTAAACAGCAAAGCCTTCTGGCGCACTTTCAATTAACTGCTTACCACGCTCTAGATCGCCTGTTGCATCCTTTATGCCTACAATATTCGAGATATTAGCAAGGCGTAAAGCAGTCTCATTGGACATATCAGCAACGGTCCGGCCCGGCACATTGTACAAAATCTGAGGAATATCAACCGCTTCTGCAATGGCTTTAAAATGCTGGAACATGCCTTCTTGCGTTGGTCGGTTATAATAAGGCACAACTAGCAAACATGCATCAGCACCCGCTTCTTTTGCTCGTTGGGTAAGATCAATCGCTTCATGAGTTGAGTTGGCCCCCGTACCAGCAATAACAGGCACACGACCGTTAACCTTTTCAACCACTTGGCGGATAACATTAGCGTGTTCATCGTAGGTTAATGTGGCAGATTCACCGGTTGTACCAACCGCAACAATGCCGTGTGTACCCGCGGCGATATGGTACTCTACGAGCTCATCTAGCTTTTGCTTATCGATATTACCATCCAGTGTCATTGGTGTGATAAGCGCAACTAAGCTTCCAGTAATCATTCATACATCTCCACATTGAATTAAGCGTGCATAGTCTACCGCTCACGTATCCCCTATACAACACAACTTAAAGGCAATATTTAGCCTAACAAGGATATCGAGTACACTTGACATCCAATTTGTCATTTCTATACGTATTCAATGACAACCAACACGCACTTATGGAGCAGAAAATGAGCTTAACACTAGGTCAACCAGCACCAGACTTTACGTCAAAAGATCAAGACGGCAACCCAGTTAAACTGAGTGACTACCGCGGCAAAAAAGTAGTGCTTTATTTCTATCCAAAAGACTCCACACCAGGCTGTACAGCACAAGCCTGTAATCTACGTGACAATCATAAAGAATTAACCGATGCCGGCTACGTCGTATTAGGCATTAGTCCAGACACTGAAAAACGCCATCAAAACTTTATCGCTAAAAATGAGCTACCCTTTACGCTTATCTCTGATGAAGATAAATCTGTTCATGCGTTATACGATACATGGAAACTAAAAAAATTCATGGGCAAAGAGTTTATGGGAACCGTCCGCACAACGTTCATCATTGATGAAAACGGTAACCTTGAAAACATCATCGAAAAAGTAAAAACAAAAGAGCACGCAGCTCAAATTATTTAGCCTTCCACAAAGCAAAAAAACCGAGCCAGCTATTCACAGGCTCGGTTTTTTTATACTTAACAAACCTCTAAGATTGCCCTGATGGCGCAATCAATTTGTCACCATGAACTCTTGGCCAAGCATTAATAATCGCTTTGACAAGTGTGGCCAGCGGAATAGCAAAGAACACGCCCCAAAACCCCCAGATACCACCAAAAAATAACACAGCGATAATAATCGCCAATGGATGCAAGTTAACCGCCTCTGAAAACAGCAAAGGCACTAAAACGTTGCCATCTAAAGCTTGAACAACAAAGTAAGCAGCAAACACATACCAGAATTCATTAGATGCACCGAATTGATAAAAGGCCACCAAAACTACTGGCACAGTGACAGCAGCAGCGCCAATGTAGGGAATCAGTACCGATAAGCCAACCAGCAAAGCCAACAACGCTGAGTAGCGTAAATCAAAGAACCAAAACACAACAAAGGTCACCACACCTACCACGAGCATTTCAATCACTTTGCCACGAATGTAGTTGGCAATCTGGTCGTTCATTTCATGACAAATACTCTGCATCATTTGCCGTTCTTTTGGTAACCATGACGTCATATAAGCCACTATTTTGGATTGGTCTTTCAACACAAAAAACATAACCAGTGGTACCAACACTAAGTACAACATCAGTGAAAATAACGACGGAATGCTAGTCAAAGAATATGACAACAACCATTGACCAAGTGTAGCCGCTTCAGCCGCGACAAGACTCACTGCCTCATCCACTGAAGCTTGACTGACATAGCTCGAGTGCTCCTGAGCTAAGCTCTGCACAAAGTCTTGCAAGTCTCCAAACATGCGAGGTAGGTCGTTAATAAAACGAACCGCCTGTCTCCAAATAATAGGCACCATAACACCAATGAATGTGCCGCACACCGCAAGAAAACCTAAAAAAACTAGCGTCACAGAAATATTATGGCCCAACCCCATGCGCTTACAGCGACCAATAAGTCCCTGTAAAAGAAAGGCGAACACAACAGCAATAAAAACAGGCGCTAAGATCCCACCCCAAAATGCCACAACCAGCAATGTTGAGATCAGTAAAAGAATAAAAATCACCACTTCCTCATTACTGAGATAGCGGGTCATAAGGTTATCAAGGATCCGAATCATAGTTGCGACTCTTGCTTACAGGTTACAAAGTAATAGGTACCACCACTCTTACCTTGTTCGACTAAGGGCAGCCCTACGAGAGAAAGAAAATGCGGAATATCTTTGAGAGAGCCTTTATCACTTGCAAAAACACATACTGTTTGATTGACCAACATTTTCGCCAAGGCCATTTTAAGTTTTAGTAAAGGCATTGGACAACGATCTTCTTTTGCATCTACGATTACGTCATACTGCTGTGTATCAAGCATCTTTATTCTCGCTTTTAAACTCAGGTCACTATGAGACATTTTTTTTTACAAATCAGCAAGCTACTTATATCAATTAGTATTGCGATATCTGCACATCATGCTTTGGCCAGCTCTGCTGATCTACCCGATCTAGCCCGCTACGACAATGAGAGAAGCCTATCCAATCCAAGCTATGTACTTGGGCAGTATTGGTTTCGAAAAATCAATGGCAGCAGAGGACTCATAGAATTCCCTCCTGCTTACAATTACCTTCGTCAAGCCATCGCTGACTTGGTTCCAAACACCGGCTTAAACGATAAAACAATTGAGCTCGCACTACTCAATAGCCGCCAAATGAATGCCTTTGTTATACCAGGCAGTCACCTTTTCATTTACTCCGACATTCTAAGGTTAATCAACAACGAAAACATGTTCATGGGACTGCTCGCCCACGAAATATCCCATCTAGAGCTACATCACTACCAGCGCTCACTTGAAAATCAACGTAATGAACAAGCGAAGTCATTGCTACTGTTGCTTGCAGGTGCCGCGGCAGCGACTACCGGTGACAGCGAAACAACCTCTGCTCTTTGGCTTGGCGGCCTAGCCAACCAACAAGAAAATATGCTGAAATATTCGCGTTCTCACGAACAGGAAGCGGATCGACGAGGTCGCGAGCTTTTACAGCAAAGCGGCTTACCAACAAGTGGTATGAATGATCTATTAGCTGGTTTAATGAAAGAGTCTATGGGCTCAAATCGAATTGAATTCCTTTCGACCCACCCATTACCTCAAAGCCGCCTAAGTGATAGCTTTACTGGACAAGGCCAACAATCAATATTGTTTCAACCATCATCGCCATCGTTTCAATTTTTTAGAGCCACCCTACTGGCTTATCGAGCAGCCTTAGAAAGCACAGGATATCAGAGCTTTTTACGCAGAAACATAAACGCTGACGATGAATATTATTATGCCTTAACACTCTCTCAAGTTTTGTTACACCATAACGATTCAGCTTTAGAAAACTTACGCCGTATTAAAACTCGAAATGAATTTACCGACTACCTAAAAGCCATCACTTATCTTACCGTCGACAAAACAGAAGAGGCACAATCAATTGTTCACAATCGACTCTCATTTGCTCCAGAAGACCTTACGTTTCAATATTTAGCTGGGCAGTTAGATAGAGACCCTGATTACCTGCAAGCGAGTGATTCACAACTGAATTATCAGAACCGTATGGTATACCGACACAATATCGCCGTCGCCCAGCAACATAATGATTCACCCTACGCACTTTTTAACCACGCATTACTCGAATTCCAATATGGCAAAGAGCTTCCCGCCATGAATCTCATAAACCGCTCTATAAGACAATCTTCTGGTACAAAAAAGCAACAAATGGAAACGGTGAAATTACATCTTGAACGAATACTAGAAGCACAGAAGCGCGAAGGACTTGATTAGAAGGCATAAAAAAACAGCCGATTGGCTGCTTTTAAGTATAATTAGCGACTGCACTCAGCCCTTTTTGAAATCAAGCATACGCTGTAGCGGCTTTAATGCCTTCACTCGAACAGCCTCATCCACAAAGATTTCATCAGTACCGTCGCGAAGCGCATTACGCAGTAACTCTAATGAATTTAAAGCCATCCACGGACAATGTGCACAACTGCGACATGTCGCTCCAGAGCCTGCCGTAGGCGCTTCAACGAAACGCTTATCAGGTGATGCCTGCTTCATCTTGTAGAAGATGCCACGGTCAGTTGCCACGATAAAGGTGTCGTTAGACATTTCTTTAGTTGCTTTTAGTAGCTGCGACGTTGAACCAACAACATCGGCAATCTCCACCACTGACGAAGGCGATTCAGGATGAACCAAGATCGCTGCATCAGGATAAATAGCTTTAAGGTCAAGAATACCTTTCGCTTTAAACTCTTCATGAACAATACACGCACCGTCCCATAACAACACATCGGCGCCCGTTTGAGACTGAACATAATGACCTAAATGCTGATCTGGCGCCCAAATGATTTTTTCGCCATTATCACTCAAATACTGCACAACATCTAAGGCAATAGCAGAAGTAACCACCCAATCCGCACGCGCTTTTACTGCAGCAGAAGTGTTAGCATAAACAACAACGGTACGATCAGGATGTTGATCACAGAACTTGTTAAATTCATCTTCTGGGCAACCGATATCCAGAGAACATGTTGCCTCTAAAGTAGGCATCAAAATAGTTTTTTCTGGACTTAAGATTTTCGCCGTTTCACCCATGAACTTAACACCAGCAACTACCAGTGTTTTGGCTGGATGTTCTGCGCCAAAACGAGCCATTTCTAATGAATCCGCAATGACACCACCCGTTTCTTCGGCAAGTTCTTGAATAGCATCTTCGGTATAATAGTGCGCAACTAAAGCAGCATCTTTTTCTTTCAAGAGCGTTTTGATTTCATCACGCAAAGCTTGATTATCAATGACGGGCTTTTTAAGCGATTCTTCAGCTTCAGACAGATATTTCTGAACTGTATCGCGTAACGCGGCTTTATCGATTAATTCAGACATTGATTAACCCCTTGGAAATGGGCATTGTTGGAGTGTGATGGTGGGTCGTACTGGATTCGAACCAGTGACCAATTGATTAAAAGTCAACTGCTCTACCAACTGAGCTAACGACCCATTATCACTAATAAAGAAGAGTTGTTGGTGGGTCGTACTGGATTCGAACCAGTGACCAATTGATTAAAAGTCAACTGCTCTACCAACTGAGCTAACGACCCAACGGCCGCGTATAATACAGTGATCACTGGGGATTGCAAGAAATTATTTCATATCATTCAAATAATTAGCTGCTAATGCTGCTGCATTCGAATCTGGGAAATTCGTGATAACACGATTCAAACTGTCTTTGGCCAGCGTCTTGTTACCAAGCTGATCATTTACTATACCAAGTTTATAAATAGCATCTGGTACTTTTGAGTGACCCGAAAAGGAATCTTGAACGATTTTAAATTGGACCAATGCCTCACCCTGATTCCCCAACACTAGCGCGAGCTCACCTAACCAATAATGAGCGTTACCCGTCAGCGTATTGTTGGGGTACTTCTCAGCAAACGCACGTAACGAGGTTTGAGCACCCTCAAAATTACGCTCTCGGACTAATGTATACGCAGAATTATAGGCAGCCTTAGCGTCAGCACTTGGTTCTTCAAGCTTTACAGGCGCCGCAGCCAAACTCTTGGCAGAGGAATTACTATTACCACCTGTTTGCTGACCCGATAAAGGATTATTTGAAGCAACAGCGGTTTGTGCAGAGTTATTAAGCACAGCTGGGGCAGCTTGAGTAGACAACGTTGATAAACGCTTATCAAGGTCAATATAACGCTCTTTTGATAAGGACTTAAGCTTACTTAATTCGTAGTTCTGTTGCTCAACTTGACCACGTAATTGGGAAACTTCTTGCTGTAACATTTCTAATTGATAAAGAAGATCTGCCGCAACATTCGCAGAAATACCATTTGCAGAGTTGGCCATAGCAATTGGTGCTGACAATGTCAGCACCAATGCAAGGGAGCTCATTTTAAAGCGAGTTTTCATTACTCGTAGCGAACCTCTACACGACGATTAAGCTGCCAAGAAGAAGCATCGTGACCAAATGCAACAGGCACTTCTTCACCAAAACTAACCGTTTCGATTTGTGCAGCCGCAACACCTTGGATAGTTAAGTAACGCATGATCGCTTTAGCACGACGTTCACCAAGTGCCATATTGTATTCACGAGTACCACGCTCATCAGCATGACCTTCAAGAACGATACGCGCATCAGGGTTATCCATTAAAAACTGAGCGTGTTTAGCAAGCGCTTCACGAGCTTCTGGACGAACGATAGATTTATCGAAATCGAAGTAGAAAACAGTTGCTACGCCAGCAAGAAGATCAGCATTTTGTTGCGCATCAGCCTGATCATCCATAATAACACTTGATAGCGAGCCATCTTCGCCAGCCGCATAGGTTGAGTCAGAAGTGCTTGCTTCAGAACCTTCACTCGCCATAGAAGAAGTGTCTGAATCAGACGCGGTAGTACTACAACCGGCCAACCAAGCTGCAGACAAACCAATCACTGCAAACTTACCTAGTTTTGTTACACTCATTATTAGCTCCTTAAAAGTGCTTTATTATTTAAAGTAGGGAGACCAAGCAGGTTCGCGCACATCTCCTTGAGCTGATGGTAGCCTATATTTAACAAGACCATCAACTGAAACTACCGACAAGATGCCCTTTCCACGATCAGAGGTGGCATACATCACCATACTGCCGTTTGGCGCTATACTTGGCGACTCATCCAAATAGGTTTCTGTCAGTATCTGTACTCGCCCCGTATTCATATCCTGCAAGGCAACATGATAATTACCATCGTTCTTCTGAACTGTCACTAAGTAACGTCCATCTGGGGTCATACGAGCACGTGTATTTGAATTACCTTCAAACGTCACACGCTCGACATTTTTAGTGCGAACATCTAAGCGATAGATTTGCGGGTTACCACCACGGTCAGAAGTAAAGATAATACCTTGCCCATCCGGCTCCCAAGTCGGTTCAGTATCAATTGAATAATGATTTGTCATGCGCTCAAGTCGACGCGTTGCAATATCCAATGTATAAATTTCTGGGTTATTATCTTTAGACAACACTAACGCTAATTTCTTACCGTCTGGTGACCAAGCTGGCGCACCATTTAGTCCGCGGAATTGAGTCAATTGCTGTTGTTTACCACTAGCAAGTTCTTGAATGAATATACTAGGTCTACGGTTACGAAACATAACATAGGCAATATTACGACCATCACGACTCCAAGAAGGCGACAAGATAGGCTCTTTAGAGCTCACAATCACTTGTGGTCGATGCCCATCCGCATCCGCTACTTGTAGTTTATAAGTAGGGGCCGCACGATCACCTTCTGAGGTAACATAAAGAATACGTGTACTGAAGGCACCACGAATCCCTGTTAGTTGTTCGTAAATCTTGTCACTAATAAAATGCGCGGCATCCCTAAAGTTACTCGGCTTTACATCCAACGCTTCACGCTTACCAACGCGACTTTGTGTCAACACATTCAAAAGCTCGTATGAAATACGGTAGGTACCATTGCCGTTATTCTCAACACCGCCAACCAATACATAGTCTGCTTTCAGCAAACGCCAATCGCGATAAAATACATTTTTTGACGAATTAGGCAAGCTCAGCATATTTTCACGCGGAATAGCTTCAAACACGCCACTACGCTGTAGATCAGACTCAACAATTCCAGCCACATCTTCTGGTAATGGTGAGGTTCCAGAATAGCCAAATGGAACAACCGCAATTGGCAACAATTGATCCGCACCACTGGTAATTTCAATGACCAACTGAGCCCTAACGGGTAACGCCATCGTTATACATGCCACAAAAAGGGCAAATAGAATATTTTTTCTCATCAGTTTCTCAAATCTTGCGGGTTAAACAACAAATCGACTTGTCTAAAATTACGTTCAAAGATATAAGACTCAATCTCTGACAACTCCTCGATACGACCTACTTTGTAAACTGCATCCATGGCACGTTTATCAAAAATAGCATCACCACTCCCCTTTAACACCTGCACATTAGACACTTCGCCATTCGGTAAAAAGTTAATGCGCAATGTTGTCTTCATACCATTGCGTGCACTTGGCGGACGGATCCAAGCATCCGTCACGCGTTTGTTTATCAAACCACTGATAGACTGAACCATCTTACCCGCTTCTGCGGCTTGTCGACGACTCTCTTCCTCTGCGACCGCCCTCTGAACAGCCTCTTCGGCACGCTTACGGCGCTCGGCTTGCTCTTGTGCCTTACGTTTACGCTCTGCTTCCGCTGCTTTTTCTTTTTCGCGTTCTTGCTGTCGCTTACGTTCAGCCTCTTTACGTGCCTTTTCTTCTGCTTCACGCTTCTTACGTTCCGCTTGCTCTTTACGTGCTTTTTCGTCTGCCGCTTTTTTCTGCTCAGCTAACTTTTTCTGACGCGCTTTTTCATCTGCCGCTTTCTGCTTTTCAATCAAAGCTTGGCGCTCAGCTTCGGCTTTTCTACGCACCGCCTCTTGCTTTTTGCGAGTAGCTTCTGCTTCACGACGCTGCTGCTCTAACGCTTGTCGTTCAGCTTTTTTTTGTGCTTGTTCTTGCGCCTTTTTTTGAGCGTCTCGTTCGGCTTGCTCTGCTGCTTGGGCCGCGCGTCGCTTGTCTGCTTCGCGCTTACCAATAATCGTATCTGAGACATCAACGATGGTCGCATTAACAATAGGGGGACGCTTGGGTGGCTCTGGCGTATTTTCAGTCAATCCCGCAACCAATATCCCACCCGCAATAACGGCAACATGCAAGCTAACAGCAAAAACAACAGGTAATGAATAGCTTTCCTTATCAGTAAACTTCATCGCTTACTCAGGCTCCGTAACCAGGCCAACATTTGGAGCACCTGCGCCTTGCAATGCAACCATCAGACCAACCACTTCACCATAAGGCACATTTCTATCACCACGCACCAGAATAGGTAAGCGGGGATTTTGTGCCAGCACTTTACTCACACGATCTTTCAGGTCAGCCAAAGAAATGGCACTTTGCTCACCACCAATATCAATAAAGTAATTTCCGTCTTTATCTACCGATGCCACAAGCACATCGGATTCATCGTTCTCAATCGGAGCAGCATTTGCATTGGGTAGCTCAACATCCACCCCTTGAGTCAACATTGGTGCAGTAATCATAAAAATAACCAACAGCACCAACATTACATCAATATAGGGCACAACATTAATTTCAGCTACCGGCTTGCGTCGCTTTGTACGGCGTCTTGATAGCATGATTAGCTCCCTTCACGGACATGTACTTTACGGTAAAGCACACTGCTAAACTCATTCGCAAAATTTTCGTAGCTAGATGCCAACGATTCAGCTGTGGAAGAAAATTTATTATAAGCCACAACCGCTGGTATCGCGGCTGCCAAACCTATAGCTGTCGCAATCAGTGCCTCAGCAATACCAGGCGCAACGGTCGCAATGGTCGCTTGCTGAACCTCAGACAAACCAATAAAAGCATGCATGATGCCCCATACCGTCCCAAACAAACCAACATAAGGGCTAATTGACCCAACCGTCGCCAAGAATGATAAATGTTGATCTAGTTTCTCTTCCTCACGATAGAGCGCAACACGCATGGCACGATCGACACCCTCTATAATAGCATCCGCTTCGACTGTTCCATTTTGACGCAATCGAGTGAACTCTTTGATGCCAGCCGCGAAAATGTTCTCCATTCCTTCAACCTTACGACCTTCAACGGTTAACTGGCGATATAAATTACTTAGGTCAATTCCAGACCAAAATTGATCTTCAAAATTCCGGCGCACTTTTGTAGCACGACCAAGGATTCTTTTACGCTGAAAAATGACAATCCATGAAAACACGGATGCCAGCAATAACGTCAGCATTACTAATTGAACTACAAAACTAGCGTTTAAAATTAAGCCCCAAATGGACATCTGTCTGTTTTCCTCTATTCAAAGTCTTGAGGTAATTGATAATCAAAATGCTCATAAGCACGCTTTGTCACTTGTCGCCCCCTTGGCGTACGAATCACAAAACCTTGCTGAATTAAAAATGGCTCAATCACATCTTCAATCGTATCTTTGTCTTCCCCAACCGCGGCAGCAATGCTGTCTAAGCCAACTGGACGACCATCAAACTTTTCTATCATGGTCAACAACATACGTCGATCCAAATGATCAAAACCTTGACTGTCTACACTTAACATATCCAGTGCACGTTGGGCAACTTTTTGACCGACAATTAGATCGCCTCCCACTTGAGCCACATCGCGCACACGACGCAGTAAGCGGTTTGCAATACGCGGTGTACCCCGAGATCTTCGCGCCACCTCGAAACACCCTGGGCCATCCAAGTCTACACCAAGCTTAGACGCAGAACGTTTAACGATTGTAGTCAGAGATTCGACATCATAAAACTCCAAACGTTGCACGATTCCGAAACGATCGCGTAAAGGTGATGTCAACAAGCCCGCACGGGTCGTTGCACCAACTAAAGTAAAGGGAGGGATGTCAATTTTGATGGAGCGTGCAGCAGGACCTTCGCCAATCATGATATCAATTTGGTAGTCCTCCATTGCAGGATAAAGCACCTCTTCAATCGCAGGACTCAAACGGTGAATCTCATCAATGAAGAGCACATCCCCTTCTTCTAAGTTGGTCAATAACGCCGCCAAATCCCCTGCGCGCTCAAGCACCGGACCCGAGGTGGTTTTAATTTCCGCCCCCATTTCATTAGCAATGATATTAGCCAATGTCGTCTTTCCTAATCCCGGCGGACCAAAAATCAAAGAATGATCCAAAGGCTCACCGCGCTGACGAGCTGCCTGCATAAAGATATCCATTTGCTCTTTAACCACAGGCTGACCAATATACTCAGCAAGACTTTGTGGACGAATTGCACGGTCCACTTGCCCATCATTGCCTTTTAGCTGCGGCGAAATAATACGGTCGTGTTCTATCATAGTTATTTCAACATACTCTTTAAGGCAGCCTTAATCAGTAACTCACTGTTTGACTCGTCCTTTGGCAATTTAGCAATCATGCGTGCGGCTTCTTGAGGCTTATATCCCAATGATATCAAGGCTGCTTCTGCTTCTTGGCGCGGATCGGCTTGCACCTGTGTCACCACAGAACGCTCAGTAAACAAATCTTGCTTAGCAGCCGTTCCGAGCTTATCTCGTAACTCAACCACCAAACGTTCCGCAGTGCGCTTACCAACACCAGGAACTTTTGTTAACGAGTCAATCTGCGACTCTTGTACTGCTGTAATTAGCTCGGGCGGATTCATACTCGATAAGACTGACAATGCCATTTTAGGGCCAATGCCATTTACCTTGATCAATATTCTAAATAGAGCCCTCTCATCTTTTGTAGCGAAACCGTACAAAGACTGTGCATCTTCTTTGACTTGAAAATGCGTGTGCAGTATCACGCTCTGCCCAACCTGAGGTAATTCATAAATGGTACTCATTGACGCCATAATTTCATAGCCCACACCACCTACATCCACCAGCAACTCTGGCGGTGTTTTTTCAATTAAAGTTCCTACAATACGACCTATCATCACTTCACCTTCAAATCAGATATTTGCCAGCGCTTAGAAGAGCGCCCTGCGCGCTTACCAACACCATACTCCAGTCCATCCGAGGTACGTGTATTGGCATGACACAACCCGATGGCTAAGGCATCCGCCGCATCAGCCTGAGGCGTTGCCTCTAATTTTAGCAACAACTGCACCATTGATTGAACCTGCGCTTTATCAGCATTACCATTCCCTACAACAGACTGCTTCACACGCCTCGCAGCATATTCATAGACTGGTAAATTAGCCATACCAGCAGCCACAATGGCAGCACCACGAGCTTGCCCAAGCTTTAATGCAGAGTTGGCATTTTTTGCTAAAAACACCTCTTCAATCGCAAATTCATTAGGCTTAAACTCTTCAATCACTTCACTAACACATTCAAATATTCTCTTTAGTCGAACGGCTAGGTTTTCATCTGGCAACTTAATGCAGCCACTGCTGACATAATTCACTTTACCATTGATAATATCTACCACCCCAAAGCCTGTGATTCGTGAGCCTGGGTCAATTGCTAATATACGCGCCAAACTGATTCCCTTGGATGATCATCCACGTAAAATACTGTATATTTCAACAGCATAAAGCAAACAATGCAAGGCAATAAAAAAGGGCCATACAAATGGCCCTTTTCACGCAATCATTAACGCTTAACCTATTACTCGGTAACAGGCTTACGTACACGAATACTCAATTCTTTAAGCTGTTTCTCGCTCACTTCACCCGGCGCTTGAGTCAATAGACACGTAGCACTTTGCGTTTTAGGGAAAGCAATAACATCACGAATCGACGCAGAACCCGTCATCAACATCACTAGACGGTCAAGACCGAACGCAAGACCACCGTGCGGTGGCGCACCGAATTTCAATGCATCCAACAAGAAGCCGAATTTTTCTTCTTGCTCTTCAGCTGAGATATTCAATAGCCCAAATACCGTTTCTTGCATCTCAGACTGGTGAATACGAATCGAACCACCACCCAACTCAGTACCATTAAGTACCATATCGTAGGCTTGAGACAATGCCGTCAATGGATTCGCTTTCAGATCTTCTGGAGAGCAAGAAGGTGCTGTAAACGGATGGTGAATGGCAGTAATACCACCATCTGATGTTTGCTCAAACATTGGGAAGTCAACTACCCAAAGAGGCGCCCACTCACACGTGTAAAGATCAAGATCCGCACCAAGCTTACAGCGAAGCGCACCCAGCGCTTCATTGACAACATTTGTTTGATCAGCACCAAAGAAAATCAAATCGCCATCTTGTGCCTCAACACGATCAAGCAACGCTTGACGTACTTCAACTGGCAAAAACTTAACGATTGGAGACTGCAGACCCTCTTCAAGATCCGCTTTGTTATTAACCTTGATGTAAGCAAGACCTTTCGCGCCGTAGATACCTACGAACTTAGTGTACTCATCGATTTGCTTACGCGTCAGAGAATTACCACCTGGTACTTTAAGTGCAGCAACGCGGCCATTTGCATCTTTCGCTGGACCAGAGAAAACCTTAAAGTCTACTTCTGTCATCAAGTCAGATACAGTTTCAATCGTAAGCGGAATACGCAGATCTGGTTTATCAGAACCGTATTTCTCCATAGCCTCAGAGAAAGGCATACGTGGGAATGCCCCCAAATCAACATCTTTCACTTCTTTAAACAGATTTGAGATCATACCTTCCGTCAGAGACATAATCTCTTCTTGACCTAGGAAAGAGGTTTCTAAGTCAATCTGAGTAAATTCTGGTTGACGGTCAGCACGCAAATCTTCATCACGAAAACATTTAGCAATTTGATAATAACGATCAAAACCAGACACCATTAATAACTGCTTAAATAGCTGTGGTGACTGAGGCAATGCAAAGAAGCTACCTTGATGAGTACGGCTTGGGACCAAGTAATCACGCGCACCTTCTGGCGTTGCACGTGTAAGAATCGGTGTTTCAATGTCTAGGAAGCCATTGTCATCCAAGTAGCTACGCAAAATCGATGTTACTTTTGAACGAAGACGAAGCTTTTGTTGAATTTCAGGACGACGCAAATCCAAGAAACGGTTTTTCAGACGAATATCTTCACCTACAGCCTGATGCTCATCCAATTGGAAAGGAGGCGTCGCGGCGCGGTTCAAAATTTCGATTTCATGACCAAGGATTTCAATTTCGCCCGTGTTCATGTTTGGGTTAACAGTACCTTCAGGACGAGCACGAACCAGACCCTTAACTTGAACCACGAATTCACTACGGCAGCTGTCTGCTAGCGCAAAGCTTTCCGCGCGATCTGGATCAAATACAACCTGAGTCACGCCTTCACGGTCACGTAGGTCCAAGAAAATAACACCACCGTGATCTCGGCGACGGTGAACCCATCCACAAAGAGTCACGACTTCTGAAATGTTTTTTGCTGTTAATTCGCCGCAATAATGGCTGCGCATAATTTCTATCCTATTACTGTCTCGACATTACGAGAACATACCGTTATTTCACCCCGCCGCAGTTCAATTCAAATGCAGTCAAATGCTGGCAACAGGGAGATATTAATCATTTAAGGCCCAGCATTATATGCCAAGCGCCCAACACACTCTAGGGGATGACTCAAATTTCTAAACTTGACCCATAAAAATTTGCGCAATCTCAGCATCAATTTCGACACCTCGACTTTTCATAAGAATTTCATCGCCCTCTTCTTTTAACAACAATGACTTACCAAGCGGCGTAGAGGGCGTAACAATTAAAGCTTTTTCGCCATCCAATTCAAACTCACCACCGCCAGAATGTTCAGCAATGATCACAATCCGTTGCCAGCCATCCGAGCGCGAAAGCAACAATACAGAGCCCAACTCGATCACTTCTGAATTAGAAAAACTAAACTTACGAAAATACGCCAAATCCGCTTGACACTCTGCCAAGCGCACCGCTTGTCCATGTGCTAAATAGGAGTTCTCCAGACCAAATGTATCCCACTTAGTTTCTGCAACACTTTCTACACTAGTGGCCGCTTCCTTTGCCTGATTAACCGCTTCGGCGGCAATCGCCACTCGTCCAACAATATAAAGAAGCAACTGTTCAAAAAGACGATCTAAAGACATAACAACCACGCACAAAAAAGCCACTGTAAAAACAGTGGCTTTTATACACGATTTAGTAAACTTTTACAGGCTTACAACCGATAAAACTTGCTCAACAAGATCATCGACTGACCCCGCTGACAACTGGATATCAGCAACTGACGCGTCCGCAACAATCACAACAACCCCCGTCTGCTTCAACAGTTCCACTTCTGCATGACTAGCATTTAGCTTTGCAATGGATACCACACCGCGACGAAGCAATCCCCGCTCTAACAGCTGGACATCAACACTTGCTCCTTCCGCTAAAGCAACAACCGCTGGCTTCTGACCAAGGCGAGCTGCACGCTCTTCAGCAGTTACCAAGGTATCTTGATCCAGATCACCAATGGTTTCTTCAACCATGCCCGCACCAACGGTCACGTTTGATAGACGATCAATAATGATCAAAGCCCCCGTCAGCGGGCTATTCTGATAATCATCAAAAGCAACTGGCGCGTCAAAGCTAATCACACAATCAGCAATAACATTTAGTTCAACTTGATCAACTTCAATGTGCTCAAGAGTATTCACATCAACACGGTGATTTATATGATGCACTTTACCTGGAACCGTTTGAGTTCCCAGCTTGAAGTTATACAGCTTGCCTGGCACTAGCGGTTGCTCAGCCATCCAAACAACAGATGCTCGAAGGTTAGAGCTAATTTCTGGCTCATGACCAGGATGAACAATCATATCGCCACGGCTGACATCGATCTCATCTTCAAGCGTTAATGTAACCGCTTGACCTTTCTTAGCCACATCAAGATTACCGTCATACGTTACAATCTCTGCAACTTTTGACTTCTTACCTGATGGCAAAGCCACAATTTCATCGCCAGGCTTAACAAGGCCCGCAGCAATCGTTCCAGCAAAGCCACGAAAATCTAGATTCGGACGGTTAACATATTGCACAGGGAAGCGGAAAGCATCGCTTTTAACATCACGATTAATCTGAACCGACTCAAGAATCTGCATCAAAGGACCACCTTGATACCAAGGTGTTTTCTCCGATGCGTTAACAACGTTATCGCCTTGCAAAGCAGACATTGGCACGAAGTACACATCTTCAGGTTTGCGGTTACCTAATTGCTCAATGAATTGTAAGTAATCCGCGCGTATTTCGTTGTATTTTTCTTCAGAAAAATCCACCAAGTCCATTTTATTTACAGCAACCACAACATGCTTAATACCCAATAAAGAAGCAATAAAACTATGGCGACGTGTTTGCGTTTGTACACCGTAGCGCGCGTCGATCAAAATAATAGCAAGGTCACAAGATGATGCGCCCGTTGCCATGTTACGCGTGTACTGTTCATGCCCTGGGGTATCTGCGATGATGAACTTACGCTTCTCCGTTGAGAAGTAACGGTATGCCACATCAATGGTAATACCTTGTTCACGTTCTGCTTGTAGACCGTCGACTAGCAACGCCAAGTCAACTTCCTCGCCTTGCGTGCCAGATTTTTTGCTGTCGCGCTTCACCGCATCCAAGTGATCTTCATAGATCAGCTTAGAATCATGCAACAAACGACCAATTAGTGTACTTTTACCATCATCTACGTTACCGCAGGTAAGCAAGCGAAGCAGGTCTTTCTCTTCATGCTGCTTTAAGTAGCCAAGGATATCTTGACTGATCAATTCTGATTGATGAGACATTTACAACTCCTACCCTTAGAAATAACCTTGCTTCTTCTTCTCTTCCATCGAACCCGTTGAATCGTGGTCGATGACACGGCCTTGACGCTCAGAACTCGTCGTCAATAGCATCTCTTGAATGATCTCTGGCAACGTATCCGCCTCAGATTCCACCGCACCTGTAAGCGGATAACAACCTAGCGTACGGAAACGCACTGATTTCATTTCTGGCACTTCGCCTTCTTTAAGCGGCATACGCTCATCATCAACCATGATTTGCACGCCATCACGCTCAACGACAGGACGCTTCGCAGAGAAGTAAAGAGGAACAATTGGAATGCTCTCTAGGTAGATATACTGCCAGATATCCAGTTCCGTCCAGTTAGACAAAGGGAATACACGGATGCTTTCACCTTTATTTACTTTACCATTGTAGATATTCCACAATTCTGGACGCTGATTTTTAGGATCCCAGCGGTGCTGTTTATCTCGGAAAGAATAAACACGCTCTTTCGCACGAGATTTTTCTTCGTCACGACGCGCGCCACCGAAAGCCGCATCGAAACCATATTGATCAAGCGCTTGCTTTAAACCTTGCGTCTTCATCACATCAGTATGTACTGCGCTGCCATGGGAAAATGGTCCAATACCCTGAGCGATACCGTCAGGGTTTTGATGGACCAACAGATCCAAACCAAGCTTCGCGACCATTTCGTCACGGAACGAGATCATTTCCTTGAATTTCCAACCTGTATCTACATGTAGCAGTGGAAATGGTGGTTTTCCTGGGTAAAACGCTTTCATTGCAAGATGCAGCATAACCGCTGAATCTTTACCTACAGAGTACAACATGACCGGGTTATCAAACTCTGCGGCCACTTCTCGAATAATGTGAATACTCTCAGCTTCAAGCTGTTTAAGGTGTGTCAGTCTTGCCTCTGTCACTGTCATAGTATCTCGTCTCAAATTTGTAAAGTCTTCGGCATTTAGTTAACTATAACATGCCAGAAAGTTATAAAAACCAACCCAAATAGATTTTCATGGCATATAGATATTAAAAAAGGCTCATAATGAGCCTTTTAATTGATACCTTATCCAGGCAACAATTTTCACTGTCCGTTTGGTAAGTTTCTCATAATCAAACCAAGCTCCAATTGTTCTGGCTGATATGGCAGCGGTATACGCACTTTATGCCCTGAGCCCGGCGCAACAACCACTGCTTCACCCTTGAGGTTTTCCATCACCTCAATATTGTAAAGCATACTTCCTTTAGGCGTAATCAGCTCAATAGAATCGCCTATTTTAAAGCGATTTTTGACCTCAATCGTCAACCACCCATCATTCCAGTCAAGCATTTCACCCACAAACTGCTGGCGATCTGAACTGGAATTACCATGTTGATAATTCTGGTACTGATCATGCACATGACGGCGATAAAATCCTTCGGTATATCCACGGTTAGCCAATCCTTCAAGTTTGTCCATCAATGACATATCGAAAGGTTGACCATGCGTCGCATCGTCAATGGCTTTACGATAAAGCTGTGCGGTTCGTGCTGCATAAAAGTGAGATTTGGTGCGCCCTTCAATTTTTAAAGAATGAACCCCCAACTCAATTAGCTTTTCCACATGCTGAATGGCACGTAAATCACGACTGTTCATAATGTAGGTGCCATGCTCATCTTCAAAAGCTGGCATGAACTCACCCTCACGCCCCTGCTCACGAAGCAATACCACGTCATCGAACGGCTTCCCCTCCCCAAGCGTTGGCGCTACGAAGCCATTTGGATCAAAACTTTGCACACCTTTAAGGTGACTACCATCCGCTGGCACAATATCACCATTTTCATCTTGCACCGCCGATTTCATATCATATTGCCAGCGACAAGAATTCGTACAAGTCCCTTGGTTTGGATCGCGACGATTAAAGTAACCAGACAACAAACAACGCCCAGAATACGCGATACATAAAGAACCGTGAACAAATGTCTCGATCTCCATCTCTGGCACCCTTTGACGAATTTCACCCACTTCATCTAAAGAAAGCTCACGAGATAGAATGACGCGCTCCAACCCGAAATTATGCCAAAATTTAACCGTTGCCCAGTTTACTGCATTAGCCTGCACTGATAAGTGAATTGGCATATCCGGCCATTTCTCTTTAATCAACATCATCAAACCAGGATCAGACATGATCAAAGCATCTGGACCCATTTCAACCACAGGCTCCATATCTTTTATAAAAGTCTTAATCTTAGCGTTATGCGGGGCAATATTTGTCGCAACATACAATTTCTTACCTTGGCCATGAGCTTCCTCTATGCCTTGTGCAAGATTTGCCATTGTAAAATCATTATTACGGACACGCAGACTGTAACGAGGCTGGCCAGCATAGACTGCGTCAGCACCATAGGCATAGGCATACCGCATATTCTTAAGAGTACCAGCAGGGGAAAGCAATTCAGTCATAATAAAACTTTATACAGAAATTAAGATGGCGCGAATTCTAGCGAAAACAGCCCTCTATCCCGAAGCGTAAAAACAAAAATGACCGAACAAGTCGGCCATTCTTTGATGTAAATCAATCTGCAAAAAAACTATGAAACGAATCAACCATTCTTTAAGCTCAACTCCAGCGACATTTGACGCACTTGTGACTTTAAGTTATTGATCTCACGTAACACCTGAGGGCGAAACTGATCTATTGAGCGAATAGCTTCTTCCGTGCTTTGGAGCCTAGAAGACAGATTACTTGGCACAGATGGCTGACTGGCAGCACTTGATAACGCATCAATACCTTCTGACTGCTGAGACACCTTAGAATCCAAGCCACTCAACGACCGCTTTAATTCAGACAGTTGACGGTCTAAATCTGCAATACGGTCTCGTTGCGAACCAATCGTTGACCCTTGTTGCTCCACTTTAGCATTGAGATCGCCAGCAAGAGTACTCGCCTCTTCTATCTGATGCTTCTGAGCCTCTTCAATCTTAGCGACTGTATTAACCATCGTATTGTAGCCGTTTTCAATATCATTAAACGCATCCGCTTGAACAGCGAAACGCTTACCCTGAGTTGAAACAACCTCTCTCAATTCTGACAGCTTTTCTTGTAACACTTCAATTTGCTGATCATTATTCGCAATACCAGTCCGGTTTCGATCATACGCAACAGCCCAAAGCTTTCGAATTTCACTATCGTGAGTCTTCAATGTTTCTTCAACTGTTTGACCTAGGGCATTTGTCGATACATCGGCCGCCAACAATTGACTGTCTAAGTCTTGAATTTGACTACGAGCGCCAAGTAACTCGTCACGCAACGCCTGATTTTCCATCCATAACCAGTAGCCACCTGCTCCTGCACCACCTACAATCAACAGAAGAAGAAAATACACAAACGCTAGACTGGTTTTCTTAGCTGGCGCATATCCAGCGGCACCAGGAGATCCTGTAGGCCTTGCTGGTGGAGGGTTTAGGCGTTGCTTGCCTGTTCTAGGCACTTGCGAACTACTTGTGCCCCGATCACTAATTTCATCTTGATCGAGTGTTAGACTTGGGATTTCTACATCATCATCTTTGCGCATAACTATGGTCAGCCGTCAATCTTTGTACAACTATGAAAACTTTGGGAATAAATAACCATACAAACAGAATGAATATAATATTCAAATGTTCGATGCTACTATATAAGCACCATTAACTGCTTGATCACAAGCACTTTTCATTACAATAAAGCAAGGAGAAAAGAAATGGCTTTTGAACTACCAGCTCTACCTTACGCTAAAGATGCTCTTGAACCACATATGTCCCAAGAGACACTTGAGTTTCACCATGGCAAACACCACAACACTTACGTAACTAAGCTAAATGGTCTTGTTCCTGGTTCTGAGTACGAAGGCAAATCTCTAGAAGAGATCATCTCTTCAGCTCCAGCTGGCCCAGTATTTAACAATGCGGCACAAATCTGGAACCATACTTTCTTCTGGAATAGCCTAACGCCAAACGGCGGCGGCGAGCCTACGGGCGCTCTAGCTGATGCAATCAATGCTAAATGGGGCTCTTTCGCAGCGTTCCAAGAAGCATTCAACGACAAAGCCGTAAATAACTTCGGCTCTAGCTGGACTTGGTTGGTGAAAAACGCTGACGGTTCACTAGAAATCGTTAACACTAGCAATGCTGGTACGCCAATGACTGCTGGTCAAACTGCTTTGATTACAGTTGACCTTTGGGAACACGCTTACTACATTGACTACCGCAACGTTCGCCCTGATTACCTTAAAGGCTTCTGGGCACTTGCAAACTGGGAATTCGCAGCAGCTAACTTTGCAGCATAAACCCACAGTATGACCAGTCTAAAAAAGCGCAACTTCGGTTGCGCTTTTTTTGTTTTACACATTGTTGACGCAATACCTTTGCTATGTCGACCCGCAAGATATTGCGCTTAAGTGCTAGTAGCGTTATTGTCTCGTTACAAGTAATTGATTGTAAAAGGGTCTTCACGTGCTAAAACAAATACTGTTCGGATTAACGGCTTCCTTTAGCGTTATACTTTCAGCGCAAGCAGAAACGGTTTATGTTTCTGATATTCAATTCGTTGCCATCCGCGAAGGACTAAGCAATGACACTCGCGCCACAGAACGCGGTATAAAGAGCGGCACCCCTCTTACCGTCTTACAACGTCGTAATGACTACGTAAAAGTTCGCACACCTGATGGCAATGAAGGCTGGCTTCCAAATTACTTCATCAGCGAAGACCGTGTAAGCCGAGACCAACTTGTTTATCTTCAAAATCAGCTCACCCAAGCGAAAGAAGCAAAGGTAGACGCTCAGGACGTGTTACAAGAGACCAAAGACACGAACAGCGAATTGATTTCCTCGGTAGAATCACTCACCTCTCAAAAGCAAGCACTTGAACAGCAACTGATGGATGTGTCCGTCTTAGCGCAGCAAGCTAAAGAGATCGTGTCAGCCAATCAGGAGTCTGACTACAAGATCAAATCGCTGCAACAACAAGTCGACACGCTTACGATGCAAAACGAAGAGCTTAGCAATTCGATTGAACAACGCTGGTTCCTAATCGGTGCGGGGACATTGATTGCTGGTGGCATTTTAGGCTTACTATTTCCAATGACGCGTAAAAAGAAGGTATCATCTAGCTCTTGGTAGACAACTGCATGAGGGCAAAACATGGATGTGAACATTGTACACTCTTTCTTTCTCATCTTTGGGGGCGCCGCGGTGGTCGCCTCCATTGCCCTTTATACTAAGCAACCTCTTATTCTGGCCTACATTGCACTCGGTGCATTATTTGGCCCTTCCGCCCTTCAACTAGTGGACCACCCCAAATTGCTTGAAGGTATGTCTCACATCGGCATCATCTTCCTGCTATTTTTACTTGGTCTTGATATGAAACCGAGCCACCTTTTTAACATGCTTAAGAAAGCATCTTGGGTCGCTATCATTTCATCCATCACTTTTGCCGCCTTTGGGTATTTCACAGCCATCGCATTTCAATACACTCAAATGGAATCGCTCATCATCGGGCTTGCAATGATGTTTTCCAGCACCATCGTTTGTATCAAATTACTTCCTACTACGGTATTGCACCATAAACACACCGGTGAATTAGTTGTAGGCTTACTTTTGCTGCAAGACATTATCGCCATCGCAGCCTTGCTTGCTTTAGTTGCCATAGGCAGCTCTTCAGATGCATCGAATAGCTACATGCAATACCTTAAGCCTATAATAGGCTTACCTACTTTAATTGGCGGTGCTTTTTTACTAGTCAAATACGTATTACTACCCCTTATTACACGATTCGACCGCTTTCATGAGTACATCTTTTTACTCTCAATCGGCTGGTGCTTATCAATGGCCACCGCAGCCGAATTACTTGGCTTATCCGCCGAAATGGGCGCTTTTGTTGCCGGTGTTGCGTTGGCCACCTCGCCTATTTCCCAATACATCGCCACCAATTTAAAACCACTAAGAGACTTCTTCCTTATCCTTTTCTTCTTTTCCATTGGTGCGAGTTTCAACCTAGATCTACTCGGACTTGTCATTAGGCCAGCGCTCGCTCTAGCGATGCTGTCGATGATTATCAAGCCCGTTGTTTTTCGCTTTTTATTAAAAGGCTTAAAAGAAGACAAATCTACTAGCTGGGAGGTCGGCTTTCGCCTAGGACAGGTAAGTGAATTCTCACTACTCATTGCTTATTTAGCTGCATCACTAGGCTTAATAGGTGTAGAAGCCAGTCATGTCATTCAAGCTACAGCGATTTTGACCTTTGCCCTATCAACCTATGTAGTAATCTTGAGCTACCCTAATCCTATCGCTATATCTGATCGATTAAGGCGTGATTAGACCAAAATAATCAAATAAATATCGGCGGTAGTCAGCATGCCTCTTTTATTGCGCTATCAAAGTATAATAGAATACGCGCGAATACCTGACTACTTCGCTGAAAGGTCTTGTATACTAACTATGCGAAAAATTCATCCGACACTTTTTAGAGTAATGTAATGGCTGACTTATCACTTTACAGAAACATCGGTATCTTTGCCCACGTAGACGCGGGTAAAACTACCACCACAGAACGTATCCTTAAGCTTACTGGTAAAATCCACAAGACTGGTGAAGTTCACGACGGCGAATCAACTACAGACTTCATGGAACAAGAAGCAGAGCGCGGTATTACTATCCAGTCTGCTGCTGTTACTTGTGAGTGGAAAAACCACCGCCTAAACGTTATCGATACTCCTGGACACGTAGACTTCACAGTTGAAGTATACCGTTCTTTGAAAGTACTTGATGGTGGTATTGGTGTATTCTGTGGTTCTGGTGGTGTTGAGCCACAATCAGAAACAAACTGGCGCTACGCTAACGAGTCTGAAGTTGCTCGTGTAATCTTTGTTAACAAACTAGACCGTCTAGGCGCTAACTTCTACCGCGTTGTAGATCAAGTTAAAAACGTTCTAGCTGCTAACCCTCTTGTTATGACGCTTCCTATCGGTGAAGAAGATGAATTCGCAGGTGTTGTAGACGTTCTAACTAAGAAAGCTTACATCTGGGACGACAGTGGTCTTCCAGAGAACTACGAAATCACTGATGTTCCAGCTGATATGGTAGACAAAGTTGAAGAATATCATGAAGCATTGATCGAGACAGCTCTAGAGCAAGACGAAGATCTAATGATGGCTTACCTAGAAGACGGTGACGTTCCATCGATCGATGAAATCAAGCGCTGTATCCGTAAAGGTACTCGCGACCTTGCGTTCTTCCCAACGTACTGTGGTTCTGCGTTTAAAAACAAAGGCATGCAAAACGTTCTTGATGCAGTAGTAGATTACCTTCCTTCACCGACGGAAGTTGACCCACAAGAATTAACTGACAAAGAAACTGGTGAATCAACTGGCAAATACGCTATTGTTTCTGTTGATGAACCTTTACGCGCACTTGCGTTTAAGATCATGGACGACCGTTTCGGCGCTCTTACCTTCGTTCGTCTTTACTCAGGTAAACTAAACAAAGGCGACACGATCCTTAACTCTGCAACAGGTAAAACTGAGCGCGTTGGCCGCATGGTTGAGATGCAAGCAGACGATCGTAACGAGATCACTTCAGCGCAAGCTGGTGATATCATTGCCATCATCGGTATGAAGAACGTTCAAACAGGTCACACTCTTTGTGATCCTAAACATGAATGTACACTTGAAGCGATGATTTTCCCTGAACCAGTAATCTCTATCGCTGTTCAGCCTAAAGATAAAGGCGGCAACGAGAAAATGGGTATCGCAATCGGTAAAATGGTTGCAGAAGATCCATCTTTCCAAGTTGAAACAGACGAAGACTCTGGTGAAACAATCCTTAAAGGTATGGGTGAGCTTCACCTAGACATTAAGGTAGACATTCTTAAGCGTACATACGGTGTAGATCTAATCGTTGGTCAACCTCAAGTTGCCTACCGTGAAACGATCACTCGTGAAGTTGAAGACAGCTACACGCACAAGAAACAGTCTGGTGGTTCTGGTCAGTTCGGTAAGATCGATTACCGCATCAAACCAGGTGAGCCAAACTCTGGCTTCACATTCACATCATCTGTTGTGGGTGGTAACGTACCGAAAGAATTCTGGCCTGCAGTTGAGAAAGGCTTCAAATCTATGATGGATCAAGGTGTCCTTGCGGGCTTCCCTGTTCTTGACGTAGAAGTTGAACTTTTCGACGGTGGCTACCACGCAGTAGACTCATCTGCTGTAGCATTCGAGATCGCAGCGAAAGGCGCATTCCGCCAATCTATCCCGAAAGCAGGCGCGCAACTTCTTGAGCCAATCATGAAAGTTGACGTGTTCACTCCAGAAGATCACGTTGGTGATGTAATCGGTGACCTTAACCGTCGCCGCGGCATGATCAAAGACCAAGAAGCAGGTCTAACTGGCGTACGCATTAAAGCAGACGTACCTCTGTCTGAAATGTTTGGCTACATCGGTTCTCTTCGTACAATGACATCTGGTCGTGGCCAATTCTCTATGGAATTCGCTCATTACGCTCCATGTCCTGCGAACGTTGCTGAAACTGTGATCGAAAAAGCGAAAGCTAAAAAAGAAGAGAAGTAATTCCTTTTTTTAAGACACAAAAAACCCGGCATATGCCGGGTTTTTTTATGCTCAAATTTCACATCATATATCCAGTAACTCATACCTACTAGTAAGGAGCAGGATACTGCTTAAAGACCTCAGCCACTTCAGATATAACCTGCTCACTCAAAGCAACCTCAAAAGCCTTTATGTCCTCTTTCAACTGATCCATGGTCGTTGCACCAATAATGGTAGAGGTTACTCCATCCACTTGATCTACCCACGCTAACGCTAACTGAGAGGCAGTCAGACCATTACGCTCAGCAATATCTTTGTAAGCTTTAATTGCCAGGTTAGACGCCTCTGTATCCCTGAATAAGCCATTTCGCTGCGCATAACTCCAACGACTACCTTGCGGACGCGCACCATCAATGTATTTACCAGACAACGCTCCTGCAGCTAATGGCGACCATGGCAAATACGCCACATCTTCGCGAACACAGCCTTCAATCAGATACGGCCAATCTTTCGCGTGCAACAAACTGAACTCATTTTGGATCGATGCCACGCGAGGCAAACTATGCTTTTCACTTAAACGTAGGTATTCGCTGACCCCCCATGGGGTTTCGTTAGAAAGACCAAAATGACGAATCTTACCCGCTTTAACGCACTCATCTAACGCTTGCAGTATCTCTAACATCTCAGCAGACTGCTGCTGAGTATCAACATCAGAAAAATTTAAGCGCCCAGGCCAATGTTTTGCAAAATGCGGGGAGGTACGATTTGGCCAGTGAATTTGGTAAAGATCGATATAATCTGTTTTTAATCGAGCAAGTGAATTATCAACAGATTGCACAATCGCTTCACCAGTTACATCGCCACCATCACGCACCCATGATAAACCGTTACCAGCAATCTTAGTCGCTAGTACAACTTCATCACGACGCGATTCATGACGTGAAAACCAATCACCAATAATAGACTCGGTCTTACCATAGGTATCAGGCGTAGGGGGAACGGCATACATTTCCGCTGTATCCCAAAAGTTAATACCTTGATCCAAGGCAAACTCAATTTGCTGGTCGGCATCTTGCTGAGTATTTTGTTTACCCCAAGTCATTGTACCAAGGCAAACATGGGACACATCGATATCAGTACGACCTAACTTACTGTATTTCATGTATATACATTCCTTTAAAAGTTTTACATCAACTTTAAGAATGTAATAAATCAAAGACAACAAAGCCAGCATTCCACTTGGAAACAATGTGGAGGCTGGCTGCTAAAAACATCAAAACAATGGATTATTTACTTTCCAATAAGTACTCGTATCGTTTATCAGTCAGCGTCTTTAAAAAGGCCACCAACGCATCGACACGACGCTCATCAAGCGGCGGCCCTATCTGCAACGTATTATGGTCAATATTTTCAAACACCTCTGGCTCAGCCCAAGGCACTCCAGTTTCAGGATTCACCTTTCTCATTGGGTTGTTATAGTGGTCGTAAAACAAAATGACTGTCTTAAGATCCTTGAATACACCATTGTGCATATAGGGACCAGTAATCGCCACATTACGTAAAGTAGGCACTTTAAACTTACCACGCTCCTTAGGGTCACTTACCTGCGGATTATCAAATAACCCTTCATCAAGTGACTGAAGATTCAACGCTGAATTAGCGGGTACACCAATATTTCGATATTCATAGTTGGTAAAGGTTTCACGCTTATTGAAAGGAGAGCCATTTAACTGATGGCATGAATTACAATTAGTAAACTGTTGAGAAAAGAATAAAGTACGCCCCAACTCCTCTTCCTGGGTGAATGCTGCCTCACCCCGCAAGACGCGATCATATTTTGAATCAAATGGCATAAAAAGCTCAGTTTGCTCAAAATGAGCAATAGCATCCGTGATCGCACTAAAGGCTCGTTCTTTTTGCTCAAAAAGATCATTGCCATACAGCTTTTTAAATAATGACTTATACGTAGGATTTTCAAGCACCCTATCAACGACAGCACCTTCATTTTCCATCTGCATTTCCATGGGGTTCACAAAAGGCCCTGCTGCCTGATGCGCAAGCGAGTTAGCACGGCCATCCATAAACATACCACCACGAAACTCCCCGTCTTTCATTCGATGAAACGCAGGTGTCAGCGCTGCGTAGCTCGCTGTAGGTGCATTACGCTCCCCATGAGAAACGTCATCACTCCCTAAAGAAACCGCCCCCAAATCCACTGTTTGGCGACTGTCAGCAAAAGCACGACCAATATCATGACAACTAGCGCAAGACTGATTTCGGTACTTAGATAGATTCACATCAAAAAATAATTGACTGCCTAGCTGCGCCTTCGGGTGATTCAGCGCCACAGGCAAATCAGAGATCAAATCAGCAGAAGATGTTTCAATCGCCAACTCTTCAGACTTTTGACTGCAACCAGATACCGACAAGGCACCTAGCAACAAAATAGACGAGATCGTATGTTTCATATCACTACCATTTTTTCAGATGGTCACATGATACAACTTGATTAGATAAGAGGTAAATGAATGAGAATGAAAACTAACAGTATTCTAAGTGACTGATGTCACAGAGACATCAGTCACTTAATAAAAGAATGATTAATCGTTCTTTTCAGGTAAAGTAACGTTTAATTCCAACACTGAACAATCGTCCGTATCTTCTAACTGAATCTGGACATGCTCATTATCGACCTGCACATACTTACGGATAACAGCAATAATCTCTTGCTGCATCTGCTCCAAGTAGTCTGGCTGAGTGCGACGACTACGCTCATGTGCCACAATAATTTGCAAACGATCCTTAGCTACTGACGCAGAGCTTGGTTCGCTTTTACTTTTAAAGTAATCAAAAATCCCCACGCTAGCCTCCTAGTAAACGCTTAAAGAATCCTTTCTTTTGAACATCCGTAAAACGCAACGGACGCTCTTCACCCAGCAAACGGTCAACCGCATCAGAATAAGCCTGACCCGCTTCAGCTTGACCATCTAAAATAACTGGTGTGCCTTGGTTAGATGCCTTAAGCACCGCTTCCGACTCAGGAATAACACCCAACAATGGAATTGCCAAAATCTCTTCAACGTCGGCAACACTTAACATTTCACCTTCTGAAACGCGATCAGGGTTATAGCGCGTCACTAGAAGATGCTCTTCAATGGGCGGCAAACCTTGCTCGGCACGGCGACTCTTGCTCTGCAGAATACCTAAAATGCGATCAGAGTCGCGCACTGAAGAGACTTCAGGGTTGGTTGTCACTATTGCGACATCTGCAAAATACAACGCCATTTGTGCGCCTTTCTCTATACCGGCAGGCGAATCACAAACAATGTATTCAAAATCCTTAGACAGCTCATTTAAAACCGCCTCTACACCTTCAGTTGTCAATGCATCTTTATCACGTGTTTGTGATGCCGGAAGAAGAAACAAATCCTTAGTGCGCTTATCTTTAATCAAAGCTTGTGAAAGTGTTGCTTCTTTATTAATAACATTCACAAAATCGTACACAACTCGACGTTCACAACCCATAATAAGGTCTAAATTACGTAGACCCACATCGAAGTCGATAATAACCGTTTTATGTCCTTTCAGCGCCAATCCAGTACCGATTGCAGCGCTAGATGTAGTTTTACCAACCCCACCTTTACCTGAGGTTACGACGATAATTTTAGCCAACTATATATCCCCCGAGAAACAAATTCTGATAGCCTTTGCCATAACCTATAGTGAGGCGATTTCTAATGCTTCATCCACTAATAGCACTTGCGCGGCGTCTTTCCAAATGATTTTTTGCAGAGCGTCGCTCAACATAAAGTTGCCTGCAATCGCGACCAGCTCTGCTTCCATGTTTTTACAAAAAATACGAGCCGAAGTATCACCTTTCACTCCAGCCAAAGCGCGACCTCTTAAGGCGCCATAAATATGAATATTGCCTTCTGCTAACACTTCCGCACCAGCACTCACTTGAGACACGACCACTAAATCGCCTGGCGCATACACTTGCTGCCCCGAGCGAACAGGCTTCGTAATAAGCTTGGTAGGCTGCGATACCTCACGCTCTTCAACCACCGTTTTAATGACCACATGCGGATCTTTCGCAGGCGCAGGCGTTTCACTCTTAATATTAATCTGTCGACTGTTTGCATTAGGCAATAACGGCAACTCGCAATCGAAGCGCCAGCTTGGAATATCACCTTCTGACGTCCTCCAGCCAATTACAGCCAGTCCCAATTCACGACAGCCCGCGACAAGTGTTTGAAAAAGATCCAATGAAACAGGCTCAGAGCATTGATTGATGTCGATAATAAGAGGTGCTTGATTAAAAAACTGAGGAACTTGAGCAATCTTTTCCTTCAGCCCCAATTTGATCTGCTCTAGATTGGGTGTTTTGACCTCTAATACAACAGTGGTCACAACACTCCCTTTGAGGCGAAAGTCATTATCTGACATCTAAAGAATTTCCTTAATTAAATCAGTGCGGTAACGCTTATAAAATAAGCGAATTTTGCAATATTCTATTTTAACAATATACAAGTAGAAATGAAGCAATTCCGTGCAAACAAATAACTTAAGTTTACATATTGTGCCCTAATATAACACTTGTGCGCAAATTAAACCAAACTAGTAACCCATTGTATTTATTAAACTTTTACAACTTATTTACAAGGTTTTGCCATCATTTCTGGGGACAACTCACTAATGAATATTAATAGCAACTTTACCCTTTATAGAGCGGTTCAAGACCTGACACACCCAGTCCTGCTTGCTTGTTCACTTGAATTTGTACCGAAATGCGTTCTTTGAGAGCTTCAACATGACTAATCACACCAATTGTCTTACCGGAACTGTTTAAGCGATCTAGCGCATCTAGAGCGATATCTAAGGTTTCGCTGTCTAACGTGCCGAACCCTTCATCTAAAAATAATGAATCAATCGAGGTTTTGTGAGACACAAGTTCAGACAGAGACACCGCCAACGCCAGACTCACCAAGAAAGACTCTCCACCAGATAATGTTTTTGTGTCTCGCGTAATATCACCCTGCCACTGATCAATAACTTCAAGCTGCAACCCCTCATTACGCTGACGCTGTAATTGATAGCGGCCGTGCAAGGTATTCAGGTGTCGATTCGCTAACCACACGAGATGATCTAACGTCACACTTTGCGCATAACGTCGAAATTTAGCCCCGTCGGAAGACCCAATTAAAGCATTCAAATCGTCCAACAAAATAAATTCATGTTTTTGATCTGCAATATCTTTCAACATGGACTGGTTATTTTTACGTTTAACACTTTCTGAATGAACACGCTCAGCAATTTGCCCTAACTGAACCATTTGCTCATCACACTCATCTTTAAGCGTTTCAAACCTTTGCTCTAATGCATGCAAGTCCTGCTGTTCAGACAATACCGGTAACGTTGCAAACACGGCTTCGTGTTCTGCTAAATCATGATTAACTTGCTCAACCAGTGCATTAAGTCGTTGAATTGTATTTTGCGCATCATCACGCATTTGCTCTATTCGTTTGACCTCAGTCGCGTCGATAGACGCACTCTTCCAAGCGTCTGATGATATAAAGCCAACGCTTTCAAGGCACTCTAACCAATCTTGCTCCGCCGCTTTTGTCTTCTGATTAAGCTGATTGAGCATTTCCGATACATTGGTTAATTTTGTGGTGAGCTGTGTATGCTGAATAGACTGTGTAGACAACTGGCTTGCGTACAGGTCTTTTGTCGATTGTAAGGCATCCAGCTGGCTTAGATACTCAGTACGTAAGGCTTGAACAGACTTTCCTTGTAACCCTTCTGCCAGCTCATTTCCAAGTCGCTCAACGGTTTGCAACAATGCCCCAATGTCATCTGTCAGTACTTCTTTCTGATGGCTAACTTGGCTAATTGTTTTTTGGGTTTGATCTTTTTGCCATAAGCAAGCCTCTAGGGACTTATCAAGCTGAGCTATTTTTTGAGAAGCGCTCTGCCATTGCTGAACCGCCTCGGTAATGGCCACTAAATTAGTCGAATATTGCTCACACCAAGAAGCATCATTCGCCAATTCAGCGACACTATCTGATAAGTTTTGCAACTGTTCTTTTGTGTCTATTTCTAAGGTAGCAAGCGCATGATTTAGTTGATCAATAGCGATTTGTTTACTGTCTCGTTCATGCAACCATTGCTTCTGAAGCATTGACTGATTAGCGAGCTGTTGATCAACATCCTGCTTTTGCTTCAATAGGTTATGACGCTCTTGCTCTAATGCCTGAGATCGCCTCTGGGTTTGCCTTAGGATCTTTAGCTCTTCACTGGCCTTTTCAATGTTCGTTTCTAGCTCTTGCAAGGAAACTGACGCATCTTCTGCTGCCGCTATTTCATAGCCAATAATTTGATCTCTAATGATCGAACGCTGCGCCTCTATTGATTCAAGTTTACCTAATAACTTCGCACCCTCTTGCTCAATAGGCTTTATGTCATTAACGCTTTGCAAACGCTCAGTTTGGTATTCAGATAACCGCTTGGTGAGCGTGTCATCGATAGTAAAAGCTTCCACCGCCACCAAATCATGACTGTCACTTCCACAAAGAGGGCAGGCCTCCCCCTCGATAAGCAATTGACGCTCACGCTCCAATACAGCAACACGTTGTTGCAAAAAAATCCGCTGCTCAAGGTCGGCTATTTGCGCTTCGATTCGTTTGATATTGGACAGCGCTTGCTTAACTTGCTCGGTGTTTTGGGTCAACTCGTCACTTAACGTTTGCTGAGCACAGTTTAACCGCTCCAGTTCTTGTCTTGATTCAGCCAATCGACTCAAAGTGGTTTGAAGCGTTCGCTTTTGCTCTACATATACTTCAAGGCTGTCAATTTTGTGCGCCAAACTTGCTGCGTCATAAGTATTCAACAAAGACGCAAGATCCGACTCGACCGTCTGTAAATGATGATTCAGCTCTGACTGATGTTTTTGAGTTTGACTTAGCTGTTGCTCAGCAGACACTAATTTCTGCTCAATATCTGTTTTGACAGACTGCAGTGAAGTCAGTTGTGTTTGTTTATTTATAGACTGCTGTTTATTTTGGCTTATCTGATCATCTTGCAGGCGCCACTTTTCTATTAGTTCTGAGGCTTTCGCGCCATCTTTCCAAACATTTAGCGACTCCATTAAGCTCAGTTTTTCATTCTGAAGTTGGGTTACCGTAGAGTTCTGATTCGAAATATCCTGTTCTAAAGCATCCAACTGTTGTAACAGCGCTCGCTGATTATCTTGATGCGTTTGCAACGCTTGAGCCTGTCGATTACATTCGTGTTCTTTTGGCGACCAAGTCTTCTCAGCGGCCAGTTCAAATTTTGCAAATGCGGCCTGATGTTCAGAAAGTGTGTGAGAAGCATCATTAAAACGGGCTTGAGTGTCATCATAAGACTGCTGGCTTTCTAATAACTCTGTTTTTAAGCTTCTTTCTAGACTTTTACTTTGCTCTAGCTCAACTTTAAGCTGCTGTAGATGTGCGTGTTTGGGCTCTATTTGTTGTGCCAGATACGCTTGCTCAAGCAAACTAAAAGACGGCGCAAGCTCAGTCCAATTTGTTTGAGCCTGAACAAGCTCATCATTGAGTTTTGATTTTTTCTCTGTCAGCTCTTGAGCTGATTGGTGCCATGCGAGCACTCGATGCAGCGCATTTAGCGACTGTTTCGTTTGATCAACGTTTTTCTTAGCAACGTCATGCTCATCTTGCAACACTTGCCACTCTTCAATAGACAGTAACTTATGGCTCGCTTGAACGGCCTCAAGTTGCTGGATATGAGCTTTTTTCTCACGATGGGCTTCAAATATTCGTCGTGAAATATCCGCGTATACTTCCGTTCCAGTCAGTTCTTCTAATAACTCAGCTCGATCGTCCGTTTTGGCATTCAAAAACGCCGCAAATCCGCCTTGAGCAAGCATCATCGAGCGAGTAAAACGTGGAAAATCCAGTCCAGTTAATTCAGCGACGCCGTCAAGTTTTAAGGCAATTTTATCGGCAATGATTTTACCGTCAGCTTGCGACAAACTGCATTTAATCGGTTGCAGCTTGCCATCGGCTTTATTACGAGCACGTTTTTGCTCCCATGACGCGGTGTATCGCTTACCTTTCACTTCAAACACTACTTCAGAAGCGCAATGGGCAGTGTGTCGAGTCATTACATCATTAGCAGATTGGGATACATTAATACGGGGCGTCTGATGATAGAGCGCCAAACAAATCGCATCTAATAACGTGGACTTCCCTGCCCCCGTAGGGCCAGTGATAGCAAAAATGCCAGCGTCTGCTAAGGGTGCAGATTCAAAATCTATAAACCACTTACCCTTCAAAGAATTCAAATTTTCAAAACGTAGTGAGCAGATTTTCATGAGTTAGGCTCCTCATCGTCAATAATGATTTGCTGGAATAAGCCTCTAAGCTCCACACTTCGCTCTTCTGATACGTCCTTCTCAAGCAATAACTTGTCAAATACTTCCACCGGGGTTACATCCTCTAACGTAGCGGTTTCAGCCAAGCCATCGACCAAATCGACGAGCCTCTTTTCTCGGCGCACTTTGACGACATCAATCTTCTTATGCTCGGTTATTTGTCTTAGCTGTTCCTGAAAAGGACCTAGATTGATATCTTCTGTAACAGTAATCTCAAGCCATACGGTCAAATGCTCGCTACATGGTAGTTGCTCAATTTCATAGATCAGTTGATCACGACTTCCTTTCATGCTTCTGAGTTCACGAAACGCCGGCACATCAATACGCTCAACATCACGGGTCTCAGTATCAAACACACAAACGGATTTTTGACTGCTGGCTTCATCAAAACTCATTGGCATCGGCGAACCAGAATAGCGCCAGCAGTGATTGCCTCCCACTGATATTGGCTTATGAATATGACCCAGCGCCAAATAATCAAACTCAGGCAACATGCTTGGCGGGAAAGCCTCTAACGTACCCACATAAATATCGCGCACTGACTCTGTTTTCTGTCCGCCTAACACGGTGAAATGACCCGTACCAATTATGGACACATCGCCAGATAATCGCTTCGCCTCTGAAAATAAAGTTCGGTAATAGTGCTGTATTTGATGGGAAAGCAGCTGTTGTTTTTCATCCCCTGCCTGCCCTGCTTCGTAACGCACCATGTCTCTTGCGCGAAGAAATGGAATGGCACATACCATCGCCTGTAGTGTGTTTTGCTCATCCCGCAATGGAATGACAGCATTATCCAGTGCTGCCCACTCTGGTTGCGTCACGACATAGGTATCGAGCGTTCTCAAAAGACTTTTACTTTCGTTTAATACACTGACCGAATCGTGGTTGCCTGCAACCACAATAAACTGGCAATTTAAGGCATTCAGTTTTAGAACACATTCATGATAGAGCTCTCGGGCATAACTGGGCGGAGTTGATGTGTCAAATACGTCTCCCGCCAAAATCACGGCTTTGATGTGATGTTGTTCAACAATATTCGCAAGCCAAGAAACAAATAAACGATGCTCTTCGAGACGGCTTTTGCCCATAAAACTCTGACCAAGGTGCCAATCGGATGTGTGCAGTATTTTCATTAGGAGTGGTTTATTAGATAGGTAAATTCATTCACTCGACAACGACTGTTCGTTAGCCAAGTCTCTAAGGCATGCAGGGATATGGGCTCATCGGCCATTACGACCGCCATGTCAAACCGCTTGAAGGATAAGCTGGCATCAGACTTCGACAAATCTATTAACGCCAACTCGATTTTGGTGCCCAAATTACTAGCCGTAAGCGCTTCTGCAAAATGCCGCGCCATGGGTTCATTCTTAGCGCCGTACAGTAAGAGAAACGTGGCATTTGGGTCCAACAATGCTCGCTGAGGCTTATTCACTAGCTTCAACGTGTCTATTTGATTACAAAGATGGGTGGGGAAGTAGAAATCAAGTGTCGTGCCATCGGGTGAACAGCAGGTACTGCGCCCCTCTTGTCCGCCACATTGCCAACGAATGTCTGCGCCTAACGGTAGCGCCATTTTCGTGCGACCCGTCACCACAGCCCACCGCTGTGTCAACTCGCTCACGGTTACGTGTTCTAGGACAACATCATATACATGATGTGCTTGTGTCGTTAGGGATAGATCCTCCGTAACTCTCTGCTGACACGCTAACAAAGGAGTAGTGGTTGTCGCCTCATATAAACAACAACTTCGGCACGCTCCAGCTAAACAACTGTGCGGAACAATGACCCCGTTGGAGGTCAAGCCAGCCAGTAAATTCTCGCCAGACTCAATTTCATACGTTGTCCCATCAAGGGTAACAGCACAAACTTTTGACATAATCAAACGGCTTTCGGCGTGTCTTTAAGCAGTGTTTTAAGGATGCTCCAAAACTCTGCTACGGAATCGATTTGGAGGCGTTCAGAGGGTGAATGCGCACCGCGTATATTCGGCCCAAACGATACCATCTCCATTGCTGGGTATTTTGCGCCGATGATACCGCATTCAAGCCCTGCGTGAATCACTTTCACATTAGGCTCAAAGCCCATTACCTGTTCATGTACACGATGGAAATGTGTCAGTAAATTAGAATGTGGCTCAGGCTTCCAGCCAGGATAGCCATTTTCTAACAACACCTCACAGCCAATTAATTGAAATGGCGCTTTAGCTATCTTCGCTAAGTATTCAGTTTGACTGTCCACTAAAGAACGTACTAATAGACAAACAGACAATTCAATATCAGCCTGATTGACCAAGATTCTAATAACGCCCAAGTTGCAGGAGGTTTCCACCACATTAGCAATAGAAGGTGACATGCGACGAACACCATGCGGTGCCGATAATAAAGCTTGTATCACACTCGTCTGATCACTTTTAGAAAGGTGTCCAGTTACATCAGAAGTAGAAACTGAAATGGATAAGTTGAGATCTGTATCTACGTATTCTTGTTGATAGAGTTCGGCTTGCTCAGTAAGCCATTCTTCAAATTTACCAATTTCAGAGTCGTTCATTAACACAGTAGCATTGGCATCTCGTGCAATGGCATTTCGCAGTGTACCACCCACTATTGAAGACAAACGAAAATCCATTGCATCATTTAAGTCATTCAGTAATCGCGCCATCAGCACATTTGCATTGGCTAGACCTTTATTGATGTCTAGGCCTGAATGCCCACCTTTTAGCCCTGTGATAGTAATCAAGAAGGCCCTATCAAATTCCGGTTCATGCTCTAACAGGAAACGTTTGGACACATTGATATCAACACCACCGGCGCAACCGATGTAAACATCACCACGATCTTCTGAGTCAAGGTTTAGCAGTCGGGTACCCTTAAGAATGCCTTCAGGAAGTTGAGATGCACCACGTAGACTGGTTTCTTCTTCAATCGTGAACAGTGCCTCAATGGGGCCATGGGGAATATCGTTACTTTCTAAAACGGCCAAAATAGCCGCGACGCCGATGCCATTGTCCGCCCCAAGAGTCGTACCTTTTGCATGCACCCAACCGTCTTGCTCATACGTTTCAATTGGGTCATTTTCAAAGCAATGATTAGAGGTCGCTTCTTTTTGAGCCACCATATCTAGATGCCCCTGTAGCACAACGGTCTCACAAGCTTCCATACCTGTCGTGGCAGGCTTACAAATTAATAAATTGCCGGCCGCATCAATACTGGCTCTCAACCCTAAACTCTGAGACCATTCAAATAAATAGCTACGTAGCGTTTCTTCGTGAAAAGACGGGCGCGGGGTATCACACATCAGACGAAACTGTCGCCATACAGCTTGTGGCTGAAGCGACTCTAACCATTCGTTCATTTATACACTCCAATAAAATAAGCCGTTTAACTAAGCGCTAAACGGCTTAAAACATTTTTTCATCGCTTTTTAAGCGAGCCTGCTGAAAACGTAACAAATTCTTCAGCACTAGTTGGATGAACACCCACCGTCGAATCAAAATGTGCTTTTGTCGCGCCTGCTTTAATCGCAATACCAAGGCCTTGAATAATCTCACCGGCATAGTCACCAATCATATGAGCACCGATAACCTTGTCAGTTGATCTATCAACAATCAACTTCATAAAACTGCGCTCTTGTGCACCCGATAACGTATGCTTCATGGCGCGAAAATCTGTTTGATAAACATCTATATCTAAACCACGTCGATCCGCTTCTTGTTCACTCAGTCCTACGGTACCGATTGGTGGCTGCGAGAAAACAGCGGTCGGAATATTATCGTAATCAAAGTTTGGTTCAATGCCATCGAACCAATAGCCAATCAACGCCATCGCTTCTTTAATTGCCACAGGAGTTAATTGAACACGATCTGTTACGTCACCGATGGCATAAACAGAATCCGCTGTACTTTGATAACGATCATTCACCACAATCGCACCATTTTTAGTGGTTTCAATACCTGTTGATGCCACATTCAACTTATCAGTGTTAGGTACACGGCCTGTCGCATAAAGCACTTCATCGAACACCAACTCACGGCCATCTTTTAGCATCACACGTTTTTGCTTACCTTGTAATTCAATTTTCGCAACATCGCTGTTTAGTTGAACATTGACACCGGAACGACCGTATTCGTTACTTGCAAAATCGCGTACGTCTTCATCAAAACCGCGTAATAACTTATCACCGCGGTACATCAACGTCGTTTCGACGCCCAAACCGTTACAAATACCAGCAAACTCAACGGCGATATAACCACCACCTACGACTAGAATCGATTTCGGCAGTTCTTCTAGAAAGAACATATCGTCGGAGACCAGTACATGCTCATTGCCGGGGAACTCTGGAACAAATGGCTGAGCACCAACGGCGATTAGAATACGTTCGGCTGTAATGATCTCATCACCTACTTTAACAGTATGAGCATCTACTAGCTCACCATAGCCTTGATGAATGGTAACGCCTGGGTTTTCAAGCAGATTTTTATAGATGCCATTCAAACGCTCAATCTCTTTAGATTTATTGTCCCTTAACGTTGCCCAATCAAAACTTGGCTCAGAAAACGTCCAACCATACCCCTTTGCCTGACTTGCAATATGACTGTATTCGGAACCGTAAACAAACAGCTTCTTCGGTACGCAGCCAATGTTGACACAGGTTCCCCCTAGCGCTTGAGACTCTGCAACACCCACTTTAAATCCTTTTGAAGCAGCAACACGGCTGGCACGCACGCCACCAGAACCTGCTCCGATCACGAATAAATCATATTGATAGCTCATTACGAGAGTCCTTTTAAATGTAAATATCTACAATCAATTGGGTTGTGACTTGGTTATTTCAACTCTACTAATGTAAATGATTATTTTTTAAATTCTGGCTAGTTATTATTGTCAATAAGACTTTAATCTGTAAGTATTTGTAATATTGAGAATTAGGTCAGGAATCATTAGCTCTATGAAAGTAGTATCCTTCAACATCAACGGTTTAAGAGCGCGTCCACATCAGATCTCAGCGCTTGTTGAAGCACAGCAACCAGATATCATCGGCCTGCAAGAGATTAAGGTGCATGATGACGCCTTCCCTCATGAGATTCCAGAATCAGTGGGCTATCATGCCTACTATTTCGGTCAAAAGTCACATTATGGCGTAGCCATCTTCAGCAAAAAACCAGCTCTCGAAGTAGAGTACGGATTTCCTGGTGACGACGAAGACGCCCAACGTCGCATGATTATTGCTACGTTCGATACCGAAAATGGCCCTTTGAAGGTTATAAACGGCTATTTTCCGCAGGGTGAAAATCGTGATCATGAGACAAAGTTTCCTGCGAAACGTAAATTCTACCAAGACCTTATGGACTACCTTTCTGACCAACCTAAAGAAGCTCAAATTGTCATTATGGGTGACTTCAATATCTCCCATTTGGATTTAGACATAGGCATTGGTGACCAAAATGCAAAACGCTGGTTAAGAACGGGCAAGTGTAGTTTCCTTCCAGAAGAAAGAGAGTGGTTTGATCGCTTGTTAGCATGGGGACTAACTGACACCTATCGCTTCCAACATCCAACCTCTAACGAACGCTTTAGCTGGTTTGACTATCGCTCAAAAGGCTTTGATGACACCCCTAAACGAGGCCTAAGAATTGATGGCGTGCTTGCCACAGGGCCACTTATGGAGCGTCTAATATCAACAGGGATTGATTACGAGATTCGAGCGTTAGATAAACCGTCTGACCACGCCCCGATCTGGGCTGAGTTTGAACTCTAGATGATGGTTTTTTAACCAACCAGGCTAGACAGAGGGTATGCATTTGTCGTGATTGCTTTTACGCCTCATACCCCCAGCCTTATCCACAAGAGTTGTGGATTACTTGTTTTCCCAGCAATCTTTGTTATAACACTGATATTCATTCTTAATTATACTAATAACGATATATAACACCTATGCCTAAATCAGAACTCACCATCACAGAAATGCTCGAACGCGCTAGTGAAGCCTCTGGCTTTCTAAAAGCATTGAGCAACGAGAACAGACTTATTATCCTTTGCAACCTTTTACAGGGAGAGCTTTCGGTAGGCTCTCTAAATGAAAAAGTCTTGCTCAGCCAATCGGCTTTATCACAGCACTTAGCCGTACTCAGGAAAGACGGACTGGTAAGCACACGCAGGGACTCGCAAACTATTTTCTACTCTATTGCTGATTCTAGGGTGAAAGAGTTAATTCAGAAATTACATGATTTATTCTGCGTTTAGCTAGATGAGCGAGTTATTTGTCTAACGGCCCATTCAGGTGGCTCAAGCGATCACATAAATCCGCTTTGAGCCACCACGCCACACCAAGCTCATGTGATGAACTCATCCCCTATAATCGACACGTAAGGCTCTGGGAAGCCCCTAAAAAGGTCATCAATCAGGATCTCTAAATTCAAATGGCCCTCTACGAACTCTAATAAAACTAGCAAACCTAGGCAGTCCGGTTGAAGTTAAGCCTTGGTAGCGAAAGGTAATGTAATCACCAATTGCAGGCGGCTCAGAACGCTCTTGATCATTAAAGCCCGAACCAACTCTAAATTGCCGACCATTGGCTAACTCAACTACTATGGCCCCCATTTTGCCTGAATATTTTCCCTTTCCAGGAACATGAGCAACTACCCTCGCCTCAGCATCTTTATAAGGCTTCAACTTAAGTAAGGCATCACTTCGACCATCTTTAAAAGAAGCATCTTTACGGTGGAGCATTAAACCCTCTCCTCCTTGATACACAACTTCATCCAACAGACGATACAATTCATCAGAAGTCGTAATGGAATGCTGCGTCACAGGCTGCAAATATTCATTCTGAGTAGACTCGATAGCATCTAAATAGATTTTATAGCGTTCGGCAAAGGTATGTTCGACATTTGGCGCATCAAAAACCATATAACGAATCTGTCTCCATTGTGATTCGTTTGGCACCTGATCTAATACGGTCTTTTGAACTGCATTGAAGCCTTGACGACCTGACCACAATTCGCCATCCATCCATAGCTCAGGCCAGCCATTAATAAACCAATAAGGAGCCACTATTAGATTACCTTGTCGTGTCGTCAATTGATGACCATCCCAGATAGCACGTATACCATCAAGCTTTTCACTGACAAGATAAGATTCAACATGCTCACCATCATAAACCGTCGCCAGCTGGACAGGTTGAGCAATAGAATTACCGATTAGGCAGCATAGCGCAGCCGATAAACATAGACGCATAAGACCTCCTTGTCATGCGACAGATACAAAAAAGCCCAAGCAATGCTTGGGCTCTAATTTTGCTTAGTTCGACATTTGAACAATCAACTTATTCATACGTGTTACAAACGTTGCAGGGTCGTCTAGTTGACCACCCTCTGCAAGGGTTGCTTGTTCGTACAATAACCAAGCCATATCCGCAAAGCGCTCTTCATCTGATTCCGCATCCATTTTCTGAACAATTGGATGATCAGGGTTGATTTCCAATGATGGCTTAGATTCAGGCAGTTGTTGACCCGCTTGTTCAAGTAAACGACGCATTTGTAGACCCATGTCAAACTCACCTACCACCAAACACGCTGGAGAGTTCGTCAAACGGTCAGTACTATTAACAGACGTTACTTTGCCTTCCAAAACAGATTTCATACGATCAAGCAGCGGCTTCATTTGCTCAGCTTTTTGCTCTTTCTCTTTTTTCTGTTCTTCAGACTCTTCTACTTCAATGTCTAACTTGCCTTTGGTCACATCTTGGAATGTCTTACCGTCAAACTCACGTAGAGACGACATCATCCACTCATCAATGCGATCACTCAATAACAGCACTTCGTAACCTTTCTTACGAAGCACTTCTAAATGAGGGCTATTTTTAGCTGTATTATGGTTTTCAGCGTAAATGTAGTAAATCTTGTCTTGATCTTCCGCCATGCGCTCTACATAGCCTTTCAGCGACTCTGTTTGCGCAGCATTGTCAGTATGCGTCGAGCTAAAGCGAAGCAGTTCAGCAATTTTATCTTTGTTTCCAAAGTCGTCAGCTGGACCTTCTTTCAGCACATTACCAAATTCATCCCAGAAAGACTGGTAAGTATCTGGATCGTTCTTCGCCATTTTAGACAACATGTCCAGCACACGTTTCGTCAACGCAGAACGCATTGAGTCGACCGCATTGTCGTTTTGTAGAATCTCACGAGAAACATTAAGAGACAGATCGTTTGAATCCACAACACCCTTAACAAAACGCATGTAAGGAGGCAAGAAGGCTTCTGCGTCGTCCATAATGAACACACGCTGAACGTAAAGCTTAAGACCACGCAGCATATCGCGGTTCCACAAATCCTGTGGCGCTTTAGCAGGGATGTACAATAAGCTTGTGTACTCTAATTTGCCTTCAACTTTGTTATGAGACCATTTCAAAGCGTCTTGGTAATCATGAGAAACATGCTTGTAGAATTCTTGGTACTCTTCGTCCGATACTTCGTTACGTGGACGAGTCCAAAGGGCTTTAGCAGAATTAACCGCCTCCCAAGTAGGCTCAGCATTCTCATCTGCAGGCTTAACATTACCCTCTTCGTCGTATTCTGGTGTCGCCACTTTGAGCATTTCAACCGGAATAGAAATATGATCCGAATACTTAGACACTAAGGATCGTAGACGCCAGTTATCAGCAAATTCTTGTGCATCGTCTTTTAAATGAAGCGTGATGCTTGTTCCGCGAGTTGCTTTATCGATTGCTTCAATGGTGAACTCGCCAGTGCCTTCTGACTCCCAACGAATCGCTTCTTCATGACCTGCACGACGTGTTTCTACAGTTACTTTATCTGCAACAATAAACGCTGAGTAGAAACCCACACCGAATTGACCAATTAATTGGCTATCTTTCTTCTGATCACCGCTAAGTTGATCTAGGAATTGAGCTGTGCCTGACTTCGCGATGGTACCAAGGTTTGAGATCGCTTCATCACGGCTCATGCCAATACCGTTATCATCGATCGTGATCGTACCCGCATCTTTATCGAAACCAATACGAACACGTAGGTTAGGATCGTCAGACAATAGATCTGCGTTAGATACCGATTCAAAACGCAATTTGTCCACTGCATCCGACGCGTTTGAGATCAACTCACGTAGAAAGATTTCTTTGTTTGAGTACAAAGAGTGGATCATTAAATGAAGCAATTGTTTTACTTCAGTCTGGAATCCTAAGGTTTCTTTTTGAGTTTCAGTTGTCATGTTTCTCCATGCTCCTTTGTTACAACAACGCGCATTAGCGCATAACTTTATGATGTTAAAGGATATGGAGGCACAGAAAAAAAATTCAAGCGTAAAAAGTTAAGACTTATGAATGATCGTCAATCCATCGCCTATTGGAAGCAAGCTGGCTGTCACTTCAGGGTCTTGGTGAACACAATCATTGAGAGCCCTAACGATACGTGTGTCTTTGTCATCGAAAGATTCATCGGCAACATTTCCCCACCACAAGGTATTATCGATGACCATACAACCACCTTGACGCAAAAGCGCTTTACCCATGTTGTAATAGGAGAGTAAATTGGCTTTATCTGCATCAATAAAAATAAAGTCAAACGTCCCTGGTTGCTCTTCCTGCAATTGGAGCATTGTGGTTTTTGCATCACAACATCGAGTTTCAACTTGCGAAGATAGTCCTGCTTGATCGATATATTTATTGGCGATGTCCAACCACATTTGCTTTTTATCTAACGCTAAGAGCTGCGCATCTTTAGATAACTTAAGACCCATGGAGATGGTACTGTATCCAGTGAATACACCTATCTCTAAGACTCGTTTAGGTGCCTGCATCGTAATCAACAAACCTAAGAACTGACCCACTTCTGGAGATAACGCCATACGTGCCATATGGTATTGGGCAGTTTCACGACGCAGGCCCTTAAGCACAGCCGGTTCATTAACAGAATGATTAATAATGTAGTTATAAAGTTGGTCATCCACCTTTACTGTTCGATTAACAGGTGAATTACTTTCAGTGACTTGTTTTGGAAAATTAGGAAGCATGGGATTTAATAACCAGTCCACGACTTAGTGTTTTAAACGTTTTTGAACGAAATTCGCGACGATATAACACAGCAACAACCATAACGCTTGAAGCCATGCAAAAATATGGGCCCAAAAACCAAGCAGAAAATGCCATAGCAAAGTAGTAAGCGCGCAATCCATAGTTAAATTGATTTGCAGCTAGGCTACAGACTCTTGCCATATGCATTGCGTAAAGCTCTCGTTCACTTTCTTCGATGCCTCGTTCCGTTGCAAGAGGCGCACTGCCCACTAATACTGAGCAAAAATTGTATTGCCGTACGGACCAAGTGAATGTAAAAAACGCATAAACGAAAATAACGACCAACACAATGATCTTCAATTCCCACTCAGTTTGAGTTGTTGGTGTTAGGAAATGGAAATCGTTGATAATGCTCAACGCTTGCTCAGAGTAATTAAACGCCGTAAACAAGCCGGCAATAATCAATAAACTGCTGGATGCAAAAAATAAGCTACTACGCTCCAAGTTCGCCATAACCGACGCATCCGCAATCCGGTTATCGCGACGTAGGAGGCGAGACATCCAAGCGAGGCGGAATTGGTGCAACACACTCACCAGACATGTTCGACGTTTAGAATGATACAGTGCATAGCATGCGTATCCCCACCAACATCCGAGAAATACGACAAGTGTCATTACATTAACTGGAATCAATAATTGAGCAAACGGATCTATGTCCATAACGCTAACGGCAACCTTCTAGTTGAAGCAGTAATAAAACTGAATTATATCGAACTTTCAGCAAAAACAATCGTTTGTTTCAGACATTTTCACAATATTCATGACGTTATGTTTCTTATTAGCAGAGATTAATACGGATAGTGAAATAAATTTGACTAAAAACGCAAACTTAAAATTGATCGTTGTCAAAGTTCTGTCTTTCAGGCTATGCTGAATTTATTACTTCTACGGAGCGTTCCCATGACACGCATTTTATTACTCATACCGCTGCTTGTGCTTTTTAGCATCAGTGCTAAGGCGCTTGATAGTAATGAACATCGTGGCTTTGTTAAAAATGGCCTTTTGGAAGCGCCCTTCGAATTGCCCTCCACAGAGGTTTCACCAGATTTAGATCACACACTGCTGCCTGCAGTACGAATCAAAATAAGCGACGCTCAAACACAGTCATTCTGCTTTTTTGCGCAAACGAACGTAACCAATGTTGCCTACGCGCTATCATGTCGTGGCCCACCCTACGCTGCTTAATTTATTTACTATTTAAAATACAAACTGAATAATTAATTAAGCTTAATGGTGACTATCATGAAAACACTTACATACGTAACGACTGCTGACATCCGCGATTTAACTTGGCCTGTAGTTGAAGAGAACATCGGTCTTTACACGCCCGCTCTTCGCGTCCTAACGGACTTTAAAACTTCTAGCCCTCGTTTGATCGAACCGAATGTACGTGCCGACGTACTCGTTGAGATCATGAAGAAAGAGCACGTACGAATGAAAATCGTAGTGGATTCTCAAAATAACTTTTTGGGCGTGGTGAGCTTAGAAGATCTATCTGAAGAAGCTTTTATTAAGCGCATTGCAGAAGGTTATGTGCGTGATGAGCTACTGGCAATTGACCTAATGCGCGCTAAAGAAGATTTGCTTGCTGTCTCATTAAAGTCACTAGCTGGAAGTGATATTGAATCACTCATTCTAAGCCAAAAAAACAACGCTCATCAGCACTTGTTGGTTGTAGATGAAGAAACTATGAGCATACGCGGACTGGTTTCAGCAAACGACATTGTTCGTCAATTAAAGTTGAGCATCGATGTATCGACATCTACTAGCTTTGCTAAACTAAATGAGATCCTTGAGCACGAGTATGCTGACAGCAAAAGAATACGAGTTGCTTAGATTATAAGTTTTAAAAGGCCAGCCTAATCGCTGGCCTTTTTCTTTTGCACCCAATAATAATAAAGCTCACCATCTTGTGCTTGCTTTAATAGTGGGTGTCCAAGGAAGGTGCAAAACTTAGGTATATCGCGCTCAGTGGAAGGATCCGTTGCAATAATCTTAACCACCTCTCCGGCCGCCATCTTACGCACTACACCATGTAACATCATGACAGGTTCTGGGCAATATAACCCTTGGGTATCTAATACTTGATTGTGATCTACGGTGTCCACGAATGACCTCTATACTAACGACGGATATCATAGTCATGTAAAATGACCGCACAATGAGCGATCAGATTTTGCATAACCTCTTGCTCGGACAGATTATAGCGTTTTAAAACGCGAAAATCGTGATCTGCTCCCTCTATCCAATTAACATGAACATTTTCTGGCAAATTTTGCTCCGTTACCCATTCATGGTTGCCTAAACTATCCCTTGTCCCTTGCAAAATGTAATAAGGCACGCCGCCAGTTTGCTCAAAATGCCCTAATCGATGTTTATCTGTTTTCTTAGCTGGGTAAAAAGGAAACCCCAATGCAATACATGCTTGAACATTATGGCTGGCACAAAGATCAGCAATGATCCGACATCCCATTGACTTACCAATCAAAACAATTGGTGTTTCCGGGTCAATTTTCTGCTGCACTTCTTCAACCAACTTAGGAATACGCGGCGGTGGACGCATTTTTCCTGTTGTCTCAATTTGCACCATATAATCAAGTGTTACTGGATTCACCTGCAAGCCAACTTCATCCTCAAAACGTTGTTTAAAGTTTTGTAGAAAATCACTCTGATGCCCAGCACCCGCGCCGTGTAAGAGGTAAACTTTTATCATATTGGTTAAAAACGTTGCTCTGTGACAAGGAATACCCACAAAGCATTCGGTGCTCCTGTTATTTGAAATGTGAAAGGACTTAGAATCAATTCTGCTAGTTTACCGCTGTTGGAATTAGAAGGAAGGTCCGACTGCTACGCACAATTCGTTCGAAGCACTTCAGTCCATCTCTTTAATAACAACAGTATTATCTTTAACAAGGTCTATCACTCAACGTGGTTTGTGGAAGAAACTATGAGCACAGCTTTTGATCACCCAACATACAACTATCGAGTGGTGCGCGCATTCACCATCATGACGGTGGTATGGGGCGTAGTAGGCATGGCCGTCGGCGTATTAATTGCGTCACAATTAGTCTGGCCAGATTTACTTGCTAACATACCTTACCTACATTTTGGACGTTTACGCCCACTTCACACTAACGCAGTCATCTTTGGATTTGGTGGTTCTGCCTTGTTTGCTACGGCGTACTATGTTGTACAGCGTACCACACAAGCCAGACTCTTCTCTGACGTTTTGTCAGGATTTACCTTCTGGGGCTGGCAAATCATCATCGTTGCCGCTGCCATTACATTACCGCTTGGCTACACTCAAACTAAAGAGTACGCAGAGCTAGAATGGCCAATCGACATTTTAATTACCTTAGTTTGGGTAGCCTTTGCTATCAACTTCTTCGGTACGATTGCTAAGCGCAAAATGAAACACATTTATGTTGCAAACTGGTTCTTTGGTGCTTTCATCATTACCGTTGCAGTATTACATCTTGGAAACAGTGCCGTTATCCCTGTCAGTGCATTTAAATCTTACTCAGTTTACTCTGGTGCAGCCGATGCAATGGTTCAATGGTGGTACGGTCACAACGCGGTGGGCTTCTTCCTAACGGCTGGATTCCTAGGCATGATGTACTACTTTGTTCCTAAACAGGCTGGACGTCCGGTATTCTCGTATCGTTTATCTATTGTCCACTTTTGGGCACTGATCTCTCTATACATTTGGGCCGGACCTCACCATTTACATTACACGGCTCTACCAAACTGGACGCAAAGTTTAGGTATGGTTATGTCGCTGATTCTATTAGCACCATCTTGGGGCGGCATGATTAATGGCGTTATGACGCTATCTGGCGCATGGCACAAACTTCGTCATGATCCCATTCTACGCTTCTTGGTTGTATCACTGTCTTTCTACGGTATGTCTACCTTTGAAGGGCCAATGATGTCAATTAAGACGGTAAACGCCTTATCTCACTATACAGACTGGACTATTGGCCACGTACACGCAGGCGCACTAGGCTGGGTGGCAATGGTAAGTATTGGTGCGGTTTACCACATGCTACCGGTTGTTCTAGGGCTGAAAGCTGGCGCAATGTACTCAACGCGTCTAATCAATGTTCACTTCTGGTTAGCGACTATTGGCACAGTACTTTATATCGCTTCTATGTGGGTAAACGGCATTATGCAAGGCTTAATGTGGCGCGCATTCAATGACGATGGTTCATTGACATACACGTTCGTAGAAGCTGTTGATGCGAGTTATCCAGGCTGGTTTGTTCGTGTTATAGGTGGTGTGGTGTTCTTATTGGGTATGTTGATCATGTCTTACAACACTTACATGACAGTCCGTCAAGCGAACGGTAAAGAAGCTGAAAGCTTCGAAGCCGATACTCAAACAGCATAGGGGTTTACACATGCGCCATGAAGTTATTGAAAAAAATATGGGGCTCATGATCATCCTAATTGTCGTAGCAATCAGCTTCGGCGCCTTGGTTGAAATCATCCCTCTATTCTTTATGAAACAAACCACTCAACCAGTAGAGAACTTAAAGCCTCTTTCTGCGCTTGAGTTAGAAGGACGCGACATTTATCAACGAGAAGGATGCTTAAGCTGTCACTCTCAAATGATTCGTCCATTTCGTGCTGAAACAGAACGCTACGGCCCTTACAGTGTTGCGGGCGAGTCAGTTTACGATCATCCATTCCTATGGGGCTCTAAACGTACCGGACCTGACCTTGCTCGTGTTGGGCAGCGTTACAGCGATGAGTGGCACCGTGCTCACTTGTACAACCCTCGCGACGTAGTGCCTGAGTCAAATATGCCTGGCTTCCCTTGGTTATTTGAAAACAAAATTGATGGCAATGACACCGCCAACAAAATGTCAGCATTGCGCATGGTTGGCGTACCTTATACTGATGATCAAATCGCATCAGCTAAAACTGAGGTACGTGGCAAACGTGAAATCGATGCCTTGGTTGCATACTTGCAACAGCTTGGCACAGTGATCGAACGATAGGGCTAATCATGGACATTAATACGCTAAGAGCACTTGCAACACCGATCGCATTCATTGCGTTCATAGGTATCTTTTTTTGGACATTCAGTCGGGGGCGCAAGAAAGGCTTTGATGAGGCCGCTAACCTTCCCTTTGCTGATGAAGAAGATGAGGCAAGCAACGTTCAACGCGAGCCATCCGTGGAGAAGAATACAAAATGAATGAATTAACTTCTTTTTGGAGCGGCTGGATCATTGTGATCTCGCTAGGTTCCATATTCGGCAGTTTCATCTTATTGAGTGTTGTACGTAAAGGTCAACGATTCAACTCTGAGACTGAACAAACAATGGGCCATGAATTCGATGGCATTGAAGAGTACGATAATCCTTTGCCACGCTGGTGGTACTGGATGTTCGTCATGACAGTAGTCTTTGCTTTAGCTTACTTAGCTCTGTATCCAGGTCTAGGCAACTACAAAGGCTTATTGGGCTGGACACAGGAATCCTCCTACGAGCGCGAAGTCGCTAAAGCAGAAGCAGAATTTGGCCCAATGTTCGCTCAATTCTCGCAAACGCCGATTGAAGAGTTGGCGCAGAATGATCAAGCCATGCGCATTGGCCAGCGCTTGTTTGCCAATAACTGTGCGCAATGTCACGGCTCTGCAGCTACGGGTAGCTACGGTTTCCCTAACCTAACGGATGATGATTGGCTATATGGCGGTGACGCAGCAGCAATTTCACAAACCATCTTGAATGGTCGAATAGCTGCTATGCCTGCCTGGGGTCCCATGTTAGGGGAAGAAGGCGTACATAACGTATCTCAATACGTTCTAAGCCTAAGTGGTAATGAGACTGACGTAAAAGCGGCACAAAAAGGTCAGCAACTCTACACGACTAACTGTTTAGCGTGTCACGGTGCGGAAGGTAAAGGTAATCACTTATTTGGTGCCCCTAACCTTACCGATAACATCTGGCTTTACGGCGGCAGCCCACAACAAGTCATGCAAACCATCCGTAATGGACGTAATGGTCAAATGCCGGCTTGGGAAGGAATTCTAGGTAAAGACAAAGCACACGTTGTTGCAGGTTACGTTTACAGCTTATCAAATCAGTAAATCATTAAACCTCTGATGTGTATCAAAAGGGTGTGACCGAAAGGCACACCCTTTTTTCATTAAAAATTGTAATATTAGTCAGTACTTAAACAGCCTGTTGATCGTTAAGGAAAGCAGCATGAGTGAGAAAATACCTGTTCAAAATGTCGAGCCTGAAACTGTTGAATTCGACTTGTATGAGAAACGCAAAAAAATTTATACACGTGCGATTTCAGGTTTTTTTCAAAAGATTCGTACCCGTGCCCTGTGGATCTTAATGCTTGGTTACTTTCTAACACCTTGGATTAACTGGCATGATCGACAAGGTGTTTTATTTGATTTGCCAGCACGACAGTTTCACATCTTTGGCATTACCTTTTTTCCTCAAGATTTTTTTCTATTGGCTTGGATATTAATTATTTGTGCCTTTGGTTTATTTTTTGTAACCACCCTATTTGGTCGAGTATGGTGCGGCTATACCTGCCCACAGACAGTTTGGACCATGGTGTTTATGTGGATTGAGGAAAAGACTGAAGGCTCTCGCAACGCGCGAATGAAGCTTGATAAAGAACCGATGTCCAAACGCAAGTTTCTCAAGAAATTTAACAAGCACAGCTTATGGTTCATATTTGGCTGGTTAACCGGACTGACTTTTGTCGGGTACTTCACCCCCATCCGCGAGTTACTTATTGACTTATTTACCTACCAAGCGCACCCATGGGCCTACTTCTGGGTGGCATTTTTCACGGGCGCAACCTACTTATTTGCTGGTTGGCTACGTGAGCAGGTTTGCACTTACATGTGCCCTTACGCTCGCTTCCAAGCCGTAATGTTTGATCCAGATACCATGGTAATTTCATACGATTATAATCGCGGAGAGCAACGCGGTGCACGCAAACGCTCAGCAGACCATAAGGCTCAAGGCCTAGGTGATTGTATTGACTGTAGCCTATGTGTTCATGTGTGTCCTGCGGGCATTGATATTCGTGATGGTTTGCAATATCAGTGCATTGGTTGTGCCCTATGCGTTGATGCGTGCGACTCCATCATGGATAAAATGGGCTACGAACGGGGCTTGGTAAGTTATACCACTGAGCGACGTTTGGAAGGAAAAACCACGCATATGTTGCGCCCTAAAGTCATTGGCTACGCGATGAGCATGTTGGTTGTTTTCACTGCATTCTTTTATTTTGCCAGCGACCGTGAAGCATTAGGACTTGACGTGATCCGCGATCGAAATCGTCTTTTCAATGAAACACCAAGCGGCATGATAGAGAACATCTTCACGGTCAAAGTCATCAACATGGATCAAACAGCTCACGTATTTTTACTGTCTGTCAGTGGGCTTGAAAATATGGATATGATTGGTCGTCAAAAAGTAACGGTCAATGCGGGAGAGGTTCGATCCGTACCTTTTTCCATTCAAGTGCCTCCGACTGCGATTTCGCAACAGCGTAATACCATTTACTTTAAAGTGATATCACAAGATCCAGATTATCCAATAGAAAAAGTGACTGAAAGTCGGTTTATTGGTCCTGTATCAAAATAATCAACTATAAGCGGTGATAATATCACCGCTTATAACATTTCTTTATTGGAGTACCTTTATGTCAACATCAGAAGCTCCGGTCTGGTATAAGCAATTTTGGCCATGGTTTATAATCAGCGTGCCGCTTTCTTCGGTTTTAGTTGCAGTGGTACAAGTATATGCCGCGCTGCACTCCTCAAGTGATCTTGTAAAAGATGATTATTATAAAGATGGACTTGCGATTAATCAGGTTATTACAAAGCGTGAAGCGGCGAGAGATTTAGGCATCGAAGCGAACTTACGTTTGGACAACCTAACCGGTGAAGTGTTCCTGACGACTAAAAATGCTAACGCACACAACTTGTCTGTGTTATTTGCTCATGCAGCCGTGTCAAAAAAAGACTTTAATCTAGAGCTAAATCAAGTGGGTGAAAACGAGTACCGAGCTCAGCTCGAAAAGCCTCTTAGTGGTATTTGGAATGTTTATTTGGAGTCAGCCAATGGCTGGCAATTAAACGGACGCATTAACAGCGATGTTCACAGCAGCTTGAACTTTAATCTATGACTAACCGTTGTTTCCATTGTGGCGATCCGATACCTGCTGGTGTCGATATCGCCAGCCATCTTCAAAATAACCGCCACGAGTTTTGTTGCTATGGTTGCCAAGCCATTGCAGAGCATATTTGTGGTGCCGACCTGTCTCTTTACTACGAACGTAGAGAAAATACTGCAGGTAGTCGACTTACAGAAGATAATACGCCGATCTTTGAGTTGCTAGATGATAAACAACTCTACAACCAATATGTTCACCAGACGGCCAACGAACACCTCATTCAAGTCGCGTTAACGGGCATCACTTGTTCTGCTTGCGCTTGGTTAATAGAAAAACATTTAGGCCATCAAATCGGCATTAAAAATGTTCATGTAAATCTCAGTAGTTCAATCGCTACCATAACATGGGACCCATCGCTGACGTCTGTTAAAACCATCGCAAAAGAACTGCAGTTCATCGGTTACGCCGCGACACCTTACTTACCCGGCGAGCAACACCAACAACTTCATAGAGATAAAAAGCAAGCGATCATTCGTCTGGGAATCGCTGGTGTTGGCATGATGCAAGTCATGATGAGTGCCATCGCTATGTACGCAGGTGACTTACAAGGAATGGAGGACATCTATCGCCAAATGCTACGTTGGATAAGCTTCCTCTTCGCTACCCCTGTTGTGATTTATGCTGGCTGGCCGTTTTATAGAGGCGCTGCGCGTGATTTGAAAAACCGTCACTTCACAATGGACTTGCCCGTATCTTTAGGTGTTCTCCTCGCTTACGGATCCAGTGTGTTAGCACTTTATACACAATCTGGGCATGTCTATTTTGATTCGGTTACCATGTTTATCTTTTTCTTACTTTTAGGACGTTTTCTAGAAACCGTAGCCCGATCCTATCATAGCGGTGCACACCAACAAGAACCCCTTACGGCAGTCAAGATAAGATTAGACAACGAACTAAAGACCATTCCTCAGCAACAGTTGAAAACTGGCGATACGGTTATTATTGAGCCTGGGCAGATCCTCCCTGTCGATGGAGTTCTACTGAGCGATATGACCAGTATTGATGAATCAAGCCTAACCGGTGAATACACCCCTATTATAAAAAAACAAGGCGATTGCCTCAAAGCTCAAACCGTCAACGTTGAACAACTAATAGAAGTGCGCGTCGAAAATATTGGCCAAAACACGCACGCAGCAGCGATTTCTAGAATTACGGAACGCGCTCTGGGTGAAAAACCAAAAGTTGCAATCGTAGCTGATAAAGTCGCCCATTATTTTGTTATCGCAGTACTGATCACGGCTTCACTAACCTACGCTTTCTGGAGTTATATGGGTGAAAGTGAAGCCTATTGGATTATGGTCAGCGTCTTAGTAGTGACTTGCCCATGCGCTTTATCTTTAGCGACCCCCGTAGCATTAACGACGATCACCAATACATTAAAACGCAATGGCTTTTTAATCACACGTGGACATGTAATTGAAGCGTTAGCCAAGACGAACCACATTGTGTTCGATAAAACAGGAACGTTAACTCAGGGTGATTTTTCAATCACCCGGGTTAAATGCTTTGATTTGTCTCTGACCAAGGACTATGTGTTAAGTATTATCAGTGGACTGGAGCAACACTCTAAACACCCACTGGCCAATGCTTTTAGTAACTTTATACCCGCTAACGTAGTCCAGATTAAAAACCTTTCCAGCTTAGGGGTTCAAGGCGTATTGGAACAAGACACCTTTTACTTTGGTAACTCATCCCTTATGCACAGCATTGGTTTAGCCATTCCTAAAAAAGTCAAGTCGAATGCTGCAGAACTTAGCCTTTACCTTGCTAATACTCAACACGTCATAGCAGAAATAACGCTTTGTGACGTGTTACGCCCTGAAGCTGAATCTACGATCAAAGCACTCAGACAACAAGGTATTAGAATTAGCCTATTAACGGGTGACACACTGGAATCAGCAAAAGGGGTTCTCAACCCTGAATGGTTTGATGACTTTAAAACCAACTGTTTACCAGATGAAAAATGGCAATGGATTAAAGAGCAATCCAATCATAATATTTTGATGGTAGGCGATGGTTTAAACGATGTACCTGCACTTGCTGGTGCCACAACATCCCTAGCAATGGGTGCAAGTACGGATTTAGCCAAGATCCACTCCGATGCTATTTTGTTGAATGAGCATTTATCAACCATTATTACAGCCATTAACTCAGCCAAGCGTTGTCGAAAAGTAATCAAACAAAACTTACTTTGGGCTGCATCATATAATGCAACACTGCTACCTTTAGCCATTGCTGGATTAATACCCCCTTGGGTTGCGGCCATTGGTATGGCGTTAAGCTCGCTACTGGTTGTGGTGAACGCCACTCGACTCACAAATGCGTAGGATGTATTCATGGAAAGTCTATTTTTACTTATCCCAATAGCGGGCCTATTTGTTGTCATTGCCATCATCATATTTATTTGGGCCGTTAAAGGGGACCAATTTGACGACTTAAATCGAGAAGGTGAGCGTATTTTATTTGAAGACGATGACACGGACAAAAAAGCGTGATTTCGATTTTTATTAGCGCATTGCTCATCGGGTTAGCTGGAGCGGGTCACTGTTTAGGGATGTGTGGTGGCTTAGCCTCTATGCTATCGATTGGCAATAAAACCACTTTTCAAACCATTGTTGCCTATAACCTTGGCCGCATTTTATCTTACTGCATTTTAACATTAATACTCGCGTCGGCTATCAATCTCGGCTTTGCATCGATCTACTCAGAATTGATGACACCGCTACGAACATTCGCGGGCATTTTGTTGGTTCTAATGGGGCTGTACATCTGCGGTCTGTCGAAATTTATTCTTCGGATTGAGTCATTGGGACGTTACATTTGGAAATACGTCCAACCGTTTGCCAAATCATTTCTACCCATCCAAACCCTTGGACAAGCTGTTGGGGCTGGCATGGTATGGGGATGGTTACCTTGTGGGCTTGTGTACTCAACAGTTTTATGGGCATCATCATTAGGTTCAATCGAGCTATCTCTGATGGCTATGCTCGGTTTTTCAATGGGTACATTACCTGCGATGCTGCTTGCAGCGATGTTTAGTCAACAGTTAAAAAAAGTATGGAGCCATTACCATCTTGCTTGGATATTTGGCGTCAGTTTGATTGGCTATGGTCTATATACAATTCCCTCCATAAAAAACCTACTTTCTAATATTGTATGAACTCAATAATTGATCTAAGTCATCAAGCAAAATAAAGATGCAGGTAAACTTCCTATTAGCAATTTTAATAGGAAAAACCTTATGCTTTGGGACTCCAGACTTATCCAAAAATACAACCTTGCAGGGCCGCGATACACGTCATACCCTACTGCACCTCAGTTCAGCACTGATATCAGCAAGATGGAATTGATTGGTAAGATGCTTGAGCCCTCGAGTGCGCCACTGAGTTTATATTTTCACGTTCCTTTTTGCGCTCATCTTTGCTATTACTGCGCCTGTAATAAGATCGTTACCAAGCAATACGACAAAGGCACTGAATATGTTGAATTATTAGGCGAAGAAATGCGCTTACGAGCGCTCATGCTCGATCAGTCACGCCCCGTGACACAACTGCATTTCGGTGGCGGTACGCCAACTTTCTTAAGTGAAGAGAACCTTAAGCACTTATTCTCTATGATTGGAGATTACTTCAATTTAGTCACGGATGGCACACAAGATTTCAGCATTGAAATAGACCCACGTGAAGTAGATCGATCCAAACTTGAACTACTTAAGACCCTAGGTTTCAACCGAGTGAGCTTAGGCATTCAAGATTTTAATCATGACGTTCAAAAAGCCATTCATCGAATTCAACCGTTAGAGCTTGTGAACGATGTATTAGCAGATGTGCGTGAGCTAGGCTACCGCTCAGTAAACTTCGATTTAATTTACGGCTTACCTAAACAGACCTTAGAAGGTTTTAAAGATACCTTAGATAAGGTCATTGAACTGTCTCCAGATCGAATTTCTGTGTTTAACTATGCCCATTTACCGCAGCGCTTCGCACCGCAGCGACGAATATTGGATGAAGACTTACCTTCACCCGACCAAAAGCTGGCACTGCTAAAGTTAAGCATTGATAAACTCACGCGCGCTGGCTATGTTTATATTGGTATGGATCATTTCGCCAAGCCCGATGACACATTAACAAAAGCACAACAAGAAGGTCATCTACAACGCAATTTTCAAGGGTACACCACCCATGCTGAAACAGACTTATTGGCATTTGGAGTCTCTGCTATCAGTCAGGTTGGGGAAGCCTATTTCCAAAATCATACCGACCTTTCGCTCTACCAAAATAGCATCGAAAACGGCCAATTAGCGATTATGAAAGGCTATATCAGCAGTTTAGATGATCGCATTCGTCACTCTGCTATCATGCAACTACTATGTCATAACGAATTAAATAGCCAAGACATTGAATTAGCCTTTAGTATTAGATTTCTCGAATATTTCGAAGCAGAACTGGATTCCCTAAAGAATCTAGAGGAAGATGGTGTCATAACCGTCTATCATGAAAATAATCAAGTACATATAAAAATAACGGAAGTAGGTCGATTACTCGTACGCTGCGTATGCATGGCGTTCGATAAATACCTCACAACCCAGTCAAATTTTTCTAAAGTTATATAAATTACCCGATCGAGCTCAGGGAGAGTTAACATGGCAATTTCTAACTCAAACAATCGTTTTAGCAGTAAACTGACATCACAATGTCAGAATTGCAGCTTAAGCGCATTATGTTTGCCAATTGCATTAGCGGACGAAGACGTGAATCGTCTAGACCAAATCATCGAGCGAAAACGACCATTGAAGAAAGGCGAGTTGCTGTTTCATCAAGGTGAAGAATTCAACTCCGTATTTGCAGTTCGTACAGGCACACTAAAAACATTTAACATCACTAACTCTGGCGAAGAACAGATCACGGGGTTCTACTGTCCAAGTGAACTTGTTGGCCTTAGTGGTATCGATGATAATCACTACCCTATTTCAGCCAAAGCGCTTGAAACAACGACAGTCTGTGAAATTCCTTTTTCGCACCTTGAACAGCTGTCTTCACAGATCCCATCTTTAAAACATCAACTTTTTCGCTTAATGAGCCGTAAAATTTGTGACGATCAGCAGATGATGGTGCTGTTAGGCAAGAAAAATGCAGATGAAAAAGTAGCCTCGTTCCTGTTAAACCTGTCACACCGTTTTAAAAAGCGTGGATACTCAGCAACTTCCTTCCGTTTATCGATGTCTCGTGGTGAAATTGGTAACTACTTAGGCTTAGCGGTTGAGACAGTTAGTCGCGTTATGACACGTTTCCAAAAGAACGGTTTGATTGATGTTGATGGCAAAGAAATTTCCATCGTCAATCTTCCTGAAATGGAGAAACTTGTCGGGGCCGCGGGAGAATGTGCTACCATTGAGCACGTTTAATTTAACCAGTTAGTTAAGGTTTATCTATGCTCTTTGACGACTTTTACTTTAAGTCTCTAATTCGTACTATTGAAGACTGGCCAAAGCCGGGCATCAGCTTTCGTGATATCACACCAATTTTCAGCAATCCAAAAGGAATGCGTATGGTGGTTGATGCTTATGTACACCGCTACATTGATAGTGATATTACTCACATAGCCTGTATCGATGCTCGTGGCTTCTTGATCGCATCCGTATTAGCTTACGAATTACGTAAACCTCTAGTTCTTGTTCGTAAAAAGGGTAAGTTACCAGGCAAAACGATCTCGCAAAGCTACGATTTGGAATACGGCAGCGCAGAATTAGAAATTCAAGAAGGTGCTGTTGAAGCGGGTGCACAAGTTCTATTGTTCGACGACTTGATCGCGACAGGCGGCACGCTTGTTGCCGCTATGAGCTTGTTAAAACAGCAAGGCGCTAACATTAAAGAAGTGGCTGCGATCATTGACTTACCGGACCTTGGTGGCAGCGCGAAAATCCAAGAAATGGACATTCCAGTGTTTGCATTGTGTGCTTTTGAAGGTGAATAACTCTTCTTTTGATTAATAAAAAAGGTGGCATCAGCCACCTTTTTATCATTGCTTTATTATAGCTATAGCAGTTACTACTAAAACGTAGCAGAAACACCGATCGCAACACCTTTATTCATGTCCACATCATCACGATAGCTCTCTAGATCTACGCTAGTTAAGCCGTAACGTAGAAATACACGAGCATTACGCAACGTACGATATTCCCCACGGATTTCAGCTTGGTACATGCTGTCAATATTTTGGAACGATAATACTTTCGGTGAGTAATATAACGAGCCTAATACGCTAAAGCGGTTTGCTTTAGGAAAGGTGTAACGGTAGAAACCACCTAGCGCAATCGCCATACCCGCATTATCAACGTCGTACTCAGTATCAATCGCCATTAAGCGCATACCTAAGCCGATTTGAACTGGGTAATCTTTTGCAGTATCGATATCTTCGATGTGCGCACCAATGTAGCCATATTTGCCATCATCAGTGTGATACATACCACCTGCATCAAAGAAGTATTTACCTTGGTCTAGGCTCATATCTACTTTAACAGCATCATTAGAAAGGCTGCCTTCTACTGTATCACTCGCATGGGCTGTCATTGAAATAGCGGCCCCTAATACGATTGGTAAAAGTTTCTTCATCGACATACTGCTTCCTTTTTTAAAGCTCAATAATATTTAAGCGTTTCAATGCATCTTCGGATTGCGTCAAACTTTTGAAGTCAAACAGTTCAGTATCGGCCAAATGCGACGGCACAACATTCTGAACAGCTGAGAACATAGTATCAAGACGACCAGGGTATTGTTTCTCCCATCCTTGAAGCATTTCTTTCACAACTTGACGTTGTAGATTTTCCTGAGACCCGCACAGATTGCAAGGAATGATCGGGAAAGCCTTGCGTAAAGAATACTGTTCAATATCGGACTCTTTGCAGTAAGCAAGTGGACGAATCACCACATGCTTGCCATCATCACTCAACAGTTTTGGCGGCATTGCCTTAAGCTTGCCACCAAAAAACATATTCAAAAACATAGTTTCAAGAATATCGTCACGGTGATGACCTAACGCAATTTTCGTTGCGCCAATTTCTTCAGCAAAACCATACAAAGAGCCGCGGCGCAAGCGAGAACATAAGCCACAAGTCGTTTTACCTTCAGGCACCAATTCCTTAACGATACTGTAAGTATCTTTTTCAAGAATATGATAGTCCACACCCAAATCGGCAAGGTAAGCAGGCAGAATATGCTCTGGAAATCCCGGCTGTTTCTGATCCAAGTTGACGGCTACAATGTCAAAGTGGATTGGCGCACTCTTTTTCAAGTTGCAAAGGATATCTAACATTGTGTAAGAGTCTTTGCCGCCTGACAAACACACCATTACTTTATCGCCATCTTCAATCATGTTGAAGTCCGCAATGGCTTGTCCAGTCATTCGACGAAGACGTTTTTGCAGTTTATTTAGCTCAAGCTTTTCTTTTCGATCGATCTCAGCGTTCATTCTTAATTACCATAAAACAGATGGCGGTATCTTACTACAACCACTTTGTTGAAGCACCCTATCGACGAATGGATAAATAGGTTTACTTCTTTTTTAGAAAATTCAAATTTTTTCGACAATAACGACAGACATACTGCGTGCCTTTCACTGCACGACCATGACGATGAGCGGTAAACTCATGCACTTGGCAGGCACATTGATAGAGGAATAGATTACGTGGCTTGGGTACATCAAAGTCATGGGTGCGGCTGGCTTCAACATCAAACAAATGCTCCATCACAGCAATCCATTCTTTCCCGTGAGGACGAACTTTTGAACCAAACACCTGATAGACCACAATGTGCGCCAACTCATGTGGCACTACGTGGTCAATGAATTTATCTGGGTCCTGTTGCAGCATATAGGTATTAAAGCGCATTTCATTGCGTTGTAAATATGCCGTGCCAGCGGTTCGACCTCGCTGCTTAAAATTAAAACTGGGACGCTGAAGGCCAATTTTGAAATAGCGTTCTGCTCTATTAAGACAGTCACTGATTTTGTTCTCGATTCTCTCAACATTTTTGTGATTGACAACACTACTCATACTGCCCCTCTACGAACAAAGTATGGGCATTTAACTCGGTTAGGCGATTTTTACTTAATCCCGTGATTCGACTCATAGACGCTAAAGAGCTCGGCTGCGATTCAAACACTTTATGCAATTGAGTTTCTGACAAATATTCCGATACTCGGTTTGCCACACTCCATTGCATTAGCTCGCTCCAAGCTCCTTGGCTAAGCATTTCCAAATCCGTATCTTTTAATGCAGGATAAAACCAATCAGATGAAACAATAATTTGTTCTTCCGAACGCAATACCAAACGACTTTTTTCTGTCAACATCACAGAAAATGGCCTCACACTTCGCTGAGTCAAGAAGCCTTTTGCTAACAGCTGACGCACCACCGCCTTCCACTGTAATTCATCCAGTGATTTCCCTGCTCCAAATAATCCATGCTTTTCAAGACCAAAATTGGTCACACTCTTAATACTTTTACCTAATAGGGTATTTACAAGTGAGGCAAAGGGTACTCCGCCGCGAGTAAAATGCACCAAACTCAAAAACTTCTGCGCAGCGACCGTGACGTTGTGTTGCTTACCTTTGTTCGTACAACGATCACAATTGCCACACTCGCTTTCTGCCATTTCGTCAAACGCGGACAGCAGTGAGGCTCTTCGACACTGAGGGTGTTCCAGACAGCTCATCAAACGCCAGAATTCAGGCTCTAACCCTTCTTGCTGAACAAATTCCCATGTCTGCATAATGTCTTGCAGACCATAAAAAAGAAGTGCTTGCGCGGGCTTGCCATCGCGTCCCGCTCGACCAATTTCTTGGGCATAGTTCTCAATTGACAGAGGTAAATCCATATGCACAACAAATCTTACGTGATCTAAATCGATCCCCATTCCATAAGCCGTTGTCGCCACCAGAACTTGCACTTTACCTTGGGCGAAACGCTGATGAGCAAAGTCACGCTCAGACGATGATAAGTTGGCGTGGTAGCAAGTCGCTTGAATACCATGGGATGTAAGCCATTTTGACAGCTCCTCAGTTTTCGAGCGCGATCGACAATAAACAATTCCTGGCTGGGCCATGCCATCTTTCATTAAAAAGGATAAGAGCTGCTGTTTTGCACGACGTTTTTGCGATACCTGTAACCGTATATTGGGTCGATTCACACTTTCTCGAACCACATTAGGCTCAAAAAGACCAAGCGCTACTTGAACTTGTTGCTGATTTTCTGGCAATAGCGTCCCCGTTAACGCAATGACAGGTACTTCAGGAAACTTTTCTTTTAGGCAACCTAACTGAGCATATTCTGGACGGAACTGGCTGCCCCAGCGCATCACACAATGCGCTTCATCAATAGCGATGCATGACACATCAATATCTTCCAACAATCCAAGGACGCTGGCCTGTAACAATTTTTCAGGAGACATATACAAAATCTCCACATCATTATGTCGCAAGCGCCAGTACAAGTCGTTTTGTTCAGCACCATTTTGAGTAGAGTTCAAAAATTCCGCCCTCACTCCAAGCGTCTGAAGACTGACCACTTGTTGCTGCATAATGGCAATCAATGGGCTGATGACCAAACCGACCCCAGTCCGAGCCAATGACGCGACTTGATAAATGGCGGATTTACCCGCCCCTGTTGGCAACAAGGCTAAAACATCTTGCCCACGCATCAGGGATTCGACACAGATTTGCTGCGACCCAATGAAATCATCGAACCCTAAGCGCTTTAATGCTGTCTGCACAGGGTTAATGGCAACAACTGTATCGATTTTGACTGGCTTGCTCATGGTTTTTTACAACTGATGTGTTTAAACTGTGTTGCGATTGAATAATAGGAAAACCTAAATGCAACACCAACCTCTTGATGATCTAGAACTTGAAGAACTAGAAAACTTTTTGGACTCAGACTCTGTTCACGAAGATTGCCAAAACTTTGTTATGGCACATGGCTTTTTAACAGCCCTTTCGATCAGTACTGAAGCACCTGCTGCGTCCCAATGGTTACCTATTGTATTCGAGGAAACGCCTAATTTTACCTCTGATAAAGAACAAAAGCACATTGAGAATTTATTTACTCGTCTTTTTGGGGACATTCAAAAAGAATTAGAGTCAGAAGATGACTTCCTAGTGCCTTGTGAAATCGAAGTTAGCTCCAACCCAAATGAGTTAAGTGAGCTGGAAGAGTGGGCATCAGGCTTCATGGAAGGTGTATTTTTCACTGAACGTCATTGGTTTGAAACCGATAAAGAAGAAGAGATTGCCGAGCTTTTATTACCCTTTATGGTGGCATCCGGATTATTTGAAGACGAAGAAGTTCAGCAAATTCGTGAAAGCGAAAAACTGACTCAGTCTTGCATCGATCAAATCCCGCAATTGGTGACAGACCTATTTTTGGCGCTACGTACCGAGCCTGAGAAAAAAGCCTATAAGCCAAAGCCTCAAAGCAAAGCGAAAGGCAAAGGTGGAAACAATAAAGGCGGTAAGAAACGCTAATGACAACTAAAATAGCCGCATTACAAAATGCGGCTATTTTTTTGTCTAGCAGAAAACTCTGCATTACAAACCGACTAGCTACCTGCTTGCTTCTTAGCTTCTAGCAACGCAATTTGCTCATCAGTCAACAGTTCGTAGAACTCATGACGGATCTCGGCTTGTTGTACGTCCATGCGTACCATCAATTCACTGCGTTTCTCTGCAAGCTCTTCAATTTGGTCAACATAGCCATCGTCTTTAGGGCTCAACATTTTAACGGGGCTGCTGAAAGCGCGCATATCATCTAACAACTCTTGGTGCTCTTCGCGTGCTTCTGCGAACAATTCTGACACGTCTGCTTTGGTCTCTTCGTCAAATTTAAGCTGAGCAGACATACGCTGCACCATTTGCTCAGAGTAAGGCTGAACGGCATGCGGTGCTGCCTGCTTGTCATTGTGCATTGCATCTCCGGCAAAGGACGTTGTCGCCACGGAGGCTGCCATCGCAACGGCTAATCCAACCACACCTAACTTACCTGCTTTCTTCGCTGAAATAGTCATGTTTCGTACCTCTTTGAATGTGCTTTAAGTGACTTCTATTATGACGATCACAGCGTCAATTTGTATTAAAGGAAAGCAAAGGCTGTGTAAAGTGAATGCAGTAGGCAATGCACAAGTTATTGATTAACCAAGAAATATGTTCTCTTAATACGACTGTGCAGTAATTGGCTGTTAATTCGCAAGCACACATGAAATAAAGGCTTAAGTATGACACCAAGACAACAACACTCTTTATTAAACATGAGTAGGCACGCCCCTTCCTCGAATCAATGTCAAAAACAACAGGTGATTTATGCAAATAGAAGAACTTACTAGCCAATAACATCTGTAATTAGCTCAACAACAGGCAATGGTTTGCCAACTAAACCAGTGAATACATCGGCAATAAGTTCATTAGCTGAGTTAGTAAAAATCTTGATCCAGATGCGAAATGAAATGCCAGACTACTTGGCTGATAAGCTGTTTCAAGCAGGGAGATTTGACCTTGCAATGCGCTCCGTAAGTATTCTTTAATACCGGAGACTGAGAAAGATTTTCCCGCAATCACCTGTCCTGAAAAATTGAAAATGATGAACCATTTAAAAGACGTTAACAGCAATGCTCAGTATGCTTCATTAGGACCTTTCAACTCATAGAAAGGCCCTAATAAACAGTCATTAAATGAATTGACCTGATTACTTAATGTCGTCTTTAAAAACCCAGCCATCCTCTTTTAAAACTAAGGTTGCGCTTTGGCGACGCTCAGTATTAAGAAGACTTGCCATCGTTGGAAAAGCATTTTGAACACTGTCATTTCGAGCCCAGTCTTGAATACCAGTCGGCAACAAGGTGTAACGTACATGGGAAATGGTTTCGCCCATAGACTGCGTTGGCTCAGAGAACTCTAATACTTTACCCACATGGTAAGATGCCGCACATAACCCTTTAATGTCACCGGCCATATTGCTATTTGACGGTATTTCTTTAAAAGACTTCTGCCCCAAATCTGTAAGAGAATATACATTCAAGGTAATTGTGCTCGATCCATCTTCAAAAGCAGATTGGATGGTCTTCGTGTTACTTTCGACAGTCAGTAGACCTGCCTCTACCAATGCATCATATTGAGTGATTCTATCACTGTTTATTGAAATTAGCTTTTCACGCTCCGTTTGAGGAACATCAACGCTCACAGGGAAATCAAAGTCCCGAGTATTCAACATTAGGCAGTCTTGTGACATCTGGTTATTGATTGCGTATTTAAACGTTTCTTTGCTCACGTCTTCTGTCGGACTACAACCGGATAAAATAACGGCTGATGCAGCAGCAGCGATCAGTTTTTGCATGCTCCCTCCTTTAAAGTGTTCAAGTAGCGAGTAGTACAATCAAACCATCAGAATCAATGGTGATCATTATTGTCTGACGTCATAGAAATTTGATTGGTTGAAGAGGCTCCCAATATGCCTGACACCAACAACATTAAGCCAATCGAGCCAAACTTCAGCGCCTGTCCAAATAGATGTGTCATGTACTTTCCCTATGTGTGATGTAAACGATAGGAAATATTCTACGGAAAAGTCAGTACAGAGTACGCTGTAAGAACGAAAGGGGGATGTAAAGCATCACCTCGTGTCTTTGCACATATGCACGCTTACGCACACATTTTAATAAAAAGTTTAAACTGTGCAGATATGAACCGTTGAATGGATCAAAAATGCACAAGTTTGGTTAAGCGAAAGAATCAACTCGCTCGTTGTGAATAGATCACATACAGACCACTAACAATAACAATACTGGCACCCACAAGGGTCAAGCTGTCCGGAAATTCATTAAACACTAAATAGCCAATAATTGTAGCGAACACCAACAGACTGTAATTGAAGGGCTGCAGAATGGAAGCAGGTGCATACTCAAGTGCCTTCACTAATAATAATTGTGCCGCAACACTCATCACTGAAATTACGCCCAATAAGAACCACTCTTGCATGCTTGGCTCACGCCAAGCTGTGATACCAAAAAGCGTGGCACAAACACAGCCGACCAGCGCCATATACAATACATTGGTATTGAAACCATCGCCCGCCGAACTGACCTGTCGAGTAACGACATGATAACCAGCAAAACACAGCGCTGCCGACAAAGGTATCAGTGATTCGATTTTAAACACTTCTAATCCTGGTCGTAGGATAATCAGTGTGCCGACAAACCCCGCCATAACTGCCAACCAACAATTACGGCTAACGCGCTCACCTAAAATCGGAGCCGCCAAGGCAATTGCCATCAATGGGAACACTGCCATCAGAGCATGGGACTCCGCCAAACCAAGATAGCGTAGCGCTAAATTAAAAATCGCAATCTCGGCAATCGACAATAACGAACGGAACACTTGCAACTTAGGACGTACAGAGCGTAATGCATGACGAATCGTGCTGCTACGTGTCACCCATATAATCGCAAACAGAGCAAATACCCAGTAGCGAACGAGCACAACTTGCGCGACAGACATTTCCTGAACCAACATCTTTGTGACGGCGTCTTGAGAAGCGAAAACCAGCATAGCAGCCAAACACAACAGCACACCTTTACCCACCAGGCTACGCTCTACTTCCTTGCATGTCTGACTCATTCTTTAGTCGCCTTTCTATAGTCTTTTGCAGATCTAGAGGGGAATGCCGTAATTTATGGCATCATCCATTATATTAATTAAACGAATGTTTTTACTCGCTTTTGGCGCAAAGTTAAAGTGCGGAGGGAGATATTAATTTCTTAAAAGGGGGTGAGCTACTCAGTAGTCCCCCCTTAAATCAACCTTACATATCAAACGCAGACGGTAAGATAATCATATCTCGAATAGTGACGTTACGTGGTCGTGTTAGGATAAACATAACCGCATCAGCCACTTCTTCGGGCTCAATAATGCTGCCACTCTCTTTCGCTTTTTTCAGGTTCTCTTCGGGCCAATCTGCTAGTAAAGCACTCGCCACTGGGCCAGGAGAAACCGATGCCATACGAATACCATGGTCTTTTACTTGGCGACGAGTGGTCTGTACAAAGCAGTTGATCGCCCATTTAGAGGACGCATAAATCGGTTCCCACGGCACAGGATAATGGCCCGCGACAGAACCTGTTACAACGATATCACCACAACCGCGCTCGATCATATACGGTAGAACATTGTGGACATTTTTCATCACCGAATTTACATTCAAATTCAACATACGGTCGATGGCGTCTGGCGTTGTGTCAATCAAGTCACCGCCAATGTAGCTGCCAGCATTAGCATACAAAATATCCAATTGACCTGCTTTATCTAGAATGCCGGACAATAGCTGGTTACAACTCTCAGGATTCAGAAGATCAAGGACCAATGGGATAGCCTGTTCGCCCAATTCAGCGCACACCTTGTCCAACGCTGCTTGATCGCGATCCACTAAGACAACGCGAGCACCCGCGGCAATCATCTCTTTTGCCGACGCTAAACCGATACCTGATGCGCCACCAGTGACAGCGGCGACTTTACCTTCCAATTTTAAAGACATACTAAACTCCTAATTTTGACTCTCATTCGCTGAGATTTTCTTATTAATACGCTGCTTTTAACGCAGCAGCTGTCAAGCATGACAATGTGTTATCGTTAACATATTGTCCTAAAAAATAGATTCAAGGGACTCTAGATCGCGCTACCCCGCAACGAAACCACCATCAATTGGCAGTGCGACACCGGAAATCATGCTTGCAGCACTGCCTAGCAAAAACATAATTGGCTGCACTACTTCTAAAGGCTCAGCAAAGCGGCCTAACGGGATGCGACTTGTCATCGCTGCTGCTTTTTGTGGATCGCTCCATCCAACTTTTGCCATCGGCGTTAATGTAACAGTCGGATTGACGCTGTTAACGCGAATGTTATGAGGGCCCCATTCGGCACACATCACGCGTGTCATTGCATCCATTGCCCCTTTAGAAGCACTATAACTCAAGTGGTCTGTTAAGGACGCCAATGAAGCTTGACTGGAAACGTTAACGATCGCCCCCCCTTGTTGCTGCGCGATCATACGACGGGCGACTAATTTACTCATCATGGCCGTTGCACGCGCATTGATTGCCATTTGCTGATCAAATGCGCTGTCCGTGACATCCACACACGACTCTAATATGGCTAACCCTGCACAGTTAACCAACCCATCCACTCGATCAAGTTCAGCATCGACTTTTTCAATACCTGCCATGTCAGCTAAGTCTGCGGCAATCACATGGCAACCAGTCAAGTCACGGAGATCACTCAGTTTTTGCGCGTTGCGCGCCACTGCGGTTACCTCCGCTCCGACCAAACATAATTGTTCAACCGTAAACCAACCAATGCCGCTACTGGCTCCAGTCACCACAATGGCTTTTCCTTTTAAGTCTTCAAACATTTAAACTCTCCTCAGATACTTTCTGGATACAGCGCCAGCAACTGTTGACGGTAACGCTGATAGGCTTGTTCATAACGCGCCACATTGTCAGGATTCGGCGACACGGCTTGATCAGTATTCAGTGTTGAAAAGCGCTCGCACAATGCTTTAAGTGAGGTAAATTGCCCTTGTTGATTCAAGTGACACCAATGTGCTTGGATCGCCGCGCCTAACGCAGCAGATTCCGTTGACGTCGGACAGACCACTGGACAATTCATCACATCGGCCATCATCTGACGCCAGAGCGGACTGTTTGCACCACCGCCAATTAAGCGTAACTGCTGACTATCAATGCCTGACCCGCGCAACAGATCCATCCCTAAACGCAAACCAAAGGTGACGCCCTCCAAAGCTGAGCGCATAATATTGTCAGGGGTTAAATTTTCAGCGTTCATCCCCAGTAAACTGGCACTACTATTGGGTAACGCTGGGACGCGTTCACCATTCAAAAATGGCAACAAAGTTAACCCTTGCGCACCAATGGGCGAACGCTCAACCGCTTGCAGCATCTGCGTCAGATCCCAACCGAATAAATCACGATAGTGATTCACCGTGCCTGTCAGATTCATGGTGCAGATTAGTAGCAGCCAACCATTAGACGATGAGCAAAATGGCGCAATTAAAGGATGCTTGATATCAGGCGCTTGATCGCTATAGGCATAAAGCGTACCGGACGTTCCTAAACTGGCGGTTACCACTCCTTGCTCAATATTCCCCGTACCAATGGCCCCCATCATATTGTCACCGCCACCACTGGACACCAATACATCGTCACGCAAGCCCAATTCCAGACTAACTTCTGAGCGCACTGTCCCCACCGCTTGCTGTGCTTCAATCAGAGTTGGCAGCATGACTCGAAGTCGATCAGGATCATCAATCGTGGCAAGTACGGCATCGGACCAGCAACGTTGCCGAATGTCCAGAAAACCAGTTCCCGATGCATCACCGTACTCCATAACGTATTCACCGGTTAACCAATAATTCAGGTAATCATGGGGCAACAAAATATGCGCAACCTGAGCAAAGTCATCCGGTTCATTTTGCTTGAGCCAGAGCAACTTAGAGGCGGTATAGCCGGTCGCTACCGCCAACCCCAATGTGTCGATGCAACCCTTTGTGCCACCCAATGCAGCAACGATTTCAGCATTTTGTTCAGCCGTTTCGGTATCACACCAAAGCTTCGCTGGACGAATCACGTCCCCTGCATCATCTAGCACCACCAAGCCATGCTGTTGGCCCGAGACGCCGACAGCATCGATATCCATAGCCTGAAATGCGCCTCCAGATAAGGCGTTTTGAAAGGCATCGCGAAACGCCTGAATCCACCATTTTGGGTGCTGCTCTTGACGGCCATTACCTCCGCCAATTAACTCATGAGGCGATTCTCCTTGCGCAATCACGGCTGCTTTTTGCGTATCAAATACGACGACCTTGGTACTTTGCGTACCGCAATCCACACCTAGATACATCATGTTGTTACCTCATAAAACTATCTTGCTCAATCATGTCCCACACCTTGAAACGTCAAGCATTATTCGCGATTAGCGATATGCTTTAAGCGATGCATGCTGTCTTTCATGTCAAGATACAGTTGTTTATAGACTGCGAAGGTTTCATCGTAGCGCTCACGATTGTCGTGATTCGGAGTAGCACGATGTCTTAATTGGCACCAGTCTTTAATCTTACCGGCGTCATCAATCAAACCGATCGCGTCCGCCGCAAGAAATGCCGCGCCTAATGGGGCTTCGACTTCTTGCTCGATGGTGTAGATCTCAAAGTTGGTAATATCTGCAATGATTTGCATCCAAAGACTAGAATGCGCTGCGCCGCCCACGACGATTAAACGATCGTCTAAATGTTTTGCTGCACGCTGCCCACACTCAATATTGTGGCGCAAAGCAAATGTGACGCCTTCTAGTACGGCACGATATAGATGCGCCTTTTTGTGATACAAAGATAAGCCGACGAATGTACCTGTGGCATTGCTGTCCCAAATAGGACTGCGTTCGCCCATTAAATACGGCAAGAACAAAACCCCATTCGCACCAGCGGCCGTTTTTGCGGCTTGTAGTTCAAGCAATTCATGAACATCCACGTCATCTAAAAGATCCGCGGCTTGTTTTTCTTCCTGGCAAAACTGCTCACGAAACCAACTGATCGAGGCGCCCGCCGTTATGGCGCCGCCAAACATATAGTTATACGATTCTGCATTGGTCACATAAGGCATACTGACGAGACCATTTTTGGCGTCTACATCCGTATTGATAAAGCCCCAGCACATACTGGTGCCGATCATCGCTACATGATTACCAGGTTCAGTAACCCCCGCGGCCAACGTTGCCACCGCCGCATCAACGCCACCCGCTACCACCGGTGTACCCGGTACTAAGCCAAGCTCCAACGCCATCGTCTCAAGCATGCCACCCACAATTTCATTCGACGCCACTAAACGCGGCGGCATCATACGTTCAGGTATGCCTAATTGCTCTAATAGCGTCGCTGACCAAGTGCGCTGCTGCATGTCATAGACGCCACCAATGTTACCGGCAGAGCTATGGTCAACGGCGATTTCTCCGGTCAGCAAGTATTGAATGTAACTGTTTGGTGGCAGGAAAAGATGCGTTTTATTCCAGACATCCGGGCAATTGTGTTTAAGCCAGAGCATTTTTGTAAAGCCGTGATAACTATCAACGCCATTACCAGTGATTGTCTGCAACTGCTCTAAATCAAGCGATTCACGCACATACTGCACTTCTTTATCTGCACGGCGGTCCATCCAAATCAAGCATGGATAGAGCGGTTTTATATGCTGATCCACCGGAATCCCTGAGCCACCGTATAAGCTGCTGACACAAAGTGCTTTTATGTCGCTTGCTTGCACATTGGCTTTCGCTAATACGCCTTTGATCGTATGCTTAACTGCGTCCATCCAAACATCGGGCCACTGCTCAGCCCACATTGGTTTTGGTTGGTCAACCTGATAGCTGTGCGACGCCTGCGCAACAATACGGCCATCTTTGGACACCAACAGCGCTTTGGTACTCTGAGTACCAATATCAACGCCAATAACGTGCTCCATTCGCTACACCTCGTAATTAATTAACATCTGCACAAGGGGGTTGTGACGCTGCACAATACCTTGTGTCTTATGGGGGTTATTTGCTGTCGCGCGATCTGCTAATGTAGATGGCCAACAAAATGATGCCGCCCTTAATCACGTTTTGTACGTACGGTGAAACACCCATTAAATTGAGGCCATTATTCAGAACGCCTAGCATCATGGCACCGATTAAAGTGCCAATAATCGCTCCACGTCCGCCGGCAATAGCGGTGCCACCCAAGACTACTGCAGCAATCGCATCCAGTTCAAAGCCAACACCCATGTTGGGTTGACCGCTCATTAAACGTGACGTCAGTACAATGCCGGCAATGGCGGCCGTCACACCAGATAGGGTATACACCAGCATTTTGTAGCGCTTAACACGAACACCGCTTAAACGGGTTGCCTCTTCATTACCACCAATGGCATAGATATAACGCCCAATAGGTGTCTTATTTAGAATCACAAAGGCAATGATATAGACAATTATCATGACAATAATGGGCGATTGAATGCCCATAAATTCGCCACGACCAAGAAAAGAAAAGTCTTTGGGTAACCCCGAAATAGGATAACCACCGGTATAAATAAGCGCTAAGCCTCGCGCAATCCCCATAGTGGCTAATGTGACAATGATGGGAGGCATTTTGGCATACGCTACAAACGCACCATTGCCAGCACCAAACAGACCGCCAACAATTAAGCATTCTAGAATGGCCAACTCAGGCGGCAAGCCCATCATCATTAAGCCCGCCGCGACGGTGCCTGACAATGCCATGACCGCACCGACTGATAGATCGATGCCGCCAGTCAAAATGGCACAGGTCATGCCTACAGCAATGATGGCGTTAATTGATACTTGTCGAGCCACGTTACTAAGGTTGTTCGTGGTTAAAAAATTATCATTCACAAATGCCATAGCAATAAAAATGACAATAAAACCCAACAAGGGGTAAAAGATAGGCGACTGTCGCCACCGAGCTAGCTGCGTATTCATGGAATGTTTTCCTTGAGTCTTGTTAGTATTTTGCAAGGTATTACTCATGGCTGGCGCCTCCTGTTGCATAACGCATAATCTCATTCGAATTAACGTCAGCACCGGATAAGGTTTGCACGATCTCGCCCTGTTTAAATACAGCAACACGATCGCTGATACCCACAACTTCAGGCAGTTCGGACGAAATCATAATGATCGAAACACCCATTTCCGTCAGACCGCGCATCAAACGATAGATTTCCGCTTTAGCACCAACATCTATCCCCCGTGTCGGCTCATCAAAGATCAACACTCGACAGTCATGATTTAACCAGCGAGCAATCACCACTTTTTGTTGATTACCCCCGCTGAGATTGCCAACGATTGACTCTGCCCCTGGGGCTTTTACACGAACTTTTTCGATCAATGCAGTGATGTTGTCTGCTTCATCTCTTTGATCAATCCAACCAATTTTAGAGGTGTGTTTAGCCAGGTTGTTGATACTAATGTTCTCGCGGATAGAGAAAGGTAAGATCAATCCCTCTGTTTTGCGGCTTTCGGGTAAAATACCAATCCCCGCTAAGAGTGAAGCAGCCGGACTGTCCAGTTTCACGGCGACGCCGTGCATTTCTATCTCTTTATGATGTACTGGCGTAGCGCCAATTAACCCCATTGCAAGCTCAGTTCGTCCGGACCCTACAAGGCCGGCAAAACCAAGAATTTCACCTTTACGTAACTCGAACTGATTGATGGGTGTGTCTTTTTCAAGTTGAATAGCTTTCGCATGAATGACAATTTCATGATCCTCTTTATGATCATTTTTTGTGGGAAAACTGCTCTCAACTTTTCGACCAACCATCATCTCGACTAATTCATCTACACTGGTTTTTTGTGTATCCGCTTCACCAATAGGTTGTCCATCCCGCAGCACGACAATGCGATCACAAATGGCGAAGATCTCTTCCATGTGGTGGGAAATAAAGATCATGCCAACACCTTGTGATTTCAGCTCTCGCATGATCTTAAATAAATGCTCTGCTTCACTGGGCGTAAGTGTGGCAGTCGGCTCGTCCAATACTAAGATACGAGCATCCAGCGCCAATGCCTTCGCGATTTCGACAAACTGCTGCTCTGCTACACTCAAATGTGCCACAGGTTTGTCTAAGTCGATAGAAACACCTAAACGCTCAAACAGCGCTTGTGCTTCTTTTCTCATCTCTGCCGTCCGCATGAGCCCCAACCTATTAGTGACTTCACGACCTAGAAAGATATTTTCCACAGAGTTAAGATAAGGGATTAGGCTAAATTCTTGAAAAATGATGCCGATCCCTGCCTCAATGGCATTGTGATAGTTAGCAAAGACCATCGGCTTACCATCAATGTAGATATGCCCCGAATCCGGCTGGTAAATACCACACAGAACTTTCATCAGTGTTGATTTGCCTGCACCATTTTCGCCTAGCAAGGCTAAAATCTCGCCAGAATCTAATGACAAGCTCATATCTGATAAGGCTTTAACGCCAGGAAAGTTCTTAGATATTTGCTCAAGCTTAAGAAGGCTACTATTCATAACACTGTACCTATAAACAAATTACGAAAGCGCCCTCTTCAGTATGCTTCACTGAAGAGGGCTAAGAGAGATTACCAGTGGAAATCTGCTGCGTTTTCGCGGTCGATCAAATCGACGTCTACAGGTACCGTTTTAGGTACATTTGAACCCCAAAGCTTAGCCAAAGCTATGCCTAAGCCGAGGCGAACTTGGTCACGTGGGTATTGTGCGGAGGTTGCAATAAAATGTTCGTTGCCATCTGCGATTGTTTTAACAGCTTCTGGATTACCATCAACACTCACCAGCTTGACATCGGAACCATTTGATTCAATTGCGGTAAGTGCGCCTAGAGCACCAGTATCGTTAACACTGAACAGTCCTGCTAAGTTTGGGTTTGCTTGCAACATGTTTTCGGTCACCGTCATAGACAGGCTGCGCTCTTGTTTACCATTTTGTACAGCGACAATTTTCATACCTGGAAATTCCGCAATGGCATCTTTACAACCACGCACACGTTCCAATATTGGTACCACAGGAATACCATCCAGAATCGCGACATCACCTTTACCATTAAGATTCTTACCCAAATATTGGCATGCCATATAACCGGCATCATAGTTTTTAGAGCCAACAAAGGAGTCCAATGGACCTTGTGCTTGCGCATCAACGGCGACCGTCACCACACCAGCCTCGTGAGCGGTAAGCACGGCTGATTCAATACTGACCGAATCCGTAGGGTTCAACAAAATAATATCTACACCACGTTGAATCATATCTTCAACATCGTTGATTTGCTTCGAGACATCATGGTGGGCGTCGGTAATGATAACTTCAGCCCCAATCGAATCAGCGGCTTCTTCCAAGGCTTCTTTCATCACGACGAAATATTCGTTATTTAATTCTTGAAAAGACATACCGATCTTAAGTGTATCTGCCGCATAGGCGCTAGACATGGACGCAACGGCCAAACCGACACCTGCAGCGATAGAACACATAGTTTTTTTTGAAGTAGACATTGATAGGTCACCTTTAATTATTTTTAGAGTAAGGGTTTTTCAATGTTATCGTTAACATTGCACTTCAAAAAAAAGGACAAAATCCTCAAAATCGTATTATGGACATACTCCATAAGTAAGACGAATGATTCAATTGCTCAACTTTTATCACAATGTTATCGTTAACTTTTTAAAACTTAGCACAGTTTTTTCGCCTCAACAATATAGAATATTAATTATGTCGACACACAAAAAGAAAGCCACCATTACAGATGTAGCCCGGAAAGTTGGCATGACTACCATAACCGTCTCTCGCGCACTGAACACTCCGGAAAAAGTGAAGCAAGAAACGCTTAAGAAAATATTGGCAGCTGCACATGAGCTCCACTACGTCCCTAATGCCATTGCGCGTAACCTAAAAAGCCAAGAGAGTCGTATCATAGGACTGGTCACTGCCAGTATTGACAACCCTTTTTACGCTCATACATTTAAAGCCATCAATCGTATCGCGAAATCTCACAATTATTCTCTGATGTTATTTGATACAGATGGCTCCGAAGAGCTAGAGCGAAAAGCTATTGAAACACTGATGGGGTATCAAGCTTCTGGCATTATTTTATCCGCTGTATCCGATGCAGATGACTACACGCCAGCTTACTTACATAAACTCGAACTCACGCAAATTCCAGTTGTACAAATAGACCGGAAAATCTCATGTTCAAGCTTTCCAGGTGTCTATCTGGACAATTTTAACAGTGGCTATAAAGCCATGAAGTCATTACTTTCAAAAGGGTTCCAGAATATCCTTGTATTAGCTGGCCCCAAAGAATCTTGTATCACAATTGATCGTATTAACGGCATTCAAAAAGCACTAAAAGATTGCACCCTACCGATTTCCATAACAATTAAATACGGCGACTACCAGAAAGAAAAATCAAAAAACGCAATGCTAGAATGCATCAAAAGCGGGCAACGACCAGAAGCTATTTTTGGTTTAAATATCTTGATTACTATAGGTGCAATGGAAGCTTTACAGGAGGCAAAACTAGGTATTGATCAAGCACATATCATGAGCATTGATGATATTCCTTATTCTAATGCTTTTGGAAGACCGATCCCATGCGTTCACCACGACACATACGAATTGGGGGCATCAGCAGTAAGTATGCTGTTAGAGCTGATCAAGAACCCTGCAAAGAAAATCGAGGATGGCGCCATCATCGGAGTACTATCTGATTCGTAATGATGTCAACCAAAGCTGGGACGAAGCTTAGAATAAAAGTGAACTCAGAATCGAAGTAACTTTAACTACTAAAATTACATATCACTTTTGCGCTGCTGAACACTTAGCCCCAGCTAACAACACCCAACTCCTCTAAAGCATTTGATCTTTTTAAAGCCGGACTGATAAATTAAATATTAACGCACCACTAGTACTGAAATTTTTGAATAAGATGCAACATAACCTGCATTAGAAGCAAATATATGATCCGCAAGGCCCGGCACATGAGATGCCATAACAATCAAATCCGCATTATTTTCAACAGCAGCTTTTATCAACACATCATCTAAATCTACTGTAGGATCAGGGCAAATATAGGCTGCTGCTGTCACATTGGATAAACTGTACTTTTGAGCTTGTTCTTGACCAAACGCTGTCATCATAGATGTAAACTCAGCAGAGCCATGCGCTATGTTACTTGGCACAGAACTGGAGACTCCAACATAACATAATGGCACATCATAAAGATTTGCCATATCAGCCGCCGTTTTGAGTGCTTTTTCTAATCGATCGACATGCCCTAAATCTACAGGCACCATTATTTTAGTGTACATTTCAACCCCTCCTAGGTCAGAACCCTATGTTCTAAACCAATTGGTTGGTGAGTGTACCTTCAGTATTGCAGACGATTGGCAGAACAACAAACCATACTCGCTGTAAAGATTACGATGTCTTCAGCCCACGCTCATTCACTAGCGTTTTCAATTTAGACCTAATCAGACGATTTTCTAATTTTTGATTGATGATATTAGCCGCCAAGACAATCACAATCACCAAAGCCCACTCCCCCCAAGACTCATAAGGAGCTACCACAACGGTGGGCAATATCCACACAAACAAAGCATTGATTAAAACCAGAATAATAATACCGTTCAGAAAGTATCGAGGTCTTCGCGTTCTTTCCTTCGCTTGATCGATCAGCTCTTGGATAACTGCATTGGACTCAGAAAGTAACGCGGGAAACTCTTGTTCCAGCCATTGCGAATGGTTCATGGACCCTCCTTACACCATAACGCCTATTTTTAATGACTCAAAATTTCACCATTTAGCAAAGAAAAAGGCAAATTTTTGTCATCACATCAAGCGTTATTGTAAGAAGCTCAAAGCGGAGGGGTTACGGGGGAATCTAATCCCCCAACATCATTGAAAAGCATGATAACTTAATAAAAATCATCGCTGGCTTTCGTTTCAACAGGGTGCCCATTGAAAAGTGATATTAATAATGCCGAAATTCGCTCATGCATGATCACAGTATGATGATTACCGCTTTCCTGCATGTGCGTGCGTAAGGCATCACGAACGGACTTTATGCCTGTTACATCAATAAGAATATCGATCTGCGCACTGTCTACGAGTAGATCATACATGTCCGTTGTCACTGGAATATTATGTTCCTTCGCCAACAACATTCCCGGTGCCTGCATGTTAGTATCCGCCACACCTAAAATCTCGACAAATTCCGCTGTAAACAGTCGGTCTAGCAGCTCTAAACCCGCATTACCCGCACCAATTACCGCGATTTTAAATTGACCCGCTTCCATTTTTCTTCCTTGTCTTGTCACTAATTATTGTCAGCAACAAGACACGCAGTAGCGCATGTCTTGTCAGTTAACTACCCTCTGAAAGTACTACCTTCTGAAAGTACAGCATTGAGTTGCGTAGAAAAATACGACTTTAAAACGTCAATGACTACCTTAACGAAGAGCCACTGACGCTAAAATCACGTATCTATGCGGTACATCAACATTAATCATTTTTATTGAAAAAGATTCTCAGTTAGGAAAAACAAAAATAATAACGCACCATATTTCCTAAGACTAAGACCTTCCTATATCCCTCGAGCACGATAAGCATGTAGTTTTTTATAGTTGTCGATCAACTTCAAATGACGATCAAGGCCTTCAAGCTTCATATTGGTGGGTGTAAGACCGTAGAATTTCACCGTACCCTCGACGGAGCCGACTACGTTCGCCATGACCTCTTTGCCAAACATACGCGATAAATTCAGTAGATAGTCGTCAAGCTCAAGCTCGTCATCAAGGATGATCTCAAGCACAGTGTTGATGGCCTGGTAAAATAAGCCCCGCTCCACAGTATTCGTGTTGTAACTTAAGAACTCCTGCACTTGATCTTTGGCTTGCTCATGCATTTGTAGCGACAAAAACAGCAACAGCTTAAGCTCACCAACATCCAATTGCCCCCACGGTGTGTTTTCATCAAACTCAACACCAATCAAGGTACGAATGTCGGTGTAATGATCTATCTCGCTTTCTTCAAGGCGCTCCAGCAACTCACCCAGAACCTCATCATCAAGTGAGTGGATATTAAGAATGTCCTCACGGAACAACAGTGCCTTATTCGTATTATCCCAAATTAGATCATCGGCTGGGTACACTTCCGAGTAATCGGGCACCAAAATACGCACAACGTTGGCCCCTAAATCATCGAACACGGCCATGTACACTTCTTTGCCAAGATCTTTCAAAATGGCCATCAAACGGTCGCATTCTTGTTCAGTGGTTCCTGAGAAATCCCATTCACAGAATTTATAATCAGCTTTGGCGCTGAAGAACTTCCACGAGATAACACCCGTCGAATCGATAAAATGCTCAACAAAATTATTCGGTTCAGAGACTGCAAAGGAATTGAACGTCGGCGCAGGCACATCATTCAATCCTTCAAAACTTCGGCCTTGCAGTAACTCTGTTAAGCTGCGCTCAAGCGCCACTTCGAAGCTTGGATGCGCACCAAACGAGGCAAACACGCCACCCGTGCGCGGGTTCATCAATGTGACACAAGCAACAGGAAACTTTCCACCAAGCGATGCGTCTTTCACCACGATTGGGAAACCATTTTCTTCAAGGCTCTGAATGCCGGCCAAGATGTTCGGATAGTGCTCCAACACTGACATGGGCACATCCGGTAATACAATCTCCTGCTCGATGATGTCTTTCTTCACCGCGCGTTCGAAGATCTCAGACAAACATTGCACCATTGCCTCAGGTAAGGTGTTGCCTGCACTCATTCCGTTACTTAAGAACAAGTTCTCAATTAGATTTGATGGGAAGTAAACTGTCTCTTGGTCAGATTGACGCACATACGGAATCGCACAAATACCGCGCTCGATATTACCAGAGTTGGTATCAATCAAATGGGAGCCTTGCAACTCTTGTTCAGGGTCAAATATGTCCAGACAGTAGTCATCCATCAGCCCTTGTGGTAATGAATCGTCTTCTGTCAATGGGAACCATTTTTCCGAGGGATAATGCACAAACTCAGCATTCGCAATGTCTTCGCCGAAATATTGATCGTTATAAAAAAAGTTACAGCTGGCACGCTCAATGAACTCACCCAATGCAGAGCATAACGCGCTTTCTTTGCTGGCCCCTTTACCATTGGTAAAACACATATGCGACGCCGCTTCGCGCAAATGTAATGACCAAACGCCTGGTACGATATTACGCCAAGAGGCGACCTCAATCTTCATCCCCAGCTGAGACAATACGTTGGACATATTCGCGATGGTATCTTCTAGCGGCAAGTCTTTCCCTAAGATCGCCGTTTTATGTCCCACTTCCGGTTGCGCCATCGACATCAGAGAAGCCCCGGCATCAAGGTCTTCAACGGTTTCAATCTTAAACTCAGGGCCAGTTTGAACGACTTTCTTTACCGTACAACGGTCAATCGAGCGCAGAATACCTTGACGATCTTTATCACTAATGTGTTCCGGCAACTCAACCTGAATCTGGAAAATCTGGTTGTATCGGTCTTCAGGATCGACAATATTATTTTGCGATAAGCGAATATCTTCCGTTGGAATATCACGTGCCTTACAGTAAACCTTAACGAAATACGCAGCGCACAGCGCAGAAGATGCCAAGAAGTAATCAAATGGGCTAGGCGCGGAGCCATCCCCTTTGTAGCGAATAGGTTGATCGGCCACGACAGTAAAGTCGTCGAACTTGGCTTCTAGACGAAGATTGTCTAAAAAATTTACTTTGATTTCCATGATGGGGCCCCAGCGTCAATATGCCGCGCAGTCTAGCATTAATTGCCCACTTACTTCGCGTGTTCACTGTGCTAGATCATGGATTTTTTGTGGTAACGATGTTCATCAATTCACGATGCTAAATAATCATTAAATAGGTAACATGTGGGTACTCTACGCAACAATCAAACTCTAAGCGCATCATATGGGTTTGACGACGTGTACAGTCACTCCTTAAACCTACACAACGAGAAATCAGACATGGAATCAGCGTCTAGCCTAAGCGTACTGGAAGTAAGCGCTATATTTTTATCAATTACGGCGTTACTGGCCTACGTAAACCATCGCTTTATTGGCTTGCCAACAACGATAGGCGTCATGGTTATCTCTATTGTCATTTCTATTGTCGCAATACTCATGGGAGTTTTAGGCTTTGATCAGCTTATAAATTATGAAGTCAGCTTCCTTGATCAACTTGACTTTACAGAAATACTACTCGACGGCATGCTTTCGATGCTTCTGTTTGCTGGCGCCCTTCATGTTAACGTAAAAGACTTGAGACGCTATAAACTTCCGATTGGCATTCTGGCTTTTATCGGTACTTTATTGTCAACCGCGATGATCGCCGCGGCTCTGTATTACTTGCTACCTGTTTTAGACCTTAAGCTACCTTTTATTTGGTGCTTGTTATTTGGCGCACTGATATCTCCAACAGACCCGATTGCCGTTATGGGAATATTAGAATCTGCTGGTGCACCTAAAAGCATTGAAACCGTCATCGCTGGCGAATCACTTTTTAATGATGGCATTGGCGTTGTGGTGTTTGTTCTGCTTTTAGGGATCTTAACGAGTGGTGATATCCCTACCGCTGAGTATGTTCTTCACACTTTAAGCGTGGAAGCAGGCGGGGGCATTCTATTCGGACTGACCTTAGGCGCTATTTTAAACTTCCTACTGAAGAGCATCGACAGCTATCAAGAGGAAGTATTGCTGACACTCGCTGGCGTCATAGGTGGTTACACACTTGCAAGTCATTGGCATCTTTCAGGTCCATTAGCAATGGTAATGGTAGGATTAATGGTCGGTAACCATGGACGCACATGGGCAATGAGCGATACCACTCGTCATTACGTCGATTTATTTTGGGAGCTGGTCGACGAAATTTTAAACGCAGCGCTGTTTGTACTCATTGGCTTAGAAATCGTCATGATAACGTACTCAGGTAACTTATCTCTCGCTGTGGGTTTAACCATCTGCGTAGCATTGGCCGCTCGATTAACCGTCGTGGGCCTTACGACAACAACGTTTAAAAAACAGCTCAATCTGCCCAGTGGTGCTTGGAAAGTCTTAACTTGGGGAGGCCTACGTGGCGGCATCTCCGTTGCGTTAGTACTTCAACTACCAGCAGGAACTGAGAGGGATATTTTGCTTACGCTTACCTATGCCGTGGTGGTGTTCTCTATTTTGGTGCAAGGTTTAAGCATTGGCAAAGTCGCTAAAACGTTGCCAATAAATAAAGATAACTAATTCTTTGAGTAAGATGAAAGGTCTGTTTAATTTTTCATCTTACTCTATCTATGATATCAGCTGTTCTCTATCACAATAGATTGAGGACCAAGACCTCTGAACGTTAAATTTTATTTTTTGTTACGACACATTTTTAACTTCAATTAGTTGAAGGTCTTTCTTGTTAGTATCTTCAATGAGCCCATCAATTTTTCTCATATTTTCGAGCTGCTCTTGAAGCTTCACAGATAGCTCACTTAACTCAGTGGCAGACAGCGACGTCTCTTCTGCTGACGCGGCCGTCGAGTGAATCACCTCATCAATGTCTAGCATGCCCTGATTAACTTGACTCAATCCTGCAGCCTGACTTTGCGACGCGCAGTCTATTTCATTGATGGTACTAGAGATTGTGGATACACGTTTAACGATCTCACCTAATGCCATCACACACCTTTGTGATATTGCATTTCCCTTTTCAACATTCTCTACGGAAGACTGAATATACTGCGCCGATTCGCTCGCTGCTTTTGTGCTTCGCTCAGCAAGAGATCTTACTTCATCAGCAACCACGGCAAAACCTCGCCCCATTTCCCCCGCTCGTGCGGCTTCAATAGAGGCATTGAGTGCAAGCAAATTGGTTTGAGATGCAATATCGTCTATGACATTAATAATGTCACTTATCGCTTCACTTGATCGATTAATTTCCAGCATTGCTTGCTCAAGCTCTTTGATCTCATCAGAGGCAATAGTAGCCGCTTGCTGCGCCTCAGAAGAGACAGTACTCGCCCCAGATGCTCGCTTGGCGTTGTCATTGGCCTGAGTCAGAATATCATTGAGAGCACTACTAATCTGAGTAATGGAAGCTGCTTGCTGATTTGATCCTACGGTCAATGCATGACTAGCTACATTCAGCTCATTTGCACCCGTAGTTAGACTATAACTTATAGCATCGACATCGTTGTACACAGATTTCAAAGCTACTTTTTCTGAGACCTCCTGAACGTATTCAACATGACCAATCTCTTTACCACTTAAGTCTTTGATGTAATACGTGTCGACACGAAAATCCTTATCCCACTGATGAAAGAACGTCGTTTGCTTACCTTTCCTTAAACAGTTGACACCACAACCATCAGTATTACAAATGTTCGCTCCCCAATTTGAACAGTGCTTGCCCAAAACGTCCTGACGCTGTACTCCTAAGGGATCGGTAGCCGCTCGGTTGACAAACGTCCACTTCATATCTAGATCTGTAACAGAGAGTGGATTAGGGATCGAATCAAGAATTTGCTCATAGTAATTGAATTGCTCTTTCGTAGAGCGCTCTATCTTTACCAAACAAACCAGCAAACCAGCCATCGCTACAGCTAAAAAAAGTCCATTTGTGCTTTCTAACCCTAGCAGTAAGGCTACAACTATAGATAAAACGTTGATACCTAGTGCTAAATGATAATATTTCTTCATGATATTTCCTTAGATTGCTAATTTAAAAGCACTTAAAAAGATATCTCTAATATATACCTAATTTGATATTTCGAACCCTGTATTTTCAATACAGATTAGTAACATTGAGTAAGGATTGGTTACGATTGGATAAATCACATGATTCCCTTAAACGTATTAACTAAAAAGCAATCGAAAGTTAAGATGTAGATCAATGGAGCAGCGACTTAGTGAGTGTTTTTATGTAAACAAAATTGGCACTTATCAAGAACACAAATGCTGCAGCAAAGTAGATAGTTTCAGGTCCTAGTACATGTGCCTGCCAGTACCTCTGGAAGAAAGCTGCATCCGACTTGTAAAAGTTAGGGCAAAACGTGGTAACAGCGGCTCATTTACCTAAGCAAATCGAACAAGCACGTAAATGCAAAAAAGACAATTCAAGCAAGAAACTATTTGTCTAATTTTTCACCTAGCCCCGTATTCTCTTATCCAAGTATTAACTGTTTCTAGTGCGCCTGGTGCGTAGGCTTGCTGTCCCATTAAAACAAACAAACCTTGCTTCCATAACGGCCATTGGGTTGGAATTGATAATTAAACCATTGTGAATTTAATAAACCATGAGTGGCCTGTTTGATGATTAAGGCTTGTTGATTCTGAGCGTCCGATGAAATTTGGGGTCACGCACATTATGGCGAACCACTCGCGCTTGTGCCCCCAAAACTGATGCCGACCTCACAGACTAAAATGAAAACCTTAGGAAGTCATTCCAGATACAAAGATAGAGTGGCGCCTGCCTTATCGGTACAATTACCTCTTAATGCACTGTTTTAACCAAGCTGTTTGTGGAGTAAGGCTATGGATAAGGAATCTTTTTCTCAATTACATCAAAACATTCTGAATTGTCGGCAATGTGCCAATGTGCTCCCCTTGGAACCCAAGCCTATTCTTCAGATACACCCCGACGCCAAAGTGTTAATTGCCGGACAAGCACCTGGGCAAAAAGCCCACGATGCGGGTCGCCCGTTCGATGATGCCAGCGGCGATCGTCTACGCCAATGGCTAGGGCTGAACAAAAGCGATTTTTATGATCCTACACAACTCGCCATCGTCCCGATGGGGTTTTGCTTCCCCGGCAACACCTTTTTTAAAAGTGGCCCGTCCAAAGGTCGCAAATCGGGTGACTTACCCCCCAGACCAGAATGCGCTGCCACATGGCACGAAATACTGCTAGGTGAATTGAATAAAATAGAGTTGACGATTGTTCTTGGGAGTCATGCCCAAGCATACTATCTGACTCAATCAGATAAGGTCACCGAACAAGTGAAGCGCTGGGCCTACTGGCTGGAGCAAGGCAAGATCGCTCTACCTCACCCAAGCCCAAGGAATAACCGTTGGCTAAAACAAAACCCATGGTTTGAAGAGGAGGTGTTGCCAATACTGAGGGACAAAGTAAAACACTTACTTAGCTAATGGGGCAGACACCTTTATCAAAGACCAGAGCATATTGCTCGTTTTTAGTCCTTGTTAACATTGCCTTTATTTGATCTTTCGTTTCTCTTCTGTTTTTTGCGCTTATTTTTCTCGGTTACGATTTTGATGGCTTCATCTTTGGTTAAATGCGGATGCTTAGCAATCAGTTCTTCCACTCTTGTATCAAATGCGGTCATTTATAAATCTCATGTCGTAAAGTTCAAATAGGGTCGGTATTTTAGCTCAGCAAGTGTATAGAACATAACGTCCCTAAACAGCGACTGATTTTGCGTTTTGCCGCGAATCAATAGCAAAACACAACTTGCAGGCAACTTTAGCTATATCTTTTTAGCTAAGTGCATAACATTCGGCGCATCGTACCCTAACAAGACTCCTACGCCAATAGTTCAAATCAGCACTTTCACTGGGTTTTACCTAAGCTACGCTTTGATTCAACAAAATGAACGGTGTCACCTCCCCACAAAACCCCGTAAAATTCGGATGTTTAGTACAACCGTGCTGTGAAGTGAAATGAGATCAATAAAAGAGATGATAAAATGACCGACAAAATTCAAGTGATAGCGACACACAACGGAAACTTTCACGCCGACGACGTATTTGCTGTAGCAGCCCTTAAACAACTTTTCACTTCGGCAAAGATCATAAGGACACGAGACCTAGACGTGATCGCCCAAGCCGATCTCGTATTAGATGTTGGCGGTGTATACGATGCAGACACAGGCCGCTTCGATCATCACCAACGAGGCGGCGCAGGTGCACGAGAAAACGGCATTCCCTTTTCATCCTTTGGCTTGATGTGGCAAAAATACGGCCTAAAACTGTGCTCTGGCGATCAAGAAGTTGCAGACTCAGTGGATAAGAACTTGGTCTCTGCTATCGACGCTATCGACTGCGGGCACGTCGATGGCCCACTCACTGGCGTCAGCCTGAGTCAAACCATCTCCATGTTTAACCCAACCTGGGAAGAAGACAACAATTTTGATGACTGTTTTGAAGAAGCCGTTACCTTTGCATCGCGCGTTTTAACACGATTTATCGCCGCAGCCCAAGGTGGCGTCAACGCCAAAAGCATTGTTGCCGAGGCCATAGAAAAAGCTGATGACCCAAGAGTTATCGTGCTAGAGCAATTCACTCCTTGGAAAACCACGGTACTGAAATTATCCCAAGATGCGCTATTTATGCTCTACCCTGCGCAAACCGGAGAGTGGCGCATCCAAACCGTACCCGTCGAACTCGGCTCGTTTGAAGACCGTAAAAAGCTTCCTGCTCCGTGGGCTGGGCTATCAGGCAAAGAACTGCAAGACGTCACCGGACTTGACGACGCCATGTTCTGTCACAACGGCTTATTTATCGCAGGTTGTAAGTCGTTTGAGAACACCCTGAAAATGGCCAATATGGCGTTAGAGTATTAGTGACTTTTTGGGTTTCATGCACAGCTTATCAACGGTAACACTTTGGAGGACATAGGCGTATGTTGAGCCGGTTTCACAGCCTTAAATATTCATTTGGCTGGATGCTAGCCATCGGTACCGGCAACGCTTGGGCTGAAACTTGGTATCAGCCTTCTGCAGGTACGACATGGCAATGGCAATTACAAGGCACGCTAAACACCGCCTATGAGGTGGAGGTTTACGATATCGACCTTTTTGATATCTCTACCGATCAAATCCATACCTTGCAGCAACAAGGTCGTAAAGTTATCTGCTACTTTTCAGCAGGTTCTGTCGAAGACTGGCGCGATGACATTAGCAAAATCAGCAAAACGGCTGTGGGCAATCCATTAGATGATTGGCCGGGGGAACGTTGGCTGGACATTCGTGATAAATCAGTCTGGCGTGTGATGCAAAATCGACTCAAACTGGCCGCGGAAAAAGGCTGTGATGGTGTCGAGCCGGATAATGTCGATGCGTATCAAAATACTTCGGGCTTTAATCTCAACTCGCAAGATCAGATCAAGTTTAACCGCTTCTTGGCTCAGAGCGCTCACATTTTAAACCTCTCTATCGGTTTGAAAAACAGCCTCGGCTTAATTCCCCAGCTAGCCAACGACTTCGACTTTGCCGTCAACGAACAATGCCTCGAATACCAAGAGTGCGACGCACTGCGGCCCTTTATCCAGCAAAACAAAGCCGTATTTCATGCAGAGTATCAATCACGCTCAAACCTCTGCCAATACGCCAGCCAGCATCAATTCAGCACGCTATTACTGCCATTGGAACTGGATGGCCGACTTCGACAAGCCTGTCGCTAGAGGCCTATAAATCTGGAGGACGAACAACACTGGAAAACTATAAAATCGTGACCAGTTTTACTTAATCACTACACTCGTCTCTGTGATTAAATGATCTGAACTGAATAGGATGTTACAGAGTTTTGATCATTTTACCGTCTAAGCAGGCCTACGGCTGGGTTACTCGAACCCCGGCGGACATTGGTCAGCCACTTCTTTCACCAATTCTCGTATCTTTTTAATCGCCAGCGTCATTTGGCCATGGGGGGACATCGCCAAGGCTAAATAGCGTTTTATACCTGGCGCGATAATACGGGACATAGACAATCCTAGGGATTTCTTAGCCGCTTCGCTGGCATACGCCCCTAGCAATGCATAGCAATCATTCGATTTCACGGCGTGTGTTTGTAACGACAGCGAGTCAGCCTCTAACACTACGTTTAATGTCACATCATAACGCCGTGCCAACACATCAAGCCGGTCACGCCAACTGCTTGGGCGACAGAACATGGTTAATGGCAGCCCATCTAATTGACTGAACTCAATCGTGGGATTCGCTGTAATCAGGCTGTTTGGCGGGCCGACAAGAAAGGTCGCTGTGTCTCTTAAGTACAGATCGCCGCTTCTATTGTCCTCTGAATGTCTAAAAAGTAAGGCTAAATCGACACGCCCCTCCTCTAACCAGCTTTCTAACTGATTGCCTTGTGCTTCCCTAACTTCCAATTGGATGTCTGGATAGCGCTCTTTGGACAACCGATACACTTCGCTTAACCACGGGGCTGCAGTAGAAGGCAGAACCGCCAACTTCACCTTACCAATAGGAAGACCGCTACTGTTTCGAATATTGTTTTCAAGTTGCTCTGTATGCTGTAGCCAGCGCCGAATCTCAGGTTCTAAGCGTCGCCCCATGTCGGTTAACTCAACTCCCCTTCCTGTGCGAACAAAGAGTTGGCAGTTAAATTCTTCCTCGATGGCTTTTATTTGACGGCTGATTTGAGGTTGGCTGGTTCCCCACATCGCTGCCACTTTACTTAGGCTGCCCAATTCGCAGACATCTATAAATGTTTTCCACGTTAGATAATTCACATCGCCACCCATACAATAAATGCATATCAGAAATACTATATTTACAGTATTAACATATCAAAACAAGTCCTACTCTTTCTGTGTGTTCTTTGAACAACCCCAAAAAAATAAATCCAAAATAATGATAGGTATTCAGAATGAGCAAAATTGATATTGATCTTCGCGGACTTAACCCAGCACCTGTTACCCCTTTCAACCGTGACGGCTCCGTCGATTACAACGCCATTCAGCGTTTAGGCGCTTGGCTCAAAAGTATTGACGGCGTTAAAAGTTTGACCGTTCTTGGCCACGCAGGTGAAGGCACTTTCCTATCGGAAAAAGAGCAGATGAAAGTCATCGAAGCCTTTGTTGAATCGGTAAACGATGAAATTCCTATTATCGCAGGCATCACTCGAGAAGGCACTGAAGTCGCGGCTGCCGAGTGTCGCAATGCCATCGAAGCCGGTGCTAAAGCAGGCTTAATGTACCCCTCTCATGGCTGGCTACGCTTTGGTTACCAAAAAGGCGCACCGCAAGATAAATATCGCACCTGTTACGAAGAAAGTGGATTGCCATTGATCCTATTTCAATACCCTGATGTCACCAAATGTACCTACGACCTAGAAACGCAGCTGGAAATCGCCGGTCAACCGGGCGTGTTTGCGATGAAAAATGGCGTACGCAATATGAAGCGCTGGGACACTGAAATCCCTGTTATTCGCGCTGAACACCCTGACTTGCAAATCTTAAGCTGTCACGATGAATACCTACTTCACACGATGTTTGATGTCGATGGCTTGTTAGTGGGTTACGGCAACGTGGCCCCTGAACTTTTAGTCGAGCTCATCAAAGCAGGTAAAGCACAAGACTATCCAAGTGCCAGAGCCATTCATGATAAGCTGCTGCCAGTCACTAAAAACGTTTATCACCGTGGTTCGCACATGGAAGGCACGGTTGCGTTGAAACACGCCCTCGTCGCACGAGGCATTCTAGAGCATGCAACGGTACGCTCACCGCTATTGCCTTTGGCCGAAGGTGCCGAGGTTGAGATCCAAGATGCCTTACGAGCAGCAGGTATCATTTAATGGCGGAGTTACGTATCAATCGCTAGAGTGTTCAACAACTTGTAAAACTTCTAGGGCGGACTCTCTGCCCTAGAAGCGTAGGAGAACCCAATGATAAAAATAAATAATCCGTTTTCTCTATTTCTGTCTGCCATGCTTTTTAGCAGTCTTTCTTTCTCGGCCATGGCCGAGACGTTGCGTTTAGGCTCTATGCCTGTAGGCTCTGGATGGTATGTCGGCGCGGCCGCGATCCAGAAGATGGTTGAAGAGAGTGACTCTGAGCTAGACATTGAAATTCTCGCTCGCGGGGGCGGCGTCGCCAACCCGATGGTGGTGAACGCTAACAAGGCTCAAATCGGCATCTCTAACGTGGCGACATCCCAGTGGGCGGTCGAAGGCATGCTGCTGTATAACGGCCGTAAAGCCACCAACATACGTTCCCTTGTGGGGGGCTTAAACCCTGTTTATATTGGCGCCATCGCCCGTAAAGAATACATGGACGAAAACGGCTTTGAGACATTGGAAGACATTTTAAGCTCAGGCAAGCCAATCAACATCATGATGAAACCTGCCGGTTCCAACATCCCACCTGTCGTAGAAACGATTCTTACCCTGTATAACCTAGACAAACAAACCATCGAAGCCCAAGGCGGTAGTATTGTCCAAGTTGACTCATCGCAAATGTCAGGGCTACTACGCGACAAGCGTGTCGACTTGTATTTTGACACCGTGTTGCGGGGTCACCCTACCATCACCGAAATCAGTCTGACAGGGGATGTGGAATTTTTAGACATGTCAGATAAAGCCATTGCCGCATTTACCTCTATCGGTCTAAGAAAAGGCACTTATGGCAAATGGTTTGACTCCCAGACTGGTGAAAATATTGGTGGCGATTTTGGTACACACTTAATTGCCAACGCTAGTCTAAGCGATGAAGACGCCTATGAAATCACTAAGCTTGTGGTCGAAAACATGGATCGCCTAAGCGAGGACTTTAAGGCTTGGAAAGCCTTCAAACGAGAAGGTGCAGCGTTACCTGAAAACAATGGTATTGCGCTTCATCCAGGGGCTATTCGTTACTACAAGGAAATAGGTTTACTGCCATGAGTTGATCGCCAGTAACGTTCTAATTACCAAACAATAAATATAAATATTTGGTGCCATTTTATGAAGAATAATCTGTACAGATTGTGTCTGAATCCCTGTGCTTGGTTGTCACTGGCCTTAGTGGCATTCCAGTACTGGATTTTGTTTAATCCCGAGCTGCCATTGGTTGAGCGTGCCACGCATTTGGTGCTCAGCTTAGCCATTATTTGCTTCGCCACGCCCTTCTCAAAAAAACAGGCTTCCCCCACACTCAATGCCATTATCTCGATGGCACTCTTTGCGATGGTCGCAATCGTTGGTGCCTATTACTTCTTAGAAGCGGATCGTTTATCAAATCGTATTGAAAACGTCTCACCGATCGAGTTTTATGACGTTGTGGTATGTTCGATACTCGTGTTTGTCTTGCTTGAAGCGGTACGCCGCACCGTGGGTTATATTTTATTGTTCGTGATTGCGGCCTTTCTGGTCTACGGTCTTTTCGGCTATCAACTCAGTGGCGACATGGGGTTCAGTCAAATCGGCTGGTATGAGTGGTCCGAAATCTTAGGCATGACCACCAGTGGTATATTGGGCGTTACCACCGCGACCTCCACCAACTTCATTTTCTACTTCATTGTCTTTGGTGTGGTCTACAGTGCTGTGGGTGGGGGTCAGTTATTCATCGATTTGGCCGTCAAACTGGTCGGCAAATCCACAGGCGGCGGAGCCAAAGTCGCGATTATTGGCTCAAGCCTTATGGGAACCATTTCAGGCAGTGCGGTCGCCAACGTGACCTCAACTGGCGTATTCACGATTCCGCTCATGAAACGCACCGGCATTCAACCCGAGCGTGCAGCGGCGTATGAAGCCATTGCCTCCACCGGTGGGCAACTAATGCCCCCTATTATGGGCATTGCGGCGTTTGTGATGGCAGAGATGCTGGCCACGTCGTACACCAACATTGCACTGGCTGGTATTTTTCCGGCACTGGCATTTTATCTTTCGTTATTCTTCTTCGCGGGTTTGGACGCCAAAAAAAATCACTGCGGCACCCTCAATGATGAGGACATCCAGCAGATCGACCCTATTCTGCCGCGCCTGCACATGCTATTACCGCCAATCGTATTAGTCTGTGGATTGGTGCTGGGATTCTCAGCACAAATTGCTGTTTTTTGGTCAACCATCACCTGTTTCGTAGCGCCTTTCTTGCACCCAAACACCCGCTACGACCTAAAAAACATTCCCTTGATGGTGCTAGATTCAGGGGTTCAAGCGGCTAAAATTGCGGCTCCCATCATGGCCATTGGTATCATCGTGTCCATTGCTATCCAGTCCAATCTAGCGCTTAAATTCGCGTCAGGATTGATCAGTGTGGGAGACGGTTCGATGGTCTTTTCACTGATACTGATCGTACTTGGGTGCATTATCATGGGCATGGGACTCCCTACTGTGGCGGCGTATATCATCGGTGCGGTGTTATACGTGCCCGCCTTGAAAGAATTGGGCATCACTGAACTGCAAGCACACTTTTTTGTCATGTATTTCTGTGTCTTGTCCATGGTCACTCCACCGGTTTCACTCGCTTCCTTTGCCGCAGCAGGTGTCGCGGGTACTGACTCGATGAAAACAAGTTTTGAAGCCTTCAAGATTTGTGCGGTCGCCTTTTTAATTCCATTTGCCTTTATTTCGGATGATGCACTGTTGTTCGTAGGTAGCTATAGCAGCATCGCCATTGCAGGGCTTGGACTTATCTTCTCCACGGCGGTTTGGGCGATTGGGGTATCAGGCTTTGCCAAACACAAAGTCTCTGTGTTTGGTCGAATCCTGATGATGAGCTGCGGCTTCTTTGCCATGATCTCAGCAACGGGTAGCTACATCTGGCTCAGTGCGATTGGCATCAGCGCTGTGTATCTACTGGTGCATTACGTAAAACCCAGAGAATCACAGCCCATCAACAAAGCCTGTTTGCATACCAAATAGGCATTTACCCATCACGATGGAAGCTCACTCTTTAGTAGTGAGCTTTCATCGCCTCCTGACTCCCCTAGCCCATCCCAATGCCATCTCTATGGCTCACTGTTCGCCGCCCTGATTGCCCACCCAGATTGATGTCGAGTCACACAGATTGGTACAAAGCTTGCTGATACTCTGCGTAACACATGGTTATCGCCTACAGATCGGCATTTTGGTAGCACTTTGCCAACGATCATCCATATCAGAGGCATAGGGTTGCCACACTATGAGGTGATTAGAAACGTAAAAGGAGTTTGTATGACAACGATCTTACCTAAAATGAACCCAGATTTATGGGGTCGCTTAAACGACAAAACCGCCACGGTGCGCGAATTTAATGAGCTAAAAGCAGAAGGGCTCATCGGTGCAAGCTCCGATGCCTACCAAGAAAGGCAGATGCGCACCAGCACTGACGAGCCCTTAGTGCAAAATGAAAAGCTAAGATTCTGGAGCGAACGCACCAACACACAATGGTGGGCCATGATGGAGGATGGCGCTGTCGGACAACAAGCGGCAAACTATTTGGCACAAATGACCTTAGAAAAACGCCAGACTGCCGCGGATTATTTAGCGAATTTTAAAAATTTATCCGATGCATTAGAAGAGCAGGTAGGACGCGACAACAATGTAGATTTGGACCAGCTACTCGACAACGCTGCCGCGGGTCGAGCACCCACAGTCAATGCGGATGGGTCTAGCGTGGCATTGGCCGAACACATCACGCCATTTTGGCAGACACACCAAGAGCAGATTCAACAGGTTGAAAACCAGTATCAAGACGTCAAAAACTTCCCACAGCATCTTTCTGACTGGCTAGACCACAAACACATTGAGCGCTCTACCGAGCTCGATGCGATGGTCGAAAAGCACCGCTACAGTGGCTTGAATGGGCTGCGCGAGCAAAGTGACGCACTATTAGAGAGTTTTCGTTTCAACATTCGCGATGGCGAAGGTGACGCCCAAGACGCACAGATGATCGCGCCAAGTGAGCTAGGCTCCATAAAGGATAAAGATAACTTCTCCATGTTCGACGCCTTGAACTTCTCATTCCCTGTGCACGAAGACTATGCTAAGCGGACGGTAGAAATGGCTTTGAGAATGGGTGACGCGGGTGCCATGAAAAATGTCCTTGCCACAGGTCGAATGCAACAAGAACAGCAGAATTTACTGGCCAATTACCACAACCTGTACTCAACGCTTTCGGCCAATATCAGTGTGCAAATGCAAAATATCGAGCCAACATTGTCACTGCAACAGATGCTCGACAACCTTTCGGATGGCAAAGACCCCGCTATGCTAGCGGGCGATAACTTACATCCACACGCCGACAAAATTCACAGCATCGTTAACACCTTCAGTGGCTTATTCAGCGCCGTGCAGACGCAACAGCAACAGCTTGAAGCCCGTCCAAAAACCGTCAACGAATGGTTGGCACAAGGTCAAAATAACCAGATGCTCGATCAAATGGTGTACAACCAATTTGGCTTAGAGCCTTGGGAGAAAGGCGAAAATAGCCGCCTATTACGAAACTCAGATTCGACAGCAGGCATGGGCTTTTCTTTATTTAGCCAACAAGACCCCGATTTGAATGAATACAAAGAGCAAGCCATGGCGGAGGCCATAGAGCGTCGCGATCGTCTAGACGCCGCACTCTTTAGAATCACAGGCGGGGCAAGTGAACTGGATCTTGAAACGGTGCTTGATAACTTTCGTTTTGGCCGCCCTCTTGGCACCATGGAAAACGGTGAGATTCACCCCAAAAGCAATGCGTTAACAGACTTTGTTGAGGATAATATGAAGGACATTAGCCATCATATCGACTGGTCTTGGATATTCGGCGAACAGGAAAACCTCACTATGATCGACTACTCATCTTGGATGAAACACGACCGTGCTGAGGACATCGCCGAGCCCGTGGTGGATTGGTTACTGGAAAGCTTGCGTAAAAAAGCACTTTAAAACGGAGAGACGCGCCTTTTTCATATCGGCGTGTCATCTTTACAACACTGCTTCGCGTAAGCAACTAGACGAATAGACATTACTTCAGCAACCGCAGCCAAAATGGCGATTTTTTGATCCTAAATAACGCTTAGGCCAATTGCTGGTGGAATGGATTCTGACTCACCTAAAGTACGTACTTATCAAACTGAAAGGGCTTTTCTGTTTAAGCGCCATACCATTAAAGCGTTAAATGAAAAAACCAAAGTATAAATGAGTATAATGTAAACAGCTTGGAACTTATAGCCGCCTTCAATTATCACTACATAATATCCATATAAAGTAGCTATTACCATTAGAGAATTATATACAACTGCAATATACATCAATTGTGATTTCTTTGGGTATGTAATTGAAACCAAGGAAATTAATGGTATTAAAAAAACAACACATCGAATTATGTACTCAAAAACATTCGATGTCCCTTCTGCTTGGTGAAAAGCAATTACCTCAAATGAATCCCATAAAAGATACGCACCTAAAAAAACATTAAAAACAACCAAAAATATCGAAGCATTTTTTCGCCCCATCTCATACAGCCTTTAAATATACATTAAATAGCGGCACTCTTTAGTCGTTTTCGTGCTAAAAAAACAATCAATATTGCTACGACTATACCTACTGCATCTGCAACCAAGTCGGTCAAGTCAAATGTTCTAGTTTCTATAAACGCTTGACTTAACTCTTCACCAATCACAAATAGCATAACGAACGTCGCACCATAATAGAATTTAAATCTACCATATTTAAAATATCGAAACTTAGAACCAATAATGCTAACTAAAGTTAGAAAGCCAAACACACACATGTGTCCCAATTTGTCGCCATAAGGGATCGTTTCAATAAAATCAAAGAAAACACTCTCACCTCCGGTACCCGCTAAGTATATTATCCATACTATAAATATGAAAAAACCAGCAGCTATACCTGAAATCAATCTATACATAGATTGGACCTCAACTCTAAGAGATTCATCGGAATCATAGAGGCTACTAAAATACCTGAAAGAGGCTTCGCATTGCTACCGCGAATCATTTCCCTTTTAAGTAAAGAATGCTTGGAAGGAAAAACAATATAACCAATAATAAAGAGTACCCTACCTGCAAACGTAGAATTTTTATTGCCCCACATAAAGGCCTGAAGCTTTAACTCTTCTGTTACAGAAGTCCCATACCCAAGCAGAACATGATATGTATCATGCTCTTCATATTTTGGTAGGTACCCTAGATTTCTACTGTTCAAAAAATTATATAGCGCTTTACCAAGTGTATGATCTTCAAACTCATTTAATTGCTCAAAAGGATAAGGCCACTCTTCTGGATTCCTGAACAGATTTAGAATCGGTACGCTCCATTCAATTAGCTTAGCCACAATACGATGTCGATTCATGTTTATATTTAACAATTTAGAGTATCTAACTTTTGCATGAGGGGGCTTCTCGATTGTATAAATAGCCGAAATCAGAATCATTCTAAATCATGCTACTTTTATTCAATCTTTTTAACGCGATTTGGGCCGCTAGGCAAGCAACTCTCTCAAACCTTACTATTTTTATACACTAATCTTATTGTGTACTAGCACTCTCAATAAGATTCCCATGACGACATAGCGCAAAACTGTGCTGTTACTCTACTTTCAAATTAAGTGTGAGCCTAGTTAGAAAACTTGGAGCACTAAAAAAGACCAGCACAGCTGGTTGAGCTCAACACCAAGCAGAAATGACAGATTATAAAGAAGCTGAAGAAAAAAGGGTTAAACTTGATTGGGCTAGGTAGAACTTAGGTTTCAGTAATAATTGCACACTTAACAGAGAGAGCAAGCTAATTATATTCTCAGGCTTGCTATGCAGCACAAAGTCCCCTCGAACAAGTAAAGTATCAATCAATTATAAAATTCAAAAGGCTTTTCTTGATAAGCGGGCAAATCATGAATAAAGCTTTTACCTGAGTACCCTTGGCACTGAATATCAGTCAGTAACTGACTACCTTTAAGAACATAAATACCCGCTCGAATATCCTTGTCACGGGTGCCATCTTGCTGCACCTCTCCGTTACTAATAGCGGAATATACCACATAGCGGTAATCGCCATTGTCAAATGTTAAGTGACCTTCACCACCGCCACTGTAGGCAGTGCGGCTATAATGCACCTCTGATATCAGCTCCAGCTCAATATTCGACTCAGTGCCAAATCGATAAACTAAGTTATCGTCACCATTACGACATACCGACACGCTTTTGGTGTTAAAGCCACAAGAGAACGAGACATGCTCCCCTGATTGGCATAAGGACTCGGCATGACTGGTGGTCACAGTGCTAATAAGCACAAGCGATAGATATAAAACGGTTCTCATAGCAAGTCCTAGCATCACCAAATGAAATGATTGGAAGCGCTTTATACTATCGAGTAACCGTTCAAATTTCGACCTTATGAATGAATAGTTATGAAGACTCTCTTAGAGAACCTGTCCATTGGAGCCAAGCTTGCCTTAGGTTTCGGCCTAGAGCTACTGCTGACCCTGGAGGACTTGCTAGCCGTACACAGGATTCTGCGAAAGAAATCGAAGAACTAATCATACAGCTGCAAAATGGGGCTCAAGAGTCACTAGACAAAATCCAAGTCAGCCGTGAGAAGTCTACGCAAAACGCCGACAATGCACGCAGCTTAATCCCCTTATTTAACGACATCCGTGAGCAAATGGGCTATGTCCAAGACATGAACTAGCAAATCGTCACAGCGTCGGAAGAGCAATCTCATGTAGCAGAAGAGATCAACCAAAGTATCGAAAATGTGCGCCAATTGGCAGATCAAACCAGTGAAGGTTCACAAGAATCCGTCGTAGCAGTGAACACGCTTTAAAACGCTTAGCACAGAGTTAAACACTCTAAGCGCGCGCTTCAAAACGCAATCTTAGTCAGAGATATAACGACAAAAGCGCCGCTAGGGATCATCTAGCGGCGCTTTATTATGTAGGATTTTGAAACGCGCTAAACCAGCCAAAACTATCTGGCCAACTCAACCCTATTGCACCATAAACACAAGAACGCTTCCTAATGTGATATCCAACGTATCACTACATTGCTAGAGCACTGAACTCGACGTTAGTTCTTGTATGTCAATTAGGTCGACTTCCCTACCCAATATTCGCTTATACTCGACTAGACGATGTACAGGAATAACTGGTATCTCAATACCTTGATATTGCTTTACAACTGACTCCGAAAAATCGATTCTAAGCTCATACCAAAAGCCATCTAGAGCCGATTGTATCTTCGTATTTTGAGATAAACCGATTTCGATTTTTTGATCTTGGTAAACTAATTGGAAATACTCTAGATCCCAACCATACTCAGCATAATGACTCAACGGCTTAGATACGAACTGCGATACGCGAGCCAAGACCTTGCTTGCATCTGAATTGTGGATATAGAGGTCGATGTCTGCGACTTCACGACTGCCCCCATGAATCGTTGCCGCTAATCCACCAACAATTTGATACTCAACTCCCTCGCTATCCAAAAGTCCTTTGATCCATTTCAAGGCCGTCTTTACTTTATCACCCATCTTGCTCCCTTTGAAAAATCTTGCCCTATGGCATGACGTCCATAGCAGACGCATTTGTGTAAGTATTTTCTGTATGCAGATTAGTGAAGAATATTCTTTGCAGATATTGCAGTAAAACTAATGTAAAGTTAAGGGGCAATCGCATAGGAAGATAATCATGCCTTCGAAAAATAAACGCTTAAATCAAGCAAGCAAATCTCTTACTATGAGTACTCTATTAGTCGGTTTTTCTGCTATGTTTTCTACACCCGCCGTTTCAGACACGCTAAGAATCGCCACCGACGAATGGTGTCCTTACGACTGCATCGCTAGCCAAAACCAAGGTAAAGTAGGCTACCTTGGAGACTTACTCGTTGAAACTTTGGGCGCAAAAGGACACACGATCGAGTTTGTGGAGGTATCCTACTCGCGCGGGCTGCAATTGGTTCGAGAGGGTAAACTTGACGGAACGATGGCCTGCTACCGAGAAGAAGCCCCTGACTTTATCTACCCTGCCTTTGCTTTAGGTAAGAGCAACAGCACGTTCTTCAGCCTTCAAGATTCGAACTGGTACTACAACGGCAAAGAGTCACTTAAGCAGGCACAGCTCATTGGCGTCATTAAAGGATATGACTACGTTGACCCAACTGTAATGGAATATTTAAACCAAAACCCTAAAAATGTTCTGGCTATCACGGGTGAAAAGCCTTTAGAACGATTGCTTGAAATGCTTATCAATGGTCGTCTAACCGCAGTGATTGAAGACAAAATCGTCTTACAATATAAAGCGCAACAAATGGCCTTGGCCGATCAAATAAAGGTTTCTGGAACAACTGATGTGACGATTGATGTCTTCACCAGCTTCTCACCCAAAAACCCTAACTCCTCTGAATACGCCAAAATAGTGTCCGAGGAAACCCTGAAAATGCGAGAAGATGGACGTCTTCAGAAATTACTAGAGCAGTATGGCATTAAAGATTGGAAAGCCGAGTAACCTGTTCTTTGACAACTAAGGCTTGTTGCATGCAACCGTTGCTTAAGCATTACCATCGCTCTATTGCCCTGCACCTACTGTTGATGATCTTCGGCGTTTATTTTTTGGTAGCTGTCCTAGTTACGGTCATACAGCTTTACAAAGAGTACGAAAACACTAGAACAGAATTTTATAATGAAATCCAAACCCTACCATCTACCTTTGGCAAAGGGATCTCCGACTCCGTTTGGACCTATAACCAAGAGTTAATGCAATCAATTATACAGGGGATGTACAACCTACCCATCGTGGTTGGCGTCAAAGTTAGTTCGCTTGACCAAAAAATGGATTTTCAAATCGGTGCCGTGTTAAACGAACAACGTCAAGTTGAGTACTACAACTCTGACGGTCTATCGACCAAGCAAACACATACAGGGCTAGGCTCTCAGTCACTCTTCGATCACGAGTTTCCTATTTATTATCAAGGGCCAGCATTTGATCAAAAAATTCCACTCGGCACAGTAACACTTTATTCAAGCGACCGACTGGTTTTTGAGCGATTGAAGTATGGCTTCATACTTATTTTGGTTAACTCCATTATCAAGACTTGTATGCTTTGGGTGATTATTTATTTCTTCATTAATAAGTACCTTGGTAAACCACTAAAAGAATTTACTTTTAAAATTCATCAGCAAGATCCGCAATCACCAAACCCGATAGATTTAGATATTAGCTGGACAGATGAAAATGAATTACTCATCTTGAAAGACAGTTATAACCAACTGATTCAGCGGGTCAATATGAACCAAATCGAATTGTTAAAACTAAACCAAGAGCTCGATGAAAAGGTTAAAGTTAGAACTCGCGATCTTGAGCGAGCTAAGGAAAATGCCGAGCGACTAGCCTATAGCGATCCACTTACCAAGCTGCGGAATCGTCGCGCATTTTTTAACACAGGAAGGCAGCTGCTCAATCAAGCCGAAACACAGCACTATCCCATTAGCTTGATTATGATTGATCTCGATAATTTTAAGGCACTCAATGACACCTATGGTCATGCTTTAGGCGATCAGGCTTTGATCACCTTTGCAGAGGTTCTGAAAAGCAACCTTCCCTCAATCGACATTATAGGGCGTTTAGGTGGAGAAGAGTTTGCCGTGATTTTACCGAATACAGAAGAAAATGACGCAATGAAGATGGCCGAACATCTCAGACAAGAAATCAGCCACATCGAGCTGACCCACGAACAGTCAATTGTTCGTTTTACGGCTAGCATGGGGATAACTGTAAACTCACAAGGAAGCGCAACCTTAGATCAATTACTCGCTCAAGCGGACAAAGCTCTCTACTTCTCGAAGCACCAAGGGCGCAACCGAGTAACCGCCCATTCAAAAATAGACACTCTTACAACAGAATGAGGTAGGACTTTTGGGGCAGCTGAAATGAAAATACCGCTCACCAGACAAACCAAGAAGATGATTGCACTGGTCGTTCAGTAAAAAGCGTCCTATCTTTTACCTTTTGGGCCCGCTCCGCGGTTCCAATTAGTTTCTGACAAATTGTTGGGAAGGTCGTTTTAAGTCCCAAGCCTTACTCGATGAGACAGCATAGATCTCTCGTTTGCACCCATTTTACAGCGCCTTAATATCCCATCCGAAACTGGATTATCATCGCCATCGAATTTGAACAACACACCCACGCAGCCGTTGGTACAGAACTGATCCTATCAAGCTACTACCAGAATGCAGGCTATAAGCGATGGCCAAAAATAAGCAAAACGAAACAGCTACTCGCCTAGTAAACCAAACTCACCTCTCAACACATATGATCTAAACTGGTCAGAACTACTCACTTCTCGTATTCAATAAACCGCATAAAGCATATAAATCTAGAGTCTAAAAGAGTGTAAATAAGCCCGCTCTAATCGGAACAGGCTTATTTTTGTGGTTCAGCCAAAAGTGAGCGGGGAGTCACTTTCTAAGATGAGTGTCATGTTGAGCTTGGTAGTAGCACAGCTGCGAGGGTCCCAGTGAGCGTAGCGAACGAACTTGAGCATCGTGTTAACTGGATTTGCAAAGGCGGAGCGCTTGCTTTCCCGATTTTGCGATAATTACACGCTTTTTACTTTTAAGCGCATTGAGTTTATCCATGATTACAGGTTTTGAACTTCCCGGATATTCCCATAGAAACTTGATAAAGTCGATATTAAACCTCTCATCACAACCGTCGGCTAGATATTGAGGCTTAGTACTTAAAAATATTCTCTTTAGCGCTCGATAGATACAGGTATAGCGGTTTACATCCAAGAATATTACTGTATCACAAGCTTCAATTCTTATATCAAGTGTACTCTGATAATTACCATCGATAATCCAACACTCGCTATCACAGATGCTCTCTTGAATTTTTATCCAGTCTTTTTTTGGAGTTTTAACCCAATTTGGTTTCCAATATAGCTGATCGAGGTGATGAACAGGCAAGTTCAATTCTTTACCTAATAAAGCCGAGAATGTGGATTTGCCAGAACCGCCGGAACCAATGACTGCAATTTTTTTCATCGTACCTACCTCGTCTTCAATCCAGTTAACGCTCGGGCTCACAGGAGAGCAAGCGCAGCGAGCGGATTCCGTGGAGCCCTTTGTTAGCTTGTAAATTTTCAAACTTCATCTAATTGAAGAGCGGTTTCAGGTTTTGCCCTAAATGTGGGGGTTATTGAATCTGCTTCTTGCATGTGTGGCGATAAGTCATGTGCTGCTAAATCTCCAGAGGACGTCCAGCACTCTGTTATTACGAACTCAACGTCGCTACCGGCAAGTGTGCTAAGATTATACTCCATGCAGCCTTTTTCATTTAAGACTAATGGCTGAAGTTTTTTGAATAAATTGATTTGCTCTTCAGCCTTCCCGGGTTACACCTCAATTAAAACAATCAAATTAATTTCTTTACTTTGCATATGTTAAGCTAGATTGTATTTCATAAATAAAACATCGAATGGTAAATGCGGAAATTCCTTTAACCCATTTTCAATGAAACCAAGACGAATATACCAGTTTTTCAAAACTTCGTGTTTAGCAATGATACCAATACTAATCTCTTCAACACCTTTAGATTTTGCATAATCAAGGGTATGAGATACCAATCTTTCACCAATGCCTTTCTTACGATTGTTTGGCAATACTGAGAGCCTGTTTAAATACCCAATATGAGAATTGGGTTGCTCGAAAGCAACGCAGCCTATAGGTTTTTTATTCTCTCTATAGAGAAAATACTCTTCTCCTCTTTCAAAATCTGACAAAACCCATTCTTTATCGTAGAACGATGGATGTTTGGGGTTATTTTGTCGATTTAGATTAAACTTTTCAGCAACATCTCTGTTTGAGATTGCTACGATTTTTGCTATCTCTTCCGAGTCATTGATGCTTGCAGTGATAATACTCATTTCTTTTGACCTCCTTTTCAAGCTAACGCCCACTTAAGCGGACAAAAAGTGTTGGTTAAAATGTGAGGCGAAGCGGAACCTAACCAACTGTTTTTGTCCGATTAAGTGCTTGTTAGCTTACTTTTACTCCCATATCAATGAATACTCTTTTATGATCATCACTCAAGCCGCAATATTCATCTATTTCTTCAATACCAAGTTCAAATAGTCTCTCGATATCTTTCGCAGAAGCGAAATCAAGAAATTCTAACTTCTTTAAATTTACCATTATCTCTACACCTGAAAATGACTTGATTGCAAACTCATCCCCTTCTCCATCCCAGTTAGGCATAATTAGATGATGAGTTTTACAACACTCCCCAGAGAGAAGAGTAATTTTTTCAAACTGTTTCTCAGTTATATTAATTGCAAGTAACTGCTTTTCTATCTCAGGAATACAATCAAACCATTCATACTTTGGATTTTCTCCGAATACCAACTCATCCAAGTTTTGTTCATCAATAGCATCTATTTGTTTTTTTATTTCATTATCATCATAGTACAAACTACCTAGAGCCAATAATTTCAAATTGTTATCCATGTAAAATAATCTCCTTGTAAGCTAACGCCCGACTCGGCGAGCATGTGGGCTGGAGTGGTTTTTGTGTAGAATGCAGCGGAGCGGAATGGACACAAAAACCAGGGAAGCCTACATGTCCGCTGGAGCTGTTTGTTATGGCCGCTGCACAACCACACGACTAAGAAATATGATTCTCATTAACGTACCAGACACCGGCATTTTGGTGTATACCCAAGACGATAAGAGCCTCATTCTTTTCATAAATTCCACGCCACACAAACCTTAAAGATCTCTGTGGGCTACCTTTACCCGAGCAATTTAACGAGCCAAGATATACCCTTTCTTTGTAGGTCCCTAACTCATCTTTCATCACCTCTACGTCTTTGATAAAAACATCTTCGCTAAAACCTGAATCAACAGTTTCATAACGTTTTATGAAAGAAGCATAATCTCCGTTTTGATCTGCGTTTAGCATTTCAGTGAGATACTTTTCCGCAATTTTTAACTCTTCTTGATTATCTTCCATATCGACTGTTCCTTAATCACTTGAGCTGAATTCGAGTTCTATTGCCATAACGCCCCCAGCAAGCGCGGCTGCGGAATGGAGGCGAAGTCGCAATGTAGTAGCCGTCGCCGTTCCTGTGATTGTTAGAAAGATTTTGTTTCCTCGATCCAGACATCTTTGATCCAGTGTTTTACTGACGACCATTTTTCTCCAGACAGATCGTGCATGTCATGGGACCAGAACACGACATCCCCGTCTTTAGTCACACAATAGAAATCGGCGTTGTCGTGGCATATGGGAATCAAATCACGTGGGACACCCCAGTCTGACCAAGCGTGAGTAGCAACTCTGGCCAAGTGAGTATGTGAGTCGGGGATTGTGAGTGTGACTGGCTCAAATGGGCCGAATACGACGTCTGAAAGCTCGAGCAGATAGCGTCGAAACTCAGGGTGAAAAGAAACACCTAATCTTGATTCTGCGCCTGCCACTTCGTGCTCACTGGGCAAGCGTAATGGTTTCGGCACTTTTTCGTTCAATTGCCTAAGTTCTAATGCGACCTGCTCGAATGTCACGATGGCTCCTTTCTAACAATTAAGGGTTATACGGCAGCGTAGCTGCGGGTATAACCCACTGTTGAACGGCTGCGTTGTCTATATAGGGAATTTGCTTTTTTCATGGTGGGACGTCCCTGTTAAATAACTCGCTAAACATCAGAGTCTGTTTGGACTATGCCGCTTCAGATCGTCTTTGATCGCCGCTATGTTGGTTCATAATGTACCCTTTTGTAGCGTGATTTGACCAGAGAGGCAAGCGCTTCCCTCAGACTTTATAATCTGATCTATTTTTATACCCTGACCTCACTGAGCGCTAATGCTAACTGCCATTGTCCCATGGAAGCATGTGACGCGAAGCCGTTCTATCACTTTACTCTCAGAAGCATCGCCAAGATAAACAACGGTACGCTCTCCACAAGCAGGGCACAAACAACCTGACTCAGCAGCCTTTTCGCTGTCTTCATTGGTTTAGCCAGTAATGTGATCGGAACAGCGTTGATTTTTTATTATTAAAAATTTAACAATCCTGTCTTGATGCGCTAGTTCTGTTACGAATCGGTTTGAACAGCCTCTAACGGCGATAAGACCTTTACAAATACTTTGCTAAATACTTGCCTAGCCGATCTTGCTCACCACATCGGTTCCAGAGATGATAACGCCCTGTATTCAAATATGCTGGATTAAGGAATAATCATGACCAAGATAGGATTTCTGTCACGCTTTACACTGCTCTATACTCTGGTTTTGCTAGCACTGACAGGGGCTTTGACTCAATTCGATATAGAGGATCCCGTCTTTATCGACAGTATCATATTGGTTCTCGTTGCCCTTTGGTGTTTTGAATCCTATAGTACCAAAAATCGACGACTACTCTTCGGTGAAGAAAAGTGGCACTTAATTCTCTTTGCTCTACTCGGAGATGCGATCGCATCGACTCTCTTGGGTGCACCTGCTTTCATTGCTGCAAATATAAGTCTTTCTATTTTCGTCTTTAGCATGGTGTTTTCGCTAGTACTGCATGGTCTGATCTTAATTTTTACGGCCAGCGCGGCAAACAAAAGAGTAATAAAGCAGCTTCCAGAGCTCGCCGAAAACTCATAATTTCTAGGCTGTGGAGTATCTACGTCCGCCAAGAGAAAGCCTAATAGAACATCCTCTTGTTTTTATTTCTTTCAGTATCAGTCTAGCGTGACGATAGCACTATGAAGTTAATCCCTAAATCTGACTTCAACCTACATCCTATAGATGAACAAAAAAGCATTATTGTCGATCACAACCGACGCATACAGACTAAAATAACTGGCACGGCACTTGAGCTTTGTGCACGCTATAAAGATTGGTTTTTAATCTTCACTACCGACGATACCCCTTTTGAAGATATGCTACATGTACATCTGCTAGATGATAGCTTCAATGTGCTGGACTCCCTTACCATCGGTGCGATGTACTGCACCGGCTCATTCTCTGAATCGCAATTAATTTCATCCAACAAAATAGTGTTCCGCTTTATCGGTGACAAGGATTGGTCTATTACCATATTGGACCAAGCTAAGTTTGGGATACCTTATTTCTCATCTATAAAAGGTGTTCGTAAAACTTGGCAATGGCGACATTATTTACACGTGGAAGGGCAACCTAAACCTGAAGTTTGTGGATAGAAAGGAATATGGCTGAATACCTGCTCTGTCAAGGTGTTGACCGTGGCATCAATGAGAGTATCTGAAGGCAGCCTTCTACCAATTTCATCAGAGAAGGTATCTGCGACAGAACTCAAAAGCGGCGACATGCAACTGCGCAGACAGCCACACGATCTTTCTCTTACGTTTTCTTGATGATCACTAAAAAATTGCCTTAACGCCTCAAACACCGGGTTGGTGAAGTTGGTAGCTTTTTTGGAACAAAAAATGTGGCCGCTTTGCCAAGTCCGCGTGCTTTGACTTGTTAAATTTTGCTATGAACGGCATTGAAGTCACCAAATGATTGCTTAAAAGCTGAATTAATAAAGCTGCATACTTCCTCTGCACTCACACCTCTCTCAAGGAACTCACTTAACTCAAGTGCTATTCCTTGGATTTGTTCGATACTTGCATTCTCTATGTCTTGCTTTCGAAACTCCCGGCCAAAAGCGTTGGTGAGAATCTCATAACCATCTTGATTGCAAAGAAGCTCTATATCATCGGGAACGACATCGTTAACCCAATTGATGAACCCATCACATACAGAGTTGATCATATCGTCGTGGTTATCGAATCCATCTACCATGCTCGAACTATCTCTCTTAAAAACTTAACGCCCCAATAATGGGCGAATGCTTGCTGCGAAAATGGCGAAGCCGCAGCAAGTAGGCGTCCCAGCGAGCGAAGCGAGTGTGTTGATTGGTTTGTTATATGGCACTTGCCCGAATTGCATCCCATGCTCCTTCTGGGTTCGTTTGTAGAAGAAAATGAGTCCCTTCCAATTTATGCACTACCACTTTACTAAAAGTATTTTCAAATACATGCAGTACATTTTTTGATACTAGCACATCTTGTCTGGCTAAAAGATAAGTACAAGGAATAGATAGTTTTGAGGTCGGATTTTTCAAGCTGGCGACCTGCTTTAGTCTAAATTTAAGAAGATCTAAAGGTACACTGGACATAGCCTGTATAAACCTACCAGTCAATATGTCATTGGCTTTACCGCCAAACAAAACTCTGAGAAGGAACCAATTGGGTTTTTTAGCTAGTTTTAAAAATGCTGAAGGTATGTGCCCCCCGAATCGCGACAAACTAGAAGGTCGACTAATGAAGCTAGCTACGAAAACTATTTGCTTAACTTTTTCAGGGAACTGTCTACAAAGCTCTAATGCGACCATGCCAGAATAAGACTCAGCAATGACAATTGAATCATTCTCTATTTCTGAAGCAACGTACTTTGCTTGCTCTTGGTATGACACTCCAACTTTTTGAATTAGTGGGATAGTTTGTGTGTTAACTTCGGGAGGAAGAATTTCAATAAAAGGCGTAAACAAAGCGCCAGTGCCATCCATGCCGGGTAACAATACTAAATTCAAAACTACCTCTGTGACATATAACGCCCAATTAAGGGGTGAACAACGCCTCCACCCAAACCTAACGCATTGTGCCATAAACACTAAATTTGAAGTAGAAGCAAAAATGCCAAGCGTTGTGAATCCCTCTTAAATTGCTTGTTATATCTATAGTGGGAATACAGCAGTGAAATAAAATGTATTAAACAAGCAGAAATTAAAGAATATGCTCTCCCTTTCACCTGTCTCCGGGTGTAGCCGATTAGCACCCTCATAACAAAAAATTTCTTTCTGAGCACCTTTGGCAGCAGCCCAATCAAAGTGCTTTAAGAAGTCTTCGCTCAAATCTTTATCACGCTGAGGTGCATCCTCTCTTAAGAAAGTGTGTGGTAAAATATTAACCCTTCCTGTACAACGCTCTCCTAACTCATGGTAGAAGATACCCCTAGCCATGCAGTCAAAGAAGGCATAAAAACGCTTTTCATCGTAAAGAAATGATGCTGCCTTAACTTCTAAACCATTACTATCAACAACAGTTTCCCCTCTTGTATCCTTAGTAACTAACCCCATCAACCCCAGATTCATAATACCTTGGGAGCTAATCTCATCAAATGCTTTAGCACCACCAACAGGATCATCTTTATACTTCTCGATTATTTCTAAGACCTTTTGGGCTTGTTCTCTTGTTGTTTGCTTTTCGAACGCTCGTTTAACACTTCTTTCAATTGCCCGCATGCTCGTATTTCTCAACACTTCGAGATGGGGTTGCTCATCTATTTTTATCGATGAAAGCAAAATTGCGCGGATATATTCATCCTCTTTTGATTTTTCTTGGTTGTGAAGATCACACGAATCAACAGTTATAAGATCTTGCCTCAGCCCTTTCGGGAAAAAGCTCTTAGGTGGTACATGTTCAACTCCTGTAACCTTACCACCACAATAATAACATCCCATCTTAACCTCTAGCTTGAATATAGATATAACGCCCCAATAAGCCGCAGAAAGGAGCGCAGCGTATTGAGGCCGGATTAATTGGTTTGTTAAATGCCGTAGTCACGTTCTACCTTCGATATACGAGTTTTGAATGATGAATACCATTTTTCATGGCCAAGCCTTTGGGCTTCTTGGTGCTCTGCATTAGCCTTCCACTGTCTGATGGACTCAAGATCAGCCCAATATGAAACGGTAATTCCAACATCCTCTCGTGCCGACTCCAGGCCCAAAAACCCTGGTTGTTTTGAAGCTAGTTCAACCATTCGATCTGCCATTTGTCCGTAACCGCTATCACCTTCGGTACGATGAGATGTAAAAATTACGGCGTAGTATGGCGGCTTCGGTGTGTTAGCGATGAGAGACATCTTTACTCCGTTAGGTATTTAACGCCGCCAGCACGCGCGGCTACGAAATGAAGGCGAAGCCGCAATGGAGTAGACGTCGCCGTGACTGGCCTTGTTAGCTATTTCACTCGGGGCGCTCTGCAAATTGAGGTAAGTCATCATGAATGTCGTCCCATGCTGCTTTACTCGCCACAAAAATATGACTCACCTTTTCTATTGCGATCTCATCATCCAAGGTCCCCACTCGAAGCCGCAGAATTTCCGGCATCGACATACGCTTACTGTATATTGGGGAACCACAATTTTCACAGAAGAAGCGCTTGGCGTCCTCTGAAGACGCATAACTTCGTAAAAGATTCTCTCCCGACAACAATTTGAAGTCAGACGACTTAACTGGAGCATTCAAAGCAAAAGCAGAACCATTAGACTTCCGGCATTTCCCGCAGTGACAAAACATAGCCGGGCTAAGCTCACCATCAATCTGGTAGCGGATACCACCGCATAAACAACTTCCTTTCAAACTCATGACACCCTCTCTTTTTGGTAGCTAACGCCCCACTCACCTGCACATACTGCGTAGAGCGTTTTTGTGTGAATATGGAGCGCAGCGACAGACACAAAAACGAGCGTAGCAGTATGTGTCAGTGTGCAGCGGCTTGTTATGTTTACGGCTCTTCATCTTCGATGTTCGTAGTTTTCGATAAAATTTCCAGCAAGTCATTGCCGAGAGAATATGCAAACTCCCAATCCAACGCTCCTGACCCCACGGCAATTATTTGAGGATTTTCTAAGGTTTTCCTAAGATCATAGGCATAAAACACACCTCCACCGTTAAATGCTATTGGTAATACTCCTGGCATGTAGTGAGGGAATTCATAGTTTAGATAGTATTCCCTAAGTTCATTCTTACCAAAAAAGCCAAATTCTCTATCACCATTTACGATAAGCCCCCCATTCGAATAGGATAGAAGTTTTAAATATTGCTCAGGGATTTTCAATATCGGGAGGTACCACTGTTTATAGTCAAGAACAGAGCCGTTATCAATCTCCCCACCTTTTATCTCCTCTGACAGAAAAGTAGAAATTTTCTGGGTCTCATCTTTCGATAAACCCGGATACTTTTCCTCAAACTTAAATTCTTCGAACATATTCATTACTAGAAAATATAACATTTTAATAGTGCGCATGCGGGTTTACACATTGCCGAAGCCCTAAAACAAAACCTTCTAACGATTTGTTCTATCAGCATTTTTCTGGCTTACCCAATAGCACCTCAAAACACAAAATCGAGCATGCGTGTTATATTAATTGTCCACAGCACGTTATTCTGACTGTGTCATTGGTTAGTTATTGATCTTAATACACTTTCACTGACGCTTCCATGACAAATCAAGAAACTGAACCATACTCAGATCATGAAAACAGGCACACAACTTGCGAAGGTAAAAATAAATTGTATATTCATACAGTTAAACAATATATCCACAAGGAGTGTGTGATGTCTTCCAGTCCATTTATGAATCACCTTCGCTGCGAGTTGCGTATACGTGGCTATAGTATGAAAACGGAAAAGTCCTACTTATACTGGATTCGTTATTTCATTAGATTCCATCAGCTTAAGCACCCTAATCAAATGGGAGCCAACGAGGTAAGAGCGTTTCTTTCTTTTCTGGCAACAGAGCAGCATGTTGCTATCAATACACAGAAATCAGCCTTGAATGCGCTCGCATTTCTGTATAACAAAGTGCTTGAGCAGCCACTTGGAGATCTTGGTTTTCAGCATGCAAAACAAGGTCGGCGTTTGCCATCAGTACTCTCTGCCACTGAGGTTAAATCGATCATTGATCAAATTGAGAGTGAGCGAGATAGGCTGATGTTTGCGTTGCTTTACGGTAGCGGTCTTAGGATCAGTGAGTGTTTGAGAATTAGAGTTCAAGACTTAAACCTAGAGCAAGGCAGCCTGGTTGTTCGATGCAGCAAGGGTAATAAAGATCGAACGACTATTTTAAGCAGAAAGTTAGAAGGCGGTATTTCAAAGCAAATAGAAACGGTAAAATTGATTCAACAGCAAGATAATAGCAAGGGCTATGGCCCTTCGCTCCCCTTTGCTCTAAGTAAAAAATATCCTAATGCCTTTCGGCAACTGAGTTGGATGTATTTATTCCCTTCGACCACTTTAAGCCCTCATCCTTTAACAGGTGAACTTTGTCGCCATCATCTGCATGACTCAGTGCCCCGAAAAATACTTAAAAAAGCAGTGCAGCTATCTAACATTCGAACCAAACGCGTGAATTGTCATACGTTCAGACATTCCTTTGCAACCCACCTCCTTATGGCTGGTAGAGACATTCGAACAGTCCAAGAACTATTGGGGCACAATGACGTTTCAACTACGCAGATTTATACGCATGTTATTGGACAACATTTTGCTGGGACTAACAGTCCTCTTGATAACATAATTTGACAGGCTGTTTTCGCACCGCCAGACCCGACAAGAGCACAAAGCTGTCGCTTTGATCGCCGGCACAGCCGCCTCGCACAAGACGTGCTAGAGTAGCATTCCATGGGTTTGATTCGTGCTGACGCGTCGAGGTACGAGACACTGCGCAAGCGAATTGAATGACATGGAAGGGTGCAGCAAAGCGGTTTCTGAGTACCGAAACTGATTATTTGTACCCTTGAAATACTACCTAGGCTGTGAGCTTGATCGCGGGTGCAACCCGCTCGTACGAAAGATCAAGCGCTCGCTGGGAGCGCTTTTGATTAGGTATGGTTGAGGGAGATGTCCCAGTCTTTCCAGACGACTTCGCGGCCTTGGGCGCGGATGGCGTTGGCGACGTCGGTAACGCTGCGTTCGTCGCTGACTTCAAATTGCTCGAGGGCTTGTTGGGCGTCGTCGGCGTAGCCACCCGGTTGGGTTTTCGATTCTGCGCTCATGGTGGTGAAGCCCATGCGTGCAGCGTGGTTACGAAACTCTGCCGATTCTCGGGTAGAGAGGCTCATTTCTAGGTCTGCATCGAATAAGCGCCATGCGGCGATTAGTTGCACCAGTTCTAGATCGGAGATCACGGACTTGGGCTCGATGCCGCCCGCACAGGGGCGGATGCGTGGAAAGGCGACGCTAAAGCGTGAGCGCCAGTAGCGTTTTTGCAGGTGCCTTAAGTGGTACGCCATCATAATGGAGTCGGTGCGCCAGTCGTCTAACCCAAGCAATACCCCTAGACCGATTTTATGCACCTTGGCTTGGCCAATGCGATCGGGTGCGTCCAAGCGGTGGTTAAAGTCAGATTTGTTACCGCGAAGGTGATGCTCAAGATAGGTGCTGCGACGGTAGGTTTCTTGATAAACCAACACGCCATCAAGTCCCAGCTCTTTAAGCCGCGCGTATTCCTCCGTTTCCAGCGGTTGCACTTCCATGGAGAGCTGACTGAACGCCGGTTTGAACAGTGGCAGCATGCGCTCAAAGTATGGCATAGAGACTTTTTTGGTTTCGCCTGTTACCAGCAAAATATGATCAAAGCCCTTTTGCTTGATCGCCGTGATCTCCCGCTCAATTTGCTGTTCGTCCAGCGTGAGGCGTTTGATCGCGTTGCTCATGGAGAAACCACAGTAGGTGCATTCATTGGCGCAGGTGTTGGACAAATACAGCGGTGCAAACAAGCTAACGATGTTGCCAAAGCGCTGCTGCGTTAAGCGCTCGCTTTGCGCCAGCATCTCATTGAGAAACGGTTTGGCGGCTGGTGATATCAACGCCGCAAAGTCGTTGATATCACGTTGTGGTTTAGCCAATGCTCGGCGCACATCGGCCTCGGTCGCGTCTACATGCTTCGCCGTGGTGGCGTCCCAATTTAGCGATTCTAGTGCTGCGCTAAACTGGCCGTCTACCGCGGGGCTTTGGTGTAATACGCGAACGGTGCCACTCATGATAGCTCCTTTAAGAACTCGGTAAAGGGGCTGGAGGCGGCGGCCGTGTGCTGCACTGGCCCTGTGCCCGATTCATAGGCCATGCGCCCTGCTTCGACCGCGAGTTTAAAGGCTTTGCCCATGGTTTCAGGTTCGCTTGCCACCGCCATGGCCGTGTTCACCAATACGGCATCGGCCCCGGCTTCCAGCGCTGCGGCCGCATGGGACGGCGCGCCAATACCAGCATCCACGATCACCGGCACGTTGCTCTGCTCAATGATGATGTCGAGAAATGGCTTAGAGGCCAAACCTTGGTTAGAGCCTATCGGCGCGCCAAGGGGCATGACACATTGCGCGCCCACTTCTTCCAAGCGTTTGCACAGCACGGGGTCGGCGTGAATGTAAGGCATCACCACAAAGCCTAGACGCACCAACTCTTCGACGGCTTTTAGCGTCTCGATCGGGTCGGGCATGAGATAGCGCGGATCGGGGTGGATTTCGACTTTCACCCAGTTGGTGCCTAGGGCTTCTTGCGCCAACTGTGCGGCGTAGATCGCTTCTTTGGCATCCCGAGCGCCCGAGGTGTTGGGCAGCAATTTGATGCCCAGTTGCTGTAGCGGTTTGAGAATGTTGTCCGAGCCGCTTTTAAGATCCATACGGCGCAATGACAGCGTGGTCATGTCGCTGCCGCTGGCGACAAGCGAGGCGATCATTTGCTCTTGATTGGCGTATTTGCCAGTGCCGGTGAATAAGCGCGAGCGGAACTCGTGGCCTGCTATGGTGAATGACATGTTAACCCCCTGCGATGGATTCAAAGATATCGATGCGGTCGTTGTTGTTTAATTCGCACTCAGACCACTGACTGCGCGGCACCACTTGTTGATTCACCGCGACGGCCACGCGTTGCTCACTGGTCACGAGCGCATCGATCAAAGCCGATAACTGACGGTGCTCAGATTGCATCAGCTCATCATTCACATACAACTGCATAAGCATCCTCTTCTTTCTTCGTCACGGCGTTTAATAAGTCTCGTGTGGCCGCTTTGGGATCTTCGGCTCGAGTAATGGCGGTCACTAGAGCAATCGCATCCACACCCGTGGCGTTGACCTTGGGTAAACGCTCGGCGTTGATGCCTCCAATAGCGACCGTGGGGTAAGCGCCATCGATCAGCACCACGTATTGCCCTAAACGCGTTATGCCCTGAGGCTGGGATGGCATGTCTTTGGTCACGGTCGGGAAGATATGACCCAGCGCGATATAGCTGGGCTTGAGGTTGAAAGCGCGCATAATTTCAAAGTAACCGTGCGTACTGATTCCTAGGCGTACGCCCGCTTGCTGGATGGCAGTTAAATCCGCCACTTCAATGTCTTCTTGACCCAAATGCACGCCATAGGCGCCCAGCTCAATCGCTAATTGCCAGTAATCATTGATAAACACCTGGGCGCCGTATTGCTCACCCAAGGCAATGGCCTGCTGCACCTTTTGCTTTAGATCTGGGTCACTCGGGTCTTTAATGCGCAATTGCGCGGTGTTCACCCCTTGCTCGAGCACGAGTGCTAGCCACGCCACGCTGTCCACCACCGGATACAAGGTGAATTGCTCTTTGCAAATCGGGGCAAACTGCCCGCCCGTCGGTAGTTGATGGTCGTTTTCAAACGCGGTGCTGGGAAACCACGCTCGATCCGTTGGCCACGCATTACCCGCCTTTTGCGCCAGCTGAGTTAACCAGGCCAGCGCCAAGGTCATGGCATCTAAGTGTTCGTAGCCTTGCGCGATAAAACACGCCAACGCAACGGCGAGATCTTCGACCACCACCTCGCCCAAGGCGGGAGCAGAAAAGTGCGCAATTCGATCGTCTTGCAGCCATTTGACCCACACCTCATGGCCGTCGCAATGAGCTTGATGCACTACGCTGCTGGCATCGAGCTCATCCACAAACTGCCACGTTTCGCTATCGGTGGTGAGCATGACGCCTGCAAGGCTGGTTTCGATCCGCCGCGCTTCTGTGATGCCGTGAGTCACCCGACAGCCTAGCTGTCGAGCGTGCTCAGCCACAGAAGATTGAAAACACGCGTCGGTAAACGCGATGGTTTTAATCTCTGTATCGTGCATTTACTGCTCCGTTTCGGCTTCAGCCAGCTTGTCTGTGCTTAACTTATCGGTGGTGAGATACACATCACTGCCCAGCTCTTTAAACTGCTCCGACATCTTCTGCATGCCTTCTTCCGCCGTAACATCAACCGCTTCGATTTTCTCAAGCCCCGCGGCGTAGTCGCGCACCTCTTGGGTAATCTTCATGGAGCAGAATTTTGGCCCACACATAGAGCAAAAGTGCGCCACTTTGCCTGACGCTTGAGGCAGCGTTTCATCGTGATAGGCACGCGCCGTTTCCGGGTCCAATGCCAGATTGAACTGGTCTTCCCAACGGAATTCAAAACGCGCTTTTGATAGCGCATTGTCACGTACTTGCGCACCTGGGTGACCTTTCGCCAAATCTGCTGCGTGGGCCGCAATTTTGTAGGTGATCAGACCTTGCTTAACGTCTTCTTTGTTGGGTAAGCCAAGGTGCTCTTTAGGCGTCACGTAACACAACATGGCACAGCCGTACCAACCAATCTGCGCCGCACCGATGCCGGAGGTAATGTGGTCATAGCCTGGGGCAATGTCTTGCGTCAATGGGCCTAAGGTGTAGAACGGCGCTTCGTGACAGTGATCCAATTGTAGATCCATGTTCTCTTTGATCAGCTGCATCGGCACGTGACCGGGGCCTTCGATCATCACCTGTACGTCGTAATCCCACGCAATCTTGGTTAGCTCACCTAGAGTACGTAACTCGGATAATTGCGCTTCATCATTGGCGTCCATGATGGAGCCAGGGCGCAGGCCGTCCCCTAGCGAAAGGGCCACGTCGTAAGCGGCACAGATGTCACAAATCTCTTTGAAGCGGGTGTATAAGAAGTTTTCTTCGTGGTGCGCCAGACACCATTTGGCCATGATCGAACCACCGCGCGACACGATACCAGTAAGGCGTTTGGCGGTCATGGGGACATAACGTAGCAACACACCACAGTGAATCGTGAAGTAATCCACGCCCTGCTCCGCTTGCTCGATCAGCGTATCGCGGAACACCTCCCAGTTGAGGTCTTCGGCGACGCCGTCTACTTTCTCAAGCGCTTGGTAAATCGGTACGGTGCCGATCGGCACTGGCGAGTTACGCAGAATCCATTCGCGCGTTTCATGAATGTTCTTACCGGTCGATAAGTCCATCACGGTGTCGGCACCCCAGCGTGTTGACCATACTAGCTTCTCCACTTCTTCTTCGATCGAAGACGTGAGCGCCGAGTTACCGATGTTGGCGTTGACTTTCACAAGGAAGTTACGACCAATGATCATGGGTTCGGTTTCTGGATGGTTTACGTTGTTAGGGATGATCGCACGGCCTTCGGCGACTTCCTTACGCACGAACTCTGGCGTAATCTCTGTTTGAATATTGGCACCGAAGCTATGGCCCGGATGTTGTTTGAGCAATAGCTCAGACTTGATCGCTTGTAGGTTTTGGTTCTCACGGATGGCGATGTATTCCATCTCGGGCGTGATGATGCCTTGACGTGCGTAGTGCATTTGCGTCACGCATTGACCTGCTTTGGCTTTACGCACACGGGGCAGGTGTTTGAAGCGTAGCTCCTCCAACTCATCGTTCGCTAAACGTTCTTGAGCAAAGTTTGAACTCACACCTTCGAGGATTTCGGTGTCGTTTCGAGCGTCAATCCATTGCTGGCGTAGGGCTTTTAGGCCGACATGTACGTCGATGTTCTCTTCAGGGTCCGCATAGGGGCCGGCGGTATCGTATACGTAGATGGGCTCGTTCGGCTCAAACGTTAGCTTGTCAGGATCGGAGCCAATTGGCGTATCGCTAAGATTAATTTGACGCATCGGTACTTGAATGGACGCGTCAGACCCTTGCACATAAATGCGCTCGGACGACGGAAATGGCGTCGCCTGTAACGATTCGATAAAGGCTTTGGCGTCTAGACGGGCTTTTTCGCGCGTTTTTTTATTGGGTTTAGGTGGTGCAGTCGACATTAGCAGATTCCCATTAAGTTTGTATTTGGAAAAAATGCTTGTCAGGAGAACACGTACTTCCACGTACGTGCGGCAGCTTGATCCCCTCTTCGACTAGGGTTGTTACCTAGATTTGAAGCGGTCAAACCACGCTTATTCAGCAGAAAAGAAAAGATGCTTTCTTGTTCCCTTCGCAGGTATTAGCCTGATCAGGTTCTGCGGATCCCGCATTAAAATGCGATCTCAGCCAATTAAGGCACTCCGACAAGTTGTGCATCAGTATACGCGTTTGGAAGTCGCTGTAAACTCCCAAACGGTCATTGCTTGTTGAGCCGATTAAGAATCGTTCATTGTCAGCGCTTGTTTATACAAAGCATTTTTCTTCTCACCCGTAATTTCTGCGGCTAAAGCTGCGGCTTGTTTCACTGGCAATTCTTTTAGCAATATCGTGAGCACTTTAAGGGCTTCAGTATTGTCTTCTTGCTCGGCAGGAAGTGACACCATCATGACGAATTCACCACGGGTTTGGTTGCTATCGTCTTCTAAAATTTGCTTAATTTCAGAAACCGAACCAGACAAGAATGTCTCAAATGTTTTCGTTAATTCTCGTGCCAAGGCAACTTGTACTGTGTCGCCCCAAACCGTATTCAGGTCTTCTAAGCAGTCTAAAATGCGGTGTGTCGATTCATAGAATACTACGGTACCGAGGCTGGGTACCCAACTGGACATTTCATCACGACGCGATTTGCTTTTGGCCGGTAAAAAGCCAACAAAACTAAAACGGTCGGTGGGTAACCCCGATGCACACAACGCCGTGATTAATGCTGATGCGCCCGGGACCGGCACAATGCGATGCCCCTCTTGACGTAAAAAATGAACTACATGATACCCTGGGTCAGAAATCAGCGGCGTACCCGCGTCGGAGATCAAAGCGACGTTTTTACCTTCGTCTAATAACGATGCAATGTACGCGGCTTTGTCTCGCTCATTGTGGTCGTGCAAAGCAAATAATCGAGTTTCAATACCAAAATGGTTCATCAATCGTTTGCTGTGTCGAGTGTCTTCCGCCGCTATAAAGTCAACTTCTTGTAAAACTCGTTTCGCACGATCCGTAAAATCATCCAGATTGCCAATTGGGGTCGCTACAATGTAGAAGGTTCCTCTCACATCATTATCAGACTGTGTTACCATGTTTCCTCTTTATCGGCTTAAGTATTGCGTACATATGAGTTTGTTTAGATCCCGTATCATACCATTATCCTTAGTCACATTGTCTCTTATTGGCTGTGGAGCCATGGAAACTTCCACATCCAATCAAAGCCCTGTGATTGCACAGCAAATGCAGCAAGGTGATCTTCTTGATTACGAGTTTGCTATGGCTCAGGCTAAACAACAGTCTAGCCCTGAACAGTCCGCGCCATTTTATCTCGCAGCCGCAAAAGCCTTAGTGAGAGATGAGCAATATCTACAAGCTCGTATGATCCTTGAAGCGCATGTTATTAACCTCGATACGCCATCGAAATTTGGCGGTTTACTTGAGTTAAGCACAGTCGCTATTGCGCTTGAAGTGCCCATGTTAGCAGTGCAGGTACTGAGTCAAGCGGGTCAAATGCCCATCGCGCAACGGCCAGAGAACAATATTAAGCTGTTACAGCATCATGCCGCGGTCATGTCTTCTTTAGACAGTTGGCCAAGTGCTGTAAGAGACTACATGCAGCTTACTTTGATGCTGCCTGTTGAACAGCAAGAAGCCAATCGTCAACAACTTTGGCTAACCATTCAAAACCTTACCGACAATGAAGTTTCTTACTTAGAAAGCAGCCCTATTCCGCTACTCGATGGCTGGCTTCAAGTGTCAAAAATCTTACGCGAGCAAGCACAGACAGTTGACCAGCAAGTACAAGCTTTCCACATCTGGCAAGCTCAGAACCCTGGCCACCCTGCGTCAATGAACCCGCCATTAGATTTCCAGATCATGGCATCACTTGAGCAGCACATGCCAACTTCTGTTGCCATCATGCTACCGATGAGCAAAGAATTAAAAACCGCATCTGACGCGATTTTAGATGGTATTTTACAACAATATTATTCCAACACGTCGGTGCAACCGGACCTGCGTATCATCGATACAGATTCTTTTACTACCTTCACAGAAGCGTATCAAGTAGCCTTAGCAAGTGGCGCAGAAACTATTTTAGGACCTTTGCGAAAGCAGAACGTTGCTCAACTTCCTAACCTGGTTACAGATGTGCCAACTATTGCACTGAACCAACTTGAAAGTAATACGATCGTAGCAAACTTATATCATTTTTCTTTGAACGTAAGAGACGATATTCGTGAATTGATGACGTTTGCCAAGAAAGAAGGCGCTCAAAACTCTGCTGTTTTGTCTATGCAGCCAACTTGGGCTTTACGCCAAAGCGATCAATTCCGCGAGATTGCCAACGAGCTGAACATACCCGTACTAAACACCATCTCTTATGAGAATACCCCTACGGGTCGTGCCTCAGCGGTTAAACAGTTACTCCAAGTGGACGAAAGTGAAGCGCGTATTCACAAAATTCGTCAATGGACAAAGCAAGATATTGAGTCAACACCTCGAGCACGCCAAGATTTGGATTATGTATACTACGTTGGCAAGCTTGACGATGCGAAACAGATACGCCCTCTGCTAAACTTCTATTTTGCCGAAGATATTCCGTTATTAGCGTCGCAAACGATCCACGACAAAGCACCTAACTCCACCACTAAAAATGAAGACATTGAACGCATCATTTTTACGGAGCTACCTGCAGTCCTAGATACATCTAGCAAAACCGGGGATACGCCGTTTGTTCTGCAACGGTTGACCGCGTTGGGAAATGACAGCTATTTACTTGCTAAGAGATTAGCTTTGTTTACCAATGTAAAATCAGCAAGAGTATCCGCTAGAACAGGGATCATTACGCTAGATGACGACGGAATCTTCAATCGACGACCAAATATAGTGACGTATAAGCAGGGAGAGCTTATCGATGCTAAAGAAAGTTATTTCGCCCAGAAAAAAGAACTCTGATGGAGAAAAAGCAGAGCGATTAGCCGAACAGTTCTTGGTCTCTCAAGGTTATGTTGCTATCGCTCGAAATTTCCATTCGCGTGTTGGTGAGGTCGATTTGATTATGCAACATCGATCTACCTATGTATTCGTTGAAGTTCGCTACAGGGCCAACGCCACACGAGGCAGTGCTAGCGAAAGCATCACAGCCGCAAAATATCGCCGAATTCTGAAAACCGCAGAATATTGGTTAATGAAAAACAATCTGCAGCATAGCCAATACCAAATTGATGTAATTGCCATAGATGGCCTTTTAGATTTACATCATATTGATTGGTTACAAGCAGTGTAGACACAGTAGTTGTTATGGATTATCAAGAAGCCATTTATACCCAATTCGCACAAAGCTTTGAGTCTCAACAGTATGCTCTGGAAACATTACCCGCTCACATAGAGCATGCCGCTATTGTGTTATTTAATAGCATTGCAAATGGCGGTAAGGTCGTTGCCGTTGGGAATGGAACAGGCTCATTTATTTCACAATACTTTAGCACGCTGTTGTTAGACCGCATGGATCGTGAACGTCCAGGTCTACCTGCCATTTCTCTAACCAGCAATGGCAACGCTCTACTCGCGATCACTCATAACGACAGTTACCACGATGTGTTTTCAAAGCAGATTACAGCACTGGGTAACCCTGGTGACGTGTTGTTTGTGGTAGCAAATAAAGGCAATACGTCGCCGATTATTCAAGCAATTCAGGCAGCACACGAACGTAAGATGAGCATTGTTGCATTGACTACTCCGGACGCTAAGAATGTCTCATCACTCACATCACGGGATGATACGGAAATAAAAATCAATCTAACGGGAACGGCACGCGTACAAGAGGTACAAACAACTGTCGTTCACGCACTGGTAGATCTTTTGGAACGACAGCTATTTGGTTACGATGACTAAGGCGCTATTTCACAACTTTTAGTGTGAAGCCTTTTTTTGGCGGCTCTGGCGGCGTTGGTTCTGGCTCTGGAGTCTCATCACCAAATTCCTCTGGCGGAAAGGCCAACCCATCCCCATTTTCTTTCGCATAAATCGCTTCAGCGGCGGCCATCGGCACAAACACCTGCATTGGCTTTCCACTAAAACGCGCTTCAAACGAAACACCGGCTTTATCAATATGCAAATGACGCACAGCACTCATACTGATGTTTAAGACAATTTGACCGTCTTTCACAAACTCAAGCGGTACAACCGCCCCTTCATATTCAGCATTTACCAATAGGTAAGGCGTCATCTCGTTGTCTGCAATCCACTCATAGGTTGCATTCAATAAATAAGAACGCTTTGGAATCATTACTTGCACTCCAGATAAAATAAAAGGGGCAATATGCCCCTTTTGTTATTCGTAATTAACCTTAATCAAGGCGCATTTCTTGTTCAGCTTCAGAAAGGCTTTCTTTGAACGATTCACGTTCAAATACTAGATCCATGTATTTGTACAAACCAGGCGCTTGAGATTTTTCAATATCAACACCCAGTATTGGCAAACGCCATAATACTGGAGCAAGACAGCAATCAACAATCGTGAATTCTTCACTCATGAAGTAAGGCTTTTCTTCAAAAATTGGTGATACGCTTACTAAGCTCTCACGCAATTCTTTCTGGGCTGTTTCAACTGTTTCACGGTCTTTACTTGTCAATATTGTATCAACTAATACCGCCCAGTCACGCTGAATACGGTACATGTAAAGACGGCTTTCGGCACGTGCAACTGGATAAACCGGTAGCAATGGTGGATGCGGAAAACGCTCATCCAAGTATTCCATCATTACGTTTGGCTCATACAAAACAAGTTCACGGTCAACCAGCGCCGGCAACTCGTTGTAAGGGTTAATATCCGCCAATTCCTCTGGCTTGTTGAAAGGATCAACATCAATAATATCTACGGTTACCGCTTTTTCAGCCAACACAATACGTACGCGATGGCTGTAGTGATCTTCTCCATCAGAGAAGAACGTCATTGAAGAGCGCTTTGCAATAACACCCATGTATAACCCCTATTCAATAAACAACGAAAACCCCATGAAGGGGTTAACTTAACAAACTATTGTGTAAATGTCCCTCCATAGGAGGGACATTTCGAGCAAAACTCAGCTGTTCATTAGTGAATTTCACGCCAATATTCTTTGTTCAATAGGTATGCGAATATACCAAACAGAACAATGAATAGTAACACTTTTATGCCTAATGATTCAGCCTGTAGACGGCTTGGCTCACCCATATATACTAAGAAATTTGTAACGTCGTAAGCAACTTGGTCAAATTCCTCTTCGGACAATTGCCCTTCAGTCTTTTGAACCACAACGTTACATTGCTCTTCAGTTAAGATATCACCTGTAAGTGTATCAAATTTTGGCTTGCCATGCTCATCCAAAGATGGTGCTTGTGCGCACGTCATGTGACGCACACCTTGTAGATGCTCAAGTACGTTCGGCATCCCCACACTCGGGAAGATCGTATTATTCACTCCCCATGGACGAGTCTCATCTTCATAGAACGATTTCAGGTATGTGTATACCCAATCATGGCCGCGCAGACGCGCCTCAAGCGTTAGATCTGGAGGTGTCGCACCAAACCAGTTCTTGGCATTGTCGGCATCCATTGAATTCGTCATCAATTCGCCAATCTTCTTACCAGATGGCAGAAGGTTTTGCTCAAAGATATCTGCTGGAATACCTAAATCTGTCGCGGCACGTTCATAACGGGCGTAACCCATTTCGTGACAACCGGCACAATAGTTAGTGAAAACCTGCATACCGCGCTGTAGAGACGCTTTGTCATGCAAATCTGGAGCCATATGCTCTAAGTGAACCGCAGAACCACCAGATGCGAAAGTCATCGCTGACGCAAACACTAGCGCCACTGTTGCGAACATCTTTTTCATCATTACACCCTCTCCGGAACTGGTTTAGTACTTTCCCATTTTGTATAGAAAGGCATCAAAATGAAGTATAAGAAGTACACTAGTGATGCAATTTGCGCGATCTTAGTACGGCTCTCAGTTGATGGCAGTACACCTAATACACCCAAAGTCACGAAACTAATACAGAACAAGATTAGGGCAACTTTACTCATCCACCCTTTATAAAGCATCGATTTAACCGGGCTACGATCCAACCAAGGCAACACAAACAGAATGGCAATTGCACCGCCCATTGCAACTACGCCCCAGAACTTAGCATCCAGACCAAATAGCGGGTACGTTACCGCACGCAAAATGGCATAGAACGGCGTAAAGTACCAAACAGGCGCAATATGCGCAGGTGTCTTCAACGCGTTAGCCGCTTCAAAGTTAGGCTTCTCAAGGAAATAGCCACCCATTTCAGGGAAGAAGAAAATTACACCACAGAAGACAAATAAGAACACTGCCACACCCACAATGTCATGCACTGTATAGAAAGGGTGGAATGGAATACCATCTAAAGGAATGCCGTTTTCATCTTTATGCTTCTTGATATCAACACCTTTAGGGTTGTTTGACCCCACATGATGAAGTGCTAACAAGTGCAATACAACCAAAGCAACCAGCACCAAAGGCAAGGCAATGACATGCAAAGAGAAGAAACGGTTCAATGTGATACCTGAGATCAAGTAATCACCACGGACCCATTGCGCTAGGTCTGGACCAATCACTGGAATGGCACTGAACAAAGAAATAATTACCTGAGCACCCCAGTAAGACATCTGCCCCCATGGTAACAAGTAACCCATGAACGCCTCAGCCATTAACGCTAGGTAAATCGCCATGCCAAACAACCACACTAATTCACGCGGTTTTTGGTAAGAACCATACAAAAGGCCGCGGAACATATGCAGATACACAACCACGAAGAACGCTGACGCACCAGTTGAATGCATGTAACGAATTAACCAACCATATTCTACATCACGCATGATGTATTCTACCGAAGCAAACGCCCCTTCAGCCGATGGGTTATAACTCATCGTCAACCAAACACCCGTAAGCAGTTGATTAACCAATACCAGCAAAGACAACACACCAAACAAATAGAGAACGTTTAGATTCTTAGGTGCGTAGTATTTGCTCATGTGCTTTTCGAAGGCTTGAGTCACTGGAAGACGAGCATCCACCCACGCCATGAAGTTTTTCATAACAGCCATTACGCGTTACCTCCAGTATCGACACCAACTTCAATGACCGCATCACTAAGGAAACGGTGCGGCGGCACAACAAGGTTAGTTGGCGCAGGGACTCCTTTGTAAACTCGGCCTGCAAGATCAAAACGGGAACCATGACATGGGCATAAAAAACCACCCAACCAGTTCTCCCCAAGATCTTCAGGGGCAACTTCTGGTCGATAGGTAGGAGAACAACCAAGATGGGTACAAATACCTAACAAAACAGCGAACTCAGGATTGATTGAGCGATATTCGTTTTGCGCGTACTCTGGCTGTTGCTCAACAGCAGATACTGGATCCGCTAATTGGTCATTTAATTTGGACAGATCTGCAACTGTTTCCTTAGAACGACGAACAACCCATACAGGCTGACCACGCCACTCCACGATCATTTGCTGACCAACTTCTAATTTACTAATATCGGCCTTCACCGGTGCACCAGCCGCTTTCGCTTTGGCACTTGGATTCCATGAGGCAACAAAAGGCGTTGCAATCCCTACTGCACCCACTGCGCCAATCGCGCTGGTTGCACCCAGTAGAAATCGACGACGGCCTTCATTCACGCCGCTTTGACTCATTATGGTTCTCTCCCACCAATTTACTGTCAACGAGTTCAAACCCATAAAAACAATAAGGATTTGAATGCTTTAAAGGATGGTATGGGAAAGGCATTTTGTAGACAAGGCAACATTTTTGCACAATCACAAAACACTGATTTGAGACATAAAAAAACGCCTGCGATGCAGGCGTTTTGAAAATACGAAGCGTAGTAGAAATTAACGCTTAGAGAACTGAGGACGACGACGTGCTTTACGTAGACCGACTTTCTTACGCTCAACTTTACGAGAGTCACGCGTAACGAAACCAGCAGCACGAAGGCTGCGACGTAGTGTCTCATCGTATTGCATTAGCGCACGAGTAATACCGTGACGGATAGCACCGGCTTGACCAGAAATACCACCACCGCTTACAGTAACGTATACGTCGAATTTTTCAGTTGCATCAACTAGTTCTAGTGGCTGACGAACAACCATGCAAGAAGTTTCGCGACCGAAGTATTGCTCTAGAGAACGGTTATTGATAACTAGGTTACCAGAACCCGCTTTAAGAAATACACGAGCAGTAGACGTTTTACGACGACCTGTTCCGTAGTATTGAGTAGCTGACATATTGACCTTCCCGTATTAGATGTTAAGTTCTTGTGGCTGTTGAGCTGTGTGCGGGTGATCTGTACCAGCATACACTTTCATTTTCTTGTGCATTGCACGGCCTAGAGGACCTTTAGGCAACATACCTTTAACAGCGATTTCAAGAACGCGTTCTGGAGCGTGATCAATCAACTTCTCAAAGCTCATAGAACGTAGGCCACCTGGGTAACCAGTATGACGGTAGTAGTTCTTATCAGCAGCTTTGTTACCAGTTACACGTACTTTCTCAGCGTTGATTACAACAATGTAGTCGCCAGTATCAACGTGAGGAGTGTATTCTGCTTTATGCTTACCGCGTAGGCGACGAGCAATTTCTGTAGCCAAACGACCAAGAGTTTTGCCTTCAGCATCAACCACGAACCAGTCGCGGCGTACTTCAGCAGGTTTTGCAGTAAAAGTTTTCATTAAAAAACCCTTTATCATTTACATGCGAGTGCGCATGTCAATACCTATTATTATTGGTTATGAAGTCACAAAATGATTTCATAACGTACACATACTCAATTTCAGAGCGCGCGAATTATAACCAAAGACACGGTAAAACTAAAGCATTTTAATAAGCTAATTACGGTCGATGCTCAAGTGATAGGTATTCTTCAGACTGCATTTCGAGCAGTCGACTCACCGTTCGATCGTATTCAAATGCCAAGCGCGTCCCTTTATAAATATCAGCAATGCCGACCTCAGAAGAGATAATGACTTTTACGTGACGATCGTAAAACTCATCAATCAGATTGATAAAGCGGCGCGCCATATCATCGCGAGACGAATCAAACTGCGGCAAATCAGAAATAATGATCGTTGAGTATTGCTTCGCAATTTCAATATAATCTACCTGACTACGCGGACCATCACACAACGCTTTAATATCAAACCAAGCAACATCATCATAACTTCGCAAGAGAGGGATCATTCGCCCTTCGATCTCAACGCCCCCACCTTCATCAACATTATTACGATTCACTACCAAACTCAAAAAACGCTCAGATAATGCATTTTGCGATTCTTCTGACAAAGGAAAATGATACAACTTTGCTTGCTTCAATGTGCGTAAGCGGTAGTCCACACCACCATCAACATTCATTACCTTAGTATGCTTATTGACAAGATCAATGGCAGGTAGGAAGCGTGCGCGCTGCAAACCGTTTTTATAAAGGCCATCAGGCTCAATGTTAGACGTCGCAATCAACACTGTACCGTTGATAAACAACTGCTCTAAAAGACCAGCCAAAATCATCGCATCGGTAATATCCGTTACAAAAAATTCATCAAAACATAACACCTGAGCCTTTTCAGAAATTTGCTTACCAACAATTTCCAGCGGATTTTTAGTATCATTTAGCTTACGCAGCTCTTGATGAACCATCTGCATAAAACGATGAAAATGTAAGCGCATTTTGCGCTCTATCGGTAGACACTCATAGAAGGTGTCCATCAAATACGTTTTACCTCGGCCAACGCCACCCCAAAAATACAAACCTTGCTCAACTTTAATCTCAGGTTGCTTTTTCTTAAAAAAACCAAACAGAGATTTCTGTGGTTTAACGACACTTGATCCATTTGCGACAATACGCTCATACAAATCTTGTAGGGCCTGCACAGCTTCCTCTTGCGCTGGATCATAATTAAAGTCTGGACGCTCTAAGTCTTCCTGATATTTCGATAACGGGGTCATTGTCTGGGAATACACCATTGCATGTTAGATTGCGACATCTTACCAAATTGATACAGAAACCTCACTATTCCCTATATTTCCTATGGTGTATTTCCGTTATAATTATCGGAGCTGTTTTTGGGAGTAAACCATGGAACTAGAAGTATTCGATATTATCGTCTTTGTTACAGGCATCATTATTGGTTTTGCTGGCGCATTGACTTTCCGCTCACTTAGCAAAAAAGGCTCGAGCGATAAACACCGCTCTGCCGGCGCAACCATTGAAGCTTTGCAGCAAGAACTAGAACGACGCCAAGTATTGGCTGATGATCATTTTTTACAGCTGCATGCGCACATCTCTGCTGCAGAGAAAAAGTTAGCTGACGCTCGTAAAGCCGTACTAGAAGGCGCTTCATCATTGGCGACCGTTGAACTAGAAAAACCGGAAGAGACTAAAGAGACCGATTCGGACTCAGAGTTCACCACTGCGCCACCGCGAGATTACGCTGCCAAAGAATCTAGCGATGAGGGCACACTTAGTGAAAGCTATGGCCTGCACCGCAACGCCTCTGAAGAACCAAGCCGCGCTATTTAATTAAAGTTTTGTTGCTAACAGCTAAATCTATACCCATAAAAAAGCCTGCTTTAAGCAGGCTTTTTTATGTTAAGCAGGATTTGGAATATCAATAAATTCGCAGTCAACCCCCCACTCCTCTTGAATGTATCCAGCTAATGCACGTGGACCAAAACATTCTGTCGCATGATGACCTGCAGCACAAAAATGAATACCTTCTTCACGGGCTGTATGAATCGTTTTTTCCGACACCTCTCCAGTGATAAAGACATCCGCATTCGCTGCCAAAGCTTTATCTATATACCCCTGAGCACCGCCAGTACACAACGCCACCTCAGTAATTAGATCCTCAGAGACCGCTTCAAACAAAACCTCACGCCCTACAGCGGTTTCAATTTTCGCCTTAAAATCGGCTGGAGAGACGCCCTCATGAATTCGGCCAACAACGCCAATGCTTTCCTCCAATGGCTTTTCCTTCTCAAGAGGCCTCAACTCCATCAACCCAAGCGCACGCGCCAAACCGGCATTATTGCCTGCCAGTAAGCTCGCATCCATTGGCAAATGATAACCAAACAAATTAATATCATTTTTTATCAAGGCAGAAATACGGCGATACTTCATACCAACAATTTCTTCACTTTCGCCTTTCCAGAAGTAACCATGATGAACAATAATGGCATCGGCTTGCTTATCAATTGCGGCCTCAATTAAGGCCATAGAGGCCGTTACACCCGTTACAATCTTGTTAATCTCTTGTTTGCCTTCCACTTGTAAACCATTAGGCGCATAATCCTTAAAGACTCGCGGCCGATAGAGTGCCGTCAACTTTCTTTCAAGCTCTGTTCTATTCATGAAAACTCCTAATGCATTAAATATCTTAACAAACCGTAATAGCCTCGTCTGGGGACTATTAGGCTTGTGGCTTGGCACTATTCTATTATTTATTCAGCATTTTCAAAATGAAGGCTCGCAAAATTTTGCCAATGCTGCTGCAAAAACCGCCAATTCAGTGGTAAATATTTACACTTTCTCCAATCAAGATTCACCCTTCGATCACACCAGTAAGCAAAAAATCACCAATCTTGGCTCAGGCGTTATTATCACCAATGATGGCTATATCTTAACGAACCATCATGTTATCCAAGGCGCCAGCACTGTGATTGTCTCACTAAACGATCAACGACAGACAAGAGCACGACTTATTGGAAGTGATCCTGCGACAGATCTAGCCGTATTAAAGGTTGAGCTAAGTGATCTAACCCCAATTCATTTGGGAAACAGCGATCGCATCCGTGTCGGGGATCAGATTCTCGCCATAGGCAATCCATTTGGCATCGGCCAAACCGTCACTGCGGGCATCATCAGCGCAAAAGGTCGTGACAGCATAGGCCTTAACACCTATGAGAACTTTATTCAGACAGATGCAGCCATCAATCCTGGCAACTCCGGTGGCGCCTTAGTAGATCTAAAGGGCAAACTTGTTGGCATTAGCTCAGCAATATATTCAAGCTCCGGTGGCTCACAAGGCATAGGCTTCGCTACCCCCATCAATGACGCCATCAGCATTATGCAATCCATCATTAAGCATGGCAGTGTCGTTCGAGGCTACCTTGGCTTACAAGTACAAGAAAACAATACTCAAGTCGCTATTGCGCTAAATTTACCTACTGCAGAAGGGCTCATTGTCACAAGCGCTGTTCCAGAAGGCCCGGCAGACAAAGCCGGACTTCGAGCTAGAGATATTTTGATTGCTATCGACGATCATACCGACCTCAGTGCACACAACGCACAGCAGCTAGTTTCAAGCTTAACACCCGGCAAACGCGTTACAATTAAAGGTATCCGAGGTACGCAAAGCTTTATAACGAAAGCCTTGGTAGAGAAACTGCCTGCGATGCAGGCAGTTGAATAATCTATTACTGATTAAGGTTCGCTAAACTTGTTTCAATATTGCTTCCAGCAATTCGATTTGCCACTAAAGCCAAATAGGGACTTAAGAAGCCAGCATCCAATTCACCTTCAATGACCCATTGCAGCTGAGTTTGACCCGTATTTGAAGTCGTAATCATTAGCGAATTTGGGATTGGCTGTGTTTTCTGATTTGGCTGAACAGTAAACTCAATTGAGTTACTGGAAACCGAATCAATCACTATTGAACCCTGTTTCGTTGTCTCATCATCATAAACAATCAAATAACGATCACCTGAGGCTAATGCTTGAGAACCCTCTTTAAGCACTAAGTGCCCTGATTCAATATGCATCCATTCAACCCATTCAGCGGGGTTATATAAACGTTCTTGCAGCAGATCATATTTGGCACTGGAAACAGTAACGTTCCGTTCAATTCGATAGTCAGCAGGCAGAAAAAAACCCACAGCAACGGCCACTAATATAATGACAGCTGCAATGCGGGTTATATATCGCAGTGACACAAGCGCTTGTGTTGGCTGCACCGATTCTACCCCTTAGGCTTTATCGATCATACGGAACTCAGCGGAAAGAGCGTGCGCCTCAAGTGACTCGCCACGAGCCAACGGAGAGGCAATTTTCGCCATTTCACTAGCACCTTCATGTGAACAGAAGATGATTGAGCTACGTTTTTGGAAATCATAAACACCTAATGGCGAAGAGAAACGTGCTGTACCTGATGTTGGTAGAACATGATTTGGACCTGCACAGTAATCCCCTAACGCTTCTGGCGTATAACGACCCATAAAGATCGCACCAGCGTGTCGAATTTTACCGACCCATTCTTCTGGGTTTGCAATAGACAATTCCAAATGTTCTGCAGCGACGATGTTAGCCACTTCTACCGCTTCTTCCATCGATTCAACATGGATCAAAGCACCACGGCCTTCCAAAGAGGTTTTTATGATCTCTTGGCGCGACATGTCATCAATCTGACGCTCCATCGAGGCTTTTACTTTCTCAATAAAAGCAGCATCTGTGCTGATCAGGATAGATTGCGCATCTTCGTCATGTTCAGCTTGCGAAAACAAGTCCATGGCAATCCAATCTGGATTAGAATCACCATCACTTACCACAAGAATTTCAGATGGACCGGCAATCATATCAATACCAACAGCACCAAAAACCATGCGTTTAGCAGTTGCCACATAAATATTGCCAGGACCTACAATCTTATCAACTTTTGGTACCGTTTCCGTGCCGTAAGCCAATGCGGCAACAGCTTGCGCACCGCCCACAGTAATCACACGATCAACCCCTGCCACATGCGCAGCGGTTAACACGATATCATTTACTTCACCGTCCGGTGTCGGTACGACCATAACGATCTCACCCACTCCAGCAACTTTTGCCGGCATAACGTTCATCAAGACGGAAGACGGGTACGCTGCTTTACCGCCAGGTACGTAAACACCCACACGATCTAACGGCGTAATTTGCTGACCCAATATCGTGCCGTCTGCTTCTTCGTATTGCCATGAAGGCTGAACTTGACGTTCGTGGTAGCTCTTAACACGCTCAGCGGCCTGCTTTAACGCATCTACAATTTTGCTATCAACACGCTCAGCCGCTTGCGCCAACTCATCGGCTTCAATGACAAGCTCTGCTGCACAAGAAACCGTTCGACGGTCAAACTTATTCGTCAACTCAATCAATGCCGCGTCCCCCTCAAGGCGAACACGGTTGACAATCTCTTCGACACTTTTCTGAACTCGCGTATCCGAGACACTTTCCCATGACAGCAATTGCTCTAGGTCTTTACGGAAATTTGCATCTTTTGATGAGAACTGTCTGATATTTAATTGCATAACTTATACCTCAGCAGACACTGCACCGTTCAACATATCTAGAATAGGCTGAATGTGCTCATACTTAGTTTTGTAAGCAGCTTTGTTCACTACAAGACGCGTACTGATATCAGCAATCAAGTCTCGAGCCTCAAGGCCATTTGCACGCAGTGTATTACCAGTATCGACGATATCAACGATCAAATCTGCTAGCCCCATTATCGGTGCCAACTCCATTGCGCCATAAAGCTTTATGACATCCGCCTGAATACCTTGCTCAGCAAAATACGCTTTTGCCGTTTTGGTAAATTTAGACGCAACCTTCAAACGGCGGTTAGGCAATTCTTGGCCCTGAACACCTGCCGTCATCAAACGGCACTTGGAAATCTTCAAATCCAAAAGTTCATATAGGTTGCTAGTATTCGCTTCCATCAACACATCTTTACCCGCAACACCAAAGTCCGCTACACCATGCTCAACGTAAGTTGGCACATCTGTTGCTCGCAGGATCACAAGTTTAATATGCTCATGATTAGTGTCGAAAATAAGCTTACGGCTTTTGCTAATATCTTCCAGAGGAAAAATATTCGCTTTCTCAAGCAGAGGAAGCGTTTCTTTTAAAATGCGCCCTTTCGATAGCGCTATCGTTAAGGTTTCGCTCATATTAATTCAGAACCCTTGAAATCTTCGCACCCAATGCACCCAGTTTTTCCTCGATGCACTCATAACCGCGGTCGATGTGATAAATTCGATCGATCTTTGTTTCGCCTTCAGCAACCAGCGCTGATAACACCAATGAAGCTGACGCACGTAAATCTGTCGCCATCACAGGCGCACCTTGCAATTTTTCTTTACCACGAACAATTGCCGTATTGCCATTCACTTCAATGTCTGCCCCCATGCGCATCATTTCATTGACATGCATAAAGCGATTTTCAAAAATATTTTCAATGACACTGCCCACACCGTCTGCAACAGCATTAAGCGCCATGAATTGTGCTTGCATATCCGTCGGAAAAGCCGGATAAGGCGCAGTTGAAATATTCACTGCTTTTGGTCGACGACCCTCCATATCCAACTCTATCCAGTCATCACCACAGGTAATCTTGGCACCCACTTCTTCAAGTTTTGCCAGCACAGCCTCTAAGCTGTCTACATCGGTATCAATCACGCGCACTTTACCGCCCGTGATCGCACCAGCGACTAAGAATGTTCCTGTTTCAATTCGGTCAGGCATAACTGAATAGGTTGTACCAGACAAACGCTCTACACCTTCAATAGTAATAGTGTCAGTACCATGACCCGTGATTTTTGCCCCCATCGCAATTAGACATTCAGCCAAATCAACAACTTCAGGCTCGCGAGCAGCATTTTCAAGAACCGTGGTTCCTTCTGCCAAGGCCGCCGCCATCAATAGGTTTTCGGTCCCCGTCACTGTCACTTTGTCAAAGAAGATACGAGCACCTTTTAGACGACCATCAACTTGCGCAATAATGTTACCGTTATCAACCACAATTTCCGCACCCATCGCTTCTAGACCACGAAGATGCAAGTCAACTGGACGACTACCGATGGCACAACCACCAGGCAGGGATACCACTGCACGACCAAAGTGAGCGACCAATGGACCTAACACCAAAATTGATGCACGCATTGTTTTCACTAGTTCGTAAGGAGCCTCACAGTTATCCAGCGAGGATACATCAAGCTCTACATTCATACGTTCATCTACGACAACGCCACACCCCATTGAACCTAAAAGCTCTAACATTGTGGTAATGTCATGCAAATGTGGCAAGTTACGGATCGTAATAAGATCCTTGGTTAGTAATGTAGCAGCAAGGATTGGTAGGGCAGCATTCTTTGCACCTGACGCACGCACAACTCCATTAAGAGTGTTACCGCCAGTAATCAGCAATTTATCCATTTACATCTCTCTTAGATTTTAAAGACTTTCAAACTGAACTGGCGTGTAGGTTTTCATGGTTACCGCATGGATGGCACCCGATGAAATAGCGTCTTGCAGATGAGAATAAACAAGCTGTTGTCTTTTAACGGTATTTAGACCTTCAAAGGCCTCCGCTACAACAATAATTTGGAAATTACAGCCTTCACCTAGAGAGGTTACTTGGCTACCTTCAATTTTCGATTCTAATAAAGCTTTCACTTCGGAGGCGTTCACAAAAACTCCAATATTTATTCAATGTTCTATGCGGGTATTGTACCTTACCCAATCATCTTTTTGTCAGCTTTATAACGCAAAAACAGGAGTTTCCTCCTGCTTACGATTTCTATGCAAACTGAAAGATGCACTCGACACCATAGAGTTTTAACATTTCTCGAAATTCTTCTCGACATCCTTTTAATGTCAAGGAGTCGCTGTGCCGCCTTATCTCAATCATCAGCGCGATGACGGGAGCATTAATTGACTTCAACTCAGACAAATCAAGAACACCATCTTGCTGGGTCTCTTGTCGCATCAACTTTTGCTTAATCTTTAATAAGCTGTCAGCTGTATAATGCCCCTCTAAACGCCACCCCTGATTTGAGGAGTGCATTTCCATATTATTCTTCTCCGCTCGAAGCCAGTGACGCCTGCCAAGCCGCAATCGCCTGATCAATATCATTACCATTCTGCTGCATCATAACGCCAAACTGTTTGCGAAAGGTTAGGCCGAAATTAATGTTATTGATAACAACATTACTGAGCACCCAGTCATCATCAGACTTAGGCTCCATGTAGAACGCAATATCCACTGGGCTGCCATCACTCAGCTGAAACTTAGCATCCACTCGAACTTCTTTACCTGGCTTTTGACGCGCCAAAGGCAGCACAGTTAGTCGCTCTGGATCAAAGTCGATGACTGCCGCACTGTAAGTTCTTAACAACGTACCTTCGGTCACTTCAACAAAATCGGATATTTGCTGCGCAGTGGCACGACGATAATATTTGCCCATGACTTTTTTAGCTAAATCATCAAAATCCACCACCGGCGAAATAATCTCCTGCATAGTAGAGCGAAGCTTCTGAGGATCGACCGATAACTCTTCACGCTGATCAACGATCTTTGTTTTGAAGTCATTCACAACACGCAAGACCTCTGAACGAGCACCTTCAGGATTGACCGCCGCAAAGGCCGCTGATGAAAGCACCATCAATACACTTAATAAACCCAAAATAAGTTTACGCATTAGCTGTCACTCCCCGCATTCATTAAAAATTGGCCAATTAGGTTTTCAAGTACCAATGCAGATTGGGTATCATAAAGTTCGCCACCGTCCTTTAGAACCTCTTCTTCTGCACCAATAGAAATACCTAGATATTTCTCACCGATCAACCCGCTGGTCAAGATAGCCACGGAGCTGTCTGTCGGAATATTATCAACCTCTGAGAAAATGGTCATTACAACCTTAGCCATATAATATTCTTTGTCGTACTCAATACTCTCAACTTGGCCCACTGTCACACCTGCGATGGTCACCTTAGCACGATCAGTTAAACCACCAATGTCGTCAAATCTAGCCTGAATCGTGTAACCTTGAGTTTTATCATTAAACGCGAGCCCACTTACCTGCATTGCAAGATAAATAAAGGCCGCTACGCCTAAAAGCATAAAGATGCCAACTAATAAACCGGCTTTCTTATCCTTCATCACTAAAAATCTCCAAACATCGCTGCTGTTAACAGAAAATCTAAACCTAATATTGCCAATGACCCCATCACAACCGTTCGAGTGGTTGCGCGCCCAATACCTTCAGACGTTGGCTGACATACATAGCCTTGATACACCGCGATCCAGACAACGGCAACAGCAAATACAAACGACTTGATAACACCGTTCATAATATCTGTATCAAAAAAAACTGATTGCTGCATACTCGCCCAGAAAGAGCCTTCATACACACCTAACCAATGCACTGATACCATCATACCCGCCCAAATACCTACAGCAGAGAAAATCAACGCTAAAATAGGCATACAGGTGATACCAGCTAAAAGACGAGGCGCAATGACTCGACGCAGTGGGTCAATCCCCATCATTTCATAACTTGATAACTGTTCAGTGGCTTTCATAAGGCCAATTTCAGCCGTTAATGCTGAGCCAGCTCGCCCCGCAAACAACAACCCAGTCACGACAGGCCCAAGCTCTCTTAGAAGCGTTAGCGCCAACAATTGACCAACCGCCGATTCTGAACCATAACTGGTCAAAATACTGTAACCCTGAAGCGCCAACACCATACCTATGAAAGCCCCAGATACAATGATGATCACCAGTGACAAAACACCGACAGAATACACTTGGCGGACATACAATCGAACGGCTTCCCCCCATCGAACAGGCAAACGAAACAACGATTGAAAAAGAAATATGCCAGACTGTCCTAACGATTCAATAAAGCCATAGACACCAGCAAACAAATTTTTAACCAATCCCATCAATTACGCTCCAACAGCTGCTCGCGATATTCTTGCGCGGGATAATGAAAAGCAACCGGACCATCAGCATGCCCTTGTAAAAACTGCACTACACGCTCATCTGTCGATGAACGCACTTCTTCTGGTGTGCCCGATAAGATCACCGTACCGCCAGAAAGCAGACATACATGATCTGCAATACTGAGCGATTCCTCTACATCATGGGATACCAACACGCTGGTAATGTTCGCAGCGCGATTGAGTCGCTGAATTAACTCCACCAGCACACCTTTTGAAATAGGGTCTTGACCGGCAAAAGGTTCATCATACATAACTAGGTCAGGATCTAAGGCTATGGCACGAGCGAGAGCCGCTCGACGAGCCATGCCACCAGATAACTCAGAGGGCATTAAATGTGCCGCACCACGCAATCCGACGCTTTGCAGCTTCATTAGCACAATATCGCGGATCATGGTTTTATCGAAATTAGTGTATTCTTGCAGCGGAAGCGCCACATTTTCAAAGACACTCATGTCACTGAATAATGCGCCACTTTGAAACAACATCCCCATTTTGCGACGCGCTTCAAATAATTCTTTGCGGGAGGCTTGAGCAATATTCACACCGTCGACAGCAACCGTCCCGCTGTTTGGCATCACTTGACCACCAATCAGTCTAAGCAGTGTCGTTTTACCTACGCCACTCGGCCCCATGACAGCGGTAATTTTTCCTTTGGGAATCTGTAAGGTAACATCGTCATAAATGGCACGACCACCCCGACTAAAGGATAAATTCTTAACGTCAATATATACTTCCACAGACGACTCCCTATAACAAAATCGAACGGATACTAGCACCGCATTATAGTAAAAGATATGCCAACTGAATTCGTTACGCTTATGCAAGTCTTGAAATCCTTCAATAAACCACATTAAATGGGGCGTTTTACAAAACTCTCTCACTTTTCATCAGGTATAAAGCAGATGCTCTTGTTCTCCGCAGCCTTAATTGCTGGTCTCATATTACTCGTACTAAGCTCAGATAAGTTTATCGAACACGCCGCACTGGTTGCCGAAAAACTTAATGTAAGCCCTATTGTAATAGGTATTACGCTAGTAGCACTGGGTACGTCTGCTCCAGAAATGGTCGTTTCTGCTATAGCAGCCCTCGACAATGCACCAGGTATCGCAGTGGGTAATGTTATTGGATCGAATATCGCCAATATTGGTTTGGTTTTTGGTGCCACCCTTGTCCTTGCCGCCGTTCCGATTAACGGCAGCCTGGTTAAAAAAGAAATCCCTCTGGTCTTAGGCGTAACAATCCTTGCCGGCGTACTTCTGCTCGACCAAGCCCTTAGCGTGACAGATGGCGTTATATTAATAATTGCCTTTTTTGTGGTGTTATTTCTTTTACTACGCAACTCAGGAAATCTTGAAGATGAGTTAACTGAAGAATTACCCGAAGACGATGGCGGCAGTGTCACACGCTCAGTGCTGATCGCAATCGCAGGTTTAGCGGTATTAATTGGCAGCTCTAAATTATTGGTTTGGGGAGCAGTCGGTATCGCCTCAGCACTAGGGGTTTCTGATCTCATTATTGGCTTGACCATTGTAGCCATCGGCACAAGCCTTCCAGAATTGGCCGCCTCTATTACCAGCGTACGTAAAGGCCACCATGATATTGCGATCGGCAACGTGCTCGGCTCGAACATTTTCAACCTTGCTACCGTGCTTCCGCTGCCAGCATTAATTGCCCCAGGGATGATTGATGCAACCGTCATCAATCGTGATTATTGGTGGATGTTAGGCTTTACTCTACTGTTCGCCTTAGCAGTTATCGTATACTCCAAGCATCGTAGCGTTAGCATTCCAAGATGGTTTGCCATCCCTTTACTGGGCGGCTATGCAGCGTACCTTTACCTACTGGCTGTTTCAGGATAACCCATGCTGGATTTTTTGAAAAAAACACTGAACCCTAAGGGCATAGCTGGGATTTCCGCCTTAGTCATTGTCTTAGTAGCAGTGTTTTTGTTGGGCAACCGCCCTACCCTGTATATTTTAGAAGAGCAGAAGCTGTCCAATGCACCAGACTTCTTTTTAGAAGGCGTTACAGTGAAGTCTTTCGATCTTAATGGGCAGCTGACAGAGACCGTAACGGCCGACATAGCGAATCATTACACGCAGAAGCAAACGGACCTGGACCATCCAGTCATTACTAGAATAGACGGTAATAGCAGCTCTATTGCCAGCGCTGAAACAGGATTTATTAATGACACCTCAAACAGCTTCACGCTGAGCAAAAGCGCGCAAATAACGCGCTTTAAAAATGAAACTGAAACGGCAAAGATCAAAGCAAATACAATCACCTACAATGACGAAAGCCAAACCATCGTAGGGACTCAGCAAAGCCAGCTCATAACCCCCCAAGGGGTAACCAAATCCGATATAATAAGCTTTGACTTAGCTAAAGAAACCGCCATTTTAAGCGGAGGCGTAACAGGACAATATGAAACCCCAACTCACTAAACATGCAATTTTAAGCGTTGCTCTTATGTTAGCGTATAGTGCGAGCTATGCTTTACCAAACGACAGACAGCAGCCCATCAGCATTGAAGCCGATTCAGCGTTTTTCGATCAAAATAAAGGTACCGCTAACTACAGTGGTAACGTCGTCGTAAAACAAGGTAGCATATTAATTGAAGCCCAAGACTTGTCGATTATTACTGACCCTACGACAGGCGATTTTAAAGCGTTAAGCGCTAAAGGCTCACCATCAAAGTTCTCTCAGCAGCTGGATCAAACAGGCAATACTATGCATGCGAACGGAGACACCTTAGATTACGATGTCACCAAGGGGCAGCTTGAGATACACAATAATGGCTATTTACAACGTGGTGAAGATGAAATTTCAGCAGACTATATTCACTATCTTCTGAATGATGGCACATTTAAAGCCGAAAACCGTGGTAGCGGTCGCGTTAACATGACTTTACAGCCTACCCTTATTGATCAAGCAGACTAATTTTCATGGCCATTCTTGAAGCAAAAAATCTAGCAAAAAGCTATAAGAAAAGACAAGTTGTAAAAGACGTATCACTCGAAGTAAGTTCCGGAGAAGCCGTAGGTTTACTGGGCCCTAACGGCGCAGGTAAAACCACCTGCTTTTATATGATCGTTGGCATGGTGGCTAACGATTTTGGTGGAATCTTTATCGACGGTGAAGATGTCACCAAAGATGCAATGCATACGCGAGCGCAGAAAGGCATTGGCTATTTACCGCAGGAAGCGTCTATTTTTCGCAAAATGTCAGTTGAAGACAACATTTTAGCAATTTTAGAAACACGCAAAGAACTTTCAAAGTCACAACGACTTGAGAAAATGGAAAGCCTTCTTGATGAGTTTCACGTTACTCATATTCGCAAGAACCTAGGAATGGCGCTGTCTGGCGGAGAGCGTCGACGCGTTGAGATAGCTCGAGCGCTAGCAATGAACCCGAAGTTTGTATTGCTTGATGAACCCTTTGCTGGTGTAGACCCCATTTCCGTCGGCGATATTAAAGAGATCATCAAACATTTACAAAGCAGCGGCATTGGTGTTTTGATCACTGACCACAACGTTCGTGAGACCTTAGATATCTGCGACAAAGCCTATATTGTGGGTAACGGGCACATCATTGCATCGGGTGATGCCGAGTCTGTTATCAATAACGAGCAAGTCAAAAAAATCTACTTGGGCGACAACTTCAGACTATGAGCCCCCTTATTTTTCGGGCAAAAAGGGAGTACTATGCATAAGTCATTCCAAAAACATCATAATAAAAGAGTTGCGTCATGAAGCAGTCTTTGCAACTTAAAATCGGTCAACAGTTAACCATGACTCCACAGCTGCAGCAGGCAATCAAACTGCTTCAGTTGTCTACGCTCGATTTGCAACAGGAAATTCACGAATTTCTTGAGTCTAACCCCTTGCTTGAACTAGACGAAGACGAAAACTTTCAGTCTGACTTAGAAATCAAACAAGGCGACTCATCCAGTACCAATGAGACCTCTCAAAAAGAAACGACTGAAGCAGCTTCTGAAGAAACGCCCCAAGTAGAATCCGAATGGACAGAAAGCATCCCTAATGAGCTATCCATTGATAGCAACTGGGATGATACTTATCAAAATTCAGCCGCTGCAGCAGACGTTCCTTCCTATGACGGCGAGCAAGATTTTGACAGCCGCAATGCCCTAGCTGAAAACATCCAAGATCATCTAATTTGGCAATTAAATTTAACCCATATGTCTAATCGAGACATCGAAATTGCCTATGCCATTATTGACAGTGTTCAAACCGATGGCTACCTATCAATCACCTTAGATGACATCTTCACGTCACTTAGTAAAGAATTAGAAGATCTCGAATTCGATGAAATTGAAGCTGTTCAGCATCGCTTGCAACGATTTGACCCTGTCGGTGTTTGTTCGCAAGATCTACGCGAGTGCCTATTGGTACAATTAGAAGGTTTTAAAGAGCATCCTTTGTACCGCTCTACCTTTAACATAGTTGACCAGCATTTAGCATTGCTTGGCAATCGTGATTATGCGCAACTGGGCCGCAAAACTAAGCTGAAAGAAGAAGCATTAAAAGATGTCATTACCCTTATTCAGCAGCTAAACCCGCGCCCAGGCTCAGCCATCGACACCAGTGAAACTGACTACGTCATCCCTGATGTCAGCGTGAAAAAACACAATGGCATTTGGCAAGTGGAGCTTAATAACGACGCTCTACCGCCTGTCAAAATCAATGAAACTTATTCTGCAATGGTCAACACCAAAGCATCCAGTGAAGACATCTCCTACATTAAGAACTCGCTTCAAGAAGCCAAATGGTTTCTGAAAAGCCTCCAGAGTCGTAACGAAACACTGCTAAAAGTCGCCAGCTGCATTGTTTCCAAACAAGTCGATTTCTTTGAGGTGGGTGAGGAAGCCATGAAACCTATGGTACTGCACGATGTCGCAGAGGAAGTTGGCATGCACGAATCAACAATTTCACGTGTCACCACACAAAAATACATGCATACTCCGCGTGGTATTTTTGAGCTAAAGTATTTCTTCTCCAGCCATGTAAACACCGCCTCTGGCGGTGAATGCTCATCTACAGCAATTCGTGCAATGATTAAAAAGCTGGTGGCAGAAGAACCTGCAAAAAAACCATTAAGCGATAATAAACTGGCAATCATTCTTGCAGAGCAAGGCATACAAGTTGCTCGACGCACTGTTGCAAAATATCGCGAAGCTATGAACATTCCGCCGTCAAACGAGCGGAAACGACTTATTTAAAGGCCGCAACAATGTCTGTTAAAAACTTAGTCAAGCCTGAGTTAGTATTTGCTAAGCAACAAATTTCTAGCAAAAAACGATTGCTAGAACAATTGGCTGAATCCGTTGGCGATCGCATGCACTGCAACGCCGACGAAGTCTACGACGCACTTTTAGGTCGTGAAAAACTGGGCAGTACGGGCGTTGGCAATGGCATCGCCATTCCACATTGTCGCCTAGAGCAAGTAAACCGTGCCACCATCGTATTAATGTCACTCGAAACACCGATTGATTTTGATGCCATTGATCGACGTCCAGTGGATTTGATTTTTGCCCTACTTGTACCACCACACCAATGTGATGAGCACTTAGCAACGTTAGCGCAGATCGCCGAACTGGCTCAGTCCGAAGATAAGCTAGCACTTCTACGTGAAAAACAAACCAACAGCGAATTACTGGCAGCGTTTGACTCTTTGATATAAGGATATCCCCATGTTGGAACAATCTGTAGAGATTATTAATAAACTGGGATTGCACGCTCGAGCAGCGGGCAAATTAGTTGAAACAACAACCCGTTTTAATTCCGATATTACCATCGAAAAAGAAGGTCGTAATGTCGATGGCAAAAGCATCATGGCAATGATGATGCTGGCCGCCGCTAAAGGAACAACAATTAACGTCAAAATTAACGGCGACGATGAAGACGCCGCAATGGAAGCCGTGATTGCATTAATCAATGACCGATTTGGTGAGGGCGAATAGCCTATATGAGCGATCAGACTACGCTTGAACACTTACAAACTGTCGCTGACTCTCTTGAGAGCGGCGCAACGATGCAAATTCGCTATTTGCTGAACGGTGCTCTACCTGCGCAGGATGTTGCTCGCCTTTTAGAATCCTCTCCGCCTAGAGAACGTAAACTGTTGTGGGACTTAATTGACCACAACAACCAAGGCGACGTCTTACAATACGTTTCTGAAGAAATCAGTGTTCAGTTCATGAAATCCATGGACAGAGAGCGCCTACTGGCGGTTTCTGAACACTTTGATAACGATGATTTAGCCGACATCCTTCAACAGCTACCTGAAACACTAGTGAAGGAAGTTTTAGCCTCCATGACCGCACAGAATCGTGCGCGCATGGAGTCTTTGATGAGCTACTCGGAGGATTCAGCTGGCGGTCTGATGAACACAGACACCATCACCATCCGCCCGAACATCACCATTGATATCGTTTTCCGCTTCCTAAGACGCCACAATGAACTTCCTGAAATGACTGATAACCTCCTTGTTGTCAGCCGATCGGATCGCTTTCTAGGTATTCTGCCACTGCGCAAACTACTGGTCGCCGACACGGACACGACAGTCCGAGACATCATGGAAACAGATTGTGATGTCATTTTTGCACACCAAACGGCAACCGAAGTAGCAGAGCTATTTGAAAAGATGGACTTGGTCTCTGCGCCCGTCATCGATCCGAACAGCAAAAAACTACTCGGTCGTATTACCATTGATGACGTGGTCGATGTAATCCGTGATGAAGCAGAGCACTCCATGTTATCGATGGCGGGCTTGGACGATGACGAAGATACTTTCGCACCCATTATGCAAACGACTCGGCGTCGTGCTGTATGGCTTGGCATCAACCTTATTACGGCGTTTATTGCGTCTTACGTTATTGGACTTTTCCAAGATACATTGGACAAAGTCGTAGCACTCGCTATCCTTATGCCTATTGTGGCAAGTATGGGTGGCATAGCTGGATCACAAGTTTTAACACTTGTTATTCGTGGTATTGCACTTAACCAAATAGGTTCATCTAACGCCCGCTGGCTGCTGAACCGTGAAGTCATTGTAGGCCTCATAAATGGTATAGTATGGGCCACCGTGATTGCGATGCTCACTGTCGTTTGGTTTGATGACATTAAAATTGCTTATGTCATCGCTGGTGCCATTGTAATCAATTTACTCTTTGCCGCCTTGACGGGCACTCTTTTACCGATTGCCCTGAAAAAATTAGGAATCGACCCAGCCCTTGCTGGTAGCGTTATCTTAACCACCGTTACCGATGTTGTTGGCTTCTTATCCTTCCTTGGATTGGCGACATTATTTTTAATATAGAACGAATTAACCATGACTGATTTTGAATATTACGACGAAAACGAAGAAGACTATAAAAGCAAAACCCAGGTCAAAAGGGAAATGGAAGCTCTACAAGACTTGGGCGCTAAACTGGTCAAGCTGAACCCTGCCCAACGTAAAAAAGTACCGATGTCAGATACTATGCGCGATGCTTTAGTGGAAGCAGACCGAATTAAACAGTGGAGCGCACAGCGTCGCCACTTACAATACATCGGAAAAGTGATGCGCACTGAAGATGCAGACGCTATTTCTGCACGTCTAGAGTTATTTGATAGCACATCAGCGGCCAACAACAAACGCTTCCATCAACTGGAAGGAACGCGTGATGCGTTAATTGGTGACGGCGGTAAAGAAATACTGGACCAGTATATCGTTGCCAACCCTCATGTTGATATTCAACAACTGCGCTCTCTGGTTCGTATGGCCAAAAAAGAAGTGGAGCAGAATAAGACAACAACAAGCCGTAAAAAGCTGTTTAAGTTCTTACGCGAAGCTCAAGATGCAAAGCTAGGTTTACTTTAAATCCTAGCGGATACGGCGATGCCCTTTACAAGGCATCGCCCGTCTGACCTTCTCAATCTCATCAAGGTCGAGCGCCACATTCAATACTGAAACCTCTTGATCATCTAAGCACCCCAACATGTCACCCCACGGCGAATAGGCTACCGTATTACCAAAAGTACGCCGAGTCTCATTGTGCCAACCAGCTTGATTTACTCCTAACATAAAATACTGATTCTCAATCGCTCGCGCCTGTAACAATGTATGCCAATGAGCAGACCCTGTTTTATGGGTAAACGCTGAAGGTACAACAACTAAGTCCGCATCTTGCTCTAACAAACAGCGATACAGCTCCGGAAAGCGCAGATCGTAACAAATACTCAAACCTAATTTAACGCCCGCCATGTCATAGACCACAGTCGAAACATCACCGGGCTCAATAAAACGCGATTCTTGGTACACAGCCGCCTTATCATTGACTAACACATCAAACAAATGCACTTTATCATAACGCGCTACCAAATCACCCTCATGGGAAATTAGCAAGCAAGACTGCCTTACTCTACCGTCTTTAACATCACTGCCATCAGGGCGCTTTGCCATTGGATGAGAACCAATTAATATATACACCTGATGCTGACGAGCAAACGACATGATTTCAGACAGGATAATCTCTGTTCCTTCCCCCTCAGCCAATGCACGCATTTGCTTGGCGTCAAATAAAAATATATTCTCAGGCAGAACGATAAGACTAGGCTGAAAGGCTAACGACTGAGCCATTAACTCTACAGCTTGCTTTAAATTCCAGCGCCAATCCGTAGAGCTAGTAAACTGAACCAAAGAAACGTTGAACATAGTCGTCTCCTAATAACTCTATCTAATAGGGGAATAAGGCACTGGAGTGACTGTTGGCTCACTAAAGTCACCTTCTATCTTATATTGAATACTGGTTACCTTAGATATTTGATCACCAATGAGCTTATCTGTAATAAAAAGCAGGCCAGCTATCTGGGGCGTCGCTAACAGTAAACCAGCAACGGGCAAGGAACTACTAATGGGCACTGTCGCAGTCAAACGCTCATTTAACGTTTCATTCACCAAGTTCGCAGAACCTTCGAGCGTTATTTCCGCCGTTGGCGATACCACTTTAACTGGCTCTGTGGTATTCAAAATACCATTAGTAATGGTCAATACACTACTAAAGCGATCAAAAGGTGTGCCAGATTCATACAAATCTGAAAAATCAAATGTTAAGCGTTTAGCTAACGCATCCACGTTGAATATACCCAACAATCGAAGAAAAGGCGGTAATTGATCAACTTGGTTAAAGTTGCCATTACGCACTTGGAATTTAATTTTTCCATTTAATGACGATCGATCGAATGCAAGCAACGAATCAGCCCAATCCAACGACACATCGACATCATAATTTTTAGAAGTTAAAAACGGTGTTGGCGAGAACTTTTTAGTCAGCTCTCGAGCATTTTCACCTTTCGCTTGGATTGTTAACTTAACAGACTGCTCAAGCCCACCCTGCCATAAAATCTGCCCATTAAACTGGCCTTTTGGCAACTTAGTTGAAACATCCTCTATACGCACCGAATCCCCAAGATTCACCACCCTACCCTGCCAATCACCGTAAGGGCGATTATCTACGTACACTTCATCTACTTTAAGTGAGATCGACGGAATAACGCCTGGCTGAAATACTGTTTCATCAGTTTCAGGTTGATCGTTCGATGCATCTTGTTGAGTACGCCAATTTAGATAAGCAATGTAAAGCTCAGGACCCGCATCCGTTTGTCGTAAGACTGCGTTCATCTCATCTGACGTTATCGCAAGTGGATGCCCGTCTTTTGCACGGGTAAAGGTAACCTTTACATTATTCAATTCATTATTGTCATTAATAGGCAATTTATCGACAATGATATCAGCGGAACGCATCCACTCTGGTAATTCTGTCGTGAAAGGTTGAACGTCATCGCTCGCATTGCCCCCTGCCTCAACGTGGCTAAATTCACTCATGATAGGCGACCAAGGAAGCCAGTCCAACTGAGTAAATTGACCATAGAGTGCAATGCCTTTTTTCACTACCATGTCACTTTCTAGAGGCTTAAATGCTGAAATACTGCCACCTTGCAACGCACCCTCGGCTATTAGGAATTTACCATACAACCAATCCGCTGAGGACACGTCTAAAAAAACCTCACCCTGCATCACTGTCACAGATACCGATGTAGGCCGAATCTCATCCGAGCGCTTAGCCAAGGGCAAAGGCATAGCGAAAGAGACACCTTTTAAATCAGAAGTAACATTAAAATCAACTTGCTCAGGTTTAGAGCGACCTATTGCAAGAGTCGCTTGATACGATGTCTCACCTTCTAAGCGCGTAATAATAGGCTGAGGAGCCTGTCGCCAAATCGCTAGCTGCTTACTATCGAACACTCCGCTAATCACACCGTCGACCGCAAGGCCTCCTGACTCCAACCGTTCAGATGACAACGCTATGTTGCTATGAGCCCCCAGCGCCGCCACCTTGAAATTGGTATTGTAAAGACCCTTTTGATCACTATAATGTAGCGCGCCAGAGACAACTTTCACCGGCAAGTCAATCTGTGAGACCCGAACATTGTTTTCGGAAAATGCAAGGTCAAGAGATACGTTTGGCTCATCCTTTTGCCCTGATATCGGTACTGCCACAGCAAAAGAGCCCGAGACCTTCCCCCCCACTTCCCAATCAACAAAAGACTCAAGAACCGACTCTTTTAACGGCGTTTGATTTAAAGCCGCCAATAAATTGCTGGCCTTGTCAGAAACCTGTCCAGATACCTCAACCCAACCAGAGTGATCTCCCTTTAAAGGCACGACAATACTTAATCCTTTAACGGGTAAACCGGCAAAAACAGCACGCTTAACGACAACATCGACCTTATCGGAGTCAACCATCACGCGTCCCACTACTGACTTAGCCGAGGGCCAATTGCTATCAAATGTAACTTGATCTAATTCAGCATCGATGGCTAAACGCACATACGGCTGGTCACCTTTTTTTAAGCCCGTTCGTAACAGTAAATCAAGATTTTCAACCTCACCTGCGCCCAGAGATTGACTCAACCACGTTTGCAATGAGTCGGATAATGCATTCGGCGGGACAAAGATAAGACGGTCTTCCTCTTTAATATGCTGAGCATTCATATTTAAAGCCAGCCAGTCCTCACCTACCCCATTTTCAAGAGGCTGCTCTAAACGAAAACCACCCTGAATGGTTGCCCCATTACGCTGAATATTTAGTGACTGCCCCGTCACCACAAAGGCTTTATCTTGTCGCGTCCAACTTACTTCACCTTCAGCACTGGCAATATCCCATACATCATCATAGAGCGTTGGAAACGCCAATTGACTATTATGCGCCTTAAATTCAATACCACCCTGAGAGTCCGTAAGTGAAAATAAACCATTCACATGGTTAACTGCTGGAATACCGTCATGTCCTTTCACTTGGGCATCAATAATGTTACTCAAGAATTGATATCTTAATGTGTCATGTTCATCCCAAAGACGTAACGAAGCATTCCGCGCCTCTCCCTGAGGATCCAATCCCGTTAAGATTTGCGCTAAACGCCAGTCCTCAGGTATAAAGTTCAACGCGACACGCGTGGCAATTTGCGCATCCATTTTGTTAAATACAATATAAGTACGATTTCCATTTCGCTCCCACTCCGCATTAATGCGAACATCTTGATAAGAACGCTCACCGTCATCGAAGCGCAAACTGTCTATGGATGCATTGACACCGTCAGGTGTGTATTTAACTTTCCAATCGCCTTGCCCCTTAAGTGGCATCTGATCTTCAAAAGCCAATTCAAATGCACTATTACGGGCTTGTGCGGTGACGCCTTTTCCAGGCTGATAGGTAAGCCAGTATTGGCCTGCTAAAGATACCGAATTCAAGCTCTTCAGTGCATCCATACCCACCCAATCGAGCGGCAAGGTAACTTGAGGAACATCAATATAAGTAACAACTTGCTGCTGCAAGAAATTGGTTAAATCCGTGCTAATTTGAGCCCGCACTTGAACTGGGTCGTCCATGTCATTAACAAATATATCGGACCGCACAAGAGTTTTAGAAAATTGCTTAATGAGATACGTCGCGGGAACGGAGACATTTAGATCATCAAATCTAGGACTGGAAATGTTAACATCTACATCAATGAGTGACATTTGCTGCTGATCTGCAGCGTAATTAAGCACGCGAGAAATAGCAACTGAGTCACCACCTGATGTTTTAGTGGATTCTGCCAACCCCTTTAATGCAACATTCCCTGTACCATCTTCATGCAACAACAAGCTCACACCTGATAGCGCTACATTTTTAAACTGCGGGGAGAACGTTAAAAGCGTACGAGGAATATCTAACTCTAGAACGAGATGTTCAACACTAATAGCACTTGCTTGATAAGCTGTATCAATATGAATCCCTGAACCTCTCAGCTCAACATTGATCCCATTTAACTCACCAAACACCTCACCAACGCGTACTTTCATACCCGTTAGTTGTGTCAAATTACGCTCAATTTGAGGCTGGTATACGTTAACTAAGGGCAAGCCTACTTTTGCAAGCAAGACAACGCCAGCCAGCAGCACACTCGCAACAACCAGCACCCAAAACGTAAAATTAAACGCTGTCTTTATAACCCGCATAAGTAGAACCCCTGTTAGCGCAATACCACATCATATTGATCTTGGGTATAAACAGGGTCCACTTGAAAACGAATCGTTTTACCAATAAAAGCTTCCAGTTCAGCCACTGCCGTACTGTCTTCATCCAAGAAACGCTCTACTACTGAACTGCTTGCTAACACAGTATAGGTCTGAGAATCATAAGCTCGGTCTGCGCGCATGATTTCACGAAGCACTTCATAGCACACAGTTTCAGGTGTTTTGACAAAGCCACTACCACGACAAGAACGACAAGGCTCGCATAATACTTGCCCTAAACTTTCACGTGTACGCTTGCGAGTCATCTCAACTAAGCCCAGCTCCGATACGCCAGTTATCTTAGTCTTAGCGTGGTCGCTCTCTAAGACTTTTTCAAGCATACGCAACACTTGACGTTTATGCTCATCATCCTCCATATCAATAAAATCGATAATAATGATGCCTCCAAGATTTCGAAGGCGCAGTTGTCGACCAATCGCCGTTGCCGCTTCTAAATTGGTTTTATAGATTGTTTCTTCTAAATTCCGGCTTCCAACAAACGCACCAGTATTCACATCAATGGTCGTCATTGACTCTGTTTGCTCTATTAGCAGGTAGCCACCCGATTTAAGCTGAACTTTACGGTCAAGTGCACGCTGGATTTCATCTTCAACACTGTATAAATCAAAGATTGGACGCTCACCGGGGTAATACTCAATCCGATCCAGTAAGTCTGGAATAAAGTCTTCAGCAAAACCACGTAATTTAGCGTAGTTTTCTTTTGAATCAATGCGGATCTTCTCTGTCGAAAGACTGACCAGATCGCGCATAGTACGTAGGTGCAAGGGTAAATCTTCGTAGATTACGGCGGGAGCTTTGACATTGGAAATACGCTTTTTAACGGACTGCCATAATCGAGTTAAGAAATTGATATCGGAAAGAATTTCTTCTTCTCCAGCACGCTCAGCTGCCGTTCTAAGAATGTAACCACTGGTTTCGTCACGATCCTCAAGCGCCTTAGAAACCAACGATTTCAATCGATCACGCTCCACCTCATCCTCGATACGCTGGCTCACACCGACATGAGCTTGATCTGGCATGTACACCAAATAACGGGAAGGAATAGACAAATGTGTCGTTAAACGCGCACCTTTGGTACTAATAGGATCTTTTGTTACCTGAACCACTAAAGACTGGCCTTCACGTAAGTAATCACCTATTTGGTCGCTGGGATTGACTGCATCTCGATCGACCACTTCAGAAACATGGATAAAAGCAGCGCGCTCCAGGCCAATGTCTACAAATGCGGCTTGCATCCCAGGCAAGACACGCACAACTTTACCTTGATAAATATTGCCTACGATCCCTTTTCGAGTAGAGCGCTCTATATAGACTTCTTGCAGCACACCGTTTTCAACGAGCGCTACCCGAATTTCCATGGGTGTCACATTGATTAATACATCTTCACTCACGAATTTTCTCCTTTAATGGGCTCACACCGAATTCAGCCAAAAGTTGCGTCACCTCATACACAGGTAACCCAACGACAGCAGAAAAGGAGCCGGAAATATGTTTTACAAACATTCCACCCAATCCTTGAATAGCATAGGCTCCAGCTTTGTCAGCAGGCTCGCCAGTATTCCAGTAATGCTCAATTTCAAGATCCGAGATCTCACGAAACTCAACATCAGAGATTACATTACTTGTCGCAACACGGTTCAAGCCAGCATTACAGACACACAAGGACGTCATTACTTGATGCTTTCGTCCTGACAGGGCTCGTAACATACTTTTTGCATGTTCGAAATCTGCTGGTTTACCCAAAATACTCTCTCCCAATACCACACTGGTATCCGAAGCAATCACAATGTCCCGATGTGACAAGTCATGCTGACTGGCAACGGCCTCAGCTTTCTCTCTGGCCATGCGTACCACATATTCATCGGGGTTTTCTAAAGCAAAAGGGGTTTCATCAATGTCTGCTGGAATGATTTGAAACTCATTCACCAGTTTAGAGAGCAGTTCTTTTCTTCTAGGTGACGCGGAAGCAAGAATAATCATTTAAAAGCCTATTATTGAATCGAATATAGCCTGCGAATACTGCGTAACAACACAAACAACCATGGCCATAAAATGGCAGACACCACGGCGGGCATAAAGATCATCAGTGTCGGGTCCGCATCACCGGCATAATGATCAATCCAAAACCCAACCAGCTGATTGATTGATATAAGCAGAAATATAAAAATACTCTGTTGCCAGCGACGATACATACGAAGCCGCTTATACAGGCTCGCACAAGCCGCCGTAACAATCACATATGTCAATGAGTGCTGACCAATGACACCCCCTTGCAACAAATCAACCAACAACCCTAAAAACCAAGCAATACCCACACCGACTTTAAACGGCAGCGCAATCACCCAATACAGAATAACGAGCAAAGTCCATTCTGGTTTGTACCAAATTAAATCGGAAGGAAACACCAACCCTTCTAACATCAAAGCCGCAATAAACGTCAGTCCAAAAATAATGGTAGATTTCATTTCTCTACCTCTTCGGCTCGCTCAATCAGCATAACATGTCGGCTTCGACCTAACTGGGCAAGCGGCACGACATCTACGTCAGCATAAGGCTTACCAGAAATGTGTCGTACATTTCGCACCACTCCAACGGGGTAACCCACAGGAAATCGATTTGCCAGACCATTTGTGGTCAAAATATCACCTTTTTTTATATCCGCCGTATGCGGAACACTCATCAGTTCCATTCGTCGCATATCACCTGTGCCCCGCAACACACTTCTGAGGCCTGTCCGAGCCAACTCAACAGGTACAAAATGACTTGCATCGGCAATCAATAATACTCGACTAGTATACGCTGAGGTCTCAACCACTTGACCGAGCACGCCTGTGGCATCCAATACCGGTTGACCTACATAAGCACCATTAGAGAAACCTTTATCAATTAATACTTTATGGCTGTATGCATTTTGATCGAAGCCAATCACTTCTGCCATCACCACTTTCTCGTCAACACGCTGGGAAGCATCTAATAGTTCACGCAGACGTACGTTTTCAGCCTTCAACGAATCTAACCGTTGCAGCTGACCACGTAACATAAGTAATTCTTGATTCAGTGATTGATTATGAGCAACAAGATTCTCACGACTATCAAGGTGCATTTCTGCCCAACTGATCATCTTTTGAGGTGCACTAACCACAACCTGAATCGGCGTCACCAGCCAAGTCAGGTAAGGACGGATAGGAGTAAAGACTTTATATTGCAACTCTCCCACAATCATTGCTAGGGATAGCAATACCAGCACAACAAAACGTGCGCTGGAAACTTTACTCGATAAAAACGCAGAACTGCTAATGGGAAAAGCTCCTAATCTTAGTCACTCTCAGGAGAGAATAATTCAGAAGCGTGTTTGTCCATCATTTCTAATGCCATACCACCACCACGCGCAACACACGTAAGCGGATCATCGGCAACGATTACAGGCAACCCTGTCTCATCACTGATCAATCGATCAATTTCACGCAACAACGCACCACCGCCCGTTAACACGAGACCAGATTCAGCAATATCAGCAGCTAGCTCCGGCGGAGATTGCTCTAGCACGCCTTTAATCGCTTGTACAATTTGAGCCAAAGGCTCCTGTAAAGCCTCTAGGATTTCAGTGCTTTTTAACGTGAAGGCACGAGGTACGCCCTCAGCTAAATTACGGCCTCGAACATCAATCTGAAGCTCCTCACCAGTGTGGTACGCCATACCGATCTCTGTTTTAATGCGCTCTGCCGTGGCATCACCAATCAAACTGCCGTACTGACGACGCACATACGTAGTAATCGCTTCATCAAAGCGGTCACCACCAATACGAATAGATTCAGACGTTACGATGCCATTCAAGGAAATGATCGCAATTTCAGTGGTACCACCACCGATATCAATTACCATTGAACCAGAGGCTTCAGCAACCGGAAGACCTGCACCAATTGCAGCGGCCATTGGTTCTTCAATAATAAATACTTCGCGGGCCCCCGCTCCCAAAGCCGATTCTTTAATTGCGCGACGCTCAACTTGCGTTGATTTACACGGCACACACACTAAAACTCGAGGACTTGGTTTTAACATACTGTTTTCATGTACTTTAGAAATAAAGTACTGAAGCATTTTTTCGGTTACATGGAAGTCGGCAATTACACCGTCCTTCATCGGGCGGATAGCCGTAATGTTTCCAGGCGTACGTCCTAACATGCGCTTCGCGTCAGCTCCAACAGACGCTACAGTTTTTTGATTACCATTGTGACGAATTGCTACAACAGACGGCTCATCCAAAACGATTCCACGATCGCGCACGTAAATAAGGGTATTGGCTGTTCCCAAGTCGATGGATAGGTCGCTTGAGAACATTCCCCTAATTTTTTTAAACATGAATTTCTACACCCTGAAAAGATCCATTACGAATAGTGAGAAAATGTAACAACCCGAGGTACTTTGGGCAAGTCGAAAGGGCATAAATATGCGATTTCTTTACGCATATATCTTTGTTTATTGGTGGTTTTTCACTTGGCATAGGAATAATCGATATTTTTACTCCATGCGCTTTCTACCTTTTCGTAATGGCGCTACAATGAGCCTATTTTTTGAAAACCGATAAAATTAGGTGAAACATGTCTCTAGAAAAGCAAGACGTGCTCAAAATCGCGCACCTTGCTCGTTTATCGTTAGATGATAACGATGCCGAGCAATACCAGAATTCTTTAACAAGCATTCTTGATTTGGTTGAACAAATGCAATCCGTCGATACTGATGGAGTTGAGCCGCTATCTAATCCGCTCGAAGCAAAACAGCGCTTACGTGATGACGTCGTGACGGAAGGCAATCGTCGTGAAGCCTTCCTTGCAAACGCACCTCAAACCGAAGCGGGCCTTTTCTTGGTTCCTCAAGTTATCGAATAAGAGCTTAATTAAATGGTTGATCAAAGCATTACTTCGCTCGCCAAAAAATTGCGAGCAAAAGACATTTCCAGCGTTGAACTGACGCAAGACTATCTAGCGCGCATCAAGCAACTAGACGGCCAATTGAACAGTTACATTACCGTGAGCGATGAAATCGCCCTTGCCCAAGCAGAAGCCGCCGACAAATTAATCGCCAGCGGCTCAACAAGTGCGCTAGCAGGGATCCCCATTGCCCACAAAGATTTATTTTGTACTGACGGTATTTTAACGACATGCGCATCAAAAATGCTGCATAACTTCATACCGCCATACGAATCAACCGTAACCGGCCGTATGCAGGCGTCTGGCGCCATCACATTGGGCAAGACTAATATGGACGAGTTCGCCATGGGCTCTTCAAATGAAAACAGTCATTACGGCGCCGTCAAAAACCCTTGGAATCTAGACAAAGTACCCGGTGGCTCTTCTGGTGGCTCCGCTGCCGCGGTGGCTGCAGGCCTATGTGTTGCTGCGACAGGCACTGATACAGGTGGTTCGATTCGTCAGCCCGCTTCTTTTTGCGGCATCACAGGCCTAAAACCAACGTATGGTCGCGTTTCTCGTTTCGGTATGATCGCATACGCCTCCAGCCTTGACCAAGCCGGCCCTATGGCTCGCTCAGCAGAAGATTGTGCGCACATACTGCAATCGATTGCTGGCTTTGATACAAACGATTCAACGTGCTCAGAAATAGCAACAGAAGACTACACTGCAAACCTAGATGCACCCTTAAGCGGTTTAAGCATCGGCCTTCCAAAAGAGTACTTTGGTGATGGACTGAACAACGACGTTGCCAAAGCGATCCAAGATGCAGTCAAAGAGTTTGAAAAACTGGGCGCAACGGTTAAAGAAATCTCTTTACCAAACCTAAACCTAAGCATTCCATCTTATTACGTCATCGCTCCTTCAGAAGCATCCTCAAACCTATCTCGCTTTGACGGCGTTCGTTACGGCTACCGCTGTGAAGATCCAAAAGATTTAATGGACATGTACAAGCGTTCACGTGGCGAAGGCTTCGGCAAAGAAGTTCAAAAACGCATCATGGTTGGTACCTACGCTTTATCGGAAGGCTACTACGACGCTTATTATTTAAAAGCTCAACGCATTCGCCGCCTGATTAAAGAAGATTTCGTTAAGGCGTTCGAACAAGTAGATGTCATTATGGGCCCTGTTGCACCAACCACTGCATTTGGTATTGGCGCTAAAACAGACGACCCAATTGCCATGTACCTAGAAGATATCTACACCCTATCGGTTAACTTAGCTGGCGTTCCCGCCATGTCCATTCCAGCAGGTTTTGCGGATGGCATGCCAGTCGGCCTGCAAATTATGGGCAACTACTTTTCTGAAGCCAAGCTTTTAAATGTTGCACACAAGTTCCAACAAGCAACAGATTGGCACACCAAAAACCCTAGCTTGGCAGAAGGAGCGTAAATATGAATTGGGAAGTTGTCATCGGCTTGGAAATCCACGCCCAACTATCGACCAACTCTAAATTATTCTCTGGTGCCGCGACAAGTTTTGGTGCAGAGCCTAATACAAATACAACACTTGTTGATCTTGGTATGCCTGGCGCACTCCCTGTATTCAACAAAGAAGCTCTTCGTATGGCCGTCATGTTTGGTCATGCTGTCAATGCTGAAATTGGCATGACATCAATTTTCGCGCGCAAGAATTACTTTTACCCAGACCTGCCCAAGGGTTATCAAACCAGTCAGATGGACGATCCTATCGTAGGCAAGGGGTATCTAGACATCACACTAGATGATGGCACAGTGAAACGCGTAGGCATCACACGCGCCCATTTAGAAGAAGATGCAGGCAAATCTTTACATGAAGATTTCCACGGCATGACGGGCATTGATCTTAATCGCTCCAGCACACCGCTTCTTGAAATCGTCTCTGAACCAGATATCCGCTCAGCAAAAGAAGCGGTTGCCTATGTGAAAATGATTCATTCAATTGTCACTTACCTAGGCATCTGTGATGGCAATATGGCCGAAGGCAACATGCGCTGTGACGTCAACATTTCTCTGCGCCCTAAAGGTCAAGAAGCCTATGGTACTCGTACGGAAATCAAAAACGTAAACTCGTTTCGCTTTATTGAGCGTGCCATTTACACTGAGATCGAACGTCAAGCTGACATCCTCGAAGATGGCGGTAAGATCACTCAAGAAACTCGCTTATACGATCCAGACAAAGATGAAACTCGCAGCATGCGCTCCAAAGAAGAAGCCAACGATTACCGTTACTTCCCTTGCCCAGACTTACTGCCTATCGAGTTAACGCAAGAATACGTTGACCAAATTGCAGCCAACCTCCCTGAGCTACCCAAGCAAAAAGCGGATCGCTTTATGTCTGAATACAAGCTAAGTGAGTACGACGCGGGCGTTTTATCTGCTACACGCGCTATGGCTGACTATTTTGAAGAAACTGCAAACGTAGCAGGCAATGCCAAGCTTGCCGCAAACTGGGTCATGGGTGAGTTAAGCAAATACCTTAACTCAGAGTCGAAAGACATCTCTGAATCACCGGTATCTGCCGGACATTTAGGCGGCTTACTGGTTCGCATTGAAGACAACACTATCAATGGCAAAACAGCTAAAAGCGTTCTTCAAGCCATGTGGGATGGTGAAGGCTCAGCCGATGACATCATTGAAGCGAAAGGTCTCAAGCAAGTAACAGATACTGGCGCCATCGAAGCCGTAATTCAAAGTGTTATTGATGCCAATCCAGCTCAAGTTGAGCAGTTCCGCGCCTCTGATGAAGACAAACAGAAAAAAATGATTGGCTTCTTTATGGGGCAAGTCATGAAAGCCTCTCAAGGTAAAGCCAATCCAGGTATGGTGACACCAATCCTAAACAAACTATTAAAAGGCTAAACGTCTTTCAGTAGCAGAAAAGCCCGCACGCTGCGGGCTTTTTCTTTTATAGGACACATATAGCAGAGCCTAGTAAGCACCAACCTTTATGCTACTTCGCTATCAAACGGTTCGATACGATTTCGTCCGCCATTTTTTGCACGATATAGTTGAAGATCTGCAGATTCGAACGCTGCAATCAAACCATCCTTAGGTCTCATGCAAATACCAATACTGCAAGTCACCGCCAAGCGCTTCTCAGTGAATAACATACAGCGAACCGACTTCATAAACTGCTGTATACTTAATCGCATTACTCTTTCTGGCCTAGCTGAAATAACAGCAAACTCCTCACCGCCGTAGCGCCCTACAACATCACTCGGAAAGCTCTCCTGCAGTAATTTAGCAAATTGCACGATCAGCTCGTCGCCAATACGGTGCCCCAATGAATCATTCACCTGCTTAAACTCGTCTAAATCAAACATACAAACACTTAGACACTCAAGACTATCTCGCTTAGCGAACAACTCTTCACCCTGCTCAAACAAGTATCCTCGGTTAAATAACCCCGTTAGGGAGTCCAACTTCGCCGCCAACTGGATCGTTTCCAGCATTTCCATGGAATCCAAACTGCTAAACACACGCCAATAAAACTCTTCATGGTGAAATGGCTTCTTTAGAAAATCATTTGCACCACCTTTTATAAACTTTGCCGACATCAGGCCATCCCCTTCGGAAGATACCCCGATGAACACCAAATTCTGATACCAAGGCTGTTCACGCAGCGCCTTCACTAATTCACAGCCATCCATATTCGGCATATGATGATCTGAAATAACCAACTTAATATCAGGGTTTTCTTTTAATTTTTGCAAAGCCTCAAGACCATCATTGACGCTTTCCACTTCAAATTTGGCCTTTGTTAATAGATTGCAAATAATGTTTCTACTAACAGAACTATCATCCACAACCAACACCTTCGTCTGCGTGTTTTTACGCAGACGATCGAGCACTTTGACCACTTGATTGTAGGCAAAGCGACAGTCTTTTGTAATGTAATCTAGAACACCTTCTGCCAACAAACGGCCGCGCAGGGTCTCACTGAAATTCCCAGTTAATACGACCGTTGGAATACCTTTCTCCAACACCTCATTAACCACCTCGCCGTTCGGGGCATCAGGCAAATTTAGGTCCACTACCGCCGCAAGAAATACAACATCTTGCTTCATAGCTTCCCGAGCTGTCGCTAGATCCTTGCACATCACGCAACGAAAGAAAGGATTTGCACCTATTAATTTCGCGAGGATTTTTCTAACAACAGCGGTATCTTCAACCACTAATATGTTATACATTCTGCTACCCTTAAGATCACTCAAATTGAATGTAACAGCGTTTTGAACATTTAACGTCTGTTTCTTAGTAGTAAATCAGTGAACATTTGTAAAAAGAGTCCCATGAATTGTCGATCTCACTGCGGTGCTTGCTGCATTGCTCCTTCTATTTCCAGCCCCATTCCCGGCATGCCTAAAGGCAAACCTGCGGGCGTACCCTGCATCCAGCTTGACGAGCAATTCGGCTGTAAAATATTTGGACAACCCGAACGCCCTGCTGTCTGCGCAAACTTCAAAGCAGTGGAATATGTTTGTGGTAAACACCGAGACCAGGCGCTAGCAATCCTTGACGATATGGAGTCCTCAACACAACCGAACATCCGCTTAAAGGACCTTACATGAAATCGTTTACACGTCATTTCGGTACAGCGCTTGTCACCTGCGCCATGTTAGCCGGCTGCTCCTCCAATACACCCAGCACTCAGACTAAAAACTTCATTGAAACACCCCCTTCCGATACTCAGATTGAAAGTAGCGTTCGACAACAAGTGTCTTGGATGCTGGAAGCATTTACACCCATCGCAGGTCAAGCGTTACCAAATAAGAACGTCTTAGAGGCCTATGAGTTCCGTAATTTTGATCCTATATGGATCAAAGAAACACAACTAGACATGGCCATTTATAAGCTCGTTGATACACTCGAAAGCGCGCGAAGCCATGGCCTTAACCCTGTCCACTACCATCTTGAAACACTTAAGGAATACTTAGCAATCAAGAAGCCAAGTTCACAACAGCTTGCTGAACTCGACGTGATCGCAACCATTGCCCTTTCAAGCTATGCTCACGATCTTTCTAATGGCCGTTATGAGCCGCAGTTAATTGACCCCAATTGGCGCCTTGATGCACCTAGTAAAGACTGGCAAAACCTATTGTTCTTAGACTCGCCAACCAATATGGTAAATTACTTACCAACCCTTGCACCTCGGCAACCCGATTATCAAGTACTTCAAAATTGGCTGGTTTTTTATCAGGAAACCGCTCAAAAAGAAGGCGATATCCGTATTGAGGTAGGCGTACCTTTACGATTTGGCGATGAAGGACCGCGAGTGGCTCAGCTGCGTGCGCGATTGGTTCAATTAGGGGACATCAGATTCTCTAGTCGCAAAGTGAATGAAGACTATTTTGATAATGACATTCGTGAAGCGTTAAAACGCTTTCAAAAGCGCCATCATTTAGCACCTGATGGTGCAGCCGGCACTCAAACAATACAAATGCTCAATGTTCCTTTGGAAGAGCGCGCCAAACAAATTGCTTATAATTTAGAGCGCTGGCGCTGGCTACCCACACAACTTGAAGACAATCGCGTTTGGGTTGATTTAACTGCCTATACAGCTCATATTTTCTTGAACGGCCAAAATGAAAGCATGAAGGTGGTGATTGGCAAGCCAGAACGAAGAACCAATGTATTTTATGGCAAAATGACTTATATGGTCACCAATCCAACTTGGCGCGTTCCTATGCGCATTGCCCGCGAGAATCTACTGCCTAAGCTGCAGAAGAACCCCAGTTATTTAACCGAAAATGGTTATCAGCTTTACTCTAGCTGGAGCATTGGCGCAAAACGATTGGATCCATTATCAATAAAATGGAATGACATCAAACCTGAAGACCTTCACTACCGCTTTGAACAAACGGCGGATGATGGTAATGCTCTGGGAGCCTATAAATTTATGTTTCCCAACAAGTTCGATATTTATCTGCACGACACGCCAGCGAAGCATCTTTTTAGAGAACAAGACCGCGCCTTCAGCTCTGGCTGTATTCGCTTAGAGCGTCCAGAAGATTTTGCCGATTTACTGGTGGCTGGCGATAAAAAACGCCAAAATCAGCTGGCTCAAGCACGCCAATCCAAGCAAACCAAAGTCATCTCATTGAAGGATGAGCTACCTGTCTATTTGGTTTACTTTACTGTCGTACCAAACAGTAATGGTATGCCAGAATTCCGTAATGACATCTATGAGCGCGATACATTAATGGAAGAAGCGATGGGTTATGCCCCTTTCCACACCAAAGAAAGCATTTAGGCAAAAGCAGGACACAAAAAATGGGGCTTAATCGCCCCATTTATCAAAACTAGGATTTGGTTATTTTACCATCACGCAAACCGTAATTTCTTCTCGGTCATGATATAGATGCTTATACTGCATCTCATATCTCAACCCCTGCTGCTTCAATTGACTAGCAATAAGCTCAAAACACTGAACTACTTCCTGATATCGTTTCTTCATTGGTAGCTTCAAATTGAAGATGGCACGCTGAGTCCACCCCTCACATAACCATTTCGCCATGAGTTCCGCCACTAAAATAGGGCGTTCAACCATGTCACATACCAACCAGTCAACTTTTCCTGGCGGCTTAAACTTAAAGCCATCTTCAGTCATATGCGACACCAGTCCGGTATTCATTAACTCCTTCTGCATCGGCCCATTATCAACCGCATAGGTATGAATACCTCTGATGACAAACTGGTATGTCCACCCTCCTGGCGCAGCCCCCAAATCTACAGCATGCATGCCTTCGTAAAGGTCTCTTTCTCGTCTTTGTTCTGGCACAAACTGTAGCAGAGCTTCTTCTAATTTCAAAGTTGAACGAGAAGGCCCCTTAGATGGGAAGCGCAATCGACGAATACCTGATAAAAATTCAGATCGACAAGATTGATAACTGACACCTAGGTAGGCTTGGTTCCCCTCCATAAAAAAGACATGATGACGAATACCTACTGCTTTTTTACGCAGCAATCCCGCTTTTTTCCAAGCACCCATCAACGGTTTTTCAATCTTTTTTATCAAACCTGCTAATGCTTTAGCTTCGTTCGTATCCGCGGTTTCAAACCACATATCTTCTGCAAGAGGAAGCTCTCGTGCCGCCTCTAGAAGTGCCTGTACCCGACCACCCTTTTCGAAATCAATCACATCATTAACCGCAATAATTTGACGCGCAAAGATTAGATGATTAAATGACAGAGATTGAATTAACGTTTCTCCACCTTGGTCATCGCCTGTGTTATACAACACATAACCTGAGTTTTCAGCGGGAACGCCGTAGCCATAAAAGCCATGCTCAGATGCTTTATCTGAAATTTCTGCTAGAGCGTCTCGTTCAAACCCTGGACGACAATATATTAAAACGTTTTTCATAGTTACAAGATGGTTTTCTTAGGAATCGTGAATTTAGGCCATGACAAAGATGGCTCGAAAAAATATTGTTGATATAACGACCGGATCGAGTCCGGAAAGTGTTCGCCTTCTTTAGGCCAACTTTCAAAATACATAGGCTCTCCTTGCCACTCAAACGCAAGGGAGTAGGCATGTAAATAGCCACGATCTGATACTTCGCCACTATAACGCTCATCACCTAAAATTGCCGCGCCAATGCTTTTTAGCGCAACACGAATTTGATGTGTTTTACCCGTCAATGGACGGATCCAAAAATAACGTTTACCAGATTCAGAAAAGCTAAAAAACTGAGTAACAGCAAGATTGTCACCTTGAGCAGAAAGCTTCCATTGACCACGTCGGCTCGGCAACATTGAGCCTGAAATAGTCCCCTGCTTCTTCTTCGGCTTATTGACTGAAACAGCAATATACCTTTTTTCTAAGGCATGCTGCGCGAACAAATCACCAAAGACCGCCGCTGCCGTTTTATTGGTTGCAAACAGAATTAAGCCTGACGTCATCTTATCCAGCCGATGCAGTGAGTAAAATGTCTGCTCCGGATACGTTTGGTTTAACCGTTCAGCAAACCCCATGCCGTCCTCTGAATGAAAACTCTCATCAGCTGGCTTAACCACTACCCAGAAATCATCGTGCTTCAACACGACTTCTATTGGATCCATTATGTCTAGCTCACTTATTAACTTACGTTGATTTCAACGCGGTTACGGCCATTATTTTTTGCCATGTATAACGCTTCATCTGCACGCGCCAAGATTTGCTCGTAACGTGCCGTATCATCTGTAATTTCAGCCACACCAATGCTAGTTGTGACATGTATCGGTGCTACATGCCCCTCGATTTGAATCGCCAAATCCGCAATTTGTATTCTTAAATGCTCCATCACACTGACTGCATCTTTTATACGAGTATTAGGCATAACAATGACAAACTCTTCACCGCCATAACGACCAACCCAATCTCCCCGCCGTGCATTATTAGCCATGACTCTCGCGAAGCTTTTCAAAACAGTGTCACCTGCTTCGTGACCAAAACGATCATTGATATTTTTAAAATGATCTAAATCTAGAATAGCAAAACAGCAGCGTTGATTATTGATAATCGAATCAGCAAACACATTAACAGCTTCTGCCAAAACCTTGCGACGATTACTGAGTTTGGTTAGATCATCTACTTCAGCAAGATTACGAAGATGCTCATTGAGCCTCCGCAACTTGGTCACAACCACTCCAGCAATCAAAACAATCAAAGTACAAGATGCCGTAAATGTACACAGCGCTATCAGCAAGCGTGCATCCATAGATACGTATTGGGTGGTGGTGGGCGCAAATAATTTAATAAAGGCAAAGGCCACTAACGCAAAAAAGCAAACCAGCAATTGAGCTTTACCGCCCTCTACTCGAAACCCAGTGACCGAGTAAGCAGCCAATACCACTAGCAACCACATAAAATGACTGTCTGAGCCGTAAAACAAAAAAGTACAAAAAACAATATACGTCGCACAAGCGACTGGAAACAGTAATCTTGATGTACGGGAATAACCTTTAATAGACAGCACAAAACCCATTAAAGAAACCGCCGCGCCGAGAAAATGAACCGTAGATTCAATAACCCAGTCGTTAACCATGAAAACGATAGCTGACAACAACCCAACGATCATGGAAAACAAATAGGTTATGTTAACCACTTGCTTGCGATTCAAATCGACATCAATACTATTTATAGCACTGAGCTCAGCAAGCCTTGCAAAATACTTCTTCAACAGAGACAAAATTTGTCCTATTAGACAACGGTCATAGCGCTAGAAATCAAAAAATTGGGAGCCAAAATTCAGACCCCATTTTACACGAGCTAACGGCACTCGCCTACGTCTAATTCTGGACCGATCGGTCAACATAAGCACCAACATAGCGCAATATTGACCATAAAATCAGGAATAATGCATTTCAAACAGAAATAATCCACACCAACAAAGCTGACCGTGCAGACAAACAAGTCAAAATTGCGTATTCTTCGCGACTTATTACAGCCTTTCGGTTAATTACGCTGTATTGGCACAATTATTGATTGTAAAACATTCGACTAACTCAGTACCTACTCAGTATAAGTCGGCAAAGGAAAGCCAAAAGCCAAGCACGGCGAAAAAGAAGCGTATCCAAAAACGCTTAACATCCAATCACATAGAGAATTAACGGTGTCGGAAACATTGAAAAACCAGAGCTCTAGCCCGCGTCTAGAACTACTGAATATCACTAAACAGTACCCCGGATGTCTAGCCAATGATCAAATTTGCATGCGCCTGATGCCAGGTGAAATACATGCATTATTGGGAGAAAATGGCGCAGGCAAAAGTACATTAGTAAAAACAATCTATGGCGTGGTTGCCCCAGACTCTGGTCAGATCCTTTGGGATGGTCACGAAGTAGAGATCAAGTCTCCTTCTAAGGCCCGTGACTTAGGCATTGGCATGGTGTTCCAACATTTTTCATTATTTGAAACGCTCACTGTCGCGCAAAACATAGAGCTGTGTTTAAGTCGATCGCAATTGCACTCAATCGGTGACTTAGCTGAACGTATTCGAGACCTATCTGCAACCTACGGTCTTAATGTTGATCCAGACAGATTCGTCCATTCCCTTTCGATTGGAGAGCGCCAACGTGTCGAAATCATGCGTTGTCTGGTTCAATCGGTAAAGCTTCTGATTCTTGATGAGCCCACTTCAGTATTAACACCGCAAGAAGTTGCTGGGTTATTCACCGTTTTGAGAAAACTCTCTTCTGAAGGCTGTAGTATTTTATTTATTTCTCACAAACTTCATGAAGTGACGGAAATTTGTCATAACGCCACAATTCTTCGTGGCGGCAAATTCGTGGGCGATTGTCAGCCAGCCAACGAAACCCCTGCCACGATCGCTAAAATGATGGTAGGCGACCTCGCTGAACAAGATGCTGGGTATGAGAAAGCGTTCGGTGAAAACATTGTCTTTACTGCAAAGAACCTCTCTTTAGCCGCTAAACACCCTTTCGGCACCACCTTAAAACAGGTTAACTTTGAGCTGTACAAAGGTGAAATTCTTGGCATTGCTGGTGTTGCGGGTAACGGGCAAGAAGAACTGATGTCGATCATCAGCGGAGAAGACAGTCGTACTCTTAAAAACACATTAATACTTGATGGCCGTGACATTGGCACTCAATCTGCTGGTCTACGCCGACGTAACGGACTGGCTTATGTGCCAGAAGAACGCTTGGGGCGAGGCGCTGTTCCTGAAATGAGCTTATCCGAAAACACATTGCTGACACACAGCCGTGGTTTTGTACAATCCGGCCTTGTGAACTGGAAAGCCGTAAAAGAGTACGCCAAAAGCCTTATCTCCCAGTACAACGTTAAATGTCATGGTGAGTTTTCTGAAGCTAAAAGCTTAAGCGGTGGTAACCTACAGAAATTCATTATGGGACGTGAAATTGGCCAAAATCCAAAAGTACTCATCTGTGCTCACCCCACATGGGGGGTCGATGTTGGTGCCGCTCTTGCTATCCATCAAGCGTTATTGCAACTTCGAGATCAAGGTGCCGCAATTTTATTAATTTCAGAAGACATTGATGAGCTTTTCTTGCTAGCAGACCGTATGGCTGCTGTGTGCGACGGTCACCTTTCTCCCGTTGTTCGTGCTGAAGAAACGTCTATAGATCAAATAGGTCAATGGATGGCAGGTACCTTCATTAATGAATCAGAGCAACAGGAGGCACTCGCATGATCCAAGTGCAAGCTCGAACAGAACCCAGCACGCTAATGACGTTTGCATCGCCTTTTTTAGCCATTGTACTCACGTTAATCTTTGGCTCTCTGCTGTTTACGGCTCTCGACAAAGATCCATTACAAGCACTGCATGTACTGCTAATACTACCATTATCAGACGCTTATAATATCAGTGAAATGCTGGTTAAAATGGGGCCATTGCTGCTGTGCGCCGTCGGTTTAGCTCTGTGTTATCGCGCCAATATGTGGAACATTGGTGCTGAAGGCCAACTGTTGGCGGGCGCACTTGGAGGCAGTACTGTTGCCCTAATGTTCGTCGACTCGAATTCTGCTTTTGCGATGCCTCTCACTTTATTGGGTGGCATCGTCTCTGGCATGGCTTGGGCAGGCATCGCTACTCTCCTCAAGGTAAAGTTTAACTCTAACTTAATCCTTACGACCATAATGCTAAACTATATTGCATTGTACTTGTTAATTTGGGCGGTTCATGGGCCATTACGCGATCCGGAAGGCTTTGGTTTTCCAGAGTCAGCGCTGTTCTCAGATGCCACCTTACTACCTGTACTCTCAGACAGCGGACGCGTGCATCTTGGCGTCGTCTTCGCCATTGTACTGGCACTATTCGCTTGGTTTTTGCTGGCCAAAACACATCTTGGATTTAAGATTCGTGTTTACGGTGCCGATGAACCTGCCGCGATCTATGCAGGTTACAATGCAAAGGCAATTAGCTGGTTTGTTATGCTATTTGCAGGTGCCCTAGCCGGATTGGCAGGCGTATCCGAAGTAGCGGGGCCTATTGGCCAGCTTACGCCAAACATCTCCCCGGGGTACGGTTATTCCGCTATTATCGTTGCATATCTTGGTCGTCTTCATCCTGCAGGTGCCATTGTCGCAGCTATTTTCTTAGCTATTTTATATATGGGTGGAGACTTAGCTCAGATAGAAATGGGCATTCCTATTGCTGTCGTCGGCATGTTTCAAGGGATATTGTTGTTCTTCCTCTTGGCGTGTGATTTCTTCATTCGTTACCGCATCGTACCTTTACGCGAAAAAATGGCTTAGGAGCAAAACGTGGATATTGATCTAATTACTCAAGTACTTTTTGCAGCCATTAAAACGGGCACCCCCCTTCTATTTATTGCTTTAGGCGAGGCCATTTGTGAAAAAACAGGGGTCTTGAACTTAGGGCAGGAAGGTATGATGTTAATGGGCGCAGTGGTCGGTTTCATGGCCGCTTACGGCACTGGAAATGCAGGTTTCGGGCTGCTAGGAGCCATGATCATAGGCATGGTGATGAGCTTAATCTTTGGCTTCTTAGTGTTACATCTTGGCGCCAATCAAGTTGCAACAGGCTTGGCTCTGACCATTTTCGGCACAGGATTAAGCGCCTTCATCGGCTCAGGCGTTGTTGGTCAGACTATAACTGGCTTTCAACCCTTGTCGATTCCAGTACTTTCAGATATACCCGTGCTAGGAAAAGTTCTATTTAGTCATGATGTGATGGTATACATTGCTGTCTTTCTTGCCATCATAATTGCTTTTGTCGCCAACAAAACTCGATTAGGCCTAACGATTAAAGCCGTTGGTGAAAACCCAAATGCAGCCAACGCAATTGGTATTAAAGTGCTGCGAGTTCGCTATCTTGCCGTCATGTTTGGTGGTGCTATGGCTGGTTTAGGCGGCGCCTATATGTCACTGGTATACACCCCTATGTGGGTTGAAAATATGACAGCTGGGCGAGGTTGGATAGCGTTAGCGCTCGTCGTATTTGCTTCATGGCGAATTGGTAATATTGTATTGGGTGCTTATCTATTTGGGTTGGCAAGTATTATGCACCTTGTTCTTCAAGGGATGGGTTGGTCTATTTCACCAAACTTATTGGCGATGTTGCCCTATGTGGCAACAATTGTAGTCATGGTCATCATCAGTGCAGATAAATATAAAGAAAAGTTACTCGCGCCGCGCTCTCTTGGTAAACCATTCGATCCTCGTCAAATGGCTTAGTAGTTAATCATGTTTAATGTAGATCGCCTTCGGGCACAAAAGGAGCAAATAATGAAACTAAAAAACTTACTTGTAGGCCTTGGCCTACTAGCGGGCGTTGCTGCTGCACAAGCTGCAGACGACCCATTTAAAGTTGGGTTTGTTTATGTCGGCCCAGTGGGCGACCTAGGTTGGAGTTATGAACACGACCGTGGCCGCAAAGAGCTTCAAGAGTTCTTCGGTGACAAAGTGGAAACAACCTATGTAGAAAACGTACCAGAAGGTGCAGATGCTCAGCGAGTCATCACTCAGCTTGCAAAAGCAGGTAATGACCTGATTTTCTCCACGTCTTTTGGTTTCATGAATCCTACGTTAAAAGTTGCAAAACGCTTTCCTAACGTCACCTTCGAACATGCAACAGGCTACAAACGCTCTAAAAATATGGGCACATACGTACTTCGCACTTATGAAGGTCGTTACGTATCAGGGGTTGCTGCTGGCATGCTAACCAAGTCCAATACCATTGGCTACATTGGATCCTTCCCTATCCCTGAAGTTATTCGTGACATTAACGCTTCTTACATGGCGGCGAAAAGCGTCAACCCTGAAGTCACTATGAAAATCGTTTGGGTGAATTCTTGGTATGATCCAGGCAAAGAAACAGATGCAGCCAACGCTCTGATGGACCAAGGTGTGGATGTATTACTGCAGCATACTGATAGCCCAGCTCCTCTGATTGCTGCAGAAAAGCGCGGTGCGCGCGCTATTGGACAAGCATCGGATCAAAGCAGCTTCGCCCCGAATGCGCACGTTTTCTCTGTACGTGATGATTGGGCTCCCTACTACATCAAAATTACTCAAGAAGTCATGGATGGCACGTATGAACCAAAAGACTTCTGGGGTGGTTTTCAAGAGGACATGCTTAGTCTAGCGTCTATCAATGACAACTTACCGAAAGACGTTCGAGCTAAGATTGATGAAACATACGAGATGATCCACTCTGGAAAGTTTCACCCTTTCACAGGTCCCATCAAAGATAACAAAGGAAACCTTGTTGTTCCTGAAGGACATACCCTGAGCGATACAGAATTAGCTCAGGTAAATTGGTACGTAGAAGGCATTTCTGACGAGATTCCACGCTAATCACGGTCTTTCCTTGTTTTTTACGCAATGGGTGATCTATATCGATCGCCCATTTTTTTAACTATCAGATATAGTCTGTAGTTGTTAGTATCAGTTAAACACATTGAAGAAAACATTTATGACTATTGATAATACAAGCTTTTTTAGAGAGACCAGTCAGAACCGTTACGATCTTTTTGTTGCTCACGTTAAAAGTGGCGGCACCTGTTACACCTTAGCGGACACGGAAGGCTGTTTGAACATCACTATTGGTAGTGAGCGAGTATTACCTGTTTGGCCAACGGAAGAAATGGCCAATGAATGGGCTAAATCGGATTATGAAGGCTTCAGCGCACTCGACATCAACAACGAGGCGTTCTTTGAAGTGTGGTTACCCGGCATGACAAATGATGGTGTAAGCGTTGGTGTAGCACCCAATATGGCCGGTGAAGGGATCGTACTGCAGGCGGCCGAGCTGCTTCATGACATCCAAGGCTAACAAGGAGACTCAATTGACAACGTCATTATTGCGTAGCTTAACTATTGGACTTATTAGCGCGTCGCTGGTTGCCTGCGCTACGTCCCCAACAGGCCGCAAGCAACTTGTATTGCTACCTGACAGTCAACTTAATGAAATGGGGGTGGCATCATTTACGGAAATGAAAGCGGAAACACCCAAATCAGAAAGCTCTCAAGCAACCCAAAAGGTTCAATGTGTTGCCGATCATATCATCTCTGTATTACCAGATGAATATCGCAAACAAGCTTGGGAAGTAGTGCTTTTTAATGACGAACAAGTCAACGCCTTTGCTTTACCAGGTTACAAAATTGGGGTTTATACAGGGCTGCTTGAAGTCGCCGACAATCAGTCTCAGCTAGCGGCTGTTATCGGGCATGAAGTCGGACACGTATTAGCACGTCATGGTAATGAACGTGTTTCAACTCAACTGGCAACCAATCAAGCTTTATCTGTGGGATACCAACTTGCTGGTGCAGATTCTGCAACAAAATCTCTCATATTTCAGGGACTAGGCTTAGGGGCTCAATTCGGTATTATTTTACCATTTAGCCGAACTCATGAATCGGAGGCTGATTATATCGGTTTAGATTTAATGGCTAAAGCAGGCTTTGATCCAAGTGAGAGCGTGACGCTGTGGCAAAACATGGCTCAAAAAAGTGGCAACAGCACAACACCAGAATTCCTGTCCACGCACCCTTCTCCTCAGACAAGAATCCGCGATTTACAGCAAGCGATGCCTGCACCGCAAAAAGTCTATGCTTCATTAAAAGCGAATAACAAAACAGCTCGTTGCTATTAAACGCATTTTAAAAGCTCTTAAACCTTCCACGGCTTAAGAGCTTTTTAATAACAGCTACTCAATCATCATTATGGTTTTTTAACCCAAGCCTGACACCATCCATTTGCTTCAACGGCATGGCCCGCAAACAATGGGCAAGCGCCAGAACCTGCATTATAGAAATTACAGTTACTGCATGCGCTACCTGCTTTAAATGCTGCGTGTGAAGAAGCATTTGCAGCATCTGGCACATACGCTAACGCTTTAGCATTAGGCGCATTTGGGTCTAACATTGGCAATGCAGCAAACGCATTAGAGGTAAGCGCGCCCATACCAAACGGCAGTGCAGCCAAGCCAAACAACCCTTTTTTCACAAATTTACGACGACTACTGTCAATCATTGTTCTCTCCTGCTGACTAGACTAAATAGTTAATTTGTTCTAACAAAAAGAGACTAAAGCTGGAATCATTCTCAGTGCCTGACCTAAATCAGGAAAGATGCATCCTCATCAACGAAATTCATGATATTGCTCGATACGATTACGGCCTGAGTTTTTAGCTTGATACAAAGCATGATCCGCACGCTTTAAAAGGCTTTGATAGTCATGGCAGCCCAAGGCATTCGCCAAGCCAATACTGACAGTTAAATGAAACTCATCATTCAGCTGTGGACAATGAAGTTTAGCGACACCTTCAAGTAGCCCATTACAAAGCGCTAAAGCTTGCTCTTCAGTGCCATGAATTAACAACGTAAACTCTTCACCACCCCAGCGGGCAACTACGTTAGGGGCACTCACAGACTCCTTCAAGAACTTAGCCATAAGCTTGATAACTTCATCTCCAACTATATGAGAGAATCGGTCATTTACCTGTTTAAAATGATCTATATCTATAATGGCAAGATTCAACTTACCCAGCCCTTGAATCGATAGCATAAAGTCCCTGCGTACCTTTTCATCAAAAGCACGTCGGTTGTACAGGCCCGTCAGAACATCCTCTTTGGACAACCGCTCAAAACGCTCCGCTTGTTCCCTTAATGCTTCAGTTTTAGTATGAATTTGCATCGCCATATCACGTTGACGCTTTTTCAACGCATACACTCGCCAGTACATAAGAAGGGTTAAACCCGCGACAAGGGCGATCAGTAACAAAGCTTGTACATCTCTTCTTTGCCAAACCAAGGGTTGCAGTTCAAATTCGTACTTTGTTTTAGACTCATGCCATTCGCCATAGGGATAGCGAACACTGACATGAAATTCATAATGCCCAGGCGGTAAGTTGGTATACTCGGCGACGGTTTGACTACCTTGATAATTCCAATCATCATCAAACCCCACCAACTTGGTTTGATATTGCAAACGCTCAGGCATAATGTAACTGAGCCCAGCAAAGTTAATTCGTATACGATTCGATCCAGGTTGCAGTGAGTAATCGCGTTGAGGGTTGATCGATACACCGTCGACTTCTACGTCTTCAATGACTATTGGTAGGCTGTATTGGTAGAGCTGTTTAAGTGTAGTCGGCAAAATAAAAGACACGCCGCCCGCTGTCGCAAAACCCAACATACCTCTTTTAGCGCTCACTGCTGCCGGCGTTGAGCCGCCGTTCGCTTGACTACTGCCCATGCCATCTTCATCACCAAAATGCTCAAAATTGATGGCAGCTATTTCACCTGAGGCAGCACGATGGGCCTCAACATAACTAATTTTCCAGATACCACGGTTACTCGTTAGCCAGAAACTTCCCATGCGATCATAAACAACTTGAAATAGCTTATCGATTGGCAGCCCTTCAGGTTTACCAACGCCAGTAAGTTCATTGGCGATCGTGTCATATCGAAGCAAACCACGATCAGTTGCCATCCATACAAAACCAGGTTCAATGTAAAAACCAAACACATACTGTGCCTGCTCAAATATTGATATATCAATAGGAAGAATACGGTTGCGACGATCATAAACAGCGACTCCTTCCGCTGTACCAATCCAAATCCGACCGCGTCGATCTTCACTTAAGGCGATAATATAATTATCAGGCAAATTTGAACTGTGCTCATCAAAAACAGTACGAGTACCGTCTTGCTCAAACATCACTAAGCCATTAACCGTACCAATCCAAACACGTCCTTTTGAATCCTCTAATAAAGCTCGTACTTCATTGTCAGGCAACCCGTTATCTTTATTATAAAGGGGCGTCATCAGCCCCGACTTCCAGCGGTAGACGCCATTGCGTTGCGTACCCACTAGAACAGACTGATCGGAAATATTCGCTAAACTTAGCATAGACTGACGCGCAGCCGGTTGCTCACTGGCTACCAGCACTTTCCCATCTTCTATTAAATTTAAACCTTCGCTACTGCCAACTAAAAATCGGTCTCCCGGTATATTAAGTAACGTTCGGACAAAGTTACCTTCTAACCCTTCTAACGCTGAATAATTACGAAAAGGCGCTTCACGTAATCGCATTACGCCACCATTAGTGCCGACCCAAATGCTGCCTTCCGAATCTTGAAACCAAGAGATAACCCGATTGTTCGGTAAACCAGAACTTGTATCAATAAAATCAACACCACGAAGCGTAATTCGCGCTAATCCTTTATCAATAGAACCGAGCCAGATATTTCCCTCATCATCTTCTTCAACCACCGTAATTGTTGAAGTGCGTAGATCTGGCAGCAACTCTGTAAATTGCTTTCCATCGTATCTCCAAGCACCGTTTGTCGTTCCGATTAATACATGATCACGATGATCTATAGAAACATAATAAACGCGCACGTTCTCGGGAATATCGGGTATTTTCAGCTTTTGCGCACCTTCAGAAGAAACCCGATAGAGGCCAGAACGGGTGGCAGCGTAAATAAGCCCTGAACGTGTTTGGGTAAGGTGTGCTGTGCTAACGTTAAGTACTAAACGATCTTCCGAATAAGTATTTTCACCTTCTTTTTGTCGGTAATATACACCCTCACCCTCGACTGCAAGCCAAAGATTCGAATCGTCGTCTAACAATATATCGTTTACCAGACTTTTAGCGGGCTCTTGTTGCGACCAGCTGTAATGTTCTCGAACAGTAATACCACCGCGGCCACCACCCACCCACAGCTGATTACCTTTTGCCGGAGCCAACGCTCGCACGGCGGCATCAATCAACCCTGTTTCAGGGTCACGGCTAAACAGCTTAAAGCTTTTGCCGTTATAACGGGCTACGCCTTCCCATGTTGCAAACCACAAGTAACCATCTTCTGTTTGAGCAATAGCATTAACACTGTTATGAGGTAATCCGTCATGCGACGTCCAAACATCGGCAAAATAGTCATGCATACTTACCGCAGCATAAATGCTAGTCCCATATAAAAGAGCAATGGAACACATTAGCCACTTTAATCCATCATAGTAACGACTTAACTGCATGCTCAACCCTAAGAAACAAATACTGAACCCAAAATAGCGTAATTTAAGCAAAAAAAGTAGATTTTTCATAAGTATGGCTCATTTTGAATAGAAGCTAAGAAAATGCCCCATACGAACGTTTCCACTTTAAAACCTATTCATTTTTGATATAGTGACCTAAATTGTATGACTGGAGCTAGTAGTGGATTTACAAATTCCTAATTTGCGGCATTTACGAGTATTCTTGGCTGTTTGCGAACTAAAAAGTATCACTAGAGCTTCTGAGCAAATTTATTTGTCTCAACCTGCTATCACACAAGCCATTGCAAAATTAGAAAAGCAACTCGAAACCCACTTATTTGAACGGCACTCCGATGGCATGTACCCCACGGAATCCGGAATATTATGGCAAAAACGTGTCACTCGCTCGCTGGATTACTTAAAAGATTCAGCCGCTGAGTTACTTCGTGATCCATCGCTAAAAGAAACGCTCTCTGCAAATGTGTTAGCTCAAATCAGCACAACCCAATTAAAAGCGTTAGTTGCTGTGTGCGACGTACAAAACTTCAGCATTGCCAGTCGTAACCTTGGCGTCTCACAGTCGTCGGTTCATAGAGCCGCCCGTGACCTTGAAAAACTGCTTGGCATCGCACTTTTCGATAAAACAAACACCGGTATTAGTTCAACCGATGCTGCCAAGACGCTTACAAAAGCTGCGAAGTTGGCATTCAGTGAATTAAGTCAAGGTATGTATGAAATTCATGCATTACAGTTTAAAGATGTTTCCACTATCTCTCTAGGGAGTATGCCGCTAGCACGCACCACAATTTTACCCAAGTCCATTCTGCGGTTTGGCGATCAGCACCCAGATGTGAATATTAAAATAATAGAAGGTCCCTACCCCGACCTATTACACCACCTACGCCACGGCGATATAGACATTGTGCTTGGCGCTCTTCGCTACCCTTCTCCTGCGGACGATGTTATTCAAGAAGAGCTTTGGAACCCACCGCTATCGATAGTCTGTCGCGATGGTCATCCACTTTTATCTCTTAACCAAGTTTCAGCTGAAGATTTAGAAAAGTTCGCTTGGGTTGTTCCTGCAGATGGAACTCCCACACGATCGGCCTTCGAAGCAATCTTTGATCAAGCAGACTGCCCTCAACCAAGTCGTATTGTGGAATCAAGTTCACAGATTTTAATAAGAGAATTACTGATCGGAAGTGATCGATTGACATTAATATCTGAGCATCAGATGGAGCGAGAAATTGAGTTAGGAATACTCAAAATCTTATCTTATCCATTAGAGCATACGCGCCGCCCCATTGGCCTTTGCGTAAGAAAAAACTGGTTGCCAACTATTACTCAGTCTCACTTCTTGAGTGTTCTACGCGAAATATGCGATCAATTCAGATAGCTTTTGAATAAAAACATATTATCTCTTTTTTGAATGCCATCTGTAGTTTACGAATTACATCATTTAAAACGCCAATGATAGATTGAATGTATTAATTTAGAGCAGTAACGCTCACCAAGAACAACAAGTCAATCGCTAGGAGATATCTAATGAGAATTTGTATTGCAGGCGCATCAGGCGCATTCGGCATGAAGCATATGGATGCTATCGCAGCCATTGACGGTGCTGAGGTTGTGTCGGTTGTCGGTACCAAACCTGATGCAATCAAAGCTTTTGCAGAAGAGCGTGGCGTTGCTCACCATACAACAGATCTAGCAGAAGCGTTGGCTCTTGATGACGTTGACGCTGTCATTCTAGCAACACCGACACAAATGCATGCCGCCCAAACCATTCAATGCTTAGAAGCTGGTAAGCACGTGATGTCTGAGATTCCAATGGCAGACAACATCGAAGACGCACGCAAGGTCGTTGAAACTCAAAAACGTACGGGACTGGTTGCTATGGCGGGGCACACTCGTCGTTTTAATCCTTCTCATCAGTGGATCCACAACAAAATTGCAGCGGGCGAATTAAAAGTCCAACAGATGGATGTGCAAACCTATTTTTTCCGTCGTTCCAATAAAAATGCGCTGGGTCAAGCCCGCTCTTGGACTGACCATCTTTTATGGCACCATGCTTGCCATACGGTTGACTTATTTCAATATCAAACCGGTGAAGTTGCGACAAAAGTTCAAGCTCTGCAAGGCCCTATTCATGAAGAGCTTAATATTGCCATGGATATGAGCATTGGTATGAAAGTGCCAAATGGTGCAATTTGTACATTGTCCCTTTCTTTCAATAATGACGGTCCATTTGGTACTTTCTTCCGTTATATTTGTGACAATGGCACTTATGTTGCGCGCTATGATGACCTATTCGATGGCAATGAGAACAAAATTGATCTATCTGGCGTCGCTGTCTCAAACAATGGCATTGAACTTCAGGATCGTGAATTCATCTCAGCAATCCAAGACGGCCGCGCTCCGAATGCGTGCGTCACTCAAGCAATCGATGCAATGGAAACGCTACACAAATTAGAGCAGTGCTTAGAGGACTAGCTTTCACCTAGCATCTAAAAGCAGGGCCAAGTGCCCTGTTTTTTCATTTCTAAACACCACTTACTACAAGGCAAGGACTATGTCAGAAAAACATTTGAATTTACTCACGCCTAGCATAGGCCTAGGCTGCATGAACCTTTCTCATGCTTACGGCTCCCCCGTTGCCGAAGAAGAAGCTATTAAGGCCCTCCAAGAAGCTTTTGAGATGGGTTATCGCCATTTTGATACTGCAACACTCTACGGTGGAGGCAAGAATGAACTGCTCGTAGGTAAAGCTCTAAAACATCTTCGTAAAGAATTTTTCTTAGCCAGCAAATGCGGTATGGCGATGGTTAATGGTAAAAAAGAAATCAATGGTCGACCTGAGAACATTCGTCAACAGTGTGAAGACAGCTTAAAGCGCTTAAAAACAGAGTATATCAATCTGTATTATCTACATCGTAAAGACCCTAATGTAGCCATTGAGGAAAGCGTGGGCGCTCTGAATGACTTAGTTAAAGAGGGTAAAATCGGCGCCATTGGCCTTTCCGAAGTGTCCGCCGATACTTTACGCAGCGCTCATAAAGAAGCTCCAATCACTGCCCTACAGTCTGAATACTCGCTTTGGACACGCAACCCCGAAATTGCCACACTTGAAGCCACAAAAGAACTGGGGGTGACATTTGTGGCATTTAGCCCACTGGCGCGAGGCTATTTGACTGGCGCGGTAAAGAGCGCTGAATCATTAGAAACGGGCGACATTCGCCTCAATATGCCGCGCTTTAACGATGATCACTACCCTAAAAACCTTTTACTGTTGAATAACTTTATTGAAATGGCAAAAGAAATGGGCTGCACACCAGCACAACTTGCACTCGCGTGGGTGTTGCACCAAGGCGATCATGTAGTTGCCATTCCTGGCACCCGCTTTGCGAACCACATGAATGACAACTTAGGTTCTTCTGATATTAAACTGTCTGCAGACCAATTAAGCGACCTAAACGACATGATTAATCAGAACACTATAAGTGGCGCGCGCTACAACGTAGCCCAACAGAAAGAAATCGACACCGAAGAGTTTTAATATACCCGCCGACTTATTCTTCACTCTATTATAAAGATCGTACAATTGGAGGGCTAAACGCCCTCCAATTTAAGACACTCACAAACAGTAACCGCTAGTTTTCCCCTTGTTCCGCCTGTGCAGCCAAGCGAACAAAGGCATTTGCTTCGCCATAGTTATCATAGCCTGCAACCCTCTGAACCACCTCAAAGAAGACACCGTGTATCTGCTCTGTATAAAAGTGGAAAAACTCTCCTTGATCGTTGCGATCATACAAAATATTGTGCGCTTTCATGCTCATTAACAGCTTTTCTGGTAAGTCGAAGCGTGCACCAATATCGCGATAATAATTATTGGGAATGGTCAGAACTTTCTCTTGATCAATATTTTTTGCAGCAACAAAGATATCCTTACATGCAAAGGCAACTTGCTGAACCCCCGAGCCACGTGTTTGAGTAAGAAAACGTTCCGCTGACGCCGAGCGAGCATTAGTCATGTTAATTGGTATACGTACCGTCTTGTCTTTATTTGTTGCAGTCCGGCTCACCACCAAGCCGTGTATATCCGGAAGATCTTGGCTTGGCTCAATATCAAATCCAAATAAAGACTTATAGAAAAATCCTGTCGACAAAAAGTCTACGTTCGCAACCGTTTGACCTATATGATCGATGCGCTCAAGCCCAACACCCTGCTCACCTTGAACGCCATTAATCGATTTAAAATCTACATCAAAGAAGCGATAACCCGTGCCGCGATTAACTAGGTAAACTAAACTATCAGCCACGCCTCGAATTGCTGGGATATTAAGCTCACCTGGACCAGCTTGATTCTCAAATCGCTCAGCCTTGTAGTGCTCAGCAACATCAAGCGTGTGCTTTACGTTTTCTGTCGCGAAGCCTAAAGCACATACCGATACGCCATGCTTTTCATGGTATTCGTGAGCTTGGCTTTGCGGCTCTTTGTTGAGAATTAAATTAATATCGCCTTGGCGCATCAAAGACACATTTTTTGAAACGTGCTTGTGGGTTTCTGCAAAACCAAGCTGCGATAAGGTTTTAATAAGTTCATCGCCAGAACTCCCTTCTACCGCAAACTCAATAAACTCCATATCTGTAATAGATGCTGTAGCGTCAATATCATCTTTCACAATGCCGTGTTTTGGAGCAGTTTGATCATCCAGCCATATCAATGAACGCATACCGTCGATTGCTTTTGCAACAGGGTCAGATGAGCGGAACTCATCATTGAAAATCTCGTGAGAAAGGTAGTCATCAAAGCCTTTGTCTTTCAACACCTGCACAAACTCAACCACTGGCATATCACCTTGACCAGGAAAACACCGAGAGTGACGACTATAAGTCAAGTAATCGGTACGAGGCATTATTGGAGCATCAGCAACTTGCACTAACGCAATTTTATCAACTGGTATCTCATCACGCAGACAATCCAATGTATTGCCACGCGAAAACATATGAAACGTATCAAGGTTAATCCCAAGACTAGGATGATCCGCGCGCTGCACTAAATCCCAAGCGTCGTCATAATCGGCAATATGGCGACCCCATGCTAATGCTTCATAACCTAGAATTAACTCTTCACTTGCAGCGATTTCAGCCAAATCACGTAAGTCGGCGGCACATAAATCGCGATCTGGTGAGGCATAAGGCTGAACATTACAGCACATCAACAAGCGATTCGTACCTAACTCATGCGCAACCTGCATCTTACGCTTCAGCATCTCAATGCGTTTTTTTTGAATATCTCTAGGGTTGCCTTCCATATCACGAAATGGTTGTAACGCAATGATCTCTAAGCCTAAATCACGAGCCATTTTACTCACATCAGACGGTGACCCTGAGTACTGCGTCAAATCGTTTTCAAAGATCTCAACGCCCTGAAAACCAGCCTTGGATGCAGCCTCCATTTTCTCTCGCAAGGTTCCTGAGATGGATACGGTAGCTAATGCAGTCTTCATTAAAACCCCTTTACATATATTGTTATTAATATACAAGAACAGCCAAAATTTCTTATAAATATTCAGCTTAATGTCCTAAATATTAGCCTATACAAGGGATAACAAACGAATGAAATATAGCGCCCAACACCTACCAAAAAAGGAATACATAAAACAAAAAAACGCAGCAAATGCTGCGTTTTGGCAAACAATATATTGACTTAGATAAGCGTACTTACCACATCATATTTTTCGCGGAATTGCTTCAGAACAGGCGTCACATCTTGAACTTCGACCCCTGTAAAAATTTCAAAGGCATCCAAGCCTTGATAAAAAAACAGGTCGAAACCTGAAACTATTTTTAGGCCCGCATGATTCGCTGCTTTTAAAAACTCGGTGTCAATCGGTGTATAAACGGCATCAAAGGCCCATTTCTGACCACCAAATGCAGATGCTGCTAATGGGTTACCTGGGGTTTTGTAATGACCTACAGGTGTGCAGTTCACAAGTCCGTCAACTTGCTTAGCGATAGCTTCAACCGAATCTTTTGCAACAACGGTCGCCTTATACCCAATCGCATTTAAAGACTGGGCCAGCGCTTGCGCACCTGCGGTATTAAGGTCTGAAATAAACAATTCTGACGCGCCCACTTCAAAAAGCCCAAACGCAACAGCACGACCCACTCCTCCCGCGCCAATCATCAAAACCTTCCCAGCAGAAAGGTCCCCTAAACGTTTACGATAACCACGGATAAAACCGGTAAAATCAGTATTAAACGCACGTATTTTACCATCCTTAAACAATAGCGTATTTGTTGAGCCTACTTTTTGAACTGAATCACTTACTTCATCAGCGCTGTCTACCGCAACTTGCTTAAAAGGAAACGTTACATTCGTACCAATAAAACCTTTATCAATTATTGAAGATAATCGCTCTTGAAATACACTGGCTTCTGGCGAGTCTAATTCTTGTAGCTCATAGCTAACGGGGAAGCTCTTCAATTTACCGAGCATATTATGTAGAGATGGAGAACGAGAAGCAGAAATATTTTGCCCAATTAGACCGATGTGTTGCATAAACGTGTCCTTAGATAAGGTATCTCTAGAAACAGTAATTGTTTACCAGGCTGATTCCAGACTGAAATTTGAGAATGTATTTATGAAGACATAAAGCGTACATCAAGTACGCTTTAGCATTGATGATATGTTTTACCTATTTTATCTTCGAAAAATTATAGATCGACTCGACTATATTGCGTCATTAGCGGCTAATCGCTATTGGTGCTCAATTCTACACCTTGAGTATCTGCTTTTTTGCAAAAAAAATTAGTAAATTGTGTTAGTAGTTTTGACTCATCAACTATTTCATCCATACAGAATAAAACAGTGTATTAATAAAATCTGATCGATCATCATCCAATTGATGATACAAACCACCCACACCGTTTTGATCACTTTTTAACCACCGAAAAAGGGTGCGCAAGACATCAACACAGCTTTCCCAAGAGCCTAACTTCGAAGTTTATTTTGTGAAAATAGACAATTATTAAAATAATAAAACCTATAGTATTAAAATCTATAAACCTAAAAAGCCATAACACTGTTATGGCTTTTTAGGTTTTCTCAATTAAATACAAAAATTACGTGAAGGTTATTTCTCGGGCATCGTATGCTCTAACAACATCAGCCCAGATCCAGTGTTAGATATCGGAGCGTGATAGTTACGGTGCAACTCTTTCACTTGGCCAATCAATGTACCACGCATTGCAAGCAACATATTCAGCTCAACGCCTTGAGCGCCAGCAATCTCAACCAAATCTAAATTTGAGTATTTAGTTAAATCTTCGGGGTCAGTCACCAATTTATCAAGACATTCTATATCAAACTTACGATTGATAATGCCTGCTCGTTCTCCATCAAGTTGATGAGACATACCTCCCGTACCAAATACCACGACATTCAGATCCTCTTCGAATGACGCGACAGCACGTCCAATAGCCTGACCTAGAGCAAAGGTACGTTTCGGTTGCGGCATTGGATGCTGTTCGCAGTTGATGCACACAGGAATAACTTTAACATGCCCGTAATTATAGCCCGGCCACATAAGGTTCAAAGGCACAGTTAGACCATGATCTACTTTCATTTCTTGGCAAATGGTCATATCAAAGCCATCTTCAACTAAGCTGTTGGCAATGTGCCAAGATAACTCCGATTCACCCGTAACAGGTGGAATCGTTGGAATCCCCCAACCTTCATCAGCGTTGTGATATTCATCTGCCACACCAATAGCAAACGTTGGTTTTTTATCTATAAAGAACTCAAGCCCATGATCATTATAAAATAAGATAATGACGTCAGGTTTTTTCTCGTTCAACCAATCACGCACAGGTGGGTAGCCATCAAAGAAAGGCTTCCAATAAGGCGTCTCTTCTAGGCCATTTGCCATTGCGTTTGCGATCGCAGGGATGTGCGAAGTTGTGATTCCACCAATGATGTTTGCCATTACACGTCTCCTCGACCATTTTTAACAAGCATGTCTTTGAATTCATCCACACTCATACCTGTTTGCAGGGCGCCAATATCTTGCATGTTTAATTTTAGCAAGCCCGCATATTTGGCCAAATAATAAATACTGCCTCCCTCTCTAAGCATCGCTATGATGTCTTTCTCTTTAATCGCTACTTTCTGAGCATCACTCAAATTGAATTTGTCACAGTAAGCGTCAGGATCTGCATTAAATTCATCACGTGCCTCTTGATTATTAAACGAGTAACACATTTTGTTTAAGCCGTACCCTTTTTTAGCCATTTTGCTATCAAACAGATAGGTACCAGGAAATTCTCTTGTCTCATTAGTCGCCATAATGACCTCTTATTCTTATTCTGTCTGTTCTGAATTATGCCCAGTACAAACGCATTGGATTATCCACTAACAGCTTTTGCTGCAGCTCAGTGGTGGGCGCAATCATTGGAATCACATCCACTAAATGGCCGTCATCAGGCACATGCGATTTCATGTTTGGGTGAGGCCAGTCAGTACCCCACAACACTCGTTCAGGAAATCTCTCAACCAAAGTTTTGGCAAAAGGAACAACATCAGAGTAGTCCGGAGCTTGCAGGGTGAGTCGCTCAGGACAGCTCACCTTACACCAGACATTTTCATTGTCTGCCATAAAACCTAGAAAGCGCTCGAAATCTGGATGATCAACACCCTTGGCTACATCTGGACGCCCCATATGATCAACGACAATAGTTGTACCCAGTTCGTTTAAGAATGGAATTAATTCTTCCAAGTCTGGCGCCTCAAAGTACACAACAATATGCCATCCGAGAGTTTTAACCTTTTCCGCTATGCTTAGAAAAACGTCTTTTGGCGTACTATCAACAAGACGCTTAACAAAGTTAAAACGTACACCACGTACCCCAGCGTCATGCATTGTTTGCAACTGATCAATCGTGAAGGAATCATCAATAAATGCCACACCGCGCGCTAACCCTCCTGCTGTTTGCAAGGCATCAAGTAAGGCGGCGTTATCCGTGCTGTGGCAAGATGCTTGCACAATGACATTACGAGAGAAACCAAGGTGATCACGCAGTGCAAACAACTGATCTTTTGAGGCATCACAGGGCGTGTATTTACGCTTTGGGTGATATGGAAATTTATCCGCAGGACCAAACACGTGACAATGAGCATCAACGGCACCTGCCGGAGCTTGATATGTTGGCTTGCTTGGATTTGGATGAAATGGAAGATAATCTTTGTCCATCTTTAGCTACCTATCGTTATTCTTTTTAATGAAAGAACGGGTTAAAGACCGTTTTCGTGTACAAACACTTTGCCGTCAAACAACTTCCGTGCGGTTCTCAGTAACGCCGCGGACATCACCTGTCCATTGGCATCCCGATCCAACACAACGGTCATACAACCAGTTGGGTGCTCCACATCTAACGTCATTTGTCGTCCCTTTTCATACGTAGCCATGTCTCTCGCAGGAGTCCCATCTAAAACCGCCGCCGTTGCCACGCTGACCGCACCTAATACACCAATAGAGGCATGACAACGGTGCGGAATAAACGTTCTCGTAGAAATTGCACCACCATTTGAAGCTTTTGATACCATGGTCATTTTGGGAACAGACTTTTCTGTCACGTCACCAAGATTCATCAAGGGACCAGCTTGTAGCCTTATAGCCTCAAGCTTGTCACGTAATTCAAGATTTGCTTCAAGCACTTCACGCGCTTCATTACCAGATATCCCCATATCTGAAGCACGCATCACAACGCATGGCATACCATTATCTATCAGAGTCACTTCAACGCCATTGATAATGTCAACCGTATTACCTGTAGGTAACAGCGCACCGCAGCTAGATCCAGCCGTATCTTTAAAAGTGATTGGTACTGGTGCACAAAACCCAGGCACCCCATCTATACGTGCATCACCCTCGTAAACGACTACACCTTCTTTCACCTGTACTCGAGCTATTGAGATCTGTCCTGTATTCTGCATATAAATGCGTACTTCAGTCTCCCCCTCAACCGATTCAACTAAACCGCGCTCAATAGCAAAAGGCCCTACACCGGCTAAGATATTGCCGCAATTCTGAGCATCCGTCACAATGGCTTGATCGACAAACACTTGCAGAAATAAATAATCCACATCGGCGTCGTCACGATCAGATTTTTGTACAACCGCTACTTTTGACGTAAGGGGGTCTGCCCCCCCCATGCCGTCGATCTGCCGAGCATCGGGTGATCCCATGACGCGCAACAGCACATCAGCGCGGGCTTGCGGATCAGCTGGCAACGCATCTGCAACAAAGTAAGCGCCTTTAGACGTGCCTCCGCGCATCCACATGCACTCAATGCCCTTAGACATACTTCAGACCTTTTTCTTCTAGACGCGACCGCATTTCATAAATATCTAAGCCAAGCTCACCATTGGCCATTCGTAGACGTTTCTCCTCTTCTTTGGCCATACGTTGACGCGACAATTCAAGAACATTCTTCGCACTTTCACGTCGCACGACGACTACACCATCATCGTCCGCAATAATCACGTCTCCGGGATTAACTAAATGATCAGCGCATACAATTGGTACGTTGACTGAACCAAGTGTTTCTTTAATAGTGCCTTGTGAAAACACGGCTTTTGACCAAACAGGGAAATGCATTTGACGCAAGTCGCGAGTATCGCGTACTCCCCCGTCAATGATTAACCCAACAACACCTCGGGACTGTGCAGATGTCGCTAATAAATCACCAAAAAAACCGTGATTCGAGGGCGACGTTGGGGCAAAAACCATGATGTCACCAGCCTGACATTGCTCAATAGCAACGTGCATCATCCAGTTGTCGCCCGCCGCACCAGAGATGGTGATGGCAGACCCAGCAACGGCAACATCTTGTTGAATCGGACGCATGTAATCCGCCAATAATCCAACTCGCCCTTGTGCTTCATGAATGGTTGCAACACCACACTGCGCTAAACCATCGATAACAGTCGGATCTGCGCGTTCAATATGTTGAACTACGATGTTCTCTCTCATGGGAGACTCCTTAGCATTAAACTTTTAAACGGCTGAAAACACGACGCGTGTTATGCTCAAAAATATCTTGTTTTTGGGCATCACTTAGTACCGTGTTGTTGTCTATATAGCGCTTAGTATCATCGAAGTAATGACCCGTCTCAGGATCAATACCGCGCACAGCACCAATCATTTCAGACGCAAATAAAATGTTTTTCGTAGGAATGATATCAAGCAGTAAATCAATACCGCGTTGATGATAAACACAGGTATCAAAGTAAATGTTGTTTAGTACGCGTTCTTCAAGCTCAAAGCCTTTATCCAACGCCAAACCACGGAAACGCCCCCAATGATAAGGCACGGCACCACCACCATGAGGAATGATGACTTTCAGATCAGGAAAGTCTTTGAATACGTCTGACATCATCAGTTGCTGGAAGCCTGTCGTATCCGCACCTAGGTAGTGAGAACCTGTTGTATCGAAACAGCTATTGCACGCAGCTGATACGTGAATCATTGCGGGAATGTCGAGCTCTGACATTTTTTCATAAATAGGATAGAAAGAGCGATCCGATAGACGAGAACCATTCCAGTGACCGCCACTTGGGTCAGGATTAAGGTTGATACCAATAAAGCCCATCTCTTCAACTGTACGAACGATTTCTGGCACTGACTTCGCAGGGTCAACACCGGGCGATTGTGGTAACTGTGCCACAGGTACAAAGTTTTCAGGAAAGAGATCGCAAACACGGCGAATCAGATCATTTTGATGCTCCGTCCAATATTGACTGGTATGTTCATTGCCAATATGGTGTCCCATCCAACTCGCACGAGGGGAAAAAATCGTGAGATCAGTACCACGCTGTTGTTGCAGTCGAAGCTGATTATTAATGATGCTTTCACGAATTTCGTCATCGGAAATATGCATCGTTCCTTTTTCACCAACAGAAGAAGGATCACGCGCTACATCCGCTTTCTGCTTGTCTCTGTATTCACCCACAGCAGGCGGCGTAGTCGTGTAATGGCCATGGCAATCTATAATCATACTACTGCTCTCTTGTATCTAATTATTATTGGGAATGGTAATTGTTAAGAGCGCTCTGCAGCGGTAATTGAAGGTGAAACCACTTCCAGAAGACGCTCGAATTTACCCAAAAGTATTGGCAGGTTGAGAGCGTTTGACTATTTCAATTTCACGACAACTGTATTGCATTTTGGTATAGCACTTTATCCTCTTTTTTCAATATGAATTTATTTTATGAATACGGGTAATATCAAAAACACTTTCTTTACTTACAAATCGACCTTAAATGCCTCGCAACCTATTGTTTTATAAATTTTTATCGTGAATTTCAGGATTTTACTTTATTTTGTATATCATTTTTGGAATATTAGAAGCCCTAAAAAATCATTTCTAAATAGATGTGAATTAATACACTTTTGTGGCGTTCCTGATTCCTAGCAGTGATCGGGAGCACTCCAGAATTGCCTTTTCATACACATGATGGCGACTCGACCTGCGGCATAATGAATTACTAGGTCGACATAGCATTTCAAAATATCCGCCATTGTGAGAAGGCATGGCTATATAAGACAAAAATAATGATCCCGGGTTGACCCCGAATTTGGAGACCAATATGAACTTTTCAAAAAAACTGATGCTTGGTTTAGCGACGGCAAGCATTGCAACCGCGGCCACTGCTGCAGACATCACTCTGACTGTTGGTCACGTTGACCCTCAAGAATGGAGTACTTCCAAGAAAGGTGCCGCTACTGAAGTATTTAAAAACTTAGTGGAAGCAGAATCTGGCGGACGTATTGAGGTGAATGTCTACCCTTCAGGCCAACTAGGTGGAGAAACTGACCTCGTGCAATCAGCTCAAGAAGGCATGATTAGCATGACAATGGTATCAGGTGCTTTTGCAAAAGTTTGTAAAGAAGCTTCTGTGCTTGAAATCCCTTACTTGTTTCCATCTGCGCCCGTCGCGTGGGAAGTACTGGATGGCGAATTCGGTAAAGCGCTATCAAAGCATTGTTTAGAACAAACAGGGCTTCGCACGCTTGCTTACGGAGAAACCGGTTTCCGTAATTTTACCAACTCCAAACGCCCTGTTGCAGAGCCTGCAGACCTTGAAGGTCTAAAAATTCGCGTTATGACACTGCCGCTATACGTAGAAATGGTTAAAGCAATGGGCGCTGAACCCACACCTATTGCGTGGCCAGAAGTACCATCTGCACTCACCACGGGTGTTGTAGATGGCCAAGAAAACCCAGTAAGTGTTATAGATGCGAACAAGTTTTATGAATTCCAAAAATACTTAACGCTTGATGGCCATGTCTACGGCACTGACTTCTTTTTAATTAATGAAGATCTATACCAGTCTCTTGATCAGGCTGACCAAGAAATTGTTGCCCGTGCTGCCAAAGTAGCTGGAACTATGGGGCGTGCCATCCAACAATTTAATTCCGCTAAAGGCTTAAAATCACTCAGTGAAAATGGCATGGAAATCACAACACCGACATCAGAACAACTCGCTAAGTTCCAAGCGTCTGCGCAACCTGCAGTGATCGAATGGTTAAAAGATGAAGTAGACCCTGCATGGATTGATCGCGTTCAAGCATCTGTTAAAATCGCAACCAATGATTAAGGCTAAGCGTCTATAATCTCGAATAATCGGGGGATGCCCTCTCCCCCGATTATTATATTAACCCTCTCTGCTTTTCTCGGAAAATGCCCATGATACGCCTGTACAAACGCCTCTTGGCTTTCTTAACCGGCACCTCTCTATTTGTTATTTTTAGCGTTGTGTTAGTCAGCAGCTTAAGCCGCTATTTGTTAAACTCACCTATTCAGTGGAGCGAAGAAATTGCTCGTTACGCTATGATTTACGGCACTATGTTTGGCACGGTGCTATGTTATTTACACGGCCTTCATATCCGCTTTTCGTTTTTAGAGAACGCAGTTCAACCAAAGATCAAAATAGCCCTGCAGTTTATATCAGATCTAGTAACACTGGCATCGGGTGTCGTTTTAGCGTACTCAGGCTATTTATTTATGATGAAACGTGGGGCAATTAATGCGCCAGCGGTTGGCATCCAGATGTACTACTTCCAAGCAGCGATGGTGGTGGGTGGCTTACTGTTAGCCATTGCGGCCGCTTTACGACTCGCTGAATATGTTACAGGTCATCACGAGGAAGTTAAGTAACTATGTTGGGCTTTGGTATATTACTCATTCTTCTCGCTGTCGGTAGTCCGATTGCTTTCGCCATTCTATTAGGTGTGGTCGGCCATGTATCCACTCTACCCTTTAACATTAGCTTAGTTGCTCAACGCGTTTTTGCTGGTTTAGATTCTTTTTCAATACTGGCTATTCCATTATTCGTCTTAGCTGGCGAATTAATGAACGAAAGTGGGATTACAAGCCGTATTATTAACTTCGCTAACTCCCTAGTAGGACATATGCGTGCAGGCCTAGCTCAAGTAAATATTTGGGCATCAGTGATCTTCGCAGGCCTGTCTGGTTCAGCGGTAGCGGATACTTCTGCACTTGGTCGAGTATTCATTCCGACCATGGAAAAAGAAGGCTACCCTCGGTCATTCGCAGCCGCTCTTACCGCTGCGTCATCGGTTATTGGCCCAATGATTCCACCCAGTATCCCAGTCATCATTTACGCATTAATCACAACCGGTGTATCTGTACCTGCGCTATTCTTAGCGGGTGTGGCTCCAGGGTTATTCTTGGCCGTAGGCCTATCTGTTTATGTGTACATTTTTGCTGGCGACTATGCTGAGTTAAAGCCTAAGCAAACGATCAAAGAGCGAATGAAAGCGTTTGTTCAGGCTTGGATTCCATTATTTATGCCAATTTTTATCGTTGGCTCAATCCTGACAGGTATCGTAACGCCAACTGAAGCAGCTGCTTTTGCAGCCGCTTATGCACTGCTCGCTGGGATGTTTATTTTACGTACCTTAAAAATCATGGACTTACCGGCGATTTTTGTTCGTGCAATGCGCGACTCATCGGTTGTACTGATCATAATGGCGGTTATTGCCGCGGCGAACTGGCTGTTAACGTTTTCTAGAGTACCGCAGACCGTTTCAGAAATAGTCTTAGACTCTGTTTCTAGTCCATGGATGTTCTTAATCCTGGTCAATGTTATTTTGCTTGTCGTGGGCTTGTTCCTAGAAGGCATCGCAGCAATGTTGATTCTCTTACCAATCTTGCACCCTATCGCCATGACACTTGGCATTGACCCCGTTCATTTTGGGATCGTGGTCATTTTTAATCTTATGATTGGTTTAGTGACGCCGCCTATGGGCATCTGCTTATTTGTCTCTAACTCCATTGCAAACGTAGGTTTAGCGGCCATCTCTCGTCAGATCATGCCAATGTTTTTAGTCGAGCTTGCTGTTTTGATATTAATCACCTTTGTACCAAGCACGGTTACATTTTTACCACGGCTATTTGGCTATTAAATTCACCGGAGGGGGCTATCAGCCCCCTCTCATATTAACCGCCCCCCAAAATGTCCTCTTTAAACACCGTTACCTATTAACAACAAAAATATACTTCAAGTAAGACCTCTGGAACTTAACTAAGTGCTAATATTTCAGCGTTGTCTACTTAATGAGTCAGAAGTAATATGGTAACTAAGTACATGTACGTAGTTAAGGCTTTCATAATTTGCTCACTTGGGGCATCTGCCTCAGTGTTTGCATCAGACACAGCAGATAACTTCCATGTATCAAGTTTTGGACGGATTGTTGCAGGTACAATCGACACCGATAAAGCCAACTTTCACGGCTACGATGATGACATTTCTTTAAAAACCAACTCTCTGTTAGGCATTCAACTCAACGCTGAAGCGACCGATTACCTTAGCTTTACCGCTCAAGGTGTATTTAGAACTAACGAAGACAAAGACTCAGAGCTCGATTGGCTATATGCCACGATTCAGCCGAAAAATAACTTAACGTTAAAAGTGGGTAAACTCCGTACACCTTTCTTTATGCACAGTGATGTCATAGACGTAGGTTATGCTTACCATTGGGCTAGTCCGCCAGAACAAATGTATGGAGCATTTTTTTTATTTCCAACATTTGAAGGCATCGATGCAACTTGGGGTTATTCTGGCGAAAACTATGACTCTTCATTCGAAGCGTACGTTGGCCAGCACTCAGGTGAGATTAAACGAAGCAACCGTATAACTGACTATAATGTGGATGTTTTAAGCGGCTTTATAACAACCCTACGAAAGGAAAACTTTGAGTTTCGAGCTTCATTCCATCAAGGGGACGTATCACTCGATATCCCTGAACTGAACTTACTATCTGATGCTATTCAAAGCTTTGGCAGCTTTCCAAGCACAGTTGATGCTCTTGCACTTGACAGCAAAGTCAATGTGTATCAATTCGGCATACGCTATGACAATTTAGACTACTTTGCAGGCTTAGAATGGGTAACTATCGACCCTGAATTGAAAACATCCATGCCGAAAATCGATACTTTTTATGTGACCGGAGGGTATATTTTCAATCCAGTCACCATTCACCTTACCTATGCCGAAAGTAAAGTAAAATATTCAGACTTCCCATCAGAGTTGAACCAAGCACTAGCAGGTATGTCCCCTAGCGATCCTCGCTATACGGGATTACTACAATCCACATACGGTTTAAACTTTATTTCAGCATCAAGAAATGTCGACAGCCTTAAATCATGGACCCTAGGTGCACGTTGGGATATTCGCCCCAAACTTGCCGTCAAAGCAGACGTTACACTGCTAGATGGTGCGGAGAATGAAACCGCAATGTTTGACTCTATCAAGGATGGCTTTAACCGTGAAGCCATGTTTTATCAAGTCGCAGTGGAGTGGGTATTTTAATGATCACTACCGTACTCACTAACACAACAACAGCGATCTTCTTGCTAGCAGTGACTCTCTTGATAGCCCCTTTAGCAGTAGCCGATGATAACCGCGTCAAAGTTATTGCCAACAGCAAGACGAATTTAAGCTCATTAAGCTCAAGTGAAGTCCGTCAAATTTACATGGGGGGGACATTAAGTAGACGCTTTCAAGCCGTTACCTTACCTGTGGAACATCCCCTCAGAAAAACATTTAACGTTAGTGTTATTGGCTTAACAGAGAACCGTATTCAGTCTTATTGGGCGCAGCTTCTATTTACTGGACGAAGTACCCCGCCTAGGGAATTAAGCTCCATCGCTGACGCCATAGACTTTGTCATCAAAGAACCCGCCGCTATTGCTTACGTCTCATCCGATACCTTATTACCTGAGGGTGTCATTGTTGTATTTGAGCGATAGATGAATTGGCACTGGAAAGGGAACCACCTCATTGAAGTTTAGTATCCGCTTTAAACTTCTTACAATTGGCATAATATCGGTTGTCTGTTCAGCTTTGAGCGTGTTTATTGTTTCATTGCAAGAACATAAATCGATTTATGCCGAATCTGTAAAGACCAATTTGCAGGCATTGACCATCAATACGGCTGATGATCTGCTGTTGCAGCTATCTGTTGATAGTGACCCTTTTCTATTACGCAGCACCTTGCTACGTTTTGAGCGATACGAACACCTGAAATACGCGATACTGTATAGTAAAAATTGGGATAAAGCAGAAGTCTATATACAACCAAAATTGTTCTCTCAAGTAGCACAGAACCTTTTAGCTATTCCGGAGGTCGATCCTAAAAAGCTTCAACAAGGAGTTTCTATAGAGGGAAGTAATATTTATGCCCTACAGCCCATTGATGAAACAGGCAATATTGGTGGTTATTTATTAGTTGCGCATGAGTACTTGCAACCTTTAGACAATAGTCAAAAGGATCTTATCAGACTGACCTCACCACTGCTCATTCTGATTCTCCTTATCACTACGGCAGCCATGCTGCTCACTATACGACAGCAACTCGTTCCATTGATGAATTTATCCAAATTCACTCGCAACATTACTCGAACTAAAGAGTACGGTAACCGCTTTCAGGTGAGAGGTGATGATGAGATCTATACACTTGGGCAGGATATCAATTCTATGCTTGAAGTGATTGACTCAGAAATCAAGTTGAATGCTGAGCAAACACAGCAGCTGACTGAGCAGCGTGAAGCACTCTATCACCTAGCAAACTACGACCAGTTAACAAACCTTCCGAATCGCCGTCATGTATTGTATTGGCTGACCAATATAATGGATCAAGCACGTAAAAACGATCAGTTGATTGGCGTTTTATATTTCGACGTCGATCACTTTAAAAGCGTGAACGACCGTATGGGTCATGATGTAGGTGACAAGCTACTGATTGAAGTTGGTAGAATTGTTGCTAGCTTTTTAAAGCACGAACAAGTTGTCGCACGCTTAGCGGGTGATGAGTTTTTGGTCGTCTTGCCCAAGCTACAGGACAAAATGGAGGCTGTAGCCATTGCACGAAAATTAACATCCGGCTTTTCTGTGCCTATTTCTATTGATCGATGGAGCATACAGACGGGAATCAGTGTCGGAGTCGCAGACACCGAAGATTCAGGCTATCGGGTCGACGATTTATTGAACTACGCTGACATTGCCATGTACCATTCAAAACACTTTGCTAAAGGCACGGTCACACGCTTTCACCCTCAAATGCTTGTAGAAAGCCATCGCCATACTTTGATTGTAAACTCTATTGTTAACGCCGCTCGTAATAATGAGTTTCAACTCTATTATCAGCCTAAAATATCAGCTGCCGGCGAAGTCTGTGGCTTAGAAGCTTTAATACGCTGGGAAAATGATACGTTAGGCAGCCTTTCTCCATGTGAGTTCATCCCTATCGCTGAAACCTCTGGCAAAATCTCAGAGATCACTCGCTGGGTTATGGACAAAGTTCTAAAAGATTTACCGGAAATCATTCGCAGCAGTAATACTGACATAGTGGTGTCTTTCAACATTTCATCTGTCGACATGAGCAGTGACTGGTTTGAGCCCTATTTACTACAAATGATTGAGGACTATCCTGATTTCTTAAGGCACCTACAATTCGAAATCACAGAGTCTAACTACCTAAACGACTATAAAAGCGCTAATAAGTTTTTCAAACTCGTACAAGAGGCTGGTGGCAGCGTTGCCCTAGATGACTTTGGTACCGGGTTCTCATCGCTTAGTTATCTAGGACGGATTGATATCGACACCATTAAAGTTGATCGAGAGTTTATCGTTAACTTTTTGAATGACAGACGTGATCGAGCGGTACTGAAAGCCATCTTAGATCTAACCAATAGCCTAGGCTTAAACTCTTGTTGTGAAGGCATTGAAAATGTCGAGCAAGCCAAATATTTAATCGCTAATGGGTGTGGCCTGATGCAGGGGTTTTATTTTTCTACTGCGACACCCATTGAACAAATTTCCGATGCCATTGAATTGGCAAAACAGCGTTACAGAGAGCTCGAGTTGTTCTCTTAATTCACAAAGAGTCTTGGATCTGTTGAGCCCAATGGTCAGACGTAATGGCTGGGTCTAAAACCACATATTCAAAAGATAAGCGCTTAAGTTCTTCGCGTACATTATCAGGAATAAGATCATTACCATCAAACTCGATGACAGTGGTTACCTGCCACCTTTCTATCAATGCCGACAAATCACTTGGATAACGCACTGTCACACCTAAAATATCCGTTCGATTGGACCATGGTTCATCGTCAATAAAGGCAACGACATTAGCTAAATGCGCTTGTTGCAAATAACTGGCAAGCCGGTAAGACGGCGTATCAATCCCAACCACTATCGTATTTGGCTTAAGTCTAGACGGCTTAAATAACTTAGCTCCTAAATAATGTAACCAAGACATTAACTCTCCCTATCGATCAAATGGAAGGCATGAATACCAATCGCCCTTCAATCTCACCCCGCACAAGTTTTTGCTGATACAACGGCTCAAGATTCTCAAGTGTTAATAAGCTTTCAGCCGAACCTACTAAAGCAGGTCGATCAGGGTATTGCAATATCACATGGGAACACCAACGAGCTGCTAGGTTAACATCATGCAACGACATAACGACCAACTTAGTCTCGCGCGCTTTCTCCTGGAGTAACGACATGACGGCGACTTGATGATGCAGATCTAGGTGGTTAGTTGGCTCATCGACCAACCAGATATTCGGGTTTTGGGTTAAAAGAGACGCCAACGCCACTCTCTGTCGCTCACCACCTGATAACTGTGTTACAGAACGGCCTGCCAGCGAAGATAACTCCAGCCTATCTATCGAGTGTTGCGCAATTTTAATGTCTTGCTCGGTCTCCATCTCCCAAGGCGAAAGATGCGGGAAACGCCCTAACAATGCCGTCTCCATGACTGTTGCGGGAAAACCATCCTGATGATCCTGAAACATGATGCCGACTTGCTGCGCTAAACTCATGCGATGAATAGAAGACAAATCCGCATCATTCAATCTAAGCCGACCTTTTCTTGGCATCTTTAACCCTGCCAATGTATGCAGTAATGTCGTTTTACCCACACCATTGGGGCCTAACACCCCCCACACTTGGCCAGTATTCATGGTAACCGTTAACGGTTCTGGTGATCGCTTTGGGATATCAATGACTAAAGCGTCTACTGACAACGTCATGCGACACGGCCCCTACGAAGTAAGTACAAAAACGTCGGAACTCCTAACAATGCCGTAATAACGCCTACGGGCAATTGTTCAGGCGCTATCACCGTCCGCGCAACCGTATCAGCTAACGTGACCAAACACCCCCCAGCCAAAGCACAAGCAGGCAAAATCAAGCGCTGATCGTTACCTAATATGAGTCTTAAAATATGAGGCACTACCAACCCAACAAAACCAATACTACCCGCCGTTGTCACGGCAACAGCGGTTAACAAGCTGGCAATGACAAATACAAAACGTTCCAAATGTTTAACATTTAATCCCAATGCAGCGGCTTGCAAAGGACCGCGCGCCAGAACATTTAGACTCCGACCAAGCGGAATCAATACTAAGCACACAGGTATGAGCGCTGCCCATGCTAACCAAGGCGATTGGGCATAGGACAAATCCCCCATTAGCCAGAACAACATACCAGGGATCTTTTGCGGTGGTGCCAGAGCCAGCATTAACGTAATAAATGCTCCCCAACCCGATGCGATTACTACGCCGGTTAACAATAATCGCATCGGACTTGGACGACCATCGCCTTGAGCTAACCCAAATACTAATATGGTAGACAAGGCCGCTCCAAAAAAAGCAGCCGACGACAATACTATCCCAGTTACTCCTGCCAATATTGCCAGTAGTGCTGCAACAGACGCGCCGCCAGAGATCCCTAATACATAGGGATCTGCTAGAGGATTACGTAACAAAATCTGCATCAAGGCGCCCGCTACAGCCAATAAGCCGCCTGTCGCAAAAGCCGCCATGATGCGAGGAACACGCAATTCCCAAACAAGTATTTGGTTTAATTGTGTCCCCTGCCCTTGCAGTACATCTAATATCTGCCCCAAAGACAGCTGTACACTACCTTGTGTAATCGAAACGACCATGCAGAACACAGAAAGCAGTGAAAGCAGAATTAAAGGCGAAAATAGATCTCGACGGGGCATGCTAATAATTAATCCCTATGCTGTCGCGCAATTTCTAGCTTTTCACACATCACTCTTGCACCTTCTAAAAGTCTTGGCGTAGGGCGTTGTATTAAAGATGGCGGCACAAAAAACAAGTTATTCTGCTGCGTTGCTTTAAGCTCCGGAAACGCACGCCATTTGTCTAACCAATGCGCATTTCGTTCACCCATTCCACCAGCAATTATAGCTTCTGGATTCTTTATTAATATCGCCTCTTGATTCAAACGAGGAATCAAGCGTGGTGAGTCCGCAAACACGTTAACCCCACCACAAAGCTCGACAACTTTACTAATGTAATGAGCATGATTCATCGACATCAATGGTTCGTCCCAAACCTGATAAAACGTTGCTACAGGGTCAGCATCTTTATAGGTATGAGCTAAGTCATCAATCCCTTCCAGAAATTCCTGAGCTACTTTTCTTCCGGTTTCTTCAGTGCCAGCCAACACAGCCATATCTACGATATTATCCGCAATGTCATCAAAGTTATGCGGCTCGACGTAATAGACGGTCATACCAATACGCTCTAAGGTTGCAATCTGCTCACTTGGATTACCTGTTCGCCAAGCCAAAACAAGATCTGGCTTCAAACTGACTAAGCGCTCTAAATCCAGCCTCGTATGACTGCCCACTGACGTGACTTGCTTGGCCTCGGGCGGATAATCACTGTATGACACGACAGCAACGACTTGATCGCCCCCTCCAGCGGCATAAATCAACTCTGTTGCCCCAGGTGATAATGCCGCGATGCGTTGAGCCGGTTGTTCAAGGCATACTTGACGAAACTTATCATCCTCAACACATCGAATATCACCACTTTGCGCCCAAAGTGATTGGCTAATTAAAACGGCTAACGCAGTTAAGCATAATTGCAGAAAACATGTCTGCTTATCAGTAGCCATTAAAATGCCGAATAATTAACGGTCAGGAATACACCTCGACCTGGATTACTGTATCCTTGCGCTGTTTGATACGCTTTGTCCATAGCGTTTTTAACCGTTAATTTAGCATTCCAATCCTGCGCAAAGTCATAACTTGCACGTAAATTAAGTAAGCCATACCCAGGTAGTAGCGACTGATTTTCTGCATCATCATAACGTTCACCATAGCTTGCTACAGTGAAGCCTAAAGAGGCATTTTCAAACTGTCGATCAACATCAATGCGAGCACTTTTGTGCGCACGACGAACCAAGCGATTACCTTTATTGGCGCCTTCGCTTTGATTCTGAGTATCCAATATGGTCGCCGCCACAGCAAATGACCACTGCTCAATATCTGTACCTGCCGCGAGCTCAAGTCCACGAACACGGGCTTTATCGATATTACCCACCGTTGGATAATCCCATGCTATTAGGTCGTCATAATCCGCTTGATAGACTGCCGCATCCCAGTAGCCATGAAGATAGTCCGCATGCATACCTACTTCAAACGTTTCAGAGGTTTCAGGGCGAATTTCATTGGCTAGTGTATAGCCCCAGTTCTCAGCGTTCATAGAGTTGAACGTTGGCGCGGTAAACGACGTTCGGCCACTCACACGAGCGGTATAGATATCATCTAACTGGTAGCCTAAAGCAATACCACCCGTCGTTTGCGTATCATATTCATCATAATGATCGGCTCGAATATTAAGCTGCACACTGGCTCGACCAAATTGTGAAAATGACTGTGCAAAAACACTGTTGCTGGTGCGCTCTTTCGAATATGAGCCGTCAAACTCATCTTTAATATGCTCGGCCCCCACAACGAACTCATGGTTGTCTAACCACAGTGTATTATCCCAACGCACTCCTTGAGACTGACTGTTGTAATAAGTACCGGTTGGTGCTCCTTGGTCATTTAGCACATCATAGTCATCACGCGATTCACGAATCTGAATTTCGGACTGCCAATCCTCTGTAATGTCGACACCACCAGTTAGTGCAATCACTTGGTTAACATAGTCATTGCTGCGCAAACTATTACTAGAAGTCGTGTAATCTGACTCGCCTTCAGCGCGCATAATAAAGGCTTTAGCATAGGCACCCGACTCAAAGTCATAGCCAAAACGCGCTAAAACATTATCGTTTGAATAACCCATATCACCTGCTTGCTCTTTTACTTGCGCACCATCAGTATCAAATGAACCTACAGATAACAGATAGCTAGCATTACCTGACGAGCCAGAAACACTTGCATCCGCTTGTTTGGTATTAAAAGAACCGCCACCCAGTGATACATTGGCCTTATTTTCTTGCCCCGCTTCAGGCAAGAACACTTGAACAACGCCACCAGCGGCACTTGAACCGTATAAAGATGATTTCGGTCCGCGAACAATTTCAATACGTTCGACTTGCGCCATTGGCAAGTACTGCCAAGACGAAGAGCCTAGAGAATGGGACTGTATCGGCACACCATCGATCAATAGCTTGGTACCGGTACTGTTTGATCCACGCGTGTAAATGCTGGTACTTTTGCCGTACCCGCCATTCGTAACAATGTCTATGCCAGGCTGGCCAGCAAGCAGCTCAGTAATTTCTTGAGGCTGTTGTTTCTCAATGGTTTCTTTGTCAATCACAGAAACCGACGTCAAAGACTCCGCTTCTGTCATTTCGGTAGTCGTCGCCGTCACCACAACGCGAAGCTGTTTTGCTTCACCGTTGTCTGCGGCATAACTGGCCTGCGAAATAGCCGCCAAGATACTCAGTGCCGTTGCTGTTTTGGCAAACACTGGAAAAGAAAAAGTTTGTTTAGTCATAATGTCATCTGCATAAACACTGCACTCGCCCGTACAGTCGTAAATAAATCGCTTGCATTACAAGCACCGCGCTATAGGCAGGTCTCCGGACTCATAAAGCGGCATCACCAACTTTGTCGCCTTCCCATGAAAAAACACAGTGGCGTAATAAGACAAAGGTTAACTTTAATTACCGTTGCGGGGGCAGTGTCAGAATCACGCTGACTTCCCTCTTCGTGCTGGCCTTTGTGCCAACAACCTCTAGCGGCGCGTACTCTAACATAAGCATGACATGGGTTGAATGACAGGAACTCAAGACAGGATTAAAAACCCCTGTAAAAATAGAGCGAACTGCAAATCACGTTGACTTAAAATACAACGAACCTATTATTGCTGCTTATAGATGGATCGAATAATCACACGGCTGTGACCAACCATATTAGGGAGTAATTGCCGTGATTCGTTACGCAGTCGTTGTAACCGGTTTATTAGCCAGTCTTTCTTCTGTTGCTAGTAGCAACATCCAGGTCGAGCGTATTAACTCCGTCTATGATGCGGATACCTTTCGGGTAGATATCAGTAACTGGCCTGATATTGTCGGTAAAAACATTCCCATCCGAGTCAATGGCGTTGACGCTGCGGAAATACGCGGTAAATGCCCGAGTGAAAAAGCCCAAGCAAAAGCCGCACGTGATTACACTAGAGCGTTCTTGGAAAGTGGTAGCAATATTGAACTCAGGAATATCAAGCGAGGGAAATACTTCAGGTTATTGGCGGATGTCTATGTAGATGACCAATCATTGTCAGAAGCCTTGATTGTGTCAGGTCATGCACGCAGCTATCACGGCGGTACTCGTGAAGGCTGGTGCGACCTTTAATAGCATTTACTTAATTTTAGGTGGCGTCTTAGACAAAGATTTAGGGCGCTTTTCCCATCGAACTTTCACTTCAAATTGCTGGCGGCCATCTTCTTCACTAGCGGTCACCTTTAAATGCATAAGCCCTTTGGGCTGAAGTTCAAGCGTACTCTCTTTTGCATCACTGAATTCCATTTTACCTTTCGATAAACCGTTAGACAGTGCTTCAAGTACCCCTTGAATATCATCCGCTTCCAGTAATGCTTCGTATTTAAATTCTGTTTTTGACTTCATGCTCAGCTACTACGCGTAAATTTGCTTGAGTGATTTTTCAGGTAAATGTTTAATCGCTGGATAATCACAGCTGATGCCGACAATGCCCATCTTTTTACCAATCAGAGTGGCACCGACGCCGGTTCCCTCTAAACCTTCAGCAATACGAGAATTAATATCCAATGTCACATCTGCCTCAACATGCACCAGCCCTTTTTTAATGGCAATACGCTGACCTTGGATACGGTTGATATGACCTTGAACGACAACTTTGATACCGGCTTTATGAACGGCTTTGACACCATGGTCCGTTAAAGGCAAATCCGCATCGCGGTATTTTGTTCGAAACGTATTGGCTAACGCACTGTAATAGAAGCCAAACAAATCACGGCGCTCAAGATTACGGTGGAAAGCTTTATTGGCATAACGCGTGCCATTTTTAAGCAACATACGCCCCATTACATCGTCTAAGCCTGCATGCAAAAATAAGAACGAACCACGCTTCTCTACCAACTTCATCTTACGGAAGAACCAACTAAACTCCCCCTTACGACTTAAAAACAGTTTTTGACATTGCATGGAGGCCGCATAAACATGGCGTAGCGTTAACCCTGCCTCTAAACAATGCCGTTCAAACTTATCGACTTTGGTATGCATCTTACGCACTTCACGATCAATCCCCTCAGCCGTCAAAAAACCCGCAGCATGAAATGGAAACTCATTAAACCAATCTTCGTCAGGGAACAGTTTCTTACGGCACGTTTCTTCATCTGGCACCTTCTTTTCCCATTTTGTACCTTCTAAATACTGTTCAAACACCTCTTTGAACAACGGTACAATCTTCTTACCCATACGCACAAAGAAGTGCTGATTGCCCACGTCTTTTTTGCGAGTTATGGCCAATAATCCCATACGTAAACGTAAGTCGTGATTACCCGCTAACAGCGTAACTTTCGCATTCATTCGATACAGTTGCTTCACGCTGCGCAACAAATCTAGATTACTCGGGCCCTTATCTAAACAGTCACCGCCTATAATAATTTCTGCAGACTTACCAAACTTAGTCAATTTAAGTTGACACAAACCTGGCTTTTTACGATCGGCAACGCCGGCTGCAATCAAAGAGTCTTCAAACGCTTGTGCGTCCGCATGAGGATCAGAAATAAAGACCACTGGGCGCGATGGCCAGCGAACTTTTTTACGCCAATACTTGTTCAATGGATGATGAGTATCTAACGCTTTATGGTTAAAAGAGGACGTTTCACGCGGCCAAAGCTCTACGTCTTTTGGCAAACGTGCACGAATTTCCTCGTGCTGAGGGAGGTCAGAAATGGTGGGCAAATGATTCTTCATAACGAAGCTACAGGCCTTTTTTAGAGGTTTTATCAGTCGGGAACATCATGGGTCTGTCGCTGTTTCCAATCCCCGAAAAGCTGAGTCACCTTATCGCCGACAAAGTCTAAAACAACTGGATGCCCATAGTGCATACTTAATCGCTTAATATCGCAAAATTTTATGACATTTAGATGAAAAGCGGCATGCCTAATCGAAGCGCCGTGTCCCACAATCAATTTAATGCTGCGGTTACTAGATGCCTCAGTCCCATCTGTTTGCCATGCCATAATATGTTTGGCGACTCTCTGACCAGCTTGCAACAAAGACTCTGCTCCGTCAAATGGCAAACAATAATGGCTATCAGATTTCCAACCTTTTGGCGCTACATCAAAACGAGGATCAAGTTCTAAAATACGCTCAATCTCTTCAAGAGGAAGATTCGCTACCGCGCCAACGCTGCGTTCACACAACTCAGAGTGACACACCACCTGCGGCGTATTGTTGAAAAACTGTCCTAGCTCTTCGACATAAATACGAGCTGTTTGCCACGCACGCAATAAAGAAGAGGCATCCACGATAGAGTCCAATGTGTACCCTGATTCACTTAACCATTCGCCAAACAGGCGCGCCTGCCGACGCACCTCATACTCACCTTCCACAGTCAAGGCATAGGGCTGCATCGCACTGGGAGTGTTTTTTAACTGATGGTAGGCGCCATGGCGTATCAGAGCACAAACCTTACTCATAGTGTCTCCAATAGCTCGAACGCACGATCAAAATCGATTTTACCCGTTAAACGATAGACGTTAATCGGCGCCAAAGCTTGGCAATATTGAGATAAGGACGCCAATTCATTTAAATCTTGAGAAAACTCACCATTGCCGTCTTGAAAGAATGGCCCTGGACGCTTACGTAAGCCATCAATCTCTTCCGCTTCAGCAGACAGATCGACAGATAACAGCGCGGTCGGTTCATCTGAGTTTAGCGCCCAATCGAGCATCACAAGATTGACCAACTCCCCCTGCAGCACAACACGACCCAAACCGTACTCATCTTCAATTTGTACATCGTATTTTTCCTCTAAACCCCACAGCTCTGACATGGGCATTTTCTTTAGCTCAGTCTGACGCTGCACAGGTAAGATATGTTTTAAGCGCGGCGCATTTAATAGCGTACCGGGATTAACACGAGGCAGCTTAGCAATGCCCACGGCAGCAACCTTGCCGTCTTCATTTTTAAACAACAAACGATCGTTCGTTAAGAAATGACGTGTTTCATCTTCCAAACAACGCAACATAAGCGTGGACTTACCGCCACCTGAGCCTGCAGCAATCGCCGTCACCTTTCCGTCACGACTGAACGCAGCGGCATGACCTAGCTCGAAGCCTTGACTTAGATAATGGTTCAAACACTGATTATTAATAAAATTAACAATCTGAGCTAACTGCTGTTCACATTCACCCACAACAGTAGGCGTAGATTGATGCTGAAGCAACGCTAAACCAGTTTTGAATTTTTTAATCCAACGACCACCTTCAGCATTCTCAAGGTAACCTTCTTTTCTACCCTGCTTACCGGCTTCACGCGGCACATCTAACCAATCATGCTCATGGCCGATGTTTTCTTGATTGATCACATAAAGCGTTTTGCCCGTTTCGTCGTTTCTCGAGCTCACGTAACTCTTGTAATACAGGTCTAACTCTTCTAATAAAGTTTCAGAATTGCTTTTTACTTTGACGGACAGTTCACCAAAGCCATAGATGCGCTGATAATCACACTGATCCTGAGCTGCAATTAATTGCGTTGGGTTAAAAAGATCCTGCAACATTACACCACACCTCGCTGATTAATTTGCGCCACTACATAGTCTGCGTAAGCACCCGCCGCATCAAGCTCACACCCTTCTAAGGCCCCTTTAAAGCCACCAAAAGCAGATACCTCGAACACAACAGGACCTTGGTCAGTCAACGCAATGTCAACTGTCGTAAAGCTTAAATCAAAACATGCCTGAGCTTTGCGGCCCAATTCAATCAATGCTTCTGTCGGTTCAAATAACTCATAATGACCACCACTATGAATCGTAGTATTCCACGACTCTTTATTTCCCACACGCGAATAGGTACAGAAGTACTCGCCTCCTAAAAACACCATCCCAAGGTCTCGTCCATCGAGCTTTACCGTTTGCTGTATGTAGTACAAACTATTCTGCTCGCGGTATGCAGTAAGCATTTGGCGTAACTCAGCCTCATCCTGATCCGCTGTAAGCATTTCCATACCACGCGCTTTGGTTGAGTACAGAGGTTTCAAAATGACCGAGCCAAACTCATAAACGGCCGCCAACGCCTGATCTAAACTTTCTGTCACGCGTGTTTTCGGCATTGGCACACCGCCTTGCTGCAAGGCTAATGTGCCGCTTAGTCGGTTAATCAATTTGCCAATTGCTTTCGGTGAACTGAATACTTGCACGCCCAGTTTTTCGATATGCGAAATAATAAGTATGCGGTCCTCAGCACTAGGTGCATATACTTCACTGATTTTTTTAACAATGACGCCATCTAATTGGGCCAGGTCTAAATCGCCGTGCATCAATTGATTCGTATCTAAGCGCAACTCTACGTCAGCCATGTCAATGACGGCACGAAAACCCGTTAACGCTTCCAAACGATCCGCAAGCACTTCTGTAGACCATTTGCCTGGGATTCCTACCACCCCAATTTTGGGCTTATTCACTGTATAACTCCTTAAGTGGAAGCTTAAACTTTGCTTCTTTTTCAATAGGTAAAGTGGCCAGCATTTCTAGTAAGTAGCGAGACCTCAAATACATTCTGGTTGACAATTTTTTATCCAACACAAACCGAGTGGAGGTGGCAAATGAGCGAGCTAAACCCGCTGCCAGCCTGAGATCAAAATTGTCATCGTTATGTCGCTTTGCGAAGCGCTGACCAAATTTATAAATGTCTTTGGCACAATCCATCATCACTTTACGTTTATTTTTTTCGAGTATTTGTAAACGATAAATCGAAACCATCAACACTGAAATGTCTTGCACATAGTCAAAATAGGTAGATCGATGTAAATCAATAAAGTAAATACGCTCTTCAACATCATCGTATATTAAATTATCAACATTAAAGTCACCGTGAATCAAAACCGAAAAAGGTGAAGGCCAACGGCTTTCTTTCGCTTCAACTCTATCGACAATGTCATAAAAGCTGGGACGTACTAAACCGCAGATTCGTTGCTCAGGCGTAAAATACTCTGGGTGTACGCCAGCGCTGTCTTTGATACGCTTACGTAACTGCTGCATAAAATCAGCACGTGAATGCTCACTCGTTAAGGTCGCCTGCCACGTATCATTGAGTGTCTTAAACAGTGTTTTCAGTGCTTTTTCCAGCGCCTTCTCTTTTCCTTCACGAAGCAACGACTCCAGCGTTTTTCCAGGAATGTGTTCTATCAGCAAAGCAGAGGTTTCGCCATCAGATTGGGTTTTCACCAAAACATCAGGGGCCAGTTTGGGGTTCACGTTACGCCAATTTTGAACACCTTGAACCTCTTCGTCGATCTTAGTTCGATCCCCTTCTTTGTATACCGCCAGTACATGTTGACCCGCCGCATTCTGATGCGACACTGAAGCGATCGCGCTGCCGGATCGCGTTAATGCTAAACGACGCACTTTGACATCATTCAGATCGTAATTGAGTTCTGAGGTAACGTGCTTAAGGTGCTTGTAATTTTTAAGCGTTGCCACATGACCAAGATCCACTTTTATCAACGTTTCCGCAATATCAGAGAGTTGATCCACTAATCGACGCAAACAACCATTGCATAGAATGGAAGCTTTCAATTCGACATCGAGCAAACGCCCTTTTTGGCTTAGGGTCTCCATTTGAATGTCGTCATACAAGGTTTTTAGCTTTTCTGAACGACGAGCAACTTTTATACCTGTGCGTCTAATATCTTCAGAAAAGCCGACCTTAACTAACGCAATAGTACGATTGACTCGCTTAATAAATTTAAGGCAATTGCCACTATCAGGATGTTCAAATTGTTCGTCGAGAGAGCCCGCCTCGACAGTGTCTAACAAGCCCCGAGCGATGGCAGCCAAAGCATTCGCTAAACCGCGAACGGCGACGACTTGATTGTAGTAGGACGTCCCTAGCTTGCGACGTTCCAGCAAGCGGGCACAGTGCAGCTCTATTTTTTCACGCAGAGTTTGGACATAACCGCGACGAGCACGAATACTGGTTAAGACATCAGGGGAGCCTGTTTTAAAAAGTAGCTCTGTGTACACACCGTGCTTTTCTATTTCACTTAATAAAAAAGTTAGGTCATCTTTGATAATGCTAAGTGGGGCCGAAGCTGACATAAAGTCTCTAAAATTAAATATTTGAACTACACCCTGCATTAGAGCCTTTAGACGTTACAGTATTATTAAAACAGTAACAATATTAATACTTTAGGCTCACTACAGGCGCACAGACAAGCTCTTAAATTGGGCACTCTTACCCCCTCGAACTTTTGTAGCTTTAAATAGCCGACACTTAATTGATGCCTGACCATTTGTTGCATACATCACCTTCTGTAACAAAATGCAAACAAGGTAAGTCAATAAATTTATCGACCACTCACAAATCCAATTTATTGTTATATATCGTAAAATGAACTATTAATTTTAGACACAATCAATAATATGTAGCATAACGTTACAGATGCGCTCAAGCCCCAATCACTTTAACGGTGATCACATAAATTAGCGAACTTCGTGCAGGTCTCTCTTACTAAGTGCACATTGCTCAAATACGCTATGAGGTCTATCAACTATGTTTTTTCAAGGTAACAAATTACGCTCCCGCATTGCAGAGCAAGAAAAAGAGCTAACCGCATTTCACAACGTGCAAAAAGACTTACGTGAAGCAATGCTGTACTTTTCTATTGACCGTAAAGGTCAGTTTTTAGAAGCCAATTCAAGCTTTCTAGAATCATTCGGTTGTCGCTTTGATGAGCTTAGCACCCTTCAAAAACATATATCACCTAAGGCAATAGACAAAGAGCATACGCGCGCAATGCTGGAAGCCTTTAAAGCAGGCAACCACTGGCATGGCGCCATTCAATTAGTCAGTCAAAATGGCAATGAACACTGGTATCGAGTCATTATGCAGCCCTTGTCGACAGCGGAAGGAGAAAAAATTGAAGTCTTCTGCTCCGAGCTCACGCGAACCATTTCTCACTCTCGCCAACAGCAAGACATGCTTGCAGCACTTGATCGTTCACAAGCTGTCATTGAGTTCAGTTTAGATGGCATCATCCTAGATGCAAATAATAACTTTTTGAAAGGAATGGGCTACAGTAAGAGTCAAATCATCGGCCAACATCACCGCATTTTTTGCCCATCAACTGAAGTTGATACAGACGAATACCGTAACTTCTGGCGCCGTTTAAGCTCTGGAGAGTTCTTTTCGGGGCGCTTTCGTCGCGTAGATAGAAATGGAAACGATGTTTGGCTTGAGGCCACCTATAACCCAATCCATGATGAAACAGGTGAGCTATACAAAGTTGTTAAATTTGCTTCCGTTGTAACAGACCAAGTGAACCGTGAAACAGCGATTGCAGAAGCCTCCGAAGTGGCTTACAACGTATCTCAAGAAACAGATGCTAACACTTCAAAAGGCATTCAAGTTATTAATGACACTATCAATACAATGGAAGAGCTATCCAATCGAATGAACAATGCCAGCAACGGTATTGTAGAATTAGACTCGCAATCCCAAAAAGTGTCTGACCTTGTGGAGAGCATTCGTGGCATTGCTGATCAAACCAACCTCTTAGCACTTAACGCCGCCATAGAAGCCGCTCGGGCAGGCGAGCAAGGCCGAGGATTTGCAGTCGTCGCAGACGAGGTGCGTCAACTGGCCTCTCGAACGAGCATCGCCACAGAAGAGATTATTAACGTCGTATCAGAAAACAAAAAGCTAACGGAACAGGCCGTCAACCTCATCAAAGAAAGCCTAACTAAAGTGAATGAAGCACATACACTATCAAGTGAAGCTGGCGATGTTATTAAGGACATACAACAAGGTGCGCAGGAAGTCGTTAACGCTGTTAATCAATTTAAACGCAACCTTTAGGAACCATACCCTTGTTTGAACTATTCGGCCGTATCGGGCCATAATCGACGCTGCGCGCGACCGCCGTCACGAAAACCGTGGCAGGTATTACGCACAGCGCTACGCTCTTCTGAACCTGAGGCATAATTAGGTTCGAAATTTAACTTATATCCCCGTACTGTTTGCAATGCTGCTGTAGCTAAAGCAGGTAGCATTTCAGTCAGATGAGTGCAACTTGTAGTTCGCCCCAATACCTCCTTTGCCTCTGTCATCCACCCTTTTTTAATTTGCAGGCCAATGAGCCTCTCATACTGAGGCGCTGCACCGGAGCAGTCTAGATAAGGAGTGTCATGCATTTGCGCTCGTACCTCACAAATAGTAAACGTGTCATCAAAGACTAATGTCAAAATCATTTGATGCAAGTACTCACCCACCTCGATAACACCACGATCATCGAGTGAAAATGGATATCCTTTGGTATCCTGCAGCACACCTTCGACTTCCCATAAATCATCTTCTCGTTTGAAGCCATTTATGGAGATGTTACGAGTATGCAGTGGCGTACGTTTTACGATCATGAGACAAATCCAATTAATTACATAACAAAAATGCGTAGGGACAATGTTATCGACTTTCAGCAAGCATTCAACATTAAAAAAGCGCCTTAGCCAGAGACTAAGACGCTTTTGTTTAAGTTATGAACAACTATGCACTCATTCTATACGTATTATTTTAAGTCAAAACGATCCGCATTCATGACTTTAACCCATGTTTTAACAAAGTCTTTTACAAACTTTTCTTGGTTATCGTCTTGGGCATAGAACTCAGCGTAAGAACGAAGAATCGAGTTCGAACCAAACACTAAATCAACACGTGTAGCCGTCCACTTCACGTCGCCCGTTTCACGATTACAGATATCGTATGAGTTACGCCCTGTTGGTTTCCAAGTATTACCCATATCGGTTAAGTTAACAAAAAAGTCATTACTCAAAACCCCTTCGCGGTAGGTCAAAACACCCTGCTTGCTAGCACTATGGTTAGCGCCCAATACTCGCATACCGCCCAACAATACTGTCATTTCAGGCGCCGTCAGCCCCATTAACTGAGCTCGGTCTAACAACATCTCTTCTGGCTGGACGGCATAATGCTCTTTCAACCAGTTTCTAAAGCCATCATGTAAAGGCTCTAATACGTCAAATGAGTCCGCATCCGTCATGTCATCTGTGGCATCGCCACGCCCTGGCGCGAATGGCACATTAATATGAACATCAGCATCGTAAGCCGCTTTTTCGACAGCCGCACTACCAGCCAACACAATAAGGTCTGCCATACTAATCGGTTTAGCAGAGTCTTTTTGAATGACTTCTAATACCGACAATACTTTTTGCAAACGCTCTGGCTCATTACCTTGCCAATCTTTTTGCGGTGCCAAACGAATACGAGCACCATTCGCTCCCCCACGGTAATCGGATCCTCGGAAAGTACGAGCACTGTCCCAAGCCGTCGCTACTAGCTCTGCAACAGAAAGGTCGGTCGCTAGGATTTTAGCCTTAAGATCGGCAATTTCTGCGTCATCTAATGTGTAATCAACTGCAGGAACGGGATCCTGCCAAATCAAATCTTCACTTGGAACATCTGCGCCTAGGTAGCGCGCTTTTGGTCCCATATCACGGTGAGTCAACTTAAACCAAGCGCGAGCAAATACATCTTTAAAGTAATCTGGGTTTGCTCGAAAGTGATCCATGATTTTTCGGTACTCTGGATCCATTTTCATGGCCATATCCGCATCCGTCATCATTGGATTGCAACGGATACTTGAGTCCTCAACATCGACAGGCTTATCTTCCTCTTTAATATCGATCGGCTCCCACTGCCAAGCACCAGCAGGACTTTTGACACTTTCCCACTCGTGATCAAGCAACATATCGAAATAACCCATATCAAATTGCGTAGGGTTTGTTGTCCAGGCCCCTTCTAGGCCACTTGTCACGGTATTACGCCCAACACCTCGGGAGACTTTATTGTTCCAGCCTAAACCTTGCTCTTCTATATCAGCAGCCTCAGGTTCTGGCCCTAAATCGTCGGCACTGCCATTACCATGCGTTTTACCAACAGTGTGGCCACCCGCGGTCAAGGCAACTGTTTCTTCGTCATTCATGGCCATACGGGCGAATGTGACTCGAATATCTTGCGCTGTTTTTAGAGGATCAGGATTACCATCTACCCCTTCAGGGTTTACATAAATCAGCCCCATCATTACGGCCGCTAAAGGATTCTCAAGATCTCGCTCTCCTGAATAACGGCTGTTTTCATTATCTGAAGACGCCAGCCACTCTTTCTCCGATCCCCAGTAAACGTCTTTCTCTGGATGCCAAATATCCTCACGACCGCCTGCAAAACCAAAGGTTTTGAAGCCCATTGACTCATACGCCATATTACCAGCCAGAATCATTAAATCCGCCCAAGATAATTTGTTGCCGTATTTCTTTTTCACTGGCCACAACAGTCGACGAGCCTTATCAAGGTTGCCATTGTCGGGCCAGCTATTCAGTGGCGCAAATCGCTGGTTACCGGTGTTTGAGCCACCACGACCATCCGACTCACGGTAACTACCCGCTGAGTGCCATGCCATACGAATCATAAGACCACCGTAATGCCCCCAATCTGCAGGCCACCATGATTGGCTATTTGTCATCAGGTCTTTAAGATCGCTCTTAACTTTCTCTAAATCTAACTTCTTGAACTCTTCGGCATAATTAAATGATTCGTCAAATGGATCTGTTTTCGTGTCGTGTTGATGCAAGATGTCTAAGTTGAGTGCATTTGGCCACCAAGCCATAACCGAATCGCCGGTCTCTGTGTGGCTTCCGTGCATGACAGGGCATTTTCCTGTCGATGTAGTTTTATTCTGGCTCACGTCGAAACTCCTTATGCTTATGTTTTTGTCGCACACTCTATGTTGTCACCCGACTAATTAAGGATAGATGAACAAGTGATGCGTTGCGCTGTAACATTTAAGATCTCTATTTTTGATACTGGACCGTTAAAGTAGGTTTAACAATATGCCTTTTCAGTCAATATAGAAAATATCATTTACCGATCAATCTAATAGTAATTTTAAATAATGAAACTAAGCCATCACCTAAATCTCTGAATTAATACAACCTAGCATTTTATTTAGAGCAAAAAATAGCCCTTATTTAGGGCTATTCTCATTGAATTCGTTATTTTTAATAATGTGCAAATCGCGCTGAGGGAAAGGAATCGTGAGGCCAGCCGCCTCAATACGAGGTTTAACTTGCTTCTGGAGCGCCCAGTAAGTATCCCAAAACTTGTCGGGAGTGGTCCAAGCTCGAAGCTGAAGGTTCACCGAGCTATCCGCTAGCATATGTACAATCACTTGCGGGGCTGGGTCTTTCATAATGACATTAAATTCAGAGGCGAGCTCAAGCAACACTTTCATACCAACATCTATGGAATCTTTGTAAGAAATCCCAACGGTCACTTCTAATCGACGTTTGCTGTTTCGACTGTAATTACGAATGGTCGCATTCCAAACATTGCTGTTGGGGCTTGATATATATAGGCCATCCGCCGTCTCAAACTCTGAAGTAAACAGGCCTATGAACGAAACTGTCCCCATATAGCCATTGAATTCAACATATTCGCCCTTCTTAATGGGTTTGAGAAATAAGATCATAATACCAGCAGCAATATTACTCAGGGTATCTTTTAACGCTAAGCCAACAGCTAACCCCGCAGCACCAACTAAAGCAACTAGACTGGCTGTATTTACCCCAAACAAATCCAGAATAATCACCAAGCCAATCAAATACACAGCATAGGCTGCTATTTTCGATAACAGCTGAGCAATTATTTCATCATTCTGACTTAAACGGGCTGCTCCAGCGTATACCCCTCTTCTTGCCAGTTTAGAAACAAAAGTTGCCATTACAACTACTAAGCAAGCCAACACTACATTTTTGGCCATCAGAAAAATCTGCTCTTCATACGTGGAGTAAAACGCCAGTAGCGTGTCCATCATGCTCTCCTCAACGGCACGTTAATACAATGCATAAATTTTCTGTCATTTTATGCAAACGTTAGCTATCGGACTAGTTATTTCATAACCGAGAAACTGCTAACTAAACTTACAATTCATATGCATGAAACATCTTACAGAGATTCTAGTGAGATCCGATAACAAGAACTCGCAACAAGAGCCAATTCTTGAGCTATAATAACGCAATTAAAGCATGCGAGCAGGCATCCCCAAATGGACACCGTGAACAATTACGCTCACACTCAATCTGTACCATGACTATTTTTGGCCAGTTCTAACGTAGACCATTGTGTTGATTCAATGCAAAGATCATGAAATAGTTAGGCGATTCCTTTATTTAACAATATTATGTATTACCAATAGATGTAGAGTACGTGTTCGTACTAGCTTAATTTAAAGCTCTGCAATAACGCCCCACGCATGCGGCCAACCTTTAATTCACAATGTTTCAAATGAGAATTCATAAAACTAAATGAACGAATTAACACACATTCTAAAATCTTTAGCTTACAGCTTGACCGTCGTACAAACCTCATCCAAATGTGTCGCATCATTAGCAAAAAGACATGACTTACGCCCCGAACTTGAACGTTTGCAAAAGGGATTAAAGCGTCACCGCTCCAGCGGGTATGACCTAGAAACCAAAAAAGTACCAACGGAAAGCACGCTACTTAATCTACTCGATCGCATTCGCGTTAGTGAAATCAAACTCACAGACCTTCAAAAGCAATGCGGCATGCTAACGGTCTTAGAAAAGAACGCCTTACTCGACCTCATTACACATATCCTTAACGAAATGGATAATCGAGCTCGAGCAGCCAAAGAGATTTTAAGCGAGATGTCAAAGAAGGGGATCAACCTAGAAGATTTAAGTTAATTTAAGAGAACTGTACTTATAACTGTAACGTCTTTGTTTACTGCTATTTTCGGCGACTCTGAAAGTCGGCCAGAGAAACAATTTTATCCGATTTCTGAGCATCACTCACTTTACTATCACCTTCAAAAGAATGATTGGACGCTCGATTAAGCAAGCCAGTAGCATCATCTAACAATCTCAGCATTAGTTTCTTTGGCCAAACAACTTCTTTTTTGGCCTGCAAGTTAAACGGGATATCACTGAGCACCCGACTCGCCTGAGCTGCCTCTAGTTTTTCAATAGAAGTATTGTCATCCCAGAGCATACGCTCAATGCATGCCTTCGCCTGATTTAATGCCATCTGCATGACATCTTTGTTTTCAGCATCGACCACGAATGGCTGAAGCAGCCTTTTTGCCGTTTCAATTTGCTCTTCATTTGACCCAATTTCTACTAAAGCAGCAACAAATGCACTAGCAAAATGGTCTTCCAACTCAGCAAAGTGCGCTTTCACCAAACAAGGCATAAAAACAGGAAAGCGTGTTGCTTCATGGATAATGACGACACAATTACGTCCTTTTAAAACGAACATACTGCCATACCAACCACTCAAGGGATTCAAAGCCTCTAGCATCTGCGCCGAATTTGCTCGGTTTTTATTAGATGCTGAAAAATACCCCTTACCATCAACAGGGAGCTTGGGCAGTAATTTACTAGTACAGTGAAGTCTGATCATAAGATGGCTTAGTCAAAAATAATGAAGCCACGATAGTAACAGTGGATCAAAGATATTTGAAAGCCAATATATCGCTAAATAAGGTATGAGAGATAAGAGTAGAAAAAGCAATGCCGAAAAGCATCTAGGATGAAGAAAATACTAGGGGATTTAGAGAAGGAAAAACAAACATATATAATTGGTTGCGGGAGCAGGATTCGAACCTACGACCTTCGGGTTATGAGCCCGACGAGCTACCAGACTGCTCCATCCCGCGCCATGTAATCTATTGTTAAATAGACCAATTATTTCTTATATAATTCTAAACAACTTATGTTAAAAAGTTGGTTGCGGGAGCAGGATTCGAACCTACGACCTTCGGGTTATGAGCCCGACGAGCTACCAGACTGCTCCATCCCGCGCCATGTAATCTATCGAATTAAATAGATTCAGAACACTAGCTATGTTTAATATTGCAATCAACTCATTCTTATTAAGTTGGTTGCGGGAGCAGGATTCGAACCTACGACCTTCGGGTTATGAGCCCGACGAGCTACCAGACTGCTCCATCCCGCGACATGCAAACTATTCATAAATAGATTTTTTCAATACTAAAAATAAAAATACGGCTCCAATTCTCACTACAATACGAATTGGTTGCGGGAGCAGGATTCGAACCTACGACCTTCGGGTTATGAGCCCGACGAGCTACCAGACTGCTCCATCCCGCGCCATGTAAACTAGCAAGCTAGCTTACCTTTTATTATATGAATAAATAATGTTACGAGTTTGAACAACAGAGACTTAGCTGGTTGCGGGAGCAGGATTCGAACCTACGACCTTCGGGTTATGAGCCCGACGAGCTACCAGACTGCTCCATCCCGCGCTAAATATGCTTGCGCAATCACTAACAATTTAATTCAAATCGATGATCCATATTAAAATGGTTGCGGGAGCAGGATTCGAACCTACGACCTTCGGGTTATGAGCCCGACGAGCTACCGGACTGCTCCATCCCGCGTCAACGAGGTGCGCATATTACGTAGCTTTATCTTATTGGTCAACCCCTTAACTTAAAATCTTTCAATTCTAATTTTTCAGGGTAACCAAGTGAGGAGCAATAACAGCGTAACCCGGAGTGTGTAGATTGAGAGTACTGACAATATTGAGAAATCATTTCTCTGGTATTTTGCGACATCCCCTGCCAGTTTTTAAGGTAGTTGGTATATTGAATCTGCTGCGTCGTTGATACCACCCAACCATTTTCACCTTCTCTAATACCGAAATTACGCATTTCAGGAGAAATCAATAAAACTGGCAGCCCATACCCATTTGCCAGTTCAATGATGTCATCTTGATTAGCAATGCTTGAGGAGACAACCAGCATTCCAACTTGCTGTACCAGTAACTTAGATGGAGGCAGAAATGCTTCGATCGGAATAGATTGGTAATCTATGCCATGCGCCACTGCATGCTCCTCTATAACATTTGAAAAGCTGTCTTCTTTAAAGAAAGCAATAGAGCTAGACGCTTGACTGGTAAACTGAGGATAAAAATAATCTTTCAGTGCACCGCCATCACCCCATTCTTCATTTTTATGTATATACCCAGCCAGCTTTGCAATGGTTGAGTTCTGTCGATCCCCTTCCATCCATTCAGGTAACAAGTTTGTATGGAGCTGACAGCGTAATGCCGGGCTAATTAACGAAGCAAGTGAGTTAGGCTTAGAACCAAATGTAATCAAATGCAGCGGTGATTCCGCATGAACTAGATCGAGCAATCCTCGCATAGACGGTTTGATCTGATCTCTTTCTAATGACGTAGTATTAGATAGTGCAACAAAACGAACTGTTAAAGAGAAGCGCATAAACTCCGCCGCAAAGTCTTCAATAAACTTTTGCAGAAAGCGATTGCTGTTTCGAGCGTCCCACAGGACCAGCGCATCAGACATAACCAACCATCCCTAATGTAGATAGTTCAAGTGTATGCTAGGGCTTTTGTATTACCATTATTACATAGTAGTCTTTTGCATCCATACGTAATGAAACGTAATAAACGATCATTTAACAAACAACTCAACCAATACACTAACAATAGAATTAACTCAAATTAAATTTAGGTAATCCAATGAAAAATATTAATTTTCTCTCAAAAGAGAACGCTTTAAAAGGCAGAAGTGAACCTATATTCACAGAAGATACAAACATAGTTACAAAAGAAAACATAAAACGCCATGCAATGCCTTCTGAAAAAGAAGTTTATTTTGCCATGGGTTGCTATTGGGGTGCCGAAAGAAGGTTTTGGAATACTGCTGGCGTTAAGGTGACCGCGGTAGGATTTGCTGGTGGCTACACACCTAATCCAACTTATAAAGAAGTTTGCACAGGACAAACTGGCCATACAGAAGTCGTCAAAGTCATTTTTAATACCAACGAAACGTCGCTACCAGAAGTTCTTAAGGTCTTTTGGGAGAGCCACGACCCGACGCAAGGCATGCGCCAAGGCAATGATATTGGCACGCAGTATCGCTCTGCCATTTATACGGTCAACGATGACGATTTAAAAGCAGCCCTTAAGAGTCGTGATGACTATCAAAAACGTTTAACGGAAAATGGTTTTGGTAAAATCACAACCGAAGTAGAGCCGTTGGAAACGTTCTATTTCGCAGAAACGGAACACCAACAATACCTACATAAGAACCCTAATGGTTATTGTGGGTTGGCCGGCACAGGTATTAGCTGCCCTATTGGCTTAACCTAAGACGATTGGAGGCGACCTTCAGATCGCCTCCAATAACTACTGAATAGACAGCGAAAGACCGCTAGAGCGCACCACTTTCCGGTTCATCGCGCTTTCAAGCACATCTGCATCGCCTGAAATCAGCGTAAAGTGTTTTTTCGATCGCGTAATGCCAGTGTAGATCAGTTCTTTCGTCAATATGGGAGAGTTTTGGCCAGGTAATAGCATCGCTGTATGATGAAACTCTGACCCCTGAGACTTGTGGACAGTCATAGCAAATACGGTCTCTACGCTTTGTAAACGGCTCGGCAGTACCCAGCGCACGTCGCCTTTGCCGTCTGAAAATACAACTCGTTGCTTTAATTCCCCATTAACGGGATACAGTAAACTAATGCCAATATCACCATTCATTAAGTCAACACTGTAGTCATTTTGCGTGACCATCACAGGACGCCCTAAATACCACAGACTATCAATACTGGTGAGTTGCTTGGCTGATAGCAGCATCTGTTCTATTTTAGCATTCATACCCTCTACGCCCCACTCTCCTTTACGCAATGCTACCAGCAACTGAAAATGGGCATGAGCACTAAGCACCTGCTTACCCCAATCATCGAAAAGAGCACTATCCATTGCTGCGCTAGGCATGGCGTGAACCACAGCTAAATAATAACCATAGCCCTTGATCAAGAGTGTTTTAAAGGCATTTTGCAAAACCGATGTAGGCAACTGCTCTTGCTCTAGGTAGCGTAAAACGGGGGTATTTTCGTACTGTTCTTTCTGTCGAAACACGTCTTTTAGCTCAGGCATTTTAGGATCATTTAGAGGGTCATCACGCTCATCATTCACCAAACTTGCCAATCGATGAATTACCCCGCCGTCTTGGAAGCGGTAACTTCGTCGAAGCATACAGACTGCTTGATTGAGAACAGCCCCTTGCGGGTCAATAAAACGTTCTTCTAGATTTTGCTGACAAATGTCACGAATCCAATCTGCGGTTTCTTGAGTGTAATGGCCATCAACAGCACCTTGACACAAGTCTCCTAAAACATAACCTGCTTCCACTGAGGCCAATTGGTCTTTATCTCCCAGCAGAATCACTCTCGCATCTGGCTCAATACCATCAAAGAGATTAGCCATCATCTCAATATCAATCATTGAAGCTTCATCAATAACCACGATATCGGCCACCAAAGGGTTCGACTTGTTATGCTGAAATTGGCGACTATTTGGCTTGGGGCTCAATAATCGGTGCAGAGTCATTACCTGCGTTGGAATCACGGCTTTCAGCGCTTGAGGCGCAAGATTCTCAAGTTCAGGCAATGCTAATCGCGCTAAGTTGTCCGCTATGGACTCATTAAGGCGCGCTGCAGCCTTTCCGGTGGGTGCCGCTAAGCGAATCGCCAATGGCGGCAATTGATGCATTAAACGTTCAGCTTGTAGAAGCGCTAACAGTTTTAAAACCGTTGTTGTTTTGCCTGTGCCTGGACCGCCAGTAATGATTGAAAAGTGGTTACTGGCAGCGATACCACAGGCGATACGCTGCCAATCTGTGTCTTCGTAATCATGCTGTTTTTCGCCAAACAGCTGATTCAGTAAGTTACCAATGTCCGCGTTACTAATGCGACTGGCAGGTTCAAGTCGCGCTTTAATTCCCGATACGATGGTTTTTTCCGCTTGCCAATAGCGACGTAAATACAGCAAGGCTTTGCCTTGCTGCTGAACCAATACAAACGGCGTGGCATGATTCGTATCCTCAAAATCGTTAGCGATCACAGCAACAGCAGAACACGCTTCAATGGCAGATAACCATTCTGATATCGTTAAACTTTCTATCCAGCTTTGCAGCTGAGCAAGAGCTATCTGCTGTGCTTCGTCATTCGCACTATCAGCTGACATCATATCTAAAGGTTTTACTAACATACCATTAATATCTACACAGACCTGCCCCATCGAAACGCTGTGACTTACCAGCAGCATGGCCAATAATGCATCTTCAGAGGTATCCTGAGTCTGCTCACGAATAAAGTTCACCAGTGCGTAATCGATGTAACGGATCAGTCCAGCATCCACCCACGCTTGCATTTGCTCTAACTTAGTCATGAGCACACTCCTTTGCCTTCCCAGTAAACACAGCATCTAATTGCTCAATCAATGCTTTAGGCGGCTTATCCATAATCAACCCCTGTGTTTCTGAGTTTTCATAACCCCGTAAAAAGAAGTAAATGGCACCACCAACGTGCGTGTCATAGCAATAACCGGGAACACGATCTTTCAAATGACGGTGCAGCGCAAGCAGATACAAGACATATTGCAGGTCATAACGTTTTTTCAGTAAAGCATCTTGCAGCGCCTGGGCATGGTAATCATCATCAGTGTTGCCTAGGAAATTACTTTTCCAGTCAATGACAAAATATTGCCCGTCGATTTCAGCCACCAAATCAATAAACCCTTTAAACATGCCTTCTAATTTTTGAAAATTAGCCATAGGACGCTCACGTCCTTGCCATGTATAACGCCGTACCAGTTGATCTATCGTGCCAGTGGTCACTTGATTGGCCGAAAACATAAATTCCAGTTCAACGGAAATTTTATGTGACGGAAGATCCATCAAACGCAGCGTGTGACCCGATTTCTGTGTCAGCGACTCGATTGCAAACGACGTACTTAAAAAATCAGCTAGCCACTCTGAGAGCCCTGGCGCAAAATCTTCCAACATACGCTTGCGGCAACGACTGTAAAGTGCCTCTTGACGAGTTTCTTGAGCTACCACCGCTGCGGCAAAACCTTGCAATCGTTTACCGCCCGATGTTTTGTAGCGTTGTTCAGCCGCCCACTCAATCAGACCATGTAAAAATGTCCCCATGGCACTACCACGAGGTAAACGATGCATTAATTTATTCGTCAGTCGCTGCATTGGCTGCTCAATTGTTGGTGTATCATCATCGCTCAGCTGCTCATCAATGGCTTGCTCGCTTTGCGTACTTTCTGGGAACAAAGCATCACTTTTGCCGCCATAACTAATGGAGGAATAACTGGCAATCCACCAAGGTTCAATACCCAAATCGTTGACACGCCTAGCGGGGCGAGGTTGAGCGTGAGACTCTGGTCGATAAGAGAGCTCATCGAGTTTTGCGGTCGCAGTGGCGAATACATCGTCCAACTGTTGATATTGCGCCAGCACAGAGCCACCACAACGTCCCAGCAATCGATGACCAGCTGATACCAATGCTGGCTCAGGGTCACCTTTGCTGCCAACAGGATCTTCTACTGCAACCCATTGCGCGCAAATAGCACGGGTCATTGCCACGTAGACCTTACGTATATCCTCTGCCAAGCGCTCGAAATCAGCTGTCTCTACGTCTTCCTCGGTCGGCATAAACGTCAGATGCAAGGCACCGTCGGCTCCATGGTACTCGATCGGTAAATCCGAACATTTGACCGGCCGCGCGTAATCTAAAAACGGCAACATAACGATAGGGTACTGTAGGCCTTTGGATTTATGCACGGTTACCACTTGCACCAAATCGGCATCACTTTCAAGACGCTGTTGTCGACTCTCTTCTCCAGAGGTTTCAGTGCTGATACATTGCTCCAAATGATGAATCAAGGCCTGCTGACCTTGCACCACTTCTGAAGCTTGTTGCAGCAGTTCGCTGATATGAAATAGATCTGTAATCGAACGCTCGCCATTAGCGTCATGCAAATAGCGGCTGGTGACCTGCTGATCCTTGAAAAAACGATGGAGCGTTGGCATTACACCAAAGCTTAGCCAATGATGGTGATAGCTACGAAACAGTTCAATGAAGCTCTCCCAAAACACTTCATCATGATTTAATCGGTCCAAATCATACAGTGCCATGCCCATCAAGCGACTGCCTAACGCGATACGCAAATAATAGCTGTTATACGGCTCCGCCATAGCTCGCAGCACCCGTAAAATATCGTCAGCTTCTTCATTGTCAAAGACATCATTAGCATCCGACAAATAGACGCTTGCGACATTCAATTCAAACAAAGCGCGTCGAATTTGGCGTGCTTGATTACCACTATTGACCAGCACAGCAAAATCTTTTGGCAATATGGCTCGTGCACCCTTGCCTAGGTTCAATTTGGCTCTACCTTGCTGAGACAGGTTTAACCAATGAACGATCTCATGAGCGGTTACCGCTGCACGATCCCATTTTGGGACGTCTTCCTCTACTTCGCTAAGATCCCATACTTGCTGCGGTGCAACAGGGCTGTCGTCTAACAGCAACGCAATGGCATCGCCTTGACGGCCTGACTCTACCGGCAAGAATGGAATAGGATCTTCATTATTCCGTTTAAACAGGAAAGCGCCGACGCTTGAATTGACAGTCTCAGCGTGTTCAAAATAACGATTGACGCGCTCAACCAGTTCTGGTGCCGACCGATAATTGTGAGTCAATGTGTATTGTCGCTCGCCCGTATCTTGCTTAGCCGCTAAATAAGTAAAAATATCAGCTCCACGAAAGCGATAAATCGCCTGTTTCGGATCACCAATCATAAAGAAGCCTGTATCAGGGTACGGCTCAGCAACATTGTAAACAGTATCAAATATCCGATATTGCACGGGATCTGTATCTTGAAATTCGTCCACTAAAGCAACTGGAAACTGTTTACGAATGACCTCAGCAAGGCGCTCGCCTCCGTCACCTTGTAACGCTTGATCCAGCTTGATCAACAGGTCATTCTGACTTAACGCGCCTCGTTGCAGCTTTTCGTCTTCGACTCGGGTTGCTACCCAATGACTTGCGTGACTAATCAAATACTGTAAAGGCGTGACCAACTGCGACATCGCTTCTTGTAAATCTACCAAGATATTTGCGCTAGGTCGGTCGACAGGAATATGGCGGGGATCGAGCCAGAAATCGGTATCCAACAACGCAATCTTAGCAAAGCTCTTACCAGAGAAAAGCTTGTCCAAGACCTGCAAATCGTCGCCGGATGATTGACTCCATTCATGAAGCGTGTCAAATACTGACGCTCGGTGCTTGGCATTAAGAGAAGTGGCTTTGAATAACTTTTGTTTTGCAGCGACGTCAAAGTCCTGCTGCAATACTGGTAATGCCCCCTGCACAGCAGATTTCAAAGCAGCAATTTTATCGCTACGATCCTTGGCAATCGCTATTAATTCAGCACTAATATCCTCAGACACGGGAGGAATGGCAGCAACTTTATAAACCACACGACTCACGGTTTGATACAAATCTGCAGGGGATTTAAAGCAGCTCAACACTTGACGTAGTTCGGGCTCCTCTAGGGGAAACACCATTTCTCGCCAATAGTCTTCACAAGCCTGAATCACCAATGGCTTTTCATTCTCCATCAAGGTTTGTGAGAAGTTTAAACCGCTATAGAAAGCATGCTCTGATAGGATGCGACTACACCAAGAGTGAATCGTCGAGACCGCTGCTTCGTCCATCCATTCAGCCGCCACATCAAGACGGCGTGCAGCCGCGTTTAGATCTTGTTCCTCACAAATGTCTTGTTTGAGTTGACTTAGCTGCGGGTCAACGCCGTCAATATCGCCGCGAAAATACCCGGCCGCCTCAACTAAACGCGCACGGATACGATCACGTAGTTCACGAGTCGCCGCTTTGGTAAACGTTACGACCAAGATATTGGGCGGTAACAAATGATCCGTAAAGCTGCTGTCTCCACCATGCTTTAAAACCAATCGCAGATATAACAACGCCAGTGTGTAGGTTTTTCCGGTTCCGGCACTGGCCTCAATTAACGCTGAACCAGATAACGGGAAGCTAAGTGGATTTAATTGCTTGGATTGGCTGGTCATTACTTACGCTCCGCTAAACTGTCCAAAATAGGCTGGCATAACACAGGAATCAGTTCTTCAAACTCTTTCGTCTGTGCTTCATCTAGCGGTGGTTTAAAGTACTGTTTAGCATAGTGACTACTCGAGCTTGCCAAGTCGCCGTCCACATAGCGTTCTAACATTCGTTCACGATCCGTCTTTTTTGAGCGACCCGCAATTAAATACGCCATCGCGCCGTTGATCCCAAAACACAGAGGACACTGCATAGCCTTTAACCAAGTCTTCGTTAATAGCTCTAGGTACGCTTTTGCCTGAGCCAGCTCCAGTGCTGCAAAACATAAGTCGCCATTGGGTGACATAATTTGTGTAGCCACATTACCCTTGTGGGCCACATTCGCCACCACATGACGCACCCAACCGTGCACCACATTCTGCCAACGCACTTTGGTATCAACAAAGTTTTTCGTTATGGCTCGAGGAAAGGCGTCCTCTTCAATACGACTCTCACTGTAGACATTCGAGGTTTGTAAAATGAACTGTAGCGCGCCTAGCCCATCACCCGACTCATATAAGCGATCGAGATCATCGGCGTACGATAACTCCGAATTTTCATCCAGTAGCCACTCAAATTGACGCAATGTATCCACTTTAGGAGTGAGGCTGTGTACACGTTGGTGCCATGCAAAATACAACTGCTTAACAGTCTTTGGAAACAACTTTTCACGACGAATCTCGGCAAACGCACCCTCATATAACTCGCCCGCCGCTATTTGACGCTGCAAAGCTTGCTCAACTTGACGATCCCATGCCTCCTCCGTTGGCTCAAAACGCTTGGCAAACTGCAAAATCGCATCGTGCACTTGCCAAACTTCGAGGCCATTGCTGACAAAATTCTCAACCACTTTGGTTTCTTCTATTTCATTTGGGCGATGAATATCCAAGCGCTGAGCAAACAGTGCATCCACTGGGGAACGAAACAACGCAGTCAGCCTGCGGGCATTCAATGGCGCATCAGGCGTCCAAGCAGGCAAGTCCTGTTGATTTGCCTGTTGCGATATGCTCTTGATGGTTTCCCATTCTTTTTGATAGGTAAATAGCGCGGAGTCGTCAAAAAAATACTGACGACTGAACGGTTGCATTGGATAATCTTGTGTCAGTTGTTGTACCAACTGATCGTTGTCCCACGCTTTGTCTAAATAATCACGCAGCTGTCCAACTAATACCGATGGCGGCTGTTCGGTATTGTCTTTCGTACTGCGCCCTTGCCAACTAATGATCAGCTTATCGCGCGCTGACAATACTGCCTCTAGAAACAGATAACGGGCGTCTTCACGTCGCGACCGATCCCCCGGGCGATAATCTCCAACCATCAGGTCAAAGTCCATTGGCGTACTGATTTGAGGATAGTCACCATCGTTCATACCCACCAAATACACCTGTTTGAATGGAATCGCACGCATCGGCATCAGTGTGGCAAAATTCACAGAACCAGACAGAAAGCGCTGACTCAGTGATGGTTCATCCATTTGACCTAACAGGGTTTCTTGAATTACATCAATCGCCACAAGCTCTTGCTCGACACCGGAGCCCTGTACATGCTCTTCAAGCAGCTCGATTTGATCAGCGATGCGGCTTAAAACACGTTGCTCATGATCGCTGCTCGGGGCAAAAAAAGTCTGCAAACATTGCTGTAATGTCTGGCTCCAATCTAACAAAACTTTGGGCTCATTAAATGTCCGCCAAACCGCTTGCACATCGTCGACCAAGCGGTGCATCTGCCCTAATAAACGCGCTTCAAGACCACCAATATCACCATAAGGCAATACGTCTTGCCAGATCTCGCCATGACCCACACTGTAACCCAACAACATACGCCTTAGACCAAATAGCCACGTATTCTGTTCCGAGGGGTAGGTCAATCCCAAACCGCGGCGCTGCTCTTTGTCCAACCCCCAGCGAATATTGGCATGCTCAATCCAGCTTTTAAGTGTCACCACATCGGTTTCATTAATGGCATAAGCCGAGCGAAGCGCAGGGATGTCTAACAAAGACAACAGATCCGTTGCTTCAAACCGAGAGCGGGTGATGGATAGCAACGATTCAAACGCCGCCACGATCGGATGCTGCTGACGAGCGCTTTGATCCGCCACATGAAACGGAATAAAACGTTCATCTGCATGATCACCGTATTTATTGAAACGGCCAAATACGGCCTCTATGTGCGGCACATAGACATTGATATCAGGAGCCATAATCAAAATATCTCGTGGCTCCAATGTCTCTCCGCGTTGCAAAGCTTGCTCAAACTCATTGAGCAATAAATCATGCAACACTTCCATTTCTCGCTGGCGACTGTGTGTTTCGATAAAACGAACACTTTGGTCTGTTTCTACATCTATTAAGCGCTTCTGAGCTTTGCAGTCTTCAATGCTGCGCAATTGAAAAATGTCATCTTGCAGCTGCTCTAACAGTGTCGATTGTCCTGGTGATTCAAATAAATCGATCTTGCTATCGACAAAGAATGGTTGGTATTTATCTGGCTCGTCTTGCTCATCTAAGGAGTGTAAATAGTCACGACCCAGCTTACCCCATGAAGCCAGTAAAGGATTGCCGTAAAGGTGCGCTTCATCTAATGAGATGTCTTTTTGGTTGCGGCCTTCGCGCATAGGTCGTCGAGAGGTCGCTTGACGCAGCAACTGTCGGCCTTCAATTAAGTCCCCCCAGTAATATTCACTGGGGTTCATGGTAAACAGCAGAATTTGGGTAAACGGCGCAATGGCGTGAAATACTTCGAGAATTTGATTGGGCAGAGATGAAATGCCAAAGACAACAATCCGACGAGGCAACCCCTCAAGAGAGGTTTGTTGATTACAGTGCTGAATAAAGTCTTGGTGAATCTTGGCGCGGTTAACAATCTGCCGCTTGCCTTTGGCAAACTGTGGATCTTGCTCCACGTCTAATACTAAATAACGCCATAAAATGGGCTGCCATAGCTGATCGTCTGGCACAGGCTTGGAATGCAAACTGGCGATATCATCTCGACTAGGCATAACATCAAGTTGATCTTGCCAAGCTTGCAGCCAATCAGCGCGATAGATTTGATATTGGTCAAATAGCTTAGCGATGCGCTCCGCCAACACATAGCGACGATGCTCGGGGTTCTTACCTGTCGACATAAAATGCAGCAATGCATCGTAATGCCCTGCTTGATTGACACGGTCTAAATCCTTTAACAAGCGAAACAAACGCCACGTCATCGGCTTGAGGTCGAATGGTGATTGAGTATCTAATTCCCAAAAAGCGGCTCGATAAGCCTCCCAGACAAAACGCCCTGGCAGCGACACATCGATCGAGGTAGCAATACCACAGCCGCCATTTTGCTCATCCTGAGCCAACGACTGCTGCAACCACTGAGCGATGCCATTACTCTGTACTAAGAACTTATCGGTCTCCAGCGGCTCAAGCGGATAACGCTTCACCCATTCCACAAGCACGTCTTTTAACGACTCAAGACGATTGCCTTGAATGACCATCAATCCCGTCGGCCAATGACTCATAATTCACCTATACCCAATCTCACGTTAGGCACTATGGTACATCAAAATGACGACAGATCATGACGCCAACAAATGCTTGTTTCGAAAATAAAAAAGCCAGCTTGGGTTGCAAGCTGGCTTTTGAGTTTCAGTAAGTGATCCGTGTTTATAAATTAACCGTCAGTGTTAATTTTAAATTCCTGATCTTGGAAGATAACAGTGATTTCATTACCTCCTGACAAATCAGAGTCTGAACCAAATTCGACAGCTTGATGCAGTGCATTATTTCCATCCTTGATTGATAACATACCAGATCCGTCGTTGTTAACCTGCAAATCTAGCTTATCATTCAGCAACGCTTGCAGATCATCGCCACCATCCAAGTCTCCTAGTAAGTCAGATACATCTAATGCATCATCGTTAACATGAAAATCTTCAATGGTGTCTTTATCCTCTAATACAAAGAGATCACGGCCAGAGCCACCTGTCATATTGTCATTGCCCTGTCCACCGATTAGTACATCATTTCCGGACTCACCAAACAGCTGATCATCACCATCATTACCTAATAAGAAATCGTCTCCGCGACCGCCATATAAAGTATCTTGGCCTGTGCCACCATCTAAACGATCTGAGCTCGAATCATCAGAAAGATCAAACAGATGATCTTGTTCATCACCATATAGAGCATCATCACCGCTACCACCCTCGATCCAATCGCTACCTTGATCACCTTCAATAGTATCCTGCCCACCTAAACCTTGAATATGGTCTTCATTGCCAGTGAATACACCGCCAATGTCTAGGAAGCCACCAGCATTTACCTCATTATCCGAATCATCTAGCACTTTGTCATGATGATAATTGCGCGTTGAGAATGCTGCTAGATCTGATTCTAAGCTAATAGCTTGCTGCTCAAAATAGCTAGATTGAGTCGAACCGTCAGGACCAACAGAAACACTTAAAGGTAGCTTCAATGTTGTAATTGCAGCGTCACCGTCGGCATCTTTTGCCAATAAAGTAACATTAAGATGATCAAGATTTACACCGAATAAGCTTTGCTGATAGTTTGCAAGCTTCTCGTACTGTGTGAAGATTAGCTTACCATCCACAGATAAATCCAACTTAAATAGAGCTTCACCATTTGCACTCTCGCCAATTAACTGTTTGTCATTATCAAACAGTGAAACACTAATACCTGACGTTAAATTACGAAGGATATCGGTTATTTGTGTCGAAATATCAAGTGAAAGAACTGCTCCACCATAGCCATCTGCTCCGAAATCTCCTAGAGAAATTTCGGCTTCGGCTAAAATGTTTTCTTCATTGTGAACAGTAAGTGCGGTATCAATATCTAAATTCAACAGACTTGCCAATAGGCTACTAGGTGAATCATCTTCAACCACAACACTGGCATTTTGACTTGCAACCTCTTGACCATTACCGTTCAGCAACTTGATACCAAAGTCCAAATGCAAGTCATTCTCAGTTACATTAGTGAAATCTACTATCGACTCTAATAAGTTAAAAACTTGATTAGGCGCTTCATGATCAACGGCCTTAGAAAGAGAAACAGTGTAAGACGCCGTTCCATCTGTAGCGATATCACTCACTGAAATTCTAAGAACTTCAGTATTCCCCGAGTTAATCGTACCCAGAACATCACCATTAGTATCTTTCGTCCAAGATACTTGTTCACCACCAGATTTTAACTCAGTCTCCGGGAGCTCTAACGCTAATGATACTTGCGCTCCAGCAACAAAGCCAACCACAGCAAATGTATTGGTCACTTCCCGAACGCTTGAACGATCACGTGCTCCTGAATCATCTTGAATACCACCAGATAACGCCTCTTCAGTTACAACCGCTTCATCCGCATCTGTAAGATCAATACCCATAATCGGTGTCGATCCACCACCACTTTGAGCAGTGATATTCAAATTGATCGTAGAGGAATCTCCATCAGCATCTTCAACAGTCAAACCAATTGGAATCGAAGAACTCAAACCTTCCAAGCTTTGATACTGGAAGAATTCCCATTGCCCCGTTGCCGGTGTTAATTGAACTTCAAATATAGAGTCATCATTTTCATCCACAACAGATAATCGATTGCCATTGTTTAACACTTCAGCATCAGCATTGATACCGACAGTAGCTAGAACATTTTCGATACTGGTTTCGATGCCAGATGCAAAAGCGACAGAGCCAAATCCATCCGCTCCTATACCACTCAAAGTACCAGACGTTTCCGCAATTACTATAGCAGTTGACGCACCAGTGAAGGTGATTGAGCTGATGCTGTAATCACTGTTATCTTTGTACGCTCCGTTACCATTTGATGCAGACTCAAAAACAATTTGATCAAATCCACCTTCATTAATTGCCACAGTGGAATTGACCACACCAGAGGTTTGATCAGATCTGACTTCTTTAGAGGTAACAAACTCGCCATCACGATAGAAATCTAGTTTAGCGACCTCTAACTCCTTACCACCAAAAAACATCGAGAAGTTAATATCGGCACCATAAGCCACTCGTCCGTTATTTAAGGTAACAATAAGCTGCTCTGATTGCTCGCTACTATCCGTAACTCGATAATCAATTTCAGCATCAAAACGATCATTTTTACTGTTAACACCTACGCCGTTTGCATATTGATGAACTTTCGCAGCAGTCAAATCGTAAGAAGATTTATTGGCAAATCCTTGAGCAGTAAGCGTTACGGCACCTCCATTAAATGATAATGAATCTTGATCACCTTTTGAGCCAACAAAATTCACCGTCTCAGTAAACGCATTAGAATTATTGGTTAATGTGACTGCAGCATTTACATCTACTAGCGATGGCGAGTCATCTTCAATGCTAACGCTGATTTCTTCCTTAACAATCGTGGAGCCATCAGTCAAAACGATATTCAGGCCTAAAGACTTAACATCCTCACTACCTTTAACTTCGTGATCTAATGGCGCAGACAATTTCACATCGTAAGAAGCTGATCCGTTATTAAGCTCACTCAATGAAATACGAATAACTTCTGCATCACCCGCTTTACCAATAAGAACCTGATCAGTACTGCTATCCCAAGTAACATCGACTCCGCCCGATGTGAGAGATGGCGTTGAACCATCAAACTCAAGAGATAGCGTCGCAGATGGAGAAGCGCCTGAAACGGTAAAGACACCGCTATCAGTTAGCGAGTCCGTCGTATCCGGAGTGCCTGAAGTATCAGAGATGCCACCCAATAACCCTTCTTCGCTAACGGCAGCATTGGCATCATCCGAAGTGATCACAATAGAAGGTCCTTCAGAAACGTTATAAACCGTTACCTCTATTGTTTTTAACGCAGAGGCAAAATCGCCGTTAGATTTCTCCATAGCAGTGGCAGCAAACTTCAACTCAAATGTTGTATCTGCCTCAACTGATGGCATGTTAATGGTTAGATTCTCGAAGTTCCATCCAGTGACACTATACATGGCGTTTTCATCGGTAAACTCAACTGAATGTTCACCATCACTTAAAACTGCCCCAACTGGCGCCCCGCCAACAGAAACAGTATGGTTTTCCGAACCATCCACCGTATCAAAGAATGTCACGTTGAAAGGATCAAGTGCAATATTAGTGCCTTCATCGCCACTATTCATGCCTGTAACAAAACCTGACCCATTAGGGAAAACGGCATCAGAATCGGCCATTAATACCGCATCGGACGACGTATACACATCAAAGTTGGTGGAGTTTATTTGTAAAGCTGTACCACCGTCTTTCGACATATACACATCATAATTACCTGGACCATCTTCATTATGATGAGCAATCTCTAGGGCGTAGTATCCAGTGGTATTAATGGTTACAGAGCCATCAACTGTATTCTTGCCATGTCCACCATTCCATTGACCATCAGCAACAAGATCACCGCCTACCTTCACATAGAAACCGTCATCCACTTTGCCTGAGAAGCTGTATGTCGATCCTGCTTCTAGGTAAATATAACCAGTTATCGTCGTTAGGGTATCGTCTGCGATATCTGGGCCTTTTACGATCGCTTGAATTACCTCGGAACTGTCCGCATCAGATAAATCATAAGAAGTCACGAGATCACTAAGCTCAGAAGGATGTAATCCCTTACCGTTGTTGTAATCAGATGCAGTAACATCCTTCCATGTCGTTAAAACTAGACCTTCACTAGCTGAAAATACCGGGGTATCAGCCACAGCAACCACATCAACAGTAGCGATTGCAGTAGACTCAAGCCCATCCTCATCACGAATAGTGTAGTCAATTTCCACTTCACCACTAAAGTGCTCTGTCGGCGTCAGCTGAAGCTTACCATCAACGATGGAAACAGACCCCTTGCTAGGATCTACTACTTCTGCACTCACAATTGTTAGCGCATCCCCATCAGGATCGTTGTCATTACTTAAGACATCAACATTGATAATCGTATCTTCATAACCCGAGGCAGTATCATTATTTGCTACTGGTGCACTGTCGCCATTACTGATGGTGATAGTGATAGAGTTGGTTGAATTATCTCCATCGTTATCGATAACGGTGTATTCCATTTGTACATCTTTACTTTGACCAACAGCAATGGAGTCACCAAACTCTTTTGACGGCGTGAAGCTATAGCTACCATCCGCGTTAATTTTGAAGGTGCCATTATCATTACTGTAAGTATCGGCAACGATAATACCTGCACCATCTGCACCAAAATCACTACCAAGATCTATAGTACCAGTCAATTCAGAGTAAGTTTTCTCCGAGGCATTTGTGGACACTTTTGCGACAATATTAGCGGACTGAGATGCGTCTTCTTGTGTAATTAGAGTATTACTAATCCCGCCATCAGAGGTCTGGAAGCCTACTAGAGATACTTCATATTCGGTACCATTGACGATAATCGTTTGCGTTGTTGATCCTGTCAACTCTAAACGCATGCGATCAGCTGAATCCACCTGATCATTGTAGGTGTAATCACCATAAAGGTCGGCAGTCAACGTCACTGAATGAATTGAACCAGCAATATCTACATCAAAGGTATAACTAACTTCGCCCTCTGTAAAAGATTTATAACCTGAATCAATAGGGCTATTCACATGAGTGAACTCACCCAGAGAAATATAACTATCAATGTCGGCAGATAAAGATCCAGTTGTATCAACTAACTCTATTTGCGTTGGGTCATTATCATTGTCATCCCAAGAAATTTGATCAATCAGAGCATCGTTGTCATTATCGGATTCAGTAACTTTATCAAAACCAGATGAGTATTTAGAATCACTAAAACCACCCTCAATATTAGAAATAGATACCGAACTTACCGCACTATTCTCAAAAGCTAATATTAATTGATCAGTTTGATTTGTTAAGGATTCAGGTGAATCATCTTCAACAACAACAGTAACATCTGCACTGTCATTCAAATTACCATCGGTAACAGAGATGCCAAATGAGAAAGGTACGGTATCTTCTAGAGTCGTGTCGGGGTGATCAATTGGTGCTTTTAAGGTAACAGTATATGTTCCTTGATCACCAACAAGATCATTCAAGGTAATGCGAACGACTTCAGTACCATCAGCAATACCAACAACATCGTTACCATCTTCACCCCACTCAACTCTATTGTTGTTGGAAGTCATTACCGCATCAGGTAGCTCCAACGAAAGTACGACATTCTCAAGATTACTAGCACTTGTATTAACAGTGAACTGGCCTGTAAACACAGAGTTATCAGTAGTATCTAGACCGCTAGGCAACCCATCTGGATTACCTATACCAACCAACCCTTCTTCTGAAACATTGGCCTGAGCATTCGATAAATTAATGGTGAGTGTTGTATCGTTATCGTTAATAAGAGCAACACCAGTTTTGCCACCCACTTCTAAGGTAAAGTTTTCAGGGCTTTCAATCTCTGTGTCATCCGTTGTGTTCACGGTGACCGTGAAGCTGTCCACACCCGCTGGTACCGTAATGGTGTCATCCGCTGCGTTATACGTGATGTTCGCGTTACTGAACACCGCATTGCTTAGATCGATGTCGTAATCATCGCCATTCGCTGAGTCTGTGCCCGCACCCAACTTGATTGTGTAGGTTTGCGGCGTCGTAGTCGTGCTGCTTAGGTTCACCGTAAAGACGGCTTGATCGCCTTCGACAATCGCATCGCCATCTTGATTGACCGCAGGCGTAATAGAGTCCACACCCGAATCGTTGTCCGCAATCGCTGCCACGCCGGATTTGCCACCCACTGTTAGGGTGAAGTTTTCTTGATTCTCAACGTCCACATCGTCAGTCGTGGCAATCGTCACGGTAAAGTCAGAGACACCTTCAGGCACCACGAACTCATTCGCGGTCGCATCGTACGTCACACCATTCGAGAACGTCGCATCGGCCAGATCATCGTTGTAATCGTTGCCGTCCGCACTGTCCGAGTTCACGCCCACGTCAGCACTGTAACGGGTTTCGGCAGGCGTCGGCTTAGTCAACGTTACTTGGAAGACCGCGTTTTCACCTTCGGTGATCGCTGTGCCCGCTGGATCGGTAACAGGGACGACAGAGTCCACCGCCGCATCGTTGTCTGCGACCACCGCTGTGCCGGTTCTACCGCCGACCTCTAAGGTGAAGTTCTCTGAACTTTCAATCTCTGTGTCATCCGTTGTCGCAACGGTCACCGTGAAGCTGTCCACACCGGCAGGCACGGTAATCGTGCCATCGGCTGCGTTGTACGTAATGTTCGCGTTACTGAACACCGCATTACTTAGATCGATGTCGTAATCATCGCCATTCGCTGAGTCTGTGCCCGCCCCCAGCTTGATCGTGTAGGTTTGCGGCGTTGTGGTCGTGCTGCTCAGGTTCACCGTAAAGACGGCTTGATCCCCTTCGACAATCGCATCGCCATCTTGATTGACCGCAGGCGTAATAGAGTCCACACCCGAATCGTTGTCCGCAATCGCTGCCACGCCGGATTTGCCACCCACTGTTAGGGTGAAGTTTTCTTGATTCTCAACGTCCACATCGTCAGTCGTGGCAATCGTCACGGTAAAGTCAGAGACACCTTCAGGCACCACGAACTCATTCGCGGTCGCATCGTACGTCACACCATTCGAGAACGTCGCATCGGCCAGATCATCGTTGTAATCGTTGCCGTCCGCACTGTCCGAGTTCACGCCCACGTCAGCACTGTAACGGGTTTCGGCAGGCGTCGGCTTAGTCAACGTTACTTGGAAGACCGCGTTTTCACCTTCGGTGATCGCTGTGCCCGCTGGATCGGTAACAGGGACGACAGAGTCCACCGCCGCATCGTTGTCTGCGACCACCGCTGTGCCGGTTCTACCGCCGACCTCTAAGGTGAAGTTCTCTGAACTTTCAATCTCTGTGTCATCCGTTGTGTTCACGGTGACCGTGAAGCTGTCCACACCCGCTGGTACCGTAATGGTGTCATCCGCTGCGTTATACGTGATGTTCGCGTTACTGAACACCGCATTGCTTAGATCGATGTCGTAATCATCGCCATTCGCTGAGTCTGTGCCCGCACCCAACTTGATTGTGTAGGTTTGCGGCGTCGTAGTCGTGCTGCTTAGGTTCACCGTAAAGACGGCTTGATCGCCTTCGACAATCGCATCGCCGTCTTGATTGACCGCTGGCGTAATCGAGTCCACACCCGAATCGTTGTCCGCAATCGCTGCCACACCGGATTTGCCACCCACTGTTAGGGTGAAGTTTTCTTGATTCTCAACGTCCACATCGTCAGTCGTGGCAATCGTCACGGTAAAGTCAGAGACACCTTCAGGCACCACGAACTCATTCGCGGTCGCATCGTACGTCACACCATTCGAGAACGTCGCATCGGCCAGATCATCGTTGTAATCGTTGCCGTCCGCACTGTCCGAGTTCACGCCCACGTCAGCACTGTAACGGGTTTCGGCAGGCGTCGGCTTAGTCAACGTTACTTGGAAGACCGCGTTTTCACCTTCGGTGATCGCTGTGCCCGCTGGATCGGTAACAGGGACGACAGAGTCCACCGCCGCATCGTTGTCTGCGACCACCGCTGTGCCGGTTCTACCGCCGACCTCTAAGGTGAAGTTCTCTGAACTTTCAATCTCTGTGTCATCCGTTGTCGCAACGGTCACCGTGAAGCTGTCCACACCGGCAGGCACGGTAATCGTGCCATCGGCTGCGTTGTACGTAATGTTCGCGTTACTGAACACCGCATTACTTAGATCGATGTCGTAATCATCGCCATTCGCTGAGTCTGTGCCCGCCCCCAGCTTGATCGTGTAGGTTTGCGGCGTTGTGGTCGTGCTGCTCAGGTTCACCGTAAAGACGGCTTGATCCCCTTCGACAATCGCATCGCCATCTTGATTGACCGCAGGCGTAATAGAGTCCACACCCGAATCGTTGTCCTGAACGTTGGCAACACCGGTTTTACCGCTCACTTCTAAGGTGAAGTTTTCAGGGCTTTCGATTTCAGTGTCGTCCGTTGTGTTCACTGTGACCGTGAAGCTGCCCACACCCGCTGGTACCGTAATCGTGCCATCGGCTGCGTTGTACGTGATGTCTGGATTGCTGAACACGGCGGTGCTCAGGTCAACGTTGTAATCGTCGCTGCCTGCGGTATCGGTGTTCGCACCCAACTTAATCGTGTAGGTTTGCGGCGTCGTAGTCGTGCTGCTTAGGTTCACCGTAAAGACGGCTTGATCACCTTCGACAATCGCATCGCCGTTTTGATTGACCGCTGGCGTAATCGAGTCCACACCCGAGTCGTTGTCCGCAATCGCTGCCACGCCGGATTTGCCACCCACTGTTAGGGTGAAGTTTTCTTGATTCTCAACGTCCACATCGTCAGTCGTGGCAATCGTCACGGTAAAGTCAGAGACACCTTCAGGCACCACGAACTCATTCGCGGTCGCATCGTACGTCACACCATTCGAGAACGTCGCATCGGCCAGATCATCGTTGTAATCGTTGCCGTCCGCACTGTCCGAGTTCACGCCCACGTCAGCACTGTAACGGGTTTCGGCAGGCGTCGGCTTAGTCAACGTTACTTGGAAGACCGCGTTTTCACCTTCGGTGATCGCTGTGCCCGCTGGATCGGTAACAGGGACGACAGAGTCCACCGCCGCATCGTTGTCTGCGACCACCGCTGTGCCGGTTCTACCGCCGACCTCTAAGGTGAAGTTCTCTGAACTTTCAATCTCTGTGTCATCCGTTGTCGCAACGGTCACCGTGAAGCTGTCCACACCGGCAGGCACAGTAATCGTGCCATCGGCTGCGTTGTACGTAATGTTCGCGTTACTGAACACCGCATTACTTAGATCAATGTCGTAATCATCGCCATTCGCTGAGTCTGTGCCCGCACCCAACTTGATTGTGTAGGTTTGCGGCGTCGTAGTCGTGCTGCTTAGGTTCACCGTAAAGACGGCTTGATCGCCTTCGACAATCGCATCGCCGTCTTGATTGACCGCTGGCGTAATCGAGTCCACACCCGAATCGTTGTCCGCAATCGCTGCCACACCGGATTTGCCACCCACTGTTAGGGTGAAGTTTTCTTGATTCTCAACGTCCACATCGTCAGTCGTGGCAATCGTCACGGTAAAGTCAGAGACACCTTCAGGCACCACGAACTCATTCGCGGTCGCATCGTACGTCACACCATTCGAGAACGTCGCATCGGCCAGATCATCGTTGTAATCGTTGCCGTCCGCACTGTCCGAGTTCACGCCCACGTCAGCACTGTAACGGGTTTCGGCAGGCGTCGGCTTAGTCAACGTTACTTGGAAGACCGCGTTTTCACCTTCGGTGATCGCTGTGCCCGCTGGATCGGTAACAGGGACGACAGAGTCCACCGCCGCATCGTTGTCTGCGACCACCGCTGTGCCGGTTCTACCGCCGACCTCTAAGGTGAAGTTCTCTGAACTTTCAATCTCTGTGTCATCCGTTGTGTTCACGGTGACCGTGAAGCTGTCCACACCCGCTGGTACCGTAATGGTGTCATCCGCTGCGTTATACGTGATGTTCGCGTTACTGAACACCGCATTGCTTAGATCGATGTCGTAATCATCGCCATTCGCTGAGTCTGTGCCCGCACCCAACTTGATTGTGTAGGTTTGCGGCGTCGTAGTCGTGCTGCTTAGGTTCACCGTAAAGACGGCTTGATCGCCTTCGACAATCGCATCGCCGTCTTGATTGACCGCTGGCGTAATCGAGTCCACACCCGAATCGTTGTCCGCAATCGCTGCCACACCGGATTTGCCACCCACTGTTAGGGTGAAGTTTTCTTGATTCTCAACGTCCACATCGTCAGTCGTGGCAATCGTCACGGTAAAGTCAGAGACACCTTCAGGCACCACGAACTCATTCGCGGTCGCATCGTACGTCACACCATTCGAGAACGTCGCATCGGCCAGATCATCGTTGTAATCGTTGCCGTCCGCACTGTCCGAGTTCACGCCCACGTCAGCACTGTAACGGGTTTCGGCAGGCGTCGGCTTAGTCAACGTTACTTGGAAGACCGCGTTTTCACCTTCGGTGATCGCTGTGCCCGCTGGATCGGTAACAGGGACGACAGAGTCCACCGCCGCATCGTTGTCTGCGACCACCGCTGTGCCGGTTCTACCGCCGACCTCTAAGGTGAAGTTCTCTGAACTTTCAATCTCTGTGTCATCCGTTGTCGCAACGGTCACCGTGAAGCTGTCCACACCGGCAGGCACGGTAATCGTGCCATCGGCTGCGTTGTACGTAATGTTCGCGTTACTGAACACCGCATTACTTAGATCGATGTCGTAATCATCGCCATTCGCTGAGTCTGTGCCCGCCCCCAGCTTGATCGTGTAGGTTTGCGGCGTTGTGGTCGTGCTGCTCAGGTTCACCGTAAAGACGGCTTGATCCCCTTCGACAATCGCATCGCCATCTTGATTGACCGCAGGCGTAATAGAGTCCACACCCGAATCGTTGTCCGCAATCGCTGCCACGCCGGATTTGCCACCCACTGTTAGGGTGAAGTTTTCTTGATTCTCAACGTCCACATCGTCAGTCGTGGCAATCGTCACGGTAAAGTCAGAGACACCTTCAGGCACCACGAACTCATTCGCGGTCGCATCGTACGTCACACCATTCGAGAACGTCGCATCGGCCAGATCATCGTTGTAATCGTTGCCGTCCGCACTGTCCGAGTTCACGCCCACGTCAGCACTGTAACGGGTTTCGGCAGGCGTCGGCTTAGTCAACGTTACTTGGAAGACCGCGTTTTCACCTTCGGTGATCGCTGTGCCCGCTGGATCGGTAACAGGGACGACAGAGTCCACCGCCGCATCGTTGTCTGCGACCACCGCTGTGCCGGTTCTACCGCCGACCTCTAAGGTGAAGTTCTCTGAACTTTCAATCTCTGTGTCATCCGTTGTGTTCACGGTGACCGTGAAGCTGTCCACACCCGCTGGTACCGTAATGGTGTCATCCGCTGCGTTATACGTGATGTTCGCGTTACTGAACACCGCATTGCTTAGATCGATGTCGTAATCATCGCCATTCGCTGAGTCTGTGCCCGCACCCAACTTGATTGTGTAGGTTTGCGGCGTCGTAGTCGTGCTGCTTAGGTTCACCGTAAAGACGGCTTGATCGCCTTCGACAATCGCATCGCCATCTTGATTGACCGCAGGCGTAATAGAGTCCACACCCGAATCGTTGTCCGCAATCGCTGCCACGCCGGATTTGCCACCCACTGTTAGGGTGAAGTTTTCTTGATTCTCAACGTCCACATCGTCAGTCGTGGCAATCGTCACGGTAAAGTCAGAGACACCTTCAGGCACCACGAACTCATTCGCGGTCGCATCGTACGTCACACCATTCGAGAACGTCGCATCGGCCAGATCATCGTTGTAATCGTTGCCGTCCGCACTGTCCGAGTTCACGCCCACGTCAGCACTGTAACGGGTTTCGGCAGGCGTCGGCTTAGTCAACGTTACTTGGAAGACCGCGTTTTCACCTTCGGTGATCGCTGTGCCCGCTGGATCGGTAACAGGGACGACAGAGTCCACCGCCGCATCGTTGTCTGCGACCACCGCTGTGCCGGTTCTACCGCCGACCTCTAAGGTGAAGTTCTCTGAACTTTCAATCTCTGTGTCATCCGTTGTGTTCACGGTGACCGTGAAGCTGTCCACACCCGCTGGTACCGTAATGGTGTCATCCGCTGCGTTATACGTGATGTTCGCGTTACTGAACACCGCATTGCTTAGATCGATGTCGTAATCATCGCCATTCGCTGAGTCTGTGCCCGCACCCAACTTGATTGTGTAGGTTTGCGGCGTCGTAGTCGTGCTGCTTAGGTTCACCGTAAAGACGGCTTGATCGCCTTCGACAATCGCATCGCCGTCTTGATTGACCGCTGGCGTAATCGAGTCCACACCCGAATCGTTGTCCGCAATCGCTGCCACACCGGATTTGCCACCCACTGTTAGGGTGAAGTTTTCTTGATTCTCAACGTCCACATCGTCAGTCGTGGCAATCGTCACGGTAAAGTCAGAGACACCTTCAGGCACCACGAACTCATTCGCGGTCGCATCGTACGTCACACCATTCGAGAACGTCGCATCGGCCAGATCATCGTTGTAATCGTTGCCGTCCGCACTGTCCGAGTTCACGCCCACGTCAGCACTGTAACGGGTTTCGGCAGGCGTCGGCTTAGTCAACGTTACTTGGAAGACCGCGTTTTCACCTTCGGTGATCGCTGTGCCCGCTGGATCGGTAACAGGGACGACAGAGTCCACCGCCGCATCGTTGTCTGCGACCACCGCTGTGCCGGTTCTACCGCCGACCTCTAAGGTGAAGTTCTCTGAACTTTCAATCTCTGTGTCATCCGTTGTGTTCACGGTGACCGTGAAGCTGTCCACACCCGCTGGTACCGTAATGGTGTCATCCGCTGCGTTATACGTGATGTTCGCGTTACTGAACACCGCATTGCTTAGATCGATGTCGTAATCATCGCCATTCGCTGAGTCTGTGCCCGCACCCAACTTGATTGTGTAGGTTTGCGGCGTCGTAGTCGTGCTGCTTAGGTTCACCGTAAAGACGGCTTGATCGCCTTCGACAATCGCATCGCCGTCTTGATTGACCGCTGGCGTAATCGAGTCCACACCCGAATCGTTGTCCGCAATCGCTGCCACACCGGATTTGCCACCCACTGTTAGGGTGAAGTTTTCTTGATTCTCAACGTCCACATCGTCAGTCGTGGCAATCGTCACGGTAAAGTCAGAGACACCTTCAGGCACCACGAACTCATTCGCGGTCGCATCGTACGTCACATTATTCGAGAACGTCGCATCGGCCAGATCTGTGCTGTAGTCATTGCCATCTGCACTGTCCGAGTTCGCGCCCAAGTCGGCGCTGTAACGAGTTTCGCCAGGGGTTGGCTTAGTCAACGTTACTTGGAAGACCGCGTTTTCACCTTCGGTGATCGCTGTGCCCGCTGGATCGGTAACAGGGACGACAGAGTCTACCGCCGCATCGTTGTCTGCGACCACCGCTGTGCCGGTTCTACCACCCACTTCTAAGGTGAAGTTTTCAGGGCTTTCAATCTCTGTGTCATCCGTTGTCGCAACGGTCACCGTGAAGCTGTCCACACCGGCAGGCACGGTAATCGTGCCATCGGCTGCGTTGTACGTAATGTTCGCGTTACTGAACACCGCATTACTTAGATCGATGTCGTAATCATCGCCATTCGCTGAGTCTGTGCCAGCCCCCAACTTGATCGTGTAGGTTTGCGGCGTTGTGGTCGTGCTGCTCAGGTTCACCGTAAAGACGGCTTGTTCCCCTTCGACAATCGCATCGCCATCTTGATTGACCGCAGGCGTAATAGAGTCCACACCCGAATCGTTGTCCGCAATCGCTGCCACACCAGATTTGCCACCCACTGTTAGGGTGAAGTTTTCTTGATTCTCAACGTCCACATCGTCAGTCGTGGCAATCGTCACGGTAAAGTCAGAGACACCTTCAGGCACCACAAACTCATTCGTGCTCGCATCGTACGTCACATTATTCGAGAACGTCGCATCCGCCAGATCATCGTTGTAATCGTTGCCATCCGCACTGTCCGAGTTCGCGCCCAAGTCGGCGCTGTAACGAGTTTCGCCAGGGGTTGGCTTAGTCAACGTCACTTGGAAGACCGCGTTTTCACCTTCGGTGATCGCTGTGCCCGCTGGATCGGTAACAGGGACGACAGAGTCCACCGCCGCATCGTTGTCTGCGACCACCGCTGTGCCGGTTCTACCGCCGACCTCTAAGGTGAAGTTCTCTGAACTTTCAATCTCTGTGTCATCCGTTGTCGCAACGGTCACCGTGAAGCTGTCCACACCGGCAGGCACGGTAATCGTGCCATCGGCTGCGTTGTACGTAATGTTCGCGTTACTGAACACCGCATTACTTAGATCGATGTCGTAATCATCGCCATTCGCTGAGTCTGTGCCCGCCCCCAACTTGATCGTGTAGGTTTGCGGCGTTGTGGTCGTGCTGCTCAGGTTCACCGTAAAGACGGCTTGATCGCCTTCGACAATCGCATCACCGTTTTGATTAACGGCAGGGGTAATGGAGTCCACACCCGAATCGTTGTCTTGGACAACAGCAATTCCAGTTTTACCGCCAACAACAAGTGTAAAGCTCTCTACCGTTTCGATCTCAGTATCATCATTAGTGCTAACAATTACGTTAAAGCTATTTGTACCAGTAGGAACTGTAATTGTGCCGTCAGCCGCATTAAAAATAATATTCGGATCACTGAAAACTGCATTATTCAGATCTACATCATAGTCATTACTGCCTGCTGTATCATCATTATCACCTAATGAGATGCTGTAGGTTTGAGCCTCAGTTGTCGTACCACTTAACGTCACAGTAAAGACAGCTTGCTCTCCTTCAACTATGACATCACCACTTTGATTAAGCGCAGGATCAACTGAATCCACAATTATTGGTCTAATAACAAAAGGGGTTTCTCCATCAGTGGATGTTAGACCAGATGAATCAGTAGCTGTTAGAATGACGGCTGGTAAGTCTACCCCAGCTTCAATTGCATCAACACCTGCCTGGGTCAAAGCAATATTTTCGCCATCAAATGTGTAGTAACCATCATCGTTACTACCTGAAGTAAATGAGATATCACCACCCTGTACTGTTAGAACGCCATCTTCAGCATCCGAAGCTGTAAATGTAGCTACCACCGTTCCAATTTCTACTGTTTCAGAATCAATATCCTTTTCTGCAGCCACGTCAATTTGAGGCGCTTGATTTGGCTCGGGCTGAGGTTGTGGTTCAGGTTGTGGTTCAGGTTGTGGTTCAGGTTGTGGTTCTGGCTGCGGCTCAGGTTGTGGTTCTGGCTGCGGCTCAGGTTGTGGTTCTGGCTGAGGCTCAGGTTGTGGTTCTGGCTGAGGCTCAGGTTGTGGTTCTGGCTGAGGCTCAGGTTGTGGTTCTGGCTGAGGCTCAGGTTGTGGTTCTGGCTGAGGCTCAGGTTGTGGTTCTGGCTGAGGCTCAGGTTGTGGTTCTGGCTGAGGCTCAGGTTGTGGTTCTGGCTGAGGCTCAGGTTGTGGTTCTGGCTGCGGCTCAGGTTGTGGCTCCGCTGCTAAAGGTACGGGATTCTCTTCATTAGTATTCGTAGCGTTATTATTGCTCGAGTTTAAAGACTGAGTATCGAAACCATATGTTGGCGTAGCTTCTTCATTATTACGCTCTACATCAACGGTTACACCCCCTGGTGTATCATCAGCAGGGGCCTCACCTGCGGCCGGCGCTTCTTGGACTTGTGTAGGGTCTTGTCCTTCTAAGATAGCTTGTTGAAGTGCTGCGATATCCGTACCACCGTCAGCCAAGAAGTCCTCTACGAATTCATTTTCTTGTGGTGTCTGGGCTAATCCATAAACTTCACTGTTAATCTCAACTGCTGATGCATCGGCAACATATATCTCAGTACCGTCAACAAAGTTGATCGTAGCGCTACCATCCGCCACTGCGACAACCGTTTCACCTTGAAACACTGGATCTCCAATTTTCAGGGCACGTTCTTGCCCATCTAAAGATAGGGCACGAACAGTACCTTCCAGCTGCGTTACAAACCCAACTGGTTCACCCAGTGATGCAATAGATTGATTGTCGCTCATAATAATTCCCTACATAAATTTATACTTATTCCTAAACTAGTCGCTTAACGCAAAGGGATCTATTGTACCAAGGTACAATCAGAGTCACTCAGGTCAAATTGCGTTCATAATTATGACTCTTTATAATGCGACACTTCATTTGCAGCTCGTGACATGCAAGATGTCTAGCTTATCCGCTGCGCTATCTCAGATAATTAAAGGGTGTCCATGACTGATACATTAAAAAGAGAGTGGTTTTCGAACATACGTGGTGACGTACTATCGGGAACTGTGGTGGCGTTAGCGCTTATTCCTGAGGCCATTGCCTTTTCCATTATTGCGGGGGTAGATCCTAAAGTAGGTCTTTATGCCTCATTCTGTATTGCTGTAATTATCGCTTTTCTTGGTGGTCGACCAGGAATGATTTCTGCTGCCACAGGCGCCATGGCACTGTTAATGGTGACGCTGGTAAAAGAACATGGCTTGGAATACTTATTAGCTGCCAGCTTACTCTGTGGTGTATTTCAAATAATTGCTGGATATTTAAAGCTCGGCACATTAATGCGTTTTGTCTCGAGATCGGTCGTTACCGGATTCGTAAATGCACTCGCTATTTTAATTTTCATGGCCCAGTTGCCTGAGTTGACCAATGTAACGTGGCATGTCTACGCCATGACGGCGGCAGGTCTAGGTATCATTTATCTTTTCCCTTACATCCCGGTGATAGGTAAATCTCTACCTAGCCCGCTGGTATGTATTGTCGCATTGACGGCTTTTGCTATGTTGGTTGGCTTAGATATTCGTACTGTTGGCGATATGGGTGATTTGCCGGATTCTCTACCGATTTTTTTGTTACCAGATGTACCGCTTAATTTTGAAACATTGATGATTATCTTGCCTTACTCTTTAGGCTTAGCTGTTGTGGGTCTTCTTGAATCTATGATGACGGCGACGATTGTGGATGAATTAACAGACACTACTAGTGATCGTAACCGTGAGTGTAAAGGTCAAGGGATCGCAAACATTGGTTCAAGCTTACTGGGCGGCATGGCAGGCTGTGCCATGATCGGCCAATCTGTTATCAATATTAAATCTGGTGGTCGTGGTCGACTTTCAACGCTCTTTGCTGGTGTATTGTTGCTGATCATGGTGGTTTTCTTAGACGACTTAATTGGTCAAATCCCAATGGCTGCTTTGGTAGCGGTCATGATCATGGTATCCATCGGCACTTTCTCTTGGGATTCTATTGTTAACTTGAAACATCATCCGATGTCGACCAATGTCGTGATGCTGGCGACGGTTGCTATTGTGGTGGCGACTCACAACCTTGCTCTGGGTGTTTTTGCAGGTGTGTTACTGGCTTCATTATTCTTTGCCAACAAAATTGGTCGCTTTATGGTGGTCAAGAGTGAAAACGTTGACCAAGGCACCACATACAAAGTGGTTGGTCAGGTATTCTTTGCTTCTTCTGAAAAATTCAACGATGCGTTTGATTTTAAAGAAGCGGTTAGCCACGTTACTATTGATTTATCTCAAGCTCACTTTTGGGATATCACTGCAGTGTCTGCGCTCGACAAAGTAGTTATAAAATTCCGACGCGAAGGTGCAACCGTTGATGTCATTGGAATGAATGAAGCCACTGAGACAGTGGTCGACAAATTCGGCGTACACAACAAACCTGAAGAAGCTGAGAAGCTTTTAAACGGTCATTAAGGAGGCAAGGATGAAAAACGTAATTGCATGTATCGATGGTTCACCATTAACTCAGCAAGTCATCGAAGCGTCCGCTTGGGCATCCACTAAACTGGAAACACAGTTGGTGCTTCTTCATGCGCTAGAAAAACAAAAGTCTAGTGAGCATGACTTATCTGGAACAATTGGTTTCGGTAGCCGTGAGCATCTCCTTAGTGAGCTAACTGAGCTTGATGAACAACGTGCTAAAGTCGCCCTAGAGCACGGTAAAGTATTATTAGAGTACGCCGAAGCTTACCTTGATGGACGTGCTATCAACCTGACTAAACTGCAGCGCCACGGCAACTTTGTGGAAACCTTAGAAGACCTTGAACAAGACGCGTTGCTTTATATCGTGGGCAAACAAGGTACTGAGCATACGTCCAAATCTGTAATTGGCTCTAATCTTGAAAATGCGGCACGTTCATTGTCTCAACCCATCATGGTTGTATCCAATGAATTTAAAGCACCACAAAACTTCATGGTCGCTTACGATGGTCGCGAAACGGCAATTGCAGCGCTTGAACGGATTGCACATAGCCCTCTATTGAAAGACATTCCTTGCCATCTAGTGATGGTAAAACGGGATGTTGCCGATCAAGAAGACGCACTTGAAAAAGCGCGTCATAAGCTTTCTGAGTTAGGCTTTAAGGTAGAGTCTCATTTTATTGAAGGCGACAGCATTCAAGGTGCATTGCACGAATACCAACAAAAAAATCAAATCGACTTAATTGCTATGGGCGCCTACGCCCACTCTAAAGTCCGTCAATTCTTTGTTGGCAGCAATACCACTAAGATGCTGACCGATAGCCAAGTACCAGTCTTAATTCTACGTTAAGCCTTAGACACAACAACGGCCGCTCGCAACTGCGAGCGGCCAAATTTACTCATTTTCTCGAAGTCAGACTTCAATACCGGCACGTACTGACATTCCACAAGCGCAATACCTTCCTCAAAATCCGGATCATGCACATAAATATGCTGCTCATCGTAGCCTGTCACGACCACCCAATGAGGCGTCTTTTTACCGTCTAATCTGTAGGTACTGATTAGAATAATAACCCAGTGACCTTTATCAACAGCATTAATCAAGTCTTGGATCGCTAATGGCTCATTGTGAACAATGACGCCTTCTGCCGCGCTTTCTTTTAGAAACTTCGTATGGCAAGCCATCAGAACCGTTTTTTTCTGCTCATCACGCACACCATCAATGAACAAGGGTTGATCATCACTCAGCCACACCTCAGCCTCTAACCCTCGTCGCTTAGCTGCCAGAGCCAATCCTGTTGGATGACACCCCCCATGTCCGCTGGTCATGTAAATCGTCGTAGCTTCTCGCCAAATATCTAATTCATGTTCAAAGCTCGCATCCGCTTGTTCTTCTGCGGCCGCTATCACCATCAATAATGAAGCAGGTCCACAGGTAAATGGCGTACGCTGTCCAACATAAGGTATTTTCAATAACTTACTTTTATCGTCAAATGCTCGAATACGTTTCTGCATTCGCAACGCATTACTGGCGTCTTCATAGTAATGTTCATAACTACCAAATGATCGGTAACCCGCTTTTCGATAGAGCGCTATCGCCCCATCATTACGCTCGCTTACTTCTAGGCGCAGCGAAATACAGCCACTTTTCGCCGCATGTAATTCCGCATTCTGTAATAACTGTGAGCCTATTCCCTTTCCTCTTGCTTCGTTAGCGACGGCCAATGAGTACAAACGAGCATGAGCCCGGCCTTTAAACAAATGCACCAAAGCATACCCAAGCAGAGTCTCGTCTAAATAGGACAAAAGCATCACAGAGGATTCCGATTTAATGCCATGACGTAAACTACGCCGACTCATTCGATCCCCTTGGAAAGCCTGTTTTTCAAGGGTTTCTAATGCGTCTAAATCGGACAATTGAGCTAAGCGAATAACGATACCGGATGTCATGAACAGGCCCTCTGAGCCCAAGAAAAAATCGTTATATTCGAGTCGCGCATTTTGTACAAGGAAATCCATCTAACAACACAAAATTTGCTTAAAGTTTGAACAATTCACATCTATGCTGTAAATAGAAAAGAGCGCATCATGCGCTCTTCACTGTTTGCCTTTAGAAGGAATTTTCTGCATGGCACAAACTTATATCGTCGTAGATCAATTGAAAGACTGGTCCGCTTTTCTTGCCAGCGATCACGTGATTACTTTCCCACAATATTTGTCTCTTACGACGAAGGTAAATGATCGAACACGCATCATTAACCTATGTAAAAGCAGTCGTTATTTATCGGATGGCTACTACTGTTCTTTGCTTGCAGAAAGTCGCGGTCATAATGTGATGCCTTCGGTTAGAACCTTAAACGATTTAAATAAAAAGGCACTTTACGATATTGAATTATCGCAGTGGTTACCGACCATTGCCGAAAAGCTCGGTATTCCGGCAGAGCCTACTACCATCAAAGGGCATGCTGTTTTTGGTAATACACTGCAACCTGAACTAAAAGATTTCGCTCGAAAGCTGTTTGAAAAATTCCCATGTCCAGTAATTGAGTTTTCACTGGTTTATAAAAAGCAATGGCAGGTTAAATCACTAAAGGTCACATCGCATAAATCGTTAAATGATGAAGAAGAAACGTTATTTGCCGAAGCATTAGACGCCTTTAGCAGCAAAGTATGGAACAAGGCACGTAAAAATCGTAGCACGAAATTTGACTTGGCTATGCTGGTCAACCCTGATGAAGCCATGCCCCCTAGCGACAAGCAAGCACTGAAAAAGTTTGTTCAAGCGGGTAAGCAACTTGGTATTCAGGTCGATATCATTGGTCCTAAAGATATTGTTCGACTACCTGAGTACGATGGCTTATTCATTCGTGAAACGACCAACATAGATCACCATACTTATCAGTTTGCCAAAAAAGCAGAAGCAAATGGTTTGGTTGTTATGGACGACCCGCAGTCTATTATGCGATGTACAAACAAGGTGTATTTGGCGGATTTATTCAATACTCATAAAGTCCCTTGTCCAAAAACACGCATTATTCATAAGGGTGAAAGCAATTTAGAAGACTCTTTGGAGCAGCACATCAGCTATCCAATGGTAGTTAAGATTCCAGATGGGGCGTTTTCTAAAGGGGTATTAAAAGCTCAAAACCGTGATGAACTGTCTCAATGTCTCGATGAACTGTTCAAAAAATCAAGTTTGTTGTTGGTACAAGAATACCTTTACACCGAATTTGATTGGCGTATTGGTGTTTTAAATAACAAACCCATTTTCGCATGTCGTTACTATATGGTGAAAAACCACTGGCAGATTTATCAGCACGGCGAGTCAAAAAGTGAGAGCGGTGCCTTCGACACCTTACCGACTTTTGAAGTACCAAGGCGTGTACTTCAAGCAGCTATTGCCGCCACTAAACCAATTGGCAACGGTCTTTATGGCGTGGATGTAAAAGAACTAAAAGGTCGTGGTTACGTAATCGAAGTAAATGATAATCCAAGCATCGATCGCGGCGTTGAAGACAAATACTTAGGGGATGAACTGTACATGCAGATCATGTCTGAGTTCTTACGTCGAATGCAACAGAAGACTCAAGGCCAGTCTGACTTTTAGCGGACAGAGCAAGGTGACCGGTTCTCCGGCTCACCTTGCTCCTCCTAGAAGATGCTAGTCTCCGCTGCTTAATTCTAGCGCCAACTCCCAGCTGCGAATAAAGCGGCGCTGTTTTACCAAATCACGGCCCACTAACAACTGTTGATCTAAATCGACGGTCTTAATTGTTCGTGTAGGCCCTAGGGGCATAGCAAAATGCGCCTGGCTTTGACCTTGGCGGATTGGATATAACAACTCTTCAGTCGTCATCAATGCTTGACCTTCATCCGACAACAAAAAATCCAAGAACAAGCCTGCGTCTTGCTGATTCGGTGCGTTTCGCGGCAACACGGCAGTACGCATTAGCATTAAGGTGTAATCTTTAGGGATTATCATCTCTAAATTAGGGTCATTGTTTGCTCGCTGTGCCGCATAGGAGCCCAGCAGATTATAACCCACCACCAGATCACCTTTGGCCACATCGTCAATGATATCACTCGAGCAGCAATAGGTTTTTATGCCATGACTGCCAAACGCTTCCAACATACGTCCCCAAGTGGCATCAGCTTGACGGGCATCCTGACTGGCCAATAAGAACCCTACCCCGCTTTTACGAATGTCATACGTCCCCATTCGCCCCGATACTTGCTCATCGTTCTGACGAATATAACTGAGTAATGCCTGTCGACCATCCGGAATTTCACCCGCATCGAAGGCATTTTTATTGGCGATCATCACAACTGGCTCATAAGAAAAGGCAAACACCTCGTCACGCCATTTCGCTTGGGCAGGCAAACGCTCTGTTTGCTCCGATACATAGCGCTTCGTAAACCCATCGTTAACTAACTTCAACTGTAAATCCATCGCACTGCTTAATATCAAACTCGCACTCGGGTTTTCAGCCTCTGATACCGTTAAATAATATAATTCCAAGGTATTCACATCGACGTAAGCAATACGTACGCTAGGATTCAACTCAACAAAGCGCTCTAACAAGGGCTTAAACGACGACATATCAAGTGTGGAGTTAATATACAGCTCTCTGGAAGCGTTACTGGCACCAAACCACACGGGATCAGCATGGGTTAGAAAACTTAGGCATCCTAATAGAACGGTAGCAATCAACCTCATTAGTGATCCCCTCTGAATTGAAAGGTAGGAAAATCCACAGTAACAGTCGTACCATGCGGCACGGTGTCTGACAGTAAAATATCCGCTTTATGGTATTTAGCAATGTCTTTCACTAATGACAAACCGACGCCAGAGCCCGCAATATCATAACGACCACGATAAAATCGCTCAAAAACCCGCTGCTTGTCTATCTCACTAATGCCAACGCCTTGATCAATGACTTCAACGCGGAAAATATTAGGTAGCGGCGTTATTCTGATCACGACTTCCTTCGTCTCCTCATGGTCATCTAAAAGACTGTAACGCACCGCATTTTCTATCAGGTTTTGCATCATTTGCTCGATCGCAATGATATCACCCACCACAATGGCTTCATCTAAAGTCGTTTCAAACGACAGCATGACACCTTTACGCAACGCGGTAAGAGCCTGAGCACGACACGACTCTTGGATAGGCTGAACCAGATCAATTAACCCCATCACCTGAGATTGCATTCGATGACTGATCGTCGCCTGATTCAGCAAAAAACTCACTGTATCGCTCAACGCTTCACATTGCTCTATGATCTTCTCTAGCGCTTGGCGCTGTTCATCTGGCCTACGAATATCTCGGGCATTTTCAGCAAGCGCCTTTAAACTCGCAATCGGTGTTCGTAACTGATGCGCCGCATTACCCGTATAATTCTCTAACTCTTCAAGGTTGGTTTGTAGCCGCTTCATGAAGTCATTAATGACGACTTTTAAATGGTAAGTTTCTCGGGGCGTTTTTAACGTTAATGGCGTCAAATCCCCGGGCGTACGCTCTTCTAATAATTGCTCGATACGATGCAATGGACGCAAGACCAATTGGCTCCCAATGATAATCAAGACAATCGATACCAGCGCTACCAAGGTAATCAATTCAACAGCTCGCTGAGTTACCGAAGCCGCCATATCTTCCCGTGATAACCGTGTATGCGCCAACACAATACGCACCGTTCCGCTGGCATCCGGCTCTGTTAGATGCCGTTCTAACCAAGCAAAGCGGAGTGTTTCCCCTGAATAACGACGATCAAAAAACTGAATAGTACCGTATTCTTTAGGTCGCTCTGGGGTTGAATCAAGGTTGTAGTAGCCCGTAATAAAGCCTTGGCTGGAGCTTTCCACCTTATAAAACACGCGGTCTTCACTCGCTTGCGCCAGCGTCGCAAATGCAGACCAAGGGATATCAATGGTGATCTCCCCTTGCTCTTGTCCAACATTTTCATCCATTTGCAACAATGCGCTACGTAGCAAGCGGTCATAAGAGATGTCAGCCAATCGTTCGCTGTAATCGAATACCAGTTTGATCGCCAACACAGCAATCAAACTAATGGTAAACGCGCCGACTACAATAAATCGCCCTCTTAACGATGGCGAGTGGCGATAATCGAGCGATTGCTCAAGAGCGCTTGCGTGTTGGGGCAATTTCCGCCACATACCCAATGCCTCGTAAGGTGCTGATCACCAAATCACTGCCTGCCAGCTTTTTTCTCAGACGCGCCACATAAAGCTCAATGGCATTTGGCCCTGGTGTTTCATCAAAATTAAACAAATGCTCGGTGATGTCATCTTTACTCAACACCCGACCTAAGTGACCTAAAAAGATTTCTAACAAACGAAATTCACGGTTGGTAATCGCACGCACCTCTTTGTCTACCAACACCTGACGACTATCGCGATCTACGGTGATATTGCCATGCTCTGTGACGTTAGATGCGTACCCTTGCTGGCGGCGCAACAAGGCACGACAACGGGCTTCCAACTCACCAAAATCAAACGGTTTAGTCAAATAATCATCGGCACCGGCATCTAATAATCGAATACGGTCATCGACTTGGTCACGAGCCGTTAAAATTAACACTGGCGTCGCATCCTCCCGTTGTCGCAAACTCTGCAATATCTGCAAACCGGAGACATTGGGTAGATTTAAATCAAGTATCACTAAATCCACGGACTGATAACGAAGAAACTCATGGGCTTGCTTTCCATCACAGATCAAATCTGCCCCATGCCCAAGACTTGAGAGTCGATCACAAATGGCTTGTCCTAAAACTTCCGTGTCTTCAACGACTAAAATTCGCATAAAACTACCCTGCCACTAAAACAAAACAAGTCCGGCTGAGAATCTCAACCGGACTTGTGGTTAAAAATGCTATTTTGAGTGTAGCAAATAGTTAATCAGGCAAACCATCTTTCGGGCGTTTCATTTTTGCTCGAAGAATCGGGCCTACAATGATTGGAAGAATCAAACCTGCGGCGGCTACAACCCAAAGACCAATACTTAAGCCACTGTTTAGAAGCACCGACCAATCGCCATCTGATAAAACCAACGCATGACGCAAGTTCTTTTCCATCTCAGGACCAAGCAGCATACCAAGAATAACAGGTACCAATGGGATTTCGATTTTACGTAAAACGTAACCCAACACACCAAAGCCAACCATGAAATACAGATCCATAGCACTACCGGTGATTGAGAAGATCCCAACAGACGCCACCAAGGTTACGATCGGCATTAAATACTTAGGTGGAATGCTTAACAGCTTCACAAATATGCCAACCATTGGAATATTTAAAAGCAACAACACTAAGTTACCCACAAACAATGCGGCAATAACACCCCACACTAAATCAGGACTTTGTTCGAACAACATCGGACCTGGATTTACGTTCAAAGAAATCAACATTGCCAGTAGAACAGCGGTAGTACCACTACCTGGTACACCTAGCGTTAACATTGGCACTAAAGCACCTGATGCCGCACCGTTGTTACCGGCTTCTGGCGCAGCAACACCACGAGGGTCACCTTTACCGAATTCGCCTTTGTCAGAATATTTCTTCTCTAAGGTGTAACTTACAAAGCTACCCAAAGAAGCACCCGCGCCAGGCAGAACCCCTGAAACAAAACCCAATAGCGCGCCACGAATAGAGGCTGGCATAATGTATAAAATATCTTTAGCCGTTAGCTTCAACTTGTTCAATGCAACTTGTTTCAGGCCATCGCCAGCATGTTGTTCAAGGAAAAAGAACAACTCTGAAATCGCAAACAGACCAACAATTGCAATCAGAAAGTCGACCCCTTCAAACAAGTGCAAGTTGTTGTAAGTAAAACGCTGCACACCCGATGAGATATCAATCCCAACAGTGGCAATCATCAAACCAAGCGCTGCCGCGATCAGCGTCTTAAACTGGTTTTTACCCGTAATCCCACCCAAGGTAGCAAACGCCAAGGCAAACAGAGCGAAGTACTCTGATGGTCCAAATTTCAGCGCAAACTTCGCTAATATTGGTGCTAAAATCACCAGTCCAATGGTGGCAATGAAACTACCGATAAACGAAGCGATAGCAGAGGTAGCTAACGCTTCTGCAGCCTTACCTTTTAAAGCCATCGGATAGCCATCTAAACAAGTCATCATCGCCGGTTCGTCGCCCGGAATATTCAACAGAATCGATGAGATACGGCCGCCATACATGGCCCCAGCATAAACAGACGTTAATAAGATCAAAGAAGACGTTGGAGATAAGCCTAAACTAAACGCCAGTGGGATAAGAATCGCCACACCGTTTGCAGGCCCTAACCCTGGAAGTGCACCAATCAATGTACCTAATATGGCACCGATCAATGCGAACATAAGACTTTCTGGAGACAGAGCGACCACAAAGCCTTGCATTAAAAGTTCTATAGTACCCATAACTTATAGCCCCAAAATACCGGATGGCAAAGCCAATTCAAGAACACGCGTAAACAATACGTAGATCACAACCGACGTAATAACACCTGTAAGTAAGCTCTTCGCTGGGGTGGCCCCCATACGCCAACATAGGAAGGCAACGGCAGGCGTCGCTGATAGCACAAAGCCTATATACTCAAGCCCGAATGCAAACAGCACCAACACCAAACACACCACACCCAATTCCAATAACATTGAAACGGCTGGCCATTTCGTATCTTCATCTGGCTTGATCACCATGTAGATCGCGCCAATGCCTAACAGGATAGAAAGAAGGATCGGAAATGTTTCAGGGCCTACCGCTTCCTGACCGCCAAATGGCACAGGAAATTTCGTCGCTTCGTAGCCGTAAGTAACGGCTAAAATAAGCAATAGCACCCCAAACACACGGTCATTAATACGCATGTCTCTGCTCCAAGAATAACAAGGGAAAACGGAGGGGGAGCGGGTCCCCCTCTAAATCGAATCTAATTATTTAATTAGACCGATATCTTTAGATAGGATTTGAATGTCGAGTGTTTGATTTTTCACAAATTGAGTGAACTCTTCACCAGATTTTTTGAAAGGCATCAGGCCGTTTTTGACCATGACATCTTTCCATTCTTGTGTTTGATACAGCTCATCAATAGTATTCACCCACCAATCGTAAGACTCTTGGCTCGCATCACCAGGAACGTAAAATCCACGCCAGTTTGGCGCAACGGAACTGATGCCTTGCTCTAGAGCGGTAGGAATTTGATCAAATGGTTTTGCTAAACGCTCTTCAGAGAGCACGGCTAGTACACGTAAGTCACCGGAATCCATAAAGCCTTTTACTTCCGAAATATCGCCGGTGAACGCATCCACATGCCCGCCTACTACTTGCACAAGGGCTTCAGAACCACCACTAAATGCTAAGTAACGAATCTTTGGTAGGTTTTCAACATTGGCTTCTTTCGCGGTAATCAACACTTTCAAATGGTCCCAGCCACCTGAAGCACTGCCGCCGGCAAACTTAACCGCGCCAGGATTACCTTTCAGGGCATCCATCATTTGCTTTAGAGACGTGTATTTAGAATCTTTGCCTACGGCGATCACACCATAGTCGGCTCCAAGTGTACCCACCCATTTCACTTGATCGGCATTCATGCCTGGGAATTGGCCTTGAGCAAGACGAGTTGTAGTTGCCGTACTCGCTGCAACAATAAGCGATTCATCAGTGGTACGTTTACTGACTGTGTGAGCAAACGCGACACCACCACCGGCACCAGCCATGTTCACAGTCTGAACATTGCCTTTGATGTAATCTAGGTCGGTCAATACCTTACCAACACTACGACACGTAAAGTCCCAACCACCACCTGGGTTAGCCGGTGCAATACACTCAGCACTTCGAGCTGGTTCGTAGGCATAGGCCTGTCCAGCAATGGTCAGTGCCGCAGCACCCGAAACTAGAACAGACTTCATTGATACGGTTTTAAGCATGACTTTATCTCCTGCTTTTATTGTTTTTGTCTTGGATAAAAGAATGTTTCAGAACATCCATGACTCACAACATACTCCGCGAACCTGTCACAACCCTGTCACCAACACATTTTTAGTACAAAATGTGTAAAAACAAATACCTTAAGGGACAATTCAATGTAATAGCACCCTAAAAACAGGCAAAAAAAACCCACTTTTACTTAAAGTGGGTTTTTAAACAGTGTACACAGCCCGTTATGCGACGGCTTGATGTGCAACACGAGGTGCTTTTTGTAAGTAAGCCTCCATCTCGGCCATACCATTTGGCTGATCTACTTTTACTCCGAGGTCACGCATCGTGCTACCAAATGCATGAAGTGTACGGAATAAGTTATGTTCGCGACATTGTTCACCCATCTGCCCAATACGCACAATTGGTTGACCAAACGATCCGGCGATTTCAACACGGTATACATCGGAAATGTGGTCACAAATCTGTTTTGCCGTTAACCCTTCTGGAATGCAAATACCTACCACAGAATTTAGACGTGCTTCAGGTTCGATAAACAATTTCAAGCCCATGCCTTCAATACCAGCTTGTAACGCTTTTGAACAGCGAAGGTGTCGTGCAAAGCGCTTTTCTAGCGTTTCTTCACAAACCAACTTGAGTGCTTCATGCAATGCCATAATGCCCGATACGGGCGCTGTATAATGGTAGCCATCACGGTGCCAGAAATTTTCCGCCAGCTTCGCATCAAAACACCAATGCGTAAGTGGAACGGTTCGGTTTTCAATCACTTGCCAAGCTTCATCGGAAAATGCCACCAACGACACCCCAGGAATAGACGACAGTCCTTTTTGCCCCCCCGTAATCACGCAGTCCACTTTCCATTCGTCCATTTTCAGCGGCATGGTACTCAGCGTACACACGGCATCAACTACGACAAGACAGCCGTATTCTTTGGCAATCGCTGCAATGTCTTTTAGCGTATAGTTACAAACCGTATTCGACGTTTCACCTTGCACCATACTAATGACTTTTGGGCGTACTTGCTCTATCGCTTTACGCACTCGTTCTGGGTCCGCAGCTTCATGCACGGGAATGTGCAATTCATGAACATCCGCGCCAACGCGCTTAGCCATTTCAGCCATACGATGACTGAAGAAGCCGTTATTCAGACACAGAATCTTTTCACCAGGTTGCAGCAAGTTAACGGCTGACATTTCCATCGCGGCGGAGGCAGGTCCCGCGACACCAAGTACCCACTTGGATTCTGTTTGAAAGACGTAACGTGCCATGCTCTTCACTTGATCGATGACTTTCGCCATTGTTGGACCAAGATGATTGATCACAACTGAGTTGGCTTTGGCCACGCGCTCAGGAATCGGCACTGGACCCGCCCCCATCATCAGCAATGGTTCTTGTGGAAGAATATCGTCAAGTGATTGTAGTTCGGGACAAGGAATGCCCGTTGTAGAGTCCATATTTACCTGCCTTTAAATATGATTAATAAAAAATCCATCTCAACTATTTCATAAAATCAAATATCGTAATCTTAGTATTTTCAGACCAAAATTCGGTAAAATTTAATTTTCCAAAATAATCTGCTGAAATAATACTGCAATCGACCTATTTTTAAGAGTCTATATTTTGAAAAGAGTCGAATAATCCAAAACTTCTTCTGTCACCCACAGAACTCACCAAACATAGATTTAAACCCCAGCATTATTTACTCCTACACGCCATAAAGATCGCTCTACAAAAACATCAGCCCTCTGCTCAAAAATCAAACAGCGCACTTTAAATGATGGTGCAGAAGCGCACCAACGCACCAAAATAGATCAAAAAGATATCCGGTACGCTCTAACGATAAAACGAAAACAATTCTCCTAACGCTTTTTAACAGCTGTCCTGATAAGCACTACAATGCCATCAGGCACTTTTTTCATACCGTTAGTCAATCTTTACGAAAGCCTTGCTATGCATGGCTTAGCACTGTCATAAATCTGTGTTGCTCAGACTCTAAACTGGTCGATACACAATTTTTTTACAGCACTCTGGCAAGCATATTGCTTTCACTAACCAGTCAGTCATCCATTAATGGCACGGTAGGTGTTCCAAAACAGGTCAGAAGCGCATTTCACTGTTATTCGTAAAAGGAGGAGAGGTTGAAGCGGACGCCACTTCAATCAAACATATGACGACCACATTAATAGTCTTCACAGATCTAGATGGAACTTTACTTGACCACTTTGACTACGCCTTTACTGACGCAGAAGCGGCTCTTTTTAGCTTAAAAACGCTGGGGATCCCATGCGTATTAAACACCAGCAAAACCTATGCGGAACTCCTTGAACTTCGCTTGGCGCTGCGCCATAAGGATCCATTTATTATCGAAAACGGTGCGGCTGTCTATATACCGTCTAATAGTCCGTTGGTGGACATTCATGACCTTGAACGTCGTGGTGATTTTTACGTTCAATCGTTTGGCCCCAAGCGCCAGCACCTTATCGAGTTATCGCAGAGTATGAAATCTCGCTACGATTTTATCAGTTATCACGATCTAAGCACTGAACAACTGATGGAGCATACGGGCTTAGACTATCAAACTGCTGAGCTGTCACTGCAACGCGACTTCACCGAACCTTTAATCTGGAACGACTCTAATGCCGCTTTAGAGCGCCTAAGACATGAATTAGCGGCTCAAGGCATTAAAGCGCAAAAAGGTGGACGATTTGTCCATTTAATGGGCGCGCAGTGCGATAAAGCCGTTGCTATGAACTGGCTAAAACAAGCTTATCAGGACACCTTCCATGAAGACCTAAAAAGTATGGCGTTAGGTGACGGTGAAAACGATGTTGGCATGATCTGCGAAGCAGACATTCCTGTTGTCGTACGCTCGCCTGTCCACGTTCCACCTGAAATCCCTGGGCGCTACGACGTTTGGATTACAGATTCTTATGGCCCTAAAGGCTGGAGCGAAGCCATCAATAAAGCCCTAGTAAACGAAGGTTTTATCTAATACCAACTCACTGACGAATCAGCGAGTAAAAGACAGCATGACAACATGCTACAGGAGAGAAAAATGGGTGATTTTTACCAGAATGGCATTATTACAACACTGCACAATTTGTCTCAGCGTCCTCTTGAAGACATGGAAAAAGAACTGTGTGAGTTCGCTAAGAAGCGCCCTATGGCACTTATTTTACCTTGCTTATACTCTGAGCTCGAAACCGATGCCATGCCGAATATCATTAAGCATCTAAAGCAAGTACCTTATCTTTCCGAAATCATTATCGGCTTGGACCGCGCGACCGAAGAACAGTATCGTCATGCCTTGGAGTTTTTCTCTGAGCTACCTCAAAAACACACAGTTTTGTGGAACGATGGCCCACGTCTTCGTGCCATTGATGAAATTCTCAAAGGTGAGAAATTATCGCCAAACGACCCAGGTAAAGGACGCAATGTATGGTTCTGTATGGGCTACGCACTAACGGCATCCGATGCTGATGCCGTGGCAATGCACGACTGTGACATTGTCACTTATGACCGCAGCTTGCTGGCACGTTTAATCTATCCTGTCGCAAATCCAAACTTTAACTACGAGTTCTGTAAAGGTTTTTATGCGCGAACCGCTAATGGCAAAATGAATGGCCGCGTTAACCGCCTGCTTGTCACGCCTTTACTCTATTCCTTGAAAAAAGTACTTGGTCACTTAGATTATTTAGATTACTTAGACAGCTACCGTTATTCCTTAGCCGGTGAGTTTTCCTTCCGTCGGGACGTTATGACCGATTTGCGCATACCAAGTGACTGGGGATTAGAGATCGGCGTGCTATCTGAAATGTACCGAAATTATTCAACCAACCGTTTGTGTCAGGTCGACATTGCGGATGCATACGATCACAAACATCAAGATCTATCCGCAGATGACGACGACGGTGGCTTATCTAAAATGTCGATCGACATCACGAAAGCGATCTTTCGCAAACTCGCTACAAACGGCATTGTTTTTAATCAAGAAACATTCCGTACCATCAAAGCCACTTATTACCGTGTCGCTTTAGATTTCATAGAGACATACCGAAATGATGCTGAGATTAATGGTTTAAAACTAGATGTTCATTCCGAAGAGCGCGCGGTTGAACTCTTCGCCAGCAACATCATGAAAGCAGGCAATATGTACCTAGATAATCCTATGGAAGCGCCTTTTATTCCGAGCTGGAACCGTGTCGCAAGCGCCTTCCCTGAAGTGATGCATCAATTAGAAGAGGCCGTTACACAAGATATGAACGAATACACACCAAAGTAGTGTGATGTCATCGGCTCAACACAATGACGACAAAGCAGATAAGATATAAGGTAGGTCATAATGGAAGCAGCGCCACTGTCCCAACTAGAACAACGACTGATTGGGCATTTACAAGTCTTATACCCGCACCTTGATGCGGGCGAAATGGCACGTAACTGTCTCACTACTTTTGGCTTAGATCCTAAAACGACCTCGCCTCAACCGCACAGAAACCTGTGGAATCAATCAGACATCATGCTGATCACCTACGCTGATACATTGCGAAAAGACGGCGAATCACCTCTAAATACATTACATGAGTTTGTAAAAACCAAGCTTGCTGAATGTATTTCAGCGGTTCATCTGTTGCCCTTCTTTCCATACAGCTCAGACGACGGTTTCAGTGTCATGGATTACACATCGGTCAACCCTTCAGCGGGCAAATGGCGCAGTATCACTGAGCTTTCTGGCGATTTCAAAGTAATGGGAGATCTCGTGATCAACCATTGCTCCAGTCGAAGCATGTGGTTTGAGAACTTTAAAGCAGACGTAGAACCTGGGGCTAGTTTTTTTTATGAGGCCGACCCCAATACCGATGTATCAAACGTTGTGCGTCCTAGAACCTCACCATTATTACGTGAGGTACAAACAAAGAATGGCTTAAAGCATGTTTGGTGTACCTTCAGCCACGATCAAGTGGATCTAAACTTTGAAAACCCTAAAGTATTAATTGAGTTTCTGCGCATCATCCGTCTTTACCTTGAAAAAGGCATTCGCTGGTTCCGTTTGGATGCAGTGGCTTTTCTATGGAAAACCCCCGGCACAAGCTGTATCAACCTGCCCAATACACATGAAATGATTCGTTTGTTACGGCTGTTGATTGAGCATTACGCACCCGATGCTGTCATCATTACCGAGACCAATATTCCAAATCGGGAAAACCTTACTTACTTTGGTAATGCCAATGAAGCACACCTGATTTACAACTTTTCTTTACCTCCACTGCTTATTAATACACTGGTTTCCGGTAGCTGCGCACATTTGAAAAACTGGTTAATGCGCATGCCTCCTGCACAACAAGGCACGACTTATTTAAACTTCGTTGCGTCTCATGACGGTGTAGGATTGCGCCCAACGGAAGGATTACTCAGTGAATGGGAGCTTGATAGCCTAATTAACACAATGAAACGGTTCGGCGGAAAAGTCAGCTCGCGCACCACTCCAGCGGGGGAAGCCAAGCCGTACGAAATCAATATCAGCCTTTGGGATGCATTAAGTGGATCTGTCAGCAAAGGACCTGATCAGTGGCAATTTGCCCGATTTATGTGTGCAGCGGCGGTGCAGTTGGCCTTAGAAGGGTTACCAGCATTTTATATTCACTCTCTTTTTGGCACTGAAAACGATTACCCTCGTGTTGATAACACTGGGCAGTTCCGCTCGATTAATCGACACATTTGGGGCATGGACGATCTTGAACACAAACTAAATACGCCAACGCATCATCAGAAAGTATTCAATGCGATGCGAAACCTAATACAAATTCGTCGCGGACAACCCGCCTTCCATCCCAACGCAACACAATATGTTCTGCATACAGGTGATAAGCTGTTTGCATTCTGGCGTCAAAGCCTAGATCGCCGCCAAAGTTTGTTCGCTATTTACAACATTAGCGATGAACCGCAGACCTTTAATCTTGGCGAGCTAAACCTAATCGCAACCGACGATTGGACGGATTTAGTCACAGATACTAAGTACGAAGACAGCCTCGCTCAAGTCACATTAATGCCTTATCAATTTCTATGGTTGGCCAACAAAAAAAGTAAGGCCAAGTAGGTCTCCTACTTGGCCTACTCATCATTTAAGCTCTTCGCTCAACTAAGCAGAGTTCAGTGAAACAACTCTGCTTAGTTTGCTTCAATATCTTCTGCAATAAATCCTCCACTTTGATGCGACCAAAGTTTCGCATAGATACCACCTTGAGAAATAAGTTGCTGATGAGAGCCCTGCTCCACGATAGCCCCTTTATCCAGCACAATTAAACGGTCCATAGCTGCGATCGTTGACAGGCGATGCGCAATAGCGATCACCGTTTTACCTTCCATCAGACGATATAAACTGTGCTGAATGGCCACTTCCACTTCCGAATCAAGAGCTGAGGTGGCTTCATCTAACACCAAGATCGGAGCATTTTTTAAGAGTACTCGAGCAATGGCAATACGCTGTCGCTGTCCGCCTGATAGCTTAATACCGCGCTCCCCGACCATCGCATCGTATCCAGTATTACCATAAGGGTCCGTCAACCCCTGAATAAAGTCATGGGCTTCAGCACGTTTCGCAGCGTCTATCATCTCATCATCGCTGGCGTCTGGGCGGCCATAGAGTAAATTTTCACGTACAGTACGATGCAATAACGACGTATCTTGCGTCACCATACCAATGTTGGCGCGAAGGGTTTCTTGTTGCACATCACGGATGTTTTGATCATCAATGGCAATGGAACCTTTTTCCACATCATGAAAACGCAGTAGAAGGTTCACAATGGTCGATTTACCCGCTCCAGAGCGCCCTACTAGACCTACTTTTTCACCTTTTTTAATATGTAAATTCAGAGCCTCAATGACTGAGGCATCTTGCTTACCATAATGAAAGTCCACTTGATCGAACTTAATATCGCCATCCTTTACGATCAGAGATTTGGCCCCTTCATTGTCTTGAATCGACAGCGGTTTAGACAGCGTCCCCATACCGTCGGCCACCATACCAATATTTTCAAATAAGGCACTTACTTCCCACATAATCCACTGCGACATACCATTCAGGCGCAGGGCCAAACTGACTGCAATGGCAATCGCCCCAACGCTAATAGCACTTCCGATCCACAGCCCAATCGCAACCGCCGCAATTGTAAAGGCCAATAAATAGTTTAAGCTTTGCACACATAGATTAAGCCCTGTCACCAATCGCATCTGCTTATGCACGGTTGCTAAGAAACCATTCATCGACTCTTTGGCGTAGGACACTTCACGCTTGTTGTGAGCAAACAATTTCACTGTCGTAATATTGGTATAGCTGTCAACAATGCGCCCCGTCATGGTAGAGCGTGCGTGCGCCTGCTCTTCTGATATACGACGCAAACGGGGGACAAAATACAGTTGAATCGCAATGTAGCCCACCAGCCATCCCAGCATGGGCAAAACAAGTCGGTAATCCGCTTGCGCGACAAGCACCAACATCGCAATGAAATATACTAGGATATACATCAGTACATCTAATAGCTTCATCACTGTTTCACGGACAGCCAAGGAAGTTTGCATCACTTTAGTTGCTACACGACCAGCAAAATCGTCCTGAAAGAAATCAACGCTTTGACGCAGTACGTAACGATGCGCTAACCAGCGAATTCGCATTGGGTAATTACCCAATAATGTTTGATGTACGATTGCTGAATGTAAAAATGTCACGAGTGGCATGGCCACTAATACCATTAATGACATACCGATCAATCGTCCAGATTCCTCAGACAAGAATGTCTCAGGATTCTTAGTGACCAACCAGTCCACCAATTGCCCCATAAAGCTAAACAGCACCACTTCTAAAATCGCAATGGTCGCCGTTAATAGGGACATTAAAATTAAAGGGATCTCTGCACCTTTCGAGAAATATCGACAAAATGCAAATAAGGTTTTAGGCGCTTGATCAGGATCTATATCTGGGTAAGCCACCAACCATCGTTCAAATAACTTCAACATAAAAAATACAAATCTGAATTAGAGTAAAAGGAAAATGCCATCAAGTGAAACACAGAACTTATTGGATAACTATCAATGCGATTGCTATGTTTAAGCAATTGAGCCGTGTTTCCTTAATTTCGCATAGGAAGCCATTATCGTTATCCACTACAATTGATAAACTCAACTAGATAACCTTTAAGGAGTATTATGCAGCTTACGCTACCGATTATTTTGGTTCTCGGCCTATTGGCCGGCATCACCCCATTGGCGATTGATGCCTATCTTCCTAGTTTTCCTAGCGTTGCAGAAGATCTGAATCAAGACATCAGTCATATTCAGTTAACTCTAAGTGTTTATCTATTTGTGTTTGCTATCTTTCAAATATTTTATGGACCCCTCTCAGATGCTATTGGTCGCCGTAAAGTTGTCGTTACAGGACTGGTTATTTATATCATCGGCAGTTTCTTATGTGCTATTGCTGGCTCTTATGAATGGCTTATGGGCGGGCGCGTAGTACAAGCTATTGGCGGTGCCGCGGTTGCCGTTACGATTCCTGCATTAGTAAAAGACAATCTAACGACCAATCAATTTGCAAAAGCCATGTCAATGATCATGCTGGTCATGGCATTAGCTCCGCTCGTCGCACCCATTTTGGGCGGCACAATATTGGTCGTATTCAACTGGCATGCCATTTTCGTCTTTTTGATGTTACTTGGCATTGTGGCCATCTTTTTATTTTTGCGCACCATTCCTGAAACCCTTCCCAAAGAGAAACGCACACCTCTATCACTGGCGTCTTCTTTGAGAAACTATTTCACACTCACCAAGAACCCAATCATTATGGGATACATTACCGCAGGGGCGCTGCACTTTGCTGGTTTAATGTGTTTTGTCACTGGGGCATCTTTTGTTTACATCAAAATTTATGGCATAAACGAAGGTTTGTTTGGCTTTCTATTTGGTATGAACATCATCACTATGATGATTGCTACGACCATTAATGGTCGTTTTGTAGAAAAGCTAGGCATCGACACGCTGGTTCACTACGCCATGGTGGTATTATTGATTGATGTGGCTGGCTTGATTGTTATGTGTTTTATGGAGCAACCACCGTTGCCTGCTGTGATGTTAGGTATGATGTTGTTCACTGGTCCTATTGGCATTTTAGGCAGCGGTTTCATGGGTGGCGCTATGCGTCGTGCAGGCTCGCTTAACGGCAGTGTGGCAGCGCTTGCGGGCACTATCCGATTCTCCTCCGGCGCGCTAAGCGGTGTCGTCCTGAGTATGTTGCATAACGGTACTTTTGTGCCGATGTTGGGTATCATGTCAGTTTGTGGTTTAGGCACTTTTGTGATTTACAAATACGTTAAAAAGCTTGAGCAGCTAACACCCATCTCTGACACCCAATAAACAGTAGAGTGATAACCATGCTAACAACGCGAACTTTATTAGAGAGACTGGCTAATGCCCCTGACACTGTTACATTTCAAGACACTATTGCTGTCATTGATAATGAATACGACTTTACTCCGACGTCTTTTAAAAATGGCTCGCAGATTAATCAAGCAAATGAGAACAACGGTTCCTGTAAAATTTTCTCTTTTGCGCAATTGAATGATGTGAGTGAAACCTCTGCACTTCATTTATTTGGCGACTTTTTTCGTCAAGACGTTCTTAATAACCCTGAAGGCACTGATCACCAGAACATTCGTCAGTTCATGGTAAATGGCTGGTCTGGCATACACTTTGAAAGCCAAGCATTATCAAAGAAATAATCATTTAAGGGGCGATATGTCGCCCCTTTTTAATCCAGCCACTGAACTCTTCTCGTATACTTTACTCAAATCAGTACACAGATCCACAACGGCAGAGGTAAATTATGGATTTCGTTGTCTTCGACTTGGATGGCACGCTACTCAATAAACAACAGCGCTTATCCGAAACAACACTCAAGACCCTAGACAAACTTCGCCAAGCTGGAATTGCTTATACAGTTGCCACAGGTCGTACTCATTTGGCCGCTGCGCATTGTATTCAGGACCATAACTTTCCTCTATGGCAAATCTATAAGAATGGCGTTGAATGGTGGCACCCTGAGGATCAAGTGTATCGGCATCAAGGTATTCTTGAGCGTCATATGATTGAAGCGACGCTCACCTCTTTTGCTGAACAAGAAGTGACTCCTTTTGTTTTTTGTATCGAGAACGATGGCCAACAGTCGGTTTATTACCCACCAACTCATAACCATTATGGGGAAACTGTCTACAAAGAATTGGCAAGCCACCAGAACCTTCTAATGAACAGTATTGAACACATGCCTAACAACGCTCGTATCATCAATATCAGTGCGCTAGGCCACCCTGATATGCTGAATACAATTGTGGAAAACTGTCAGGGACAAGAGCATTTAGTCGCCTACAGTGGCGGTGGCATCTACCATTCAGAAACGCATTGGATCGACATTCACCACAGCAGCACATGTAAAGGTTCTGCTATTGAACAATTAAAGCAGGAACTTAATGCGACAAATTTGATCGTATTTGGTGATGGAGACAATGACTTAACCATGTTCAAGATCGCAGATGAAGCCTATGCGACTGACAACGCGCCAAATTACATTAAGGCTCAAGCATCAGGCACGGTTGGACATCATGATGAAGATGGCGTAGCGTTGTTCCTAAATAAACGCTTTGGTTTATAGTTGCCGATGATTAGAAAAGTGTCTCTGTTACGAAATTGCAACAAAAGGCGCTTTACGAATTATCTATATTGGCTCATAGTAGAATCATAACTAAACAAGTGGAGAGAGATTATGTTTGAATTTGCCTTATTTTTCGCGGCCATTGCTGGAGCGTTTTGGATGGCACATTCCTTGGTCAAGCAAGTTTCCCGTCCAACAATGAAAGCTCAGCCGATCAAAATTGAGACTGAGAAGAAAGCGCACCCACGTCGTCAAAATCGCTTTCCAGATTAACCCATGTATTTCATCTGTAAAAGGCCATGATTTGTGGCCTTTTTCATTTACACAATGTCATATTCTTTGAGTTTATTAGCAATTGAGCTATGACTGACATTTAGGAATTTTGCCAATTTTCGCGTACTCGGATATTGCGGATACAGTTTACGTAAAACCTGCGCCTCATACGCTTTAACCGTTTTATCCAATGACCCTTCTATCAACTCAATTGGCATTGTTTGGTTAAGTTCTAAGGGCAGATCCTCTGACTCTATAATATTGCTTTTAGCCACTTGTCTTGCTTGATACAAACACGATTCCAATTCTTTTAAATTACCTGGCCAATTGTGCATTTTTAAAGTCGCAAGCGCGTCCTTGCTAACCCCTATAAAGGGCTCATTGTAACGTTCACAGGCCTCCTCCAATATATCCGTTGCGAGCCCCAATAAATCTTCTTTTCGATCTCTCAGCGGTGGTACTGATATTTGAAATTCACTCAACCTGAAATACAGCTCATCCCTCAGATGATCCTGTTGGCGCAAGACGTCATTGGACAACTGAGAAAGACCTATCACTCGGCTAGGCGCTTCATCTTGATATAAACGGCTGGGTTGTTCCTGTAACCAGTGCATTAATTGAACTTGGCATGCGTCGGTAAGAAGCTCAATATCTCTAAATGCAATCCATCCTCCCTGTTTCAACACTTCATCAAGGATAGTGGGCGTCACACTTGCCGATGCAATAAATGACAGTCTCGCCTCATGCTCTAAATATTGCTCTTGCCAATATTGGAAAACCGCTTCAAGCAAGCGCTTTTTACCAACGGCAAACTCCCCCGTTAGCAGCATAGAGCTGTCCGTTGCGATATACGCCTTAGCAAACCCTAAACAGCGCTTCATCGCTGAGCTTTTAGTCAACTCAGGCTTCAGAAAACCTTGCAGTGCATGCTGCGCATTCGGAGCTTTGCGCAGACTTGAAGCTTGTCGCCCCAAACGCTGAGCCGAATGAATATGGATGACGCCACCCGCACACACTCTCTGCGCATTCTCATTCGTCACATAAAAAGGCTGCATTTCTAATAACGTAAGCTGCCCATTTAAACGGAGTCGCTTAGTTACCCCGCCTTGAAGATGCGCCCAGTCCAAACGCTCGAAGGCAACACTGCCAATATAATGACTAAGTGGTTGTTGCAACAGCTCGTTTAGGGGGACACCTAAATCCTGTGCGGCTTGGCTTGTTGCCATAGTCACGTGACCTTTTATGTCAACCGCAACAACACCATCAGGAAGTGCTTCCAATAACGTATGAATGGCATTTTGCTCTTGTTCTGAAGGTGTGTAATGAACGGTCTTAACATCTGACACACCGCGAAGTCGACGAATGCCAGCCAAGAGTTGTGTTAAGAACTGAAATTCAATGTCATCAAAACCGACGTATAAACATCCAGAACGGCTGTCTACTTCAATGCGACGCATATCAATATGATATGGCACCAATAAATCTAAGATCTCTCGCACCATACCGATTCGGTCTTCACACCGGACTTCTAAACGCATTGTTGCCTCATTCACTTCCTATATCGTAGTAAAGATAACATACCTCAGCCTTATACGACCTTAGTCATATGAAACCACGCCATAAGTTCTATTCATACGTAAAATACAGTATCATGCGAGGCCATTATTAGTCGAAATGGTCTCCTTATGCAGCTCGATAAAATCGACCTCAATCTCCTGAGATATCTTGATTCTCTCTTACGTGAGCAAAACGTCACTCACGCAGCCAATCAGCTTGGCATCACACAGCCCGCCATGAGTAATGGACTCCGTCGTCTCAGAGACTTGTTTCACGATCCTCTTCTTGTCCGTACCAGTGACGGCATGATGCCAACCGCACTGGCAATCCAGCTTCAGCCTCGCGTACGCAGCATTTTACAATCGGTTGATGAAGTCTTGCACTTGGGCCATAATTTTGATGCAGAATCGAGTACTCGTGTATTCCGCATCATGGCAAGTGACTATGCCGAAGCAACCTTGATACCGCCATTGATGCAAAAGCTGCAAAAAGAAGCTCCTCACGTCATCATGGATGTCATGAACCCGAGTGACGTGAGCTTCCATGACGTTGAAAAAGGGAAAGTAGATTTAGTCATCAACCGTTTTGATACGTTGCCGCAGTCGTTCCATCAAAAATCTGTCTGGGTTGATCGGTTTTCGTGCTTGGTTCCGAATGATGGTCGCTACGGTGACGAACTCAGCCTCGAAGATTATCTTGACGCGCAACACGTTTGGGTAAGCAAAACAGGCTTCGGCGTTGGTGTCGGCATCCAGCCAGAAGAAGTTCAAAAGCTTGGCTGGGTTGACTCAACACTTGCTGAATTGGGCCATAAACGTAACATCCGCTTGTTTACGCGTAGCTACAATGTCGCCATGCGTTCTACTAAACAGCTTGGGCTTGTGGCCACCCTGCCCTCATTGGCCACACGGCTGTTGCATGACAGCCCCACAGTAAAAGTGATGCCGCCGCCTTTTGACATTCCACCAGTGGAACTCAAAATGCTGTGGAGCCCTCTACTGCAACACGACCCAGGTCATATCTGGCTTCGCTCAACCATTGCGGGTTGCGCTCGGACCATCGCTGAAAACGCTGACCTTTAAAAACCAAAAAAATAGCCGCTTAAAAAATAAGTGGCTATTAAAATAGTATCCCTAAACTCAGACGAGTGGACTTACGGCACGGTGTTTAAAGCCTCAACTGCTTCCGCCTCACTTGCTACCGTTACATGCAAGTCCGTAATGTGTCCGTTATTAATACTGTAACACCAGCCATGGACCGTAAGGTCTTGACCACGTTTCCAAGCGTTTAAGACAATGCTGGTCTGACAAACATTCGCAACTTGCTCGATAACATTCAACTCACACATACGATCAAATTTCACTTTTTCATCACTGATCGCATCGACTTCCGCTTTATTCAGTCGGTAGACATCTTTGATATGACGAAGCCAGTTATCAATTAAACCGTACTCTTTCGTTTCCATCGCGGCTTTAATGCCACCGCAACCATAGTGACCGACCACCATGATGTGTTTTACTTGCAAAACATCCACGGCATACTGGATAACGGACAAACAGTTTAAATCTGTATGCACTACCACATTCGCAATATTACGATGCACAAACACTTCGCCTGGCAATAAGTCGACGATCTGATTTGCCGGCACGCGGCTATCAGCACAACCAATCCATAGATAATCAGGTTTTTGCTGCTCTGATAATTTATTAAAAAACGTCGGATCTTCAGCCGTTACTTTTGTGGCCCATTCACGATTTTTATCAAAAAGAACACCCAATTTACTCGACATTATTTTTTCCTTGCTTTTGATACCAGCGCAACTTGATGTCCGCCGTTAGATCAATCATTTGAAGCGCCAATGCGGCTTGACGGCCTTCATATGGCGCTTTGTGTATATGAGGGGTCATACTTAATAATTGCCCTATTTGCTCTGCATCCGTCAGCGTAAAAGAGAACCGATGGTTTAACTCGTGCTTTAATACGAAGCCATCCAAACCTTCAGCAAATGTTGCTTGGTAAGACTTAATTTCAGGATACAGTATTTCTCTCAGTTCAATCAGGTGATCCGAACCCGACTCTACCAACAGTAGCCACCCTTGCTGTTTAAGAATTCTTGTAAACTCTGAAACAACAGGGAACCCAAACGCACACATCACCCAATCAAAACGACCATCAGCAACAGGAACATGAGCATTACTGCCCACTATCCAATCAATCTGTTTATCTCGTTTGCTGGCATCTGTAATGGCCCATTTCGAAATATCCAAACCGATCGCATCAAGCTGTGTCCGCTCGCGTAACTGTTGCGATAGTTGGCGCAAGTAATGGCCTTCACCACAACCTGCGTCAAAGATTGATAAGTCGGACATTTGCTGAAGGGGCTGAGGCAAGCCATCCAGAATCGCCTGTATCACAGGATCATAATGACCTTTAGCCAAGAATTCGCGGCGTGATGCGACCATTTCTTTGCTGTCACCTGGGTCTTTAGAATGCTTTTTTTGCACAGGAAGAAGGTTGACATAGCCTGTTTTGGCAATGTCATAAGCATGTCCTTTTGGGCAAACCAAAGCGCGCTCATTACGCTCTAAAGGCAGCTGATCTAAAGGACAGCATAAATGTTCGAGGTGGGACACTCGGACTCCAAATTTCGATGGGGATCAACAGATTAAGAATGGATCGAATACTAACAAAAAGCGAATAAAATTGATGTGCTAGATCACCAAAATATGACTTTTTCACGTCACCTTATAGCGTTTCAGGATCAATAAAAGCCTCTAAATCGGGACCACGATTATTTAAATACTCGACAAAGTCTGTACTCGACATCGGTTTAGCAAACAAAAAACCCTGCACTTCTTGGCATTGATAATTCGTTAGCAAATTCATTTGCGATCGGCTCTCAACCCCTTCCGCAACTACTTTCAGGTTCAGGCTTTGCGCCATAGCAATGGTTGCTTTTACAATCGCATCATCATCACTGTCTACACCTAAATCCTGAATAAAAGAGCGGTCAATTTTGAGCGATTGGATAGGAAATTTCTTTAGATAGGCAAGAGACGAATACCCGGTTCCGAAATCGTCAATCGACAGCATAATACCCATCTCTCGGAATGCATGAAGCTTTTTGATGGTTTCATGGGCATCTGACATCAACATACTTTCGGTTAACTCTAACTCTAGGTATTTAGGGTCAATCTTTGTCTCAGTTAAAATGCCTTGTACAATATCGACTAAATCATGTTGTAAGAACTGACGACCCGATAAATTAACCGAAACATTTATCGGTGGAAGCCCTAAAGATTGCCACTCTTGTATATGCTGGCAGGCACGCCTTATGACCCACTCTCCAAGAGGCAAGATTAGACCACTTTCTTCGGCAACTGGAATAAATTGATCCGGCGGTATCATACCCCATTCTGGATGATGCCAACGCAGCAACGCCTCAGCCCCCACGGCATATTCATCCGTAGAGCGTATTTTTGGTTGATAATACAGCTCGAACTGACCTTCTTCGATCGCTTTACGTAAACCGCCCCCTAAGGTGAGATAAGCACTATAGCACTCTGTCATACCAGCATCGTATAAAAGGCAACCATTGTGCGCACTGGCTTTTGAACGATACATGGCTGCATCGGCATTTTTCAATAGCGAGTCGATGTCCTCACCATGCTCAGGGTAGCAAGCAATTCCGATACTTGCCGTAATCACCATTTCCATTTCTGAAACAGGGTAGGTTTGCTCACAAGTCGCATTAATTTCAGCCGCAATGTCTACTAGCTCTTGGATATCCTGAATATGCTCAAGCACCACAACGAATTCATCACCACCCAAGCGGTAAAGGCAAGACCTAGGAGGAATAGTGTTTTTAATTCGATTGGCAACTTCCTGAAGCAGTTTATCACCCACACGATGCCCGAAAGTATCATTAACGACTTTGAACCCATCTAAGTCTAAATACATTAAACCAAAACGACGATTCCGTTTAGTTGCGTTATTTTTAGCTTTTTCTAACTGCTGATAAAGCAAATGCCGATTCGGTAAATGGGTTAACTCGTCATAGTTTTGCCACTTATACAGTTCAACCTCAAGATCACGAACTTCTTGTATATCTTGTGCGAACAGATCCACATTACCGTTGTCAGGATTGACATGCGCTTCAAGCTTAAACCAACGCACACCATCAGACGTGGACAGCCGAAGTTCTTGCTGTACAACTAGATCAAACTTAACGCGCTGAATGAAGTAACTCGCAGCACCACTGACCGCAAACAGGTCTTTAATACTTTGAACGGCAGGAAACAGGTTTTCTGCTCTGCGACTGAGAAATAGCCGTTCTCCATCACAGGAAAAGGTCATAAAAATAAGAGAGTTAAGGCTTTCAGGCAAGCTCTTACGGCCGTAGTAACGCGGTAAGTGGTTTGATACTTCCGTTGGGCATACATAAGCCTCCACAGAAAAACCGTGGTGATTTTCCCCTAGTGAAATAACACTAGCGGTACAACGATAAAGCGTATTACTTACATCACGAATTAACCAGTGAAAGCATAGCAAAGCGCTCTTATCGGATTGACTCAAAAATTGGGTTAGATCATCCTTTAATTCGCGATCAATGTACGTTAAACCATCGCGACTTACACCAAGAGCCTCCCCAAACTGATTTTTTGCGGTGGGGTTACTCCATGACACAGTTCCTTGTGCTACATCTATCACCCAAGCGGCTTTTTTCGGGCTTGGCACCAAGAACTCTACAGCGTCTGTCATGTCTCAATTTTATGTACGAATTAATCTACAATTTATGCCTCAACAAGATTCATTTTTCAAGCATTACCACTCATCTGGACAAATAAATAGCCAAAAGACGCTATTTTCATACGCATTCAATTTTCTTGCGCACGAAAACAAGATGGGTCTTGGGTCATGCTCAAACCGAATAGCTAATTCTTCATAAAGCGATTTATTTATCTGTTTTATATCAATATTTATTGAGTTAGGCGTAATCCAATAAGGTTTTTTCGCCTCACTTAGATCGTCGATAAAGTGCTCTAATGCAAACAATCGCTTGAGCCTTATCCAACCGCCACTGTATTTTTGGTATTCAAAAAACGCTTTAGCATCAATATTTAAGTCGTAAAAATGGCGACCAAAGATCATTAAATTTGGTGTTACAGCAGCGTCATTTGAGAAGGATCTCAACCAAGATTGCCCTTCTTCAACATTCAATACCCTAAGCTGATGATCACGAGCATGTGTTTGCTTTTTTACTAAACTGTCATGTTTATTTGGCCCGATCCAACTGTGAGGGCTCAAATCGTTCCTTTCCAGATAAAACTTAAGTGCTATTTCAAATTGAAATATCATTCCCGCTCTGTTCTTAACCAGTAGATCAACTTCACCATAGGTTTTACCTGCTACATGAATTTGTTCATGTTCTGCCAATACCTGCGCATCCGCAAAATGCTGCACCGCAAATGAGAACAGTTGCTCAAAGTAAGTCCCCAAAAAATGAGACTTGGCTTGCGCCATCCACTGCACAATTGGCTCAGGCTGATCAGACAAACGCTTAAAATTACTTCGCCAGCCTGCAATAAGAAAACCCGCAAGCGGATAATCCAATACAAAACTTTCCCGCTCCTCTAGCAACCACTCTAGATCCGCGAGCAATTGATCAGCAGAATGCAACGTCATACCTGAGCACTTCGGCTTAAAAATCGATCTAACGCGTCGGTCACCAACATTAAATGCTTAACATGGCTGACCTCTAGCCCCCTAAACGCTTCTTCGACCATTGGCGAAATATGGCAACGATCTGGTAAAGGCTGCTGAAACTCAATCATTTCTTTGAATCGCTCGATTAATACATAACGTAACCACTGTTCAAAAGTCATCGTATCAATGCAAAAAGGCTGCTCCGAGGCTAATGCTTCAGTACTAGGCGGTTTGGTTTGCCAAACGTGAGCCTGCTGCATGGCCATTTGCAACTCTAAAACTAAATCGGCTAATTCTGTGTAACGTTGAATCGATTGGGACAACTGATTTCTCTCCTAAAAAACGGTATGATTCGGGCTTTGAGTCACTTACGTTTGGGCACACATCACAGCTATGCAAAATATTGAATCTCTAAGCGATCTTTTCAGTGCCGTTGGGTGCAAGGCGACATTTTACGATGTTGGTCGACATATTACTAAAATCACGCCGCAACAGGTTATTCAGTTCGATACAAAGCAGCAAGTTTATCCATACGCGTTCCGGAAACAAGCCTGGCTGGCTTGCGTGTTAACGGAAAAACAAAAACCGGTAAAAGACGGAGAAGTTGTCTGGTTTTTAAAATTGCCTCTCGACGAGTCGGGCTGCTTGAACTTAGGCACACGTGACCTATTTATCAAAACCATCGTTGATAAAATTATGCATAAAGGGACGCAACAAGGTGTTCAAGAAGCCCTTGAGGACAACCCTTATGCATTCCAACCAGATCAAGATCGACTAGCCAGCTTCCACGCCATGCTCGCGCGCGATTTAAAGCAGCCCACATCCCACTATTTAGAAGATGTGCTTACCTACTTAAAAAGCGAGCAATTAGACGACCCTGAAAAGTGGAGCCATTTAGGTTTACAAGGGTTGGCTGATTTAGCGGCAAGAGTAGAACAGCTGAACCTGAAAGCTCTGCAGATCAAAGCAATTCAAAACGCCCCCAATGAAGTACGCTTCCCACTTTGCCATGCAATGGAACATTATGTTCAAGATACTGACACAGTGAAAGCAGTGTGTGAAGAAATGATGGTTCCCTCGATCACGGCAAGCGATGCCGCCCATTTAGTTCGCGCCATCTCACGCAATGATTTTGCCACAGACCTGTTTATCCCGTTATTTACTTTACTCGGCGATATCAGTCATTGTGATGATGATCAGCTAGAACTGATCGCATCGCTGGTTGCAAAGTGCCCACATTGGGTCGCAGAACAAGGTCAATTGTTGCGTATTATCCTTGAAAAATTAGCACATCGTGATGATGCGCAATTAGGTTTCAAACACATTGTCGCTGAATTGACTCAGCAACCAGAAACACGCACAGCAACTTGGCATGTATTGCGCTCAGATCATGCCAGCGAAGCGCTGCAAAATGCAGTTGGAAATTTGTTTACCCCTACAAGCTCAACATTGCAGTAAACAGCAAACAACCAACATCCGTCACTGAAGACACTACCGCAACACTTCAGTGACGGACGTGTTTTGATTCCACCATAGAGCGCATTTCTTTGCGATGCTGCTTGAACTCGTCACTCAGCTCGTATTTACCCTCTCGCGTATGCAACAACGCGCCACGGCTGACTAAAGCATCCAGCGTTTTAGGAAGAACCTTTTGCCGACGCTCGCCTTTAACAAAGAAGTATTGATCATCTACCTGGATCAATTCGAAACCCGTCTCGAGAAACCCGACACACAGATTTTGGGTTGGTGTTAGTTTCAATTTCATCTCGTCACCCTTAACCAACAAATGGATTTACTCAGGTAACTATAGACAATATTTTAAATAACGGAGTGATATTAAAAGAAAGGGCAAGCCAGATATTAACAGCCTACCCTCTTATGGTGGCCCTATTGTGAAAAGACAACCGTCTTATTACCGTGAACCAATACACGATCTTCAATGTGGAAACGAAGCCCCCGAGAAAGCACAAGCTTCTCAATGTCTTTACCCAAACGGACCATATCGGTCGCCGAATGACTGTGACGAACTCGAATCACATCTTGTTCAATGATCGGACCCGCATCTAGGTCTGCTGTTACGTAATGACACGTTGCACCAATCAACTTCACCCCTCGAACGGCCGCTTGATGATAAGGCTTAGCACCAATAAATGAAGGCAAGAAGCTGTGATGAATATTAATCACACGGAAACGGTATTTCTCACATAAATACTCGGGGAAAATCTGCATATAGCGGGCAAGCACCACCGTATCCGCACCGGATTCATCAATGGCTTTTTCAATGGCTTTGAAGGCTGGCATTTTATCTTCTTTGGGCACATTGATGCAGTGATAGGGAATGTTATACCACTCAACCATGGAACGAAGATCATCATGATTCGCGATCACCCCTACGATGTCGCAACTTAGTTCGCCCGTGTGCCAACGATGCAACAAATCATTCAAACAATGAGACTCTTTAGTCGCCATCAACATGACTTTTGGCTTGTCATCACTGTCATTGATAAACCAGTCCATGTCGTATGCTTCAGCAATTTTAGAAAACTCACGACGGAACGTGTCTAAGTCGACGCTCATACTGTCAGCATCAATCACATGGCGCATAAAGAACCATTTCTGTTCAGCATCAGTATGATGATTCGCTTCAACAATCGAACCATTGCGCTCATTTAAATATTGGCTAACAGCCGCCACAATCCCTACTCGGTCAGGGCAGCTAATCACTAATCGATATGTTTTACTCATAGTTCCAGTTACTTTTAAAGACTCAGGGGCCTCGACCAAACGATTAGGATGGTCGAGGACTCTGAATTAATGGGGAAAAGTTCTATTTACTACTTATGCTTTAGAATCCAACATTGGTGAATCTTTTGATTTCTATCAAAGTCAGGATCTAACGATTGGCGAGTAATGTTTTCAATCTCATAACGTTCATTTAGCTCTGAGTCCAGCTCAAAACGACGATAGTTATTAGAGAAAATCAACTCACCTTCTTGATGCAAACGGGCCATGGCCAAATCAATCAGATCAACATGATCACGTTGAATATCCAATACACCGGCCATTTTTTTCGAATTCGAGAAAGTCGGTGGGTCCATAAAAATCAAATCGAACTCGTCTTCAGCTTTACGCAACCATTCAAAGCAATCTGCTCGAACCACTTTATGATCACGATCTGAAAACTCATTTAACTCAAGATTACGACGCGCCCATTCAGTATAAGTATTGGACATATCAACACTTAAACTGTTTTTAGCACCACCCTGCCCAGCATGGACCGAACCTGATGCAGTGTAACAGAACAGATTTAAGAAGCGCTTACCATTGGCTTTTTCTTGAATGATCTTACGTACTGGGCGGTGATCTAAGAATAACCCGGTATCCAGGTAATCTTTCAAATTCACAATGAAGTCGCAGCCGTATTCTTCAACAAACATTTCGTGGTTTAGCTGATCCACTTTCTCATATTGCTGCTTACCTGATTGACGTATACGTTGCTTCACAACCACATTCGTTTCCGGAATGTTCAAAGCGGTCGGGATGGCCGAGACAACTTCAAATAGGCGTTGTTGCGCTTTTTGTTCGTCGACACTTTTAGGTGCTTGGTACTCTTGCACATGTGCCCAATCATTGTAAATATCTACTGCAACAGAGTATTCAGGCATGTCCGCATCGTAAACACGGTAACAGGTGATTTTTTCACGCTCGAGCCACTTGTTCAGCTTCTTCTGGTTTTTCTGCAAACGGTTGACCACCATTTGCGCACCCGATGACAAACCCACTTGCTCTCGGCTGCCTGCTTTAATTCGATCTTCAGCAATCGGAAAACGGTAAGCGCGACATTCTAGGCCACCATTGATAACACGAGTGGATTTTTCAGGACGAATCGGAATCTGACGAGCCAAGTTTTCACTGCTCGTTAGCAACATCATCTCGCCTTCCATCGCATTTTCGATCGCCCAATCGCCAAGTTGACGATACAGCGCTACCAGCGCCATCTCATCCCCTAAGCGCTCACCGTAAGGCGGGTTAACAATGATCAGCGTCGGTTGCTTAGACCAGTCAAAATCGTGCTGCTGAAAAGCAGACATGCTGACATCGATCACCCCAGTCAGGCCTGCACGCTTAATATTTTCACGGGACGCAGCAATTGCTTTTTGTTCTCGGTCTGTGCCTTGGAAAGACACCGTTAACTCACTTGGCGCAACGCGCTCGTTCTTAGCGATGTCGTTAAGCTGTTGCCATAGCCGATGATCATGCTTCTTCCAACCTTTAAAGCCCCAGTACTGACGACGCGAACCTGGCGCAATGTTCATGGAGATTAAAGCTGCTTCAACCAAGAAGGTTGCCGAGCCACACATGGGATCAACGATCTGTTGATACTTAGAGTCTTTGCTCCAACCTGCACGCAACAATAAACCAGCTGCTAGGTTTTCTTTTAACGGCGCCATAGCACCATGCTGACGATAACCGCGACGGTGCATACTTTCGCCTGACAGATCCAAGCTAACAATTGCTTGATCACGTCTAATCTTCACGGCAATACGAATGTCAGGGTTTTGTTTTTCAACACTCGGTCGGCGACCATTTAATTTAGTAAAATAATCGGCTATGGCATCTTTTGTACGTACCGCACCAAATTGTGTGTTTCGTATAGAGTGATTGGTACCGTGGCAATCAATCGCAATGGTATTGTCAGCATGAAGGTGTTCTGACCAGTCAATGTCCGATACGCCTTGGTACAGATCATCCGCCGAGTCCACTTTAAATATTGCTAGAGGCATCATGACGCGTGTTGCCACACGTGACCATAGACAGGCTAAATACATGCCACGCAAATCAGTAGACAGCTTAACTTGAGCTTCGCCTAGGCGTGTATTAGACAATCCTAGATCATGAAGCTCTTTTTCTAGAATGTTTTCCAAGCCGATCGGGCAAGTCAATTCCAGTGATATCGATTGTTCGCTAACGTCACTAGGAGGTAGTTCAGAGTTATATGTCATGTTTATTACTTTTTGGTGAATTTTTGAATTTCGTTAGAGCAAAGTGTTTTTAGACAAACGCACCGCCCTCTACTATTAATTAAAGTTCACTTACACTGAAAAGAGAACTGAGAGGAACGTATTTATGAAGAAACAAAAACGAGATCTTCATCAAAGAGCGTATGTGCGTGGCTATCGTGCCGGTATGGCCGGACGTTCAAAAGGCCTATCGCAACAGTGTCACTCTTCCGCTCGACCCGATTGGTTAGCCGGTTGGCGTGAAGGTCGCGTAGACATGTGGGATGGTCTCACCCCAGTTGACGGCACTTACAAAGCTGCCGGTTTTTCTCAGTCAACCACTTAATTCTTAAAGGAGGCCAGTCTAACCGACTGGCCTTTTCGTTTACTTACCTAAGTGGTTTTCGCGAATATAACCATCAGTGGCGGCAATCGCTTCATGAACTAACTCTGGGCCTCGATAAATAAAACCAGAGTAAATTTGTACAAGTTTAGCACCCGCTTGCATTTTTTCGGCCGCATCCGCACCTGACAAAATACCACCCACGCCAATTACTGGCAGTTCATTCTGTAAATGATCACACAGTACGCGCACTACATGAGTTGAAGCATCGCGCACTGGCGCGCCACTTAATCCACCAGCTTCGTTTGCGTGTTCATGACCGATAACAGCTGTACGTGATAATGTCGTATTGGTCGCAATGATTGCATCGATTTTTTGATCGACAAGCGTATCCGCTACCATTTTAATTTCATCATCGCTCATGTCTGGCGCAATTTTAACAGCTAATGGTACTCGACGCCCGTGTTCATCTGCATAACGCTGCTTCGCTTCCACCAGTGGCGCAATCAACTGCGCTAAACTATCGCCAAACTGAAGCGACCGAAGCCCTGGTGTATTGGGTGAGCTAATGTTCGCAGTGATGTAATCCGCATAAGGAATTACCTGTTCAAGACATGCCAAGTAATCCGCTGCCGCTCCTTCTACCGACGTGCTCAAATTTTTACCGATATTCACACCCAGCACACCTTTATAGTTGTGCTTGCGAATACGTGCCACCATATGGTCTACGCCTTTATTATTGAACCCCATGCGGTTGATGATCGCGTCATGCTCTGGCAAGCGAAAAAGACGCGGTTTGGGGTTACCAGCCTGACCTTTTGGTGTGACAGTACCTACTTCCACAAAACCAAACCCCAATGCCCCCAGCGCTTCAAACGCATCGGCATTTTTATCAAGGCCTGCCGCAAGTCCAACTGCATTTGGAAAATCAATCCCCATCACATTCACCGGCGTTGCCGCTTCCTCGTGAGCGTATAAAGATGTCAAGCCTAGGCGGGCTGATGCACCTAGTACATCTAGCGACAATTCATGGGATACTTCGGGATCTAATTTAAACAGCAGGGAACGTGCTAAATTGTACATATGGGTCAGCCTAATGATCATTTAAATAAAAGGTTTAAAATAGTTTATCAATATTGACAAGTTTCTTGTTGTCATCGAATTCAATCTGAAAAGCGCCATAAACACCTTTGTGCGTGACGAAACGTTGAAAAATCGACAGAGGAAGTTGGATCATGCGTCCATCTCGACTTTTTGCCACTAAATACTTCACCGAGCCTTGATACATTTCCTTGTATTTATAAGCAGGTAGACTTATATCGACAGTAACTGTTGCCATGATTTACCTTGGGTTCAACGCTTCTTGGATCATTCTTAGCAGAACTTGCCCAAGAAGAGGTTTTAACTTAGATGCGATGCTGGTTATTATATTGTCTCAACGGGTATTTTGACAGCAGTATAAGGGCTTACAGAAGTATGGAAGCAGTCATTGATCGACTAAAAGAGCACTTAAATCATGCCATTGTTGGGCAAGAGTCATTAATTAATGATCTATTAATTGGGCTTATCGCCAAAGGCCATGTGTTATTAGAAGGGCCTCCTGGCATTGCTAAGACGACAGCTGCTAAGGCATTAGCAAAAACCATTGATGCAAGCTTTCAACGCATTCAGTTCACGCCTGACTTGCTTCCTGGTGACGTCACTGGCTCTGATATATATCAGCAACATACTGGACAGTTTCAGTTCACCCCTGGCCCAATCATGCACGACATTGTCCTAGCGGATGAAATCAATCGCGCACCAGCAAAAGTACAATCGGCTTTACTCGAAGCAATGGGCGAGCGACAAATTACCGTTGGTAACACCACTTACCCACTGTCAGCGCAATTTTTTGTCATTGCGACACAAAACCCCATCGAACAAGAAGGTACGTACCCCCTTCCTGAGGCGCAACTTGATCGTTTTCTGATGAAAATTCAAGTTGACTATCCTGACATGGAAACCGAACTTAAAGTTTTACGGTTGATCCGCGAGCAGGACAAATTTTCTAATACAGAAGCGCCAGCAGCCGTACTAAGTTTGGAAGACATTTCATCACTGCAAAAAGCAGCACTGAACATTTACATGGCAGACTCAGTTGAGCAGTACATCGTGCATCTTGTCATGGCAACCCGTCATCCGGAAAAGTACTTTGAAGACGATGGTCAGATGGCCAGCTTGATTGATTTTGGCGTTAGCCCACGCGCAACACTTGCGCTAGACCGTTGCGCACGTGCTCATGCACTGCTTGCTGGGCGAGATTTTGTTACGCCAGATGATGTGCGCGGCGTTATTCATAACGTATTTCGTCACAGAATTGTTTCATCATTTCAGGCTGTTGCGCAAAACCTTAGCAACGATCAGTTAATCAATAGGATTTTAACCCAAGTGCCCGTGCTTTAATTTATGGATACTCTGCTTAGCCCTATCTCACCAGAATTAAGTCAAGCCTATATTTTGGAACTAGCCGCCGTAGCAAACGCATTAGGCAAAGCTCGTTCAATGCGCCGTGCTCGTTTGCGATCAGGCAGCATTATTAGTAAAAAGCGAGGTCACGGCTTAGAGCTGCACGAAATACGACCTTATGATGTTAGCGACGAAGCTCGCCATATGGACTGGCGCGTCACAGCGCGTACTGGTATTGCACATACTCGAGTGTACACGGAGGATGTGGAGCATCGTACATTGATTCTATTCAGCCTATCGCCAGACGCTTACTTTGGCACTCAAACCACATTCATCAGTACACGCCTAGCTCAACTGGCTGCCATCATTGCATGGCGCAGTCATGCCCAACGAGAAAACGTCGGTTTTGTCAGTCAAAACGACAATCAGTTCTGCATCACGCCAAACATTAAAGACTGGCGCTTTTTCAGCGAACAGCTTGCGCACGCGACCCTCATTAAACAACGAGCGCTGCAACCGGCGGCCTATCAAATGCCCAATTTAAGCCAATTTAAGGGCTACTCGGTCATTGTGCTCAGTGATCACATTGCAATGGATGAGACAAACAAAGCCCATCTTCAACGATTAGCTCAACACAATCGCGTGCATTGGGTATCTATTGAGGACGCTAGCGCTTTTTGTCTGCCAAACGGACACTATCAATTTGCCAATCAGAGCACCAAAAGTACGCTGCATATAAGCAGTGCGCAGCGTTCTGCTGCACAGCAGCATTTTGCAAAGCTCGCTCAACAGCATGAAAGCTTATTGACACAACTTGGGGTCGGTCATTATGTATTTGATGTCAATCATTCACCGATAGCGATCACCACCGAGCTGCTAGCACGTGGAGTCTTACACTGATGTCCGACGCTATTGAATTACCAAATACGGCCTATTTGCTGCCAGACGCGATTCCTAATTGGCCCCCTGTCTGGTGGTCTTGGATCGTTTTGGCTGCTTTCCTGTTGTTGATTGCCTTCATCATTACCATAGCAATACTTCGACATAAACACAGAGCCTATCGCCGTGAAGCATTACAAGCGCTCAATGAAGTCAAGCAAGCCTCAGATAAAGCGTTAGTCGAAGGCTGTATCAGCGTAATTAAGCGCTGCCTCATCACCGAAGGTCATGAGCCACTGGCAAGCTGCACAACTAAAGCGTTACTCCCTATTTTAGATAAACAGCTCAAACGAGCAAAATGGTCATTCGCAGAGTTTGAACAGATCTTTACCGAAGACCTGTATCGTCCAGACAGTCAACTTACAGCGCAACAGCGATCAAATCTAGTCCGGCTAACAAGCTATTGGATAAGGAAGCACCATGCTTGATTTACAATGGCCTTGGGCGCTACTTCTACTCCCTTTGCCGTTCTTTTTTTTGTGGCGAGCCCGTGGCAAAAACGCCAGTGCCACACACATTTATTGGCGTCATAGTCAATTTTTAGCTAAGGCACCACAACATCATGGCCGCAATCGCAGTGGTCTGCCTTTGATTCTTCTTATGTGTGCTTGGCTAACCATGGTGCTGGCCCTTTCACGTCCCGCCTGGCTTGGAGAAGCAACACAAATCCCGCCAACTGGTAGAGACCTATTAATTGCATTAGATTTGTCCGGTAGCATGCAAATCTCTGATATGACTCTAAATGACCGTACAGCCGATCGCTTGAGCGCCGCCAAAGAAGTGCTTTCTCAATTTATTAGAGAACGCCGTGGTGACCGTATTGGTATTATTGTATTTGGCAGCAAAGCCTACCTTCAAGCACCGTTAAGCTATGATTTAGAAACCATCAATCAATTAATTCAGGAAAGCCAAATTGGCTTTGCTGGAGAACAAACTGCGATTGGTGATGCGATTGGGCTAGGCATTAAGCGTCTACAGGACAAACCTGCTGACCAAAAAGTGCTTATCCTCATGACCGACGGCGCTAATACAGCGGGACGAGTTAGCCCTTTGCAAGCAGCTGACTATGCGGCCAAACAAGGTGTTACCGTTCATACCATCGGGATTGGTGCTGAACACATGATCAGGCCAGGTTTTTTCGGCCCAAAGGTCGTCAACCCTTCCAGTGATTTGGATGAACCCTTACTCACTAACATTGCTCACTTAACAGGCGGACAGTTTTTCAGAGCACGCAGCACTCAAGAATTACGTCAAGTCTATGCGCTTCTAGATCAATTAGAGCCCATACCTTCCAGTGATATTTTACAACGCCCTAAAACCACCCTTTTCCATTGGCTGGGCGCGCTTTCCTTACTGTTTGTGGCTGTCTCTTTGCTCGCAACACGACGCCTAGACTTTTCTTTAGGGGGACGAACATGACATTATTCGACTGGATACATTTCACTCGTCCAGATTGGCTTCTGTTGATTCCCATTATTTGGTTCTTAAGCCGTTTGATTCGCTTCAAACCTACAAACAATGCTATAAAATCAACGGTTGCGCCACACCTGTTGCCATACCTTACCAATGTACAAAATTCACAAGGAGCGCAAAGATGGCTGGGCTTAACCTGCATCAGTCTACTTGTGATAGGGCTTTCGGGCATCAGTTTTAGTAAAACTCAAACTCCTCTTTATACGGTAAACCAAAAGACAGTCTTCATCGTTGACCAATCCTTGTCTCTGTATGCCACAGATATACGCCCCAATCGCCTAACACGCGTTAAACAGATTATGCGAGACATCATCAATGGTTCACTTGAAGGAGATTTTGCTTTGGTGGCCTACGCTGGTGACGCATACATCGTCAGCCCCTTCACTCAAGACCGAGAGACACTCACTCACTTCCTTGTTGCGCTAGACCCTTTAATCATGCCAATTTATGGTAGCAATCTAGCGGACGGGCTCAGGCAGGCTTTAACGCTAGTAGATCCAAAGGACGCCCCGTACACCACATTTGTGGTACTTACTGATGACTTACAAGACAAGGATGTGCCACTCCTTAGCCAAGTCGCTGAGCAACATATCGCCCTAGATGTCATTAGTGTTGGTACACCGGAAGGCGCTCCCATGCAACTGCCTGATGGGCAAACGCTTCGCCCTCAGGGCATCACGGCGATGCCAAAAACGCCAATAGAACAAATCGAACAAGTCACCCTCGAAGTAGGCGGCCATTATTACTCGCACAACTCCGATATCAGCAAATTGGGGGAGATTGGTCAGCATGCGCAGCAAACTTCTGACGCACGTAGCTCCGATATCACAGGGAGTACTTGGCAAGAACAAGGACATTGGTTCGCGCTGCCATTTTTAGCTTGGCTACTATGGCAATTCCGTAGTGGTGCCTTGATTGCACTGGTTATTATCGTGCTTAATCCATTCACACCAAGTTACGCATCACCATTGGATTGGATCAAAACTAACGATCAAAAAGCGCAACAAGCCGTCAATCAGGGCGATTGGGAGAGTGCAGCTAAACTGTTCGATGATCCGCGCTGGAAAGCTGCCAGCCAATACGCTCAAGGCTCCTATGCCGATACCGCCAAAACTATTGCGCCGCTCGCCAATTCTGCTTCCGACTTTTATAATTTAGGCAATGCTCTGGCCATGAGCGAGGATTTACCTGCTGCTCTAGAGGCTTACAAGCAAGCCTTAAAACTCAATCCTGATTTTAAGGAAGCTAAGGAAAATCTTGGCTCCGTGCAAAAACAACTCGAAAAACAGCAGTCTAAAGAGGACTCTGACAATAGCCCGAAAGACAATACCAACAAAGATTCGCAGGCTCCGCAAAGTAACTCAGACAATCAAAAATCTGACGACAGTAATAAAGACTCCGAGAATAGCGAGCAAAAACAAGACAACAATTCCGAAAAGCAGGATAATCAAAACCCTGAACAAGGGGCTGCACAAGTCGAATCGAAAGCTGACAACACCAGCAGTATGGAAGAACAACAAGCCCTAGAACAATGGCTACGCCAAATTCAAGATGACCCTGGCACATTGTTACAACGAAAACTTTGGTACTTGCATCAGGAAAGACGCAACGAAAATCGCTTTAAACAAGAGGAAGGCCAACAACCATGGTAACCCACTTACCATCACCATCAAGAGCTGCAATGCAGATCATCGCATTTGTGACGGCTCTATTTTTTGCTCACTTGGCGCACGCTGATCAAGTGACTGCCGCCCTCGATAAAAACGTTGTCAGTGAGAACGAAATTGTCCAGCTTACGATACGAACAGATTTTACCAATACCGGCAACGGCCCCGATTTATCTGCTTTAAAACGTGATTTTGAAATTTTAAGCCGCAGTCAAAACAGTCAGTTTAGCTTTAACCTTGGCACGAATCAGGCCCTCAATTTTTGGGTCGTCACCTTAATGCCAAAGGCCGTGGGCAACTTCCAAATCCCGCCCATAAAGGTCGGCGAAAAAGCCTCCGACCCTCTATATCTTGAAGTAAAACCCGCGCAGCAAATGACAGATCGTAATGGCAATCCATTAGTCATGCTGAAGTTTCATGCCAGTACACTGGAGCCTTATGTTCAACAACAGGTATTACTGACATTAGAGCTTTATACGGCGGTTCCACTGCAAAATCCGAGCATGTCCAATCCCAACCACCCTAACCTTCTTACTGAGCGTTTAATTGATGATCAAATGCGCTACGAAGACATTGATGGCACATCTTATCAAGTAATAACTCGAGAATACGTGGCATTTCCTCAACGAAGCGGCACCATTGAGTTAAACAACCAAAGCATTGAAGCCATCGTGAATACTCGAAATGGTACGCGAAAAATCAATATTAAAAGCCTACCCATTACACTTAACGCATTACCGATCCCAGCATCTTATGGCAATTCTAATTGGCTACCCACCGATGCGGTGGCCGTTCGCTCGATGGTATCGAATACGGTTAGTAATCCACGTATTGGAGATACCTTAATTTGGGAAATAGACATTACCGCTCAAGGCGTCCTAGGCGAACAACTGCCAACATTAAACTTTGCCAGTACACGCGCTTATAAACTCTATCCAACCTCCCCTACTTATGAGACGAATAAATCCATTAACGGCGTCTCTGGTCATGAAGCCATGCGTATTGAGGTCGTTCCCACTCAAGCGGGTCCACTTCAGTTACCCATTGTAGAAGTGACTTATTGGGATCCTATTTCGCGATCCATTAAAACGGCCAGAGCCAATGCGCAAGTCATTGACATCGCTCCGCTGCCCAACGGCGCTGTCGATTCAAATAATACACAACAACAATCGACAGAAACGACTAATACGCCAAACAACGGTTCAACTGAGATTCCACCACAATCAACGTCTGTCGCGCCGATATCTTTAGCAAAGCCCAAAGCCAAATCAGCACCGATTCCAGAGGGTACTGAAGAACCTACTGATCTAAATGTCGTTCTCACGCCAAACAATGAAAGCGGAAGTTCTTGGAAAGTCATTCTAGCAACGCTCATGCTTGGCTTTGGTGTTGCTGGGATTGGCGCTTGGTTATGGATGCGTCGAAAGGCCAATTCCCGTACAAATCCAAAAGGCGAAGTCCCTACACTGGAAGAGTTTGCTCCACTTACTTCTGGCAATGAGGACGCAGCCTATCAACAATTACTGCATAGCTGTCGTGACAACGACTTAAGCACACTTCGTTTGCGTTTATTAGAGTGGGCAAGACACCGCTGGGGAGACAACGCGATTCGCGGTGTGGATGACATCAAACGATTGTCCAACTCACCGCACTTAACCCAGCTTTTAATGGAAGCTGAACTGGTCATGTATTCATCGTCAGCGTCTTCTCAATGGCACGGCGACGCGTTAGCCGACGCACTCGAAGAATATGTCACAGGTCAGCCCAAACCATCTCAAGCTAGCCAACTAAAGACGCTGTATCCGAACTTTTAAGTTTTCTGGAGTCATAACATGAATTTGAATCACCAAACTGGCATTACTGCCGAAGCATCCAGTGATGCTTCTTTTATTTTATTAGATGCTGTCGAAGGTAAAGAAGCTTCGCTTCGCCAAGCGCTGGCGTCATGTCCAGAGTTAATCTGTGCCGTACAAAATCAGTTTCCTGATGCGCAATTGCATGCAGCCATTGGTTTTTCGACCCACTGTTTTTATCGAATTACCCAATGTGAGCCGCCAAAAGAACTGGCTCCATTCCCGAGTTTTTCAGGCCCATTTCTAAGCGTTAAAGATGAAGCCTATGATCTTATAATGCATATTCGATCTAATCGACACGATGCTACTCACACGCTTGCACTAACACTTTTTAAAGCTATGTCTGACAGTGTAAAATTGCGTACACAAACTCAATGCTTTAAATACTTGGATAATCGAGATTTTACTGGCTTTGTGGATGGCACCGAAAATCCTGAGGGTGAAGATCGTGCCGCTGTCGCATTAGTCGGTGATGAAGATTCAGATTATCAAGGTGGCTCATATCTGAATTACATGAAGTTTGTTCACGACTTGGAAAAATGGGAACACCAAGAGCTAAAAGTACAGGAGGATACGTTTGGACGGACTAAGTATGACAATGAGGAATATGCTTCTGCAGAGAAATCACCCCATGCTCATACAAAGCGAACTTCTCTAAAAGATGATCAAGGTCAATCCCTAGAACTTCTACGTCAAAGCATGCCGTTTGGTGACTTGCATGAGCAAGGCTTGGTCTTTGTTAGCTACTCAAAAACCCCCGTCATTTTTGATCTGATGCTACAAAGCATGATCCAAGGCGATGAGCATGGCCATGCAGACCATCTAATGCAATACACTCACGCTTCAAGTGGGAGTGCTTTTTATATTCCAACGCCAGAGTTTCTTAAACGCCTCGCGTAATGACAATCCGTAGCACTTATTTACCAAGCGCAAAAACAAAAAAACCACGCCAAGGCGTGGTTTTTCATATGAACTAATACTTAGTTACGTACAATCTCCGCTGCATTCTGCAAAGATTCTTGTTGCGCACGCATCGTCATATTGGTCAGCGTTTGTGATAAATAGTTCTCATAAATCTCTTTTTGAGATGCTTCCACACTGCCGTCACCTTGAATGACTTCAGTTAAACGAATCGCGACCAAATCACCATTTCCTGCGGACTCAACACCTACTGAACTTTCACCCTCAGCAGGATGTGGCAACCCAAATGCTAATGCAGCCACTTCATCTTGACCACGTTCAGCGTTATTCACCGTTGTCCAATCACCTTCGCCAGACACTAACGCCGCGTTCGCGGTAGCTTGCAACGCCTCAACTGCTTTTTGCTGAACCACAATCGAAGCAATCACATCTTTCGCCTCATCGAACGTTTGTTGAGCAGCGGCTTTATGATCATTTACATGAACAACGACAACCTCTTCATCACTCAACTCGATCAAATCACTGTTGTGACCATCTTCTAACACCGTTGGGCTGTAAGCCGCTGAAATAACAGATGAAGACGACGTAATTTCATCATTACCACCATCACGACCAAAATAATCCGTTGTCAAAATAGCCACACCGTATTCACTTGATATAGCAGAAAGGTCATCACTGGCATACGCTAAATCAGTGATCGTTTCATGCTCTTCCAACAGTTTGTCTTTGGCCTTTTGAGCCACCAAATCAGACATTAGTTCATCACGCATATCATCAAGTGATGGCGCAGATGTTTCACTGATTTCATTTAATTGAATAAGGTGATAACCGAATTCTGTTTCCACAGAATCCACTTGACCCGCCTCCATTGCAAACAACTTATCTTCAAACGGCCCCACCATGATGCCGCGACTTACATAACCCAAGTCACCGCCATTATCTTTTGAGCCAAGGTCATCGGAATATTCTGACGCTAATTGAGAAAATGATTCACCATTTGCCAGCTTATCTTGAACTTCCGCAAGACGTGCTTGCGCCTCCTCGTCTGAACGAGAAGATGTGTCTATTAAGATATGAGACGCTTCACGCTCTTCGCCTTGGAAGTTTGCAACACGTGCGTCATAAGCATCTTTCAATTCAGCATCCGTCACTTCTACTTGACTCTGCAAGTCAGCAGCGGAAACCACAACATAATCCAATTTCACTTGCTCAGGCGACACAAAACTAGCGCTGTTTTCATCGTAGTAAGCTTGCAATTCTTCATCTGTGACATTGACTTGTTCAGTCTTTTGAGCCAACGAATATCGAATGAAATCATAACTACGCTTTTGATTTTGCAACTCAACAATCGACTCAACTTGACTAGGCAAAATAAATTCCGAACCAGCCAATGCGTTACGGGTTTGCTGAATCAGTACGTCTTGCTTAATACGCTCTTTAAACGCTAAAGGCGTAAAACCCAAAGACCGAATAAAGTTCAAGTACTTGCTCTGATCAAATACGCCATCTGTTTGAAACTGCTCAGCTTGAACTAGGTAAGCATCTACTTGCGCGTCCGACACACCTAAATTTAAGCTTTCCGCCTGATTCATCAAAACAGCACGCTGAATCAACTCATCCAATGCACGACGTTGCAATGCATTTTCTTCCAGCATAGCAGGATCAATTTGACCACCCATCATAGAAATAAGCTGACGGCGCTGAGTCTCAGAAGCCCGTAATAGCTCACTACGAGTAATTTCTTTGCCATCTACTTCAGCAACTGTGTCGGTTGATGTAAAGCTTTGTACTAATGCTTCAACACCAAATAGAGCAAACGTCACAATCACAACACCAATAATGACCTTAACGATAACACCTTGTGACTTGTCTCTTATATCTTGGAGCATGTTGCCTCCACCTCAAAAACTGTAATCTGTAAAACAAAAAAGGTGTATTCCGCTGGGAACACACCTCTTTGCTCTAATGGCGGAACGGACGGGACTCGAACCCGCGACCCCCTGCGTGACAGGCAGGTATTCTAACCAACTGAACTACCGCTCCATGTTCATTAGTTCACTGCGTCTTTAAGGCCTTTACCGGCTTTGAAGCTAGGAACCTTAGCAGCGCTGATTTGGATTTCTTCACCAGTTTGAGGGTTACGACCTGTACGCGCCGCACGCTCTTTTACTGAGAAAGTACCAAAACCAACTAAAGTTACTTGGTCGCCTTTTGCTAGTGCTTCTTCGATTGCAGTCAAAGTTGCATCTAGTGCATTACTTGCAGCAGCTTTAGATAAGTCTGCGGACGTGGCAATAGCATCAATCAATTCTGATTTATTCACGTTCTACCCCTTCAGTATTCTCGTGGTTCCTTGGTATTTTTAATTCGACCAAACGTAACGGTCGATGCAGATGAGCCTTTATACAAGCCTATCTTAGGCCCTGTCAACACAGGGTTTGGCCTAATGATGACTCACAGATTCTTGTTCATCAACAGTTTTTTCCTTTGCTGACACAGTTTCTTCACTTTTTGGTGAAGGAACGTACTCTAATGCTACATCTAAGACCTCATCAATCCATTTCACTGGCACAATTTCCAGATCCGCTTTGATATTGTCCGGAATTTCTTTTAGGTCACGCGTGTTTTCCTGCGGAATTAGCACTGTTTTAATACCACCACGATGTGCCGCAAGCAGCTTTTCTTTGAGCCCACCAATTGGCAATACTTCACCACGCAACGTAATCTCGCCTGTCATGGCCACAGAAGCCTTCACAGGCACTTTCGCCAAGACTGATACTATCGCAGTACACATAGCAATACCGGCACTAGGACCATCCTTAGGCGTTGCTCCTTCCGGTACGTGCAAATGCAAATCTACTTTTTCATGGAAGTCTTCTGCGATACCCAATCCCGATGCTCGACTGCGAACTACCGTTAAAGCAGCTTGAATCGATTCCTGCATGACATCACCAAGAGAACCGGTCTTAACATGGCGACCTTTACCCGGCACACCCGCCGCTTCGATGGTCAACAGCTCGCCACCTACAGAAGTCCAAGCCAATCCGGTCACTTGACCGATTTGGTTATTTTCCTCCGCCTTGCCGTAGCTAAATTTATGCACGCCACAGTACTCTTCAAGGCTCTCTGAAGTAACACTGACCGCATCATTACTTTTCTTCAACGTTTGTTCTTTAACAACCCGTCGGCATACCTTGCTTAGCTCACGCTCAAGACCACGCACACCTGCTTCTTTGGTGTAATAACGAATCACATCCATCAGAGCCTCATCAGAAACCTCGATTTCAGTGTCTTTCAAACCGCTTAACTTAACTTGCTTAGGCAATAAGTAACGTTTCGCTATATTAAGTTTTTCATCTTCGGTGTAACCAGGAATACGGATGATTTCCATACGATCCATTAATGGACCAGGAATATTCATGCTATTCGATGTACAAATAAACATAACATCTGACAGATCGTAATCGACTTCTAGATAATGATCGCTAAATGTATGATTTTGCTCTGGATCAAGCACCTCAAGTAACGCAGAAGCAGGATCACCCCGTTGGTCCATACCCATCTTGTCAATTTCATCCAGCAAGAACAGCGGGTTTTTGACTTTCACTTTAGCCAACTTCTGAACTAATTTACCTGGCATAGAGCCGATGTAAGTACGACGGTGACCACGAATCTCAGATTCATCACGTACACCACCTAACGCCATACGAACATACTTACGATTAACGGCACGGGCAATCGATTGACCAAGAGATGTCTTACCAACACCTGGAGGCCCTACCAGACACAACACAGGGCCTTTTACCTTCTTAACGCGCTGCTGAACCGCCAAGAATTCTAAGATACGGTCTTTCACATCCTGCAAGCCAAAGTGATCTTCGTTCAGCACTTTTTCAGCATACGCTAGGTCGTTGCGGACTTTTGAGCGTTTAGACCATGGCAACGAAACCAACCAGTCAATGTAGCCTCGCACCACGGTAGCTTCGGCCGACATAGGTGACATCATTTTCAGTTTCTTAAGCTCAGCCTCTGCCTTTTCTGTTGCCTCAGCTGACATTTTTGCTTCGGTGATCTTTTCTTGAAGCAGGTCAAGCTCGTTGCTGCCCTCGTCCATGTCACCTAATTCTTTCTGAATAGCCTTCATTTGCTCATTCAAATAGTATTCGCGCTGACTTTTTTCCATTTGCTTCTTAACGCGACTGCGGATGTTCTTCTCTAGATGGGCGATATCTAGCTCACCATCCATCAAGCCCATCAAATGCTCGCCACGCTCCACCAATGAGCTTAACTGAAGAGCATGCTGCTTATCTTCAAGCTTTAGGCTCATATGGCCAGCAATGGAATCAATCAGTTTGGATAGATCATCAATAGACTTAAGAGAGGTAACCACCTCACTTGGAATACGTTTGCTACCGGCAACATACTCATCAAGCTGTTTAATCAATGCATTTCGAATGGCAGGATACTCAGACTCATCATCTTCCGCTTCAGCAAGTTGCTCAATCGTAGCCATAACCCATTCAGCGCCATCTTCCAGTGCTTGAAGCTCAGCACGATACTGCCCCTCCACCAGAACCTTAACGGTTCCATCTGGCAAGCGCAGTAACTGGATAACTTTCGCTACCGTACCAATGGTGTACAGATCTTCCTGTTTTGGGTCATCTTTGGAGGCATCTTGCTGTGCAACAAGAAACACCATCTTGTCACCATCCATTGCAGACTCAAGCGCAGCAATAGACTTTTTTCGACCGACAAATAACGGCAAAACCATATGCGGATACACGACAACATCGCGTAGCGGCAACATAGGCAAATTTTTAGAATCAGACTCAGACATAATTACTTCCAACTGGACATCAGCATACGCAACGCTGATGAGTGACTTAACTTCGATGATTTAGAGATAAGGTCAACCAGGTAAAAATGCAAGCGTTCAGAGAGGAAATAGAAGAAAAAGAGGGGAATAAAGCAATATTTCGCTTACGACCACTGGTCGCAAGCGAAATTTGTTTAGAAATTAACCATTTGAGGCGTCTTTCAACTCACTTTCAAGCACCATTAATGGCGCTGAATCACCACGGATAGACGAGCCATCCATAACGACTTTAGCAACGTCAGTACGATTAGGAAGCTCGTACATACACTCAAGCAATGATGACTCAAGAATGCTTCGTAGACCTCGAGCACCCGTTTTACGCTCCAACGCCAAATGGGCGGCTTCACGCAATGACTCATCGGTAAACTCAAGCTCAACACCTTCCAACTCAAATAGGTGTTGATATTGTTTTGTCAAAGCATTCTTAGGTTGACTCAAGATCGTCATAAGCGCCTCTTCATCAAGTTCAGAAAGCGTTGCTACGACAGGCAAGCGACCAACAAACTCAGGAATCAGACCAAACTTCACTAGATCTTCTGTTTCTACTTGGTGCACGGCTTCGGAGAAAGAGCGATCTTTCTCTTTACTCTTCACCGTCGCTTTAAAGCCAATACTACTCTTTTCAGTACGATCACTGATGACACGCTCAAGGCCAGCAAAAGCACCACCACAAATAAACAGAATATTTGAGGTATCAACTTGAACAAACTCTTGCTGTGGATGCTTACGGCCACCTTGCGGCGGGACCGAAGCAACTGTACCTTCAATCAACTTCAACAATGCCTGTTGAACACCCTCACCTGATACATCACGTGTAATAGACGGATTGTCAGACTTACGAGAAATTTTATCAATTTCGTCGATGTAGACAATGCCACGCTGCGCTTTATCGACATCGTAATCACAGTTTTGCAGAAGCTTCTGAATGATGTTTTCAACATCTTCACCCACATAACCTGCTTCTGTTAATGTGGTCGCATCAGCAATTGTGAAAGGTACATCCAAAACACGAGCAAGCGTCTGAGCTAACAGGGTTTTACCACTACCGGTCGGACCAATCAGCAAGATATTACTCTTACCTAGCTCTATATCTTTGTTTGCTAAACCTTGATGGCGCAAACGCTTGTAATGATTATATACGGCTACCGCTAACACTTTTTTAGCGCGCTCTTGCCCGATCACATAATCATCTAACGATGCAGCCAGTTTCGCAGGCGTCGGCAATTCGTCTTTTTCTTCAGACTCACCATCACCTTGCAACAGTTCTTGAGTAATGATGTTATTGCATAAATCAACACATTCATTACAGATATACACCGAAGGGCCGGCAATTAGTTTTTTAACCTCATCCTGACTCTTTCCACAGAAAGAGCAGTACAACAACCGATCAGAATGGTCGCCGCGGCTATATTTATCATCAGACATTAAAGTCCACCCTTATTATGCTTCGCGTTTTTCTAGGATATCGTCAATTAAACCGTAATCTTTAGCCGCTTGTGGGCTCATAAAATTATCACGGTCTGTATCTTGCGCCACAGTTTCAATCGGCTTACCCGTGTGATGCGCAATGATTTCGTTTAAACGATGCTTAATGCCTAAAATTTCGCGAGTGTGAATTTCGATATCAGAAGCCTGACCTTGGTATCCGCCAAGTGGCTGGTGAATCATGACACGAGAGTTTGGTAGACAGTAACGCTTACCTTCTGCACCGGCAGTTAGCAAAAGTGCCCCCATACTCGCAGCTTGACCAATACACATAGTGCTTACATCAGGCTTGATAAATTGCATAGTATCATAAATTGACATACCAGCTGTTACAGATCCACCCGGAGAGTTAATGTAAAGGTGAATATCTTTATCAGGATTTTCTGACTCTAAAAACAATAACTGGGCAACCACTAAATTTGCCATGTGATCTTCGACTTGACCCACCAAAAAGATGACACGCTCTTTCAGTAGACGAGAATAAATATCAAAAGATCGTTCACCTCGAGCTGTTTGCTCAATAACCATTGGGACTAGGCCATTACTTGTAATCGCGACAGGGCCAGTTGTAGGGGTCATTAAATTCATATCCTATTCCTTAAAACGAAAAAGCCGGTATAGCTTACGCTATACCGGCCCATGAGAATTATAAGCTAAGCTTATGCTTCTTCAGACTCTTCTGCTTCTGCTTCTGCAGCTTGAGCTTCTGGCTTAATAGCGTCTTCGTAACTTAGAGTTACTTCAGTAATTTTCGCGCTTTCTAGCAGTTTATCAACAACTTGCTCCTCAAGTACAGCAGATTGCACTTGTGCTAGTTGCTCTTTGTTGTTTAGGTAGAATTCAACCACTTGCTGCGGCTCTTGGTAGGCTTGCGCCATATCTTCCAAGAAAGCACGTACACGATCATCTTCTACTGTCAGTTCGTTCTTTTGGATCACTTCAGAGATCAAAAGGCCCAACTTCGCGCGCTTAGTTGCTTCTTCAGAGAACAACTCAGCTGGAAGTTGTGAAGGATCAAAGCCCTCCATGTTACCAAACTGACGAGCTGCTTGTTGGCGAAGACCATCAACTTCTTGATCAACCAAAGAAGAAGGAACTTCGATTGGGTTCAATGCAACAAGCTGATCAAACAAAGAGTTCTTAAGCTTACCTTTAACTGCTTGGCTTAGCTCACGCTCCATGTTTTTTTGTACTTCCGCACGTAGACCCGCTAAATCAGAGTTTTCAAGACCGAATTTCGTCGCAAACTCATCGTTTAGTTCAGGAAGCACTTGCTCAGCAACTTCGTGTGCAGTGATTTTAAATGTTGCTTCTTTGCCTGCTAGATGCTCAGCTTGATACTCTTCAGGGAAAGTAACAGAGATTGTACGCTCTTCTCCCGCTTTCATACCAACAATGCCTTCTTCGAAGCCAGGAATCATTGAGTTAGAGCCAAGAACAATCTGATGACCTTCTGCTGCACCACCTTCGAATGCTTCTTCACCTAGGAAACCAACAAAGTCGATTTTCACTTGGTCGCCGTCTTTCGCTTCGCGATCAACTGCAGTCCATTCAGCATTTTGCTTACGCAATGTTTCAAGCATAGTGTCAACATCAGCTTCTGTAACATCAGAAACAACGCGAGTCACTTCGATGCTAGATACATCTGCAAGTTCAACTGTTGGGTAAACTTCAACTTTTGCTACGAATTCTAGATCAGAGCCTTCTTCGATTTTCTTAGGCTCGATTGCAGGCATGCCAGCTGGATTGATTGACTCAGCTTGGATTGCCTCAACGTATGCATCACGCATAACTTGCTCAAGAGTTTCCATACGGATACTTTGACCGTAGCGTTTTTTAACAACGCTTACTGGCACTTTGCCCTTACGGAAACCATCAATTCGAACTGTTTTAGCTGTTTTAGCTACTTCAGCGTTAACTTTTTCATCAATACGTGCAGCAGGAACGCTAATAGTAAGAACGCGTTCAATTGGAGACGTTGTCTCTACAGAAACTTGCATAAAACTTCCTCTTGGGAACGTGCTTTATTTGTTGACGCCGTCGCGATCAAATCACGACTTACTTTAAAGCTCAGTCAACAAGACCAAAAATTGTGAATTACAGTGATCTAGTGGTACGCCTGGAGGGATTCGAACCCCCGACCATCCCCTTAGAAGGGGGATGCTCTATCCAGCTGAGCTACAGGCGCATTTTCTACAACACTAAATAGTGACGCGCTATTATAGGGAAGGAATATAAATCGTCAACTGAAAGACATAAAAAAGCCCAGCAAAGCTGGGCTAAAAATAATATATGACTTCTTGCAACCAAGGAACATAGAATACAATGAAGTTTCTTACCTTGGTAACTCAACAGTACAAATATCACAAAAGGAACAAGAGCGATATTAGTCTCGTGCCTATCCCTTTGCAACCAAAATGGAACACAAAAAGACACCTTGCACTATATATGTGCACTTCCCACAATACTTACACAATAGCGACTTACCACTTTTATCGTTAGAATAATAAGACTGAAGACATAGGGATCTCGGCATGCAGGTCAAAGCAGTAAAAAATATTGCCACACAATTATTTCAGCTTATTCGCTTGGTATGGACGAGAGCGTTAAGGCATCAAGTATCGCTTCGGGCGGCACATTTAACTTTAGCAACGCTTTTAGCGGCCGTTCCAATCATTACCATTGTATTCGGGATTTTACGACTAACGCCCGCTATGGTTGCCATGCAAGACTCTTTAGTGGCTTACGTAGAATCACATCTTGCGCCAGGCAGTAGTAGTACCGTCATCCCTTACCTTTTGACTTTTTCAGAGCAAACAAAAAACCTCCCTGCTGCAGGCATTGCAACACTTATCCTCACGGCACTATTACTATTAAATAGCTTTGAAGGTTCGGTACAAGCTATCTGGCAAATCAAAAATAAGCGTAACATTCGCGAAAGACTGCTCACGTATTGGGCTATTCTTACTCTCGGCCCTATCATGTTGGCGGTGGTGATGAGTTTATATGGCACCCTACTGTCATACCAAATTAGCGGTGACTATATGCCGACATTCTTAGAGAGTATTTTTGAATTAAGCAGTTATCTTGTGTATTTTTTGCTGCTATTTACTATCAATTTTTTGACACCTAATGCTGAAGTTAGGCTGAAACCCACTGCGATTGCTGCACTCATAGGGGGCATCGCCATTGCCACTCTTAATTCAATCTTCGCCAATTTCGCACAATTTTTTGCCAGCTACCAAATTGTCTATGGCGCTTTTGCAGCATTGCCAACCTTCTTAATATGGTTACAAGCCAGCTGGTTAATTATTTTGCTCACCGTCAGTTTAAATGCAACACTCCACAAATTGGATCGCCTTAAAGAGCACGATAAGTTAGAATGATCGGTCAAATTTGTATACAACGACCCAAACAAACCTATGCATACTATTGATGAACTAAACTCGATCCTTAGTGAGGCTGATTGCCTTATTAACGAAGCACAACTTAACGAAGCTCTTGATAAAATGGCTGAGCAAATCTCGGGCGATTTAGCCGAAAAGATGCCGCTCGTTATTTGTGTCATGAATGGCGGCCTACTTCCAACAGCCGCTTTGCTACAGCGCTTACAATTCCCTCTCGAACTTGATTATGTTCACGCTAGTCGCTATGGCCTCGAGACAACAGGAAGCGACTTAAATTGGACACGGTACCCTCAAACAGAGTTCAAAGGACGAGACGTTTTAATCGTGGATGATATTTTTGATCAAGGCCACACTGTCGAAGCAATCATCCAATGGTTTGAAGCTAACGGTGCCAAAAATGTTTACTCTGCAACGGTGGTAAACAAACTGCATGATCGCAAAGTAGAAATGCGTCCAGACTACATCGGCCTAGATGTCGAAGACCGCTTCCTATTCGGCTATGGTATGGACTACCAAGGCTACTTCCGCAACCTTCAAGGTATTTACGCCGTAAAAGGCAAGTAGGACCTAACCGCCTTCTCGCACCAATCACCCTGCGAGACAGACAATAAAAAAGGCGCCGCAGCGCCTTTTTTTGATCAAACACAATACACTTAGAAAACTCGGTTGATGCCATTCAAAGCCGCAACTCGATATGCTTCAGCCATAGTTGGATAGTTAAACGTTGTATTCAAGAAATATTTCAACGTATTCAATTCGCCCGGCTGTTTCATAATCGCCTGGCCGATATGCACAATCTCTGACGCTTGGTCGCCAAAACAATGGATACCTAGGATCTCCAGCGTTTCACGATGGAATAAGATCTTCAGCATCCCTACCGCTTCACCCGTAATTTGCGCTCGAGCGGTATTCTTAAAGAATGCACGACCTACTTCGTAAGGTACTTTTTCAGCCGTCAATTCTGCCTCTGTTTTGCCGACAGACGAAATCTCAGGAATCGTATAAATCCCTGTTGGCACCTCAGAAATATAGTGACCACCCTCTAAGCCCAGCATATTAGCCGCGACAGAACGACCTTGATCATAGGCTGCACTGGCAAGACTTGGCCAACCAATTACATCACCTGCAGCATAAACGTTTTCTACTGCTGTTTGATAGGTATCATTGACCGCTAGTTGACCACGTGAGTTTGTCTCAAGGCCAATATTATCCAACCCTAAGCTTTCTGTATTGCCCGAACGACCATTACAGAACAACATCGCATCAGCACGCAGCTTTTTGCCTGAAGACATATTGACGACCACTTCACGCTCTGAAGCCTCAATCGACTCATAAGTCTCATTATGACGAATTAAGATACCGCCATCACGTAAGTGATAGCTCAGTGCATCGGTAATTTCATCATCTAGGAAACTAAGCAACTTTTTGCCTGGGTTAATCAGCTCAACTCTGACACCTAAACCACAGAAAATAGAGGCGTATTCACAACCAATTACCCCTGCGCCATAAATGATTAATGATCGCGGAGTATGACTAAGTGTCAAAATGCTGTCAGAGCAATAAATACGAGGATTAGTGAAGTCGATATTGGCTGGGCGATAAGGGCGAGAGCCCGTTGCAATCACCACTTTTTCAGCCACTAATTCTTCTGGACCTTTTTCATAAGTATTCACTTCAATCGTATTGGCATCTTTAAAACGGCCACGACCAAAATACACATCAATTCGGTTACGAGCATAGTATTCCGTACGACCTAATACCTGCTTATCAATAACACGATTAGCGCGATCCAATACCTTAGGAAAAGAGAACCAACGTGGCTCACCAATATCACGGAACATGGGGTTTGTATTGAATGCAATAATTTCTTTTACCGCATGGCGGAGCGCTTTAGAAGGTATTGTGCCTAAGTGCGTACAGCTACCACCCACTCGCGGACTAGCTTCGATGACTGCAACTCGTTTGCCTGCTTTAGCTGCATTCATTGCAGCTCCCTCCCCAGCAGGACCGGTACCAAGTACCACGACATCATAGTGTCTAGTCGTCATAAGATTTTATTACCTCATCTATTTCGTTGCGTCATAAAACTGTTCGTCAGAGACTTCAGCAGCACGTGCTTTTTTTGTTTCCTTCTCGCACTTTCCTTTATCGCCACCGCAAATATCACAAGCCACTTCCATGTTCAAGGCACTCATACCGCCACATGACCCGGAAATTGGCTTACGCCCCATCAGAACACCTACTGCCATGGCAACTACCAAAGCAATCATTAATACAAATGCTAATACAATTGTTGTCATATCTACCTCTTAATTAGGGCTAGTTAGTTAAATAAGGCTTAAATGCATCAGAGTATTCCTCAACAAACCCAGCATCTTCTTTAACCAACATGTAGGCCGCTATATTGAATTTTTGTGCAAATTTCAGGCCTTCAATCGGACCTAGCACTGTAATCGCTGTCGCCAAACCATCAGCTCGGGTAGACGTTGAATCGATTACCGTCACGGAGACCAAACGATGAGTAATTGGCTTACCGGTTGTCGGGTCAATGGTATGAGAATAGCGCACACCGTTTTTTTCAAAATAGTTTCGATAATCTCCTGAGGTCGCGATAGCAACATCACTGGCCGCAATCACTCGCTGCGCTACATTGTGACCACCTGCAGGACTCTCCACACCAACATGCCACAAGCTACCATCTAACTTTCGTCCTGAAGCAAGAATTTCACCACCTACTTCTACAAGATAGTTGCTAACCCCTGATTCTTTCAAGGTACGAGCAACCTCATCTACGCCATACCCTTTTGCGATGGACGATAGATCAACATACACATCATTGGATTTCGTAATGGCATTTCCATCAATACTTACATGCTGATAGCCTACTTTTTGTTGTGCCGCCTCGATGGCACTATCAGAGGGCACCTCATCATTATGCTTACCTGGGCCAAATCCCCAGATATTGACCAGTGGCCCGACGGTTACATCATATTTTCCGCCCGATTGCTCACTGATTTTAAGCGCCTCACCTAAGACATAGGTTAAACCATCAGATGCTTCAATGGTGGTACCAGCAGGCTGCTTGTTGAATTCTGACAGCTCAGACGTTGGGTCATAAGTCGACATCAATTTGTTAACATGAACTAACACACTGTCAACGTTGGATTTTAATTCGTCACGACTTGGACTGTTGGCTGTTGTTATATATTTAACCGTATACGTTGTGCCCATTGTCGGGCCAGAGAAACTAACTTGCTCAGGGGAAAATGAAACGGCTTTAAATAGGATTGTAGCTAAAATGATTGCCACTAAAGCTAGCAAAAGTTTGTTCTTCATAGATACCCAACACATTTACATGAAAAGAAAAACAAAGACCCACCATATGGTGGGTCTATGTTTTATTCAGTGCTAGCCACCAAAGTCGTCAAGAAGGATGTTATCTTTCTCAACACCTAAGTCTTCTAGCATTTTAATGACCGACGCATTCATCATTGGAGGTCCACACATGTAGAACTCACAATCTTCCGGCGCTGGGTGATCTTTTAGGTAGTTCTCATACAACACATTGTGAATAAAACCAGTCTTACCATCCCAGTTATCTTCTGGTTGAGGATCGGATAACGCTAAATGCCACTCAAAGTTATCATTCTCTGCTTCAAGCTGATCATATTCTTCTGTGTAGAATGCTTCACGCAAACTACGCGCACCATACCAGAAAGAAATTTTACGAGTAGAATGCAAGCGCTTAAGCTGATCGAAGATATGGGAGCGCATTGGCGCCATACCTGCACCACCACCAATGAAGACCATTTCCGCATCGGTATCTTTCGCGAAGAATTCACCAAATGGGCCGTAAACTTTGATCTTATCGCCTTCTTTCAAGCTGAACACATAAGAAGACATTTGACCTGGCGGCACATCGTCTTTACCTGGAGGCGGTGAAGCAATACGAATGTTGAATTTAACAACACCCTTCTCTTCTGGGTAGTTCGCCATCGAGTAGGCGCGGATGATCGTTTCATCAACCTTAGAAACGAATTTCCATAGGTTAAAGTGATCCCAGTCGCCACGGTATTCTTCTTGGATCTCGAAATCTTTGTAGTTAACCGTGTGCGCAGGCGCCTCAAGCTGAACATAGCCACCGGCACGGAAATCGACGTTTTCACCTTCAGGAAGACGAAGCGTCAATTCTTTAATGAATGTTGCAACGTTCGGATTGGATTCAACTGTACATTCCCAAGCTTTTACGCCGAAGACCTCTTCAGGCACTTCCACATCCATATCCTGTTTCACGGAAACCTGACAAGAAAGACGGTAACCTTCTTTCTCTTCACGGCGTGTAAAATGTGACTGCTCTGTAGACAGCATAGAGCCACCACCAGAGGTCACTTTACATTTACACTGAGCACAGGTACCGCCACCACCACAGGCAGACGAAAGAAAAACACCACTGTTTGCTAGGGTTTGAAGCAGCTTGCCACCCGCTGGCGCCGTCACTTCCTTTTCCCCATTAATACGGATTGTTACGTCACCACTACTTACTAGGCGGGCGCGAGCGAACAAAATGATCGCCACCAACGCCAACACAATAGCGGTAAACATCACAACACCTAGAATAATTGTATCTAAGTCCATGCTAGTTTAACCTTTTTTCTTGGTTGTCTAACTGCGCAACAATTAAAGCTGCACACCAGAAAATGACATAAAGCCCAAACTCATCAAACCAACGGTGATGAACGTGATACCTAAACCACGCAGACCCGCAGGCACGTCAGAGTATTTTAGCTTTTCACGGATACCTGCAAGTGCTGCAATCGCCAACGCCCAACCGATACCAGCACCCACACCGTAAACCAAACTTTCACTGAAGTTATAGTCACGTTCTACCATGAACAGTGATGCACCCATGATGGCACAGTTTACCGTAATCAAAGGCAAGAACACGCCCAATGCGTTGTACAACGCAGGCATGTACTTATCCAAGGTCATTTCCAAAATCTGTACAATCGCTGCAATAACACCGATATAACTCAACAAACCTAAGAAACTAAGGTCAACATTTGGCAAGCCAGCCCAATCTAAGGCACCTTCTTTCAAAAGGTTTTGATAAAGTAAGTTGTTCACAGGAACAGTAACCGCCAAAACGATTACAACTGCAATACCAAGACCAATGGCTGTTTCTACTTTCTTAGACAGTGCCAAGAACGTACACATACCAAGGAAAAAGGCCAGAGCCATGTTTTCAACAAAAACTGCCTTTATAAAAAGACTAATTAAGTGTTCCATTTATAACGCCTCCTGAGAACGAGAGTTCTTAGCAATAGTAAACTCTGGCTCTTCAACCTGCTCTGTCTTGTATGCTCGTAACGCCCAAATAACAAGGCCGATAACAAAGAAAGCACTTGGTGGTAGAAGCATCAAGCCATTAGGTTGGTACCAACCGCCATTTTGAACCGTTTCAAATATTGGCACACCAAGTAGCTTACCCGCACCAAGAAGCTCGCGGAAGAAAGCGACAATAATCAACATTGCACTGTAGCCAAGACCATTACCAATACCGTCAAGGAAGCTCATGACAGGGCCATTCTTCATTGCGTAGGCTTCGGCACGTCCCATAACGATACAGTTAGTAATGATTAAGCCAACAAATACAGACAATTGCTTACTGATTTCATAGGCGAATGCTTTAAGCACTTGGTCTACCACAATTACCAACGAGGCAATAATGATCATCTGCACGATGATACGAATACTGTTTGGAATGTGGCTACGGATGACCGCAATGAACAAGTTCGAGAAAGCGGTCACCATGGTTAACGCGACACACATTACCAAACTTACGCTCATACTACTTGTTACCGCAAGAGCAGAACAGATACCAAGAATCTGTAGAGCAATTGGGTTATTAGATAGAATGGGGCCAAATAAGACTTTTTTCACTTCAGACATGCTTACACTCCTTCACTACGAAGTTCGGCAAGGAAAGGACCAAAACCTTCACTACCCAACCAGTATTGAACTAGGTTCGTCACACCGCGACTGGTTAAAGTCGCACCAGAAAGACCATCTACTTTATGAGATGCATTAGGATCATTAGAATCTACAGAACCTTTAGCCAAGCGAATAACAGCCTCGCCTTCCTCGTTGTAGACTTCTTTACCTTCCCAAAGCGCTTTCCAGTTAGGATTATCGACCTCACCACCCAGTCCAGGTGTTTCAGCTTGCTGGTAAAAACCAAAACCAACGACTGTAGAAAGATCCGACTCAAGTGCCATAAAGCCATACATTGTTGACCATAGACCGTAACCATGAACTGGCAAGATGATGCGTGCTTTCGCATTTTCATCTTTTACAACATATACCGCTGCAAATTTAGCGCGACGCTTGATGCTTGCAGGATCACTCTCACCCTTCAAGGAAGTAGACAACGCCGGATCTTTCGCCGCAGCCTGCTGACTGTAAGAGTCAACGTTAATGCCTGCTTCTTGAAGTTCGGCATCCGTTGCAAAACGGCCAGCTTCAATGTTCACAAGTCGTTTTTCAACGGTCGCGAACACTTCTTCAACGCTTTCCCCTGGCTGAAGCATTTGCGCAGCCGCCAAGATGTTACGTTTACGGTCAAGGTCACGGTTCTCTTGCTGAATTGGCTTAAGACCAACCGCAGCACCCGCAACAAAGATCGAACATACCAAACACAGTGCCACAGCAACAATGATGGTTTTTGAAATGCTATCGTTACTGCTAGCCATTACGAGCAATCCTCCGTTTGATATTTGCTTGCACTACGAAGTGGTCAATAAACGGAGCAAACAGGTTAGCAAATAGAATCGCCAACATCATACCTTCAGGGTACGCAGGGTTTACTACACGAATCATGATAACCATTACACCGATTAGCGCACCGTAGAACCATTTACCACGGTTAGTCATAGACGCTGACACAGGGTCAGTAGCCATGTACATCATACCGAAAGCAAAGCCCCCCATTACAAGGTGCCAGTACCAAGGTGTCGCAAACATCGCATTGGTATCAGAGCCAATGGCATTAAATAGCAATGACGTTGCCACCATACCAAGCATCACACCTGCAACAATTCGCCATGCAGCAATCTTCATAATCAACAGCGCACCACCCCCTATCAAAATTGCTAGGGTAGAGGTTTCACCCATAGAACCTTGAATGAAGCCGAAGAACGCATCAGACCAAGACACAGACAATGCTTCAACGCCACTTGCTGCCACTTGACTAAGAGCCGTCGCACCAGAGTAACCATCCACCGCTGTCCATACCGCATCACCAGACATAGACGCAGGGTAAGCAAAGAATAGGAAAGCACGACCTGCTAAGGCAGGGTTTAGGAAGTTTTTACCCGTTCCACCAAATACTTCTTTACCCAGTACCACACCAAAAGTAATACCTAAAGCAACTTGCCATAGCGGGATAGTTGCAGGAAGTGTCAAAGCAAACAGAATAGACGTAACGAAGAAACCTTCATTCACTTCATGTTTACGAACCGAAGCGAACAATACTTCCCAGAAACCACCCACCACAAACGTGGTTAGATAAACAGGCAAGAAATACATCGCACCATAAATCATGTTATCCCAGACACTGTTTACGTTATACGCTGTCAGTGCCCCGATAACCCCTTGACGCCAAGTGTCAGCCGGCGCTGCACCCATAACATCTAACGCAGAGTTTGCTTGGAATCCGATATTGTACATACCGAAAAACATGGCAGGGAATGTACACATCCAAACAAGAATCATGACACGTTTCATATCTACCGCGTCACGAACGTGAGAACCACCTTTTGCAACACTGCTAGGACGATAGAAAATAGTATCTACCGCTTCGTAAAGTGCATACCATTTCTCATATTTGCCGCCTGAGTGAAACTCAGGCTCCATTTTATCTAGAATAGTTCTAAGACCCATGGATTAACCCTCTTTCTCAATCGTTGTGAGACAGTCACGTAGAATTGGGCCGTATTCAAACTTACCTGAACAAGCATACGTCATTAACGCCAAGTCTTCTTCATCAAGCTCTAATGCACCCAGCTTCTGTGCCTGCTCAGTGTCGCCAACAACCAAAGCGCGCAATAATTGAGTTGGAAGAATATCCAACGGCATCAAACGCTCAAAATGACCCAGTGGCAGCATGGTACGATCACTACCGTTAGTCGATGTTGTCATGTCAAATGTCGACTTACCTGTTAGCTTTGAAATAAATACATTCAATACAGAATGTTTTTCAAATCCAGCACGTAAATAATGAACCATTTGACGCTCACGACCTTCAGCAAGGACAACCACTTGTGCGTGGTAACGACCAAGGTACGCATAAGGGCCAACCGCTTTGCGACCAGACAACACTGAACCTGAGATAATACGGTTCTCGCCATCAGGCAGTTCACTTGAAAGCAACTGATTTAGGTCAGCACCAATAACCGTTCGAATCAAACGCGGCTTAGAAACCTGTGGTCCACCCACAGCAATGACGCGAGAAACATCCAGCTGACCATTTACAAACAACTCACCGATTGCAACCACATCTTGGTAGTTGATAGACCAAACTGTCTTTTTGTCGCTGACTGGATCAAGAAAATGAATATGCGTTCCAACAAGGCCCGCTGGGTGCTTACCAGAAAACTCTTCTACCACAACGTCTGAAGTAGTTGGAATTTTGCTGTCTGGTGCTTTACAAAGAAATACTTTGCCCTCAGTCAAACGCGTCAATACTGTTAAACCATCCGCAAATGCTTCTGCTTTATCAGCCAATACAACAGCAGGATCTGCTGCAAGAGGATTCGTATCGATTGCCGTAACGAAGATCGAGTTAGGGACTGAATCAACTTCAGGAACTTTAGAGAAAGGGCGAGTACGTAGCGCAGTCCAAAGACCAGACTCAACTAAGTTCTCTACTACTTTACCGCGCTCTAGCGATTTAAGCTCTGAACCCGAATATTTCGAAAATTCAACGGCGTCATTACCTTCAACTGTAATAACAACCGATTGCAGTACGCGTCGTTCACCGCGATTAATCGCAGCGATAGTACCTGAGGCTGGGGCGGTGTACTTTACTCCTTCCGTTTTTTTATCTGTAAAGATAACCTGCCCTTTTTTGACCTTATCACCCTCTTTGACCAACATGGTAGGTTTCATACCAATGTAGTCAGGTCCGATGATGGCAACCGATTTTGCGGCAGGAGCATCCTCAATCACCTGATTGGGGGCGCCGCTGATCGGTAGATCTAGGCCTTTAGTAATTTTATACATATGTTCTGCCCAACAAAAATTGAACACCAAAGCGTACTTACGCTACTGAGCCAAATCCCCTCCGGGAAAGCATTTTGACTCTCGCCACCAATTAAAGGTCGCTTTATAACGTAATATCACTTCACCGAAAAAACCTGCGTATTATAGAGATCATTGCCTGCGTTGACTACTAGCGTACGCTTCCTTTACCCACAATGAGTGCGCAAAAACAGAGAAATACCAACTATAAGCGCTGTTTATTTTACTAGCCTCCCAATGTGAGTTTTGTATTTTTATTACATTTAAAGGAAGCTGCGTGTCTTACTCACTTTTCCCTAGTTGTTTGAACTTCCATGGTTGCGGCATACGATGTAACACGACAAAATAGATTCAAAGTGCAAAACACTTGCAAGGGAAACATGTCATGTCACATGCTGCAGCACAGATTCGCATTAAAGATTTACGTCTTCGCACATACATTGGTGGCAGTGAAGAAGAAACGCACAACCTGCAAGATGTCGCGCTCAATGCGCCCAATGAATATCCGTCAGAGGCTGTTAAGCCTCATGCACTGCGCTTTGCTGACGCTGTTTCGTTTCGCTTAGCTAAACATAAAATTTAAATTAGCCAACAAAATGACCATACAACACACACTACAATTTACTGCCGGCTTTAAGAATTTTCTCGATACACACAACATTAGCCATAAGGCAAAACGTATTGTTGATATCGCCCAACAACATCAAAAGCCGTTACTGTACATTGCGGCCAGTGCTACTGAGTTGAATGAGATAGAGGACAACATCCGCTTTTTTGCCGAGCAAAACTTACCTGTCTTACGCTTCTCCGATTGGGAAACTCTGCCATACGACAGTTTCTCGCCACATCAAGACATCATTTCTGACCGTTTAAATACTTTAGCCCAAATTCGAGATTTGTCAGCAGGCATTATTTTAACCACCACCTCCTCTGCCCTTACCCGAATTTGTCCAGAAGAACACATTGATGCGCAGCGCTTTGAATTAAAGCTCGATCAGAAAATAGCCCAGAAACAATTAATTGATCGCTTAAGCAATGGTGGCTATTTAAATGTTGAAACGGTGACAACTCATGGAGAGTTTGCCGTTCGTGGCGCCATCATGGACGTTTACCCGATGGGGGTTGCTAACCCAGTCCGTATTGAATGGTTTGACGATGAAGTAGAGTCGATTCGATGGTTTGATGTCGAAACACAACGCACTATCGAGAAAGTAGCAGAAATTAAGATTCTTCCAGCGCGAGAAATTGCCACGACACAGAATGGTATAACCGGGTTTCGTAAACGCTTTCGTGAACGTTTTGACATCGACCCTCTCAGCAGCCCTGTCTACCAAGATGTCACTGAAGGCATTATTCCAGGCGGCATCGAGTATTACTTACCACTGTTTTTCGAAAAAACCGGCACACTATTCGACTACCTACGTGAACAAACTCTGGTGGCACGTAATGAGCAACTCAATGAATATGTCGGTGCAACCCTACTCGATTATAAGACGCGACATGAATCACTTGCTTATGATGTTCAAAAACCTATTTTGAAGCCAAGTGAGCTCTGCCTTTTAGAAGATGAATTCTTCGCGCAACTCAATCATTTTGCAGGCCTCATCTTTCGCACCAACCAAGCTTCTGAAGCGGCTCTTCCAGATCTATCCGCAGACAACCAAGGCCAAGCCACATTCGCAAGACTGACAGCATTCTTGGCGCAACAAACCTTACCCACGTTAATCGTTGCCGAATCCGCTGGTCGCCGTGAAGCCTTATTGGATTTATTGCAAGACGCTAAAATTAAGCCCTCTGTGTGCGAAACCTGGCAAAGCTTCTGCGAGGAAACAAGTGGACTCTTCATTACCGAAGGATTGCTGTCGCAAGGTTTTGTATTAGACGACCACTGCGCTCTCATAGCAGAAAGTAATTTGTTAGGCGAACGCGTCACACAATCACGCCGACGCAAAGCCTCTAATATCGACGAAGATGCCATTATTCGTAACTTAACAGAGTTGCGAATGGGTGCGCCGGTTGTTCATATTGATCACGGTGTTGGCCGCTATTTAGGGCTTACTAATTTATCCATTGATGGACAAGAAACCGAACTGCTAACGCTTGGCTATGCCAACGATGCAAAACTGTACGTGCCAGTATCGTCTCTACAATTGATTTCACGCTATACCGGGGCCGATGAAGAACACGCGCCGCTGCACAAATTGGGCACTGAAAAATGGAGCGTTGCCAAACAAAAAGCCGCTGAAAGAGCGCGAGATACCGCCGCTGAACTGTTAGAAATTTACGCTAAACGGGAGTCCAAAAAAGGTCATGCGTTTGCCAAACCTGATGACGCTTACAAACAGTTTTCATCTGGTTTCCCGTTTGAAGAAACACCAGACCAACAATCGGCCATCGACGCGGTCATTCATGATATGTCTAACGCCAAAGCCATGGACCGTCTCGTTTGTGGTGACGTAGGTTTTGGTAAAACCGAAGTGGCGATGCGGGCAGCATTCCTAGCCGTTCAAGATGGCAAACAAGTCGCCGTACTGGTTCCAACCACCCTATTAGCGCAGCAACACTACGATAACTTCTGCGATCGCTTTGCAGATTGGCCCGTTCAGGTAGAACTGCTGTCTCGCTTCCGTTCTGGCAAACAGACTACCGCCGCTATCGATCGTATCCAACAAGGTACCGCTGACATTATTGTAGGTACCCATAAACTGATTCAAAGCGACATCAACTTCGCCAACCTTGGATTGGTCATCATTGATGAAGAGCACCGCTTTGGTGTGAAGCAAAAAGATCAGTTTAAAGCCTTACGTGCAGAAGTGGATATTCTGACACTGACGGCCACCCCGATACCGCGAACTCTTAATATGTCTCTGAATGGTATTCGAGATCTTTCAATTATCGCGACACCGCCGGCTAAACGTCTCTCAATCAAGACCTTCGTGAAGCAAAAAGACACTCATCAAATTAGAGAAGCCGTATTGCGTGAACTGTATCGCGGTGGACAAGTTTACTATTTACACAATGAAGTCCAATCCATCGAGAAAGCCGCCGAAGACTTAAAAGAGCTTGTTCCAGAAGCACGCGTCATCGTTGGTCATGGTCAGATGCGTGAACGTGAACTGGAGCAGGTTATGTCGGACTTTTATCATAAACGCGCCAATGTGCTGGTCTGTTCTACCATCATCGAAACTGGGATCGATGTACCCAACGCTAACACCATCATCATCGAGCGTGCTGATAAGTTTGGCCTCGCCCAGCTACACCAATTACGTGGCCGTGTCGGTCGCTCGCATCATCAGGCCTACGCTTATTTGCTAACTCCCAATGACCGCAAAGTCACCGGTGATGCAGAAAAACGCTTAGAAGCTATTACCATGGCCGACACGTTAGGCGCAGGGTTCACACTGGCCACGCATGATTTGGAAATTCGCGGAACCGGTGAACTATTAGGTGATGGACAAAGTGGTCACATTGAACACGTCGGATTTTCATTGTTTATGGAAATGCTCGATCGTGCAGTTACTTCGCTTAAGAACGGTGAATCTCCTGACGTTGATATCTCAACGCCAGCACAGACCGACATTAACTTACGTATTGCCGCGTTAATCCCAGAAGACTACTTGGGTGATGTTCATACCCGTTTAATGCTATACAAGCGTATTGCCAGCGCAAAAAATGATGACCAACTCAAAGAACTGCAAGTCGAAATGATTGACCGCTTCGGACTATTACCGGACCCTACCAAGAACTTATTCCGCCAAACAGCTCTAAAATTCAAAGCGGAACAGCTGGGTATACAAAAAATCGAAGCCAATCAGCACGAAGGCAAGATCCACTTTAAGAGCAACACACCTGTGGACCCTATGAAATTAATTTCGTTAATTCAAACGAAACCCGATCAATTCAAACTTTCCGGCTCGGATACGTTACGATTTATTGCTAATATGCCCAACGCAGACGAACGTTTCACTCATACTCTTAAAACATTGGAATTGTTACATTGAAAGCACTCTCTTTCTTAGTCTTTGGTGTTTTATCAAGCGCCATCAGCCAAGCCAATGCTGTCGACCTTAACAGCATTGATTTGGAAAAAGCACGTGCCTACCAAGCTTACGTTATGACGTTTGCTTGGCCTGACAACATGAGCTCAGAAACCATCGAGTATCAAGATGTTTATTCGCTAGATGGCTTAATGAAAAATCCTAGACGAAGTGCCTCAAGCATTGCCCCGCGTTCACTGCCTTCACCTTTTGATAATTTCCAAAATACGATCAGAGCGCGCGCTGAGCTACTAACATCTAACAGCTGGACTTTAATTTTTCCTGATACAGGCGCGTCTATTTCGAAGCCGCTTTTCAGTGATGCTCAGCAAAATGGATACCCAGAATTCACAGGTAAGGTCACCTTCACTTTAGGTCGCTACCTTGAAAGTAATTTACATTATCAGTCCTATCTATTTGGCAATCCTGTCGCAATGATACCAGAAGAGGTACACGCAAACGCTCATGCTTCTGGCACTCAACTACAACCGAGCCAAAACTTTTGGGACGGCCCTTCGCAAGTCCTGCCTCTTCACTTCAAAAATAAAACGGCCAGCAAAAAACTCAACTATATCGATCATCCCATCGTTGGCACCCTCATTTACTTCGAGCCGCTCGATCTGGAACAAGCAATTGATTTAGTCTCGGAGCGCTAGATATAAAAAGACCCCCAGTAATTGGAATGTCCAACTATTGGGGGTCAGTTCATTGAGCGGGATTTTTTATATCTCTTTAAAAGACTTAAAAGCCTCGATGGTTTAAGGCTTTAGACAACCATCCTGTGGCTTTTTGCTCTACCGCGGACAACACACCCAACCCTAATCGCTCTGTAAACGCTTTAGGTTCACGATACGTCACTTGTACCACATCGTGATCTGAATAGTATTGCTCTAAATAGGCATCACTGGTCATCACAGCGTCGGCAAGTTTATTGTCAATGGCTTCAGAGCCATACCATGTTTCACCGGTCGCAATGGCATCGATATCTAATACAGGACGATTTTTAGACACGAAGTGCTTAAACAAATCATGTGTATCTTCTAAATCTTGCTTAAACTTCTCACGTCCTTCATCAGTATTCTCACCCAACATTGTTAAAGTACGCTTGTACTTGCCCGCTGTGTGCAGCTCTACATCAATGGTATTACGCTCAAGCAAGCGATGAATATTTGGCACTTGCGCCACAACACCAATCGAGCCCAAAATCGCAAACGGCGCGGCAACAATCTTATCGGCCACACAAGCCATCATATAACCGCCACTGGCCGCCACTTTATCAACGCTGACAGTTAACGGAATCCCCTTATCACGAATTCTCTGCAGCTGTGAAGCGGCTAATCCATAGCCATGCACGACACCACCAGGGCTTTCAAGACGAACAACCACCTCATCTTTCTCGGTTGCCACACTTAAAATGGCGGTAATCTCTTCGCGCAGAGACTGCACCGCACTGGCCTTTATGTCTCCGTCAAAATCTAAAACGTAAACGCGTTTCTGCTCTTCACTTTGTTTCACAGCAGACTTAGCTTCTGCTTTCTTTTGCTTTTTAAGGGCTTTTTGCTGCTGCTTTAGTATCTTTTTATCAAACAATTTTTTACTCAGCTCATCTTTCATGGTTTGGTAACCATCATTGAGCTTAGTAATTGTTAGGTTGCCATTCTTACGCTGTTTATTCTTGCCGCTCGCAACAACCGACAAAATCAGCAGAATGATCAACGCAATACTTAATAGGCGTATTAGAAAGCCTGCGTAATCTGCTAAAAACTCCAAATCAAAACTCCTAAACTACTGTGTATTAATTACTTTCCGGCCAATGATAATAGAGCCCACTACACATTTCACAATACTTAATTTTGAGTTCGTTGACTTTATATGTCGCTCTTTAAACAGTATTTGCTTAGTATTTGCACTCAAAACTACGGCTTTGGCCATAATTAAGGAGCGCACTGTTAATGAAAGCATCACTATCTCAAGCTTTCGGCAATAACTTTTTAGGGTCATCTCCCCTCTGGTATAAGCAAACCATCATCGCTTTTCTTATCTTAAACCCTATTGTTTTGGTTTCTATGGGACCATTCGTGGCGGGCTGGTTATTAATTGTTGAATTCATTTTCACTTTAGCGATGGCGCTAAAATGCTATCCCCTTCAACCAGGAGGGCTGCTGGCTATAGAAGCTGTTTTGCTTGGTTTAACGACTAGTGAAGGGGTTTATCATGAAGTGGAGAGCAACATTGAAGTCATCCTGCTGCTAATGTTTATGGTTGCTGGTATTTATTTCATGAAAGATATGCTGCTGTTTATTTTTAATAAACTGCTAATTAAAATCCGTTCAAAAGTAGCCATTTCTCTTGTTTTCAGCTTTGCAGCAGCCTTGTTGTCGGCTTTTTTGGATGCCTTGACCGTGACCGCTGTTTTAATCAGTGTCAGCGTTGGCTTTTACTCGGTTTACCACAAGGTTGCATCAGACCAATCGAACAATAAATCCCATGACCTAAGTGGTGATGAGTTGGTGCTACCTGTCAATCAGGAAGACTTGGCAAAATTTAGAGCCTTTTTACGTAGCTTGCTTATGCATGGTGCGGTTGGTACCGCATTAGGTGGCGTCTGTACACTAGTAGGTGAGCCTCAAAACCTTCTGATCGCTCACGTTGCTGGCTGGGACTTTATTGAATTCTTCATTCGCATAGCGCCTGTGTCCATGCCAGTACTTGTGGCTGGACTACTCACTGTCGTTATTTTAGAAAAAACCAAATGGTTTGATTATGGTGCCAAGCTTCCTGAAAACGTGCGCAATATTCTGAAAAACTTCGCTGACGAAGAAGCGGATAAAAGCACGGCTAAATACAAAGCACAGCTGGTTGTGCAAGGCCTTGTGGCGATTATTCTGGTCCTCTCTCTGGCTCTACATGTCGCTGAAGTTGGCTTGGTTGGACTGATGGTGATTGTGCTGCTAACGTCCATGAATGGCATCACCGAAGAGCATCGTATTGGCCACGCGTTTGAAGAGGCGCTTCCGTTCACGGCATTATTAGTCGTATTTTTCAGTGTTGTATCGGTGATCCATAGCCAACATTTATTTCAGCCGTTTATCGACTTTGTACTGAGTTTCCCCACCGATAAGCAGCCAATAATGTTCTTCATTGCAAACGGTCTTTTATCTGCGATAAGTGATAACGTCTTTGTCGCCACCGTCTACATCAGCGAAATAAAAAGCGCTTTGGATGAAGGCTTAATTACACGTGAACATTTCGATCTATTAGCCATCGCCGTAAACACTGGCACCAATCTACCAAGTGTGGCAACGCCTAACGGTCAGGCTGCCTTCTTATTCTTGCTGACCTCTGCTATTGCCCCTCTGTTGCGCCTATCCTATGGCAAAATGGTGTGGATGGCACTTCCGTACACCATTGTTTTATCCGTAGTTGGTGGCATTTGTGTGAGTTACTTAGCCATGTAATTCACAGCAAATAAAAAGGCCCAGTAAAATGTCTCTACTGGGCCTTTTTATTAGGGATGTGACTGTTATTCGCTCTGCTCCAAAGCTGGGTTTTCAAGTTTACGCCATAATGACAAACCAGATTTCTTATCAATCAGATCCAGTCTTTCGTTATGTGACTCAAGTTCCGATTCACTGGCTTTAATCACCTTCAGCTTCGGGCGATCAGAAGACAATCGACGAACAGCCAATCGAGCTTCTTCACCTTCGTCACCATCCCCTCCAAAACCGCCAATCGTGATTTGACCACCGGTCATTAGCAAATAAACGTCGGCTAAGATTTCCGAGTCGAGCAAGGCGCCGTGCAGCTCTCGATGAGAGTTGTCGATACCATAACGCTTACATAAGGCGTCTAGATTGTTTTTCTGCCCTGGATGCTTGCGTCGCGCATAAACCAAGCTGTCGAAAACCTTACAGACATCAGCAACTTTAGGGAAACCACCCAGCTTTGAGAACTCATTATCTATGTGACCAACGTCAAACGGTGCATTATGGATAACTAGCTCGGCACCTTTGATGAAATCGAAAAACGCTTGTGCGACGTCCGCAAACTTAGGCTTATCTTGTAGAAATTCATTACTGATTCCATGAACATTGAAAGCCTCTTCTTCGACTTCACGCTCAGGGTTGATATAGACATGGAAGTGACGTTTTGTAAGCTTGCGCCCCACCAATTCAACACAGCCAATCTCGATAATGCGATGACCTTGCTTAGGGTCGATACCTGTTGTCTCGGTATCCAGTACCACTTGTCTCACGATTTAGCCCTCAATTCATCAATGCCTTGGTTGGCCAATTCATCCGCAATCTCATTACCTTCGATACCAGCATGGCCTTTTACCCAGTGCCATGCCACTTGATGCTTTTGGCACATCTCATCAAGTTGCTTCCATAGATCTTGATTCTTTACCGGCTGCTTCGATGCCGTTTTCCAGCCTTTACGCTTCCAGCCAGCCAGCCATTCCGTGATACCTTTCTGAACATAAGAAGAGTCTGTATATAAATCTACCTGACATGGTTCTCTTAACGCTTTTAAGCCTTCAATTGCCCCCATCAACTCCATACGATTATTGGTTGTATCATGTTCACCACCACACAATCGCTTTTCATGGGCACCGAATGTTAACCATGCACCCCATCCGCCAATGCCGGGATTGCCTTTACATGCACCGTCGGTGTAAAGCGTTACTTCTTTCATTAAATTACTTAATCTCTTTGATGGTCGGTTTAGTCAATGGCGGAACACGAACTTTGGTCGCTTTCCAACGCGGTTTAAGAGGAATATAGCGACGAGTTTGCTTAGTAGCGGTCATAATGTAGACACTGCCCATGGGCAATTTCAGTGCTTTGAGCGAATTCCCTAACCAGCCCATACGTTGACGCCATTTACTGGATTTAAACGGCATATCGTAATCAATAAACTCAACTTTTTCGAGGGTTAATCCTGCTACCTTCAACCAATCGTCTAAACGGCGATGGGAGATAAAACTGGCGGACCATGGCGCACGCATACGCTTAGAAAATGCCCGACGAATCCCCCAGAAACTAAATGGATTAAACCCAATAATAATCAATTTACCGCTTGGCAATAATGTACGCGCTACTTCGTACAAATCACGATGAGGGTTTTCGGATAAATCCAACGTATGATGCAACACTATGGCATCGATACCGTCAGACTCCAAAGGCAGTTCGCTCATATTTGCCACCACCGTAGATTGACTCGCGCCAAGCTCAAGCACAGGCGACAAGCAAATATTTTCTCGCATACGATGGTTATGAAACGTGAGCTGTTTTAACGGAGATTGCTGCACCAGATAGTAACCCACCATGTTATCCAGCTCACGTTCAACGAAATCATGCTCTTCGTTTAAAAGCCGCTGTCCTAATTCAGTGTCATACCAATCTTGGAATAATTGTCTTGATTGGTTATCCAACATACAATGCTCTCTTTCGTTACGGGGCTGCAAAACCAAAATGAGCCGTAGCCCATTCATTAATATTTAAACATACACGTTGGCCATATGACATTTTTTCCGTTACCCGCATTTAATGACAACTACATCTGGATCACTAAAGACGCTACGCAAAAGACAATATGGGCTGTTGATCCCGGCGACGCTCAAGTTGTCCTCGACTACTGCAAAGCAGAACATCTGACACTGGCAGGGATCCTAATTACCCACCACCACAAAGATCATACCGGTGGTGTTGAGACACTTAAGAAAGAATTCAACTGCCCTACTTATGGCCCTGAATCGTTATCGCCTACTCTTGTTACGCATCCATTAAGACAAGGTGAAAGCGTAACCGTTCATTACCAAGAGTTTCTCGTATTAGAAACCCCAGGTCATACACTAGATCATATCTGCTATTTTGCTGAGCCAGAACAACAAGCACCACAGTTACTATGTGGTGATACGCTATTCCGCGGTGGCTGTGGTCGCTTATTTGAAGGCAGTCCAGCGCAAATGCTGAACGCAATGACTCGTTTACGAGCGCTACCACACGCCACACAAGTTTACGGCACCCACGAATACACTCTTGCTAACTACCGTTTTGCACTGGCCATCGACCCAAACAACACGGCACTGGTGAATGCCAATCATGAGGCAGAAGCCTTACGGGCAAAAGATATCCCAACCCTGCCAACAACCATCGCCTTGGAAGCGCAAACAAATCCGTTTATGCGCTTCGATTGGCAACAAGTAGTCGCTGGAGCTGCGCATCTACTCAACGAAGACCCTGCACAGGATTTGATCAATGGTTTTGCACAGATTCGACGCGCCAAAGACGGCTTTTAGTTGATCTCTAAAAGCCAATCATTAGAATGCAGGCAAATTTATATAAAATGTGAGCAGAATGACTAAAAACATACTCATCGCCCTTATGGCGGGCAGTATCCTAACGGGCTGTCAATCCTTGACCCATACACCTGCGGATATTGCCGACATCGATGCTGAGAATAAGGCCATTGGTGCCCCAGAAGCCGATGCAAACGAAATCGACTTCATCGATACGGTCAAACCTGTTCGCTCGGACGACGCAAAAATTGCCAAAGTCATCGACAACCAAGTTGATATCGATGCCAATTTACCGCCAGAAGATATATGGGATCGCATACGCTCAGGTTACCAACTTAACCTAGACGTTGATCAGCCACGCCTGAAATCGCAACTACGCTGGTACAGTACACACAAATCCTACTTAGATCGCGTATCTAAGCGTGGTGAACGCTACATGTTCTACATTGTTGAGCAGTTAGAAGAAGCTGGCATCCCGCTTGAAATTGCCTTATTGCCTATTGTCGAAAGTGGCTTCGACCCATTTGGCTACAGCCATGGACGCGCCTCCGGCCCGTGGCAATTTATCCCATCAACCGGCCATATCTACGGCCTAGAGCAGACTTGGTGGTTAGATGGCCGACGTGATATTCAACTGTCTACTCAAGCGGCCGTTGCTTACTTAACTCGCCTAAACAAGATGTTTGATGGTGACTGGTTGCATGCACTGGCGTCATACAACTCAGGTGAAGGCACCGTCATGCGCGCGATTCGCCGCAACAAGAAAGCCGGTAAACCGACGGACTTTTGGAATCTAGATTTGCCAGCGGAAACACGTGCTTACGTGCCCAAGCTACTGGCATTAGCTAAAATCATGAAAGACCCTGATGCTTACGACTATAAGACACATTTTATTGCTAATGAACCTTACTTTGATGAAGTGAATATTGGCGGCCAAATCGACCTTGCTCAGGCGGCCGACATGGCAGGCGTAAGTATCGACGAAATTTATTTGCTGAACCCAGCCTTTAACCAGTGGGCGACTTCACCAGATGGGCCCCATAAGCTATTGGTACCCATTGATTCCGCAGATGCCTTCCGTACCAAATTGGCGAAACTACCGCCAAAAGAGCGTGTCACATGGATTCGTTATACCGTCCAAGCAGGCGACAACTTAGGCGGCGTAGCCCGTAGTCACAATACGACTGTGGACGTTTTAAAGGACATCAATAAAATTGATACATCTTTGATTCGTGTTGGGCAGCAACTTATGATTCCTGTAGCAGGCAAAAGCGCCGCCAGCTATACATTAAGCTCCCATCAACGCTTACTGTCAAAGCAGTCTCGTGCGCCAAGCTCTAACCGCGTCAAGGTCAACTACACCGTTGAGAGTGGAGACAGCCTGTGGAGTATTGCACAAAAGTATAATACCGATACAAAAACACTGGCACGCTGGAACAGTATGGGACTTGGCGACCCTCTTATCCCAGGCAAAAAACTCGCCGTTTGGATGAAACCTGAAGCGGGTAAAACGAGCCAGCGCGGCGCTCGCTCTGTCGTAAAACGCGTAATTTATACCATTCGCTCTGGTGACTCATTAGCCGTTGTGGCAAATAAGTTTAAGGTGAGCGTGGGTGATATCCGTAAATGGAACCCGAAAGTGGGTGGTCAGAAATACGTTCAACCAGGTGATAAGGTAACCTTACTGGTAAACGTAGTCGGTGGCTAAAACCTTTTCGATGACAAAAAAAGAGGCCCATGATAATGGGCCTCTTTTTTAATGCTTAGAATTGCTTAAAGATCACTCGTAACGGCATAAGTAAGCGGTAACTTCTGCTACTTTAACGCCGAATTTTTGGTTAGCTTCAACGATGAAAGTTTCACCTTTAGCATACGTCTTCCACTCAGTCGCATCCGGCAAAAGGACCGTTAAGGAACCAGAAACAACACTCATGTATTCGCGTTGAGAAGTACCAAACTCGTATTCACCAATGTTCATTACACCAACGGTAGACGTGCCTTCTGCGTTTTCTAACGCAATCGATTTCACCGCATCATCAAAATAGCTATTTACTTGTAGAGACATAAAACACTCACTGTGATCAAACATGGCTAGCTTGCTAGCCCACTTTAAAATGGCTGACTACATCAGCCTGCATTCATTTCTTCGATAATCCATTCTTTAAACGCGACCATGGCTGGGCTTAATGCGCGATTCTTTTCAAACACTAAGTAAAAAGAGCGATTCGTCTCTAAATGTTTATCAAATAACACCTGCAACTGCCCAGAATCCACTTCCGGCATCACCAAGCTAATGTCTGCTAAAGCAATGCCTAACCCTTGCGCTGCTGCACCTGCGGTTAACGAGCCACTTGAAAACATTAAGCCACGACGAAATACTTTCGGATCTAGACCATTTTGCTGCAGCCAATCATTCCACTCGTCGCCACGTTTGCTCACATGCAGCAATGGGTAAAAACGCATGTCTTCTGGGACCTTGATCGGTTGGTTCGGCTTAATTAGCTTAGGCGAACACACAGGCGCCAGCCGGATTGGCCGCAAATAGTGCGCTTCTATGCCATCCCATTCACCATTACCAAAGTAAACCGCCATATCAATCTCACCCAATGAGAAATCAATCAAGCCCATGGAGGAACGAATTTCGATTTCAATGTCAGGATAACGATTTTGAAACCGCTCCATGCGCGGCATTAGCCAACGGGTGAGAAAAGAGGGTGCAACAGCAAGCTTCAGTGAGCCAGCATGTTGAGCACTTTTCAGGTCAGCCGTCGCCTGCTCAAGCTGCTGGAAGATCTTCTTAATCGGTTTAATGTAGCTTTCGCCCGCCTCGGTCAACACCACCTTGCGCTTTGTGCGACGAAACAATTCAATGCCTAGAAAACCTTCTAAGCCTTTAATTTGATGGCTGATCGCTGAAGGCGTGACATTAAGCTCTTGCGCCGCCTTGTTGAAACTTCCATGACGAGCTGCGGACTCAAAGCATTTTAGCGAGTTTAAAGGCGGTAATCTGTTAATAGCTGACACTCCGAATTTTATAAGACCCAGATAAATATAAAGGGGCTAAAACAAGCGTTTAAATACCATCAACCATCTTGATCCGTTTGTTTTTTAGGTAAACGAAACGGTTCAAAGCCTTGCTGATCGTTCTCATGAAACACAGCTTTCTTACGAGACGTCGGCTTCTTCTGGGTTTTCGGTGCTTTTTTCTTAATGGAAGCTTTCGGTTTAGAATCTTTCTGAGGTGCGCGCTTTTGCGTAATACCCGTAAACGTTGGCTCCAACCCTTCTATCGTCGACGTTGGCAACGTACGCTTCAAGTACTCTTCTACTTCTTTAAAGTTAAACCAGTCTTTGGGGCCGACTAGAGAAATCGCATCTCCCTTAAAGCCTGCTCGCCCTGTTCGCCCTGTTCGATGCACAAATTCTTCTGCAGGCTTTGGTATATCAAAGTTAAAAACATGAGAAACACTAGCAATATCTAGGCCACGCGACGCTAAATCGGTACTGACTAAGACATTAAACTTGCCACGGGAAAAATCGTCCATCACTTTAGAACGACCACTTTGGCTCATATCGCCGTTTAAGCTGCCCGTTGTCAAACCCCACGTGCTCAAAAGCTCCGCTAAACGGACGGTATCTTGCTTGGTTGCAGTAAACACGATCGCTTGTTTTATAGTCAGAGTATCAAAAAAGTGATGCAGCAAGGCCTGCTTATGATCTAGGTGATCACACAAGTAAACATGCTGTTTAATGTCTAAATGCTCATCTTGACCATGTCCAACCGCCACACGAACAGGCTCGCGTAGTAACTCTTGAGCCATTTCATTTACTTCAGTGTCTTCCAATGTGGCAGAGAAAAACAAAGTCTGACGACGACGATGGTTAGCAGCGTTATTAATCGCACGAAGATCTGCGGCAAAGCCAAGGTCTAGCATACGATCCGCTTCATCTAAAATAAGCATTTCCAAACCTTCTAAAAAGACATTGCGCTGCTTTAGATGGTCGGCCATACGGCCCGGCGTAGCGACCACAAAATGAGGGTCTTTTTGAAAGTTTTTGTGCTGGTCGTTAAAGTTTTCACCACCCAACACCAAGATTGAGCTGTAACGAGTGCCTGCGATTAAAGTGCGCAAGGTAGCAAACACCTGTTTTGCTAACTCACGCGTTGGCACAAGAATCAACACTCGCGGATCACGGTTAACCAGTGCTCGACGCGTATATAATCGCTGAATTGCAGGTAACAGGTAAGCCAGTGTTTTACCTGAGCCAGTCTTCGATGATGCCAACAAGTCTTTACCCGTCATCGCCTCTGGAATTGCACGCGCTTGAATTTCTGTGGCGTGCTCATAGCCAAAGTGACTAAAAGAGTTTATTAATCGGCTATCTAAATCAAACTCAGAAAATAACAATCGCTTCACCTTATAAAAGTAATTTTTCGGATGCGCATTATAGCGTAGGCGGCCTCTTTTCGGACACCACAAATACGCTACATTTCGTGAAAAGTTCCAATCGTGTAAGCCTTACCAGCGCTTATCAATTGTACTAACTGAGTATCGCCATCATTTACCACCGACGCTTGCTCAACTAACTGATAAAACACATTGCGATGAAAACTTGCCCACATACCATGCCGAACAGACACATAAGGCAAAAGCGCATCATCGTATTCAAACAATGCCACATCAGCATCCACGCCAAGGGTTAATACATCATTTGTCTTCGTATAAAAACACCACAATGGCTGACCGTGTTCATCAACACTTTCTTCATAACGAACGACCTGAAACGGCGCATCCTCTACCTCTATTTGAACCTTTTCAGACGGGGTAACAAGAAAGTAATCCTCACCTTCTCGCCATAAAATACGACTAAATAAGGTCACCATTTTATCGCGCTTGATCACTTGGCCTTCATGCACCCATTCGCCATTAGCTTTAATAACCATATCCATCGTACCGCAGTACTCTGGATGCCACTTGTCCACGGGAGGGTATCCGTCTTCCAATGTTATTGGGTCTAAATTGATAGGGGGCATGAAACATTCCTAGACAGCAGATTAACGAAATTCAATTTAACTACAATATAATTCAACGTCCAAAAGAGATCTTGAATTAGATTCACTGTTACACTACACAGCATAGAGACTTCACTTACAGCATAGCTGATATAACTATTTTAAAAAGAGCCCCCAATGACGACTGAATTAGCACGAAAATTTCAAGACCCAAATCGTGGGGTTTATTTTATCGGCACAACACCGCCGAAAAATACAATCAACGACGATGAACAGCTTAACCAAATCGGCCAAAAACTTTTGGACCGCCTAGGCCAAATTGAAGTAGATGGCTTAATCGTATACGACATCCAAGACGAGAGCAGCCGCATTTCAAAGCCGCGTCCATTTCCATACATGGAAACTCACAACCCTTTAGATTGGTCGAAACGCTTACAAACACTTGCTATTAAGCCTGTGATTACCTACAAAAGTGTGTCATCTCGTAGCACTGAAGAGTTTAATCAGTGGCTAGATTCTGCTTGGGATGAGTACGGTATTCGTGACATTGTTTTGGTCGGCGCCCCCTCATCAGACGGTCAAATCGTATTACCTCTTGCGAAGGCCTACGAAACATTGGCCAACAGCCAACATGACTTCAATTTGGGTGGCGTTACGATTGCAGAGCGTCATGCAGCGAAAGGCAATGAGCATACTCGATTGATCAACAAAACCGTTGCCGGTTGTGATTTCTTTGTTTCTCAAGCGGTCTACAACCCGCAAGCAACTGTTGATATGCTAAGCCAATACGCTCGCACTTGTCGTGACAACGGCGAAGAACCAAAGCGGGTGATTCTGACCTTTACGCCTTGCGGTAGCATCAAGACATTAGAGTTTATGGAATGGCTAGGCATTTCAGTGCCTGACGCAACGAAGCACCGTATTTTGGATGCCGAGTTACCATTAGATGAGTCGATCAAGATCTGTCGCTCGGCATTAGAGCAGATCATTGAAGTGGCATTACCTCTCGGTATTCCGCTTGGTCTAAACATCGAAAGTTTGACCAACCGCAAGGAAGAAATCGACGCGTCCATCAACCTTTACAAGCTACTTAAGGCCACACTAGACCTTAAGCTTGCGGAACAAAATCTAGCCTAAATTAGAAGGTTTGATCACTTGTTGCAGTTGAGCAATGACCTGCTCGGCTGCAATCAGCGTCATAGCGTTAGGATCATGCACTCTTGACGCCCAAGGCAACTCCTCTACTGGCTTTCCGTATTCTTTCTCTGCACATGATTCGTACACACTGACGACCTTATCTAAATCATTATAGGGGCCCGTGCGCATGGGATTAGAATGCGCATACAAACCAATCACGGTTGTACCAACCAACGTTGCCATATGAGCAGGCCCAGTATCCGGGCTGACAACACACTCCGCATCAGCCAACACCCTCAACATTTGCGGCAATGAGGTTCGCCCAACTAGATTCACTACACCCTCTTGCAGCAAGGATTGCGCTAGCCTTTTTTCTAAATCACTAGGGCCACCGGTCAAAACCACTTGTATCCCTTGCCCTTGCAACCAATCGATCACTGATTTATAGCCATCTAGCTTCCAATTACGTTCCGCTTTGGAGGCGCTTGGGTTAATCACGACATAGGGACTTTTCAAAGCCGCAGGCTGCTTAGCCAACGTCAGTGGCAAAGGTAACGTAACCTCATGAACATCTAACTTAGCTGTTAACGATAAGAATGAGTCCAACACATGAGGAGAACGAGGCACAACACCAAATTCATTGACAAACCAATGCTGTTTTTCACGGGAATAGGCTTTATGAAAGCCTATTTTTCGGGTCGCTTTTAGCATTTTTGTTAACAAACTGGCTCTTAGAGACCATTGCATATGCAGCAATACATCAAACTTAGTCGTCACCAAAGACCGACGTAAAGCAAGCATGCCTTTTATACCAGATCGTTTTTCGTATACTCGCACGTCAATATTAGGTAACAAACGCACCAGCTGCGCTTCCAGGGGACCTGTAATCCAAGTAATCCTAGCTTTGGGATAACGCTTTTGAAGCGCGGCGACCACCGCCATAGCATGACAAACATCCCCAAGTGCTGAGAGGCGTACCACAGCGATATTCTGAATTGTCTGATCCATTTGTTCCTCTGGGGCTGCTTATATATGAGAACTATTATAAAATAGCCGTGCTCAAAATGACGCTTTTATTGCGTCATCTCATTCATTTTTTTAGATTATTTACATGCCAAGCATTCACCCGACCGCAAGTAGCGACATTGTTTTTATCAGCCCCAATTACAAAGGGGTCACCAAGGATTGGTTCCAACCCGAGTACTGGCAAGCACAAGGCAAACTTACCCATACTGCAACAGGGCGTGGTACCGTTTGGTTTTTAGACACTCCGCAAGGCGCAGCTGTTTTGCGCCAGTATCGGCGCGGTGGACTGATCGCAAAGTTTAATAAATTTAAATTCTTAGCTCAGCCAATGGAGCAAACTCGCGCCTTTAAGGAACTCGCTTTACTGGAAACGCTGCAGCAATTTGACCTCCCTACTCCGACACCTATTGCCGGGATGGTGCGCAGAGAAGGCGTGTTTTACCAAGCATGGTTGCTTACAAAAGTGATCCCTAAAGCTCAAGACTTATTTGAGATGTTGCAACAACACACCTTAAGCATGGACACTTGGCGCCAAATTGGCCACACCATCAAACGCTTCCATGATAAAAACGTCTATCACAGTGACCTGAACTGTCACAACATCATGCTTGATCAGGATAAAAAGGTATGGCTGATCGATTTTGATAAATGCGCGATAAAGAGCAATCAAGGCCGCTGGAAAAAAGACAACCTAGAGCGCTTACACCGCTCATTTGAAAAAGAACTAAACAAACTCAATCGCTTCGAGTTCTCTACTCAAGCTTGGCAACATTTATTAGACGGGTATCATAATAGCCAGTCTTAATAAAATCAAAAAAGCTTTGCTGGGCAACCAACAAAGCTTTTTTCATTATTCATCACACTACTTAACGTTAGCGATTTTCTAAGCGATTGTAGTCTAAGATGCCGCTCGACAAAGGCTTCATCGCTTTATTTAAACGCGCAATTTCATCGCTGGTCGCCCAAAATTCACTGCTGGTTCGGCGTACACCAAATTGATTCAACAACTCTGCATAGTCCTTTTCCGAGCGAAGTTCTTTAACCATCCCAACAAAAGCTGGTATGTCTTGCTCACGCATTTTTAACAACACATTTGGATAGTCTCCAACAATACCTCGCGCTACGATTAACGTGTCTTCCTCTGGTAAAAGAGTCGATTCTTCATCCAACAAACTGGTGATACTTGAATGGGCTCGATTATGAATAATGGTTGCCAATTCCGCTGGCTGATCGCCTCGTGTAATCATCAACATTGCAAGCTCTGGAAACACGGACGCACTTTTTCCTTGCAGTGCTTGTAAGCTCAGCAACATTTCTTGAGAATCAGCGCTTAACGCGGACTGGGACAATTCGTGCCGACGACTTAATACCGGAGCTAAACGCTCTTTGATTAAAGCAAACAACTCTTCTTTATGGTGATCGGTTTGATAATCGACCGCTGACGCCACATCAATTTTCAATAAGTCACTGAAAATATAATCTTTGATTGTCTGATCGGCATCGCGATACCAGTATTCTCGAACCGCGGCGCGCTCATCTCGTGGCAAGAACATCAAGAAATTCATCTCGCCTTCCATACGGAGAAAATCCATATAGAGGCGTGTCACTAACTGATGCCCAACGTTACCGAAGACATCAAAACCCGCCACCAATAGATAGTGAATACGCTCTAGCAGTGGATAATCAATCACCCATGCTGTCTTAGGCGAAGGTCCTACCAAACCTTTTTCTACCGTAGCATTATCAAAATGACGCATCACGGTCAGCGCAGCATTAGGGTTCCGTCCTTCACCGTCCCAAATCATTGATGTGGTGAACTCCATCCCTTCTTGACCCATGTTATCAATCAGTTGCGCTTTTGAAGAAAGATAATCCTTCTGCTTTTCTGAATATTTAATCCAGGTTGAAATCGGCAGCACATTATTGCTTAGCGAAGCAGGCAGGCCCAGCGATGTCGCATTTTGTCGTAAGAAGTCACTACCGATGTTATGTAATTCGAACTCTGGATCAACAAAATAAACCCAGAACTGCTCATTGATTACGTTAACGGCGACCTGACCTCGACAGACAGGCCCTTTGATAAAGGCCATAATGGTATTTTGCGCATGATCTAACAAAAACCGATAACGACTGTTTGCTGGGATTTGCTCAAACGCCTTAAATGGATTGCTGGCAATTTCAACGTCATAACCTGGAAGTTCAGTCACGTCATATTTTTCGCCGTAGAACCAAGCAGACCAACGTTTATAACGAGCCTCATCCAGATGCATCGGAATAAAGGTTTTCTGTACACGACTCTCTGGGTCCAACCAAAGTCGGTAGTACACTCTGTCCACGCTGGGATCTTCATAAGGACGTCGAGTGCTAATACGTTTTATAGGTTCTCCAGGAGGCGTACTTGAGCGAATTAATTTGAACGTATAACGCGCTTCATCATCAAAATATAAACTGTAAAGATAGATGTGCTCAAAAATATAACGATTAACCAACTGCTCTTTCATTGAGTCGCCGTTAAAGCGACTTTCCCACGTCTGCACTTGCTGAGACACGCTTACAGGAACATTAGCAGTGGCATTCATCAGCGCACCTTTTGCTAGCCATGTTGTTAGTATGTCATATTCGCGATCATTTAACTCAGGCAAGCCATAAGGCATGCCCCATGTGGGATGCGATTGTTCGAAGTTGGAATACTCTTCAACCGCTGGACAAACTTGGTCACGATTTAAGGAGAAGTCGTACTCATCAGCAGGCAGGACATCAGTTTGGAAGGCACCTTGTTGACGACGTAATGCAATGGCTCGATACATTACACTGCCCTGCAAATTGGCTGCGGGGCTTTGCTCTCGTTCATTTAAGATGGGGTAAAATCCTTTCTCGCGCCACTCTTCAGTCGTTCGAGCATCTTCAAATAACCGTGTAGGCTTTAGAGCAAGAAGACGGTCACCTTCATAGACCCTTTCTTTGCTGCCGCCACGTTCAATGCCACTGAACGCCGTCAATTTAATTTGACAAGGAGCGTCATAACAGGCGTGGCAATTAATACAACGGCTTTCAAGAATCGGCTTAACTTGGTCTTGATAGAAATTATCCGGAATAGCCTTAGACGTTACCTGGCGGTTTTCAATATCAGCGGGACCAAACACGTCATCTAGATTATTGGTCGCATAGACGGCACAACCAGACAATACGACTAATAACAGCACTAAAGACCATCTCGAAATCAACTTCATCCACTCATCCTAACTCGTTCTTAAATTTTCTTTACGTTTAAACAAAACATTTGGTTTACCCTCTGTACAAAAACAAAAAAAGGGAAGCGAACTTCCCCCTTTTAATTAACGCCTTAACAAGAAAGCGTTATTTTGTTTCTTCTTCGTCATCAAATTCAACCAATTCATAAGCGTCTTCGCCCATGTCTTCGTTGGCCAGTAACAAGGCATCCTCATAGGAGCTACCGAATTCGATACGAGTAATGTCATATAGGTCATATTCGTAAGTCTCATCAAACCAACGCGCATCGGAACCAATTTCTTCTAATTCAAACGTCGTTGAGTCTGCACGAACCACGCGACCGATTTCACAGCCATCTGGATCGACTTCTTCACGATGAAGTGTCACTAGACCGTATTCTTCACTGACATCCATTAGCAAAACAGCCAAGTCCTCAAGCTCTACTTCAGGATCTTCAATATCTTCCCCACGAAGCTCTAGGACACGCTTTTGGAAATCATTAAACGGTGCAGGATGCATAAAATCGCTAATGTCTTCCAAAAATAGAACTTGATACCCATTCAGGTGAACGCCGTCGTCCACTAACTGCATCAGTACCATTTCTTCGTTTGCCGCAATAATAAAACCGTCAGTCCAATTATCTGGTCCGTCGATTTCTTCGCGAAAGATACGTACGACATTCTTACGCGTTCGGGCTTTTTCCAATTCGATGAGCATAATGGCTCCTAAAGGACATCATTAAAAACAGTGGCTAGTTTAAACCTTGGCTAACAAAGGGACAACTCATTGCTGAAAATCATGCCAATTTTCAATCAAATCAATTAGATCATCTAACCCGCACTCGGATTCAACACCATCATTTGACGCTTGAAAGAAACCACTCTGAGTATCAAACATCGCTTTGATTTCGTCTTCAGCTTGGCTCATATCCACACGACGCTTAACAGCGACGCCTTCTGGACTGATCAGCACATGAAAAATGCCATGTTGAAACTCAGTAATTTCGTTATCCTTTTCAGCTAACGAAGCGGCCTGCCATACACGCTGCACCGCTTCTTTATCTTTTAGGTACTCGCTGACCCATTCAGCAATGGCGGCAAACTCTATTTCCGCGATCACGCGGTATGCGCCTTCTTCTTGATCAAATGCTATTTCATAATCCATAGAGCAATACCTCACCCTTTATCATCGCTAACTGGCGCACTGTCATGTTTATCTTGACGGTATTCCACATTTTTTTGTTGCTGTCGCTGTGGCACGGCGGCCGCAAGACGTGCTTTACGAGCCGCTTCTTTCGCCGCCTTCACTTGCTCAACTTTGACCCATTCTTGCGCCACCATGTCAGGCGTCTCCATAACATAGGGGCCGATAGCGCCGCTTCGAACATCGACAAGAAATACTTCGGCTGCTTTATGCATGTCGACTTTGCCGCCGGAACGCAACGCACCACGCTTAGAACCAATGATTTTCAACGTCTCGACAGCGTCAACAGGCGGAGATTTAAGCTTGTAGCGGGCCATCATGGCATCAGAGTAATCGGATATGAAGAAATTCAGGCCAACAATGGCTACATCTTCATAGTCAATCGCGGTATCACGCACCGCTCCAGTCACCGCAAGACGATAGCTGGCATCAGGGCTTTCAATTTTTGGCCACAAAATACCCGGAGTGTCTAAGATTTGAAAACCATCGCTGACACGCAACTTCTGCTGCGCTTTTGTCACAGCAGGCTCATTACCCACTTTAGCAACACGCTTACCCAGCAAAGCATTCATTAAACTGGACTTTCCGACATTAGGAATGCCTGCAATCATGGCACGAATCGGCTTTTCCGCCGAACCACGGTGCGGCACAAGCTTTTGCACCCAACCTGACAGTTTTGCTAAGTCGGCTTTATCCTGCGTACTAAATGGATAAGCAGTGATTTGGTCCGCTTCACGCCAGTGCTCTAACCATAGGTCGACGCGACTACGATCGGCTAAGTCTTTTTTATTCAACAAACGTAAAACCGGCACATCGCCACGCAATGTGGTTAACATTGGGTTTTGGCTCGAGTCTGGTATACGTGCATCCAAAACTTCGATGACCAGGTCTACTTGGGTCATGACCTCTTCGATTTCTCGTCGAGCCTTATTCATGTGCCCAGGGAACCATTGAACGCTCACGTTCTCACCTCTTTGTTACGATTCAAAAATTGGCGCGCAGTCTACCACAAAGTTTAGTGCACTACGGCAAAAACTCCGTACCGAACTTTAAAAACAAACCATTCGAGTGCAAGTCAAAGCAGAAAAGCCTTTTAAATCCTATCGACCCCTAAAGCTGACCTGCGTCAAAACACTAAAATCGCTCCCCCCCTATACTGCAAAACATCCAGAAACATCAGGTGTTTAGGCGCTTGAAGCTCTCTCTGGGTGTTCTCTCGATCGGGCTATCGCCCCTTAGGCCGCAGCGTCTTTTCGCTGCGGCTTTTCTTTTTCAAATCCCCTCTAAAACCCTTTTTTGTGCTTCGTTAATAACATCAGGATACAACCGATTAAACGGCACATGAGCTTGCTCTAGCAGCACATCCAATTCATCAATAAAGGGGGCCAAATAATGCCCCAATGTCCAGCGCTTCTGAATCGAATGGATTGCCCGCTCGACTCCCTCGTAAGTGCCCAGCTCTTTTAGCCAATTATAGTCTTCTAATGACGTAATCATGCGTTGCAAACGCTCAGGGCAATAGGCCTTATCGGCGATCAGAGCCGATACGGCCTCTGAAGCAAACGCATCAAACGGCTGTACGTCATAATCCGCCCAATGGCGAATCAGCCAATAGTCCATCGCAATATCTTGTACGATTCCAGCAAAACGTCGACGGCCTTGCCTTGGCATAGATTTAAAGCGATCGGATTCAGTGTGTGCGTCAACAAACGTGTCAACGGCTTGATGCAAACGCCAACCTTGCAATAGCTTTGGCGCACTAGGGTCTGGCTGCCACGGAAAATCCCCTAACAGGCTTCCGGCATAGGAAGTTTGGGTAATCTTGGCTAAATGGAGATGAGCAACGTAATTCACAACAAACTCTTACAAATTTTAATCAGCATACTTGCAACCTATAAATAGTGACGATCAATAAAATTTGCTAGACTGCAACAAATTTTAATCAATTGGATCATCTCTTGAACGCACCAACACCCATGCAGCTTTCTGAAACACTACCACCAAAACTTACCCAGCTTTTAGCGGATATGGGCATTCACTCCTTTACCCCTATCCAAGAGCAAGCTCTGCCTGACGTGCTAGATGGCAAAGACGTGATCGCACAAGCACAAACAGGTAGTGGTAAAACGCTGGCCTTTGCGATCGGCTTGGTGATGCAATTGAACCCGCGCTACTTTGGTTGCCAAAGTCTAGTGATGTGTCCAACACGTGAATTAGCCGACCAAGTTGCCAAAGAAATTCGCAAAGTGGCACGTTATTTAGAAAACATTAAAGTACTAACACTTTGCGGCGGCATGCCGTTTGGACCACAAATCGCTTCCTTAGAACACGGTGCTCATATTGTAGTCGGTACTCCTGGACGCATTATGGAACATTTGCGCAAAGGCCATTTAGACCTAAGTGGCGTGAATAATCTCGTACTTGATGAAGCCGACCGCATGTTAGACATGGGCTTTATCGATAGTATTCGAGACATTGTTGAGATGACTCCTAAATCTCGTCAAACATTGCTCTTCTCTGCCACGTACAGTGACAACATCGCTAGTATTAGTAATGAGTTCCAACGTCAGCCTCGTTTCGTGAAAGTAGAAGTCGCAGAAGAAACGCGCCCAAACATTGATCAATACTTTGTTCGCGCAAACAACCCAGAAAAACCTAATCGTCTACTGGACACCTTAGCGCATTTTGAGCCGACTCAGGTCATTGTATTCTGTAACACAAAAGTAGAATGTGACGACGTTGCCGAGTGGCTAGTCGATCATGACATCAGTGCTTTAGCCATTCATGGTGATTTTGAACAAAAGCAACGTGACCAAGTGTTGGTGCGCTTTTCTAACAAAAGCTGTTCAGTATTAGTCGCTACCGATGTCGCCGCTCGTGGTATCGACGTAAAAGAAATCGATTTGATTATTAACTACGACACAACACGTGATACGGATGTGCATACACACCGAATCGGTCGTACGGGTCGCGCTGGTGCTGAAGGTATCGCCGTTAGCTTTATTACCGACCGAGATGATCGAAAATTGGCTGACATCGCAACACGTTTTAATATTGAACCCGAGTTTTTAGACTTGAAAACATGCCCAAGCAGCTATCAATTACAGCCTGAAGTGGCGACTATTTTGTTCGATGCAGGCAAGAAAAACAAACTACGCGCTGGCGACATTCTAGGCGCTTTAACCGCAGGCCTCGGCCTTGAGAAAAGTGCTGTCGGGAAAATTGATATCTTTGACTTTCAGGCCTATGTAGCGGTTGAAAAAGGCCAAGCCCGACAAATTGTGAAATCCCTTTCCGACAAAAAAATTAAGGGCCGCACCATTAAATCTCGCGTCCTTCGTTAATTATGGCTTGGTGTCAATGGCTGTACAGCGCGCGCACTCAATACCTTGGTTTTACTGTAGGTGCAGCAACGGTATTATTAGCAACACTGTTACCGGTTTCAGATATCGCGACACCACCCGGTTCGGATAAATTACACCATGTACTGGGCTTCGCTTTCTGGGCAAGCCTCTGTGCATGGGGTTCGAGCCTCCGTTATTTTGTCTTCGCATCCATCATCATTGCCCTAGGTGGCGCCATCGAACTCATACAGCCCTTTGTTCACCGTCATGGAGAATGGAACGACTTCTGGGCCGATACCGCAGGCGTTGCTTTGGCTTCATTATTACACCTCGTTATCCGCCATGTTAAAAAGCGTGGTACAAATACTGCATAGTCTTACTTTGTATGTTCAGGCACACACTAGTCATGCTTGACCAATGCTTACAGAGGGAGATTTACAATGACCAGCTCGACGACCGCCCACACGCAGTTATTGCATTCACTGTTTGAAGCCGCATTGGATGTGGCACAACCTCATCGGTGTGTTCCAAGGCACATGCCATGCCCAGTAAAAGGCAAAACCATTGTCATTGGCGCCGGTAAAGCGTCCGCCGCCATGGCGCAAGCCTTTGAACAAAACTGGACAGGAGGCGAAGTCAGCGGTTTGGTCGTGACTCGTTATGGCTACGCTGTACCGTGTCAGCATATCGACATTGTGGAAGCCGCCCACCCTGTGCCGGATGCAAACGGCTTAACTGCCGCTCAAGATATCCTCCAAAGGGTCGCCAATTTAACCGAGGCCGATCAAGTTGTCGTGCTCATTTCTGGCGGTGGATCTGCCCTGTTATCTCTTCCCTACGATGAAATCAGTTTATCCGATAAACAGACAATTAACTCTGCGCTGCTTAAAAGTGGTGCAAACATCATAGAAATGAATACGGTGCGTCGCCACCTGTCACAAATTAAAGGAGGTCGTTTAGCCGCTGCTTGCTTTCCCGCAAAAGTCACCACTTTATTAATATCCGATGTCCCAGGAGACGATTTGTCATCGATTGCCTCAGGGCCAACGGTAGCCGACCACACCACCTGTCTAGACGCATTAGCTGTTATCGATAAATATCAAATCGACATTTCTAAAGCCGTACGTCAAAAGCTCGAACAAAGCGCCTACGAAAGCATCAAGCCCAACGATCCGCGCATCAAAAACACCGTTACTAAGCTCATAGCCACCCCCCAAATGGCGTTAGAAGCTGCGGCAAAGCGTGCCAAAGAATTGGGCATTCACAGCATGATTTTAGGGGACAGCATCGAGGGAGAAGCCAAAGAAGTAGGCAAAGTCATGGCCGGCATCACTCGCCAGGTACGTACCTTTGGCCAACCCATCAAGCCACCTTGTCTGTTATTGTCCGGAGGCGAGACGACGGTCACCATTAAAGGGGATGGCGTTGGTGGTCGAAATGTTGAGTTCCTTTTATCCCTTGCCATTGAGTTACAGGGGCAGCCTGGTATTTCAGCCATTGCCTGCGACACAGATGGTGTTGATGGCGGTGCAGAGATCGCTGGCGCCATGATTACGGAGCATTCTCTAGACGACGCCATCAGCAAAGGCATCAACGCTTCAGACTACTTAGCCAATAACGATGCTCATAGCTTTTTTGAAAAAATAGGCCAATCTGTGATAACAGGACCAACTCTCACCAACGTGAACGACTTTCGCGCTATCTTCATCGATTCTCTGCCTGAGTAGCACTGCAATACCACGCACCAAGCATTTGAAGTTGGTTCATCGATTGTGTATAAACGATCGGTCAAAGTTTTAACCATTCATTTACATCTATCATCGAGGCCTCATGGCATACATCAAAGCATGGCGATCTGCTATCCTCCACTGCATCGAAAACCCTACTGACGTTGGCTCTGAGAAGGCCTTTGAATATTATCCAGATGGTATTCTAGTCGTAACTGATGGCATCATCAGTGCTCTTGGACATGCCTCGGAAATCCTTCTTGAGCTGCCCAATTCTATGGACATTGAGCATCATCCTGAGGCTTTGATCATTCCAGGCTTTATCGATACGCACATTCATTACCCACAAAGCGACATGATTGCTTCGTACGGGGAACAGCTATTAGATTGGTTAAATCACTACACCTTCCCTGAAGAGAGTAAATTTTCAGACAAAGAGTATGCCCGTGACGTAGCAGACCGTTTCTTAAAAGAGCTCCTACGTAACGGTACAACGACGGCATTGGTATTTGGTACGGTACATAAACAATCAGTTGATGCATTTTTTGAAGCAACAGAGTCGCTCGATCTGCGCATGATCTGCGGAAAAGTCATGATGGACCGTCATGCACCGGATGACCTAACGGATACACCTGAAAGCAGCTATCAAGACTCCAAAGCATTGATCGAGACATGGCATGAGAAAGGTCGCTTACATTACGCTGTTACACCTCGCTTTGCCCCGACTTCAACATCAGAACAGCTGTCCGCCGCAGGAAAACTACTCACCGAATACGATAATCTTTACTTACACACCCACTTGTCGGAAAACGTGCAAGAGTGTGAATGGGTACAGGCACTCTTCCCAGAGTCGAAACACTATTTAGATGTATACGACCAACATCAGCTTCTGAGTGAACGCTCCGTTTTTGCTCATGGCATTCACCTTTGTGACCATGAATATCAACGCCTGAGTGAAACCGGGTCGGCCGTTGCATTTTGTCCAACATCCAACTTATTCCTTGGTAGCGGATTATTCGATTTATCCAAGGCTGAGTTTCATAAACTGAATGTCGGCATGGGTACCGATGTGGGTGGCGGGACAAGCTTCTCTATGTTCAAAACGCTCAATGAAGCCTACAAAGTCATTCAGCTACAGGGGCAGAACTTAGATCCAATAAAGTCATTCTATTTAGCCACTCTTGGAGGTGCCAAAGCACTAAGACTGGAACATAAGGTAGGTAATTTGGCGGTCGGCACAGAAGCAGACTTTGTGATACTGGACAAAACTGCTACACCGTTAATCAAAACCCGCTTGGCGCGTTCTAAAGAGATTGCCGACACCTTGTTTGCATTGATGATTTTGGCTGACGATCGCGTCGTGAAGGCCACTTATTCAATGGGCAAGTGTGTTCACCGTAGAGAAGAATAATCACATTAGGCAACGCTAGGGATAGAGTCTCACTATCCCTGTTTTGCCTTCCATATCACCGACCATCCAAATTTTTTCAAACGGATGATTTTCTGGCACAGAGATATGGCCGATCAGACCTTTAATATCGGCCTTGGTCCATTGAGGGTGCGCGTTACGAATGACCAACCAAGTTCGGTCCGAGCTGTAGCGCTTACCCGCTTTATTCTCCAATATTCGATTCAGCGCTTTGAGCAAGCGTTCATCCACCTCTTGGTCAAGCGAATGAAGCTCACGCTTTGTTTGATCGGTTAAGTCTCGACCTAGAATGGCCATAGCTTCTGCTTCCGAACCATAAAGATGCGCGATTTCCAAATCAAGCTTTTCACCTTCAAGTACACATGACACATCTGGCCGCATAGGTTGATTATGCCAAATATGACGGATAGGCTTATGAGTGTTGGTTTCATACCAGCGCATAAACAACTTGGCTGCCTCGTGCTCCAACCTAATTTTCTCATGTTCACTACTATGACCTTGAGTGACTTCTAACATACTTACTCCTACCGAAGGTCAACACTGATCTCTTTATATCTATATTAGATGAGTTTAACGACTTCTCAACTTTCAAGGTATAAGCCCCCCTAGGAGACACATCATATATAATTAGTATTTACAGACCATTCCATAAAAACAACGATTTAGACACAGCGACAATTAAATTTTTTAACAGGGGCTAAAACATGCGTAAAACAGATAAAAAGATCGAAAATGACATTCGTAACAGTCTCACTGAAGTATGTGATGAGTTACTTGAACTAAAAATGGGCTTTGAATGGATTACTCATTTAGTTGATTTTAAACGTTTCCCCCAGAGCTTAAAAATAGTCTGTATCTTTACCGATGATGAAACAGAACAGGCCTTTTTGAGCAGTTCCCATTTTAATGGCCTTAAACACGATCTGCTCACTCGTTTTAAAGATATGGGCATATCGCTAAAGGACATTGATAAGCATCTTTTTCTTGATAATGAAGCGGCCTGTCTACGCACTCATGAGGGAAAATGGGGGGATCGACTCAGAGCGCAATAATTAATTTGCGCCATTTCATGACGGAAGTTTTATCTTCAAACACAACATTATGAACTCACAGTCAAATTGTACACTTTCTTTACAGTAATGTTTTTTTATCCCCATTCATAACATGTTTCTTGCGCTTAATTCTTTTTTAGCTGCTCTATTCTGAAAATGTTCTAGACAGAAACGCACACACTTACAGGAGAAAGGATTATGTTAGGCTGGTCGTTATTATTTTTAATTGTGGCATTGATTGCAGGCGCACTGGGTTTCACTTCTATTGCCGGTGCTAGTATCGGTATCGCTAAAATTTTATTCTTTGTGTTCTTGATCTTGATGATCGTATCTGCGGTACTGCATGTTGTAAGAGGCAAAAAGCCCTTGTAGAACCACTACTGTAGAAGTGCTAAATCGCACACTAAAAAGCCCATGATTTTTTCAAATCATGGGCTTTTTTAATTAACGCTTTATTTGTCACTTTTGATCAAGCACATTCACGTAGGATAGAGTGACTTATAAATTCAAATAGCAAGGCAATGGATATGACTTTACGCAAGCGCTTCGGACTATTATCTCTCACACCGGCGGTGTTGCTCACTTTCACTGCAAATGGCTACGCCACTGAATGGAATGCATCATTAGGCGCGACAGGGTTATGGCAGCAAAGCCATGTTGTCGGCGAAGACGATCGTAAGAAAATTTTACCTTACATTAATCTAGCATACGAAAAATTCAGCGTTAGTACAGGTGGTATAGGGTTTACCCAACCGCTCAATGAGCGCAATGAAATCAGTGCTTTAGTTACTCTGCGCCACTATCCGATCGATGTTGATGACAATAATGCATTGCGAAATTTTCGAGAGCGCGACAACGCGACAGAATTAACCCTGAAATGGTCAACGTCCTTATCATCTCTCAATATTGATTCCAGTTTTGCAACAGACATCAGTGACAAGCATCAAGGCTATGAAGCCAAAGTGAAATTGTCCAAACCCTTTAAAACCCAACTGGGTATGTTTATTCCTGCATTTGTGGTTGGCTATCAATCTGACAAACTTGTCGACTATTACTATGGCGTAAGCCAGCAAGAGTCTAGCAATGGATTTGCTGCCTACGAAGGTGATGATACGGTCATAAGCCGACTAGCATTAACGCATATCTTTCCGTTAGGCGATCATTGGCAAACCATCACCAATGTTGGCTACACTAATTTGGGCCGCGGCATTAAAGACAGCTCTATTGTAGAGCGCTCTGATATGTGGGGCGGGAGCTTAACAGTCGCTTATAAATTTTAATAGAATCAATGAATTGTCATGACATTGCTGTGTTGCATAAACGACTTTTGCTTTAGACTGCTAAGAACGCCATAACTGAGGTGCTTATGAAAAAACTGAAGAATGAAGCTCAACTCATTAAAAAAGCCATGCAAGTAGGCGAAACCTACGCACAGAATCGTGGTTACGCAGCTTTCTCTGCACAAACATCGGCTAATAAAAAAGTAGAATCGCTGTATCGTTTGCTGGTGCAAGATAAACTTGTGGTCGCTTTACCACCCGATAAAGAAGACCTACCAAGCATGAAACACAAGCTGGCTATTTGGATCGACAAAACGCTGCCAGAAGATCACCCTCTTAAAGCCACAGGTTAGATCACTTCACATTATACAAAGCAAAAAAATGGGCGATTAAAGGCCCATTTTTTATACGCCAAGATGAGTACATAGTTAACATCTGTAGTAAAGATCATCTATCACGACATAAGATTCAATGGCTTGCTTGAACATCGAAATACCGCGATTCTACTTGGCCTTTTCGATCTGCCACAACTAACTGATGCGATCCTAATGGCGGCACGAAGTGCCAGCTACGATCACTAATTGGTTGCAAAACACCATCTAAATACCAGAAAAACGGCCCCTCGCCGCCTGATACACTGAGCTTAAGAGACAACTTTCCATCTTGCGTAAATCGTTGACCTGACTCCACCCCCTGTAGACTAAGACCGGCTTGCAAAGGCGGCTCACCATTAAGTTGACAGCGAGGGTCTAGAGCTGGAATACGTGATTCACGCCGGAATCCAGCTGCTAACCATGGTTCAAGCGGTGCAGGCCAAACACTTGTGTTGAAGGTATAAGTACCAATACCACTTGGTAAATTACAGGTTACCGGGACACGCAACCCGAGATCTTGACTGAGCGTTAAATCGACAGAAGGCGACACAAATGCTTGCTCCTTTTGACGCGTACTGTACCAAGTAATCGGCATAGTATTGTCTAACACCCAAGCAGAACGATGTTCATCACATATATCGCTAGCAAACCCCTGAGGCCAACAGATGTCTTTTTGCGTTACGGATATTGGTTTCGCCTCCAACATACCACTTGACCCACCAAGCAAACGCGTGACCTGACGTAATAAAGGCACGGCGGTTACACGACCATAATGCCCCGTTACGGGTAGATTGTCTGGCCGCCCAATCCAAACCCCGACCGTATATTGACCTGTGACGGCGATTGCCCACGCATCACGATAGCCATAACTGGTACCTGTTTTAATGGCCATATTTTGATCACCCTTCATGACGTTACGTATAATCCAAGCGGCCCCCTCACTCAGCATAGTCTTGGTCTGAGATGGATCGGATACCTGATAGCGCAGTGATTGACGTTTACCTTGATTACCAAATGCTGTGTAGGCGCTGACTATGTCCTCTAGTCGCATACCAACGCCACCCAACGCGATTGATAAATTGGGGCGCGCGCCATCTGGTAAAAACATGGGTAAATCTGCTTCACTAAAGGCTAAATATAAACGTGCTGCCCCTAACTGCTCTAACACCTGAACAGCGGGCATATTAAGACTGCTTCGTAATGCGTCACTGACTGCGACGGGACCACGAAAACCGCCGTTAAAATTTTCCGGGCGGTAGTCGCCAAAGCTCAACGGTACATCCATTAATAAAGATTCACTGTGAATCAGGCCATCATCCAATGCTAAACCATAGATAAAGGGTTTCAGGGTGGAACCTGGAGAGCGTATCGCTTGGTTCATATCAACAAATCCAAATCGCTCGGTGGACGAAAAGCCCGCTGATCCAACATAGGCTTTCACTTTACCCGTGGTGTTTTCCACGACCAGTGTCGCCGCTGATACGTGGCGGCCTATGCCGCTCACATGGCGTTTAACTAACCCTTCGACAGCACGCTGCCAACGCGGATTAATATAGGTTTCAATTTTGTTTGAGTGGCTCAAATTCGCTAGCCTGCGTGCTAGCAAAGGCGCATGCATAGCGTGTTCTAACGGTAATACCGAAACCCTTTCTATGACCGCATCGTCAAATCTTGCAGCATTCCAAACCCCTTGCTCAACCAAACGCTGCATCAGTTTATTGCGGGCTTGCAGTGCTCGTTCAGGGTGTCGATCGGGGCGGTAAAAAGAAGGCGCTTGAGGCAAAATCGCCAGCAGTGCGGCTTGAGCGTCCGTTAACGACTCAGCGCCATAGCCAAAATAGTTCATTGAAGCGGTTTGTACGCCTTCTAATGTGCCACCGAAAGGCGCGTGATTCACGTAATAGTTGAGAATGTCGGACTTGCTGTAGTGCGCCTCTAGTTGCAAAGCACGCAAGATCTGCATCAGCTTTGCAGATATAGATCGCTTAGCGTATTGAGGGTAACGTATTCGCGCCACTTGCATCGTCAGCGTCGAGCCGCCGGATACGATTTCACCGTTGCGCAACCATTGCCAACCTGCTCGCATGAGCGCTATTGGATTAACGCCGGGGTGCTGGAAGAAATACTGATCTTCGTAACCCACAAGCGCTTCGATATAGTTGCTCGACACGGCATTTAGCGACACAGGGTAACGCCAAACGCCTTGTCGATCTGCGAATGCACGCAACACCGAGCCGTCTTCAGCTAACACCACTCTACTTTGGTCACGGGAAGCCAAATCCACTGGCCAAAAGTAATCGAGACACAAAATCAGGCTCAGTAGGAAAATCACACCACCGAGCCCATATTGCAACAGCCTGGTCACGGTAAAGAAGGTACCACTGTTAAGATCGGTTGTGCTGCACTGCTGCCTTGCAGCGCAGGTCGGTACATATCTTCTGCGATCGCGTTAGGTACTTGGTATTGCCCTGGCGTGACAGCTCGTAATAGATAGAAGAGTTTCACAGGCTTGCCTTTCTCAAGTCGCAAGGCCGCAACGTATCGATCATCCTGATAAGAATCGTATTGCACTGGCGCACCGTACTCGAAATAGCGGTCTAGATTCACACTGCCAATCTGCAAGTCACCCAGCTGGACATTTGCGTTGTCTAAATTCTGATTTTCTGGCTCTAATCCAGCAGGTAGAAGATCTACGTACAGAGCATCATTTATGGACTCTTCAGTGGCCTCAAGTATCGCGGCGGCAATCACAAGCTGCCCACTTTTTACTTGATCTAGATTTAGCATCTTGCCGTCTAAATTATAGTAATCACGAGTCACATGAATACCATGAGTAGACTGTTCAGGAGCCGATACAGGCGCACCTTGATACACAGCACTGACAAAAAGACGCTGATCGCCAGCTTTGACCGCTTTGAGTTGCCTCATATTTGTTTCATTGAGGCGATAACGTGCAGCGCGTTCTGTGGTAACCGCTTCCTCCTTGGCATCCGTAAGCCATGTGAATTGGTACTCATCAGCATCGGTCCATTGACTCGCAAGACGCAGTAATGCAATACGGTCCTGTGTACTCAACCAACGACGCAGCTTTAGTGCCTCAAACAGCATTTGGTAGCGGCTACTTTCGTTACGCCCCATTTCCTCTGCCAAAATCAGCTTCAAGGTAAGATCGCGCAAGCTTGAACCGTAATCGCCATAATAACGTTGACTAGAGCGCTCATACTGCCAAGCTTTAGCGTAGCTTTCGTCAGCTCGATCATGATCTTTCAATCGATCAAACGCCGCAGCCAAATGCATCCAAGCCAATCCAGACTCGGACATTGCTTGATCTGAAACCTGATCCAGCAAACGACGCACGTCACTCAAACTGGCACTGTTGGCTTTTGCCAACACATAAGCCGAATATGCACGATAACCAAACTCACTGTAACTTGGAGAATCACTCCAAGCGATGGTCTCTCCTTCTTGTTTTAAATAGGTGGTTAGCCGAGACAATGCGCGTTTCAATACGCCTTGATCCACCTCGAAGCCAGCTTTACGAGCATCAACCATCAACTCTGTTGCATAGACTGTTCCCCAGCGACTTTCTTCTGAGTTACGCTGCCAATAGCCGAAACTGCCATTTTCCTGCTGCTTTTTATAAAGTCGAACAAGCCCCTGCTCAAGTTGCTCAGCACGAAGTTCATTGGAAAACGCTTGATCCAATTGGCGGTTAACATCGCCTTGCAATTGATAGTAATCGACCACCGCTTGGTCCATTAACAGCCATGGATACGTGCTGCTGGTCGTTTGTTCAAGGCAACCATAAGGGTACTGCAATAAATATTGTACATAGGCACTGACATTCAAAGCAGGACGATTGGACAAGGTCAAAAAGCCCGTCACGGTCTGTGATTGTAAATCCCCAAGATTAAAGTCCGGCTGCCAGCTTTGTCCCGCTGAAATCTCAGTGTAGTGGCTTCGGGTCGGCCAGCTATACGGGCTGCGAACGCCCAGTTTCCAATCGCGTGACACAGCAATACTATTGCCATTGCTGACCGTTAAATGGACACTGGCTTGACCTTGCTGTTGTCCGCCTTTAACTGGAAGCGTTAAGACTTTCTTTTCTCGATCGGAAAGGTCAATCGTCTGTGTTAATGCGTCTGCCATAAGAGGTCCTTCGACCCAAGCTTTCACCTCAAACGTTTGCTCAGTACCCGACATATTACGCACATCAAACGTTAACTGAGAGGTGTCATCCATCGCTAAGAAACGTGGCATAGAGACTTGTGTGACCACTTTATCCGCCACAATGGTTTGCTGCGTGGCATTACCGTAACTGCGATCGCCATACACAACCACCATCCACTCTAATCGTCCATTGAAGTTGGGAAGATCGAAGCGTATTTCTGCTTTGCCTTTTTCGATGGCAACAGGATGGCTAAAGTAAGACACAATTTGCACATCACTTTTCGGTTTTTCGCCACCACGTGTTAAGTCATCTTCGGCCGCCGCTCTCTCAAACATATCCCCACCAAAACGCTGACGCACGGTGTCATAGCCAAGGTTATTGATGATGTCGTCATAGGTGTCGAATATATCCGTTTCATAACGGCGTTGACCATAAAAGTAACGCTGAGGATTCGGTGGTTTAAAGCCAGTGATATTGAGAACACCACGATCGACTAACGCGACCGTAGCGTACAGCTTTTGATCCCCTAGCTGATCGATATTAGTCACCTCAATCTGCGCAGTGATCGCTTTGTTTGGCTCCGTACGTTGAGGCACATTAAGTGCTATTTCTGCGATAGAGTCGTGACGTAATATCGGTAAATGCAGCACACCCAACGCTCTCTCTGGTGCCAATTCCGTGACTTGATCAGCCGCATTAAGTGCCAACAAGGTTACGTATACATCATGACGATTCCAATCCTCATCGATGTCGAGCGATAAGGTATTTTCACCTTTTGCCAAGCTCACCATCTGGGTATGCAATACACCATCGGCAGATTCAACTGTCAGTCGAGCGTTCCCACCTATAGGCGACTCCACTAGTAGATTGGCTGTTTCGCCCGGTGCGTAATGGTCTTGATCGAGCCCCATATCAATCTGTGTAGGCTTCATGCGATTAGAACGATTACCGCCGTACCACCAGCTGCCAGTCGTTCTAAAATAATACCGAGCGACCGCACCAGATTTAGACTGGGCCTCTAAGTAGTATCGTCCCCAATCAAGTTGATAATTTTGCTCAATGCCTGATTTCTCAGCCGCCACATTACGTAAATCAACCAGCGTTGATTCATCACTGTATTCGCGATACCAGCCACGACTGGCATCGTACTCCCAGTGATAATTCCAACCATAACGATAGAGCTTCAATTGCAGATCATCTGTCACCGGCTGACCATCGGGGCTGACACTGCGCAATAAGAAGGTGACTTCCTGATCTTCATCGGCGGGCAAGGATGAAAGTGCCTTAATGCCGGGTAATTTATCACGGCCCGTCATACGAACAACCTTTTGGTGGCGAGTGATAGGCCGACCACCACTTTCATAAACACTTGCCGAGACCGTTAAATCAAGAGGAACTGAAGCCCCTTGCCAGTGATCAGGAATGTCTAGTAACCCCGCCCCTTTTTCATCCAAAGTACTACGAGGGATGGTCATGCGGCGTTGCTTCGGCTCGTACCTTTCATCACCAAATACGGTATCTGGATACTCTTCAAATACCATCTGAGTTGCTTTCGCCGTGATGATCGCGTCGACTTGGTTACCCGACGCAGGCGCGCCATATAAATAATCGGCTTGAATAGGAACGGTCAAAGCATCAGGCTGCACACGTCGCTGCACCGAGCGATCGCCATCATAAAATTGCAATGCCAGCATTTCTGGCATGAAATCTTCTACTTTGAAGCGATAAGATTGATGAAGCTGCAGTCCTTCAGAGCTCACTTGTAAGGTCCAAGTGCCCATGGCCGCATTCTCTGACAACTGATGTTCGAATTCGATGAGACCGGTATCATCTACTTGGCGCATTTGACGAAGGACTTCTTGCCCTTGCGCATCGAGCAGTACCAATTGCAATGCTTGGGCTCGCATCTTTTGACCATCGTAATCGCGAAGTAACGCATTCACATTAAGCGTTTCGCCTGGTCGATAAAGATCTCTCGGGCCGTATAAAAAAGCTTGGGCACTTTGATGTCGTAGGTTGCTGTTATTAAATTCGGAAAGGTCTAAGCCGTTGTATTCTAAGTTTAAGAAAGCAACTTCATCGCCCTGAGTTGCAATAACGTATTCGGGGGTTTTATCAAACACATGTTGGTAAACCCCAGACGGATCTGTTCGTCCCAACTCTGAGGCGCGTTTTTTATCTCGATAAATAAACTCTAACTCTATGTTAGCGCGTGGTGAAGCCGTTTTGATTGAGTGCGTAAAGGCTATTAACTGCTGATCCAAACGACGTACCTGCAGCCCAATATCTGTCAAGGCAAAAAACGTGGTGGCATAGGAATAGTCAAACTGACGAGGATCTTTAGCGACTGCGACAAAAATACCTTGGTCATACTTGTTTACCACTGAGGAGATATCTAGATTGACTGTGCGTCGCTGATTGACATGCGCTTCGACCGGAAAGAATGCGGTGTGTACTAATTCAGACGATTGGCGCAAGGTATCCAAATTATAATAATCTACGTTGCCCTCAAAACCTTGCGAGTTATATAGCTGGTTTAAAAAAGCGCGCTGATCCGTGACTCGAAATACTTGTAGCTGGACTTCAGGCACATTTATGACAGAAACAGGTAAACCGCCAGCTAAGTCAGCATTAATAAAATTACCCTGACCAGAGAAATTAACCGACGCTTCATAGGCTTTTGTTGTCAGCGTGCGCGTCAAAGGAAAGTCGGGCTCAGATTTTTCCTCTGCATTAGGCTCATAGAGACTTAAACGAGCTCCAGATTGGGCTTGCAAACGTTTCGACACATTGACTTCGTAGGTAGTACTGGCGTCTACAAAAGGCAACACCCACGTTTTTCCATCCTCTGTAATCCAACGGCTGCCTTGTTCAGGTTCAGGCGTTAGAGACACGTAAGACGATAAGTGGGTATTGGATCTAATGGCTTGAGTAAACGTCAACTGTAAAGCGGGAGCTTGATCGTAACTGACTTCTGAAAAGCCCGTTAGATAGTAAGGCGTCGCTGCGCTAGCCTCATCGAGGTTAAAACAAAGTAGTAATAAACCAAATAATACAGCACGCAATCCTTGCGCGCTCCCTGCTTGTTTAGTCTGCATAATCATTCCCTAGCTTCTAGTAAAGAGTCTACTGAATGCTAAGCTCATTCTTTTAAGAAAGCGATTACACCGTCTAATTTTTTACGTAAACTTTGCACCCAATGATGGATTCACATTACAGACCGATAGTCTCCAACAGTACAGCCGTTTTCTGTAACGGACCAATACCATGAATATCCGTTTCCATAAGTGGTAAATGGTAGTGCGTGCAATGGGTAAACCGTTGCTCGATCATGTTTAAGTAACTTTGCTCAATTAAACGTCGCTGTGCCAAAAAGTCACCAACGTCTTCAGCAGGTAACACACGGTTAACTACAACGCCAAACAAAGGTATGCCATTTTCTTTATACGTCTTAGAAATACGTTCAGAGGCGCAAGTAGCACGCTTATCTGGCGTAATCGCCAGTAATAAGGCCGTATTTTCTACGTCTTGAAAACGCTTTAGGCTACGCTGATAAAAAGAACCCTGTTCATCAAGCAACCCCGACTCATCTTGATTAGAAAAGCGGTTGAGCAAACGTAAAGCATAGTCACTGGGCGCCCAATCAAGAATAATCGTGTCGTAGTACTCTTCCGCGTCGTCTATCAGTCGACCAATTCGTTCCAGTACCGCAATTTCTATCAATTCAGGCGACCACTCAGAGAGCAGCTTTTGCTGAGCTATGCCGCCTTCAATATACGTTTTTACGGCCGCACTCGGGGCAATTTCCAAAGCATGAACGCCAGCACACACCGCAGCACCCGCTTCCCCTATTTGCCAATCAAAAGCATCACTTAAACTGTTTGCTGAATCGGCTGATATCACTAATACACGCTGTCCTCGACGGGACAATAACAAAGCCAGAGCTGCGGCAAGAGTGGTTTTCCCTACGCCATGGTGCCCACCGACTAAAATCAAACGCTTATCTGTAATAGATGACATCATGGCCTCAATTCATTTCTTAACTACAAGCTGCAACTCAACTGTACGAAGTCTTTGGCGCTGACCACACTTACTGAATATTAAGACGTCTTACTCGGAGCACGATTCTGAGAGCGGCTACGATTCGGAGTTCGCTTCGGTGCATCACCTGACTCAGTTTGCGGTTTTGGTCTGCGCGCGGCAGGTTTCGAAGTGTTCTGACCCTCAGCAGGCTTTCTGTCTTGCGGTTTACGCGAAGGCGCACGCTTTGCATCAGTCGATGGCGCTCGATTAGAGCCTTGCTCTAGCGATTGCGACTTCGGTTTCTTAGGCTTTTTCGGCTTACTTGGACGTGTGTCCAATTTTGATTCTGGTAATGGCTGAGACGGTTTGAATTTCGTTTCAACACTTCGCGGAATCAGCTCACCGATGACACGTTCAATAGCAAACAACTCTTTGGCATCTTCACCGGTCACAAATGATACAGCATGGCCTGTTTCACCGGCACGACCCGTACGACCAATACGATGCACATAATCTTCAGGCACTTTAGGCAAATCAAAATTCACAACATACGGCAGTTGATTAATATCAATACCACGCGCAGCAATGTCCGTTGCGACCAGCACTTTCACCTCACCTGACTTAAAGTCAGCCAATGCTTTAGTTCGTGCCCCTTGGCTTTTGTTACCATGAATCGCCGCCGCACCAATACCGGTACCATTTAACGCCGTCGCAATACGGTTTGCACCGTGTTTGGTTTTCGAGAAAACCAACACCTGACGCCAACCTTCTTGCTTAATCAAATGCGTCAGCAACTTCAGTTTATTGGCCTTATCGACTTCAAAGACTTGATGAGTAATGGACGTGGCTTTGGTATTCGCTGGGGATACAGAGACTTCAGCAGGATCATTCACCATACGCGCAGCCAATTCTTTAATCGGCGCTGAGAAGGTCGCTGAGAACAGCAAGGTCTGACGCTTAGGCGGTAATAACGCCATGATGCGTTTTAAATCATGAATAAAGCCCATATCCAACATGCGATCGGCTTCATCTAATACCAAAATCTCAATTTGATTCAGTTTCAGAGCATTTTGGTTATGCAGATCCAACAAACGCCCAGGTGTTGCAACCAATACGTCTACCCCCCCACGCAGTCGTTGCATTTGCGGGTTGATTTTCACACCGCCGTAAACCACAGCGCTTTTCAAAGGTAGATGTGAACTGTACAAAGCAACGTTATCGGCCACTTGCTGAGCCAACTCACGAGTTGGCGTTAACACCAATGCACGTACCTGATTGTTACGGGCGCTGGTACCTTTCAATAGGTTCTGCAACATCGGCAATGTAAAGCCCGCTGTTTTACCGGTACCGGTTTGCGCAGCCGCCATAAGATCTCGACCTGACAGCACCACTGGAATGGCTTGCTCCTGAATAGGGCTTGGAGTGCTGTACCCCTTTTCAGCTAAGGCTTTCAAAATACGGGGATCTAGGCCAAGTGACTCAAAATTCATAGATATTCTCAATTGATACAAAGGCGCGAAGCTTAACCTTTGTGGGCAAAATATGCGAAGGATTTTGAAAATGATTGGGCAGCGATAGGTCACTTGGCGACCAAAACAGTCACCCTTGTAGCAAGCCAATAAATGACTCGCTCGCAAGGGCTCAAAAACTTAATGGTATTGTTCGCTTGCCACGTCTCCCCAGAGCTCTTCGACACGGCTATCACGACCACAATTAAAGCGATAAAACTTATAACGTAGACTATTTTTTAAGTAATAGTCTTGATGATAGTCTTCTGCCAGATAAAAGGTTTTAGCGGGCATAATTTGCGTTACGATTTTGGCATCAAAGGGTTTATCCATAATCATTTGGTTAAGTGATGCTTCAAATTCGTCTTTTTGCACTTCAGACTGATAAAACAGCCCTGTGCGGTAGGGCTCACCCTTATCACAGAACTGACCTTTGGCATCCGTCGGATCGATGGTGCGCCAATAGTAATCCGTCAGTTCTCGCAAACTTATAATGTCATCGTCAAAGGTAATTCTGACCGCTTCATAGTGTCCGGTTTTTTTACCCGATACTTGCTGGTAAGTTGGGTTAGCAACATGGCCTCCGGTGTAACCAGATACCACATTGATCACCCCATCAATGGCTTCAAAATCTGATTCAACGCACCAGAAGCAACCTCCAGCAACAATCATTGTCTGCTCAGCAGCGGATACCGTGGGCGTTAATATAGCTGCGCCAACTATCATGGCACTGCTTAAAATTGTACGTTTCATGTTCTGTCCTCACATGCTTGCAAGCCTTGCAAGAACAGCGTTCACTACAAGCTTGCGGCTATTTTGGTTCCTTGAGCAATGGCTCGTTTGGCATCTAACTCTTTCGCCACATCGGCTCCGCCGATTAAAGTGTACGGCTTATCTAATCCTTCACATAAGCGACGATCTGAATCCTGACCCGCACACACAATAATTGTGTCAACGTCTAAACAAGTCTGTTCACCATCACGCGTTAACCAAAGGCCTTGATCATCTATATGAGAGTAATTGCAGCCAGAAAGCATCTTGACGCCATGCTTATTGAGCTGTGCTCGATGTATCCAGCCCGTCGTTTTGCCCAATTTTGCGCCCACTTTCGACGATTTTCGTTGCAACAAATAAATTGTACGCCGTGGCGATGCGCTTGGTTCATTTTGCGTACTATGGTCGTTAAGACCGCCGCGATGCTGCAAAGTTTGGTCAATTCCCCACTCTTCAGCAAATTCGGTGTCCGTCTGGACACGCTTATCTTCTCCTAAGAGGAATTCAGCGGTATCAAAGCCAATACCACCCGCGCCAATAATCGCAACCCGCTGGCCTACAACGACGCGCCCTTTCAGCACATCTAAATAGGAAACCACTTTCGAATGCTCGATACCCTTAATATCAGGTGTTCTAGGACGAATGCCCGAAGCAATCAAAACATGGTCAGCGTTCGATTCATTGAGTGATTGAACATTGGCGTTAGTATTTAGACGTAGCGTCACGCCCAAATCTTTCAGTTGATACGTAAAATATCTTAATGTCTCACTAAACTCAGACTTTCCGGGGATGGTCTTCGCCACATTAAACTGTCCGCCAATGCGATCATTGGCGTCGATCAAGGTCACTTTATGCCCACGTTTCGCAGCGGTGGTCGCTGCCGCAAGACCTGCTGGCCCTGCGCCAATCACGGTGATATACCGTGGCTCTTCTGCCGGCGTAATCAGTAATTCTGTTTCATGACAGGCTTGTGGGTTCACTAAACAACTGGCGATTTTGCCTTCGAATACATGATCTAAACAGGCTTGATTACAAGCAATGCAGGTATTGATCGATTCACTTTGCTGGTGCTGAGCTTTATGGACAAAGTCGGGGTCTGCTAGAAACGGTCGTGCCATAGACACCATATCTGCTTGGCCTTGTGCCAGTACCTGCTCAGCAACCTCTGGCGTATTAATACGATTCGTTGCAACCACGGGGATAGAAAAAGCCTCTTTGAAATATTCTGTCACCCATGCAAAACCTGCTCTGGGCACACACGTCGCAATGGTTGGAATACGGGCTTCATGCCAACCAATGCCGGTATTAATAATACTGGCCCCCGCCTTCTCAACCGCTTGTCCAAGTGTCATCACCTCTTCTACGCTCGAGCCACCTTCGACTAAATCCAACATAGATAGCCGGAAAATAATAATGAAATCTGTCCCCACCGTTTGGCGAATACGCTCTACAATGGCCACAGGTAAGCGAATACGATTCACATATTCTCCTCCCCAATTGTCGTCACGCTGATTGGTTCGTTGACAAACAAATTGGTTAAGTAAGTACCCCTCGGAGGCCATTACCTCAACACCGTCATAGCCTGCTTGCTGAGCGAATACGGCCATATTTACAAAGTCATTAATTTGTTTTTCGATGGTTTCGTCGGTTAACTCATGGGGTGTAAATTGATTAATTGGCGCTTGGATAGCAGAAGGTGCCACTAAGTTTGGGTGGAACGCGTAGCGGCCCGTATGAAGAATCTGTAAGCAGATCTTACCGCCTTCTCGGTGAACCGCTTCAGTTACCTTTTGATGGACCTCTAATCGAGGTGGATGATAGGGAAATGGATAAGGAGAGCCTTCCGCATTGGGGCTATAGCCTCCTGTCACGATTAACCCCACCCCTCCACGAGCACGCGCGCTATAAAAAGCGGCTAACCGATCCCCATCTTGGTCAACCTCTTCTAGCCCCGTATGCATGGAGCCCATTAGGAAGCGATTTTTCAATGTGGTAAAACCAAGGTCTAACGGAGTAAAGCTGTGTGGATAGGCGTTGTTATTGTTATTTGGGTGTGACATGCATGACGCTCCAGTGTGATCCAATATCATCACTTCATCATGGCAAAACCTTGATTTGCTTCATATAACAAAAGAGCGCATAAGCTCTTGCAAATTAGCTTATTCAAGTTCAACACCGGAGTAACGAAAAGCCTCTCTGGTTCGTGCATTGATCTCTTCAGTCGACATTTGATCATCCACCACTTCAATTCGCCCTAGATAAATCTTTGGAATGTCAGAAGTGCGCCCTTCTAACGAAAACTTAATCGCCTCTGCCGTAGCAACCCCCACATCATCCCCCATACGCATGGGTGTTGCATTCAGGTTACCTTGTTTGATTTGCTCTATCTCAGCCGCCGTGCCGCCCCAACCTGTCACATACATACCGTCGATTAACGACTGTTCAGCCAAATATTCTAAAGACCCTAAAGTCATTGCGGTATTGGCGTTATGAAGCATCGTCACCTCAGGAAAACTTTGCGTAATTAATGCCGCACCGTCACGTCCACCACCCGCCTGATATTGACCAAAATGTTCATAGAAATTGATCCATCCCCCCTCTTCTTCGACACACGATTTGAAGTCGCCTGAGCGCTGATCGTCGGTAATCCCTGGTATACCTCGATTCATGGCAAACGAGACATCACTACCAAGCCGTTGAATTAAGAAGTCACACAAAGCCTGCGCCCCAACAGAACTAGAAAAATCAAACCAAGCATCAGGTTGGAATTGCCAACTTTTCATCGGTGTATGGAAAGCCCAAATGTAGGATTGGAAGCTTTCTGATTTTGCTAAACGCTGAATATTGTCGGCTTGGACATACAATTCCGAAGGGCCATAAATGACATAATCATATTCTCCTTGCCTAGCTAATACTTCATCAATGTATCGAGTTTGTAGGGCGTGTTGAATCTGTCGCGAGCTGAACTCATCAATGCTATAGTTGACATCCATCGCGTCTAACCGTTTGGTCAAAGCATGGTAGTTTCTGATCCAAAAGTCTGAAAGATCTGCACTAGGATAAATCAAAGCGATACGGGCCAGTTTACCTACTGACTTATTTATTTTAATGGGATTCGAGCTGACAACATTTTGGAATTGCGTTACAACCTTTGTATCATTGACTTCATCTGCTAACCAGTATTTCAAACCTGAGGTGGATAAATTTGGGGTTGAGCTATCGACTGCGAATACAACTGTTGGTAACAGGGTAAACGTGAATAAGCTTTTTACAAATAAAGACATTTATCATTCCTTTAAAAACATAATAGCTGCTGTCTTTATCATACAATCATTTAAGGATCTCAAAAGGGGTCCCCTCCAAAAATGGTCAATTTATAGGTAAACGTTTGTAATCGTGAAAATCTTAAAACTTGATAAAGACCTAATCGTTAAGCTAATTATTACAATTATACTGATGGCTACATCAAGCTATCAGTATGCCATTGATGACTATTTAAGTATTAAACAGCGAGTTGAAAAAGCCATTGCAGTCGACACATCGTGGCTGGGACCTATTAGCGGTCCCCTAATAGCTTCTGATAAACAATTAGTTTTTGTTGCTTCGGACCTTCGCAATGACGGCGTTAACAGTGTTGTTAAAGGTATGACAGAATCACTGCAAAACCTAAACTGGAGTTTACACTTACTGGATGGCAAAGGCTCAAAAATACGCCAGTCTGCTGCCTTGAATCGGGCAATCTTGCTCAAACCTGATGGCATTATATTGGGCGGCATAGATGCTAAGTTTCATGCTGAAACCATAAAAACTGCTCAGGAATTTGGCATCAAAGTGATCGGTTGGCATGCTGCAAATGCTGCTGGTAGTGCACCGGAATTAGGCCTGTTCACAAACATAACCACTGACGCAAAAGAAGTGGGTGACATTGCTGCGTCCTATGCGATTGTTGATTCAGATAAAAAAGCTCAAGTAGTTATTTTTACCGACTCGAATTACAGTATCGCTATGAAAAAAGCCAACAGTATGGCAGCTCGTATAGCATCCTGCGCAAGCTGTCGTGTACTGTCTATTGAGGACATCCCGCTTGATAATATTGCAGCCCAAATGCCAACAGTCATTGCCCGACTCCTAAACCAATATCCTAATCAAATCACGCACTTTCTTGTCATAAACGATTTATACATCGACTTTGCGATTCCCTCTTTGATCTCTTCTGGAGTCACAATTGATAATTTGCCTAAAAACATCTCTGCAGGTGATGGCAGTCATGAGGCATATAGACGCATTCGTGGCGGGAAGCATCAGCTTGCCACCGTGCCGGAACCCTTGTTTTTGCAAGGATGGCAAATCATTGATGAATTTAATCGTGCTTTTCAAGATCAGTCTAATAGCGGATTTTTAGCACCTGTTCACTTAATTACTAGAAATAACCTCAACAACATCGTCCTAAAAATGGGCGTTTATGACCCAGACAACCAATACCGCAATGCCTACAGGAAGATATGGCAATGATGTTTTTCAATAAAATGAATTTAAGTGTTCGATTTACTTTAACCATCATAGTGCTACTAGGAATCTTTGGCTTAGGGATTTCATTGCTTATTCGATCACTAAGCAATATTGAGCTGCTTCTTGAGCAACAATCTGCGTTACATATTCAAGAGCTAAGTAGTAACTCTGCTATCAGCCGAGAAATCTTTGAACTTTCCTCTCGCGTTCAATTACTGGAGCAAAAATTCTTGTACGATGAAGAAATTCTTTCGGAAGAAGGTTTTAATATCGACGAGCAACTACAACGTATACGCGCGCTCTCGAACGACCAAAGTTTCGTTATCAAAATGGATGATTTTATTGTCGATTTTCATCGGTTTTTGGGGAATTCCGTCACACTTAACCGGATTTTAAAACAGCTATCAGTTACGGATAAACTTTTGGGCCATCAAATTGATCAATTAGATTTTGCCCTTGCCCGCACGTCTATAGAGCAGCTTAGTGCTAACGCAAACACAGAATCTAGGAATGACTTAGAAGTCATGCATCAGATAAGAGAATCCTATCTTAGTGCCGGCAAATTAGCTGCCTCTGTTCGTAGTAGCATTACACCCGATACTGAACAAGTGGTGATTATTGAGGTACTCAAAGAACTCCACATACTTGAAATGCATTTAAGCAACATGCGAGAGCTCTCTGATGTCATTATTGAATCAAAGTATGCAATGCTTGATACCATTAAACATTATCGAATTAACCTTCGCAAAATGACTGCCAACCTTAATCAACGTTGGATTGTCATGTCCGCCTTAGTTAATGCGCAAAATTCGCTAATTTCTTATGTTCAAGAGACAGAAGAAAATGTTCAAAGAAGCGCATTGCGTCTTTCAAATGAGTTGCGTAACGATCTCACCATTATGCGTGGCTGGGTTTTCATGATTGGCCTTTTTTCTCTGATCATTGGCATTATTTTGATATTGTTTATGGTACGCCATCATATCACCAAACCGTTAAATCAACTTAAACAAAGCTTCAAGGAAATAGAAACGAACAATTTTGATAACCCTATCAACCTGAATCGAAAAGACGAATGGGATGTCATCGAAAGCGCTTTCAACCGTATGGCCAGTCGCCTTAAAAAAACCTATCGAGACCTAGAAAATGAGCGTTCTAAGTTGCATGAACTCGCACATCAAGACCCTCTAACAGGTCTTGCTAATCGCTTACTTATTTACAAAAGCATCGATACAGCAATTTCTGAAGCCAAAAGGTCGCACCAGCATTTCGCCTTGCTGTATTTGGACATTGATCATTTTAAAACCGTCAATGACTCCATGGGGCACAGTGCCGGAGATGTATTATTGCAGGAAGTCTCACAGCGATTATCTAACCTAGTTGAACCGTCAGATATGGTCTCTCGCCTAGGCGGAGATGAGTTTATGATCTTAGTGCACTCAACCCAAAACATCACAGAAGCCTCTATGCTTGCGGAAGCGGTTAACGAAGCATTACGACAGCCATTTTTAATCGACAATGAAACGGTCTTTGTTGGCAGCAGTGTGGGGGTTTGTCTATATCCTGAACATGGCGACAGTGCTGAAACCTTAGTTCGAAATGCAGATACAGCCATGTACCATGCTAAACGCGGTGGTCGCGATAGCCATTGTATCTATAAAGATGCTATGACTTCAGAAGCCCATAACTTGATGTCAAAGAGCTCAGGGCTCAAACAAGCGCTCTTAAACAACGAACTTTTTGTACAGTACCAACCACAATATGACAGTTTTACTGGAGATATTTACGGTGCGGAAGCACTGGTGCGCTGGAACCATCCTTCCAAAGGCATTTTACTGCCCGGTGACTTTCTAGATATTGCAGAGCAAACAGGCATCATCGTCGACATTGACGACTATGTTTTTGACATTGTATTTAACGATCTTCAAGAACTAAAACAGCAAGGCCTAGTTTCTAAAGACTTCTCCTTATCCGTTAATGTATCTGGCCGTAAACTGCTTTCCGAACACCTGTTAGAGCACCTTAAAATATGCTATGAACAAGCTCCTGAGATCACTTCTCGAATGATTTTAGAACTCACTGAAAGAGATATGATTACTAAGCTTGATCAAAGTAGTGACTTTATTAGTCAGCTTAAAAAGCTTGGCTTTAAAATAGCCATTGACGATTTTGGCACGGGTTACTCCTCCTTGGCGACGCTGAAGCATTTACCAGTCGACATATTAAAACTGGATCGAAGCTTTGTGAGTGGGCTAGATTCTGAAGGTGTGGACCATGTTATTATCGACTCAATCTTGTCAGTTGCCCATGGATTAGGTTTAAGCGCCATTGCCGAAGGCGTTGAAACGCCCCAACAGTTGGAAGCACTCAAAACGCTTGGCTGTCAAACCGTACAAGGATACTTGTTGTCTTACCCGATTAACCGAGATGAGTTAATCAAACTCCTTATAGAGCAGTCCCCTCCTTCTCTTCCCCTAGAATAGAGATTGCCTTAGCCAATATTAACCGAACGGTTTATAATAGGCCGCTTTTTAGCGCTCTACGGCGCTATCACGTTGTCTAAAAGGGAAGGAATATGGCAGGCGCCAACACAACATTGCAAACAGAGCCACAGCAAACCGCTTGGTTAGAAGTATTCTTACTGTGGTTTGCTGGCATCAGCGCTGCTATGCAATTTGCTAAATTCTCTGTTTCTTACAACGAGTTGCTCGATTATTACCAAGCCGGTCCAACGTTAACCGGTGCTTCGATTTCTGTGGTGGGTACCATCGGCCTAATCTTTGGTGTTACCGCTGGCCTTGTCGCAGGAAAAATAGGCTATCGTAAAGTGCTGATTGGCGCATTGCTGCTCGGTGCCAGTTTGTCATTGATCCAGTCATTTATGCCCGCTTTTGAGATCGTTATGGCGACCCGTGTACTCGAAGGCTTTTCACAATTGGGAGTTGTAATTGCCGCGCCCACCTTGATTGCAAAATTAAGTGCACCTCAGCATCGCTCAATTACCATGGGATTATGGGGCACCTTCTTTGGTGTTGCCTTTGCCATTACAGGGTTAGTCGGCAAACCGCTGATCGCCCACTTTGACTTATCAGGGTTATACCTTGCTCACAGCTTACTGATTGGCTCGATGGCCATTGCACTTTTTGTACTGTTAGAACGCAACGAGAGTCGTTATGGCTCAGCACCGCAAGCCAGCAGTGACAGCTACCTAACCAAACTTGGAAAAGTATATCGCACACCGCGCACGCTACTGCCAGGTCTCGTTTTCGTCTTTTACACTTGCACTCTAGTATCGTTACTGACGTATATCCCCAACTTTATTGAGCAAGACTCACTGCGCACGACCATGCAAGTTATATTGCCACTACTCAGTACTGCTGGCACCTTCATTGCAGGCGCATTGTCGCAGTATGCCTTAAAACCCCAACGCGTAGCACAGATTGCCTACATAGGACTGGCATGTGGCGCACTGGCCTTAACACAAGATATTGCGACGCCGCTTATTTTCTGCCTAATCGTGGGACAAATGGTATTGTTTGCAGGCTTAATTCCGGGCGCATCATTAGCAATGATTCCACGCTTAGCGCGCAGTAGCGAAGAACAAGCCAATGGTTATGGCATTATTGCTCAACTAGGTAACTTAGGCGCGACAGTTGGACCGCCAAGTTTCGCTACGTTCATCACGCTTTTTGGCCTTTACGGCTTGGCAGGTTTTGTCATGTTTATTTGTCTCATGGGCAGCCTATTCGCCTATCTAGCACTGCGTCTTGAGTCATAACGATTGCAATAAAGGTATCAGGCTAACCTCTTCATCAAGCTGTCATCATTGACTCGCTACTATGAGGTATGAAGACGACCTTATTACAATTTTTTCAATTTAGCCTTGTGGGCCAAGTAAGCTTCACAGTAGACGTTGTCGTTCTATGGCTTCTAGCGGATCATGTTGCCCTAATCTGGGCGCGGATCATTGCCTTTACGCTTGCTGTGCTGACAAATTGGCTGTGTCATCGAATCTATACGTTCAAAGAACATGCGACGCAGGACGCGAAGTTTAAAGAAGCCGTACAATTTAGTGTGGCCTCGTTACTCGGGCTAATCCCTAATGTGGGCTTATACTGGTGGGCTATCAGCACCGCGACTTATCAGACCTATGCTGATTACGAGCTGGCCCCAGTAGCCGCTATGCTACCGGGGATTATCGTTGGACATTGCTTGAATTTTTTACTGTCAAAGCACTGGGTGTTCAAACGTAAAGCGCATGATGTAGTGGACTACCCTTGATGTTTAGACTGATCTACGAAAATCAGTTTTTCAGTATCAAACCCAGCAGCGGCAGCGGCTTCTAACAGCGCCTCTTGCTTTTGTTCTGAGATCGTTGGTGTGCGCGACAACAACCAAAAGTATGAACGATCAGGGCCTGATACCAAAGAGTATTGATAGTCATCATCTAAGCTGAAGATCACATAAGCCCCATAAAATGGGCCGAAGAATGACACTTTCAAATGCCCCGTTTCTGAGTCTTCCACAAAGTAAGCTTTGCCTTCAGCCTCATCCCAAGCTTGATCTTCCTCAGAATAACCACGGTTAATCACTTTAACGCCACCGTCTTCACGCACACTGTAATGGGCAGTAACTTGGCTTAAACCTTCTTCAAAGCTGTGATCCATTCGAGCAATTTCATACCAATTTCCTAAATAGCGATCAATCGAAAAGGGCTCAACAGGCTCAATCCCCTTAGGTGCAGAGACTGAACAGCCAGTTAATATCACACTTGAAATCAGTGCAGCAAAAATAAATGAGATTGTCTTCTTCATATAACCTCCGTATCAATAATAGTGAGCTACTATACGAAGGTTTTAGGCAATTAGCTTGATGAAAAGTAGGGATTACACAAGCTTTTGAATTAGTTGCACGAAGTCCTCACATTCTCCGTCACGCTGAGTCACGGCAGGCATCAATAAAGCTTCTTTTGACACGGCATTTAATACAAAGAAATGCTCTGAAGCGATGTTATGTCGAGTCATCCAATGACGCAGTTGACAAGATAGCAAGCTTTCAAATTGCTCAAAATACACGTGCTCTTGCTCGGTCAGTTTGTGACTCTCCCCCCAGTGGATACGATACACCGCTAAGCGGTCTGGTGTGGCAATCCACGCGAGCCAAATAGCACGCCAACCGTCGTAAAAACCGACATCGTTTGCTTTCAATGTATCCAATGTATCGCTTAGAACTGATTCGCTACGTTCGATAATTTGACGGAGTACTTCTTGCCACAACAATAACTTGGACGGGTAATTACTATAAACCGTCGGCTTTGATACCCCAGCCTCTAGTACCACTTGATCAATGCTAGTAGCTTGGTATCCCAACACTTGGAACAACGCCAAAGCTGTTTCTGCAATCAAGCCTTTTTTGGAAGGTCTTCCTCTGGCCATTACTCATCTCTTAATTATGAAATACTTCGAATGCTTGCCATTATGCCATTTTTAGCATCAAAAAGGGGACGAATTGAGTTCGCCCCCTTTCAGGTGTTTGGTGCGTTTCTTGTTTGGTTACAACGCCTGAGCAAGTTCCTGCGCCTGTAACTTCACGCTTTCTAATCCGTTACCCGATAAATACCAAAGGCCTGGCGTTAAATAAGCCACTTTGGTGTCAGAGCCTAACTGCTTTAATTGGCTTTGCAGCGCATCTACGTCTACAGCCTTGTCTGTTTGACCAATAGCTTGGCTTCGATCCACCACATACAACACTTTAGGATTTGAGGCGACGATGTCTTCAACCGTCAGCGGCATAAAGATACGCGTACCATGCTTAACAGGTTTCACTGAGTCAGGAAGCTGAACTTGTTCAAGTCCTAACAACTCCGACGCTATTGGATCCTTACGAACACCAAAACCACCAGCATTATGCGTCACCATCAGCACCTGCTCACCCGCTACCCGACCTTTCATTTGGCGAAGGTCTGCCTTCAATGCGTCAAGTACTGCTCGCGCCTCATTTTGTTTCTCAACATGAGAGGCAAGCTTCATTACGTGCTCTTCAAATGCAGGCCAATAGTCACCTTCCGCTAAACCTACCATTTCAGTTGGCGCAATTTTCTTGAGTGCCACGCCTTGCTCTCCTTGGCGTGCCGTAATAAAAATTAGGCTTGGGGCGATTTCCGCAACGGCTTCGGCATTCGGTGTTTTCAAGCCACCCACATCCGAATACTGCGCCTTAGAAAACTCAGATAGGTACTGTGGCAAGGCTTGTTTTGGCAATCCCACCAATTGATCCGTAGCCTGCAAGACACGCAAAGTATCAATACTGCCTAAGTCATAGCTTATCAATCGCTCACTTGCATGAGCCTGAACCGCCAACATCGCACCCATCACTAAAAACTGCTTGAATTTCATATCACTCCCGTTTAATCATATTCGATAATAATTCCCATTATTTACTAAATTTAGATTAACGTGTTACAACACAGTGTTTCGATTCTTGGAACTGATGAACCTCAAGAAATAATAAAGCGTTACATTAAAATTCACCTTGCAGTCAAAAATCGCTGGTACACTATTAACAATTCGATCTATTGTAATTTTACTCAGTGTAAGGATGTAGAAATGAGCAGTAAAAAATTTCGACTGGTCACACGTAGTGACTTTGATGGCTTGGTGTGTGCCGTACTTCTAAAAGACCTAGGCTTAATAGACGACATTTTATTTGTCCACCCTAAAGATATGCAGGATGGCAAAGTAGACATTACTGACAATGACATCACGACAAATTTGCCCTACGTTGCAGGCTGTCATCTGGCCTTTGACCACCATTTAAGTGAAACCGTCCGTAACGACAGTCACATTGAAAACCACATCATTGATCCAGATGCGCCATCTGCCGCGCGTGTGGTGTACGACTACTATGGTGGTAAAGAGCGCTTCCCAACTATTTCTGTAGACATGATGGATGCGGTCGATAAAGGTGACTCCGCTCAGTTTAATGAAGACGAAGTGCTTAACCCTACTGACTGGGTGCTGTTAAACTTCATTATGGATGCTCGTACAGGCCTTGGTCGCTTCCGTGATTTCCGTATCTCAAACTACCAATTGATGATGCAGTTAATTGACTACTGTAACAGTCATAGTATTGAAGAAATTTTGGCACTTGAAGATGTCAAAGAGCGTGTCGACTTATATTTCGAACACGATGCGAAAGCGAAAGAACAAATTAAGCGCTGCGCCACCATTCACGACAATCTTGTTGTGCTCGACTTGCTAAACGAAGACACCATTTATACAACAAACCGCTTCGTTATTTATGCGATGTACCCAGATTGCAACATCTCGATCCACAAATTGTGGGGACTGAAAAAGCAAAACACGGTATTCGCTATCGGTAAATCTATCTTGAATCGTTCATCCAACACCAACGTTGGTGAGCTGTGTTTGCAATACGGTGGTGGCGGTCATATGAACGCAGGTACGTGTCAGATCGACAACGACAAAGCGGATCAGTCCTTACAAGACATCATTGCCATTATCAATAAAGATGGCTAAAACCGCTCTCATCGAAAAACCGGACCGCTCTGGCCAGTTAACAGGAAGCGTATTTCTGAAAACTGGCCAATCCAGCGCGTTTGCATCGAACCAGATTGATTTACTACGTGCCGTCCAAAAGTGCGGCTCAATCTCAAAGGCCGCAAAAGAAGTGGGGATTAGCTATAAAACGGCGTGGGATCGGATCGACGCAATGAATAACCTGTCCACAACCCCACTGGTACTGCGTGCAAGTGGCGGAGCCAAAGGCGGCGGCACCCAACTGACTGAGCTGGGTGAACGCATTATTGCAGGCTTTCAAGCACTGATGGATGAACATGCGACGTTTCTCGCACGTCTAGGGGATCAATTGCACAACATTGACGACATTGCCAATTTCGTTCGTTCCGAACAAGCTCTAACCAGTGCCCGCAATCAATTTCGCGGCACGGTCATTGAACTCACCCCCGGTGCGGTGAACACAGAAGTCATTCTTGATATCGGTGCTGATCAACATCTTGTTGCCATGATCAGTTGTGACAGTGTTACAACGCTTGGTTTAGCCGTCGGCAAAGAAAGTATTGCGATTGTCAGTGAGTCGTCGATCATCTTAAGCCGAGAAACAGCGATGGCCACCAGTGCAAGAAATCGCCTTTTGGGCACTGTTGCACGCATTACGCCGGGTGCCGTAAACAGTGACATTGCTCTCGACATCGGTCAAAGCAAAACGCTTAATGCCGTGATTACCAATGCGAGCTTAAGTGATTTGATGATCACTGAAGGCGATGCCTTACTGGCTCTATTCAAAGCCCCCAGCGTTATCTTGATGAAAGCCGACTGACCGTCGGCTTTCGTTTCTTCTTATCGAACAATGGCCACAGACTTAATCTGCGCCCAAACTTCCTGACCTACCTGCAACGCCATCTTATCCAACGATCGTTTAGTCAACCGAGCGATCAAGACTTCCTGACCACAATCCAAGCGTACTAATATCATAGCCTCATCACGATCTGGGCATATATCCGTGATCGTCGCTGGCATACGATTCAAAATACTGGTCTCGTCCAGCGCGGTGCGTGCCAAGCTCACGTCACGCGCTAAAATACGCACTCGGATTGAACTGCCCAAGGCCTCTCCGGTATCTCTGACCCAAAGCTCAGTCTGCTGGAAAGACACTTTTACCAAATGCCATTGCTCGTCACGTGCGACTAACTTGCCTTGCCAAACAGCCCCCGTATCAAAACCAGATAAGGCGTTCAAATCCGTTCGCGCAAACACCTCACCAATGTCACCTTGAGCCACCACGATACCCTGTTCCAGAACCACCACATGATCGGCTAACTGAGCAATCTCATCCACTGAGTGACTGACGTATAAAATAGGAATCTTAAGCGAAGCTCGTAACCGCGCAAGATACGGTAAGATTTCTTGCTTGCGCTGATGATCTAACGAAGCCAGTGGCTCATCCATCAACAGCAAACGTGGTTGAATCAACAACGCTCGCGCAATTGCAACACGCTGACGCTCGCCACCGGACATATGTTTCGGCAAGCGTGTCAGAATAGACTCAATTCCCATCAATTCGATAATCTGCTGCAAGCCCTCATCTGAAGTCGGCGTCGGAGCACGTTTCATAGCAAAGGCTAAGTTGCCCATGCCAGTTAAATGCTCAAATAAACTTGCCTCTTGAAACACATAGCCAATGGGACGCTGATGGGTCGGCACATGACAGTTCTCCTTCTGCCAAACCTCACCTTGCACGGTTAACTGACCTGCCTGGGCTCGCTCAAGACCAGCGACACAGCGCAAAAAAGTGGTTTTTCCTGAACCCGAATGACCGAATACAGCGGTCACTCCACTGCTAGGCAATTGGATATCCACATCAAGTGTAAACGGCTCGCCAGAATCGTGTGATCGAGACAATTTGAATGCGGCATGAATCGCATGTTGATCTGAAGCCACCATCACTTAACTCCCAACATTGAGTTACTACCCTGACGTTGAAAGCCATAGACGCCTAGCAACACCACAAATGAAAACGCCACCATCAAGCCCGCCAATAAATGCGCTTGGCCATATTCCATGGCTTCTACGTAATCATAAATCTGCACCGACACCACCCGCGTTTGTTGAGGGATATTACCGCCAATCATCAGCACCACACCAAACTCACCGACTGTATGGGCAAATCCTAAAATCGCCGCCGTAATAAAGCCAGGTTTAGACAAAGGCAACACCACACAAAAGAAACGCTCCCACGGACCAACACGTAATGTCGCCGCAGCTTCTAATGGGCGTTCTCCTAATGCCTGCATGGCATTTTGAATCGGCTGAACCACAAACGGCAACGAGTACACCACCGACGCTATGACCAACCCCCAAAAACTAAACGGCAACAAGCCGATCCCTAGCGCTTGAGTGAACTGGCCAATAGCGCCGTTAGGTCCCATAGCAACCAGCATATAAAAACCCAACACTGTCGGCGGCAACACCAATGGCAACGCCACTATGGCACCGACCGGGCCTTTCAGCCACGATCGTGTGCGTGCTAACCACCAAGCAATCGGTGTCCCAACGATTAACAATAGCACCGTCACTATCGAAGCTAACCGCAAGGTAAGCCAAATGGCATCCAAATCCGCTGCTGTAAACATCTCGCCTGTTACTCTGTTGTATAACCGTAAGACTGAATGATCTGCTGCGCCGCATCACTTTGTAGATACGCCAGCAACGCCTTGGCGGCAGAATTGTCCTTAGCCGTTTTTAGTAATACCGCATCTTGACGAATAGGACTGTATAAATCGCTTGGCACAATCCAGCTGGAACCTTCTGTCACATGCCCTTTTGACATAATTTGCGACAGCGCCACAAAGCCTAAATCCGCATTGCCCGTCGCGACAAATTGATAAGTTTGGGCAATATTTTCTCCCTGCACCCATTTAGCTTGCGTGGCATCCGTCAAACCTAACGCTTGTAATACCTCCGTTGCAGCCAAGCCATACGGCGCGAGTTTAGGGTTTGCCAATGCCAGCTTATTGTAATCATCCGACGTCAAACGGCTATAATCGTTTTCAATAAAATCTGGCAGAGACGACCATAAAGCGAGCGCACCAATGGCATAGGTAAAACGACTGCCCTCTTGCACAAGCCCCTTGTCTTGCAACGCTTGTGGCTTAGCTTGATCGGCCGATAAAAACACATCAAACGGCGCTCCGTTTTGGATTTGCGCCAGAATTTTACCGGACGAACCAAACGACAGCAGCACATCATGGCCAGTGTCTTGCTCGAATTGCGCAACCACAGACTTCATCGCCCCAGTGAAATTCGCAGCCACCGCCGCATGCACCTGCTGCTCCGCCCACGACTGATTTGTCACCGTTAGCCCCATCGCTAACCATGGCAAATACTTAACAACATTCATGTCACCCTCCTTATTAACTGAATTTGCGCTTAAATTAAGCCGCACAATTATTACGCTATATAATCAATTATACAACGAAATATCTCAACTCCTTCATCGGAAACGACGGCTAAAAACGCGTTACCATTGAAAATGGTCGCATAGGGTCATCGAAAAGGGGTTCGTTGGGTTAAGGGGAAAACGGTGTAATGGGTAACACGAAACACGCTTTGAACAGCATAAAAAAAGCCCGTTTAGAGCAAAGCTGGCTTGATCGCTTGAATGGCAAGGCGAAGGCGTTGCCCCAGATTACTTTGGCACTACATTACTTCGGTGCTAACACCTCAGGCTTTGGCTCGCCTTGCACCTGTAAGTAATAGTGCCATTGATATATCCTGCGGACACCTTTTATCGATGAGATAAAAGGTGTCCCGAACTTAGCAGAGTCTAGGATAGTGATGGACCAATCGGTATCACCGATGAAGCGAAAGCACACCCTATTGGGCAAAACGAAATACGCCTCAGAAAGCCAACCTGTACTGTACATGGCCCCAATCGTTATCGAATCCAGCACATTCCATTCGCTGTCCAGTAGCTGAACATACAGTATCTCTTCATACGGATGCCATCGGTGGTGAAAACAAGAATCCAATTCTTATAACGCACACAAAGCTCAAGTACGATATCCTTGATTTCAGATGTCGTACGCTGTTCTCGGTTGATAATAGCACTTCTTTCATCATCAAGAGGGTCGAGATCAAAATCAGATTCATCGACGAATTCATAGAATCATTACCATGCTAGAGCGATACCAGAGACTAAAAGTGCTTCAAGTTTATACAGACAAACTAATTTTGAGCTCACTCCTTCATTATCTGAATTTTTGTTATGTATTGCCTGGATAATTCAATCGATAAGAGGGCTTATCTCCTCGTCTTACAGATTTTAGAGTGTATTCAATTTTTTTGACTTTCCCTTCTCTATCAAGATAATCAGCGTAATATCCGACTAAAATTCCATCTCTAAAAATCAAATACTCTTGATTAGTTTTATCTTTATTTAGCCAAAACCTTTTATCACTTATCATTTTCGTAGAGTAATCAGCTATAAGATGAGAAGTATACTGAAGATTAGGGTCTATTTCTGGATAGCCGCTCCAAAAAACATATGCTAAATCACTATTCTCTACTCCGATAAATTGCCCTTTCAGTATCTCCAAAAAAAACGTATTTTCGCATGGATTTAATGAACTATCGGTCACTACGCAATCTGCACTTACTATTTCATAAAGTCCAATATATTGTTCTATTCCTTTACCACTATTTACACCACATGCAGACAGTGTAAAAAAAGTAACAACCAGAAAAATCTTCCCAACGTTCATAGATATTTTCATTTTAAACGCCTACCAAGGATAACTAATTACTATTCTAGTTTTTTCATTTATCCAATCATAAATTTTCTTTGCATCACCCTTTTCAACATGAATACAGCCAGCAGTTGGCCCACCATTCCCTTCATAAGTAGCTGTTCCTGGCCATTCATGTATATAAATACCGCGTTGCCCCCAGATCAAAATCGAGTAATTCATCTGACATGGAACACTAATTTGTCCAGTATCAGGGTAATTACATACATATTCTTCACTAAAATACGGATGTTTTTTTACATCTGGAAATAATGGATTAATTGTTAGATCTATAGGGTACATTACCCCTTTTTTGCCTAAGCATCGAAATGTCCCCAAACCAACGCACTCCATCCTTCCTTCGCATAGATCATTAAACTTAATATTAATGCGCTTCATATAATCCTTTTCTCCCTGAGCAAATCATCTGAAAATTTAATTGAATCTATCTAAAAATATCGAATATAACTCCAACAAACTCTATTCTTTAAAATATAATATCTCATCACCTCCCTCATCTAAATATTAGCATTTGTAAATGTTTTGTAATTCTGTCTAATAGAGAGTATGCGTTCAAGCTATGATTTTCTAAGCACTCTCCCATCTTAAAGTAAGTAGTTTAGGTCCTTTTTCATCTGCTCCATATTGCTTAATGCAAAAAAGCGCCTCTGAAACCAGAAGCGCTTTTTAATAGCTTAACTAATTATAGCCTTAGTTAGTGGGACAAACCACTGCCACCAATCACTGCGATGTTGTAAGGCATGCCCTCTACATCAATTGTGCCGATCTCCGACAAGCTCTCTGTGCTGATGCGACGAATCAGGCTGGCATTCGGGTCCGTGATGATAATTTCATCACCGGCCATCGCTAAGCGTGGGCGTGGATCATTCCAATGCCCTTCCAAGCTGTATGGCTCGGTTACTTGAGTACTGGCTTCGATCTTGGCACTCAATAGGTTTACGCGGTACAAACGACCGTCTTCCGTCAACACATAACCGTATTTAATCTTCACTGGGTCCACTGTGAAATCGACGCGACGAAACGGTAACTCCACCAATTGCATGGCTGGCTCTGCCGTCGGATCAATCGTCACGACGCCTTTCTTGCCGTAGCTACCAAAGAACGACTGAAACGATTTTGTACCAATCAGATGCCCCGTCATTTCACCTTCTGGAAAACGGTCAGGATATGGCAGCATCTTATATTCAGGGCCGTTAGCGCCTGCTGTAACCGTTAATACACCTTCTTTACAACCTAGAGCTAAGTATTCACCTGAGAATGACTCGCCATGCAGCCCAGTACAGGTCGCCATCTTGCCCGTTGCAACACCTTTAACGTCGACAGCTTGAATGCCTACTCTCGGTGGTAAACTGCCCTCCTCAGCTTTATCCGCTGCAACACTCGATAACCATTGTTTGCCCCAAGGCACCACTACACCATGATGCGCATGATTCAGTGCAATGTCATAACGCTGAAATTCACCTTCACTGAGCTCATGACTGTCCAGCACGACAGAATAGCCTCCTTGGTCCATATTAATCGACACATAGCCATCGTGCTCTAACAAGTGAAATGGACGCGCACCTTCTAAAGGCAATGGGATTGCACTTGGCTCTGTCACTTCAATGTCAGAGTGACCTCCGTGATCTTGAAAGCTCAGGCCAGAACGAATGAAATTCACCTGGTCATCAAACGACTGCACCGCTGCAATTACACTCTGCCCCGCTACCGGGTAAAGCTTTACTTGCCCCTTGGTTGCAAAGGTCCAGCGCTTTTCTGGCGCGCTCAAATCAAAAGCGGTCACCTGCGCTGCTTCATGATCACCGACAAAGACGCGGTATACAGTCACGTCTTCCTCTTTGTGGTGATCGGCAAATGCCGACGTAGAAAGACCTAAGGCCAACAAGCTCGCACCGCCCAATCGTTTGATCATAAATAGTATCTCCGTTGTTGTTATAATCACATCAAAAGAAATGTTATATCATAACACTTGAACTTTAACGAGTACTGACTTCTGAGGAAAGATATTTGCATTGCAGACCTTGTCTCTTTCAATGCGAGGTCTTACAACAAGGTGGTTTAAGCCTTACTGACCTAGGATGACTTCATGTAAACTTCACCTTACGCAAAGGATAATCCACACTGGGTAGCTGTTTTTTAGCTATTGGCGTTTCAACATAAGGATGCACTATGTATTTATTGCTGGTCGAGGATGATTTAGGCCTAGGCAATGTCTTGCTCAAGATTTTAAGTCGCACTTATCGGGTAGACTGGGTACGCAATTTGGCGAGTGCTAAGAGTCACTTTCAAGCGGCGCAATACGATTTAATCTTGCTCGATCTCGGGTTACCCGATGGTGATGGCATCGACTGGCTATTGCAATTACGTCAAGAAAACGCTGATCAGCCTATTCTCATTTTATCAGCGCGAGACGGATTAGACGATCGAGTGCAGGGCTTAGATACCGGAGCGGATGATTACTTAGTAAAGCCGTTTGAACCAGAAGAGTTGCAAGCGCGCATACGCGTGTTACTACGACGACACCAGGGCCGCCAACAGGAAATCTGTGAGTACGGCGATTTAAGCTATGATCAAAAATTAGATCAATTTTATCTCAGAGGCGACGCTCTAAATCTGCCACAAAAAGAAGCACAATTACTGCTTATGCTTTTGCAATCGGCAGGAAATAAAGTGCATCGCGAGCGCCTTCTACAACGTATCTATGGCCTCGCTAATGATTCCGAATCCAATACGCTAGACGTTCATATTTACGCTTTACGAAAAATCATTGGCAAAGAACGCATTGAAACCGTACGCGGTTTTGGTTACCGCTTGGTGAAACCATGAAATCAGCCCAAAAAAGCTTCAGCATTAAAACCATCGCATGGATTTTAGGTGCGTCCATGATCATCTCCAGTTTGATGGGGGTTTTCATTACCTATTTAGCGGCCGATGAAGAATTCAACGAAGTCTTGGAAGACGATTTGCAACAAAACGCAGACTTATTAAATGCCATGCTGGTGGCAACGGACGCCACACCAGAAGAGCTCACTGTATTTCTAAAAGAACACATTCGTAACGATGATGAAGACACAATATGGGTGACGGTTTATGACCTTGAGCAAGGCTGGCAAGTCTCTAACTTAGATCACACACGCCCCCTTGTAGAGCGAGGCTCCGATTTTATCAAAGCGGATTTTGAGGATTACGGCTGGCACGGTTATCAACATGACGAAGACGGGTTGGTCGTACAAATGTTTCGCCGTGATGACTTAACCGACGACATCATTGGTGATATCGCAGAAGACATTACCGCCCCAACGCTGATCGGCTCTGCATTGAGCGTATTCATTTTGATCTGGCTTGTACGGCTGATTGTGCGCCCCCTAACAGCCTTATCTAAAGAACTTGATCGTCGTAGCAGTGATGATCTGTCCCCATTGAGCTGTGGCACCCGTAATCAAGAAATCCAAATGCTGAGCAATAAACTGAATCGTTTAATGTCAGAAGTCGATGAGGTGCTGACACGGGAGCGTCAATTTGCCAATGACGTGGCTCATGAGCTCCGTACCCCATTAACTACCATTAAACTCGAACTGTCTTGCCCTGACCCAGACATAGAATCAATCAAGTCCGAAACCGAACGCGTTAACCGCATTGTCGAGCAACTGCTAACCTTAGCGCGCTTAGAGCAGCAACATTGGAAAAAGCACTTTGAAACCGTGGTACTTGATGCACGTATGCAGGGTATTTTAGACAAATATCAAGGCCGCTTTACAGACCAAAACATCGAGCTAATGACTGACATTGCCCCCTGCTCAGTCCAAGGTGATGCCACCCTACTGCAGGTACTTATCGAAAACTTGCTGAGCAATATCTTGCGCCACAGTAACGACTGCAAGACCGTTCAAATCACACTCAGCCAACAGCAACTGGTGATACAAGATAACGGCCAAGGCGCGCCAGAAAACTTACTCAACACAATCGATACCTCGACACGCCGCCTCGACAGTAAAGGCGAAGGTCTAGGCCTAGGCTTAACCATCTGTCAGCGTATTGCAGCGATACACCAGGCCTCGTTGCACTTTGACAATGCCCAACCTGGGCTAAAAGTATGCCTTACCTTCTCTCATGCAATAACCACTTCAGGTTAACTTCATCTAAGACCAGTATTAGACAGCTTAACCTGCGCCTTATCACTGTGCAAAAGCTTGGTCAAATTTAACCTCGACAAGGCGGCCATGCACCGCACTAGAGGAGAAGCTAAAAGTGTAATCTTGCAGCTATGTGGGGTATTCTTTCAGCTATGGCCCACTTCTTTATTCTCTTGAGAACTAAGCTCCTTTGCAGATTGCACTCTCCATGCATTGGCCCCAAGCCAAAACAGGAAAGCAGGTATCGCACCGAATGGCACGAATAAAAGGTCACCCATCGACGTTCCTCCTTTCACCGCAAAGAAAGCAAATACACCACCGATAAGAGTAATAAGAAAAGGATTTGCTAACTTCAGCTTTTTGAGTAAACAATAAAGCGGAATACCGAAAAGAGCCGACACAATAGCAGTTGGAATAAAGCTCATAATCGAAGCAAGCAAAAACGACCCAACAGCGAAAATAATCACATCAATAAAACCATTGCTAGAGTGCCAATCTAAGAGCACCTTAACCGAAAAGACAGATATTACGATCGAATAAATAAAAGAGGCAACTACTCCGCCTAATAGCGAGTAAAACCACCCTGCCCTAGCTTCCTTGAGCACACTCATTTTCACCTCCTTGATTTTGAGACGGTAACAGTAAAGTCTTTCTTAATGACTGTCTATGTAGTCACTGCCTTTCTGGCAACCTTAGTGAGATGCTTTAGAAACGCGTAATATTTCATCAAATCGACATCGCTTGGGTAGCCTTTTACCTTATTGGTTCTTAAGGCTTGTTGCGGACTTTGGCCGTCAAACATTAAATATCCCACTATACCCACACGCTTCGTATCTTTTTCTTAATTTGCTTGACGCTAGTTTTAGTCAGTCATAGTGGAGATCTGAGCAAATATAAGGCGTAAGCCACCTAATAGACTTACCTTCTCTCATGCAATTACCACTTCAGGTTAACTTCATCTAAGCCCAGTATTCTCTTCATTAACAACGACCCAAAAGGAGATGAACAATGAAGAGATTACTACTGACTACCGCCCTACTCGCCGCTAGCACTGTGACTATCGCAGCCAATGACATGCACGTATCTGATACGTTAAATGCTCGCGACAATACTCAAGCCACTCTTACCGGCACATTGGGTAAATCTCTTGGTCACGAACGCTACGAATTTAGCGATGCCAGCGGTCAAATCACGGTAGAAATTGATGATGATATTACCCGTCACATCACCTTAAAAAACGGACAAGAAGTCACACTTTACGGCGAGATTGACCGCGAACACGACACAAATGAATTTGAAGTCGATTACCTAACCATTAACTAATCGTCCCGCCACTACAAGGAGTTCATAATGTCTGATCAATACCGTTTTAACATTCAAAATAACCACGTCGTCGGCATTTTAGAATGGGACGATGGCCGCTGGGAGCAAGAAAAAATCGATGTAGATGAGCGTTACTATGTTGAAAACAACATCGTCTACAAAGAAGAGCGAGACGATGGTGGCTTAGAATTAACCGCATTTACCGATGATGACAACGACGGCATCTTTGTAGAAGGTCAAACGACCTACAGTCACAGTACAACTGGCCAAGATTACTATACGTTCGACGTACAAGATAATGTCGTCATCGGAAAAACCGAATACGAAGCAGATGGCGATGTAGAGCGCGAATCGATCTTTAATCACAGTTTTGAGATCAACAACAACCTCATCACAGAGTTTGAACCTCAGCGTTCAGGTTTCGAGAAGACGGTCTACCAAGATATAAACAACGACGGCCAATACCACAAACTCTCCGAAGAATTTGTCCGCGATAACCATGACAGCGATCGCCAATCGACAGACCCTTTTGAGCCATTAAACACTGAGGATCAAGAAGATACCGTGCTGATTTTAAACCCCCATCAGCAAGACAGCGTTAGCTTTAATGTGGGCGATGATCTGAAAATCTTTAATTTCAACGCCAGTGAAGGTGATCAGATTAACCTTTCGCAAGAATTTGGCATCAGCAGCGCTGAAGAATTCATGCAGCATATAGAAGACATCGAACACGATGGCCACACACTAGAAGTCGACCTAGGACAATTAGGCGAAATCGAAATCGTCGGCATCACCAGCGAAGACATCACCTGGGATATCGTGAACTTTGGCGGTTAATGGCTACAGTAAGACCAAAAAAGATGCCTGACCGGGCATCTTTTTTTAATGCACTTAGCGACTAACAGAACACTCACCCTCAACGCCGACCGAGGATAAGGCAAACGAAACAGCCACTCGCCTACCAAGCTTTCAATCCTATAATTTGAATGATAACGCTTTGCTTAGGGGCACGCGGCTTTTTGCACGTCCTGCTGGCCAAACTTGTTAAATGCCAACTGCACTGCTGACATTGTTGATTCGTCGTACTCCCACAGCTCAATACCTTCTGGAATCAAATGGCTATAAGTACGAATATAGTATTCCGCTAATGTTTCCTTACGCTTCTCACTATAATCACGAAGTACAAACATTATTTTTCGATAACTCGTAGGGGTGGCTAAAAAATAGTACATAGCCTCATTCCAAACGGTTAGCTTAGCACTTGGTACATTGTCATTTGGCGCAGTCCATTTGTGTGACTTACACTCAATTAGTACTTTTTCTTTTAGGCAGCCCAAATCAAATGCATGGTCTTTCATGATTTCGCCGATGCCAACAGGGATTTTTATATTAAGCTCAAGAGCAAGCCCTTCGCTGGCAAAAAACTTTTGTGCGGCCAATTCAAAATCTCTTCCTACATGAGCATTTGACGTTGCGCCTATTCTTTGGTGCGGTTTATCCATGACTCTCCGTGGCATTTAACAATTAAGGGTTATACGGCAGCGTAGCTGCGGCTATAACCCACTGTTGAACGGCCGCGTTGTCTATATAGGGAATTTGCTTTTTTCATGGTGGGACGTCCCTGTTAAATAACTCGTTAAACATCAGAGTCTGTTTGGACTATGCCGCTTCAGATCGTCTTTGATCGCCGCTATGTTGGTTCATAATGTACCCTTTTGTAGCGTGATTTGACCAGAGAGGCAAGCGCTTCTCTCAGGCTTTATGATCTGAACCGTTTTATGCACTGACCTCACTAAGCGCTTACGCTAACTGCCATTGTCCCATGGCAGCTTAATGCAAAGCCGTTCTGTCACTTGGCTCTCAGAAAAATCACCAAGATAAACAGCCACTTTTTTTAAGATGGGTATCATTTTAACTAGACAACTGACTGAAAATAATACGTAAAACTTTAAATATACAGTTTTATTGAACATCCTTAATGAGTAACATCAATTATAAAGTTTTAATCCTGATGCAAACAAAATGGACTTTTATGCTAAACCTAAATTTTTGTAAGCTATTGCGTCCTAAACTGGTTGCCTTTGCTCAAGACTCGTACTTAGATCCGACTACAGAGTTTATAGATAATGAAGCACTTCCTTCCTGTGTAGCTCCCATATTTGGCCCCGATCTTAATTATGGGTTGCGTAGAAAAATACCCTATGGCTCTGGTGTCGGCGCTACAGAAGCAGAGCTAAAATCAAAAATATTGCAATTAGTAAATATATTTGCTAGTGATGCCAACACCGATTTAACCAGTGACTTATTTAATAGCTTTTTAAAAAAGAACAATGAAGTCAAAGTATTCTCTGATCAAAGACTAAATACCTTGGCATCAAACCATCAAAACATAAAAAGTTTTTGCAATCGTGCGTTTTAAGCTCCAGAGCATCCGCCAATAACGGCTGGACAAACAAGAATACATCAGGCATTAAAAAATGCAAACTGGTCTATTGAGAATATTAATGTTCCTATAAACCTTGGCGTTCCAGCTTTTAATGATGGGACCCCTTTCTTAAGATCCGGAGACTATGGAAACGGTTTAGGATTAATGATAAACGGTATTCAGTATGTCTATGTCTTTGCTACATCCTATAATTATTTCCCTGATATAGAAAAATACATCATAAATTTAGATTATTATTTCTATGATGTGTTTGGGTTAGATGATGATGACTTGCTCGAGTTTGGTGCTAAAGGTGATGGACTATTTTCTAGAGCCGATAGCGTTGGCATTACAGCTTGGTGGCAACTTCAGCATCAATTTGGCTATGCACCATTAGTTACTCGATGTAAGGTTTCCAGAAGTTATGAGGTTGCCGCTATATGAAAATCATAGGTAAGAGAGTTCTCTCATACTTCTTAGGCACTTTTACACTTCTACTAAGTATCACTCTGTATCTATTTTTTATAAATAAAGTCGGATTCGCTGACGGCTATATAAGTGAATATCAATTAGCTATGAAAAAATATTTTCAATTAACGTTAATACCTTTATCACTACTCGGTATATATTTTTTCATTTTAGGTCACAAAAGAAAAAGGAAAAGCAAAACAATGATACTTTCCACTTCTTTATTTTTTTTATATCTATTAATAACATTAATTATTGCCAAATACTTTTATACCACCCTAAACTATGGACAAGGAGGATAAGCGTATATTACCTCACTGGACGCATTGTTAACCAAAGTAAACGCGGCAGAATCGACATATCTTTTGCTCCCATTTTACAACGTCTTAATATTCCATCCAAATACTGGATTACTATCGCCATCGAATTTGCCCCCCCCCACGCCGCAGTGGGTACAGAGTTAATCTTATCTAACTACTACCAAAAAGTAGGCTATAAACGGCGACCGAAGATCAGCAAAACGAAACAGCTACTCGCCTACCAAGCTTTCAATCCCCTAATTTGAATGGTAACGCCGCGCTCTACGGCAAATTTGGAGCGCAGCGAAAAATTTGTCCGACAGCAGCTCCTTGTTATAACATCTTGCGAGCCTAATCATTTTTTAGGCTTTTCAAACATCATCTTACCAATCCACCAAATTGACTGCCCAACATTGGAAATCAATTGTTGTCCTTGCCTTAAAAACGAATTTTCAGTGTCAATTCCGGCAAGCTCTAAGGCTTCTCCGATCTTTGAACTTGTCGGGTGCGCATCACCTACTCGCATATCATAAGCACCTACAATTGGCCTAAAGACTTTACGAGCAGTATCATCTCCAACTTTCTGGGATAATATATCTTGCAGTAGTTTGTTTGAGCCAAGTTTGTCCTTATTCGCATGCACTGATAACGCCCGCAAATCTTTTACATTAAGCCGGTCAGAGAAAACGCGTACAATTTCTTTTGCTAGCCTTAGCAATGACGCCTGATCTTTACTTTCGAATCTGGATATTTTCTTTAAGGCTTCTATACGGTCTATATCATGTGAGAAAAGAGAAACACTAAATTCTTGCTTAAATCCATTCTCTAGCATGCTCATTACTTCGAACAGCAACTCCTCTACTGCATGTGTGGATGCGGGTTGAGCCTTCACTTGAGAATCTAATAACTCACTGGAAACCTTGCCCTCTGGGACTGCATTATGTGCGCCCCATAAGTGCTGTTCCCATGAAGGGAGGCGAGCGATGTCATAAGCATAAACGGTAATGAAATCCGCTGAGTTGACTCCAAAGTGAATTCGATAACCAGACGTTGAGTGAATAGAACCTGTTTCGGCAGTATACCATTCAAGTGAGAATCCTCGAAGCCCCAACAGTTCATTTACAACACTTGAACGAAACCACAGCCATCTTCCAACGTCTTCATTGTTTAGCTCAGATGATGCAATGCGATTGCTATCTGTTTCAACTATGAATTGCGGTAGGTTTGTATCAGCATCCCCTCTAACGCGCTTGCTTATGCCTTGGTGTTTAATCCATTCATCCCGCCAAAATTCTCCTTCCACCCGTACACCATCATAACCGGACTTGTTTCCTTCAGACTTTTCATAATCAGTATTTTCGTTTGTTTCCGGCCCCATTAAAGGAGCATCTTCCTCTTCATCTACATCTGTACGCCAAGCACGAAACATTGCCCAGCTACCACCAAATACATCATTCAAATTGCGAATTAGCAGTTCATATCGGCCGTCATTCCTCTCTTCTTGGTGGTCCTCCAGGCCAGCGTATTCGCTATTTTCAAGTGTTGGTACGTTTTCCACTCTTTGCCGATAGTACGATAGCTTTAGAGATAAATTTCTAGCTGCTAAATAGTCCAGAAGAAACTCTCTCTTTATTTCGATCAGCCGCTGCTGCCCTTTGTCATCTAGAACTTCCCGAGCTACTACTATAAAATTTTCTTCTGGCCTTACCCAGTTATTCCCCTCTTTTATAAGCCGAAGTGCTACAACCAAGTCAGGATTTAATACCCATAAAGTTCCGCCAACGATAGGTTGAGGATGTTCAAATACAAGATGAATTCCAATTGGTTCTTTGTCATTCCATTGGTACTGTTCAATTGTAGAATAATAACCATCTTCGTAGGCGTGAGGTTTGGTAGTACACCCAATACCAATATCACTCCAGCCAGCTTTCTCAGCTATTTGTCTGTGCTCTGGAGGAAATGCTACAGAACCGCAACCAAAGTACTCGACAACATGCCCTGTATATTTACAATCACCTTCTTCATCGTTAATGGATGCTCTCAAAGGCACCCAAGTTGACTTTGAAAAAGTCCGGCGTGTTTCTTTCTTTTGAAGAATCCAATCTTGATTCATTAATCGTCATTTCCCTTGGGCATAACGCCACCAACAAAGGCCGAGCGACAGCGAGGTACCGCCCATGCGTATTTTGAATGGGCAATTGTGCTTGGCTTTGTTAAGCAATTTCTGGCACATAGCTCTTATATAACTCTGCTTTTGATTCTAATTCAGTCATGAAAGGCACCAACACTAAGTTTTTAAACCCTGTGTCATTGATTTTCTTTAGAAAATTAAAAGCCCTGCGCTCTGGATTAGCCAACGCTTCAATTTCTTGAGGAGTAAAAACAAATTGCGCTGAATATGCTGGATATGGATAGACAACTGCCAATTTACTCATCAGCCCCGCCTCACAAGCCAGAATTTCTTTTGTGTTTGAAGAAAATACTTCTTCTGTTTGCTCAGGAGACAAGCAGTAAGCGATATAATCGATCTTGTGAAATTTATGAAGATCACTACTTTCATCGTGATGAGCGCCTAAGGCCCCCGGATCATATCGCCCAAATAAATCTTTACCGCTTACTTTTAGAGCAACACAGTCTCTCGACAAATCGTTACCACGATCGTTATCTGAGGCGATTCTAGCGGCCTCACTTTTCCCATAGCCCATGATCATCCATATTTTGCTGTCAATTCTAAATAGATCGGCATAATAAATAGAATCCGCAAATTCACTTTTTTCAAAATCTAGCATTGATACCTCCTTGTTAACAATTAAGGGTTATACGGCAGCGTAGCTGCGGCTATAACCCACTGTTGAACGGCTGCGTTGTCTATATAGGGGATTTGCTTTTTTCATGGTAGGACGTCCCTGTAAAATAACTTGCTTAATACCAAAGTCTGTTTGGACTATTCCGCATCAGATCGTCTTTGATCACCGCTATATTGGTTCTTAATGTACCCTTTTGTAGCGTGATTTAACCAGAGAGGCAAGCGCTTCCCTCAGGCCTTTTGACCTGATCCGTTTTATGCATCAACCTCACTAAGCGCTAATGCTAACTGCCATTGTCCCATGGCAGCATGACGCGAAGCCGTTCTGTCACTTTGCTATCAGAGACGTCGCCAAGATAAGTAACAGTATTTTAGGGAATAAATAACCTGATTCAGCTCTCATAAGATGATTCTGTCTTGAAAAGAAACTTTATGCGTTGGATTCGCGCTGACGGTCGCGAAGCGACATTGCGCAAGCGAATTGAATGCATGAATTCTCTCTTCCACAAACATTGAAGCGAAGCGGGGTGGGTGGCTGATGAAGTGGCGTTTGGTTTGCAGGGCTGTTCCCTCGCAGAGCGAGGTCCGACAAATATCGTATGTTGATGATTGTCTAGTGTCCTTGCGAAAGAGCTGGTAGTATCTTTTGCATATAGTCGGGGGGCAGAAATGCTGAGATCGCTGAAGCGAGACCCGTTGAACCTGATTCAGTTAATACTGGCGTAGGGAACTATAGGTAGTGATCTTGAATCCGTTTGACGCCCGTCACTCGTGATCTTCTCCAGCTCTCATACCTGTTCCTTTACACCGTAGAGGAACAAACATGAGCACACCTATTACACTTAGCATCGCCGGTTCCGACAGTGGCGGCGGCGCGGGCATCCAAGCCGATATTAAAGCCATTTCTGCGACAGGTGGTTATGCCTGCACCGTCATTACTGCGACTACTGCACAGAACACCCTCGGCGTCACCGATGTCCACCCTATTCCGCTCGCGCACATCAAAGCGCAACTTGATGCAGTGTTTACTGATCTCAATATTCAAGCCGTGAAAATTGGCATGTTGGCCGACTCTGACATCATCAAAGTGGTGGCTAAGAAGTTGCGCCAATACCAGCCTAAGCACGTAGTGCTTGATCCTGTGATGGTGGCGACCAGTGGCGATAGGCTGTTGCAAGACAGCGCCATTGAAACGCTTAAAACTGAGCTACTGCCGTGGGTGACGGTCATCACTCCGAATCTGCCTGAAGCCGCGGCACTGTTAGGCTGCGGCACCCCCACGAACCAAGAAGCCGCACTCGCTTTAATTCCAGCGTTAAAATTACTGCCGACCGCAGCGGTGTTACTCAAGGGTGGGCATTTAGCCGATACGGCAGAAAGCGTTGACTGGCTGATTACTCAAGAACAACTGATTTCTTACGCCAGTCCTCGAATTAAAACGAAAAACACCCATGGCACGGGCTGTACATTGTCGTCTGCGCTGGCCTCGTTTTTAGCTCAAGGCTTTGAATTACCCAGCGCGACTCAACAAGCAAAAGAGTACATCAGCCAAGCCATTGCCCACGCGGATCAGCTAGACATTGGTCAAGGCCATGGTCCGGTTCATCACTTCTACTCGTTTGCACAGCGTTCATAATGACAGACGCCTTTGCTATTAGAATTCAGCATGCACGGCTGGCCTATGGACACACTTCTGAGCCTGTATTACAGGATTTAAGTCTTACGTTTCGCGCTAATCAGTGGACCTGTTTACTTGGCCGTAGCGGTTGTGGCAAAACGTCGGTGCTGCGTAAACTGGCTGGATTGTTAGAAGATGCGCATTGGCAAGGCGATATTCTTACCTGTGACGGTCAGCCATTAGCGGGCCGTATCGCTTACATGGCACAGCAGGATTTACTGTTGCCATGGTTAAGCGTGCTAGACAACGTATGCGTAGTTTATCGTTTAAAAGGCCAGCCCGTGACAGAAGCCATACGTCAACAAGGACTGCGCTTGCTAGAGCAAGTCGATATGGCCGATAAGGCTCAAGCGTTGCCGCAAACTCTGTCAGGCGGTATGCGCCAACGTGCCGCCTTGGCACGTACCCTGATGCAAGACCAGCCTGTAGTGTTAATGGACGAGCCATTTTCGGCGCTTGATGCGGTGACGCGTCATAAGCTGCAAACGCTGTCGTTTGAGTTACTGAAACATAAAACCGTCGTACTGGTGACGCACGATCCGCAAGAAGCGGTGCGCCTTGGTCATCAGCTTTATGTATTTGAAGGCAACCCCGCCAGCGCCCGTCCCCTACCACCTTTATCAAGCCAGCCGCCACGACGATTAGACTCAGACACGGCGCAGCTGCAAGAGCAGATACTAGAGCGGCTGGAGGTTGACCATGCATAATGTCTTGGCACAGCCACTTTCTCCAATCGGCTCACGACGCATCTCGTGGCTGAAAAAAGCACTGCAAGTGCTCATTTCAATTTCTGTTTTAGTCGTACTTTGGCAAGGGGCGATTACGATTTGGGATTTGCCAAGCTTTATCTTACCCACTCCTTTGTCGGTCTTTGACGTGCTGACCGAGCGCTATACCATTTTGTTTAAACATACTTGGGTAACGGCGCAAGAAATATTAATCGGCTTGCTGCTCGGTGTGTCTATCGGTTTATTCTTTGCCTTGCAAATGTTGCTGTTTGCGCCGGTTAGACGCTGGTTGCTGCCTATTTTAATCGCCAGCCAAGCCATTCCAGTGTTTGCCATCGCGCCCATTTTGATGCTCTGGCTGGATTATGGTATTGCCTCAAAAGTCGCCATGGCCGCCATTATTATCTTTTTCCCTGTGACGACTTGCTGCTATGACGGGTTACGCAGTACACCGCAAGGTTATTTGGATTTGGCGCACACCTTAGGTGCCAATCGTTGGCGGCGTCTTTGGCATGTTCAGTTGCCTGCCGCGTTACCCGCACTGGGTTCGGGATTACGCGTTGCCGTGGTCATCGCGCCCATCGGTGCGGTGGTGGGTGAATGGGTCGGCTCCAGTGCTGGACTGGGCTACCTCATGCTGCAAGCCAATGCGCGAATGATGATCGATGAGATGTTCGCCGCACTGTTTATTTTGTCTCTCTTTTCGGTCGCGCTGTACTTTAGCGTCGACTGGCTCCTCAAAAAACTCATTCCCTGGCACGCACAATAAGGACAGCACTATTTTATGAAAACACTACTTCGCATCACCGCTTCATCGGCCATGGCCGCGTCTATGGTTAGCCCAAGCTTCGCCGCTGATCACGAGCTGTCTCTGATGCTGGACTGGTTCGTGAACCCAAATCATGGCCCAATCGTGATCGCACATGAAAAAGGGTACTTTGCGGAACAAGGCCTTGAGGTCACTATCCAAGAGCCGGCTGATCCTAGTATGCCACCTAAGCTTGTTGCCGCTGGCAAAGTCGACATGGCCATTTCGTATCAGCCAACGCTCACCATTGATGTTGCAGCGGGCCTGCCTTTGATACGTTCGGGCACTCTTGTTGCAACCCCCCTGAATACACTGATTGTAATGGACAAAAGTGGCATTGAGTCGCCTGCTGATTTAAATGGCAAAAAAATCGGTATTTCGATTGCGGGTACTGAAGAAGCGACAGTGGGAACCATGCTTAAACACCACGGCGTTGCTTACGATAAGGTCGAAATTATCAATGTGGGCTGGTCTCTGTCAGCCTCTTTAGCCTCAGGCAAGGTCGATGCTATTTGGGGCGGGCTACGTAACTTTGAAAGCAATCAACTGGAATTGGAAGGCTACCAAGCGACGGCGTTTTACCCAGAAGAGCACGGTGTGCCAAGTTACGATGAATTAATATTCGTTGCCAACAGTAAAACCTACGATAAAGCCGCGATCAAAGCCTTCAACAGCGCGATTGAAAAAGCCACGACGTACATTGTGAACCATCCTGATGCCGCGTGGAATGAGTTTGTGTCCTACTCGCCAGACACGTTGGACAATGAGTTAAATGCTATGGCATGGGAAGACTCTTTAACACGCTTCGCGCTGCGCCCAGCAGCGGTGGATTTGGCGCGTTACGATCATTACGCTCAATTTATGTTTGATCACGGCATTATTAAAACGCTGCCGAAAGCCGCTGATTACAACCCAATTATCAACTAGGAGACTGACATGGAATATCAAGATTTGGTTGATGCTTGCTCGGACGAGTGGCAAGCCTACATCGAGCACGACTTTGTCCTGCAAATCGCGGATGGAAGTCTGGACGAGCGTTGCTTTTTACATTATCTCAAGCAAGATTTCCTATTCCTAAAGCATTACGTGCGTGCTTATGCATTGGCCATTTACAAAGCCGATAACCTAGAAGACATGCGTCGCGCCCTACCCAGTGTGCAAGCTCTGCTCGACACTGAGATCGCCCATCATGTGGCATACTGCAAAAAATGGGGCATTAGCGAAGTCGAAATGGAGCAAGAAGACGAAGCCTTTGGCACGGTCGCCTATACTCGCTTTGTTTTGGATGCGGGCATGAGTGGTGACTTGGTCAGCCTTTATGCGGCACTCGCACCTTGTTCAATTGGTTACGCTGCGATTGGCAACCAACGTATGCAATCACCTGACACTAAGCTCGATGGCAATCCATTCCGTTCTTGGTTAGACCTATACGCCAGCGAAGACTTCCAAAGCCATGTCGCCCAAGGCGCACAGCACTTTAATAGCCTATTGGCGGACATTGAATTAAACAGCAAACAAGGCCAACGACTCGTCGAGACCTTCCGTACCGCGACACGTATGGAGATTGCTTTCTGGCAGCAAGGCTTTGACCACATCAAGCAAGAGGGCTAATGCATGACACCTGAACTGATCGCGCAAGCACTAACGTCATTGCGTCAACAAAAGCCGTTGGTCGTCAACATCACCAACTACGTGGTCATGAACAACACTGCAAATGCCTTACTGGCCATTGGTGCATCGCCTATCATGGCCCACTCCCGAGAGGAAATGGCAGACATGATGGCGTTTGCGGGCGCCTTGGTCATCAACATCGGTACGCTCGATAAAGTCTGGGTGGAACGCATGGCCTTTGCTATTGAACAAGCCAATGCCAATCAAACGCCAGTCATTTTAGACCCAGTCGGTTGTGGTGCGACGGCGTTTCGTACCGCAACGTCACGAAGCTTTGCTGCACTGGCTGAGCGTTTGATCATTCGTGGCAACGCGTCGGAAATCATTGCTCTGGCTGGAGATGCGTCGCAGGGCAAAGGGGTGGACGCGCAAGACAGCAGTCAAGCGGCGTTAAGTGCCGCGAAAGCCTTGGTCGATGAGCACCAGGCAAATGTCGTGGTTTCTGGCGCGGTGGATTACATTGTGACCAAAGACAGTGTGTTCTCTTTAAGCAATGGTCATTCTATGATGCCTCAAGTGACCGGTACCGGTTGCTCTTTGTCAGCCTTAACAGGCGCGTTTGCCGCCATTGGCGAGACGACCGGCCTAGCGGCGGCTGCGGTCATGGGTGTTGCTGGAGAAATTGCCGGACAGGAGGCGAAAGGCCCCGGCAGCTTGCAAACGGCATTGCTTGATGCCTTGTTTGCACTCGACGATGACACCCTACTCGCGCGCTTGAAATTAGCGCAATTATAATCCGGCAATAGGAGCCTGCATGTCACCTTACACCCTGTATCTTGTCACCGATGAAAACCTCGATTTAACATCGCTCATGCACGTTGTCGAACAGGCGGTTGCCGGCGGTGTCACCATGGTTCAACTGCGTGAAAAGCATCATGACGTGCAGGCCTTTATTAAACGTGCGTTGGCCATCAAGCCTTTGTTGGCCGACCACAATGTTCCTTTAATCATTAATGATCGTGTCGACGTCGCATTAGCCGTCGATGCGGATGGCGTTCATCTAGGGCAAAGTGATATGCCAGCGACCATCGCTCGTCAACTGCTCGGCCCCGACAAATTGCTTGGGCTGTCAGTGGAAAGCTGGGCACAACTGGATGAAGCGAAACATCTGCCGATTGACTACATTGGACTCAGCGCGATTTACCCAACGCCGACTAAAACAAATACTCAGTACCACTGGGGGTTGGATGGCCTGATGCGAGCACTGAAAGAGTATCAAAAACCAATCGTTGCCATTGGTGGCATTCGACCAGATAACCTAGCCGAGATCGCGAGTACCGGCGTTCATGGCATAGCTCTTGTTTCGGCGATTTGTACATCGGATGACCCTAAGCAAGCCGCGCAATCACTACTAGACTGTATTCAACGTGCTCGACACCCTTCATAAATGAAAAGGTGTCGAACAAAAAAGGCCAGCCGTATTGCTGGCCTTTTAATTAACATGAATAACCCTGATTAAACAAAGCCAAGCCAACGCGGCAAGAACAAGGACAATTCAGGTACAAAGGTCGTGATTAGCATTACCGGAATGCCCACAAAACCCATTAACGCCAAAGCCGGCATCACTGTTCGATGGATCGACACTTGACCAATACGGCACGCCATATAAAGAATCGGCGCGACTGGCGGGCTGTTCGCCCCGATCACCACAGAACAAGCCACGATTGAAGCAAAATGCACAGGATGCACACCACTTTCAACCATCAGTGGCATAAACAAAGGTGCCACGACAACCGTTACTGATACGTCATCCATGATCATCCCTGCAATGATCAAAAAGATATTCACTGCAATCAAGATCATTAGTGGATTTTCAATCATGCTGCCAACGAGCTGCGTCAGGTCCTGAGGTATACGTTCCATCGCCAAAATACGACCGATCATAAAGCTAAACAGTAAAATCAAGATCACCGTACCGGTTGTTTCCGCGGCAGACACCACACTTCGACTGAACGTAGGAATCGTCAGATCTTTATAGATAAAGAAACCGATCAACATGGCCGCAAACACAGCGACGGCTGCCGCTTCTGTCGGTGTAAAAATACCACCATAGATACCACCCAAAATAATAATGGGCAGCGACAATGCTGGGAAAGCACGAATGGCCGCGCGGCCTTTGCTCGGCGCTTTGTCCATACCAGCGGAAGCCGCAACATTGATTTCATCAAAGAAGCGACCCACACTAAAACGGTTCGCGGCAATCAAACCAATAATCAGCAACAATGCTGGCCCAACCGAGGCTGCAAAGCATGCCGCCACAGACTGACGCGTCACCACGGCAAACAGAATCATTGTGATTGAAGGTGGTATCAGAATGCCCAATAAAGAGGAGATTCCCAACAGCGCAGACGAGTAACCTCGTGGATAACCGCGCTGCTCCAATGGCCCAATCATAATAGTACCGATCGAAGCAACCGCCGCGGTTGCTGTGCCGGCGATGGCACCAAAGATGCCAGAAGCCACCACCATAGACGCGCCCATGCCCCCTCGGCGCTTACCGATCATCACTTCAATAAAGTCTACTAGACGCTTAGCAATACCACCGCTTTGCATCAAGTACCCCGTCAATACGAATAAAGGCAGAGCGATCAAAATAACAGAATCAAGTGAGCGGTAACCTTGCATCATCAACGTATTCAGGTTGGCGTCGTAAGCGTATACCAAAAATGCCAATACACCGGCAAATGACCACGCAACAGGCACACCAATGATCATGAATAACAACAGAAGGCCAATTGCTATAAAACCGTCCATACTACTGACCCTCTTTCTTTAAACGACGAGCACCCGCAACCGAGCAAATAAAGTCACGTAATGCATAACAGGTACAACCCACAGCGGCGAGCATAATGGAAGCCTGTGGTAACCACAGTGGAATCCCCATACCCGGAGACGTTTGCGGGCGGCGTACACCCCATGCCAACATCCGGTAAGCCAACACAATGAAAAATACACAAATAACAAACGTGATCAGTGAAATCAGCGCTTTATGCATCAATTTCATGCGTTCATCGCTGATTTTTAGCTCAATAAAATCGACTACCAAATGCTGATTTCGGCGGCTAGCAATCAAGCCTCCCAACATATATAGCCACATGCCAAATAGCATGATGAGCTCAAGCAGACCGACTATGGACCAGCCGAATACGTAACGCGCCAACACCAAGAACAACATTAAACCAACAACCAACAAACTCGACACAAAGGCCGCAGCTTCCAGTAACCAGCCAACACGCTTGTCTAATCCAGAAAAAAACTTACTTATCATGGTTTCTCCAGCGTAAGAAAAAAACCAGCCCGCTAGCGGGCTGGTCTAAAAGGAGGTACTTCAATGTAAAACTTATAACGGTGAAGCGTTTTCGCGAATCACATCCATGATTTCAGAACCGATCTCATCATCCATTAGCGGCCAAACTTGCTCACGTGCAGCCTTGGCAAACTCGCGAATTTGCTCATCAGAAGGCTCGAAATATTCCATGCCAGCTTTTTGCGCTTCGGCAATGTAATGATCATCTTGCTCTTTTGCTGCTTTAAATTGATCGTTCATGATTTCATTCGCGGCTTCTTGAACAATTTTTTGCTCTTCTTCACTCATGCTTTCCCATGAATCAGAGTTCATAGACAGCACACCTGTCATAAAGAAATGCTTGGTTTGTACAAAGTAATCCAATGAATCGCGGAAGTACTCGTAATCCCAGTAGATAACGTTGCCAGCTTCACCGTCTACCACACCTGTTTGCAAGGCCGTGTACACTTCACCCCAGTCGATTGCAGCCGTTTGGTAACCCAATGCTTGCATCGTTTGAGGCGCAGGGAATACGGTCATGGTACGAACTTTAAGGCCTTCAGCGTCTTCAATATTCAGAGCGTATTTGCCTCGAGAACCAACACCATTGAACCCTTCTGGCCAAGGTCCGAAGAATTTCAAACCGATGTCTTGGTAAACACCACCCAACATATTATTAACCCAGCCACCTGGACTGTATGCTTTCAGCGCTTCATCCCAAGAAAGCGTCATGTATGGTGTATAAATAACACCAATGCGCTTATCGTATGACGTCATGGGCCAGTTCAACATCACATCAACATCGCCTGCAACGTGAAGATCAAACACTTCTTGTTGACCACCTAATTCATTCTGGTAATAAACACGCGCTTCAATTTCACCATCTGATTTCTGCTCAATTAGCTCACCCCATTTTTTCAGCGCGTCCCCCGCTGGTGAACCTGCTGTGCCAGAATCCGTCGCTAAACGCAGTGTCAGCGCATCCGCACTAGCACTCATCAAACAAGCCGTAGCAACGGCTGTTGAAACCAACGTTTTCAGTTTTGTCTGGATGCCTTTCATGTCATTTGTTCCTTTTTTTATTGAATACGAGCAACCTAAGCTGTCGCGTTAAGCGGTATTAATCATTGCTTTAGACACGTCTGCCTTAATCAAATCAATGCCACCAATTTTTATTGGAGCGGTCATACACCCTGTAAGAGCGACCGTGTTACACAATGCTTACATAATACCTATATTAAATATTACTAATACCTAATAAGCGACACTTTAGCACTATTAAACAGTCATAAACGACAATCCCTGAACACCTACTCCGCCTCGTCTATTTTTATTGTTAGCACGGTTTTTTATTGGAAATAGTGACATTTATCAACATTTTTATAGGTTTAGCATTTCAAATAATCATCAATCGTGCTTGATTCAACCAATCAAAATCACTCTAACCTGTCGCTTATGGTTAACTATTTTAGCGACATTATGATGCTAGTCATTGCGCACGGACAAAACGACAACAAAGTTACCCAATAGCGACAGCTATAAATTTACTGATCGTTATGGCGGTTTATTTTTATGATGAAAGACAGAATGTGCAGGCTTAATCTTATAAACCTGACCGCTTTTAAGACCTCTAATGCAAAACGAAACGGCTTTTTATGGCGTCACAGAGAAAAAACGGAATGCATCATATTGAGCATAACGACATAATTTCGCAGGAATGCGTCGGGCTAGGACAACCCTTGCGTTGATGAGCGCACTACAATGCTAGTTCTCTTAATTTAATCATGGAACTTACATGTCTGATTTCATCACTGTAATGCGCGAAACGTGCCCAACACCTGTTGTTGATGCAACGAAATGGAAACGCATCGAAGGCGAACCACACACTGTTAACCTAAATGCTTACCTATCTGAAGATGGTAGCAAGATCATGGGTACGTGGATCTGTACTCCTGGTAAATTTGAAGTGGAATACGACAAATGGGAATTCTGCCACTTCCTTGAAGGTTACTGCATTATCACGCCTGAAGGCGAAGAGCCGAAGCACCTTAAAGGCGGCGATGTATTTGTTATCGAACCAGGCATGAAAGGCACTTGGGAAGTGGTTGAGACAGTACGTAAGTATTTCGTATTCGCTTAATCGCCCCATTAAACAGCACTGCCTAGCAGTGCTGTTTCCTTCCGCCCTATAGATCTACCCGCCCATTTCTTTGATTTAATTCAAACCTTACCTAGCTAGCATTATTTTTACTTATTTAGCCAGATTAAGCGTATTTTTAGGATTCACCCATTCGGTCGAAACTTTTTCACAGGAGAGGCATATACTATGCGCCGTTCTCGTGTTTAAAACTAAGCGTCGACAGCATGCTGCCAACCTAGCCATTCAAACTCTGCAATTGAGGGCGTTTAGTTGTAAACATGCTTACCCTTGGGACTCTTATGAACGCTTGGTACTTCCTCTGTCTATTATCTGTTGTCGCGATTTTAATCGCCTTCAGTAATCAATATGTCTTAAAACTCCAAACCACCATCGCCATTACCACAGGTTCGGTTGTGATATCCCTTCTTTTGATGGGCTTCACTCAGTTTTATGACAATAGCTTTACCGAATCCATTACTACCTCTGTTGCCAGCTTGAATTTTAATATGCTGCTGTTAAACGGTATGCTCGGCTTTCTGCTCTTTGCCGGAGCCTTAGAGATCGATTTAAAACTGCTGAAAAATCAACGCTGGGAAATCGCCATCATGGCGCTCTTTTCAACGCTGATTTCGACGTTTATTGTCGGCGGTTTATGCTATTTCACATTCCATCTATTAGGCTGGGAGCTGCCCTTTATATACTGCTTGCTATTTGGTGCCTTAATTAGTCCGACTGACCCCATTGCAGTATTAGCCATTATTAAAAAGATGAATGCACCCGAGAAAATATCCGTGCAAGTTGAAGGCGAATCCCTATTCAACGACGGTATAGGCCTGGTGGTTTTCACTACTATTTTCGCAGTGGCTTTCTCTGGTGAAACCGCAACGATGTCTGGTGTAGCAGAGCTGTTTTTAGTCGATGCGGTGGGCGGTGTGCTATTTGGCTTAGTCATGGCCTTGATCGCTCACTGGTTGATTCGTACCAGTCATGACACCAGCATTGAATTACTGATTACCTTGTGTATCCCTACGGCGGGTTATGCACTGGCCAACGTCATTGGCATTTCCGGCCCGTTAGCGATGGTGGTAAGCGGTATATTCATTGGTAACGTCACGCACAGCAAAGGCTTCTCGGAAGCAAGCCAAACGACGATGAGCCACTTTTGGCACACCATTGATGCGTTCTTAAACTCATTGCTGTTTATCTTGATAGGCTTGCTGCTGGTGGTTTTGCCCGTTACATGGGCAGAGGTAGGCTTAGGTATTTTGATGATACCGGCGGTCTTGCTTGCACGCTTTATCAGCGTTGGCTCCGTGTACAAGCTTTTTCGCAGGTTCCGCGAGTACGATCCGCATTCAGTCAAAATTCTAACTTGGGGCGGCTTACGTGGCGGGTTAGCATTGGCCATGGCCGCATCTATCCCGCAGGGCCAATTGATGGTTAATGGCGCTGATTACCATACGCTCGTGGTAGTTGTGACCTACATTGTGGTGATCTTTTCAATCATCGTACAAGGCTCTACCATTTCACCGATTATTCAACGAAGCATTGAAGAAGGTGCAAAACAACTGGATTAATCACCCGAAAGGAACGACAGTTCAGTATGTAAATCCATACAAGAACGATGCTTTAAGTAAGGCTTAATACGATTTAAGCCTTACTGGGCCATGTTGAAGACCATGACTCGATTTCGACCCGCTGTTTTTGCCTGATACAACGCGGTATCAGCTCGTTTAAACAATTGATCAATGCCAATTGAGCCTTCCTCACCCTCGCAACATTGCGCTAAACCGGCAGAAATCGTGATCTTTACGTGATCCTGATTCGGCGTAGTAACCATTAATCCGCTAACCGCTATACGCAAACACTCTGCTATATCAAAAGCTTCTTGCTTTCCAATATGCGGCAAAATAACAGCAAACTCTTCTCCGCCAATACGCCCCACCAAACCTGTATCATCTAGTGTTTTCGTCATTGTTTGCGCTACTTTTTTGAGTACTAAATCGCCTATTTCATGCCCATATTGATCGTTCACATATTTGAAATGATCAATATCCAACATGATCATGCTGAAGTAGCCGCTAACACTCAGTAACTCTTTAAGCACTTTGCTAGCATATTCAAAAAAGTAACGGCGGTTAGCAAGCCCTGTCAAATCATCATAATATGCTTTACGCTCAAGCTCATCGCGAGACTGTCTATTTTCGATGGCGACACTCGCTAAATTGCTTGCGAAAGAAATTAAATCAATATCATCTTGTGTAGGATATGTGGCGTAGGGATGGTAAATGGCAAACGTACCCAATACCTCACCAGAAGAAGACAGGATGGGATCAGACCAGCAAGCCGCTAGATTCGCACGGGCAGCAAGCGCTTCAAAGCCGCGCCAATATTCATGCTCACTGATATCCGCAACGATCACTCTTTCTTTTAGGTAGGATGCAGTCCCACAGGAGCCAACTGAAGGTCCAATCTTTAAGCCATCAATGGCTTTTGTATAAAATTCAGGAAGGTCGGGAGCGGCAGCGCTACGAAGTTTATTATGTTCATCGAGCAGTAACACACTGCAAATAGAGTCCTTGGATTCAGATTGCACTTGAAATACAATTTTTTCCAGAATGCTAGCAAGAGATTGCCCCTTAGCAATCATTTCCAACATTTCGCGGTGCGCTGACAATCTATTTTGGATCTGCCAGTAACTGGTCATATCGCTGTAATTAACCAGACGCTTTTTACCTACGGAAGTCGCACTAATCAACACATTGCGTACAGAGCCATCTTTACAGGTAACCTCGACAGGCTGCACCTGTGTTTCTGTATCACCTCGTTTCCTCTGGACAACCTGCTCTTGCCAAAGTAAACGGTTTCTTTGGCGATAGGCTTCATCGGGAAAAGCTTTTTCGAACCATTGCCCTAGATTCGGTATGTCTGCTTGCTTGTAACCAAACAGCGCTTCAAAAGCAGCATTAATATATTCTATATTATCGTTTTCAGCATTGGACCACCCCATTGGTGTGGGCAATGCATCTAAAATGGTCTGCAGATGAAATGGCGATTCAAGTTGAATATCATTCTGGCTGTTTTTTCGAGCCAGAAGCTCTTTTTCAACCATGACTTGCAATACATCGACAATGCCTGCACGCACAGTATTGACGACCGTAGGCACGGACAAAGGGAGAGTAGACTCGCCTACTTTAAAAGATCGACCATCTAGAGACAAAACAACCGGAAGACAGTCATCAATATGGACGACAAACTGAAAGCAAAACGAGGCGTCGTAATTTGATGAACCCGCAACTATGAATTGCTCATTTTGTTCCGAGATCCAAACAGAAACACCTGAAGCAGATTGAAAACGACTTAGCACATTGCGCAGCGCATCAATATCTAACACATGAGTGATGGCGAACTTTTGATCACACGTCGTAGGCTGCAACATTATGCTAAAGTCACCTCATATTTATCTTTACTCTTTTTCTAGCATAAAGGAGTGAAGATAAAATAACCGTTACTTTTTATTAATATTCGCCAATATTCCGTAAAATTATGTGTTGTGGCCCAGCGCGCTTGAACTAAACGCTTTCCGGTGCGACTCGTACTCCGCACTTACCTGCGTGCTTGATCGTATACATGGCATGATCAGCGGCTTGAATAATATCGTCTAGAGACTGCTGTTCTGAGTGATGGAAAGCCACACCAATACTGGCACTCACGGTAATCTGGCAACACTTAGAAACTTCAATAGGCTGATGAATCAAGCCTAATAGTTTTTCTGCCATATCGGTAGCGATAGCGCGATCTTTGCTATCCGACAACCATATTAAGAATTCATCGCCACCCAAGCGGACTGCCTGACCCACCCCTTCAGAAGCCTGACTAAGTCGCTGCGCTATTTGCGTCAGTACTCGGTTACCTGTCTCATGACCGCAGTTATCGTTCACGTCTTTAAAGCCATCTAAATCAATATATAAAATCGCCAAGCTTAACTGCTGCTTTGATGAATAGGCCATTAAGCGCTGCTCTTGATCCATCAAATAACGTAAGGAAGGAATGCCGGTTACGGCATCATAGTGGGCTAATTTGCGCAACTCTTCCTGTGCGTTTTGCGCCACCTCTAACGCTTTATGCAAAGGCGTGACATCGTATTCAGACATCAATAATAAAAAATCGCCCGACAATGGGTGTCGTGTCATGCGAATATCTAAGTTGTGAATACGCTCTCCATGAGAAGTCTTAACCTGACATGTCCACTCCCCTCCTTTACACTCTATTGCTTGCGCTAATATCGCTTCACCTTCCGCTGGGTTAACAAATCGAGCACTGAAAAAAGACTGGGCAGTAGGTAAATCGGTACGTGAGATGTGCCTATAGGCTTCAGTGGCTTCTGGATTTTCAACAACCGGCGCACCATCAAAACTAAAACTGGTGACCGCCACATTGGTATAACGCATGGCTTCTACTAGCAATAGGTTTTCTGGTGTTTCCCCGAGGTTTACCTCTTCGTTAATAAACGCAATGATGCCACGATGTTTCTCTGGACCAAGCAAAACCGCACGGTGGCGCATATAAAGAGTTTTAGGCTTGCCGTTTGGATACGTCGTCCATGGATCAATGGTGAGGCCATTTTGTACCGCTAGCTCAAAAGTTTGAGCAGTACGGTCTTTTGCGCCTTGAGTATCACCAGACAAGTCTTTATTAATCAGCTCATCCACATGGCTTAAGCCCCAAAACTTTACCGCGGCAGAGTTACCCCACCACCAGCCATGCTTATCCAAATCAAAGAACCACACAACATCAGGAATAAGCTCATATAAAGCCACTTCTGAGTGATCTTTGATATGAACTAGATGCTCGTAAGATGGATTGGCATTTAACGACTTATCGTCCGACATGAAAAGCCCCTTTAAATCAATGCATTCATTGCCTTCGATAATAACCATAACAGTAATGGTTAGCCATGCTAACGATTCAATGAAAATAGCGCTTTATGGACGAGAAAGCGCTTTTAAATCTTTTGTGTAACTGTAGAAATCGCCACCCATCTTGCCGACACTGTCCAACGCCGGCTGCGCAATGCTTCCCTCTTGGTAAAGATCATCTGCCACAAAGACCGAGACCACATCCAGTAACACCATGCTACCCGCGCCCGCGTGTTCACCAATACGTATCACATCACGAAGACGACACTCATAACGCACTGGTGTATCCACCACCGACAATGGCGCAACAACCTGGCTGGCCACAGATTCGATATTAGCGAAATCAAACTCACTCTGCTCAGGTGTCAGACTCGCGCACGATTGGTTCATCTTTTCAAGAGAGGCCGTATTGACTATGTGCACCACACATTCATGGTTATGCAAAAGGTTTCTAAGCGTATCTTTATCGTCACCAGTACGAGGGTTAACTTGGGTGTAGCTCAGTACTGGCGGGGTCACGCTGACTACGGTGAAAAAAGAGTACGGTGCAATATTATGAACCCCCTCTTCTGACACCGTGCTGATCCAAGCAATCGGTCGCGGCGTTACGCCACCGACAAGCAAGTGGTACATATCAGGTGTCGATAAGGTTTCCGTTGCTATATTCACAATCAATCATCCTTTAACAAGTTTTGCCCGGCTCAGGCACATCACTTTTGCTGACGCTTTCTTCCCGTGCCATGTTTTTCGCTAACTGCTCATCGTCATGATCCCCTGCCACGGCCTCTTGGCCAACACCGGCACTGGGCGTTAACGCCAAACGCGTCAATAAAGGAAAATGATCTGAACCAATTGAAGGCATACGCTCAATATGGCTTAAGGTGAAGTGCTTACTGTGAAACACATGATCCAACGGCCAACGCAAAAAGGGATAATCGGCATGAAAAGTACAATAAATTCCGCGGCCAACCCTTGGGTCCAGTAAGCCACTCACTTTACGGAATAATCGCGTTGTTCTAGACCATGCGACATCGTTCAAATCACCCGTCACAATTACTGGCATGTCACAATCTGCGACACTGCGCGCAACAATAGCGATTTCGGCATCGCGTTCACCAGACTCTTCGTTTTCAGTTGGGCTTGGTGGGGCAGGATGAAGAAAATGCACTCGGATGACACTGCCATCCTTCATAGCCATCGTTGTATGTACAGAAGGCACATCGTCTTCTACCAGAAAGCTCAGTGAGGTATCACCCAAAGGAAAACGAGAGTAGACATGCATGCCATACAGATTATCAAGCGGACACTTTACGGTGTACGGTAGACTTGATTCGATAATGCTTAGTTGGCTCTCCCACCACTTGTCCGATTCCAATGTCACCAGCACATCAGGCTTATGCAATTGCACCAGCTCCACCAGCTTATGAGCCTGACGATTCGGCGTTAGCACATTAGCAGTTAACAGCGTAATCAATCGCTCTGGTTTAACTTCATGAGCGTTTTTCACTTCTCTTGGAAATAACGCCGTATAAGGCAATACCCACCAAAGCTGAATGGCCAAACAGCTTATTGTCATCACGATTAAGGCCCAAGAAATGGGATCATCCCATGGTAGCACTATCCATTGAACCGTTAATAACACAGCCGCCAAGACGGCAAACTGTAAACGTGGGAAATCACAACTTCGAACCGTCCAGTGGGAGATTCGACACATGGGTAAGAACGTCACAAAACTAATCAGTGCCGTCATAACAGTCAAAATAATCAAGGTCATTGGGTCTCGGCTAACCATAAAGCAATATAAGTTAGGGACAACGCTATCATGACCGGCACAAAAAATCTGATCGGATTATAAAAGAACATAGTTCATTCAAATTTCATGACCTAATAAGAAATGACTGACCTCTTCTCATCAGCACTTTTGATTGTAAAACCGCATAAAAAAGCCGGAGCAATGCTCCGGCTATTCCCAAACGAAAACCTGAGGCTTGGTATTATTCAACTAAACGCTTTTTCTGGCGTCGAATAATCCAAAGCACTAACAGGAATGCCGGAATAAAAAACCATTCTTTTGCAGGTCGCTCATTGGCCACATCAAAGCCCGAAATTTCCCAATCGAAATCCAGCTTCATTTGTTCGGCCACGCCACCCCATGCAAGATTATCGATGTACACCTGACCATCTTCGTCACGCACCTCTAGGCCGGCACCATCGAATAGGCGATCACTTGCTGAGCCCGTTTGAGTCAACGGCAAATCAACGGTTTTCTCGATCCAACGGCCATCTAAGTTTTCACCTTCAACCGATAAACGCACGCTTTCTAGCGTTGGATGCTCATCAATGTATTGAGTTAACTCTGAACCTTGGTAATGCTCATACGGCGCGATTACCTGATCCAACCAAAACCCCGGACGGAACAATGTAAAAGCAACCAAGAGTAACACCGCGCTTTCCCAACGCTTACTGCGAACAAAGAAGTAACCTTGCGTCGCCGCCGCGAAGATCAACATCGCCGACAGCGCGACAATAAAGACGATCACCCCTTGATACCACGTCACGTCAATCAACAATAAGTCCGTATTGAAGATAAACAGGAAGGGCAACAATGCCGTACGCATTGAATAGAAGAATGCAGTAAAGCCCGTTTTAATTGGATCCCCACCTGAGACCGCAGCCGCCGCGAACGACGCTAAGCCCACCGGTGGCGTCACATCGGCCATAATGCCGAAATAAAACACGAACATATGGATGGCAATCATTGGCACAATGAGACCCGACTGCGCGCCCAGCTCCACGACAACGCTCGCCATCAGCGACGACACCACAATATAGTTGGCTGTAGTAGGCAAGCCCATGCCTAAAATTAGTGAGATCAACGCCACCATCAGTAGCATGATGATAAGCACGCCACCGGACAACAGCTCGACAAATTCGGCCATTACCTGACCCACACCGGTTAACGTCACTGTGCCGACAATAATGCCTGCTGTCGCTGTCGCCACACCGATGCCGATCATATTTCGCGCACCCGTGTTCAAACCTTCAATCAGGTCCCAAGCCCCCTGCTTAAACTGCTGACCAATGCCCTGCTGCTGACGAAACCAAGCTTTCAGTGGCTTTTGGGTTAACAAGATAAACGCCATCAATATACTGGCCCAAAAGGCGGATAGACCAGGAGACTTTCGCTCGACCATCAAGAACCACACCAGTACGACCAATGGCACTAAGTAGTACAAGCCGGTGCGATAGATGTCTGCAAACACAGGCAACTTAACGATTTCGCCATTGGCATCGCCCATGTCTAAATCTTTATTTTTCGCCGAAATAAAGAGCAACCCTAAATAGCCTACGACCACAAGCAACAGTAAGCCGATATTGGACCAATCCCCCAAGACAAACTTGATTGCCAACACTAAGTAGTACAACGCGCCAGCCAAGATCATCATGCTCGATAAAATAATACCGGAGCGCAGAATGGCAATTTTCCAAGGACGTGCAGGCGTTACGCGTGGCAAACCGCGCATATCCGCTTTTAGCGCCTCAAGATGGACGATGTACAGCAACGCAATGTATGAAATAGTGGCCGGTAGGAATGCATGCTTAACCACTTCAATGTACGAAATGCCCACATACTCCACCATCAAGAACGCTACGGCGCCCATGACTGGTGGCATAATGACGCCGTTTACCGAAGACGACACTTCGACAGCACCAGCCTTCTCTGGACTAAAGCCCACTTTCTTCATCAACGGAATGGTAAAGGTACCCGTGGTCACCACATTGGCAATCGAGGAGCCTGAAATCAATCCTGTCATCGCCGACGACAAAACCGCCGCTTTGGCCGGACCACCACGCATGTGCCCTAACAAGGCAAACGCCACTTGAATAAAATAGTTACCCGCGCCAGCTTGGTTTAACAGAGCGCCAAACAAAACAAATAAGAATACAAAACCCGAAGAAACGCCTAGGGCAATCCCGAACACCCCTTCTGTTGTCAGCCACATGTGCGTCATGGCTTTTTCAAATGAGGCGCCTTTCCAGCGTAAAATTTCTGGCAACCAAGACGCGTCACCAAAAAACACATAGGCCAAGAACACAATGGCCACCATCATTAGCGGTGGTCCAAGAGAACGACGCGCGGCTTCAAGCGTCAACAGCAAGCCAATGCCCGCAACGACTAAATCCGTAGTAGTGGGAAGGCCCGGGCGCATAGCCAGCTCATCGTTGAACAGAAATAAATACGATGCACAAAAGGCCGCAATGAGCGCCAATGCATAATCAATAATGGGGATATGTTTTGTTGGACTGCGACTAAACGCCGGAAATGCCATAAACGCCAAACTCACGGCAAAGGCTAAATGCAGCGCGCGCGACTGAGTGTCATTAATAAAACCAAAACCAAACTGGGACGGTAATGGCGAGCCAATCCATAATTGAAACAAAGACCAGCACAACGGTACGAGGAACAACAAGCCCAACGCAAAACGACCGGTCGGTGAGCGTTTGCCCGTATCGGCTTCGGCCACCATCTCATCTAATTTGTTGGTATCTAAACCGGTGGATGATTGTGTCGACATAGAAAATTCCTAAGTTCGAACATAGAGAAGAAAAAGCGCCAGCAAGACTGACGCTTTGACGAACAATGCAACAGAGTGTTGTGGCTTACTTCACTAAGCCTTGTTCACGGTAGAATTTCTCGGCACCAGGATGCAGCGGTGCAACCAATGAAGAAGTGGCCATTTCAGCAGGTTGAAGTGGCGCAAAAGCCGGGTGCAGACGTTTAAAAGACTCGAAGTTTTCAAACACGGCTTTAGTCATTTGGTACACCACTTTATCCGATACATTCGCCGACGTTACGATGGTCGCTTTCGGGCCGAAGGTCGTCACATCATCAGGGTTGCCGTTGTACATACCGCCAGGGATAACCGCTTTAGAGAATTCAGCGTGTTTCGCTTGAATGCTTTTCGCAACGTCACCATCCAATGGAATCATACGTACATCACACGTTGTCGTCGCTTCTTGAGCGGAACCATTTGGTAAGCCCGCAACGAAGATGGTGACATCAAATTTGTCATCACACAGTGCTTGTGACATTTCAGACGATTTTAGTTCTGCTGCAAACGCAAAGTTGTCCGTTGTCCAGCCTTTTTCGGACATCAGCAATTCCATCATAGAACGGTTGCCTGAGCCTGGGTTACCAATGTTAACGCGCTTACCTTCTAGGTCCGCAAACGTCTTAATGCCAGAATCGGCGCGTGCCATTAAGTGAATCGGTTCTGGATGAAGAGAGAATACTGAACGTAGCTCAGGGAAAGGGTTACCTTCGAATTGGTTTTTGCCTTCAATCGCTGCGGCTTGTACATCGGATTGAGCAACACCAAACTCTAGTTCACCGGCACGAATGCTGTTGACGTTGTAACCGGAACCACCCGTAGACTCAACAGAACAACGAATGCCGTGCTCTTTACGATCTTTGTTGATCATACGACAAATCGAACCACCCGCTGGATAGTAAACCCCTGTTACACCACCGGTACCGATTGATACAAATTGAGTGTCTGCAATAGATACGGTTGCAGCAGCAGTAAACGCGGTAGCCAAAGCCGTTTTAAGCATTACTTTCTTCATTGAGAATTCCTCGTTATGTCTTTATTTTGTTATTAATTTGTCAAAACGAGTATCTACATCGCAAAGAAAGTGCCAACATTAAGAAATAAATATAAGCGATTGATTTTATTAAATAATTTAAAAATCACTACGCTTTTCATGAACACGACAACCTATAACTAAGGTTATAGATCCGCTTTGAAGTGACGGTATTGAGTACGTTATAGCGCGTAATACCGCACCTTCGGGGCTGAGATATAACCTTTTTTATACTTATAACTTTTGTTATAAGCATAAAACCCAAACCCCATTTGACAGCTTCTCATCCCTTAAAATAGCCGTTAAGATTCACCACCTTACTTATATATGTAGATAGTTTGATCACATGATGCGCAAGTTCATTTGGCTTATCTTGGCTCTTTGCTTTACCCCCTTTACGCTGGCAGAACAACATCTCGGCCCTTCTCTTGGCATGCAGAAACGTGTGGTCCACATTGCGGCGGACTATAATTACCCACCTTACGAATTTGTTGATGAAGACGGTACCCCTACGGGTTATACCGTTGAACTGAGTTACGCCATCGCGGAAGTCATGGGCTTTGATATCGAACTCACCATGACCGACTGGCAAAGCGCTTATACTGGGTTATTAGACGGCACCTTTGATGCCCTACAAAATATTGCCTATTCAGACGAACGTGCTCAAACCATTATCTTCTCCTCGCCCCACTCGATCGTGAATCAATCCTTGTTTGCGCGTAAAGATGGGCCGCACGTCAACGACATTAAAGAGGCTGCTGGTTACGAAGTTATTGTTCAAAATGCCAGCATCATGCACGAATATTTACAACGTAATGTGCCTGATGCCATCATCATTCCTGCTGCAACCCATTCTGCAGCCTTGCGCTTATTGGCTTCTGGCAAACACGACTTTGCTTTAACAGCTAACTCGCCGAGCCTGTACCTTAGCAAAGAAATGGGGCTGAGCAATTTAGAGCCGATCGCACGGCCTGTGGCCGGACAACGCTTGAGCTATGGCGCTCTACCTGCCAATGAAGACCTGATCGCATTGTTCAGTGAAGGATTAGCCATCTTAAAAAACACGGGGCGACAGCAAGCTATCTATGACAAATGGTTTGGCACCCTAGAACAGTCCAAAGTGCCCTGGAAAAAGCTCGGCCAATATGCGTTTTATACGATTTTGGCATTGCTGTTTATCTTAGGTGGCATCATGATCTGGAACCGCATGCTGCGCAAAGAAGTGGAGCGCCGTTCTCTGCAAATCAAGGCGCAGCAGGAACAACTTATTCAAGCCGATAAAATGGCGTCTCTTGGTGTATTGGTATCAGGGGTGGCACATGAGATCAACAACCCAACCGGTTTATTGATGCTGAATCTCCCCATCCTGCGCGGCGCTTGGGAAGATGCACTGCCCTATTTGGATGAGATCGAGCAAGAAAATCCAGGCATCATGCTGGGTGGACTGCCTTATCAACGCCTGAAAGCTGAGATTCCCTATTTACTCGATGAGATGCAACACAGCACAGATCGGATCCGCAATATCGTCAACGACTTAAAAGACTTTGCTCGGGAACAACCCGATGCTTTGTCTCAAGAAGTGGATTTAAATCAGGTCGTGGAAACCAGCATTCGTCTAGTCGACAAATCCATACGCAGTGCTACGGATCATTTCAATGTGCACCTGGATTTACGCCAGCCGCGTATAATGGGTAACCCACAACGTATAGAACAAGTTATCATTAACCTTGTTTTAAACGCATGCGATGCCATTGAGCACCCAAGTGCCACATTAGCGATTTCTACCACCCTAAGTGCCGACCAAAAAGAGGTGTTTGTTGTTGTAGAAGATGAAGGGTGCGGAATCGAACAAGAAGCCCTAGCGCGCTTAACCGAGCCGTTCTTTACCACGAAACGCGATCATGGCGGAACAGGGTTAGGGCTGTCTGTGTCTGCGGGCATTGTAAAAGCACACAAAGGTCGATTGTCTTTTTCATCAACCTTAGGCAAAGGCACTGTCGCCGTGGCAAGCTTTCCTATTGCACCTTAATGTTTCACTTAAGAGGACTTACGTTTGAATCAGCTGGCCTACCCACAATTTAATATCCTGTTAGTGGACGACGAACCTTCGTTTTTGCGCAGCATGTCACTGACCTTAGAGCGCTATGGCTTAAACAACATCCTAACGTGCTCTGAACCACAGCAAGTACAAAGCTTGATGTCTGAGCACACGATTGGCTTAGTGCTGTTAGATCTGACCATGCCCGTTATCTCTGGACAAGAATTACTGAAATGGCTGACAGAAGAGTACCCAGATGTCAGTGTCATTATCTTTAGCGGTTTAAATCAAGTCGATGCCGCCGTCAATTGTGTGAAGCAAGGCGCATTCGACTACATTGTTAAAACTGCCGACCAAGAGCAGATATTAGAGTCCATCAAGCGAGCGATCCATACACAAGAACTGAGCTTGGAAAACCAAGCCTTGCGCGCCCAGCTGTTATCCAGTGAATTGAATAACGCCGACCATTTTGCCGGTTTTATTACCGCTGATCCCAATATGATGTCGACATTTCGTTATTTAGAATCCATCGCACCAAGCAGCCAACCGGTACTGATTACGGGTGAAAGCGGCGTCGGTAAAGAACTAATCGCTGGGGCAATTCATGAGTTGAGTGGTCGAAAAGGCCCGTTGGTCACGGTCAACGTGGCGGGTCTTGATGATAATATCTTCTCAGACACACTCTTTGGACATGCGCGTGGCGCGTTCACTGGTGCCGATAAAGTACGCCAAGGTTTAGTGGAAAGCGCGGCGGGGGGCACTCTATTTTTGGATGAAATCGGCGACCTAAGCGCCACCTCTCAAGTAAAGTTATTACGTCTTCTGCAAGAGGGAGAATATTACCCTATCGGCAGTGATCGCCCAAAACGCATCCAAGCACGTGTCATCGTGGCAACGCACCAGAACTTAGCCGAGCAACAGCAAAAGGGCACCTTCCGCAAAGATTTATACTATCGGCTGCGCACTCATATGGTCAGTATCCGAGCGCTGCGCGAGCGTTTAAACGACCTTCCCTTATTGATTGACCACTTTATGCGTCAAGCTTGTGATGAATTGCAAAAGCCGTATTTAAACATTCCCAATGCATTGGCGCTGCATTTGCAAGACTACTCCTTCCCAGGCAACGTACGTGAACTGCGCGCCTTAGTATTCGACGCAGTCAGCCAAAGCGAACAAGAAACCTTAAATATTAGCGTCTTCGAACAGTTGCTGGGGAATCACTCGAAAGATGTATTTGAGCGCTCTGTGCGTTTCCCAGAAGACCAACCTCTGCCCACATTGACGCAATTAAGCAGACTGTTGGTAGAAGAAGCGATGAATCGTTCTAATCATAATCAATCGCTGGCCGCACGTATGCTAGGCATCTCACAGCCTGCGTTGAGTAAGCGTTTGAAAAACATGAAAGAAGGTGAAGAATGACTCACCAAGGATGTGCTAAAACGGCTGCATATCACGGCTGGGCGACACACCAAATGCTCGCGAGTATTCACGACTGAACTGAGAGGAGCTGGCATAGCCCACCTCAAATGCGGCGCGACTTACATCCATACTTTGTGAGCGGATCAAATGACGAGCGTGCTGCAATCTAACCGTTTTTTGATACTGCAAAGGACTCATCGAAGTAATCGACTTAAAGTGCGTATGAAAAGACGACACACTCATACCGCTTAGCGTAGCCAGCTGCTCCATTCTGATCGGCTGGGCGTAGTGATCTTTGAGCCAAGTAATCGCCTTTGACACCTTCTGAGCATGGGAATCCACCACCCCAAGCTGAGCGATAGCAGGTCCGACTGAACTTTTTAGCAGTCTAATCAGAATTTCATCGATGACCATCGGCACCAACAAATCTACGTATTCCTGTTCGACAATCAGCTCAAGTAAACGTACACAGGCTTTCATTACTCGTTGATCATTGCCTTTGACGTACACAGAACTGGCTTTGTCAGTTTTTGGCACACCATTAGGAAACACTCGAGGAATCAGTTCAATTAATCGGTCTTTATTAAGTGGCAACATCAAACAAAAATACGGTTCTTCCGGACTTGCCTGCATGATTTTATAATCTAACGGCACTTCCGCGGCGTAGACCACCATAGTGCTAGCATCTTCGGTATATTCCACACCGGCTTGCATCACCGACACATGTTTTGCGCCTTGCGGCACAATACAAATACTTGGAAGTGCCAACAGACAGTGCTGTTGACTTGAAAGTGTTGCGGACCGAGCAACGTGTACTTGGTTTTCTAATAATGGAAAGTACCCGTCATAAGGCGTCAACGTTGTTAACAATGACGCCATCTGCTTCAACGTTCGACTGAGCTCTACAGACAACTCACTGTTTGATGGCATTTGCGTAAACGTTTGTGGCGCCACTGCACACCTCACCTTAACAATAGAAAAGAGCAGTGATGATCACCACTGCTCTACGCATTCGCTTAACTGACGATTACTCTGCCGCTAGAGAAGCCATGTCGATGACGATACGATGCGCCATATCCCCTTTCGCCATACGCTCGAAAGCATCATTGATTTGATCTACGTTAATCATTTCACATTCAGGATAAACATTATGTTTGGCACAGAATTCAAGCACTTCTTGAGTTTCTTCAATACCGCCAATCAAAGAGCCTGCAATACGGCGTCGACCAGTGATCAAAGGTATTGTCATCGGTTCTTCTAAGGGCCCTACCTGACCGACAATGACCAAGGTGCCATCAATGTCCAGCAGTTGTGTGTAAGGTGTGACATCATGCTTAGCAGGCACTGTATCAATAATTAGATCAAAAGAGTTTGCCGCCGCTTGCATGGCTTCCTCATCAGACGATGCCAAGATACCAAGTGCGCCCATCGCTTTTGCATCTTGCTCTTTTTTCTTAGAGCGACTCAATACCGTTACTTCAGCCCCCATGGCAACCGCTAATTTAACCGCCATGTGCCCAAGACCACCAAGGCCAATCACACCAACACGAGAGCCTTCTTTCACGCCCCATGTACGCAGCGGTGAATAGGTAGTAATGCCCGCACACAAAATTGGCGCAGATTTAGAAAGATCCATATTTTCAGGCAAGCTCAGAACAAACTCTTCACGCACAACGATATGCTTTGAATAGCCGCCCTGTGTGATGTCACCCGAAATACGATCTGGTGAGCCATAAGTCATGGTTAATCCGTTGCGACAGTATTGCTCTTCGCCCTTATCACATTGATCACAGGCTTGGCAGCTATCGACCATGCATCCTACTGCTACTTTATCGCCAATCTTGTATTTGGTAACGTCAGTACCGATGGACTGCACCACACCTACGATTTCATGGCCAGGTACTAAAGGATAGGATTGTGGGCCCCAGTCACCGTTTACCGTATGCAAATCTGAGTGACAGACACCTGAGTATAAAATCTCAATCGCCACGTCATTGGCACGCAAATCTCTGCGTTCAAAATGATACGGCACCATGTGTGCATCAGAATCATGTGCCGCGTAACCTATGGTTTTCATAATACTTTACTCCCAGTTATTCTCTAGTTCGCTATCAATATCGTGTTGTTATGGTAATTAAGTCGCACAGCATACGCCTGCCTAATCCTATTTAGATCATGCCCAAAACTATAAACTCTAAAAAGGCAGCTAAAATTAACACCGTTAAAATTCTCTAAAAAACACTAAATTGATATGAAATGTGAACAAACTATCCAGTTATTTGTGATTTCCTGAAAGCGTCTATTGATATCGACCTGCTTATTCCTTCAGGAAAACATATAATCATCTGATAAAAACCAACGATCACGAAGCCATTGGTAGCTTTTTAATCCTGTGAAATATCTTTGTACATGATCAGGCAGTCCACTTTACCTAATCGGCCGTGACGATATGCATTAGGTACAGTACCGATGATGTCGTACCCAAGTTTTTGCCAAAGCTGCACAGCCACGCGATTGGTAGAGACAACCGCATTAAACTGCATCCCTGTAAAACCCAAATTTCGAGCGACTTGCTGTGAATGCTCACATAACTTACGTGCAAGACCTTTCCCTCGAGCTTTTTCACTGACCATATAACCGCAATTACACACATGATCGCCTGGGCCCATCGCATTCGCTTTTAAATAATACGTCGCTAATACCTCACCCTCTTCTTCAAATACATACGTCTTTGCGGGCAACATACACCAGATCTCATACGCTTGCTCTTGGGTCATATCTGCACGATAAGCGTAGGTTTCTTGTGCTTTAATAACGGCAGAAAACGTCGGCCAAAACGCTTTAAAATCTGCTTCGGTCATGGCTCTTATCACCTTAGACTCCTTACTTTGAAAGGCTACTGTCTCTTTATCATCATCGCATAAAAAAGCGCCTCATAAGAGACGCTTTCAAAATTACAACATAGGTCTTAAAGACTTATACAATAAAACGATCCAACAGGGCTTTCTGGGCGCTGGTACTTTCACGCTGCTTTTGCATTGATGCATTAGAAGAATCCGCTAGATCGGACACTTGTACCGACAAGTCTTTAATCTTCACGGCATTGGTACTAATGTCTTCTGCAACATGGCTTTGCTCTTGCGCCGACGAGGCGATTTGGATGTTCATATCACTGATACGCTCAATTGAGACACTGATTTTGCGCAGTGCTTCGTCAGCAAACTTGGCTTTCTCAACCGCCTCAGAGGCGGTATTTCGGCTTTCATTCATCGCGTTAGATACCGCTGTCGATCCGGCTTGTAGCTGCTCAATCATACTGCGTATTTCGGTGGTCGACTCTTGAGTACGCTGTGCCAGAGTACGCACTTCGTCCGCCACAACCGCAAAACCACGACCACTTTCACCTGCACGAGCGGCTTCAATGGCAGCATTCAACGCCAACAAGTTGGTTTGATCTGCGATGTCATTGATCACACTTAAAATGGTTTCAATATTCGACGTCGCGCTTTCTAAAGCACGAACTTGCGCTACGGCTTGCTCAATACGTTCCGCCAAACTATCAATTGAGCGTGCGGTTTCACTCACCACACTCGAGCCTTCAATGGTATTTCGATCGACATCCTGAGCCGCTTCAGAAGCGCTTTGCGCACTTTGTGCCACTTCATTTGCCGTCATTGCCATTTCATGAATGGCTGTGGCCAATAGATCTAACTCATGCATCTGCTTACGTGTCGCTTCAGCGGATTTGTTCGAGTCTTCTACCGTTTCATTACCCGACTCAACAATCTCATCACCGAGATGTTTAAGCTGTTGAATTTGTGACTGTAGGTTCTCGGTAAAGCTATTAAAGCCTGTTGCCAAACTCGCAAATTCAGGCGTGTTGTTTACCTCAATGCGCTTAGTTAAGTCGCCATCTCCTTTAGAAACGTTTTGAATGGCACGATTTAAACCGTCTAATGGACGTAACAAGGCTTTGATCATTATGGTTAAAACAACAAAACTGACTAACAAGCCAATGACACTGAAGATAACCGCATTGTTACGTAAAGAGCCTAGCGCGGCATACGCTTTCGCTTCATCAATGACCGCAACAATAAACCAGCCCTCTTCTTTGTCGGGTGTGATGTTAACGATATGATCCGTGCCATCAATAGAAACGGTTTGAGTACCCGCGGTTAAATTGACGCCAGGCAGCAGTTCCGATAATTTTTTACCATTATTCCCCGTGTTAGGATGTGCAATGGCAGTGCCTTTATCAGTAACTATGAATAGGTAGCCCGCATCAAATAAATTAATCGAATTAACCAGATCAGATAAACCACCTAGATCCATATCGTAAAATGATGTTCCAACAAACTGATTGCCATCGTAAATCGGATTGACAATCGAAATGACGATCTTGCCTGACGCCATATCTAAATACGGCTCGGTGACAGCTTGCTTTCCGCTGTTTTTCGCTAAGTTGTACCATGGACGCTGACGCGGGTCATAACTGCTATCTGGGTTCCAATCATCAACGTTTTCAAGAATAGCGCCATCTTTTTGATAACCAAAGCCAGCGCCTAAAAAGCTGCTTTTGAATGTCTTTTCTTCGAGAACATCCTTAACAAACTGTTGATCATTCGGGTTCAATGCCAGTGTTTCAGCGGCCATGTAGGCCATTGCTTTTTTGTTGGTCATTTCTGATCGAATGGTATTTTGCACACCACCCACCATTTCTTTCAAACTGTTTGAAACTAAATTTTCAACTTCGCTTCTCACGGTAACAAGCTGTTGTATACTTAGTAGACCAACGGTCAAAAGTAACAAGAATGTCGAAGCAGCGACGATTTTATGGCTAAAGCGCATTTACGGTACCTTATCGTTAAGAATTCAATAAAATTGACCTAGATCAATTATTTGAAGATTTCCTGACATTCTACACCGTAAATATGTCTTTTTATTTACTCTATATTCAGTATTGATCTAAATAATAAAGACTTTCTTTTTTGCTTCAATTTTTAAACTATGGAAATATGTCGATACACTTATGAATACTCACACATCATCTGATACTCAACAGGCATCATCTTCCAAAAAGATGAACGTAGCCATAGTGTTTTTTGCGGCGATCGCTGGGCTGTGGCTATTCCATCAACCTTTAGCTGACTTTGTTATGATGATGTTCAACAATTATCTTTCAGCCATGCAGACCTTGGTTGATCTTCAGTATTTTGCCTGCTAAGGGTCACTTTTTTTTAAACCAGTGATGTTGGTCTAACTCTGCGTATTCACGCTCACTTAAGCTCGAGTATTTGCAGGTTTTATTGCGTCCTTCTTTCTTCGCTTGGTACATGGCTTTGTCTGCACGTGAGATTAAAGCGAGCGTATCAAGATCTTTCTCATGGACCTGTGTCAATCCCATGCTCACCGTAACCTCAATTTCGTACAGCTCTGTTTCGCACGGAGATTTCTCAAGCCTTTGCCGCAATTTCTCAGCAAACTCATAAGCGTCATGTATGTCTTGTTCAGGGAGCAATATCGCAAACTCTTCCCCCCCTATTCGGCCAAACGATACTTCGGGGTCAAGTTCAGAACGAAACACGTCAACGACATGCTGAATCACTTCATCACCAGTCGTATGTCCTAATGTGTCGTTTACTCGCTTAAATAAATCAATATCGTACAGAATCAAAGAGAATGGCTTAGCACCGTGCTGATAATCTTGAACGTGTGTTTTTAAAATATTCGAGAAGGAACGGCGATTTAAAATCCCCGTCAGCTCATCAATTTCAGACAGGGTTTTCAGCTCTAATTCCAAATAGTGCTGCCGGGTGATGTTTTTTGCAATCCACAGTGCAACACGTTCGCCCTGCTCAATAATGGGTAAATACTTAATCGTACCTTCAAACCAAATCTCCTTTGGCACCATGACATGGTTGGGCAATTCAATCATCTCATCTTCATCAAATTTGTATTTGATGATCTGAGTTTCCTGCAGATGAATGGCGGTTCTAATAAGGGAAAGGAAGTCATCCGCCAAGTGATGTGGCATGACGTCGTGGAGGTATTTACCTATGAATGGTTTACAGTCAAATCCAGTCTTATTCTCATCGCCACCGTACACGTCAAGATAACGTCCCGATTCAGAAAACAAAAACATATGATCAGGCAATGTATCAATTACCGCGTAGTATCGGTCTAGCAAACCCATTAATCACCTAGTTAGGTAAGGTTCCGCATACGTCTGTCCCTACAAAAATGTACGCATGCAATATAATTTAAAGAGATGATAATCGGTATAGGTACTGGCGTAGTGCACTCCACTCTGCCTCGTACTCATACCATAGCCATTTACCATAGGTAGATATATAGAAAACAGCATACTGTAAAGACCAAAATATACGCAACACATTAATCATGAAAAATTTAATGATTATAGGTCAGCTATAAAAAGTGCCCATTTCAATCCTAATGGACACTTTTATTATGCTTTTCTCTTTCAAAAATTCAGGTTAGGTGCTCTGATCTTAGCCCCATTTCTTTTTAGGTGGTTGATAGGTTTTTAATGCCGTCAGCAGTTCATCCGCCTGATCGGTGTTGATCAACATATCAACATATTGAGGGCGAATGAAACCAGCTTCGCTCATCTGTCGTACCATTGACATAAGTGGATCATAAAACCCCATGACATTGTAAAAAGCACACGGTTTAGCATGATGACCTAATTGTGCCCATGTCCATACCTCAAAAATTTCTTCTAATGTGCCAGCGCCACCCGGTAGCGCTACAAAAGCATCCGCAAGATCGGCCATTTTAGCCTTACGCTCATGCATATCGGCGACCACATGTAACTCTGTTAAATGTTCATGTGCGATCTCTTTGCTTTTCAAGTATTCAGGAATAACACCGTATACTTTGCCACCATGAGCCAGCACGGCATCAGCAATAGTGCCCATTAGACCGACATCGCCACCACCATAGACAACGTCCACTCCCTGCTCTGCAAAATATTTCCCTAATGCCTTAGTTGTTTCGACATAGCGCGGGTCATTGCCACTGCTGGCGCCACAAAATACTGCAACTTTCATTGTGAAACCTACTTTATTGTTGTTGATGAAATGCTTTCTACGATAGGCAATTTAGATGACAGCTTCAAAACACTCTAACTGAGGATGCCCCAAATAGATCTCACGTCGGCTACCGGCATTCGCATGGGCTTTGCGAAAAGCATCAGACTTTGTCCACGCTTCAAAAGCCTCACGTGATTCCCATGTAGCATGGGAGGAAAACAGTGTGTACTCTTCCGTCGTCGGCCCCTGCAGTAAATTAAACGATTTGAAGCCAGGCACATCTTCTAAATAAGAGTCGCGGTTGCGCCAAATATCAAGAAATTCATGCTCACACCCTAGCTTGACTCTGAAACGATTCATCGCAATAAACATAAACACTCTCTCTTAGCCGTTAATATCGGCGTTGTTTCAATGCCCTTTATAGAGCAGTATGCTTTATTAATGGTGCTGATATGACGTATTAAAAGCCCACCCCTTCATACAGCATGCCATCGACTCTTTTGATCACATTAAAAAATTAATTTTCTAAGTGGATTTAGCCTATTTTCGACGCTATGATGCACGACCTTTTTCTTCTCCCAGAGCTGCCAATATGTCTGAAACGGTTTTGTATACTGACTTGTCAGCTTACTATGACTTAATGTGTGCCGATATTAATTACCAAGCACAAAGTGATTGTGTCCACCGCCTCCATCAAATCTTTGGTAACAAAGGCGTATCTCATCTCGATATTGGCTGTGGTACTGGCCCTCATATCCGACATTTTTTAGATCACGGTTACCAATGCCAAGGTCTAGATCTGAACCAGCCAATGCTTGATCAGGCGCAAATCCGTTGCCCAGAAGCCGCTTTCACTTTACAAAATATGTGTGAGTTTCGTATTGATCAGCCAGTCGATTTGATTACCTGTTTTTTGTATTCAATCCATTACACTGGCGAGCTGCAACCGCTACAACACTGTATTGGCGCAGTCGCTAAGGCCCTCAATGCGGGCGGGGTATTCTGTTTTAATGCCGTCGACAAAGACCATATCGACAATCAATCTTCTGTTGCGCATTCAACACATCAAGATAACAGCTGCTTTGATTTTCGTTCGGGTTGGTATTATGAAGGACAAGGTGATCAACAAAAGCTGCGTCTAAGCATCCGTAAAACAACAGATGAGCACGTGGAATGCTGGCAAGATAGCCATCCGATGGTCGCCATCGACTTTGCGCAACTGACAAAAATGCTTGATCCCTACTTTGAAGTCACTGTTCTTGAGCACAATTACGACACTCTACAACCGTTAGAGGTTAATTCAGGTAACGCATTATTCGTCTGTGTTAAACGCTAAGACAGCTATTCTATTAGCGCATCCCTTACGAGCTGAATACACTCAGCTCGTTTAGGTAACGCTCAATATCACCTAACTCGCGCGCCACCCATTCAGGGTTATAGTAGGTGTCCTGATAACGCTCACCACCATCACACATCAAGGTGACAATAGAGCCAGCCTCATGATTTGCCTGCATCGCTTTTGCAACCTGTAACACGCCCCAAAGATTGGTGCCTGTAGAAGGCCCAGCTTTGCGCCCAGTTTGTTGTGCTAACCAATGCATCGTTGCCACACTCGCTGCATCGGGTACTTTTAACATGGCATCAATCACATCCGGCTGAAACGACGCTTCAACCCTAGGACGCCCAATACCTTCTATTCGACTGCCTCGTCCGATGGTTATACTTGAATCTTTGTTTGTATAACCGTCGTAGAATGCTGAGTACTCTGGGTCAACAACAACTAACTGTGTGTCCAAGCCTTGATAACGAATGTAACGCCCAATGGTCGCTGATGTACCGCCAGTTCCCGCACTCATGACTACTGTATGCGGCACCGGGTGTGGCTCTAATGCCATCTGACCGAACATACTCTCCGCGATGTTATTGCTCCCGCGCCAGTCCGTCGCTCGTTCTGCATAGAGAAACTGATCCATAAAGTGGCCTTGTACCTGTTGTGCCACATTAACGGCCTCATCATGCATACGCGTGGCGCAAGCAACAAAATGGCATTGCCCTCCATACTGTTCAATTTGACGAATTTTACTTTGTGCCGTTGAACTAGGCATCACCGCAATAAAAGGTAACCCAAGCATTCGTGCAAAATACGCTTCTGATACGGCTGTACTGCCAGACGATGCTTCGACCACAGTCGTGCCTTGCTTTATTTTGCCGTTACACAGTGCGTAGAGAAATAATGAACGTGCCAAACGGTGCTTCAAACTGCCGGTTGGATGCGTGCTTTCATCTTTCAGGTAAATATCAATGCCTCGAAAGTTTAACCCCTCCAGTTTGATCAAATGCGTATCCGCAGAGCGTTGATAATCCGCATTGATTTTCGCGATGGCATCACTTACCCAGTTCATATAGCACTCCTCGTTGACTGTTTTATCTGCTTTAAATGTAATCTTTTGGTGGGAAAATGCTTAGCTATTTTTTACCTATAAATGCTATTTTTAAGCAAATTATGCTTTTAAATACACATATAATAGAAAAAATAACCATGGACAGCATTGATCTAAAAATCCTAGATATTCTACAGCGTGATTGCACTATCGCCATTCAAGACATCGCCGAACGGGTCAACCTTTCGACCTCGCCCTGCTGGAAGCGTATTAAGCGCATGGAAGAGCAAGGCATTATCAAATCCCGCGTTGCCTTGCTGGACGGCAGTCAGATCAACTTAGGCATCTCCGTTTTCGTTCATATCAAAACCCTACGTCATGATAATGCTTGGCTGACGTTCTTTTCAGAGCGTATCTTGAGCTTCGATGAGGTCGTCGACTGCTACCGCATGTCTGGCGAATGGGACTACTTTTTACGCGTTGCCGTAAAAGACATTCATGCCTTCGATAGTTTTTATAAAAAGCTCATCAAAGACATTGATGGCTTAAGCAATGTGTCGTCTAGCTTTGCTATGGAAGAAATTAAGCACACAACTTGCCTGCCAATCGATGTTGGGACTTTATGATTACTGACGATGTGCGATAATGCGGCTCGGACATTCAGCTAGGACATTCTTATGGTTACATGTGGTATCGAAATCAAAGGCAGCGAAATTATTCTTTGCCTATTGTCTAAACAAGATGGGTTGTTTCAACTGCCGGATTGCCGTCAGGTGCGCCATGCAATGAAGCACTCTGATGACGCAGAAGCCATGCGTAAATTTCAATTTATGCTGAAGAAGCTGTTTGAAGATTACAAGGTTGAACATGTCGTTATTCGCGAACGACCAACTAAAGGAAAATTCGCCGGTGGTGCCGTTGGATTCAAAATGGAAGCGGCTGTTCAGCTCATTGATGGCTTAAGCGTTGAGTTAATGAATAACGCTACGATGAAAGACATCATCAAGCATAACCCATTGCCAATCCATTTTTCTGACACTGGACTAAAAGCCTTTCAAGAAGGCGCTTTCACAGTGGCGTATGCGGCCCTAAGCAAACAGCCAGAGTGATGTTATCGCAATAAAAAAAGCCCCGCTAAGAACACCTTAGCGGGGCTTCGTCTTTTTAAATAGATGGTTTAAACAGCACCGACCAGAGGTTGCTCATCTACTGGCTTACGATCACTTAAATAAATGTACGCCGCCAACACAAACAACACACATCCCATCGCTGTGATCAACCAATATACATTCATCAAACTGCCGGTGAATTCATTAATCGCACCCGCCGCCAAGTTGCCTAACGCACCGCCTAAACCAAAGGTCACCATACCAATGCCGTTGATCTGCATGGTTGCTTTTGAGCTATAGTGCTTGCTTACCCAACCAGCAACAATTCCCCAAATCGGGAAGTACATTAAGCCGTAGCCTAGACCCGCTAACAGAACAAAGCGCGCTGGGTCATAAGTGAAAGCTAATAATCCCAAAGCAAAGGCACCAAAGATGATTAACAACGCAATCCCATGGCCTTTACTATCAGCAAGTTTACCCGCAAAGAAGCCGACGACCATACCCGTCATACCGATTACACTCCAAGTGTAACCACCTAATGCTGCAGGCAAATTCAGTTGCGCTAAGAACGTATTCAACCAAGTAGAGAACGTCATCGTAGAAAGACCAACTAAGAACAACACCAAGCAAGATAAAAATGCTGTACGTTCTTTGAATACTGTCGCAAACAATTGACGAGACGTCATCGCAAACGTTACTTCAATATCGTGCTCTTCTTTGTTTTGACGCATGTGGCGCAGCAAAGTAATGGTCGCAAACAAAGTAATCAAACCAAACACAGACGCTGCGATCCAACCACTGCGCCAGCCAAAAACCGGTACGACCAGCAAGATAATCAAACCATTTAAGCTGTAACCCCATGCGGTTCCGCTTGAAGCAATGGATAAATTAGTTGAGGTACGGTCTAAACGGCCAAAACTGGTCACCATTTCGACAATCCCGCCCCAGCTAATCGCTGCACTCGCGGCCATGACCGTCAATACACATGTGATAATCAATGGATCGTTTAGCCACGCCATGGAAAATAATAAGCAGCTGGTTAAGATCCCCGTGCCAATCAAAAGACGACCTGAGTCCATACGATGGCCAATAATACCGAGAATCATCGCGCCGCCTAAATACGACAACTGCGTCAGCGCACCGATGGTGGCAAGATGCCAACTGGTAATGTCAATTGACTCTTGCATCAGCGGCACCAATGCAGCAAATAAGAACAGACCGAAGCCATGACTAATAACTTGATTAAACCCAAATGTAATCGCCATGCGCATAGCACACTCTCCTGCTTAAAACGATATATGGAATTTCGGTAAGTCGCCGATGCAACCTATGAGCGCCATATTAGGGGCTTGCTTTTATTCAGTAAATCGATAAATATTCAACTCTACGTTCAACTTTATTGAAAACTAAACGCCATGCACGATTTACCTATTAATTTACTGCGAACCTTTATGGTCGTGGCGGATACTCTAAATTTAACCGAAGCCGCAAAACTGCTGCATAAGGCCCCTTCCACGGTGAGCATGCAGCTGAATCGCTTGGAAGATTTGATTGAAAACCCATTGATGGAACGAGGTCAGCATGGGGTTCGACTTACTGCCGTGGGCGTCCAATTAACTACCCATGCGCAGCAGCTGTTGAATCTGCATGATCAAATCGTCGGCTCTTTTCAGAATATGGACATTAATGGCGTAGTGCGTCTTGGTACACATGACCAATACGCAACTCGAACGCTCGCACCGATTTTACAAGATTTCATTTTGAGCTATCCAGAGGCACAACTTGAAGCCTTTTGTGATTACCGTCCAAACCACTTAGTCGATTTATTGGATAAAGGTAAGCTGGACATCGCATTGGTTGAAATGGTGGCGGATACGGAAGGCGGCATTCGACTGCGCCGAGACGAATTAGTGTGGATTGGTTCAAAAGACCATTTCGTTCATACACAGGCGATATTGCCTCTCGTGGTTTTTGATGAGGGCTGTAAGCATCGGCACTATGCTTGTGAAGCACTTAAAAAGGCTGAAATCCCCTACCGTATTGCGTTTACAAGCCAAAGCCGTGCCGGGGTACTGGCGGCTGTTCGCGCTGGCATTGGCATTGCTATTGTTCCGTATCACACACTCGAAGAGGATTTAGTCGTTCACAGAGAGTTTCCAGAATTACCGGATATGGAAGTCACTTTATTTACGTCGAATAAAATTAACGAAGCGACTCGACGATTGGAAAAAATCATTATCAACAGTCCTGTCTTTAATCCAATGAATAATGAGTTTCATTAATGTTCTTTCGTTCGGCCATATAAAAACAAAGCCCTGATTAACGAGTAATCGGGGCTTTATTTTTATCAAGAGCTAAAGGGGAATAAAGCTCTATTTACCAATACACAGTGTTAATAAGTACTGTGTTCATTGTATTGGCTTTGCAATGTGTCAATCTTGTCTTCGTAAGCGTCTACTTTCTGAGATAATGTCGTCGGACTATTAAATTCAACGTTTGGGTTAGTATCAACGCCCATCGTTTCAAGTTGAGCAGAAAGTGCTTTTGCATGCGACTGTGAATCTAAGTAGTCGTCTTGTAGATTGTTATCGCCAGAGGCAAAAGAAGCGGAAGCGGCTAACGTTAGCGTTGCGATCATAGCGGGTGTTTTAAAATTCATATCATTCACCTATATGCTTTAAAAAATAATAGCTTAGAAAATTTTAGCTGCGTTTTTATTGCGACGTTTCAAGGCTATTTAGTACGCCTTTCAGCTCCATGTTTTTTTCTTTTACGGTATCTAGCTTTTGTGACGTCGTCATTGGCTCCGTATACAACGAATCAACTTGGTAGCCTTCGGACTCTATTTCAGTTGCCATTGATTCGTAACGTGCTTCAGCCATACGAAGATCATCAGAGATGTTGTCGGCAAACGCTGGCGATGTGATGGCAGAGGTTGCTAAAACAGCTGATGTGATTGCAATTAACTTTTTCATGATGAGCCTCCTGCTAAGGTCTCTTTTATTAAACATTAAACGTTTGCGTGTTAACTTTCGTTGCACTCAACGTTTTGCGTTTCGATGTTATTAATACTAGAGGCCATGCGGAATAAGAAAAGGTCTAAAAACTCCGTTTCAACTTTCCTCCATTAATTTCGGTAAATGTGCTGTCTACTGTTATTAATGCAAGAATAATGGAAGTAGCTAACCATTCATTCTCTAAACCAGCTAAAGTTCGCAAATACAGTCTAATTTAACTTGAGTTATAAACGGAATTTAAACAACAGGTGTACATAGTTTGCGCAATCTACTCATATCAGCACATAGTAAGTCGAACAAAGCACTATAGACGGATTTTCAACGCCCCAGACTTACTCATTTGAAATCTGTTTCTTCAATGCGATTCAGTCGATTTATTCGATATTGGGACGCATCAACGCACGATAGGCAAGTCAGACCATTGCGTCGTGTACGCTGGTGACAAGTGATCGCGCTTCATTGACCAAGGGGTTGAAGTGCCTTGCGCTGCTAGAAAAACCTTTCCAAGGCGACTGTGGTTAATGTTGTCTATTACCTCCATCAGTGCTTTTGACCCCTTGCGTACTGGATCTGCTTGGAACATATCCTGTTGGTAGGCATGATGCTCATAAAAGTCTGTCAGCATAACGCCCGCTTTAGCGTATCGGTAACCAGGGCGATAAAGCTTTTCGAGTACCTCATAAGCCGCCTTGAGTAAGTCACGGGAATCATTCGTTGGATGAGATAATTCAATGGTCAATGCATTCGTGTAATAGGCATCATTGGGGTTAAACGCACCGGTTCGTATAAACACTTGTACCACTCGCGCTAACCGCTGCTCAGAGCGCAGTTTTTCAGCGGCACGCCCCATATACTTAGCAATGGCTTCTTTTAATGCCTCTTTTTCGATGATGCGTGTACCAAATGAACGACTGCAGACAATTTGCTGTTTCACTGGCACTGCGTCTTCAAGCGCGATACAAGACACCCCATTAAGTTCTTGAACCGTTCGCTCTAATACCACCGAAAACTCACTGCGAATAACCTTTGAATTGGCGTCGGCTAAATCCAGCGCAGTGTAAATGCCGCGTTCATATAGACGCTTACTTAAACGTCTTCCGACCCCCCAAACATCCGACACATCCAGCAATGCCAACAAACGGCGCTGACGGTCACGCTCCATTAAATTTACCACTGAGCCTGTCGCAGGATAAGTTTTTGCCGCGTGATTGGCGAGTTTAGCCAATGTTTTAGTCGGCGCAATGCCCACCCCTACCGTAATACCAGTGCATTGATCGACTTTAGCTTTGAGATGTTGTCCAAAACTTAGAACATCCACACAACCATCTAACCCTGTTAAATCCAGAAAGGCCTCGTCAATTGAGTAAATTTCGACGTGCGGCGCTTCCTCTTCTAACAAAGACATCACTCGTTGCGACAAGTCCGCATACAATGCGTAGTTGGATGAGAAGCACACAATATTATGTTGCTCGATCTGATCTCGTATTTGGAACACGGGCACGCCCATTTTAATTCCCAACGCCTTTGCTTCTTTTGAACGCGCGACAACGCAGCCATCGTTGTTCGACAACACAACCACCGGACGATGTTTTAAATCCGGACGAAAAAGCTTTTCACAACTGGCGTAAAAGTTATTGCAGTCCACTAAAGCAAAAATAGAACTCACCGCTCCAACCTACGCACTACGCCGGTCACAATGCCAAATATTTCCAACTCGGAGTGCTCCGAAATCGGGATCACCGGATACGCTTTATTATGAGGACGCAACACGGTTGTTGGTTTCAGCTGCAACTCTTTGACGGTTAACTCACCATGAATCGAGGCAATCACAATATCGCCGTGTTTAGCACTTAAAGAGCGATCAATGACCAACACGTCTCCAGAATGAATCCCCGCCTCGACCATAGAATCCCCTTGTGCTCGCACAAAAAAGGTCGAGCTGGGATTCTGAATACATAATTCATTTAGATCTAATGAGCGCTCAACAAAATCCTGAGCAGGTGATGGAAAGCCTGCCGAGACAGACTCAACATAAAGCGGAATAGCCATCTGCTTAGACGCAAGAAAAGCGGCCGACTCCGCAGAACCGAGGTATGTCACACGCATAACGATCCCCATATGCTGTATATTTATACAGCATTATAGCTCAGTTTTTATAAAGACCCATCTATTTTTAACATTCAGATACAACAAAACCCCGACAAGCAGAGCTCACCGGGGTTTTGTTGTCGGGCGACAGGGCTAAAACGCAAGCAACTATGTCAAAGCCGTAGAATATAGAGCTAGATCAGTGTTTATAGAGTCCAACGTATCGGCTCATTCATGAATGGGCGTGTACTTTATAAGCTTCAACAACATCGGAAACGGATTGATAATAAGCGTCTTCGCCCACCTGTTCAGTAATGCCAGAACGATCCAATTCTTCGCGAACCCGATCCGACACTTCTGCAAAAACAAGCCTAACGTGACATTTTTGCAATTCGTCGACGAGAGAAAGCAAGGTTTTTGCTGAGGTATAGTCCACATCATCCACCGCATTCGCTTCGATACAAAACCAATCTAATGCGGGTCGAGCACTGTTCACTAAGTACAAGACCTCTCGGTTCATCAGCGCCGCGTTGGCGTAATACATCCCATGAGTGAAGCGATACACCTGCAGCCCCGGCATCAACTGAGCATTGTTGTTAAGTGGCACCCCACGCCAGCGACCATGACCATTGGGTACAATGACACTGTTCACCGGCCGATACCCATGGCGAGTATGAACCAGAAGAGACAAGGCAATGGCAGCCAAAATACCCAGTTCAACCCCTAGAACGACAACGGCAATCATCGTAGTCAACGCCACCCAAAACTCCCAGCGGCGCTCATACCACACATCTCGGAGTCCTTTAATGTCGATCAATTCAATGCCGACCAAAAACACAATCGTCGCCAGCGTAGCGTGAGGTAGGTACGCCAAAGGCTCTGTTAGAAACAGCAACACCGCCACAACCACCGCCACCGTAATCAAATGAGATAGTTGACTGCGACCTCCGGAACCGTCCAGCATTTGAGTTTTGGTTGGACTGCCATTGACCACAAACGCACCGGATAAACCCGCGCCTAAATTGGCCATGCCAAGGCCAATCAGATCGGCATTATCATCGACTGTTTCTTGATGGCGCGCAGCATAAGCACGAGAGGTGGCAGAGCTTTGCGCAATAATCACCATAAACATGGCAAACGCGGTTGGAATCAGCTGTGTAAATTGATCCCACGTTAACATAAACACAGGGAACTGGAGTGTAGGCAAACCGCTCGGCACGGCCCCAACGAGAGCTAAGCCATGTGTTTGTAGGTCCAGTAGCCAACTCACAATCATCGCGCCGATTACGGCAAGTAACGCGCCCGGTATCCGCGGCGACCATAAACGCATCCCAACCACCAAAATAAGTGTCAATAAAGACACGACTAGCGTGTAAATATTCAAACTATTCAATGCCGGCCAATGCAACACTAAGTGTGCTAATGAACTGACGCCTTCATGCTCAATGCCCAGCATTCCCGATACTTGACTTAAGGAAACTTGTATGCCAACACCACTAAGAAAGCCGATCAATACGGTGCGCGATAAGAAATTGGCCAACACGCCTAAGTTGAGTAAGCGTGCAATAAGCAACATCGCACTGACCAACAACGCCAGAGTTCCAGCCATGGCCATGTAATCATCCGAACCAGCCAGCGCCATACCCGCTAATGCCGTGGCTAACATCGCTGCGGTGGCTGAATCAGCACCGACCACCAGTTGTCTCGATGCCCCAAATACAGCGAATAACAACATAGGCAGCAGCATGGTATAAAGCCCCGTCACCACCGGCACTCCTGCAATTTGTGTATAACCCATTACTTCAGGAATCGCGAGCGCGGCCAATGTTAGGCCCGCAATGGCTTCTTGCGAAAAACGGGATTTAGACAAAGGCAGTAGCCCTTGCAACAGGCGGTAACGCTGACGTCCGATGGTCATGTATCGACTCTACATAGAATTGTGTGTATATCTTTGCGAGATTACGAGGATGAGTCAATTAATCAATAACTTAACGCGTAAAAGACCGTACTTCATCAACGGTTAAATAGCGCCAGCCAGATTCAGGGACATCGAGTACAACATCACCAATGCGCTCACGATGCAAACCAACCACTCGATTACCCACCGTAGCAAACATACGTTTTACCTGATGGAACTTGCCTTCCGTTAAGGTTAAGCGTACTTCAGTCGACGTGATTATCTCTAACTGTGCTGGTAATGTCGCTGCCGCTTCACCTTGCAACCGGATACCCTTAGCAAAACGCTGCGCGATATCGTCCGCAATAGGCCGTGATAACAAAACATGGTAGACCTTGCGACAGCCTCGATTCGGCTGTGTAATGTGAAATGACCAGCGACCGTCATCCGTGATCAACACCAGCCCCGTCGTGTCCGCATCCAAGCGCCCGGCAATATGCAACTCATTCGGTTTATCGACTGACAAATGTTGAAAAACCGAGGGGTAAGCTTCGTCGATGTTGGAACACACTGTGCCGGCAGGTTTGTGCATCATGATATAACGGAAAGGACGAGCAACCAGCCGCTCGCCGAGCAGTCGTACATCATTATTTTCATGAACTTGAGTTGCCTCCAGCACAGCAGGTTCACCATTAATCGTCACCCTGCCCTGCTGAATGTGATGAATTGCCTCAGTTTTTGTGAGTTCAGTACTTTTGCAGACAAATTTATCCAAGCGCATAAGCAAACAACATAACTATCAAATTGGCACCGTATTATGAAGGGCTCATTTTAAACCGCAAGCTGTGTCGGCTGACGTCAGACTCAACAGCTCATACTTTGATGTTTGCATTCTACATTTGTTTAAACAATTGAGCGTTATTACGACTTACAGGAAGAACACGTTCAAAGTCTTTAATTAAGACAAAGTAGTGCCCTTGATCATCCTTTTTAACGCACTCAATACAGCTAACCTGGACAATAGCTGATCGATGTATTCGCCAAAATACATCTGGATTTAGCTCATCCACTAATTGTTTAATTGTTTTACGGATAAGAAACTCACCATCGGCGGTGATCACAGAGGTATATTTATCTTCAGCAATAAAACAGAAAACATCACTAACTTTTATGACATGAATGCTGTCTCCTCGTGAAGCATTTATCCATGAAAGTGTATTTACATTTTCGGTTCGAGGTAGCAATCGCGTCAGCTGGTCCGAATCAAGCTCGTACTTGACTGTTGTTTGAGAGCGACTCTGTAGGCGTTTAATACACTCATAAAGACGTTTTTCCTCAATGGGCTTTAGTAAATAATCCAGTGCCTCATGTTCAAATGCAGCTACTGCGTGTTCATCATAAGCTGTCACAAAGACTAAATGCCCACTAAAGCCACTTTTTCTAAGCTGTTTAGCGGTTTCAATACCACTAATACCTGGCATCTTAATATCCATAAAAATAGCATGGACATTGATTTCTTGAGCCATACTAATCGCCTCTAACCCTGAGCCTACAGTAATAACTTGATCAACACCTTCCCAGAGCTCTTGTAGCAATCTTTGCAAATGAAACCGCAATAATGGTTCATCATCAACGACCATGACACACATAGAAGAATGCCCTGAGTTGGTTAGATTAGCGTTGGCCATGTACGCCTCCTGAAAAATGCAACTCACCCACCGTTGTATCATTGAAGAGAGGCCAACTTAAGGCAACTAAACAGCCATCGACTTGCTGCTCATCGTTGTAGACATTACGAATTGAAAAATTCGACTTATCGGCATAAATAAGTTGCAAACGCTGACGAATATTTTTCAACGCAATGCCATGACGATTGTCTGTCTCACTAGTTTGACTCCAGTTTGACGTCAGCCCTAAACCTGTATCTAAAATAGTCACATAACAGTTACTCGCATCCACTAATACTTTTACCTCTATATTTCCACCTTCCAAGCTTGGCTCAATACCATGTATAACAGCATTTTCAACCAATGGTTGTAGCAAAAAAGGGAGACACTCAACGTCACTAATATCACCTTCTTTTTGTATCTGAAAACTTAATCTTTCTCCCATTCGGATTTTCTGAATAGACAAGTACGAGGCTACCAAATCTAGCTCTTCTGTTAGTGTAATACGCGGTTGTTTCACTTTGCTCATAGACACTCTCAACAAACTTGTTAAGTCATCCAACATTTGCTGGGCGTCATGCGGACGAATATGAATCAACACCTGAATATTAGCCAACGTATTAAACAAAAAATGTGGCTCTATCTGAGATTGCAACACCTGATAGTTGGACTCAGCTAACTGCTTCGCTTGTAAAAGCGACTTCATCTTCTGTTCTTGGAGCTCTCTTTCTTTGCGGCTCAATCGATGCGCATTATAAAAAATATACGTAACCAGCATACTGAACACAACTTTCAGCAATAAGTCCGACCAAGAAGCGTTTAGAATCGCCTGAAAGGAATCGTATACCTCATAGAATAAGTACGCCATACCAATGACGACACCACCAAAGTACCCCAAAACTGTCGCGGCGCGAACAGAGATACGATCTGTTAGATAATGAATGCTAAGACGTATACTAGACAGACAAGCCACACCAAAAATCAGTGATATTTGCAATGTCATCCAAAACTCACCCGCTTCGGTAATCCAGATCACCACAGCGATCAAACTACAGTAAAGCATAACCGTAATACTGTCTTTTAATAGTTCATGTTGTCGCCAGAAACGAGTGAAAGGGACCTTAAGCATAACGCTTACTCGTATGTTTAATCATTAACGCACCTATTATTAAAAACCAAACAATGCAGCCTAGGCCAAAGGCTCCTCCCAACATGGATAATCCCGGAGCAGACGAAAGCACACCTATAGAACCAATGATAAACGCCAACACTTTTAAGCCTAACCCATATATATTAAATGAAATAAGTGCTGCACCCAGCGTCAACATCCATACGCCGCCCACTATCTCATGGCCACCGCCAAGACCATCGATCAGCATTTGTAAGGCATACCACAAATACATAGCCGAACTGCTATCGAAACTGACAACCTGCAAAATCATAGTGTTTCCGACATTCGCTAACATCCCTGTCGTAAGCGTTAAACCAACCCAAAGATAACCCAGTACAGCACAAGCCTGTTGTAGACCACCTACTTTTAGATAGGGCTGTATCCCTATTTGAAAGCCTAAAAGCGCCAACCCAAACACAATATAAATGATGAAATACCATCCATAGAGTAATAACGCATGCTCAGCCATAGTACGAACTTGCGACGCGAAAGGCTCGTTTATATCGCCAAAGCGGTACTCCATTAAGAAACAAACATAAACCAGCATACCAAATAGAAAACAAAGTCCTGCGATGATGCCGCAATACCCGCCAACCATTACTTTTTGATTTTGGCTTTTTACTTTATTAGAACGCATAAAAAACCGTCATAGAACCGCTCCAATAGCCAGATTCCTTCACAATTGTACTGTCACTGATACCATCACCTAAATAATCATAGGCAACAGTTGTCGCCACATGCCACTGATCTGTCATTGGGTATACGTGAGTCATTGATACATTGGCGTTGGTACTCGCTTTTCCTTTGTAAGCGCTAAAAGAAGAGCTGGCTTCAGACGTGCGAACGCCATAATAATAATCAACTAAGTCATCAGACTGATATTGAATAGCCGCTGCAGGGATCAATGAACCTAATGCGGTTTCTATTCGTTTCGACAACATCAGTTTAGCCTCATAACCATCATGAGTATCCGATACATCCATGGACACTGCCCCAGTAATGTCAACGTACGGCGCAAAGTGTGTCCAATGCAATGCTAGCTCAGTCGCATCCTTTCGCTTACCTAAGTAAGCAAGTTGTTTATTATCATCATGGTCAATGACTGACTTTCGCATTAAAAATAACGCACTCAGCTGATTACTCTCGCCTACGTTAGTTGTCATACCAACCCCTTCAGGACTTGCCACAAACATGCCGTATTTTAGATTGAGATATGGATGAAGCTCAGCTTCATTCTCTTCGCCTATTACATGGTTTTGCTGTCCTGACAGCGTCAAACCAAGGTCCGCATCAAACTCTGACGCTTCAACAAAAAACGCTAGGGGCGTAGCGGCAAATACACATACCTTGATCGCACGAGTCATATTTAAAAACATCATTATTCTATCCATCTCACAATTTAAAAGGGAACGCCTCGATCAGCGTGAAACCAATGTCCCATACAACTACCTTTGAAAATTGCGGATATGATGAATGGTGAAATAGAAGGATGATTAGCGCTATAACAGGATAAAGTGCATATAGAAATGGTGATAAAAGCCAATAAAAGCGCTTTTTTTAAACTCAAAGGCATTTAATTCGATCCCAACTATCTTAGACTTATAAATTAAGGTAATAATAAGTATCCAAATTAACGTCTAATGCCCAAAGGTGATAACTTGAGCCATGCTTCCAAAAACGAAGCTCATTCCAGCCTTCAATCCCCCACACATTCCGCTCTACATTGGTTCAATAGCTTTCGTAATCGCATCGCTGTGTTATTTGGCTGCTTGTTGCTTATCTTAGGCATTATTGTCGTATCCTATATTTATAATGCTTCGTCTAATCGTCTGACCATTGCCAGTGGCAAGTCGCTGGCAATCATCGCTCAATCGGTTTCCAATATGCTGTCGAGCACGTTACAAGAGCGAGAACGAGAAATCATTTTGCTGAGCAAACGGCCGTTGTTCGCAACTGAGCGGAATCAAGAAAAAATGCAACAGGCGTTGGATCGCATAAAAGATTCTTACGAACATTATGCTTGGATTGGGTACGCGAACGCAGACGGCAAAGTTATGGTAGCTGGTAAACAAATGCTGCAAGGCGCCGATGTCAGCCAACGGCCTTGGTTTATTCTGGGCAGTCAGGCACCTTTTATCGGTGATGTGCATGGAGCACTTTTATTAGCCAGCATGATTGCGCCCATGGATGATGGTTCACAGCCCAGGCTGGTAGACTTTGCCGCACCCGTTTATGGCAAAAACGGCGTATTTGAAGGGGTTGTTGCAGCCCACTCTAACTGGGCATGGGTCAGCAATGTTTTGAACTCAGCATTGCCAAAAGAGCACAATGGCATTGAAATATTCATCATCGACAAACATAACGAAGTCCTATATCCAAACGCGCTCATTCACTCAACCATCATCCCTAAGAACATCCCAGCGTCAGGTGAATTTCAGTACAACGAATGGCGTGACGGTAAACGCTACTTAACCGCAATGGCATTAGTGGACTCTCCAGTGTCAACCGATCTTGGCTGGAAAATCCTCGTACGTCAGCCTAGTGACGTGGCAATGTCTGCGGTGCACGACATGAGAGTAGTTATATTGCTAATCAGCATTGTAGCAACCTTGATTGGCGTCTTTATCGCCTATCAGCTGGCAGGGGCTTTAAGCCGCCCAATTGAACGCCTAGCGACAACCGCTCTAGGGATTAAGAACGGTAGCCGAAAAATATCGTTTACCGAAACGGACAGTCGCCTGAAAGAAGTCATTAGTCTAAGTAATTCGTTACAAGGGATGATGACCTCTTTATTGGATCGAGAGCAGTCGCTTGTAGAAATGAATGCCAATTTGGAAGCCACCGTACAAAAGCGTACTAACGCACTCGAGCAAGCGAACAAAGAGCTGGCTGAACTGGCATTAAGAGATCCGCTTACGCAATGTTTCAATCGCTTAGCGCTTGAAGAAGCGATGACACAGATCTTCAAGCAAGCAGCCGAGGACGGTGAAGCGTATTCCGTTATCATGATCGACATTGACCACTTCAAAGCGGTAAACGACACCTATGGCCATCAGGCCGGTGACGAAGCCTTGAAAAAACTGGTTGAACTAATGCATAACAATACGCGAGACGGAGATTTTGTCGCACGTTATGGGGGTGAGGAATTTACTATTTTACTGCCAAAAACAGACTCAAAAACGGCCGCAGAACGAGCAGAACAAATTCGACAAATCGTTCAGGACACCGTGATTGAAGAAATTGGCCACATTACCATTAGCTTAGGTGTTGCTACCTATTGCCAAAGTGATCAACGTGCTGAAATCATTTTAGATCGTTCTGATGAAGCACTGTACCAGTCCAAAGAAAACGGCCGTAATCAAGTGTCAATCAACTAGCCAAACGCGTCATAGGATTTAGTCTGCATTGACATATTAAAGAGAAAGGTAGGGCTTGTTACCAACCTTTCTCTGATACTTCTGGCGCTAGCGAATCCACGATCCAATGACTTTGACATTCTCTTCGACGCTCTTTAGATACAGCATCACTAAAAAGTCACCTTCTACTTTCGTGCTCCACTGCTTCCACAGCACCAAAACATGATCCATTTGCCTTAGAACGCCCATAAATTCGCGTTCCTCTGTCAGCGAGGTGAACATCTTGCTGTATTGCCACTGATGTTCAACGCTGGCTCTGGCTTGCTCAGTGACCGACTCAGCAAGCATATGTTGAGAGTAAATGTCCCAATCTCTGCTGTTCGCGCCGTTCACCATATCGCCCCAAATCGTCTCGGCGACCTTTCGAATATCGGCATCAGATTGCTCTAAGATATCCATTAACTGCTCCCTATCCAGTCAAAATTCTCAGTCACTGAATGACTGCTTCACTTAAGTCGTTTTAATAGATGCCAAATAGAACATACGATAGGCAGATTGGAAAGAGCTGAAACGCCTGTAAAAACAAAGCCCCGATCAGGGGAAACCTGTCGGGGCTTTTGTTGCTTACTAGCGATTTAACAGTGAGGCTTACGAGCCAACAATATTAGTTCGCGCTACGAACGGTATCAAACTGATTTTGAAGCTCATCAATTTTGTCTTCGTATGCGTCAAGCTTTTGAGACAACGTGGTAGGAGAATTAAACTCAATATTCGGGTTCGATTCAACGCCCATTGTTTCTAACTGCGCAGAAATGGCTTGAGCATGCGCTTGTGCATCAAGGTAGTTATCAAGCAAGTTGTTTTCGTCGCCTGAAGCAAATGATGCAGAAGCGGTAAGAGTAAGAGCTGCGATAAGCGCTGGAGTTTTAAAGTTCATAATAATCACCTCTAAAATAAAATAATATGTCTTGGCGAATACGCCGCTTGTTCGTTGCTTGCGTTACTCAGCTAAATATTAGTTAGCTTGAGTCGCAGAGGAGTTGTGCGCATCGAACTTAGCTTGAAGCGAATCAATTTTGCTTTCGTAGGCATCAAGCTTTTGAGACAGTGTCGCTGGTGAATTGAATTCAACATTTGGATTTGACTCTACACCCATTGTGTCAAGCTGCGCTGACAAGGCTTTAGCGTGCGCTTGTGCGTCTAGGTAGTTATCAAGCAGGTTATTCTCGTCGCCAGATGCAAAAGAAGCAGAAGCGGTTAATGTTAGGGCTGCGATAAGTGCTGGAGTTTTAAAGTTCATAATAATCACCTTTCTATCTAGACCAATCAATTTATGTTCAGTCATTTATTTGTTTAGCAGCTGGCGTTGATTGCTGTGCGCTGCGTTTCGATAAGATGAATATTAGACCTCTTGAAAAATAAAAAAAGAGCTCAGTGAAGCGTTCCAAAATACTTGCTACAAGCTTTAAAACACGCCTTATTTAGGGATAAAAGCATCAATCATGCATGACCAGAACAATATGTTCTTTATGCCTAAAAATTAGCAAATATTATTCACAGGAACAACGACAACACTATTTAAAAACACACCTTCTTAGGAAAATTTGCAATAATTATTTATGGTTACGTCCATAATCCATGCTTAATAAAAACGAAACAAAAATAAATAGATGTGCACTTACATAATTGAAATCGAATTAATAGATTAGGAATGATCGATGAATTCGATCATTCCTAACATCACGCTATTTTGGCTTAGTTTGGCGGGCACTAACTGGCCGCCTCTAGCCGCTTTGTCACGAAAGAAACCCTTGCTAAAATAGCAATAACGATTAATGCAAACGCCAAACGCGCCCACAGTACACCCGATAAATCAGCACCAAGCAGCAAGACTAAAGTAGTGTCTTCTATCACGCTATGGCACAAACTTAAAAAGCCAATGGTTAAGAAAATATCACGTTTCGTTAAACGTCCTGATTCCGCTTCTTTAATTAACAACCCTGCGCCAAACGTGAGCCCAAGCACGGTTCCAATCACTGCAACATTGGCGGCATCTTTACCAATACCCAGCATCCTTAATACGGGATACAGCACCATATGCATCAATCGCTCTACACCCAATACTCGCAGTAGTTTGAGTAATGTCATTAGCGTGAGAATGATCACGTAAATCCAAGCAAACGTTTCGATCTGATTAAGACACCAACCGATAAAACTAGGGTCCGTGCTGGCTGGCGGTTGCCATAACAGCTCACTCGGCTGTTGTAGTAAATCAAAGTGGCTATAAAACTGATGCAATATAAAGCCAAGCACTAACGCCCCACCAAAACGCAAAGCAAGCGTCGCTCGCCACCCTACTCCCATACGCTTTGCTACCGCACCTTCAACGGGTAACGAATGCCCTAGCAATGCCAGCACACCTAACACTGTCACTTGTGCCACGCTTAAATTTTCCGCAATGCCTAAATTGAAAAACACCAGCATGCCAGCGTAGATATTGGTAAGCATGAATGTCGCCCACACAATCCCCACTTCATCAGGCAGCCCGACCAATTGCATAATCGGCGATAACAGATGACCAAGTAAGGTCACGCCGCCTAACATGTCTAACCCTTTAACGATCAACAATGCAGGCACCATCACTTTTAACAATGTCCAGTACACTCGCCCCGACTCTTTAATTAAGTAGCCGCTCTCTCGAAACACAATATTCATACCTGTCATCTTAAACCTGTTGCTGTGCGGCTATTGTAATCGACATCAAAGAAATTATTTCTCTTTAATAGCCCATAACATGCTGATAAATTCGTTTTAATCACACCAAACAAAATTTTATTAATCATGCCCGAACTCGACAATATTGACCGCAATATACTGCGCCAACTACAAGTAGACAGCCGTCTGACAAATGTTCAATTAGCGGAAGTGATTGGGCTGTCCCCGCCTGCTTGCTTAAAACGCGTGAAGCGCTTAACTGAGGACGGCTACATTGCCAGGAAAGTTACACTACTTGAGCCAAGCAAACTTGGGCCCATGTTGCATATGGTGGTGGAGGTCTTTATGGAGCGAGATCACAAACACCTATTTCAAGCATTCGTGCAGCGTGTGCAAAACACATCGGAGGTAAAGCAATGTTATCAAGTAACGGGGGAAGTCGACTTTGTTTTAATCGTGATGACCACCGATATGGTGGCCTACGAATCTCTGTGTGATCGGCTACTGTATTCCGATCCCAATGTACGTAAGTTTCGTACCTTGATTTCAATGAAGCGAGATAAATTTGAAACCGCTATTGATATCCCTTAAACAACAAAGCCCCAGTAAGCAAAGCTTACTGGGGCTAAGTCGATCGGGGTTAAAGGGGGATCCCGATTAAAACACGAGGTTTTGATTAGTTCGCTGAGTGAGCTGAATCAAATTGACCTTGAAGGTCTGAAATCTTAGCTTCGTATGCATCCACTTTTTGAGAAAGTGTCGCAGGCGAGTTAAATTCAACATTTGGATTAGATTCAACACCCATTGTGTCTAACTGAGCAGAAAGTGCTTTGGCTTGAGCCTGTGCGCTTAGGTAATCGTCATGTAGGTTATTGTCGCTTGCCGCGAAAGAAGCCGTTGCTGTCAAAGTAAGCGCTGCGATAAGTGCTGGAGTCTTGAAGTTCATAATATTCACCTTTAAGTTGTTGGGCTGCGGGCTTGAAGAGATGTCCGCTGCGTTTCGATAAGACAGATATTAGACCTGTTTAAAAATAATAATAGAGCTCAAAGACGCGTTCCAACATGCTTCCTATAATAAGACAAAACAGCCATATTTGATGATAAAAGCACCAATAACGCATTTACTTATATAAAGGTGACCTATTCATGAGAATTTGCATTAAATAGTCACAAACATCTCGTAATATTATTAAACTCTACCGTCTCAATGACTTAATCGTGCACACAATGCATACGACACGAGCCTTAATGCGTCCTTAAAAGTTAAAGCATACCGCATTAAAAAAAGGCACTTACATAATTGAAATCGAATAAATAGATAAGGAATCATCAAAGGATTCGATCATTCCTTATCTTGCCAGTAAAAAAGCAACGGACTCACCGTCAGTTAATGCTTAGTCGGGCCTCTTCGAACCCTATCTTTACCGTTGTCAAACACATCTTGTGTCACCCAACGTCCCATCAACAACTGATGCTTGTCGTCCAAAACTGCGACAAAAGGACGTCCATCAGCGTTGTTGGTCGCCAATGCAATCCCCGCAACATTATTAAGACCCAAACCGCCATTTTCCACCGAAATCAAAAAGGCCTCTAGTTCGTCTAACGTCTCAATCACTTTGTCATCATGAATCATTGTCTACTACCAAGCTGCTTGAAACAGTTAAGGATATCAGCTCTTAGCCAAAGGCTAAACAGACGGTTACAAAGAACCGATAGCATCATCATGAGCAATCACTTATCCATACATAACGTCACTTTAACTTACAATCCGCAAGACTCTTTACCTGATAGAGTTTACTATTACGTTATTAATAGATTACTAGACAAATAAAATTTGCTCTGTAAAAAATGCTTTATGTCGTAAACTGGTAATGTTTCGAGCGCTTACAATACCTTACTTACAAGAAGCGCCAATCATTTGAATCTAGAGATTTACTCAGTGCCTCTAATTGACCAAATTAAAAAAATTTCATGCTGTTCGAACATGAACAAGCTCGACCGGTCTGTCAGGGCTATTCTCGGTATTCTACTTATTTCAATCAGTCCAATCGGGGTTGATGCATCAGGAAATGGCATGATTGGGTGGTTTATTGCTGTCTTTGGCATCGCGAATATCATCTCCGCCGCGACAAGCTGGTGCTTTATGTACTCACTGGTCGGTCTAACCAGCTTATCTAAAAAGGATGATGACAACGACGACCAAAGCTTTGAACTCAATTTTAAGTCGATCAGGAAAAAAGCACTTGTAGGATTTGGCACGGTTTCTATATTGATCAGCGCATTTTTTATTGGCGAAGGTTATGAGTCAGGCAAAGCAACGGTGCAAGCCATGGAACTACAGCAGCTGCACCGCAGCGCGGCTTTAATCACCAGTGACCTGGAAAGAGCACTAGGCAAAGAGATCTCAGAAGCACCAGACATTGCCACGCTAAGCCGTAAGATTGCTCAAGAACACTTTATAACCGATACCCCTATGTTTGTTGCGATCAAGCAAGCCAACAACGCGTGGCTATTCCATGCAAAAAATATCGACAAAGCCTCTCAAACAGACATATTAGAAACACTAAAAACACCCAACAACAAAGAACTGGCCCGCTTAATGTCGCCGTACGTTGAACATGATTTTTTTCACAATATTGATGACGTAGAAGACTACTATTACTCAATAAATGGCAAGCAATACGCCATTACACATCATGGCTTAGCGGTGCAAAACACATCACCCACACACATTTATGTCGGTGAATTAAGCCTTAGCTCTGATTACTTGGTCGACAGTGTCGTTTACCGAATGCTGATTTCGTCCGCAGTGGTCATTTGGATAGCTCTATGGGGCGCCGTTGCTGTGGCATTCTTTATTTGGAAGCACGTGGAAAGCTCCAACTACCGAGCGATAAAAGCCGCCAACACTGATTCGCAAACAGGCTTATTAAATGAGCGCGCACTAAGAGAACTATTCTCAAACAACCTCACTCTCCGCCCTAATAGGGAATACACAGTTTATGCGGCGAAGTTCCGAAACTTATCACAAATTCTAGCGACCAATAGCTCCATTGTACTCACACAAGTATTACAACAGCTGGCCACAAGATTAAAACAAGAGGTGGATCCTGAGTGTATTTTAGGCCGCCTAAATGACAGCACCTTCATCATTATTACACCCGTTGCTAAAGCCAACTGCGTTAACCACTTCAAACAGCGCATTAATGAAACTCAACACTTGGATAACTTTCAGTTTTCGCTAGAGCCCACGGAAGTCGAATTAAACTACCCAACAGATGTCAGTGATTTTGAAAGCCTCATTTCATCTGTTTCTACACTGATTTATCATGCCAATCAGCAACGCTTACCTTATTTGCGCTACCAGCAACACTTGATTCAAAACAGCCAAAAAGTGTCGCAATACTCAGCGGCATTAAAAACAGCCATTGAAGAAAAGCAGTTCGAACTGTACCTACAACCCAAAGTAGACATGCGCACAAGTGATATAGTCGGCGCTGAAGCACTGATTCGCTGGAACCATCCTGAAGACGGGCTGCTTTCCCCCTATCACTTTCTAGACTTAGTTGAGCAAAGCAATATACGTTCGTCATTTGCTTTATTCGTGGTGAACGAAGTGTGCCGTATGGCACTTGCATTACAATCAGCAGGTTATCAGCTGCCATTGTCATTGAATTTAAACGGCTACGATGTGTTCGACCCTAGCGTCATTGCGACCTTAGAACAGGTCTCAAAAGAGCTGTTGGTCCAGAACCACTTAATGCTAGAAATCGAGTTAACGGAATCTGAAACCGCACTCGACGTTGACCACATCGCCAAGCAATTAGATTATATCTCTAATCTAGGCTTCGCCATTGCACTTGACGACTTTGGTACGGGTATGAGTTCATTCTCTTACTCCCATGCACTGCCTATAAACACGATAAAAATCGACCGTTCATTTGTTTTGAACATCAATGACTCCGATCAATCGCACATCCCCATCAAAGCCATTTTATTCTTAGCAGAAAACTACGGCTACAACGTTGTCGTTGAAGGCGTGGAAACACAACAACAAGTCAATATCTTAACTGAATTGGGCTGCACCGTTTGCCAAGGGTACTTCTACTCTAAACCCATCACTTTCGATACGTTTGTTAAATGTCTCCCCGACCTTCCATAAGTAGTCGTAGGTAGCCACTGGAACCAAGATTAAGACGCGCGGCGACATTGCCAGGTTTGATCACCAGACGCCAAGGTCGCTTCAGCGCCTTTGTTCCAAAAGCTAACATGACCTTTGCTGTACTTCGCTCCCGATGCGCTTTTAACTCGCGGCAACATCAACGCTTGCTCTGCCAATAACAACTCAACAGTATCAGGACCGACAAAACGCACGCCCAAATTGGCGATGCTATTGGCATTTCGACAGCTATACTCAGTGACCTGATCTAGCGCCGCATCTTGCTTTGACGCAGTCGGAGCCATCTCAATCATCTTTAATCTCTGGGTGCCGCTCGCATCCTCAGCCACTAGCCATGTATCAGACAAACGACGAATCGTGACCGTCTCTTTAAGCGCACTTAAAAAGCGTTGTTCTTGCTTCATCAACGCCGGAGCACACGCCATGCGTGTTGACACCGCCTGATCCACTTTCAAAGTCTTCCCTTGCTCGATCAAGTTTGCTGAGTAGCGATTACAGCTTGTCGAACCACTGATACGACCCTGTTCTGAGAACAATACCGTGACATGAGAATTGTCTATGATGCCTCCCTGATCAATACTTTCGACTTGCCACTGACCAGACAGCTGCGCCAACGAGACATCGTCATACTCAGATGACGTCTGATGTGATGAACATCCCGCCACTGTCAGAGTAACCAGTGCTCCACCTAACCAATAACGCTTCATAATGCCTCCTTCCGTAATGACTATAAACTTTCTATACGCTAACTAAATACGCCAGCGATGAACAGCATCAAAAAAAGAATCCACCTAGACTACAAGAACCTTACACCTCACACGCAAATGTAGGCCTAAATTAGAACGTTGAGTCTGCGTTGGTGTGTAATAAGACAGCACTAACGATTCTCAAATTTCATAAAACGTGCAACTATAAAACCACTAACTAAATCCAAGGAAGTGGTTATGAAAATCATCAACGCGCGATTACGTCACCAAGACACACTCTTTACCCTTGAATGTGAGCACGGCGTGTTCAAATCGATCACTCCTCAAGCGTCTGTTGTCTCGGAGGCCTGCGACCTTGATGCGCAACAAAAACTGGTCTGCGCCCCCTTTATTGAGCCCCACATTCATTTAGACGCGGTGCTGACCGCCGGCGAACCACGCTGGAACAAAAGCGGCACGCTGTTTGAAGGCATCGAGTGCTGGGCCGAGCGCAAGCAGCAACTGACCCAAGACGATGTGCAACGCCGAGTACTCAAAGCCGCCGAGCTATTGATAAGCCACGGGGTGCAACACATTCGCACCCACATAGACGTCACCGACCCAGCGCTCACCGCGTTAAAAGCCATCGTGCCGCTAAAAGCGCAGCTCGCCCCCTACTTGGATTTGCAAATTGTCGCATTCCCTCAAGAAGGCATCTTGTCTTACCCCAATGGCAAAGCCTTAATGGAACAAGCCCTTGAACTGGGCGCGGACGTGATTGGTGGCATCCCGCATTTTGAATTCACCCGCGAATATGGCGTTGAGTCCATGCGCTGGGTGATCGAACTGGCACAGAAGCACAACAAATTGGTGGACGTACACTGTGATGAAATTGACGACGAGCAGTCGCGCTTTTTAGAAGTGCTTGCGACCGCCGCACTGGAAAGCGGCCTAGGCGATCGCGTCACCGCCAGCCACACCGTCGCCATGCATTCTTACAACAACGCCTACTGCTCTAAACTATTTCGTTTGTTGAAGCTATCCGGCATTAACTTTGTCTCCTGCCCGACCGAAAACATTCACCTACAAGGCCGCTTCGACACCTTCCCCAAACGCCGCGGCATCACCCGAGTCAAAGAACTGCGCGATGCCGGCATCAACGTCGCCCTCGCCCAAGACTCCATCCAAGACCCTTGGTACAGCCTCGGCAACGGCAAACTGCTGCGCCAAGTCGACTTCGCCCTGCACGCCTGCCATATGATGGGCTACGACGACTTCTCTACCGCCCTCGACTTCATCACCGACAACAGCGCCAAGGTGCTGCACATCAGCGACCAGTACGGCATCGACGTCGGTAAACCCGCTAACTTCATCGTCCTTAACGGCGCCGACGACGTCGAAGTCATCCGCGAACAAGCCGATGTACTGTACTCGGTACGTGAAGGCAAAGTAATTGTTGAAAGGCAACCAGCGGTAGTGAAGACAAGCGTGAAGTTTGGGTGAGGTTTTGGGGTAGTTTTGAGAGCAACCCCATCAACGAGAGATGGGGTTGATTGGGTATTGGGGGTGTTGGGAGATAATCGTTAGTAAGAGTTTAACGCCAACCATCAGCGGCGCGCGCCTTTGACGCGTCCGCTGGATGGTTTTGTTATGCGATATCGTGCCACTAAGGCATCATGGTTGTCTGCTCAAAGTATTCATCAAGGAACGTATCAGCAGTCAACTTATGCTGTTTTATAGATCTATCAATCATCTCATTAGATAGACTCTTTAAATCACTTCCCTTAAACCCAACAACAAATGCCCGAGCATTTCTTACTAAATTCTTTAATCCTCTTTCCCGTAGAACAAAGACGCTCTCGTTAAATCCTGTATTTGATTTAACCTTTTTTGTTGGGATAATAATCGTATAGCTAACATTCGCGCCGGGATAAAATCTTTTGAACCAAGCAATGTTGTTATTGAATTGCCCGGTTTCATCTTTCGTTATTTCAGCACGAGTTAGTAATACTTCACTTTTACATTCAATAAAAATGTATTGGCCATCCTTAATAGCCCATAAGTTGTCTGGACCTGCCTTCCAGCTTTTATCTGGCCGTTCAGTATTAAATCCAAGCAACTTGCCCATCTCGTCAATCGCACCTTCGAAACGATCAGATTTTACGCCGAAAACCAGACTGGAAAACACGTCATCCATATAGACCAAAAGGTCGTCAAAATCATCATACTTCGATAGCCTCTTCCTTATATTTTCAATGCGCTCGTGTGCCTTAATGTCAATTTTAGTCACTTGATACCCGTCAGGTGGCAAAAATAGCATTTTATTTGTTCTATGCGCGTTCACCTGAAGTGCCATTCCTTCCACTCTGTTTTTCGCGTACAAATACCGCGACATTTCCTGCAAATACCAACCCTTTTCATGTGCGGAAAGCGCTTCAGAATTACGGTCTATTAGCGTTTGCAACTTGCTTGCAGCATCGTCATATCTTCCTTCGATGTAATAGCATTCGGCCTGCCGTTCAGATATCAGCAACTCATCTGCTATTAGCTGACTCGTATCTTCAAGCTCAATGTCATCCATGCTTTCAGAATAAAAAGTTTTCCATGACTCATCTCTATTTAAGCATTGGGCGGCCACTGAACTAATCATGTCAATATATGACTGATTACCCTTCTTATCTTCTCTCGCATATTTTGCCAACTCCAAACCCACGTCTATTTGTTTCCGGGTTTGTGCAGACAAGTAATTCCGAGATCCTCTATAGCGTATTTGCTTGACTAAATCGCTGCCCAACATGAGGACAACACAATAATCTTTCTCGCCTCGAACAGCTCTTCCCAAGCCTTGTTCTATAGTTTGAGCCGTTTTTATTTTCGAGAATGTGCTATTGGGAATGCAACTTTCAATGTATTTTTCAGTAGTTGTATCGTTAATCGGTAACGAGTCAATAACCAATACCCGGCACATGTTGTCAGGCAAATCGACACCATCATACTTTGCTGCCATGACAAGAGGATTTGAAAATACTCCTTGCCTTAGTTTACTTACTTCCGCAATCAAGTTATCAGTATTTACTAGAGTTGCCCCGAGTTTCGACCATATTTTTGTATGCCAGTCACTAGGTGTAATTGCGACAACACCAAATCCAGTATTACGCCACCCTCCAACCCAATTAATAACCTCCTCCCTTGTCAAGCTACCATCTACTAGTGATGGAATTAATACCATCTTTTCCCCAGACCATTTCTTATTAAAGCTTAGCGGAGACTCAATAACTTCCTTTGCAAGACCTAAATCCCTTATAAAAAACGAATCATTTGAAATCGTAGCCGACATGAATACTCTATGAGATGCATTTGCAAAAGCACCAAACTTTTCTACAGGAAGTATGCGCGGTGATATTTCAACTTCACCGCCGGAAAATACAGCAATGCAGTGAGCCATGTTATCCTTTAACAGATCCCATGAAAACCAAACAGATTTATCACGATTTCTATTATATTTCGATAAGATACTTACAACTTCCTGTTCCTTATCCTGCCAATCCCAATATGGCACAGCGAGTATCGCACTTTTTGACTCATTAGAAATGTCAGCGAATGTGCCAGCTCCTTGTCGGTTAAGAGATTCACTGAACAGATTTAACAATTCAACATAGCATTCAGAAGATCTAGGAATTTGGAGTTTACATGAGGATTTTATGATTTCTATACAACTATGGGCATCATCGAGAATAATGTTGTCAACTTCAACCGAGTCCTGTCCCACACCGAAAAATTTGCTTCTACCATTGAATAGTGTGTGCGCATGAGTGATTAGAATTTTTTCACCATTCACAAAATCTTCCGGTAACCCGTTCTCATCAAGTGAGCAATGGTGTATTCCAAACTCATCTGCCTGTGCTCTAACCTGATCTGCTAAGTATTTACTGGGACAAATGTACAGTGATGAACCTTTCCCCTGGTTTATCTTTGATTGTAGTATCAATAACCCAATTAATGTTTTTCCCTCGCCTGTCGGTAGTTTTAATATAACATCACGCTTTTCGTTATAGTCAGCAAACCATTCTTTCAATACTGATTCTTGAACGGGTATTCTTAATGGCCCCTTGTTAGCATGCCGATCCAATCCTTCGTAGATCTCGCAAGGATGAACTTTCTTTTCAGCACCCTTGCTTTGTGATCTCTTTGAAAAGTTTATTCCCACATTATTCTCCTTAAATCGGTGAGCCTATATTCTTCGAGCTTGTTGCGCATAACAGTTTAATAGTGCGCATGCGCATTTTTTAATAAACCATGCGTGCGCGTTATTGTTTCCTGCCACAGTAACCATAGAGCTCTAACCCCATGATTTTTAGAGGGTAAATCGTACTCTTATAACACTACGTTTCGTTAAAATACGCATGCTCGTTTATCGAATAAACCGTGCGTACCGCACACACTTGGGTTGTTGACTATTTCCTGACAATACCCTATTTCAGCGCTTTTCCCAATATAGAAGTGCACTCATTTAGACCAAAAGCTAGGTGTTGTTGATCTAGGGTCAGCGATTGGGCAGGTTTGAACTTTGATCCTTTCTCTAGACTACTAGTCTTATCGCGGAGCGGAGTCCGTTCTTACAAGAGATCTCTCCCTAGGCTGCTGGTTATATCGCGAAAAGATTTCGCTCATACAAGAAGACCGCTTCTCCTACACTTTGGCCCAATTTCGTTGAAGAATGTCTCTAAGGCCAATTTTTCGGTATTGCGGCGGGTCTTACTATAGCGCCTGACTTAACCACTCTTAAGCAGGAGAGCAAAGATGAAGATTACTCAAATACGTAATGCGACGTTACATATTGATTATGCAGGTGTGCGCTTTTTGATTGACCCGATGCTGGCAGACCAAGGGGCTTACCCGGGGCTTGCGAGTACTGTTAATTCACATGTTCGAAATCCAACGGTGCCTCTGCCGATGTCGATTGCGGAGATTTTGGATGTGGATGTGATTTTGTTGACGCATTTACACCCTGATCATTGGGATGTGAAGGCGCAGGAAGTCGTGCCCAAAGATACGTTGCTACTGGTGCAGAATGAAGATGACCGCCAAAAGCTTGCTGAGCAAGGGTTTCACAATACTCAAGTCATCGAGGACGGTTCAGCGTTTCGCGGTATTACGCTGACTAGAACCGAATGCCAGCACGGTTATGATATGTTGTTTGAAAACCCAGCCATGGCGACCAGAATGGGAGAAGTGACGGGGATTATTTTTACCCATCCAGAAGAGCAATCTTTGTACCTTGTGGGCGACTCTGTTTGGACGCCTGCCATTGAAAAGACGATGAAAGCCGCGCAGCCTGATGTGGTCATTTTAAATGTGGGCTGGGCCCATATTTTGGACTACGGCCCGATCATTATGGGCAAAGAGGATGTGTTAAAAACCCACCTTGTGCTGCCTCATGCTAAAATCGTTGCCAGCCATTTAGAAGCGGTGAACCATCTACTGTTATCCCGTGCCGAACTGCAAGAATACGTCGAGCTTAATCAAATTGAGTTTTGCGTAGCAATTCCGGCAGATGGCGACACCCTCACCTATTAAGCGCTTTATTGCATTACACAAGGAATCGAATATGGAACATGCAAGGGCTGATTCTAAAGCATTGCCCTCTGTGGCGATCATCGCTTGCAATCAATTTAGCCCGTTTCATATTTCGGTGCCTTGTCTGGTGTTTGGTTCGGAAATGCTGAAACGAAGTCTGTTTGAGATCACGATCATCGCGGGGGATGAGGGTGCGATCATTTCCAAAGAAGGGATACAAATACATACTGCTGGATCGCTCGCACAGCTCAGCCAGTTCGATATCGTGATGGTGCCCTATTGGCGTAGTGTCGAAGAGCGCCCCAGTGAGGCATTGCTTGAGGCGCTAAACCAAGCCTATGAAAACGGTGCGACGCTTGTGGGTCAGTGCCTAGGCGCTTATGTGTTGGCTTACGCCGGCCTTTTAGATGGCAAGCGCGCTTCGACGCATTGGGGCTTAGAAACAGACTTCACCCAGCGCTTCCCTACCATAGCAATGGACAGCAACGCGCTTTACGTGGATAACGACCGCTTGATCACCTCCGCAGGCGTCGCCGCTGGCATGGATTGCTGCCTGCATATCTTGCGTAAATTCTATGGCGCAGACATCGCCAATACCGTGGCACGGCGCATGGTCTTGCAACCTCATCGCGAAGGGGGCCAAGCGCAATTTATCGAACGGCCTATGGCCCCAACCAATGATCATCGTATCAATCAGCTACTGGATTTTATGCGCCAAGATCTCAGCCGCCATTACTCTCTAGACGAACTAGCTGATCGGGTTGCGATGACGCGCCGTACTTTTACCCGCAAATTTCAACAGGCTACTGGGCTTTCGGTAGGACAGTGGCTGATCACCGAAAAGCTTCACCACGCGCAAGGGTTACTGGAGAAAAGCGACTTATCCGTAGAGCGCATCGCCGCTGAAGTGGGCTTCCAATCCACCAGCGCCTTTCGAGAGAAATTCAAATGCCAATTTCAGGTCTCGCCGAGTGCATGGCGCAAGACGTTTAGAGTATAGGTTTTCGGTGATTGGCAATCGCAATGGCCTAATAGGTGTTGAAACCCTTGGTTAAGATTGTCCAACAACTGCACCAGCCCATCTTTGCTCATGACGTCGGCAAACCCGCCAACTTCATCGTGCTTAACGGCGCCAACGACGTCGAAGTCATCCGCGAACAAGCCGATGTGCTGTACTCGGTATGCAGGGGCAAGATGATCGTCGAACGCCAACCAGCGGAACTGAAGACAAGCGTGGAATTGGGTGAGGTTTTAGAGCAACCCATCAGGGATAGATGGGATTGAGTTAGGTATTGGTTTACATAACGCTTCACTCAGCGGCCGTGACAGTGGTCCTATGTAGTGACTTGTTAAGTTGCTTTGCTTTCTTTTTATCCTTAACCCACAGGACAGTGCCATTTGTTTTCTTCATTTCAAAAAGATCAATCGCCTGAAACAAATCACTGAGCTTCTTAAAACCATAATTGCGTTGGTCAAAGGATGCGTGATTAGAAATATGTGTACCAATAGGCCCTAACATTGCCCAACCGTCACCTTCTTCTACTGCTTCAATGGCCTGTCGCAACAAACTTATTAACTTCGTATCACTCTTTATGCTCTTTGTTTGCTTTTGGATAGGGAGTTCTTTTTCGCATTCTTCATCAAGATAAAGGAAACGAGAACAACTATTCACGAAAGCCGATGGCGCTTTACGCTCACCGAAACCAATCACAAACTTTCCATCGGCCAAAGAACGAGTTACTAACGGAGTAAAATCACAATCTGAAGATACAAGACAAATGACATCAATATCTTTTGTATACAATACATCCATTACATCAATGACCAGTGCCATGTCAGTGGCATTTTTCCCTTTGGTTAAGTCAAATTGCTGTATGGGCTGAATTGCAAACTCATGCAGTAAGTCTTCCCAAGGTTTCAAATTCTGGTTTTTCCAGTTTCCGTATGCCTTTCGAATATTAACTACACCATAACGAGCCAGCTCAGAAAGCACCTTCTCAATCTTTTGGGCTGGTGCATTATCAGCATCAATGAATACTGCTATTTTTTCTTTATCCTTCACGATCGCCTCCTTGCAACTTAACGCCCGGTTATGTGGCGAGTCCAGACTTGCTAAAATTGGTGAGGAACGAACCCGAGCAAGCCTTGACGAATCCTTTCATAAACCGCTTGTTATATGCCTATGGTCCCCAATAATCAAACTTGAAAATCACTCCCTCAGGAATAAAGAAACTAATAGTTGCTCCACAATTGATTATATGCTCACCAGGTTGTATTTCAGCTACCTCACCGAGTGGTAAATCCCAAGCTTTGCCATCTAAAAGTAAAGCCCCACAATTACCACCGTTATTATCAATAACACCAAAATATGTTTTGCCGTCATGCGATGGTTCAACTTGACCCCGGAGGTATCCATCATCACTGCAAGCAATTAGGATAAGGCTTAAAAAAGTTAAGATTTTATACTTCATACTTACCTTGGCATATAACGCTTTGCTAAACGGCGCGCGTTAGCGCGTCCAGTGGAGGCCGTTTTTTGGCCGGAACGATTACACAGATGCCGCATAAGACTCGGCGATTTTCTTTAGCTCAGAAATATGCATCGTTGATTTTTCTCTATGAAGCATCCTATGACAATTTGAGCAGACTAGAGCTAAATCAGATATTTTTGTTTTAGTATCTCCATCTAATTCCGAAACTGGAACTTTGTGATGCACTTCGATGACCCCCAATCCCAGCATTCCGTATTTGTTATAAAAATCACAAATGTCGCAGGATAATGTTCCTGTATCTTTTAGTCTCGCGACCTTAGCCTTTTTGGTAATGCTGGAATCCCGTTCTCTTGAACGATGAAGGCGGTACTTTTCTTTACCTTCTGCAAATGAAGACTCATCGTCATCGCTGTCTATTATATCCAATGCGTCATAACGACGATCTATAACTGTATGGCCTCTACTTCTTAGATAGTCTCTTGCTCTCACGGCGTTAAACTCATTAAACGGAAGTTAATTTCCAAAAGCATATTTAGCGGCCAATGAGATGACATACTTGGGAGGGTAGCACTTATTGCCATGCAGATAGTCATAATGGACAGACTTTCTAGAAACCGGAATTCCATCCTTAATGATTTCTTGGATAGCAAGCTCCAAATGCTTTTCTTCTATTCCATCAGGTATCAACTAAATTCTCCTGCCGTGTAACAATTAAGGGTTATACGGCAGCATAGCTGCGGCTATAAACACTGTTGAACGGCTACGTTTATATAGGGTATTTGCTTTATTTATGGTGGGACGTCCCTGCTAAATAACTAGCTAAGCACCAAAGGCTGTTTGGACTATGCCGCTTCATATCGCCTTTGATCACCGCTATGTTGATTCTTTACTTGTCCTTTTGTAGCGTGATTTGATCTTCAAGGCAAGCGCTTACATCAGACTTTATGACCTGATCCGTTTTATCTACTGATCTCGTCTCCTCAGGTATAAGGCGGATCAAGGAGTGGTTTATGATGAAACGGCATCTGGATTAATAGCCTATCCCCGATGCAATCGGGTCGTACAAGGCGTCTGTAGTTGATATTTGAAATCGCTATAAAGTCTTGAGCGGCTGTGCCGATACCCAAGAGATCTAAGTACTTCACAGGGAATGGATCATGGCACATATTTCGTTGACGAGCTTACAGACGACGCATATTTCCGCGGCGTCACGCACCAGTGAATCGCGTGTAAGTAAAGCCAGTGCTGAAGACATGCAAGACGCTTTGTCAGAGGTTCGAGCAGCGCAGTTGGCGCAACCAGCCCCTGAGATTGAAGCGGTCGATAGCTTTTCTTTAATCCGCCCGAAGGGTGACCCTTATCACCTTTACCAAAAAACGCCTGAGCTTTTAGAGCAAGCAAAATCCCTCGCCGAACGCTTAGATGGCCCCATTCACGACGCCAACGCTGACAACTTTTTCTTTCAAGACAGTATGCGCGATTTTCTGCAGGCTGGTTTGCTGACCGATCCTGATTTTCTCGATCTGAGCGAGTCGTTAAGTGACGAAGAGCTTGGCGAGCTGGCGATGACGGTTTCAGCGATGCGGTTACCCGCTTCTGCTAACTACACGATTCCTAACGAAGCGGATCGATCTTATCAAGAGAAGGTCGCTGAGTTTATGGATGTCTTAGAAAACAGCTCTTTAGAAGACCGAGCGGCTATCTTGAGTCAGTCCGCAGAGTACGCTTCGCAAGTGGATACCGAGGCTGTCGCGAACTTTAGAAAGAATGTTTATAGTCAGACACCGAACGACGTTAAGTTTAGCCCCTACCCTAGGGAAACCTCCGCTAATCCTCTACACAATTACATTACGGCGGTTCTCGCAACCGACGACCCCGCCGCGCTTACCGAGCAACTGGGCCAACTGCCTCCCGATGCTGAAACGGGCTTACTGAGTGTCTATGGCTTAGACCCCTCACTTGGGGATCGATTATCACAGTTGGCGGGGCCTGATGGCCAAAACCTGCCCAACTCGTTACTCAGCGCTCTAGGGAGCATGGCCGATGCGGTCAAGCTGTCGCCATTCACCTCGCACGCAGACGGGAAGTTTGGTTTTGCATGGTACGGCGAAGAAGCGCTGTTAAAAGATAATGAACAAAGTCAGGGACGCGATTTTGCCTTGGATTCTGTGTCTAGCATGATCGACATGATAGAAACCTTTGACTTCTCTGACGAGCAATTAAACACAATGGGCTCCGAATTAAACGGTCTGTCGAATACAGAAAAACGCGCTTACATCGAAATCACCACTCTCGGGCTAGAGGACATGCTGCATAGCAAGGTAGCGGACAGCTTTAACAAAAAGAACTTAGACGAAGCCATCGAAGTGGTCAGTGAACTGCGCACTAATCAAAAAGTACTGTCGTTGGTAAACGGGGCACGTTATCACGACGTCACATTGATCGAGCGCCCTGATATTGAGCGAGGGTCGTTCCTCGTTGCCTTAGAAGGCGCGGCTGTGTTCCAAGATTTGGATTCAGCCGTCAAGCAGTCTCGTCCATTAATCGGTGCCGACACTGACAAAGTCAATATGGTCAACGGTCATTCTGAAATCGGTCATGAGTCAGAAAACCTATACAGCGCTAAGAGCCTAGATCTTTATAAAAACGATGTGAGCAATCTGGTCAGTACCTTAGTCGCCTTTGAGAGTATGCGCGAAGATAGTACCGCCAAAGACAAACTCTCCCTAAACGCATTTAGTGATCATCTTGATGACATGCACTCTGGCATTCGTGACGAAACTTTGAATCGCGTCAAACAAGCTCTGGACACCAATGTCATCCGCAACAAGGCCACGGAAAACACCCAGTTTGCGTTCTTATCTAATCTAATACAAGAAATGGCGTTTGAAACAAAGCGCGATTTCAAAGATGAGATCTCTCCAGCCATGGACAACTTTGTGTAGCAACCGAGAAGCCGTTAGAGCCGATCACTGACCGCCAGTTTAAGCCCAAGCCCAGCAAAACTGGTGGCAAACACCCTTTGCATGACGGTGCTGGCGGTCTTCGAGTGAACGATCACATCTCTGAATAAGCCGGACAGAAAGCCGTAGATTAGAAACACGGCGAAGGTCATCAGCATAAACACGGCCCCAAGCATGAGCATACTCAATAAAGCGTTATCCGCGCTGCTGGGAATAAACTGCGGTAAAAAGGCGAGAAAGAAGATCGACAGTTTGGGGTTGAGGATGTTAATCAAAAACCCTTTAAACAGCGTGTCGCGATAGCGAATGGCGGAGGATGTCGTGTTTAACGACAATGCACCAGAGGCGCGCCACATCTGCCAAGCAAGATACAACAGATACGCCGCACCAGCGTATTTGATCACGGTAAACGCCACCGCACTGGTATGGAAAATCGCCGCCAACCCCAACGCACTTGCGAGCAAGGCCGGTAGGATACCAAGGGTACAGCCTAACGCTGCGAAGACACTGGCACGCTTCCCCACAAAAAGCCCTGTGGCCACCGTATACAACACTCCCGTGCCGGGGATTAACACGACCACCAGTGAGGTGAGTAAAAATTCCATCGACCACATTTCACGTATCCTTTTGTTGGTTAATCTTGATCTAACGATACGTGCTTTGGGCCGTTTGTCTAATACATAACGGAGCCATTACGATGCAAAACATGGCACCATTCACACCATTCACACCATGCACAATGGCCTAGTGGTGCCATCGCACGACACCACGCGAACGGTCCGGTTTCGCTCATTTACGCTCAAGGTAGTTTGCCATTTTATGCAAGGTGCTCAGTGCATTGTCGAGCTCATCCCGCGTTATCTTTTGCGCGCCTGATGCAGCCCATTGCTCTTGTTTTCGATCAAGCTTTTCATAGACAACCGCTCCGGCTTCGGTCAACGCCACCAGCTTGGCTTTTTTGTGGTTGGGATTGTCCAACAGCTGCACCAGCCCATCCTTGCTCATAACATCGACGACACGCTGAGTGGCCTGTCGGCTTTGTCCCATGACACGACTGATTTCTGACACTGTAACTGGTTGATCGGCCTTTACGATTGCCCCCATAACCTTCCAACGAGCGCTACTCAAACCGAACTCCTCGGTGAGTTGGTCGCCTTCTGTATTCAACAGCCCACTGACTTTGAACACTTCCAAAACGATTTTAGTAAACACTTCACCATTTGTATCCATTATTAACCTTGACAGTATGTTGTCAACTAACTAAGCTCAATTCATAACTTGACAACATATTACCAATATCAGCCACCAAAGAGAACACAATGCTTCCAAGACTTCACCGCTTCGCCGCCCTCGTAGCGACCTTATGTATCGCCTTGTTCTTCACATCGACTCTGGTGGTTGAACTTGTTGGTACGACCGAGTCCATTGTGCGCATCAAATCACTCATTCTATCGCCGGGTTTATGGATCTTGATCCCCGCGATCGCGTTGACGGGCATCACTGGCGCCATCATGGGCCAACATAGCCAAAACACGTTTGTTGTGCGTAAGAAAAAACGCATGCCGTTTATCGCACTAAATGGTGTGGTCATTTTGATACCCGCTGCGTATTTCTTACATCACTGGGCAAGCTTAGGCGAATTTACCGCGACATTTTATCTTGTCCAAGGGATAGAGTTGCTGGCTGGGGCAATCAACCTCACCTTGATGACGTTGAATATTAGAGATGGCAGAAAACTTCACGCTAAGGCTTCTAAGCGGATGATTTAATAGAGATGCTCATTAACTGCATTCCATGTATTTGATTTGCCCTGACGGTCGCGAAGCGACATTGCACAAGCGAATGGTATGCATGAATTTTCGCCTTCTCAAGAAGCGTTAGCGCAAATTCCCTCGGGAACCGAGGTCCTACAGATCGCGAAAAAATTTCGCTCGTACAAAAGATGATTCAGCATTAATGAGAAACTTTATGCGTTTGATTTGCCCTGACGGTCGCGGAGCGACATTGCGCAAGCGAATGGAATGCATGAATTCTCGCCTTCTCAAGAAGTGAGGCGTTAGCGCAAATTCCCTCGGGAACCGAGGTCCTACAGATCGCGAAAAAATTTCGCTCGTACAAAAGATGGTTCAGCCTTAATGAGAGACTTTATGCGTTGGATTCGCGCTGACGGTCGCGAAGCGACATTGCGCAAGCGAATGGAATGCATGAATTCTTGCCTTCTCAAGAAGTGAGGCGTTAGCGCAAATTCCCTCGGGAACCGAGGTCCTACAGATCGCGAAAACATTTCGCTCGTACAAAAGATGGCTCAGTCTTAATGAGAGACTTTATGCGTTGGAATCGCACTGACGGTCGCGGAGCGACATTGCGCAAGCGAATGGAATGCATGAATTCTCGACTTCTCAAGGAATGAGGCGTTAGCGCAAATTCCCTCGGGAATCGAGGTCCTACAGATCGCGAAAAAATTTCGCTCGTACAAAAGATGATTCAGCTTTGATCTGAGACTTTATGCGTTGGATTCGCGCTGACGGTCGCGAAGCGACATTGCGCAAGCGAATGGAATGCATAAATTCTCGCCGCCTCAACAAATGAGGCATTAGCACAAATTCCCTCGGGAACCGAGGTCCTACAGATCGCGAAAAAATTTCGCTCGTACAAAAGATGATTCAGCCTTAATGAGAGACTTTATGCGTTGGATTCGCCTTGACGAAGATTAATATAATGAGATAACGATACGTTATTGGGGACGGATTGTTGTTCGGCTTGAAATAACCCTTTAATACGATCAATACGAAAATCACGGTAAGCATGACGTTTGAAACACCAAGCACCCAACGTCCATTTGCCACCCCAATAAAACAACCCCAAGGGGTAAATAGCACACTGCGTCACTCTTTCATCGGCACTTTGATACTGGAGTGTTATCTGAGCTTGGTTTTGAATGGTGTCATGCAAGTGCCCCCAGACTGACCGATCCACGTCTTTCGTGGCCAACACGGGCGTCCGCACTATACGTTTGTCATCGGTTTGCGACATATGTTCTGGCAGAGCCGCTTCGATCTTCGCTAACAAAGACTGTGCACTTTGCGAAAAACTGTCCGTGGTTAACGCTGCCACAAAGTTTACCCCGGATACCAGCGCTTCGAGTTCCTGCGCCGTCAATGTTAAAGGCGGCAGCTCATAACCTTCGGACAAAGAGTAACCTACCCCAGCTTCACCATAGACAGGCACACCGGATACAGATAAGTCGTCCATATAACGATAAATCGTACGTTCGCTAACACCGAGCTTTTCCGCCAAGGTTTTAGCCGTTACTGGCTGATGCTTTCTGAGGATATTCGTTAGCTGGAATAAACGATCGGATTTGCGCATGGACACTCAAATGAAAGAAAGGCTTACAAAGCAACATACTAAATACTAAAACCCCAAATCAATACCTTTAGGATTCTCTAGACCATTTTTCAAGAATGCACTCTAACTGCTTGAGATTAATCGGTTTGCCCAAAAAGTCGCACATGCCAGCCTCTTCACATTGTTTCTTATCGTCTTCAAAAACGTTAGCCGTTAATGCGATGATGGGGACATGGCGATAGTCATCCATTTTTTTAATTTCTAGGGTCGCTTGTAGGCCATCAACTATTGGCATTTGCATGTCCATAAAGATCAAATCAAACACCTCTGTTTTACAGATATTGATTGCTTGTTCACCATCTTCGGCGAGTGTAATCGAGCCAACTTTTAGCTTACTTAGGAACCCTTTAACAACAATCTGGTTAGTTTTGTTGTCTTCGGCCACCAGCACCTTTAAATTCGAATAGTCGGCATTCTCTGATGACGTATCACTCTTTTCAGCTTGCGCATCTGATACGGCTTGGGAGCATTGTTCGGTTTCAATTTCAAAAAAGAACCTCGACCCTTTTTTGACGTCACTCTCGACTTCAAGTTCAGATCCCATTAGAGACAGCAACTGACTGGTGATGGTTAGCCCCAGACCCGTACCACCAAATTTTCGCGTTATGGATGTGTCCGCTTGTGCGAAGGCACCAAACAGCTTTTCAATGTTGTCGGGATCAATACCAATACCGGTATCGGTCACGCTGAACAACAAGGTCATTTTATCGTTCGAATCTACTTCAGCGTGGGTTGTTAAGGCGACTTCACCGTGGTCTGTGAATTTGATCGCATTCCCCAGCAAATTCATCAGTATCTGCTTGATTCTTGTTTCATCGCCGACAAAGGCTATGTTCTGGTTTGTAGGGCACGTGCGGACTGATAATTGAATGCCTTTAGCAGTAGCTTGGCCATTGAATAATAGTTCAATGTCTTTTAATAATGCATTCAAGTCTATGGGGCGTTGTTCAAGCTCAATTTTACCTGCTTCAATCTTACTCACGTCTAAAATATCATTGATAATCACCAATAAGCTTTCACCGGATGACGTAATAATATTGAGCATTTCTCTTTGTGGCGCGACTAGGTCTGTGTGAGATAACTGCGATGCCATCCCCAATATGCCATTCATGGGTGTGCGAATCTCGTGACTCATATTGGCTAGAAATTCCGACTTCACTTTAGACATCTGTATAGCGGCTTGTTTCTCTTTGTCTAAGTCTATACTCATATCTCGAAAACGACTGGCTGCCTGAGCCAGTACACCAATCTCGTCTTTACGGTTGATATGGTGTACTGATGCTGATAGATCACCACTAAGAAATCGACTAAAGCTATCTGTTAAAAGCGTAATGGCTTTAGTAATATGGACATGAAGGAAGAATGCCAGAAATATTAAATACAAAATAATTGCAATGCTTAAAATGTTCAGAATATTTTCTGTTGTGATGATGCTTTCGTTAGCACGTTCCTTTATTTTCTGTAGTCTTAATTGAGAATGTTCTCTTAACGTATTGGCTAATGTACTAAACTCGATGGCATTACCGGACATTACCACATTAACAAGATTAAAATAGTTTCGATTAACCTGTATGCTTTTTAAAAAATATTTTCGATACTCTTTTGCAAGTTCATTTACCCTCAAAGACTCTTCGCTTTTGCCAAACAAACGACTTGAAGCTATTTCATTTAAAGTGGAAGTGACTTGTTTTCTTTTATGATAGTCTTTTTTAGATAAAAACAACCAAGCGTTACGATGTAAGGTATGCCATTTATTCATTTCCTCTACTAATACAAGCTCATTTTCTACGCTATTAGACATTTGATTTAAGTTATAGAGCTCAGCAATAGCTGTATGATAGATATCCTCTAGCACAACATCTATTAGAGTTGATCTTGATTTATAGAGTGAGGTAAGGCCCTCTAAGTTATGCCCTAGCTCATCAACTAACAAAGCAAGCGAGCTAATGTATTGACTTTCTACTTCTGATGTATCGAAAGCGGATAATGAATCTAACCTAATTTTTATGTCTTGAAAGTTTTCATCTATTTTTTCAAATACAGCATCGCTGCCCGATAAGCTGTAGACAGAAACATCTCGCTGCATCTCGATAATGTCTTTGTTTATTCTTATGATCGAAATGGTATTACTGCTTATCTCTGTCACGTTATTCATGGCCACGCCGATGGTATCGAGACGCTGAGCCATAACGATGTAGCTTACGACAAGCGTGACAATAACGAAGCTAAAGGCTAAAGCAACTTTTGCAGCAATTGAGCGAGAGATAGATAACAGCACATTTTTTCCTTAAGCGTTTAGCAACTCGTACCACTTATCTAAACTGTAGTCATAGTTCTGCATGACCGTATTCCAAACTGCAATGTTTGATAAGCGCGACACATAACTGCCCCCATGCCTCACTTCGCCAGCTTTCACCGAAATATTACCATCCGTTCCTCTTAAATCGGTGACCGCTTCTTTTCCATCATACCAGTAATCCCACTCTGCCTGAGACATTAAATCTCGACTGCGCTCTGGATTGGAGATGTAATACCCTTGGCGCGCAATAAAGGCGCCAGGATAACCAGATAGCCACCAATTCATATACCTATAAGCCGCATCTTTCACTTCTTCACTGGCGTTCGAAGACAAACACATCACACCATGCCATGCCCGATACCCTTCTCTTGGCGCGGCATAAACAACAGGGACACCTTGACCTCGACAGGCACTTACCGCTGGCGAAAACATGCTTTGAATATTGGCGCGTCCAGATGTCATAAACTCAACCGATTGCGGGACGGACGTCCAAAAACCTGAGAAGTGCCCTTGTCTCTTTTTCTGCAATAAAATTTTGAACAATTGATCTATTTCATTGATGGTCATATTGCCGATATCACCAAATGTCATCAGCCCTTGTGCTTGGGCGGCCAATGCTGCATCAAAGATACCAATCGTGGGTGCGTTAATGAGTGCTACTTTTCCTTTGTTTCGCTCGTCTAGCAGCCACGACCAAGACTCTGTCTCATACGCGATACCTTCAGGGATATATTGGGTGTTGTAACCAAACGAATCCACATTATGAACATATGGCATAAAACTCAGCTGATTTGTCGGATTCGAGCCGAGGGATCCATCTGGCTGAACATAAATAATCTTGTTGGGCGCATCGCCTGCACCGACATGAGAGTTTTCCGTTAACTTTCCTGTTTTAGTCAGGTTGTTAACCTCGTGCCAGTACAGCAGTCGATCCGTTTCAAGGGGCTGAATGGAGCCAGCTTGCCATAAAATATTTATCGAGTCAGACCAGTGCTCATACAGATCAAAAGCACTAGGATCGGAGGACGCTTTTTGCAGTAACGCCGCATCTCCCATGGGGGTAAATTCGAGGTTAATGCCTAATTCTTTCATAGCCCTCTGACGAAGCTCTTCTTGCAACGTGACATGCGTCCCCATCACTCTTAACGTAACCATCTTGTTGGGGTAGGCGTAAGGGGCCTTGAGTGCAACAGTCGATAATGCAGCACCTGCCCCAAGTGTCCGTAAAAAGCTTCGACGATCGATTAAATCACTCATAGTGCTTGTCCTATCACAGCTCTAAAGAATTACTACAGTGTAGATCGTAAAACAGACAATGCATTAAGGGCTCTGTTTCAATACTACTGTTTACTGATAGCAACGGTGATCTTTTATTGTATTAGAATAAACTGAGCAGGATGTAATATTCTGTAATCGAGCGTTTCAAGGTATCGTACTTTGTCTTAGTGCATCCGTTTGAAGGTTAAATACTTTCGATTTACGATCACTCTGTAACCTAAAAGCAAAGCAAAAATCACTGAAAAAATCACCGCGAGCGAAGTATCGCTTTTCACTTGCCACCACAAGTGCAAAAGGATGGCGAGCGCTGCGAGGTAAACAAAGCGATGCAGACGCTTCCAGTTGCGTCCGAGTCGTTTCATCATTTTCTTAGTGCTAGTGATGGCTAATACAAAGAGAACCACAAGTGCGAGCACACCCGCGTAAATATAAGGTTTTTCAAGCAAATCTGAGCGTATCCAACGCCAGCTCAATCCGGCGAACAGCACCAAATAGATCACAAAGTGCAGGATGGCGTAGAAGAATGCAGAAAGCCCAATAAAGCGCCGATATCGAGTCAGTGCTTTTAAACGCTTAAATTTCATCAGCGGGGTAACTGACAATGCCGCTGCCATCAATACACAGGCCCAAATACCGCTTAATCGCATTAATAGTTTGCCCGGATCCGGAAAATAGTGACCTAATAATAAAGAGCCTAACATCCAAAAAAACGGTAATAAAAAGACAATCAGTACGTACGGTTTCTCTTTACGATCCCAAAATTTTTTCACGTTAAAAGTTCTTCTTCAGGTCCATACCGGCATATAAATCCGCGACTTCCTCTTGGTAGCCATTGAACATTTCGGTTTCAATGACATTCGGAAAAAGCACACCACTCGGTAATCTTCGCTCTTCTTTTTGCGACCAACGAGGGTGATCAACTTCTGGGTTTACGTTGGCATAGAAGCCGTATTCATTCGGCGCTAGCATCATCCAGGTGGAAGTCGGCATCTTCTCAACAAAACGTATTTTGACGATGGATTTGATACTTTTAAAACCGTATTTCCACGGCAGTACGAGTCTTACTGGTGCACCATTTTGATTGGGTAAAATACTGCCATACATGCCGACACTGAGTAATGCTAGTGGATTCATAGCCTCGTCCATGCGCAAGCCTTCTCGGTAGGGCCAGTCAATTGAGCCACCTCGCTGTCCAGGCATTTGCTTAGGATCATGAAGCGTTTCAAAGTAAACATATTTCGCTTTAGAAGTAGGTTTGAATTTTTTGAGAACATCCGCCAGCGGTATGCCCACCCATGGGATCACCATTGACCACGCTTCAACACAGCGAAGGCGGTAAATCCGTTCTTCTAAAGCAGATTCTTTGATAATGTCATCTAAATCAAACACACCAGTAACCTCAGCTTCACCTTCAACGGTAATGCTCCATGGACGCGTCTCTAGCGAGCCTGATTTTTTTGCAGGATCATCCTTGCCATATCCAAATTCATAGAAGTTATTGTAGGACGTCGCCACATCATAAGGTGCAGGCGTTTCACCTTTGCCATAGGTCGTTTCAGCGATGTTTTGAAAAACGTTTTGCAGCGCTTGTGGCGGTGCTAAAGGATTGCCAGATTGCAGTGCTGCAAAGGCATTGCCAAAGCTTAATCCTAACGCAGCGCCTCCTGTGACTTTCATAAACTGGCGTCGGTTTAGATAAACCGACTGATCAGTGACCTCATTTTCAGAACAATCGGACCGTTTCTTATTTTTAATCAACATAGCACTTTCCTCTCTTGTTAACTGGATTGACTACCAAAGTACGTGCTTGTTCTACAAATATCTTAAACATCACATTTACGCCACATTCACAAGCTTATGAACCATCTTAGACGAGCAAAATGGCAAAAACGTTGCTCAAGTTTCATTCAACTCGGCCGCTAACAAAGCACAGATTCATTAAAGGGACTTTGAAGATGGCACATATATCAGTAACCGGTATGAGCAATATTAACGTGGCAATAACGCCTTACTCATCCCAACGATCTAGCCAATCTCAACTCAGCAATACCTCCTCTTCGGGGTTGCAAGACGCTTTAGTGGATCTAAACTCGTCGCTGGTTCAACAGAGTGAGAGTGATACCTTAGAAGAATCTTCCTTTTCACTGATTCGTCCAAAAGGCGATCCATTTAATCTGTACCAAGATAATCCCGAGCTTAAAGGAAAAGCAAAGGCTCTCGCTGAGCGCCTTGATGGCCCAATACACGAGGCTAATGCGGGGCAATTCTTCTATCACGACAGCATGCGCGATTTCCTTCATGCGGGTGTGTTGACCGACCCTGAATTTCTGGATATGGCGGAATCCATGAATGATGAGGCGTTGCAGGATTTAGCCGTTACGATCAAAGCAATGGTTCTGCCAGCGTCGGCAAATTACACAACTCATAACGAAGCCGACCGCTCTTATCAAAACAAAGTCGCTGAATTTATGGATGTTCTAAAAAGCAGTAACACTGCTGAGCGCAGCGCTATATTAGAACAATCAGCCAAATACGCAGGGCAAGTCGATGTCGACGCAGCCGCCAGTTTTACACAGAATGTCTTCGGCCAAAAGATCACTCAGATCAGGTTTGACCCTTATCGTAATGACACTTCCGCCAATAACCTACACAACTATGTCTCTGCTGTCGTCGCCACAGACGATCCTAGCGCTCTAACCGAGCAACTGGACCAGATGAATGATGAATCACAACGGGGCTTACTCAGCGCTTACGGTTTAGACACAGCCCTAGGCGACCGTTTGGCACAACTAGCGGGGCCAGAGGGCAACCAACTGCCCGACTCCCTACTTGGCGCATTAGGTGATATGGTCGACTCGGTCAAGGTTTTTGAGCTGACGTCTCAGGTCAAAAAAGACTTTGGTATTGCGTGGCATGGTAATGAAGCCTTGTTAAAAGATAATGAAGAAAGCCAGGGACGCGATTTTGCCTTGGACTCGGTGACCAGCATGATCAATATGTTGGAGCAATACGACTTTTCTGAAGAACAACTTGAAACGATGGGATCTGAGCTAAGCGGCTTATCGAACCCAGAAAAACGCGCTTACATTGAGATTACCACTATAGGGCTCGATGAGATGCTACAAGCCAAGGTGTCAGAGAATAGTAATAAAAAGAACCTTGATGAAGCGGTTGCTGTGGTGAGTGAGCTGCGTAATAACCAAGATGTTCTCTCATTGGTTAATGGTTCACGCTACCATGATGTCACTTTGATCGAACGTCCTGACATCGAAGAAGGCCAGACGGTTGTGGCATTAGAAGGCGCGGCTGTGTTTAAAAACCTCGACAGTGCGGTGAATCATTCAAGAATACTCTTAGGCGCCACCAAAGACCAAGCCAACATGGTTAACGGCCACTCGGTAAAAGGCCATGAATCGGAAAATATATACAGCGCTAAAACCTTCGACGAATACAAGCAAGATGTTGGCAATATGGTCAGCACGCTTGTAGCGTTTGAAAGCGCTCGAAGTGACAGCACCGCCAACGATAAAATGTCTCTTAACGCCTTCGCCGAGACCTTAGCGGACATGCACTCGGGTATTCGTGATGAAACTTTACAGCGTGTCAGCGATGAAATAGTGACGGACTCATTCCGCAATAAAATCACTGAAAACACACAGCTCGCGTTTTTATCTAACGTTGTGCAGCAAATGGCATTTGAAACACAGCGTGACTTCGAAGAGTCAGCAAACAGAAGTGTTTAACACGTTATGATAAGCGCTAGCCTGTTACCCTTCACAAATTAATTACCGCACTATAACGTCCAACTTTTTGAGTGGCAAAGTATGTGTTACGTAATACACTGGGGAAGGACTTAGACAAGTTATAAAGGATAAATAACCATGCGAAAATTACTGTTAGCAACCTGCTTCTCTTTAGCGCTTGTTGGTTGCTCTGACGATGAAGTGGGCGATGTGTCTCTGGGCATGTTTACCTTAAAAGATATTAAAATCTCGAAACTGACCGATGACAAAGTCCTCGGTGTCACCTGCCATATTGCCTCGATCGAAGCCAATTTGAGTTTTTCAGATCCTAGCGACAGTTCCATTGCCTGCCGTCAAACCGGTGAAATCACACCGGCGATGATCGCGACCATCGACAAAAGCTCATCGGGTGAAGTTGTCTTCCGAAAATCGAAAAGTATTTTCTTTAAAACAATGAAAGTACGACGTATTTACGATGCCGAGAATCAAACGCTGATGTACGTGTCGTATACGACAAAGGAAACTAACGGCAGCTTTAAGCACAGCTTGTCAACGGTACCATTGTGGGGGACTCAAGCGTACGTCGAGCCGCAAACATCTCGCTAGCATGACGCTACAAAAAAGCCCTTTAAACAATGTCTAAAGGGCTTTTTTAAGTACATTCATCTTCTTGAAGATTACAAGTTCATCGACTGACCATTCAGTGTCATTTCGCCTTTATCCATAAGAAAATTTGAGACATAGGCATCTTCACGTTCTTCTAACAAGCCTTGTGCTATAAGGCCACCGATCATTTGTTGCTGAGCGTCAGAAAGCATGCTGTCAAATTCTTCCTGCGTAATGTGACCCTGACTTAACATTGGCTCAAGTTGCGTCGCAATAAACGGCGATACCATGGCCTCTAAAAGTGGCTGATCTATAGTGAGCGACGCATCCGCTTTAATTAAAGGTAACCAAGCCTCAGGCCCTAACACAAGCGCTTTAACATCAGGGTTTTCACCCGCTTCGATATGGCTGTGAGCACCAAATGCAAATGCGTTACCACCATAGTGAGCGGTAAACTCAGTCACATTAAATTCAGGCTTTGGTTCTAAAAACAACGCAAGGTTATTCTTCAAAAACTCGACTAATTGCGACTGCTGCATGGTCGAGTCATTTGTCATTAGCCCATTCATAACGGCGTCATTATAACGACGTAAAAATTCAGTACTAATATGATTGAGCGCCATCGTTAACTTAATGTCTTCGACTTTACCAAAATCCGTTAGCGCCATCACATCCGTTGTCATTGTCATCGTCGTATCATTCAGCTCTTTTGAATCATCCAATGTGTTATGTGCCGAAGCCTGAATGTCCTCGATTGAAACAAGGTCTGCTAACTTGATACGTTCAATTTCAGCGTCCATGCTGTAACTGTATGAAGAGCCATTAAACAAATCTTCTAGAGGTGCATGAAAGATACTATTCACAGTGTAATTTTCGATTAACACAGGACTGTCACCTTTAAGCTCAATACGATCAATGCTCGCATCATGCTCTAATACACCAGACGAATAAGTGCCGTGTCCTTTATACCCATCAAATATCAGCGTTTCATTGTCCACTGAACGCGAGGCTTCAAATGCTGCTAGCTGATCTTTGTGGGTGAAGCCGCCGCCAAAGCCACGGACAATCTCTAACTGATAAAATGGCGAGTCTTTATTCCATTGGATAAAATCAGGCAGATTTTCGCCATCTACTTGAACCGTCGCTTGTGCGGCACCAAAACCGAAAGGCCCAGCAAAAAACAATGGCCCGTAAGCGGTCGTTATCTGCAGTGGCACTGTTACGAGACCATCTTCGCTATCAGTCAACTCGGCTAATTCAGGGTCAATCAAACTGATGTCGTATGACAATTTCGCAGTATAGTGAGATCGAAACCAACCATCTTCTTCAGGCTCAATGCTTAGCGCATAACCTGGGGTTTGATTAACTTGTTCCTGCCAAGCGCTAAAGTGCTGCTGTACCGTTGGCTTAATAAAAACAGGGGGGATAATCACTGCTGCCGCAACGACAACGGCCGATAAAACAAAAATAGGTTTTCTTTTCACGAAATTCCCTTTCTACAAATATTAAGTGGGTCACATTTACCATGGCAAAACCGTGGTTTGAACACTATCAAAAGGGGCATAAAGCAAACATCCTTTTAGGCCCCTCTGATAAAGCCTGCAAATCTACTACATTCTCGCATAACACCCCAAAACAACCGGCCGATCTTTACGTATCCATTACGCTTATCGCGTTATGCTTGCGAAAACAGTGTCATCTGCCGTTCACAAATGCTTTTATCATTCGACGTTGTGTTGATGATGCTTATAGCGTTGAAAATTTGGATGACAAAAGAAGAAACCTTTAAAGGCGGCTTTTCAACGCATTCACGATAGCAATAGCGCAGTGGGCGTCATTCGCGGCATAGAGAATTTGATGCTCGCGTAAAGGATAAGCTCCCCAATTTGAGCGTTGAGCACCTTTTCCTAAACGTGCCCCTAATACCATGGCAACAGCCGCACGAGCACCGATACTGTCTTTGTCTCCTGCAAGACGTTTCAATGTCATCGATAAATCTTTTGTATTGACGATATCGATATCGAGTTTATTACGCAGCTCTTTGTTATCGTCTTTGAGGCCAAACCCTACTTTTTGAATCTCGGGATTCGATAATAATGCTCTCGCAGCGTTTACCGCTGCAACAAATCTTGTGGGGAAAAGGAACGCCTCTGTTTCTGTCGCTAACTGAATAAGCGACGGGCCAGGGCTCACCTCACCTTTAACAAAAATAGGTTTGCTTTCCGTACCGTATCCTAGGCAGGTTTGATGCTGCAGAACCTGCAACGCATGGTCGGCCTCTTGCTCATTTTCAACGATCCAAATATTAGGCAAAGCTAAGCCAACATATAAAGGTAATTGACGAATTTGTTCCTTGGAGGGACGTTCCATACGATGTCTCTTTTCTTAAAATCAGAGGTTTATTCTGAGCCACGATCGACGTGAGTTAAACCCAGTCTTCTGGGTTTTATGACGCTTTAAGTTCGGTTAATAGGTTATTAATCTCAGCTTTTAGTTCTTTATCTATGATCTTATTACTGTGAACTTTAGCCTGCTCTAAGTATTCAATGGCCGCGGCATGATCACCCAATTCGACTTTTAAGCGTGCGGCAGACATACCAATTGAAGACAGGTAGTCCTTGGAGTTAATCGCTGCGGCTTTTGCCAGGGCCTTATCGTAGATGACGATCGCCTGCACCAAATCATCGGTAAAGTCGCCCAACGCTTCCCACTGGACAGGATGGTCCTTGTCCGTGCTCTCATTGTCATCGCACAGTTGTTTCAATTCTTGATAAAACGCATCGAACTCTGCTTGATTTTGGTTGTTCGCACTGGCCATTAATTCATTGGCTAGATACAAAACTTCTTTGTATATTTTTGTGTTCATCGGTTACTCAAAGACTATCGCCTTGTTAGGGCGTGGGGGTCGGCTTTCCAGCGTAAAGCTGCGCACTATACGGGCGTTGAGAGAGATTAATCAAGGAGTAATAAGTAAAAGCACAAAAAGCGTAATATGATAAGCCGCTCATCTGTTGCGGCACGTGATCAGTAAGCTACCCAATAAAGCACGGTTAATAGTTGATAGCTCAATTTTTTGACACCGACCACTAAACTCGTCACGATGCCCAAAATTTTAGACTCGAAGAGCAGTTACTTATGGCGAAACCGAATAAAAAGGGCCCAACGAAAACCGTCGATATCTTTTGCAAAAGCTGTGACACCGTTCTTTTTAAATACCGAAAAGGTGGCAAAGGGGCTTTAGTAAAGTGTTTTAAAGAACGCATTGTCGACGACTTCACAACGACGCCTTGCCATTGCCCAAAGTGCGAAAAAGAATTTGCTCGCGATACATTAGTACGCGGCACACCGGCATACAAGTTTATCGGCGGCAAGGTGTGGTTTAAGTAAGCACTTATTAGCGACTAAAGAAGCGTGACTGGGACATTGTATAAGAATGTTATGAAATGGCTTTTTTACGGTCATTTTGCGTAAATTAGCCGCAGCGTTTGGCATATTCGCGATAGATGATGGCAAGTAAAACACAGCTGATGATCGGAAACAGTAATGCCATGAACTGATATTTTACAAACAATAATGCGCCCAGTGTACCGCCTAATACAAAACCAATAATAATAAAGGCAAACAATTTCGCTTTGCGTTGGTCGAGGGGCTGCCCTCTAAGTAGCTTGCCTACCATGATGCCTAAATCCGTAAATATGCCCGTTACGTGTGTGGTTCTTACGATCGCCCCGCTATATGTGGTTGCTAAAGCATTCTGTAAACCACACGCAGCCGACGCAAAAAAATGCCCATAGAATGACCCAGAATATAACAACACCAAAGAAATAGATAAAAGGACGGCTTCTAGAAATAAGGCCGTATCATAGTGCCTACCTAGCTTTAGACTTGCCCCATGCAGTAAGAACCCAGACAGAATGGAGCCCAATAGAAACGCGAAAAGCACACCCACTAAATGAAGCGTTTTATGCAACGAAAAGCTCAACAAGCTTGTCCCTAACAATGTGGCCGTACCAGACAAATGAGACACGGATTGGTGCTCGAAGCTGAGTAAGCCAATCGCGTTAATAAAGCCGGCAACGAGCGCCAAAATAAAGGCCCCAACTTCCACCCACTTTGGTAGTTGTGAAATCACTTAGAGCACTCCCTATGGACTTACACTGGCTAAGTTTAATATCTCTTCATGTCAAAATAACTAAGTAAACAGGTACAGTGTAAATCCTAAATTAGCCGGCCACAATCTCTACCCCCAGTGACGCGATTTTGCTTTGTAAATACGGTGCCAAAGGCCGATCTGTAATGATGCAGTCAATGTCACTGAGGCGTGTCCAGACACAGCGCGATGAGCGTTCGAATTTGGTACTGTCGACCACTAAAATACGGTAATGACAATTATCGACTATGGCTTCTAGCGCGTTAATATCATCGTCCGTAAAGTCGTATAGAACGCCCTGTCTATCAATCGCGGAAACAGAAAACACCCCGACATCGGCTCGATACCGCTGAAAGAATTTCACTGCATCTGCACCAACAACATCCTGATCACGCTTGCGAACTCTGCCACCAGCCACGGTCAGCTCGCCATCCATATGTTGACTGATGATACGTGCTGCGTGCAAGTTAGGCGTCATTACGTGCAACCCCTGTTTTTGATGTAACACTTTTGCCAGCTCGGCCACGGTTGATCCTGACCCCAAAAATACCGATTGATGATCAGTGATGCGCTCTAAGCATTGCAGGGCGATGCTCTCTTTACCTGCTGCGTTGTGAATCTGTCGCTGGGTGAAGCTGATGTTTTCTCGGTTCGGAAATGGCACCACTTCCCCATGACTCCTAAGCACTAACCCCTTTTCATGTAATAAGCGAACATCACTTCTTATGGTTTGCACAGACACATCGAAAGCCGAAGCAATGGCTTGAATTGACTGACGCCCGTGCTGATTAATCCATTGAACAATGTCTAGCTGGCGGTGATTCATACAGCCTAACTCCTCAGCGATAAATAAAACGAAAGCCATTTCGCTCAAAACGAAAGTACATCGTCATCTTAATGTCAAAGTGTGGCGTTAGTGTTGCAGTACATCTTAACTAAGAAGGTATTTCACCCATGAAACAGCTCAATAAGATTCTTGTTACTGGTCTATTCGCAACACTCCCTGCTCTGGCCTCTGCCGAGACACTGATGCTGTACACTAGCCAGCCAAATAAAGATGCACAAATGACCGTCGATGCATTTGAAAAAGCTAATCCAGAGATTGAAGTTGAATGGGTCCGCGATGGCACAACAAAGCTAATGACTAAGCTGCGTGCGGAACTAAGCAGTGATGTAGTAAATCCAGATGTGTTATTAATCGCCGATAGCGTAACCATGGAATCCATGGCACAAGATGGTTACTTACTACCATACCTAAGCCCTAATCGCAGTCAGTACGACAGGTCGTTGTTTAACAAAGATGGCTACTACTACGGCACTAAGTTGATTACGTCTGGCATCGTACGCCACCAGCGTGCGCCCGAGACGCCGACAGACTGGTCTGACCTAACGAAGCCTGAATACAAAAATCAAGTGGCCATGCCAAGCCCTTTGTATTCAGGTGCTGCCTTAATTCACCTTGCGACACTGACCTCTGAACCAACTCTTGGTTGGGATTACTATGAAGCACTTCACAACAATAAAGCCATGGCACAAGGTGGCAACGGTAGCGTACTAAAAGCCGTGTCTTCGGGTACTAAGCCGTATGGTGTGATCGTGGATTTCCTTGCAATTCGTGAAGCACAAAAAGGGGCTCCACTAGAATTTATCTTTCCTAAAACAGGGGTCAGCATGGTGACTGAGCCGGTTGCCATTATGAAAGGAGCGAAAAACAAAGACGCCGCGAAGAAGTTCGTCGATTTTGTATTATCCAAACAAGGCCAGCAATTGGTACTCGATCAAGGCTACTTACCTGCTCGCTCTGATATGCCTGTGCCAAAAGGTTTTCCAGCACGTGAACAGATCAGGTTAATGGAGTTTAATGCCGCTCAAACACTAAAAGACAATGAGGCGAACAAACAACGCTTCAGTGATGTGTTCGAAGGGTAATTACAAATGTTGTTAAAGCAACCCGACAGCCAGCTACGCTGGCTGTCCATCTCTATATTTCTATTAATCGCATTGCTTAGCTTGCTGCCCAGTACACGCTTACTGATTGAGGCGCTCAAGGGTGTAAACGTTAGTATGCACTCACCTCTAAGTGACATATTGAGTAGCTCTCAAACATGGACGGCGATGGGGCACAGTTTTTACACATCAGGCATCGGTACTCTTATTGCAGTGGTATTAGGCGCTGGCTTTGCTTTCATTATCACCTTAACCAATATTCGTAGACGTGCGATTTGGGTGTTTCTATTCATGCTACCGATGATGATTCCTCCACAAGTGTCAGCACTCAGTTGGTTACAACTGTTTGGTCCAGCAAGCCCAATACTCAATACTTTTGGGCTTGCGCCTACATTGGGTAGCTCCAATCCGATGTACTCGGCTGAAGGCATTGCTTTGCTACTTGGAGTGCAAAATGCCCCGTTGGTATTTTTAGCCCTTCGGTCTCAGCTTTTGTGTTTACCACAAGACCTTATCGAAGCCGCGAAAATCGCCCGCGCTTCACAGCTGACCATTTGGCTAACGATTATTTTACCTCTTACACGCGGTGCTCTGATCGCAGGTGCTGCCCTTGCATTTGTGTCATCACTGGGTAATTTTGGCATTCCTGCCATGCTGGGAATTCCAGTGAATTACTTAGTGTTGCCAACGCTTATTTATCAGAAAATGGCGGGCTTCGGGCAAAGTATGCTGGGCGAAGTAGCCAGTCTTTCTATGTTGATTTCGGTCTTGGTACTGGGTGGCATGGTGGTCCAACAATGGCTTCAACAGCGCAGTCAATATGCATTAGCTGGCCAAAGCACTCAGCCGATTTCTTTTCGTTTAGGTAAATGGCGTACATTAACTGAAATCAGTATAGGCACAGTGTTGCTGTTTATTCTGATCATTCCGTGTATTGCCTTAATCGTCAGTTCCTTTGTGCCTGCACTGGGCATGCCGTTAAACAGCCAAACTTTTACGTTGTCCGCTTACATAGAGATGTTGTCAAATCAAGGCGTAACTGCACGTGCATTCAGCAACAGTTTACTGCTCGCTGGTGGCGCATCAATCGTACTGATGGTGATCTGTTTACCACTTGGTTACATCCTATTAAAGCTCCCACTAAAAACACGCATATTGGTCACTAGTTTGATAGAAGTACCGTACGCGATCCCCGGTATTGTTTTAGCCATCGCCTTTATCTTGCTGTTTGCACGCCCGATTCCGATTCTGGATATCACCCTCTACGGTTCGATGAGCATTATCTTCTTGGCGTATTTATCCTGTTTCTTAAGTGTATGTTTAAAGCCTATATTCAGCGCTATGTCGCAAATTGACACGGCACTTGAAGAAGCCGCGCAAATGACGGGAGCCAATGCACTACAGCGTCTTCTACACATTATTTTGCCACTCACTGCCCCCGCTTTCTTCGCAGGCGCCTTACTGGTCTTTTTGATCGCAGTGAATGAATTAACGGTGTCAGCTCTTTTGTGGAGCGCAGGGAACGAAACGCTAGGTGTATTGATTTTCAATTTAGATGAAAGCGGCGATACAGTGCTCGCGTCCGCGATTTCAGTGTTAGTTGTATTACTTGTGGCCACCTTAATGATGCTTTTAAGCATTCTTGCGCCACGCTTACCAAAAGGGGTAATCCCATGGCACGACTCAGTTTAAATCATGTCAGCAAATCCTTCGTCGAGAAAACAGTCATAGATGATCTATCACTAGATATTGAGCCGGGCCAGTTTGTTGCTTTGTTAGGACCCAGTGGCTGTGGAAAATCGACTATTTTAAGAATGCTGGCAGGCTTTGAAAGCATCACTCTTGGCAACATTCAGCATGGAGAAATGTGTTTATCCAGCGAAACGACGCATGTCCCAACGGAAGCGCGTAATTTTGGAATGGTCTTTCAATCCTATGCATTATGGCCACACATGACGGTATTAGAAAACATTGGCTATCCCTTAAAAATACAAAAGGTTTCTCGCAACGAACGCCAACAACGCATTCAAAATGTATTGGATATCGTGCAGCTCGATGACTTTAAAGATCGTTTCCCTAGCCAACTTAGTGGTGGACAGCGTCAACGCGTGGCGTTAGCACGTAGCTTAATTACCGAACCGGACGTCATCCTGTTTGATGAACCCTTGGCGAACTTGGATCGTCACTTACGTGACAGCATGGAAATGACCTTTCGTGACTTTCATCGACGTACCGGAGCCACCATGGTGTACGTAACTCATGATCAGGCCGAAGCCATGGCACTGGCCGACAAAATTGCCGTATTAAAAGAGGGGCAGCTGATGCAATGGAGTACACCTGAAGACTTGTATTTGAGGCCAGAAAGCGAATGGGTGGCCAATTTTATTGGCCAAGGTTCAATTCTTCGATCACCGCCGGTTGTGCCTCTGCAACGCCTTAATCAAGCTGACATTGAAGGATTACTACAGCGTCTAGATGAGCATTCAGATTCAGGCCGATTATTGGTCCGCCCCCAGCACGTAGACTTGAATACTACGAGTAATGGTCTGATCGGCACCGTTAAAGAGAGCATTTTTCGAGGTGAACGCTATGACATTTATCTCGTACTTACGAACGGTGACCTTTTACATGCCTATCACCCTACACCATTGAAGATTGGACAGACTTGTCAAATCACTCTTTCTCAAGCTTGGACTCTCACTCCTAATCATGAAGACTAATGTATCAATATTAAGCGGCTTTAACCGAAAAGCGGCGGCGGCGATTTTGGTAAGCACCTATGACCATACCCACCAACCTGTTAGGTTGTTATTAGATGCTGGTGGCAACTTAGAAGGCTTTGACGACAAGGGCTGGGAGATTCCAACTGACTTAGATGCCGTGCTGATCAGTCACGATCACCATGATCACATCGGTGGACTAAAAGATTTGCCGCAGAGTGTTCCAGTGTTTGCAACAGAGCAAGTGCAAGCCTATCTACCAAAACACTTAGATTTACGTGTACTACCTCATTCCGGCCAAACGTGCGTCGCAGGTATCACAGTCACTACCGGCGGCGCTGGACACTCCTATGGTGGTGTATGGATCCACCTCGAAGTAGCCGATGGTATTTTCTACAGTGGCGATTTCTGCGCAGAATCCGAGCTGTTCCCCTTTGAGCAACCGCCACCGGCAAAAACCGCCCTGTTGGACGCGTCTTATGGCTTGTACGATCGCTTTCAAACGCAAGCCAAACAAGACATTCTTAATGCTTTATCAAATGACAAACCAAATTTAATGCCTGTCCCTCAAAGTGGTAGAGCATTGGAAATGGCACTGTGGTTTGATTCGCAGAACCTCCATGACTGGGTGCTAGGTTCTGATTGCCTTCAGCCAACTGACATCTTAAAGACTTCAGATACATTGATTTGTTCAGCACTGAGTCATCAAGCAAAAATGATTTGTGATCGAGATTTTCGTGATGATGCACATATTATTCTATGCGGTGATCCTGAAGGATTTTCAGGCGACGCAGGACGGCTTTTGCAACAGACAGAGCGTTACAATGTCATCTACACAGGGCACTTGCCTGCGCATGCGCGATCCGCAGTTGCCAATAATACGGCACATTTTGTTCGCTGGAATGTCCACCCAACCACAACCCATTTAGCTCTGCTAATAGAGCAACTTCAATGTAATCGGTGCGTTCCCCTCTTTTGCCCGCTGGATGAGATTTCACTCTGGCGTCAGTCCTTGGGCAATTGCATTTTAACCACGTCTCAACTGGAACTTTAACCATGCAACTGATCAAGAAACCTTTTGTTTTTGCTCGGCACGCCCAGAGTTCTGACAATGCAGCGGGCAAAATAGGCGGCTCTACCGATAGCCCGCTTTCTAATCTAGGTGTTTTGCAAGCAAAAGCCGCTCGTCCCTATCTAGACCGACCTTGGTCGGCTATCTATACCAGTGATCTAATGCGCACCATACAAACGGCCGAACTAGCCTCACCTAGACATACACTGACTCAGATGACAGAACTACGAGAGCGACATTGGGGCGTTTTTGAAGGTCAACCTATTATGGATGATATGAATTACTTTGAAACGCCACCTGAAGGCGAGCCGTGGAGTGACTTTTTAGAACGCACGGTCAACGCTGTTAATACGATATTACTCGCGCATGAAGCGCCTTTAATCATCGCCCACTCTGGTATCTATCGCGCCCTTCAACATGTTATTTCTGGATCGCCTTATGGTCCCAGAATTGGCAACGCCGATCCCGTGCTTATAACACCCAACACTAACACCTCCCATGGCTGGGACATTATTCCATTTAAAGGACAGCTTTTATGAAACACAGCGCAGTCATTGTCGATCTAGACGGCACTCTCGCCCAATTTAACCCCGAAGAGGTCAAACATTGGGTTTTGGGCAAAGAAAAACACTGGGACCCTTTCTTCGAGTACATGCAAAATGCCCCAGTAATAGAAAACGTACTCAAGTTGGTCAACATCTTAAAAGCCAGTGGGGAAAAAGTGCTTATCTGCTCAGGCCGACCAGCGTCGCATCAGCAACATTCAGAACAATGGATGTTAGAAAACAACATACCATTTGATGGCGTTTACCTTCGCCCAATGAATGCTGATCATTTGCCAGATGAAATAGTAAAGCAGCAATTACTTGAACGTATTCATGCCGATGGGTTTACGCCTTGGTTAGTATTGGATGATCGAGATGCAGTCGTCGCTCAATGGCGCAAACTTGGGTTAACCTGTTTACAGTGTGCACCAGGGGATTTTTGATATTAACAGCGTGTGGGCAGCCAGATATCTAGGCCGCCCACACGCTGTTAAGTTTATTAACGACAAGGTGGGGGTTAGGTAAGCACCTTAGTCTTCATGCTGTAACTGTCGCAACAAGCGTAGCGCAAATACAAGCAAGACCATTACGGCCAGCACCAACGTGATCCAAAACAAAACATCCGTCCAGTGAGTTAAGGATTCAGAGTGATCAGGCCGCGCGACACGATCCAGCTTAATCAAATCTGCGTTGATCCAATCTACTTGCTGTCTCTTCATTACCTGCGTAAATACCTTAGCGGATGCGCGCTCAGCAGGTACCTCTGCAACGACGGCCACTTGATAAGGTTGATGGTTATTGGCAATAAATTGGACGGTTTGTGAAGGATATTGAAACATCAATTCAGGTTCAGCTGAGCGGCTCAGGTTCGGGTTAAACTCGACACGCCAATAAGGATCAGTATTCGGTGATAGGTTCATCGCTTCGCTGTGTTGCCACGTATCACCTACTTTTGCGTTAAACCAAACACCGTTGAACCGCAGCCGCCAGTCGCTGTTAGTACGACTACGAGAGTATATTCGCACTGTGTCACCGTGCGCTGTTTGGCCTAGATTGATGTTGAGTGCTTGCACTGGCGCCTTATCGTCGCGTTGATATTCCCAAGCAGAGACTGGATTATCACCGTTCGCAATGGAACGCTGTTTCTCAGCAAGACGCCCTTGAAGCTGCCAATGCTGATAAGAGGCTGGCTCAATCGAATGCGGCTGATAACCCAACACTTCGGTCAGTTGAATATTTCGATGTTCGGGAAAATCAATTCGTAGGTACTGGTAACGCTGCGCAGCAAGATTAACCTCAACTTTGTTACGCAATAACGCCTGACCCTCTTTGTTTAGCTTTACTAAAGTATCTTGGGTGACGGTCGTCCAGCTGACTAAGTCATTACTGCCACTTAAAGTAACCGGTAAATACTGGCTTGACGTATCCGCCACCCACTCTAACGCTACGCTTTGCAGTGCTTGCGCTCTTTCACTCAAATCAATCAGATAAAATGGTTCTTCCGAGCTTTGCTCATGACCTTGTTCCATTGATATCGCAATCACACCTTTCTCTATTTGTAACTGCGTATTGCCTTTTAGACTGTCGCTCGGCACGTAATCGGTCGAAACTTGGAAAAACGCCAATGCAACCGAATCGCTTTCTTGGCGCTTCGATTGAGTACTTTTCACTATCTTCGAAGGCAGTGCGTTGCCATCACGATCCAGTACCACCACATCCGTAAGCTGGCTGCTATTGGAGTAGCGATAAATACTGTGCGGCAGTGTTGCTTGTAGGTAGACGCCTGCCACGTCTTGCACTTCATAAATAGCCGTAACAGACATTTGCTCTTTTGCTCGTGTCGTTTGGCTAGCAAAGGCAAACGTCATAAGCACCATCAAAAGCCCCGCGGATAAACGCTTTTTAATCACACTACTCATGCCTGCTCTTCCTTTGTTTCTGCCGTGGTATCAGAAGCATTACGGCTTGGAATAGGTGACAGATAACCAATAAGCAACATTAAGCCTCCAACGACCATAAAGGAAATAATACGAGCCAAGTTACCCGTTCCGGTTAGGTCTTTGGTAAACAGTTTCAGCAGCACAAGCCCCAATAACGAGGCCCCAAGTATCCATAGTTTTCGATTCTGTAGGCGGCGGGAAGCATTCATAATCACCAACGCACACAAACTCCAAAGAATAGAGAGCGCCATATGGACCGTGCTTGACTGCCAAAGATCGTTTGCGTTGTAAGGCGTACTGTCATAATGGTGCATCGTGCGCAGTACCAAAATATTGAGCCAGATAAAGCCTAGTATCGCAGGCGCTCCGATACGATAGACTCGATCAACGTAAGCGAGCCCCAGTACATTATGCTTAAACAAATAACCCAGCAGCACGACCACAGCCAACTGCATCAAGTCCAGCGGGTTCAATAAGGGTAAATAGAAAAATCCACTTTCACCAGCGTCAAGGCTCGCCGCCACAAACCAAAAACCTGTTAATGCGATAAGCGGAATCGGTACCCTATCTTTGTATTCAACCAGATACGTTTGGAACGGCCAGTATGTTCGTTTTAAGACGGTCATCAACGCCACTAAGGGCCCTGTAAAAGCAATGAACCAAAGCCCTAGCGTCAATATAGGGTGCCAACTCATTTCTTGTTGCCACCACTGCAGTTCCCAGTATGCCGTACCTAGCAGCAGCCATGCTGTAAGCACATGCCAATGTTGAGTCAGCTTTGATTCAATGGTTGCTTTAACGCCCTCTTCTCGGCATTCACGTTGCAACCAAAGAAAGCGGTATTGCACGACAGCAAACACGCACAACGCTAACCAACCTAAATTCGCCAAAGGGTGCATTGAGCTTAGGCCTGCCCACCACACCAGCGCGAAACCGCTTATCCAAAGCGTCACCAGTGGCAACAGACTGTAGGTCGCGCGCAACAAATGAGGCCAGCGTAAACGGCCACTCAGCACCATGACACCCAGCATAGACAAAGATATAAAGACGATAATTGCAGCAAACACCCAATGCTCAGGTAGACGTGTTAACAACTCTAATAAGCCAAACATCATCCACCAAGTAAGCCCCATGACGATGCCCACCCATTCAAGGTATCGCTCTTGAAGCGAAACAGACTGACCTTGACGCTGTAGCACTAAAGCGATCGCTAATGCCGATACCGCCAAAATCAATAAGCCAATACCATTGTCTGCAAAAATTGCCAATAAATCGGCATGGAAATTAGCATCAAACTGCAATGAAATCATACCTAACAAATACATCGCATAACCGGCAACACGTGGTAATAAGCGTTTTTGTCGAGCACCAATCCATACTAAACCCGCTGCCTCAATACACCATGTAGCAGATGTCCAACTCGCATCCAATGCCAGTGGTACCGCCAATGTGACAAACACTGCACCGATTGCAATAAACGATTCAATCAATAAACGATGAGTCTCTGGGTATCTCTTCCATAACATGCTGGCAAGCGCGATGTAGACAGCCGACAACAGCAATGCGCTGATCGCCAAGCCGTATTCAGTCTGCTCTAGCAGCATGGTTTGTAAACCGAAAGCGACGATGGGCAAGCCGAAAACCAGGCTGCCATCAACAAGGCCTTTCAGATTTGGCGGCTGCTTCATCGAAAACAATACTGAGATCGTTAAATACAACGCAAAAAAGGCGAGTAAAAATGGCTGGGTGGTAACGTAAAGATCCGGTTCATAACTCAGTACGCTCCAAGTCGACGTAATAACAAAGGTAAATATGAAACCGACCCAGTTCAGCAGGCGCCACGACTTGAACCACGCGATGGTCAGTACACCCATGTTTAAAATTAAATAGAAACTAAACAATCCGACGTGGCTACCAGTGCCGTCGGACGTCAGAATTGGTGCCAAAAAGCCGCCCGCAGTCGCCATCAACGCCAATATTTGTGCGTTTTGTAAGACCGCTAGAGCGGCGCCAAGCAAGACAATGACAAACATTAAGCCAAAGGCAAGGCTGGTCGGCATCAAGGTATACAATTTTCCAGCCGCGAATAGTGTGAGATAGAGTGCGGCAATACCACCGCCCTGCAATATCAAACCATAACCATTATGTCGGGTTCGAGTTTTCCAACCTAAACCCAGCAAGCCAATCGCGACTAACGCAATGACAGTCAAACGTAACTCGATAGGAAACAGGCCTGCACCAGAAGCGTACTTCGCTAAAAAGCTAAGTCCAAAGAACAACACCAGCATGCCCACGCGAACAACAGGGTTTCCCTGAAAAAAGAAATCGCGCACTTTTTCACTCGCTTTCGTGAACAAGCTTGGCGCTTTAGAGTTACTATCATAAACATCAAAGGTAGAGGCCGATGTCTCATTCCAGTCCGACTCTTTATAGGTTTTTGGCGTTTTGTCTGCGACTGAACTAGCAAATGTATCAGGTTTCAGATCAGAAGAGGACGTGAAGGTCATAACAGGCACAGTGTCATCGGCAACAGATTTATTGTCGGAAGCTGTGCTGTCTTGGGTGACCGTTTCAGACGTAGTCTGCGTTATTAATGAATGTAAGCGCGTCACTTCGCGCTCCAACCCTTTGACTTGAATTGAAAAAATCCAAGCCTGACCGAGCAAGAACCCTACGATGCCACCGATCAACCCTCCAAAGAAATCTTGAGAGCAAACCGCGCCTAGGACCAATCCCGCTAAGGCTAAGGCCACTTTCTTATTCATCTACACGACTCCTTCGCTTTCCCTTAGAGTAAGGAAAATCCATGACGCAAAATTTGAAGCGCACAAAGTAGCACAGTGCACAAGTAAGCTCTACAAAACGATCACTATCTTATAAATACCTTACAATCCCCCATCCATTGGACCACTCATGACTCATTCACCCGGTGGCAGAGAACGCCTTTTCTATTACCATGGTATTTACTCACGCGAATTAATGTTAAGGACTTTATGAAGATCACGCCTGTAAATGAAAAGATCGGCGCATTTGTGAAAGACGTTAGCCTAAGCGATCTAGATCCCCATGAGTTTAAGACTCTGTATCAAGCTCTACTACGCCATAAGGTACTGTTTTTTCGAGATCAACCCTTATCGACAGAAGAGCATATAGCGCTGGGCCAACGCTTTGGCGCGTTAGAACCCCCCCATCCGTTTTTCCCTCATCTGACAGATAATGACCAAGTCGTGATCATTGAAACTGCACCTGGAAACCCGCCCAGTAAAAGCTATTGGCATACCGATATGACATGGCAAATGGTGCCGCCAAAATGCTCGATTTTGCATGCTCAGTTTGTCCCCGAACAAGGGGGCGATACTATTTGGTGTGATATGGCAGGTGTATGGGCTGACCTCTCAGCTGCAGAGCAATCCGAGCTACGATCGTTAGAGACCATTCATGCATTACATGCCTTCGAAGACAGCCGGTACGACCATTTAGATGACAATGGTGAAAGCGTTGTTAGCAAGCGCGCTCGAGACTACCCGCCTATTCGCCGTCCAATGATGCAAGTACATCCAGAAACAAGCCAAGAAGTACTGTTTATCAATGAGCAGTTCACGCGTTCCATTATAAATTGGTCCGAGGCCGCTAGCCAACAGCGCCTATCAGCGTTATTCAGCAAGGCTCGACAGGTGCAATATCAGGTGCGCTTTTCGTGGCAGAAAGGCTCTGTAGCCATTTGGGATAACCGCGCCACTCAGCATTTTGCCATCACGGATTATGGCGATACTCCAAGAAGGCTGCACAGAGTCACCGTTCAAGGCGAGCCATGCCTAGCGGGTAAGCCTTACTTGCCTTAGCCCCATTTGATCTCACCAACATCGGACAAAAATATTAAGCACAAAAAAAGGGCTACCTTACGGTAGCCCTTCCTTATGTATCGCTCTAATCGGTTTCGATTATAGCGCTACGATGTTCTCAGCTTGTGGGCCTTTTTGGCCTTGAGTTACAACGAACTCTACACGTTGGCCTTCAGCCAAAGTTTTGAAGCCAGAGCTAGAAATAGCGCTGAAATGTGCGAACACATCTGGGCCAGACTCTTGCTCGATGAAACCAAAACCTTTAGTTTCGTTAAACCATTTTACTGTACCAGTAGTTGTATTAGACATAATATGTATCCTGTGTATAAAAATAAAAAGTGCCAATGTAGGCGGAATAGCGTGGAAATTAAGACAAAGTTTTAAATACTACAGGACGGAGAACTACGAATAACGCTACGTGATGGAGATATGTAAAAAGCCGCTAAGTTTCTAGCTGCGTTTAATGTATAGGTAATGCGGTACTGCGTCAATGTTTATTTCAATTATCTTTCCATATGAACTTATATTACTAAGCTTTCACACATCAATAAAAAAATCAACCAACGTACTCATTGTCTTCTGCTCAAACTATCTAACAAAGTTTTAAGCAAAAAAAAGGGCTACCTCTACGGTAGCCCCTTCTTTTATAACGCGTTAATCGTTTTCGATTATAGCGCTACGATGTTCTCAGCTTGTGGACCTTTTTGGCCTTGAGTCACAACGAACTCAACGGCTTGGCCTTCAGCCAACGTTTTGAAGCCAGAGCTTACAATGGCGCTGAAATGTGCGAACACATCTGGGCCAGATTTTTGCTCGATGAAGCCAAAACCTTTAGTTTCGTTAAACCATTTTACAGTGCCAGTAGTTGTAGTAGACATAATATGTATCCTGTAGATCAAAAATAAGAGTGCCTTAAAGGCGGAATAGCGTGAAAATAAAGACAAAGTTTTAAATACTACAGGACGGAGAACTACGAATAACGCTGCGTGATGGAGGATGTAAAAAGCCGCTAAGTTTCTAGCTGCGTTTAATGTATAGGTAATGCCACACCGCGTCAATGCTTATTTCAATTACCTTTCCATATGACCTAATTACTAAGATTTCACACATCAATAAAACTAACCAACGTAATCATTGTCTTCTGATCAAACTATCAAACAAAGTTTCAGGCAAAAAAAAGGGCTACCTTACGGTAGCCCCTTCTTTTATAACGCGTTAATCATTTTCGATTATAGCGCTACGATGTTCTCAGCTTGTGGGCCTTTTTGGCCTTGAGTCACAACGAACTCAACGGCTTGGCCTTCAGCCAACGTTTTGAAGCCAGAGCTTACAATGGCGCTGAAATGTGCGAACACATCTGGGCCAGATTTTTGCTCGATGAAGCCAAAACCTTTAGTTTCGTTAAACCATTTTACAGTGCCAGTAGTTGTAGTAGACATAATATGTATCCTGTAGATCAAAAATAAGAGTGCCTTAAAGGCGGAATAGCGTGAAAATAAAGACAAAGTTTTAAATACTACAGGACGGAGAACTACGAATAACGCTACGTGATGGAGGATGTAAAAAGCCGCTAAGTTTCTAGCTGCATTCAATGTATAGACAACAGCTAACCACGTCAATGTTTATTTCACGTCATCTCATCAAATAGGCGGACTCTTGCCACATTAAAACAGAAATATTCGGTCTAACTACTCTGAAAACTTAAAGTGCATAAACAATTACCACAGACTTTCAAAAATCAACATTGATATAAATAACAATAAAAACACACTCACATGTACCTTGAATGGGTACACCATTTTTGTCGTTTTATTAAGAGAAACAGTGTAATGATGCTTTAGCAACGAAAATACCAATCCCTCACTATCAACACTCCAGTGAGGGATTTCGATAGTGTTGCCTTTGCTGGTATTAAAGGCAACTGATATCAGATGTGATCTTTTCATGGTACTGCCGATCAATTCATCATTGGCCTTTAAGTTATAGTTCCATATAGAATCAATACTGATTATGTCCTGCTTATTCACCGTACGCGGCTTTTTATCAGTAAACAGTGATGCAGGTAAGTGCAACTCCCTATCGTCAATGGTTATTTCATCAATCGGAGATGTAGGGATGACATAATAGTTACTACAAACAAGTGCCCGTACGGCCCAATAACTTAGATAGGTTAATACCATAAAAGCCATCGACATTTTCCAATCTTGCGTCGAATATGCAATATAGCCAGTTAGTAACACTAAGCATAGTACTGTGAAATATACAGGACTTCGTTTACTTTCAGGGAGCGGTAAAGCATAGTGAGAGATCGAAAATCTTTTTTTAGCCTCAGCATTTCCGAATATTGTATTTTGAGGAAAAAGACTGGAAAATTTATCGATTGTGAGTATGTGTGGTGATGTCCCCTGCCCCCTTTCTGGCTCAATTCCATCATCACTCTTCTCTTTTGAAAATTGACTTATTAGTGAACTCACTTGCTTCAATTGCATAAAACATCTGAACGTATAGCTACACTGTTTTTCTTTGTCAGCTACGTAGTGTATGTCAATTTCACTAAAACTTCGATTCTGCCTAGTAGAGATTGATTCTACGCTGATCTCTTTAATCTCAAGATGCCTAATTTTTAGGATACTTTTACCTAAAAAGTAGAAACCAAGCTTCTCTTCTAGCAAGCCACTGCTTTTAGAAAACTGTAGTCTGTGCCGGAAAAGCAACAACATCAGAATTAACGTGACATCAAAAAAATCCCCAACATCAAATATCAGCCTTTGGATAAACATCTCTAGCACTAGACTTGCAATAGAAAGCCAAATGACTATCCATTTGATCGTTTCGAATATAGACTTTAATATTATTTTATCTGACAAAACACCCTCCTGAAAAACAGCATCCATTACAACTACCTATTATCTACATTCTAGCTATAAACGGTACATATACGCCTAATGATGATTCGCTAGAGAAGAGGCGATCGATAATAATTATTGCTAAAACAGCGATGCGCACGACAGGAGAACTTCTCGACCTTTTGGTGATGGCGCTACGCCATCACCAATGCATCACGGTTAAGTTCATGAATGTTTTTAGCGCCTGTTAGGGTCATAGCTACTCGCATTTCTTTTTCAATCAGATCTAATACGTTTTCCACACCAGCTTGGCCTGCAGCGGCCAGCGCATACACAAATGCGCGGCCCAGCAAGGTACAGTCTGCCCCCAACGCCAACATACGTACTACGTCCAAACCAGTACGGATACCAGAATCCACTAAGATTTTAATATCGCCTTTTACAGCATCAGCAATCTCTGGCAAGGCTCTAGCTGAAGACAAGACGCCATCTAGTTGACGGCCACCGTGATTTGACACAATGATACCATCGGCACCAAAACGTACCGCATCTTTGGCATCTTCGGTATCCAGAATGCCTTTGATAATCATCGGACCATCCCAGAACTCACGTATCCATTCTAAGTCTTTCCATGAGATCGATGGGTCAAAGTTATTCCCCAACCAACCAATGTAGTCTTCTAGCTTAGTGGGCGAGCCGCGATAGGTAGAGATATTACCTAGATCATGAGGCTTACCATTGATACCAACATCCCATGCCCAAGCCGGATGCGTCATGGCTTGTACAACCCGGCGCATGGCCGCATTAGAACCGCTCATACCTGAGTGCATATCACGGTAACGCGCACCAGGCACTGGCATATCCACAGTAAAGACCAAGTTTTTGATGCCTTGAGCTTTAGCACGCTCCAACACATTTTTCATAAAACCACGATCTTTCAGCACATACAGCTGAAACCAAATAGGCTTTGTCACGGCGGTGCTCACCTCTTCGATCGGACACACCGACACCGTAGACAAGGTAAATGGAATACCTTTTTTTTCAGCCGCTTTAGCAGCCTGAACTTCTCCACGACGAGCATACATACCCGTTAACCCTACTGGCGCCAACGCAATCGGTAGAGACAGTTTTTCACCAAATAGCTCAGACTCTAGACTTAAGTCCGACATATTTTTCAAAATCCGCTGACGCAATGCAATGTCAGCCAAATCACCTGTATTTCGTTGCAGGGTATGCTCCCCGTAAGAGCCGCCATCAATATAATGAAATAGAAACGGCGGTAATTTTGCTTTTGCCGCGGCGCGGTAATCTGTCGATGCGGAAATAATCATAAATAGCGCTCCAGAAATATAGGAAGGGCGAACTCAGAGTTCGCCCTTTTTACAAAAGTTAAGGCGTCATCAGTGCGTCGGTGATCTGTAACCCATAGATCATTACCAGTCCGACAATCCCCGTCATGACTAGGTAATAGCAAGTTGGGATAATGGTTTTACGCAACGTGACACCTTCTCGGCCAAGCAATCCAACCGTAGCTGATGCCGCCACTACGTTATGAATCGCAATCATATTGCCTGCTGCCGCCCCCACCGCTTGCAGAGCAATCACCCCTGCGCTTGATACGCTCAACGCTTGCGCCACTTCAAATTGAAATTGGCTAAACATCATATTGGACACCGTATTAGAGCCTGCAATAAAAGCGCCCAATGCTCCAATCATGGCGCTGATCGCAGGGAACGCATCACCCACTAAACCAGCGACCACATTTGCAGTCGTGACAGGCATGCTCGCCAAGTCCGCTGCGTTCACCCCTGAGTTAATAAAAATACGCACCATTGGAATGGTAAACACCAGCACAAAGCCTGCACCAATTAGGGTTTTGGTGGACTCTCCTAGCGCATCATTAAAGGCCTTCATATTTTTGCCTTACACCAAGGCTGCGACCAACGCGGTAAACACCAAAATACCGCCTGGCAGATACAATGGTGAGAACGACGCACTAACACCCACTTCGCCCAAAATATCTTTAAAACCAACAGTGACGCTCAATAGCAATGTTTTGAAATCAGTGCTTACGCGACTTACCACTAAAATTGCAGCCAGCAGTACGTATGGGAACCATGCTTTTACAAGATTCATAGATGCTTTTTCGGATTCATCTTTTAGATTCATTTTCAATGAGCCTAACCAGCTAGTAGGCCAGTTTTTTTCATCGGCAAAGTCCCACGCTGTCTTTGGCGTTAAGAAGCCCACTTTCGCCGCTGTGACCACTAAGATTAAGCTTACCAAGCCACCGACCAGTGCGGGAAACTCAGGGCCTAAGAAAATCCCCGTCAACGCATATGGCACGGTAAACGCAAGACCTGCAAACAATGAAAAAGGCAAGATGCTTAACCCTTCACGCCAGCTACGGTTTTCGCCAAAGAAGCGCGTTAGCATCACCGCCATTAGCGTTGGAATTAACGTCCCAACAATGGCGTGTACAACAGCTACATTGGTGGTGATCTGTTGCAAATAGAATTCCCAGCTCGCGCCATTTTCCGCCAGCGCATTGCTGATATTGTGAATATCGAGACCGTTGTTCACGCCAACCAGAATCGGCGTACCGACCGCACCAAACGATACCGGAGTCGATTGGATCATCATGCCGACCATCACAGCCGCTAAAGCAGGAAAGCCAATTGCGACAAGTAAGGGCGCAGCAATGGCCGCCGGTGTACCAAAGCCTGACGCACCCTCAATAAAGGAGCCGAAGCACCAACAAATGATGATGGTTTGCACGCGACGATCAGGGGAAATGTTGGTAAAGCCGTTACGAATCGCGGTGATCGCGCCTGTGTGCTTTAGGGTATTCAGTAGGAAGATTGCACCAAACACAATCCATAAGACGGTCACAGTAATGCCCAAGCCTTGCAGTAAAGAAGCCAGAATACGATTGAACGACATCCCCCATGTAGTGAATGCGATGATCATGGTCAATAGCAACACGATTGGCATCGCTTTCTTTGCAGGCCAGTTAAACCCAACTAATAGAACACCCGCCACAATAATGGGAATAAAGGCAATAATGGCTAATAGAATTTCGCTCATTTAAGACTCCTAAAGAACGTCTCTACCCACAAAGAAATCGGCCGTTTTCACCGCTGACCTCGAAGAATAGAGAGCGCTACTATGTTTGATTATTTTTGTTGTGAAGAAATCTAAAGGTTTATCTTTGCTTAATATATGCTCATAATTAAAAACATTATTTCCAAAAACAACATAATAAAATGCACTCAGATGACCTGATCTTATTCTCACAAGTAGTAGAGCTTGGAAGCTTTAGTAAAGCCGCAGAACAAAATGACTTGACCAATTCAGTGGTCAGTAAACGTATTGTGCGCCTAGAAAAAGCGCTGAATGTTCAGCTTCTATACCGCACCACACGTAAGCTGACATTGACCGAGGCAGGCCAAGCTTTATTTGTTAAAGCCAAGCAAGTGGCCTTCGCCACACAAGAAGCCACTAACTCAGTCGCAGGGTTTGGTGAAGCCATTCAAGGCCATATCAAAATGTCGGTACCGACGATTTCAGGGGAATTACTACTGGCGGATGCAGTAGCTGAGTTTTGTGGCATGCACCCAGGCTTAAGCGTGGATATGTCTCTCGACAACCAGTTTGTGAATCTCGTCAAAGAGGGCTACGACCTTGTGATTCGCACAGGGCATTTAGAAGACTCTAGCTTAATCGCGCGACACATTTTGGATTCTCATTGGATTGTCTGCGCCTCGCCAGCTTACATCAAGCGCCATGGGCGTCCTGACACACCTGAAGCTTTGATGAAGCATAATTGCTTGCTCTACTCCTATCAGACAACAGGGGCAAATGAGTGGGAATTTAAAGGACAAGAACAAAACTACATCGTAAAAGTGGCGGGCTCATTTTCAAGCGATAATGCAACAGCCTTGCGCAAAGCCGCATTGGGGGGACACGGCATCGCCTACTTGCCTCGCTGCTTGGTGTACCATGACCTTCGCAACGGCGAACTGATCGACATACTGCCACAACAAGTGGGCAAAATCCTCGGCGTCTACGCAGTGTACCCGTTTACCCGCCAACTGCCGAAAAAGCTCAAACTTTTAATCGAGCATATCCGGCAACGGTATATATCAATCGAGCATTATTTTTAAGGATAAGCACTACACGCAGTGGCAATCTCACTAAAGCTTAGAGACACCGGCTATTTCAATCACACTGCCCGCATCCGCTCTCTCAATGATTTTTAACAACACCGTCTGAATCGTTTCGTCATTACGCACATCACTTTGAGCATTGAATTTTTGCTCTTGAGGCTCAGCGCCCTCTTCGGCAATGAACTGAATAACTACCTGCGTCGCTAACTCTGGCGTCTCACCAAAGTATTCAATCGAAACCAATGGATACCCTTTAAAACCTTTGCTTACTTGTTTTGCAATGCGCTTCTTTGCTTTATCGACGTTCATTTTGACCCTTAGGTGGTGTGGCAATTAAAAATAAAGCCTCAATTTCTGGCAATCTTACTCAGGCAACCCATCAAACGTGGGAACACTTATTAGCTCTTTATCCCAAACCCCTTTCCGAGATGCGAAGATACGTGCAGTTGGCACTATCGAAATCGGAGTATCCAAACATCCAGCTGGAACAACTAAAACCTCCTTGATCACGGTGCAAGGCAGCGCTGAGCCGCACACTTTACAAAAGCTTTTATTGTGACGGCTACCTTTAAGCGTAAACGACGTTACAGCTTCCTCACCTGACCGCCAAACCAACGTCGCTGAATGCGAAAATAGATTCGCCGCATGAGAAGTTCCCGTATCTTTTTGACAATAGTGGCAATGACACAGATAAAAACTGTCAAAATCACCTTGTATCTCGAAGTTTACGATACCACATAGACAAGAACCTAAATGGTTTGCCATATAAACACCTTTTATTTGCAGACTTATTAATCAACTTAGTGAAACAACAGGCACTGAATGCTCAATATATCAGTCACGCGCAAAAGCATTATGACTTAATCTGATTTCGGCCGCCTTGCTTAGCTCGATACATTTTTTGGTCTATTTCGACCAAAATACTCTCTAAAGAGTGATTGGCGGTAAACTCTGATAGTCCAAGACTTACAGTAACGTTGATCTGCATGGGAAAAGTATGTAAATGCACTGCGGAAAACACTTTCTCAGCAATATTCAGTGCCATTTTTTTATCGGTATTGGGACACACGATGACAAACTCTTCGCCACCCCATCGCCCTAATGTATCCGTATTACGAATCGTCGCTTTTACGACTTGAGCAAGTTCGATAAGAACCTGATCGCCCACTTCGTGCCCAAACGTATCATTCACTCGCTTAAAATGGTCTATATCAAACATAAGTACGCTAAAAGGACGTTTTTTTCGCTGAAAACGACTGACTTCCGCATGAAGCACTTCCATCATTTTGCGACGATTCGCAATCGACGTTAGTTGATCTGTATGAGAAATAGTACTCAGCAAGGCATTTGTGTCTTTCAGTTCAATGTTTTTCTGGATTAAAGCTTTTTCAGTGAGCTTTTCGATGGCCTCCGAAATTTTACCTATTTCATTATTAGGGAAAACATATTGGTCTAGTTCGTCTTTCCCTTCAGTAATCTCTTGCACCCTGTTTTGTAATTTTTTTAGCGGTAAAATCAGATGCCTACTTAATATGTAACTCATCAACCACGTCGTAAAAAGAGACCCTAAAACTATCATCAATAACGTTGATGTAATGGTTTCTAAAATGGGTTGGCGGACATCAGACAAATTTACTTCGGTCACCACGATCCAGCCCAACTCATCAATACGATTAAAGTGCGCCAGTTTTTTCTGGTCTCCATCGTCGTAAGAAAGGCTGCCTGAAGCATTCACTTCCTCTGGTATATGAGAGAATATTTCTTGATGAAGAGTATCAGGTAGCGTTTCATCAGGATGAATCAGTATTTTACCCTCAGTATCCATGACAAAGTTGTATATAGTCGGATACTTTTCATCTCGAATGGCCAGCGCTTTAACAATGGCATCCATTCCCGCATCAATGGAAATAACACCTACAATATTGTTATCCGCATCTAAAAGTGTTTTCCCAAACGAAACCAACCACTTTTTAGAGTTAATGTCTTGATAAGGCACACCTTCAGAAATTAGTGGGTTTGACTTGATTGCCGCCAGATACCAAGGGCGAATGGTGGAATTAAAACCTTCGGGTGCAGTGTAATCATTAATCAGCAAGAAGCCATCTTCATAGCCAGAAAAAATGTAATGTATGTTAGGTATCGTGTTTTGTAGTACCTCAAATAAACTCAGAATTTTTTCTTGTGTTTCTTGCTCACGAAAGCGACTATGGTCAACACCTGAAGCAGAGCTACCAGTGTATTCAACGGCTTTGCGTAAAGGCGCAACATAGCCATCTATCAGCGTTGTGACAGATCTATTTTTATTACGAAGTACTGATTCAGCGTTATCTATACCTTGTGTATACAAAAGAGAGGCAATGCAGACACTGATAATAACGATGGTTATCAAAGCTAATGTTGTGGTGATAGCAAAAATTTGGCGATGTAACTTTGAAAACTGTTTCATACGAAATATCAAATATGCTCGATCATTTGCTTCAAACGCGAAGCATTATACAGAATGTATTTTGGTCAAAAAGCGTTCGATATTGTCAAAATGAACTCAGCTTGTCTACCTATATCTCAGATGCCTTTATCATGGTAATAAGCCAACCATTTTAAACATACCCTTTCAGAGCCACTAGACTCGCCGCACATTACACCGCTCAAACAACCGTGAAAACGTGTATCAATGACAAAGTAGAATGCCTAGCGTTAACTGTCCTCATTTATGCACTTGGTATGCATTACAAACCCCCAGTTAAATCCAAAAAGCTACCCGTGGAAAATGATGACTTTTCAGACGCCAACCAATAAACAGCCTCCGCAACTTCGCTAGGCAAACCACCCCGCTGCATTGGGATTTTACTTTTTAGCCTTTCTATTCGCTCAGGCTCTCCACCGTCAGCGTGCATATCAGTGTAAATCAATCCCGGTCGAACACAATTCACTCTGATACCTTCTGCCGCAACTTCTAATGACAGACCTTTTGTTAACGTGTCAATTGCACCTTTTGACGCTGCATAATCAATGTACTCATTAGGTGAACCCGTTCGAGCCGCGCCCGAAGAGACATTAATTATGACACCACCTAAACCTCCATGACGAGTGGACATTCGTTTCACGGCTTCACGACAGCATAAAAAGTAACCCGTCACATTAGTTTCGAGGATCGAATTGATTCTATTAGCATTCATGTCTTCTAAGCGCATCTGCTTCTTTAAGATGCCCGCATTGTTAACCAGAACAGAGACAACCCCAAGCTCTCGATCAACACATTCAAACAACCGAAGAACATCATCCTCTTTGGAAACGTCAGCTTGTATAGAAATACAATGACCGCCTAACGCTTTAATTTCTTCAGCGAGTCCCTTAGCTGACTCAACATTAGATTTGTAATTAATGCATATAGCATAGCCGTTTTGAGCAAAAATTTTTGCTGTAGCAGCCCCAATTCCTCGACTCCCTCCCGTAATAATTGCCACTTTTTGATTGTTCATTTTTCATCCTTTCAAAGCGGTATTTGAAGTAACGACTTACTCAGCACACCATTAAAACGCAGCGTAAAATGTTCCGTTGCAACTTATTGTAATGCAGCCTATACAACGTCGATATGGCCCAAACCTTGCTTCTCATCAGTCAACGATTGAAAAGGAGATAATCATGCAGGTTAATAATGTATTTCAGACAACAACGGCAACCTCTATCGTCAAAGGCAGCAACAATTTGCCGCCAAGTCAGACGGACAAGACTGATGAGCCTCAGAAAACAACCTCATTAAGAGCGTTAGCTCAAACTATTGATCCAACCAACATGTCTCGAAACGAAGCTCGCGCAATGGCAAATGAACTTATGAAATCTGGAGACACGGACCTTTCCTCCGAATTCCTTTCACATAGCGCGGTGTTAATTCCCACTGGGGGTGGTGCGTTTCGAAATGCCACCGAATCAGACTCCATTATGAACGAAAAATTTAATATGTTTGATGCGATACAGAGAAGTATAGAATTTAACAAATCCAAAGGAATTTCAAATGAAGGCAATCTATCTGCACTCTCATTTTTAGAGAAGTTTGAAATGATGGGAAACTCTCCTAAAGTTGATACGCGTGCATAAAGTCTACTGTTAACCAGACACCAGACTTGAACTGTACAAAAATGGCTCTTTGCACCTTGGTCAGAATGTCCCAAAGTAGAAGTAAACCGACAACCTCTGACCCTATTCTTTTTTTTGTACATTTAGCAAATTAAATCCGCAAATCATCTCACTCAAACACTTAACATTCCCCATACAATCAGTAATATACCCGACCAACAATAAATCATATAAACCTTGCTTGACTCTAACGAATCGAGCCATTTTGTCAGCGCCATTCTCTGACGCCTATCAACCGAATGTAATCGCTCAAATTTCGACAAGTTTAAGGAATCGTTATGAAGACCCTCTTAGAGAACCTATCCATTGGCGCAAAGCTTGCGTTAGGTTTCGGCCTAGTGCTATTGCTAACCCTGATTGTTGGTGGCACCAGCATTTATGGTGTTGGCACTTTATTAGAACGTGCCGACAAAGTTCAAGTCGCAAAAGAACTCAATCAAGCTGTTTTCGACTTAAACAAAGCAAGCCTAAACTACATTGAAGCAGGTGGCGATGAAGCGCATAAAAAAGTAGAGACAGTGGGTGTAGACCTGTATAAGTCTTTTCAACAATCACTGTCCGTGTATACGGGGAAAGACAGCGTACGACTTGTTAACGAAGCCATGGCACTACTCAATAAGTACGAAAAAACATTTGAAGAGCTTGTTAAAGGTCGTCAGCAGTTAACCAGTACCGCAGCCATTGGCGCTAAAACACGCACCGATATCTTATCTGAGCTCGATGCGCTAACCAACGATCTGCGCTCGACAAATGACCAAGGCGTCATCATTGATGCAATCGACGCCAAAAACAAGATGTACAAAACTGTTTTTACGATTAGCAATGCGGTCGTGAGGAAGCAGCCTATCCCTGCGAGCGTTAAAGAAAAGGATATTCCTGACCTGATTGCCTCTATTCGTAGCCTTAAAACAACCGGAACAGCGACTTCCCATAAAGAAAAGCTTCTTGATCTTTTTAATGGCTACACCAAACTACTCGATACAAATAAACCACTAACCACCGCGCTGAACAAGCACACCGACTCACTGCTGACACTCACCAAAGAGATGAATCAAAAGCTTGAGGAACTAAGCGAGACACAGCGCGCTAAAAGCCTGAGCGACGGCAATAGTGTCAACCTACTAGTGATCAGCATTACTATTATTGCCGTCATCATTGGCATTGTGTTCGCTTTTGTCATTCGCAATCTTATCGCCAAACCTATGCAAGAAGTCACCGCAGCGGTTGAAACCATCGCCAATGGCGACCTCAGCCAACAGTTCTCAACCCAACGTCGTGACGAGCTAGGCAAGCTATACAACGACGTAGGCCGCATGAGTGTGACGTTAAACGAGCTGATATCACAAACCGTAAGTGGCGTCATGAGCCTAAGCGCCACAAGCGAGCAACTAGAAGCGATATCTAAACACAGCCAAACCATGATGCAGTCCCAACGTGACGAGACCGATCAAGTCGCCACCGCAATTAATGAAATGTCGGCCACCGTTGCTGAAGTTGCACGCAATGCTGAAACCGCTGCTACCGCGGCGACTAATACCGACAGCATGGTTAACAAAGGCCACAGCTTAGTCAGCACGACCGTCGATGAAATCGGAAACCTTGCGGAAGACCTGAATCTAACCAGCGCGACAATGGAAGCTTTAAAACAACGCTCTGACAATGTTGGTAATGTGCTAGAGGTTATTAAAGCCGTTGCTGAACAAACCAACTTGTTGGCACTTAACGCCGCAATTGAAGCCGCACGTGCTGGTGAAGCGGGCCGAGGCTTTGCCGTGGTAGCCGATGAAGTGCGTGGTCTTGCTAGCCGTACACAGGATTCTGCGAAAGAAATCGAAGAGCTGATCATACAATTGCAAAATGGGGCTCAAGAGTCATTGGACAAAATCCAAGTAAGCCGTGAGAAGTCTACGCAAAACGCCGACAATGCACGCAGCTTAGTCACCTTATTTGACGACATTCGTGAGCAAATGGGCCATGTGCAAGACATGAACCAGCAGATCGCCACAGCGTCAGAGCAACAATCTCATGTTGCAGAAGATATTAACCACAGCATCGAAAATGTACGCCGACTGGCAGATCAAACCAGCGAAGGTTCTCAAGAATCGGTTGTTGCCGTGAATACGCTGAAAACGCTTAGCACGGAGCTAAACACACTCAGCGCGCGCTTCACGATCAAGTCTTAATCAGACGCGCAAAAGAAAAAAGCGCTGCTAGGACCACCTAGCAGCGCTGTTTAAACTTGATAGCTCATCCGTAAAGCCAGCCTCTCACGAAAATGACGCCCGTACGTTTTTGTTTTCACACGCAGCACCGTCCTGTGGTCAGTGTTTTACGAACTGTCTCAAAGCCACGCTTCTAGCGGCTTTGATATTTGCGATCTAGTTAATAGGCGACAATAACTCAGGGTTGGTTACGAGGTCACGCACGCCATGGGCATGGTCTTCTTCGAATACATTGCCTTCACACCATTTACCCAACGAAGCAATACTCACCTTTTTAACGTTAGGTCGAACGCTCCATGTCACTTGATAGGGTGAGCCTTTTTCGTTATAGCTTGGCCCTGTGGTGGAGCCTGCGTATTGAACCGGAGTCCCTGTATCAGTCGGAATGTTGATCGCTTGTATTCGTTGGTTATGGTCTTCAAATTTTGCCATATCAACAAAGTCAGCAGCACGATCATCATTCACAACAACAAATACCTGAGCTTCTACTCGTAACTGTGGATTCAGAATAGGATTGGCAACACAAGCCCCTAAGGTAGCACCAGGTTTTACCTGAGATGTAGAATAGACATAATGCACCTCGATGGTATCACCCGATTGCACTGCACTGTGATCGTTAGCACACACCGCTTTTGCCAGTGGTTTCTGCTATGCTGCCGTTAACTGCCCCGAGTATTTGTAGCCAGTGTTGTAGCCATAACCATCGCCATTGCCTGCAGAAGTCGTAAACTCGCCGCCTTTGTGCTCAGCATTTTTATGCAAATGAATATTGCATAAGTTCATATTCTCAGAACTTGGCGCAGGACTAAACACCACTCGATTTACGCCTAATGTATTATCAATATCGCGCGGAGACTGCGGGCCAATACCTGTGTTTATGGTGTTCTGTGCTAACTTTGTACGCTGCTGTGAAACGGTTTCATCTGAAACATGATTTAAACTGGCAGCTGAAGCAGGAAGTGTAACGATTGACAGTAAAAATACTGCTAGACCGAAGGATGAGTGCACTCGCATTTTAGCCTCTTTTGATATGGATTAATGTCAAAAAAGGGCTCATTATGCCATAAATTAAACTTATACTTGGTGCTTTATTACGCCCTAGCCTTTTCGCTAAAGGAGTGGCAGAGAATCTTATTACGCCCCTCTTTCTTGGCTTGATAAAGCAAAGCATCAGCCTGCCTAAATGCATCTTTGACCGTACTACTTTTATTAGGTATTAGCTCTACTAAGCCAATACTGGCAGTCAGATGAGGACAGCTAGTAGGGCAAGGATTTTTTATCTGCAATGCCTGCAATGCTTGTAAAAACTCATTGCATATAATGCGCGTTTTATCGACCGATTCTTCCACCCAAATTATGGCGAACTCTTCTCCACCATAACGAGCACAAAAAAAGCCATGCAGGGTGGCTAAGGATTGCAATAACTGGGCTACCTTAACCAAACAGTCATCGCCAGCCTGATGCCCATAATAATCATTCAGGCTCTTAAAATAGTCCAAATCAATGATCGCCAAACTGACGCTCTGTTGGCACTCTATCGCTTTAGACCAAGATGCCTCCATATGTTCATCAAAAGAACGTCGATTATGAATATTGGTCAGGCTATCAAAACGCGCTAAGCGCTCCACGGCTTCTTCGGCAAGCTTACGCTGCGATACATCTTGATGGACAATTACAATAAAACGCTGGTTACCTTGGTCAAACGGAGTACAACGCATTATGAACCAACGCTTCTGAGTTGGGCTGTGGCATGGATACTCTATTTGGAACTCTTCAGTGTCGCCTTGTATCAAGTCACGAAGACCTTGAGCCACACTCGAGCCAAAGTTATCGCCATTAACAGATGACTGATCACAAGCGGTTAAATAATTGATGGTATCCCATTCGACTGTGTCACAACACGCTCCACTTTCTTTACCAAAATCACACCAGCTTTGATTGACATAAACAATCCTACCATCGGAGTCTATGACCGCTAATTGACTGGCTATTGAGTCTATAATCGACTTCAAAAACTCTATCGAGTCAAGCACCACCACACTCCTTGTATAATGAATAGCCCCTCCAAGGGCAGGTGTCTGAATTTACTACAATTCGCCATAAAGAACATGAACTTCTAATTACATAGGTATTTAAACGTCAGTAAACCAGATTTAGTTCACATTTTTATTAGTAGATACTAAATACAACTGATTTATTCAGCTTTCCTGACCTAATGATGTACATTTAATACGAGTGCACGCTACAACCTTTTTCATTAATTCGCAGCTATTTTACTGATCTTCAGAGCTGATTTATCGCCATACCTCTCCAGGTTTGCCTTCAACGCCTTTGAAACACTCTAGCAATTACATCTCGCGTCATTACGAGACCAGCTACATGTCATGAAATGGTGTGGCAAAAGCCATTTACAGGCGGAATTCTCATATTTTCTTGCTCATTTTTAGTGCTACAATTTGCTGCAATACCGCGTGAACATTGCTTATCTCGCGACACACACCATTAACTAAACGCAATGGTAAAGAAATTTATCTCCCACCCCTTGACGAGGTGGATTCTTTCTATTAACTTTACCTTATCGTTTAGTTATTAAATTTTAGTGTTTAAACACACTGCTTCATCCGATAGGAGTCTTTCATGCAAAGCAATAATGGTTACTACGGTGAGTTTGGCGGGAGCTACATTCCTGAGATTCTCTACTCTAGCCAGCAGCAAATCCTTCATGCCTTTGAAGAGGCGAAGAACGATCCAGCGTTTATTGCGGAGTTGAAAGATACTTGGCAGAACTACTCTGGCCGCCCTACACCTTTGACGTTCTGTAAGAACCTTACGGACTATTTTGGTGGCGCTCAGATTTATCTAAAACGCGAAGACTTAAACCAGTCTGGCGCACACAAGATGAACAACGTGATTGGCCAAGCTCTGTTGGTTAAGCGTATGGGCAAAAAACGTGTGATCGCTGAAACAGGTGCAGGTCAGCACGGTGTCGCAACAGCTTTGATTGCTGCACGCCTTGGCCTTGAATGTACCATTTACATGGGTGCTAAAGACGTGAAGCGTCAGTATCCGAACGTATTCTGGATGAAACAGCTAGGTGCCACGGTTGTCCCAGTTGCTGAAGGTGCACAAACATTACGTGACGCCTTAGACGAAGCATTACGTGACTGGTCTTCAAGCCATGAAGACAGCCACTACTTGATCGGTACGACGTGTGGTTGTGCGCCATTCCCAGAAATGGTGGCGTACTTCCAGTCGGTGATCGGTGAAGAAGTGAAAGAGCAAAGCCAAGCGCAATTTGGCCAATACCCTGATCGCTTGTATGCGTGTGTGGGCGGTGGTTCAAACGCCTGCGGTTTGTTCTTACCATTCCTCGAGGAAAAAGAAGTAGAAATGATCGGCGTTGAAGCCGGCGGTAAAGGCTTGGAGCTTGGCCAACACTCAATCCGTTTGTCTAACGGCTTGGGTCAAAAAGGCATCGCTCAAGGCTTTTCGACCATGTTCTTACAAGATGACAATGGTCAGCTACAAGAAACACACTCCATCGCAGCGGGTCTTGATTACGTGGGCGTGTCCCCCATCATTGCTCACTTGGCGCAAGAAGGTCGCATTCAGATGACCTACGCTATGGACGACGAAGTGGTGGCGGCGTGTTCTTTGTTGCTGAAAAAAGAAGGGATCATCCCAGCGTTGGAGTCGTCACACGCGCTTGCCGGTGCGTTTAAAGATGCACCTAACTTGCCAAAAGAATCACGTATCGTGATCAACTTGTCTGGTCGCGGTGACAAGGACATCTTTAATGTTGCCAAAGCAATGAACGATGCAACCTTCCCAGAGTTCTTGGAAGATTACATGGCTGATTACAAAGAACACTTGAACAACGAAGGGGAAGCATAAGCATGAGTCAGTTAGCACAATACATTGCTGAAAAGCGTCAGCAAAAACCTATTCTCTCCATGACACATGTAGTTTACGGCTACCCAAGCGTTCAAGAAAGTTTAGATTGGATGGCGACACTTCTAGAAGCAGGCGCGGACTTTATCGAAGTTCAGTTCCCGTTCTCTGATCCGGTGGCCGATGGTCCAACGATCGTCGCAGCCTGTCACGGTGCGCTGCACGATCAAAGCCTAACGGTTGAGCAATGCCTAACAGACATCGGTCAGTTAGGTCGTGATTACCCGCAAGCACGTATTGCTCTAATGAGTTACTTAAACCCGATGTACCGTTACGGTTTAGAAAAACTTGTTAAACGCTGTGCAGAAGAAAACATTCAAGGCCTGATCCTACCAGACCTTCCTTATGAGCAAGCAGCCGACCTACGCACTTATTGCGAAGCAAACGGCGTTGATCCTGTGTGGTTGGTCACGCCAGTAACACCGAAAGATCGTCTCGCCTTTCTTGCAAAAGAAGCGACTGGCTTCTTGTACTGCGTCGCACGCTCCGGTGTAACGGGTAACTCAAACCATAATGGCGGCGATCAGCAGTCATTGGATGAGTACCTAGCTGAAATTAATTCGCACACTAGCGCGCCGATCGGTGTTGGCTTTGGTATTCGTGAAAAAGCCCATGTAGACGCACTTAAAGGCAAAGCCGATGTCGCTATCATTGGTTCTGCTCTACTGGATGCCTACAACAAAGGCGGCAAAGAAGAAGGTTTGAAACTGTTCAACAATTTGTTTAACAGCTAAATCTCTATAGACGGCTCTTTCAAGTACTAAGAGCCGTCTTTTTCCAACACGCACAACGTCTTCAACCAATTCTCTAACGCAATCACTCTTGGATCAGGTGTTAACCTGTCTAAGCTCAGAACTTGGTAGCAATGGCCTGTAAGTTCATCACCCCACGGTGCCATCAGAAAACCTTCTTCAATGTCCTGCTGAACGACTGGATAAGAGCCAATCGCCATACCTAGTCCGCTTTGAGCGGCCTGCAATGCATAGAAGAAATGATCGAAATAACGCTCTAGCGAAGCGTCACTATCATTTTGTAATATGGTTTTCTCTCCTTCAACGAGACTTAACCAATCCTTCCATGCCAAGGGTCGCGTGCGGCTGTGGAGTCGAGTGCCTTTTCTCCAGTCTTGATCAATAGACTTAAAATAGGCTGCGGTACATACAGGGCCTGCCCGCTCAGCAGCAAATGGCGTCACTCGATAATCATCAGGAACACCAAAGTCCGAGCGCCTTATCGCCACATCACACCCTTCGGATAGTAAATCAATCGGTCCACCAGCCATTCGCACATCAACATTCAACTCTGGATGTAATCGATAAAACTCCCCCAACTTTGGCAGTAACCAGCGCATTGCCAATGTCGGCTCGCACGAGATAACAAAGAAAGGAGAGCTAACAGAATGCCGATGAATTTTTTCGACCGCATCATCCAATCGATCCAAACTTTCTTTGGTCGCATTGTGCAATAAGACGCCTGCCGGAGTAAGCACAACTCTACGGTTTCGTCGATAGAATAAGGGAACGCCCAGTCGTTCTTCAAGGGTTGCCACAGCACGGCTAACAGCGCCATGGGTCACATTTAAACTGTGAGCGGCTTTTGAAAAGCTTTCATAAAAAGCCGCCGCCTCAAATAGCGGCAACGCATTAAGTGAAGCCAACACTCTCTTTCTGTGAAAATTGCTCACGTATATTCCTATCTTTTTTCGATATTAAAGGCGTAATTTTTATTTCATGATTGATTTATTCACAATATAAATCAATCCATATAGGAATCTAAATGGAAAACTTAACGCTTGAATGGATCAGTGTCGGCCTTATTACTTGTTTAGCGGTCATAAGCCCCGGACCGGATTTTGCTATGGTGTCAAAAATAGCCATCTCCACAGGACGTAAAGCAGGCTTGTTATGTGCGCTTGGAATTGGTGCAGGTGTGACCGTTCATTTAATGTACACCATGCTTGGACTTGGGCTATTGCTAAGTCAACAAAGTTGGCTATTAAGCGCCATCAAAATCGTTGGAGCAAGCTATCTCATATGGCTTGGTATGCAAGCTTTCTGGCCAGATTTAAAAGCCAAGTTTTGGCCTTCTAGCAAAGCTCAATCGATCACAGATGATCATCCAAAAAGGCTTCCATCGTCGAAGCGTGCATTGACAAATATCACGTCTCACCCCTTCGTAATAGGATTCATCTGCAACGTATTTAACCCCAAAACAATGCTTTTTATTGTCGCGCTTTACAGCCAAGTTATTTCCAAGGATACAGGTTATCTTATCGAAATAGGCTACGGCGTATTCATTGCTCTGGCTCACTGCATTTGGTTTGCTTTGATCGCTAGCGTGTTTACAGGTCAATATTTCAAGCAACATATTATACGTTACAAGGGTTTTATTGAGCGTACATGCGGTGCAGTCATGATGGCGTTTGGGCTTAAAATGATCGCTTAAAAACGAAGTAACTAAACTATAGCTTCGCTTTTTTGTTGAGCGTTTATGGCCCCGGAACCACCGGACAATTGACAACGATATTAGTACGCTCGATATTGACCAGCCCTTTGGCGTCGGCGTCAAGCACAGCATCTTCTGACGTCAGTTCAAACGCGCTTTCAGGGTCAACCCACTTCACTGCGTACATTAACCAAATGGGAGAGTAAGCCGTATCTGTACTCAGCGGTCCTACTGGAGTAGGCGCGGATGGAAAAACATTACGCTGCTCTCCATTAGGAAAGCCGTATACTCGCTCGATGACTGTCTTCTGCCTTGGAGGCTTAGGGTAGTTTGGAATCGCGTCACGTAAACGAGGGGCATAATTGGCCCCTATCCTTTCGGCCATGGCTTGATCAGACACGTCTGTTGTTACGTAATAGACTGTTTCACCCTCAAACCATGCTTGCTGCATGGGTAAACTGTACTGTACAGCAGCGGGCTGATTTGAACAGGCTGTCAACGCAATGCCTGCACTTACCAATGCAGCGCGACCAAATAGAGTTCTCAAAGACATCTTGTCCATATACCTTCCAGTAGTGTCGTCGATAAATAATAGTGGTTTATCCTAACGGCTTGAGTGGTTTTCACAAGATGCTTCTTCACTCAGCTTAACTATCTGTATTTTGACGTACGTATTTATAGACCGTATTACGACTCACCCCAGCAGCTTTCGCAGTTCGAGAGACATTTCCTTGGTACTCTTCTAATAATCTGGTGATGGTCTCTTCTATCGGCTCTTTTAGCCCATCTGAGTGGTCTCCATCTGCATCGACTTTATCAATACCATTATTCAGATCATCAAAGAAGTCATCAGGTAAATGCCATTCTTCTAGCTCATCCTCATCTGCCATCGCCATACCCACTTTCAGCACATGGACTAACTGGCGCATGTTACCAGGCCAAGGATGCGCCTCTAATAAATCCAACATGGCATCACTCAATGCGGGGCCAGGCTCTTCTGCGCGCAAGCGCTCATGGACATACGCAATGAGCTCACGCTTATCTTGTCGTAACTTCAGAGCTGGAAGCTCGATATTGAGTCCAGAAATACGGTAATACAAATCTTGCCGGAACCGCCCTTCGGCGACCTCTTCTTTCAAATGTCGATTGGTCGCAGAAATCAGTTTAACGTCTACCGGATACGCTTCGGTCGACCCCAATGGTGTCACCACTCGCTCTTGCAGCACACGTAATAATCGTGATTGCACAGCAATCGGCATCTCGCCTATTTCATCAAGGAATAAGGTGCCTTTGTGCGCACGACGAATAAGCCCAATAGAACCTTTAGTTTGCGCGCCAGTAAATGCCCCTTTCTCATAGCCAAACAGCTCTGATTCCACTAGCTCCGCTGGAATCGCCGCACAGTTAACAGCGACCAACATCTCTTTGTAACGTGAACTGTGATAATGCAGACTGCGCACGAAAATCTCTTTGCCTGCGCCAGTTTCGCCATGAATTAAGATCGGAATGTCCTTCTCCATGATTTTATGCGCTTGCTTTACCGTCCGACGAACACGCTCATCACCGTGTTCGAGTTCATCTAATGGGATGACGTTGTCGGGGATCTGTGAGGGTAAAGGCGTTGCTTGAGAAGGCAAAGACGCAGCTGGCGCCTGATAGTGACCACTGGTGCGATAGTCAGGCACCTTCATCACGTGTGTCACGGGTGGCAGCGCTTTAACGTAGAATTGATAGCGCCCCAGTGCCCGTAGTTTCATCGGCATATGCAATGGTTGATTCTTTATTTCACGCATATCGCAGTCGAATATTTGCGAGATATTGAGTAAAGACAAATCACGTGCGAGCACGACTTCCGCACGACGATTTGCAGAAATAATAGTGCCACGATCGTCCAATACCAATAGACCTGACCAATGGCTGTCTAAACTGGTCAGATTGGTGTTAAAGCTCAATATAAAGTGGTCTTGCTGGAAAGCAGTAAAGATTAAGCGATTCTCTACACTCAGTGACATGAGCTTTACCATGCCTAGGGTATGGTCTTGCGGTAGATACGCATCGGAAGAAATGTCGAGCACACCAAGCAGCTCATTGCCGGTGTCAAAAATGGGCGAAGCAGAACCCACCATATACCGATTCGCTCGGAGAAAGTGTTCATCTCGACCAACTTGAATGGCTCGGCCACTGATTAAAGCCGTACCAATAGCGTTAGTACCAACGCCCTGCTCAGTCCACTGATTACCTTCTACTAGACCATGATACTGCCCGCGACCAAAGCGCTTTTGCCCCCATGTGTTAAGCACATGGCCTTGGCGATCGGCTAACACAATCATACAAGCAGAATTGCTGAGGATGTTCTCGTAATAAGGAATGATCTCGTTTTCTGTGGTTTCCAACAGGCTACGATGTTGATCCCTTAAATCGTTCAATTCCCCAGAGGGTAAAGTCGAAAAATTTGGCTCTGTGGCGTGCTCAAGGCCAAATTGTTCACAGCGATACCAAGAGGCTTCAATTTGTTGTTTGTGTTCTTCGTCAGTTAAGTTGACGTGAGGCCTAAGCATTGCCGTGTCGTCACCTATTGTTTCTTCTTGTTTTTTATTTGTCATTACAGCTCCAGTGCAAGGAGCGACAAGCCTTTTGCTATTCTGCGATTACCTGTCCATAAGGTCAATGTAAATAGCCGCTGTCACTCAAAATCCTGAACATCTTTTCGCGAAAGTGTTCAATAAAGTGTTCAACTGAACACTTTATTTACAAATTTGAACAACTATTTTCATATTTGAAAAAAACAAAAAAACGTCCGGAAATAAATTTATTTCCTTTTAAATCATTTACTTAAAGCAAAAATACGTACTTTTTAATGGATTGGCACAGGGATTGTATAGCTAAACCATACCATTGATACGTGTTCATTTGCGAAAAGCGACAAGCCACTCTCTTACTGCACAGTGAAGAACGTATCACACAAAAACCGCTTCATTGTGGCGGCCATAAAAACAACAAAGGGTTAAAAACAATGTCACTGACGCTGAACAACGTGTCCCGCGTTGTCGACGGAGAAACATGGATTGATAACGTCAATCTGTCGTTGGAGCCTGGCTCATTTAATGTGCTGCTAGGACGTACGCTCTCTGGAAAGACAACGTTAATGCGCCTTATGGCGGGTCTTGATCGACCCACCCATGGGCAAATCATGATGAATGGTGTGGATGTAACGGGGGTTCCGGTTCGAGAGCGGAACATCTCTATGGTCTATCAACAGTTCATCAACTACCCCAACATGACGGTGTATGACAACATCGCCTCCCCGCTTCGCTTGGCAAAAATGTCTAACAGCGAAATAGATCGCCGAGTTCGAGAAACCGCTGAAATGTTGCGCATTGACAGTTATCTGGACCGCATGCCCTTACAACTGTCCGGTGGTCAGCAACAGCGCACCGCCATGGCAAGGGCGCTTGTTAAAGACTCTCAAGTCATCTTATTTGACGAGCCATTGGTGAATCTGGATTACAAACTCCGAGAAGAACTACGCCAAGAGCTGCGCGCGCTTTTTAAAGCACGCAACTGTATTGCGGTGTATGCAACGACTGAACCAAATGAAGCCTTAGCGTTATCCGGCAACACTGCCGTACTTCATGAAGGCAAGCTGCTTCAGTTCGGTGAAACCGCTGAGGTGTACCATCGCCCCAAAGACATCATTACAGCGGAAATGTTCTCTGAGCCTCCGATCAATGTGGTCCCCGGACGCGTTAGCGAAACGGAAGTTACCTTTGATGAGACCGTGCACTTTCAGCTTAACAATGATTTGCGCCCGCTGGAGCCAGGCAATTACCGCTTTGGGGTTCGGGCTTCTCATATAGGTTTAGTGCCACACTCCGATGACGATTTAGAGCTGCCCGTACAAGTAGATCTTGCTGAAATCAGTGGTTCAGAAACCTTTTTACATGTCCACAATCCACACTTCGACTTGGTGCTGCACCTTTCGGGCGTACATGAATACCACGTTGATCAGCAAATCAAAGTGTATTTCCCCACCCACAAGCTGTACGCCTTTAACGAAAGTGGTCGACTGGTCCACGCGCCAGCTGGCTTAGGAGGTCGTTAACATGGCAGAAATCACTCTTAATTCATTAGCCCACACGTACAGCGACAATCCGACCAAACCGGAAGATTACGCGATTCGTGAAATGCAGCATATTTGGCATCAAGGCGGCGCTTACGCCCTACTTGGCCCATCAGGCTGTGGCAAATCTACGTTATTAAATATTATCTCAGGTCTCTTGGAACCGTCGGACGGCGAAGTGCTGTTCGACGGAAAACGCGTTAACGAACTTAAGCCTGAAGAACGCAACATTGCGCAAGTTTTCCAGTTTCCCGTGGTGTACGACACCATGACGGTCTATGACAATCTTGCTTTCCCATTACGCAACATTGGTGTACCCGAACATAAGATTCGCTCAAAAGTACTCGAAGTAGCAGAGATTCTAGAGCTCTCTGATCAGCTTAAGCGTAAAGCCAAAGGCCTTTCTGCGGATCAAAAGCAAAAAGTCTCCATGGGCCGCGGTTTGGTTCGCGATGATGTTTCAGCCATTCTGTTTGATGAACCTTTGACGGTTATTGATCCTCAACTGAAGTGGAAACTGCGCCGCAAACTCAAGCAAATTCACGAGCAGTTCAACATCACCATGGTCTATGTTACCCACGATCAGCTGGAGGCCTCGACCTTCGCTGATAAAATTGCCGTGATGTATCAAGGCCAAATCGTTCAGTTTGGCACACCACGGGAACTGTTTGAAAACCCTGCCCACACTTTTGTTGGCTACTTCATTGGTTCCCCAGGTATGAACTTCATTGACGCGACGGTCACTGAAAAAGAACTGTCGTTTGGTACCCACACGTTGCCATTACACCCGTTACTACTAAAGCGTTTGCAGGACATGGATGCGCAGCAAGTAAAAGTGGGCATTCGCCCTGAATTTGTTCATGTCTGGGACGGCGCGAATGACGACGCCTTCCTTGTCGATGTGGACTTCGTCGAAGACCTTGGCACCTACAAGATCCTCACATTTAACTTTCACGGCATTCTTATGAAAGCACGTTTAAGCGAAGACCAGAAGGTACCTCAAGGAAAAGCCTACGTCAGCTTTCCTGAACAGTGGACTAAGGTGTACGTCAACGAATTTTTGGTGGAGGTTGACCATGACTAAAGTCGAAAACAACAAAGCATGGTGGTTGGTAATGCCGGTCTTTTTGATCGTTGCGTTCTCCGCCATTATTCCTTTGATGACCGTAGTGAACTACTCAGTTCAAGATATTTTTGACCCATACACACGCTACTTTGTGGGTACTGAATGGTTCAAACAAGTCATGACCGATTCGCGTCTGCATGACGCACTGATCCGTCAATTCATCTACTCTTTTACGATTCTCGCTATTGAAATACCGTTGGGCATCGCGGTAGCACTGATGATGCCGACCAAAGGTCGAGGCGCTTCATTAGCCTTGATTCTAGTGGCCATTCCATTGCTGATTCCTTGGAACGTTGTGGGAACGATTTGGCAAATCTTTGGGCGTGCTGACATCGGCTTATTTGGTGCCATGATGGCGGAGTTGGGGATCAACTACAACTACGCGTCCGAACCCATGCACGCTTGGCTAACGGTGGTACTGATGGATGTTTGGCACTGGACGCCATTGGTTGCACTGCTCTGTTACTCCGGCTTGCGCGCCATTCCTGAAGTGTATTACCAAGCTGCACGAATCGATAAAGCCTCCCGCTGGGCCGTATTCCGTTACATCCAACTGCCTAAGTTGACCAACGTATTGATTATCGGTGTATTACTTCGGTTTATGGATTCTTTCATGATCTACACCGAACCTTTTGTCTTAACAGGCGGTGGTCCCGGTACTTCGACTACGTTCTTGAGCCAATCTCTGGTTCAGCAAGCCATTGGCCAATTTGACTTAGGCCCTGCGGCAGCGTTCTCGCTGGTGTACTTCCTTATCATCCTGTTGGTGTGTTGGGTGTTCTATACCACCATCATGAACATGCAAAAAGACAAGTAGGAGTCGATCATGTCAAATGAAACGACCATTGCAGGTCGCACAAATCAAAACGAAACGATTGCAGAGGCGACGTACACACAAACAGCGCCTCAGCAGCCGGTCTTCTCTCAAGCAGAACGCAAGGCCAAATACGCGACTTGGCGAGGACGCATAGGCTTAACGGTCTACCTTATATTGTTACTGATGCCGATTTATTGGCTCATCAATATGTCCTTTAAAACGAACACTGAGATTTTGAGTGGTTTATCGTTTTTCCCGCAGGATTTTACCCTAGAGAATTACGCAAAAATATTTGGTGACGCGACGTGGTACATGGGTTACGTCAACTCTATGATTTACGTATCCATGAATATGGTGATCAGCTTAATTGTCGCACTTCCCGCGGCGTATGCGTTCAGTCGCTACAAGTTTGTCGGTGACAAGCATATGTTTTTCTGGCTGCTGTCTAACCGAATGGCGCCACCAGCAGTGTTTTTGCTACCGTTTTTTCAACTGTATTCCTCAGTAGGGTTATTCGATACACACATTGCGGTAGCGCTGGCCCACTGTCTTTTCAACGTGCCGTTAGCGGTATGGATCTTAGAAGGCTTTATGAGTGGCGTGCCACGTGAAATTGATGAAACAGCCTACATTGACGGTTACTCATTCCCGAAATTCTTTGTGAAGATTTTTATCCCATTGATTCGTTCAGGGATCGGTGTGACGGCCTTCTTCTGTTTCATGTTTTCGTGGGTCGAACTGTTGCTTGCACGCACACTGACATCCGTAGATGCCAAACCGATCGGCGCGATTATGACCCGAACCGTATCGGCGTCAGGAATGGACTGGGGACTACTGGCTGCTGCGGGGGTGTTAACCATCATCCCTGGCATTTTAGTGGTGTATTTTGTTCGAAATCATGTAGCTAAGGGCTTCGCCCTAGGCCGAGTGTAGGAGAAAAATCATGGCTTGGATGTCTTGGACATTACCCACGGCGGCCTTTTTTGCCGGCATTGCACTGATACTCGTCGCTATGACGACTTGGCAAGTGATCTCCCCTAGCGTGGAACGTCGAGGCTTTCTGCCTCTCGATACCACCCGCGGAGATCGCTTGTTCATAGGCCTGTTAACCAGTGCCTTTATTCACCTAGGTTTTGTGGCATTGAGTGATGTTTCACTCTATGTCGCAACTGCGCTCTGCGTCGTTTGGATGATTATCCTAATGCGCTGGGGCTAGTCAGCGTGAGAGACCAAGGACGATCTAGTACGGAAGCTAACTAACTAAAAATCAACTGTTGAGGTAAAACATGTACAACAATAAAAAGAAGCTCGTTTTAGCTGCCATCCCATTTGCTGTTGCGTTAAATTCCGCATCACTATGGGCTGACCAGTATTCTGATGCGGCACAGAAATGGGTCGACAATGAATTCACAGTTTCAACCCTATCGGAAGCTGAGCAGCTTAAGGAACTCGCGTGGTTTACAAAAGCGGCCGAGCGTTTCCGTGGCATGGAGATCAATGTCGCATCGGAAACACTGACAACGCACAAATACGAGTCCCAAGTATTAGCCAAAGCGTTTGAGGAAATCACCGGTATCAAAGTCAACCATGACTTGATTCAAGAAGGTGATGTGGTTGAAAAACTGCAAACTCAAATGCAATCTGGTCGAAATATTTATGATGCGTACGTCAACGATTCGGATCTTATTGGTACCCATTTCCGCTACGGTAAAGTCGTTCCGATTACCGACATGATGGAAGAAGAGCCTTCTTTGAAATCCCCGACGTTGGATTTAGCGGATTTCATTGGCTTGAACTTCACTTCTGGACCAGACGGTAAGCTTTACCAACTGCCAACGCAGCAGTTCGCAAACCTTTATTGGTTCCGCTATGACTGGTACCAACGCCCTGAGCTGAAAAAGCAATTTAAAGAAATCTATGGCTATGAACTGGGTGTACCGGTTAACTGGTCAGCGTACGAAGACATTGCCGAGTTCTTCACGGTTCATGTTGGCGAGATTGACGGTGAAAAAGTCTATGGCCACATGGATTACGGTAAAAAAGACCCTTCTCTAGGCTGGCGTTTCACGGACGCATGGTTCTCTATGGCGGGTGCGGGTGATAAAGGCTTGCCAAACGGTTTGCCAGTAGACGAATGGGGTATCCGAGTAGAAGGCTGTAATCCTGTCGGCTCCAGTGTGTCCCGAGGCGGTGCAACGAATGGTCCAGCGGCCGTCTATGCGACCACTAAATACGTCGACTGGTTACGTCAATATGCGCCACCAGAAGCACAAGGCATGACATTCTCTGAGGCTGGCCCAGTACCAGCGCAAGGTAATGTGGCTCAGCAAATCTTCTGGTACACCGCATTTACCGCTGATATGACGCAAAAAGGTCTGCCTGTTGTGAATGAAGATGGTACGCCTAAATGGCGTATGGCACCGTCTCCACGTGGCCCATACTGGGAAGAAGGCATGAAGCTTGGCTACCAAGATGTGGGTGCGTGGACATTCATGAACTCAACGCCTGACGACCGCCGTAACGCTGCGTGGTTGTACGCACAGTTCACAACGGCAAAAACCGTTTCTTTGAAGAAAACATTGGTGGGTCTAACGCCAATTCGTGAGTCTGATATTAACTCACCTGAGATGCAAGAAGCCGCGCCTTACCTTGGCGGTCTTGTTGAATTCTACAAAGGCCCTGCACGTGAGCAATGGTCGCCGACCGGTATTAACGTACCTGATTACCCAAAACTGGCTCAACTTTGGTGGCAATACATTTCTCAAGCAGCCAGCGGAGAAGCATCGCCACAAGAAGCGCTTGACGGCCTAGCCGCCGCACAAGACAAGGTTCTTAACCGTTTGGAGCGCGCTAACGTTCACGAAAACTGTGGTCCTAAACTAAACGAGCCAAAAGATCCGTCTTACTGGCTTAACCAACCAGGCGCACCAAAAGCCAAGCTTGCCAACGAAAAAGTGCAGGGTAAAACCGTCGATTACGACGCCCTACTTCGCTCTTGGGAATAAGCTTTTCTTGATCACCACCTTATAAGTCTTGACCGGCCATTGTGCCGGTTTTTTTTGACCTCTGCTTGCATAAATTTTCCTTAATCTATATCAATAAGCATTTATATGCTTTTATTTACCTTAAAAGGTTTGTGGACATCCAAACTGACTTCACTTAGCTTTAATAGCATGTCGAGGAGAAATGCTAATTATCATTTTGACCTATTTAGTATTTCATTATTAAATCTTTAGAAGGATAGATGGTTATGTCAGCAGAAACACAGTTAGCTCAATACAACATTTCAGTCGAAGAAGCTCGTCAATTCCTAATTAACAATATCAGTGACCCTGCTGGAATTGTACAAGTAGCAGATACTTACAAAATCACTAACGAAATGTTAGCTGAAATTTATGGCGGAGTTACTGCTAATCAAGTTGTTGAGTTTTTTAATAGCAACGGTATTAATTCAACTTCTTTAGACTCATTTCAACAACAATCTCTACCTACTAACAACGTTCTACCTTTAACTGAATTTGGTAATGTGTCTGGTAACCTTGATACAGCTGCCAGTGAGGGTTGGTACAATGTTTATTTGAATGCAAATCAAACCTATAAGTTCACTATGGAAAGTAATTCTGACATGAACAGTTCTTACCTGAAGCTTTTAAACAGCGAAGGCTTTTTAGAAGCCAGTGCTATCCAAGATTCAGGTTCTAATGATGTTGAAATTTCAATTATCCCTACCGAATCTGGTGAATATTTCTTATCTGCTGATTTATTTGGCGGTGATTCGATGGGTGAATATAGTGTAATGCTCCGAAATACGACCGTCAATGATGACTACCCAGATAATGAGGCGCCAGCTGCTATTCAGCTTGATACCCCAGTATTCGGTGAATTTGAAGTCCAAGATGATGAAGACAAATTCATGATCGAGCTTGAAGCTGATCAAAGCTATACCTTTTCTATTGTAAGCAATACGCTAAATACCACCTTACTGACAATTTCTGACGCAGATGGCGTGATGCTTGAAGACTCTGTTGAGGAAACGAATGTAGATGCTAATGAATCATTCATGTATACACCTTCTGTATCTGGCACTTACTATCTGACTGCTACTCAATTCAGTGATAAGACAGTAGGTAATTACAGCATCAATGTTGTAGCAAACGAAATGCCTGAAGACGATTCTGAAACTGACGTAATTGGTGTTCAAGAACCTACGACTGAACAAGATATGATGGCTTAATTACTTTAGGCTTTACCATCAAAGCGCTCAAAGTTTTCTTTGAGCGCTTTTTTAGCTATTTTTTACTACGTAGCGCAAAAGAATCAAACCGGATGCACGCCAACTTCATTGTAAACGTTTACATTTTTTAGCTTGGCCAACTGGCTCATTTTCATTAATTCCGGCGGATTATCCGAAGACCAAAAATCACGCCATTCCTCTTTAGAATTCCAGCGAGCAATCGCTAGAAATTGATTAGGTTTATTTTCTTCTTCAAGTAAGCAACTGCCATGCGCACCTGGATACGTTTCTCGTACAATTTGTGTTGTAGACTTCCAAGCGTCGCAGAATTCGGCAATGTTTTCTGGGCTAACGTGCCATTCGTATACCACTCGAATCATTTTTATCTTCCTTATTACACAAGCTATAAAAACTAATTTTAAATTTATAATATGACGCTTAAAGACGTGTATGAAAACAAACTATACGTGCTAAAAGAAGCATCAGATTTAATGTAGCTAGGGCAACCCTCATCTCGCCGTAAATGAAAAAGGGAGCATATGCTCCCTTTCTATATGATTTAAAACCGAATTTACAGTAAAACTTTAGAGACTAGAGCGCACACGTCGCACAGCGTCCAGCCAACCGTCGTAAAGAGTCTGTCGGTTGCCGTCGTCCATGTCTGGCGTAAAGCAATGCTCTGACTGCCACAGTTCACTGATTTGCTCTAAAGACTCATAAACACCAATTCTTAGACCCGCTAAATACGCCACACCAAGTGCAGTAGTTTCGGTTACTTTAGGACGCTCAACGGTAATACCCAAAAGATCACTCAAAAACTGCACCACAAGATCGTTCACGACCATTCCGCCGTCTACTCGCAGGGTATCAAACTCCGCGCCATCTTGTGCCATGGCCCCCACAAGATCCTTTGTTTGATAGCACACAGAGCGTAAGCCAGCACTGATAATATCAGCGGCACTGGTGTCTCGGGTTAATCCAATCATGGCACCGCGCGCATCAGGGTCCCAATAAGGCGCACCTAAACCAGTGAACGCTGGAACTAAATACACCGTATCAGCATTTAAGGCTTGCTGAGCGAGGCTTTGTGTTTCCGATGCATCCGCAAACAGCTTCAACCCATCACGTAGCCATTGAATCGCCGCACCAGCAACAAAGATACTGCCTTCAAGAGCATAAGTGACTTTACCATTGATACGATAACCAACAGTGGTCAGCATTTTATGTTCCGATTTAAGTGCTTGCTCACCGGTATTAAGGATCATAAAACAGCCAGTACCATAGGTGCTTTTCACCATTCCCGGTGTAAAGCAAGCTTGACCCACTAAAGCCGCTTGTTGATCACCGGCAATACCGTTCACGGGGATCTCCGCTCCTAACCACTGCTTATCGATGACGCCAAAGTCGTCACTCGAATCCATAACTTGTGGAAAGATCACATCGCCAATGCCTAGCAGTTCAATCAGTTCTTCATCCCATTGTTGCGTATGGATATTGAATGCCATAGTACGAGCCGCATTGGTGGCATCCGTTCTATGCTCACGACCAGAGGTTAAGTGCCACAATAAAAAGCTATCCACCGTACCAAAGGCAATATGGCCTTCTTTAGCTCGCTCTTTAACACCCTCAACGTTTTCCAAGATCCAGCGAATCTTAGTGGCAGAAAAATAAGGATCGATTAACAAGCCAGTTTTGGCTTGAACAGTCTCACTGTGGCCTTGATCGACTAAAGATTGGCAGAACTCACTGGTGCGACGATCTTGCCAAACAATCGCGTTATAAACTGGCTTGCCCGTTTCGGTGTCCCATAATATGGTCGTTTCACGCTGATTAGTAATTCCAATGGAGGCTACCGCGTCAGCGGTGATGTCTGTATCCTTAAGAACATCACGACACACACTTAACGTTGATTGCCACAGATCATTGGGGTCATGCTCAACCCAACCATCGTTAGGAAAAATTTGCGGAAATTCTTGTTGTGCCTGACCGATGCGCACACCAGAAGTGTTGAATAGAATAGCGCGACTACTCGTCGTGCCTTGATCAATCGCAAGTAGATACTGGCTCATGGGAACATGTCTCTTTATCTGCGAGCCCATGACCATTTGCATTGGCTTGGTTATGGGCGTTTGTTATTTTTGTTATTCGAACACAAATGTTCAAAATCGAATATTTCTATTAAAACTGTAATTGATCACTTTAGCAAGATGTCATCAAGGAGTTTACGTCACGTATGGGCCAACAAACACGCCAAGATAGAATCGTTCAACTGGTACGCGAAAAAGGTTACACCTCTATCGACGAGCTGGCGGAACAGTTTAAGGTAACACCACAGACGATACGTCGAGATATCAACTCTCTTGCCGATCAAGATTTAATTCGACGTCACCATGGCGGTGCAAGTTACGATTCCTCCACAACAAATGTTGACTACAACACTCGACAAGCGCTTCATCAAGATGCCAAAAAAAGAATCGCCAAACACCTCGCCAAAGAGATCCCAAACGGTGCTTCGTTGTTTATCAATATTGGGACAACCACAGAAGAAGTGGCTAAGGCACTACTCAATCATAGTGCACTTAAAATAATCACCAACAACATCAATGTTGCATCGATCCTGCGTATAAAAGACGACTTCAATGTCATTGTGGCCGGCGGGTCGGTTCGCTCGAGAGACGGCGGTATCATTGGTGAAGCGACGGTCGACTTCATTAATCAATTCCGTGTGGATTACGGCATTATAGGCATTAGTGGCATTGATCAAGAGGATGGGTCGCTGCTTGATTATGACTACCAGGAAGTACGTGTTGCACAAAGTATTATTGCCAATTCACGCAATGTGTTCCTTGCGGCCGACGGCGCAAAGTTTGGTCGTAATGCTATGGTTCGCTTAGGTAATATCACTCAAGTAGACCAACTATTCACCGATACTCAGCCACCAAAGACGATCCTCTCATTGCTTAAAGAACACTCAGTGAAACTAGAAGTGTGTGACTGACCGCCCCTTCAAACTATTGTCAGCGCTAGAAGGCCAATTTCCCTAGCGCTTTATGGCGCAAAAAAGAATAACTTTGATGTTTATTTTCCTATCGTCTGCTTGAAAAACCACCTATACAGGTCTAATATCGAAACTGTATTTTCGTTTTTGAACATATAGTTTTCGTTTTTCAAGAGGTAAGCCATGAATCAAACGCATTTCGATCTCTTCGTCGTCGGGGGAGGCATCAACGGCACCGGGATCGCAGCAGATGCTGCCGGGCGCGGTCTTACTGTCGCCCTATGTGAAATGAATGACCTCGCCAATGCGACGTCTTCAGCGAGCAGCAAACTCATTCATGGCGGTCTACGTTACTTGGAACATTACGAATTTCGTTTGGTACGAGAAGCCTTAAGTGAACGCGAGGTTCTGCTTAAAATAGCGCCGCATTTGGTCACCCCTATGCGTTTTCAAATGCCTCACCGACCTCACCTACGACCCGCATGGTTAATTCGCCTAGGTTTATTCCTCTATGACCACCTAGGTAAACGTGAGCAGCTACCTGGCTCTAAGGGCGTTAAATACGATGCTTCAAGCGCCCTAAAATCTGAGATAAGCCAAGGGTTTGAATACTCTGACTGCTGGGTGGATGACGCTAGGCTCGTTATCGCTAATGCACAAAGCGCACAAGAGAGCGGAGCGTTGATCATGACCCGTACTCGCTGCGAGTCCGCTCATAGAGAAAATGGCAAATGGGTCATTGAAGTCAACAACACAGCCACAGGTGAACGTCAGCAATTTACCGCCAATGCTATTGTTAACGCGGCTGGTCCTTGGGTATCGAGCTTTATTGAGCAAAAGGTACAGCGCAAAGCACCTTATGGCATCCGTATGATTAAAGGCAGTCACATTGTTGTGCCTCGTTTATACGAACAAACCAATTCCTTTATCATGCAAAATGCAGACAAACGGATCGTTTTCGCTATTCCTTATCGTGATAAATACACTTTGATTGGTACGACCGATGAAGAATACAAAGGTGATCCAAAAGACGTTGCCATCAGTGACGAAGAGACACAGTACATTCTAAGTGTTGCCAATCAACACTTTAAAAAGCAACTGGCAAAAGAGGATATCGTCTGGACCTATTCCGGTGTGCGACCGCTGTTGAATGATGAATCTTCTGATGCATCCTCTGTTACTCGGGATTACACTTTGCACGTAGAAGACGACCATGGAAAAGCGCCTTTATTAAGTATTTTTGGTGGCAAGATTACGACGTATCGACAGCTGGCCTTGTCAGCTATGAGCGACCTGAAACAGTACTTCCCATCAATGGGAAAAGAATGGACACACGCCAAACCTCTTCCGGGTGGAGACATGAGTAATGACTACACCGTCATGATCAATAAACTGATGTCAGAATTTCCGTTTCTATCGCCTGAACTGGCCCGTCGATTCACAGGTAGCTACGGAACGCTTTCATACGTCCTGTTAGGGGATAGTCAATCTATTGGAGAATTAGGCACTTGCTTTGGCTCGGATTTATATCAGAAAGAAGTCGACTATCTTGTTGAACATGAATGGGCGGTCACTGCGGAAGATATTTTATGGCGCCGTACTAAACTAGGTTTGGAGCTAGATACACAAGAAGCGCAAGCCCTAAAAGATTATTTAGCCGATAAGCTTAACCGCCCTATCGACACCGAGTTAGTCGCCGCAACCGTTTAACCTGATTCTAACATGCCTCATAAAAGTTCTGCCGCGAGGCGCGGATAAACCCACCTCGCGAGCTAAACCATTTTAAATAGGGTTAGCTTACTTACTGTAATGCGATGGATCATCTTGGTTTGGGCGCGTTTTAAAGCGGCGATGCAGCCACATGTATTGCGCTTTATTTCGACTAATAAGATCTTCAATAATGTGATTTCCACGAATGGCATCGGCCAATTCGCTCTCACCTGGAAAGTCTTCCAGAGGTTCACTGATCTTAATTGAATAGCCTTTGTCGTCTGCGTTACGCTCTACGAAAAAAGGCAACACTTTTGCTTTGCCTAATTTTGCCAACATAGTGCCGCCCGTAATCGTCGCAGCTTCAGGCATTTCGAAAAACGGAATAAACACAGCACTTGAACGCCCAAAATCCTGATCGGCGGTATACCAAATCACATCAGGTGCACGCAGACTGCGGACCATTTGACGAACGTCGCGCTTTGGAATCAAAGCCTTATTAGAACGAAGACGACCTTTGACTTGAAGATATTCCATAACAGGGTTGTTGTGTGGTCGATAGACACCAATACCTGGATTAAACTGACCGAAAATACGCGCCCCCATTTCTAGCGGTAAACAATGCACCGCAAACAAGATCACACCCTGCCCATTCTCCAATGTTTTTTGCACATGCTCTTGCCCAGTGATGTCCATATGACGCTGCACTCGACTATTGGACCACCACCATGCACTGACCGTGTCAAAAATAGCCTTGCCAGTTTCTTCAAAGTTTCGTTCAAGCAACTGTTGATGCTCTTCTGCAGTGGCATCAGGAAAACACAATTCCAAGTTACGTCTAGCCGTATGAACTCGCCCTTTGGCAAGTTTCATCATCAAACGGCCAATACCCTTGCCTAAACCCATTTGCCAATTCAGTGGCAACATAGACACTAGGCGCCCTAGACCGACTCCCAGCCAAAGTACCCAATGTTTGGGATGAAGCAATGCTTTTGAAAATTGTGCTTGTTCTACCACGACGAAATTCACCAATAAAAAATTCGCAGGTATTCTAACGTAAAATGCATAAGAAATTGAGCACAACATGCAACTAAACCAAGGCTTTTAAAGGCGTTATGGCGAACTAGGAGTAGCCAATTTACATTCATCGAGCGCATACGCTTTCGCATTACTTACGAATCTATAGCATTTCTTAGACACAAGAAAATTCTCATTCAATTATTATTACAGGGTTTATTAAAGGAGTGATAACAGTGCCCCAACGACTCACATTTTTTTTATCGGCCATTTTCTTTGCCTATTTTATTTCTGGTTGTAGTAGCACTTTAGTGAAAGACACCTATCAACATGCGCTAGATAATGATGATTACAAGGCGGCTTTTTTTACTCTTTCTAACCTTGAAATCCCGAATGAAGAGCTAGAAAAAATCCAAAGAGACTATCAATCAGAAAACGACTCAACCAAAAAATATTATTATGAGTTTCTATTAGCAAAAGCCACACAAGAAAAACAATACCTCGATAACTTCATCGACCACTCTGTTAGTCAAGCCAAAGAACTTTCAGTCAATGACAGCCAATGGATTAGCATCACTAATCCCTTATACGACTATCTTTCTCTGTACGGCTATAGTGATGATAAAGCGCTATTGGCAATGATAAGCGTCTTAACCTTATCGGATTCGGCAAACCTCAGCGTAGTCGTTAACGACTTAAATAAAATTTATCAATCTGACACTGACAGATTCATGCGTATTGCAAGAGATACAAATTTAAATGAAATGGAATTACTTGACTTATTAGAGGAGTAAGAGATGCCAGGTAGCATTACATTCACAAAAAGCTCTAAGGGAGAAGGCTCTAGAATGATTGGCAAGCTTACTTGGCAATCAGAAGAGTACAATGTTGTTACAGGCGGTTATGGTAAAGGCGCTATTCCCGATGGCAATTACGATATTGAAGTTCGCAGGGTAGCTATAGGAAATTCGGGGAATATGGCGTCAGGGTTTATTAATCCAAGCACAAAAATTGGTTGGTTTATCCCTCTAACACCACAATTCAATACTAGCCGATATGGCTTTGGCATCCATCCAGATGGCAACCTTCCTGGGACAAAGGGCTGCCTTGGAATTCAAGGAGATGATATTGAGAAGTTTTGGGGGAAATGGCTTAACACACCACTTAGAACTAGGCCATCTAGTTTGCGCGTTATAACCGAACTTGATGAATAGTTTCTCTCCTTGAGTAATCATCTACTATTAGGACGGCCAGTGCCATGGCGGTAAATCCAACATGCCCATGCTTGGGATTTGAGTTTCGCCAAAGTCTTTTTCTAAACGAATCGAGTGGCACAGCTCTGATTGTTCCAAAGCAGCAATCAGACGCGAGGCATGGGACACAACCCAGACTTGGCAGTGATCCGCAGCAAAGCTAATTAAGCGAGCTAAGGCTGGCAATAAATCAGGGTGTAGGCTCGTTTCAGGCTCATTCAACACCATTAACTCCGGCGGCCTAGGCGTTAATAACGCAGCCACCCACAGAACATACCGCAGCGTTCCATCAGATAACTCTGAAGCGTTTAACGGGCGTAATAAACCATGCTGATAGAACTGCAGTATAAAACGCCCTTCGTCGGTGCGAACTACCTCAACTCGCGCACCCGGAAACGCGTAATCAATGGCATCATGTAAAGCATCCGCATCGCCTATTTCAAGAATCGTTTGAATCGCCGCCGCCACATCGCGCCCATCATGACTTAATACAGGGGTAAACGTACCTAAATGATGCTGGCGTGCAGGTGCCGCCTGATCCGTACGAAAATGATCGTAAAAACGCCACTTACGAATTCGGTCACGCATTAAAAACACTTCAGGGGCTTGTTGGGAGTCTGCCGCCAGATCAAACATAGAGTCAAAACTGGACGCATGATACGACACTACCTCCCAACTTCGCCCAGCGCGGCGCTTTATGGCATTGTCCTGTCGATCTACTAATGCGCCTGCAGGTCGATAATATTCTCCGTGCCAAATCATCTCATGCATTATGCCGGGATCGAGCTTAAACAGCGTGGGGGTTCTAGTGGGCATGGCCACGCCAAATTTGGGCAAACCAAGTGCCACGGAATAACCATAGTCTTCCCCGGCAAAACCTAACTTTAACTGGCGTTTTGTTTGACGTGGTCCGCCTTGAACTGGCACCTCACCTGAACGCATACGTTTAGTGATTTTCTCAGGCCCGGCCCAAAAAACTGATTCTAATCCACCGTCTTCGGCGAGTGATCGAACCAAACCACCGTCACCCACTTTGGCGAGTAATCGCAATGCTTTATAAAGGTTAGACTTACCACTGCCATTCTCACCTGTGACAAGATTCAGACGCCCAAGCGGTAAGGTTAAGTTGATAATCGAGCGGTAGTTTTCAATCGCGATGGTTTTGATCATCAGGCATCCTTGTCTTTAACTAACGAAAGGCAATAGCCATTTACAATAACATAAGTACAAAAAAACTCTGGTTCTTAAAGCTAAACAGCCATGAGAACCAGAGGTTTAAGTGACGCTGTCAAAGATATTAAGATCTAATTAAACGACGCTCACCAATCAGTGCTTTGATGATGCAGTAACACATCGCAAGCATCAGCAAAGAGAATGGAATCGCGGTTGCGGTCACACCTGCTTGGAGTGCCGACAAACCACCACCGATCAAGAGCACGATGGCAATTAGCCCTTCTACGATCGCCCAGAAAATACGCTGTGGACGCGGTGCATCGATTTTACCACCAGAGGTAATGGTATCCACGACCAACGATCCTGAGTCAGACGACGTCACAAAGAACACCAACGCCAACACAATCGCTAAACACGATACAACACCGGAGAATGGGAAGTCATTCAACAAACCAAAGATCGACAATTCTGGGCGGTAACTGTCAATTACATAACTCTTAACCAGGCTGCCAGATGGATCAGAATAGATTTGATCTAACGCCATGCCACCAAAAACGCCCATCCAAATAAAGATGAACAGACTCGGTACCACCAAGACACAGAAAATGAACTCACGCACGGTACGACCACGTGAAACACGTGCAATAAACATCCCTACAAATGGAGACCAGCTAATCCACCATGCCCAGTAGAAGACTGTCCAACCTTGACGGAAGGCATCATCATCACGGCCCAAAGGAGCAGATAAAGGAATAAATTCCGTAACATAGGTTGATAAGCCTGACCAAATGCTTTCCAAGCCCACCATGGTCGGTCCAACCAATAGGACGAACAAGAAGAACAGTACAGCCATGATCATATTAAACTCAGACAGTTTCTTTAAACCGCCTTCCAATCCACGCCAGACTGACACCAATGCAACCGCTGTGACGGCCAAGATGACAATGACTTGAGTCATCGTGGTCACTTCTATGCCAAACACAAAATTGAATCCGGCATTTGCCTGCTGTGCGCCCAGCCCCAGCGATGTCGCCAAACCAAACAAGGTGGAAAAGACGGCCAAAATATCAATAATGTCGCCCCACCAACCCCAGACACGGTCGCCAAGGATGGGGAAAAAAACAGAGCGAATCGAAAATGGTAGCCCTTTATTATAGGTAAACAGGGCCAAACCTAATGCCATGATCACATACACAGCCCAGCCATGAATGCCCCAATGCAAAAATGTTCCGGCTAATCCCATCGCTGACGCCTCAGCCACCGCATCAGGGTTTAGCTGACCATCCGCACCAAAAGGAGACGTAATGCCTAGCGGCAAGGAAACGTTAGCGTGGTAAACAGGCTCTAGCACGCCAAAAAACAACAGGCCCACTCCGATACCAGCGGTAAACAGCAACGCAAACCAAGACAGGTAACTGTGATCAGGCGTTGCATCTTTGCCACCTAGTCGAACTTTACCGAACGACGAAAACGCTAAGAAAATACAAAATAGGATAAAAAAATCAACTAAGCCGAGAAAGTACCAATCCAGCTTTTCATTTGAAAATGACACGATAGATTGGAAAAGGGTCCCGGCTTTTTCAGGAAATACCAACGTAAGAATTATAAATATAATCGCTGCGAGTGCAGAAATAATAAACACTCGGTTGTGGATATCGAAGCCTAGCGGACCTAATTTTCCAACAATATTATCTTGTCCCACAACATAATCTGTCTTCATGTCGCTATGATTATGAGAATGCTGGGGCTTGTTCAGATCAGTCATGTGCCCCCCATTGAGACGTAAAGTCACTTTTTATACGGTCAGTTCTATAACTCATCTGAGATCCTTTTTGAGTGGTAGCCATTTTATCAAAGCTTTTTTGCAGCGCCCCTATATATCATAGATTCGGCCCATTTAATGAAATTTAGACAAAATGCCTTTTTATAATTTAAAGTGTATACATTTAAATAGTTATGATGATTTCTACTGTATACCTTAACATGCTAATGTTATTATCGATCGAATAATTCATAAAAATATTTTATCACTTAAGAAATTAAGCACCGTCCATCTATAACAACTCTATGTTAATGCTGCTCTTCACCGATTTCTTGCTGCTCTTTAGCAAGCTTCATAAAACGCTTATGGATTCGTCTAGTTGCCCACCACACACCACCGATAACCAAAGGCACTGACAGCCCGACAGCAAGGCTTTTATCAATGGGAGCACCGTTTTCATAAGCGGCTTCAATTAAGTATTTGATCAAGCCCACACTGTAATAAGAAATCGCAGCGACCGATAAACCTTCAACCGTATGCTGCATGGCAAGCTGAATTTTTGATCGACGATCCATAGAGGCTAACAAGTGCTGATTTTGAGATTGGATCGACATTTCAACGCGAGTCCGCATCATCTCTGAAACACGATCGATACGACGCGACAGATTTTCTAAATGCTCGCCGGTCGCCTTACATGTTCTAACAGCAGGCGTTAATCGACGCGTCATAAACTCGGTAATGGTTAAATGCCCAGAAACCTCGTCTTCACGCAGCTCTGTCAAGCGCTTTAAAACTAAATCATGGTACGCAGATGTAGCACTGAAGCGAAAGGTGGTACTGGCACGGGCCGACTCGACCCATGCCGCCATATCAATGATTTTACTTAAAACTTCCTGCTCATTTAGATCGTGACTTGCATCCGACAGCTGAGTTGTTAGTTCTGCAAGATTGCGATCCATCTGCGCTAAATGTTGGTTGTAATGTCGCGCTAAGGGCAAACCTAACAGGGCAATCAAGCGATACGACTCTACTTCGATTAAACGCTGCACCATTCGACCTAACTGACTGTTACTCATTTCACGGTTATAAACTAAGATGCGCCCAAAACCATCACTGTGAATTCTAAAGGTGGTCCAAACTTGCGCTGCCCCAGCTTGCGGCTGGCTGCCCACTAGACGCATCCCTTCAAAATAAGATTTAACTTCGGCGAGTTCCGGCTCCGGTTTTTGGGTCGTATCCTCAATGGCGACATGGAAAGCTGAGACGACCGTACCACCTAACCTCACAAGCCACTCTTTTGGAAGTCGGCTCACCCCCGTATTGGCAAACGGGTCAGCAAGAAATGGCTGACCTTGATTAATCACGGTATAGGACACGAACTCAAGATGTGTTTCTCGACGAATGCGCACATCACCAAAATCGGCTTCCAAGCACACAGAATCATGACTTGGCGGAATTTGATCAAAATAGGCGTACAGCTCACAAAAATGCTCAAAGTCGGCTTGCTTTCGAGACACATCGATCATTACAGCGAGGTAACTAATTCGTGCTGGGCTAGGAATGACATGAAAGGGACGCGAATGCAGTTCAGCGTAAAGCGCATCGCGCTGTTCATGCATAGTCAATCCGTAAGGGTTTGCGGCGGAGTTCACAGTTAAGTCTCTATTTTTGTTATAACAATACCTAAATCATTGGCTTTATTGCGTTTCATTGCAACTTAATGGGCTCACTATCAGCTGAAATTTTCTAATAGTTTGATACAGACTATTTGCGTCTTCGTCTTAATAACTTCACCTCCATGTCATATTTACTTGGCACACTGGCCCATCAATATGGAGAATGTTATGACCCTAAACCCGTTTCGCCGCTTTATGACACCGCGGGCACAGTCAATTAACCTTATCAAACTAGAGCAAGAGCATCCTATTCATGAGGTCGATCCTTGTTACTTATCCTTCTCCATCGACATATCACTGATTATTGGCGGACAGTGGTGGGAAGGCAGTAAAAGCTCAAGCCGAGGACTCGGCACTAATCGCGTGCCCCCTTTAGAACTTAACCACCCCAAGCTTAGCCAATACGTTGAGCATCTAAAGCCTGCCTACCTTCGCATTGGTGGCTCTGAAGCCGATACTATCCATTATTTTTGCTGTCAGCAGTTGCCCCACGACAAAGAACCCGAACTCAGCGAGGCCATTTGGAATCGTCTATTAAGCTTTATCAAACAACACGATCTCAAATTTATGTTTACGTTCAAATACGGTGCTTTTGAGCGTAATCAGCATGGCAAATGGAATGGGGCAGACAGCGCGGCGCTGCTGCAATACACGCTTGATCACGGTGTCAACATTGATGTCTGCGAATTGGGTAACGAGTTAAACGCTTATTGGGCCTTTCACGGCTTAACTGCTCAACCTAGAGCAAAGCAACTGGTGCTCGATTATCAGCGTTTTATTAATCAGGTCAGACTCATCAATCCAAACAGTCGCATTGCTGGACCCGGCAGTGCTTTTTGGCCTTACTTGGGTGAGACCATTAAATATCTATCGAACATTACGCCTAGGTTTCTGGAACAACTTGAAGGACAACTCGACATAGTCGACTGGCATTACTATCCGTTCCAAAGCCAGCGTTCCCCCGTTAGAACACGTACAGCACGAATTGAAAAGCTGCTCGATCAGCGATCTTTACTGGATTTTGAAGCTTTCTCAAATCAATTAGAAGCTTATCGTCAAAAGCATCAACCCCAAGCAGAGCTCTGGACTGGGGAATCAGGCTCAGCTCAATGCGGTGGACAACCTAAGCTCTCGGATCGCTTTGCCTCTTGCTTTTGGTGGGCAGATCAGCTTGGCCGAGGCGCCAAATTGGGTCAAAAAGTCATGATTCGCCAATCCCTTATTGGCGGAGACTACGGCTTAATTCAACGCAAGAGCTTAAAGCCTAACCCTGACTTTTGGGTGAGCTGGCTATGGAAACGTTTGATGGGACAACAGGTCTATCAAGTGAGCTGCCAAAATCCTGATTTGATTGTTTATTGCCACGGTGGCCACAAACAAGATCGTATGACCTTGTTGATCATTAACATGACTGGACGTGTTCACCGACTACGCTTCCAGTCTTTTGGCTCGCCAAAGAAACGCTATGAAATCACGGCGGACTCACTCACCAGCAAAAAGGTTTTAATTAATGGTGTTAACCCTCGGTTCCGAAAGGGGAAAGTACGCTTAAAGGACTTCCCCAAACTCCCGAAGCTGGATTTGGTCGCCCCCTACAGCATTAATTTCTGGACCTTCGCCGACTTAGAGAACGAGAAAGAAGCCATCTTTGGTGAAGATGTTTTCTAATTACACACCACCTCAATTATCAGGGATAACTAAACTGCTTCGACAGGCAGCGGTCTCCTTCCTCACGCAAGTGATCTAAAAAAGCTTGCATGACAGGTGTCGGTTGCTTGCTGCTTGGATACACCGCACACCAGCTACGCTTCAAGGGGAACCCTTTGATCGTTGGCATCACCAAGGTGCCCAACCGCAACTCGGCAATCACATTAGCAAGCGGCAGTAACGCAACGCCTAACCCCGCTAATACGCCATGTTTAATCGATTCATTTGAGCCTAACTCCATAATAGGCTTCAGCTGAAGACGATTATCTTTGCAAAATCCTTCTATAGCCGCGCGAGATCCTGATCCTTTTTCTCGTTGCAAAAAACCTATATCAAAAAACTGCTGCGCAGACATCGTTTGACTCTGAAGGATGGCGTGATCTTGACGCACAACAGGCACCAATAAGTTATCAAAGAAAGGCTGCCGATTAAGCAGTCGAGTGTCCGGCACAATACCGGTAATCGCCATATCGTCTTGGTTTTGCAACAACCGTTCAGTGGCGTTGGTTCGATTGAGTACCGTCAAACGCGCTTCTACTTGCGGATATTTTTCTAAAAAACCTTTCAGTAAATATGGCACAACAATCTCTGCAGAGCTCACCACACACAAACGTAGCTCCCCCCTGAGTTGACCTTCTAATTGATAAAGATCCATTTGTAGCGTTTCTAAATCACTGAAAATTTCTCGCACCACTCGTTCTAGCTGGGCACCTGCAGGGGTGACATAGAGCTGCTTACCGACGTAATCGAACATGGATTGACCAAGTGCCGCTTCTAATTGTTTCATCTGCGCGCTCACCGCAGGTTGTGTTAAACCCAACTCCTCAGCCGCTCTGGAATAGCTAAGCTTATGAAACACCACCTGAAACACCTGCAATTGACGAAATGTCAGTCTATTTAAAAGCTGACCAAGCGTGTAAACCATATCTTAAGCCTATGAATTATATAATATTTAAATAAAGTATAAGCTATTACTTATGGTATACCAAAAAAATATCAATTATTTATTTTTGTAACTTTAGAATACTGTAAGTCCATGCTTGATTTGAGCGCATGGAGAGAATAATGCTGAAGAAAATATTGATTGCTAACCGTGGAGAGATTGCCGTTCGTATCGTACGTGCATGTGCCGAAATGGGCATTCGCTCGGTGGCAATTTTCACTGAGCCAGATCGCCACGCACTTCACGTAAAGCGTGCTGACGAAGCTTACAGCATGGGTGAAGACCCACTTGCAGGCTACCTTGATGCACGACGTATCGTGAACCTTGCCGTTGAGACAGGCTGTGATGCCATTCATCCAGGCTATGGTTTTTTGTCGGAAAATGCTGAATTTGCTCAAATCTGTCAAGATCGCGGCATCACCTTTATCGGCCCTAAAGCCGAGGTGATCTCGAAGATGGGCGACAAAACCCAAGCCCGTAAGAGCATGATCTCTGCAGGCGTGCCGGTGACGCCAGGTTCTGAAGACAACCTTGCCGACATTGAAGAAGCTATTACGCTGGCGAATAGTATCGGTTACCCGGTAATGCTTAAAGCAACGTCAGGCGGCGGTGGCCGTGGTATCCGTCGCTGTGATAGCGAACAAGAATTGCGTGACCAGTACCCGCGTGTCATCTCGGAAGCGACAAAAGCCTTTGGTTCTGCGGAAGTTTTCCTTGAGAAATGCATCGTTGATCCAAAACACATCGAAGTTCAGATTTTAGCGGACAGTCAAGGGGAAGCGATTCACCTATACGAACGTGATTGTTCGATTCAGCGCCGCAACCAAAAGCTGATTGAGATTGCGCCAAGCCCTCAATTAACACCAGAACAGCGCTCGTACGTGGGTGAGCTAGCTGTCAAAGCCGCCAAAGCAGTGGGCTATGAAAACGCGGGGACAGTGGAGTTTCTGGTAACCGGCAATGACATTTTCTTCATGGAGATGAACACTCGTGTTCAAGTAGAGCACACTATTACCGAACAAATTACCGGTGTTGACATTGTTCGTGAACAGATTCGTGTTGCCTCTGGTTTGCCTTTGAGCTACCGCCAAGAAGACATTTCGTTTCGTGGTTATGCGCTGCAGTTCCGTATCAATGCGGAAGACCCAAAGAACAATTTTTTACCAAGCTTCGGCCGTATTACGCGCTACTACGCACCTGGCGGACCAGGCGTACGAACCGATACTGCCATTTACACAGGTTACACCATTCCACCGTACTTCGACTCCATGTGTCTGAAGTTGGTTGTCTGGGCATTAAGTTGGGAAGATGTATTGGATCGTGGTGCTCGTGCGCTCGCTGACATGCGCTTGCAAGGGGTTAAAACCACTGCCAATTACTACCAAGAAATACTGAAAAACGATGAATTTAGAAGCGGCTTTTTTAATACCAGCTTCGTACCAAATCACCCTGAGCTATTGAATTACTCGGACAAGCGCGCCCCAAGTGAAATTGCCTTGGCAATCGCTGCAGCCATCGCTGCGCACTCAGCGGTCTAAGAAGAGAACAAGGAGAATACCTAATGAGCAAAGTACAGGTTACAGACGTCATCTTAAGGGATGCACACCAGTCTTTGATTGCGACACGCATGCGCACCGAAGATATGCTTCCTATCTGCGACAAGCTTGACGCGGTTGGCTTCTGGTCTCTTGAAGTTTGGGGTGGCGCAACGTTTGACGCATGCGTACGCTTCTTAAAAGAAGACCCATGGGAACGCCTTCGCGAGCTACGCAAAGCGCTGCCTAATACGCGCTTACAAATGCTTTTGCGCGGTCAAAACCTACTGGGGTATCGCCACTACGCTGACGACGTTGTTGAAGCATTTGTTGCCAAAGCCGCTGAAAATGGCATCGACGTATTCCGCGTATTTGATGCTTTAAATGATCTACGCAACCTTGAAACGGCGATCAAAGCGGTCAAGAAAGCAGGCAAGCATGCTCAAGCGACCATCTGTTACACCACCAGTCCAGTGCACACTTTAGAGCTGTTTGTGGAACAAGCGCAAGCGCTAAAAGATATGGGCGCTGACTCCATTGCTATCAAAGACATGGCAGGCTTGCTAACGCCTTACGCGACTTACGATTTAGTGAAAGCGATCAAAGACAATGTGGATTTACCATTGTTTGTACACAGTCATTCTACGGCGGGTCTAGCGCCACTGTGTCAGCTAAAAGCGATCGAAGCCGGTGCCGAGCACATTGATACAGCGATTTCATCGTTTGCATCAGGCACCAGCCACCCAGCAACAGAGTCTCAAGTCGCCGCACTTAAAGGCACTAAATGGGACACGGGCTTAGACCTAGAACTGCTGACAGAAATCGCGGACTATTTCAAAGAAGTGCGTAAAAAATACCACCAATTTGAAAGCGAATTCACGAAAGAAGACGTATCAGTACAGATCAACCAAGTTCCTGGCGGCATGATGTCGAACCTTGCGAATCAGCTAAAAGAGCAGCAAGCATTAGACCGAATCCGTGAAGTGTTCGCAGAAATTCCACGCGTACGCGAGGATTTAGGCTTCCCTCCTCTGGTGACGCCGACGTCACAAATCGTAGGGACTCAAGCGGTTATGAACGTGCTGGCGGGCGAACGCTACAAAACCATCACCAACGAAGTAAAACGCTACTTACAAGGTGGTTACGGTCATCCGCCAGCAGCGGTTAACCCTGAGGTTCGTACCAAAGCGATTGGCTCTGAACTGCCAATAGAGGGCCGACCTGCAGACGCTTTAGGCGCTGAAATGGACCGCCTACGTAAAGACATCGGTGATTTAGCCAAAAGCGAAGAAGATGTGCTGACTTACGCCATGTTCCAAGACATTGGCAAGCAATTCCTAGAACAACGCGCAGCTGGCACTTTAGTTCCTGAAGCACTAGAGCCCATTGCTAACGCTGGAGCGACTAAAGCATCAGCGCCCGTTTCAACAGAATTCAAAATTGATGTGCATGGTGAAACTTACCAAGTTGAAATCACCGGCATTGGCGGCGACTCTTCTGGTAAACGCCATGTTTACTTAACGCTTGATGGTATGCCTGAAGAAGTTCTGTTTGAGTCACTCAACGAATACGACGGTGGCGCAATCACTGGTAGCAAACGTGGCAAAGCAACAGGACCGGGTGACATTACGACCAATATGCCAGGCAACATTGTCGATGTATTAGTCAATGTTGGCGATGATGTTAAAGCTGGCCAATCGGTTTTAATTACTGAAGCCATGAAGATGGAAACTGAAATCCAAGCACCTATCGCCGGTAAAGTGGCGGGGGTTCATGTAATCAAAGGGGATCGCGTTACACCAGGCGAAACCTTAGTCGAGATAGTTCCGCACTAACTTATAGTGTGTTGTTCTTTACAGGAGGCCTTTGGCCTCCTTTTTTTTGGCAAGTTGTTTGCTTGTTAACTATGCTAAAGCACGCATATAAAACAATATGTGCTACCTGCGTCATGGCGAAGGTTTAGTGGCTATGAGAACATCGGTGGAACTTGATAATGATCAGGCTCGACAGGAGAAATCGAATGAACTGGCGTAAAGGAAGCATAAGCCCATTTTTAACTTACTCTATTATTCTATTTTTTATCTTTGATGGTACAGCACTGGGCTTAAACATATGGCTAACACAACGCATCCAAAGCCAAACCATTGAACTCAACCTTGCTGGCCGCCAACGTATGCTGTCACAAAAAATGGTGAAAGAGTTTCTCTACGCCCCACCCAGCGCTACGAACCAGACACAACTCACAACACTGAAAGAAAGCGTTAGTTTATTTGATCGTACATTAAGCGCTTTTCGTAATGGCGGCACGACCATCAACACGGACAATACATTAGTCACCATTGAGTCATTTCAACACCGCCCTTACTACCCTCTTGTTGAACAAGGCTGGAATAATTGGCTGCCGCTTAGGACACAAGTGCTGAGCTACATCAACACGCCATCCCCAAGCCTTTATGTCGCTCTCAACCAAGCGTTTGCGGAGCAAAACAATCTCCTGTTAAACAATATGAATGCGCTAGCACTGGCCATAGAGCAACAAGCTCGTTATGAAACAGGAAAGATACGCTTCCTCCAAGCGATTGCACTCTTATTAGGTATGATCAACTTTGTTACTGCGTACTGGCTCTATCGCAACCGTATAAACGCACTAGAACATGAAAAGACATTGATTGAAGCACTTTTGCAAGACATGCCTTCAGCGGTGGCCGTTACCGATGATGACGGCCTTATTGTCCAAGCAAACCGAAAATTTATGACGCTTCTGGCTATAGATTCTGACGCCCTAAACCGACAAAAAATACACGATCTCATCGTTCCTTTAGACGATCAGTCTAACTTGTATCAGCTATCAAATCTGGCATTTAAACACGCCATCTTGAAAGTGGAGAAATCCAGTGCTTTTGATAATGGTCGACACATGGCTATCTGGCAAATCGAAGATGTTAGCCATGATATGGCTGAACGTGAACATCTTACGAGCCTTGCCTATAAAGATCCTTTAACCAGTCTAGAGAATCGCGTAGCGTTTGAAGACCACCTCAAAGCACTTAATCAAACATCTGGTAACGATGCATTGCATGCCATCATGTTTTTAGATTTAAACAATTTCAAACACGTAAACGATAACTTTGGTCATAACAGAGGCGACATCATTTTGCGTGAGGTTGGACTGCGCCTTAAACAGTTTATCAGCCCTGGTATTAAAATCGCTCGACATGGCGGCGATGAATTCACCATTCTGTTACAGAACATAGAAGACGAAGAGCACGCTATTTGTTGTGCAAAAGAAATCATTGAAGCCCTCAAGACGCCTTATTACGTTGGACTTGAAACACTGCACATCAACGCAAGCATTGGCATCACTTCTTTTAAAGGCCAGCAAGAAGACCCATCGCATCTCATTACAAACGCCGATAGAGCTATGTATCAGGCTAAACTAAAGCCAGATACGCCCAACATTCACTGTGCCCCCTTTAATGGTTAAGGCGATAGCCAATACCAGGGGCATTACTAATTAAAGTTGGCGCTGACGGCATTTTTTCGATTTTTTGTCTCAGCTGGGCAATATGTACGCGAATTTTCTCTGTGCTCCCCGTAAACTGATTGCCCCATACGTCTCGCCCTATCTGGCTGTACGTTAAAACTTTATTAGGTTGTTTTAAGAAGAGTTCGAGTAGCCGAAATTCAATCGGTGTCAGATGGATAGCGTCATCAACACCGTCTAAATAAACGGTTCGCGCATCAAGATTTACGTTTAAGTGCTGAACATGAAAGGTCGAGGGAGTTGCTTCATTCTCTTGTACTAAACGCCTCAAAGACACGCGAATACGAGCTAACAGCTCCCCTGAACTGAATGGTTTAGCCACATAGTCATCCGCCCCCAAATCCAATGCTGTGATTTTATCAAAATCCGTATCCCTAGCAGAGATGACTATAATCGGAGCTGTCATCTGTGGTTTAAACGCACGAATAAAATCATGACCACTACCATCAGGTAACCCAAGATCTAGCAAACAAAGATCAACCAATAGAGCCCCTGACATGACGGCCGACGCTTGTTCGATAGTATTGGCAAGAGATACTTTAAAGCCTGCTGACTCGCACAATGTTTTCAAAAAACTTTGCATGGACGCATCATCTTCAATTACTAATATGTGCTGCATTACTGCTCCTCCCAACAAATTCGAGCACTGACTTGATTCGACTGTTTCTGAAAAAGAAACTCTCCACCATGCAGCTTCGCAATGGCATCACATATCAAAAATCCCAAGCCGTTACCCGAGTCTGTTTGAGGTGTATTTTGTTCACCCAATCCATTGATCACCTCAAGGCAGTAAGCCGTTTGAATACGACTAAATTGGATTTTGCATGGCGCGCTCCCATGGCGACTCGCATTATCAATCAAGTTGGCTAGTGCAATCTCTAACAACGCACTGTCGCCTTTCACCGAATCCACCCCATAGTCCACCGAAAAACCGTCAATTTGGCTCGCTTTGATACGAACAAAAGCCGAGCTAACTAAATCCACACATGGCAACGTGAGCCAGTCACTGGTTGTTTGCAAATCACGGATACGACTGAGTTCCAACATTTTATCGATCTGATTTTTTAGAATTAAACTTTGTTGATAAATATTAGATATTTGCTCTTGCTGCTGCGACTTAGATAACACAATCGAATCTTCCATTAGCAAACTGGACGCCCCCATAACAGTTCCCAGAGGCGTACGAAGATCATGCCCTATCGAGCGAAGTAAATTTGCTCGAATCTCTTCTCGTTCTTTTAAGCGCATAGTGGCTTGCTTTTCAAGTTCAACTATTTGATTGCGTTGAGCAAGTTGTGCGATGAACACCCCCACCGCGAGCATCACACCAAAACTCACAAAATAATCAAAATTATGGACCGCCAAGGTGTAGTATGGATCTACAAATAATACATCCACAAACAGTACGCTGGTCACACTTGCAACTATTGCTTCACTCTTACCGAAACGAAAGCCAATAAACGTTACACAAGCCACTCCCAGCAACATAACATCACTCACTGTTACGTACTGTCGAAGGGGCAACGCCAGCAAAATAATGCCAGCAGGAACCCCCGCTGACACAATATATTGCATCCATGGTTTAGTGAATTTATTCAAAACAAGCTCCCAAAGGTATTGGCGCTACGCACGCCATAAGTAAGGCGTAAAGATAGCAATGACAGTGAAGTACTCTAAGCGCCCCAAAATCATCGTGAACGACAACAACCATGTGGCGACATCCGTAAGCGGCGAAAAGTTATTTCCCAACGCACCAAAACCTGGCCCCAACACATTTAAACACGCAGCAACGCCACTCAACGCGCTGAAAAAATCCACGCCAGTTAGCATTAATAACAAAGTAAGCAAGATTGTTGTTAATGCCGCTAAACACATAAAAGCCATCACACTGTGCCGTATCTGTTCATTCACTGGCCGCCCCTGATAGCGCATGGTAAACACAGCACTGGGATGAATCAGTTGCTTTACCTCCAGCAGTATGGCTTTAAATGAAATAATATTTCGCACCACCTTATTGCCACCTGCGGTAGAACCTGCACACCCACCAATATAACCAACAACCAGTAATAAAATAATCGATGCACCCTGCCACTGCGTAAAATCGCCAGCGCCGTACCCCGTACTGGTCATAAACGACAATACGTGAAATGTTGCTTGAGTTAGGGCTTTTAAAACATGTGTTTCATCTGAAAATTGCAGTAGCTGCTGCATTACCAATAACGAAAAGAATAGTGCAAGGAGTAAAAACCAACGACACTCTTCGTCTTTCCAATACAGCGCAAGGCGTTTTCCCGCGACAACTCTATAATGTAACGAGAAACTAATCGCCCCAAGCGCCATAAAAATACAGCTCACCCATAGAATTAAACTGCTTTCAAAATAACCCATACTGGCATCATGGGTTGAAAAACCACCTGTAGAGACAGTTGTTAAACTGTGAGCAATGGCATCATAAACACTCATTCCTGCCAGCCAATAGCTCATTGCACAGGCTACGGTAATCAATAAGTACACATACCAAAGATAATGTGCGGTATTCTTTACTCTTGGCGTCAGCTTTACATCTTTTACGGGGCCAACTGTCTCAGCTTTAAGCAGTCGCATACCACCAATGTTGAGCATTGGCAGTACTGCGACAACAAAAATCACAACCCCCAGTCCTCCCATCCATTGTAGGAACTGACGGTACATTAAAAAACTTTTAGGCATACTATCTAAGCCACTTAAAATAGTTGCGCCTGTCGTCGTTAATGCGCTTATCGACTCAAACACTGCATCCGTCCAGCTTACTTGCGTAATACTATAAATAGGAACAGCGCCAAGTAGACCAACAGATATCCAGGTAAGCACAGCAAACAGAATCGCTTCCTTAGTATTCACGGAAGAGAAGCGATATTTTCGTGCCCCAAACAATACCATTAAAGAGCATACAATGGTCATTAAGGCACTTGTAAGAAACCCTTTAGTCACACCATCTTGAAAGAGGTAATGTGACAACTCCGCAAATATTAGCTGGATGACGCCCATCCACAACATAGGCAGGGAGAGTAAGCGGGACATTAGAATGAAACGAATCATAAAGCCTCATAATACAAAGTAATGAGGCTATTCTAGTAATTGACTTATTAATTAGGTGTAAAGCTTTTAGCCAACCTATTAAGAAACTATAAAGTTTGGCTTACATCACTAATAAACTGACCAGCCTATATGCTTAGTCATGGACTCTAATGCCGCAACACCCGCAGTGGAGTTCCCTACTTTATTCAAGGCTGGCGACCATACGCACACCGAAAAACGATTTGGTACAATCGCGACGATGCCACCTCCGACACCACTTTTCCCAGGAAGTCCGACTTGAAAGGCGAAACTGCCCGCTTCATCGTACATACCACTGGTGGCCATTAACGCATTCACTTGTCGTGCCTCTTGCTCCGAAAGCACCTGTTCATTACTGATGGAACAAAATCCTTTGTTCGCTAAAAAGTTAAACGCTTTCGCCAGATCAACACAGCTCATTCTCAATGCGCAATTAGCAAAATAGCTTTTCAGCACCTCTTCAACTTCATTCTCAAAATTACCGTTAGACTTCATTAAGTGAGCCATCGCCGCATTTCTATGACGAAACTCATACTCTGAGTCTGCAACTTTCAAGTCTGTTTTGAGTTCTGGATTGCCTGATATCCGGCGTACGAACTCACTCATTGCGTAATGTGGCGAAGCAAATCGTGACTGGTTCATATCACTTATCACAAGCGCCCCAGCATTAATAAATGGGTTACGAGGTACACCGTTTTCATATTCAAGCTGAACCAATGAGTTAAATGGCAAACCTGATGGCTCGCGGCCAACACGCTGCCACATCCCCTCTCCATAATGCTTGATTGCCAATGTTAAACTGAATACTTTAGAAATACTCTGAATGGAAAACGGCACCTCAGCATCGCCGATTTGATAAAGCTCACCTTTATTACTAAAGATGGCTATGCCGAATTGATTAGGGTCGACGCTTGCTAATGCTGGAATGTAGTCAGCCACTTTGCCCTGTCCAACAAGAGGTTTTACATCGTCATAAATCGTGCGCAGTAAGGATTGCATAAAGAGCCTTAGTTCTTGGGGGATTAGTCTTATAATTTTGGCCACAGATTGTGCCAGAACTGCTTCGAAAGCAGAACGAAAAATTATGTCCACCATGACGCAGAATCTTGTTTTCCTAATCAGTTACTATTGTGCAACAGTGTGTTTCATTGCTTTTAAGCAGTCGCTAATATAAATTGATATCCATTCTCAATTAGAACCGAACTATGAGGTCACTGTTGTGTCAAAGCCAACATCGCGTTTATTAAAGGTCATTCGTAAAGAGTACGTTACCGCCAATATGCTCAGGGTTACGCTTGGTGGTGAAGCGCTCGCAGGTTTCCCTGAAGACCAAGAAGGTGGCTACATTAAGTTTATATTTCCTACTACGGATGGTAGCCGCTTGATGCGGACTTACACTATCCGTCAACAACGCCAACATGAACTTGATGTCGACTTTGCACTGCATGGGGACTCTGGTGTGGCATGTCTCTGGGCATTACATACGCAAACAGGAGACCAGATTCAAGTGGGTGGCCCTGGGCCCAAAAAACGTATTTCAGAATCTGCAGACTGGATGATTTTTGTCGGCGACATGACGTCTTTACCCGCTATCAGCGTTAATTTAGCCAACTTACCTAGCGAGTCTAAAGGCTATGCCATTCTGGAAGTGCAAACCGAGGCTGATATCCAAACACTGCAAAAACCAGACGACATTGAACTCAAATGGATCATAAACCCTAATCCTGGACAAGACAGTCAATCGCTATTAGAACATGTGAAGACACTTAAATGGTTAGATGGCAACGTTGCAATTTGGGCCGCATGCGAATTCAGCTCTATGCGTGCGTTACGTGCGTTCTTTAAAGAACGTAGTGACGTTGAGAAAGGTAATTTATACATCTCAAGTTACTGGAAGCACGGTCTCAACGAAGATCAACACAAAATTGAAAAGCGCGAAGACCTAGATAAAAATGACGCTGTGTAATACAACCGAAACACATAAACCAGAGCACTTTTCCATCTAGTTTAAGTCTAGAAAAAATCAGGAATTGCATAACACTGTGCAAGCAACACTAAGTGGATTGCCAAGCTAGATCGAACTAAATATTCTCAAATGGTTAGATCTTTCTAGGGGGACTACCTGATGAAACTTATCATACGTAAAAAACAGCTTGGCTCATTATCATCCATCTTGGTGTTGTCTTTATTTCAGCCTTCTGCAAGCGCTGATGAGGCGCTCTCTACCTCCACGTCGTCGGGCTATGAAACATACCTTGAAGAGCGTCCGATCGAGGCTTCTGATTATAAGGCCCTACCGTCAGCTTATCGTGTACACAGCCGTCTCACTCGCGATGCATCAGATTCAGGCCATTACGCTTATAAGGCCAATATTAGCCAAGTATTTGATGACTATTACCAGGCTCTGGAAAAATTAGAGGAGCATTATCAAGACAACATTGACGATGTCTTAGATCACTATGAGTCCGAGCTTCGTATGGCTAAATTAGAGCCAAACTATGAATTACGCCAAACTTCTGAAGCGAAGCAACGTGCGCGCGCAAACCTTAAATCGCTCAAACAAAAGCACTTCTTAAAACGAGCAGAGCTGGAGAAGAAATTTCATATCAGCTAGATATCCTGCCCTGTAAATTCGTCAACAACACGATTACGGCCATGTTTTTTAGCAACATAAAGCAGCTCATCCACTTTCATGATCAATTCTTCAGCCGTGTAGTCACGCTGCTCTAACATATACACACCAACGCTGACTGTTAACATTCCTGTGTCGCTGTTCGGGTTTTCTATGTTCAAGTTTTGTACTGCTGATAATATTCGATCCGCTAGCGCAACCACTTCTGAGTGCTCAGCGTCTCGGTTAACGATAAAAAACTCTTCACCGCCAAATCGGTAATGGCTTGAAGGGTTGGGTAATAGTTTGTTAACCGTACTAGCGACTTGGCGCAATGCCTCATCTCCTGCCACATGCCCAAACGAATCATTAAATTGCTTGAAATGATCAATGTCGTAAAACACTAAGCCAACAGATTCACTAGCCACAGGCCATTGCTTCACTAATGACTCGAGGGCTTCATGCAGCGCCATACGATTATACGTAGACGTTAAATGATCGGTCATCGCTCTACTTTGCCATGCCTCTTTTTCTGTCTCACTCTTATGTCCGCGGCGGTGTTGAATTTCAAGCAAAAGCCACAGCATGATAGCGAGCGCAAATACCGAGATAACCCCCACGTTCATCCAAAACTGGTTCGCCCTAGAATCAATTAGCGCGCGCTCAATTAAATTGGCTTTTAGCTCATCTTGGCTTCTACCCACGTCATCATAACACGTTAAAATTTCAGCCCATATTTGGTATCTAAAAGCACGTTTCGCACCTTTTTCTACGTCATCACGCAGTGTCAAGATATCATCCAACGCAGGTTGAACACATTCGTAACGCTCTAAATAGCGGCCAATATTTAAATAGGCATAAGCAAGATCAAATTGCGCCAATGCTTCTTCGCGAACAAGTGAGTTCTCTTCTGCTGCATCATTAAGGGTCTCTATCAATGGAAGGACGTTCAAAAGATACTTTTTTGAGCGATCGACCATAGCATGGTCATAAATACCATGGTCACGATTAAACAGTGCGCGTAACGAACCATCAAACCTTACAGTATTCACCAACACCAGAGTAATGACGACCGTAATGGACAATAAACCGACACCTAAAATACTCAGTGTTCTCGAAGGTTTAGTCATCAATGACCTCAATCTTCTTAATCATCCAAACCCAGTCATCGAATAAAGAGATATTGCGAACATCTCTGCCACCTAGATCTGTTTCAATAATTCTAGACGGGCCATGCTCTCGGATGGATAAAGGCTTACTGTCTTCTTTCACCACAAGCATCAAAGGCCGCGAGTCGATGTTTTTCAAGGTCATTTTGTAGCCATCAATGGCATCTATGACGACAGTGTTTGCGTTAACGTTTAGATTCTGTTGCAGGAATAAAGAAAGGTCATAACCTTCATAAACGACCTCTTGTCTTCGAAAAGGGCCATACATTTTGTGGGTAAAGTTGCGGTTTTCAATAAGCTCTTGCTGAGAAAAGACGACTACTTTGTTTTGGTATTGCAGGGTCAAAGCTAACGCTGGCTGGCTAACCGCTAGAAGAGCAATACTCAGAAGTGTAATAACAGCGTTCATATCGTTGTAATCCTTAACAGAATTAAAGCAGAAAAAACTTACGCTCTTTCTGCTTTATTCATTCCAAAAAGCATTACAACTTATTCGTACATGCGGATTTAAACGCGTTCAAAAATCGTTGCAATACCTTGCCCCATACCAATACACATGGTCGCTAAACCAAACTGAGCATCACGCGCCTGCATCTGATGCAAAAGTGTCGTCGATATACGTGCTCCTGAACAACCAAGTGGATGACCAAGCGCAATCGCTCCGCCATTTAAGTTGACTTTATCGTCCATCTGGTCAAGAACCTTTAGATCTTTTAACACAGGAATGGATTGCGCCGCAAACGCTTCATTGACTTCGATCAAATCCATGTCGGTAACAGTGAGTCCAGCGCGCTTAAACGCCTTCTTAGTGGCTGGCACTGGACCATACCCCATTATCGCCGGATCACAACCTGCTACCGCCATGCTTCTCACTTTCGCAATCGGCGTAAGACCGAGCTCTTGAGCTTTAGCGGCAGACATCATCAACAATGCTGACGCGCCGTCGGATAAAGCCGAAGACGATCCGGCTGTAACCGTTCCACCTTTGGGCATAAAGACTGTTGGCAAGCTCGCCAAGCCTTCCATTGATGTTTCTGGGCGAATCACCTCATCCACTTCTACTAGCACTTTATTGCCTGCGCCATCATGTCCTTCAATAGGAATGATTTCGTTTGTAAAACGTCCATTCAGTGTTGCCTCATAAGCCTTCTGGTGAGATCGAACGGCAAATTCATCTTGCGCTTCACGACTGATACCATGCATTTTACCTAACATCTCTGCAGTAACGCCCATCATCATAGAAGCTTTCGCCATGTGCTTGGACAACCCCGGATTAACATCTACCCCATGCATCATAGGCACATGCCCCATGTGCTCTACACCACCGACGACAAAAATATCCCCTTGCCCTGTCATGATCGCTTGAGCGGCTGTATGAATGGCAGACATCGAAGAACCACATAAACGGTTTACGGTTTGCGCTGCAGTCGTCACGGGCATACCAGCTAACAGCGCCACAGCACGCGCCATATTAAAACCTTGTTCAAGCGTTTGATTCACACATCCCCAAATTAAGTCCTCAATCTCAGCAGGATTGACCGCAGAGTTACGCGCTAGTAAGGCTTTTACCAACTCAGCTGATAAGTTTTCTGAGCGAACATTACGGAACACACCGTTTTTGGACTTCCCCATCGGAGAGCGAACTGCGTCGACAATAACGACATCGTTTGGATTTAATTTCATGATTAAGCTCCTATCTTCCTATGGGTATTAGTACTGATGGTAATGTTTTTGTTGAGCCGCCATATCTCGCATCATAGCAGTAGGCTCATACAATTTACCTAGGTGTTGGTACTGATCGGCCAACTCACAGAAAGCCGCTAACCCCATTTCATCCATATAGTGCAGCGCACCGCCTAAATATGGGGGAAAACCAATCCCGTATACCAATCCCATGTCCGCCTCGGCGGCAGACGCAACGATGTTATCTTCTAGGCAGCGTGCGGTTTCAATGCACAAAGGAATCATCATACGTGCAATGATATCGCTGTCTTCAAATGCCTTCGTTTCACCACTTAGATCTTGCAATATACTTTCGGCTTCAGCAGATTTAAGCTTTTTCGGTTTACCTTTACGGTCTTGTTCGTATTGATAAAAACCACTACCCGATTTCTGGCCAAAGCGGCCCAATGAGAAGAAACGATCAATCGCATTTTCACCGTCATGACCCATACGGTCAGGGAAACCTTCTGCCATAACTTGATCGGCATGGTAAGCCGTATCAATGCCAACCACATCCAGCAAGTAAGCTGGCCCCATTGGCCAACCAAAGCGCTCCATCACTTTATCAACCGCTTGGTAATCTGCACCATCTCGCAGCAAGGCCGAAAAGCCTGCAAAATATGGGAACAACACACGGTTTACTAAAAAGCCTGGACAGTCATTAACAACAATCGGGGTTTTGCCAAGCGCTTGAGCATAAGCAACGGTCTTGGCAATCGTGGCATCAGAGGTTTTTTCACCACGAATGACTTCGACTAGCGGCATGCGGTGCACAGGGTTAAAGAAATGCATACCACAGAAATTCTCTGGGCGTTTCAGAGCTTGTGCCAGTAAGTTGATGGAAATCGTTGAGGTGTTTGATGCCAAGATTGCATCGTCACGCAGATGAGACTCTGTTTCCGCCAATACTGATTGTTTAATTTTTGGATTTTCGACCACTGCCTCAACCACTAAGTCTACATTCTCTACCTCGCCATAAGTAAGCACTGGCGTAATTTTGCTTAATCCCTGCATGGCCTTATCGGTAGTTAACTTACCGCGCTCGACTTGTTTTCCAAATAACTTACTCGCCTCGTTTATACCCAGTTCAAGAGCATCTTGGCGAATGTCTTTCATTACAATCGGTGTGCCTTTGGAAGCAGACTGATATGCCACCCCACCGCCCATGATACCTGCACCGAGCACCGCCGCGTGCGCCACACGTTCGGTATTTTTGGTGTAACCGGATGCCACTTTTTTAACATGCTGATCATTTAAGAACAAACCAACCAAAGATCGCGCAACGGGTGACTTGGCCATTTTCACAAAGCCTTTGATTTCAGTGTCAACGGCTTTATCAATCGATTGAAAAATGCCTTTTTCGACAGATTTAATCGCTTCCATCGGCGCTGGATAATGCTTTCCGGCTTTGGCACCAACGACGGCGCGTACGGTCTCAAAAATCATCATTTTTTCGATTGACGAAAATTGCATAGGCTGTTGCAGAGCATTACGACGCGCTTGGTAATCTAATTTACCGTCTAGTATCTGTTGCATAAGGTGTTCTGCGGATGCCACAACCTGATCTGCGGCAACGACGGCATCAACCGCTCCTTCTTTCATCGCATCATCACTGCGCTTCTGCTGACCGCCACAAATCCACTCGCAGGCGTTATCCACACCAATCAAGCGAGGTAAACGAACGGTTCCACCCCAACCAGGGTAAATACCCAACTGAGTTTCTGGCAAGCCGACTTTGGCTGAGTCCGCCATCACTCGATAATCACACGCTAGGCAGAGTTCAAAGCCGCCCCCTAATGCAAGCCCATTAATGGCCACTACGGATGGTATGGGTAAGTTTGAAAGCTTGGTGAAGATATCGTGTGTTTGTTTTAGCTTTTGTGTCAGTTGCTCATCATCAAGCTGGAACCACCCCATGAATTCGGTGATATCTGCCCCCACAACAAAGGCGTCTTTAGCACTGCTAATAATTAAACCTCGTGCAGTGCTGCCTTGCTCTAATTGAGTGACTACGTCCGCCAATTCTGCAAGCGCTTGAGCACCGAATTTATTGACAGAACTGTCTTTAAGATCCAACGTCAGGGTCGCAATCCCTGACTCGTTCGTTACCACTCGAAGCGTTTTTCCTTCGAACTTCATACTCGCCTCCACCTTTTATTTTTATGGCCTTAGAGCGCTTTTGCGCATTTGGGCGCAGTCTTAACATTTCATTCATTAAGCTTAGAGAGATGGTATCTTTCCTCAATAACAAAAAAGACTCTGTTTAGTGACATTTTGTACCAAGATTTAAGCGGATTGGGCTAGGATTGATACGTAATATTTTCCAGAACGTAGCGCAAATAAAAACGCCCTAATCAAACATTATCGATTAGGGCGAAAATTTATGGTGGCGAAACCAGTAGGATGTTAAGAGCTTTTTCACTCAAAACTGTTATTTAACTATAGTTAAGTTTTGTAATTCAGCCAGTTTTCATCACTCTTTTTTTAAGAAGCGCTTAAACTGAACCTGCGCTTCGTCAGACAGTAAACGATCCTTAAAAATGCGGCCTTCGCGCATGAGTGCCATTTGGATATCATCTATTGTGCGGCACTTCAGTAAATCTTTAGACAACATCACTGCTTCGGTTGGTAACTTGGTTAACCGTTCAGCATAATTCATGGCTAGATTTAATGCTTCTTTGGGCTCACACAAGTGATTGACCATTCCCAATTGATAAGCCATTTCTGCATTGATCGGTTCACCGAACATCAACATTTCAAATGCTCTCTGATGGCCAACAATACGGGGTAATAAAAAGCTTGAAGCGGCTTCAGGCACTAAGCCCAGCTGAACAAACGGAAACACAAATTGGGTATTCCGAGCAGTAAACACCATGTCACAATGCAACATCATGGTGGCTCCCACCCCAACAGCCCAACCTTCCACACAACCAATCAGGGGCTTTTTGTAAGAGGTTAAAGTCTGTAAAAATGACATAATAGAGGCCATTTTCTCTGGAACATGAGCAATTTCAACAAAATCATGAATATCATTACCAGCAGAAAAATCCGGGCCTGTACCAGTAATAACGGTCACTTTAATGGTGTTATCCAACTCCGCTCGATGTAGCGCATCACTTAAAGCTTGATACATATCGACAGTAATGGCGTTTTTCTTTTCTGGACGATTTAACGACAGGATTTGGATGCCATGTTCAACCTGCTCACTGATATGATCCGACATTGCTATCTCCATCTATTATGATGCTGCCGACAAAGTTTAATCACCACCGCACACACTCGCAGCAGTGACCGGATTTCTTAATAGTTTTAAATGAGTTTAGCCCAAAAAATGCCGTTACTAACAGCCACACAACTAATTTGCTTCGGGATTACGCAAAGCGCGACGCAGAATTTTACCCACATTGGTTTTCGGTAACTCTTGACGTACTTCGTACTGCTTGGGCACTTTATAAGCAGCTAAGTTTTCCCTACAGAAGCTGTGCATAGCATCCTGATCCAATGTAGCGCCGTCTTTCAGCACTAGAAATGCTTTTACCGCTTCTCCCGTTTTCTCATCGTCAACACCAATCGCTGCTGCCTCTAAGACATCAGGATGCTGCGTGATCACATCTTCTACTTCTGTTGGATAAACGTTAAAACCTGACACGATGATTAAGTCCTTAGCACGATCAACAATCGTCAAATAGCCATCCGACTGTTGTGTAGCAACATCGCCTGTGATTAAAAAGCCATCTGGTGTCATCACATCTTGGGTCGCCTGTTCGCGTAACCAATAGCCCCGCATTACTTGTGGACCTTTTACGCATAACATGCCCGGTTCTCCGCCCTGAACTCTATCTCCATTATCGTCGATAATCTTAACGTCGGTACATTCAACGGCGAGGCCTATCGTACCGATCTGTTCTCGGCCAATAGGGTTAAATGCAACCACTGGCGATGTTTCCGTCAACCCATAGCCTTCGGATACCGTACACCCCGTCACCTCTTTCCAGCGATCAGCCGCAGCATGAGTGAGAGGCATACCACCAGAAGCCGTTAGTTTTAGCGCTGAAAAATCAACCTCTTTAAAGTCGTCCCGATTACATAATCCAGAAAATAAAGTATTTAAACCAATAAAACCGGTAAAGCGCCAATTCTTAAGCTCTTTCACAAACGCGGGTAAATCCCTCGGATTAGGAATCAAAATCGAATGGGCGCCGTATTCGACTAACGTCATGGCATGAATTAAGAATGCATAGATATGGTAAAGAGGGAGTGGCGCGATGAAGGTTTCTTGCCCCTCTTTAAGCAAATAATCCAGTCGATTTTTCAGCTGGTGCATATTTGCAATAAGATTTGCATGGGTCAGCATGGCTCCCTTTGCGACTCCAGTTGTACCACCGGTGTATTGCAAAACGGCAAGATCCGTTCGCTTCAAATCAGCAATTTCAGGACGATACTTTGCGCCTAACGCTAACGCATCATTCAGTCTTATTGCCTGAGACAACGAATAGGCGGGGACCATCTTTTTCACATACTTAACGACTGAGTTGATCAATAAACGTTTAATAGGACTGTGAAAGTCCGCGATTTCAGTCACAATAACGTGTTTAATCGCCGTTTTAGGTAAAATTTTCTCAACGTTAGCAGCCATGTTGGCGAACACGACAACGGCTTTTACACCCGCATCATTAAACTGATGCTCCAGCTCATGTGGAGTATACAGTGGGTTCGTATTTACAACGACCAAGCCTGCTTGCATTGCCCCAAAAACTACTACTGGAAATTGAATAACATTTGGTAGCTGTACAGCGATGCGATCCCCCGGCCTTAGATCGGTATGACGCTGTAAGTAGGTAGTGAAAGCGTCTACTTTTTGTTTCAGCTCGCCATAGTGAAGAGTTCGACCAACACTGGTAAAAGCAGGTAAATCTTTAAAGCGTTCACAAGCCTCAGACAGTACATCAACGACCGAGTTAAACCCTTTTGGGTTTAACTGATCAGGAATATAACTACCGGGCTCTTTATCTTGGGGCATGTCTACATCGGTGTTCAGCATAAAGCGTCTCCGTTATTGTCGTTATATGGAGAAGTAAAATATATATACTTTGGGATGCTCATTACTGAGCAAAGTTCATTACGGCACAGGAAATATCTGAGTCAATTTTGTGGCAAGCATAATATCACCATCTGCCCTGATTTTGCCCTGCATAAATGCCTGCATGCCATCAAGTTCGCCAGACATAACCTCGTCTAAAGTATCGGTGTCCATCGACAAGGTCACCGTTGCGTCATCATGCTCACCCTGTTCATAGACTGCTGTGCCTTCATCAATGGTGACAAAGTACGGATCTGCATCATCTAATTCAAACTGAAATATAGCATTTAAGCCAGAAGCGGCGTCACTATCAAAGCGCGTTAACATGGTGTCAAAGATCTCTTTTGCATTACTCATCATTGTCTCCCTATTACTATTACTTTTTGGTCATTATTAACGTAAAAAGAACTGATCTTCTTCCATTGCCATCAAGCTACTTGAACCCGCCAATATCATTTCAGCATGTGCCTTGGTGCGTGGCAGAATACGCTCAAAGTAGAAATTAGCCGTTTGTAGCTTGGCTTTGTAAAATGCTTCTTCATCTGTCCCTTGCGTAAGCTTATCTTGGGCTGTCTTCGCCATACGAGCCCAGAAATACGCTAAAGTAACGTAACCTGAATACATACAATAATCGACTGACGCCGCACCAACCTCATCACGATTTTTCATCGCTTTCATGCCCACTTTCAGTGTTATCTCGCCCCACTCTTTATTCAAAGCCGCCAGAGGTTTTACTAAATGCTTGATGCCCTTATCACTGTCATTCGCTTTACAGAATTTATGAATAATTTTAGTAAACGCTTTAAGCGTATCGCCCTGAGTCATCAGAACTTTACGGCCGAGTAGATCCAATGCTTGAATACCTGTTGTACCTTCATACAGCATGGCAATACGACAGTCTCGTACGTTTTGCTCCATGCCCCAGTCGGCAATATAGCCATGCCCACCAAATATTTGTAACCCGTGGTTAGCAGATTCAAAACCGGTTTCAGTAAGAAAGGCTTTGGCTATTGGCGTCAATAATGACAACTGCGTCTCGGCTTGATCTTTTTCTTCCTGAGACCCTGCCTTCACGGTATCGACCAGCATTGAGCAGTAATGAATTAACGCACGACCGCCTTCAGAAAACGCCTTTTGCGTCAGTAGCATTCGACGAACATCAGGGTGAACAATGATTGGGTCAGCTGATTTTTCAGGCGCTTTAGGCCCTGTTAAGGAACGCATTTGCAAACGATCTTTAGCGTACGCTAAAGAGTTTTGGTAAGCCCATTCCGCATGCGCTAAACCTTGCAGTGCTGTGCCTAAGCGAGCGGTGTTCATAAAGGTAAACATACAGTTAAGACCTTTATGAGGCGGGCCAATCAAGAAACCTTTAGCATCATCGAAGTTCATTACACAGGTCGCATTGCCATGGATCCCCATCTTATGTTCGATGGAACCACAGCTGACGGTATTACGCGTGCCGATTTCACCAGCATCAGTCACATTAAACTTTGGAACGATGAATAGCGAAATGCCTTTGGTACCTGCTGGAGCGTCTGGTAGACGAGCCAGTACGATATGGATGATATTGCCTGCCATATCATGCTCACCAGCTGAGATGAAGATCTTCGTGCCAGACAGGCTGTAACTGCCATCGTCGTTTGGCATTGCTTTGGTTTTAAGCATGCCCAAATCTGTACCACAATGCGGCTCGGTCAAACACATAGTGCCGGTCCACTCACCAGTAACCAGTTTCGTTAGGTAGGCTTGTTTTTGCTCTTCGGTACCGTGCTGCTCAAGGGTGTTCATGGCGCCATGACTTAATCCAGGATACATGCTCCATGCCCAGTTAGCCGTTGAGACAAACTCTGACACCATCATGCCCAGCGACTCAGGCAATCCTTGACCGCCAACTTCAACATCATGAGAGAGTGATGGCCAGCCGCTTTCTACGTATTGCTGATACGCCTCTTTAAATCCATCTGGAGTGGTTACTTCGCCATTCTCAAATCGGCATCCTTGTTGATCACCAATTTGGTTCAGAGGGGCTAACACGCGCTCTGAGAACTTCGCCCCCTCTTCAATAATGGCATTGACCATATCAGGTGTTGCTTCCTCTGCACCCGCTAGCGCGGCGTAATGCTGATGAATCCCCAATACTTCGTCAGTGATAAATTTCAGATCACGCAATGGCGCTTTGTAGTCAGGCATGGTACTCACCTCAATATTATTTTTATAAAAAAAGATTGTTTAACAACATGCCCTTAAGCGTTGTCGAAAAGCGTTCTTCTCTCAATAACATATCGAAGCAAGTTAAATAACAAAAACGCGCCAGTGACATTCTATGCCATGTCACGTGCCAGAAAAATAAAGCCTTTAAAACGTCTTAGAAGAGGATTTTATGAAGCACATTTAAATGTTTTTCATAACCATCAGTTATCGAAAAAATACATTCAAATCTTGAGGTTAGCACCTCATCGGTTGCTCTTCTCTGCATTTCTGTTTGGGTCATATTGATCTGTTCAAATTGATCATCAACACGAATAATACCTTTGAAGCGCCAAAAGTTAGAGGCTTCAGATAAATACGCCAAAAACTGTTCAAACCGCTCAGACGTGATAAACCAATTCGAATCTGCAACCCAACCAATACTGGCCATATCCAGATCTCGTTTTTGATAACACATTACTCCAGCACTAGGTTGGCTAGTAACGACATCGTGGTCGTGGTCGTGGTCGTGGTCGTGGTCGTGGTCGTGGTCGTGGTCGTGGTCGTGGTCGTGGTCGTGGTCGTGGTCGTGGTCGTGGTCGTGGTGACTATGCTGCTGCGCCCTAGCCACATCCAACCATGATTGATCAAAACGACCATGCTCGCTCAAGGCAATGACTGACTTGGCGGGTTCAAATTGCTTAGCAAACTGTAAAAAACGTAACTCATCATCGCTGCTGTACAGATCGGCTTTACTGGCAATAAGTATGTCTGCATCATCAATCTGATCAAAAAAGGCTGGCTGCCCCAAATAACGTGGATCAGACAAATTGCGCACATCCATTAAGCAAATCGTCCCACAAACCTCTAAGACACCATAATAAGGCTTGGAACAGAGCTGCTCTACAATTTGATGAGGATGACCAATACCGGTTGGTTCAATCAATATGCGGTCAGGTTTAGCCGTTTTAATTAGCTCATTCAGCCCCACACTGAATGCGGCGGACGAAACACAGCATAAACATCCACCAGGGACTTGTTTGATGGCAATATCGCCGACTTTAAGCAACTCACCATCGATGCCTACTTCACCAAATTCGTTGACTAACACGGCCCAACGTTCTCCCTCAGGCACTTGTTCTAACAACTGTTTAATCAAGGTCGTTTTACCTGACCCAAGAAAGCCAGTGATGACATTTACCTTGATACCTTTGTACTGCATAGTAAAACCTTAAACTGTAGTAAGAAAATGGAACGGGGCATCTCGAAAGAGGTTATTTGGGACGAACAGAGTCTGTAATGTTGTCTTCATTTACTTCGGTGACGTTGCTAAGTGCTTCAATCTGACTTTTCGCATCATCGACAATGGTATCGTATATTTTCAGAACCTTTGGATCAAAACCTGGCGTGTCTTCTGCCTTCATTTTAACAAACAGCATTTGATTCAAAAGATTATTTAAAACGTGATGCGTAGACGCTACCATCGCACGATAGATTTTTAATTTTTCGCTGTTTAACTGATTCGTTTTACTACGACGAACCAAGTCAATGACGAAAAACACCATGAAAATCAATGCAGGAATGATCAGCTCATCTATTTCAAGGTGCTCTAACTCATTAAGCCAAAAGATCAATTTTTCAAATAATTCCACGTCTAACAGAACGGTGAGTAAAAAAACGACACCCGCAAGGATTGCTCCTAATACGGTATATTTATACTGTTTCATAATGTGCCTTTGCCAAACTAATCAATTAATAACTGACGCAGCTCTCTCTCTGTCTCAGGACGTATAACGCGAGCCACTTCTTTACCTCTGCGAACTAAAATAAGAGTTGGCCATAGCTTCACCTGAAACTGACGCCCTAAGCGCTTGCCTTTGCCATCTAACACCTTGACATGGGCAACATCTGTAAAGTCATTCATAACTGGCTCTAAAACCTTTTGAGCACGTTTACAGTGACCACACCAAGGCGTACCAAACTCAAGCAGAACGTCTTCCTCGATCGCTTCTAATTCCGACAGTTCAATCATTTCATCACTGTGAGTTGCGTTAAAGCCCATTACAATATTCATAATGCGTTACCTATGGCTAATTAAGCAGTTATAACACTAAGATGGCTGTATTCAGTTTAATACAAAGTACAAATATTTTCGGCACTAGAAACAAAAAAGCCACGCATATGCGTGGCTTTTTGAGATTACGAAGCGAACTATTACGCTACGAACTCACCATGTGGGTCCATAACGAATTTCTTCGCAGCGCCGCCATCAAAGTCAGCGTAACCTTGAGGAGCTTGATCAAGAGAGATCATTTGTACATTTACAGCGTCAGCAATCTTAACTTTATCGAAAAGAATCGCTTGCATTAGGGCACGGTGGTACTTCATTACTGGACACTGACCAGTGTGAAGAGAGTGAGACTTAGCCCAACCCAAACCGAAGCGCATGCTTAGTGCACCTACTTTCGCTTCTTCGTCTTCTGCACCTGGATCATCAGTCACGTAAAGACCTGGGATACCAATTTGGCCACCCGCACGAGTGATTGTCATTGCAGAGTTAAGTACTGTCGCTGGTGCTTCTTTACCAGCGTTACAGCCACAACCGTGTGCTTCAAAACCTACACAGTCAACAAATGCATCAACTTCACGCTCACCTAGAATGACTTCTAGTTTGTCTTCCATGTCGCCTTCTTCACGTAGGTCTATTGTTTCACAACCAAAGCTACGCGCTTGAGCTAGACGATCTTCGATCATGTCACCAACGATGACACACGCTGCACCTAGAAGCTGAGCAGAAACCGCTGCTGCTAGACCTACTGGGCCTGCACCTGCGATGTATACAGTAGAACCTGGGCCAACACCTGCTGTTACACAGCCGTGGAAACCAGTAGGGAAGATATCAGACAATAGTGTAAGGTCTTGGATCTTCTCTTTTGCTTGGTCAGCATCAGGGAATTTCAATAGGTTGAAGTCTGCGTAAGGAACCATTACGTAGTCAGACTGACCACCGACCCAGCCGCCCATATCTACGTAACCGTAAGCAGCACCAGCGCGGTCACCGTTTACATTAAGACAGATACCAGTCATGCCAGCTTTACAGTTGCGGCAACGACCACAAGCGATGTTAAATGGTACAGATACGATGTCACCTACGTTTAGGAATTCAACATCGCCACCTTTTTCAAGGACAATACCCGTGATTTCGTGGCCAAGAACCAAACCTTCTTGAGCAGTAGTACGACCACGAACCATGTGCTGGTCACTACCACAAATGTTAGTTGTAAGAACTTTCAGGATAACACCGTGGTTACATTTACGATCACCAAGCGCTAGCTCTGGGAAAGGGATAGACTCTACAGCGACTTTGCCTGGGCCTTTGTATACGACGCCACGGTTAGACGGTTGAGACATAAAGTACTCCTTAACTGAATGTGGTTATTATTCTATGAATTGCACCAGAGAAAGTAGCCCTATGACCGAAAAAACAGATGCCGAATACCGCCGTTAAGCTGCGCATTTACGACATCTGTATCTTTTTTGACCACTTTCGTCCCAATAGACTAGCTAAAACTCTTATTGATCGCCACTAATTCGGCTTCCAACAGCAGAGTTTTGCCCACGGTACTTAGCATTATCACGTTTATTGTAGGGACGATCTGCTGGGCCAGACATGGTTTCAAAATTGATCGCACCAATGGTCATACCAGGTCGCAACGCAATAGGTAATTTACCACCATTGAGGAATTCTAGAACGATACCACCACTCCAGCCTGGATCAATCCGGTGCGCAGTAACATGAACCATTAGCCCTAATCGCGCCAAAGAAGAACGGCCATCTAACCAACCTACTAAGTGATCAGGTAAAGTGACCGATTCCATTGTCACTCCCAACGCCAACTCACCAGGATGAATAAAGAAAGGTTTGTCTGCATCGACAATAATTTCTTCACTCATTACCGACTCAATAGCGGCATTTAAATCTGCTTTTGGGCCACTTAGATCTAAGAAAGGCGCAGGATGCCCTTGAAATACTCGAAATGAGTTTCCTAGGCGCAAATCACAAGATACACCACTAATAACACTGTTATCAGGGCGGGGCTCAATGGAAATGACACCATCGTCTAGTGCTTGGATAATGTCACGGTCACACAATCGCATGGTTTACCTCAATCATCACTCATGCCAATTGTCGGCATTGAGAACTGTTCAGAACGGGCCGCAAGAGTAGCACCAACCTTGCGCGCAATCGACTGATAAATCATCGCAGTATCAGAATCAGGCTCACTCAACACTGTAGGCTTACCGGCATCAGCCAGCTTGCGAATCGACAAGCTTAGCGGCAATTTCCCCAGCTCTTCTACGCCGTATTCTGCCGCCAACGCTTTACCACCTTCTTCGCCAAAAATTGCTTCTGCATGGCCACAGTTTGAACAAATGTGTGTCGACATATTTTCAACAACACCCAGTACAGGTATATTCACCTTGTTAAACATCTCGATACCACGACGAGCATCCAGCAAAGCAATATCCTGCGGTGTCGTCACCACAACAGAGCCAGCAACAGGTACTTTTTGCGACAGCGTTAGCTGGATATCACCCGTACCCGGTGGCATATCCACGAACAAGTAGTCTAAATTGTCCCACTCAGTTTGCGTTAGAATTTGCATCAACGCGCCCGTTGCCATAGGACCACGCCATGCCATGGGTGTTTCGCTGGTCGTCAGAAACGCCATCGACATGACTTGAAGGCCATGCGCCATAGGCGGTACAAAAAACTTTTCATCGCGCACACCTGGACGGGTATCACCCGCAAAGCCTAACAACAGGCCTTGACTCGGGCCGTAAATGTCCGCATCTAAAATTCCGACTTTTGCGCCTTCACGGGCCATCGCCAATGCTAGGTTTACCGTGGTTGTTGATTTACCAACCCCCCCTTTTCCTGACGCAACGGCAATAATGTTCTTAACACCTTTCATGCTCGCGGCAGCGCCTTGCGTAGACGCAGCTTTTACATCTTGCTGAAGCACCAAGGTCACACTTTGCTCCAACGCCTCTTCAATACGCTGCTGCAACGCATCGCGTTCCGTTTGTGCAGGGTAAGGTAACGTAGCAATAACCGCCAAACCGGATGCATTTTCTTCCACTTGCCAAACATCGCCATAAGGCTTGTTCGTGTTAAGGTCGACTAACGCTGACAGTTGCGCTAACACCTGAGGTGATACAGACATGTTTTCTCCTAGGAATAGACTTTTAAGCGTCTACTTATTCATATGTTCTTTCTATGAAGCCGATTGTGGGGGCAAAATGCGGAAAAGCAAGCCTGATGCTTGCACGTTAAGCACGTCCACTTATAATGTCGCGCTTATATTAGTACATACAATTCGCTCCGTTTAACTTTCAACGACACGGAGCGTCGTTTATTCGCTTACACTTTATTTCCAGCAGGCTTATTCATAATGGCTCAATCGCAACGAAAAATTCTAGTTACCAGTGCCCTTCCCTATGCCAACGGCTCTATTCACTTGGGTCATATGCTGGAGCACATTCAAACTGACATTTGGGTTCGCTTCCAAAAGCTTCGCGGCAATCTATGTACGGCCGTCTGTGCCGACGATGCACACGGCACTGCGATTATGATCAAGGCCGATCAAAATGGCATCACGCCCGAAGAGTTGATTGAAGGCGTGCGCCAAGAACACATGGCCGATTTTAAAGATTTCGGCATTGGCTATGACAATTATTACTCGACTCACTCTCCAGAAAATCGTGAGTTCTCTGAAGCCATCTATAAAGCATGTCGCGATAATGGCAAAATTTCTGTGCGCTCAATTACTCAAGCGTATGACCCAGAAAAAGAAATGTTCTTAGCGGATCGTTTTATTAAAGGCACCTGCCCTAAATGTAAGGCCGAAGATCAGTACGGCGATAACTGTGAAGTCTGTTCTGCAACGTACACGCCGATGGAAATGATCAACCCGCGTTCGGTTTACTCTGGTGCAACACCGGTTGAAAAAGAATCTGAGCATTATTTTTTCAAACTGCCTGAGTACCAAGCCTTCTTACAAAAATGGACGCGCAGCGGCACACTCCAAGACCAAGTCGCGAACAAACTAGCTGAATGGCTGGATTCTGAGCTGCACGAATGGGACATTAGCCGTGACGCACCTTACTTCGGTTTTGAAATTCCTGATGCACCGGGTAAATACTTCTACGTCTGGCTAGATGCGCCGATTGGTTACATGGCGAGCTTCAAAAATCTTTGTGATCGTACTGAAGGCTTAGAATTTGGCGACTACTGGAACAAAGATTCTGACGCAGAGCTATATCACTTCATCGGCAAAGACATCATTAACTTCCACGCTTTGTTCTGGCCTGCAATGTTAGATTGCGCGGGTTACCGAACTCCAACCGCAGTCAATGCGCATGGCTATGTCACCGTTGACGGTGAGAAAATGTCTAAGTCACGTGGCACATTTATCAAAGCACGTACTTACCTGAACCACTTAGACCCTCAATACCTACGCTATTACTTTGCTGCCAAGCTAAACTCTCGTGTTGACGATATCGATCTTAGCCTTGGAGATTTTGTACAACGTGTGAACTCTGATGTGGTTGGCAAAGTCGTAAACATTGCCAGCCGTACGGCCAGCTTTATTAACAAGAAGTTTGATGGCCAACTGCAAGCAGCGCCAGCACAAGAAGCCATGATTCAAGAGTTCATCGATGCGGGTGATCTGATCGCTGATCTTTACGAAACACGTGAATACGGTAAGGCAATGCGTGAAATCATGCGTCTTGCAGACATAGCTAACACCTACATTGCTGATGAAGAGCCTTGGGTAAAAGCGAAAAGCGAAGACACTTTGCCTCAGGTTCAAGAGATCTGTACTGTGTCACTCAATCTATTCGCTATTTTAGCCACCTACCTGAAACCGGTTATGCCAGACATGGTGGCAGATGCCGAAGGTTTCTTAAACAAAGAACTGACATGGGACAATCGTGTCGAGCTTCTTTTCGGCAAAACTGTAAACAAATTCAAAGCTTTGATGCCACGTATTGAAGCGGCACAAATTGATGCAATGATCGAAGAAGGCAAAGAAGAAGCGGCCAAAGAAACACCAGCCGCTGAATCTACGCCAGCTGAAGAAACTGAGCTAAGCAAAGAACCGATCGCAGCAGAAATTAATTTCGATGATTTCGCTAAAGTAGACATGCGTATTGCGAAAATCGCCAAAGCCGAACACGTTGAGAAAGCCAACAAGCTTTTGAAATTGACGTTAGACCTTGGTGGTGAAACGCGCACAGTGTTCTCCGGCATTAAGTCCGCCTACAAACCAGAAGACCTAGAAGGCAAGCTAACGATCATGGTGGCTAACTTAGCACCACGTAAAATGAAATTCGGCTTATCAGAAGGTATGGTTTTAGCGGCAGGACCTGGCGGCGAAGAGATCTATTTGCTTGAACCGCATGATGGAGCTAAGCCCGGCCAACGCGTCATGTAAGTGGCTTGATCATTCAGCACTGATAACACCGCTTACTCACCTGTGGGCGGTGTTATCACGTTAAGTGATTAAAAAAATTTATACTTGCTGAGTGCTATTCATATTCTAAAATAAACTAAATTAGGCAGCGCTTTAGTCTTGTTAGTTATAAGCAGCTTGGTATAGTTATGCTCAGCCGAACTATTTTTAGACGGCTGCTCTTTTTATCCATAAACACCCACTGTATTTATTGGACGCGAGATGACCGAATATCTCTTAATACTCGTCAGTACCATACTGGTAAACAACTTTGTATTGGTACAATTCCTTGGCCTCTGCCCCTTTATGGGCGTTTCTAGTAAGCTAGAAACCTCTATTGGCATGGCCATGGCGACAACGTTCGTGCTGACGCTATCGAGCTTATGCAGTTACCTTACGTTCGAATTTATTCTTGAGCCTTTTGGTCTCGAATATTTGAAAACAATTTCTTTCATTCTGGTAATCGCCGTCGTGGTGCAATTCACAGAAATGGTCGTACACAAAACCAGCCCGCTACTTTATCGCGTACTCGGTATTTTTCTGCCTTTGATTACGACCAACTGTGCTGTATTGGGTGTCGCGCTGCAAAACACCTCGAAACAGAATGGCTTTGTTGAATCGATCCTTTATGGCTTCGGGGCAGCGGTTGGTTTCTCATTTGTATTGGTGCTGTTTTCTGCCATGCGTGAGCGTATTAACGTGGCTGATGTGCCCGTTGTCTTTAAAGGCTCTGCCATCGGTATGATTACCGCAGGCCTAATGGCACTGGCATTTATGGGCTTCACTGGTCTGGTACAAATCTAGGAGCCGCTTATGTTTACTGTATTACTCGCCATCGGCATTCTAGTTGCACTTGCTCTCGTGTTTGGTGCAATCCTTGGCTATGCCAACGTTCGTTTCCATGTGGAAGGGGACCCGATTGTTGACCAAATCGACGCCATTTTGCCACAAACTCAGTGCGGCCAATGTGGTCATCCTGGTTGCCGCCCTTATGCGGAAGCCATCTCTAATGGCGAAGCCATCAACCGTTGCCCTCCGGGTGGCCAAGCGACGGTTCAGGCGTTAGCCGATCTTCTCGATGTGGAAGCAATACCGTTAGATGGCGGTGAAGCAGAAGAGCCTATTAAGAAAGTAGCTGTTATTCGTGAAGACGAATGTATTGGCTGCACAAAATGTATTCAGGCGTGTCCTGTGGACGCTATTCTGGGCGCGGCAAAACAAATGCACACCGTTATTTCAGATGAATGTACGGGCTGTGACCTATGTGTCGAGCCTTGTCCTGTAGATTGTATTGATATGGTTGAAGTTGGCGTGACATCACGTACTTGGTCGTGGGAAAAACCACAAGGTGTGGGCATCGCACCTGCACAAATCATTGCCTCAGATCGTCAAACGGAGGTTACTCACTAATGGCTAAGCAGTCTAATCCTCCCGTATATGCATTTCATGGTGGCATTCATCCACCAGAAAATAAAGCGCAATCACTGGCATTGCCGTTAGGCAAACCAAGCTTGCCAAGTGAGCTTGTTCTGCCTCTTGGTCAACACATCGGTCAAGCATCACGCCCGTTAATCAATGTTGGCGATCGCGTTCAAAAAGGCCAAGCGATTGCCATTAATAATGGCTTCTTATCGAGCTTTCTACACGCCCCTACTTCAGGTCAAATCAGTGCGATTGAATCTCGACCTGTCGCCCATCCATCTGGGCTAAGCGACATGTGTATCATTCTGACGCCAGACCAAGCGGATGAGTGGATTGAGCTGGAGCCTCTTGAAAACTGGCGTGACATTAGCAAAACCGATGTACTTACCTTTTTAGCAGAGAAAGGCATCATCGGCATGGGCGGTGCTGGCTTTCCAACTCAAGTTAAGCTGCAAGGTGCGCACAAGCACCCATTAACCCACTTCATTATTAACGCCGCTGAGTGTGAACCCTACATTACCGCGGACGACATGCTGATCCGTGAGAAAACGCTTGAGCTGATACTTGGCATTGAGATTTTGCAACATTTGGTCGAAGCCAAACATGTTGTTATCGGTATTGAGGACAACAAGCCAACGGCCATTGCCGCCTTAGAAAAGCTTTTAAAAGAGCGCCAAAGCTCTATTCAAGTCGCGGTTGTACCGACCAAATATCCTTCTGGTGGCGAAAAGCAACTGATCCAATTGCTGACTGAAAAAGAAGTACCGAGTGGACAATACCCTGCCGACATCGGCATTTTGTGTCAAAACGTTGGCACCTGTGTGGCCGTTTATGAAGCTATTAAGCATGGCCGCCCTCTTATTTCTCGTTTAACCACGCTCACAGGCGATGCGCTTAAAGCACCGCAAAACGTAGAAGTCTTGCTTGGCACACCGATCAGCCATTTGCTTGACTACGCGGACTTACAAGATAAAAAACTCACTCGCCTTGTCATGGGGGGGCCGATGATGGGCTTTACTCTAGACAGCAGTGACGTTCCTGTTGTCAAAACCACCAACTGCGTTTTGGCGGCAACCAAAAAAGAGCTACCTCAGCCAGCCCCTGAGCAAGCGTGCATCCGATGCGGCATGTGTGAACAAGCGTGTCCAGCTAGCCTGTTGCCACAACAGCTGCTGTGGTTTGCGAAAAGCCAAGAACATGAAAAAGCAGAACACTACAATCTGTTCGACTGTATTGAATGCGGTGCTTGTTCCTACGTCTGCCCTAGCAGCATTCCGTTGGTTCAGTACTACCGTCACAGCAAATCGGAAATCCGTGAAGCACGCGAAGCCGCTGTGAAGTCAGACATTGCGAAGCAACGCTTTGAGGCACGTAAAGCGCGTCAAGAAGCCGAAGCAGCTGAAAAAGAAGCCAAGCGTTTGGCTCGTCAGAGTGCCTCTGCTGCAAAACCTGCCGCGAAAAAGCCTGCTAAGCCAGCGCCAGAAAAACCAACGCCTACTGCGCCCGCGGTAGACGAAGCAGCTAAAAAAGCGAAGATAGATTTAGCCATTACCAAAGCGAAACTGAAAAAATTAGAAAAGGCGTTACTTGAAGCACAAGAAAAAGAGCACATGGAAGAAATCAGTGCACTGCAAACTCAAGTAGACGAAACCAAAAAAGACATTAGTGAACTGGAAACGAAAGTTGCCAGTACTCCTGCTGCACCGACTAAAAAAGCCACGGCTCCTGTAATGAGTGATGAGGCTAAAAAAGCCAAAGTTGATGTCGCTCTCGCCAGCACCAAATTGAAAAAGGCAGAGAAGCAACTTGCAGAAGATCCAGATAACGCCGAACTTAAAGCCAAAGTTTCAGGCTTTTCAGCAGATCTAAAAATCGCCCAAGAAGCCTTTGAAAAACTAGGCGGTAACGACACAAAACCGGCAACAGTAGCGAAACCTGTGCTTAGCGATGAGGCAAAGAAAGCCAAAGTCGATGTCGCGCTTGCGAGCACTAAACTGAAGAAAGTCCAAAAGCAGCTTGCAGAGGATGCCGATAACGAAGAGCTAAAAACCAAAGCGGCCGATTTCGAAAAAGCCTTAAAAGAAGCTGAAGCTCGTTTGTCATCACTCGATAACAGTCCGGTATCTGAAACACCACCGACTAAAAAGCCAGCCATGTCCGATGACTACAAAAAAGCCAAAGTGGATGTTGCGTTGGCCAGCACCAAACTTAAAAAGATTCAAAAGCAATTAGCAGAAGACCCGCAAAACAGTGAGCTTCAAGGTAAAGCGGTTGAATTTGAAAAAACACTCAAAGACGCCGAGGCGCAACTGGCCGCATTAGATGTGCCTGTGACAGCCGAACCTGCCAAAAGTAAAGCTCAAGCCACAGACGAAGATGCGACTCGTAAGCTTAAAATTGATGCAGCGATTGCCAAAGCGTCGCTCAAAAAAGCGGAAAAAGCGCTCTTAAAAGCCAAAGAACTGAACTCTGAAGACACCTCAAGTCTTGAGCAACAAGTTGAAAAAGCCAAAGCTCATGCTGATGAGCTGGAGCAAGCCCTTCAGAATGGCACTGCGAGCGCACAACCCGAAGCCCAAGCAAACGAGCAAAGCGCTGAGTTCAAAGAACGCCTGAAGAAACAAAAAGTGGCCGCGGCACTCGCCAAAGCACAGGTTAATAAACTAAAGCGACTGCTGGCAGCAGACCCTGAGGTTGAATCATTGCAACAGGAGTTAGCGGCTGCTGAAAAAACACAGCAAGACGAAGAAGCTAAACTCGAACAATTAACTAACACGCAAGAGAATCGCTAAATGTCATTATTGCGTATTACATCACCCCATACTCACCGAGCAGGCCGTCGCACATCTTGGGTCATGCAAATGGTGATATTGGCTACCGTACCGGGCTTAATCACACAGACGTATCTATTTGGCTACGGTACTTTGATTAACCTTGTTATTGCCTGCTTGACGGCATTACTCAGCGAAGCCTTTATTTTGAAACTGCGCAATCGCCCAATCGGCTTCTCTCTAAGTGATTGCAGTGCGTTATTAACCGCTGTCCTCTTAGCTCTGGCGCTTCCGCCTACCGTACCTTGGTGGTTAACCGTGACTGCGGTGTCATTCTCGGTGATATTCGCGAAACAAGTTTACGGTGGTTTGGGCAACAACCCATTCAATCCAGCCATGGTGGGCTACGCGATTTGTCTGGTCTCCTTCCCTGTTCCGATGACACAGTGGATTGGCGCTTCTGAGATTATTCAAGCTGGCGCTGTACCAAGCTTTAGCGATAGCTTAGCGGCTATTTTTGGTAGCTTACCAACCATTGATTCATACACGATGGCAACGCCTCTGGACGCTTTTAAGCATAAAGATGGCCTGATGAGCTCCGAAGCCTACGCCTCTATTGCCGGCTTGCAATCTGCAAACCTAGTGAGTTGGATGTACGTCAACTTAGCCTACTTAGCCGGCGGCTTGCTATTGATCTGGCTACGTATTATTACTTGGCACACGCCCGTTGCAATGATCGCTGGACTGGGCTTGATGGCCAATGTTTTCTATGGACTCGATCCCGACAATGCGGCCTCGACGATTTTCCATCTAACGTCTGGTGCAGTGATGCTTGGCGCTTTCTTTATCGCCACAGACCCTGTTAGCTCTTGCACCAGTAACCGCGGTAAATTGGTATACGGTTTAGGCATCGGTATCTTGATTTATGTGATTCGCACATGGGGCGGCTACCCAGACGGTGTTGCGTTTGCAGTATTGTTGATGAACTTTGCGGCGCCACTGATCGATTACTTTACTCAACCACGTGCTTACGGTCATAAAAAAGCCAAAAAAGGCCTAACGATTGGAGGTGAAAAATAATGAACATCTTTACCTCAATTCGCCAAAACAGTGTTGGCTTAGGTCTTTTTGCGGTATTAACGGCAGGTCTGATTGCATTAACACATCAGCTAACCGAGCACACGATTGAAGATAATATTGTTCAAGCACAACTGTCTGCGTTTAATGAAATTTTGCCTGCAGACCGCTACGACAATAACCTTGCCGAAGCACAAGTGCTATTACCTGCTGATCCGTTATTAGGTTCATCTGAACCGGTGCCAGCCTTCATTGCTCGTAAAGATGGACAAGTGACCGCCATTATCTTTGAAACGATCGCACCTGGTGGTTACAACGGGAACTTAGATCTCTTGGTCGCGATCGATCGAAATGGCGTCGTTACGGGATCACGTGTGATCAGCCATAAAGAAACACCAGGACTGGGCGACAAAGTGGATTTACAGAAGTCTCAATGGATCTTATCCTTCGCTGGAAAATCCCTTGAGAACACACCTTTGAAGCAGTGGAATGTCAAGAAAGACGGTGGTACGTTCGACCAGTTTACCGGCGCAACCATCACTCCACGCGCTGTTGTGCGCGCGGTTAAGAATACATTACTTTATTTTAACGAGAACCAAGACGCGCTGTTGTCGCGTTAGGATTTGCTATGAGCGCTCAAGACACACTTGCACCTGATACACCCGTGGAAAATCCCGCGCCAGCGGGGCCTGATTATCAAGAAATCTTGTATAACGGCCTCTGGAAAAACAACCCAGCCCTAGTCCAATTACTGGGTTTATGTCCGCTTCTAGCAGTGACCAGTACGGTTGTTAACGCCATCGGCCTTGGCTTAGCGACTATTGTGGTGTTACTGGGTTCAAACATTGCCGTTTCATTGATCCGTAACTACGTCTCTGAAGCGGTTCGTTTACCTGCCTTCGTGATGATCATTGCCTCGTTTACCACTTGTATTGAGCTAATCATGCAGGCTTATACCTACGAGCTGTACCAAATTCTTGGCATTTTTATTCCTTTGATCGTGACTAACTGTGCCATTCTTGGTCGTGCCGATGCATTTGCGAGCCGTAACCCAGTGTTACCTTCCGCGGTAGATGGCTTAATGATGGGGCTTGGCTTTATGTTTGTGTTGGTTGTCTTAGGCGGTATGCGTGAGCTAATCGGCCAAGCGACCTTATTTAGCGATATGCACTTATTGTTTGGTGACATAGCATTAGGTTGGAAGATTACGTTTTTCAGCGATTACCCAAATGTTCTATTCGCCATCTTGCCGCCAGGTGCCTTTATTGGCCTAGGTCTTCTAATCGCCATAAAGAACTACTATGACGAGAAAGAAAAACAACGCGTTGCCAAGGCACAAGAAGGCCAAGAAAAAGTCTCTCGTCGCGTACGTGTTACCGATTAGTCAGGTCTAGGAGGGGATTGTGAACAAAGCCAAGCGACATGAGATTTTTACACGATTACGTGCCGAAAATCCCAATCCAGTGACTGAACTTGAATACGACTCCCCTTTTGAACTATTGATAGCCGTGTTGTTGTCTGCTCAAGCGACGGATGTGAGTGTTAATAAAGCCACACGCAAACTTTTCCCTGTCGCGAATACGCCAGAGAGCATGTACGCACTGGGCGTTGATGGCCTTAAGCAATACATTAAAACCATTGGTTTGTTTAATGCCAAAGCAGAGAATGCAATCAAGACCTGTCAAATGTTGATTGAGAAACATAACAGTGAGGTGCCACAAACTCGTGCTGAGTTAGAAGCGTTACCCGGCGTCGGCCGCAAAACCGCTAACGTCGTGCTGAATACGGCATTTCGCCAAGTCGCCATGGCTGTAGATACACATATTTTTCGTGTTTCAAATCGCACTAAAATTGCACCCGGTAAAAACGTATTAGAAGTGGAAGACAAACTGATTCGCTTTTTACCAAAAGAATTTCTACTCGATGCTCATCACTGGCTCATTTTACATGGGCGTTATATCTGCACCGCAAGAAAGCCAAAGTGTGATGCCTGCATCATTGAAGACCTCTGCGAATTTAAAGAGAAAACGTCTTCCTAGGCTCAAATCAAGTGGATCTAAAATTTCGCTGTGATACCCGCTAGAAACCACTATAATGTCGCGTGATGTAATTTCTGACTCTAACGGATAATGCTGTGACTAAACACTCCTCACCTTATGTTCGCTGCTTCTGGACAGGCACGCTTTACCTTACCAATGGTAAGAGCACTGCCATTCACTGTACGCACATCTCACATAACTTAGTGGAAGTAGAATCCCCATTTGGCCTGATGGGCTCAAAAAAAGTAAAACTAGAGCTGAATGCGATACACGAAGGTAAGCAAGCAACCATCAAAGCGATCTGCATCCCCTCAGCAGATATTTTAAACGAGCACGATAAACACTATATTCAAATGCAGTTTCACTCCATTGCAGAGAAAGAGCGCGCCTTTATCGACACATTTGTAAAAGCGCACAGCTAAAAAAAGGCGCCGAGGCGCCTTTATAAGTTCGTATACCTTGCGTTAAGCTGCGACCATCACGTCTTCAAACAACTTCAACATACGTTCGCCATCCACTTCCATGCAAACTTGAGTCATCGGGACACCATCCCAATGTGGTTCTGGATATTCCATGCCTTGTGGTGCAAAGATGGTCTGCCCTAACGCAATACCTTCACACGCTACACGAATGGCACCCAACTCAATACCAAAGATGCTTGGGTCTAATAGATAGGCAATGGTTGATGCATCATGGAAATAGCAGCCTTCCACACCAAAACGGTCACTGTAAAACTTAATATAAAATTGAGCGCAGTCGTAAAGGAAATTACCCAGCTCTGGGTTCTGGGCTTTGATTCGCTCTAGAATAGTATTGTCTAGCAATACTTGATGAGTCACATCCAGTCCCACCATGGTCACTTGCCAAGGAGCCGTAAACACTTTATCCGCTGCATGAGGGTCGTTGATGATGTTCGCTTCTGCCACAGGTGACACGTTGCCATACTCAACCGCCGTGCCGCCCATCAACACCACTTCATCAACTAAGTTAGCGATCTCTGGATCCAGCTCTAGCGCTTTAGCAAGGTTACCTAACGGCGCTAAGGCAACAATTGTGACTTCACCAGGGTACTTACGCACCTGTTCAACAATAAACTCGGCGGCTGTTTGATCCGAAGCTGTTTTCGTTGGTGCCGGATAATCAATATTACCAAAGCCATCAGCACCGTGAACAAAGTCAGGGAACGGACGCGATGCGATGACTGAAGGAATAGAGACACCACCGACAACCGGCACGTCAACACCAGCAATCTCGGTGAGTATCAGGGCATTTTTTGTCGCAATATCGACAGGGACGTTGCCATAAGTGGTTGTTAGACCCAGCACATCAAGCTCTTTTGCTTGAAAAGCAAAAAATATGGCCATTGCATCATCAATGCCAGGGTCCGTATCAATAATAATTTTACGTGTCATAGGTTCACTCTTATGTGTTCTGGTTCTAATTATGTTGAGCTAAAAAGTCGTTTACTTGATTCATCGTGGGAATGGAGGGTGCCGCTCCCATACGCGTCACACAAATGGCTGAGGCGGCACATGCTTTCGTCATCGCTTGTTGCATTGGTGTCCCTTGGCTCAACTCCGCCAAGCAGAAGCCTATAAACGTATCTCCTGCCGCAGTAGTATCTTTTGCTGACACCACAAAAGCAGGTACTTGAATGTCTTCTTGCGCCGAGAAATAACGCACGCCCTCTTTGCCCAGCGTCATCATGACCGCGATATCTGGGTAATCCTTAGGCAGTTTCTCAGCCGCCGCTTCAATCGTATCCACTTGTGCTAAGTCCATGGCCTCAACTTCGTTAACGATTAACAGGTCAAGATAAGGTAATACCTTACGCGTCAATTCAGCGTCCATCGGTGCAGGATTAAACGCAACCTTAGCGCCTGCCTCTTGAGCTGCTTGCAGCGCCTCCGCTACGAGATTGGTCTCATTTTGCAACAACACCCAATCGCCTTGCTGTAGATTGTCGAGCACACTCTTTATTTGGCGACTTGTCAGCGTATGGTTGGCCCCCGCATGCAGGATGATAGCGTTCTCAGCTTCACCTGTAAGCTGAATGATCGCATGGCCTGTGGTTTCTTCTACCTTAGCGACCCATTCTGTATCAACACCATAGCTTTGTAGCTGCTCAATAATGTGAGTATCACTGCGGCAAATCGCTCCGACATGTTTAACCTTCGCGCCCGCTTTGGCGAGAGCAACCGATTGATTAGCGCCCTTACCTCCCAGTAATTGCTGATAACTGGACGAGCCCATGGTTTCACCTGGACGAACAAAATGGTCAACCTGATAGAGATGGTCAACATTTATTGAGCCGACATTAAATACGGTCATACAACACCTACATGAATTTAATTTTTTAACCAAACGGTCAATCAAAACATTTTTTCACTGCGATTAAAATAGCTGACTTTATGGCATAAAAAAACGCCCATCTTTTACAAGGTGGGCGTTTTTATTATCTGATGACTAGCACAGCGCTAATCACGCAATAGATTATTACTTACGGTCTAGGAATGTACGACCTTTTTGCGCTGCAATACGCATGCGCAAAGCATTTAGCTTGATAAAGCCCGCTGCATCTTTTTGATCGTAGGCACCTGCATCGTCTTCAAACGTTGCAATGGTGCTGTCGAATAGGCTGTATGGAGATTCACGACCTTCAACAATCACGTTACCTTTATACAGTTTCAAACGCACGGTACCCGTTACGAATTCTTGAGAAGCGTCAATCAGTGCTTGCAGCATACGACGCTCTTCAGACCACCAGAAGCCGTTGTAAATCACTTTCGCGTATTTCGGCATGATCTCATCTTTTAGGTGAGCCGCTTCACGGTCTAGCGTGATAGATTCCATCGCACGGTGTGCTTTCAGAAGGATGGTACCACCTGGTGTTTCGTAACAACCACGCGACTTCATACCTACGAAACGGTTTTCAACTAGGTCGTCACGACCGATACCGTTCGCGCCACCAACTTTGTTTAGTGTTTCAAGGATCGTCGCTGGAGACATTGCTTCACCGTTGATAGAAACTGCATCACCTTTTTCAAAGCCAAGCTCGATGATCGTTGCTTCATCTGGTGCTTGCTCTGGCGATACAGACCAACGCCACATATCTTCTTCAGCACCTACCCATGGATCTTCTAGTAAATCACCTTCGTATGAGATGTGCAGAAGGTTAGCATCCATTGAGTATGGTGATTTCTTCTTAGCATTAGAGAAATCTACTGGGATATCATGTTCTTTACAGTAAGCCATAAGCGTTTCACGAGACGTTAGGTCCCATTCACGCCATGGTGCAATCACTTGAACGCCTGGCTTAAGCGCGTAAGCACCTAGCTCGAAACGTACTTGGTCGTTGCCTTTACCTGTTGCGCCGTGAGAAATCGCATCCGCACCTGTTTCGTTAGCAATTTCAATCAAACGCTTAGCGATAAGTGGACGAGCGATAGACGTACCTAGAAGATACTCACCTTCGTATACTGTGTTCGCACGGAACATTGGGAATACGAAATCACGTACGAATTCTTCGCGAAGGTCTTCGATGTAGATTTCTTTAACGCCCAACGCTTGAGCTTTCGCGCGAGCTGGCTCTACTTCTTCGCCCTGACCCAAGTCAGCGGTAAAAGTTACCACTTCACACTGATACTCTTCTTGAAGCCACTTCACGATTACTGAAGTGTCTAGGCCGCCAGAGTAGGCTAGCACTACCTTCTTCACGTCAGACATTATATTCCTTCTCCTCAACGAGACTCAGCACAGCCTCTGAAACGGACTGCGCGCAGTTAAAATAAAATAGGCGGTAAGTGTAAAATTTCGCCCCTTGCTTAGCAAGAGGCGTTCCTGAAAATAGAAAGGATAGTTGCGCTAAACCTTAGTCTTTATGGGCTTGGTTCTGATAGTGACTGCGCATTATTGCTTGAACGCTCTAAACGAATGGTCACACGACGGTTTCGCTCACGTCCATCGTTCTTACGGTTATCCGCCGCGGGGTAGCGCTCACCATGATAACGGGACACAATTTTTTCAGGTGCGATGCCTTTTTTAAGTAGGTACTCGGTCACCCTTTCTGCACGCTCTTTAGACAATTCGCGATTGTCTCGGCGCGAACCAATAATGTCGGTATGACCATCTATATAGATGTATTCAATGGTGGGGTCTGCATCGACATATAACGCGACCAAATCCAGTCGACGCTTAATTCGATCCGTTAACTCTACGCCGTTCGTTGGGAATAACGCGGCGGTACGTGCGATTTGCTCAAAATTAACTGGCAATAAGCTAGCCATGCAGCGCCGAAATTCATCGTAGGCAGGGTTAAAATTAATGTTGCTAAGTGCCACTTCAACACTTTCACGTCCATTCTCCCAAGCAGAACCTGTTACAACAGGGTGACGACCTCGATCAAGAGACGTCAACATTTGCTCGGCGACTTTACCACCCACTTCAACGGTCAATCCATAGCCTGGATAAGGCATGATCTCCAGCGTCTCAGGCGATATTCCCGGTATCCAACTTGGCGCTTGAGAAATAATATACACTTGTCCTGGCCCAATTTTTTCATTTTGCGGATGCAAAACAAACTTCATTGGTTCGCCAGCTTCTTTTATAAACTCACCAATTCCAAAGTGTGGAATGGGGTGAGCCAAAGTACATTCAAAAATATCACCGGACAGGGACCATCTTGACTCTTCTATATCAGATTCATATCGAGTCAACGCATGACTGTTCATAGCCGCTAAAGCGCTGGCCAATAAAAGCATGGTTTTGATTAAAGGTTTCACTATCACGGTTAAGAGTTCTCGTTCTAGACTTAGCATGTATGTTATCATCTTCCGCCAACTACTCATTAATTTTCTGAGCATACGGCAGAATTAAGGATTCTCTTTTGTCTAATCACGAAATCAAAGATCGATTCCGCGGCTTCCTACCTATTGTTATCGACGTCGAAACGGCTGGCTTTAATGCAAAAACAGACGCCCTCCTAGAATTGGCTGCCAGCATCCTGAGAATGGATGAAAATGGCGAGCTTTATATCTATGAAACCATGTCATTTCACATTAAACCCTTTGAAGGCGCTAACCTTGAAAAAGAGGCTTTAGAATTCACTGGGATCGATCCTTTTGCCCCTGATCGTGATGATCTTGCTGAAAAAGAAGCGTTAAGCCAAATGTTCTCAAATGTTCGAAAAGAACTGAAATCGACAGGTTGTAAACGTGCGATTCTAGTGGGACATAATTCTGCTTTTGATCATGGCTTCTTAAATGCGGCCATTGACCGCAACGAGATCAAGCGTAACCCATTTCACCCCTTCTCAAGCTTTGATACTGCGTCACTTTCTGGTTTAGCCTTTGGCCAAACCGTTTTGGCCAAAGCATGTCAAGTAGCAGGCATTGAATTCAGTAACTCTGAAGCCCACTCTGCTGCCTATGACACAGAAAAAACTGCAGAGCTTTTCTGTGAGATCGTCAATCGCTGGAAACGATTAGGAGGCTGGAGCCTTGTCGCTGACAGTGAAGGAGATACGATGGAGTCGTTATTCGGTGCAGCTAACTAGCCCGTACACTACTCACCATAGACGTTCAAATACCGGCCCTAAAGCCAGTATTTGAACAGAATCTTGCGTGTCATGGCGGTACAGAGCCGTATTTTTCAACCAGTTGATGCTGAGCCATCTACATTAAGATAGAACTTTCGTATGACGGGTAAGCGAATTGCATTATTAATCTTTGGGTGGATGTCTCTCATTACAGGCATTGTTGGAATCTTTTTACCCTTGCTTCCAACCACGCCCTTAGTGTTACTTGCTGCGTGGTGCTTCTCAAAGTCATCTGAGCGCTTCCATGAATGGCTACTCAACCACAAATATTTTGGTCCGATTGTCTCGGACTGGCAATCAGACCAAGGAATCCCTAAAAAAGCCCGCAATCGAGCACTCATTTTTATGTGGGCAGGTATGACCCTATCTATGTTCATTGTCTGGCGATTCTGGGCCACCATTGGTCTATGTGTCATAGGTTTAGCTGTCAGCATTCACTTATTGCGCATGCCATTACGCAAAGAGACACCTCCACAATGACGTCAAACAGCCTATAATTGTTTGGCTATCTGAGTATTGTTCGACAATTCATCATTGCTTGCTAAATATTAGACTTACGATCAGATACGCATGCCAGTAGAATCGTTCAGATAGGCTAGCCCTATACACAAGTCAATCAGTAAGGAGTACTCATGACTAACTTGTTTACCTTCATGAAACCATGGCAGAAGAAGACCTTAATCATCTCAACGGCCACATTGGTTGTCTTGTGTAGCACTTGGGCCTTAATTCCATCGATCACAAAATGGGCCGCTAACAAATACCTATCCCAACATGACGCCAACCTAACTGCGGCTGAAATCAATCCCGACCTTTTCCCTATTGGACTGTCTCTTAGCGATGTTGCGATCACGGTTAAAGAGCAACAAACTTTATCCCTTAAGCACTTGAGTATTGGCTTAGACTTTTGGCCATTGTTTACTGGCGCTTTCAATGTAAACCATATCTCCATAGACGGTTTTTCCATGGATGTAGACCAAGTTGAAAATGGTTGGGTTATAGCGGGTATTCCTACAGCCTCGAACGACGCAAGTACACCAGCAGAAGAGCCAGAAAATAACCAAGACTCTGAAGACAACCCTATTGCGCCAACATTTTTTATCCGTAACGCATCTATCAATGATACCTCTATTCGTCTAAACACCTTGGCGGGTGATGATCGTTTTGCCATTACCAGCCTTAGCATTAGTGAGGTGTCACACGATATGTTTAATTGGCGCGGGGTATTTAATTTAGAAGCAACGATTAACGATGGTATCGCTAATATTGAAGGCGACATCTCCGCAGATAAAGAACAAGTAGACGCCAGCATTGATATTGGCAACATTCAATTATCCAGTTCTGATATCAATCACTTTTTACCTCAAAATATTGGCCTATTTTCCGCTTCTGACGTCAGTCTAGAAGGCCAAACTAACGCTACTTATTATTTTAACAACGCACCAAAACTATCTTTTACGTCACCTCTGGTCACGTTAGATACTAAGCAGTTTAGCTTCTCTGACAAGGATCAGAAGGCCTCATGGGCAACTCTTGAAACCAATTTATCCGACGTTTCACTTGAAATGCAAAGCGCATCAGAGCTTAAACTTGCAGCGAATACTGGAATTACATTTACTGGCTTAGCGTTATCGTCTGGCGAACAGTCTCTACAAGCCGATAATGTAGAGTTCTCAAATGATTTGGTGGCGACTAAAAAGGGAAACACTTTAAACATTGAAAAAGGTGACTCCCAACTTACACTGACAAAAGCGAGTGCTAAAAGCGGTGATAATCAAATCAATGTGGCGCAAGCATCTGCCAATCTTTCCAGCTTACTTGCGAAACTGTCGCTACCTGAAGCTACTGGGGATATCGCGGGAACAATCGACCTCAGTACAAACAACCTTTCTGGACAATTAGCAGACAACGGCAAAGCTAATTTAAAGGCATTTCAACTGTCAGCGCCTGTTAAAGTAAGTTTAGCTAAAGACAGTAAAACCGCTGCACTGCAAACCTTTAACCTTTCTATGGATGATGCTGCATTCGAACAAAATGATTTAAAAGCTCAACTGGCCTCCTTTGGCATCGAATTAGCGAACATGGCATTAAGCCAATCAGAAAAAGGCATTAGCATAAAAAGTGACCGTTCCGATCTCGACCTTAAACAAGCTACCGTTACAAGCAAGGACATCACGGGCTCTCTAGGCTCACTCGCTGTTAATTTGAATAACACCTCGGTCCAACAATCTGATGAAAGCTTAAATGTCATCAGTGACGCGGCTATTACTTCACAGACGTTAAATGCGACGCTTCGCAACTTACCTAACGCGCAGCCCGAAACGACCCTTAAATACGATACCTTTGGCTTTAAAAACCAAGTTTCGTGGCAGCAATCTGCCTACAAAAGCGCTCTAAATGCGAAACAAAATTCACTGAATGTGGCCAATCTTTCAGTGGATCAAAACAACACAATGAAAAGCTTGCTGGACAAGATAGAGATCAATAATGATGGCGTAACCGTTTCGTTAAATCAGGGTCAAATGACGGATCTGAAAGCCAATAATAGCCAAGTAGCCTTAGGCAAGCTTAGCGCTAAGCTTCCTGACGGTGGCACTTTGCTTAGCTGGAAAGACATTCAAGTCAGCAGTTCACAAATCGATTTTGACAAGAATGGCCCAGTGGCTATGCTCGAATCGATCACCGTCAACAATTTCGTCGCATCGGAACCAAAGCAAAACTCAGGCTTACCACCACTTGGCAAGTTTGAAAAATTATCAGTTAATAACGTAGACTTTCGAACGCAAGGTGTTCAGGTCGACAGTGTAAAAATTGACAAGTTAATTGCAGGTATCGCCCTTTCAGAATCTCGCGGTGTCGCAAACTTGATACTACCAAGCTCGATGCAGCCAGCCAAAGATGAAACAGCAAACATCGACAGCAAGCCTGTTGAAGCCGAAGCAACGAACAGCAAAAATAGCACAGAAGCCGAAACGCCCTTTTATGTGGTTATCAACACTATAGAGGTATCGGCTGACTCGCAGTTTAGCTTCTCAGATCAGGGCATCACACCTGCCTTAAGTCGTGTGTTAGATATTGAACAACTCACCGTAAAAAATCTAAATACGCGCTCGCAAGGTGAAAAGGCGCATATTTTATTAAAGGCTAAGAATGGTAATTACGCGACAATAGAAAGTGATGTGTCCATTGTGCCAACCGCTGAGCGCCTCACAATGACCGCCAAAGCAAAAATACGAGAAATTGAACTCCCCCCTGTCTCCCCTTATGTTGCGAACGCTTTAGGTTACCGAATTAATTCAGGCCAGTTAAATATGGACCTAGACTTAAAAGCGACCGAAGGTGAACTGGATGGTAATACACACATTGTGTTACGCCAATTTGACTTAGGTGGTCAAAAAAGCAGTAACGCCGTACTCAAGGTAGGCGTGATTCCATTGAACTTAGCTGTGGACACCTTAAAAAATCGTGATGACAACATTATCTTAGACTTACCAATGCGTGGTGACATTTCCAATCCAAGTTTCCAGTGGCAAAACTTTTTCCTTTTACCCATACGACAAGGACTGTATAAAGCCTCTAGCTCCTATTTAATGCAAACTTTTGTTCCATATGCCAATGTAATCACCCTAGTGCAATTTGCTGGTGAGCAGGCGCTTAGATTACGTGTCGAGCCCTTAAAGTTTGAGTATGGAGACAGTGATATTAACGAGTCACAACAAGCATTTTTAGATCAATTAGCCACACTCATGAAAGATCGAAATGGAGCACAACTAAGAGCCTGTGGGTTTGGCGTACCAAAGGACTTGGACGAAGAGACACCACCTGAGACTTTAGACAACGATGATCAGCAAGCACTGTTGAAGCTTGCCAATAAACGAGCCGAGAGCCTAAAAGCTTATTTAGTAGACGCGGATATTAAGTCGTCTCGAATCTTTCTTTGCTCGCCAGACATCGATTCCAGTAAAAAAGGTCAACCTCGAGTAGAACTCAATTTTTAGTGAACAATGAGCAAGCTCTGTACAAATTTGTACAGAGCTCGACAATAACAAGCAACCATCAAAGAACTGATCAAAATCAATTTACCTTGTGGTCAAGAAGCGTAGTCTAGAGTCAAAGAGAACAAACAAGGAGACTTAAAATGCCAATTGAAAACCACAGCTTAGTAAACGAGTTACCAGAGTTTAAAGAACAGATCCACGAGCTAAAATTGAATGATGCGCACTTCCGTCGTTTGTTTGAAGAGTACCATTTCTTAACTCATGAAATTGAAAACATTGAAAAGGAAATTGTGCTTGCTAGCACACTGGAAGAAGAAGAGTTTAAAAAGCGCCGTTTACTGCTCAAAGATACTTTAGCGGATATGTTACGTAAGGCTAAAGACGGGCAGATCACTGAAGCCTAATGTTTAACTAGCTCGATCATTAAAAAGGCCTGCTTTAAACGCAGGCCTTTTTATTGTCTACAGTGTCACATGCGTCGAATTTTGGTCTAACGCCGATTCAATGTGACTGACATATATTAAAAACTGAGGCCTGTATAACCCCCCCTCTAACGCGCCACAGACTCGATTAACGCTATCACTGTCTAATCCATCAAAGGGTTCATCTAAAATTAAGATAGGCGCTTTCCTAAGTAGAATTCTGGCTAAACATAAACGTCGTGCTTGCCCACCAGAAACATCTCGTCCTTGCCCACCGAGTAAAGTATCTAATCCACTAGGTAAAGCTTCTACCCAACCTTTCAACCCTAGCAATTGTAGTACATCGAACAGTTCAGCCTCCGTCGCATCAGGCTTTCCCAGTAGTAAATTAGCTCGTAGACTCTGTTGAAAAATAACAGACTGCTGGGGCAGATAGGCCACCTTCTCTCGCCAACATGAGTTATCGAATAGCAAAACAGTTGAGTTATTAAGCATCACCTCACCACGGTAATCTAAATCACCAGCCAAGGCCGCTAACGTCGTACTTTTACCAGCACCGCTGGCGCCAACGACTTTAATCTGTGCATTGCCACTTATCGTAAAATTCACGCTTGGTAAGGCTGAAGATGCAACATCATTATGGCTACCTGCAAAGTTTCGAACAATCAATGACTCGATAGAAGGCAATGACTTAGACTTATCCGCTGCCTCCAATGCACTGCACTGCAATTGATTTAAGCGCTTCAGGCCAACTTTAGATTGGCCTTGCGCGAGAAATGCGCTGGCAATAGGTTGCATCAGCTCATTTACTCCCAATGTCGCCAACACTAAGGCAACCAACCAAGTCGCTGAAATGGTAGGCGTGATAACAAGGCTTTCATTTTCAACGCTAAGACACATGGCAAACATAACGCCAATCAACAAAAATGTTGTCGTTTGCCCTAGCAACTTAATAAGTGATGTTACACCTTGTAGCCGACCTTGAAGCTTGCGCTGTTTTCCATCCAGTAGCGTTAATCGCTCACTGTAATGTTGCCAATGGCCACGGATGGTCAAGGTAATCAACGCTGAAAACACCGACATAAAACGGCTACGACGGTGCACAGACAACGCCTGCATTCTGTAAACTGATGACATCGCTAAACGGTTCGCAAACCAAGGTAGACAAAGCAACTGCATAGCACTGTAAATGATAATTGGCCACACTAGGGATGCTTCGACCCACGCGCCTAAAGCCAGCAGAGCAACACAACCCAACAAACCATAAACCCATGGCATAACCACAGCCAATGGCCACTTTATGATCTGATCCAAATCGCCAACTAAGCGCTGTAACAAGTCGCCTTTCGTTTGGCGGTGAACCTGATTTAACGGTGTATTAACACGCTGATCCCAAACCCATAATCGCAAACTACGTAGTAGACCTAATAAATGATCGTGAGAGAATACTTGTTCACCGTATCGACCAGCAGTTCGAAGGATAGCCATTAGGCGCACCAAAGCGCCCGGTGTGAAATAGTTAAACGTTAATGCGGTGCCCATTGCACTGGCGAGCCCAGCCGCTGATAAGAACCAACCGGAAACACCCAATAGAGCCACTGCGGCCAAACTGCCGACAATACCAATCAGCAGGGCGACTAACAAACCAAACGGGTTATCCAGTAATAACGATTTAAACGTAAGTAATTGGGGATTACGCTTCGACATACACTCCATCCTCCTTCATCAGCCATTTTTGGTCAGCCCAATTAACAGGATGCGTATCGTGACTAATAATTAAAACGGTTTTACCAAAGCTGACTTCATCCAACGTATTCAGCACTTGCTCTGCCGTATCTGAATCCAAGCCAGAACATGGCTCATCCAGCAGCCACACATCGGCTTGACTGAGCAGAGCCCGCGCAATGGATAAGCGCTGCATTTGCCCACCAGATAGCCCAGTACCCGCTTCATGAATTGGCGTATCCCAACCAAAACGCAAACCACCGACAAAGTCCCAGCACTGTGCTTTGATTAGTGCGTTACGCAGGTCTGCATCATCACACTTCCCAAGACCAAGCTCTAGGTTTTGACGAATCGTACCTTGTATCCATTCAGGCGTTTGTGGCAACCACGCTAAGCGGCGTCGCCATTCATCAAGCATTGATGGACTTAACAACTGACCTTTGATCAAAAGTCGCCCATCAAATTTCTGATCAAAGCCTAATAAGATTGACATTAGACTGGACTTTCCTGCACCCGACGCCCCTCTCAACCAGACACGTTCACCTTGTGAAATGGACGCAGATAAATCAGCAAGCCGCACTCGGCCAGAGGTAGACCAACTGACGTTCTCGAATTCAATCAGCGCACCATTTCCCTTTTTATCAGGCAGCTTGGAAGACGATGTAGCCATAAAGTCAGACGGTTCAGCAGCAAAAATTTCTTGTAGATCGGTCGCGGCCGCTTCTGCCTTTTGCTTAGCATGATAGTCACTGCCTAGCTGGCGTAACGGTAAGTAGAACTCTGGTGCCAGCAGCAACAGATAAAAGGCGGCAAATAAACTTACTGGCGCAATGCCCACTTGCCAAGGCAATTGCTCTAATAACCCCAACCCCAAATACAGGGCGACCATGGCAATGGCCACCGACGAGAACAACTCCAAGGTACCCGTTGAAAGGAAGGCCAAACGAAGAACCCCCATAGTTGTTTTTTGGTACTCACTCGCGGTCAAAGACAAACGTTCGCGAGCACGATCGGTTTGACCTAACCGTTTAAGCTCGGCCATTCCTTGGTTTAAATCCATAAACTGATTCGACAACAATGATAGTACTGTAAACTGCTTACGATTCGCATTGGCGGCTTTATGCCCAACCATCACCATAAAAAAAACGACCAGCGGTGCGGTCAAAGCAAAAATGAAAAAGGCGATCCAAGAAACAGGAATGACGACAATTAAAATTGTCAATGGTATGAAAAGCACCAGAAAAACTTGTGGCACATAACGACTGAAATAATCGTCAAGTGCATCAATCTGCTCATATACTCTGGTAGAAAGGCCGGCATCTTCATCGATCTGTAAACGATTCGGACCAAGATGCGTAAGATGTTCCACCACACGTTTTCGTAAGGAAAAACGAATGGTTCGGCTTGCGGTGGCACAAATTTGCTCGCGCACATACTGCAAAACCGTTTTGAAAAGAAAGGCGGCACCTGCTAGCAAAGCAGCATTGAGGGGAAAACTCCCCTCAAGCACCAGTTCAGCGAATACCTTTGCCAGCCCTAAAGCTTGTATAACAATGGAAAAAGCGATTAAGACACCTAACCATTTCACCATTTGAAAGCGCTTTCTTTGCTGCTGTTGCAGATCAAATAGAAATTGCTGCTCTGATGACTTAACCCGTGTTCGCATGTTTAAACCTTACTAAAAGGCAATGTACCCTTTTATTAAAAACTTATTGTGAGTCCTCAGGAGACTCGCCATCGTAACCAGAAAATTCTAACCACACCGCATTAATAATGCCGAATGAACATGCTAATAGCACGCCTAATACCCATGCAAAATACCACATAGTGACTCCTTATAGCGGGGCAGGTTACCCTGCCCCGCTTCAATCTTAGTAAAGTGAATGCGAGTTTTTAGCGATGTGCTCTTTAGTCAATCGACCAAACATCACAAAGTAACTCCATACGGTGTAGGACAATACAATCGGTACAAAAATACACGCCACGACAAACATGATCATCAGCGTCGTTTCACTTGATGTTGCATCCCACATAGTCAAACTCATACTCGGGAACGTCGAAGACGGCATTAAGAATGGAAACATTGAACCGCCCGCTGTCATAATAATGCCAGCGATACCTAATGAAGACAGAAGGAAAGCTAAGCCACCACGTCCAGCGGCCCCCATTATGCCGGCTAACAACATACCACCTAGACCGATCACAGGAGCCAAGATCAACCATGGCACAGCACTGTAATTCGCTAGCCACGCACCACTTTGTAGCTCTGCTGTTTTCATCAGAGGTGTCATAACTGAATTGCCATCGAATTCACTAGTAATCACGTAGCCATCAATGCCAAATGCTAACCAAATGCCCGCCAGACCGAATAACACAGCGGTCAAAGCGCCGGTAATAAACGTTGACTTACGAACTCTTTCGTACAGATGGCCATCTGTCTTCATAAGTAACCATGCGCCACCTTGTGTTGCCAACATAAGCAAACTCACCAAGCCACACAAGATTGCAAATGGGTTCAGTAAAGCAAAGAAAGAACCTGTGTACGACACTCGAAGATATTCATCAAACTGGAACGGCACACCTTGCAACAGATTACCAAACGCCACACCGAAAATAATAGGCGGCACAGCTGAACCAAAGCCGATGCACCAATCCCAGTTTTTACGCCACTTAGTGCCTTCTAACTTAGAGCGGTAATCGAACCCGATCGGACGAAAGAACAACGCTGCCAGCGTCAAGATCATCGCCATATAAAAGCCTGAGAACGATGTGGCATAAACCACAGGCCAAGCCGCGAATAACGCACCGCCCGCCGTGATAAACCACACTTGGTTACCATCCCAATGAGGCGCAATGGAATTGATCATGATACGGCGTTCAGAATCGTCTTTGGTTATAACGTTCAACAAGCTACCGACACCCATATCAAAGCCGTCAGTAATCGCAAAGCCGATTAGCAGAACCCCCACTAACACCCACCAGATGACTTTTAAAAATTCGTAATCCATCTTACACCTCCCGCGCTTTAAGCTGGTCTGTTTCTTTTTCTAGCGCATAACGGCCAGTATGTAGACTCGATGGGCCCTGTTTCGCAAAACGAATCATTAGATACATTTCAGCGATCAAGAACACAGTATAAAGTGCTGTCATCAATCCCATTGAGAGCCAAATTTGACCCGTTGTAAGATCAGACACCGCCACATGAACAGGAAGAATTTCACCAATCGCCCATGGCTGACGACCATACTCTGCAACAAACCATCCGGTCTCCACGCCAATCCAAGGCAGTGGTAACGACAACATGACCAGCTTTAAGAAGGTACGGCTCTGGCCGATGCGACGACGAGCATTTTGATAAAATGCCACCGCAAACACCAAGAGCATCAACACGCCCGATGCCACCATTAGACGGAACGCGAAAAATAAAGGCGCAACTTTCGGGATTGAATAATCAACCGCCATTTGCAGCTGCTCTTCGGTAACATTATTAATGTCGTCTGCAAAAGCCGTCACGAGTAATCCATAACCCAAATCATCTTTCACTTTATCAAAGTTTTCTTTTACTAACGGATCTTCGTTTCCTTGACGCAGTTGCGCTAATAACTGATTGGCGTATATACCATTGATGATACGCTGACGGTGGTACTCTTTAAGTTCCTTAAGACCAATGACCTCTTCGTCTAAAGAGCGTGTAGCAATCAAGCCCATAAGACCTGGAATCCGAAGTGCATATTCAGTGACTTCTAATTCTTGGTTAGGAAAACCAATAACAGTAAATGGTGCAGGCGCTTCATGTGTTTCCCACTCAGCTTCAACGGCAGCCAGTTTCACACGTTGAACCTCACCCAACTCGTAACCTGATTCATCACCCAATAGAATGACGCTCAAGGTTGCAGCTAGGCCAAATGCTGATGCAATCGCAAAAGAGCGACGTGCAAACGCTAGATCACGGTTTTTAAGTAGGTAGTAACTCGATATAACTAAAACGAAGATCGCACCGGTCACGTAGCCTGCAGAAACCGTGTGTACGAATTTTACTTGAGCGACGGGATTCATCAGTAGCGCGCCAAAATCTACCAGCTCCATACGCATTGTCTGATAATTGAATTCTGAACCAACTGGATTTTGCATCCAACCGTTGGCAATCAAAATCCACAGCGCCGATAAGTTTGAACCTAAAGCTACCAGCCAAGTCACCATCAAGTGCTTCACTTTGCTTAGACGATCCCAACCGAAGAAGAACAAACCAACCAAGGTTGATTCTAGGAAAAAGGCCATTAAGCCTTCAATCGCCAATGGCGCACCGAAGATATCGCCGACATAGTGCGAGAAGTACGACCAGTTAGTCCCGAATTGGAACTCCATCGTCAAACCGGTAGTCACACCTAGAGCAAAGTTGATACCAAACAATTTACCCCAAAAGCGCACCATATCTTTGTAAACCTGTTTGCCAGTAATGACATACACAGATTCCATAATTGCGAGTAAAAAAGAGAGGCCGAGGGTCAGAGGTACAAACAAAAAGTGGTACATAGCCGTTAGCGCAAACTGTAATCGCGAGAGCTCTACAACTGCTTCATTAATCATGATCTTAACCCATGTCTAACGTAATAGAACGGCGGCTTTTTTTCCTAGGCACTGTCCATGCTCTTATTTTGTTCGGTCGCCAACAAATGCCAATCATTCACAATATGTATGGTTGGCATACACGTGAATTATCGATTAGCGCTGCTTATGGGTCATTGCGATAGATCAATAAATGATACTAATAGCTTCACTCATATTAAACTTACACAATCCTTACTTTAATCAAAGATCGCTTATCGCCTTTCAACACAAAGCTGTATAACGCCCATAATGCATCGCACGGGCATATTAGATTCTCTTTATACAATAGAGTCAACGTAAAAAGTAATAAGCTTATATCTATTTCGAATTTACAGTTATTTCATATAACCTACGGCAATGAATACGCTAATCCCACTTTTGCTGACGTTGATTTTTAAGCTGTCCGCGCTGTTTTTTGCCATCCATACGCTTACGTTGTGAGCTTCTAGTGGGTTTGGTTGGTCGACGCACTTTGGCGGGGGTTTTGACTTGGTCGATTAATTCTAATAAACGCGCTAGAGCATCTTCTCGGTTGGCTTCTTGAGTACGAAATTGCTGAGCTTTAATTACCAGAACACCATCTTTCGAAATTCGACTGTCTTTCATTGCCAATAGAGGCTCTTTTATCCGGTCAGGTAAAGATGAGTTGACAATATCAAAGCGTAAATGGATAGCACTGGACACTTTGTTAACGTTTTGCCCTCCCGCCCCTTGTGCTCGAATGGCGGTCATTTCTATTTCATGATCCGGAATTTCAATCGTATTGGATATTGTTAAAGGCATACATTGACTCGTGCTGGTTAATCATTCGCAACAATTGTAACAGGACATGTCGATTGCATATTGCTACTTCGCATCTTTTGACAAGTTCGTTACAATCAGCCCCCTTTTGATTAAAAACTGGAGTCATCAGTGACACTATTCCGTCCGTGTATCGACCTACACCAAGGCAAAGTGAAACAAATTGTAGGCGGTAGCTTGAATGATACTGGCGCTAAAGAGAACTTTATTAGCGAATACGATGCCGCGTATTACGCTAATCTTTATCGTGAACACCAAATTAAAGGTGGTCATGTGATTGCGCTGGGTAAAGACAAACTGAATAAGCTAGAAGCGCTAAGCGCCTTACGCGCCTACCCTAATGGTTTACAGTATGGCGGCGGTGTTACTGTACGAAACGCGGCGGAGTACCTCAAAGCTGGTGCGTCTCATGTGATCGTGACATCTTACCTATTTGAAGATGGGGAATTCTCATGGGATCGTTTAGATCAAATCAAACGAGAAACAGGGACTGAACGCTTGGTTCTAGATTTAAGTTGTCGTCGTGTTGATAACAGTTGGTTTATCGCCACGGATCGCTGGCAGACCATTACTTCAACGGAAGTGAACCTTGAAAACCTTATTGAATTAGCGAATCACTGTGATGAGTTCCTGATTCATGCAGCAGACGTCGAAGGGCTTCAAGCTGGTATTGACGAAGATCTCGTCACACTACTCGGTCAAGGCTGCCCTATTGACGTCACCTACGCTGGCGGCGCACGCTCTCTTGAAGACCTCAAACGTGTACATGCATTATCGAAGGGTGAAGTCGATCTCACCATTGGTAGCGCATTGGATATATTTGGTGGAAAAGGCATTACACTGGACGATTGCATCCAGTGGAATTCGCAACAATAAGCCATCTTCGCAAAAGTCGAGGAAACTTTACGCTTACCTCGACTTGTTAGGCCTCTCGTCACTCGACATCACTCCCCCATTACCGCATACTTGTTAACTATAACTATCCCCATTTTCATCACTAGGAATCATTTCAACCATGAGGATCTTACGTACAGGTTTTGTACTTCTTCCGCTTTTGTTAGCCGCGTGTTCCTTACCGACAAAACCCACCTCCTCTGCCTCATTACCTAGCGAACCGGATACCATTGACAGTTCGCAAAACGTTAACGATGCAGAAGATGTAACCGAGCCGGTTGTCACGAAAGCACTTGAGACGACCCAGTTATCAAAAGAGGAATTGCTGGCCAAATATAAGTCATTACAGACATTAGCCATGCAAAACATCCAAGAACTGGAAACGCGTCTTGGTCATCCATTGAATGAAACAAGCCTTTCTATTCCTTCAACGGATGATGTAGCGATGCTAAAAAGTAAAGTCGCTGAGCTATCGTCTTATACGAATAATCTGACTAGTCAGATTGTCGAGCTTGATAAACGTGTTGAACAACGCCGTGAGTCACCAAGTAAAGGTGATTTACTGCAAGTTCACTTGTCTAATCTTGAAGTAACAGAACCGACTTCATTCAATGCCCAGCCTCTTGTTGGCAACTGGATTCGAGGAGAATCCAGGGTGGTTCGTTTAAAGGAAAATTTCCTAATGGAAAACTCAACATCTGAGCCTTTAAATATGACCTTTACGGAGACCTATCAGATTATTATTAATGATAAATTGATCGGTACATTTGGTCCAAATCGCAGTATATATGAGCTAGAGTTCGATGCTCCAACCGTTGATAATAACGGTAAAATTGTTGGCAGCCTGAAAATTCGCATCCCGCAATAAAACGATCTAGAAGACCGCTACTCTTGGCGGTCTTCTATTTTGTTTCTAGCTTTATCCAACTTAACTGGGACCATCACAGATAATGATTTAGGAATCATTTCAACGTGAAGCTCATCCGCCTCTCGATTTTCACCGTCTAATACATATGAAATCGTTTCGTCAGACGTCAACACCACTCGATAAGCCGTATCATGATGAATTCCTTCGTAATCGTGATCTTCCAGTCGACTGGTCAATCCATGCCCTACCAACTCTAACAAGTTGAGTATCTGTGGTCGATCTGGTGATAGCCATGTTAAGTCCATGACACCATCGGTAATATCAGGCGCACCACGACCTTGTGCTAGTAAAGTAGTAATCGGCGCGGCATTGGCAATGGTCAAACTGGGGGTATCCACCGTTATCACTGGTTGATCATCCAACTGTAGCTGATATTTTGTACTTTTATTATCTCCCACTGCTTCAGACAGGCCTTGCAGATACGCAAACTGCCCGCTGGTGTTCTTTTTTTCTCGGTCGGCTTTTTCAATCATTTGTTGCTCGAAACCAACACCACACAACATGAGCATCACCTCGTCGTTACAACGAGCCGTATCAATTCGGCTTTCAATGCCTTCAATTATCGCTAAGCAAGCTGTATTAACTGGGTTTAATTTGACCCCAACACCACATAACGCGTAACTAAGCGCATTAGCGGTACCCAATGGAATGATCCCGAGCTTTACAGGAGTATTCACCAATTCTTGCGCGACTTCGGCCACAGTGCCATCTCCGCCACAAGCGATGACTAAATCAGGTTTATTCACTACGGCTTTCTGTGCCCAGTAACTGCCGTTATGCTCTTTTGAAGTGGTTCGAATGGTTAGGTCATAGTACGGAGAAAGAAGTTCGAGAATTTGATCTTTACTCTCCTGCCATTGACGCGTACCGGCAACAGGATTGGCAATCAACCAAGCACTGTTACGAACCACTAGCTGCTTCTGGTGGTGCATCTTAGTAATGACATGGAGTTGGCGTTTGTTCAAATGAGCACTTGGACGGATGCCTTTAATGTGTTTAATGATAGCCGCTGGGGTTTTATCGGGATGTTGACTTAATAAATAAGCCACTAACATGAAAACGGAGCGACCTCGACCTAGTGCACAATGCACAACCACACTGCGGCCGTCCTTTCGGTGCGTATGAATCCAGTTAAGCGCTCGCTTTACCTGAATTTCAGTAGGGACTGAGTGATCAAGAATGGGCACATTTAAATAATCAATGTCTTCCCCTAATAACGTCCAATTCAATGAATCGAATTCCGCTGTTACGTCAAGCACCGCGCAAATATCATTACTTTTTAGAAAGTGAATATCGGAAGGAAATAAGCGACGGGCGAGGAATAGACCAGGCTCAATTTCTTGAATCGCAGGCACTTTATCTTGGCTTCGAGCAATAGCATTGTATAACTGTGTTGCCCACAAAAATGGCCATAACGTCCATCGTATGGCCATAGGTATCGTACCGTTTGCACGCTTTCGAAATATCGTTGGCTTGTTCAAAATGTACGCTAAGCTTACGACAAAAAACGACAACGCTGCCCATACCCATGCGCTACGAAAGTACAAATCTGCTGTCGTAGCACTTAACACGACAAAACCGAGCGCCAACAACAAATAGACATTTGTTTGTAACAACATATTTATTCTCCCTACCCACATAAACCTAAATGCTTGTTTATCACGCTTTTTTTGATGCTCCCTTAAGCTACATTAACGGTTACGCCTTAATAGGTAAATCTATGCAGAAGATATGCCCATTTTTATCCTTGAGATTGCACACTTAGAAAGCGTTAAAAACACTAAAAATACATTTGTACTGGTCAAACACTGTGCTAATCTCGAATTTGTTGGCTGTTTGTTACTGCACTATCTATAACCATAGCCAATTGCTCACGGGAAAAGCGACTTTTTGCATTCTAGTGGCTTTTCTTTATTTTGTACGTTGGTGCTTTTGCGCCTGGAGTTATCTTAATGGATGCATCGATCTCAATGTTTGATCTAGGATGGCAAACCTACTTCCAACAGCAATTGTCATTGGATGACCTTGAAACACATAACATTGCACGTGTTTGCCAAGTGGAACCCTCGCAATACAAATTGCTGTCCGAATGTGGACTGCTTACCTTGACCAAACAATCACACCAACCAGAAATGACCATTGGTGACTGGGTTGTTGTAAACAAGGAAAACCACTTTGTTCGCAAGCTCGACCGCAGCGCCCTGTTCAATCAAGGCGAACATTTAATCGCCTCTAACGTCGACACTGTATTAATCGTCAGTGCCTTAGACGACACGTTTAATTTGGATTTAATTAAGCGCTATTACGACTTAGTTCATGATGCCGAAGCAGATGCCATTGTGGTACTTACCAAAGCAGATTTGTGTGACTCTGTTGATGAAAAGCGCGACCTGGTTCAACGATTGAATCCACTTCTCATGATTGAAACCGTTAATACAAAATCAGCAGAGCCATTAGACGCTCTGAAAGGTTTTTTCAAGCCAGGTAAAACGATTGCGATTTTAGGCGCGCCTGGCGCAGGTAAATCACGTCTAGTCCGAAGCCTAGTTGATCTTGATGAGCCTGAAACTCAGTTTTCTGAGCCGCAAGAATCGCTCTTCAGACTGCCGAATGGTGCGGTATTACTTGACTCGCCAGCACTACGTGAATTGCAAGCCAATGCGGCAATGAGTGCAGAGTCTGATTTTGAACTGGTAGCTAAGATCGCTGAGAAGTGCCGCTTTAATGATTGCACTCATACGAATGAGCCTGGCTGCGCGATATTGCAAGCGGTCGAGCAAGGCAACTTAGAAGAGTATCGAGTAAAGGCTTATAAGCGCGCCACGTTCTCCTACACAGATGAAGTAACGACTAAGCAGAAAACTCAGCGTCATGCTCACTCTGACGCCCGAGCTAGAAAGCATAGCCTAGCGGACTAAAGTAAACTCAGATTCACTGTGGCTGCTTACCATAAAAAAACCGGCTTCATTTCGAAGCCGGTTTTTTTGATTCTAAAGCTGTTTCTACAAAAGATCTTTCGCGTCCATCATCTCTGTCCAAGAAGCGATTGCTTTATTGAACTCCGCTCGCTCATCTTTTGGAATAGCTTGCATCGTTGGGATTTTAGCCCGCATTGGGTTAACCGGGCGTTTATTTACATGCAGTTCATAATGTAAATGTGGTCCAGTAACTCGCCCTGTCGAGCCAGATAAAGCGATGACTTGTCCGCGCTTAACACGTTGCCCTTTACGCACTAATATCTTACTCAAATGTAAAAAACGCGTGCTGTATTTGCCGATATTGTCTATGTCGATATAACGACCCGCATAACGATGATTTGCTGTTCGAGTCACTATGCCATCTCCAGTCGCTAACACCTTAGTACCACTTGGTGTCGCTAAATCAGTACCATTATGAGGCGACGCGCGCCCTGTTACTGGATGCTTACGATTCGGGTTAAAGCCAGAGCTGATCCGGTACTTCACTGCTGTTGGCCAACGTCGTAAGGCTGACGTTAGACTATTGCCCTCTTCATCATAAAAACGTCCGTCAGAACTATTTAAGAAGGCTTGGTAATATTGACCACGAACCTTGATACGAACGGCTTCAACCTGCTCACTACCAACTTCTTCACCGTCAACGTCACCTTGCTTCAGCACCACATCAAACGGATCACCTGCACGAATATCTCGACGAAAATCTAAGCGATTTTTGAGCAAATCACTGATGATCATAATGTTAGCATCAGAGAGGCCGGCACGTTTAGCGGACACATAAAACGTACCTTCAACATTGCCATGCTTGGCAAACTGACTCCAAGTGATTGGCTTGCGCTCTTCCTTGTAAACAAAGCCACCATTTTCATGTTTTACATAAGCAATGGTTCGGCTCGGGTCGATACGACGGGAGATTCGAACTAACTGATCTTGATCATTTGTCTGAAACCGTAAGCGATCCCCTACTTGAAGGGGCTCTAATACCAAATATTCTTGATCCGCTTCTAAAACATCGTAAAGCGTACCAATGGTAAATCCATAGCGCTGAAAAATCCCTTCTAGCGTGTCTCCAGACTTGATTATATGTTCTACAAGACGCGGTTTAGGAAGTGACTGAGTAACTTGATCTACAACGGTCTGATCTTCATTCTGACGTACACCAATAGACTCAGGCGGAGCCAAAGAATCTAAGGATGGCGGCGGCGGAGCATTCGGCGTTTGTGTTTTTATCGGCGCTAACGAGATGCGACTATTAGGTAAGGCATCATAATTTTCAGCGCGTTGGTCATCCTCGACCATGGCCTCATAAATCATCAAAAGCAAGACAAAGACTGATACCAAGACCAGTGCCCATAAGCGAGGGCCACTTGGCAGCCAGCGGGGTTTCCTTTTCGGTTGAACCATAGAGAGTAAACTTCTTTCCGTGGCAGCTCTCTGCTGCCGTCTTAATATATAAAATGCCTAAAAATACAGGCATTCTATCAGTAGTTGTTAAAGGTCTGTGACATCTTGCCTGAGTCTAAAAAAAAATGACAGTCTCTGGCGTAATACAATCTTACGAAAACCTATCTATTACAGTATCTTGATACACAGTCAGTAAGTTAAATAGGCGCCTCCTTACCTCAATCTTCTTCTACAGCAGACCATAAGAACGGAGTAAGGCTAGAAAAATCACGATATAACATCATCATTTATGCAACAAAAGTCAGCTGACTGTCTGAAACAGACATGTCATAACCTGTTTATTTACGTTAAATTGGGCGCAGGTCGTTTCCATCGGTTTAAGGCGTTGAAGACATTATGAACAAAAGTGGTACACAGCAATTACATTACACGAATGAACTAGGTCAGCATCAAATAGATTTAGTCGAAGAAGTACCGATTGCCATCAGCGTCAATGACCTAAATTATGCCGTCATCTTAATAACGCCTGTCGATATTGAAGCCTTTGTCATTGGTTTTGCGCATTCAGAAGGTTTAATCGAACATACCAATGAAATCTTAGACATCGACATCGAAACAGATAGCGGGCAACAAGAAGGTGTACCCACGCACATAACGGCCAACCTGAAACTGACAGGACGAGCACAGCACCGCTCATCCAGCATTATGCGTCAACGCAAAGGCGCTAGTGGCTGTGGTTTGTGTGGCATCGAAGCCATAGAACAAAGCTTTCCATGTTTAGCGCCTCTAAGCCCTGCCCCCACATTAACCGACGAGCAGTGGAATACCGCAAAAGAGCAGTTCTCAAACCATCAGCTTGTGGGCGGGATTTCAGGCGCGATTCACGGAGCCATGCTAATGGACCCGCAAGGCACGTTTTTATGCTTTGCGGAAGATATCGGGCGCCACAATGCACTAGATAAGCTCATCGGAAAAGCGCTCAGCACGTCCAGTAACTTAAAAGGCTGCCATATTTTAATGAGCAGTCGCTGCAGTACTGAATTAATTCTAAAAGCAGTACGAGGCCAAGTTGCCAGCCTAGGTCACCTTGCCTCACCCAGCACTCTAGCCGTCACCCAAGCAAAGCAATACGGCTTACATTTGATACACATCCCCAGACGCGCCGCGCCACGTCATTACAATTAAAAGCGACATTGGTGAATGTGCAGATCAACCATGCTCTACGACTTATGTCACTGAGAATTTAACATAGACTTCACACGGTTACGTCCAGCGTTTTTGGCATCGTATAGAGCGGTATCCGCTTGTTTAATCGCCATGTCAATATCAGCCATATCGATGTCATTCTCTACGCAGCCAACGCCAATCGAAACCGTAATGCGCTTTACCTTAGGCATGACAGTATTAGCTACATGTTCACACAACGATTCAGCGATACTTACAGCACTCTCACCACTTGTATTCGGTAAGAAAATCAAGAACTCTTCACCTCCTACTCGACACACCATATCGCTGTCTTCGATGAAGTTTTGCATTGTCTTTGCCAACTCTTGGATAACCAAGTCTCCAGTGTCATGCCCGTAGCAATCATTCACTAACTTAAAGTGGTCAATATCCAAAGCTAATACTGAAAACTGTAGATGCTTTGCTTCAAAGTCATCTAATAGGCGCTGCATACCTCGGCGGTTATGGAGCTGCGTCAGTGGGTCTGTATGACTGTCAACATCGAGCTTATGGATCTTATCATTCAGTAATCCAATAGCATTTAGAACCGCTATTTTCAGCTGGGATGCCTCAAAGTACCAAGAACGTACAGAGACAATCTGCCGTTGCATGTCTACATCGTTTACATTCGCAGCACTGCGCGCTAACTGGCGAAGTGGTTTCGAAATTAGGTAAGCCAGTACCCAAATAACAATAAACGTAAGAAGCGCAATCGGTAAACTCGCCCATAATACGTTCAGCATTTGGTCATTAAGAGACTTCATTACTTTATCTTTAGGGCGCTGGACGACAACGCCCCAGTTTGCAGAAGGAACGGATGCATATCCAGCTACCATCTCGATACCTAAAGAGTTGATGGTTTCTTGACTGCCTTCCGCACTCCCCAACGCTTGCTTGATTAGAGGCAGTTGCGAGACATTTTCGCCAATTCGATTTGGATCGACATGAAACAATAATTCACCAAATTGATCAACAACATAGAGATAGGTTTGATCCGTGAAAAAGTGATCTTTCATTAAGCGAGATAACGAACCATTTTTATTAAGATAGATCGTGCCAGATATATAGCCTAAATAATGACCATGTTCACCCCAAATAGGGTGAGAGATACTAATCAGCGTATTGCCACTAACGGAATGGAAGGGGTTTGTAATAAGTGGTTTACGTTCGTAATAGGACTGGCGTGTATTCTCAGGCAACACAAAACCTTTCTGAAGAATCCCCTCTGGGTAGGTCGCAACGACTTCCGCTTCATTATTAACAATAATGGCTGAGTTAAAGACTTCGGATTGCTCTACAAGACGGTACATTTCTTCCTCAGGCTTACCCGAGAAATGAAAATTACCCGCCAGCAACTCTGCACTAAAGGCCACTGAGTCTTGAGCAGACGTTAGTAGCATTTCTGCCGATTCGGCTACTTTTGCAGCATAGCGTTGATTCGCTTCTAGCGTATTATCGATAAGCAGTTTGCGCTGAACGTTATAAATAGCCTGATAACTATTACCAAAGGTGACCAGAACACACCCTATCGTTAATAGTAAAATTAGACGACGCAAGTCCGCGCGAAAAATATACCAAAAAACCTGCATCTAGCATCCGCCACATTATTTTCATAACTTAATTTTATAGAACAAAAACTGCTCTGGGTTGATAAAGCTCAATATACTGACTAGGAAATCATTTTTTCCTGAAACGGTAAGAGAACAGCTCGTAAGATAATACTTTCAATCGCTGCTGTATTAGCAGGTTTCTATATCTAAATAACCTTTAGTCTGCATCTCCGTCATTCGGCTAAATGTACGCTGAAATTCAAATAACAAGATGCCATTGGTATACAGCTTATCTAACGGAACGTCGGCTTGAAACACCATGTTAATACGCTGGTCGTAACACTCATCAATTAAGCTGATAAACCGTCTCACTGCATCATCGTTTAAGCCATGGACTACTTCTCGCTCACCTGTAAAGCCAGACCCCATTGCACCATCTTCTGTCCCTCTGGCTTTAATATGCTCATAAGGAGTACTGCTGAGCTCTGGAATGCCGGATACAGCGATACGGTCATACTTTTGAGCTAAAGCAATGTAGTCATGCGCTGAACGCGGACTCTCGCATAAATCTTTAAAATCACACCATAGAGCGCATGTATTTTCAGCCAACACTGGCATTTTACGATAATTAATCGTTATTTCACTTCCTTGCTGCTCCGACATCAAAAATAGATCAGCCATCAATAGATTAAAGCGTTCCTTATCAGTGAAATAAATTGCCTGATCAATAGGAAGCCTAAACCGATGATCAACATTTCCTGTCAAATGAAAGCTATGTAGATGTCGTTCAAGGGTTTCAATGGCTGGCGCAAAGCGGTCTTTTTGCAGTTGGTTTTGAAACAAGTCACCTACCGCTATATTAGACGTCGCCACGAGACTGCACCCCTCTTTGAATAGGGCTTGAACAAAGTTCCCCAGCAACATGGCATCGGCAATATCTGAGACAAAGAACTCATCAAAACAGATAACTTTTACTTCTTTCGCCATGCGAGCAGCAATTTGATCAAGCGGGTTGGAAACCCCAAAAGTCGTATTAAGCTCTCGATGTAACGCGGTCATAAAATGATGGAAATGTTGGCGCTTTGCCATACCTGTTGGCAAAGACTGAAAAAACAGGTTCATCAACATCGTTTTACCACGACCGACATTTCCCCAAAGGTACACGCCTAAATGTCCATCAGAAATGTCTGCTTGACCGGTTAACTGATTCCACAATTGATCGAGAGCATTTAAGGCATCTGCTTGAGAAGGGTCATCTGAGATTTTAGCTTGCTCAACAAGTTCGTGATACAAACCGCTGGGGGGAGTAAAGGGCTGATCATTCATGCATAGATTCTTTTGTGCGGAGAGAGCGACATTTGCGCCGTCTAATTTTCACTTTTAGGTGCAAGGCTTTCGATTAATGTCTCACCAATCTTATCAAGTGGCGCAACCGCATCAGCAGCACCAAGCTCAATGGCAGCACGTGGCATACCAAATACCACACAAGTACTTTCATCTTGGGCAACCGTGAAGCCTCCAGAGTTTTGTATCTTCTTAAGCCCTTGAGCGCCATCTTTTCCCATGCCAGTCAATAAAGTCGCCATGGCAAACTTACCTATTTCTGAAGCAACGGAATCAAAAAGAACATCAACTGAGGGTTTATGGCCACTTACTTTCTCTCCATCAAACACTTCTGTATAAAGTTCATTGCCTTTTCGTTTCACACGCATGTGGTATCCTCCAGGCGCCAAATAAGCATAACCAGGGCGGACCAACTCACCACCTTGAGCCTCGATAACGGTAAAACCCGTATTGCGAGTCAAACGGTCAGCATAGGTAGTCGTAAAACCTGCAGGCATATGCTGAGTCATCACCACAGCAAAATGACTCGCTGGCAATTGTTGTAGCACATGCGCAATGGCTTCAGTTCCGCCTGTCGATGCGCCAATGGCAATGACTCGATTAGTCCGAGACGCTAATTGAGCAGGTGCTTTGGGAGGTTTAGTAGCATGACCAACATGGCTTTTTGCAGCCATTTTAACTTTATTAATGACCGTACCAGAATAACGCTGGAACACAGCAATATCATCGACAATCGGCTTGGCTATGTAATCTACCGCCCCCAGTTCAAGCGCCCTCAACGTAATGTCGGCTTTCGAGCGGGTTAGTGTTGATATCATGATGACAGGCGTCGGCCTGACTTTCATTAACACTTCTAAAAAGCGAATGCCGTCCACCTCAGGCATTTCCACATCAAGAGTGATCACATCAGGTTGCAATTTATTAACGAGCGCTTTAGCCTCAAACGCATCTGCCGCCGCACCCACCACCACGATACCAGGATCAGAATTTAATATTTCAGTTAGCAGTCTTCGAATAATATCCGAATCATCGACCACTAATACTCGAATTGGAAGATGTTGCATGGATATCCCTTATTTAGAAAAGATCGATATCGCCAGAGTCAACCTGACTTTCAACCACTGCTTTTTGATAGCGCTGCTCGTTATCAATCAGTTCATCATCGTAATGATTTTTAAGCTTTCTCATCATCGCCTTTCCCGTTACGGGAAAGAAATTAACGCGCCTTGGGTAGATATCTAAAAGATCGGAAGCATCGACTGGGATACCTTCGTTTTGCAAATAGCCTTGAATAAACTCCGCATTATTCTGACCGACATTACTGTATACCATGCCCTTAATAACAGAGCCACCACCAAAGATTTTCGCTCTAAACCGGTCTCTTCGACCACCAATCTTCACTAAATGGTTAATCAGCATCTCCATGGCATAGACTCCATAACGGCCTGTGGCTGATAATAAGTCGTTTGGATCGCCTTCAGGCAATAGAAAATGGTTCATGCCTCCCACCCGAGAAATTGGGTCATATAGACAAACAGCAACACATGAGCCCAATAAGGTCGTAATCATCATATCATTGTCTGTCGCGAAGTATTCGCCAGGGAGAACCTTCATCGCATCGATATCAAACTGACGATCAAAGTAATGTTTTGTTGCCAAGTGCTCCTGCGCGGCATCTCTTAACGCCATAAAACCTCCTTCACACCTTTCTATATGCGGTTCGACCGACCGGTGTCATCAAATGCCCCAAATGATTGAAGTTTTCTGAATGACCTGCAATATACAACCCGCCAGGTCGCAGCTTCTCAAGCAGCTTCTCAAGAATCTGTACCTGTGTCTCTTTATCAAAATAAATCATAACGTTTCTACAGAAAATAACGTCCATTCCTGATTTGACAGGGTAATTGCTATCCAACAAGTTTACTTGTTTAAATTCGATTAAATTTCGTAACTCAGGGACAACACGAGCCATACCGGTATTGGGGCCTTTACCACGCAGAAAAAAATTCTTCTTATTGGCAATCGCTTCTATTTTGTCAATGGAATAAACGCCATTGCTGGCTTTATTTAAAACACTACTATCGATATCCGATGCCACTATTTTTATCGGAGCATCAAAGCGACCTAGCGACTTCACAACCGTCATCGCAATCGAATACGGCTCTTCACCTGTGCTCGACGCAGCGCACCAAATCTTTTCGCACTGCTCTCCTGATTGGATAAATTCATGCAATAGCTCGAAGTGATGCGGCTCGCGAAAAAAAGACGTTAGATTCGTCGTAAGAGCATTAATAAAACTCTCTTGCTCTGCAGGATGACTTTCTAAGTAGCTTAAATACTGCTTAACCGAATTTAAGCCTAACTTACGAACTCTAGGGGCCAACCGACTGTAAACTAGAGAGACTTTACTGTCGGCAAGGTTAATACCAGCAAACGCACGCAGCTCAGAGCGAACTTTTTTAAAATCTGCATCGGTGTAAGCAAATTCGCGATCCATAGAGAAAACCTTTACTAAGAATAGGAAGTTAATGCCCTTATGAATTGACAGCATCAAAGCTAGAACAAAACGAGTGCCATCCGCTGAAGCGCTTTCCATACATGCGGCACCACTAAACACACCACAGTCTAGAAGGATTGCCTAGAGGGCTGTTATACCGCCCTCCAAACAAACTATTAATTAAAACTCTTCCCAGCCGTCATCATCTTCTACTGTTGGCTTAGGCAATGGTTTACTTTTAACGGGCGCTTTAGCCGGTGCTGTTTTCTTAGGTGAAGGGATCGACTTTCTTGGCGCGGCAATCTCTGCACGCTTAGCAGGTGAAGCCAAAGCCGAACGACGCTGAGGTACGGAGCCAGAGTCATCAATGATAAATTGACTCATGTTAGACGCTAGTTGATCCGCTTGGCTCAACAGACTTTCCGATGCGGCCGCCGCTTCTTCTACTAACGCCGCATTTTGCTGAGTCATTTCATCCATTTGAGACACCGCTTTACCAATCTCATCAAGGCCCGAAGACTGCTCAACAGAGGCGGAAGAGATTTCTGACATGATGTTGCTCACTTTCTTAATCGCCGACACAATTTCTTTCATGGTATCGCCAGATTTGTTGACCAGCTCATTACCTGTAGAAATTTTCGCACCCGATTCCGAAATCAAACCTTTAATGTCTTTCGCTGCATTCGCGGAACGTTGTGCTAGCGTTCGAACTTCTGACGCCACCACAGCAAAACCTCGCCCCTGCTCGCCAGCGCGAGCGGCCTCAACAGCTGCGTTCAAGGCCAAAATATTGGTTTGGAAAGCGATGCCATCAATCATGCCGATGATATCGGAGATCTTTTGCGACGACTCATTAATAGAAGCCATCGTCACAACAACCTGATCAATTAACTCACCACCTTCCATGGCAACTGTTTCGGCATTACTTGCTAGCCCCGTTGCTTCTTTAGCATTATTGGAGTTCTGACGTACCGTGCTGGTTATTTGCTCCATACTTGAAGCGGTCTCTTCAAGATTGGCGGCTTGCTGCTCAGTACGACGAGATAAGTCTGTGTTGCCATTAGAGATTTCGCGCGCGCCAGTGTAGACTGCATCAGAAGCATCTTTAATCTGAGCAATAATGTCGGTCATAGACAACAGTAGCCCGTTCACACCTTGGCACAACCCCAATAAAGAACCAGTCTTGCCATCAAGCGGTACGCGCTTGGTAAGATCATTTGAAACAGCGGCTTCAATGGCATCATTCACTTCTTCTACCGCCAACTGTAGCTGCTGTTCAGCCTCAACTTGAGCAGTAATATCCGTCGCGTATTTCACTACTTTATAAATATTGCCTAATGCATCACGAATAGGGCTGTAGTTCGCTTGAATCCAGATAACATAGTTATCTTTACGCACTCGTGGAAAACGGCCCACAAAGTGTTCACCATTGTTTAACTTACGCCAAAAGTCTCGATATTCTTCAGATTGGCGATACTCGGTATCCACAAACATACTGTGATGTTTGCCAACTACTTCATCAAGCGAGTAACCCAATGCGGATAGGAAGTTACTGTTGGCCGTCAATATTTTGCCATCAAGATCAAAAGAGATGACCGCCTGCGCATTAGAAATGGCTTCAAGTTGGCTAGCAAAATCTGCAGACTCATTTTTCTTTTCCGTAATGTCGGAAGCGAACTTAACCACTTTAAACGGTTTACCCTCCGCATCAAGAATAGGGTTATAACTTGCTTCAATCCAGATACGTTTACCCTGCTTGGTAATACGACAGAACTCACCAGATTGAAATTCACCACGCCCTAAATTAGTCCAAAAGTCTCGGTATTCATGACTGTGTCTATAGGCGTCATCAACAAAAAGACTGTGATGCTTACCCACAACTTCATCAAGGGAATAGCCTAAGGCATCCAAAAAGTTATCGTTAGCAAAAAGAATGTTACCTTTAAGATCAAACTCAATAACCGCTTGTGATTTTGATAGCGCTTCAAGCTGTCCTCTTAAATTGGTCAACTCTGCCTGAGAAGCAATGACTTGCCCCTCTTCTAATGGTTTTGCAAATAAGCCTTTAAACATAATATTCAGCCTTCCTACCCATATTTGTTGTCACCTAAGTTGCAGCTTTATGTGCCTTAGGCAAAAAGCACCAAGTGGTAAAGTTGTTACCTAACTAGGCCGTTTCAAAAATCCCTAACTCATCACTTGAGATAAGCGCCTCAATATCCACAATAATCACCATGTGATCTTCCAAGGCGGCAAGCCCATGCAGATACTGACTGTCAAACGCCACACCAAACTCTGGTGCAGGCCTGATGTCGTCTTCTTCTAAATTCATTACATCGGAGACACCATCCACCACAATCCCAACAATACGCTCGTGAATGTTTAACATAATGACGATCGTCCACTCGTTATACGTTGCTTCACCGATGCCAAATTTAATACGTAAATCAATAATTGGAACAATGTCACCACGTAAATTAATAACGCCTTTAATAAAGCTCGGCGCGTTGGCAATTTTAGTTGTGGTCTCATAACCGCGAATTTCTTTGACGGTCATAATATCCAAAGCATAGGTTTCATCACCTAAGACAAAGGTTAAAAATTCACGAGTTGGCATAGAAGAAACATTACCCTGCTGCTCTGACGGCATATGATGCGCCTCCTGAATCTGAACTGATAAATTGAGTCAAAGAATCGACATCAAGAATAAGTGCCACACCGCCATCTCCCATAATTGTTGCGCCGGCGACGCCTTCAACACGGCGATAATGGCGTTCTAAGCTTTTTATAACGACTTGCTGTTGACCAACAAGTGTGTCAACCACCAAACCGAAGCGGCTCTTAGCCGTTTCAACGAGTACCACAATACTTTGCGTTAAATCGAGTGAGTTAATACTTTCCGCTCGACCGCCGAGCCGTTTGCCAATATCAACCAAGGGCCAATATTCTTCACGAGCCCATAAAATCTTGCTGCCTTTGATCACTCGTATCTGGTCGTTCATGGGTTGAATGCTTTCGACAATATTCACCAATGGAACGACAAAAATCTGCTCTTCAGCTTGAACACACATACCATCTAAGATCGCCAGTGTAAGAGGCAAACTGATTACAAACTCAGTACCTATTCCTAGCGACGAAGTAATTTCAACACGCCCGCCGAGAGACTCAATGTTTCTACGCACAACATCCATGCCGACACCACGGCCAGAGATATCCGTGACTTCAGCCGCTGTAGAGAAGCCTGGAGCGAAAATAAGTTGCCAAACCGCTTCATCGGTTAACGGTTCAGGTAAATCAATTCCCTTTTCTTCCGCTTTGGCAACGATTCTTTCTCGGTTCAAGCCAGCCCCATCATCCAAAATAGAGATAACGATTTCTCCCCCTTTTTGAACGGCAGACAGCCTAACAGTGCCTTTTTCAGACTTGCCACTAGCGGCTCGAATCTCAGGACTTTCTATACCATGGTCAACACTGTTGCGTATCAAGTGAGTCAGTGGATCAGAGATTTTTTCAACTAAGTTCTTATCTATCTCAGTGCTCGCACCTTCAATAACAAGCTCAATCTGCTTCTCCATTTTGACCGACAAATCACGCACTAAGCGAGGGAAGCGGTTAAATACAAAGGAGATGGGCAACATACGAACTGACATGACGGCTTCTTGGATTTCTCGAGTATTGCGCTCTAACTCAGCCAATGCCGTCATCATTTTTTCAGCCATCGCTTCATGCACGTCTTGGCCAATAAGATTGAGCATTGATTGAGTGATCACCAATTCACCTACTAAATTCACCAATTTATCAATTTTGACGGTTTCAACTCGAATGCTGGTGGCTTCTGTGCTTTTCGCTTCAGGCGCATTTTTAGTGGGTGTTTTAGACTTTGTTGCAAACTTCGAAGGCTTCTGAACAGAATTAGCCGCTTGCGCGTTGCCATCACCGTTGGAATAAATCCCATAGCCATTGGCGTCATCAACTTTGTCTTGCGCTTGACGGGCTTTCATCTTCTCATCAAAGAAACCGTAGCCTTCTTCTGATGACTGAGTATTCTTAGATTCTGCCGAGTCATTACGTAAAGGTTGATCCGCTTCGTCTGTAGTCATGTCTACATTAAGCGCATCATCATCTTGTTCAAAAAAACCAAAACCTTCTATTTCTTCATCGCTCTGACTTACTTCAGATTCTGTATCTTCATCAAAAAAACCAAAACCTTGATCGTCCTCTGAGTCTGACGGGATATTCTCATCAAAGAAGCCAAAACCGTCTTCTTCGCCCTCAGTTGAACTCAGCTGAGTTAAGGGTTCATCATCAAAAAAGCCAAAACCTTGATCTTCGTCTGTCTCTGCAACAGTGTCTTCGAAAAAGCCAAAGCCTTCTTCCGCTTCTGTCTCAGAGTTCGAGCCATCATTCGAAGGTGCTTCAGTGGCGTTACCGACCGGTAAATCATTCGCTACGTTGGCCAGTTCATTCTCTAAACGCTGTTTGCTAACTTCTACCGTATCCCAATCTATCTCTTCGTCATTACGGTAGTTGTTGAGAATATCTTTAAGTACATCTACCGTTTCGAGTAAGACTGTAATCAGTTCATTTGTTAATTCCAGCTCTTCATTTCGAGCTAGATCCAACATATTCTCCATGACATGAGTTAACCCTGTCATGGCGGTAAAGCCAAAAATTGCACTGCCGCCTTTTATAGAATGAGCGGCACGGAATACACTGTTAAGCTCCTCAATATCTGGAGCAACCACATCATAATCCAGCAACAATGTTTCCATTGTTTCTAAGTGCTCTTGTGCCTCTTCAAAAAAGGCATCATTAAACTGACTTAAGTTATCCATCTTACTCTCCGAGTAGACCGTTCCCGGTTTATTTCGTTAGCGCAAAACCTTCGATACAACTTCTAGCAGTTTTTTCGGATCAAATGGTTTTACCATCCATCCCGTCGCACCAGCAGCTTTACCTTTTTGCTTCATTGCATCGCTTGCCTCTGTTGTTAGCACAATCAGTGGCGTGCGAGAGTAAGCAGGCATTGCTCGTAATGACTTAATCAAAGTAACGCCATCCATATTTGGCATATTTTGGTCTGTTAATACAAAATCGAATCGCTCAGCCTTGCAAAAGTTCAACGCCTCTTGGCCGTCTTTTGCTGCTTTGACCGAGTACCCAGCCCCTTTTAAAGTCATTTCAACCATTTGACGAACAGATGGTGAATCATCAACGATCAGCAGTTTCTTGCTCATAAAGCCCTCTAATATTTCAAACTAACATGTGTAGTGTTTATTTCTTGATCGTAGAAAAACGTTTTGCACAAAGAGGTGATCAATTTGATTCCACGTCCATATGCCGCTGTGTCATCAGCTGTTTCAATATTTTCTACTTTATAACCTGCACCGCTATCACCTAAAGAGATAAATAAAGTGTGTTCAATTTCATCCCACTTAACCTCTATCATTACTTTATCTGAGGGTGACACGTTGGCTTTTTTTTGTTCTCTCATTGAGAGATAGGTAATAAAATCTTCTTCTTTTAAATTTGACGGTATATTAAAAATACCGTGATCCACTGCGTTTACCAATAGCTCTGTTACAACAGTAAACACTTTTTGACAAAACTCTTTATTAAAACCGTAGGTGCTCAACAAATCTGACAAACTAAACGCGAACTTTTCGTTATTTAATGAACTACCGCGTAATTCAAACGAAAAATCAAAACTGCCTGGTATCTGTAAGTCTTCAGGTTCCTCTTCCCTTAGCTCTTCTTGTATAAGCTCTAGATCTAACACCGCAAGGGTCATATCGTCGTGGTCGCTACTTTCGCCTTCAAACAGCTCATATCCGTGCATCAACGATAATAAACCATGAGAGTCATCTAGGTTTTTGGCAATGATGTCATAACCTTCACTAAATGGGATATTACGACCATCGATGACTTTGTTTTCGATTAACCCATCACTGAACAAGGCTATTTTTTTAATATCGCTTAATTCAAAAGACTCCATTTTCGTACTAATTAAATCTTCTGGCAAAATACCGATAGCAACGTTTTTCGACGTAACTTTTGTTAGCTCACCTGTTTTATCAAACATTAATGCCGCAGGCATCCCACCGTTCCAAACCTTCAAGCTATTATCTTTTGGCGAAATTTCAAGCAAAATAGCGGCAACAAAGCGGTTCTGAGGAATCGACTGATTATGCTTTGAACTCAACTCCCTCAAGATCGCACCCAATGACAATCCTTTGCTTACCATGGCCGCAAATGTTGACACCATAGGATAGATCGTCAGTGCAGCGGCCATACCGTGCCCAGTCGCATCAGCTAACATCACGATCAAGCTACCATTGGGCGCTTTAGCCGAAAGCAACATATCACCACAAAAGCGGCCAGAAGATCGAATAGCAACGTCTAATCCAGCAATCTTAGTTGTGTGAACTTTAAGTATGTGATTGTAGACGTAATGCGCCAACGCCTCTTCTTGCTCTTTTTCATGCGCAATTCTTTGATACATTTCATTTGCTTCGAACAGCGCTTTTTCCGTCGCATAGCTTCTAATAAAACTGCTGACTCGACTTGCTAGCAAGATTGGATGAACGGGTTTATTAATAAAATCACGCACACCTAAATCAAAAAACTCTGAAACACGATTTTGCTCATAGTCCCCTGTCATAATAAGAATAGGAACAAGAGGATGAGTCTCTCTCAGTGTTGCCACTAAAGAGGTGGAATCGCCATCCGGTAAATGCACATCAAGCAAAAACAAACAAATGTCATGCTTTGGAATAAGTGCTTCTGCCTCGGCAATATTTGCAGCAACAATAGAGTTAATGCCTTGTACTGTTAGAGACTTCGAAACAATTAATCGAGTACTGATATCATCTTCTAAAATTAGAACACAGTTTTCAGATGGCATTTAGTCGACCTATTCAAACTCAAACAAAGTATTGAAATTCGCCATTTCAAGAATGTCTTTAGCCGTGCCAGATGCATTACGAATATACCCTTTACCACCGACACCAATCAGCTTTCTACGAAGTAACACCATCATTCCTAATGCAGAAGAATCAACATAAGAAACTCTCGAAAAATCTAATACGATTTGATTTGTATCATTCAAAGCTTTTTCATAAGCTTCTGTGAACCATTTATGAGTACTAAAATCGAATCGCTCTGGAATGCTGATTACCGCTGATTGAGACATAGCGTTTCCTAAATAAATTAAAATAAATCGATATCGCCACTGGCCACATCTTGCTGCGATACGGGGTTGTGACGTTCTTTACTTCGAAGCTTGATGATTTCTAGTTTGTCTTTCAGTACATGTTCAAGATCTTCAAAAGAAGAGTGTTTGATACTTTCTAGATGCTCGGCAATAAACCTTAATGTATCAATGGTGTACTCAACATTCTGACGGTTAATATCATCAAACTGGAGACCACGCGTCGCCGAGAAAATCGCCTCATCAATACTGGTAGCTAACCCATCCAACTCACTCGTAACCAATGAATCACTGCTCGCTTTTTCTACAATATGCTCAAGCACTTGCTGCATGGTACGCTTGGACTCCATGATATAAGTCACATCATGTGCCGCTAATTTCTCCATTGATCGAGTTAATTCAGTTACCTGATTTTGGATCTTTTGCAATTGCCCTTGTATTGCGACACTAAACCCTGCTGATCGATTAGATAAACTTCGAACTTCATCAGCGACCACTGCAAAACCGCGACCGGCTTCACCTGCTCGCGCCGCTTCAATGGCCGCATTCAAGGCAAGTAGATTGGTTTGTTCCGCGATGTCATCAATGTCTTTAAGCGCCTTAGTGACAACAGGCATTTCTTCATGAATTTCACTGACTTTACTTAACAAATCCATCGATTCAGCAGACATTTCAACGGTGGTATTAATAAAGCGATCTAAAGTCTCAGCCGTTTGATCAGCAAACTCTTGCATCACTTCACTATGGCTACGAGATCCATCATGACCATCATTAATCAATGAACGAATACACTCCGCTTGTTGACCAATTAGGCGATGAGTATCGTCAAATGAACTGCTTAATACATCGATGGCGCTTCGCTGAGTCGTCAGTACATTTTCAAGATCATCATTACAGATGTCTAATAGCGGTACTAATTCATCATGGAATAACTTGTGCGCTTCCGTGTGATCGGCAGCGGATACGGTAGTATGAACATCCAAATCGGAGTCAGGTACTTGAGCAGTATTAGGGCGGGCTAAAAAAACGAGCAAGCATCCAGACAAAAATAGGACAAAGAGCGCGGGCCAAAAGAAACCAGATAAAGCTAAACTGATCGCGACAGCGACAGCAAAAACATGTGTCAAAGACAACTTCAGCATAAAACAATCCTTATTGATCATTCATAGTTGCTAGGGGCTTCGCGCTGTTAGCAATCATGTAATCAAGCCAAATGCACCCTTCTAAACAAGAGTGATTATAAGCCATTCCTAATTCATTTCACCTATGACTAACGAATCATTACAATTTGTAAGCCCTTATTTTCGTTGCACTTTCTATTAGAGTTTACAAATATTACACACTGATTAACATCCTTAAACAATAGTAATCCTACTATTGTTGGGGGTCATAATCCCTATTAGTACTGCCATGAAAAAACTTCACGCCACCTGTATTTAATAAGCACATACTAATAAACAGATATAGTGACTGATTCATGCAACATACAGCGCATACAACTTATCTGATCCCTGCAACTATAAACTCATAATAAAGAAACCTAAATAATAGCTTAGTCTAAATTATCGTTTTTTAGCTTAAAAAGGTGGATTATAAATTTTCCCTTACATAATCAGGTCAAAAAACAACCTAAAAATAACTACATTGGCTTTAACTATTACAGACACATATCGGCTTCTTACCTACAATCGTGATAATCCATTAATTTATTTTTAGATGACTGTCCGGAAATTATCAAGCCACTCAACCATGAGTGGTGCACTTATTATCTGAATTTCGACCTAAGTAAAAGGCCATAAACCGGCATTTCAACTGATCGCTTTGGCTCAGAGAGCTTAAGTCTTTCATGCATCACAGAATTTCCAATTTGATGCATTCAAAATTGACCAAAGCTACGCTCTAAATATGGCCAATCCTCAAGCCGCGTGTTCGGCGGTGAAGCTAAGAGCTAAGAGGTCAATAGCATGGCATTATTTCTAAGCCGCCTGTTCGGCGGTGAAACATGCTTTGCCCCGCTTGCGTGTCTGCCTGTTGCTTGAGTTCTAACGAAATACGATCGCTTTTCTGCTAGAGAAGGTCAACCTCCTACTCTTTGCTGACCCTTCTAACTTTGACTGTTCACAATTTACGCACTGTAAGCCACGTATTCATCATCCGTCATACCCCATAGCGTTCAATCTTTTTGATCAATCCTTGGCGTGATAAACCTAGCATTTTCGCGGCTTGGGTTTTGTTGCCAGCCGACTGTTTAAGCACATGTTGGATTAAGCGGATTTCAAGCTTTTGCACTTGAACGTCTAACGATTCCTCTAGCGTAATGTCCTCACGGTTAATAGATAAGCTTGTGTTGTGTGATGATTCGATTGACATGGCGGGTACGTCAAAATTCAAGAGGTTGATTTCTTCCAGTGTTATCTGCCCTGCAACACAAATGGCGGCGACGCTTTCAAGGGTGTTTTTCAGCTCTCGTACGTTGCCGGGCCACGATCGGTTTCTAAACCACTGCAGTGCGTCGGACGACAAAGCCAACGAGCGAGCGTGCTTGCGCTCCAAGTCGCTGATAAAGGTTTGCAGTAAAATAGGAATATCTTGTGGGCGTTTATCTAACGCCTGCGTTTCAATCCCAACACCTTTAATGCGGTAATATAAGTCTTCACGAAAGGCATTTTGACTGACTAACTCGACTAGGTCTGCGTTGGTTGCGGACACGATACGTACGTCAATGCTCTGCAATGTTCGGCCACCCACGGCATAGAAAGTGCCTTCTTGCAGCACACGTAATAACTTCACTTGCATGGGCGCTGGCATCTCACCAATCTCATCAAGGAACAAGGTCCCTTTGTCCGCTAACGTTAACAGCCCTTGCTTGTCTTTCTCCGCGCCAGTAAACGCACCTTTCACATGACCAAACAGTTCACTTTCCAGCAGCTCAGCCGGTATCGCGCCACAATGCACGGAGATAAAAGGCCCTTGCGCACGCGTACTTAAATCGTGCAGCGCCCTAGAAATCACCTCCTTGCCTGTCCCCGAAGGCCCTGTTACTAAGACGCGCACGTCGGTCGGCGCGATACGCTCAATCAGCGCACGAATCTTTTGAGCATTATCGGATAAACCAATATACACCTCCGCGCCATGCTTTGGTGCGGTGTTTTGCAAGCGCTGCAGCTCTCGCTCTAAACGTGTTTTCGCTAACGCACGGCGCACCACAACGGCCAACATATCGGGGTCAACAGGCTTGGCGATAAAGTCCCAAGCGCCTTGAGCGATCGCTTGTAGCGACAACTCTCGCTCAGCATGCCCTGTGATGATGATGATCGGACAGCCCTCAAATTCAGGCATTGCCAACAATGTTTTTTGCGGGTCAAAGTGCGGCGGCAACGATAAATCCAGCAGCACTAAATCAGGCCTTCCATGAATCTGTTTTGCTTCTAATGCCTCTGAGACAGAACCGACACTTTTAACCCTGAAGCCTTGCTGGGATAACCAGCTACCCGCTAATTCACGAAAAGCAGGCTCATCATCCACTAATAAAATATAACTTTTATCAGACATCTATGGGTTCTCCTGAGGGTTGATGTACAGCATTGAGTGGCAAGCTAAATTCAAATGTCACCGGCCAACCACAGTCATTTCGATGGGCAATTTGCCCTAAATGGGCGTCTAAAATTCGTCTAACAATGGCCAACCCCAAACCACTGCCTCCGCTTCGTTTGGTAACAAAGGGGCGAAACAATTCATCACCGTGAAGCGATGCCTCCAACGCTGGGCCATTATTATGAATTCGACAAATGAATGATTGAGCATCGGTTTGAGCTTCAATACAGATCGAGCCATCTGTTTGATTGCGCACATACGCCAAAGCGTTGTCGATTAAATTGATAAACACTTGCTGTAAACGATGGGGATCGGCCTGCACCGTTACGTCATCTGCCAGTTGCAACGTCATTAAAACGTTTTCCGTATTAAGGGATGCAATCACGCTGTTGACCAACGGCTTGATTGAAACCGGTTGGTATTGCAGAGTTATCTTCCCAGAGTAGACCAGCATGTCACTTACCAGTCGATCGGCTCGCGTCAGTTGCTCTTGGATGTGTCGTCGAGTGTCCGCAGGCGCATTGTAGGAAGCCATGGAAATAATGTTCAAAGGATTACGAAGCTCATGCGCCATGGCCGCAGACAAGCTGCCCAATTCAACTAAATGCTGTTCATCAAGACGCTTACGCTCTGTTTCAGCTAACGCTAACGAGCGCTCTAAGGCGGCGCAACTGGTGGCAAATAACGAGCCAAACACCTCCAACGTTAAGCGCATACCGGGGCTTAAGTCATCGCTGTTTTCACTGTGTGAAAACCAGCCGGACTCGGCTTTATCAAGTACTAGATAGTGCCCATCAGACTTGGCATGACCGGATAAACAGATACTAACTGGCAAACGCAATTGCTGCAGTAATAATGACTCCCCCTCTGTCACCAAGTCATGCCAAGATTTCGCCTGACCCAACTGACGACTCCAGTGTTCCAGTATCTGTTCATTGAGCACGGCGCCAGGAAACACCATCCGCTCGGACAATTGTCGTACCCATGGATAGACCATAGCCGCAATTAAGAGCACCACAAGAGAATACAACCAGAGCTGCCAGATCGGTACGTTGGTTAACGCAACCAGCCCGATTCGCCCAGAAAAAGTCCCCAAGACCGCAATCACACACAGGACGACCAGCATCATAACCAACACCAGCAGCGCTCGGTTAGCAAAGCGGTTCACCGCCAATATTTGATAGCGCACAACCCCGTAAACCAACAACAGCAAGTAACTGGGTAACAGCAACATTGGATACGGAAAAACGTTAATCCCCAAAGAAGGGAAAATAAAACTGGTGGCCAATAGTAAGCCCCATGCGCCTACCCCAAACATAGCGAGAATGGAGCGACGCTTATTCCCCGAATGCTGCTGCCACCCTAAAAGTAATACCCCGTGACCCGCGATACCCACCAACACCGTGTAACCTAAATTTATCGCGCCAAGTTGGTTAAAGATGAAAAATGGTCGCCCATCAATCAACGGAGTAGTATCCCCTGCCCCTACCCAAACGCTGTAAATCATCACCATCACACTGGTCAGATAGACACAGGGCATATATCGAGAAAGAGCGTTTAACCAAGGGCGCTGAGCTGGGCCTTCATTGACAAAAAGCACCGCAAAATGCAGAAAGAAGGTCGGCATAAGAGGGTTAGCCAGTAACAGAAACATACCTATTGCATGCTGTTCATGAAAGAGCGCTAAGTGCCCAAAACACCACAGCGCCATCATCACAGCAAAGCCTGCTAAAGCCATTAAATCGCGCTGCTTATCGGCGCGCCATATCAACCAGCCCGCTACCAGTACACCACATACACTGGTTACCCAGATAGAAAGCTCAAACACTGTCGACAACATCAAAACGTAAACCTCGTTTACACCTAAAACCCAACCTTAATCGTAAACATAGTTTACACTCTCTTCAAATGGTATTTTTTATACTTTAAATTCAATAACTTAAAACATATAACCACTTTGGCACATAGGTTGCTTTAACCAATTAAACATGACTTAACTCATAATCATAACGAAAACCGAGGCAACACCTATGGAACTTCAAACTTTACTGATCGATGGCATGGTACTTATCAGCATTATCTTGTTAGCCATTGCACCCCTTGCCGTTAGGCGCTGGCAAGGGAGGCATCTAAAACAGCGGACGCTTTAAACGTGAATGCCTAGGTATTCAAATTATTTATCTCAATTTAAGACGATCACCCTTCACGGTTTTTAAACGGATTCTCTTATGGAACTCGATACAGCGTTACTTTCTCGCCTACAATTTGCGTTTACAGTGAGCTTTCACATCATCTTCCCAAGCATCACTATTGGCTTAGCCACTTTGATTGCCATTTGGGAAGGTCTATGGCTCAAAACCCATGATCCACGCTACTTACAGTTGGCCAAATTTTGGATCAAGCCATTTGCCATTACCTTTGGTATGGGGGTGGTGTCAGGAATCGTCCTGTCGTATGAGTTTGGCACCAACTTCTCGAAATTTTCCGATATTGTCGGCCCTGTATTAGGCCCCTTAATGGCCTATGAAGTATTGACTGCGTTTTTCTTAGAGGCGGGCTTTTTAGGTGTCATGCTGTTTGGCTGGCAGCGTGTCGGACGAAAACTGCACTTTTTCGCAACGGTCACAGTCGCCGTGGGGACTTGGATATCGGCCTTTTGGATCATCGTTGCAAACTCTTGGATGCAAACACCGCAAGGCTACACCATCGTAGACGGGCAGTTTCATGTCGCCAGTTGGTTTGAGGTGATTTTCAATCCATCAATGCCTTATCGCTTGAGCCATATGCTGTTGGCCTCTTTGATAACGGCGACCTTTGTCGTCGCAGGTGTGTGTGCTTATTACTTGCTTAAAAAACAACATGTGGCGTTCGCTAAAAAAGGGCTGTCGATGACCATGTGGATTGCCTTAATTCTGACACCTCTGCAAGCTTACATTGGTGATCACCACGGCCTGAACGTTAAACAGTATCAACCCACGAAGTTGGCAGCAATGGAAGGTATCTGGCCCGCTGAAGAAGAGCGCGTCCCTCTGTTGTTGTTCGCTATGCCCAATATGGAAACGGAATCCAATGACTTCGAACTGGGCATTCCCAATTTGGGAAGTTTGATTCTTACCCACAGTTTTGACGGTGCTGTTCAAGGGCTAAAAGCGGTCCCGCCGGAAGACCGCCCCAATGTGCCATTGGTTTTCTGGTCCTTTAGGGTGATGGTTGGGCTTGGGTTCGGCATGATTGCTCTGACATTCATTGCCCTATGGCTGAGAAAGCGCGGCACCCTGTTTGAAAACAAACCTTTCCTAGCCGCTCTCGCCCTGTTTACGCCATCTGGTGTCATTTCGGTATTGGCGGGCTGGTATGTGGTCGAAGTAGGTCGTCAACCATGGCTGGTTTACAACTTAGTACGCACCAGCGATGTGGTCTCACCGCTTCCTGCTGAACGCGTGCTCTTCACGCTGATTGGGTTTGTTGTGATTTACACTTTGCTTCTGGGCGTTTATCTATACTTCATGCGCAAACTGATTAAGAAAGGGCCGCCAAGTATGGCGCATTTAGAACAGCAACTCATCGGTATGAAAGCACCTGGCTACGCGTTAGCGTGGGTAAAGAACTTAAAACATGAAGAAGGAGAAAAATAATGGACTTAATCTTGTTTTATTTTCTAATCCTAGGGTTTGCGGTATTGATGTACGTACTGCTCGATGGCTTTGATCTGGGGGTTGGGATTTTATATCCATGGTTTGATCGAGAAGGCGAACGCGATCATTTAATGCGATCGATTTCTCATGTGTGGGATGGCAATGAAACTTGGCTGGTGTTTGGAGGCGTTGTTCTGTTTGCCGCTTTTCCAGCGGCCTATGCGGGCATTCTTTCCACCTTTTACTTACCCATTATTTTGATGCTGTTTGCTTTAATATTTCGTGGCGTCGCCTTTGAGTATCGCTTTAAAGCGCACCGTTCTCGCCCATATTGGGATTTGGCGTTCAGCGCTGGCTCAGCGATCGCAGCGTTTTGCCAAGGATTGATTCTGGGCTCGATCGTCCAAGGTGTCAACGCGGATCAAATATCCGAAGCCAGTTGGTATTGGTTGTCTCCTTTTGCCATTTTAACCGGCTTTAGCGTGATGGCAGGTTATGCGTTACTGGGCGCCAGTTATCTTTATATGAAAAGTCGGTCTCGCATACAGCAACACGCGGCTCATCTGGCGAAACGCTTATTAGTCATTGTGATGCTGGCCATGTTGACCGTCAGCCTATGGACGGTTTTATCGTCCAACGACATTCGTACTCGATGGTTTGATGGGTTGAACTTTTTGTACCTCAGCCCGCTACCTATTGTTTCATGCCTGCTTGCCTTTTTGGCTTGGCGCGGCTTTAACAATAACGCCCATGAAGTACGTCCGTTTTGGTTTGTTGCTGGTATTTTTGCACTGGGGTTTGCAGGGCTAGTCGTCAGCTTATTTCCTTACCTAATACCCAATCAACTGACCATTTGGGATGCCGCAGCGCCTGATTCTAGCTTGAAATTCTTGCTGGTAGGCATTCTGGTTTTCATACCCCTTATTTTGGCTTATACGTTTTGGGGCTATCGTGTATTTGCCGGTAAGGTGGAAGACTATCAGGAGGGCTATTAATGAAACTCAAGTCTTGGCAGTGGTTCGCACTGCTCTATCTAATCGGCATCATCAGTGTGAGTGCATTGGCGTATGCCATGCGGCTGATTATTAACACAGCAGCGTAGTATCAAAAACGAGCTTGAGCAGTCATCCAAGCTCGTTTTCTTATTGGCCTCAAAAGAAATGGGATACTCTTTAAAACGATGCGAGAGAACTTTTACACGCTCACCTGAGACACGGTACACTAGCGTTTCTATTTGAACTTATGAGCGCCATTATGAAAGCTTTTATCGTTGTTTTATTGACCATCATTATCAGTGGTTGTGCGACGTTGTCACAATTATCCACTTACACAGTATCTAATGCTGAACTGGAAAGCGTGCTCGACAGCCAGCTTGGAAAACTACAGAAGCAGTCAGAATTAGCTGGCATTCCTTTAGAGCTAGCGGTTGACGATATGACCGTGGATATCGGCCCGGATGGACGAGATGTTGTGCGTTTAAGTGCTTTAGCAACAGCCAGCATCAATGTATTTGGCTTTAAATACCCAGCCAAATTAAGCCTTGAAATGGAAGGCGCGCCTTACTATGACAGCGAAAAGAAAGCCATCTTTGTACGCTCGTTGTCTTTATTAGATAGCACCATTGATGCCGCCGGTTATAAGGGTAATTTAGCCCCTGTCAGTAAAGAAGTGATGATGCTGATTAATGGTTACCTAGCGTCTAACCCTGTTTACACATTAGACACGACAAACAACACGCTTCGCTTGCTATCCAGTGTTCCATTAGATCTTTCAATTGAACAAGGTAAGCTAGCACTTAAACCTAAGCAGTAATCATCGTTTAAATGGATTTCAACTAGATCTTTGCTTGATGCAGCCAGCAGTAGATTCAAGCCTACTGCTGGTCGTAAACGCAGAATATGAAGTAACGCAGACAAAAATCAGACATAAAAAAGCCGAACACTGGGTTCGGCTTTTTTAAATTTTGGTAGGGCTAGGCAGATTCGAACTGCCGACCTCATCCATGTCAAAGTAGGCTCACTATGAATGTAAGCCACTGAATTAAATAGAAAATATACATGTAAGAGTGGTGTAATTTACCTTAACCTGATGGCAATAAAATCAAACACTTACATACCTATTGGAAATCAAAAGCCGCTCTATAAGAATCTTAGAGCGGCTTTTGATTAGGCCTATTATGTCACTAGAATAGTGCGTCCTGTCCTTTTCGGTTTTCTTCAAATTCCAGAGAAACCATACTTCAACAAAATACGCTTGAACCTAGCTTTGTACTGCTCTTGGTTCGCTGGTGGTAACCATTCATCCAATCCTTTAGCCCCTTTTGAACGGTTTAGGGATGCTTCAACAGCCACAAGATTCACTGGATCGTTAGCAAACTGCTCGCGTTTTTCTTGACTCCATTTATCTGCACCATGATCCCATGCCCACTTTAGAGGAACCACATGATCAATATCCATTGTTGAGGCGTCAAAGATCACTTCGCCACTGTACGTCGAAATCCAACGACCGAAAGTCACTCGACACTGTTTCTCATCTGCGAATCGAACGGGGTTAGTAGACATAGAAATCAAAACTTCTTGACGCGTATTCTGACAGTCTCTATCAGCATCATCCCAGCCATGACCAAACTTATCACGACTATAGCCAACTTCTGTTTTATTTTTAGCCGCTGAGCTATGCCCTTTAGGCAACTTGCCACCAGCCGCCAAACAACCTTCTAGCGTATCAAAAGATGTAAAAATTTTGGTCCTCGAATAATATGAGGAGCTTGCGTCATGACAGATCCCTGATTTTGATTGTTTTACGACTTCTGCATTAGCTAGAGACGAAAATAGAGCCAGTGCAATTACCAGATACTTCATACATCCTCCTGTTTTGACTAACTATATCTGTTTACACTGCACTCCGCAGCTGTACCCGCCTCGTTTTGTTATTTCGTGTTCTACGCGATCTATGAGCCATTGCCCGTTTATTCCGGAACGAAATCCGCTGACGTTGATGGCTCCACCGGCGACGAGGTAGGGATTACCCACAACATCCAGCTCTAGGCGCTGTTCGTTGCGCTGGCTGCGTTTGTATTCTGCATCCGCGGCGGCCTGAGCTTCGTCTTCGGTACCATACGTTTTAGTGAGTCGCTTGGCAGGTTCGCCGCTTCCCACTTTGATCTCGAGCGTGCTGGCGGTGGGGATATCTCGGTACCGCGCTATGACGCTGCCGGATTTGACGCGGCGGCTGATGAGCAATCGGTGACCGCCCGTTTGTTCGCGTGTGTAATCCACATCGGGGATGCTGGTACCTGCTGGCGTGGTGAGGTCACCGCGCTTGGCGAATACGAGATAGTCGCCGCTTGGCTTGGCGATCGCGTCGTATTGTTTGGATAGTCGAGTGAGCAACGCCATGTCGGACTCGTTCACTTGATCCACATGGGGCAATACGATTGTATTGAATTCCGACGCAACAGTGGGCGTGATGCCATGCTCTGCGCCGACCGATCGCACTAGATCACCCAACGTGGTACCGGCTTCCCATGCTCGCGTTTTTTGCGTTGTCATGAGTATTTTTGAGCCTTGAGCGCCTTCTGTTTGCACGACTGCTCGAGCACGAATATTGACAGTATCCGGCGGGCCGCTGATCTCGATTTCGTCGATCATGTATTTGCCCATTTCGACGAGTGTGCCGTCGTAGCCTAATGACACCTCAAGCTCTGTGCCAGGCTCTGGAATAGTGAGCTCTGTTTCGCCATGATCTGAAAGAGCAATATCGACTTCATCGGCGTTATCGCCTGACTCGTCCGTGAGTCGTAGGCTGATCAAGCGTTCATTGAGCTTGTTAGTAATATCGGTGCCGTTGGCTTTGACTTTGAATGCAGGAGCCACATCGACACCGCCAATCAATCCTTGGGCGATTTGTTCAATTAACTCCATAAACGCACCCCTTGGGTTGTTGTGACTAATTCAAGGTCGGGCAGATTAATCACGACACCTGCAGGCAGCACAAGCGGCTGTCGAGCAAGATGCGGATTTGCATCAAATACCCGCTCAACCACGCGTGCTGACTGCGTTTTGTAGTGTTTCCAGACAATGTAATCAACCGTGTCTTGTTCCACTGAATTATAAGAAGCTGGCAAAACTCAAGCCCTCCTGATAACGCTTCAACTCCATCTTGAACGTCTGTTTGCGCGGTGCACCACGTTCAAAAAATGGCCCTTGCTCTTCCTCAACAGACAACACGATCCACTTACCCATGGGCACCCCAGCACCGCTGACCATCAGCTGAGGCAATCCACTGTCACCGATCGCGCGCAGTGCCGCCAGTTGCACGGGGCCACCGGCGTAGTGCGGGTACACTACGCCTTCGAGAGAAATCACTTCCTCCCCTGGTCCCATGTATTGCTGGGCGTCACGTTGCCCGATCAATGCTTGCGTTTGCCAATCCCACGACTTACGTCGAGTCAATTTCTGATACGCGGCGGTATCAATAGAAAACGGGAATATTCCCAAAACCATCATGATATCCGGCATTAGAATGCTCCACTTGGTTGATCAGAGAGGGAACCGCGCATTTTCTGACGTAAGATGCGCTCGATTTCAGCCGCCAACTGACGACCATCTTGCCCCGGTTGCTGATTGACAGTGATGTGGTTGGTGATCGTGTAGTTGTGTTCGGTTTTCGCTGAGCGCTGGTCATTGACCGTTGAGCTGTTTGATCGATGATCATTTGCAATTGCATTTTTTACGACATTTGAGCGACGATCATTCACTGTTGAGTTATTCACTACGCTAGAGCGCTGGTCATTGACAGTAGAGCTGTTTGCGACGTTTGAGCGCTGGTCGTTCACAATTGAATTGCTTGCAACCTGAGCCGTGGCGTCTTTCACGCGCTGCTGTGTCTCTGATTTAACGGGCTCATCGTTTGAAAACGGATTTAAGCGACTGAAGAAACCGCTTTGCTCGACCGCTTTGCCGATTTTAGGCGCCTTCTTCGCTGGCTCTTCGTCATCCCCAAAGCTAAACCAGCCTTTTACAGTGCTGCCGACGTTTTTCAATGATGAAAATTTGTCGATCACACTGCCGATTCGATCAACAATCGAGTCGATAAAACCGACGATCGTGTTTTTAATGCCACTGAACATGCCTAAAACACTGTCACCCACACCCGAAAAGGCGCCGATAATACGACTCGGGAGCGTAAACACGGTTTTAAATGCAGAGGCATAGAAATTGACGATGGTTTCACCGACGGACATCAAACCACGGCCAACTGTTTTCGCGCCTTCCCATGCGCTTGTGAAGAAACCGACAACCCCACCGACCCACGCTTTTGCGCTGGCGATAACAGCACGGGCAGCTCCATCCACGACTTCACGGAACCATTCAACTTTGTTATATGCGAGATATAATCCCGCGCCGATCGCTGCTATTGCGCCGACAACTAATCCAATTGGATTAGCGAGCATGGCGAATTTGCCAAACGTGAAAATGAGCTTACCTACAGTGAACAGAGTAGATGCAAGGCTGGCTCCGAACGTAACCACCGACGCGATCGCTTTCCCTGCGAAAACGGTACCGACGATCATACCGAGGTTTTCATAGCCGCCGACCATTCCTGCAACCGTCTCCGTCACTCGACTGATCGTTTGAACAGTCGATGTGAGCCCCTGAACTACTTGCCCGATCACCGGCACGGCTTTACGCAGTCCAGAAGCCAAGTTTTTAGAGAACTCAATCACTTGACCACGGTTTTCACGCAGCCACGCCGACATTTCGCCCATCATGTCTGTAATAACGGGCATGATCGCGGAGCCGATCGTGTTCTTAAAGCCAGCCATGCCGAGCTTGGCATTAAGCAAGGCATCTTGAAATGCCTCAGCATCTCGCGCCGCTTGCTCGCTGAGCACATACCCTGTATCACGCGCATCTTTGCGCAATTGCTTGAGGCCGTCACTACCGTCCTTGAGCATGTTCACCATGGACACGCCCTCTGAGTCAAAGAACTTGAAGGCCAAGCGCACTCGATCGGACTGGTTTTCTACTCCTTTCAATGCGTCCGCGATTTCGTTCATGGCTTCGTCAGGCGTCATACTAGCCAGCGCTTGCGCAGACAGCCCCAACTCTTCGATCGCGTCCTTAGCAGCACCTGAGCCATTCTTGGCTTCTGCCAAACGTCGCACCATGCGCTGCATTGCCATGTCCATCGTATTCGATGACACGCCCGAGCGTTCCGCAGCATAGCGCAGCTCTTGCAGCGCTCCGATCTGCAAGCCCAGCTTATCGGCGGTTTTCGCGGCTTTGTCGCCCAGCTCACTCGTTGAGTTCGCCACAGCAAATAGGCCACCACCAACGAGCCCCAAACCAACAGACGCAGTGCGGGCAAATGAGCCCACTCGGTGCGTCATATTGCCGAATTTGTCGCCAGTGCGTCCGATGCTTTTCTGGGTTTTCTCGAGTAAAGCTTGGCGGCGCTGCAGTCTTGCGGTTTCGTCTGCGAGTTTGCGCGTATCAACGCCCATTTCCTTGAGAGCATTCTTTGCAGACTTGGCCGCATTGCGTTGTTCATCAAACTGACGGCTTAGCTTGTTAGACTCATTTCTCGCCCCGAGCATTTGCGTTTCTAGGCCGCTGGTTTCCTTTTTCGCGGCTTTAAACTCACGCTCTAATCGCGTCGCTTCCCGCTTCGCTTGATCCAGCTCGTGAGCTAGTGCGCCGGTCGGATCTTCCGCCCCTTTCATCTCGCGGGCCATTTCGTTGACACGATCGCCCGCACGACGGTACGCAAGCCCAGCTTGATGCGATTTCGCTTTGCTCTTCTCGATCTCATCCGATAAACCGGCGATGTTGTGTTCAACACCGCGCAGTTTGTTACGAGTCTCACGCAGCCCCTTGATATCAAAGCGCTCGATCTGATCTTGCTTACGCTTGATCGTATCCATCGCCCCGCCGATTCCTTTCAGCTGGCCACGCGCTTTATTAGTCGCGCCGACGAGCGTGCGCGACACAGCCCCGCCAATTTCAATGACGGTATTTAATCTTTGATTAATCGCCATGTTTCGGCAGTCCTTCTATAAACCAGAGAAATTCTGATATTCGTAGAGATTGGATCTCGGACCATGACCAGCCCGTGTGACTCGCAAGTGCAAGTGAGTGAGTGCGGATATCGTCGAGGCTTAGTCTAAAAAAGACGAGTACGCGGTTTGCAAACGATCATAGTTAGACAGCTTCATGTTGATCACAACATCAGAAGGAATGTCGCAAAGGTTGGCAAACAGCTGAGTTTCCATGTCAATGTTTGTTTTGGCGTTACTCTGAGCCAGCTTCTGATCTAAAACCGTCGGCTCACGCATTGTGAGCGTTTCGACTTTTTGACCATCGACTTCGATCGGCTTTTTCAGCGTAATGACGACGGACTCGCCGTCGTCAGATTCGTTTAGCCATGCTAGTGCTGGTGCTTCTTGAGCGTTTTGGTTTTGAGTTTGTTGCGTCATGTTATAGCCCCAGCGTTGTACGCATTCCAGTCAGCTGATCTACACCACCGATAATACGAGTGGCACCTTTTACATCAATTTCGTGAATAACTGTTGAACCGTGCGTTGCTTTGAAAAAACGCAGCCGAGCCGTAATAACGACACCACTTTTTTCTCCCGCCTTCCACGTGTCCTGCTCAACCTTCAAAATGCGCGCGGTCATGTTGTGCACTAAAGCAGTGTTAGTCCCATCTTCGTCTTGTAGCCAGCCACGCGCCGTCAACGGTTTAGTTGTGCCTTCACCAAGACCCCACATTTTTAAGATATCAAGATGATAGCCATTCATCTTAAAGGTCACTTCCATTGGAGCCATACCCATATCGACAGCGTCTTCACTGTCCATGCCGCCACCGCGGATTGACTCTGTTAGAATTTCAAGTGATGGAGGCGTGTATTCATCAATCAAACCCACTTCACCAAACCCGTCTGCGGTCAACATAAAGTTCTTTAAAATATCAATAGACATTAGACAATTACCTCTACTGCGTAGCCATTAACTAGCATTGATCGGAACGTCATGCGTTCGTTTGGATATGGCGGTGTGAAATCGTAGTCGATGTATAATCGACCTGATTGGATTGACTCTGGCGTATTCAAGTCAGCGTTAGCCCAGCACGAACCGCCGATGATTTGTCCACGGTTTTTCATGGCACGCAGCTCAGCATTGATACCCTCGACAACATCAGAGACAAGAGTGGTAGTAATGCCACGATCAATGGCCCAGAAATGGGATTGTTTGGTCGCATCATTGATCACATCTGCAGTACGACGCACACACAAATATTTCCATTTAGGATCACCGGATAGAGAAAGGTTCCCCCACAATCGATAACCATCCTCGTAGATGATTGTCGCGATTTTCTGCTCGTTAAGAAGGTTTGCACGTGAGTTTTCGTCACCCAACTCAAAGTCGATGGCTCGCGCTGTGCCAATGATGCCGTTAATCGGCTGATTGGATGGGGACTGATGAAATCCGATGTTGTAGTCTGTTTTTGCAATTACACCCGCAACGCGAGCGGACGCGGGTTCAATTACAGTTTCACCCGCTTTAAAAACCTTAACCCACGGGTCAATTACATAAACGCGCTCGGAACCGAAGTCCGCTCCATACTGCACTGCCGCGTCATCGTTCGTGTTCGGGCCATCTGCGACAATGATTGCAGACATCCGCTCAGCGATGGCAATCAATTCCGCAACAACGGGGTTGGCTGATGGGTTACCGTCTCCATCAACAGGTTTTTGATGCGTAAACCCAGGGGCGCACAAAATACGCGGCACTTTACCATTAACAGACTTCGATGAAAGTAGTGCCTGAATTCCCAAATACTGACCAGTATCAGCATCGGTTCCGCCGATCACATTAGTCAGCGTGTCATTTTCGATGATTTCTTCTTGCACTCGAATCACAACGACGGTTGCACCGATCTGATCAAATATGCCATCAAGCGCCGGAGGCAGCGTACCCCCCCCCGTGCCATCTTCTGTTACATCAAGCTTTGCAGCCTCATAGCGAGACCCTGCTACTAGCACTGGCGTATTGAGTGGGAACGCCATAGGATCAGCACCAGGTGCCGTCCCCACGATTCCGATGATGGATGAGCTGACCTGCTCAATTGGTCGTAATCCATTTGATATCTCATTGACTTCAACGCCATGAAGAAAACCGTTACCAGCCATTCTGGCCTCCTGAAACGAAAAAGCCCCGCAGATGCGAGGCTTGTTAGTGAAATTTAGATACAAAAAAACCGCTTTCGCGGCCTGTGTATATTTAGTTGATTAGAAAGTCTTGAGGCCCGAGCTTGTCCACGAACCAGCGATAAACGGGACGAAGCGGGAATTGATCGCGCTCCATGACATCGTTGAATATTTGCGTGACTGCGCGCTTACTGATCTTGATCAGATTGCGGAATTGGCAAAGCGCATCGTGTATCAGAGATGCAAAATACATCCACGGTTTGCCGAGGCGTAGAATGCCGTCAGGCACGCCAACCCACCAAACGCCAAAAACCGACCATTTCGGTGTGCAGCCATCCCATGCGTAATTCTTTTTGATCGTCAGAGTGCCGTTTCGGATTGTGACCCACGCGTTTTCAAACTCGATACCGCGCAACAGCGGGTGTTTGAAAACGTAATCACGCTCCAACTGATAGAGCCATGGTTTTTTTTGGATCATGACTATTCCTCGGGGGCAATCGGCACACGTTCGTTGTAGGAGCTGTTTACAGCCGACTCCGTTTGCGTACTTGTATTCGTGCTGGTTTCTGTTGTCGTCGCGGTAGACGTATCGTTGTCATAGCTCGCGTTGTACGCTGCGCTGTTGTTCGATCCGTTGCCGCCAGAATTACGAATGCCCTCTGTGGCCACTACGCCAATCGCGGCATAAGGCATGGCAGATGTAGCGATACCGCCAACGGTTTTAATGGCCGTGTTGAGTACGTCATAGCCGTTTGTTTCGCTGGGCAACTGCAACTGATCGCGCGGGTCTTTGTAGGCCACACGACAGCCTGTTGCACATTCGATTTCAAACGTCTTTTGCTGACTGTACTCACTGATCAGCGTTTGTTTTTGATCAGCAGTGAGCGCACCTTTTGATGAACACCCAACTACAGCCACAGCAAATCCCACTAAAATGACTTTACGCATTATCTAGCTCCTTACGCGCTTGATACGCGTCTTCAAAAAGCTGCTGCACATCCGCTGTTTGCAGTGCTGTGTAATCCATCGAATTTAGTTGATCGGTCACATCACGCTCGGCACCGAAACAGTACGTGCTAACGTGCTGAGCAACCGCTTTAGCAATGGGCTCCAGCTCAACCAGCGTCATCACCGCCCAGCCATTGGCACCTTTGAAGTCGATTTGATCGACTAAGCCATTTTTAAGGGATGAGTAAGCATTGCTAATGCGGTTTTGATCTTTTTCCGCCGTATTAACGAACGCCCCGTTATCCAGCGTAATGCCGGCAGTTTCGACACGCCAACGCTCGGCGGCGGCTTGCTCAATCTTTTGAGCGAGCAACTTGTCATATCGCGCCTGCATTTCCGCATCGCGATCTGCTTCGAATTGCTCTTGCGTGATGATATCGACCCATTCGGGTAGATCGTCGCGGTCCGTTGTGCCGTAGAACACAGGATGTTGATCGTTTTTAAGTGGGTATTGAGATTCCAATGCGAACGAGAACGTAATGCCTTCGGGCATTTTGGGGCCGTTGCGCATAAGAGTTTGGGATGCTGGGACGCCCGTTTTAGCATCCACTTGAGTATAAATTACATACATATCTGGACACCTTTAGTCTAAGAGGATGCGACGGACGGGGCGGACTCGTAATCCAGAAACTTTGGATCGTGATGTTTGGTCTCCGTTAATCGCATATTGGACCCACATATACCCATTGGAATCGTATTGAGAACTGGTCCAATAAAATGTGGATTCAAGTGACTCCGACCCATTTACAATAAAATCAGAAACAGACGTCTGAACTGGATCAACTCCTGAGTATGCGTCGCCGACAGGCACGCTATTTAAGTTTTCCCCAAAATATCCACCCAACGGTCTTGCGCCTGTTTTGTTAGCGTCCGTTGACAATTTAAATTTACGATATAAAACCTCAAACTCATCTCGCGCAGGGACATACCAGTCATGATAACCGCCGATCGACAAGCTAGACACATACTGTGCTACTGGGTGAACTGCATCATCAATATTGGATGTATTTAGCTGACCATCCCACAGTGACCCTGTGCCTGCACTAAAGCTATCTGAGTTTTTATACTGCAGCGTTACCTCTACGGACTTCGGTGCAACAATCAACGCATAGCGCGGCCCGTCTGGCGGGTCCATGATACCCACGTAGTACCCGCCACCGAATGGCGTGCCTGGCACTGTCGGCACAAACTGATCTGACGTTGTAAATTTAATCGGATTCGATTTAATACTGGTACCAATCGCGTTACCGGTTTGCTCTACATCGGTGTAGTACTCTGTCAGCTCTGCCAACACGCCACTTGGTACTTTGATGGCTGTTAGATTGACGATGTCATCTACTGATTCCCAAATAACATTCGTCATGGCCGCATCGGTAGCGATACGCCATGTGGCCGAGGCTTGTGTATCTACGCCTGCAGGATACGTCTGAAACGCTGACGCGGTGAGCGTGAGTGTTTCGCCAACATCTGTCGCATTGTGCTCTGGCGATGTGATCTGCGGTTGTGCAACAGCTTGCGTGCCTAGCGCGATGCTAAATGACATCGAGCCCGAATTACGTTGAACGGTCATCATTATGCCGTCGTCGGATTCGGCACCCGCTGGAATGTCCAGCGTGATCACGCCGTTGCTATGGGTTGCCGTGCCAATGTTCGACATCACTGTATACGTTGAAAACGTATCGTAGTCTGTGATCGTGTAGTCGTTTGATGTCCCCTGATAGACAAGATTCGGGCCATTCAGCGAGACGCGAGCCAATGACGCGGTACTGACTTCTTCGTTATTCACAAACTGGACTTTGTCGCCGTCGTTTAGGGGCTCATCCAACACCACTTGCGAGCCACCCGCAGACGACCAGTCGCTGTTCGGAATGCGCAGACCGTTGACGTAAACAGCCAGCCCATTCGTCAGCGTTTTCATGAGTGCAAAGGCCGTTTGCCCTTCTACTGCTGTACGCTCCTCGGTCACGGAGCCGATACGAAATTGAATTCCCTCGGTCGGGTCGTACCACTCCGTGTCGCCGTCGGCATTAGTGGCTTTTTTAAGCAGCATATCCACTTGCCCGCCCACTGGGACCACAAATGGTTTTAGGGCATCCACGTCAGCTTTCGTCGCGTGCGCAAGGAAATCATCAATCACTGCTGTGACATTAGATGCATTGCCAACAACTGTAATAAGATCGAAAAGCATTTCAACGAATGTTTCACCCCCAAACGCGGGCAGAAAATCGGAATATTGCTCGGCATTGGAATAGCTGTATAGCAGCTCGTCGCCAGTATCTGGGTCGATCGCCATCACACCGATTTCGCGGATAAAAAAGCCTTCCACTACGTTTTGATTGGTGAGTAATACATGCAGTTTCGATGTGCCGTCGCCTAGCAGCTCGAAATTCACGATATTCAGCGACAATTTCTCATCAACAAGCGCAACAAGCGGCTCGTAATTCGCAGGTTTTTCACCGTCACCGATCGCGACACGAGAAAAGTTAAGCGGCTGGCCCGTTTGGGCTTTGGCTTGTAGGTTCCGCCCAGCGGCGGTCATTATCAGTCCGGGGAAGTTAGCCATCTAACATCGCTCCAATAGAGTAGTTTGCGCTGCAATGCACAGCGGTTTTTTGCAGTTGAATTTGTGTATCAAATAGCGGCGTCACAGCATGACCCACGTTAGAGCGCGTGGCCGTATTAATAACGCTACCGAACCATGTATTTTGCTGATCAAACTCAGCGCGTACGCCATGGCCTAGGTCTGTTTGAGTGACGTGATTGATAATTCCGCCGAGATAGATATTTTGCTGGCCTTTCTTTTTGATCTGCAGTGAGAAGAAATTAGAACGGGCCGCTTTGGCACTGTTGACCATTCTTACTAAACGATCCCAGTGCGCTTTGCTCTTGATGCGTCCCTCATCACTGACTCGCAGTCGAAACGAATGCGGCGGCGCCTCAAATGCGCGATGCTGGTCAAGGTCTGCTATATCAAGTATCCAGCGTGCAATCTCAAGAATTGCGCCTTTTGTGCCTTTGCGACGGTGGTAATCCGCTGATTGAGCGATCATCTCGCGCTTTTCTTGCTCGGTAAGTTCGTCGTGCCAGCCCTCCACGCTTAGCGCCCACGCCAGCCACGCGAGATGCGTTTCTGGGCAGGTTTGAGGATTCCACAGCGTGTGAATCGGCACCGGTACATCACTGATGCGTGACATGGACGCTTCTAAATCGCGTTCATATTGCGTGCTGTTTGGCGGTAATAGTGAACTCATTCAGCCACCCCGCCGTAATCAAGATTGATGCCTGTGCAGTACGCTGCTTGACGCTTGCCGATGATGATGTTTGCTGTCGGTGCGTGAAGCTCTACGCGCTGTACGCCCGTTTGATGAAGCGCAGCATAAATACCTGACAATGTGATGTCATAGCCCAGACGATGAGCACCCGCGACGTAAGTATTTAATGCTGCAGTCGCGTTGGCGATCGCTTCTTCTGCACCCAGATCCGCGTAGCAATACAGCGTCGCGGAGACATCAAACTCAACGATCTGTGCCGATCGCACAAATACCGTGTCTGTCACCGGTGTTTTATCGTCTAACGTGGCTTTAATCTGATCGCACAGCGTTTGCTCCACTTCCCCTGTGCCTATATGGGCCAACAAAGTAAGTGCCACATCACCCGGTTGCGGATCGATGAGCCCAGCATCATACGTAGGAGCTAAGGCAATGGTACCCACGGGTAAATACTGAGAGGCTTGCGATGGGATCGCCACATAATCAAAACGCGGCACATCAACAGAAACGCTTTTAATCTCGCCCGATGCGTTGAGCGCATGGGCGATGTACTCGTTAATTGGCCCCGCCACAGCAGCTGTTTCAAATGCCAACTGTGTGCGACGGCGCAATGACGCGTCGGTTTCCAACACTTCTTCAATCGGCGGCTTAGCCGTGGGATCGCCTTCAATGACTACAGCTCGCTCGATGCTATACAGCGCGGCGAGATTATCGAGATCAGCACCGACAGCATAAGGCAGCATGACGGCGCGAGCGTCGTCGTTAATTTGTTGACGAATCGTGAACTCACGGTAGGCAGCCACTTCAAGCAACACCCATGCGGGATCGCCCTCTGCTAGATTGCCATAGTCTTCGTCTCGCGCTAGAAAATCGGCTTTAATTTCGTCAAATATGGTCTGAAAGTCCAGCGCTCGCACGACGTCCGGGGCGGGCAACTGTGTAAAATCAATCGCGTCCAATGACATGCTATACCTCTAAATTTTCAATTGTGACCCGCTCACCCGTGGGCACATATCGCCCTACAAGATTGAGCGTTAGTCGCCCCTGTTCGTAGCGATGCAGGCTTACTTGCTCTAATTCGTAGCGTGGTTCCCATCGATCCAGCGCTTCAGCAACAGCTTGATAAATGAGTGCTTGCGTGGCGGGATTAACAGGGGCATCAATCAGTCTAAACAGCCTTGAGCCATAGGTTCGGTTCATCACGCGCGAGCCGATCGGCGTGGTCAGCAAACGGCGGATGCTTTGTCGCAAATGTGCGAAGCCATCGAGCGCTTTGCCCGTTGTTTCGTTCATACCCATAATTAGTCCCCTGCAAAGACGTTGGCAGAGCCTGCGGATACCACATCACCGCAATCGATCGGATCGCCGATACGGGCAAGCTGCAGCCCTTCGCAATACACGCTGGATGAGCCCATTAGCACCGAGCCAACGTGACACGCTGGCCCAACACAATGCGGCGCGTACGTGTCTGTTTGACGTAATGCGGGGATGCCATTTACAAAAACCGTGCTAGCCCCCGTTACACTGGGCACCGGCGCATAGCTACCGTGGCCCGTTGAGGTTTTACCCATTTGCGCGACGGATAGCATCGACATACTCCAATAGTTTTAGTTTGCCAGGTGTCCAGTCGTGCTCGACTGTCATATCCAGCGTGGTGGAATACACAGCGCCCGACGACGTGGTCGCGGTCACTGTCAGTGAATAGGTAAACGTCCTAAGCGTGCTCGGGCGAAATTCAACAATTTCAGAACCCATCGGCACTTCGTGCCAGAAATCCGCAAAGATGGATTGTCCGTTATCGAGATAATGAACAAACTCAATCGGAAAGAAGCCTGCAATTGAGTTCGCTTGCAATGTCACGCCTTCACTCAAACTTGAGTTGATTGACCAAATTCCTAGCGGATACGCTGGCGTAATCGAGTACGCATAGCTTGTTACATACGCCGTTTCTTTCTGATCTTCGTCACCATCAACAGCAAGAAGCTTCACAAAACCGCTGACATTTTGCGTCAGCTCATGCAACTCGAAAAACGTCTCATGGATGTTGCCTTCATCACCACCGCCACCGTTTGGATTACAGCCATAGGAAAATTCAAAAGGCATAATTAATTCAACTCAATGCGGGCGCCGTTGACACTGACACCGGACGAATCGAGCGTGATGCTACTTGATCCATGGGTGATTTTTAGTTGTGACGCGTTCATTAAGATCGATGCGTTACCGCCGTATTCGACGTTGACTTTGTCAGCGTTCATTTCAACGGTGGCTTTGTCTGCAAACGTGGCTTTGATCTCGTCTTTGCTCACAGTGACATTCTGTTGATCGACAATGATCTCGTATTTCTGATTTTCGCTGTCGTAGCGCAGCTTGGAGCCGTCCGTAAACTCGGTAACGTCTATCAACTCGCTGGTTTCTTCGGGCACGATGTCATTGCTGTACAGCATGCCGATGATCGCTGCTTGAGTCAGATCACCCGCATGTGACGCGAGTACCACTTGCTGACCAACGCGCAACGGTCGCCAGCGGATGAAATTGCCGCCGATTTCCGCTGGCCATGGAAGCCAAGCGGTCAGAGTTTCGCCGTGAATGCAACGGAGCTTGCGTGTTTCGTAGTCCAGCTCATGAATATTAGCGATGATGATCACAGCAGCTATTGCTTGCTCAATCTCGCGTGTATTCATAACTGAAGACTCTGATCAATGGGCTTGTAATCGTCGATATGATCGGGGCCAACATCAGGTACCCACGATGCCAGCACTTCGCTCGGTTGCGTTGGTTCTTCTGGTAACTCGCCCAAATGCACATCATCGATTTGCACTTGCACTTCCCAAACAGCATGACTGTTCAAATCATCAAAGCTGTTATCTTCCATTGTTTGGATGGGGGAAGCGTCCCCGCCCTCAATCTTGGCACCGCTAAACAGTCGGGCAACACGTACCGCTAGCTCACGTACTTCACGCACTGGCTTTTTACCGCGGCTTTCTGGATAGAAAACAAGGATGGAAAACGTCACCGAGACTTTATCGATACCTTCATAGACATTGCCGCCGTCGCTAAAATCGACACTTTCCAGCTCGACCACACATTCTTTACGGCGAATATTGCTAGTATTCAGCTCATCGTGCACCGCACTGAACACGTTCAGCGCTTCAATTTTGCTAATGACAGCACTATAAAGGCCATCAATCGTCGTGGTCTTCATAATTTCGCTGCCTTTTTAGCCAGTCGGCCTTTTATATCTGTTTCAAAATGGTGTCTAAAAAGCTCGACGATATCGTCGTAAATCTGACGGCGTATAGCGGAGTCCGCATCGCTTTGAATTGGCGTTTTTACTTCAACAAGCGAGTTTCTGTTCTTGTTTCTGCGACGCCAGGCGGACTTCTTGCCACTGGGCATCTTTGCAATAAACGCTTTTTCAAAGCGCTGACTACGAAACACCACGCCGTTGCTAACTTGCTTCATTCGCCCTTTGAGCGAGCTAACAGGCAAATCATTTAAACCGACAAACAACGAAAACTTACCGTCGCGGCGCTTTAACACGATGCGGCGGCGCATGGCTTTGTTGTTCTTGGTTTCAAGCTCTTTAGACAGCGCTTTCAGTACGTGTCGTTGCACCGCTTTCGCAGTGCGTTGATGGGCACGATGAGCGGCCGCATTGATCTCTTTTTGAGTCAGCTCAATAGCCCCAAGACTCGGCACCAATTGAGCGGGATCGATATCAATCTGAATCATAAATGCGGCTCACGTAGATTTCGGTCCATCCGTAAATGTCCTCTTCAGGCTCGCGATCGACACGGAATTTACGTCCGTTAATCTCAAGCTCGTGCTCAGTTGTGATCCAGCTAATGCCTTTGCCACCAATCTTGGCTTCATTGGCATTAATCGTCACATCACCGCTCATCAGATCAAGAAAAGTGTCATTCACATCGACTTTAATCGGCGTGACATTGCCCTCTAAATCCGTCGCGGTCCCAGAGAGACCAAAATGCTCAACGACAGCGTCATCGAGCATAGCGAATGGATCACTCATCGTCTTTCGTTGGAAGACGTGCAACGCCTGCTTCTACGGCCATCGCGGCATGTTCGCCCAAGTCTTGAGGCTTTGGTGAGGCGATGAACTTAACGCGCTTTTTGTCTTTGCCTTGCGTGTAGAACGTCTTAGTGACAATCAGCATCTTTGATGCCGTCTTCGCTGGAGTTTTGTTCTGATCGTCTTGCTGATCATCAGCAGTTTTTTGTGCAGTGGCCATGGTTTAGGCTCCTAATTGGTAATAAACGGAAACAAAAAGGGCGCTCAATGCGCCCTCTTTTGTGGTGTTGGTTTGGCTAGTGGTTACACTGGACCGTCGATGATTGCGACTACAAATTCGTTGGCATCCGGCATAATTGGCAGCGGTGCTGATTGCGTCATTAGGTAACGCGCGCTTGGGTTTTTATTCACCCACACTTTAGGCCAGCGTTTTGCCCGCGCGACACCGTCGTCGCCCGCCTCAACGTCTTGGATAGCACCATAAGCCATCACACCATCGTAAACAGATGGGCCCATAACCATGCCGTATTCCGGCATTAGGCGCTGACGTTCACCGCCGTCTTTTTCGTATTCACCGTTGTAAACCCAGATATCGTACTGACCGAAGCGGCCCTTAAACTGCACGACTTTCTTGATTTCAGGCGCAAGCATCAGCTCACTGTTGCCGTTGGCGACCTTTGTATCAAGCCCGTCTTTCACAGATTTGAAGCTGGCGAACTCTGAATAGGCTTTTTTGTCGTAAATGATGAGATCTGGAATACCCGAGGACAGGTCGGCAAGCTCTTCAATGATCTGAGCCATATCGGTCGTTTCTTTATCCAGCTGAGACCAGCGCTCTAGACCAATTAGCGTGATGTTGTTTGCAGCATTACGACCATAATCCACTTCCATTGCTTCGTGCTCTTCGGAGCCTTCAATAACGAATTTCCCTGTCAAGACTGCATCGACACACATTTTCTCTTCTGTGCGTACCATTGCCTCTTCTTGATCTTTTAGAAGCTGCGCAACTGTTGCATTCAAGCGCGCGGCTGGTGACATTTTTCCGTTTAGCGCTTCGCCTGGCAAACGCTTCATCATTTGCTTGGGTGAAACTAAATCTAGCGGTTTCATGTAAGGCGGCTGGTAAGATGTGGTGCGGCTACCATCTTGGCGGCGTACTGTACCGGCCACAATAGGCGATACGAACGGTACTAAGCGAAGGTTTGGTACCAGCTCATCGATAGCAACTTTTTCAGTTTCTGAAAAAAGCTCTGTACCAAAGAACATGCGTTTAAAAAATGCCTCAAAAGGCTTTTGTCGTTGTTTCACGCCTAGCAACGTGACCGTGTCAAAATTAGACATAGAGAACTCCTACCGAGTTAACGGCATTTAGAAATTAGAAAAGAGAAATTAAGAGCTAGGCGATGCTAGATCGGCTGGTGGGAAATCGGTGTACCGACGAAAGCCAGCGCTTTTTGTGTAGCCGCTGTACCATCAGGCCACTTGATTGCATCAGTATTCCAGTCACCTGACTTGATCACTTTTTTGTACTCCGCCGTACCGCCAATTGTGGCGTCGAATGCACCAAGATAAACGGCTTTTTGTGAGCCATCTGTCGCAGCAGGATCCCAAACCACTACGGTGCCATCTGCTGTTTTCTGACCTAGCGGCGTTAGTCGCTCAATCGTCTGGTTTGCCCCGATCAGCGCGCGGGCGTTATGCGGCTGCTCTGAGCTCGCCAATTCTTGTACTGGGGTGTAAGTGTAGGTATCAGACATTGTCTATCTCCGAGTTACAGGCCGCTAGCCAATTCATAATCTGCCATAATGGCATCCACATTACTCATCTCTGCAGAAGGGTCCACATCATCAGTGATATTCGGGTTGCCTTCTTGCTGCATCAGCTGATCAAGTTTTTCAGCATGAGCCTGTTGGCTGGTTGCATCCGGCGCTTGAGCACTTGGAGCCAAAGCAAGGGCTGCCTGTGCCGCTTCAACACTCATATCGGTGTCGTATGCAAAGTGCTCTGCAAGCTTTTCGCGACCAGTTGCCGCTTCACATTTCATGATGCTTTTGATGCGCTCTTTTTCGCTCATTTGCGGCGCTGTTTCAGCGCTTGGCTGTGCTGGGGCCGTTGGCGTAGTTGCCGCTGGCTGCTCTGTATTAGTAGTGGCCATGCTCACTCCTGACATATTGGTTTTGGGTTGGTTGAGGAAATCGGCAAAGATGGCGATCGCCTCATTACCGTTAACAAGTTGATCAGCAAAGCCAATATCAATGGCTTCTTGACCGCGATAAGTCTTGGCTTCAGTCGCTAACACAGCATCGACCGATAAACCTGTATGCTCTGATACCAGAGCGGCGAATTCTTGACGAAGCGTGTCGGAGCTAGTTTGAAATTTCTCTAATGCTTCAGCGCTTAAATCTTCGTATGGGTTGCCGTCGACTTTGTGCGCGCCCGAATGAATCAGCGTCACTTTAATACCGTTTTCTTTAAGCTTTCCCGCGTAAGACTGGTGAGCCATCACCACACCAACCGAGCCCATCACAGCACTTTGCGTGATTAGGCGACGATCGGCGGCACTGGCAATCGCCATGCCTGCGCTACACGCCATATCATCAGCTAGAGCCCAGAGTGGTTTACCGCCCTCTTGCGCAAACGATCGGATCGTTTGCGCCGCATCGAAACAGCCAGCCACTTCACCGCCCGGTGTGTCCATATCCATCAAGATTCCCTTTACTTCGGGGTCTGAAATGGCCGCTTGAACACGAGCAATAATGCCGTTGTAACCCGTCATACCAGAATAGGGCTTAACGTGGTCAAACTTATGTACTAACGTGCCGGATACTGGCACCACAGCCACGCCATCGATCACTTGATAAGGTCGCTGGCGATCACGTGAACTCATGAAGCTTGACGCTTCGATGTGCATTTTCTCGCCTGTCATCACCTCGCCATCAGCATCCACCATTTGAGTGATACCCATTCCGAGGCGAGGACAAAGAGCAGAAAAGAATGTGCGAGCATAGCCAGGATCAAGCAACAAAGGCTTATCCAGCGCCCGACTCGCAATGTGTTTTAAATTGGCTGACATGGTTAGGCCTCTTGGGGTTGTTCAGCTGGTGCAAATGCCTCGACCTGCGACCAGCTTGGCGGCGGCAATCCAGCTTTTTTGCGCTCTTCGGTTTCGCGCACTTGCTGGGCAAACACTTCTTGATAGTCTTCACCCATATTTGCGAGCTCTTTTTCGTAAGTAGACAAGCCACCTTCGATACGCAAAAGCGCTTCTTTGACTTCCTTCACACCATCGATGGCCATGCGACCTGTGCCAATCCATGTACAGTTAGTCCATGCGGCAAGAGCGTCGTATAAATCCATCTTTGCACGCGGCAAGCGAAGCTGACCGCTGAGCACCATTTCTTCAAACCACAAACGAAAAATCATGGTGGCATCACGGGCCGCGATGATCTTGCGACGCCCTTTGTAGTAACGCCAACTCACAAGCATGGATGCGCGGTTCGAGCTGTAAGAACTTTGTCTAAAATCACGGGACAACTCTTCGTAAGACGAATTGGTACCTGCTGCTAACGTACGCAGCAAACTCGATTCAAGCTCAACATAACCATTGTCGACATTGCCGGAGGTTTGCATATTGAGGTGGGTATTGGGCAACAAATGCGGGACATTGACGCCGCCCAGCTTTAAATTCACCTCGTCATAATATTGCGTTTGTTTAGATAGATAGTTTGTCATTGTGGTGCTGGCTTTCCCTGCACCCAGCATTTCGAACACCTCTTTGGAGTCCAAATCGCTTTCAACGGTGGCGGCGTACATAGCACTGACAATGGCGTTTTGGAGCTTTGTTTTTTGCATCTTGGGCATCATTTGCATCTGCTCAAGCACATTTAAAAACTGATTCGCTCCGCGCGTTTGGCCCTCGCCGAACGGCTCAAAGATATGAATAAAGCGAGGGCGCCCCCAACGCGTAAAACGTGGAATTCGTTCCCATTTGTAACCAAGGCCGCTGCCTAATCCGTATTCACTGGCGTTACGCAGATGGTAAGCCAATGCCGCACCATGTCGGTTTTGCTCAACACCCCCCTTGATACGGGCTGTGTCCATCATGCCATCGGGATTGGATACCCGTTGAGGGTTGATGGTTTTGATTGCGGTGCGGATCGGTGAATCGTAGCTATTCGTCCAGATTGGCACGCGCATAATCTCGCCGAGGCGCGTATGAGTACCAACACCCTCGCGGATCATCATCGTAAATGTACGCTTGCGCTCAGCATCAAGATAACAGCCCGGATCTTCTGCGATCTCATTCCAAAGCATCTCTACTTCGCGAGCAAAAGCGCGGGCTTCTTCTTCCGGAACGCCAAGGCGCTTCCAATTAGGCTTGTAGCTCAGTCGAAACAGGTCACCAACAATGTTGTCGATGTGCAATTGCACGGCATTAGCGCCGTAGGCATTGTTGCGCACCACGTCCTCAGCACGAGCATTACCCAGTTCAAGGTCTGGCAAAAGTGCGGCATCGGCGGTTCGGGCGCTAGGCGACCAGCCTCGTGTCTGCCCTGCCATTCCATCGCCTGCGCCGTCATAGCCACCGGCACTTGCGATTGGGCGGTTGTTATGGTCGTAGAACTGAATGGCTGGCTGGGTCATAGCGATACTCTCATTGGGCGGCGTTGTGTGCCGCTTATTTGCTGTTTCAATTCGTTGATGTAACGGCGAAGATCACTCATGTTGGCGGCGGTAAACTTAAGAGTTTTTCCGCCCCGCCCGATCTCAACCACGCGCTTTCCAAGAGATAACTCATGTAGAGCGGTCTCGGCTTCTTCAAGTTTTTGCTGTGGGGTCATATTTATTTCCTACGGCGCATGATTTCGGCGATCGTGGGTGTGCCGCTTTCTTCGTCTTCAACATCGTCTTCATCGACAATGCGCTGGGTGTTTTTGTATTGGCTTAGATCAATACCGCGACGCTGCTGCAGCAGTCGAATACCCGCAAGGTTATAGACGGCCAAATCCCATGGCTCGTTGCGTCGACCGCCTGCGTCCCAAACAATTTCAGGGCGCCCTTTGATGTATTTCAGCTTGCGCCGCTCGTTGAGTAACTGCTCGAAATACTGTTTCGGGAACTCGTCAGACACTGGCCAATGGAACATTCCAGCGGCGTGAGCCGTTTCCGCTTCGACAGTCTGAACGAGTCGAGAATGCAGGGTTTCTTTTGCTGTATCCGTACCAATCATGGCGAGATACACGCCGTGCTCGTTTCGATTTTTAGGCCATGTAACGATCGGCTTGCCGCTTTGGCTGGCACCTTTGATCGCCACAAACTCACGAGAACCCGACTCTTTACAGAACTGGTATACCTGATCGGTATAGTGGCCGCCCGAGTCAATCATGCGAATCGAGGGGTCAATCAGTGAGCCGTTTGGCGTGGTGAATGTTCGTGTTAATCGCTTGTAGAGCGTTTTCCAGATATGCGGCTGGGTTAGGTCGCCATAAAGCTTTTCGTAGCTAACTCGGTAACTCTCTTCGCCTTCAATCCACGCGACTGTTTCAATCTCAAACCGGTCGTCTTGGGTATCGACTGCTTGCGTAATAATGCATTCGTTAAATGGCACCTCTGCGGCGTAATGCTCGCGGCGACGGAATAAGTCGTCGTGATTTAAGCCGTCTTCTTCATCGACCCACACTTCTCCAAGCGTTGTATTGATAAAGGTTTTTAGACCTTCGCGGGTGCCGTGGTACCGAATCCAATCGCGCACGATCTGGGACCATGGCGAGTCATGCGAATAGGCAGACCAACAGTGAAACGAGATTGAGCGCGGCGCCTGGACAACTTCACCATTTTCATCAAAGAAAATATAACCATCGTAGGTTTTTAAGCCGTCTTCACTGGCCCAGAAGCCATGTTCATCAGCCGCTAAATAGTCTTTGTAGTAAAAGCGCTCTTCGCATGACTGACAGATGTAATGAACCGATTTTGCACGCTCTTCAACAGAACCATGCGCGTCAAAGCGAAGCCCTTCGCTTCCGCCCTTTCCCCAGATCAACACTTGATGCGTTTTGCAATGCGGGCAAGGAATATAACGCCGCATGTAGTGATCAGCTTTGCTGGCCGCTTCATGAATTAAGCACGGCACTTCATCACTTAGATGTTCAGACGGCGTACTACCTCGGATCGACTTGCGAAATACCGAGCCCTCCAAACGTTTATCACCCAGCGATAAGGGTGAACCTTCTTTTTCGACATCGTTATCAAACTTGGACAGCTCGTCATAAATACCGACATCGACGGAGATTTCGCGAAAATTCTTGGCGGCTTTTCCACCGAGTAAATAAATCTGGTTTTGCGTCTCGAATACTTTCGACGCGATCGTGTTATTTTTATGCTTAGCGTTAAACCACGGGAATATTGACCGCACCGGTTTAACATCACGAATCATTGAATCAATGTGTTTTTTACTGAATGAATCACGGGCACCATCATCCGGTTGCCAAAGTGCAATGTTCCGCCCTTTATGCTCGATGAAGTAACCGATCGCCGCGACAATCAGTTTGGTATAACCAACACGGGCTGACTTTTCCCAATTGACCTCTTCAATATCGGCATGACCCATCGCGTTCAGAATTGCGACTTGGTACGGGCGTGTTTTCCATTTGCCCTTTATGTAACTGGACTCTGCGGACAGGTAAAAGTGTTTGTCAGCCCACTCAACGGCAGTCAGTGGCTCTTTGATTTTGAAAAGACTGAACGCTTTTTCAATTGCCTCACTTAATTTTGCCCTCTGCTGCGGTGACAAGATCTTCAACTTTGTCATGCAGTTTGTCCTCAAGGGTCGCAGCCACTGCGCTCATTTGCGAGATTGCTTTTTGTATCTGTTCGATAACGTGGCTGGGTAAATCGGAGTTATGACGCTTAATCAATAAGGGCAGCGTCTCAAGGATGGTGACTTGCTCTGTGACGATCGAAGCAAGCACATCAAAAACCAAGTCAACAGGCATCGACTTGGATTCGAGAATGTCATTTTTCAGAGTGAGCGCGCGGATTTCCTCTCGGAGCTTCTCAGCTCGCAAAAGGTCTTCATCTAGTTGGTCTAATTGCGCATTTTTAGCCCCTTTCTTGGGGCTGGTTTTCTGCAGGTTTTGGGTGGCGTTATCGACACGGTTTTGCACCACATCAAATACAGCATAGAAATTCTCGCGGCCCCGCTTCTCACGGGCGTTTACGCCCCATTTGTCGAACGCTTGCGAGCTGATTCCTAGACTGCTAACGAGGGTAGTTTTATTGACGAGCCCAAGCTCTTTTTTAGACTTAGACATACCAAATACACCAACTTCGCCAACCTGACCAAACAACAACCTAGGAATTCAAAAATTTCATAAATACTGAGAACCCGCGGTTAGAGCACCCGTAACGACCCAAAAGCCCCAAAAGGACCCGCTTTTACTGATAGTAACTACTAACCAAACAGGCTCATTACCCACGCTGCCAGTGCCGATGTCACAGGCTCAGGCAATGCCACACCAGTTGCAGCCGTCACAGCTAAACCAATCACGGTTGTAGCCAGCTTGTTCTTAGCCGCTACTGCGACCGCTTTCTTAGCATTGTCTTTAATTGTCATGAGACATTCTCCAGTGTTAATCCGTACAGCTCAGCCGGAAAGTTTTTAACGAACTGAGCAACAGTGCCAGCTCCTTTGAAAGTGTTGTAATGCTCTTTCCAATACTCTGCTAACGCATTGATATCATTAGAATTTGGAAGGGGTTGAGGCTTACGCCAATAGTGAACTCGGCACATTGCCACGGCATATTTCAGGTTTGAAATCAGCTCTAACTCGTCTGGATATCCACGCGAATCAAAGGCCTCATCGGCCTCAGCACTGATCAGCTCTCGAATATCGCCACATAAGCAATCGGTGTACTTTAGGAAGTTCAACCAAATGTCTTTATGCGTCGCTGGCTCCATCTGAATAATGCCAAGCGCTGGACCGCCGCCAATTTGCTTCAAGAACGTGCCATCTGATTCCTGAGTGATCGTGCCCATCACCAGCTGTTCCGCGGCTTTGCTATACATGCCAAGGCTTGAAAGCGTTGGAATTACAATGTATTGGCGTAACTGTTCAAGATTAATGCTCATGGTAGATCTCGCTTAAAACGGCTTATAAAGAGTTTGATGGCTTCGTCTCCCATAAGGCCTGCAACACCAGCCATAAAGCCTGTCATAGCTGGCGGCATACTCATGGATGCACACAGAAAGAACGTCAACATGCCTAAGAAACCACCGGTAAAAACAGCGATAAGCATATGAATTAACGAGAATTTTTTAGCATTTAGTTGAAAGTCACGAAGATATTTCACAGCTCCACCTAGCACACCGACCAATACGAATGCCGCTGTTTGTAGAAGCTCATCCGGTAGGAATTTCATAGGGTGCGTCCAGTCCAGAAACGAAAAAGCCCCGCAGAAAGCGAGGCCCAGAAACGGCAAAACCCAGCACATGGGCTGGGTTCTGTTGATTTGTTTGCCGTGAACACAAAAATCACAGCATGGACAAAATGTACTCGCTAATTCATAGGTATTCAAGCGTCACGCGCGCGAAATGCGAATGCAATTATCTTAATAGGAAACTTGCGCAACAGACCGCAAAGCCACAGCACAAAAGACTTTAAAGCTAATACAATATGCAATATTGTGACGGTATTGTGACGGAAATTAAAAGAAGGGAAACACAAAATGAACACAAAAGAATCTAACTTACGGGCTACTTGGGGATGTGGTTGTTAAGCTGCACGGATGACTATCCGTACAGCTTAGCAAAAGAAAGATAACGTCTAATGGGAATAGGTAATGGCCTGAAGTGGAGTTTCAGGCATCATAGTCTAAAAAGAGTTTTAAATCTCAAAGCTTCGATAAGGCTTTTCTTTGTGAAATTAATCCATCTCATGTTAGATAGATCTTTATCAGTACCATCAATAAAACTAGTTAGTTTTGCTTCATTTAAGGGAAACCACTTGAAACCATCTTGTTCATAAGAACTATGAGAATTGCTGGCTAAATCTTCAACATACATTTCAGTAATATCATCTTTTAGTTCTACTACAGCAATCGCTATTGCACCAAGAGTCAGCTCACTTAACCCAAACCATGCTATATTGATCTCTCCGTACATATCTTCATCAAGGTTTAACTCTTCTTTTAAACATCTACGCGACAATGTAAATAAGTCCTCCTCATCACCAGGCAAATCGATTTTGATTTTCATTGTTTCAGCAACACCTGGAACCCATTCATCCTTAGCTGTCTCTACTGACCTAGATCGTCTAACCGCAAGAAAATTTTCACGACTTAAAACAACAACATTTACAAAAATATTTGAGGGGACCGGATTGGATAAATATTTAAATGGATTGTCTCTCATACGAGAAATGATCTCATTCCTAGTTTTGTCATCTGATCCTACTATCTTACAAGCGGCAATATGCTCTGAATAATCACAAGGAGTTACCTTTAAACTAAAAACTCTACCAGCAACACTCTCATTATGATCTATTTGTACGCCTGTCAAATAACATATATCACCAGAATAACCTGCTTTTTGAAGCTTCTCTGATTCAAGCGTTAACTTTTCAGACGGAATGAATCCTTGGCTAGGTCTTTGTGGATCAACAATAACTTTGTGATTACGCCTTTTTAAAGGGTGAGACAGTGACCATTGATTTAATTTAATAAGACCATCGTCAGCCGGGTTGTAACTAGCAAAGCTTTTTTGGCTCTTCCTATCCGCTCGTTGAGTACTATATCGCCTCTTAACTCGCAGAAATGTATCCCAAACCCATGCACCAAAAATAGTTAAGGCAAATGCTTGTAATGAAGATATAAAGAAATCAGAGTTTAAAAAGCTTAAAATATTATTGTCCATGAACAAAAATCCTTATGTTGAGATATAGAACCGCGAATTCAATCTAAAAGTGATCAAAATATATCTTTGAGTTACCCTCGAAGCAATGCTTCCTATCTAACAACCGGCAATTCCTCCCAACGTGTCGTATAAGCGGGTGACAAGTGTTCTCGCTTCATGGCCCATTGTGGGCTGGTCCCCTGTGAAGCAAAGAACACACTCCCTAAACCGCTATGATTAATCTGATCAAGCACGCCCATCAGCTCTTTTGACTGTTTGCGCTCGAACGATCCGCGAAACAAATCATGCTGATAGGTGCCGTGTTCGTAAAAATCGGTCAGCATCACGCCCGCTTTCGCGTAGCGATAACCCGCTTTATAGATACGGCTAAACAACACGTCCGCCGCTTCCAGTAAGTCTCTCGTATCATCAGTGGGGTTAGGTAGCTCAACAGATAGAGACCCTGAGTAATGAGGGTCACTAGAATTAAACACGCCAGTTCTAACAAACACTTGCACCACTCTGGCCAAGCGCTTTTCACCGCGTAACTTCTCAGCGGCCCGTGACATATACTTTGCCACCGCCTCACGTAACTCTGACCTCTCAGTAATGCGCTGACCAAATGAACGACTGCAGACGATTTGCTTTTTCGTTGGAGCAAGCGCCTCCAATTCCAAACACGAAATACCATTGAGCTCTTGAACGGTTCGCTCTAACACCACTGAAAACTCACGACGAATCGTTTTTGGGTCAGCATCCGCTAGATTCAAGGCCGTATGAATACCTCGCGCTTTCAGCTTTTCCGTTATACGACGGCCAACACCCCAAACATCACCCACATCCACCAACGCCATCAAACGGCGCTGACGGGCTGGGCTCATAAGGTCAACGACTTGCCCTGTCGCGGGGTACTTCTTAGCGGCATGGTTCGCCAACTTTGCCAATGTCTTAGTCGGTGCAATCCCTATCCCCACAGTAATACCAACATGCTGATCCACCCTCGCCTTCACCTTACGACCAAACTCAAGTAAATCGACTGTGTGAGCAACACCAGTCAAATCCATAAACGCCTCATCGATAGAGTAGATCTCTACCCTTGGGGCTTCCTCTTCCAAGATAGACATAACCCGACTCGACAAGTCTGCATACAGCGCATAATTCGAGGAAAAACACACGATGCCATGCTGCTCGATCTCATCACGTATTTGAAAGATCGGAACCCCCATCTTTATTCCCAGTGCTTTCACCTCTTTAGATCGAGCAACGACACAGCCGTCATTGTTCGATAGAACGACGACTGGCTTACACCTCAAATCAGGTCGAAACAGCTTTTCACAGCTCGCATAGAAATTATTGCAATCAACCAGAGCAAAGACAGAATGACCCATAAAACACCAAAATTTACTGTATAAATAACCAGTATATTTCAGTTCTATCATCCCTTCCAGTGCGATTACTCATTGATAACAAGTATAACCAAGCCGAGAACTTGATTTGCCTGAGTTAGGCTCCATAACTTATTGCCGAACAATTTAAACTAGTAAGGATGAACATGAGCCGCAAAGTAATTGCAATCCATCAACAAGAAGGCATTGAACTGATCTTCTATGATCTACCTATGGGCGAAACTATCTATGTTGCTGATAACAAAATAGAAGCTTTTTCTTTTGTTGATTTCGATGAAGGCAAAATCAAAAAAGGTATCATTCTGGTGCTAAGCAGCGGTGTTCCTGCACATATTTACTTCAGTAATGAAGCGATGGGCGAGTACCACCGCATCAAGCGTGAGCTGGAAGAAATATTCGATCTAGAAAAATAATGCCAACTCCACAAGCCCAGTCAAACTGGGCTTACTTTTCTCTGTATTCAAAGAAACCATTTACTTAACCCAAGTCAGTAGACGTACTTTTCCTCCCCAGCTACACTCAGTGCTCAATTTCAGTTCATGGAGGAACGAAGATGGAACAACTACTAAAGCTGCTTAAGGATCTAGAGCAAGTCACCTTCCAAGATATTTCAGAAATCCCCGAAGACCACCAACACATAGTCATCGATCAGATTGAAGAGCTGCAAGACAAGTTACGTAAGCTCACCAAGGAGAAACCACATTGAACATTTCTGACATCACCTCATTTTTAGGTAGCATACCCGCTGCTGTATGGTCATTATTACCTTTAGCTGCAATCATCCTAATCACCTTCAATATATACAAAAAAAAAGGTGAGCTAGATATTTTTTTCTGTACATTATTAGCCTCACTTTTTTTAATATTATTTATAGCTTACTTTTATTTTATAGAATCTAAAACGAAAGCACTACATAGCGACAACATCGAAAAAATAGCTCAATTCGGTGATTCATTTGGAGTAACGACTTCATTTTTCAGCTCATTCGGAACGATATTATTAGTAATCACAGTAGCTCTACAATACAAAACACTAGAATCTCAAAAAAAACAGTTACAAGAAACTCACGACGAAGTTAGAGAACAAAAGAAAACAATTGAAGGACAAAGACAAGATGCTTTCTTCAATATATTCATGAATGAGTTCAATAAAATAAGAGGCAACTTAGATATAAAAATTAGCCGGGATTTAACCGAACCTAAAAAAACCTTTACCAATGAAAATAAAAAAACAATTCTAAATACTGTTTCATTTATAGAGAAATCATTAGAAAAGATAGGTATCAATAAAGGAATATTATCCACACTACTCAGCATTAATGAAACTTCCACATTGATATTTTTCTCAACATTTAATAAAGAAAGTTATTTAAATATTTCAACTTTTATTGAAGAAAACCTAAAAAATGAAAAAGAGAAGTTCATTGATTCATTAAGCTTCCCACTCTATTACACAAATCCTGATAGATTTATCAAACAGCCCCCTAATATTTTTAGTGACGAGACAATCACTGAAGAAGAAGATTCTGAACGTAATAAATTTAAAGAAGCAATAAATCAAATGGACGAAGTCGAAGAAAAAGTAAAAGAGCTTAAAGAAAAAATCATACGACATAGAATTATTTTTAATAGCATTTATGAAAGCCAAGCTGAAAAAGATCACTTCTATAGACTAACCAAAAAGTTAAAAGATAGTATTAAGGCACTTAATTTCAACATAGAGAATGTATATTACAGCGATAGTCAAGTAAAGCTACTTAACTATCATGCTAGTCTTTCTTATGAAAATCTTGAGAATGAAGCCAATAGAAGATTGGAGAGATTCGCAAAAATCTAAGCTTGTGTCAGCTCTCTAGTAATCCCATCCACCGCTTCTTTCATCAATGGCCATGCGTAGCGGCTCTGGTATCTGCCTTCCAGATCGCCTTGCGCGTGGTTAAGCAACGATTCAGCCACTCGACTATCCACCCCGATCTCTTGCCAGTAGTCCCGAGCGAGTTTGCGCATATCGTGTGACGTGAACTTCTGACCAAAATCTTTAGACAACTGCTGGTACCAGCGGCTGATTGTTGAGGTGTGGGTTGGCTTCTTACCGGACTGGGAGAACATAAAGCGCCCTTTGCTTTTGCCCTTGGCATCTCGTAGCAACTCAACCACTGCAGGGGCCAGTGGCAACCGGTGTTCAACACCTGTTTTCGTGTTCTCTGCAGGGATATACCAAATCCCATCATCAAGGGAAATATGACACCATTCGACCAGGCTGGTTTCTTCAATCCGAGTGGCGTGGCACAGCTGCATAATAAAGAACAAACGATGCCAGTACTGTGAGTCGTTAATATGTTCGGCTAGCTCTGGTAACTGATAAGGCTTAATCCGTCCCGATCGGCGTGTTTCCTTAGCATTGGTAAAGTCTCGCCAGCCTACACCCGCCAAGGGGTCACGGGCGATCAACTCCAGCTTACCCGCTAATGAGCACGCTCTTTTTAAAACGCCCCACATCGTCTTTATAGTAGAAACCGCCATAGCATCCTGCTTGGGCATATAGAGTCGCTTATACACAATGGCCCTAGACAACTCGCCAAGCTTCACTCCAGCAAAAGCATCCAATAAATGATTACTGATAAATGACTGAGCCACATCAACGTAACCCTCGGAAAATGACTTATCCGCTTCGATGTGATCCGCAAACCAAAGCAACAGCGAATCACACTCTAAGATGCCATCCACCTTTAAAGTCGAGCGCTGGCCCGCGAGTAATTGCGCCCGTATCTCACTCAAACGTTTGAATAGATCGGAAGCTTTCAGTGCAGGCCACTTACCCAATGGTTTGCGTACCTTACGCTTTCCCACATAACGCACATCATAAAAGGTACCGCCCGATCGACGGGCATTGGCACGAAATTCCACCCGACGATCATCAAATAGCCATTCACGATCACCTGCAGCAAGCGTCGCCTTAATCAACGTATCTGTGATGCGCTTACTCATAGAGCTTAATACCGCGACCAGCTAACTCCTGCTCAACACGCTTAATAAAAGCCGAACGCCCCGCCGCCACATGATTGGCGAAGTTTTCAGGTCGCAGTGTCTTGTGCGGCGCCTTTAAACGAAGCTCTGCCGCATAGCCTGGCAACATGGCACAGATCGCTGCATTGGATGGAGCCTCGCCCCACTCATTCTTACGGCCATCGGCCAACGCCGCAGCAAACAGACATAAGCGCTGCATATCGGTAAGATCGCTAAATAGGTAACCAAGCTTACTATCGGAGGTGGTCAGCTTCTCAACTTCGCGAATCATCTTCGCATTTGAGTTGCCCCCGCCCTGAAAGTCAGGCATCACGCCCGATTCCAGCATATCGCAGATAGTGCCGGCGTTACTTTGACCATGCCAGCCAGCATCTAAAGCCGAACTAACAAGATAAGAAAGGTGACGGTCTAACACCGCCCACGAAATACCGCCAAGTGATTGCGGTTTATTGCGATTCATCCAACGCATTGTAGTCTCCTCGTCATCACGACGATGATGTGTGTATTAATAAACATGCTTCGGAAACATGCTTATTAATACAGGCTAGCAGACCGCGTAGCCTATTAAGAGTAATTTAGTCCTCTACTTCTAAGCCTGACCTTCGAATATATTCATCCACCGTTTCTCTAGAGTCGAATATTTTTGCCACATGATAATCGAGCTTTTTTATTTTTCCTGTCTTGTAACAAGGCGGTGGAATACTTGCTTTGTTTCCATCAATGTCTACAAGTATAAAACGATCTAAATATGCTCCATCATAATACAACTCATACCAATACCCTATAGCGCTTGGGTTTGGATGCTTATTAGCCCACTCGTCTTTATAGTCTTCATTTTGAATGCCATCATCAACAAACTTAGCTCTAAAACGAAGACGAGGATCTTCTTTAAGAAAACGTTCACTAGTCCAACTTCTCGATATGCCATTCCAGTGGTCATCTGGGTTAGTTTTAGGAATAAATTCCAATATTTCACCGAGAGTCATATGCCTAACCGGCTTTCTATTAGGTAAAAAATATTCTGCGATTGAGGGCAGAGATAAAAACAATGAACTGATCAGCCCCAGCATTACAACAATCGGCTCCGCCTTATTGTTTGATGTATCACTAAACCATAAAAGCGCGGCCACGATAGCCAACATAAAAAACACACCACCAACAATCCTGAAAAAATGCTGGCATACTTTAATCCAAAGCCAAACAGTCTCTAAACGCATACTCATTAGACCGCCTTAGCATCTGCAATATACAACTTACAAATCGCACCGTCTTTCAAGAGCGGCTTAGCACTGATAATTAAAGGCGAATGCATATCGAGTGCTTGCGAATATAGATTATGTGGAATAAACAGAACAGGATCACTGATCTTACCCGAGATCACGCCTTCAATACCTTCAATCTTCAGTTTGCATGAGCCTGTTTCAGTATCTAAGCTACTAATCCTTTCACAGCGATACTCTTGCATATCACCCACTTCTAAATCCTCTTTTGAGCGAATGGCATCGGCATCCGCCTCAGTTGTTTTAATCGATCCAAGCTGGGTCAAGGTATTGCAATCCCGTCCAACTGGCGCGACTGCTTGCCTTAAAGCCGGTTGATTACTCATAGCAAGGTCCCTAAGAGCTGCAATCAACTCAGACTGGATAACTTTTTGCTCACTATTTGCAGCAACTAAACCATGAGCCAGTATTTCACTTACTGCCTTATCTTCATTTGCTTTGTCCATAATCTCACCTGCTGTCTTCTCATAGTCTGCTCGACCAGTCCCCTCACCATGGATCAAGTGAACGATCTTCTCCATGAGCCATCGATAGGCATTCACACTATCAGTAAAAAACATATCTTGAGTCGCACCAACCACCGCAAGCATTGCACCAATTTCATAACAACCTGCACCGCTTTCCGTAGCATGTACACGTACCATTGATAATTGACGCGGCTTTAGAACACTTCCGGTATACAGAAAATGTCCAACTGACGAATAGAGTTTCCCCACACCTTGTATTGATTGGCCAAAACGCACCGCATCAATAACATGATGATCGGTTAAACCGCCCTCATACTTCAGAATCATTACGTTGTTGCTTTCCATACAAACTCCTTTTACCAACTACTAGTTAAAGTAGCAGAAAGAGTGCAACAAACTCTATAATCGAAATCAGACTATTTCCCTGCATTTAACCGCATATAGCTAAATCAACAATATTAGCCATTCATAGCTAATAGAAAGTCAGTATCGCCACTCAACCAGTCGGTTTATCTAAACGATAAAGGCGACGTGGTGGTTGAAAACCATGAATAATAGCCGTGGCCGCTAGCGTCGCCTCGTCTTGATCCATCGGGCGGTAGCTTTCATTGATCCGCCCGTTGATTAGCCGTCTAAAAGAGAAGTGCCCCTCTTGCGACTCAATGACCCACGCTTCATAAACTTCGGGGTTAATCGGATACAGTGGCCCGTTCGAACCTTTCCCAGAATGCCCCTGAACTTTGCGTTCAAGCGTTCGCAAAGCTTCATTCGCTAGCTTAGCCTGAGCAACAGACAAGCGGTCCCTCAGGTCGGCTACCTCTGCCTCAAGGTCATCCACACGCTTTACCGCACTAAAATACTTTTTAAACATACTCATCCCGCATTCCTCATGCTCATTCGCCAGTTGATATTCGCAATCTCACGGTCGATCTCTTCTAGCTCAATTTTAAGATCACACCACTTCCCGCTGTTTTTCGAGTTGTTCGCCTTAACGAGCCTAGCTAATCGTTTTTCCTCTGTAGCCAGCTGGTGCATTTGCTCAAGCTCAGCTTTGCCAAGCTCTCCAAGCGGTTTACCTTGAACCAGTTCAGCAAACTGCTTACGCACCGCAATCCATTGCTCAACGTGGTTACCGTTCACGATCGCATCAACCTTGTCGTACTGCTTTTGGACATCCTTGCGATAAAACTGCAAAGCCTTCAATGTTACTGACTCCATCCCGCTACCTCCCCAACATCGCTTTCAGTTCCCGAATACATGTTTGCCCGATCTGCTGTCGGTGCATGCGTTCCTGTTCGCTCAATCGCTCGCGGCCGGTGGTGACTCTTGGCTCGATCACTTCGCGGCGGAAGCGTTCGCCTCGTCGCCATGCGTCGCATACCTTTTTGAATTCACGTTCAAAGGCGCGCTTGCCTCCGCCAGTGTCACGGCGGCGCAGTTTGTAGAACCCTATGCGGCGGCCCGCTTCGTACACCACTGGGTGGCTCGGTTTCCAGCTTGCCAGATCGTGTGCGTGGCTCGCTGCTTCGCGATACGCTGTCTCAGCTGTTGGCAAATCATCAAACAAATCGTGCATCGCAACCCCCTCACCAATCGGTATCGTGAATATTCGACAAGCTGTCGCTGACTTGAACCTTAGCCGTCGGCGGTGCTGGCACCTGAGCCGCTGGCCGGGCAAATTTCATTGAGTTGCGCATCCACGTTCGCCACGAAGCAACCCAATCCACCATCTTCGAACCTTTGGCCCGGTGGTGATCAAGGAAATTGCTGGTTTCGGTTCGCCAGTCGGTCGTGATTTGATTTTCGGTCAGCCAATCCAACATGCGCTGATCGACCAAGAAATCTTCCGGTACGCCAGAAGCACGATTTGATTTTGGTTTTGGATTCGGTTCTGGTTGCGGGTGGGGTGTTACGTCAGCAGAATCCGAATCAGACAAAATATCTAAATTACTTCTCTGAGAAGTCTCTTGAGTAATCTCTGTATACGTCCCACGTTTCGACGTAACCCCTCCTACATTTTCACGTGGGACCTCCTCCGAATTTTCGGAGGAGGTATTACAGTTAGGTGTAATACCCTCACCAACATTCGGAAACGTAATGCGGTCGATTTCGATAGCAACAGGCTCAATGAAAAGCAGGTTTGAGTAATAATTACCGCCAATAGTCTTAGAACGTAGCTCAAGAGTAATCAAACCAGCGTCACGCAAGCGTTTCAGAGAGTCCTGCACCTCACGCTTCGTCATACCGAAATCATCTGCAAACGACTGATAAGAGCGCTGTAATTTATCGTCTGAAAACTTTTTGCGTTGGCCGACAACCTGACCAGTATGCTCGTCACGAATCTCAGTCGGGCGGTACCAATACAGAATCTCAGACAATAGAGTAATGGCCTTATGATCAGGGCGACCAGAAGGCAATGAGATTTGCTTGTACCAAATTTTAGGCGTCACATTACCAGTGAAGCCAAGGCGACCAATGGCCGCCACAGCTGGGGTTATACTCACTTCCACCCCCTCGCTTTCTCAAGCAATGTGAAGTGCGCATAACCTTCGTAGCACTCAAGGGAAATCAGCTCAAGCTTGGCCAACTGGCGAATTAAGCGATAGGCCGTATCAGGCTTATCAACGACTGCCGGCAATTCGGAAACCACTCCGCTGTAGCTAATCATGCATTCGTACTGCTTACCTTTGGCAACTTCATAAAGGTGCGAAAACACAGCCGCTTGAGAGAAGTTTAACCCCCATTCAACAGCCTTCTGCTGATTGATGAAAATTATCTGCTTCATACATCACCCCCAGCCGCTTCATTTAGGGGAAAGTTAAGATTCGCTTTATCGCCATGGAGTTTGATGGCCTCAACGTCATAGCGACGAGCAGCTTCTTCCGCTGTTTTAAAGGAACCTAAATACTTGTGCTTTCCATTGACTTTGATACCAGCACGAAAGCGATTGCCTCGCTTGTAGATACCCAAGAAGCCCCATTTCAATAAATCTCGGGGTCTCTTCTTCGGCAATCCAGCCATATAGCCTTTTTTGCCATAATTAGAAACCACTCTGCTTTTTTCAATTTCAGAATCAGATAGAGTCACATCATTCAAACAGGCAAATTCACCATGATGTTCCAGCGCTGCTTTGTTATAAGCTGCAGCCGCCGCGATCTCACTATCAAAGTTACCCAAACGAACTCTTTTGTAATCCACAAAAATTTCAGCTGACCAAGATTTTGCGTTACCGTATTTATAAACTCCCTTATGTTTATTTTTGTCACTACTTAGAGTTCCGCGATTTCTCATGTTTTCAGCGTTAGTAGCGGCTCTTAGATTTTCAATTCTATTGTTAGATTTGTCTCTATCAATATGATCCAACTGTTCAGGAAGCCAGCCATTATGCATCTGAAATATTATGCGATGCACGAATCTCTTTTTTCCCTTAAAAGTCAGAAAAGTATAACCATATGCACCAATATGCCCTGTAATTCGGCCTTCCAAAGTACCTATTTTCCAACGCAGTTGACCCGTTTCAGGTAGGTATTCGAACGCTTCGAGAAGCTCTTCTTGTGTAAAGTCGTATTTCATGCCCAAACCTCCATCGCATCGCCCGTCATGGAAGGATTCAGCAAGGCGTATACATTGGATTTGGAGCGGCGACCCTGAAACATACGGGCCAGATAACCTTCGCGCTGTAGCTCTTTGATAGCTTGGCGAACCTTATCAACAGAAATCTTGGATAATTGGGAAATCTCCTGTTCGTCCAACAGGATGCGAGGGGAACCGCCGAAAACAGGCAGTAGTTTGATAGCGTTGCGAACTCGCTTAGCGTAAACGCTTAGGCGATCGTCAACCAATAGGCGCAATTGTGCCATGATGTGACTCCTTAGGATTTTAGAGCCACCCAGCTGAAGTGGTAATTTCAGGAATTGGGTGGACGGTGGTTTGACGACTGTGTTACCACAACAGGCTCCCAAGGTAGACCTGCCCATCCGAAGATGGCACAGTCGCCCCACCGTCCATAAATCAGACAGGCGTGAGCGAGCAGCAGACGAAAAAAAACCGCTGTCATGGGCGGTTCGTCGGCCCTTGGGAGAATTAAACTGGGTGGCAATCCAGCGTGCTGATTTTGCAGCAACGTTCAAATTATTACTCATAGCTCTGTACCTGTCAAAAAAATCACAGATACATCAACTCAAGGTTGATCTAATATCTTCTCTAGCGAGTCGGCATCTTGCCTAGTCTCTTGTATTGATGTGTCTCCTAGTTGTCCGAATTGCTGATTGATCGCATCAACCAGCCTACAAAGTTCTGGATCGTCCCAGCTCATGAGCTGCTTGATTAAAAAAGCCCCCGAAGGGGCGTGCAATGCAGCTTCGTTTGATTGGGTCAATCTCAAATGCGGGTCAGTCGTTCCACTACCACGACGACTATTAGCTAATAGACTGAACCCAAATGGGCGTGGTAGCTTCACAAGGACATCCCCTTTCCAACTCTGCTCGGGCGCTTCACAGCGTGCCGACTAAGAGCCCACATAACGTGGTCTTTTGCATCCAAGTATTGGATGAATTTCACTTACTCACCCCCACAAGGAGGAATGCATGATCATAGAGATCTATACAAAAAATAACGCGCTTACTCAAACCATCGAATCGGTAAAAGGCCCTGTTCCGAGGTTTGGCGAGTTATTAGACCTGCAACAAGATGGCGGCTATTTGCAGGGTGTTACCACAGTCATCGTCAGAGAGGTGGAATACACACTCAAAGACAATGAGCTGACGCCATTAATACGATGCGAGCCATACTTTGGCGAGCATACCAGATCATTTCTGGTTAAAGAGTTCGGTTGGAACGGAGATAGCTGATAGGCTTTTCACCAGACCATCTACCATTTCGCCGGTTGCATCCAACTGGCGAAACACCTCCGTATCACGTAAACCTGCATCGGAAAGCTTGGCAACCGTACTCCAAAGGTTCGCGCTTAGACCTTCTAAGCTAACTTGAACACTGGCAACGCTTGGTTGTGGCTTACTCATATCATGCTCCTTACTCTACTCTGCTCCGTCGGGGCGCTTCACAGCGGGCCTAGGGAGCACCTCTATTGAGGTCTTTTGCCACAAAAATTCACATTCTCTCTCAAAAACCATGAATATCTATAGTAGCGACACCAGCGATAGTAGAACAAAATAACATACTGAGTCTAGTTTTTAGAGAATAAAAAGAACAAAACAAACCGCCCTGCAAATTTCGCACATTTCACAGTCTCTTAAAACTCTCCTAAAAAACGATCGAATTGACCGAAAAAGCTCAAATATGACCCCTAAGGTGTCATTTAGGAAAATTAGTAATAGAATTGCTCACTAATTAATTAACTGTATATTAATTAAAAAATGGCGATTACTGACAACTAAACAGAGATGAGTAAATGACCGCCGATAAAAAGAGGCCCACTACAGAGGGGAAGGACGACGCACTGCGCGTGTCCGAAGCAATAAAACGCTTAGTTGATGCATCGCGCTTCGAGCGCTCCGATATTACGGAGCATTTAAACATTTCAATGGATCAATTAAACAGACGTTTACTTGGTAAGACTCCATTTCTTTTTCACGAAGTGAGAGGGATATGCACACTACTAGACGTCAGCCTTGATGACGCGATGCGTGTTGCAGACATGGATCAAGATGAGTTCGACAACTCATGGGTGTACCAATGGCGAAGAAAGTCCTTAGAAAGACAAGTTACGGCATTAGAGTACAACGAAAAGATATCAAGGAATGCGGTAGCGGAACGCATAGGCTTTAGCCCAAGCTGGTTGAGCTATGCACTCAATGGTAAAAAGCGTATTGGCAGCCAAGCGGCCCGTCAGATCGAGTACGCCCTTTCGTTACCAAATGGCTTTTTGGACAAAGAGCCAAACCAAACGCCACAGACAAATAAGATTGATACAGACTTAATTCTTAGAACCGCAAAAGAACTGGTCTCGTCTGTCGAAGCGGATGGTCGAAAAATGCATTCTCAAGAACTGTACGCAAGCTTAATTGCAATTTGTCAGTTATATAATGCACGCATTTCAATTCAGGAAGATAGAGCACCTGAGGATGATGCCGTTGATTTTTCTAGAGTGTACGAGCAGCTAATGATGCACCTAAAGCTGAGTGATGACTAATCACTCAGCACATTATTTATATATTCCCTAATCTCTTCTACGATAGTGCAGTCACTTTCACACATCAGGTTTTCTAACAAGAACTCAATATCAGATCGTTTCAATCCGTAGTTCAAAACCAGCCCAGTAAACGCTTCATCTAAAAACGATGAACCAAACCCCTTAACGTCCAAGTTAATCACCAAATCGTGATCTTTCGCGAACAAAGGCCAAATAATATCGTCGCGGAGCATTTCTCCACTATCTGGTCCTAGTTTCTTATATCTCGGACCTGGGTAACGCATGTAATCACTCAACTTCAGCATCAACATCTTCTAGGGCCTCAATATCTTGATCAATCAAACCAATTAAAATTTGGTAGTAAGCAATCATACCGCGATCGCCATCGAACTGAGCTTTAGCCAGCTTAATTGCCAACTCTTCCCTTTGATCATTTAACCTCTCTTCCTCCCGCAAGACTACCTCCATCTCGCAACCTACCCACCAAAACCACAAATATACTGTACACATATACAGTATATTTGTTTATATTTTTATTTATTCCTTATGTTGACTACATATACTACTTAATACTATATTTCAGTCAACACAAACACTTAGGCAAGAGGCCGACATGAGAAACATTACGTTTACCCCCTGCGACAGCACCGCTCAGATAAGCAAACGCGCCCTTGAGATCCTCGCTATGTCGGCACAAGGCATGAAGGGCAAGGAGATTGCGCGAACTATTTGTCGCACAGAGCCAACCATTCGAGATCACCACACCAAAGCCATTCGCCATTACGGCGCCAGTAATCTGACGCAAGCGGTAGCAACGGCCATTGCCCTTGGTGATCTTCAGTTTCGTATCGAGCCAGCCGAAATCAGCCGCACCACACACAGAGCGACTGCGATCGCCATGATGTTTGCCGCGCTGGTGACGACTGTGCTCGATACGCCTTTTTTCAACAGTGCAGACATAGAGCTGGCACGACACCACACCACTCGCACGACCCGCACAATCAGAGTACGCGGTGGCCGTCGTGAGCTTTCAGAGATCGTTTTTGGATAGGAGAAGAGATATGAACCTTAAGTACGTTGATGAGGCAGCGAAATTTCTAGAGCACCTAGTAACTGCACAGGAGGGAATAAGTAACGCTTATGACTGTGTCTGCACTTTTAAATCTCCCGAGTCAGCAGAACTTCGAGAGATTTTGGAGAAACTAGAAAGCTTTGTTAATCGCCTAGAGCCAACCGTTAATTTCAAGAATCGAACGCCTAGCGTCGGCCAACCGGCGCTCACTGCTGCGACTGGTGGGGATATAAACAACTAGGTACGAATCACCGCCTTGGTTATCGACGAGATCTACACCTGAATCAAAAATGACGCCCTCAGGCTCAATGATATCGGGAAAGCGTTTAGAGAACTCATTAAACAAGGCAGGGAATTTAAATGTCTCGCCAACACGAGGCATGTGCTCAAGTTCAATAAAACCAGAGTGAATGGTTTTTAAATGCTTGATCGATATATCAGTTTTGATAACAAACGAAACTTTAACTTGCATAAGCCTTCCTTACTTTTTGGTTGGAAACTCAACCCTAAAGGAACGCACGAAGCTCAACAAGGAGTTACATCATGTCATTAGTTCTTACGCGTCGCCCTAACGAGGGCATCACCATCACGGTACCGCCGAGCACAGAGGCAACGGTCGTTCACATCGGGGCACGCCCAAAGCTGGGTTCACAGGTCGCCTATGCGATTGACGCCCCAAAAAGCGTGGCGATCGTGCGTGATGAGCTGATTGGCAAGCCTATGAAAAAAGGGACCGCAGCATGAGCGAGGTACATCCATACATTAAGACGCTTTATCCAGGTCGAGCACTTATCGTTCTTGATGAAGAGCAGCACCCTCTTTTTCGCTTGAAGATCATTGATCGAGAGTTAACTGTGCGCGGCCAGTGCAACACCATAGAAATCAGTACCTCTGTAATGGGCGGCGGTGCTGGCAGACATAAACGGGAATGCCTAGACGGCCATGCTTTTCAGCTAGGCCAAATGCTGATCCGTTGCGAGCACTCAACCAATCATGCGCAGGCGGTGAAACTGGTCTTTGTAGAGAAACCCAGCGCATTCATCGTGTTACCCGATGTTGTCGCGAAACAAGCGGCCGGAATGTAAGGAGACAAACCATGAAAGACACAACACAAAAAGCATTCGATAACTTTAGCAAAGACACCGTTAATCATGAGCTAACCATTTTGAAAGATGATGGCCTATATCGGCATATGCGCTTTGGCGAAAAAGGCTCTTCTATCTATGCGATCAACATCACCACTTGGCCGGGCTATTTAGCGGTTACCGGTGATATGGGCGATTACGTGTTTACACGCACGCCGGATATGTTCGAGTTTTTCCGTGGCAAAGATATCAACACTGGTTACTGGGGTGAGAAGCTCGTTGCAGAGCCGCGCGGCTCTGAGTATGGCAAGAAGTGGTCAGCTGATGAGTTTCGTAGCGAGGTATGCCGCTTTATTGAAAACAACCTCGATCCGCTCGACGACTTGGAAGACGAAGCCGAAATCATCCTGAACAAAGAGATTCGTATCGCGATCGCTATGGACATAGAGCACATCGAATACAAGGAAGAAGCAGACGAGTTTATCAGCCGCTTTAACAAACATGACTTTCAGTTTGATTGCTTCTATGAATACGACTGCACCGAGTATACCCATCAGTACCTTTGGGTCTGCTATGCGATCGTTGACGTCATCAAACGCTATGACGAAATAACAAAGCAACAGGCAGCATAGGTGATGAAAATGACTCTTAAACTTATGACAGATAAACAGGTATCAGCACAAATCCCCGCCATGATCGACGCGGGCCGAAGCCCTTACGGTGCTGCACATGAAATCGGCATTGGATTAAAACGCCTCCGCCGCTTAGCCACACCAGAGCAAATGACTGCCCTATTGATCAACAAGGATAAGTTAAAGCACAAAGGCCGAACGCCTTTGCCTAGAAAAGAAGGCTTGGAAACACCGGAAGGTTTACGCGCCGCCGTAGACGACGCCATCGAAAGAGGGCTTGGCATCAACGCGACGTTCACAGAATTGAACATTACGCATTACACGCTGATGCAAAACATTACGCCCGAGCAAGAACAAGCATTGCGGAATAACCGTAAAACAAAGGACTCACAAGAAGAAGAGCAAACCTATGGTATTCGGATCAGTCGTGGTCAAAGTGCGGCACAAGCCGCGATGCGTGCCATTATTGCAGACCGCCCTTCACTAGGAGGTAAAGCATGGTAAATGATGGAATGAAGCCAAAGTGGCCACGCAAGCAACGCTTGCGTGATTATGCAAAGCAGCATTTTATGGAGCCCGAGAAAGAATTGGGTCGACTACGCAAACAACTTAAAGCGGGTGAGTTACCAGGGGAACTAGAAGGGAAACTATGGTTTGTATGGGTATTGCCTGACGGGGAACCTGCGTATGGTTATCACGGCGACACGCCAGAGAAACCGAAAGAAAGGCGTATAGATCAGATAACGACGGGCAATCCACTCGCTGATGCAATCTTATTAAAGCACGAAATCAAGAAAGGTACGGAGCTAAGATGAACCCACCAAGACCTAATAGACTCGCTCGCAACTTAAAAATCATGCGTAACAAAAGCGGGACGTATTATTACTACAAGATGCCGGATGGCAAGTTGGAGTCATTAGGCAAAAACATTGGTGACGCGGTTGCAGTGGATGCGGCCACGGCACTTAATATCGCACTGACGGATAAAGACTCACTGGTTAATCGCATCACGAAACGCGCAGAAGAGTTACGCACCTACAACCCTAGTAACCCACCCATGTCGCAGGTGCTAGATGAGTATAAGCAAACACTACTTACTGCTCTGGAAAACAAAAAACAGGCCAAAAACACGGTATCCATCAAACTGGGCAAGTTAGTCGAATACATGGAAATGTGGTCTAAAATCCGCGTACAAGACATGCGCACGTTTGACCTAAACAATTTACTTAAAACCAAAACGCCTCATGCGCAACAAAAGCATGCTCCGCTTATGCGTGAGATTTTTCGCTATGCCATTAACGCAGGCTACTGTGATATCAACCCTGCCGATCAGTTAAAGGCCCAAGAGCCCGACGCACGTATTCGCCAGCGTCACACATGGGATGGCTACTGTAAGATCTACAAAGTTGCACCGGATTGGTTAAAGCGTGCCATGGACATTGGGCTTTATAGCCTACAGCGCCGCAGCGACTTAACTGAAATCCAGATCGCTCGGGATATCGACATACAGACTCGATCGATCCGAGTACTCCAGCGTAAAACACGTAACTACAAAGCACCGGTTCATTTAAACATCAAAATGGGTGGGCCTTTATGGCTGGCGGTTCACAGTGCAATCACCAGCCCAACGCATTGCCCATATCTGATTCACTGCCGCCCTGAACGACGCGATCGGCGCGACATCGCGGCAAAGCCTCATCCATTCGCTGTATTACCAGATTACTTAACTAAGCATTTTAAGAAATACCGTGACTTAAGCGGGGCATACGATCATTTAGAACCAAAACAACGGCCATCGTTTCACGACATCCGCGCACTAGGCATCATGCTGTATTTTAAGGCCGGTCATCCGAAAGAATACATCATGGCTCTAGCTGGCCACGCAACGGTAGAAATGACCGATCACTACATTGATGGCCATGAAGCATCCAAGCCCCTGCAAGTTGCTGCGGGGCTAGACATCAGCAAGATCGATATGAACGACATCAACTGGAAAGACCACCGTTTACCAACGGAACTGGTCAAATTGATGGATGAAGAGGGTTGAATATAATATCGTCACTCATCCTTACCAAGAGCACTACTTAGGCACATTAATACCAATTAGTGCTTTTATTTCTTGTCTCGTTATTACGTTCATTAGCACTTTATCTTGCTGACATATCTCTAGAAAACGATTCTTCATTATCGACAGCCCTGAACCGTCATCAGAATACAACTCAATAACTAAGTCAGCGTTTTTATATTTCCAGTTTTTCTTCATCCACAGGACAGCTAATAAAACTATCCATTCAGCATGACGCCTGTGAAAAGAGGTAAAACCCAACTCTTCTGTGCTATCAAGCCGATGCACTGATTCCACGTCCCTGTATGATTTAATCCAATCCTTACAGATAAGCCAATCATCGATGATCGAATCAGACACGCTAATCAACACTAGGCCAGCAGGAACGCTTCCGGAAATAACCGACAACCCCAAATTCTGCAATGAGTCTGCGGTATGATAAGCAATTTGATTCTCCCATGGCCAACTGGTTTCAGTGCCTATTGAGCCGATAGAGGAACTTTCTCTCCACGCACAAGAATCAACAAAATATGATTTAAGTGCTTTTGACCTAGCCTCACGGTAACCGTACTCTTTTTGATCAATGCTCAATTTAAACTCAGGACTAAACCCTCCTTCGATATAACCTTCATATATGAAGGTTTTGTAGACCGCGAGATCCTGGTTACCTTTGGTAGAAAGATGTGTTCTAACGGATATTCTATAAACCAAATAAGCAATCAACAAAGAAGCTATGGTTATTATAAGACCAAAAATTTCATTCAATTCCATCTATTAATCCCTGTGAAAAGCATATGGGCAAAACAGCCGACTGTCTCTTACATCAAGCCTACCTTAACCACCTAACCTTACTCAAAGCTAAGTTTTTTTACACCCTATAAGGGTCAAGAAAAGATAAGGGCTGACTGATTATGTAACTAATCTAAGATAAATCTGAGCGACGAAATAATAAGCGTGAGGAGCTTCCAACATAACCAAAAAAGTCAGCGTAAGGATAAGGAAAGGATAAAATACGGATAAAGGGCGAAAAAAAAGAGCTTACAGAAAACTGTAAGCTCTTGATTCTTATACCTAAAATTCTGGTAGGGCTAGGCAGATTCGAACTGCCGACCTCATCCATGTCAAGGATGCGCTCTAACCAACTGAGCTATAGTCCTAAAGTGCTGCTTATTATACGCAGGGAGCTTTTCAGATCAAGTGTTTAAATAAATTTTTTAAGCAATTGTTTTCGCTCACTATTTATTCGTCCTCAAGCGCCACAAGTAGCTCGTGTCCAATGACTTCATCAATCAAATGATAAGGTACTTTGTACTGTTTATCGCGAAACTTGACGACCACGTGCTCCAAGCACATTTTCAAGATAACGCAGTTTACAATCACCCCATTGTCGATCACACGAATAATGTTTCTGGTATGTAGAGTCAACGCCATGTCTGATTCCTTAGCTTATTCACCAACGTCTTTCAGTTTCTTCTGCAAGATACGTATTTGATCTCGGTAACCCGCTGCCAATTCAAACTGTAAGTTTTCTGACGCTGTCATCATCTCTTTTTGTAGCTCTATCATGGCTTTGCGCACTTCGGCTACGTCGTCCATCGTTTCGATTTCATAGTCTTTTACTTTTTCTGCAACCTTGCGAGTCTGCTTCGATTTGTTTCGACTGCCAGCGCCAGGGTTATAGGCGCCTTCTAAAATGTCTTCAACCGATTTAGTAATACCTGTCGGAGTAATGCCATGCTCTTCGTTAAAGGCTTCTTGCTTAGCTCGACGACGAATGGTTTCGTTCATGGCACGTTGCATTGAGCCTGTTATGCGATCAGCATACAGTATCGCTTTACCTTTCACGTTACGGGCCGCACGACCGATGGTCTGGATGAGGGAGCGATCTGATCGTAAGAAGCCTTCTTTATCGGCGTCTAAAATCGCGACTAGGCTCACTTCCGGTATATCCAAACCTTCTCGCAGCAAGTTAATCCCAACCAGCACATCAAATTCACCCAGACGCAAATCTCGGATAATTTCAACGCGTTCGACAGTGTCGATGTCAGAGTGAAGATAACGCACACGAATACCGTGCTCATGCAGGTAGTCCGTTAAATCTTCTGCCATACGTTTTGTCAGTGTGGTGACGAGAACCCTCTCACCGGTTGGCAATCGTTTATTAATTTCAGACAACAAATCGTCGACTTGAGTCGTCACTGGACGAACTTCAATTTCCGGGTCAATCAGACCCGTCGGGCGGACAATCTGCTCAACGACCCAGTCTTGATGCTGCTCTTCATATTTACCCGGCGTTGCAGAAACAAAAATTGTCTGAGGCTTAATCTGTTCCCATTCTTCGAATTTCATCGGGCGATTGTCCAGTGCCGAAGGCAACCGAAAACCATATTCCACCAAATTTTCTTTGCGCGATCGGTCGCCTTTATACATCGCACCAATCTGCGGAACGGTCACATGAGATTCATCGATAATAAGCAATGCATTGTCAGGCAGGTAATCAAACAATGTAGGCGGTGGTGAGCCTTCTGGGCGACCAGATAAATAACGAGAGTAGTTTTCAACACCGGAGCAATAACCTAGCTCCTGCATCATTTCCAAATCGTAGTTCGTTCGCTGCTCTAAGCGCTGTAATTCAACCAATTTATTGAGCGATTTTAATTGCTCTAGGCGAACGTCCAGCTCTTTTTTGATTTTTTCAATTGCTTCGACGATGGTTTCACGAGGTGTGACGTAATGTGTTTTTGGGTAAATGGTGACACGCGGAACTTTACGAATCGTGCGATTGGTCAACGGATCAAATATCGCAAGGTTATCAATTTCATCATCGAACAACTCAATTCGAATCGCTTCGTCTTCGGAGTCAGCAGGAAAAACATCAATCACATCGCCACGTACACGGAAATTACCACGTTCAAAAACCATGTCATTACGCGTGTATTGCAATTCGGCTAAGCGACGCAATACGGAACGCTGGTCAATGTGATCGCCTCGATCCATGTGTAACATCATTTTCAAATAAGACTGCGGGTCGCCCAAGCCATAAATAGCGGACACAGTGGCGACAATAATAACGTCTTCGCGTTCTAATAAGGCTTTGGTCGCCGACAAACGCATTTGCTCGATGTGTTCATTTACCGAAGCGTCTTTTTCAATAAAGGTATCCGATGCGGCAACGTAGGCTTCCGGTTGGTAGTAGTCGTAATAGGAAACAAAGTATTCTACGGCATTGTTAGGAAAAAACTCTTTGAACTCACCATACAGTTGCGCCGCGAGCGTTTTGTTGTGAGCCATGACAATCGTCGGTCTTTTGACCTGCGAAATCACATTGGCCACGGTAAAAGTCTTACCTGAACCCGTCACCCCTAGTAACGTTTGATGAGCAAGCCCCGCATCAATGCCTTGCACCAATTTTTTGATGGCCCCAGGCTGATCACCAGCCGGCTGATATTGTGAAACTACTTGAAACTCTTGCGACACGTTTATGCCCTACCCTTTACATCAGCTAGACCTTAAAGACTAACAAATTTAGTGGTCTGAGTCCCAACAAGAACTTGGCATTAGAAAGAAAGTGTATAAAACCCCTTTGCACTAGTCTGAATCGCTCTATGTTCGACATTGCTAATATAACAAACAACATATAATATATAGGAATAACCTTATAACCTTAAAAGAGGTAAGCAAAATGTCTGCTCAACCACACACTCAAGCATTCTTTGATGAAGCCACCTTTACGGTTTCTTATGTTGTCACTGACACATCGTCAAACCACTGCGTCATCATCGATTCCGTTTTAGATTATGACCACGCATCCGGTCGCACAAAAACCGACTCAGCTGATAATATTATTGAATACATTAAAAGCCGTGATTTAACCGTAAGCTGGATCCTTGAAACTCACGTCCATGCAGATCATTTATCTGCCGCACCGTATTTAAAGCAAGCGTTGGGCGGAAAAATTGTGATCGGCAACAACATCACGATCGTGCAAAATACATTTGGTACGCTATTGAATGTAGAGCCTCAATTTGCACGAGATGGCTCTCAGTTTGATCATCTTGTTGAAGAAGGCGACACGCTTGAGTTTGGCCATTCGACCGTGGAAGTGCTGCATACTCCCGGCCACACTCCAGCGTGTGTTACTTATGTTATTGGTGATGCAGCCTTTGTCGGCGACACTCTATTCATGCCCGATTACGGCACCGCTCGCTGCGATTTCCCTGGTGGAGATGCAGCGACTTTATATCGTTCAATTCAGAAAATTTTTGCTCTGCCTGAATCCACTCGCCTATTTATGTGTCACGACTATAAAGCTCCAGGACGGGAAGACTACCAATGGGAAACCAGTGTCGCGGAGCAAAAACAGGCCAATGTGCATATTCATCAAGGTATTTCAGAAACAACTTTCTGTCACATGCGCACAACAAAAGACGCTACGTTAGGCATGCCACGCTTAATTTGGCCATCCGTACAGATCAATATGCGCGCTGGGGATTTACCGCCTGCCGAAGAAAATGGCACGCGCTACATTAAAACTCCCATTAACTTGGTATAGGATTCGCAATGAATCGATTACTCCGCTACTTACCGGCAACGGTATGGCTTAAAGACTACACCCGGACAGACATGCAAACGGACATGATGGCCAGTGTCATCGTGACCATCATGCTGATTCCACAAAGCTTAGCCTACGCTATGCTAGCAGGCCTTCCGCCTGCCGTAGGTTTGTATGCCAGTATTTTGCCTTTGGTTGCCTATGCCTTATTTGGTTCAAGCAGAACGTTGGCTGTCGGACCGGTAGCGGTTGTTTCTATGATGACAGGCACAGCGGCGTTGCAATTCGCGGCGCCCAACACGGCGGAATATTTAGCGATTGTTATCTTGTTAGCCGCTATCTCAGGCCTGTTTTTACTGTTACTAGGGCTGTTTAAACTCGGCTTTCTCGCCAATCTACTCAGTCATCCCGTAATCTCTGGATTCATCAGCGCATCAGCGATCTTAATAGCACTGGGCCAAGTAAAGCATTTACTTGGAATACAGGCATCAGGTCACAACTTGATCGATATGATGACCACCTTGTGGTCGAATCTACCTCAAACTAATGTCGACACTGTTTTAATCGGTGTCAGTGCCGTGTTAGCACTCTATCTGTTACGCCAACACTTTAAGTCAATATTAATCATGTTCGGCTTATCTGATCACCATGCTCAGCTCGCATCCAAAGCCGGCCCTGTATTGGTCGTCGTGATCATGACGTTAATCGTGGCGGTTTTCCAGCTGAACACTGAAGGGGTCAAAGTGGTTGGCGACGTACCAAGTGGGTTTCCACCACTGGCGTTACCTAAGATGGATTTTCAGATGGCGATGGACTTGCTCCCCGCCGCTATCCTGATCAGTATTGTGGGATTTGTTGAATCCGTATCAGTGGCTCAATCTTTTGCAGCCAAACGCCGTCAAAGTATCGATCCGAATCAAGAATTAGTGGGGCTGGGGGCGGCAAACTTAAGTTCTGCGTTTAGCGGTGGATTCCCTGTTACGGGTGGCTTTTCTCGCTCAGTAGTGAGCTTTGATGCGGGAGCAAAAACGCCGATGACGGGGGTTTTCACGGCACTGTTAATCTTGCTGACACTAAGCTTTTTAACCGGCGCGTTTTACTATCTTCCTAAAGCAGTATTAGCCGCAACAATCATTGTTGCTGTTGTACAGCTCATCGATCTGAAAAGTTTTATTCATATTTGGCGTTACTCTAAACAAGATGTAAGCGCCTTGCTGGCAACCTTCTTTATGGTACTTTTTGTCGGCGTTGAGGCAGGCATCATAACAGGTGTCAGCTTATCTTTGATTCTATTTCTTTGGCACGCTAGCCACCCGCACATAGCCGTAGTAGGACGTGTCCCAGGAACAGAGCACTTCCGTAATGTCGAGCGTTTCCAAGTGGAAACAAATTGCGAAGTACTAACGGTTCGTATCGATGAAAGTTTATTTTTTGCGAACGCGCGAATGCTGGAAGATAAAATCAATCAACTGGTTGCCGAGCAAAAACAAGTAAAAGACGTCGTTCTCATGTGTACCGCCGTCAACATGATTGATGCCAGCGCTTTGGAAAGTCTTGAGATGATCTGCGCACGTCTACAATCCACAGATATTCGGCTTCATCTTTCAGAAGTGAAAGGACCAGTAATGGATCGGCTCAAAGGGTCCGCTTTCATTTCTCATCTTACCGGTGAGATTTATCTTACGCAAAATCAGGCTTTTGAAGCACTATGCCATCAAGAAGGGTGATCACCAGATCCCCCTTCTTTTCTCGTTTCCGCTATTCTCCAGCTTCTTTAACCTGAATCACCATTCGATTTTTTTCCAATAACGCCGGGCCGATCCCTTTCACTTTGGTCAGGTCTTCAATCGTGGTAAAAGGGCCATTCTGATCACGATACGCAATAATAGCTTCCGCTTTACTTTGCCCTACGCCAGTCAATACCAGATCTAACTCAGCCGACGTTGCTGAATTAATATCTAAAGGCTCTACCGCCATGGAAAAAACAGGAAAAGACAACAGGGAAACGGCCACAATACGCTTAAGTAATGATTTCATTCGCATACTCCTTATGCAGGGTTAATGGCTTCATGCCAATCAAATAAAAAGCCGATCAACAATTTGATCGGCTTTCAGAATATCACATACGTAAGTCTGCTCAATGTTTATGCAACAACACCTAACTCATTATTGACCTGAGTTAATACTTGGATAGGATCTTGTGCTTGCGTAATAGGACGCCCCATTACGAGATAATGACTACCTGCCGCCATGGCTTGTACTGGCGTCATAATACGTTTTTGATCGCCTTGGTCTGATCCAGCTGGACGAATACCTGGCGTCACCAGCACAAAGTCTTTGCCTAATGTTTCAGACAACATGGAAGACTCTTGAGCAGAGCACACCACGCCATCCATACCGGACGATTGCGCCAGTTTGGCTAAACGCATCACATGATCCTGTGGCGATAAGTCAATACCAACTTCCACTAGATCCGTTTCGTCCATACTAGTCAGCACTGTTACCGCAATCAATAGCGTATTGTGGTCGTGAATCTGAGCCAGTCCATTCGCTGAAGCCTCCATCATACGACGACCACCACTGGCATGAACATTGACCATCCAAACACCTGCTTTGGCTGCTACCGCTACAGCGTTGGCAACCGTGTTGGGGATATCGTGAAATTTAAGGTCTAAAAAGACATCGAAGCCTAACGTATGCAACTCATCCAAAATCGCCGGACCCGCTTTGGTAAACAACTCTTTACCAACTTTAACGCGACACAATTTTGGGTCTAAGCGCTTTGCCATCGCAGTAGCTTGTTCGATTGTCGGATAGTCTAATGCTACAACGATTGGGGATGGGCAAGTCATTTAAAATCCTCTGCAATAAAATCTATTCACCCTCTAAACCATGAATCGGTTTTACCGTGCCCCAGCTCTTGCAACTCGGACACTGCCAATGCAGCTGATGACCAGAAAAGCCACACTGACGGCAACGATGTTTTGGTTTAGAAGAGGTTAACTGTTCAATAAGTTCGTATAAGACACTTAAGTTTTCTTGATCGTGACCATCTGATTCCGCGCGCTGCATATCAATCAGCTCTTGAAACCCCTTAATCGTTGGATGGGCACGAAGCTGCGTTATTATAAACTGTTCTGCGAACTCTTTGTCATCTTGCGCGTAATGTTCCGTCAGAGCTCGTATTAAGGTTGCCGACGGGTGCATTTTAAGCTGTTCTTGCAAAAACTTAAGATAGCCACCACTGCCCCATACTTTTAAGTAGCTGTCCCGCAGCATAGGGATGACAATCGGTAAAAACTCATGATCCTGATCGGCTACGGATTTAAGCTCCTTTATGGCATCACGGTAGCGTTTCTGACTGAGATAAATATCAGATAAACCAATACTGGCGCGCACACAATCAACATCCACATCAATGGCGGATTTGTATTTTTGAAAAGCCGTCGTCCATTGCTCTTTTTTGATGGCTTCTTCTGCCAATTCACAGTAAAAGTGCGCTAAACGCTGAGCTTGTTTACGTGTGGGGAAATCACTTTGAAGTTGATGACCCATGCGGATGGCTTTGTCCCAGCTCTGCTCGAACTCATACAAATCCACCAACAACGTAAAGATTTCTTTTTGAAACTCTGTTTTACGAGCAGCAATATTCAACAACAGGCGTTCAGCACGATCCAATAAACCGGCAGACATAAAATCGCTAGCGAGTTCTAGTTGAACAAGTCGCGTATCTCTAGGTGAGATGTCAGGGCGAGCTAATAGACTCTGATGAATATTGATCGCTTTTTGGATTTCTCCTTTCTTACGAAACAAGTTACCCAGCGTCAAATGGATATCGAAGGTATCAGAATTAACTTCTAATGAATCAACGAAGGCATCAATCGCTTCCGACTGCTGCCCATTAAGTAAATGATTTAGGCCCCGAAAATAATCGTTTGGGACTTTTTTAAAATCTTCTTTCTGATTTTCTTTAGTGCGACGACGCCCTAACACCCAACCGATGAATAAGGCGACAAAGAGAACTACAAATAAGCCCCATTCGGTCAAGGGACTACTCCCGCTCCGCTAATTCGGTAGACAAAGATGCTTTGCGCAGATTATCAATTTCAGTTTGTAAATTCACAAGCTGCTTATTTTGCTTGCGCGCACGACGCTCTAATCTAAAAAGCAACATGCTAGACGATGCCAACGCCAAAATGACGCCTACTGCAAAAGCAATAATCATATACAAAGCGACACTTAACTCTGGCGATTGCCACAAAACCAGATCAAGCGTTATCACTTGTCCGTTTCGGATTGCAAAGAAAAGACCGATAAATAAGAAAAAAGCTAGGACTACTAAGAGTACCACTCGCTTCAGCCATTTAAGCATAAAACACCCATATACTGCGTCATTCAGCTTATTATGCCGTCGAGCAGAGAAAATTTCGATAGAAAATTAGCCAAACTCTTTCGTATCTGCGACAGAGTTCACTAATTCACGCAATTCTTTACCAGGCTTGAAGTGGGGAACGTACTTAGAGCCCAGCTCAACTGATTCACCAGTTTTAGGGTTTCGACCAATACGAGGTGCACGGTAATGCAGAGAGAAACTACCAAAACCACGAATCTCAATACGTTCGCCATTCGCCAATGCTTCAGACATATGCTCTAACATTGCCTTTACAGCCAACTCAACCTCTTTGACTGGTAGATGCGGCTGCTGGTCTATTAGCATTTCTATCAGCTCAGATTTTGTCATCAGTGTCCTCTCGACTATATTTTGATCACACCCTTAGACTAGCTAAATTTAGAAAGAAAGCAATAACTTAACGCGTATTAAGGACATTTTTCCCGCTTTTTTTAGCTTTCTATAACGATTATTTCTTCTAAGACTTTGGGATGACTAGCATCCAAAGAGGCGAACTTCTATAATTGCCGCCATTACTTAACACAAGTGGATATTAAACATGAGCTTCAAACACATTCCAGCTGGCCGCGACGTGCCAAACGACATCAACGTAATCATTGAAATTCCTGCCGAGGCAAACCCAGTTAAGTACGAAGTAGACAAAGACATGGACGCGTTGATCGTAGACCGTTTCATGACGGCGCCTATGTTCTACCCAGCTAACTACGGCTACGTAAACAACACACTAGCTGACGACGGCGACCCAGTTGACGTTCTAGTTATCACACCATATCCAGTGGTTGCTGGTTCCGTCATCCGTTGCCGCCCAGTTGGCGTACTTAACATGTCTGATGAAGCAGGTATGGACGCTAAGCTTGTTGCAGTTCCACATGACAAACTAAGCAAAGAATACACTCACATCCAAGATGTGAATGATATTCCTCAACTACTTCGCGACCAAATCGAGCACTTCTTCGAAAACTACAAGAAGCTAGAGCAAGGTAAGTGGGTAAAAGTTGAAGGCTGGGCGAATGCTGACGAAGCACGCAAAGCATTGGTTGAAGGCGTAGAAGCTTACAACGCTCAGTAATCGTTTGATTACAAGATGAACCAATAAAAAAGCCGATCCAAATGGATCGGCTTTTTTCGTTTAAGCAAATACTAAGCCTAAACGGCAATTAGCCTTCTAATCCATCTAGGAAGCGCTCTGCGTCTAATGCCGCCATACAGCCTGTGCCCGCTGAGGTAATCGCTTGACGATAAATATGATCGCTCACATCACCTGCCGCAAACACACCTTCAATGCTGGTTTGCGTTGCGTTACCGTGTGTTCCGGATTGCACCGATAGGTAACCATCTTTCATGTCCAGTTGACCTGCAAACATGTCCGTATTTGGTTTGTGACCAATGGCAACAAAAAGACCGGCTACCGCTAGCTCTTTGTATTCACCTGTTTGATTATTCTTAATACGTACACCTGTCACACCCGAACCATCACCAAGTACTTCGTCTAATTCGCTGTGCCATTCGATGTTTACATTACCATTCTCTGCTTTTTCAAGTAACTTGTCGGACAAGATCTTTTCAGAACGGAATTTATCACGACGGTGAATAACCGTTACTGTTTTAGCAATGTTCGCTAGGTAAAGCGCTTCTTCAACGGCCGTATTACCGCCGCCGATCACGGCAACATCTTGGCCACGGTAAAAGAAACCATCACAGGTGGCACAAGCCGACACGCCTTGCCCCATAAATTTCTGCTCGCTTTCCATACCTAGGTACTGAGCACTCGCACCGGTTGCGATGATCAACGCATCACAGGTATAAACACCACTGTCGCCTTCTAGACGGAATGGACGGTTTTGTAGATCTACTTTGTTAACGTGGTCAAAAATAATTTCTGTTTCAAAACGCTCTGCGTGCTGACGCATACGATCCATCAATTCAGGACCTTGTACACCGTTTACATCACCGGGCCAGTTATCTACTTCCGTTGTCGTGGTTAGCTGACCACCCATCTGCATGCCTGTTACCATAACAGGGTTAAGGTTGGCACGAGCCGCATACACTGCAGCAGTGTAACCAGCTGGGCCTGAGCCCAAGATCATTAATTTAGCGTGCTTAACATCGCTCATATGGAATGCTCCTTAAATTAAATATCCTAGCCGAGGTGTAACACGGCTTCGTTATGGGCGTAGGATAAAGAAACCGCTAGCAAATAGACACCGAAAAAAATTAATTGAGAAAATAGGGGTATTCTATGAATTTTGAGCACCGCAACAAGGGCACTCAGGGTCCGGAGACAACCGCATAGTGCGCCAATCACCGCTGAGCCCATCAAATAACTGCAATGACCCATGTTTAACTTGGCCCACTCCACTGAGTAACTTTATGGCCACAAGCGCCTGCTGAACTCCAATCGTACCAACAACAGGACCAATAATACCGTTGCTATTGCAGCTGAGCTGTTGATCTGACAAATCAGGGTATAAGCATTCATAGCAAGGCGTTACGTTTTGGTCGTAGCGAAAAGTGATCAACTGCCCTTCCCAACGAATGGCCGCACCACTGACTAAAGGACACTGACGCGCCAACGCCCAGCGATGCACCATTTTCCGTGTAGTGAAATTATCACAGCAATCCAAAATCACATCGGCGCCATCTAAGTATTGATCGATGTTTGCGGCACTCAAACGCGCATTGATTGGCACGATATCGACATGTTCATTGCGGGCGATCAACTGCTTATATGCAGCCGATACTTTAGGTTGTTCCACATCCTCCTGCGTATATAACACTTGACGCGGCAAATTACTGACATCAACAACATCATCATCAATCAGTGTTAATGAGCCAACCCCTGCTCCCACAAGATACGTGGCTGCAATGTTACCAAGGCCACCGGCCCCAATAATGACAGCGCGCTTGCCAGACAGTGACATCTGACCTTCAACATCAAAATTAGTAAGAAGCAATTGTCGACTGTAACGCATCAGCGCTTGTTCATTCATACCACTTATTTCCTGCCCGTATGGTCAATATTTTGTTAAAATGAGAGCAATTAACTGCTGGATTACAAAGATGAAATTCCCCGGTCGACGCAAACTTAAACATTACTTCCCAGTCACTCAGGCAAATTCCAATTTACCTAAGTCTGAAGTTCAGCCAAGCAAAGATACCTACATCGTCGGTTTAGATGAAACCATTGTCGATGTTATTGCAGCCGTCGAAGACGATTTTATGGCGCGACATGGTATCCGAAAAGGCTTATCAAACCTAGTCGACACAGAAACCGCGAGCAAAATCTATCGCGAACTGGTCGCAGAAGGACGAATATCCGATCATTTTGCAGGCGGTACGATTGGTAACACCTTGCATAACTACTCCGTTTTAGCCGATGACAAATCTGTTCTGCTTGGAGTGATGTCTAATAGCATCATGCTTAATTCGCCAGAGTATCACTACATATGTCATACCAGCAGCAAGGTCGATATGAGCCACTTACAAGGTGTTGAGGAAGACATTGGCCGAGGTATTACACTTATAAGTCAAGATGGTGAGCGTACGTTTGCTATCGCCCCTAATGCGATGGACGATATCTGCCCAGAGGTTGTGACGGAAGAGATCATTTCTAATGCATCGGCCTTTGTTACCTGTGCCTACCCGCTTCGACACGCCAATAAGCCGATCAAAGCCACACTAATGAAATGTCTAGAACTGGCAAACAAGCATAATGTTCCCGTGGTGCTAACGCTGGGCACCCAGCATTTAGTCGAAGAATACCGTGATGAGATAGAGCACATTATCAAAGACTACGTGTCTGTCGTTGCGATGAACGAACAAGAAGCGGAAGCATTAACAGGTCAATCAAGCGTACTTCTGGCTGCGCAAACAGCCTTAGATTGGTGTGATATGGTGCTACTAACAGCGGGAGCGGAAGGGCTGTATCTATGTGGCTACAGTGATGACGTTCATAAACGTGAAACAACGCACCCCATTAAGTCCGCTGAGATAGCAGATTTCAATCGCTGGGAATTCTCTCGCCCTCAGCGCAAAAAAGACTGCCAATCCCCTATAAAAGTATATTCGCACATTGATCCCTACATGGGTGGACCTGAGCGCATCCGCAATACGAATGGAGCTGGTGATGGCGCTTTATCAGCATTATTACATGACATCGCGGCCAATGGTTTTCATCAACAGCAAGTACCAAACAGCAGTAAGCACGAAACCAAGCATTTAACCTATTCTTCTTTCGCGCAAGTCTGTAAATATGCAAATCGTGTAAGCTATGAAATTCTAAGCCAACACTCTCCAAGGCTATCAAAAGGACTACCTGAGCGAGAAGACAGCTTAGAACAAGCCTATTGGGCTCGATAGAAAATAAAAAAGCCGACTTAGGAACTAAGTCGGCTTTTTTAATATGGTACCAGTGGCCGGACTCGAACCGGCACGCTTTATAGGCAATGGATTTTGAATCCATCGTGTCTACCAATTCCACCACACTGGCTTTGAAATTGTGCCGCATATTCTAGTGTTTTTTAGAACGCTGTCAATGGCTTAGTGGAAAATTATTCAAGTGTACTTAAAATACCTTGAGACCACACTAACGACTCAAAATAGTGTGAACTTAGTTGGTTACGAATCCCCATAGGAAGTTTGAAAAGTTTTTCTAACATCCCTCGCTCCATACACTCTACACTGTAAAGGACTTTCCCCAAGTTACCTTTATATTGTTTCAATGCGTCTTCTAACTCACTATTAAGTTTAATTTGCTGTAGTAACTCGCTTTTTGGAATCTGAAGAATTGCATCCATCCCCGACATCAAACCAACCATAAACGCTTCATCACTGTTTATATGTTTAGATTGCAGCGCTATGAGCTCACAACACCGAGCCCGTGCTAAAAGCTGCCTAATATCAGTTGAATTGCTTTTATTGTTAGCGCTTAGCGCTATTAGCATTGTCCAACGCTTAATCTGCGTTAACCCAAGGTAAGTAACGGCTTCTTTAATCGAAGAAACAGACACTCTCAACCCAACGACCGGGCTATTCAGCAACCGTAACATTTGGAAAGATAATGCGGGAGCCTGTGCTACCAATTTAGACACTTCGTTAATACATACATCTATATCTTGCAATATATTAAGCAGGCGTAAGGCATTCTGCGTATCCGATTCTATACGTCGCCCTTTAACTATTTCAGGTCGACATAAATAATAGCCCTGAAAGTAATCAAACCCCATCTCAAGACACGACATAAACATCGCTTCATTTTCAACTTTTTCTGCAACTAACTTTAAGCCTAAATTTTTTAGTCGCTCAATCTCGTTGACAATGCTGTTTGGAGGAGTACTGAGCACATCAATTTTGACAATCGACATGTAAGGTAAAAGTGGCTGATAGGACGCTGAATATTCATAATCATCTAAAACAAAACGAAAACCCAGCCCATGCCATTTTTTAATCGCCAAAATGAATTCAGGCGTAATCGTTTGATTTTCTAGAATTTCAATGAAGACGGTATCAGGGGAGATAGGAAAAAAAGCTTCTGACAACACAAGCTCTGCTGTCATGTTGATAAAAAAAGGCTGCCTAAGTTGCGTATTAAGTTCACTGATGCCCATGCATAAGTTGACCAACACTTGGCTTGTTGCCATTTGCGGGTTATCAAAGACAGCATGCTCTTCATGCTCTCCCCGAAACAGTAACTCATAGCCAAACAGCTTTCGATTCCTGTCGAAAATAGGCTGTTGCGCCATTAAAAGTTGATCAAAAGCAACTGTTTCCATTATTGAGCACCCTCGATTCGCAAAAAAACTGTGAGCTTAATAAAACCGACGCCCCCAAAATGCCGATTCATGATAAACAGGAATTGTGTAAATTAATAGACCTCCCATGTAACGGTTTGTTTTTGTTGCTCTGATTTTATTGACATGCGATACCTACATCCATAAAATCCATTTTCGTTAATTAGTTCATATCTTTGAATTGATTGGGGCCTTAGCTCAGCTGGGAGAGCGGTTCGCTGGCAGCGAACAGGTCAGCGGTTCGATCCCGCTAGGCTCCACCATACTTCCTAACACTCGTCATATCCTCCCTAATACACAGTAAGACTAAAAACAGCATTATTTATGCATTTCGTATTGGCGCGTAGGGATTTTATATATGCAAATGCGGCTTAACGGATCTCCACTTATTGAGTAAAAGCTGTAGGCAGCAAAACCACCAACGATAACATTACGACCATAATTCCCTTATTACAAAGTGATCCGAAATACGGGACAACCGAGTAATCATCTGTTAGTAGTTCGCACAAATAAGGGCATCGACGTAAATGAAAGATCTCTTCTCACAAATTGAATCGGAGCCTTTGTCTCTTTTGCCATACGATGGCGATGTAACGTATTGCGGCCATTTGATTCAACCAGAGCAGTCCCACATTTACTTTAACCAACTACTTAACGAAATCGATTGGCAACATGATCAAGCCGTGATTTTTGGCAAACACATCATCACCAAACGTAAAGTAGCCTGGTATGCGGAACACGCCTTTCAATACACTTACTCTAAAACCACCAAAACAGCCAAGTTATGGACTCCTCTTCTATTAGAAATAAAAGAACACGTTGAACGACAGACGCAAGAACATTACAACTCCTGCTTATTGAATCTTTACCATGATGGTTCTGAAGGTATGTCTTGGCACAGTGATGCGGAACGCGAACTGGTCGAACAAGGTGTGATTGCGTCTCTAAGCTTTGGCGCAAAACGTAAGTTTTCTTTCAAACATAAAGACACTAAAGAAACCTATTCGGTTGAACTAGACTCGGGCAGTTTACTGGTTATGAAAGGCGCGACTCAACGCCATTGGTTACACAGCCTTCCGTCCACTAAAAAAGTCGACACACCACGTATCAACCTTACCTTTCGTCAGATTCGAACCGAGTAAATAGTAGTGGCTTTTCCACGTTTGAAATAGGATGGTTTTAGGCTACGTGTACCCTAACTTTTATGATAGGGTACACACACCTTTTTATATGATTGAGTAAGGAAAAATGGGTAAAGAAATTGTTTTAACCGGTATCACAACGTCGGGGACACCCCACCTAGGCAACTATGTTGGCGCAATTCGCCCAGCCATTGAAGCCAGCCAACGCGAAGACACAGAATCTTTTTTCTTTCTAGCCGATTACCATGCCTTGATTAAATGTCAGGATCCAGAGCGTGTAAAACAATCTCGTCTAGAAATCGCGGCAACTTGGCTAGCGTGTGGCCTAGATACTGACAAAGCAACTTTCTATCGTCAGTCTGATATTCCTGAAATCTCTGAGCTTAACTGGCTACTGACTTGCGTCACCGCAAAAGGTTTAATGAACCGTGCTCATGCTTATAAAGCAAGCGTTGATGACAATGTCAATAAAGGCCAAGACCCAGATTATGGCATCACAATGGGTCTATTCTGCTACCCCGTTTTAATGGCAGCGGACATTCTGGCTTTTAATGCCAATAAAGTTCCCGTCGGCCGCGATCAGATTCAACACATTGAAATGGCGCGCGATATTGGCTCTCGCTTCAACCATTTGTTTGGTGAGCATTTTGTCATGCCTGAAGCTGTGGTCGCTGGCGATGACAGTGCCATTTTAAAAGGCTTAGATGGCCGTAAGATGAGTAAGAGTTACAACAACACCATCCCACTTTTTGATACTGAAAAGAAATTAAAAAAAGGGATTAACAAAATCGTCACCAACTTGCTTGAACCTGGAGAGCCTAAAGACCCTAATAGCTCTACCGTATTTGATGTCTATAAAGCCTTCGCAACACCTGAACAAACAGCTGAGATGCACCAAAAATTCTTAGAGGGTATCGCTTGGGGTGAAGCTAAGAAGGAACTTTTTGAACTGATTAATAGTCAACTAGAAGAGCCAAGAGAAAAATATCTTGAGCTTATGGCGAACCCTGCCGAAATCGAAGCAGTTTTACAGGCCGGTGCTGAAAAAGCCCGTGCCCGAGCACGAGCTCTGATCTCTGACCTTCGTAAAGCAGTTGGTTTGGTTAACTTCGTCTGATTTGGAGAAATAACGTGAGAACATCAGTTTATGCCTTACTTATGGCATTTGTATTAGCAATCGGTATGGGAGGTTTTGCCTCTGATGCGGAAGCAAAACGTCTTGGTGGCAGCAAAAGCTTTGGTAAAAGTTTTTCTACCAGTAAAAGTGCAACTAGCCCGACAAGTAGCAGCACATCAAAAGCGGCTGCTGCAGGCGGTACTACTAAGAAATCAGGCTTCCTTGGCGGCTTAGGTGGTGGACTTTTAGGTGGCCTATTGGCGGGTGGCTTATTTGCCGCACTCATGGGCAGCGGTGCATTCGATGGTATTTCCTTTGGTGATATTCTACTGTTCGCAGTGATCGGCTTCTTGATCTACAAATTCTTCTTTGCCAAGAAACGTCAAGCTGCGCAAACAGCTGGCGCGCAAGGTATGTACCGTGAAATGCCCAATTCGACACGCGACAACGTACAGCCGTCACCGATGTCTGGTATTTCTGGCTTTGGTTCTCAACCTGAGATCCAACTTCCGCCAGGCTTTAATGAACAAGCCTTCATTGCTGAAGCCAAGAACCATTATGTGACACTGCAAAAAGCATGGGACAACAACAACTTCGAAGAAATCAGTGACTACTTTAGCGCTGATGTTTGTGCTATGTTGCGTGAAGAGCGTGCTAAATATGGTTCAGATAAACCTCGCACAGAAGTCGTTTCCTTAATGGTAGACCTTGTTCGTGGTGAGTTTATCGGCTCAACAGCTTCTATTTCATTACGTTTTAGCGGTTGGATCAAAGAAGGTGATCAAACCACTGAAGCCAATGAAGTATGGCATTTAGAGAAAAACCTTGAAGATGCTCAAGGCAATTGGACAATTGTTGGCATACAACAAGACAACTAATTGTTACTTAATTTATCAAGCCAATGCGTTGTATTTCGTCTATTCTACTAAGTAAACGAGCAGCGCATTAGCGCATATCATCGGATTGATAATAGGTTTAGAGCCATGTCTGAATTAGCGACAATCAAAGAATCAGGAAATTTGCCTACTGAAAGTAAGAAGGGAGAATTACTTCAATACCTTACTTTCAAACTTTTGGATGAGACTTACGGCATCAATGTAATGCAAATCAAAGAAGTTTTGCGTTACAGTGAAATTGCTCCTGTTCCAGGAGCTCAGTCTTATGTCCTTGGTATCGTCAACCTTCGCGGTAATGTTGTAACGGTAATTGATACTCGTGTTCGATTTAGTTTACCTGAGTGTACTATTTCCGATGACACACGCATTATCATTATTGAACATGATGGCGAGCAAATAGGCATGCTAGTTGATGCTGTAAAAGAAGTATTTTACTTGTATCAAGGTGAAATCGAACAAAGCCCTAGTGTCGGTAACGATGAAGCGCTGATGTTTATCCAAGGTGTCTACCAGAAGGAAGAAGAGTTAGTGATTCTTCTGGACCTGAACAAAATGATTGATTCAGACAATGAGCAACTTGCGATTGGCTCGATGATTTAATGGTTGATTTTCAATAAAAAAGCAGCTTAGGCTGCTTTTTTATTGTGCGAAATACGGATATTAGAATTCGTTCATAGATTCATGAACATAATCCGGCAGATCTTTTTCTGCTGGAATCGGTGTTGATTTCCCAGCATCGTCTATAGCAACAAACTTAAACAGACCTTCTGTTACTTTTTCACGTATTCCGATCCGTCCTCGGCGAACCCATGCTTCCACATGAATATCCATGGAGGTACGCCCTACTGCTTTCACATACGTATAAACACCTAATATATCGCCCACCTTAACTGGACGAATAAAACTCATCCCATCCAATGAGACGGTCACCACACGTGACTGAGCACGTTGCCCAGCACAAATACCAGCCGCGATGTCCATTTGAGACACTACCCAACCACCAAAAATATCACCTGCTGGGTTTGTATCCCCAGGCATTGCTACGGTACGCGTAGTAAGGCGACCTTTTGTTTCGTTTACTTCCCCAGACATTCATTTCTCCTACTGTCGGAATCGACACTTTATAACAAAGCTGGGCATCAATATCAGTAACTGTTTTGACTCTTTAACTCCGCAGCACTCTGAATTAGCATTAGCAACGCGATTTCGCCTAGAAGGAAACAAAATTATGCGCCAATTTGATAGTAAACTCCCCAGTACTGGCACCACCATTTTTACGCAAATGTCTGAATTGGCCGCCAAACATCAAGCGATCAATCTCTCTCAAGGTTTTCCAGATTTTGATGGGCCAAGCGAGCTATTAAACCGAGTGGGTCATTACATTCAGCAAGGCGCCAACCAATATGCTCCGATGACAGGTGTTCCTACCCTGCGTCAGGCGATCCAAAGCAAGTTGTCGCGTTGCTACAATCACCAAGCCGATGTAGACACCGACATTACCGTCACATCCGGTGCGACAGAAGCCTTGTTCGCAACGATTTCAGCGTTTGTACAACAGGGTGATGAAGTCATTGTATTTGACCCAGCTTACGACTCCTATGATCCCGCTATTCGCCTAAATGGGGGCATACCGGTGCACCTTGCCCTATTGCCACCCTCCTTTGCCATTGATTGGCAAACCGTCGCAAATGCCGTTACCGAGAAAACTAAGATCATTATCGTTAACTCACCTCATAATCCAACGGGGACAGTATTCTCGAGCAATGATTTAGATGCGTTGTACGAGTTAGCGGAGCAGCATGATTTATTAGTTCTGTCCGATGAAGTATACGAGCATATCGTATTTGAAGGCGCTGAACATCAAAGCGTGTTACGTCACAAGGCTCTAGCTAAACGCAGCGTTGTCGTGTCTTCATTTGGAAAGACGTACCATACAACAGGCTGGAAGATTGGTTACTGCGTTGCCCCCGCGGCATTAATGGCTGAGGTTCGAAAAGTCCATCAATATCTGACGTTTAGTTCCAGCACACCGATGCAGTTGGCTTTAGCTGACTATCTAGCGGCGCACCCCGAACACGATGAAATACTACCGAGCTTCTATCAGCAAAAACGGGATTTCTTCAATAAAGCAATGAGCGACAGCCGGTTCACATTTACACCGTCGCCAGGCACCTACTTCCAACTGATGGATTACAGTGCTATCCAAGATATACCTGACAGCGAATTTGCGTTGTGGCTGATTGAAACCGCAGGTGTCGCGGCCATTCCGATTTCTGTTTTTTACCAAACGCCGCCAGAAGACCTGCGTTTGGTGCGTTTCTGCTTTGCCAAGCAAACAAGCACGTTAAGTGCCGCTGTTAAACAACTGGTCACGCTGTAGGTTAATTGACCTACACCTGATAACTTCGAGCCACCGCGCAGGTAGCTTTGGTGTTCTTGATTTTGTTTAAGCAGAGCTCCGGTGAGGCGCCTGTTCTACTTCTCGCGCCCACCAAGGCAGCAGACTCCGCAACGCCATACACACCAACGGTTTTAAACACATAGTCCGAGCGCGTACTCAGTAACGGCTCAACCTCTGATAGAGCGTGAGCTGAGTACGTTATAAAAGGCCATTGATACTTACGCGCCAATTCAATCAAATGTGTTTCATCGGCTTTAATATCGATACTGTAAAGTCCCGATACTTGCTCGGGTGTTAAGCCTATTTGTGCCAGCCCTTGTAGCATTAAGTCTTCTAAATAAGGTAATGGACAATGACGTTCGCATCCCATGCCAAGCGTATACACTGGATTTAAATAGGCATTAGCCGTGGTCATAACCAATTGCGCCCCCATTAACTCTGACATTTCCAGCCCCCACTGATTGGCGCCACCCTCATGTCCTGACAATAATGGAATCACGAATTGCCCTAATTCATCCATTACCAATACAGGGGGATCTTGGTGCTTGCTTGCAATGACGGGCGCTAGGGTACGCATAACAATGCCGGTAGCACAAATAAACAACAGCGCATCACCCTCGCGAAAATAGCCTTGTACGACATCAGCAAACGGCTGGGGCTTAAAATGTAATTGGCTATGTGGCAACGCTGCATGAAGTTGCTTACCCAACGCCAGCCCTGCATCCGTTAAGGCAATGATACGTATCACCGTGTACCTCGCTCTTGACGTGTTATCACAAACAACGAAAAGTAAGGCCCTGCGTCATCCGCCAACTGACTCACATTTCGCTCAATACGCTCGTTGTCACGGCCGATGTGCTCAAGATACTGAGCATCCGCCACTCGCTGTGTCTCACGTAAGGCTTGCAAAATCTTCGGTCGAGCACGCCCAGCCTTCATGATCACAACGGAATCATGTTGCTTAAGCGCTTCGCTCAATTGCTCGTGGGTATGACGACCACTCATGACACAAAAAGACTCTTTCAATACCACCAAAGGATGCTGTAACGCTGACGCCGCCGCATGAACACTGGAAATACCAGGAATGACTTGTACTTTGAAGCGATGAATTAAGCGCTCCATCACATAAGCAAAAGAGCCAAAAAACAAGGGATCCCCCTCACATAAAAAAGCGACATCTAAGCCTTGCTCTAATGCGCAGGCGATTAAGGTGACTCCTTGATCATAAGCCTCATTCGCTGCATCCCGTTGCGTCGACATCGGCATTCCGATCACAATATCATCCAACTCTGGCTGACGACGATCTAAGGCAATCTGCGCAATTTGCTTGGCTTGAGATTGACCTGACTCACCCGCGAGATACGCAATCACATCGGCCTCTTCGATATGACGAACCGCTTTTAAGGTCAATAACTCAGGGTCACCTGGCCCTACACCTACTCCATATAAAATTCCGTGTGACGCCATTAGGCTTTCTCTCCTGATAAACATTTTTCAAAGCGCCACAAACTAACGGGTAAATGTGGTCGGCGTATACGTTTACCGGCCAATCGTTCGCCGCGATACACTTGAAGCGTTGAGCTTTCATCATAGGCATCTTGCGCCGTATCGCGTTTTGCTAAAAATGTCATGGTTTCCATCATCGTGGCATCGGTCACAGCATTGACTAACAACACGCCTCCTAAAGGCAAACGCTGCCATACCTCATCGAGAAGCGCCTGCATTTCACCATCACTCCCGCCAATAAAGACGCGCTTAGGTACCGGTAAATTAGCCAACGCCTCTGGCGCTCGCCCTTGCACAACATGTAGATTTTTGACCACACCAAAACGCTCACGATTCGCCTCTAAGCATGATAATCGCGTTTCATGATGCTCTATTGCGAAGACCTCACTCTCGGGGTTCCAGTAAGCCAACTCAACGCTAACTCCGCCACAGCCAGCGCCGATATCCCATACAACTTCTTTGGCTTCAACACCAAGATAGGAAAGTACTGCTAAACGCACTTCGCGTTTGCTGATCATCCCTTGACCATCACCTTTATCTGTGACGAATAAACTATCTTTAAAACCCGGTGTGGAAGGCAAACGTCCCGGCTGAGCGCTGGTATTAACAATAACCACATTTAGGGGATCAAATGCGTCTTCCACATGAGCCAAGCTATTGGCCGTATAGCGAACCACACGTTCATGTTCGTAACCTAGGCGCTCGCAGACAAACAACTCACTCAAACCAAGTCCCATCTCAACGCACTCTTTGGCAATGGCTTGAGGATTGTTGGTTTTGTCGGTCAGCAACAACAGCGTTTTAGATGGATGAAGCTGAGTACGAATCGAGGCCAACGGGCGGCCATGTACACTGAACACCTGAGCATTCTGCAGGGAGATCCCCAAACGATGACAAGCAGCTTGGATACTGGAAACATTTGGGTAAAAGCGCACTTCTTGATCACTAAAGGAACGATGTACCCATGCACCAATACCATAGTACAGCGGATCACCTGAGGCTAAAATCACCACACGCTGCACACCTAAAGAAGCCCATTCATCCATGTGATGCTTTAAGTCCTTTAGTTTAGGTAATAGATGCGTTTGCGCGGTGGTGCCATACATTTTCACCATCGACAACTGGCGCTCACTGCCCACTAATTTATCTGTCTCGGTAAGCTTAGCGAGTACTTCTTGCGCTTCTTTTGGTAATTGCGCCTGTTCATTTATCCCTAATCCAATAACATGAATTTTCACAGCATTCCCTACCCTGAATTTAATAATATTCGCCGATATTACAGCGTAATAAAGCGTTGCAGCTGGCCGATGTAACAGCACTGCCGCCCATGCGACCGAGTAAGGTCACACACTCAACGCCCAACACTTTATGGTCATTCCATAGAGCTTGCTTGGATTCAGCCGCTCCAACAAAACCAACTGGCATACCGATGATCAACGCCGGTTTTGGCGCGCCTGCACGAATCATTTCCAGCAAACGAAACAGTGCCGTAGGCGCATTGCCAATCAATACCACACTGCCGGCAAGATGCTCTTGCCAAAGACTTAAGGCGGCCATAGAGCGCGTCTCATCTTTACTTTTAGCCAGCTCAGCTGTTTTTGGATGATTCAAAAAGCACAAAGGCTCGCGTTCGATCATACGTTTGGTCACCCCCTGCTTCACCATTTCTACATCGCAAAGAATCGGACAGTTTTGCGCCAAGGCGATTCGGCCCATCTCACAAGCGTTATCACTTAAACGTATCTGTTTGGCGATATCTGGCAGCCCTAAGCTGTGTACGACTCGCATGACGACTTGTTGCGCATCACGGGGTAAATGGTCTAATTGGGTTAAGGCACGAATTTGTCGAAAGCTTTCCTGCTCGATGCCCTGCGGGCTTGCATCGTATTTGTAAATCACTGCTGTTGCGTTCCCTGAGTACGAGATGAAGTTGATACGATCGCTTGAACCGCATTAATGAGTTGAGAATAATCTGAAAAGGTTTGCTTAGCATCCCGTACAGTTGGGCGTTGATGCAGTAACACGGGGATACCTAGCTCACGTGCGGCTTCAAGCTTAGCAGAAGTCGAATCTCCCCCACTGTTTTTGGTCACGATCACATCAATTGCATGCGCTTCGAGTAGCTGTCTTTCGTGCTTTACATCAAACGGTCCAATGGCTTTTAACCAAGTAATGTTGGCGGGCACATCACATGTCGGCGACGCTGCCGTACGCCAAACACCTTGCTCAAAAGAGTTTTGAGATGTTAATGCTTGAAGCAATGGAAGCGTCATCTGCCCTGCACTGAGTAAAGGTCGTTTAAAGCCGTTTAATTGCTCCAGTAACGTGTCATTATCAGCGTACTCGCGCCAGTCGTCTCCGGCTTGGGGTGTCCAAGCTGAGCGTAAAAAACGCCAAACAGGCACAGCTGTTTGTTCACCTGCTGCTATCGCTGCTGTACTCATATTCGCCGCATAAGGGTGAGTCGCATTAATCACTAAGTCTACCTGCCGCTCTTTTAGAAACATCGCTAGGCCACCAAACTGAGTAAAACCACCCACAAGCACCTCACAAGGCAGCGTCGGCACTCGAACTAATCCAGCAATGGAATACAACACCTCATGGCGTAACTGACTCAATCGCTCCGCCAAATGGCGACCATCAGCCGTGCCGCCTAATAATAGAATTCTCATAACCGCCCCTTTGGCTCAATGGCTTGCCCAACAAACTGCCCTTTACGGTCTATGGCCAGTACCTCTAAATCCATATGCGAAGGTATAAATCGTCGACAAAAGTCGAGCGCCTGCAGACAAACCGCATCCGCCAACGGCAGCGCTTCAGCCTGAGCAAACGTCAAAGCTTCGACACTGGTATTCGCCTGAGACATTGCCTTTTTCAGGGATTCACTGCCTCCCAGCGTACTCGCCAATTCAGCTAAGGACATTAAATCGATCGAGGATGCACGCGAGTTTAAATCCATATGCTGCTGAGCCAATTTGCTGATTTTTCCAAAACCACCGCAAATCGTCAGTTTGTTTAATTGCATTGTTTGATTTTCAAGACGCCTCACATGCTTGAGTAATGCGCCAATAAAGTCACCCATTTCGATTAAGGCCATATCCTCTAAAGCATCACGCTCGCGAATGGCCGTTTCACTGGCATTTCCCGTTGTCGCGGCAATGTGGCGATGGCCATTGGCACGCGCCACATCAACCCCCTGTTGAATCGATGCGATATAAGCACCACAGGAAAACGGACGCACAATTCCCGTTGTCCCAAGAATCGAAATCCCCCCCACTATCCCTAAACGAGGGTTCATTGTTTTCAGCGCGATCTGCTCACCCTTTTCAACGCCAACCGTCACCTTAAACCCACCTAAATAGGCTTGCTCTTTAGCCAAGGCTGTTAAATGGTCTGAGATCATTTTACGTGGTACCGGATTAATGGCCGGTTCGCCCACATCAAGCAGTAACCCTGTGCGAGTGACGATACCAACCCCTTGCCCTGCAGCAAACTGAATGCCTGTTTGTGACGTTAGCGCTAATGTTACCCAAACCGTGGCACCATGTGTCACATCAGGATCATCGCCCGCATCTTTAACAGTAAAGGCCGTCACACTGTTGTTATGAACCTCGTAAGACGTGATAGTAAGCGGCACCTCTTGCCCTTTAGGCAACGTGATAAACACTTGCTCTGGTTGCATTTTGCCCAACAACATCATCGCTGCAGCAACGCTGCAGGCGGTGGCACATGCCCCTGTCGTCAACCCCGACCGAAGAGGTTTGGCTTGCTCACTGCTTTCCGGCCACATACCGTATTACTCACTCTCGCCAAGAAACAGCACGGCTGTGGCGGCAAAGTTCGAGGCAAAGAATAAATGCAGGTAACTGGCCGTCAGTCCTTTGTCGCGAAAAATAGGCTCCCCCGGCGCTGGATGTCGTTGGCGACGGCCATGACTGAGCGGCTCAGGCGTATTTTCACTTAAAGAACGATGATGCGCATGAGCGCGAATGTCTCCTTCTGGTAACGCAGCGGTTTGCATACCTTGGCAACCCCGCTTACCACGCATGGCACCGTCACCTTGAATTAATCCCAACATTGGATAGGTGTTATGCTCCAGGTCAGTCAAGGTTTCTAAGCAATACAGCAGCCCACCGCACTCCGCTAATATCGGTTTATTTGCGGCAAAGAAGGTTTGGATTTGATCTGACATGACTCGATTTTCAGAAAGCTTTTGCGCATGCAATTCCGGATAGCCACCCGGTAACCATAGCGCATCCGCTGGCGGCAACAATCGGTCTCGCAACGGTGAAAAGAACGTCACCTGTGCACCTAGGGCTTGCAACACGCGCAGGTTGGCATCGTAGATAAAGCTAAAGGCTTCGTCTTTAGCAACAGCGATCGTTTTGCCCTGCAACGGTGTACCTAGGTCTGCTTGAGGCGCTCCTTCTGGCGCATAAAATGCGATCGGTTCTGGTAGGGTTAATAAACTGGTATCTTCGGTTTCACTTAACCAACGAACGGCGGCACTAAAACACGCCTCTAGCTCATCGCCAACCTCTGACGCCTGAACCAATCCCAAATGACGCTCAGGCAGCATCACTTCATCATTGCGCTTCAGGCTGATTAATAACGGTAAGTTCTTAGGCAAGGCATCACGGATCAATTGCGCATGACGCTCACTGCCACAACGGTTGGCGATCAATCCTGCGACAGTCACATCATCGCGAAAATTTGCCAAGCCAGTTGCTACCGCAGCGGCCGTTTGCGCCATCCCTTGAACATCCATAACAATCGCTACGGGTATCTTGAATCGCGCCGCCAAATCGGCGCTTGAGGGCTCTCCATCAAACATGCCCATCGCGCCTTCCACCAAGATTAAATCCGCTTCTTGCGCAGCGTCAAACAGCATTTTTTGACAATACTCGTCTCCAGCCATCCAAATATCCAATTGCTCAACAGGCTGCTTGGAGGCTTGCGCTAAAATCTGTGGATCAAGATAGTCTGGACCGGTTTTAAACACACGTACCACTTTCCCCTGCTCGGTAAAGTAACGTGCTAATGCCGCAGTAATGGTGGTTTTGCCTTGGTTAGACGCCGGAGCAGTTAAAAATAATGCGGGGCAATAGGCCACGTTTGTTGTCATTGTCATCACTTCTATTGAAAGTTGCTATGGAGCAAGTAGGTTGCTTAATGGAATGTAAACGGCCGATATGGCTTGCGCCAACTCCTGAGCACGACCACGCTTAACCGATGCGAGCTCTGTGTCTACGACAGTCAATTGTCCCGGCCATGATTGGTTCGCAAAAGCACCTGTGACTCGCCCATCGGTCAAAATATAACTGAACACTTCTATATCTGGCTGTTGATGTTTGACTTGAGCCAAGTAGCGCTCAGCGTCCTCAAGCGCTTGATGGATGGGCGTACCGCCTCCGGCTGTGAACGCATCGAGTTGAGTGCGAATACTGTGTGGAGCACGTACCTGTGGTAGCAACCAATCGACCTGCTCGCCACCAAACCCTAAAATACTGATCCTTTCTCGTTGCAAATAGGCGCGCTCAGCAATGTCGAGTACCACCCCTTTGGCTTTAGCAAAGGTCTGATCACTCAACGTAGAACCGGAAGTGTCTAGCAAAATACAATGCAAAACCACTTTGCCCTCACGGCCTTTACGTCGCACTAATTGTTGCGGAGGCCATTGTCCTAAACTGCTACGCAGCGTTTGCGCCATATCAATAGCGCCGGTTTGCCGCTTGCCTTGACGAGTACCACCTTGGTTTCCCCCACGCTGTTTGCCAGCACCGAAGGAGCCATAAAGGGATGGCCGAACCACAGCTTCGCTAAAAAATGCGGTACTTAGCCCAAGCACGTCTTGGGTCGTTTGTAGTTCAGGGGGCATACTACCAAACTCACCAACAGATTCAGATTCATTCTGCGGTGAAGGTAAAGACTTTCCCGGCGTTGCTTCCTCCTGCTTCGACTCTGGCGGGCGCCTTGAACTCGGTGGCGGTGAGCTAGGAGGCGCGGAACTTTTAGGAGCCTGAGCTTGCTGACGACGATGAGCTAACACAAACTCTTCAACCGCTTGTACATCGTCAATGGAAACGGTGTCCGTACCTCGCCATGCGGCATGAGCGACAGCGGCCCGAACCCAGACAATATCAGCTCGCACACCGTCAACGTTTGCATCTTGGCAGCGGCTGGCAATATCCATGCGTAAAGCATCGGCACACTTAATCTTTGTTAAGCGTGTTTTGGCTTGGTTAATACTTTGGCGTAAATTGCGCTGTTTGTATTTAAAGGCATCGCAAAAACCTTTTGGGTCTTGGTCATATTCATCCCGTAATCGGACAATTTGCACGCGTTCCTCTAAGCTGTATTGATTCGATAAAGACACCATAAGACCAAAGCGATCTTTTAATTGCGGACGCAATTCGCCTTCTTCGGGGTTCATGGTGCCCACCAGCACAAATCGGGCTTTATGTTCGTGGCTGACGCCATCTCGCTCTACTCGGTTAACGCCACTGGCGCTGACATCCAACAGTACATCCACTAGGCTGTCAGGCAATAGATTCACTTCATCGACATACAGGATGCCTTGATCGGCTTTGGCCAACAACCCAGGTTGAAACCTGACGTGTTTGTCATTAAGTACCGCGTCGATGTCTAATGAGCCAAGTAATCGATCTTCCGTCGCGCCTAACGGCAAGGTGACAAATGGCGTATCCAATGCATCGTGTTGAGGCATGACTCCGGCTAACCCTCGGGCCAATGTTGACTTGGCACTGCCACGGGGACCGGCAATCAATACCCCACCAATACGAGGGTTAATAGCGCTTAGAATCAACGCCAATTTCAGAGTGTCTTGCCCTGCTACCGCGGTGAATGGAAAGTTACTGAACATCACATCTGCCATGAGTACCTACCGAAAAGGCTTCACTCTTGAAACCTTTGTGTAAAACGAATCTCGAACCTTAGCGGCGCCCTGAAACCAAGTCAAATTGAAAACGCACGCCATGACTTGAGTGTATTCGATGACACCCGGATAGCGTTACAATACGAACATCTGTTCAGGCTCACAGGAACGCTTTACATGAAACGCGCAAATGCTAACCGCAATACTATTGATATGAACATGCTTGGCGTGTTCCGTTACAGCAAACGCGCACTGGAATTGGTGTGGGCCACCTCCTCCCAGCTGACCATTGGCCTCGCTGTTCTAACGTTAATTGCAGGGGTGCTTCCGGCCGCTATGGCGTATGTGGGGCAACTGATTGTCGATGCCGTGGTCGCCGCCATGGACAGCTATCAAACCACTGGGACCATTGATTACTTCCCGGCACTCTATTACGTCATGATCGAAGCCTTTATTGTGCTGATTATGAGTGGCAGTCAACGAGGGTTGGCAGCGTTGCAGGCGATTTTACGAGAGCTATTAGGTCAACGCGTCAATATGACTATTTTGGAAAAAGCACAATCCCTTTCACTGGCGCAATTCGAAGACTCTGAATTTTATGACAAGCTGGTTCGCGCCCGCCGAGAAGCCTCAAGCCGCCCGCTGGCATTGGTCAACAAAACGTTCGCCTTATTGCAGAATGGCATCTCTTTGATCAGTTTTGCTGTTTTGCTATGGCAGTTTTCGCCATGGGCATTAGTACTATTAGTGTTGGGTGCGTTGCCTGCGTTTATTGCCGAAGCGAAATTCAGTGGCGATGCGTTTCTATTAGCTCGCTGGCGTTCGCCGGAATTTCGCCAGCAAAACTACTTAGAGACTTTGCTGGCACGCGAAGACAATATTAAGGAAGTGCGCCTTTACCAGCTGAGCAAACGTTTTTTAGGGCGTTATCGAGACATATTTTTAAAGATGTTTCGTGAGAACAAACGCTTAATAGTACGCCGCGAAACATGGGGCTTTGCACTTGGGATTATCGGTACCTTAGTGTTTTATAGTGCTTATGGTTGGATCGTCACTTCGACGGTCATCGGTGCCATTACGCTTGGTCAAATGACCATGTACTTATTACTGTTTAAGCAAGGCCAAGGTGCGGTGGCTTCTTCGTTAACCAGTATTAGCGGTATGTACGAAGACAACCTGTATTTATCAAACCTATACGAATACCTCGAACAGCCAACGCTAGCAAGTCAAATTGGGCAAACAGTTGGCCCTCAGCCGGGGGATGGCATCCGTTTTGAGCAAGTTAGCTTCTCTTATCCGGGAAATCCTGCGCCATCGTTAAACAATGTTGATTTACACATTCGCCCAGGCACCAGTCTTGCCATTGTCGGCGAAAATGGTTCAGGCAAAACCACGTTAATAAAGCTGCTTACCCGCCTTTACCAACCTACACATGGTCGTATCCTATTGGATGGCTTGGATCTAAAAGACTGGGATGAACAGGCCCTACTGACTCGTATTGGTGTGATCTTTCAAGATTTTGTTCGCTATCAATTTATCGTCGGTGAGAACATCGGTGCAGGCGATGAAACACGTTTTCATGATGAAGACGGCTGGCACCAAGCAGCAGAGTTGGGCAAAGCCACAGACTTCATAGGGGACTTAAGCGATGGCTACCACACACAATTAGGGCGCTGGTTCAAAGGCGGACAAGAGCTCTCCGGTGGCCAGTGGCAAAAGATCGCCCTAGCGCGCGCGTTCATGCGCGAAAAAGCCGATATATTAGTGTTGGACGAGCCCACCTCAGCCATGGATGCCGCGGCGGAGGCCGAGATATTTGCTCACTTTCAAGAGCACACCCAAAGCAAAATGGCAATTTTGATATCCCACCGTTTTTCGACGGTGCGCTTGGCCAACGAAATCATTGTCATGGAGCACGGTGAAATTAAAGAACGTGGTACCCATGAACAATTACTAGAACAAGCGGGACAGTACGCGCATTTGTTCGCGTTACAAGCCAAGGGCTACCAGTAAATCACTCATAAAAAAGCCGTGACGACCGTCACGGCTTTTAAAACTAAGCTTCTTTAGCGTTACTTCTCAGCACGGCCTGAGAATTTGCGCTCTTCTACATTCACGCGGATACGATCGTTTGTACCGATGTACTCAGGCACTTGGATGGTTGCTCCCGTAGACAATAATGCTGGCTTAGTACGTGACGTTGCTGACGCACCTTTAATGGATGGGTCAGTCTCTGTTACCGTCAATTCGACCACTTGTGGTAGTTCTAATGCGACTGGCGCATCGTTTACCAACACCACTTGAATACCCGCCGTTTCTTCATTGAAGAACAAAGCTTCATCAGCAATCGCTTCTTTATTTAGGTTATAAGGCGTGTAGTCTTCTTGATCCATAAAGACGAAGTCGTCGCCATCCATGTACGAAAACATCGCTGGACGACGAATTAGGTCTGCTAGGTTTAGCATCTCTGAATCTTTGAATGTCTCATCGATTTTACGACCAGTCACCACGTCATACATACGCATGCGATATAGACTGCCTCCGGCACGGCCCTGTGGCACCGAACGCTCGATGTCACGCACAATATAAGTTTTACCATCGTAATCAACGGCTGTATTACGCTTAATTTCACTGGCTTTTGGCATGTTCTAATGTCCTAACGATTTTGAAAAACATTGTAATGCGCCGCAAATAGGCGCTGATGCAGATGCTAAGCGACTTGCTAAGTTTGTGCCAGTCTTTAATACTAATAACCACTCTGATCTAATCTACACTTATCAGCGTAAGCTACGTATGACCTATGGGCCACATCACTCTAAAAAGGAAGCTCCATGCGCGAATTGTCTGAGATCGAGCAAATGCTTATCGACATAGCCAAAGGAAATCAACAAGCCTTCTCTGAACTTTATGACTGCACCAGCGCGAAACTTTATGGGGTTTGTCTACGTGTATTAGAGGACGAGGCAACAGCACAAGACGTTCTTCAAGAGGCATACATTAAAATCTGGCATAAGGCGGTTCAGTACCAGTCAAATGGGCTAAGCCCAATGACATGGTTGATCACCATTGCACGCAACAGCGCTATTGATCGACGCCGATCTCAAGCCAGCAAGCCAACTGAATCCATGGAAGACTATGAGCTGGAATCACAGCTGGATGGCCCTGAGCAATGTGCTCATACATCGCAAACTCAACGTCAACTGGAAGACTGTCTGAATACACTGGAGCCCGACCGCGCCGATGCCGTAAAAGGCGCTTACTTAGAAGGGTTAAGCTATGCCGATTTGGCAGAACAATTTTCTGTTCCATTGAACACGATGCGGACTTGGTTAAGGCGTAGCTTACTCAAATTACAGGGGTGTATGGGCCAATGAATTCATCACCAGAACAACATGTCGTCGCAGCCGAGTACACATTAGGACTGCTATCATCAGCTGACGCGCAAGCCTTTGAACAAAAAATGCGGACGGACCCTGTTGCCAAAGCGGCCTATATTTATTGGGCAGAACATTTCGCAAACTTGTCGGATCAGTGGGATGAAAGTATTCCTCCAGAACACATTAAACACCAGCTAGAGAACTATCTAAAAGCACAATCAGACGTGATTCCTTTAATTAAACTCGACCAAAAAGAGAAATATCGGTCGCCTTTATGGGCGATGGCGGCTGCCGTGGTATTAGCCGTAGGCATTTGGTTAGCCATTCCTGCTCAATTTGAAGCGAATTATCAAACACATTTAGTGTCTGAAACAACGGATCTGGTGGTTGATGTCTTTGTCGATGTAGACGACAAGCAATTGCGTATCGAACCTTTACAAGGCTCCGCTTCGTTAGAGGGAGATTATGAGCTTTGGGTTGCGATTGGTGATGGCGCGCCTATGTCCTTGGGCGTCTTAGACATCAACAATGTCCAAGAGATTTCATTGGATGTGAGCTGGTTAGCCGGACTCTCTAATGCGCATATGGCAATTAGTTTAGAACCTAAAGGAGGTTCACCGACAGGACAACCCACTGGGCCTGTGTTAGCCGTCGCCGACACAGTGGCACTTTAACTTAGTAGCACTGTAAGAAAAACGCACTTTGCGGCGTCTAAAGCCAAGAGAGATGAAACTTTCTTGGCTTTTTTTACGTCTCTTATAAGTATATTAATAATAGGAGTCACCTCATGAACAGACGTCACTTTTTAAAAGGCACGTTAGCCGTGGCACTAATGAGCCGTGGTATGACTGCAATCGCATCAGCGGTCAGTGAAGCCAACTATGAAATAACGAGAACAGAGGCGGAATGGCGCACACTACTGACAGACTTTGAATACCAAGTCATGCGTGAAGAGGCCACAGAACGTGCCTACTCAAGCCCACTTAACGATGAAAAACGTACAGGACTGTTCCACTGTAAAGGTTGCGATCTACCTCTTTATGATTCAGCAACGAAATTTGACAGCGGAACCGGCTGGCCAAGCTTTTACGACAGTCTACCTAATGCGGTCGGCACCAAAGATGATCGCAGCTGGTTCGTGACCCGCACCGAAGTGCATTGCCGTCGCTGCGGCAGCCACATGGGCCATATTTTCGAAGACGGGCCAAAGCCTACAGGCCTGCGCCATTGTATAAATGGTGTGGCAATGACTTTTCATCCAAATTAATTTTAAAAATTTTGAAACTTTCTGAATAACGCCACGTGTGTAGGAGTACAAGGTTCATAATTCATAACAAAACGGGAGCACTACCATGAAACTTCTTACAACACTAACGGTGACCACTGCATTAGCGATTACTGGCTGTTCAAGCACGCCATCAAGCCATGACAGCATGGCAGACAAACATGACAACCCTATGGTGGGCGGTGCACCGATGTACGCTAGCAAGAACATCATCGAAAATGCCGTAAACTCTAAAGACCACACGACTCTAGTGGCGGCAGTGAAAGCAGCAGGTCTTGTCGATACATTGCAAGGTGAGGGTCCATTTACAGTGTTTGCGCCAACGAATGCAGCGTTTGATAAATTACCTAAAGGCGCGGTAGCAAACTTGTTAAAACCTGAAAACAAAGCCGCTCTACAAGAAGTGTTAACCTGCCATGTCGTCGGCACCAATGCTCTATCAAGCGCGATCACAACCATGATTGACGATGATATGGGCGCTCACCCAGTACCCACATTAGGCGGTTGTATTCTAACCGCAACCTACAAAGGCGATACGATTATGCTGGAAGATGAAAACGGCCGTATGGCGCATGTCACCATCGCTGACGTGAAGCAGTCAAACGGTGTTATCCACGTCATCGACACAGTATTGCTGCCAAAATAGTCAGCTCTAAAAAATAAACCTGCTAACCGAACACTAAAAAGCCCAAACAGAGCACTGTTTGGGCTTTTATAATGTGATCGACTTTACCACCAACGTGGTACACGATTGGTGTACTCTTGAAAGGTCTGACCAAAGCGATGCCCTAAAATACGCTCTTCAGGAATAATTTGATAACGCGTCAAGAAACAAACAAACGCAGCGATGTAAAGCGCCATCAGCGGCGAACCTTGCCAAAACATATAGCTGCTTAATAATAGTACAAAGCCCAAATACATAGGATTACGAGTTTTGCTGTAAATACCTGATGTTACCAGCGTACTGGACTGCGAGGGATCACGCGGATCAGGTGTTGTATGATGTATCACAAACCACAACACACCTAGCACACAAAACAAGCCACCAATGACAAAACTGAACCATCCCAAAGCACACAAAAACCACCCTACTGAGTCAAATGCAGGTAAACACCCAGCACTGGCCCACATCACAGTCGCTGTTAAAATGAACAACAACGCTGGTGGGATTTTTAATTCAAGACTATCCATTTGCAACACCTCGTTAAAAAGCTATAGCAGGGATTTTGCCATACTCGTGTTTTCAAGCAAAACACCGAATCGCTCAATTTGATTGCGCTGAGTAGGTAAAAAGCCAAACTTCAGAAAAAACTCATAAGCGGCATCCGACGCCTGGACTCGCCACTCTGTTTTATTTCCATAGTGATGGACGACATACTCTCTGGCCTTGATCACTAGGGCCTTTGCAATGCCTTGACGTTGAACTCGCGGGCACACATAAAGGCATTCAATATCGCCCTTTAGATCTAATTCAATAAATCCTAAGCACTCTTTATTTTGCACCCCCAAAGCGACCCAAACCTTACGTTCTTGAAGCCGTTGGCGCCAGCTTGAAACTTCTAAACAGTCCGGGGCCCAAACAGACTTTTGCTCAGGTGAATAAATCACATCAGGAATGGCATGGACGCTACGGTAGCAAACATCCAATAACGTTCGATAGGACACCAACTCTTCATCGAAATGATCAATAACAACTTTTTGAGCGTTCATTAGGCGTGCTTGGTCTCATTGTTTTGCGCCCATTTTGGCGGACGATGATAGCGCCCAACAACCGAGCTTAATAATAGGAATGCTAATAAAGAATACAGCAGACTCCACCCGTCGAGTACAAGTACCGCGACAGACAGCACACATAAGTCAGCAATGAGTGTGGTACGACTCGCGTGTATGTTAAAACGACGCTCTAAATAGACCGCCAAAATATTTAAACCACCTAGTGATGCATTGTGACGAAATAAAATGATCAAACCAAACCCTACCAGCATACCGCCTAAGATCGCCGCAGCAATTGGATGAACCTCAAGATGTACGATATGACGGAACAATTCAGATAGCAGGGACAATATGCTCACCGCAGCAAGGGTACGAAACGCAAATTCTTTGCCGAGCGCGCGCCACGCTAAAATGTAAAAAGGTAAATTTAAAACGAAAAATAATTGTCCAAAGCTTAAACTGGTCAGTTTTAACAGAATCATGCCGATGCCTGCGGTACCGCTGATCAAAAGACCGACTGAATTCAAAATATGCAGGCCTAGGGCCACGAGAATGCAGCCTTCAAGAATTGAAAGCCATTGATGTGTCAGTTTCATAGTTGTTTTCCCAATCATCACGCTTACTTTTGGTTGAGCGCAGGTTAGTAACGTAAACCTCTTGTGGAGGTATTAACGCGGGTTAGCACCGTGTCTAATTTGATCAATGCATAATGTATACCAATAATGGGGCTGAATTATGGGAGATTTTCGAAGAGAATGCACCTTTTTAAGGGTACTTTTGCTATTACGTGAACAAGTTGGTGCAAAGGACGACCACATAGTATGCAGTCGTCCTTAATCTATTAACGGGTTCTGCTTGCTGCAGGTCGTTTCGATTTTGAACGGTTCGCACCACCACCTGTTTTAGCTGGACGGCTCTCTGTGCTGGACGCATTTGTCTTATTTTGCTTGCGCTGAGTACGCTCGTTTTCAGCGATTTTTTCAAACGTAGGGCGATTACTAGAGTGCGATGCACCCGTTTTTTGCCCTGGTTTGGCTTTCGTTGGACGACGTGGCGTACGCTTGTCTTTTTCTTCGTCTGGTACCAATTGACCTTTGCCATTACCAATCAGATCAGCACGCCCCATGACTCGCAAGGTCTCACGTAACGCAGGCCAGTTACTTGGATCATGATAACGTAAGAAGCCTTTTTGAGTCGTTCGCTGCTTGTAGTCTTTCGGGATGTAAACATCTTCACTCTTGTAGGTCACCCCTTGTAATGGGTTTTTACCTGAGTGATACATCGCTGTTGCTAACGACATTGGCGATGGGTAGAACGTTTGCACCTGATCTGGCTTGAAGTCATTTTCTTTCAACCAGACCGCTAAATTCATCATGTCTTCATCGCTAGAGCCTGGGTGAGCCGCGATAAAGTAAGGAATCAAATGCTGTTTCTTACCCGCTTCTTTTGAATACTTATCGAACATGCGCTTGAAGCGGTCATAAGTGCCCATACCCGGTTTCATCATTTTCGACAGGGTACCCATTTCAGAGTGCTCTGGCGCAATTTTTAATAACCCGCCGACATGATGCGTAACTAATTCGCGCACATACTCGGGGTCTTCTACCGCCAAGTCGTAACGTAAACCTGATGCGATCGAGATTTTATGAATACCTTCCACAGAGCGTGCTTTGCGATAGAGTGACGTCGTCGCGCTATGATCAGTCTTAAGGTTTGAACAGATCGTTGGATACACACAAGACAACTTACGACACGACGCTTGAACCTCATCATCGTTACAGTTCAACGTATACATGTTCGAAGTCGGTCCACCCAAGTCAGAAATGTGACCGGTAAAGCCGGGCACCTTTTGCTTGATGTCTTCGATTTCATTTAGGATCGATTCATGCGAACGCGATTGAATGACACGCCCTTCATGCTCAGTAATAGAGCAGAACGTACAGCCACCAAAACAACCTCGCATAATATTGATCGACGTTTTTATCATGTCATAGGCTGGGATACGCGCTTTCTGATATTTAGGGTGTGGTACACGAGCGTACGGTAAATCGAACACACCATCCATTTCTGGGGTTTCCAATGGAATTGGCGGTGGATTAACCCAAATCTCTTTTTTACCATGCTTTTGAATCAAGGCACGCGCATTGTGAGGGTTGGATTCCATGTGCAAAATACGCGAAGTATGTGCGTATAACACAGGGTCTTTTGATACTTTTTCAAAAGACGGTAAGCGAATATAGGTTTTCTCAGGGTTGAGTTTCTCACCTTTACGTAACGGCGCTGGAATCACACGAATCGGCATGACATCGTCGTCTTCTTGCTCACCAGTTTGACACTTACCTTCCGGAATGTATTCGTAGGGGCTATAAATTTTATCTACTTTGCTCGGCCAATCAACACGCGTCGAGTCGATTTCAGTGTAGCCACCTGGAGGCGTATCACGAATAATCGTGGTACCTCGGATGTTTTCCAGTTCATCCATTTTTTTACCGGCGGCGACGGCATGAGTCACATCAATAATAGCGCGTTCAGCATTACCGTAGAGCAAGATGTCGGCGGTAGAGTCCACTAACACGGAACGACGAACTTCATCATTCCAATAGTCATATTGAGCGATACGACGCAAGCTCGCTTCGATACCACCGATCATCACCGGAACGTCATGGAAGGCTTGTTTACAACGTTGCGAATAGACAATAACTGCTCGATCAGGACGTTTGCCACCTGCACCATAAGGCGTATAGGCATCGTCGTTGCGAACTTTAAGGTCGGCCGTGTAACGGTTGATCATGGAATCCATGTTACCCGCTGTCACACCAAAATACAGATTTGGACGACCCAAGCGCATGAAGTCATCAGGGCTGCGCCAATCGGGTTGATCAATAATACCGACACGAAAACCTTGAGCCTCCAAGACACGGCCCATTACTGCCATGCCAAAGCTTGGATGGTCTATATAGGCATCGCCGGTGACGATGATAACGTCACAGCTGTCCCAGCCTAAGGCATCCATTTCTTCGCGGGTAGTCGGTAAAAATGGCGCAACGCCATAACATTCGGCCCAATACTGGGGGTAAGAAAATATATCTGGAGCGGTTTTGTGTCGTTTGGTCATAAGAACTCTATCCCAAGCGATGTTCGCTTGGGAAATTGATGAATCAGGAATCGTGAATGACGGCTATTATCCCAGAAAAATACTCAGGTATATAGGGATATTATTAACCGGTAATCCGCCACACACTTTCTTCATAAAAAGTGCGTTCATGACTTTGATAACGTTCATCTAATTGGAGTAGATCTTCACTGGCTAATTTTCGTATCCAGTCACCCCACAATTCGTTCACCTCAAAGTCCAAGACCGAAAATGGAGGTCCAGCTTGATCGCCATCATAACTTAATGTAATTAGCAGCAAAGTTGCTTCCGGAGTGAGGCGCTGCTTTGTATGAAGTACATATTGCTCACGCTTTTCTTCAGGTATCGCAACCAATGCGGCACGGTCATAACAAGCATCAAAACCTGTTTCGTGAAAATCAAAGTAGTCCCCTTCCACAATACGCAAGGCTAACCCATATGCAGTATGGACTTTTAGACTGCCAACTTGCTCTGTTTGATACGTTAAATCGTTATCGCCAAAGAACTCAACCACGGCCATCGGTGACAGCTCAACACCTGTTACATCGTAGCCTTGGTTCGCTAGCCATAACAAATCGGCTGACTTGCCACATAATGGCACCAGTACCTTGGCTCCTCGACCAATCTGAGGCCAATACTGAATTAACCATGGATTGACTTCATCTCGATGAAAGCCTATTCGACCCGCTTGCCAGCGTTCTAACCAAAATTCATTTGTAACCACGCGCACCTCTAGGATGTGTTAACATTTTACTTCTTTACAGTCGTTATATTACTTATTATAGAAAAAGCTTATACCAATAACATGACAGCAAATATGCAGAAAATATCCCTATGTCGTTAGATTCCGCACCGGACCATATTAAACTAGCCGTCGACTTAATCGCACTGCTAGAAGAAAATGAAATTCCCAATGAAACGGCTATTGCCGCACTTAAAATTGTTTTACAGGACTGCGAACAAAAAGCCGCTAGCTCGATATCTGAGACCTAGCCGCCCTCGGAGCGAAATACTGATGAAGTGTCTCTTTTGGCACTTCTAACACAGACGCATGCTGCCATGTAGGCGTTTGATCTTTATCGACCAGCAAAGCTCGAACTCCTTCACAAAAGTCACCATGCACACTGATGTTGACGGATAATACGGTTTCACGTTGAAAAACGGATTCTAATGTTTGCCCTATCCCCCAGTTTAACTGCTCCAATATCAAACAGGCTGACAGCGGACTGCCTTTAAGAAAGTTATCGCGCGCAGCTTGCAAAGTTGAGCTATCAGTCTGATATTGCTTCATCGATTGATAAATATTGACGATGTCACCACTCATTAAGTTTTTCAACGCTTTGTCATGAGACATCAACTCCGGACGTAATAAAGGCACCTCATCAGCCAGCGTAAAGCCGTGCAATACTCGTTCAATATGATGAGCAACCTGGTTACGCTCAGAATTATCTATCGTACCGGATGCCAATTGCTGCAATACCTGTGTATAAGCGTCATCACATACGTAGTGCGTAGCTAGACCTAACTCACAGGCGTCTGTCGCATTAACTTGATACGCTGTTAGCGCCAAGAAACGCGCATAATGTTCGGGGAGTTGATTCAAAAAATAGCTGGCACCGACATCCGGATATAAGCCAATTTTGATTTCGGGCATCGCCAGTCGACTCGAAGGCATGACCACTCGATAATCGCCTCCCATGAACAGTCCCATACCGCCGCCCATAATATAACCATGACCCCAACTAATGACCGGTTTTTGATAGCGTTGGATTAATAAGTCCAATTGGTATTCACTACCAAAATACCGCTCACTAAACAGACCATTGTCATCCTGTTCAATCAGTGATCGATACACATCGACCACATTTCCTCCAGCGCAAAAGGCTTTTTCACCGGCACCTTCTATCCAAACCGCTGAGATAACGGGATCTTCTTGCCATACGAGTAACTGTTCAGAGATCGCTTCAATCATCTCAAGATTTAAAGCATTTAATGTGCGGGGTGAGGCAAGCCGAATGACCCCTAATTTGAAATGGCTAGCAAATGGTAGGGTTGAAAATTCCACCGATTGAGACATAAGCGCTCCGTTATTATTTTTCTTTGTGTGTCCAATTGCCTTCAAAGTAGCGGATCGTCTTTTATAGAACAATAGCTTTAAGACTAATGTCGAGCACAGACAAAAAAACCCTGCTAAGTTGTCGCCTAGCAGGGCTTTTCATATCTTTTGACTTGAATTACTTCTTCGGCGCGTATGGGTTATCCGACGATTTAAATTCAAACGAAATAGGCGTTCCCGTAATGTTTAAAACGGTACGAAATTTATTCTCTAAGTAACGCTTGTAGCTACCCGGTAATGAATTGGTTTGATTACCATGCACAACAATACGTGGAGGGTTTGAACCCCCTTGGTGAGCATAACGCAATTTGATACGGCGGCCTTTTACCATTGGTGGTTGATGCTCTGAAACCGCATCTTCAAGAATCTTAGTGAGTCGATTGGTAGACCATTTGGCATAACAAGATTCGTAAGTTTCCTCAATAGTGTCATACAGATCGCCCACGCCCGTTCCATGTAACGCGGAAATGTAGTGGACTTTCGCATAAGGCACAAAACCTAAACGACGCTCAACTTCTTTCTTAATATGTTCACGTTCGTCTTTTTTCAGACCATCCCATTTGTTGATGGCAATCACCAATCCACGACCGGCATCCAAGGCATAACCAATCATATGAAGATCTTGTTCAACCAAGTCTTCATGCGAGTCAATCACACAAATAACAACGTTAGCGTCTTGGATTGCTTGCAGTGTTTTAACAATCGAGAATTTCTCAACGGCTTCAGTAACGTGCTTACGACGACGCACCCCTGCCGTATCAATCAAGGTGTAGTCTTTGTCATGACGTTTATAAGGTATATAGACACTGTCACGGGTCGTCCCTGGCAAGTCATAAACAATTACACGCTCTTCACCCAACATGCGGTTTACTAGCGTCGACTTACCTACATTAGGGCGGCCGATGACACCGATACGAATACCTTTTGCATTAAACTCGATTTGCTCGCGTGCTTCGGCAACACGCTCAGCGAACGGCAACATGACGATATCAATCAGCGATCGCACACCTTTACCATGGGCTGCAGCGATAGAATACAACTGTCCCATACCTAGCGAGTAAAAGTCTGCTAATGCAATGTCTTCATTAATACCATCTGTTTTGTTGACCACTAAGTAAATCGTCTTTTCAGAACGACGTAAATGATTGGCGATCATTTCATCAGCAGGGTTTAAACCATGGCGGCCATCAACCAAAAACAGCACCACATCGGCTTCTTCAATAGCAAGTAGCGACTGACGTGCCATATGCTCATCAATACCCTGCTCGTCACCACTGATACCACCTGTATCAATAACGATAAATTCGTGCTCACCCGCTTTGCCATCGCCGTATTTACGGTCACGAGTTAAGCCTGGGTAATCTGCAACAAGCGCATCGCGTGAACGCGTCAGCTGATTAAACAGAGTAGATTTTCCAACATTGGGTCGACCGACCAATGCAATAACTGGGATCATTTTTTCAACCTATAAAAATACAAAGTGGCTGCTACGCCTTTTGAGCGAAGCAGCCTCTTTAAAAAGTGCTTTGAGCTTCCGCTCTAGACTACATCTGTTACCAATAGTGTAACGCAGTCACATTCGCTGTTGGCGTAAGTATAAACAATTGTTCATCATTCGACACCATGCGACTGCCAGCAGGACGTTTCGAGTCCGCCAGCGTCCACGCTTCCACTTCACCCGTGGTTCGATTTAACAAATGGATCCAACCACCACGATCCAAAACAGCTACGTATTCTTTATAAAATACAGGCGATGCCAAATCGCGCTCTTTTAACGAGTCGTTTTGCCAAAGCGTAGAACCATTACGAGCGTTTAGTGCATAGACCACATTATCTTGATCAATAATGGTTAGTTCATTACCTTTCACATCCACACCGACCGCACTGGAAATATTACGTTGCCAAACAGGACGACCTGTTTGCGGTGCGAGCGCAGTTAATGTGCCATTATAAGCCACAGAATAGATCAGCCCGTTTTCGAATACTAAACGGCCGCTAATATCAGTCAAACGCTCGATTTCGTAACGACCTTCGGGTTTACCCACTGAGTATTCCCAAATCTGGTCACCAGTACGTAAGTTATACGCTTTGACCTTACCGCTGGCGAAGCCTGCAATCACTTTGCCGCTTTCGATAATCGGGGCACTTGTACCACGAACGGTTAGAGCCGGAATATCTTCTTTATCTCGCCACAACGTTTTGCCCGTCGCGGCGTCCATAACGGTTAACCATCCATCACCCGTCTGAACCGCAACACGGCCTTCACCGTTACCTGTCTCAGACAAGATTTCGGACGTTAAAGACTGAGTCCACAGTACTTTTTGCTCAGCCAGTGATGCTGCGACCAATTCACCGTCAAAAGTACCAAAAAAGAAAGTATCGCCATCGCGAGAAACACCCGCACTCGGACGATATCCTGTTTCTAGGTGTTTCACTTGTTGACCATTTGCTTGAGCCAATTCATATAAAGCACCGCGACTCGTTACTAATGCTAGCGTGCCATCCTGCGCCACGATATTGAATGTCTCAGTTTGCTCACCTGCGCCACCATTTACTTTGGTACGCCAGTTAGCATCGAAGTACACTTCTTGATCGACGCCAGAAGGTGGCGGTAACAGTCGTGTTGAACAACCTTGTAGCAATGCAGCACTTACAACGGCTGCCGCGATCATTGGCTTCCACATAGTCAACTAGCCCTTCACCAAATCCTTCATTTTGATCTCTAATAGAGGATGCTGTGCATCTTCTCCCATTGCAGCTGCAGCACTTTCATAAGCTTCACGAGCTTGCTTTCGCTTACCCTGAGCCAATAGAATGTCGCCGCGCAGCTCTTCAACTTGTCCAGCAAACTCAGCTTGTGACACCGCACTAAGTGTTGTCATCGCTGCATCGTATTTTTCTTGCTCAGCCTGAAGTCGCGCAATTCGAATATTTGCTACGGCATCAAATGACGCATCTTCTGACTGCTCTACAACCTTTGATAGAGCACTCTCAGCGGCGTCATAATCACCCGCTTGAGCATCAATGCGCGCAACAAATAATTGGCTAAACACAGCATAGCCTGTGTCATCGTAATCATCTGCTAATTGCTGAGCAATAAAGCGCACCGTTTTCTGGTTTTCTTCTTTGTCCAGATCCGCCGCTGCTTCGGTTAGATTTTGGTACAACGATGAGGCCTCAGAAATATGATTGGCTTGGCTGTTCTGCCAAGCTTGAAGCCCAAAGTAACCGCCTACACCAACGGCTACAGCTAACACTAGAGAGGTGCCGTTTTTCTTCCACCAGTTTTTAAACGCTTCAATCTGTTCTTCTTCAGTCTTTAATTCAGACACACTTTGTTCCTCATAATCCTATTGCGAACGATGGCACCCGCAGTGCCCTTAGCCGTTTAGCTTCTCTAGCAAATTACCGACTAAATCAGAATTGGCGCAAGAAGTCTGCTCACCCGTCTGCATGTCTTTTACCTGCACAACGCCCTCTTCTACTTCGCTATCACCAATAATCAATGTGAATCGCGCACCAGACTTGTCGGCTTTTTTCATTTGATTTTTAAAATTACCACCACCGCAATGGCGCAACACAGTCCAATTTTGACCGGCATTACGTAACGATTCGGCCACAACAAATGATTGAAGTTCCGCAGCATCACCAAATGACACCATAAATACATCGGTTGTATCTTTTGCTTCGCTCGGTATTAAATCTAGCGTTTCTAGCAATAACACTAAGCGCTCAACCCCCATAGCAAAGCCTACCGCAGGGGTAGCTTTACCACCGAGTTGCTCAACTAAGCCATCATAACGACCGCCTGCACAGACAGTTGCTTGAGCACCAAGGTGCGATGTCACCCACTCAAATACTGTTTTACCGTAGTAGTCTAAGCCACGCACAAGTTTGTTATTAATCACAAACGGCACATCATTGGCTTTTAAGATCGCCTGAAGGCGGTCAAAATGCGCTTGAGATTCTTCGTCGATAAAATCCTCTAGGCTCGGTGCATTAACCAATACCTTCTGAGTATTTTCGTCTTTTGAATCCAAAATACGCAATGGATTAGTGGATAGACGACGTTGACTGTCTTCGTCCAACTGATCTTTGTATTGTGTTAGGTACTCAACCAACGCAGCTTTGAAAGATTCACGCGCTGAGGCAACACCAATCGTATTCAGTTGCAACTCAACGTGTTCAAGTAACCCCAGTTTCTTCCACAAACGCGCTGACAAAATAATCAGTTCGGCATCGATGTCCGGTGTAGCCATGCCAAAAGACTCGACACCAATCTGATGAAATTGACGGTAACGACCTTTTTGTGGGCGTTCGTAACGGAACATAGGACCGACATACCAAAGACGTTGCGTTTGATTAAACAACAACCCAGCTTGGTCTGCAGCTCGCACACAACTTGCAGTCCCTTCAGGACGCAAGGTCAGCGATTCGCCATTACGGTCATCAAAGGTGTACATTTCTTTTTCAACAATGTCCGTTGTCTCACCGACACCACGCTTGAACAACTCAGTATGCTCAACGATAGGAAAACGAATTTGCTGGTAGCCGTAGCCCGATACAACTTGAGCTACTGTTTTTTCAAGATACTGCCAAACTGAAGATTGACCTGGCAGAATGTCGTTCATTCCGCGAATTGCTTGTACTTTACGACCCACTGTTCGTGCCCTTATGACTTAGCGATAAGATTCAATTCTTGTTTCTCTTTCTCCAAGGCTTTGTCTCGAATCATTCGTTCAAGATCGTCAACCAAGGTTTCGTTTTTAACTTTTGTATTGGGCTTGCCATCTAAGTAAACCAAGTTATTTGGGCTACCGCCAGCTAAACCTAGGTCAGCCTCTTTCGCTTCACCTGGACCATTCACTACACACCCAATAACCGCAACATCCATAGAGACTTTAATGTCCTCTAGACGCTCTTCTAACTCATTCATCGTTTTGACTACGTCGAAATTTTGGCGCGAGCAGCTTGGACAGGCAATGAAGTTAATGCCACGATTACGCAGCTTCAAACTACGCAACATATCCCAACCCACTTTGACTTCTTGCACGGGATCAGCAGCTAATGAAACCCGTAAGGTGTCGCCTATGCCATCCATCAACAATAAGCCTAAGCCAATGGAGGATTTCACTGTCCCTGAACGTAAACCACCTGCTTCTGTAATCCCCAAATGAAGGGGATTATCAATCTGGCTTGCGATTTTACGGTAGGCTTCTACGGTCATAAAGACATCCGAAGCTTTTAAACTGAGTTTAAACTCTTGGAAGTCCAGTTCATCAAAATATTCGATCTGACGAAAAGCCGACTCAACCAGAGCATCGGGCGTTGGTTCACCGTATTTTTTCTGCAAGTCTTTTTCCAACGACCCTGCATTCACACCAATACGAATCGGAATGTTCTTATCACGAGCACAATCCACCACAGCACGGATGCGATCTTTATTACCGATATTACCCGGGTTAATACGCAAACAATCAACACCGTACTCAGCCACTTTCAAAGCGATTTTGTAATCGAAGTGGATGTCTGCAACCAGCGGTAGATCAACTTGCTCACGAATAGACTTAAATGCTTCTGCAGCATCTAACGATGGAACAGAGACACGTACAATATCTGCGCCAGCGTCTTGCATCGCACGAATTTGAGCGACCGTTGCCGCAACATCACAGGTTTCTGTGTTTGTCATACTTTGCACACTAATCGGTGCATCGCCGCCAACCGGTACATTTCCCACCATAATTTGGCGGGAGTGGCGACGTTTAATTGGAGATTCGAAATGCATGCTTATCTCTACTCAAGCTCAAAACGAGCTAGATCTTTACGTATATAAGTGGAAAAGTCGAATGGCTCTCCCTTGTATAGGAGCTCAGTCACGCCACGGGCGTACCCTAACGTTACTCGATATGGGGCCTGACCGTCTAATTCAAGACTGCTACCAGCGGATTTTACACCAGAAAAGATAACACGGCCTGTGCTATCGCGTACTTGTGTCCAACAATCTGCATCAAACGTCATCACAATATCATGATTAAAAGCCGGTGATTCAATCTCAATGGGAGCCGGAACAGGCTCTGGCTCACGAGTGGCTTCAACAACGTCTTGCGGATCGACTCCCGCATCTTCAAGTAAGGCAATGGTTTCTGCCGAAAGACCTGTCACTACGTCAGCTGCTTCATCCAAGACTGTTTGCGTTTCAATATTCGACAATGCGGATAAATCAAGCGATTCTAAATCCACCTCAGGCTCATTAAGTTCAGAGGCGGCCTGATCACCAGTTGGTGCATCTGTCTCAACAGACTCTTCTTCGACAGGTGTACCGTTTTGATTTTCATTTAACTCGGCAGATTGTTCTTGCACCACAGGATCTTGCTGCACATCAGGCTCAGAGGATTGGGCTGGCCACCAAAATGCGACGAACGCAATAATTGCAACAATGATAGCTGAAACAATGACAAAGATAGGGTCACGACCTGAAGCTTGAGATTTCACGTTGTCCACAGGACGAATGTTGCTTTCTTTTACGGACTGCTGCTCATCAAAAGCAGCTAAAACAGGACGATGATCTTCTCCCAACAAACGGCAATAGCTTTTAATATAGCCACGAGCAAACGTCGTTGACCGAAAACGAATGAAATCATTGTTTTCTAATGCATAGACATGCTCGATAGAAAGCTTTAATTCCGTCGCCACTTGGCGCTCATCTATAGCCAGGGTCAGACGTTTCGCCCGCAAACTCTGGCCAATATCCAGCGTTTTTCTTTCTTGTTCGCGAGCGATATCCATCTCTAAATCAGTTGTCATGGTATTACCTTGGTATAGCAGGCATGGAAGCGCTGGGCTACCCAAATGTATGGTCAGTTTCATGCGGGTGGATCGCACGACAGACAAAATGGTAGCGTTTGATTAAGTCCAATGAAGCGGACAATAAATGCCTGAATATTAATAAAAAGCGCTTTCTTTTATAAGCTTTGTATTAAATCAAGATTGTTGCCGCCCATCAAACCAATCACGCGAAAATGATGAAAATCTTTTCTATCAACGGCAAGTTTCTAAGTAAATCTGACATGTTACTTACAAGTCACGCCTATTCACTTAAAAACTGCCTTTTTGAACAACCTTATTCTGATACTTGGCGCAATTCGATGTACTTTTGCGAACGACGCGTTTTATCCATGAAATCGCCAACCAATTGACCACATGCAGCATCAATATCATCACCGCGAGTGGTACGAACCGTTACTGTATATCCATCATCGGCTAAGATTTTTTGGAAGCGTCGCGTCTGATTATTTGACGGTTTGTCGTAACCAGAGTTCGGGAAAGGATTAAACGGAATCAAGTTAATTTTACATTCTAAATCCTGCAACAACGTCGAGAGCTCACGTGCATGCACCTCTTGGTCATTGACGCCTGCCATCATTGTATATTCGATGGTGATATGTCGTTTATCAGAAAGGTTATCAAGATAATGCTGACACGCCTCGAGCAACTGTTCGATCGGGTATTTCTTATTAATTGGCACCAGTTCATTTCGCAGTGCATTGTTAGGCGCGTGCAATGAAACCGCTAATGAAACATCGGTACGTTTTACGAGATCGTAAATTCGCGGCACCACACCAGATGTACTCAGTGTTACGCGACGCTTTGATAAGCCATACGCATTGTCATGCATCATCAGGGTCATGGCGTCCACTACTGGCTCGAAGTTCATCAAAGGCTCGCCCATGCCCATCATCACTACATTTGTCACGCGACGCGGGCCACTCGGATCCATTGGACCAAAAGATTTAATCGCAATCCAAACCTGGCCAATGATTTCTGCAGCCGTAAGATTACGGTTAAAGCCCTGTTTACCTGTCGAACAAAAGCTGCAATCTAAAGAGCAACCCACTTGCGAAGAGACACATAATGTTGCGCGATCACCATCAGGAATTAATACCGCTTCAACGCAGTTGTTTTGACCACCTTCAGTACGAATGATCCACTTACGCGTGCCATCTGTAGAGATGTTTTGAGAAACGATTTCAGGTGCACGAATTTCACAAATTGTTTCAAGCTTCGCACGCAGTTTTTTACTGACATCCGTCATCTCTTCAAAGGATTCTGCGCCCTTTTGATGAATCCATTTCATCACTTGCGTTGCACGAAATTTCTTTTCGCCAATCGACTCAAAAAACTCAATCAGTTTCTCTGGAGAAAGGCCAAGTAGGTTTACTTTTGCGGTGTCAGTCATAAATATCAATCATTCGCCCTAAAGCGTTAAGTGTAGACAAAAAAGCTTCTGAAAAACGTTAATCTTTTCAGAAGCCTCTGCAAAGAAGCGGGCCATAGGCCCGCTTCTCTATAACCATCTTTCCAAAAAAGAAAAGAGAGGTTTAAAATCAATTACTTACCGAAGAAGTAAGCAATTTCACGTGCAGCAGACTCAACAGAGTCAGAACCGTGAACAGCGTTCGCATCGATAGATTCAGCGTAGTCTGCGCGTAGAGTGCCAGCCGCTGCTTCTTTAGGGTTAGTCGCACCCATTAGTTCACGGTGACGTAGAACAGCGCCTTCGCCTTCAAGAACAGAAACAACAACAGGACCAGAAGTCATGAATGCAACTAGGTCTTTGTAGAATGGACGCTCTTTATGCTCAGCGTAGAAACCACCCGCTAGCTCGTCGTCTAGTTGGATCAATTTAGCTTCAACGATTTTCAAACCAGTACGCTCGAAACGAGAGTAGATTTCACCGATTACGTTTTTAGCAACAGCATCTGGCTTGATGATAGATAGAGTGCGTTCTAGCGCCATGATAAACTCCAAAATTGTATTTCTAAGAGTACGCGATATTGCGGACTCGACTAATAAGTTTTAGCGCGTGGATTATACGCATGTCTTGATGAAATTTGTATGCGTCCACAGGCTTTTTTAAGGATAATAACGGAAAATATATCCTTTTTTCCGTTATTAAGCGCCGCGCAGTTGTAACACAGCGTTTTTGACGGTTTCAATAACAAAGTCGATCTCTTCTTCCGTGGTAAAGCGGCCAACCGACATACGCAATGAGGCATGAGCCAACTCGTCGGATAGCCCAATGGCTCGCAGCACATACGATGGTTCTAAACTTGCTGAGGTACAAGCGGAACCAGAAGAAAGCGCAACATCAGATAATGACATCAGCAATACTTCACCTTCTACACCATCGAAGCCCACGTTAACAACACCTACAACTCGATTTTCAGCGTCACCATTCAGATGTACTCCAGGCATTTGAGCTAGACCATCCCATAATTTTTCACGAAGAGCACGGATACGAGTACAGTCTTCAACCATGTCTGCTTTAGCAATGGCAAACGCCTCACCCATACCAACTATCTGGTGAGTAGCAAGCGTACCTGAACGCATACCTCGCTCATGGCCACCGCCGTGCATTTGCGCTTCGAGCTTCACCTTAGGAATACGGCGCACATACAAAGCGCCAACCCCTTTCGGACCATACGTTTTATGGGCGGTTAGCGACATCAAGTCCACTTTCATGGCATTCACATCAATGGAAACTTTACCGGTGGTTTGCGCAGCGTCAACATGAAAATAGATGCCTCTTTGACGCGTTTCATGGCCAATCGCTGCAATATCTGTCACAACACCCAGCTCATTATTGCCGTGCATCAGTGACACAAGAATGGTGTCTTCACGCAATACCTCAACAACACTAGACACGGTAATTTCACCCCGTGCATTCGGCTGTAAGTAAGTTACCTCAAACCCTTCTTGCTCAAGCTGACGACAAGGGTCAAGCACTGCTTTGTGCTCAATCATAGAGGTTACAATATGACGCCCTTTAAGTTTATTGGCATGCGCCACCCCCTTAATCGCTAAATTGTTTGCCTCGGTTGCCCCCGATGTCCATACGATTTCACGCGCTTCTGCTGCAATCAATTCTGCTACCTGTAAACGCGCATCTTCAACAGCCTCTTCAGCACGCCATCCAAATAAATGCGATCGCGAAGCAGGATTGCCAAAATTGCCGTCTTGCGTCAAACATTGCATCATTTTTTCGGCGACACGAGGATCAACTGGCGTAGTCGCTGAGTTGTCGAGGTAAACAGGTGTTTGCATGGAAATTCTCCAAGGTAACGCAAAAATTAAAAACTAAACAGACGCTTTCGCAATGGCTTGCACACGACCCACAATCGAACGCAGGCCATTACCACGAGTCGGGCTAAGATGGCTCTCTAAATCCAACTCAGAGAAATATTTGTCGATATCAAAACCAATGATTTCAGCCGGCGTTCTTTCGTTGTAAGCCGCCATCACAACACCTAACAAGCCGCGGACAATCACTGCATCACTGTCTACTGAGAAGGTCAACACCTCTCCTTTGACAGGATCTTGCGTAGCACCTGGCTGAATCCAAACGTTGCTTTGACAGCCTTTCACTAAGCGCTCAGGTGTCCGCCAAGCGTCATCAAATTCAGGCAGTGATTTACCTAAATCAATAATGTATTTGTACTTGTCTTCCCAATCATCAAAAAAGGAGATGTCATCAATAATTTCTTCTGTCGTCGGTAAAGACATAATGCCTCGCTTGTTGTGCGGTCCAAAAAGAAAACGGCCAATGGGTTAAGCATTGGCCGCTGGGTATTGTAATCGATTTTATGCTCAAACTGTATGCGTTAGAAGAACAAGCCCGCTTCGAGCTGAGCTTCTTCACTCATCATGTCACGAGACCAAGGTGGATCAAACACCAGTTCCACATGAACGTCAGTAACGTTCGGAACTTTCGCAACACGATACTTAACATCACTGACTAATACTGGCCCCATACCACAACCAGGCGCCGTCAACGTCATATTAATGTCGACACGCTTACTGTCTGCATCAATCGCAACACTGTATATCAATCCTAAAGACACTAAGCTAATCGGAATTTCTGGGTCGTATACACTATCAAGCGCTTTCCAAACTTGATCTTCTACTACCTGACCAGAACCATCGTCATTAAAGCTCAGCACTTCAGGCTCTTGACCAATTGCATCCGCATCGGTGCCATCAATCCGCAGCATGTTACCTTGAAAAGTAACGGTGTAGTTACCACCTAGCGCCTGATTGATCGTAATAAACTGACCTTCAGGGATGGTGGTAGGATCACCACTCGGTACTCGGCGAGCAGGACACTCACGTTGAGTTACGACCATTTTTTGCATGCTATTAATTCACACTAAAGCTTTCGCCACAGCCACACTCAGCTATAACGTTAGGATTATTAAATTTCACGACCTGATTGATCCCTTCTTTAACAAGATCAATTTCAGTACCTTGCAGAAGCGTCAATGACTGATCATCAATGGCCAATTTAACACCATCAAAATCTATAATCGCATCACCTGCTTCTGGCGCACTTACAATATCTAATACGTAAGCATAACCAGTACAGCCACTTTCTTTTGTACTTAACCGAACCAAGCTGGCTTCAGCGGTCAACTTCGAGGCAAAGAACTTACGTGCTGCATCGGTTAACGACACGCTTTGGTTCGGATCAAATGTTTCTGTCGACATAATATGCCTCCTAGGCCAACATCATGTGAACTTTCTTCAATGCTTTGAAGAACAGTTCCACTTCTTCAATTGTGTTGTAGATAGAGAAAGACATACGGGCGGTTCCAGGGACACCAAAACGTGCCATTAATGGCTGGGCACAGTGATCTCCCGTACGAATAGCAATACCTTGGCGGTCCAATAAGAACCCAATGTCAGCTGGGTGACCTTGATCGAGCACGAAACTAAATGCTCCGACTTTATGCTCCGCTTCGCCAATCATACGTAAGCCATCAAACTCTTTGGCAAGCTCTGTTGCGCGAGACATCAATGCCTGCTCATGGGCCGCAACCTCAGCATGATCAAAAGCATCGAACCAACGAATCGCCTCACCTAAAGCAATCGCATCACCCACATTTGGCGTACCCGCTTCTAGACGATACGGTAAAACGTTCCAAGTGGCATCTTGAAGCGTTACCGTTGCAATCATCTCACCACCGGTTTGCCATACAGGCCACTCAGCCAATAATGCTTCTTTGCCCCATAAAACTCCCACGCCCATTGGTGCGTAAATTTTATGGCCCGAGAATGCATAAAAATCACAGCCTATCGCTTGCACATCCACATCACCATGAGCAATGCCTTGCGCGCCATCCACCAACACCCACGCATCGAATTTCTTCGCTTGTTCTGTTAACCACGCAATAGGGTTAACCGTTCCCAGCGAGTTCGATACATGTGGAAAAGCAACCAGTTTGGTATTTTCATTTAACAATGAAACATACGCATCTAAGTCAAGCTCGCCTTTATCCGTCACGGGTACGGTACGTAATGTCGCACCCGCTACTTTACAGGCTTGCTGCCAAGTAACGATATTGGCATGATGCTCCATCCCCGTCACAATCACTTCATCAGTGCTTTTCAGCAACTTAGACAAACCGTTAGCAATCATATTGATGCCTTCGGTTGTGCCCGATGTCCAAATCACTTCTTCACGCTTTGGCGCATTAATAAAGTCTTTAACGATGTCGCGCGCGTGTTCAAATTTACGCGTCGCTTCGTCGGCTAGACGATGAGCACCTCGATGTACATTTGAATTATAAAGAGAGTAATACTCCACCAGCGCATCGATAACACACTGCGGCTTCTGAGTCGTCGCTGCATTATCAAGATAGACCAGAGGGTTGCCATCGATTTCGCGTTTTAAAATTGGAAACTGCTCACGAATAGCAGCGACATCAAGACTCATATGCTTCTCGCTTATTTTACTTCCATCTGAGCAAATCGATCACGAATAATCGGACGTACCCATTCTGCTAGTGCAGCAGTAGGCATCTGATCAATCAACTCATTAATAAACCCAAAACTCAGCATTAGCTGTGCTTGAGAACGACTTACGCCACGTGTTTGTAGGTAGTACAATGCTTTTTTGTCGATCTCTGCAATGGTTGCACCATGAGCACAACGCACATCATCGGCATAGATCTCCAACTCAGGCTTAGTATTGATTTCCGCTTTATCAGACAACAAAAGGTTGCGATTATTTAGCTCTGCAAGCGTCTTTTGCGCATCACGATGAATATGAATACGGCCATTGAACACTGCGCGACTGCGATCACCCGCTATACCACGAATATTCTCTTCCGTTGTACAGTTTGGTACGGCATGCTCAACGTTTGCGTGTAAATCAAATAATTCAGTGCCATCTAATAAATAAATCGCATTCAACTTAGCTTCGGCTTTTTCACCTGCATAAATGATATCGGTATCGATACGTTGCAAATCACTACCAAAGCCAATAATGCTGCTGTTTAGCGTCGCTTTACCCAGCAATTTAAAGTGACTGCCACCCAAAGCAACATTATCACCCGCTTGCAATGCAAAACGGTAATGCTCGAGATGGGCTTCAACACCAATCAGAAATTCGGTGTAAGCCGTTGTTAATGTCGCGCCATGCGCTTCAGCATTTTCAACAACTTTTAACGCAGCACCCGCTTCTAGCTCAACCACCACGCGAATATGACCTTGTGCGCCATTGCTTAGTAAATTATTGATTCGTAAAACCGAGTCAATTTTTACGTTCTCAGCAACAGTAACCACAGCGACATCGGCGGCTAACACATCATTAACTAAGCCAAAAATATGACGTTCAGGCTTAATCGTAGTGAACAAATCAGACTCTTGCATTTCAATAGTAAGACCTTCAGGTAGGTCTTCTGGCATTGAAACCAATTGACCATCTACAAACGTCAACTCTAGGAAATCAAGACCCACTACGTCTACTGGCGTTAGCTCAGGCGACTCTTCTTTAAAAACCGCTGAACTACGCTCAACAGCACGAAGCGGCGTGTATTTCCATGCTTCAGTTTTACGGCTAGGCCATTTCGTATCTTTCAGCAGCGCCAATGACACAGCACGCTGATCTGCAAAACCATCTTGGATGCTATCTGCATGAGCGATGGCGTGTTGTAACCATTCACTCATGATTAATCCTCAATTTCGTCTTCTGTAGGCTCTGTTTGCAGCCAAGCGTAACCTTGTGCTTCCAGCTCTTTCGCTAGAGAGGCGTCGCCACTCTTAACAATTTTACCGTCTGCTAATACGTGCACGAAATCTGGTTTGATGTAGTCCAGAAGACGCTGGTAGTGGGTAACAACAATAAAGCTGCGCTCTGAATCACGCTGACTGTTTACACCATTTGCAACCACTTGCATCGCGTCGATATCCAAACCTGAGTCTGTTTCATCAAGGATGCACAGCTTCGGCTTAAGAAGAATCATTTGCATGATTTCATTACGCTTCTTCTCACCGCCTGAAAACCCTTCGTTAACACCACGCTTCAAGAATGAAACAGGTAAGTTAACTTGCTTACACGCTTCTTTGGCAAGCTTCAAAAACTCAGCTGACGTAAGCGCTTCTTCACCACGAGCTTCACGTTGAGAGTCAACAGACACCTTTAAGAATTCAAGGTTACTAACGCCAGGAATCTCGACTGGATATTGGAACGCTAGAAATAGGCCGGCACGTGCGCGCTCTTCTACATCCATATCAAACAGATCTTGACCATCCAGCGTTGCCGAACCACTGTCTACTTCGTAACCATCTCGACCTGAAAGCACATAACCTGTTGTTGATTTACCTGCACCGTTCGGGCCCATGATGGCATGAACTTCACCAGGTTTAATGTCTAGGTTGAGACCTTTGAGAATGTTTTTTTCTTCTACACTTGCGTGCAAATCTTTGATCGATAACAAAACGTTTTCGTTTGACATGTTCAATGGGTTCCTCAACCTAACCTACAGAGCCTTCAAGGCTAATTTCGAGAAGTTTGCCCGCTTCAACGGCAAACTCCATAGGGAGTTCTTTAAATACTTCTTTGCAGAAGCCGTTTACAATCATCGATACCGCTTTTTCAGGATCAACTCCACGCTGTCGACACAAAAACATCTGATCATCACTTACTTTCGATGTCGTCGCCTCGTGCTCAACAATCGCTGATGGATTGCGGCTTTCTACGTATGGGAATGTGTGAGCACCACACTGATCACCGATCAGTAATGAATCACACTGAGTAAAGTTACGCGCACCTTCCGCACCTGGATTCATTCGCACAAGACCGCGGTAGGAATTATTACTCTTACCGGCAGAAATACCTTTCGAAATGATCGTTGATTTGGTGTTCTTACCAATATGGATCATTTTTGTACCGGTATCCGCCTGCTGGCGACCACGCGTCAAGGCAACAGAATAGAATTCACCAATACTGTTATCGCCTTTTAAGACACAGCTTGGGTATTTCCACGTAACAGCAGAACCGGTTTCTACCTGAGTCCAAGAAATCTTGGCATTGGTATGGCATATCCCACGCTTAGTTACAAAGTTATAAATACCGCCTTTACCGTCTTCATCACCTGGATACCAGTTTTGAACCGTTGAGTATTTAATTTCTGCATTGTCCAACGCAACCAATTCAACAACCGCGGCGTGCAATTGATTCTCATCACGCTGAGGTGCTGTACAACCTTCAAGATAACTTACGTGAGAACCTTCATCGGCAATGATCAAGGTGCGCTCAAACTGCCCCGTATTTTGCTCGTTAATACGGAAGTAAGTTGATAGCTCCATTGGACAACGAGTGCCTTTGGGGATGTAGACAAATGAACCATCTGTAAACACAGCGCAGTTAAGTGCTGCGAAATAGTTGTCTTTTGTCGGTACGACGCTACCAATGTACTTTTTAATTAGGTCTGGATATTTGTGAACCGCTTCTGAAATAGGGCAGAAAATAACGCCTGCTTCTTCTAACTTTTCACGGAAAGTCGTTACAACTGAAACAGAGTCAAATACTGCGTCAACAGCAATGCCTGCCAACATTTGCTGCTCGACTAACGGAATTCCCAGCTTTTCGTAGGTACGTAAAAGCTCTGGATCCACTTCATCAAGAGACTTAGGCTTGTCTTTCATACTCTTTGGTGCAGAGTAATAAGACACCGATTGCAAGTCAATTTTAGGATAGGACAGATGAGCCCAATCAGGCTCTTCCATTTCTTGCCAAACACGAAACGCTTTAAGACGCCACTCGAGCATCCATTCAGGTTCACCTTTGACCTCAGAGATTCGGCGAATCACGTCTTCATCGAGACCAGGCTCGAAGGTTTCTGATTCCACTGCAGAAACGAAGCCCGCTTCGTACTCTCGAGCTAACGCCTTATCAATCTGCTCAGTCATATTAGAAACTCACTCATTCTTCCAGGGACATGCCCTGCTAGTTGTGTTCGTTAACCGATGAGGGCTGCAGAGATCTTCTCTTGAGAAGCTGTAGCCGACACCTTGCCGTCTTTATTTTGTCGCTCGGCAACAAGCCGAACATCTTGGCGATTGACCAATTTCTCAAGACTAATTTGACTCAAAAAATCATGGATCTGATCACTCAAATCACACCATAAATGATGCGTCAGGCAAGTATGACCACCTTGGCAATCACTCTTCCCTTGGCAACCTGTTGCATCTACAGATTCGTTTACCGCATCTACAATCTGCGCCACATAAATTTCACTTCGATCGCGACTCAAGCGATATCCGCCACCTGGGCCCCGAACACTGGTTACTAACTCTTTTTTACGGAGCTTTGCAAACAGCTGCTCAAGATAGGACAAAGAGATACTTTGCCTAATCGATATATCTGAAAGCGAAACAGGTCCATTGTCTGTGTGCAGCGCTAAATCAAGCATTGCAGTTACCGCGTAACGACCTTTTGTTGTTAAGCGCATAAACTTTCCACTTAAGTGCTAATGAATATTTCGATCATACACAAAACCTACTATTTTGATCAAGTATTTACCTGACAAATTTAGTAGGTTATTAGCACATATTTAGAATCTGCGGTATTTTAAGGGCAACACTACTAAAACTGAATAAATTCCAGCATATTTGTTGTTATATCTTTATGGTTTTATCCGATACGTATAAGAAGTAATCAAATCGCTAGCAGCTAAGAGGGTATCTATGAGTCAATCAGCAGGAAATAAAGATCAGTCGGACGCTCAAGACAGCACCCCACCCAAAAAAAGTAAGCTACCAATTGGCTTAGTCGTTAGCTTTTTACTTTGCTTTCTCATCAGCGTATCCGCTTCAGCGGCTCTGACATACTTTCTTACGTCTTCAAACAATAACGAAGAGATGATGGCAGAGACACAAACCAAAGTAGAAAATCAATTGAATGCTATGCGCCAGAGTATAGAGCAGCAAAACACTCAGTTAAGTGCCATAAGCGCCGAAAACGAAACACTTAAAACCTATCTACGCCACAGCAGCGCCAATGCACTAAAGAATATTTTGATTGATCAAGAAGAGAATATTCAGGCCTACCTTGCAGTAATGAGGCAGGCAATTGGTGACTTAAGTGACATGCTACCAAACAGCTCTGACTGGGAAACCACCTACCAATATCAAATGGATTTAGCGCTTAAAGCAAGCATGGAGCGAACCACTCTACTCAACCTTTTGAAGACAGGTGAGCCACAACAGAACAATTCTTCTTTACCACCAAAATCTCCAACAAAAAGCAACTAACAGCAAAAAGCCCAGCTTACAAACTGGGCTTTTTTTCAGCGGCACTTCTATAACTTAAAACTCTGGCACCGATGCCTGCGCGGCCAACTCTCTGCGCTTACGTCGCTCAGCCATAATGTCTTTTCGTCCAATATAAATCAGCGGCACCACAATTAAAGCAGCGCCAAGCAATAAACTCATATCAACCGTTTCAGCAAACATAAACCAACCAGCAAATATCGCAAACAATAGACCAGAGTATTCTGCTGAACTCACTTGGCTAGACGCCACATAACGATATCCAACCAAGCAACCTAAGCTATACAGCACCGAACAAATCGACGCACCAAATGCCAGCCCAAGCTGCTCCCAAGAAAGAGAACCGCCTTCCCATATTGCAAGGCCACCGGCTAAAGGCAATGCACACATTTGCGCTATAAATAATCCATGCATCGCTCCCTGCCCTTCAGGCAACTTACGAACCAGTAAGCTATTAACAGCCAGAACGAATGCGAATCCTAACGCACTTAACATCCCCCAGCCAATATAGCTTGGCTTAAGAATCACTAGCACACCTAAGAAGCCAGATACCGCTGCAAAAACCACCGTCTTAGTGAGCCTCTCCTTATAAAAGATAACCGCTAACAAAATGATAAAAATTGGTGCTGTATAGAAAACCGCATTCGCCGTCGCGAGAGGTAGCTGGGATAAGGAAATCACCAACAACACCGACGTAAGAATCCAAAGGTTACCCCTTAAAATATGTAACTTTAGCCCCTCTAATGGACGCTCAACTCGTTTGCCGACAACAAATGGAAGCAGCACAAGACACATAAAGAGAACGCGATAAAACGTAAACTGGAAAACAGCTTCGTTAGCATTGGCAAGCTTTACCAATACATCACATACTGTCGCCATTAAGTTACCCATCACTAACACTAAAATGGCACTACTGATTGTTTTACCTGACACGGCAATACACCTTTCATCAAATTACTAATTGGCGCGGAGTATAGAGAGGATATAGAATTCAATAAAATGATATAATTTACTTTAGTATTAGTTTTTTAGATGGATAAATATGAACCTACCTCCTCTCAAAACACTACCTGTATTCGAAGCCGTTGCGCGATTGAATAGCTTTTCACTTGCCGCAAACGAGCTGCACATTACCCAAAGTGCAGTTTCTCATCACATCAAAACACTTGAAGATCACCTTGGAGAGCAGCTCTTTATCCGCTCAGGAAGAAAGCTGGAATTGACCACTGAAGGCAAACTCTATCTTGACAATATCACCGGCTCTTTAAACCAAATAGCTCGGGCAACGGAGAATGTAAAAGGTGTTACTGAAACAAAATTGAGGCTGGCTGTTTACAGCTCATTTGCCGTTTACTGGCTTATCCCACGCTTACCAAACCTTAAGCGACAATATCCAAACTTAGATCTCACTATTGAAATGACGTTCTCTGAGCCTGAGCTATCAGATAGAACAGCAGACTGTTTTATTACTATTGAAAGTGAAAAACGAGGATTTGATTTTGAATGGTTCTATACGGAACGATTATTCCCAGTATGCAATCAAAGCTTTTATCAAGAGCTTTTGTCTGAGCTTAATGTATTCAGTGATAAGGAACTACAACACGAACTAAAAACAAACCCTGAAATACTAGCAAGGTTTCCATTAATTACGTCCTACAGCATGTATGAGAGTTACGCTGAAGACTGGAGAAGATGGTTTAAGGAACAGGGTAAAGAGCTACCCGATGACATCAACTTTCATCGGTTTAGCCATCTAATGCTTGCTCATGAGGCAGCAGCGCACTCCTTAGGCATCGCGCTAGTCAACGACTATATGTTTAACGAAAACGACCCTAAGGATGGGCTAATCAAACTGCCCTGTGTTGCACATAATGCTGAAGACCGATTTTATATTGCCTACAAACACAGCAGAAGGCATGAACCAGCGCTTAAGCAGCTAAGGCACTGGCTGAGAAATGAACTTAATGAGCTAACTTAGATTTAGCATAATTATCAGACGTAACTCGTGAAGCGGCTTTATTTTGTTTCACCGCAGCACAGACGAAATAAAGCAGCTCCGTCGCCGCAATCATGACTATTGCGTAACCGAGTAACTCTGTTCCCTCCTCCACTACATTTTTCACTGAACGTACGTATGCATCGCCCATCAAACTATGCCAAAAACTAGTTCGTCCAAACATTCGAGAAAAGGCCAACACTATAACCAAACCAGACACAACAAACCCGAAGCTAGAGGTCTCCGAAAAGTGCTTTAACGAGTAGTAGCTTTCTTTTACTTGATGGCGCAAATAATAAAGCGTCATCGCCAGAATACCGCCCACGAACAATTGCCAAGCACCGTCGAATACATAGAGATCCAAGAATGAATCTGATTCACGGACAAACATCATAAACATTAAAGCACTGAGTAAAATACATGCCTGACGCAGTGACTTAGAAAAATATGCGCACACCAAAAAAGTCAACGCACTAGAGAATGTAAATAAATCCTGCATTCTCTCTACCAATGATGACTCACTGTACTCTGCAGCCGTACCCAGCTGATAAGCTTCTAAAGAAATACAGTGAGCCACCCCGACTAATGCAAATAGATAAATAAAACCACGAAGAAAAAACATCACATCACCTAGCAGACTTTTATTAAGTTAATATTAAATAACTTAAGTTTTTATATACATAGCCGCTTTGGTTGTTCCTAAGTAGTTATCATTAGTCAAATACCGTGCACTAACTCGCCTATAGGTAGAGCAAGCAACTTAATTTAACCCGCTAACTCGACTAATCGAGCTAAGTTGTTCGAGAGTGTTTACGAGAATCAGTCAAAACATATCAAGTAAGCCCTAGCCTTTTTATGTTACGCGTCGAAGTATGAGACAGGCGCAAGCGAGGCACAGAAGGGGTGCGTAATCTAGCTGCGTTGAGATGCGAAAAACCGCAGACACAAAAAAGCCCTGACAGCATCGCTATCAGGGCTTCCTTTGTAGGATGCTTGACGATATCTATGCCCTTGCGGGACTCTCACAGGTAATCTCCCACACTACCATCGGCGATGGTGAGCGCCTGCGGCGTGTTGAGAGCCACTTATGAGTTCGGGATGGGATCAGGTGGTGCTATGCCTGTGTTTTTCTGAACGCCTTCTCTGGTCGATGCCATAAGGCGCACGCATTTGATGTCACGCGCTGACGCGTCGAAGCATGAGACAGGCGCAAGCGGGGTACAAAAGGGATGCGCAATCTAACTGAGTTGATGCGTTGATGCCTGAGATGAGGAAAATCGCAGACACAAAAAAGCCCTGACAGCATCGCTATCAGGGCTTCCTTTGTATGATGCTTGACGACGACCTACTCTCACATGGGATCTCCCACACTACCATCGGCGATGGCGCCTTTCACTTCTGAGTTCGGGATGGGATCAGGTGGTTCAACGCCTCTATGATCGTCAAGCAAACGGGTTTGCGATCGTTTTGGGGGGCTTCTGTTTGCCTTAGCCAAAACACGCAAGTTCGTGAACTTGAGTCTTTAACAATAAAACTTTTGAAATAGTAATAACCAAGTATCAAACCAGTGTTGGTATCGTAGTCTGTAGTACAGCGAGTATGTTTTCTTCACACTCTTGAAACCATTTTGGTGTTATATGGTCAAGCCTCACGAGCAATTAGTATTGGTTAGCTCAATGCCTCACAGCACTTACACACCCAACCTATCAACGTCCTAGTCTCGAACGGCTCTTTAGGGCACTTTAAGTGCCAGTGAGATCTTATCTTGAAGGAGGCTTCCCGCTTAGATGCTTTCAGCGGTTATCCCGTCCGAACATAGCTACCCGGCAATGCCACTGGCGTGACAACCGGAACACCAGAGGTTCGTTCACTCCGGTCCTCTCGTACTAGGAGCAACTCTTCTCAAATCTCAAACGTCCACGGCAGAT
>NZ_CP187511.1:3467500-4047500 GCF_049821165.1 Marinomonas gallaica
AAGCGCTTCTAGCTTATCTAATACTTCAAGTACTTTTGTTTTATAACGCTCAGCCATCAAAGCAGGGTCTGTATGCGCTCCACCTAGTGGCTCTTCTAGAATTGTATCAACAAAGCCCAACTCTTGAAGACGGTCTGCAGTAATACCCATTGCTTTTGCTGCGTCTGATGCACGCTCCGCACTCTTCCATAGAATTGAAGCACAACCTTCTGGAGAGATAACAGAGTAAGTACCATATTGAAGCATCATTAACTCATCACACACACCAATAGCCAATGCCCCACCAGAACCACCTTCACCAATAACGGTCGAAATGATTGGTGTTTTTAATCGTGACATGACAGCAAGGTTGAAAGCAATCGCTTCACTTTGACCACGCTCTTCAGCGCCAATCCCTGGGTAGGCTCCAGGAGTATCAATCAAAGTCACGATTGGCATATTGAAACGCTCAGCGGTTTCCATTAAGCGCAAAGCTTTACGGTAGCCTTCTGGACGCGGCATGCCGAAGTTACGCATGACTTTTTCTTTGACTTCACGACCTTTTTGGTGACCTATCACCATGATTGGTCGACCTTCAAGACGAGCAATACCACCGACAATTGCACGATCGTCAGCGTAATGACGGTCACCATGCATTTCTTCAAAGTCAGTAAAGACGTTTTGAATGTAGTCTAATGTGTAAGGACGCTTAGGGTGACGAGCAAGTTGAGAAACCTCCCAAGCACCTAAATTACTGAATAGGCTCTGTGTTAGAGTAATCTTCTTGTCTTCTAATCGGCTGATCTCTTCACTGATGTTAAGATCATTATCGTTACCAACTAGTCGTAACTCTTCAATTTTTTGTTCGAGCTCAGCAATTGGCTGCTCAAAAGGTAAGTAATCTAGATTCATTTTTTACACGCTGCTATTTAGTTGCCTAATATTCTACAGAAAGTTCTAGCTTCGAACATCCTATCGCGCCGCTCCATTGGCGTTACGCGAGTGAAAGAATGATAAAATGGCGCTAAGTATACACTAACTGCACATTTTGTTTACCGTATTGTTTTTGAAGTTCATGAATTAATTCATCATCAGGACGAATTTTCCACTGCGATCCAAGCTTCACATCACCTGCCGCCTTACTGGTTTCAAACCCTATCACTACATCGCAGCCATCGCCACGGTATGGGGCAATATGGCGCGCCAACGCTTCAATTTTTTGTTTGGTAACGTCTTCTTCAAGCCAATCGATACGTAATGCTTCAACATAACGTATCCGCGCTGTTGCCATGTCCAACACATTCCGCGCCGCCACTTTTTGGCCACCACGAAATTCATCAAAACTGATTTCACCTTCCACTACAACCACTTGATCCGGGACCAAGTATTGTTTAACGCTTTCAAATGTATCAGGAAATACGGCAACTTCAATTCGGGCTGAGCGATCATCTAGGGTGATAAACGCAATATTGCCTCCGCGTTTACTCTTGGTAATCCGCATTTCCACAATAAGCCCCGCAATCACTTGCGTTTCTCGTTTGGGCTGCAAATCTACTATGCGCTGACGTGCGAATCGACGTATTTCACTTTCATAATCGTCTATCGGATGCCCCGTCACATACAGGCCTAGCGTATCCTTTTCTCCATCTAAACGTCTACGACCATGCCATTCTTCTTGCACACCAATATCGTCATACGCATTCTCGGTTGACTCCTCAACAGCAATACCAAACAAATCACCCATACCAGCATCTTGGCTTTTAGCGCTTTGATCGGCACGCTTTAACGCCTCAGGAATACTCTCAAATAAAGTAGCGCGATTTGGTCCAATCGTATCAAATGCACCGGATCGAACTAATGCCTCCATGACACGACGATTAACACGTCGCCCTACTCGCTGACAGAAATCAAAAATATGCTCAAAGGGACCGTCTTTACGTGCCTCAACAATGGCCTCGATAGGCCCTTCGCCGACGCCTTTAATCGCTCCAAGTCCGTAAACGATGACACCTTTACGGTTTACCGCAAATTTATAAACTGATTCATTCACATTCGGTAAGTCGACCACTAACTTCATGGCACGACATTCTTCCACGAAGATAACGATTTTATCGGTATTTTGCATATCGGCAGACAGTACTGCCGCCATAAAGGGCGCAGGGTAATGTTGCTTCAACCACGCAGTTTGATATGACACTAAGGCATAAGCTGCCGAGTGCGATTTGTTAAAACCGTAGCCCGCAAATTTCTCCATTAAGTCGAAGATGTTGCCGGCAAGGTCTTTATCGATGTTATTCTTCGCCGCACCTTCCATGAAGATTAAGCGCTGTTCTTGCATGACTTCCGCTTTCTTCTTACCCATCGCTCGACGCAGTAAGTCTGCACCACCAAGCGAGAATTTTGCCAGAACTTGGGCAATCTGCATTACCTGCTCTTGGTACAAGATAATTCCGTAGGTAGGCTCAAGGACAGGTTTTAGGTCTTGATGCTGATAATCAGGATGCGGGAAAGCAAGTTCGGAACGACCATGCTTACGATTAATAAAGTCGTCTACCATGCCCGAACCTAACGGTCCAGGTCGATAAAGGGCTACCAAGGCGATAATATCTTCAAAGCGAGAGGGTAACAGTTTCTTAATGAGCTCTTTCATACCACGAGATTCCAGCTGAAATACCGCGGTTGTTTCAGCTCGCTGCAATAAGTCGTAGGTCGCTTTATCTTCTAAATCAATTAAGGCAATGTCTAAAGGCGGCTTGCCTTGACGCTCATGGATCTCATTGATGCTTTCTAGTGCCCAATCCACGACGGTTAGTGTTTTCAAGCCTAAGAAGTCAAATTTCACCAAGCCGGCTTCTTCTACATCGTTTTTATCGTATTGCGTTACTAAGCCAGTTCCATCCTCTTCACAGTAAAGCGGAGCAAAGTCAGTCAACTTAGTGGGCGCAATGACAACACCACCGGCATGTTTACCAAAGTTACGTACAGTACCTTCAAGCTTAAACGCCATTTCCATGACTTCGGCGGCTTCTTCATCACCTTCGATAAACTCAACCAATGCGGGTTCATCTTCCAACGCTTTTTTCAGTGTCATGCCGATTTCAAACGGAATCAGCTTGGACAGCTTATCACCCAAACTGTACGACTTTCCCTGAACACGAGCCACATCTCGCACTACCGCCTTCGCCGCCATCTGACCAAATGTAATGATCTGAGAGACGGCATTACGGCCATAACGCTGGGCCACATAATCAATCACTCGATCGCGATTATCCATACAGAAGTCGATGTCAAAATCCGGCATAGACACACGCTCAGGATTCAAGAATCGTTCGAATAGCAGATCGTATTCAAGTGGATCCAAATCGGTAATTTTAAGAACATATGCAACAAGAGAACCCGCACCAGAACCACGCCCAGGCCCCACCGGAATATCGTTATCTTTAGACCATTGAATGAAGTCCATTACGATCAGGAAGTAACCAGGAAACCCCATCTGATTGATAATATCGAGCTCAAAATTAAGGCGATCTATGTACTCTTGCTTACGCGCTAAAATCCGATCGCCGCCTTTTTTCACCAGTAATTCGAAGCGATCTTTTAAACCATTATGAGACAGCTCACGGAAATATTCTTCCATGGTCATCCCCTCTGGCACAGGAAAATCTGGTAAGAAATAAGTTCCTAACAGCACATCAACGTTACAACGTTTAGCAATCTCAACTGTATTTTCAAGCGCTTCTGGAAGATCGGAAAAAAGAGCCTCCATCTCTGATGCAGTTTTAAAGTACTGTTCTTCAGAGTATTTACGTTTTCGACGCGGATCATCAAGTGTTATACCATCACAAATACTGACACGCGCTTCATGCGCTTCAAAATCTTCTCGCCTTAGAAAGCGTACATCGTTGGTTGCCACAACAGGGCAATCAAACTGAGCAGCCAATGGCACGATCTGATGAATATAATCTTCTTCTCCTGGGCGCAGCGTACGAACCACTTCGGCATAATAACGCCCTGGAAAAGTATCCATCCAACGCTTCAAGTACACTTCAGCTTCATCCGCTCGGCCTTTTGCAAGCAAGAAACCTACATCACCAAAAACACCACCGGATAAAGCAATCACATCCTCTCGATGCTCGGCCACCCATTCGCGCTTAATTACTGGTCGACCGTCCACTTGTCCAAGCTGATAACCTTTTGAAATCACCTCAATGATGTTCTTATAGCCTTTGTTCGACATGGCCAACAGCGTCATTCGCGTTCGCTGCTCAATTTCATCATTCGCTTCAAGCATAATGTCTGCGCCACAGATCGGCTTTATACCTTTCCCCATCGCACCACTATAAAAACGAATAAACCCACAAAGGTTATTTTCATCCGTCATAGCAACCGCAGGCATTTCATTTGCTTCTGCTTGATTCACCAACCCTTTAACTTTAACAAGCCCATCAACAAGGGAAAATTCGGTGTGTACTCTGAGGTGAATAAACGACGACATACAATTAACCTTCTAAGATTCTTTTGACCGGACCAAAACTACGGCGATGCAATTCACACACACCGTACTCTTTAATCGCAGCAAGATGTACCGCTGTTGGATAACCTTTATGCTTAGCAAACCCATAGTTTGGGTACTGATTATCTAACGCAACAATTTCACGATCACGCGTCACTTTTGCCAAAATCGACGCCGCCGCAATGGCCGCGTGTCGCGCATCCCCCTTTATGACGGCCTCAGCAGAACAGGACAACTCTGGCGGGATACGATTACCATCGATCAAAGCATGCTCAGCTTGGACAGGTAACGCTTCGATGGCACGTTTCATCGCTAACATGCTGGCATGTAGGATATTAATATCATCAATTTCAGCAACACTTGCACGCGCAATACTGAAAGACAGCGCTTTATCACAAATTTCTGAAAATAAGGCTTCGCGTTTTTTCTCTGACAGTTTTTTGGAATCGTTCAAACCAACAATAGGATTATCGGGGTCAAGAATAACAGCTGCTGCAACCACATCTCCGGCTAATGGACCACGTCCCGCTTCATCAGCACCAGCCAGTAATATACCTTGATAAACTGCACTCTCAAACGGCTCGACATTAAGCATTACGAAGTTCCTTTGCGATCGCTCTTGCTGCTGCATCGCCCGCATTCTTACGTAGCATTTCGTGCAACGCTAAAAACGTGCTTTGTATCTGCTGGTCTGAAGTAAAGTCTTTCCACTCTCCTACTAATGCGTTCGCTAGTTTTACAGGCGTTGCCTCATCTTGCAATAACTCAGGCACGAGTCGCTTACGTGCCAATAAATTTGGCAATGACACATAAGGTACTTTGATCATGCGCTTCATAATTGCGTAAGTCAGTTTTGTAAAGCGATAAGCCACGACCATGGGACGCTTCACCAGCATCGCTTCTAAAGCAGCAGTGCCAGATGCCAACATAATCGCTTCGCCTGCCGCCATAACATCGCGAGACTGACCATCGACAACAACGGCACTAACGCCAACCTCTTTAAGAATATGCTCTATTTGCTGACGCCTTTCCTCATTCGCGGCAGGAATGACAAATTTAGCGCTGTCGACTTGCTGTTGAATAACTTTCATTGCCTCGGCAAACACAGGCATTAAACGGCTAACTTCCCCACCACGAGAGCCGGGCAGGATAGCAAACCAGTTGTCAGATAACGATAAACCTAATCGAGCACGAGCTTCTAACTTATCACTCTCCAGAGGCACCTCATCCGCCAATGTATGCCCAACACAAACCGCCGGAATCTGGTGCTGTTGATAAATTTCTAGTTCAAACGGAAACAGCGTGAGCATTAAATCAACAGATTCTTTGATTTTGAAAATGCGCTTCTGACGCCATGCCCATACGGAGGGGCTGACGTAATGAATCGTCTTAACACCTTGTAATCGAAGTTTGCGCGCCAGTGGCAAATTAAAATCAGGCGAATCTATGCCTATAAAAGCCGATACATCTTCTTCAAGACAATGGTTAAAAACCGCTTTACGAATGCCTAATAACTCTCTTAAGCGACCCAATACTTCAACCAAGCCCATGACAGACAATCGCTCCATCGGGAATAAACTATTGAAGCCTTGTGCAATCATCAGCGGACCACCAATACCTTCAAACACAGCATCCGGGAACCGTAGTTTTAAATGCTTAATTAGGTTAGCACCTAGAATGTCTCCAGAGGCTTCACCTGCAACAATGACAAATCGCTTTTGCATAATAATCATTAACCTTCATAAAAAAACCCCGAATGAGTCGGGGTTTCTTTTCAATCAGCCAAACACTTAACGGACTATGCCACGTTTAGACTGACGTATAGAGAGCACAAAGTCAGCCACTTCTCGTACATTGAAAATATCGTTCGCTTCAATGTGGCTCAATGCTTGTTCCAATGGCATTTTTTTCAAATACACCATTTTGTAAGCAGAGCGAAGTGCCCTGATCGCCTCAGCAGACATACCACGACGACGCATACCTTCGAAATTCATACCATGTGCTTTCGCAGGATCACCCGACACCATCATATAGCGAGGGACATCTTTAGTTACCATGGACCCCATACCACACATACTGTACGAATTCACTTGGCAAAACTGATGCACACCGGTATAGCCACCTAAGATAACAGAGTCACCTACTTTTACGTGCCCCGCTAAAGCAGCATAATTAGCAAGGATGTTGTTATCGCCAACAATGCAGTCATGTCCTACATGCGTACTGGCCATAAACAAATTCCCATCACCAATCTGCGTAATCCCTTGATCTTGAATTGTGCCACGATGAATTGTCGCATTTTCTCGAATCACATTACGATCACCAATGATCAATCGAGTTGGCTCACCTTTATACTTTTTATCCTGGTTTACTTCTCCAACGGAAGTAAACTGAAAAATCTCATTCTGTTGGCCAATCGTCGTATGACCATTCACAACAACATGAGATTTCAACACTGTACCTGCACCGATCTGTACGTCGGGTCCGACAATACAGAAAGGGCCGATTTCAACATCACTGTCTAGTTCAGCTTTTGGGTCAACTATCGCAGTTGGATGTATCAACACTTATAGCTTCCTGTCAGCACATAGAATGGTAGAAGAACACACTAGCCCACCGTCAACTGTCGCTTTGACTTCGAATTTCCAAATACCACGACGTTCTGTCAAAATTTTCGCTTCTAACTGAAGACGATCCCCTGGTACTACTGGACGTTTAAAACGAGTATTATCAGCACCAACGAAGTAGTAAATAGAACCATCTTCAGGTGTTTTATCCATGGTTTTAAAGCCAAGGATACCAGCTGCTTGTGCCATTGCCTCAATAATCAACACACCAGGCATTACTGGATGATCTGGGAAATGCCCGTTAAAAAACGGTTCGTTTACCGTCACATTCTTGTACGCAACAATTGATTCCCCGGGAGTTATCTCTACTACTCGATCTACCAACAAAAACGGGTAGCGGTGGGGTAAGTAACGGCGAATTTCATTCACATCCATCATTTATGCATTAACCTTTTGTTAAAAGCGTATTAACTTGTTTTTCCAATTTTGAAATTTGGGCAGCCATGCTCTCTATTCGGCGTAAACGAGCCGCCGATTTTCGCCATTTTGGTGTCGAGTCTAAAGCTGTTCCAGAAGAGTATGAACCAGGCGTATCAATTGAACGAGTCACCAAACTCATCGCAGTAACATGAACATTATCCACTAATGTAATATGCCCAGCTAACCCTGCCCCTCCTGCAATTGTGCAGTTTTCACCGATAATGGTACTGCCTGCAACGCCCACACAACCCGCAATCGCGCTATTATCACCGATTACGACGTTATGAGCAATTTGAACAAGGTTATCAATCTTAACTCCGTTGCCTATAACGGTATTTTCTATAGCGCCGCAATCTACTGTAGTATTCGCACCAATTTCAACATCATCGCCAATTATGACACCGCCAAGCTGATGTATTTTGTTCCACTGACCGTCGTGAGGAGCAAAACCAAAACCATCAGCACCGATAATTGAGCCGCTATGAAGAATACAACGCTCGCCAATCTCAACATGATCATAGATTGTCACATTGCCAGCCAAACGTGAGTCGCCTCCTAAGCATACGTGCTCACCAACCACTGAGCCGGGACCTAAATAGCAATTAGCTCCAATGACAGAATAAGCGCCCACCGTAACATTAGGACCAATCAATGCCGTGCTCGAAACCCTAGCGGTTTCATGTATCACAGCCGTCGGATGTATTCGGTTTGCCCAACCTTCCTCCTGATGCTTAAACAGCACCGTTACTTGGGCATAAGCAAGATATGGATTACGAACAACAATAGCATTACGAACATTTTCTGCGTCGGTAGGATTACGCAATAACACCGCTCCGGCATTGCATAGGGTCAGCTTGCTGGCAAACTTGGGGTTCGACAAAAAACTCAACTGCTCTGCACCCGCATGATCTAAAGACCCCAACGAGGATATTGGGTACTCAGGATCACCAAATAGCTCGCCGCCAACGTGGGCGGCGATTTCAGAAAGGGTGTACCCCATCCATTATTTCTCTTTATTAAGTTTATCGATCAACTCTGCTGTGATATCAACAGACTCATTCGTATAAATGGCAGCTTGACGCGAAATCACAGCATCTATATTACGCTCTTCAATGATCTCTTTAAGCGCAGCCTCTCCTCGAGGTGTTAGATCTTGAATCAAACGCTGCTCCATTTGCTGAGCTTGCTGCTGCATAGCAGACACCATTTGACGCAGCTGAGCTTGCTTCTGATTTACTTCTGATCGACGCTTTGCCACTTCTTCCGAAGACAGAGTAAGCTCATCACGCTTCAATGACTCAACCATATCTTTTAATGTACGGTTTTCTTGCTCTAATCGCGCTTTCATTTGATCTACTTGTTGACGCGGCGCTTGAGCGGCTTGCTGACCCGCATCACTTTGAAGCAACGCTGCACGAAAGTCCAAAACCGCAACCTCCGACGCCATAGTTTGCACACTTAGCAATGTCAATAGCGCGATACTCAATAGTCTTTTCATGTTAAATCCTTAACTTTATTAGAAGGTGGTGCCTAGCTGAAACTGGAACGCATCCGTCTCATCGCCTTCTTTGTCATTCAACGTTTTCGCAATGTTAAACGACAGCGGTGCGATAGGTGTAATCCATGTCCAGTTGAAACCGACACTGTAACGGATCTCACCAGCGTCAAACCCTTCTTCACAACTTGTACTGCCAGAGAAACAGTTATCGGTAAATACGTTACCCGCATCCAAGAAAATAGAGGTACGTACTGAACTGTGATCTTCAACCATAGGCATAGGGAAGATAATCTCTGCCGTCGCTGCAACCAGCATGTTACCGCCAATTGAATCGGTTTCAGTATTGTCATTGTAGGTGTTCTTAGGCCCCAATGATGATGCACTAAAACCACGTACGGTATAAACACCGCCAGCATAATAGTTTTCAAAGAATGGTAAACGATCAGTATCACCGTAGCCAAAACCATAACCTGCGCGCCCTTTCAAATGAAAGAGCCATAAGTTATTTTCGCTTATATTCCAATAAGCTTGTGAAAGTGCACCAATTTTGGTGTAGGTTTGGTCACCCAGTGGGGTCGCTACATCTAATGTTACACGATGGCTCACACCACCTGTCGGCAAAAGACCGCCCACAATGTCATTATCACTCCAAACAACATTGGCAATCACATCATCAAACGAATCACCATATTGATTCAGGTAGTCCTGCGTCTCAAGCGACGGGTTCGCACCAAGGTCTACACCAGTGTTTTTAAGCGTCATACCGAAGCTTAAACGTTGCGTATCTGTAATTGGATAACCGAAATTAACCGATACACCAATCCGGTCTAGATCGTAATCCTCTACATCATCTTCGTCGTGATCGCTGACTTGATAAAATAAACTGTAGCCTCGACTTACACCATCAACCGTGAAATAAGGGTTGTCGTAAGACAGCGTGAGGTCTTTAGTCTGATTACTACGGCTCATGTTAAACGCTAACTTGTTACCCGTTCCTAAGAAGTTACGCTTAGAGATACCAAAACCGAGCACTGCACCTTCTGATTGAGAGTAGCCAACACTCGCTTGAATACTGCCAGATGGTTGTTCTTCAACGGACACATCGAGGTCAACCTGATCAACCGTACCCGGAACAGGGCGAGTCTTCAGATCAACGGTTGAGAAAAAGCCCAAACGTTCAATAGCACGCTTTGACGATTGAATTTTAGAGTGGGTTGCAAGGGCGCCTTCAAACTGCGTCATTTCTCGGCGAAGCACTTCATCCTTAGTCTCTGAGTTGCCACTGAAATTAATGCGACGAACATAGACTTGAGGACCTGGCGCAATATGATAAGTAATATCTACTTTGTGGCCAGGCAGTTTATTAGGAATAATGTTCACATTGGTAAATAAATAACCATCATCACCTAACTCACCGGAAACATTTTCCATAATCTCAGTCACTTGCTTACGCGAGAACACGTCACCAGTCTTTTGATTAATATGCTTCCAAATGCGATCTTCACTGATCGGTAAAGAGCCGCTTAAAGCCACCTCATTGATAGAGTACGACTCACCCTCTTTAACATTGACCACCACATAAACTTCACGCTTATCTGCAGACAGACTGACTTGGCTAGAAATCAACTCGTAATCTAGGTAACCGCGGTCAAGATAAAAACTGCGCAATGTTTCAAGATCGCCTTGAATTTTTTGCTTTGAATATTCATCTGCCGAACTAAACGGATTGAAATAGCCTGTCTCAGCCGACTGAAAATTCTTGGTTAACTCGTCATCCGCAAAATCTTTGTTACCCACAATATTGATGTGGACAATCTTAGCCGTCACACCTTCTTCAATGTCGACTTTCAAAGACACTCGATTGCGTGGAAGTTCTTCAACTTCCATATTAACCTGAGCACTGTAGCGACCCAAAGCGTAGTACTGGCGCTGCAGTTCTTGTTGAATCTGATTTAAGGTTTCTGGCTTGTAAAGCTCACCTTCTTCAAGTCCAGACAGGCGTAATCCGCGCTGCAAGTCCTCAGTTGAAATCATATCGTTACCATCAATCTCTATTTGACCAATGGTAGGACGCTCTACAACTTTGAAGATAACAACATCATCTTCTTCAAATACATCAATGTCACTGAAGTACCCCGTTGCAAATAGATTATTAACAGCTTCATGGACTCTAGAAGAGTCATAGCCTTGGCCTTGTTGAAAGCCGATAGTCTCGAATGCGCGTGTTGGTGACATTTGCAACAAGCCGTCTACACGGACGTCTGCAACGGTCTTCGCATAACTTTGAGCGCTACAAATTGCTAATACTGTGGCTACAAAGACTTTCACATATACCTCTCTACAAGCGGGCAATATCATTAAATAAAGCTACGGCCATCATCGCGAACAACAATGATGCACCGAAACGGTAGGCAAACCCTTGAATACGCTCAGAAACAGGTTTGCGGCGCACGGCTTCTATCCCAAAAAACAGCAGATGCCCACCATCAAGCATAGGTATTGGTAACAAATTCAATACCCCTAGACTGACACTTAAATACGCTAAAAATTTTAAAAACGACTGCACGCCTGAATCAGCAGATGCACTCGCAACCTTGGCAATCGTAATCGGACCTGACAAATTATCAAGAGAGATTAAACCTTGAATCATTTTACCTATCGATGACACAGTCAATGCTGTCATTTTCCAAGTCTGCTGCACACCATAAACTGCTGCGCCCAAAAAGCCAAATTCACGTGTTCGAATGTCATCATCGGACAACACTGGCGGCTCAACAGCTAACCCAGCAAACCCCATCACCGTTCCATTTACTTCGCGGGCATCCGGAACTAATGACAGATCAATTTTCTGACCACTCCGATCCACCACTACATCAAGAGCAGTGTCAGGGCTCTTTTGAACCCAGCTAACGAAACTTTGCCAATCAGAAACCGGTTCCGCATTTATCGCTTTGACGGTATCGCCCTTGAGAAAACCTGCTTTCTCAGCAGCACCACCCGTCACAACCTCTGAAATGGTTGGTACAACCTGTGGCCGCCAAGGAACAACACCAAACTCTGAAATTAAATTACTTGGTTCTTCTCCAGCTAACCAGCGATTCAGCGTAAAACGCTCTTCACGCTCTAAGTTTGTATCTAAAAATTGGTAACGAACAGTATAGGTCCCAGTCCGTCCAATCAAGTCAGCTAACGCTAAATTTACATCTTCCCAAGAATGTGTAGCCACACCATTTAATTGCGTAATTTCAGCACCCGGCTCAATTTGAGTTTGCGACAAAGGAGAGTTTTCTGTCACGCTAGCCACTTTCGGAGCAATCGCTTGAATCCCCATGCCAGCAACCACAGCATAAATAGCAATTGCTAAAATAAAATTCGCAATAGGTCCCGCAGCCACGATAGCAATTCGCTGCCAAACAGTTTTACAGTTAAACGTTTGCCCCTTTAATGCTTCAGGAACATTCCCTTCTCGCTCATCCAACATGCGTACATAGCCACCAAGTGGAATCATGGCAAGTGTAAACTCTGTCCCACTGCGAGAAACATGGCGATAAATCGGTTTACCAAACCCTACCGAAAATCGCAACACTTTGACGCCACATAAACGAGCGATGTAATAGTGCCCGAATTCATGGAAAGTAATCAGTACACCAAGCGCTATAACAATGGATAAGATATTTTGTAGCATGTTATACAAACTCCGAAGCAATCAACTGGTTGGCCAGCACTCGTGCCTCATGATCGGCAATAAATACTGTTTCCAGATCATTGACCACTTTCGCATCAGACTGTTCCAATACCCGCTCATTTAAGCGAGCAATGTCCAAGAAAGATATTTTTTCTTTTAGAAACGCATCCACTGCAACTTCATTCGCCGCATTCAATATCGCCATTGCCGTTCCGCCAGCATACCAAGCATCACCTGCTAGCCTAAGATTTGGAAAACGCTGTAGGTCAGGTGCCTCAAAATTCAGTTGAGCTAAGCGATAAAAATCTAATGCTTCTACGCCAGTGTCAATACGTGCCGGCCACGTCATCCCATAAGCAATCGGTATTTTCATATCTGGATTTCCCATTTGAGCGATGACGGATCCATCTTTATAGGAGACCATTGAATGAATAATACTTTCAGGATGAACCACCACTTGCACATCCGCAGGCGTAACATCAAATAACCAACAAGCCTCAATCAACTCCAAGCCCTTATTCATCAGACTCGCAGAATCAACCGAAATCTTTTGACCCATAGACCAATTAGGATGCGCACAGGCCTGAGCAGGCGTAACAGACGCCATCTGTTTAGCGCTAAACGTTCTAAACGGTCCTCCTGACGCGGTCAACAAAATACTGGAAACATCTCGCTTACTGACACCAGCATCTGTTTGCGGCAAACACTGGAAAATAGCATTGTGCTCACTGTCAATTGGCATCAAGGTTACGTTGTAACGCGCTACCTCATCCATAAACAAACGACCAGCGGTCACCAGACTTTCTTTATTAGCAAGTAACACTCGCTTTCCTGCTCGAATCGCCGCTAACGTTGGGCGCAGCCCCGCAAACCCGATAATAGCGGCCATTACTTGGTCGCAACCATCGCTTGCAATACTCTCCATTGCTTCATGGCCCCACTCAAACTCCGTTGACAACCCCAAGCAACGTTGAGCCAACGCATCTCGTGCTTGCTCCGATCCCATTACCGCACGTTCGGGTTTGAACCGCTGACAAATTTCAGCCATTCGATCCACATTTGTATTCGCTGCGACACTCATCAATTGAAATTGCTCTGGATATTGAGCAATCACATCAAGCGTACTACTGCCAATGGAACCGGTCGCCCCCAGAAGGCAAATTTTCTGCATTAGACCCAACCTACAAGACAAAGAAGCAATACATAGATTGGCGCAGCAGATGTCAAACTGTCTACTCGGTCCATAACGCCACCATGCCCTGGAATCAGATGACTGGAATCTTTCAAGCTTTCATGACGCTTAAATAAACTTTCGGTCAAATCTCCTAACACAGAGGTTATTACGGTTACCAACGCAAGCATACTCAGAGCCAACCAATTCAAGTCGCTGTAAAAAACAAATACAGCCACTCCAATTTGTGTTAATACCATCCCACCAATAACGCCTTCCCAGGATTTTCCTGGTGATACCGCGGGCGCTAATTTACGCTTACCAAACGCCTTACCTGAAAAGTACGCTCCAGAATCCGCCCCCCAGATTAGCCCCATAAGTAGCAAAATCCACAGCACAAAATTACTGGACTCACGCAGCACAACCAGAGCACACCAAGTCGTTAGTAGAATCAACAAACCAAACACCATTCGAGCAAAGCGAGACTGCCACCCTCTTTCATCTGGATAACTAATCACCCAAAACAGTGCAATAAGCCAAAGTACTGGTGCCACCATTAACAGGAATCGCTGCAACTCGAACAGTGCAGCCCCATAACATAAAGTCACGACTAGACCTGCATAAGCGATGCGACCCTGCTGCCCTTCCAGACCAGACAATCTGGCCCACTCCCAGCCAGCCAGCAGCACGACGCCACCCATAGCAAATTGAAAGCTAGATGCCTCTAGAACAAACACCGCATATATAAATAGCAGCGCCATAACGATCGCGCTAAGAACTCTTGGTAAAAGCATAAAAACTACCGGCCACCGTAACGGCGTTGACGTTGTTGGTAAATAGACAAAGCTTCATTAAAGCATTCGCCATCAAAATCTGGCCAAAGTACTGGCATAAAAATAAATTCAGCGTACGCAAGTTGCCAAAGCAAAAAGTTACTCACTCGCTCTTCACCTGATGTACGGATAATAAGATCCAATTCTGGCAAACCTGCTAAGCACACATGCTGACCTAAACGCTCTTCTGTGATGTCATCGGGCAGTAATTCACCGGCCGCCACCTGCTGAGCCAACACTTGGGCTGCTTGAGCAATATCCCAACGGCCGCCATAGTTTGCTGCAATCGCAAGCACCATACCTTGATTAGTTGCGGTTGCCTCTTCCGCTAATGCGATCTGCTCTTGAAGACTTTTACTAAAGCCTGATTTATCCCCAACAACAACAAGTCGAATGGAGTGTTCATTCAAGCGCTTCGCCTCTTTTTTCAAAGAACGCATAAAGAGTGCCATCAAACCATCAATTTCAGCCTGTGGACGCCTCCAGTTTTCACTTGAAAAAGCAAATAAGGTCAACACTTTTACACCACTGCGCGCAGCAGATTCAACCGTTTTACGAACGGCTGCCGCACCTGCTCGGTGCCCTGCAATGCTTGGTAAGTGCTTTTTTTTCGCCCAGCGATTATTGCCATCCATAATAATGGCGACGTGAGCAGGAACTGATTGGCCATCAACGACCAACATTTGGTTCGACATAGAACTACCTAGTCAGAAAAAAGGCAAGCGCACAGCGCCTGCCTTCTTACTCAGATTTCCATTAGATCTTTTTCTTTAGCAGACAAACGCTCTTCAATTTGAGCAACATACTTGTCTGTTAATTTTTGAACTTGATCTTGACCACGACGCTCTTCGTCTTCAGAAATCTCTTTTTCTTTCACTAGGTCTTTTAGACTATTGTTCGCATCGCGGCGAATATTACGGATCGCAATACGACCGTTTTCGGCTTCAGACTTAGCTTGCTTGAAGTAGTTACCGCGAGTCTCTTCTGTTAAAGCTGGCAAAGGAATACGGATCAAACTACCTGTAGAAGATGGATTCAAACCTAAGTCAGACTTCATGATTGCCTTTTCAATTTCAGACACCATGTTACCTTCCCAAGGAGAAACTCCCAATGTACGAGCATCTTCAACTGTGATGTTCGCCACTTGGCTTAGAGGTGTTTCGCTTCCGTAGTAGTTCACTCTGACAGAATCTAAAAGGCTTGGGTGCGCGCGACCTGTGCGAATCTTTTTAAAGGAATTATCAACGGCAACGATTGCCTTGCCCATGCGCTCTTCCGCATCTTTTAAAATCTCGTTAATCATTATTTCCTCACTTAATAACGGTACCTTCGTCGCCACCGGTCATGACGTTAATCAGAGCCCCTGGCTTGTTCATATTAAATACTCGAACAGGCATTTGGTGATCACGCGTCAAGCAGATTGCTGTTAAATCCATGACACCTAACTGTTTTTCCAAAACCTCATCGAAAGTTAATGTATCATATTTCACTGCATTTTGATCCTTCATTGGATCAGCAGAATAGACACCATCAACTTTTGTTGCTTTGAGCACGACATCCGCATCAATCTCAATACCACGTAAACACGCAGCAGAGTCAGTTGTAAAGAATGGGTTACCGGTACCAGCAGAAAAAATAACGACATCACCATCTTTAAGGTGACGCATCGCACGACGACGATCGTACGGCTCGACAATGCCTGTCATCGTAATAGCAGACATCACACGCGTTGAAATATTGGCTCGCTCTAGCGCATCACGCATTGCAAGGGAGTTCATAACCGTTGCCAGCATCCCCATATGGTCGCCAGTCACTCGGTCCATCCCCGCCTGACTCAACGCCTGCCCCCGGAACAAGTTACCACCACCGATAACAATCCCTACCTCAACACCGATACCACGCAACTGGCCAATCTCTAGCGCAATCCGACTCAACACTTTAGGATCGATACCAAAGGTTTCATCGCCCTGTAGCGCTTCGCCACTTAATTTCAACAAAATGCGTTTGTATTTTGGATTCGTTTCTTTAGGCATTAGAACCTCCGGTAATGGTGAGAAGCCTGTATTGAGATCAGATAAGCTTAATCTCAATCAGTTATTCATAAAAAGGGGCAGTCAAGCTGCCCCTTAATTTGCACTGAAAACTTATTAGCGATTAGCCTTTAAGTTGTGCAGCAACCTCAGCTGCGAAGTCAGTCGCTTCAACTTCAATGCCTTCACCTACTTCTAGGCGAGCAAAAGAAGCAATCTTAGCACCAGCATCTTTCGCTAGCTGACCAACTTTAATTTCTGGGTTTTTAACAAATGCTTGCTCTTCTAGGCTATTTTCAGCCAAGAATTTTTTGATACGACCGCCGATCATTTTCTCAACGATCTCAGCTGGTTTACCAGCCATGTCTGGTTGAGCTCGAATGATTTCTTCTTCTTTTTCAAGAACTTCAGCAGGCATATCTTCGCCACGCACAACACGTGGAGAAACAGCTGTTGCGTGCATAGCAATATCTTTTGCTAGCTCGTCACTGCCGCCTTCTAGTTGAACTAGCGCAGCAATTTGACCATTGCTGTGTAGGTAACCAGAAACAACACCACCTTCTACAACCACTGCGCGGCGAGGAGTGATGTTTTCACCGATTTTCTGAACAAGCGCTTCGCGAGCTTCTAGCAATTCACCAGAGATCACAACTGCCATGTCCGTTTCTTTTGTAGCGAAAACAGCGTCAGCTACTTTGTTAGAGAAAGCTAGGAAACCTTCATCACGTGAAGCAAAGTCAGTTTCAGAGTTGATTTCAACCAACACACCGTAAGAGTTATCATCAGCAACTTTCATGATGATAGTACCTTCAGCTGCAGTACGACCAGCTTTTTTAGCTGCTTTCATACCACTAGACTTACGTAGTTCTTCGATTGCTACTTCAATATCACCACCAGCGGCTGTAAGTGCTTTTTTACACTCCATCATGCCAAGACCAGTACGTTCACGTAGCTCTTTTACCATTGCTGCAGATACTGCGGCCATGTTAACTCCCCTTGTACGATAACAATTTTAAAAAAGGGAGAGAGTCATCCCCTCTCCCTTGATCAGTAAGACCAGATAAGATCAGTAAAATTACGCTTCAGCGGCGTCGTTTACTTCAACAAACTCGTCAGCACTACCTGCTGCTGCCGCACGACCTTCTAGAGAAGCATCAGCGAAAGCAGAAACGTACAGCTGTACTGCACGGATAGCATCGTCGTTTGCAGGGATAACGTAATCAACACCATCTGGATCGCTGTTAGTATCAACGATACCGATAACAGGGATACCTAGCTTGTTAGCTTCTTTAATAGCAATACGCTCATGGTCAACGTCTACAACGAAAAGAACGTCAGGAAGACCACCCATATCCTTGATACCACCTAAAGAACGCTCTAGCTTCTCAAGTTCACGCGTACGTACAAGCGCTTCTTTTTTAGTCAGCTTCTCGAATGTACCGTCAGCTTGTTGACCTTCAAGGTCACGCAGGCGCTTGATAGAAGTACGGATTGTTTTGTAGTTCGTAAGCATACCACCTAACCAACGGTGATTAACGTACGGCATACTTGCGCGAGATGCTTGTTCTGCAATAGATTTAGCCGCTGCACGCTTAGTACCAACAAACAATACCTTGTTTTTGTTCTCAGCCATTTTCTTAACAAGCGCTAGCGCTTCGTTAAGAGCAGGAACAGTGTGCTCAAGGTTGATGATATGGATTTTGTTACGAGCACCAAAAATGAATGGCTTCATTTTTGGGTTCCAGTAACGAGTTTGGTGACCGAAGTGTGAACCAACCTGTAGCAGGTCGCGCATTGAAACTGTAGGCATTTTAATATCCTTTACGTTTGGGTTAGGTTAACTTGCTAGCCCTAACTTCTCAGCCTTTTGAAATTTAAAGCAATTTCAGGCACCCCAGAGACGCTATTTTTAATTAGACAGCAAGGTCGTTAAATTAATTAGTTTTAGCTTACCCCTTTTCAAAAGAAATAAGCCGGCGTTTTATACCATAAAAGCGCAACATTCAAAAGCAGATATTCGTCTGTTAGCGCACCTTTGTTCATGATTTTTTCTTAAGTCAGGGCGAATAACCGAGTTAAGTCATGTAGAATATCTTCATCCTTAAGACTAGCGAAGATTTAAGACAGTTTTATTATGAGCAACGAGATTCTGCAAACAGTAAAAGAGTTAACTAAAAACGGTCGTGTTGACGTACCTCAATGGACGCCGCGTCCGAGTGCAACACGCTTCAATGACATCAATGATATCGAAGGCATGCGTACAGCGGGTCGCTTAGCCGGTGAAGTACTAACCATGCTTGAACCATTTGTCATACCTGGTGTTACTACTGACGAGCTTGACATTATTGCGCACAACTACATTGTGTCAGAGCAAGGCGCCATTCCTGCGCCATTGAATTACCATGGCTTCCCTAAATCCTGCTGCACCTCTGTAAATGATGTGATTTGTCACGGCATTCCGAATGACAAGCCGTTAAAGAAAGGTGATGTACTCAACATCGATATCACCATTATTAAAGATGGCTACTACGGCGACACCAGCAAAATGTTTTTTGCAGGCCCTGCGCTAGCGCACGCTGAACGCCTATGCAACATCACTCAACAAAGCCTTTATTTAGCCATTAATATGGTCAAACCTGGCGTACGCTTAGGGGACATCGGTGCGGCAATTTCTGAATTTGCGCACAAGAACCACTATTCAGTCGTAGAAGAGTACTGCGGTCACGGCATTGGCACGACCTTCCACGGCGAACCTCAGGTGGCTCATTACGGTCGCTCTGGCACAGGTGTCGTTTTAGAAGAAGGCATGACCTTTACGATCGAACCGATGATTAACGCTGGCAAAAAACAAGTCAAACACTCTGGTCCCGATGGCTGGATTGCCAAAACCAAAGACGGTCGCTTATCAGCGCAGTATGAGCACACACTATTGGTGACAGCTGATGGTGTTGAAGTACTCACTTTACGCCCAGACGATACGCTTTAAGCCTTTCATCTAAGCAGTGCAACCAAAGAGGCCTTGTATGGACTTTCCAGCTTTTCCTGATGCCCCACCTTTGTTCAGCCAAGCCGAAAAGCATGAATTGGCATCCTCGAACACCAGTGCCAGACGGTTTCGAGAACTCTTAAATGAGAAAACAAAGGCGTATAATGACTTATTTCACGATTTATACCCTATCGAAAAGCTTGTCAAAGGCCTCTCAAGCCTCTACGACGAAGTAATGCAAGCCGCTTGGTTACGCGCTGGTTTAGACTCAGAGCAGGACGTTGCCATGGTCGCCGTTGGCGGCTATGGCCGTAGTGAGCTGCACCCCAACTCTGACATTGATTTATTGATTTTGTTGCGTGATGACAGCGAACCCAAAACAGAGAAAATTGAAGCATTTATCACTTTTCTTTGGGATCTAAAGCTTGATGTAGGGCACGCCGTTCGCACTGTCAGCGAATGCGCAGAATTAGCTGCCAGCGATATCACCGTTATCACTAACCTCATTGAATCGCGCACTCTGTATGGTTCCCCAGAACTACGAGCCAACCTAAAACTGAAGATCGATGTCAGCCAAATGTGGGATGGTGAAACATTTTATCGCGCCAAATTGGCCGAGCAAGAAGCCCGTCACGCTAAATACCAAAACACTGCTTACAACCTTGAGCCCAATCTAAAAGAATGCCCCGGTGGCCTTCGCGATATGCAGATGATCGATTGGGTTGCAAAACGCCATCTACACACAAATCGGCTCAGTGCACTGATCGATAAAGAGTTCTTATCTGACGATGAATACACCCAGCTCAAAGGCGCCGTCTCACACCTTTGGCGCATTCGTTGGGCACTGCACACGATTGTAGGTCGTAAAGAAGACCGTTTATTGTTTGATCATCAACGAACGCTTGCCAAAGAGTTTGGTTTTGACGACGAAGATCTTAAGCGCAATGTTGAGCGTTTTATGCAAGGTTACTACCAGAGCGTAGCAGCAATTCAGCAGCTCAATGATCTATTATTACAGCATTTCGAAGAGTCTTTTTTATGCTTTGAAGAAGAACCTGAAATCGAAGTCATCAACGAACGCTTCCAAGTCACTAATGGGCAATTGGAAATCTGTTCTACTGAGGTGTTTCAAGAAACGCCGTCAGCGATGCTGGAAATGTATAAGATCATGGGAGATCGAAGTGACATCAAAGGCATTCGAGCCAATACGATGCGCGCACTTCGAGACAACTTAGAAGCCGTTGACGAAGACTACCGCAACAACCCGATCAACACAGCTCTGTTTTTGGATATTATCGCCAGCCGTCATCGCATGACTACCGTCCTTCGTTCAATGAAACACATTGGATTGCTAGGGCGCTATTTACCTGAATTCGGTGCCATCATCGGTCAGATGCAGCACGACCTATTCCATATCTATACGGTGGATGCCCACACCTTACATTTGGTAGAAAACCTACGCCGATTCTTATTGCCTGAAAGTCGCGCCATATTTCCTATCTCTTCCCAAGCCATCCGTCACATTGCAAAAGTTGAGCTGCTCTACATTGCCGGTTTATATCATGACATCGGTAAAGGCCGTGGTGGAGACCACTCCGAACTTGGTTGTGTCGATGCACGTGAATTTTGCGAGCGCCATGGCCTGAATAAACACGAAACCAATTTGATCGAATGGCTAGTACGTCACCACCTACTCATGTCAGTAACCGCACAACGTAAAGACATATCTGATCCAGAGGTTATATGGGAATTTGCCAGCATCGTTAAAAACCAAGAGCGGTTGGATTATTTATTCCTATTAACGGTTGCGGACATTAACGCCACCAACCCAAGCATGTGGAACAGCTGGCGAGCTTCTTTAATGCGTCAGCTTTATTTGGAAACTAAGCGAGCATTACGTCGCGGCTTAGACTCGCCTATTGATGCCGACATGCAAAGTGACGAACACAAACAACGTGCACTGGAAATTTTAATTGAGCGTAACGCTGACATTATGGAGGCGGAGAATATCTGGGAAGACATCGAGGAAGAATACTTCATTCGCTCAAGCGGTGAAGAGATTGCATGGAATACAGAAGCCATCCTCAACCATCGTCCTAGCACCAAGCCGCTAGTTGAAATCAGTCCTCTTGGCGGTCGTAACTTCTCCGGCGCTAGCAAAGTATTTATCTACACACCGAATGCCAGCCACCTATTCGCAGTCACAGCGGCGCTGTTTGAGCAAATGGGGCTGACCATTCTTGATGCGAAAATTAACAGTACGTCCTACAACTATACACTTGACACCTTTGTAGTAATGGAAAGCGCAGAAAATTGCGACACAGATCTCCATTTAGACCACAGCCGCATTGAATTAATGAAAAAAACCCTTATTGAGCAACTCGACTCTCCTTCTCTATATGAGAGTGTTGTTAAGCGCTTTACTCCGCGCCATTTGAAAATATTCAATGCGCCTTCTACTGTGCATTTCGTGAGCCAGCCTGAAGAGGTTTGGTCGGCAGTAGAAGTCACCGCCCCTGACCGACCTGGCCTGCTGGCTTTAATCGGTCAGTTCTTTATGGAACACAACTTAATGCTACACAAAGCCAAAGTTGCCACTCTGGGGGAGCGCGTAGAAGATACCTTCTATATCACCGAAGAAAATGGCGATTTGATTACTGGCAGTGCACGCATGAAACACATCTGTGACGCCCTAAAACACAGCATAGACCGTTTTTCACAAGCTACGGAACAATAAACGCATGAATCCGCTGATCCACTCTTTACACCCATACCCATTTCAGAAGCTAGCTGACTTACTGTCTAGTGTTGAACCGAACGGTGAGCTTCCTGTTATCAAGCTCACTATTGGCGAGCCGCAACATGACGCACCAAGCATTGTGCTTGAGACATTAAAAAATGCTTTGGATGGTGTGTCTAAGTACCCTCTTACAAAAGGGGAAAATAGCCTACGCGAAGCCATCTCTGACTGGGCTTGTAATCGCTTCAACCTTCCTCAGCTGAGCGCTGATAGCCAAATTTTACCCGTAACTGGCACACGTGAAGCCCTATTTGCCATTACACAAGCTTTGGTGGGCGAGAAAAAAGATCCGTTAGTAGTGAGCCCAAACCCGTTCTATCAGATCTATGAAGGTGCTGGCATCTTAGCAGGCGCTGAGCTGCACTACTTACCTTGCGAAGCAGACAAACAATACAAAATTGATTATCAAGCCGTGCCCGATTCCATCTGGCAACGCTGTGAGTTACTTTTCGTATGCTCGCCTAACAACCCAGCAGGCTCAGTCACGACACTGGACGAGTACCGTTTCCTACTTGAGAAAGCAAAGCAATATAACTTTGCCATCATTGCTGATGAGTGCTATTCAGAGATCTATTTTGAAGAGAAACCGCTTGGCTTATTAGATGCCTGCATTCAATTAGGCAATCATGACTACAGCAACTGTCTTATTTTCCAGTCGCTCTCCAAGCGCTCTAACTTGCCTGGATTACGCTCTGGTTTTGTGGCGGGGGATGCAAGCTTACTGAAGCCATTCCTTCAATACCGCACTTATCACGGCTGCGCTATGCCCCTGCATCACCAACTTGCCTCAATCACCGCCTGGAACGACGAAGCGCACGTCGCTAATAATCGCGATATTTACCAGCGTAAATTCAAGCAAGTGTTAGACATCTTATCGCCTGTCATATCCGTGAGTAAGCCTGAAGCCGGTTTTTACTTATGGCCCAAGCTACCCATGAATGACGAAGAGTTCTGCACCAAGCTGTATCACGAAGAATCGGTATTGGTCCTTCCTGGTAGCTACCTTGGCCGCGACGTGGATGGCCATAACCCCGGACAAAATCATGTCCGCATGGCACTCGTTGCCGAAGAATCCGAATGTGTTGAGGCTGCTCAACGTATCGCACGGTTTATGAAAAAACACCAAAACCTTTAAATTATTATTTTAGGAGCACTTTCTCTAATGAGCGACTCTACTTTCGCAATTGGCCTTGGCATTGGTACCCAGAACAAAGAAGGTACTTGGTTAGAAGTTTTCTACCCATCTCCAGTGGCGTCTCCAGAAAAGAGCATCATTGATGCAGTCATGGAAAGCACTAACTACGAAGGCGGCAACGCAACGTTAGTACTGGATGAAAGCGATCTTAACCGCCTTCACCTAACACTTCTAAAAGCAGGCCATATCGAATTGGCTGAACGCGCCTCTCGACTGAAGCCATCGACTCAGCCAGTCGTACTTTGTGTACTAGAAGCAGATGAAGCGCCAGCAAACCCGGCTGAAGTTTACTTGAAGCTACAACTGATCTCACACCGTCAAGTACAACCGCACAAAACAAAACTTGACGGCATGTTTGGTCTTCTAGTCAACACAGCTTGGACAAGTGAAGGCCCAATCGATGTGCGCGAATTGGCAGACCGCCAACTAAGCGCTCGCATGGAAGGTCGCACTATCGAAGTATTCAGTGTCGATAAATTCCCTAAAATGGCGAATTTCGTAGTACCTACCGGCATTCGCATTGGTGATGCAGCGCGTATTCGCTTAGGTGCTCACCTAGGTGAAGGTACCACGGTTATGCACGAAGGCTTCGTAAACTTCAACGCTGGCACACTTGGCACAAGCATGGTCGAAGGCCGTATTTCTGCGGGCGTTGTAGTCGGCAATGGCTCAGACCTAGGTGGCGGCTGCTCTACAATGGGCACTTTATCCGGCGGCGGCAACATCGTTATCGCAGTTGGTGAAGAATGCCTAATCGGCGCTAACGCTGGTATTGGCATAGGTCTTGGTGATCGCTGTACCGTTGAGTCTGGTCTATACATCACAGCTGGCTCTAAAGTAGCCCTACTTGACGAGAACAACAGTGTCGTATCTGTCGTTAAAGCTCGTGAATTGTCAGGTCAATCCGATCTACTATTCCGTCGCAACTCGGAAACAGGTGCAATCGAATGCAAGACAAACAAAACAGCCATTGCTCTAAATGAAGCACTGCACGCACATAACTAATTAAGTGTGTCCTAATGCCGGAGCTCCCTTAGGACTCCGGCATTTTTGCAACTAAACAATAGGATAAACACCGTGACAACTATTTATGGCATTAAAAACTGTGACACGATGAAAAAGGCATTACGCTGGCTAGATGAGCATAAGGTCACCTATCGTTTTCATGATTACCGAAAAGATGGCCTTGAACGAGCGCAACTAACCCAGTGGATAGAGCAACTAGGCTGGGAATCAGTCGTTAACAAACGCGGCACCACGTGGCGCAAGCTTGATCCTGAAATACAAGCAACAATGAACAATGAAACTGCGGTAGAAATACTACTGGAGCAACCTGCCATGATTAAGCGACCATTGTTGGATCATGAGCAATCCCTTACACTTGGCTTCAAAGCAGAACAATACCAAGCAATTTTTCCATCATAATCCCCTATTTAATCGGTTATGACAGGAATATAGAATGCTCTCTCAGAATTGCTAGGTTCATCAGAACGATGAACCGGATATGCTTTTGGTGCTGCATTGACAGGGCGATCTCCCGTAATAACAGGGACATAGTAGGCTTCTTGAATATGAGAGTTTGAGCCACCTATAAGCGCACAACCTGTCAGCCATAAAGCGGTAAAACTAAGTAAGCCCAATTTCATTATGTCACCCTTATTAGTCTACTAGACACACGCTAAGGTAACGAAACTCAACGCAAAGGTAAAGAATGACGCAACTTACGCCTACTCTAGAACTTGCTCTAGATTTAATTTCACGCCCTTCTGTAACACCAGAAGATGCTGGCTGCCAAGATTTGATGATCGAGCGATTAGAGAAGATCGGCTTTAAGATTGAACGTATGCCGTTTGGGGATGTAAAAAACTTCTACGCAAAACGCGGCACCCAAGGCCCCAACCTTTGCTTTGCAGGCCATACCGACGTGGTGCCAACTGGGCCAGAAACGGAATGGAAAGTACCTCCGTTTAAGCCAGAAATCGTTGACGGCATATTATATGGCCGAGGTGCGGCGGATATGAAAGGCAGCTTGGCCTCGATGATTATTGCGGTGGAAAACTTTGTTGCCGAACACCCAAATCATGATGGCCAGATTTCATTCTTAATTACCAGCGATGAAGAAGGCCCATTTGTCGACGGCACAACGCGTGTTGTTGATGCATTAATGGCGCGCCAAGAGAAAGTAGATTGGTGCATCGTCGGCGAGCCATCTAGCACTAAAACTGTTGGCGACATCATAAAAAATGGACGTCGTGGCTCTTTCAGTGGCGATGTGACCATCTATGGCAAACAAGGCCACGTTGCCTATCCTCACTTAGCCATCAATCCGATCCATTTGGCCGCACCAGCTTTAGCAGAATTTGCGACAACCAAATGGGACGACGGCAATGAATTCTTTCCGCCAACCAGCTTCCAAGTGTCCAATATTCATTCTGGCACGGGTGCAACCAATGTTGTTCCCGGTGCGCTTAAGGCACAATTCAATTACCGTTTTTCCTCTGAGCTAACATTCGATGACCTAAAAGAAAAAGCATTAGGCATTCTTGATAAGCACAACCTTAAATACGATATCGAATGGACCTATAATGGCCTACCGTTCTTAACGAAACCTGGTGAGCTTGTTGATGCCATGGTTGATGCCATACAAACAACCGTCAACATCACACCAGAGTTATCAACCTCTGGAGGCACATCGGACGGCCGTTTCATTGCTAAGATGGGTACGCAAGTGGTTGAACTTGGTCCAATCAACGCCACCATTCATCAAATTAACGAATGCGTAGAGGCTGAAAGCTTGAATCAACTTTCCCTAATTTATCAGCGCATTTTAACTAACTTGATGGCAAAATAGGTCTATCGTGAGCAAGCCATTCGCTTTTCTTCATAAACTTGCTATCAGACTGGGCCAGAACCCAAGACTGGCCCTAATGAAGTTAATTCAAGGTGGGCTACTTTTTGCTTTTGGCGTGCTAATGATATTTATAGCCAACAATTTGGTTATAGAATCCATTCAACGAGAGCTCATAGCCCTGTTAGGTCTAATCATTTCAGGATTGGGCATAACATGGTCATTGATTGGCTATTTATCTATGAGCGTATTGCGTATCTACCACATGTTAAATAAGAAGGATTAATCCGATGCAGCCCGATATCGAAATCTACCTCTTGTCATGCCCGACAGAGCGTATCATCCGCTGGCTGGAGCAAGACTTCTCCATTATAGATATGCACAAGCCCAGCGACATTGTAACTAAACTGCACTTAGAACATAACGGTGAAGTCATTCCCGTCACCATTCTCGAAAAAGCTGCAGGAAAGCGCTTCACTTCCATCTGGTTTGATTCTGACAAAACCCCTTGGGAGAATGACACGGAATGCTCTAAATGCGCGTTCGAAGCGTTAGAGTGCGAGGTTCGCTGTAATTATCAAGGGTGGCAAGAAGATGGGCAGGAAGACCCCGATCTTTGGTGGCACATTAACGCTGAAGGCGAAGGCCCATTCATTTGGCGGTTATAGCAACACACCCTTTTTTGCTAAAACATCGAGAGTAAGAGAAATACACTATGCAAATCACATTGCTTAAAGGCAAACTTCACATGGCCTCTGTCACTCAAGCAGAGCTATGGTACGACGGCTCTTGTGCTATCGATAGCGACCTTGTGAAACTGGCTGGTCTTCGTGAATTCGAACAAATAGACATTTATAACGTTGATAATGGCGAGCGCTTCCATACTTACGTCATTCTTGCTGAGGCAGGCTCTGGCACCATTTCTATGAACGGTGCAGCCGCACGTAAAGTACAAGTTGGCGATCGTGTCATCATCGCAGCTTATGCGCAGATGGATGAAGCGGAAGCTAATAACTTTTTACCAAAGCTCGTGTACTGCCATAAAGACAATACCGTTGAACGCACAGCGAATACCATTCCTGTTCAAAAAGATTAGCAATATTAATTGCACATAAAAAAGGTCGCCTAAGGGCGACCTTTTTTGGATCTGAACATCACGAATAGAATGAAAACTTATTCAACCGCAGCAAGTGCTGCATCGTAATTAGGTTCTTCCGCAGTTTCTGAAACTTGTTCAGTGTAAACCACTTCACCAGACTCATTAAGCACAACAATTGAGCGTGATAGCAAGCCTGTTAGAGGGCCTGTAACGAACTCAACACCGTAGTCTTTACCAAAGCTAGAACGGAAGCTAGAACCCGCCACAACGTTATCTAAACCTTCAGCACCGCAAAAGCGTGCTGCTGCAAAAGGTAGATCTGCAGACACACACAATACAACCGTGTTCTCAAGGTTCGACAATGACTCGTTGAACTTACGAACAGAGGCCGCGCACACACCAGTATCAACAGATGGAAAAATATTTAAAACAACTTTCTTACCAGCATAATCTGCTAATGATGTCGTCGACAAATCCGTCTTAACTAACTCAAACGATGGCGCTTTAGAGCCGACTTCAGGAAGTTCACCGATCGTTTCTAACGGGTTACCTTGTAATGTTACTGTAGCCATAATGTCCTCTCAATATAATGTGGGTGAGGAAACAACACCCTGTATTTTAACCTTTAACGATGGATACGTTTTCCGCCTGTTTGCCTTTCTCGCCTTCCGTTACAGTAAAGCGAACTTTCTGGCCTTCAATTAAGAAGCGGCGGCCACGTCCACGGATCGCACGGTAATGTACAAATACATCATCACCGTTTTCCATGGTAAGGAAACCAAAACCTTTGGAAGAATTAAACCACTTTACGGTACCAACTTCACGATCATCATCTTCTTCCTCACTTGTTGCGTCATCTGACTCAAAAGTTGAAGAAGTGTCATCTGTCGTTGCGGCACTAGATTGAGACAATACCGTACCCAGGTAAACAGTCACCAAGGTTACTAAGAAGTACACAATATAGTGTTGTGCAATATCGACCCCAACCAAAGGCGCAATGATAAGCGGCGTCACCAAAGCTAAAATAAGACTCACTAAAAATGCACGTACAGATAAAAACATTGGAGTTCCTTGAATATGTTTAATGATTTTTTGTTATTTATTACTAATACACTTTATACAGTTTAGTAACGCGTACTACACCTCTATTTCAACAGCTAGATCAATGTTTAAAAAGAAAAGCCAAGCTATTGAAAAAAACAATTCACGTCACCATTAACATACTGACACAAGTGTATAGAATGTCAGCAAAAATTGCGCAAAATACATTACGAAACTTATTTCGTTAAACTCTTATTGACACACGAAATTAAGTACTTAGCACATTAAAAGACTACCATATAGCAGCCATCTATGAACACCTCAGACTTATTAAACCGTATTGACGATCTTGAGATTCGCAATCAATTTCAAGAAGAAACCATTGATGCACTCAATAACGCCCTAACCAAGCAACAGCAAGATATTTTGCTGCTCAAAGAGCAAATCAAACTACTTGCCCAGCGCATGGGAGATCAACGCCAAAATTCAGGTATCGACTCAGCTATCGAGAAGCCACCTCATTACTAAAGTTTAATGCAACGAAACGCCAACCTTTTTAGTCGGCGTTTTCTAACGACCGCTTTACGTAAACATCAAAGCGTCCAGACTTACCATCTATCCGGTAACTCGGCGCCTGATCATTTAAGTAAGGCGCACCTTTAGGTCGCTTAACTACCACTCGAAAACGCGCTAATTGCTGAGCCTTAGGCAAAAGCAAATCAGCGTCCTCATCATAGCCAACCAAGTCACGAAAAAACGCCATCTCTTTCTTGACGGCCGCGGAGGATTTATCGTTGTGTGGAAACATAGGGTCTAGATACACCACATCAACGCAATCTTCTTCCATCACATCAAAGATAGTGCCATGAGCCAGCATCATATTCGACACAATATCTTCGATATCGGCCACTAATCGCGCTCTTTCTAAACCATCGGCCAGCAATTCTCTAACAAAACCCACACGTTCAAACAGCGAAACATGACAACCTAAGCTGGCCAACACAAAACTGTCTCGTCCAAGGCCCGCTGTGGCATCGAAGACAGTTAACGACGAACGCTTATTTAAACCACAGGCTTTAGCAATGTCTTGCCCTTTACCACCACCAAACTTACGACGATGATCAACTGCGCCAGTCGCTAATTCTACACTTACAGGCTTAGGTGCGCCTTTCCCAGTTTTAGCAATGACCAGAGCATCCTCTTGGTGCATCAATAAATACTCATACGTGGTCGAAAATTTTAATTCGGTGGAAAGACGAAAAGTGGTTAAGCCAAGACGCTCGGCAAGATCGCGAACATGGCTGTCTGAATTGCGGTATGCCACCGCAAGGGAGCTAGGCGTAAACATCGATACCTATTAGTTGATGGCGAGGGTTATTAGAAGACAAGGACTCAGTAGACTGATACGCCGACATGGCTTGTTGCGCTAAAGCACTTAAACCATCAACCTTAAAAAAGCGTGGCGACTCAGTGCTCGAAGCCCGCTCAAAGGCTTGCATTGAGCTAGGCAACATTGGCGAAGATCGCTGCTCTGAATTTTGGCCAGCCACAACGGGGACTGAGGATCGCGCACTTTGATTTGCACCACCTTGAGGAATAACTGGAAAGTTACCGCCAATTTTCATATTACCCGCTCACCATTACTAACCAAAGAAGCCCAAAGCCCAATATAAGTCGATAAATCATAAATGGCAAAAAACCTATGCGGCTAAGCCATTTTAAAAATAGATGTATACAAAGATAGGCACTGATGCCCGAAAGCACAATCCCCCAGCCTAAAGACTGATAGTCAATTGGGACAACGGATTCCGCAGTTAACAACTCAAAGGTCTTCAAACTGCCAGCAGCGAGAATAATAGGGATCGACAACAAAAATGAAAAACGCGCCGAACACTCACGACTAAATCCTAAGAAGCGTGCCGCAGTCATTGTTATACCCGAGCGAGACGTGCCCGGTATAAGTGCTAGCGCTTGTGCTAAACCGATGATTAACACTAGTGACCACGTGAGGTCATTTTGTTGTTTGTGATGACTAGCAAATCGGTCCGATATCCACAGCAGCACACCAAAGCCGATGGTCGTGTACGCAATCACTTCAATCGAGCGCAAATACTGCTCGATAACACTATTGAATAGCAAGCCAACAATAACAGCCGGTATCGTTGCCAAAACAACCCACATTCCTAATCGACTGTTTTCAGTATGACGATGAGTAAATAAAACCCCAACTGTGTCACGAATAATAAGGCTAACATCACGCCAAAAATATCCAACTACCGCGACCAAAGTACCGACATGAACCGCGACATCAAATGCGAGCCCTTGATCCGGCCATCCCAACAACTGAGAAGGCAAAATCAAATGAGCGGAGCTCGAAATCGGTAGAAACTCAGTTAGCCCTTGAATTAAAGCTAGGAAAATGACGTGATACCACAACATATTTTAGCGTTTGCCAATCCGTGCAGGTTGCTTTTCCCAAGTGATCTCATCACGAAGATAAACAGGAAGCGCTTCATTTGCCATCACAACCTTACCAAGCGAAAAATCATAGTCCGCCAACTGGGCAATACAGGCGGCTCGAGGCGCAATATCAGACAGAACGTTTGCAGCGGGCTCTGGCAACACAGCATTTATTTGGTCTTGATAAATCCAGCCAGACCCAACACCATGGTATCGCTCAGAGATACTAGTAAGATTATCAGGTGAAATAACACGCTCCGATAAAATTTCTTCAGCCACCCAAAACTCATCCTTTTGCTCAACCGAGAACCCTCCAAGATAGATTTCACCCATTCGGGCATCTAGAGCAGCTAACCAATGTGAGTAATGCGTTTTTTGATGCGCTTCAAGTGCCATCGCCGCTAGCGTCGAAACAGGTACAACCGGAAGATCTGCACCATACGCGAGCCCCTGCACAACACCTGCACTGATGCGCAGTCCAGTAAAAGAACCTGGACCCCGACCAAACGCAATGGCGTCCAGCTGAGATAAAGACAATTGAGCTTGAGCAAGAATTTGATCTACCATTGGCAGGATCAAATCGTTATGTTGTCGGGGCGCCATGCGGAAATCTTCCAGCACCACGCCATCTTGAATCAACGCCACCGAGCAGGCAGGCGTTGATGTGTCCAAAGCAAGAATAGCAGTCATTGCAGGATTAGGCCTTAAGTGCTGACAGCAAACCTTGCTTGATTTCGTTCAGATCACCGACACCGTTCACTTTCACAAACTTAGGTGCTGTAGCGGCATCTTCTTTTAACCAAGCTTGGTAATAACCAATTAGAGGCGCTGTTTGATCGTGGTAGATAGCAAGGCGTTTACGTACCGTTTCTTCCGTATCATCTGCACGCTGAATCAAGTCATCACCTGTTTCATCATCTTTGCCTTCCACTTTAGGAGGGTTATAAATCACGTGGTAAGTACGACCAGACGCTTCGTGTACTCGACGACCGCTCATACGCTGTACGATTTCTTCATCAGCCACGTCAATTTCAACAACGTAGTCAATCGCAACACCAGCATCTTTTAATGCATCCGCTTGAGGTAGCGTACGCGGAAAACCGTCGAACAAAGCCCCGTTTGTACAATCATCTTGTTGCAAGCGCTCTTTTACCAGGCCAATGATGATGTCATCGGAAACCAGTTGACCAGCATCCATTACTGCTTTTGCTTTTAAACCAAGCTCTGTGCCCGCTTTTACGGCTGCACGAAGCATATCGCCAGTTGAAATTTGAGGAATACCAAACTCTTCTGTAATAAATTGAGCTTGCGTGCCTTTACCTGCGCCTGGCGCTCCTAACAAAATAACTCGCATAAATTTTCTCCAATAGTCTGCGTAAAATCGACATGGCGAGCGAAACAGCTCAATATAAAAGGTCGTGGATGACAGCAAAAAAAGCGCCCAGAATCCACCGTTTGCTCGCTGATTATAATTTTGAGGCAGCTAGCATACCCAAGCCTATGCAAATTATGCAAACGAACTTGTCGGTTTTTAGATTTTTGGGCGCGTTATGTTACGTATTTTTGTCAATTTTTCCAGATTAGCCCGTATTTTGCATGCCGCTGGCGATGCCAGCCATGGTAATCATTAGGGCTTTATTCACCGCGACATTGTCACCGTCAATACGACTACGGTGCAATAATTCTGCTTGCAGGTAGTGCAACGGATCAATGTAGGGGTTACGCACATCGATTGATTGGCGGATAGTTTTATTGTCCTCAATCAGTCGCTCTTGCTGCTTAATTTCTTTTACTAACTCGCGTACCTGATTTAATTTACGGCGCAATAAGTGACCCAAGCCACGTAACTCATCTGGCACTAAACGTTTTTCATAATATTCTGCTATGTCCGGCTCCGCTTTTGCCAGCACCATATCAAGCATGTCTAAATAGGCGCCAAAGAAAGGCCACTTTTTATGCATTTCTCGAAGACGCTCTAAGTTGCCAGACTCTACACTCTGCTGCAAAGCGCTTTCAGCTCCAAGCCAAGCTGGCAACATCATACGGATTTGCATCCACGCAAAAATCCAAGGGATCGCACGTAAACTTTCCACACCACCGTCTGAGCGACGACGTGCAGGACGAGATCCCAACGGCAATTTAGCTAACTCTTGTTCTGGGGTAATGGTTCTAAAGTACGGAACGAAGTCTTCATGACCGCGTACAATAGAGCGGTATTGATTCATACCCTCTTCAGCCATTTCATCCATCAAAGCACGCCACTCTTCTTGCGGAGACTCTGATGGGATCAAAGACGCTTCTAAAACAGCAGAACAATAAAGCTCCAGTGAGCGAACAGCAATGTCTGGAATGCCAAATTTGAAGCGAATCATTTCACCTTGTTCAGTGACACGGATCGAGCCTTTTACTGATCCTGGTGGCTGCGACAAGATAGCCACATGAGCCGGACCGCCGCCACGACCAACGGTACCACCTCGGCCATGAAACAAAGTCAGATGAATACTGTGCTTTTTACACAAGCGCGTCAGGGCTTCCTGAGCTCTGTACTGCCCCCACGTTGCGGCTATTTGTCCTGCATCTTTTGCTGAGTCAGAATAACCAATCATGACTTCTTGATGTCCATTGATATAGGCTTTATACCAAGGCAATGAGAATAGCTGTTCGATAATAGGCTCGGCGTTATCTAAGTCAGCCAATGTCTCAAACAAGGGCACAATGCGCATATTAAAACGCACCCCTGACTCTTTAAGCAGAAGAGCCACCGCTAGAACATCAGAAGGCGCACTGGCCATAGAAATAACATACGAACCAAAGGAATTCTGATAGCCGCTAGCAATGGTTTTGAACGTCTCGAGCACTTCGGCTACCATCGGATCAGGTGACCAGTCTTTTGGCAGCAAGGGGCGTTTTGAATTTAACTCCGCTAACAAGAATGCTTGGCGTGAAGCTTCATCCCATTCTGCGTAATCCCCCAGACCATAAAAACGAGTAATCGCTGACAGGGTTTCAATGTGCTTGGACGCATCTTGACGAACATCTAACCGCACTAACGTCATGCCAAACGTAGCTGCCCGACGAATCAGGTCTAATACAGAACCGTTGGCAATCACTTTCATACCGCAGTCTAATAGTGATTGATAACATAGAGATAGATCATCCATTAGCTCTTTGTTATCGAGCATGATGCCTTCATCACTGACAGATTGACCATCGAGCTTAGCCTTAGCCCAAACTTTGGTTTTTTCCATTTTACGCTCTAAACTACGCACGACCTCACGATAAGGCTGAGCGCTGTCGCCAACGCGTTCACGCAGTGCATCGTTGCATTGTGTCATGGAAAATTCAGCGCGCAGAGCAGTAAGGTCTTTCAAATATAAATCAGCGGCCATCCAACGGGCTAATAAGACCACTTCTTGAGTCACAGTGTGTGTGACATTAGGATTACCGTCTCGGTCTCCGCCCATCCATGTGGCGAAGCGAATCGGCGCCAGGTCCAGTGGTAAGCGCTCCTGTTCCGCATGCTGTTTAAATTGCTCATCTAATTGTCGAAAGAAGTGCGGTACTGCTTCCCAAAGAGACTGCTCAATCACAGCAAACCCCCACTTAGCTTCATCGACAGGTGTTGGGCGCTGTTCACGAATTTCATCCGTATGCCAAGCTTGGGTGATGATTTCTTTTAATCGGCGAACATGCTTTTCATGCTCAAGAGGCAAGATATTATCTTTGTCGAGGGCTTCCAACTCCGTGGAGATGTTATCGTATTTTCGAATTAATGAACGACGCACAACCTCTGTTGGATGCGCTGTCAACACTAGGTCAATGGCTTGCCCGCGGAGCGCTTCAACCATCTGTTCAGACGTGAAATCTTGCTCTTTTAAGCGTACCAATAAGTCACCGATAGGGTTTTTATAGATACCCAAACTTTCATTCGAACGACGTCGATGAACACGATGATATTGCTCAGCAAGATTAGAAAGGTTTAAAAACTGATTAAACGCTCTAGCGACAGGAACAATATCTTGATCATCAAGATTTTCCAGTGCTTTGATTAAGGCACTGGAATCGCCACTTTGTCGTCCATCTTTGGATAACTGACGAATGTTTTCGACCGTATCTAGAAAGCGTTCTCCCAAATGATTACTCATGGTTTCCCCTAAGCAATCCCCCAACAAACGCACATTTTCTCGTAACGAGGCTTGACGATCGGTCACAATACGTCTCCTTTCTTCTTCTGTTATCGCTCGCCCATGCGAGCCAGATATCGCTATAAACCGTTGGCTTTAGCGCGCTCCCACAACTGATCTAACTCTTCTAAAGAGCAATCCGTTAACGGTGTGTTCAGTTCTGATAATTGATGTTCTATAAAAGCAAAACGACGACGAAATTTCACATTGGTCTGCATCAATGCATGCTCAGGCGAAATCGATAAGTGCCTTGCTAAATTTGATACGGCAAATAACACATCGCCAAGCTCCGCTTCAGCTTCGGCATGCGATAAATGATCAATCGCTTCCTCTAATTCATCAAGCTCTTCTCGAATCTTAGCAAAAACAGGCTTTACATTTTGCCAGTCAAAACCAACTTTACCTGCTTGCTTTTGCAATTTCACCGCTTGGCTCAACACTGACATACTACTGGGCACGGAGCCCAATAGACCTTGCGACGCTTGGCCTTTAGCACGTTTTTCTTCGGCTTTGATTTTCTGCCATTGCTCACCAATTTGTTGTTCAGACAACGCATTCGGCGTGGCATAACTGTCAAACGTACCATCAGGAAAAACATGAGGATGACGACGCAGCATTTTTTCTACGATGGTATTAACTACATCAGAGAAATTGAAGGCATTTTCTTCACTGGCCATTTGCGCATGAAATACCACTTGAAACAGCAAATCCCCTAGTTCGTCTTGAAGGTCTTCTCGATCGCCTCGAACAATCGCATCCATGACTTCATAAGCTTCCTCAATCGTATAGGGCGCGATGCTGTCAAAGCTTTGCTTTTGATCCCACGGACAACCATACTTGCGATCACGCAACATGGTCATTAACGCTAATAAGTCATTCAGGCCGTATTTCAATTATCGCGCTCCCTAAAGACATCCAATACATTTGGCAATTGATTGATGCGATGAAGCAAACGAGAAAGCGTACTGATTTCACTCACCTCGATAGTAAACCGTATGGCGGCAGTGTGATCTTCCTTGGCAGAAATCGTATTCATCGACAGCAAATTCACCTTCTCATTGGAAAGCAACGCCGTAATGTCATTCAGCAAACCAGTGCGGTCATAGGCAGAGACGCGAATATTCACAGGATATAAGTTATCAACTTCTTCTCCCCAATTCACTTCCACTATTCGCTCAGGCTCTTCAAGCTGTAATTGCGCTGCATTAATACAGTCTTGGCGATGAATAGACACTCCTCGACCTTGTGTAATGTAGCCAATAATGTCATCACCAGGAATCGGAGAACAGCATTTTGCCATTTGTGTCAGTAGCTTCCCCACACCTTGAATATGAATATCATTATCCGAAGATTTATGACGGCTTTTTTTCAAGCGAACAGGGCGAACGGCAGGATCACCATCTAAGCCATGCAAATCATCTATGACACGCAGCACACGGCCTAATTGGATGTCTCCTGCACCAAGAGAGACGTATACATCTTCTCCTGTAGAAAAATTGAAGCGTTCTGCAATGGCATTAAAATTCAGCTTATTTTCTTCAATACCAAGACGCTTTAGCTGCTTATCAAGAACACTCTGCCCCGCTTCAAGATTTTTCTCACGATCTTCTCGTCTGAACCAACTTTGAATCTTAGCTCTGGCTCGGTTGGTGTTTACATATCCTAATGTTGGATGTAACCAATCTCGGCTCGGACCCCCCTCTTTGGTCGTCAAAATTTCAATTTTATCACCCGTTTTAAGATGCGTAACAAGGGAAATAATCTTACCGTTCACTTTAGCACCACGACAGCGATGCCCAATTTCTGTGTGCACACGGTAAGCAAAATCTACCGGTGTTGCATTAATAGGTAAATCGACCACATGTCCATCTGGCGTAAATACGTAGATACGGTCTTGCTCAATGTCGTTAAGCACTTGCTCACTGAGTGACTCTAAATCGCCTTGCACTTCATTGAAATCTAGAATCGTACGCAACCACTGCAGCTTTTCTTCATAGCTTGAGCTGTTCGATGTGAGGTCAGTACCCTTGTATTTCCAGTGCGCGCATACACCAAGCTCTGCATCTTCATGCATTTTATGGGTTCGTATCTGAATCTCTAACACACGCCCTTCTGGCCCAACAACCGCCGTGTGGAGAGATTGATATCCATTGGATTTGGGGTTGCTGATGTAGTCGTCAAACTCCTGAGGAATAGGCTTCCAAAGATTATGGACGATACCTAATACACCGTAACACTCCATCGTTTCATCAACGAGAATTCGCACTGCACGAACATCATATACTTCATCGAACGGGATGTTCTTACGACGCATTTTGCGCCAAATGCTGTAAATATGTTTCGCTCGTCCCATCACATCCGCATGGATATTAATCGCTTCCATACGCAATTTAAGATCTTTGATAGCGTCATCAATAAACTGTTGGCGATCTAATCGCTTTTCATCGAGCAATTTGGCGATGCGCTTGTAATCAGCTGGGTAAAGATAACGGAACGATAAGTCCTCAAGTTCCCACTTGATATGACCAATACCAAGTCGATGAGCAAGTGGGGCATAAACACTCTGCACCTCCAAGGCGATCGACTCTTTGCGTTCATCACTCTGATGTTTGGCCTCTTTTATAGCGCAGGCTCGTTCAGACAGCTTAATCAATACAACGCGGACATCGTCAATGATAGACACCAACATTTTACGCAGTGATTCAAGCTGGTTTTCATGACTACCAAGTACTTCTGCAGTGCTGTCTTTGGATAAGTTTTTCGACACCTCACCCATGCGAATCACGCCCTCAATCAATGACGCCACTTTACGGCCAAACATGTCACTGACTTTGGAAAGTTCTAATTGGTCCTCACGCACGACACGGTAAAGCGCTGCAGCCAAAAGAGAGTCTTGATCGGCACGGAAACCGGCAAGAATTTCGACCATTTCGAGGCCAGCTCTAAACGTGCTCGCCTGTGGCCCCCAGTAAGATGATCGTCCCGACGCGGCTTCCGCCTGCCTTGCCAACTGACAAGCCATTCTCAAAGGAACGCGACTCGCTTCATCAATCTTGTCAGCAAAGTGAGACATCCAAGCATCGATATCGACACTCCCGTCTGCTAAAACCGGGTGATCCTTTCTTACCGTAACCATATAACTACCCTTCTGGTAACAACTTACTTCTGCAACAACATCATTGCTTCAACATGCGACGTTTGCGGAAACATATCCATCATACAAACCTTTGTCACACGAAATCCATTTTCGACCAAATACTCTGCATCCCTTGCTAAAGTTGAAGCATTGCAGGAAACATACAAAATTTGCTGCGGTTTTAAGCGCACCAAAGTCGGTAAAAACTCAAGTGCTCCGGCCCTAGGAGGGTCCAACAGAGCTTTAGTGATTTTAGCTTTTTTTATGCGATTTGGCGGGCTCTGAGTCAAGTCAGCTGCGATAAACTCTATATTATCTAGATGCGCTTGACTGGCATTAAACCGCCCCATTTCAACCATAGTCTCAATCGCTTCTACCGCCAACACATGGCCTGCACGCTTAGCCATTGGCAAAGAGAAATTTCCTGCACCACAAAACAAATCCAACACAACATCGTCTTCACTTAACGCTAGCCACGACATCGCTTGCTCTACCATAGCCTCGTTGATTTGCGCATTCACTTGGATAAAGTCTTGTGCTTGAAAGTTCAATACTAAATCATCTACTACATAATGACGCACTGCGTGATGACCAACTTTGTTCTCAGAAGGAGCCTGCCACAACAAAGTAACAGAAGAGGCTTTAGCCCAGTCATTGAGTGCAACCTTATCCGCATCTTGAATATCACGTGACTGCCTTAAAACAACGCACACACCTTGGTTGTCATACAGCAACTCGATATGCCCTAGTTTGGCTACAAGCGCAGAATCTTTAAGATAGGAGCGCAATGCCTGATAAGTGTCTTGCAAAAAAGGTTCCAAAACTTGGCATTGATCAATATCAACAATCTCATTCGAGGATTTCGCACGAAACCCTATTTGAGCATGGTTGTTTTTCACGAACACCGAAATGCGAGCGCGTCGACGGTAACCGAAAGGCTGTCCTTCAAGACGACTCATCTCGGCAGGCAGCGATAGCTTACGAAATTGACCAGCTAACCAGTTCTCTTTTAAATGACGTTGCGCGGAAATATTCATGTGTTGCAATTGGCAACCGCCGCATTGCTCAAAATGAGGGCAAGTAGGCAATATTCTATCTGGACTGTCCTGCAGACGCTTTACTGCGATGGCTTGGTTAAATTGACGCCCTTCTTTTACAATGCGCGCTTCAACTCGCTCACCTGTTATTGCACCTGCGACAAAAGTCACTTTGCCATTTTCTCGCGCAACGCCATGACCTTCATGAGTCGTATCCTCGATAGCAAGCAAACGAATAGGGGAAGAGATAGGCTTATTCTGAGAAGGTCTAGCTCGACGATGAGATCGATTTTTCAAGGTAACGTCTCTAGCAATAAAATTAACCGAAGATGATACCTCATTCGCACCCTTCGACCTAGAGTAAGCCAACACTTTGCAGGAATGGTGGACTTATTTAATCAAACACGCCTGTTGAAAGATATCGATCGCCGCGATCACAAACAATCACAACAATAGTCGCATTATTCACTTGCTCTGAAAGCGCCATAGCAGCACTGACAGCGCCACCGGATGAAACACCACTGAACACACCCTCTTCTTTCGCTAAACGACGCATTACAATTTCGGCGTCCTGCTGCGCAATATCCATCACGCGATCAACACGCTTTTCATCAAAAATGGTCGGCAGATACTCTTTAGGCCAACGGCGGATACCCGGGATGCTACTGCCTTCAGATGGCTGCAAACCCACTATTTCAACTTCTGGATTTTTCTCTTTTAGGTATTTCGAGATTCCCATGATAGTACCCGTGGTTCCCATAGAGCTCACAAAGTGTGTCACTGTACCTTGAGTTTGTTGCCAAATCTCTGGGCCTGTCGACTCATAGTGGGCGTTGGGGTTGTCTTGGTTACCAAATTGGTTCAATACAACACCTTTTCCTTGCGCTTGCATTTCTAGCGCTAGGTCTCGAGCTCTTTCCATGCCTTCTTCTTTGGTAACAAGATGCAAAACTGCCCCATAAGCTGACATCGCAGATTTGCGCTCTTGGCTCATGTTATCAGGCATTATCAAATGCATTTCATACCCTTTTATGGCGGCAGCCATTGCTAAAGCGATCCCCGTATTGCCGCTGGTCGCCTCAATCAGGCTATCCCCTGGCTTAATATCACCTCGCAACTCCGCTTGGACAATCATGTTTAGAGCAGGACGATCTTTCACTGAACCTGCAGGGTTTTGCCCTTCAAGTTTAAGCAAAATCGTATTACTGGGGTTAGGATTAATACGTTGCAACTTTACCAGCGGCGTATTGCCTACAATGGATTCAATAGTTTGATATTTGATCATACAACTCAGACACTTAAGATGTTTTATAAATTAATGGTTTACGCTTTTTTACTCGAACTTATTAGAATGCATATCAAATACGTATTAAAATAAAAACTTGTTATAAAGTTAGGCCAATTTTGTTGCACTAGGAGTGACAGACCATGCATAAACCTCTTGTACTCAGCGCATTACTCGCAGCCGCTACAATTTCTGGCTGCGATATATTCGGCGGCCCTGCAGCGGATATTCCCGACGCAGAACTGCGCCAAAAATGGCGTGAATGTAAATCCATCAGCAATCCATCACGCACAAAAGTCTTGGCTTGTGAAAATTATGTTCGCGAGTGTGATCGCCGTAAAAGCAAAGGTAACATAGCTTGTTACTAAACTTCTTGTAGAGAAATAGGAAAATGGGAAATGCGCCCAATCGATAATCCACCTTTACAACAGAAGTTATGGAAAGCTATTTTTCTCCCTGTACTCGCAGTCATCGCCAGTGCAGCTATTATCATTTATCTAAGTGAGATTTTTGACCGCAAGAAGCAATTCGAATATCTCAGCCGCTACCAAACAGAGCAAGTTGCAGACTCCAGTGAATACGCACTCTTGTTTAATGATCAAAATCTAATCGCCAGCAACATCCATGGCTTATTACGCCAACAAGACATTATTGGTGTTACTTACTTTAACAATCAACGTCAAATCATTGATAAAGTGGGTCAGGTTACCCCACCTCAAACAGACCTACCAACCCAAATAGCCAGCCGCTATGTCAACAACGGCAATCATTATGTTTCAATTGCTCCTATTTTCTATCTCAACACCACTCAAGAAAATATGGTAGAGATACCGTTTAATCAAGCAAACCCGACGCTGATTGCGGACTCAATCGGACTGGCCAAAAGCCCTCAACGAGAGTTACTAGGATGGATACAAGTAACTGCCAGCACCCAACGCATCCAACTCGAAAAGATCTCCTTTGCCCTCTCCATTTTTGGTTACTTTATCGCTGCAGTAATCGCCAGCGCATTTTTATGCTGGAAATACGCCGTTCGTTTGTCTGCACCTTGGCTACACATCACACGCACCTTAACAAATATCAGCAGCGGCGATTACGACTCAAGCAACACACTATCTTTGCCTAAACACCTTCAGAAAACCCAAGAAGAACTGAGATATATTTCAGAACGACTCAAAAACTACCGTTCTGACTTAGAAACAGAAATTGAGCAAATCACCAAAGAAACCCGTGAAAATTCAATTTTATTAGAAGAAAAAAGCGCACAACTACATATAGCCAACAAAGAAGCGATGGAATCGAACCGCTTAAAAACTCAATTTTTGGCCAACATCTCTCACGAGGTACGCACACCATTAAGCGCCATTCTTGGTTATACTAAGCTATTGCAGAAAGACCGTCTCGAAGCACAGCAGAAAGACTACGTAGAGACCATTGCGCAATCCACCAATGATCTACTTACAACCATTGGCAATATTTTAGATTTTTCCAAAATCGAAGCGGGAAAAACGGTCGTCTTAGACAGTGAAGATTTTAATCTTCGAGAGAGTATCGACGATGTTCTTCATTCGCTCGCTTCAACGCCATCCACTGAAGCCAAAGACATCGATTTAGTTCCTAGCTTTAATCCTAACTTACCGGACTGGGTAAAAGGCGATAAAACTCGCTTACGCCAAATACTCAACAACCTCATTGGTAACGCCATCAAGTTCACTCAGAAAGGCTCAATTCAGGTCATTGTTGATGGCAAGCAAGTCAGTAGCGAAGAGCTCGACATATCAATCGAAGTGATCGACACTGGCTGCGGAATCCCCAGCGAGAAAATCAATCAATTATTCAAACCTTTTTCGCAAGTAGACTCCAGCCACACTCGAAGCTACGCAGGTACAGGCCTTGGCTTAGTGATCACCAAAAAACTAATTGAGCAAATGAGTGGTGAAATTGGTGTCATCAGTGAACAAGGGCGTGGCTCCAATTTTTACTTTACCATTCGCTTAAAAGCGTCAAAAAAGACAACGGAACCGCTAGCGCCACTAGAACACCACCTACTCATTTTAGAACCTAGCAATAACTATCGAGCCTACTTAAGCTCATGCCTTGATGCGTTTTCATCAAGCTACGTTTTTACCAGCTCAACAGAGCAGTTCATAAACTCTTTGCATCATTCGGATAAGCCTTACACGGCAACATTAATCTGTGCAGATAGCGATCAAGAAACAGCGCAAGATATTCATGAATTGGTGCAGTATTTAAATCAACGCTTTCAACTGCCAAGCCTCATTTTAGCGAAGCCCACAAGCCACATCACACTTCACGCCCAACACTATCAACATTTAAGCGCTATTGTGCAGAAGCCATTGTCTGCTTCTAAGTTACATCACGCGTTGACGCATTTAAGCACTCAAAATGGATCTTTAGACACAATTGAGACAAACACTAAAGAAATTGAGCCGCCAGTCTATGAGCGTCTAAATGGGTTACATGTATTAGCAGTCGATGACACACAAATCAACTTACAACTATTGGGGCATTGGCTTGACCCTCATGGCATTAAACTCAGCCTTGCCCACTCTGGGCAACAGGCTCTGACTATGGCCCAGACTCAATCGTTTGATTTAATCTTGATGGACATACAAATGCCGGAAATGGATGGCATGGAAACCACAAGACGATTGCGTCAGATAGACGACTATAAAGACACCCCGATTATTGCATTAACAGCACACGCCCTAGCTCAAGAACAACAATCTATTCTAGCAAGTGGCATGAATGCTTACCTAACCAAGCCAATCAACGAAGAAACTCTGCTCAATACATTACAAGATTGGTGCCATAGCGATAAGAGCTTAAGTGCTCAAGTAGAAGAGGAATTATCCGAAGTATTTGACTTGCATAAAGCGCTTTCAATGACGGGCAATCGAGCACAAGCTGCCAAAGACTTATTTGAAATGCTCATGCAATCACTTATCGAAGATAAACGCCTGCTTAGCCATCACTTCGAACAGCGAGATTTAGATAAACTGATCGCCACCGTACATAGAATCCATGGTGCGAGTAAATATTCTGGCACCATCGAGCTCACTAAGCATGCAAATTTCCTAGAAACCCACCTAAAGGAACTAGGGTTCGATGAAACAGAGGATGTATATAACGACTTTATCAATGCGTTAGAACGACTTGAGTACGCACAAAGCCTTATTCCTTGGCCTCTAGCATCACAAAGGCAAGAGCAAACTGCTTCTCATCCGACAAGCTAAGATGCCAAACAGCAGGCCGCCCGATCAGTTGATGAATGCTGTCAGCGGCCTCTAACACAGGCTTTCCTGAGTCTAAATTGCACACTGTAAAATGCTGAAAACTCACCCCTGAGCCGATCCCAGTCCCCAACGCCTTCACTGCGGCTTCTTTGGCTGCAAACCGCTTAGCCACAAAAGACACTGCACGATGTCCCGATAAACCAAGGTATTGAGTCTGCTCAGGCTTTGTTAAAATACGATTAACAAATCGATCACCTAAGCGCTCAATCGACTCCGCAATCCGACTGATTTCAATAATGTCTGTTCCAATACCAATAATCATCTATTCGCCTAAACCGTCACTCAGATTAGAATACATTAAACAGAGAACCTAAAAAGCGGCACATGCCACAATCGTTCGCCCTCATAGGGCTTTGAGGGCAGCAAAGAACGCGATTTTAACACACGAGCACCCAGCGCATGATCTAACCATGCTCGGTGCAGCTCTTTCGCCAACATTAACACCTGCCTATTATCCCATCGACCTTCGGCGTAGGCTAACGCTGCCGCACCGTCTAAATACACAATAGGCTTCACTTTAGGCTGCTCACCATAATAAGGGCGCAGACCAAATCGATGATGTAACTGGTAGAGTTGCTGTGACTCCAGTGGCTCACCACGACTGGTAGCACTCATATTGACTTGAATACCTAACTCTTCGAACACACCTAACTCAAAGCGTCGCAACAACGGCGCTATTGGTGCCTCACCTTGTAGATGCGTAATTAGCCATCGATACAAGACAAACAAAGGTTCTAGGGGAAGCCCCACCGGCAACAGACGCTCAATCAATTCATGTACATAAAAAGCACTGTATAGGGCATTACCCTGTAATAAAATAGGGGATTCCAGCGCCTCAGCGGAGCGGACACTCTTAAGTTCAGAGCGACCAGACAACTCAAACTCCATCAACAAAAAAGACCCGGGGGATACCCGAGCCTCTTTTGCTTTTTTACGCCATACACTACGAATCAAGCCTGCTTCTTTTGTCAGAATATCCAAGAGCACTTTTTCATCTTGAAAGGGGCGAGTGTGTATGATGTATCCTTGGACGCGCACAGTTTAATCGTCTTGATAACCTAAACTAGCCAATGCCCGCTCGTCATCAGACCAGCCCGATCGCACCTTCACCCACAAGTTAAGCATGACCTTCTGCTGGAACAGATTCTCCATATCAATGCGAGCTTCTTTACCAATTAACTTAATCTTAGCGCCTTTATCACCGATGATAATGCGCTTTTGCCCATCACGCTCAACTAAGATCAAAGCTGAAATATGAATGGTAGCCCCTTCAAATACAAACTCTTCGATTTGCACTGCCACTTCATAAGGTACTTCTTGCCCCAATTGACGTGTGATTTTTTCACGCACAATTTCAGAAGCAAGAAAACGAGAGCTACGGTTGGTAATCTGATCTTCTGGGTAATACTGCTCACCTTCCGGAATATAGCTTTCAACCAGCGACTCTAAACGATCCAGATTCTTGTTACGCAGTGCCGAAATTGGAATAATCTGAGAGAACGTCATTTTTTCAGAGAACGCTGCAAGCTTCGGTAAAAGCTCTTCCTTATCATCCAATTGATCAACTTTGTTAACCACCAACACGACAGGACAGTCCGCATAACGAACTTTTGCTAACACGTTATCATCTTCTTCTGTCCAGCGCTCAGCATCGATCACAAACAACACAACATCGACATCTTTTAGTGCAGAGCTTGCTGTTCGGTTCATATATCGGTTAATCGCTTTATCTTGGCCTTTATGCAGCCCTGGCGTATCCACATATACTGTTTGGATGTGCCCCTTGGTCTGCACTCCCAAGATTTGATCTCGAGTGGTTTGCGGTTTACGCGACGTAATCGACAGCTTTTGACCGAGGATGTGGTTCATTAAGGTTGATTTACCTACATTTGGACGACCAACAATCGCCACAAACCCACAGTGCGTAATCTCTTGATACTCTTCTTCGTGATCCATTTAGTTCTTTTCCAGCTCTTTAAGCGCTTTGGCAGCAGCATTTTGCTCTGCAATTCGACGACTTCCACCCTTGCCTTCAACAGGCGTATCGAACAACTCAATTTGGCAGTGGACAAAGAACATTTGATCATGAGGCTCACCTACAATCTTCACTACTTCATAAAGAGGCAGTGAATGCTTACGCGCTTGTAAGTACTCTTGTAAACGTGTCTTAGCGTCTTTCGTAACCACTTTTAATGAGGTTGCATCTAAGCGCTCTTTGTACCACTCCAAAATGTGCTGACGGCAGACATCCATTCCAGCATCTAAATAGATAGCACCAATAATGCCTTCTACCGCATCGGCTAGAATTGAGTCGCGACGGAAGCCACCACTTTTTAATTCACCCGCTCCCAATTTTAGGAAATCACCTAATTGAAACTCGCGAGCTAATTCAGCTAACGTATCACCTTTCACCAACGATGCTCGAAGGCGACTTAGCTCACCTTCTTTCGCTTTTGGGAAGCGATGAAATAACTCTTCAGCGATAACATAATTTAAGATTGAATCTCCTAAAAACTCCAACCGTTCATTATTTCTACCACCGAAGCTTCGGTGCGTTAACGCCAGTTCAAGTAGCCCTAGGTCAGCAAAGAAGTAGCCTATTCGCCGACACAATTTTTCATAAATAGAGCTCAAAATTTCTCCAAAAGTATTATTCAATTAAACCATTATTCTTAAAGCTTGGAAGACTAAAAAATTCATTCCAATGCAGCCATACATAAAACGCACGACCCTTCATATTCTCTTCTGGCACAAAGCCCCAAACGCGACTATCAGCACTGTTATCACGGTTATCACCCATAACAAAATAGTGGCCTTCCGGCACGACCCAATCCCCTTCTAACGGATTGCGACGATAGCTTTTATAGATTTGATGACTAACACCGTCTAAGTTTTCCTCATAAACCGCGACCGGTTCACGACTAGGATTAAGAGAAACAGGTAATTCAGCCAACAACTCTTCGTCCATAAGTTTGCCATTAATCATCAAGCGCTTATTGTGGTAACTGATGACATCACCCGGTAAACCAATCATACGCTTAATATAGTTCAGGCTTGGGTTTTCTGGGTACTTAAACACCACTACATCACCACGCTCGGGCTCTGTGGTAGGGATAATCGTCTTATTCAACACTGGCAGGCGAAGTCCGTAATCCATTTTATTCACCAGAATGAAGTCACCAATCTCTAACGTTGGCAACATTGACCCTGATGGAATCTGAAATGGCTCAGCCACAAATGAACGTAGACCAAAGATCACCGCAACAATCACAAAATAAGATTTCACTTCCAGCAACCACTTAGGTGTATCCGCCAGATTTAGTTGGGCATTCTTATCTAATGCAGCCACCGCTTCCGGTGCCATTTGAGACAAAATCTTTTTGCGTTTTGGAGCATAAGCGATGCGATCGTAAAGCCATGCGGCAAACGTTACAAAAAACGCAATCGCCAAGATCAGTTCGAAATCAAAATCCATACATCTTCTCCAAGTAAAAGAGCCGCACATATGGGCGGCCCTTTATCATTCCCGTCTTAGCTATCTACTTTTAACACGGCTAAGAACGCACTTTGTGGTACTTCAACATTACCTACTTGCTTCATGCGTTTTTTACCTTCTTTCTGCTTCTGCAGTAGCTTTTTCTTACGGCTAACATCCCCACCATAACACTTCGCGGTTACGTTTTTACGTAATGCTTTAACCGTAGTACGCGCGATAACTTTTGCTCCGACGGCTCCTTGAATCGCGACATCAAACATTTGTCGAGGGATCAAATCCTTCATTTTTTCACACAATGCTCTACCTTTGGTTTGAACATTGTCACGGTGCATGATCGTAGCCAAAGCATCCACACGCTCACCGTTAATCATGATATCCAAACGAACTAATGGCGCAGCTTCGAAATGATGGAAAGAATAATCCAATGATGCAAAACCACGACTGCAAGATTTCAAGCGATCAAAGAAATCCAACACCACTTCGTTCATCGGTAAGTGATATCGCAATTGCACTTGACTACCGACATACAGCATATCTTTCTGAATACCACGTTTTTCAACACACAAGGAAATAACGTTCCCAAGATACTCTTGTGGCACTAGAATATTAGCCTCAACAACTGGCTCACGCATCTCACGAATAGTACCTGGATCAGGCATTTTCGATGGGCTGTCTACATTAATTGTATCGCCACTGTTTAACTCTACTTCGTATACTACAGTCGGTGCCGTAGTAATCAGATCCAAATTGTATTCACGCTCTAAACGCTCTTGAATGATTTCCATATGCAGCATACCTAAGAAGCCACAACGAAAACCAAAGCCTAAGGCGTCAGATGTCTCTGGCTCGAAGAATAGCGAAGCATCGTTCAAGGTGAGTTTGTCCAGCGCCTCACGGAAGTCTTCATAGTCATCAGAGCTGACAGGGAAAAGGCCAGCATAAACCTGAGGCTTCACTTTTTGGAAACCTTCTAGCTGAGGTACATCAGGTGTCGAAATGTGAGTGATCGTGTCACCCACAGGTGCACCATGAATATCTTTAATACCCGCGATCACATAACCCACTTCACCAGCACGCAGTACACCCGTCTCTTTACGTTTAGGGGTAAAAATACCGACGTTATCTACTGGATGAGACTGTTTTGTCGACTTAATAAAGATTTTATCTTTTTTCGCAAGTGTTCCCTGCTTAATACGCACCAAGGATACAACACCTAAGTAATTATCAAACCATGAGTCAATAATAAGCGCTTGTAGGGGTGCGTCGGTATCACCTTCTGGAGGTGGAATTGTAGCGACAAGTCGCTCAAGTACATCTTCTACGCCCATGCCGGTCTTCGCCGAACAGGTAACGGCGTCGGTCGCATCAATACCAATGATTTCTTCAATCTCTTCTGCAACTCGAATAGGCTCAGCTTGAGGCAAATCGATTTTATTCAGAACAGGCATAACTTCCAAGCCTTGTTCAATAGCCGTGTAGCAGTTGGCCACCGACTGGGCCTCTACACCTTGCGCTGCATCAACAACCAACAACGCACCCTCACAGGCGGCTAGAGAACGAGACACTTCATACGAAAAGTCCACATGCCCAGGTGTATCGATGAAATTTAGCTGATACGTTTTACCATCTTTGGCATGGTAGTCTAGTGTGACACTCTGAGCTTTGATTGTGATCCCACGCTCACGCTCGATGTCCATGGAATCTAACACTTGGTTAGACATTTCACGTGCAGTTAAGCCTTCACAGTTTTGAATAAAACGGTCCGCTAACGTCGACTTACCGTGATCGATATGCGCAATAATACTGAAATTTCGGATGTGCTTTAGATTGTTCGACACTTTAAACTCACACTTAAAAAGCGATTTTTAAAAGAGTACCTGTTGATAAGTCAACTACACAGTTAGACGCAGTCTAATCGTTGAAGGCTAACCTTCACATTGCAATAAATGACTTATAAACAGGTTCTCAGGGCAAAATATGGCGCGCATTCTACCGAAATAAAGCGCTATACTCCATTTATTTCAATGTTTTCACGCCATATCCATGGTATTTACGTTACGGTAAAACAATGCCTCGTTGCTTCAATACTCGCTCAACAGTATCTACTGTTGCCTGAGTATGCGCATCAATCTCAAGGTTTACCAAATCACCAGCCTGTAAAAGACCAAACGTGGTCAAACGAAGCGTTTCAGGAATCAGGGAAACCTCAATCCAATCATCCCCGATGGCACTGATTGTTAAACTAGCGCCATTTAACCCCACATAGCCTTTATCAAACAGGTAACGACGAGCATCCACTTGTTGATTATCAACAGCAAAGCGAATGTGGAAACTTTCTTCTATTTGCTCCACTTGATGGACTACTACTGTCGTCATGATGTGCCCTGACATGACGTGTCCACCGACCTCATCCCCCATACGAGCGGCACGCTCGAAGTTCACTTTGATACCGGGTTTAAGCTTACCAATGTTAGTAAGTTTCAGGGTTGTATCAATGACATCAAACGTCAATACATCCCCTTCAATTTTAGCCACTGTTAAACAGACGCCATTAATGGCAACACTGGCACCCAGCTGTTGTTGAAGCATCATACCTTGAGGGAACACCACCTCAAGAATTCGGTTACGACCATTTTCTTGACAGGAGCGCACTTCCGCCATACCTTGAACTATACCGGTAAACATAATTCGATCCTCTGTTTGATCATTTGAGCGCCAAAGCCTATTTTTGGTGCATGATTACTGCGTGACTGAAGAATTTATATACTATACCGCCTCAAAGCAGACAGAGTAAGGCTTTGAGGAAGTTATCACATAGTCTCTACATGGGTTATCCACAAGCATCGTGGATAATCCCTTACTGTTTCATGATAATCAAGCAGCCTATCCCTATGCGCCATTCTATCTATTTCTTAAAGTGTATCTTTATCGCGCTGCTAGTCATAGTACAAGCACCCGCATTCGCATCATCTTATCAACCATTCATGTGGAAGCTGCAGCACCACGCCGCAACAGTCTACCTAGTCGGCTCAATTCACGCATTAACGCCAGACTTCTACCCTCTGCCAAAAGCCTACGAAGACGCCTTTGCTGAAGCGGATAGAATTGCAGTTGAACTCGACCCCGAAAAGCTTGACCCTAATAAATCAGCTCGCCTAATACAATCAAAAATGTGGTTACCAAAAGGCGTCACCATCGACTCCTATCTATCGGACAGCCAAAAAATACAACTAAAAACCTTTGCCGAGCAAAATGGTTCGCAATACGAACGTATTGTCCACTTGCGCCCATGGATGCTAGTAGAGCAACTCACCCAAGCTCAACTAAAAGACTCTCAATATCAGTCTGAGTTTGGGATTGATATGCACTTCTTAAAACAGGCAAAACAAAGAAACTTACCGGTTCTTGAAATCGAAACGCTACAACAGCAAATTAACGCCATTGCAGACGCTCCTTTTCAAGCACAATTAGCCATGTTGACGACCAGTCTCGAGCAGATGGATGATGTCGACTATATGGCACAAATGACTGAATACTGGCGACAAGCGGATGCTGATGGGCTTTACCATTTTGTCTATCAAGACGTTCTGGATACACCACAACTAAAGCCTATGATGGAATCCTTACTGGATCATAGAAACGAACGGATGGCTGATGTAATTAGCATCTATGTTGGACAAGCTGAAAGACAACCAATGACTACTTTTATTGTGGTGGGTGCATTACACCTAAGCGGTCCTAACAGCATCATCAAAGAACTTGAACAAAAGGGATTTCACTTACAACCCATGTTCAACACTGAGACACACAAAAAAGCCCTAACAAAGTAGGGCCTTTTGCATCAAACAGAGCTCATAATAACGCTCATTCTGTTTGAGGAAGTTTATCTATCATTTTCTGAGTCACCAACACAATACCATCTTCATTACGGTAAAAGCGCTCAGCGTCTGCAACAGGATCCTCACCAATAATAATATTAGGCGGTAATTTTGTATCTGAGTCCACAATAACGTTCGTCAATTGGCAATGTCGGCCAATATCACAACCTGGCAAAATCACCGACCTTTTAACGTAAGAGTAGGAATTCACGCGTACATTATTAAACAAAATTGACTGTTCAACCGTTGACCCTGAAACAATGCAACCGGCCGAAACGACAGAGTTAAGCGCTGTACCGATACGTTCTTCATAGTTGTAATTGAATTTTGCAGCAGGTCGCTGATATTGAGCCGTTCGAATAGGCCATGACTCATCATAAAGATCCAATTCAGGAACCAGCTTAGTTAAATCCATATTAGACTCCCAAAAAGCGGTCAATGTGCCAACATCACGCCAATACGGACTTTCTGGGTAGCTTTCGTTCGGGATACAGCTATTAGCAAAATAATGCGCTTTGATTTTAGAGCGGCCGACAAACATTGGAATAAGGTCTTTGCCAAAGTCATGGCTAGACTGACGATCCTGAGCATCATTCATCAAGTTATCGCGTAAAAACTTAGTACTGAAGATATAAATCCCCATACTTGCAAGCGAAACCTCAGGATTTCCAGGCATCGTCGGAGGGTTACTCGGTTTCTCTTCAAACGAAATGATGTTGTCGTCTTCATCTACGTGCATGATGCCAAATTGATCGGCTTCTTTAACAGGCACCTCAATGCAAGCGACCGTTACATCAGCATTGTTTTGAATATGCTCTTGTAACATGACACTGTAATCTTGGCGGTAAACGTGATCACCCGCTAAGATCAAGATGTATTCACTGTTCAGCTCATCAATCATTTTAAAGTTTTGATAAACCGCATCGGCCGTGCCACGATACCAATCTTCGCCTGTTTGTTGCTGCGCCGGCCACAGCTCAATAAATTCATTAAAGTCTGAACGTAAAAAGTTCCAACCTCTTTGCACATGCTGATTTAACGTATGAGAGCGATACTGTGTCAGCACCGCAATTTTTCTCATCCCTGAATTAATACAATTAGATAAAGGGAAGTCGATAATCTTATATTTACCAGCTATCGGCACCGCTGGCTTCGATCGATGGTCTGTTAGATCTTTTAAGCGAGACCCTCTTCCTCCCGCCAAAATTAACGAAAGAGTACTCATACGTGCGGCATTCAAATCCATATATCACCTTTACTTTTTTATCCGGGCCCTACACTACATTAGGCTTTTATTAGGTATACTCTGGTCATATTACTAAATCAATATGAAAACAAAATTATGAAAGTCCTGTTTGCATCATCTGAAATCCATCCACTCATTAAAACCGGCGGTCTTGCAGATGTTGCAGGTGCGCTGCCTATTGCACTACGCAAAAAAGACATTGATATTAAGCTTATAATGCCAGCTTATAAGGGGATTCTGGATAAACTCCCTCCAATAAAAAACAGTCTTAATTTAGGCAATCCATTTGGCTGTGGCGACCTAATTTTGCTTGAAACACAATTAGCAGAATCACATACCCCTATATATTTAGTTCAGTGTCAAAGCTTATTCGAGCGAGATGCTGGCCCTTATTTGGATGCTCATGGCCATGATTTTTACGACAATGATATTCGCTTTGCCGCATTTTCATGGGTATGTGCCTTCATCACCCAATATGGAGCATTAATTGGGTGGCAACCAGACCTTTTGCATTTAAATGATTGGCAAACAGGCTATGCCGCCGCTTACTTAGCAGCATGGCGTCTAAATCATCCCCCCATAGTCACAACAGTACATAATTTACGTTACAACGGCAGTTTTCCCATTGAGCGATTTGATGAGGTACGATTACCGCATGATTTACTGTCCATTCATGGTATGGAATTTTACGGCCGCTACTCCTCCTTAAAAGCAGGGTTGGTGTATGCTAATGCCATCACAACCGTTAGCCCTACTTACGCCCATGAAATACTAACATCTGCTTATGGGGATGGCTTAGACGGCACGCTTCGAGCACAAAGCCACAAGCTGTCAGGTATCTTAAACGGCGTAGATTACAATGAGTGGTCTCCAAGTATCGATCCATTCATTCATACCCATTACGACTTACATTCCTTAGATAATAAACAACAAAACAAGCTGGCGTTACAGCGCGAAAATGGCCTACCAGAATCTCCTAATGCTCCTATATTTGGAGTAGTTAGTCGTTTAACAGAGCAGAAGGGCTTAGATTTAATTCCTGCCGCAATTGAACCAGCCTTACAGCAAGGGGCAATGTTCATTCTATTAGGCTCTGGCGACAAAGCACTCGAGCAGCAATATTTAGATCTGCAAGCACGATACCCAGATCAAGTCAGTATACGCATAGGTTACGATGAAGCGTATTCGCATCGACTTCAAGCGGGGATTGACATGTTATTGATTCCATCACGCTTTGAACCTTGCGGTCTCACACAACTTTACGCACTAAAATATGGAACCTTGCCCATCGTTCGACGTACAGGTGGGCTTGCAGATACCGTGTTCGAAGAAGGCCAACATGCTAATGGTTTTGTTTTTAATCATGCAACAGCCGAAGAACTCAGATCTGCAATAGATCGCTCGTTACTAGCTTACCGAGATTTATCAACTTGGCGCACTCTGCAAATACAAGCCATGTCTCAAGATCACAGCTGGGAGCGCGTAACCGAACAGTGGATTAACCTTTATCAATCCCTGATCAACTAGCAACAAAAAAAGCCGACGCACATTTATGCATCGGCTTTTACTAACTGCAATCACAACTTATCAGACAACAGTACTATCGCGTCTTGCTGGACCACTCAGCTAGAGCATTAACAAGCACATCTTGCGGAACACCTTCATCAACCAGCTCTCTGAGTGCGGTTGTAATGCGACTTCTAAGTTCAGGGGTATTACATGGTGAGAGTTTTGATATCGTCAGAAATAACCCTTCACTACTAATAGAAGGCTCTACGGCTTCAACAAGCCCCTCTAGAGACATATGCCGAACGTAAGCCACCCCTGGGCTGCGCTCATACAGTACATAATCGGCCCGGCCAGCATCAAGCATTGAAAACGCTTGTTCTAAACTCGCAACGGTCAGCAGACTTAAGTTTTTCTTCGCATAGTCATCAAAGTCTTGTCCGAAACTGTTGTTAATAACCGTAACACCCCAATTATTACGTAAGTCTGACCACTTTTGATAATCGAACTTGCGACGACTAGACTGCCATACCATACTTTTCGTAAACATCATTGCCGGAGCAAAATACGCCATGTAATCAGCACGCTCAGAAGTGTAAAAAGCACCTGCCATCAGATCAACACGACCACTTTTGACCTCCTGTTGAGAGCGAGACCAAGGACCAACATAAATGGTTTTAATCGGAATGTTGATTTTCTCACTGAGCTTGCCCATCAAATTAGCAACGGCTCCACGGAGCTGACCTGTTTGCTCTTGTTGCCACAAAAAAGGAGGGTATTCTGGATTACCTGTCGCTGTAATCGATGAGCACACCGAGCCACTTTCCGCCGCCATACCCGAGATGGGATTTAGAAGCGCCCCACAAAAAGCAACAGACGCTAAAATAATTTTCACCGTGCTTTTTACATTTACTATTTTTTTCATTATAAGCACTTCACTTCTTCTACTGAGACTATCACTTACTTCTTATAACAAGTCGAAGAAAGTCTGTATTTTTTCAAAGAAAAGCATATATATCAGTAAATTACAAATCCGTATTCAATCCAATCGATAAATTGTCAAAAGAACCAAAAACAAGAACTAGATGATTTGGGTTGAGTCCCTTCAATAAAAGGAAGCTCGACCTTTTCTTTACAACGATCCGCCGCTATTTCAAATTCATCCAGTGTCACATGATAATAATTCGCTTCCCGAGGAAGCGCCTTGGGCAGTGACCTCTGCGGTAACGCCTTGGCAAAATCAATCCAAACCCACTGGGCTCCCGAGCTACCGGTGATATTCATGGATGAATTATCATCTTGGCCAAGCCATACGGTACTTAAAAAGTCATCGGTAACCGCGACAAACCAGCTATCTCGCTGATCATTGGTCGTACCGGTTTTAGCGGCAAACCTCAACCAAGGTAGCTGACCTTGAGCAGCCCGTGCTGTTCCTATTTCAGGGGATTTTGTCATCCCCGCTAACGTCACCGCTAGCGCTTCTTGAGTAAAAGGTACTTCACTGCTTCGATCAAATCGTTTTAATACTTTACCATTTTGATCCATAACAGACAGCACAACACCTAACTCTGCACTTTCACCCGTTGAGGCCAACGGCTGATATAAACGTGCGACTTCAAATGGAGAAAGCTCTAAAGACCCTAAAGCAACCGATGGGTACATGGTAAAAGGTCTTTTGACCCCCAACTGACGTAGCGTATCGGCTACACGATCAAAACCTAAGTTACTGGCTAAATCGATGGTGGCTAAATTGTACGATTTTGCTAATGCTTCGTATAACGGCACTTCGCCATGAGTCGTTCGACTGTAGTTTTGTGGCTCCCACAGTTTGCCGCCTACCTTGAAACGTTTTGCTTCATCTTGAATTCTATCCCACCAGGTGTAACGTCCTGAAGCGATTGCAGTAAGGTAGATCGAAGGTTTTACCAAAGAGCCAATCGGACGCACGGCCCCTAATGCTCGATTAAAGCCACTGTAATATTTATCAGAAGACCCAACCACCGCACGTACTTGGCCGTTATGACGGTCGGTGACAACCATCGCGCCCTGCAAGCCTTTCAACTGCCTTTTTTGCTGAACCAAAGCAGAAACACGACTGTGCATCGCCTTAAGAGCGGCTTTCTGAGCACGAATATCAAGTCCAGTGTATATTTTAAGGTCTTTTGTCGCCAGCGTAGCTTGGTCAAAATCACGCTCTAGCTGCATCGAAACCAAATCTAAGTAGTCGCCATAGACAGATCGGCGTTTCCCTGGCGGAGACAATTTTAGTGGCTGTTTTTTCAGTACGGTGGCATTGCGCGCGGTTAATTTCCCTTGATCAAGCAGCAAATCAATCACCACATTTCTACGTTGTTTCGCACGCTCTGGATTGCGTCTGGGGTTATACAGTGAGGGGCCTTTAACCATACCGACTAACAATGCCAGCTCGTCTAAGTTCAACTCATGCAGCGGTCGTCCATAAAAGTATTCACTCGCGGCTGCAAACCCATGTAACGCGCTATCACCTTCTTGAGCCAGATACACCTCATTAACATAGGCGGTAATAATTTCTTCTTTGCTGTAGTGGTACTCAAGCAGCAAAGCCATAAAAACTTCCGTAATTTTACGAGTGTACGTCCGCTCAGAGGTTAAGAACATATTCTTAATCAACTGCTGAGTCAGTGTCGACCCCCCTTGCCTACGACTCCCTGACGTCACATTAACAAAAGCGGCTCGCGCAATTCCTGTTGGCGATATACCAAAGTGATGAAAAAAATCACGGTCTTCGGTAATCGTCAGGATTTCAATCAAACTCTTAGGAATCTGTTCGTATACTAGAATGTCACGATTCTCTGTATTACCGCCGTATAAATAACCAATTTTTTGAGGTTCAAGCACTGCATTACGATAACGTTTACCTGAGATATCTTGAATCTGCAGCTGGCCGTTTGCAAACGAAAACATCCGACGTGATGAAGGGTGGTAACCTGTATGGTCGGTATAATCACGTAAATGAGCACTTACTTTTGTTTGGCTGCGTGCCGCCCACCCTACTTTCTGGCTATTTTTACCAAACCGATACCCGTATTCAGACAAAACATTCTCAAGATCTTGCTTACGCCAAGGCGCGCCATCGGTTAACTCCAGAGGCGCACTGTATACTTCCGAAGGCACTTGCCACTTCTGGCCTTCAAAACGAGCGACAACTTGCTTATCTAGCCACCATAACCATAGGCTAAAGGGAATACTTAAAATCAAACTGAGAATAACCAGCCACTTAAATAGCCTACGCCAAATAGAAGGTCGTTTCGGCGAGCGTTTGGTCTTTTTGGCACGCTTTTTTGGTGCTGGTTTTTTCTTAACGGAGGAGGGTTTATTAGTCATAGTGCGGAGTATAAAGGGCCTCTGTAAAGACAGCAATCAGCCATTAAACAATAGGCGCTTCTTTGCATTCTCGATACACTTTATACTCATAAAAATGATAACTGGAAATGCGCTATGCTGGTTTTATCTAACATTCAGAACAATACAATTCATGCCCTTAAAAATGAACAAAGTTACGTGTTTGACATCAATTCAGCTCACTTCCTTGCCCTTGTGTCAAATAACACTCTTTTTATTTATCAAAATCTTTGCCCACATTTAAATAAACGCATTGCAAACGACAGCTTCCATTGCTTTGACGAAACTTTCAGTCTAATTGAATGTCAATTTCACGGTGCGCAATTTACACCTGAAAAAGGGGAATGTGTTTCAGGGCCATGTGTTGGCGAACGTTTACAACGTTTTATCATTACCGAGGTCGACGACGTCTTTTGCCTACTGCCGACATCAAACGAATTGAAACAGCACACCTAACTTTTATCTGATATTCTGACAGTATTTCATCAACTAGATTGAACGATTCCTCTATGGCTGACATTGAACGCGATATACAAACTGCTTTGATTGGTATTATCTCCGGACTGAAACATGCAATGCGTTTTGCTATGCAAGAAAGCAGCACACCTCTTTCGCCTTTGTACTTCATTATTTTAAAAATGATCCATGATCATGAAAACTGTACAGCCATTATGATTGCTCAGCACTGTGGCAGAGATAAAGGTCAAGTTACGCGGCTCATAAAAGAGCTAGAAAAGTACAATATGGTTCGCAAAAAGCAAAACCCAGAAGATAAGAGAAGTTCTTTTATTGAATTAACTCAGCAAGGCACTCAGTCTTTCAAAACATTAGAAAGCTATGATTTAGAAGCGCTTACAGCCATGACCCAAGGATTATCAGATGAACAACTTCAACAATATCTTGAAATATCTATGGTTATGGCAGACAACCTAGCTCGTTATGAAAGATCCTCTAACTGATCTCAAAACGCAACTGTTCCAAATATTCTCGCATAAACTGTGTTCTGCGTGCAGCTTCAGCTCGCCCAGCTTGTGTTTGGAATGTTGCCTCTAAACGTAGAAGTTTCTGATAGAAGTGGTCTAAAGTAAATTCAGAATCATTCGGTTCGCGCTCTGAACAGAATGGATCCTCCAGCTCGTACAATAAGCGAGACAACTGCCCTCCTACCATCATACACCGCGCAATCCCGATCGCACCTAAAGCATCCAATCGATCGGCATCCTGCACAACTTGAGCCTCAAGTGTTCTTGGTGTTACCTGAGCACTAAAACTGTGAGTTATAATGGCATGCTGGATGGCACTAACCTGCGAATAATCAAACCCTAAATGTTTAAGAAAAGGTTCAACTAAAGATGCAGAGTCAAAAGACGCTTGGCTTCTCTTAGGATGATCCTTTGGATAATTAATAACATCATGCAGCCATGCTGCCGCAATCACAAGCGTCGACTCTGCACCCTCTTTTTGAGCAAGCCGCTTTGCTTGTTTGACAACACGCTCAATATGAGCCAAGTCATGGGCATTGTCCGTTTGCATTCGTTCAACAACATACGCTTTACAATGTCGCTCTAGCTCATTCGATTCAGGCATCGTTTACTCACAATCAAAAGCTTTCCATTGATCGTACCATTCTAATACCTTTTCTGCAGGCATCGGACGTGAAATGTAATAGCCTTGACCTAATTCGCAACCTAACTCAATGAGACGTTTAGCATGACCCGCTGTCTCAACACCTTCTGCGATAACGTCTAACGAAAACGCATCCGCAAAGCCTATAACCCCTTTAATAATAGCAAGATCATTTTTACCTTCTAACATTTCACGCACAAAACCGTGATCAATCTTAAGGATATCAACCGACAGCTCTTTTAAGTGGCTTAAGGTCGAATAACCCGTTCCAAAATCATCCAGTGAAAGCTTGACCCCCATTTCTTTACAGGCTTCAATCACACCTGAAACCGTCGCCAAATCCTCTATCGCACTGGTTTCGAGGATTTCCAGCTCTAGCGACTCCGCTACAGAACGGGGATAACCCGCTAACAGACCTTTCATTTCCGTAATAAAGCCACCCTGCTGTAACTGATAACTTGCCAAATTAACACTCACGGTTTGGTTATAGCCCAGCTGCTGCCATTGCCATAACTGCGCTAAAGCGGTTTTTATTACCCAATTACCAACCTCTAATTCCAAAGGCTGATTGGTTAAAGCCGGTAAGAATAACGCCGGTGCCAAAATGCCTCTGGTTGGATGCTGCCATCGAATCAAAGCTTCATACCCAAACACTTCTTTGGTACGCATATTCACTTTAGGCTGATAGTACAACCTAAACTGCTCTAACTCATACGCCTGCTGCAATTCTTCATAAAAACGGTGCTGCTCAACCAAAATATCTTCTTGGCTTAAATTAAACGCTTTTAATCGATTGCGACCACTAATTTTCGCCTGATACATCGCTTGATCCGCTTGACGAATCAATTGGTCAGCTTCAACTTCACGGTTTTGAGGATAAAAAGTCACGCCTATGCTGGCACTAATATGAAGCGTTACACCAGATACTTTAAACGGTTGAGCTAATGCATCTAACAAGCACTGCAGTTGTGGCTCAATTTCCGAAGAATTTTGTAGAATTGGCACCAACAAAACAAACTCATCTCCTCCAAACCGAGCGACAATACTTTCGCCACCAAGCGTCTCGCGCATACGTTTAGCCACATCCACGAGTAATAAATCTCCAGTATCATGACCAAAGGTATCGTTTACCTCTTTAAACCCATCCAAGTCTAGGAAGGCTAAAGCGAACTTCGTACCATAAATAGTCGCGTTTCTGATTTTGATATCGAGAGAATTGGTTAAGTTCGTTCGGTTTGGCAACCCTGTTAACGAATCAAAGTAAGCAATATGTTCTAACTGTTCTTCATTACGCTTTTGACGTGTAATATCTGAAAAAAGCGATATATAGTGGCTCACGTTTCCTAACACATCACTGACAGCGACAACGGTTAGGTTTTGAGCATAAATACTACCATTTTTACGCTTATTCCAGATTTCACCTTCCCAAAAGCCAGCACTGACAATCTGCCGCCACATTTCTTGATAAAAATCTTTACTTTGCCGTCCTGAGTTTAAAACTCGTGGATTTTGACCGATGATTTCAAACCGGCTGTAGCCTGTTATTCTAGAAAAAGCAGAATTTACATCAAGGATATCGCCCTTCGGGTTCGTAATGGCAATACCTTCACGAGCATTGGCAAAGACACTGGCCCAAAGCTCTAGCTGTTCTTCATTTAAATGCCGTTCTGACACGTCCGAATGAGCCCCTACAAAGAGGGTTACCTCACCAATATCATTACGTAACGCCTGAAGTCGATCTTCAACCCAAATCCAGTCGCCTTGTCGAGAGATCCGATATGAAAAAATCAGAGTTCCTAGGCAACCATCAACGCGCCATTGGCGAAACGTAGCTAAGGCTTTGATTAAATCGTCATCATGAATAGACTTCTGCCACCAGTTACGAATAGTCTTCACTTCTTCTGCCGTTTTACCGTACAAGTGGTAGCAATTACTGCTGATGAATTGAAGCTGACAGTACTCGGGATCAAGGGAATAAATGACAGTAGGACTGCTGCTTAGCAATGCGTCCAATTGTTTGTTACTACGCGTAAGTAGCTCTTGGGCTTGCTTTTCTTTTTTAATCAAGCGAGCCAAATGCTTGTTTTGTCGAAACGTATTCCAAGACAAGAAGATCAATGACAAAGCGATCATGTTTGCCAATAAAAAGTACGTGGCATAGCTTTTCAGAAAGTCGATCCAACCTAAGCTTTCATCGTCATAAGGCGGCAGCGAAAGCTCTTTTAACATCAGCTCAACAGGTAAATAATCTAAGGAAGGAACAAAACCATACAATCCATAATCTCGAGCTTGTTTGCGATCAATCTTCATATTAAGCAACGCAGCAGTCACTTCACGGGTAACGTCTGTGTCTACACTTGCTTTAGCAACAAACGCCCATTCAGGAAACAGTCTTGTCGAAACAGAAAACGGATAACCTGCGAAGTTCTGTTCATTTAGAATTTTAAAAGCATTTGCCTCGATGCGCCCCTGCTGAACAAGCTTTTCCAGCACACCACTTCGAACAAAACCTGTATCCTGTCGCTTGGAAAGTACCGCATCAACTACCTGCTCAGCGTCAGCATATTGTTTAAGCGCATCAACAGAAGGAATATTGAACCCATTACTTTTAAGTTCAAAAATTTGAGCAGTATAATTTTCTAAATAAGTCGGAGCCGTTGCAGCAACAGGGTATTGATAAAGGTTATCGAGCCTTATCGTTTGGTTGTCACGTCGAGTAAAAATCACGCCTCCCATAAAGCTTGTAGTCTTCCCTTCAAAGCCACGTCGAAGCGTCAGCAAGGCTCCACTTAAGCGACCTGTACTGCGAAATTTCAAATAATGGACAGGGTCTAATAACATCAAATCATATTGATAACGTTCGATAGTACTGCTCAAATTTTCAGCACTAGAAACTTTAAGGTTAATATCATAATTCGGTAATCGTTCAGTCAAATCATCCACAATCGACTGAAATAAAAGAACCGTAGAGACATCAGGATTGTAGGAGAGAATAACAAGATTCAGTTTTTTCGACTCACCATGGGCCCATAGTGGCAAAACGATACAAAAGAAGCAGACAATCCGTTTCAGCATGAATGCATGCACCTAATTAAGATCATATAAGTAAGCAGGCAGATTCAGAATGTTACGTTGGCTATCAGTAAATTGTGTTTTATACATGTCACGATCCCGTTTCATTGCCTCGAAAAACTGAGTGGAGCCATTAAGCATTCGCTAAACTCTAAGTCTGGCTAATGTAAGCCATCAAATGCCTACCCTTCTCATCGATGGTTTATAGTCTCCAGCAGGACTTCGTACATTTAACTAACGTACCAGTTTTCATCAAAAACTTACTCAGTACAATATACCGAATAGCATTCCCTTCTCGTCCGGCACGCTTAATTGATTTCGATCAATGGTTAACTTGGAATATTTTTGCACTTAAGCATTGAGCAGAACGCTACATATCTTGTAAATCATTCACTATTAGCCGATATGCTTCGTGGTAAACTCCCGTCTCGGTTTTATCCGGTTAATGAAAATTTGTTTTTAGGAGAACAGTGATGAGAATCACAGTAGAGAAAACGGGACTTTTAGCTCTTACATTGATCCCAGGAATGGCATTGGCACACCCTGGACATGAGCATACCTCTAGCTTTTTATCTGGCCTTATTCACCCACTTACCGGTTTAGATCATTTGTTAGCCATGTTTGCTATCGGCCTTTGGGCTACAAGCCTCGGCGGTCGATCGTTGACGTTAGTACCGACAATGTTTGTGACCGTTATGCTACTAGGTGCTGGTGCTGCCATGCTGGGCATGAATGTACCATTTATTGAATCTGGTATTTTATTGTCTGTCATCTTAATGGGCGCACTGTTATTAAGTGCTAAGCGTCTACCACTGGCAGCCTCTATCACAATTGCTGGGACGTTTGCCATTTTCCACGGCGCTGCTCATGGCATGGAAATGCCTTTAAATGCAAATGGCTTCGAATACGGCCTTGGCTTTGCACTGGCAACCATTGCACTTCATCTAGTGGGTATTGGGACGGGGCGTATGCTGCAATCACTTAATCTTACTCGATTAAATCAAGTGGGCGGAGCAGCCATTAGTTTAGCCGGGGTGTTCTTAGTTTTCGCTTAATCGCAAAATACCAGAACTAAGACCTAGATCAAGCTGCGTAGCATTTCCTACGCAGCTTGATCTGTATACCTATTATCACTCTACACAAAATTGTTATATTGCAATATGGATAAAATTTATTAATAGTAGCTTCATACAGATACTGTAAAAATATTGATCTGTTAAAAACGGTAATAAGTAAAAAATACATGGGGTTTATAGGGTATATGCTCACACCACGTATCAAAGACAGGCGCGCCTTTGTTATTTCTATGAGTATATTTGCGCTAATTTCAGCGCTCGGCATTTATTTTATTACTCTTTCCAACACCAATTTCATCCAAAACCAGCGTTTGATGCTCAGTAGTATTGCGCGTTCTCAAGCGACAGAAATAGAACGCAGCCTGAGCCTATCGTTTACATCGACACGGATTTTAGCCCACCAACTCTCACTAACAGATAAAAAGCTTGATCATTTTGACAGCTATGCCAAAAACATCATGCAATCCATACCTGGCATAGACAGCATGCAATTAGCCCCAGGTGGGATTATCGAACACATTTATCCTCTTGAAGGCAATGAAGATGCACTTGGACTAGATGTCCTTAATCACCCCAAATACAGTGAAGCGGCGTACACGGCAATCAAAAATCACAACATGATCATGATTGGCCCTCTAAGTTTAGTGCAAGGTGGCTCTGCCGTTATCAGTCGTATGCCAATTTATGAAGCGGCTCAGGGGCCTAAATCTAGCGAGTTTTGGGGGTTTGCCTCTGCACTCATCATGCTAACACCGCTTATAAATAACACAGGCATTCATGAACTAGAGAACGAAGGCTACGCGATCAAGATAGAACGTGAACACGCTGACTCCAACGAGATATTTCAGTTCTATAACCCAATAAAGCCCCTCAACCCTGACACTTTAGTGCAAGCTGGTATCGGCTTACCAACCGGCACTTGGACGCTTTCTATCTCCAATGATATTAGCAGCAATATCATAACCCGCACCTTCAATATGCTGCTCATTACCATTCTTCTTGCAACTGCATGCTCTTTAAGCCTTTACCATATCCTTATCCGCCCCATTGAGCTTCAGAAAGAAGTCAATAATAAGACATTAGAGTTAAAAGAACTGGCATTTAAGGACCCTTTAACTGATTTACCTAATCGACGATACCTGAACGACCACTTCCATCAAATCATTCATCAAATCAAAGAAAACCAAACTCTGGGAGCGTTTATCTATTTTGACTTAGATAATTTCAAATCGATAAACGATACCATTGGCCACGATGTTGGCGATAAAGTTTTGGTTGAGGTCGCCAAGCGCTTATCTCAACATAAACGAGAGCAAGACATCTTAATACGTTTAGGGGGCGATGAATTTGCGATTGTTGTGACACAAGCAAACTCCGTTCAGGATATAAAAGACATTGCTCAAGAAATCCTATCTAGCACACAAGAAATCATCCATATTGGTCATAGAGAATTCAAGCAAAGCACCTCTTTAGGCATTACCCTCATTCCGGAGCATGGTTCACAAATCTTAGAACTCATGAGATGCGCTGATGTCGCTCTGTATGAGGCAAAACGTCGTGGTAAGAATCAATTCGTGGTCTTTGATGAAGCCATGCGCAAACAATCACTCGATACACATGCAGAAGAGCTCGCTCTTACAAAAGCCATAGCAGAAGATCAACTCATTCTACACTTTCAGCCTCAGTTTGATTTAACCTTAAATACAGTCATTGGAGCCGAAGCACTAGTCCGCTGGAATCATCCTGAAAAAGGATTAGTCTTCCCTGACAGTTTTATTCCATTAGCGGAACAGTCAGGGCAAATTTTAGCATTAGGTAACTATGTGATTCGTAAAAGCTTTGAGTACTTGGCTCATCGCGAAGCACTTGGACTTTACCCTATTTTACTGCACATCAATTTGTCATCCTTGCAACTAAATGATCCAAACTTAGTGCCTTATGTACGGGCAATGATTCAACAGTTCAATATTCCTGGGCACTACATCGGCTTCGAAATTACCGAAACAACACTGTTAACCGATTTGAAGCAAGCTAAGAAAACGTTGGAATACTTAAAGGCAATGGGAATTTGTATCGCCATTGATGATTTCGGTACGGGGTTCTCATCACTAGGACAACTTAAAAACTTGCCTGTCGATTTACTAAAAATTGACCGAAGCTTCGTATGGGATTTAGAAAACGATAACGATGATCGCATGATGGTAGAAGCCATTATCGCCATGGCACACAAACTTGATATTTTGGTCATTGCAGAGGGCGTTGAAACCCGTGCTCAGCTTGAAATGCTGGAGTCCTTTCACTGTGACCTTGGGCAAGGTTATTTTATCAGCCGCCCTATCCCTCAAGATCTATTCGATCAGTTCCCTGAAAACATTGAAGTGGATCAGCTAGCACATGCATAAAAAAAACCCAGCTTGTCTGCTGGGTTTTTAAAGGTCGAGATCTTTTAGCTTACGACGCTAAACAAATTGCTCGGCCGTGGTTATGCGATTCAACAAGCTCTTTGTGTAGGCTGCGGATCGCGACTTCGTAGTCTTCCTCATCCACCACAAACTGCATGTCTACCTGACGCATTGACTGATGCATCGCTATCACGTTAATACTTTGCTCTGAAATGGCTTTCACAGCACTTGCTAACATACCAGTCGTCTTCATATCAGAACCAATAGCCGATACGATAGCGACTTTACGCTGTGTAATTTCAGCTTCCGGGAATTCTTCACCCAGCATACGAAGAACACGCTTTAGCGTCTTAAGATTTGCCGCTAAATAGTGAGTGATGCTATTCGCATTGATGTCTTTAGCGATAATGTGCGCACCCAATTGGTTCAACACTTTCAACACGCCCATATCAAAGGCATCAATTTCACCGGCCATTTCTTGGTCGAATAATTCAACGGCGTAGACGCCGCGACTGCCAGCAATGATCTCAACACATGGCGCATCGGAGATGTAATCACCTGTAATGAGGGTACCACTGTGCTCAGGTTCGAATGTATTCTTCACACGCAATGCAATTTTACTTTGACGAAGACCTTTAGCCGCTTTAGGGTGGATCGCTTCCATACCTAAGTTTGCCAGTTGATCGGCCACATCGTAGTTAGTACGACCAATAGGAACCGCTTTGTCTTCACCGACCAAACGCGGATCTGCACTGCTTAAGTGAAACTCTTTGTGGATGATCGCTTCGCGTGCTTGTGTCAGTACGGCAATACGGCTAAACGTCATTTCGGAATAACCACGGTCAAACGTTGTCATTAGACCCGTTTCACTGTGAGCATAACCTGTCGCAATCGGCAACTGAGTCGCTAAATCAACGTCGTTGAATGACTCCACAATCCGCTCGTCTAGCGACATATGAACGCTAGCATTCCAGCCTGTGAGGTCAACAAAGACTGCGTTTACACCGTCACGTTTAAGCAAATTCGCCATGTTCCATGCACTGTGCGCTTCACCAAGACTGGCAAGCATTTCACGAACTGTCGCAAGATGTTCATCAATTGCAAAGTGACCGTGAGAACACAAACGGCTCAAGTCTTCTAGCGCTTCTTGCGCTTGATCAAGACGAGCTGCTAGAAAGTCATTCGCTTCTTTAAGAAGTTCACTCTCACCGAACAAATCACGGTTGATGTCCAGCATGGTTTGACGAGTTTCATCAAACGCTTCACGCCAACCACTCTGGTTACGGTCTTTTGCAAAGTGAGCGTAAATTCCCGCATCACCACTCTTCTTGTGTTCCAGCAACTTATCGGTAATACCGCCGTATGCCGATACTACAAAAACGCGTTGATACAGGTCTTCTGTACCTGCTGGCTTAAAAATAATGTTATCTCGTACCGAACGGTAGTCACTCATGGACGTACCGCCGATTTTATCAACTGTATGTTGTCCCATTTTCTTTCCGAATTTCTTATGTTGGGTTAAGAGAACCTCAACCTATATTAGTGAGCGCCGGCGGGTAGTTTGTCATAAGGAAGCTCAAATATTAAGCATGAATTACACAAATTTTAATTAAAAATGACACTTTTAATAGGTTTGATGCTATGCCGTGCGCCGATGAACTCAGGTCTAATAGAATCACTTGCAAAAGGTTGAGACACTTTGTTGCTTAATGCATTGTATACAAAGAATAAATTAGATCTTGGATAAGGGGTTATATTGCCATTTGAACCGTGCAATGTATTACAGTCAAATAGTATGATGCGCCCAATATCCCCTACAGCGGTTTCAATACCACCCTGCTCAATCAAGTCAGCAACAGAGGATTGATCTGGAATACCAAACTCTTGCTGCTTCAGTGATGACAAATAATGATCTTTGGGAGTCTCACCGACACAAGAGATAAATGACCTATGTGATCCTGGAATAAGCAATAAAGGACCATTATTGTGGTCATTAGGTGTCAATGTGATCGACATACTGAGTGCCCGCATCCTTGGCATTCCGTCTTCTGCATGCCATGTTTCAAAGTCTGAATGCCAATAAAACTCTTTTCCTTCAAAACCCGGCTTGCAATTTAATCGACTTTGATGAATATAAACACTATCGCCAAGTATGTATTCAGCAACAGCCACTAGCCTCGGGTCTTCAGCCAATTTGGCAAAAACTTTATTCAGTTGGTGCACTGAAAAGACAGAACGCACCTCACCACTCCCCTTCTCCGTAATGGTTTCAGGTCTGCGCTTTATGGCCTCATCAAGACACATACTCTTCATTTCCCTGATTAGGGAAGATAATTCTTCAGGACTAAATATATCATCCAGAAATAAAAAGCCTTTTTCTTCGTACTCCGCTAGCTGCGCTTTCGTTAAAGGCGCAGCTTTTTGTGAGTCGGAGTAAACAACCGGATCTTGGCGGCTAAATTTAACAGGCTCTGGATACGTCCGTGAAGGATACAAATCACGATCGGATGCAGTTGAAGTCTGCGCAACAGCCATCGGTATATTCTCCTTTGAAATTAATCGACTAATTCGTAGGCACCGTCTTTGTTATGCACCTCTTTCCCTGTAACAGGCGGATTAAACACACACGCAAGTTTCAACTCTTTAAAGGCTCGTAATGTATGACGATCGTGCTCATTAAGGTTATAAAGTGTACCCGGTGTAATCGGATAGACTTTGCCATCTTCGCGGCTTTCAATCTCACCTTCACCTTCCATACAGAACACCGATTCAAAATGATTCTGATAATGGAACTGGCACTCTTCGCCAGCAAAAATAGTTGTAATATGAAATGAATAACCCATGTCATCACCTTTAAGCAGCATACGTACGCTTTGCCACTTGCCATCAGGGGATACCACACGACGCTCTGTTTTCTCACACTCACTTAACTGACGTACAATCATTGTTGCTCCTTCATAGAATTCATTATTGGCGGGCAGAGGGTGAACAATATGAGCTCACCCACTTCTAAGCTACACAGCGATGTCGTAGTTCTCATCAAAGTAACTACGCTCTTCCGGCATTTCATCTGTTTTCGCACATACTTCACGAATAGCCTGCTCTACTATGTCTAGACCTTGCTTTAGCTGCTCATCCGTAATAACAAGAGGACACAAGAACTTAACCACTTGATCATCTGCACCAGAGGTTTCTATCATCAGATTTTGTTTGAAACATGCTCTTGTGATTTGGCTTGCCAGTTCACCGCTAACACAGTTAATGCCTCGCATCATGCCGCGACCGCGCACAGTAAAGTTACCATCACCAAGCTCATCAACAATGGCATTAAGTCGATCTTCTATGTATTGGCCTTTACGACGCACTTCTTTAGCAAACGAGTCATCTTTCCAAAAGGTTTCCAGTGCATGCTTAGCCGTTACGAAGGCGAGATTGTTACCACGGAAGGTTCCATTGTGTTCACCTGGTTTCCATTGATCCAGTTCCGGTTTAAACAGAACAATAGCAAATGGCAATCCGTAACCACTGATTGATTTAGACAAGGTCACTATGTCCGGATTGATACCGGCCGGCTCAAAACTAAAAAAGGTACCTGTTCGACCACAACCAGCCTGGATGTCATCAATAATCAACAACACATCATGTTTGCGACAAACCGTTTCAAGATTTTTCAGCCACTCCATAGACGCTGCGTTAATGCCACCTTCACCCTGAACGGTTTCGACCAATACGGCCGCTGGATGATCAATACCGCTTGAAGAATCAGACAACACCTTATCTAGATACTCAGTGGTTTCAATACCATCACCTAAGTAGCCATCAAAAGGAACGCGGCTAATACCGCCAAGCGTAGTGCCGGCTACCCCACGATGATGAGAGTTGCCTGTTGCAGACAATGCCCCCAAACTACAGCCATGGAAACCATTAGTGAACGTGATGATATTTTCTCGACCCGTAACATTACGTGCCAATTTCATCGCCGCTTCGATCGCATTAGTCCCCGTTGGTCCAGTAAACTGCATCACATACTCAAGGCCGCGAGGTTCTAAGATATATTCTTTGAAGGCTTCTAAAAACTCACCTTTTGCTTTGGTATGCAGATCTAACCCATGGGTAATACCATCGTCCATAATGTATTCTAGGACAGCTTTTTTAAGGACTGGATGATTGTGGCCATAATTAAGTGTGCCTGCACCTGCTAAAAAATCGAGGTATTGATTACCCTCTTCATCGTACAAATAGCTGCCTTGAGCTTTATGAAATACACGCGGAAAAGAGCGAGCGTAGGATTGTACTTCGGATTCAATTTCCTCAAAAATCTTCATGGATAGTCCTCTATGTTTAATAATTTATAATGTTATTTGAATATGCTAGACCTGAGAATGGGGGGACTCAGATGGTCAAGAAAAGGGGCCGATTCGTACTAGGTACTCGGTATTATGTTTCCCTTTAAAATGTTTCTGCTCATCAAAGAAAGGCTCTTCCTCAATGGCGGCATTCAGCTCCTTGGCAAGACTTTTAAAAAGTCCCCAAGACGCTTTATTGTCTAAGGTAATCGTCGTTTCTATATATTTCACATTCGTTAAGTTTTGACGCTCAAGTACTGACTTCAACATACGTTTAGCTAGTCCGCAGCCTCGAGCCTCGGCATCTACCGCCACCTGCCAGACAAACCAAACATCGCTCGTTGAAGGTTTCAAATATCCTGAAACAAAACCCACCAAACGATCATTACGTGTCGCAGCAACACCTGTTTCAGCGAAATGACTGCAGTGAAGCAAATTGCAATAAGATGAGTTGGGGTCTAACGGTGGACAACGCTCGACCAACTCAAATAAGTCCATTCCATCTTCGGCCTTTGGTTTGCGTAAGGTAATAACGTCATTCATCATTTGAAAATTACATCTCTAATAAGTTAAATAACAATTTCTTCTTTAAAATTCCGTTCTTAGCTGTGTAAGTCTATAAAAATAGTTACATGTCTAAATATTTATATCAACCACTGTTGCTGAGTTTTCGTATTTGTTGGTAAAAATCAGCCCGTCACTAAAGCTCTCGATCATTGATTTTTGGCGCGTTATTGACCAAATCGACAGATTTAACTTGAAAAGCTTGAACAAAATTTGCAAAATCGCCCGCCAAATCAGAGTGATTATGTAATGCAAATCGCATTACGACCTGGATATCACCTGTGGGAAGGTATTTAGGTAAGATCTCTGTAAGCAGTTCTTCCATTAACAAAATTAAGCATGAGAACCGAGCCTGCAGTCCGGAAAGTCGCCGATGAGCGATGCTCTCAACATATCCTCAAAAAGGATGTGTCACTTGCTTAGAACAAAGAGAATTTTATGCAAGAGAAAAAATCCATCCACGGCTCTTGGGCGAGCCGCTGGATCTTTATCTTAGCCGCAACGGGATCGGCGGTTGGCCTAGGTAACATCTGGAAATTTCCTTACATTACTGGCGAAAATGGTGGTGGTGCGTTTGTACTGGTTTACCTGCTGTGTATTGCTCTGGTTGGTATTCCGATCATGTTAGCCGAAGTATTCATCGGTCGTCGTGCTCGTCAAAGTCCTTACAATGCGCTGCAAGAACTTGCTGAAGAATCAGGCAAAAGCAAAAATTGGGGCTTAATAGGCCTTATGGGCATGTTAGCTGGCGTGATGATACTGTCTTTTTACTCTGTCGTTGCAGGCTGGGTTTTACAGTACATTGTTTCTACCGCAAATGGCTCATTAAACGATATTACATCTGAACAAGCTGGCGCTGTTTTCTCTGGCTTACTTGCTGATCCATCTACGCTGCTGATGTGGCACAGTATCTTTATGATCATGGTTGTTGTGGTCGTTATTGGTGGTGTGAACGCGGGGATTGAGCGCGCAACACGTATCATGATGCCAGCTCTATTTATCTTGCTGTTTGTACTGTTTGGTTACGGCATGAGCACAGATGGCTTTGAAGCGGGCTGGGATTTCATGTTTGACTTTGATTTCAGCAAGTTAACTTGGGACTCTGTATTAGTTGCTGTGGGCCACTCCTTCTTCACCCTATCATTGGGTATGGGTACGATCATGGCTTATGGCTCTTACATGCCTAAACGCGCATCAATCGGCTCAACCGTTCTTGCGATTGGCTTCCTTGATACCTTAGTAGCCTTGGTAGCGGGCCTTGCGATTTTCCCTATCATCTTCTCTAACGGAATGGATCCTGCTGCAGGCCCAGGCTTGATGTTTGTCTCTTTGCCAGTAGCCTTTGGCCAAATGGCTGGTGGTCAATTCTTCGGTACATTGTTCTTTATCCTGATTGGTGTAGCCGCTTGGACATCCGCGATTTCTCTGCTAGAACCTACCGTTGCTTTCCTTGTTGAACGCATGGGCATGAAACGCTCTACCGCCTCAATCTCTATCGGTATTGTTGTATGGGCGGTAGGTATTCTATGTCTAGGGTCATTCAACTTTATGTCTGATGTAACCATTTTCGGCAAAAATATTTTTGATACGCTGGACTACGCCACTGCCAATATTATGCTACCTCTTGGTGGTATCTTCATTGCTCTGTTTGCTGGCTGGACTGTTAAGCAAAAGATTGCGGCAGATGAGCTGAACTTTAAATCTGAAAGCTTATTCAAACTTTGGTTGTTTGTTATCAAGTTTATTGCACCCGTCGCCGTTGCTATCGTGTTTGTACTTAACCTTTAACAACGAATACACTTAGAAACACAAAAACCCTGCTAAGCAGGGTTTTTTTATGAGCTTTTTAAGGCATACGTATCAAATACTGAGCGCAAACCAAGCCTTAAAGAAGCTTGCTTCTCTGGCGTCATGCGCTGCCAAAATTTTTCATGGAAGTAATACGCCACGGTATTAATTGCCGGCTCAATGGTGGCAACCAACCCACCGACTAAGAAACTACCAGTGATCAAATATGCGACAGAGAAAGCGACTGTAAAATGCATAACGGCGAAGGTCAGTGTTTTAGTCATTTGAGTTACCTCTGAGTGTTATTGAATACACTCAGAGTAAATAAAAACCAATAATACTTAAAATTAATTAAATATATAACATTGATAGCCAAATCCACTATGATAGAAAAGCGGATACATCCGAATAAGCCTTTATACCAACGATAGGCTTAGTACCAAGCATACCTAACCAAAACCCAGAGCCAATCAGAGATAGATTCTCTAAAGGCGCTTCAGATAAAAAACTTAGCCACTTTTCCGCTTCAGCTTGTGTCAAACTTTCCGCCACCAAAATAGTAGCGCCGGGCTGCAAGGCGCCAACTAATACAGACACCTCAGCAGCAGTTTTAACGCCTTCGATATAACGATACAACTGCTGACTTTCAGATAAGGACCAACAAACAAGATGCGACATCAGAGCACTATTATCCGCATTAATAATCAGTGTTATTGGACCGTCCGTTTTAACTTTAGCTCCACTCGTTTTTATGGATGATACCCGTTCTACTAACGCACTTTGCAAGCATAACCGAGCGACTAAAGCGCTTTTTTGATTACGTAACTTTTGCAGAGCGGGTAGTAAGCCCTTCTTCAAAAGCACACTCACAGGGTACTGCTTACTGGCTTCTTGAAATAAACGTTGCCACTTACTCTGATTCAATTCAACAACCGCTGCAATAAACTGCCACTGCCAATCAGGCCATTGGTCCTCATCACCTTTCATACGTAGATCATCTGAACCAGAATCCAACAACGCACGAACCTTACCGACGGATACCCCCTGATTAATCCAATACAAAATCCGCTTCACGCGCTCAACATCTTGTAGACAATATAAGCGATGACCTTTTTCAGTTCGAAACGGTTTCAATAAACCATAGCGACGCTCCCACGCCCTTAAGGTGACAGAATTGACACCTGTCTGCTCTGAAAGAATTCGTATTGGAAAGTAATCCGAAGCTATTAATTCAGTCGTAATGTTCATTCATGCATACCTGAGGCTTGTACAAAATCATTTTATGTACAAAAATTAACTTATACAAAATATATTCTTGTATAAGATTAAAAAACAAATATCACATAGAGAACATAAATATGACATCCGGTATTCCTCGCACACAATTTGCTATCATCGGAGCAGGCCTTGCAGGCGCAACATTTAGCTATCTTGCCCGTAAACAAGGGCTTGAATGCATGATACTTGAAAAGTCTCGTGGTACCGGAGGCCGGGCGGGAAGCAAACGCTTAGGTGAATACAGTGTCGACCTTGGCGCGAGCATTATTAGTTTTGGCGATGAAGAGCTTACTGAATTGCGAGAAGCACTGCTAAAGGATCACATCATTGAACGCTGGCAAAGCGCCTACGTGGGCGTTCCACGCATGTCTTCAATCGCTCGATTCCTAACCCAAGATACGCCACTCCTCACTGAGACCAAAGTTCATCATATTGAACGACAAGGTAGCAAGTGGCTACTGCGTGACGACAAGTACCAGCCAATTTGTCTGACAGAACATGTTGTGATCGCAACCCCAGCAGTGCAGTCTGCTATGTTATTAGCAACCATTCCAAATTCTGGCGCTTTACTCCAATTCGCCAACCAAGCGGGAAGCCAAACACAACCCCAATGGAGCATGTGGGTAACAACCGAACCTACAGACAGCGCGCCACTACAGCCTTGCCAGCATCCTATCCTAGAGTCTCTGATTAAAGACTCAGATAAACCTCAAAGAGTTGCCGGCTCGATGGAAACATGGGTTATTCAAGCGTCCCCTCAATGGAGTAAAACGCATTTAGATACACCCAAGGAAGACGTTAAAGCCATTCTGATTGAAGCATTTACAAAGACAACCGAATCAAACGTACAGGAGTCTGGAGAGCCACATCGCTGGCTGCTAGGACGTCAGGCGATGGCCCTTTCTCCAAACCCGTACTTTTTCGACAGCACACTAAACATCAGTTTGATTGGAGACTGGCTATGCCAAGGCGATGCAGAGGGTGCCATGTTGAGCGCGAAATTTGCTTTCGAAGCACTTCAAAAAACACTGACGGAAACGAATGCATAGGAGGCTGTTATGACAGTCAATGAATGCCATCCAGATCATATCAGCAAAAAAATACCGGTAGGCATTAGTGCCTGTTTATTAGGTGAAAATGTTCGTTTCAATGGTGGTCACAGTCGTTCATTGTACTGTTTAGGGCCACTTTCCGAGTACTTTGATTATCAAAAATTTTGCCCCGAAATGGCGGCGGGGTTTGGTACACCAAGACCGACTATGCGATTAGAAGGCGATCCTAATGATCCACGCCTTGTGTTTTCGAACAAGCGCGATGTGGAGATAACCGATCAACTCGTAAGCTCTAATGAGCGTTATTTAGATAACCTGCCCGATATAGATGGCTATATCGTAATGAAGAACTCTCCCTCATGTGGCTACGAGCGCATTAAGGTATACCAAGAAAATGGTCACCCTCACATGCAAAGGGTGAGAGGTCTGTTCACTCAATCATTGATGGATCGTTATCCTCACCTCCCGATCGAAGAAGACGGCCGATTAAACGACCCTCTTTTACGAGAAAACTTTTTATTACGAGTGTTTGCTCACCATGAATTTCGCAACACAGTACTGAACGATCTATCAATGAAAAACTTAATCGACTACCACAGTCGCTATAAGTACATCGTGATGGCGCACTCCCAAAAAGCCTACAAGACTATTGGCCGTCTTCTTTCTGGCCAAGAAAAAATGTCTATTGAAGACCTTTCTGAAGAGTACTTTAAGCAATTTATGGACGCGCTCGCAAAACCAGCAAAACGCAAAGACCATTGCAATGTGCTGATGCACTTAGTGGGGTATTTAAAGCGTGAAGTCGACTCTGAAGTACGACAGGACATACTTAGCGTCGTAGAACAATACCGTCGCGGGGAAGTGAACCTAACCACACCGACTACACTGCTGTATCATTATCTAAAACTGTACGGCAGTGAATACGTTAAAGAGCAACGCTACTTTGCTCCATACCCACAAGCATTAGGCATTAGGAATACAGTGTAACCATGGCAATCACGCAATTAGTTTGGCTCCGAAATGATCTTAGGCTAGATGATCACCCTGCTATCGCTCAAGCCCAACAACAAGGAGAGATGGCTGTCGTTGTATGCTTAACACCTGAGCAATGGGATGAGCACCATGAGTCCCCAGCTAAAGATAGCTTACGCTTAAAACTCATACAGACACTACGACAGCAAGCACATGAGCTCAACATCCCCTTCCATGTGCTACCTCTGAGGCGTTTTTCGGACTGCCCAAATGCACTATTAACGCTCTGCCAAGAGCAGAACTATCAGCAAGTTTGGTGGCAAAATGAATTACCCGTTCATGAAGCCCAACGTGATGATAATACAGAGAACCATCTTCGTGAGCACAATATAGAATGCCAGCGATTTGCACCGGACTTAATCGTTTCTCAACCCGTATTGAATCAACAAGGCCAGCCCTTTAAAGTCTTCACACCCTTTTATAAGCGCTGGCTGGCGACATTGTCAGCAAATGTTCAATCCCCCTACGACCTGCCAAATAAGCAAACACAAGGGGAGGCTTTACCCAATGAGTTCGTCATACCTTCTGAACAATCGAGCTACCGGGAAGATCTATGGCCCGCAGATTATCAAGCTATTCGTGAAAAGTTATGGCATTTTTGTCATACCAAGGAAGCGCTGTACGACGAGCTACGTGATTTTCCAGCAAAACCAAATACGAGCTTATTGTCACCTTATTTAGCACTGGGCGCTATTGGACCAAGAGCGTGCCTAGAGGCCATTATTTATTCTGCCTCTCAAGACAACCGTGACTGGCACGCAAGCGTCTGGTTAAAAGAACTCGCTTGGCGAGATTTTTATAAGCAACTGATGGGCTTTTTTCCTGACTTATCTAAGTCACTCCCGTTTAAGCCTGAAACAATGAACGTCATTTGGAACAATAATGAAGCGGGCTTTAAGGCTTGGTGTGAAGGAAATACTGGCTTCCCTATCGTTGATGCAGCCATGCGCCAACTCAATCAAACAGGCTGGATGCACAACCGACTACGCATGATTGCAGCGAGCTTTCTAACCAAGTTATTGCTAATCGATTGGCGTAAAGGCGAAGCATATTTTATGAGCAAGTTAATTGATGGTGAGTTCGCTGCCAATAATGGCGGTTGGCAATGGAGCGCATCAACCGGTTGTGACGCAGCCCCCTATTTCCGAGTATTCAACCCGACGCGTCAATCTGAACGATTCGATCCAGACGGCACCTTTATCAAAAAATTTATTCCTGAACTAAAGAGTATTCCAGCCAAAAACATTCATAATCCAAGTAGTGCTATTCGTGATCAATGCGATTATCCAGAGCCAGTAATCGACTATAAGTTAGCTCGACAACACGCCATAGCGGCATTTGAAAACCTCAAAAAGGAGAATGAGTAGACTCAGGGCAGGTCTACTCATTGACTTTTACTGGCTCGGACACTATTTTGAAGTCTAATTAATCCACTTTAGAGAGTTTGTTGCCCCCAAGGGGTTCATCCTGCTGGAAGTTCTCTCTATAATGCGCGTCTTTACAGACACCTCAGACATCAAAACAAGTGTTATATGCCCGAACAACAACATCTACATGACGTCCTCGTTCATTTGCGCCGCATCATTCGTGCAACAGACCTTCAATCTAAACGAATAGTAAAAGCGTGTGGTCTTACAATCCCTCAAATCATGGTGTTACGTGCCATTGAGGAGCTCGGAGACGTCACCGTACGCAAAATTTCTGACAATGTATCTTTGAGTCAAGCGACCGTGACAACGATCCTAAATCGTTTAGAAGAACGAAAGCTAGTTGAGCGCGTACGCGCGCAAAAAGACAAACGCATTGTGAACGCACGCCTTACCGAAGAAGGTAGAAACGTATTGCTAACATCGCCGCCGCTGCTGCATGAAAAATTCATTTCTGAATTTGAATCGCTGCAAAGCTGGGAACAGACACAAATTCTATCTTCTTTACAGCGTGTTGCTGTAATGATGGACGCAGAAAAGCTAGACGCTGCACCGTTACTCGATATTAACGCTCCAGGTTCGCACTAACTGGAATTGATGAGCAACAAAAAAGGCCGCATAAGCGGCCTTTTACTCTTCTACGTCTTTATTTAAGATTTAAAACATCTTGCATGTCATATAGGCCGGCAGGTTTACTTTCTAACCACGCTGCAGCTCGAACTGCGCCTTTAGCAAAGGTCATACGACTGCTGGCTTTATGAGCAATCTCAATACGCTCACCTTCTGTGGCAAACCATACACTGTGCTCGCCTACAACATCGCCTGCGCGGATGGTTTCAAAGCCAATCTCTTTTTGCGTGCGTGGACCAATTTGGCCTTCACGACCATAAACAGCGCATTCTTTCAGATCACGACCTAAGGCTTCAGCAACCACTTCACCCATGCGCAATGCTGTGCCCGATGGTGAATCTACTTTATGACGATGGTGCGCTTCAATCACTTCAACATCATAATCATCACCAAGGATCTCAGCCGCTAGAGACAACAACTTCAAAGTCAGGTTAACGCCAACACTCATATTAGGTGCGAAAACAACAGGCGTTTGCTTGCCAGCTTCTTCTAATTGAGATTTTTGCTCATCGTTAAGACCCGTTGTGCCGATGACAATTGATTTGCCATGCTTAGCACAAAAAGCAGCATTACCAACACTCAGCTCTGGCGTCGTAAAATCAACAAGTACATCAAAATCATTAATGCATTGCTCAATGCCGCTCACAATGCTGACGCTCAACTTGCCAACGCCTGCTACTTCACCAGCGTCTGCGCCCAACAAAGAACTCGTTGGCTCAACAATGGCCGCGCCAAGCTTAACACCGTCTGCATCGGTAATGGCTTGAATTAATGTTTTACCCATGCGGCCAGCTGCGCCGATTACTGCAATTCGCATCATTAAAATCCTCAAAAAATTTTGCCAAGAACCATAGCAAAAAACCTCTAAAAGCGCATCAGAAGAACCAAAAAAGCGACGTATCACGTCGCTTTTTTGGTTCTATGTCATTAGAAAATTTCATTCGGGTTTAACTCAAACCCACCATCACCTTCGGTAAATAGATCATTCGTATCTGGTTCGTCACCTAACCCTGGTGGATATTCAGGCTCAATCACATTCGGACGCGCTAAGTCATTTTGACGTATAACAATTTCAACCCGACGATTAGTAGCGCGATTTTGAGCGGTATCATTTGGAACAAGGGGCCGGGTATCTGCAAAGCCCGTTACAGAAAAGCGACTTTGTTCAAGTTGCCCTGTTGCAAACAATTCTTCCGCCACAGAAATTGCTCGGGCCGATGATAACTGCCAGTTAGAGCGGAACCGTCGACTATCAATTGGAATATTGTCTGTATGACCCTCTACCGCAATACTGCCATCTAAACCAACCAATAAGTCACGCACCATGTCGATAATTGGAATAAAGTCGTAGTTCAGCTCAGCTGACCCCGACTGAAAAGACCCTTTATCTTTTAAGCGTATCGTGATGGTATTTTCTTGCGTTTCAACCTCAACAGTTCCTTTAGAAATTTCTTCACGCATGACCGACGCCACCTGTTGTGCCGTTTCTTCAGTCTGCTGAATCTGCTGTTCCCGCTGCATATCTGCTTGCGACATATCGACCGCAGTATTCGGCGAAGGCTGTCCTGCACCGTCTTGCTCGTTTAATTGAGCAGAATCCGGTTTACACATCACTTCTAGAGTGTTTTCAGGAACATCATCTGCTTTTTGTTTTACTTCGTTAATCGGTGTTGGCTCAGGCCGCCCAGGACTAAACTCCTGCGCAATGATCGAAGTCCCCATAGGAATAGATTCCGCTTCAATCTGCTTTTGCACACCAAATGCTTCTCGCATCGAACCTGCCAACTGCTTAAATTTAAGTACATCCATTTCAGCAAACGAAAGCAGCAATACAAAGAAACACATCAGCAACGACATCAAATCGGCAAATGTCCCCATGTAAGCTGGGAGACCCTCTATACATTCGGGGCAGTCGTTTTCGTCTTCTTCATCACTCATGATATTTAAATCCAGTTACTAATCTGAAGAGTATTACTCTCTCTCTGTCCGTTTGCCTTCGGCAATATAGGTTTTTAAGGCACCATCCAAGACTCGAGGGTTTTGACCGGCTTGAATCGCTAATAAAGCATCTAGAATAAGCTGCTGACACAATAACTCTTCGTTGGCACGGTTAGTTAATTTCGCTTGGAGAGGCAAACACAACATGTTCGCCAGCATGGCGCCATATAATGTTGTTAAAAGAGCAACGGCCATCGCAGGCCCTATGGATTTTGGGTCGTCCATGTTGGCCAACATTTGCACTAGACCTACCAAGGTCCCGATCATCCCCATCGCTGGGCCAGTATCACCGAAGGCTTTAAAGACTTTTGCGCCATTATCATGGCGCGTATATGATTGGTTCATGTCTTTTGATAACTGCGCTCGAACGACTGTACCATCATGGCCATCCACAAGCATTTGAATGCCTTTTGATAAAAATGGATGACTGACCTCTTTCCCTTCCAAGGATAGTAATCCCCCTTTACGCGCTTCGTCCGCTAAACCGTAAATTTCATCAATCAACGTATCTAAAGGAATGCTTTTGAACATGAACGCTTTGGCAGCGGATTTACCTGCGCCTAAAAATTGCTTCAATGGGTATTGCATCAATACGACAAATGTAGAACCAATCAAAACGATAAGTACGGAAGCAGGGTCTAGGAACATACCCGCCGAGCCGCCAAAAATGATGGCCATCAATACGATGGCAAATGCCCCAACAAGGCCTATTAGCGTTGCGATATCCACACACGTCTCCTACGAATAAAGCTATAATGCAACTTAACTTCTTTCATTTTAAACAAATAGTAGCGGCGCGTCTTAATATACCGTTACTATTTTGTAACTTTAGAGTGTCATCGCTCTTGAATTATGCGGAATTCCGTTACAAATTGTAGATTACCAAAAGAGAAGTCATTATGTCTCGAAAAACCAGCGTGCGTCACTTCGAAGAAAACCTATCGGAATTGGAAACCATTGTCGCGCAACTTGAATCTAACCAGCTATCCCTTGAAGAAGCATTAAAAGCGTTTGAAAAGGGTGTGAAACTTAGCCAAGATTGCCAGTCTGTACTCACCCAAGCAGAGCAAAAAGTACAAATATTGCTTGAAACCAATGAAGGCGAGCGCCTAGAAAACTTTGATCCGGAACCTGAACAGTGAACCTAGAGCAATTTTCGCAGTACGCTTGTGAGCGCGTAAACCGCTACTTAGACCAAACTTTATCTGCATACACACCAGCAAACACGCTTCAAGAAGCCATGCGCTACAGCCTTTTTAATGGCGGAAAGCGCGTTCGCCCTATGCTGACGTATGCCGTAGCACATCTTTTTGCAGAGCCCAATGAGCTGACAGATTCTAGTGCGGCGGCAGTCGAATCAATGCACGCCTATTCTCTTATACACGATGATTTACCTGCGATGGACGACGATGCCTTGCGCCGTGGCAAGCCAACATGTCACATACAGTATGATGAGGCGACAGCGATTTTAGCGGGTGACGCATTACAAACTTATGCTTTCGAATTACTAAGCCAACACCACCTTGGCAAAGCCGATGATCAGCTTGCGTTAATACAAACACTGCAACAGGCATCTGGGCGTCACGGCATGGTCACAGGCCAAATGATTGACTTATCAAATGTCGATAAGGAAATGACGCTTGAAGACTTAGAACTAATGCATCGCCACAAAACAGGCGCCATTATCCGTGCAGCCGTTAGAATGGGTGCGCAAAGTGTCGGTGTAAAAAACTCGGAGCAACTTAATGCTCTCGATCTATACGCCTCTGCTATTGGTCTTGCCTTCCAAGTTCAAGACGACATAATCGACATTACTAGTGATACCGAAACGCTTGGTAAAACACAGTTTTCCGATGCGGATGCAAACAAACCCACTTATCCTAAATTACTTGGATTAGAGGGTGCTAAAGCACTCGCAAAGCGCTTGCACAACGACGCAATCGCGCAAGTCATGCCATTTGGCCCAAAAGCGACACCATTAGTAGAGCTGGCTAACTATATTATTGCCCGCAACCACTGATATAATGCATCGCTATTTTAAGACAGAATAAGTGACCTTCCGGTGCCCATGTTCGAAACGATACCTACATCGCGTCCTTTGACGCCTCTATTAGATCAAATAGACAGCCCTGCTGATCTGCGCGAGCTAAATAAGAAAGATCTCAGTACGCTGATTCGCGAACTGCGCGCCTACATGCTTTACAGTGTTGGGCAAACAGGTGGTCACTTTGGGGCTGGATTAGGCGTCATTGAATTAACAGTCGCGCTGCATTACGTATTCAATACACCAGAAGACCGTTTAGTGTGGGATGTCGGCCATCAAGCTTACCCTCATAAGATTCTAACTGGACGCCGCGATTCTCTGCTTACCATTCGCCAAGAGAACGGTATATCTGGCTTCCCAAAACGGGAAGAAAGCGAATTTGATACCTTTGGTGTCGGCCACTCCAGCACATCAATTGGTGCGGCATTGGGCATGGCTCTCGCTTCTCGCCAACTGAAAACAAACCGCAAAGCAGTCGCGATCATTGGCGATGGCGCCATGTCGGCGGGTATGGCTTTTGAAGCCATGAATCACGCTGGTGACGTTGAGGCAGACATGCTAGTCGTCCTTAACGATAATGAGATGTCCATTTCTAAACCTGCTGGCGCGCTATCAAGCTCCTTAGCTCGAATCTGGGCCAGCAAGACCTATGAGAACCTTCGTGAAGGGGGTCGTAAAGTTTTCTCAGGCATGCCATCCGCACTGGAATTGGCACGCAAAGCAGAAGAGCATATGAAAGGTATGGTTGCGCCAGGCACCATCTTTGAAGAGTTAGGTTTCAACTATATTGGTCCAATTGATGGTCATGATATTGAGCTACTCACCCAGACGCTTAGCAATCTTAAAGACCGAAAAGGTCCTCAGTTCCTACATGTCATTACCAAGAAAGGTAAAGGTTTTGAACCTGCTGAAGGGGATCCTATTGGCTATCACGCCATTAATAAAATTGAACCAGATCCTAAACCAGATACTGAAGAACCAAAAGTTAAATTGCCAAAATACAGCAATATCTTTGGTCGCTGGGTATGCGATGCAGCCGCTTTAGATGAAAAGTTAGTTGCCATCACGCCGGCAATGAAAGAAGGCTCAGATCTCATAGAATTTGCCGACAGTTACCCTGACCGTTATTTCGACGTCGCCATTGCTGAACAACATGCGGTAACACTTGCTGCGGGTATGGCCTGCGATGGTTTAAAACCGGTTGTTGCCATTTACTCAACCTTCTTGCAACGCGGCTACGACCAGCTCATTCATGATGTAGCACTGCAAAAGCTAGACGTATTATTTGCGATTGATCGCTCGGGTTTAGTCGGCGAAGACGGTCCAACCCATGCTGGCGCATACGATTTAAGTTATCTGCGCTGTATTCCTGGTATGGTAGTGATGGCACCGTCTGATGAAGACGAATGTCGAAAGTTGCTGCACACTGGCTACCAACACCAAGGCCCTGCTGCAGTGCGCTACCCTAGAGGCACAGGTCAAGGAGTTACAATAAGCAGCACTCTTGAGACAGTTAAAATTGGGCAGTCGCGAATACTCCATCAAGGTAATTCAGATATCGTAATTTGCGGTTTTGGTCGCCCTACATACGACGCTCTACTTGCTGCTAAAACGTTAAATGCCACACTGATCGACATGCGTTTTGTTAAGCCTATCGATGAAGAGGTTCTTTTAAGTTACCGTCATGCTAAGTTGTTTGTCACAGTAGAAGAAAATGCCATCATGGGCGGTGCAGGTTCTGCCGTATCTGAATTCTTGCAAAGCCATGACATCGCTTCATCGATACTGCAGCTAGGGTTACCGGACAGATATGAAGAACATGCAAGCCATAGTGCAATGCTTAAACGTATTGGCTTAGACCCAGAAGGGATCCTTTCTCAAATTCAAGCAAAACTAGAACGCCTGACTTATTAATACCTCAGGCGGTGATGCACACCGCCTGAACAATCTAGGAAAAATATCAACATAGTGTGAAAGCACTATTTCTCCATATTAGCTGCTAACTTATTGGCTACGATTAATTAAATTCAAAAACAAGGGCCAATAACCATGAAAACTATTTTGGTAATCGGCGCAACCGGTCAAATCGGGCAACGTGTTTGCCATACTCTCATAGAGAGAGGGCATTCTGTTCGAGCGATTGTACGAGACAGTCAACGCGCCAGCGAACTAGAACACCTTAATTTAGAAATTTATAAAGTCGATTTAGAAGACGATTTTTGTGATGCCTATGAAGGCGTACAAAAAGTTATCTTTGTCGCAGGATCAGGCAGTGCCACAGGTTTCGACAAAACCTTATTAGTCGACCTTTGGGCAGCTAAGCGAGCCATCGATTACGCTGAGGAAGAGCCTTCTGTCGAACACTTTATTCAATTAAGTTCGTTTGGTGCAGACGATCCAGATGAGATCAACTCAAGTATCAAACCTTATTTGATCGCAAAACACATCACAGATGAGTACCTAACCAAAGCCAGCCTACCTTATACTGTGCTGCGCCCGGGAAAACTCACCAACACGCCAGCAACAGGCGGATTTACTTGTGATCGACCAAGCATTGGTGAAGACACTAGTATATCGCGAGCGGATGTTGCCAATGCTATTTGCTACTGTGTTGAACATGATTCGACGAAGATCAAAGTAGTTGAATTATTTTCAGGTCACGAAACTATTGAACGAATATTAGGCTGATTTTCTAGAATTAGGGCTAGACTACACATTCAACAGGACTCTAGCCCTATATCTCCCAAATTTAAGTATCTATTCTTTTAATAAATGCTTAACTAGCATTTAATTCCACCCTAATGTGCACTATATTTGCACGCTAACCACTACCATTTGCTCAAAGGCCCATAGGAAGGAGTCGACTTGCAAAGATTTGAGGATTTCAGCCTTAATAGTATAAAAAATCCTATATGGATCTATGACGTTCAAAATTTCCAAGTATATTGGGCCAATAATGCAGCCTTGAATCTGTGGGAAGCCAATGACTTAGATGAACTAATAAGTCGAGATTTTAAATCAGAAAGTTCCGATGCTGTTACTCAAACACTGCTTGGCTATTTAAACGACTTTGAGGCAGGAAGAATCATAGACTGTTGGTGGCGCATTTCTCCAAAAGGCATCGATAAACAAGTATTTATGCGGTTCAGCGGCGTAGAAATTGAAGGCAACCGTACAGCAATGCTCGTCGAGGGGATCCATTCAGACATTCTAAATCGTTATGTTGGCGAAGTCGGGAAGAGTGCTATTTTAGGCCTATTTAATAATGAAGGTCATTTACTAAGTTTCAACCCTCCATTCAAAGACCAATTTGGCCACGAAATACAGACATTCTCAGACCTATTTCCCGAAGAAATTGATCTTGAGTCCTTTGTTTTCTCAGGAGAATCTCTGTTCGAAAATGATTACTTATTGCCCACCAATAAAGGGAAGCGCTGGCATAGGTTAGAGCTTAGCAAAGACATTCATGCGAAAAGTGTCATTGCCACATTGAACGACATAAATGAACGAAAAATAAGCGAATTAAAATACGTCCACGCCTCTATTACAGACTCGTTAACAGATTTACTCAATCGCCGTGGTTTACAAAATAAGCTGAAGGATATTCATGGCCTACCCTACACCTTATTCTATATTGATCTTGATGGTTTTAAACCCATTAATGACAGCTATGGACACTCCGTTGGAGATTCCTTACTTGTAAAAGTCGCTGAGATCTTACAGAACTCTATGCATTCAAATTCTGTCTGCGCCCGCTTGGGAGGTGATGAATTTGTCTTAATCATTCCTGAAGATTTACCAAAAGAGCAACGTGAGACTATCGCTAATAAGTTAGTGCAAAAGCTATCTTCACCCATGCAACTGGATGATATACACCGTACCTTAATTTCAGCGAGCATCGGGGTTGCGCACAACAACGACAACATAACCAATGACCCCTTACAAGTATTAATCTATGCTGATGCAGCGCTTTATGTGGCAAAACGGAGCGGACGAAACCGATTCATAAGCTATATTCCAGGCATGGAAGACCATCAACTTAAGCGCAGCCTCATCATTAAAGAACTACAAAACGCCATTGAAAACAACCAACTAAAGCTTCACTATCAACCCATTTATAAAACCCCTAATTCAAATGCAGTCGGATCAGAAGCATTGCTGCGATGGGAACATCCATCTCTTGGGCATATCTCACCGCTTGAAATTATTACTGCAGCAGAAGAAACAGGCCATATTGCTGTTTTAGAAAATTGGGTTATTCGTCGCGCATGCTTAGATTTAGCAGAACTAAAAATACTCTACGGTGAAAATTTTTCCATCGGCGTCAATATTTCTGGCGCTCATTTAACACAACTGAATTTTGTTGATGACATTAAATCAGTTCTAGAAGAAACCAAAACCAACGCAAAAGATATTGTTCTAGAGTTAACTGAAAGCGTGCTCGTTAGCTTTTTAGAAAGAGGCCGTAATACACTCCAGGAACTGTGTAATTTAGGATTCGTTTTTGCTATTGATGACTTTGGTACTGGCTACTCATCCCTTGCCTATTTGAGCCAAATCCCTGCGAGCTTTGTGAAAATAGACAAAGCTTTTACTAATAATATCGAGAACGACCCTCACACCATTCGCTTTATTCGCGACCTTTGTCAAAACCTTAATATGGAATGCTTAATCGAAGGTGTGGAAACACAGGAGCAAGCATTCCAATTAGATGCGCTGGGCATTCGTTATCGACAAGGTTATTTTTACGCAAGACCCGCACCGTTAAGTCAATTAACTTAACTTTTTTCTAGCAGAAATCATCGAACTCAATATTCATTAATTGCCCTTTAGCACAAAATAAATAGACAACCGTAAATGGATATCGAGTTCGATAGGGGCGACCGTTAAATTTCTTTTAACCTAGCAACTAACGCCGCCATTTCAGCATCCGTACCAATCGTAATACGTAAGAAATCTCCGATGCGAGGTTTGTTACCAAAGTAACGCACCAAAATACCCTGCTCTTTTAGACCTAAGTACAATGACTCCGCTTCACGTTCAGGATGCGTCACAAAGACAAAGTTCGTCGCTGATGGTAAAACTTGGAAGCCTAATGCCTCAAGCTCAATTGTCGTCCATTCGCGTGTTGCAACAGTCTTTTGACAAATTTCTTCCAGATAATCCGTATCTTCCACCGCTGCTGTCGCGCCGGCTAGTGCAATACGATCAACAGGGTAAGAGTTGAAAGAGTTCTTTAAACGCTCTAAACCTTCAATTAACTCTGGCTGAGCAATGGCATACCCTACTCGTATACCCGCTAAGGCACGCGACTTCGACAAGGTTTGCACGACCATGAGATTCGGATATTGGCCAACTAACGTCACAGCACTTTGCGCACCAAAATCCACATACGCCTCATCAACAAGAACGACAATATCAGGATTCGACTGCAGTACTTTTTCAATGTCTGCTAACGGCAATGCTTTACCTGTCGGTGCATTTGGGTTGGTAATTACAATGCCTGAAACATCCAGATTTTCGTAGTCACTTGGCACCACATCAAAATCATCGTTCAGCGGCACGATATCTGGGGTAATGCCATATAAGTTCGCGTACACCTTATAAAAACTGTAGGTGATGTCTGCAAACGCTAACGGTTTACCACCTGCAAAGTAGCCCATGAACGCCAGCGCCAGTACTTCATCAGAGCCATTGCCGACAAACACATGATCCGCATCTACCGAATACGTCTTTGCCAACGCATTTTTCAGTGTTTGGCAATTTGGATCAGGGTACAAGCGTAACTTTTCACTCACCTGATCCTGCATCGCTGCCAACGCTTTAGGGGAAGGACCATACGGGCTTTCATTGGTATTTAGTTTAATGTATTGCTTATCTTGTGGCTGCTCGCCTGGCACATAAGGGTCCAGTGATGCAATTTTATCCGTCCAAAAGCGACTCATTTCAACGCTCCATTTTTTAAAAATTTAACCGTTAAGAAGTTTTTAAAACCATAAAATAAGGCCTCAAAAGAGGCCTTATACAAAATCAAACGTGTGCTACGTGAGACGCCTCAATTAGTCCTGAGGGCGCATATGAGGGAACAATAGCACATCACGAATTGATGGCGAATCGGTAAACAGCATCACCAAACGGTCGATGCCAATACCCTGACCAGCCGTTGGTGGGAGACCGTATTCCAATGCATTGATGTAATCAGCATCGTAATGCATCGCTTCATCATCACCTGCATCTTTTTCTTCCACCTGACGACGGAAACGCTCTGCTTGATCTTCAGCATCGTTAAGCTCCGAGAAGCCATTAGCGATCTCACGCCCCCCTACGAAGAATTCAAAACGATCCGTAATAAACTCATCATGGTCATTACGACGTGCCAGCGGTGATACTTCTGCAGGGTATTCTGTAATAAACGTCGGCTGAATCAGCTTGCTTTCTGCCGTCTCTTCAAAGATCTCTGTCCACAACTTACCAAGACCCCAGATTGGCTTCACGTCAATATGCAATGCCTTCGCAACAGCGGTCGCTTTTTCAACCGTTGAAACGTCATCCGCCGTTAGCTCAGGATTGTAGTGCAAGATTGCTTCAAGCATGGTCATACGTGTGAATGGCGCACCGAAGTCAAACTCATATTCACCGTACTGAACAACCGTTTTACCTAGAACCGCTTCTGATACTGTACGCAGCATCTCTTCCGTCAGATCCATAAGATCTTTGTAATCCGCATAAGCTTGGTAGAATTCGATCATAGTGAATTCTGGGTTATGACGTGTCGACACGCCCTCATTACGGAAATTACGATTAATCTCGAAAACGCGCTCAAAACCACCGACCACTAAACGCTTCAAATAAAGCTCTGGTGCGATACGTAGGAACATGTCCATATCCATCGCATTGTGGTGGGTTACAAACGGACGTGCCGATGCGCCGCCAGGAATGGTTTGCAGCATAGGTGTTTCCACTTCCATGAAACGACGATCTTCTAAGAAGCGACGAATAGTAGAAATGATTTTCGAGCGTACTTGAAACGTATTGCGAGACTCTTCGTTTACAATCAAATCTACGTAACGCTGGCGATAACGCATTTCCATATCAGCCAAGCCATGGTGCTTATCAGGCAATGGACGTAACGATTTTGTCAGCAGCTCAACAGACTGCATGTCAACGTAAAGGTCGCCTTTACCGGATTTATGCACTGGACCTGTTACGCCAATGATGTCACCCAAATCCCAGCTTTTGATGTCTTTCAAAAGCTCTGGATCAAGCGCTTTACGGTTTACATAAGCTTGAATTTGACCACTCATATCTTGCAGCAGCATAAATGCGCCACGGTTACGAACGATACGACCCGCAATGCTCACCACGTGGTTCTTTTCTTCTAACTCTGGCTTTTCTAGCTCAGCGAACTCAGCCTGCAGGTCAGCAGCGTAAGCATCACGGCGAAAGGTATTTGGAAAAGCATTACGCTCTTCACGAATGGCAGCCAACTTAGCGCGACGCTCGGCAACTAAACGGTTATCTTCAGAATTTACGCTGGTCTCGTTTTGAGTTTCGTTAGACATGATCTTGTAAGGTACTCTTGTCAAAAGGTTTTAGTGCACTAAAGGCCTTGTTTAAGGCTCGCCACAATAAATTGATCTAAATTGCCATCAAGTACGGCACCAGTGTTGGAGCTTTCCACACCGGTACGCAAATCTTTGATACGAGAGGCATCCAATACATAAGAACGGATTTGGCTTCCCCAACCGATATCAGACTTAGTGTCTTCTAGCGCTTGAGCGGCTTCCGTACGCTTTTGCATTTCCATTTCGTATAATTTCGCACGCAACTGTTTCATAGCGAAGTCACGGTTAGCATGTTGCGAGCGTTGGTTTTGACACTGAACCACAATACCAGACGGTTCGTGTGTGATACGTACCGCGGAATCGGTCGTGTTCACGTGCTGTCCACCAGCACCTGACGAGCGGTAGGTATCAATGCGCAAGTCTGATGGATTAATATCGATATCAACGTTGTCATCAATCTCCGGAGAAACAAACACCGATGCAAAAGACGTATGACGACGATTGCCTGAGTCAAAAGGCGATTTACGCACTAGACGATGAACGCCCGTTTCAGTCCGTAACCAACCGAATGCATAGTCACCTTCGAAACGTACCGTCGCTGATTTGATGCCTGCAACTTCACCTGCGGAGACTTCAAGCAGTTCCACTTTAAAGCCTTTATCTTCACCCCAACGCAAATACATGCGCAGCAATATATTGGCCCAATCTTGTGCTTCAGTACCGCCCGAACCAGACTGAATGTCTAAAAATGCACTGTTCGGATCCATTTCACCGGAGAACATACGTCGAAATTCTAGCGCCGCCAATTGCGTCTCAAGCTCTTCAAGCTCAAGTTGAACGGCGTCAACTGAGTCTTGATCGTCTTCTTCAACGGCCATATCCAATAATACAGAGGCGTCTTCAACGCCCGTTTCCATATTATCGATAGTGGATACCACACCCTCAAGTGTTGAGCGTTCTCTACCTAGCTTTTGAGCGTAATCTGGGTCGTTCCAAACGTCTGGATCTTCCAGTTCACGGTTCACTTCTTCTAGTCGTTCTTTCTTTGACTCGTAGTCAAAGATACCCCCGAAGTACCTGAGTTCGTTCGGAAAGGTCTTTTATCTTTGAAACAATCGGATTAATTTCCATTTTTTCGTCAATTTACTATAAATTTAGGGTGGATTTAGCGAATCATCAATTGTAACGAATTTACCAGCGGCATAAAATGTTATTCGTTGCGAAAATAATGGAAATTCAACTCACTTAACACTTATCTAGCTGTCGGAGATACTATGGAAAAGCCAACTGTTGCTGTCGACATTCTGGGCAAGCCTTTCAATATCAACTGCCCGAAAGGTCATGAGGCAGAATTAAAAGAAGCCGCAGAATATCTGAACACCCAAATGCGTGAGCTTCGCGCAAGTGGCAAGGCGGTCGGTCTTGAAAAAATTGCTATTATTACCGCTTTAAACATTACTTATGATTTGCTATCAAGCCGTCGTTACGCTCGTTCTAATGAGCAGCAACTTCGCGAGCTAACATCACAGCTGGATTCGGCTCTGGGCCAACAGACTAAAGTTAGCTAATAGTTTTCATCATAGGTTTTACAGCGTTTAGCAAGCGTTTTGTTCACGAAAATTCTTCAAGTAACACCCCACCTCACAAGATTATTAGGGTGATTTTTCATATCGTCTCCCCTATACTGGCGGTGTTTCCTGGGTTGTTCGGAACGGCTTAACGCCCTTGAGCCTATGAGTATACCCCCGGAAAGATGCTGTAAGTTCGGTGAGCATGTCCGTGCGTCGGAAAGCCTAAAGAGCTTCAGCTATTTCCACCTTGAACCACTGGGTTCAAGGCCAATAGTCGAAACGGCAACTTGGGAAACTCTTTTTTATGTCTTTAGATCGTCAAACGCTTCGTAAATCTCTTCGCCTGCTACGCAACCAACTCTCCGACACAGAGCAACAACATGCTGCAGATGCTTTACAAAAAGAATTTTTACAAGCCTTAGCCCCCTCTCTACCGACATCGGCCAATGTTGCCCTGTATCTCACCAACGATGGTGAAGTCTCACCTAGCAGCATCTGTGGCTGGTGCTGGAACAACCAAATAAACGTCTACCTTCCTGTTCTAGATGGCAAGGCACTCCTGTTTGCACGTTATGACGAACACAGTCAATGGCAAACAAACAGCTTTGGCATTCTTGAGCCTGTCGACCTTACACCGGCTACCGGTGCGGAGATGGACATTGTGCTGATGCCACTAGTAGGCTTCGATGCACAAGGTGGGCGCTTAGGTATGGGTGGCGGCTTTTATGATCGCACCTTCGAAAACAAGGCTGAGCGGACCCATTTAATTGGTTTGGCACATGATTGCCAAGAAGTCGAACAACTACCAATTGAGTCTTGGGATGTACCGCTAAGTGGTATTTTAACGCCTAGCCGCTATATTACCTGCTCGAACTAATCAGAGAGAATCTTTCTTTTTTATGAAAGACAGGACTAGTCCAACGTGATCCGTAAGCTGACTAGCCCTGACTCGATTTTTTCTATTTGCATGCTCTCAATGATTACGCGCTGCTCACGCAGCGCTTCGAACCATGCTGACACAACCGTAAATGGCACGCGCGACGACCACACCTGAATGCGCCCATCTCTTTCCACCTGAATACGATCCGCCACAAAACCCACTTGGTTTGCTGTTTGTGTTAAGACATTGCGTAACGCATTCGTGTCCCGATCTTCTAATACCTGCTCAGGTCGAGCTTGAGCCAGCACATCGGCACCCATTACAAGACGCTGGTATTGGTTTTGAGCATTGGACAAACGAGTAATTGCTTGCTGGTGTGCCACTTGAGAAGGCTCAATGATCGTATAAAAAACCATCACTAATACAAATACAGATACCAAAACAAGGATAAGAAGGCGCTCTCGTGCGCTTCTAGCTTGAAAAGAAATCATCATGCGTTGCAGTACAGTACTCTGCTGCAACTGTTGAACAAACCAGCTTTTCATCTCGTCACCCCTTGTACTCGGTACACACCCAAGTATTGCTCACCTTGCCGCGCCCATTGAACCAATTCGATCGAGACATTCTGCTGCACTAGAAAGGTTTGTATACGCTCTAATTCAGTTCGCGACGCAGCCAACCATTCAAAACGATATACTTGCTGACGCAATGTCACCTGCTGTAAACCGGACTCAATATTTAACGTCTTTTGTAAATCACCAAGCTTGCCAAGCAGTTCGTAGGCAGACCAGTGCGTTGGCTGGTTTTGTTGCTGCGAGGCTTGTTGTAAGCGTGCGTCCAACTGTCGAGACAAATTCACAACACGCCCAGCGCTCGGCACTAGACTTAAAAACAGTGCATTAGAAGCTTGCTCAACCTCCAACGCTTGCGCATTTATTTCTTGCGTAGCGAGCTCACTATTCAACCATTGCGCCGCCAAAGCGACCACGACCAACCCAGCCGCCCATTGCCAACGGGAAGCCGTTATCTTCACGCCCTCAGTGATTTCTTTTATTTCACCTATACGCCACTGTTTCCATTGCGTTTCCTGAGCCAACGCCTCATTTAGACTGGCTAAATCATAGACTTGGCTGATCGTCGTTGGGGGATGAGTCGCCGACAGCGCTTCAGGTAGCCAGCACAGTTGATCCTGACTGACTTCAAAACGCTCGCCCAATACTTCCGCAGCGCCATTTTGAGTTTGATGTGAGACTACGAACTGCAGTGGTAGTATGACGCCTGTAGTGCGACTAATACTCTGTAGATCTGCTTGCCAATCCGCCAATAGCGATTTATCCATCGTCATTGCCCAGATCTGATTGGGGCTGTCAGGAACCCAAAAAAACGCCAATGACTCAATCGGTTGCGCTAAATAAGGTTCCATTAAATATGGCAGTACTTTGTCCATATGGCGACGCTGATGTTTGGTCACGACCAGCTTACGAACATGAAAACGATGATGTGGAGGAAAGAAAAAAACACGTAAATCACTGTGTTTAGACGCCATTTCTTGATACAACGCCGCCATCTCAGTATTAGATTCAACCCTACCTTGCTGTATCATTTTTTGGTCATCAAAACACCACCAGTCATACACCCAGTGGCCATGTCCTAAATGCGTTTCGCGTAGCTGAATCATCAATCTTTGCACAGCATCTCTCAATCGTTTGGTAATCGTATTTGTTCGTTTACTAAAGCTTTCGATAATACGTCAAAGGCCATAAAGGAGCGAGATAAAGGCACCACGATACCCGTTTCTTCATCCTGCCTAAGTACTGTTCTTAGATAACGCTGGTGTGCCCCATCCTTTAACGTAATCAACACTTCAAATGTGCTACTTTGTACGCACCAATCCTGCGCTTGTAATGCTTGATCAGCTAATATTGGCCAGTTAATTAACTCTTCAACCGAACTAAAACCCGCCGAGGCAATACGGGCCTCTAATGCCTGCCGTTTTCGCTCTGTCAATTCGGGCAAATAAGCACGTAATAACGGCGGTGTTAATCGGTTGATATTGATCGCACTATCTTGAGGTAGCACACACACATAAGGCATCAACCTAAGCCAGGTTTGCTCGGGTACCGGCAGTAACCGTAACTCTGAAACATCAGCCAAGAGCGAATCCGCCGTCCGATAGGCGGGTTGCAACCCTGCATAGTATTCATCTTCATGACTAGAGGCTGCACTCAACACTTGATCGTTATCGACCCAATCTTTAACCAAATACACCCACTCATCAGAAAGCGATAACTCAGATGACAGGCGCAGTAACCGATCTTGAACAGCTTTGGTACGATTGGCGTCAGCCAGATCATTCAGATTAATACAGGCTTGCCGATCTATCATGTCCACTTGTATAGGCACTTCTTGCAGCACAAACTCGCGCGACGCTAAATGCCACGGGCGACTTGTATCCGGTGATGCCAGTCGGTCCGATGCATGCAACTGTTGGGCAAGCCACGCTGACGACCACGCCTCGCCAGCTAATAATCGATGACGTACTGTTATGTCCGATTGGACTCTCGATACCACCGCAACACTCTGCTCGACATAATTTAATACCTGAATAGACAAGGTCGCTACAACAGCAAACACCATTAAAGCGACCAGCAATACAACGCCATTTTGAGAGGATTTCATTGTTCCCCCTTTCGCTGCGTTGATACGCCACGGGGCAACTCAAATAAGCGCGTTATCCCCCCAAATCTAGGCGTATCTAAGGTTATACGGAGCGCTATGACTATAGACGAACGCTCTTGTCCTGGCAGTGAAGAGTTGATTGGCCATTGTTCATACCACCCCTCTGTCGTAAGCACCTGAACTGAAAAACGAGTCGCTGGTGTTAACTTTTGTATTTGAGGCGTTGAGCTCTCTACTTGATCTAATACTGGCCAGACAACTCGCTGCAGTCCATTATTGACGACTTGATACGCGACCCGCTGTAGCTGTGACTGCGTCTTATCAAGCGCATTCGAGCGCCCCAAATGAGTAAAGCTTAGTGCTTGATCGGCGACCACCAAACTTGGTAGAGTCTCGCCCAATTCGTTTCGTATTGGTTTGCCAATATATTGTGTGACATCTCTCTCCAGCCAGTTCATCGCTCGGCTGAGTTGATTTAGTTCCTTCGTATGATCTGCAGTGGTGTCCGACATCCGCACAGACGTTCCGAGCATTTGATAACCAACACCCCCCATCACTGCGGTTATGAACACCACCACCAGTAGCTCTATCAGGGTAAAACCACGCTTATTGGGCCTCATAAAATTGATGCCTCGCGCGGTAGAAAAGACTCTAAACGATACAGTGGTTGATCCACATCCGATGGATAAAAGACTGAAACCTCGATCGTTTGCAGAAACTCAGTCTGCTCGATTTTCAACACCCGAGTACGAAAACGTAACGTTCCTTGCTCAGTCCATACGTCGCCTAGCTCTAAGGGTTGCCCTAATCGAACAGCCAAACGCAACTCAGTCGCCCGGTCTTCAGCAACCCAAGCGGCCAGTATTTTCTCGGTTAAATAGTCACTTTGCTTCGTCCCAGTAACACTGGTCTGCATTAACACCACACCCACAGACGCCAAAATAACCAGCGCAACCAGCACTTCGATCAAAGTAAACCCAGTAACCTTACTCCACCGAAAGAACATTTAAGCCATCCCCAACGACTGTCACTTGATGGTCACCTTCTACGACGCGCCAACGAAAGGGCAAATACTCCCCCGACTCTAAAACGAACAAGGCCATTGGCACCGACATATTTACTGTCTGCTGTGCACTACTTAAACGGTTTTTGTTAAATGACAGCTCATAGTCCAACTCATCGTTAAACGTATACACCACCTCAGCGGGTCGCCATGTTCCTGTAACGTTTTGCCATAATACAAGCTGCTCCTGATCCACCTGTAAAAAGGAGGTTTGCCGAGACATCCATTGCTGATCAAAGACACGCTGTAAGGTTTTTTGCAACGAATGGGCTTCGCTATTAGCACGACTGTTTGCCGCAATCCCAACTAAATTAGGCGCTACCAAACTGGTCATCACCGTTAAAATCACCAGCACTACCAGTAATTCCAATAAAGTAAAACCTTGCCGCCCACTTTTAAGTGTCACTACAGATCTCGGCTACTGATATCTGACGCATCCGCCTCGCCACCATCGCGGCCATCCGCCCCCAACGTCACAAGCTCGTACTCACCTTGAGCACTGGGACTAATGTAAAGAAAGCCAAAACCCCAAGGGTCTTGAGGCACACTTGATAAATACCCTCCTTGTTTCCAATTACGTGCCTCTGGGTACCCGGTGGGGCGATTAACTAACGCCTGTAACCCTTGTGCTGTAGATGGATATTGACCGTTATCAAGCTTGTATAAATCCAGCGCCGAGACGATATTACGTAATTGAGTTTTAGCAACCGCCACCTTAGCATCATCCGAACGACCCAAAATATTTGGAGCGACCAACGCCACCAGCAAGCTTAAAATTGCCGCAACGACCATTAATTCAAGCAGCGTAAAACCAGCCTGTCGCTTTGCAATTAAAGAGCGTTTACGATGCTTCGAAACCATTTTCATGGATGCCTTCCTTTGTTCTTTGTCTGTATTTGAAACTGCATTAGTTCAACAACTGATTCATATTCATAATAGGTAGCAAGATGGCCATCACAATCAACATGACGGCCGCCCCCATAATCAACAACATGAGAGGTTCAAACAGTGTCATAAAGTTATTCATCTGATATTGGCTTTGTTCGGACTGTTGCTTAGCCGCTTTATCCAACATCCCCGCCAGCTCACCACTGCGCTCGCCACTGTCAATCAGTTGCATCATCATAGGCGGCACTAACTGCGTCTCTTTAAGCGCTTTTGTTAACGACACACCTTCTTTTACTTGTACCTGAGCACGACCCAATAAGCATTGCACAGAGTGATTTAAGACAACCCGATTAGCGATCTCCATCGCATACACTAATGGCACCCCACTTCTAAACAGCATAGCCAGCGTCGACACATAGCGCGTCATAGAACTCACACGAATCATCCGGCCAATAACAGGCAAATTAAATAACATGACATCACGACGATGCCTAAAACGCTCATGACGTAACAACAGCCGATAACTGACCAAAATGATAACAAGCCCTACAAGAAGACTGTCGCCCCATGTAACGACCCAGTTACTTAGAGACATCATACTGATAGTCAAGGTCGGCAAATCAGCTTTTTGGCGCTCAAATACGGCGACAATATCCGGCATCACCGAGCCTAACAAAAAACCGACGATCGCAATGGCCACTAGCGTTAATAAAGCAGGATACAAAAGTGCCGATTTTAGTTTTTGCTGATTGCTCTGTTCGCGTTCTGAATGCTCGGATAATTCCAGCAAAACCGTAGCGAGCTTGCCTGATTCTTCACCTGCTTGAACACTGGCACGAAACAACATTGGAAACGCTTTAGGATACGTATCTAAGGCTTGCGCTAATGAAAAACCTTCCAGTACGCGTGCCCGAATGGCTAACAACATGGAGCGAATATGACGCTGCTGGCTTTGGGCGGCCGCGCCTGAAATGGCTTCTTCTATCGGCAGCCCTGCATCGATTAATGTTGCTAACTGGCGAACTAGCAACGCACGCTCTCGAACAGACAAACGGCGTTGAAATACGAGTCGAGCACTTGGCTTGGCATTATAAAGCTCAAAGGGTAGCAATCCTATGTCACGCAGCTTTTGCCGAGCGTGACGCTCATTATCCGCTTCCAAAACACCTTTCTGCTTGGCGCCTGATGGCGCTAACGCACGATATTCAAACACTGCCATGACTAATGCCCATCGCTGCTTGTTGCATCTGGATTTAAGATATCCACGCTATGCTCTGATGTCACACGAAGCACTTCCTCTAACGAGGTTAACCCTTGACATACTTTATCTAAACCGTCTTGTCGTAAGCTTGGGCGAGACTTTCGAATTAGCGCCTCAAGCTCATACTCTCCAACACCATTGTGAATCAATTGCTGGAGCTCCTGACCGACTGGCACGACCTCGTATACCCCAAGACGTCCGCGGTAACCTTGATGACACTGGTCACATCCTTGAATGTTCGCTGCATAAAGGGCCGAAGGCGATGCATGACAATTAAAATGAGCCAAATTGGCCTCATCCATCGAGACCGGTATTTTGCATGCGTCGCATAAGCGACGTACCAGACGTTGTGCCACAACGCCTACCACACTTGAGGACAACAGAAAGCTTTCAACGCCCATATCTTGTAAACGTGTAATCGCAGCAATCGCACTATTGGTGTGCAAAGTAGACAACACTAAATGGCCCGTTAAAGACGCTTGAACGGCAATGTCCGCTGTTTCGCGGTCACGTATTTCGCCGACCATCACCACATCTGGATCCTGACGTAAAATCGCCCTCAACCCTCTAGCAAAGGTCATATCTGCTTTAAGATTTACTTGAGTCTGCGCCACCCCTTCTACGTGATACTCAATGGGATCTTCAATGGTCATAATATTATGATGACCATTGTTTAAATGATTCAATGCAGAATAAAGCGTGGTCGTTTTACCGGAACCAGTGGGTCCTGTGACCAACACAATGCCGTTTGGGCGAGTGATTAATTGTTCAAGACATGCTTGATCCGCTGACGACATCCCCAAATGTTCTAAGCCCATTTGCCCAACACGTTTGCTCAGGAGCCGCATCACCACTCGCTCACCGTAGGCAGAGGGCAACGTCGATACTCGTACATCTGTATCTTGCCCTGAAATTCTTAATAAAATTCGACCATCTTGAGGCACGCGCTTCTCGGCAATGTCCAACTTCGCCATCACTTTAATTCGCGATATCAGCATGGGGGCTAAGGCACGTTTCGGGGAGATAATATCTTGTAACATGCCATCAATACGGAAACGCACTTTCAGCAACTTTTCATAGGTTTCTATATGAATATCCGAAGCACCGTCTTTCAACGCTTCGCTTAGGATCGCATTGATTAACCGAATAACCGGAGCATCCCCTTCTCGCTCAAGCAAATCTTCACTTTCTGGAATCGACTCAACCATGCTCTCTAAGTCATAGTGATCATCAAAGGCGCTTACATTGGCTAACGTTTGCTGGCCTTCGTGCTGGTAATACTGCACCACAAGGCGCTCAAAGTCTGGGCCTTCTAAGAGGGTAAGATTGGGCGCTGACTGGCTCAAGCGAAGTGCTTCGTTAATCGCTGCAAGGGCAGTGGTTGCTTTATAAGCCAGAGTCAAACCGCTTTGTGATTCAAAAAGCAGCACACCGTGTTCTTTTACAAAAGCGTAATTGAGCGTAAGCAAAGTTCAGCCTTAGGAGTCACCTCCAATAATGTTAAAAACTACTGTGCACCGTATAAGGTGCATCGAAACGATCATTCAGAGCCTCTGGACGTGTAAGCGGGAACCCTTGAGAGATTTCAATACTGCGAAATGCATTGAATTTATCATCCGTCACCTGCTGCATATCTTGCTGAGAACGAAGAATGGTTGGACGAATGAATACCAGCAAGTTTTTCTTTTGATTCTCATGAGAAGTACTGCGAAATAAAGCGCCGATAACTGGTAGATCCCCCAACAATGGCACCTTCTGCTGTACTTCTATTACATTATCTTCAATCAACCCACCAAGTACGATAGTACGACGGTTGCCAGCAATCACTGTGGTTGAAATCTCTCGTTTCGTGGTAATCGTGCCGAGTGAGCTTGGCTCTGCTGATGCGGCTTCAACAATCTGTAATACTTCCATACGCACTTCGTCGCCGGCATTAATATGCGGCGTGACTTCTAACGTCAGACCTATGTCTTCACGGGTCGTGGTGACAAACGCATTACTACTACTGTCGGCGTAACCACCAGTTTGAAACGGACGGGTCTCACCCACTAGTATTTTAGAGGTCTGGTTATCGAGCGTCATGATTTTGGGTGTCGAAAGCAGGTTGGCATTAGAGTTACTTTCAATGGCCTGCAAAATGCCCGCTAAATTTAAGTCGCCATTGCTGTTAAAGCGGATACCTGCCGCTGTTAAACCATTACTCAACGTCGGGCGCCCTGTTGCTATCCCCGTTGCAATCTCCGTAATACTATTTCCAGCGGCATTAAAATTTGTCCCAAAGACAGGAGAAGAGGAATCCGACACATCACCGAAAAGCCACTGAAAACCAAATGCTTCCGCATCATCCATGGTCACTTCCGCGATAATGGCTTCTACCAATACTTGCGCACGCGGCACATCCAACTCTTTTAAAACAGACTGTATATCAACCAACACATTAGGATTTGCACGAATGACTAAGGCATTCAAGTCCTCATCTGCTTTAACATAAATAGTTTGGTTCGCACTGCCTTCCGTTAAGCCATTTGCTCCCATTAAGCCACTGATTAATTCAGCCGTTTTTGGCGCGTCCGCATAGCGAAGTGGAATAACAGATAAGCGACTGGAAGATTTTGTTGGCGTATCCAATTGTTGAATCAAGTGAACTAATGACTCTATTTCTTCCGCTTCCCCCTTGAGTACCATACGATTGGTACGATCATCTGCAATGACTTTGGTACTGAGTATTGCAGAGGAAGACTGTTTTTCAGGACCGGCAGAGCCGCTATTAAGCTCAGTCAGCAGGTCTAAAATGTCATTCGCCCACGCATGATTAAGTCCTATCACTCTAACAGTCCCTTCATTAGAGTTATCCAATCGCTCAATCAGAGATTCTAGCTCACGAATATTATCGGCGTGGTCACTGATAATCAGAGCATTAACGCTGTCTACCGCCGCAAGGTGACCATATTGTGGAATCAAAGGACGTAGAATAGGAACCAATTCCGAGGCTGTCGCCTGCTTCACAGGAATCATGCGTGTAACCAACAAGCCCCCGGCAGCGATGCCTTGACTGTCAAAATCTACGCCGCTCTGTTTAGCAATATTTTGCGGTACGACTTTTACGCCATCGGGTGTTTCTACCGCAGCAAAACCATGCACGCGCAAAACCGACAGCAAAAGATGGTACACAGCCTCTTCGTTCAGCTCTTGACTGGAAATTACACTGACTTTACCTTTCACTCGCGGATCAATAATAAAGCTTTTACCCGTCATTTTTGACACTTGCTGAATAAAGACACCGATGTCAGCCTGCTGTAAATTCACTTGCCACGTTTGCGCCACGCTGATGTTTGCGCCCAGAGCAATCACGCAAAACCAAGCCGTAATGAGTTTTCTAATCGCCAGAGGCAACATGGTTTATCCTTTAATGGGTTGAAACATTTATAATGAAGCGCTTACCTTCGCGTTCCACTTCAACACGCAAATTTTCAGCGTTGCGCAACGCTTTCATTGCCTCAACACTTGGTGTTGCATCCTTCAGTAGTACGCCATTTACCGAGACAATTTTATCACCTGGCTGCAAACCAAATTGACTCAATGCATTACCCTGATTTAATTGATACCCTTCACTGGTTATAGTGACGCCTACGCCCTCTAGAAACGCTTTTGGCTGACCCAAAAATGCTTGGGAGGTTGACTTCCATCGCTCGTCTGCACTCTGTTTTCCCGCTATAACGACGTCCGTTTGATGCCACTCACCACCTGAGGCTTGCTGAACAGTATCAGTACTCACAAATAACGCATTATTAGGATCATCGTCAGATGTATTCACCAAAAACAACGACTCCATTTTCCCAGCACGATCAATCACGACATAGTCATCATAAACCCCAACTAACCTTACGCCTGGCAGGAGTTCTGCCCCGACATCATAAGTAGCATCAGAAACACTAGGCGAACGTATTATTGCAACGCCATCGGTTGGATCTTGACTTGGCAAAACACCCACTAAAGACAATTTAAGCTGGGTTGGCTTTAATGCTTGTTGTGCAATGGGAACAGCACCAAATAATTCAGCGTTCAGCTTTATTGCAGGGGAATCTAATGCAGACGTGACATTTGAAGGAGCAGCCAATGAAAAAGTCGTTGTCGGAAAATACCATCGAGCAAAACTTGCACCCACCGCAACAGCACAAGCTGTCACAGCAGCAAAAATAATTAGCCTGACGGCATATTTTTCAACAGATTTCCAAGGCACGAGCGCAACCTAATGAAGATTTAGCGGATGAGTTGCCCGTTATATTCAACAAATAGGTAATATAATGCAAGAAAATCGCACTTACGATTTTGTGAAACGTTCATTATCTGAGCTCATTCAAAGGCTGTACTACGACAAATGCCGGATACTCTTTTTTTCCTGGCCAGCGTTGGCCCAGAGACTCAATCAGTTCTGGCATTACGGTCACTTCTAACGCATGACTCGATAACAACTTTATCTCAAGCAGTTCACTTCCTTGTAAAGATCGAAGTGACACAACAGGCTCTTGCCCTAACAAATAGCCATGCAATTGCCATTGCTTAACTGGCGCGTCAATCTCTCGATTTCCCGCTGGGTAACGAATGTTGCCTTCAGGCCAATTGGCCTGAACTTTGAACGTATCAAAAGTATGATCACGCCAAACGTAATGACTGTACCAACGACTCACAGTGATGGGCTGACCGGACAATGCTATCCCCTGCTTTGCTAACACCGGGTTTAAAACGCTTGCTTGAGCACTCAAACCATCTACCCAAAGACTTACGCCAAACAGTTCAGGCTTAAGCTTGCCATAGCCCATTACTTGCGGATGATTAACTTGCCACGAGATGGGGGACAAAAAACCAGCAGTGGTCCAGCTTAACAAAGCAGGTTCTTTTGAATAAGGAACGGACAATGCTGCGCGGCCAGACCACCAATGACCAGAAACTTGCATCAAGCTAATGCCTTGAGGCATTAGCCCACGCAGCTGTGGTGACCAATAATGCAGAGGAACATACAGCCCAACCGCCAAGAAAGCGACCAAGACAAACCAAACTGCAAGCAATGCGTATGTCTTGAATCTCACAAGTTACTCCTACTGCGAAGAGAGTTTTTGAGTCAGCGCCTGAAGATCTTCTGGGGTGTCGACACCGTGCGGAGGGAGCTCTTGTGTAACCGCTACCTGGACCTTAATGCCTTGGTGTAGGAATCTTAGTTGTTCTAGTTTCTCCCACTTTTCAAGTGGCGACATCGGCATGTGCGCATAGCGATCAAGCAAAGACACACGATACACATACAGACCCACGTGGCGCAGAGCCGGATACCCGTCACTGATGACTTTAGGTTCTTGAGCAAAGCCATCGCGATCCCATGGCATGGTGGCACGACTAAAATACAATGCACGACCTTTGGCGTCGCATACTACTTTCACCACACTTGGATTGAAGATATCTTCAGAACGATGAATAGGACACGCTACAGTCGCCATTTCAGATTCATCATCTTCGGCAAGGGCACGAACTGCATCCTGAATCAGCGCAATCGGCAACAGTGGTTCATCACCTTGCACATTAACGACAATCTCATCGCCAGACCATCCCTTTAGCATAGCGACTTCTGCCAGACGTTCAGTACCGTTTTCATGGTCGTCTCGCGTCATCACCGCGTCTGCACCAAACGCTTTCGCCGCAGCAAAGATCAATTCGTGATCGGTAGCAATGGTCACCGACTCAGCACCTGCTTTAAGTGCCAGCTCATAAACCCATTGTACGACTGGCTTGCCTGCCAAATCAGCCAGCATCTTCTGCGGAAATCGCTGCGATGCGTATCGCGCCGGTACGACAATATGGAACGGAGGTAAATTCATATTACTTTTTCTCAAATTCAGGCCGCTTGGCAAGCTCATAAGCCGCTTCAAGCTCCATGCGTGTCGCTAGAATTAAGTCAGCTACTTCTCGAGCAACCCCTTGCCCACCTGCTTTACGTAAGCAAATATCACAATGGCGCTGCAAAAGAATATGCGCATCGTTTGGACACAAAGACACACCTATTTTCGGCATCACTTGTAAATCAATGACGTCATCTCCCACATAAGCCACTTGCTCGGGCTCAAGCTTTAGCGTTTTCATCAAATCATCAAACGCGGCCGCTTTATCATGACAGCCGTAGTAAACGTGTTTGATGCCAAGATCCGACATTCGCTTACGCAACGGCGCAGAGTCTTTCGCGGTAATTACCGCCACATCTACGCCCCACTGTGGCAAAAGTTTCAACGCTACGCCATCTTTGACGTTGAAGCGTTTAATCATCTCGCCGTTGCCATCAAAGTACAAACCGCCGTCCGTCAACACGCCATCCACATCAAAGATGGCCAGCTTTAGAAACGGCAGTTTTTTCATCAACACATTGCCTTGCTCAAGCTCTGCGTATTGCGCTAGAAACTGCGTATCCATTAGGCACTGGTATCCAAGGTTTCAAAGGTTTTAACCAGCTCATCCAGCTGCTTAATCTGCTTCAAGAAGGGCTCTAGCTTGTTTAAAGGCAAGGCACACGGGCCGTCACACTTAGCATTGTTTGGATCTGGGTGTGTTTCAAGGAACATGCTTGAAAGACCTAATGACATACCCGCACGCGCCAACTCAGTGACTTGCGCTCGACGGCCATCCGCTGAATCTGAACGACCACCAGGACGTTGTAACGCATGGGTCACATCAAACATCACCGGAAACCCAAATTGCTTCATTTCCCCAAAGCCCAACATATCAACCACTAAGTTGTTGTAACCAAACATAGTACCGCGCTCACACAGCATCAGTTGGTCGTTACCAGCCTCTTGGCACTTGGTCATGATGTGCTTCATTTCATGAGGCGCTAAGAACTGCGCCTTCTTGATATTGATCACCGCCCCCGTTTTCGCCATTTCAACCACAAGATCAGTTTGACGAGATAAGAATGCGGGCAACTGGATTACGTCTGCTACCTCAGCAACTGGCTTACATTGTTCATTCTCATGAACGTCTGTAATCACCGGCACATTAAATGTGTCTTTTATTTCTTGAAGAATCTTCAAACCTTCTTCTAGGCCAGGACCACGAAATGAATTGATTGAAGAGCGATTGGCTTTGTCAAAAGACCCTTTAAATACATAAGGAATACCAAGCTTTTCCGTGACTTTGACATGCTCTTCCGCCACCTTCATCGCAAGGTCTCGAGACTCAAGCACATTCACTCCACTGAATAATACAAACGGTAGGTGGTTTGCGACTTCTACTTTGTCACCAATGCGAATAATTTTGCTGGTTTCAGACATACTCTGGAGTTCCTTTAGTTTAACGGTCGTATATTTCTAATAGGCCAACGACATTTTTTGCGTCATCAACGGCTACCAATAGGGTAATTTTATCGCGCAGCATACGTTCTTCTGCTTCGACAATCATTGTCTCTTGAGAAATGGTTTTGGGGTTCGCCGTCATCAATTCGGCCATGGTTTTAGTCAACATCCCTGCCGCATCATGTAGCATTGAGCGACGTAAATCACCATCGGTAAATATGCCCACTAAGCGCTCATCTTCTTTCACTAACACCACACCTTTACGACCTTTTGTCATGACGGCAATGGCTTCTTGAAGCGATGTATCTGGAGTACAAAACGGCAGATTATCTTTATGCATTAGATCGCGCACGCGAGTCAGCAACTTACGCCCTAAGCTTCCCCCTGGATGAAAACGCGCAAAGTCTTGAGGTTGGAAGTCACGGCACTGCATTAGCGCAACAGCCAATGCATCGCCCATAGCAATCGTCATCGTTGTTGATGTAGTAGGCGCTAAATTGTTTGGACACACTTCTCGATCAATAGCGATGTCTAACACACTGTCACAGTGTTTCGCTAAGGTGGACTGCGAATTACCGACGATGGCAATTGATTGATTGCCGAAGCTTTTAAGGGATGGCAGTAAGCGAATCACTTCTTCTGTTTCACCGGAGTAGCTAATCAAAATCAATAAGTCATCTGGGTGCACCATGCCAAGATCACCGTGGAAAGCTTCGCCAGGATGCATAAAGAAAGAAGGGGTACCCGTTGAGGCTAATGTCGCAGCAATCTTTTTACCAACAATGCCAGACTTCCCCATGCCACAAATAATCACGCGACCACGACAATTAAGCGCCATGTTTACCGCGTCAGAAAATTGCGTATCAATGCGCTCGGCTAAGCCCATTAGCGCTTGCCCTTGGGTTTTTAACGTCGTTTTAGCACTGTCGATCAGAGTATCCGTAGAACAAGATACAGAAGAAAGGGTATCACTCATGGGTCAACTCGAACTGATGAATATGACGCCATTATACAGAGGCAAATGCAGAACGCCTACCGTGATTGGTAGACGTTCATGAGTCGATTATTTAAGGCAAGAAATGTACTGGTCTGCCAAACCCGTTAAGAACATCGCGTAGCTGTTTGCACCTAGCTCAACATTGGTACCTAGTGGATCAAGTACCGCCGTTTTAACATCGGTTCCATCGATCAATGTCTCGACGATCGCAGGACTAAATTGAGGCTCACTGAAGACACAAGAAACGTTATGCTCTTCAATTTCTTCTCGAATATGCGCTACAGTTTTTGCGCCTGGCTTACGCTCCGGACTGAGTGCAATGGCGCCTTTGTTGTTCAACCCATAATGATTTTCAAAATAGCCGTAAGCTTCATGGAACACAAAATACGGCACATCTGCGACATCTGCTAATCGCTCAGCAACATCATGATCTGCGTGCTCTACGCTACTCATAAAGGCTTGGAAATTCGTTTGGTAATCCTGCTTGTGCTCAGGATCGATTGAAATCAGTTGCTCAGTGACGGCTTTTGCCAAAACTTTTGCATTAACCGGATCTAACCACACATGTGGATCGGTGCCTGAGTGATCGTGACCTTCATGCCCGTGCTCTTCATGATGCTCATCATGGTCATGGTCTTCATGATGTTCATCATGGTCGTGGTCTTCGTGATGCTCATCATGGTCGTGGTCTTCATGATGTTCATCATGGTCGTGATCTTCGTGATGCTCTTCATGGTCATGATCTTCGTGATGTTCATCATGGTTGTGCGCTTCTTTGTCACCAAACTCACGCAGGAAAGCATCATTTAATGCCATCCACTCTAGATCTTTTTTAGCGGAAAGGTTCGCTAACGGCTTTTCCATAAAGGTTTCAAGGGATTCTCCGACCCAAACAACTAAATCGGCTTGATCAAGTTTTCGTAGATCAGAAGGTCGCATAGCAAAATCATGAGGAGATGCCTGGTTACTAACAAGTTGTTGCACTTCTATATGCTCACCACCAATGGCTGACACAATCATAGACACAGGCTTCACCGAGGTGACAACTTGAGTTTGTGCAAAAGCTGATACGGATAATAAAAGGGATGCAGGTAATACGTACTTAAACATGAGTAAAAATCCAATCCACAATAGATGTTATAACATAACAATAACAGCATTCATTTTTACACTCAATCCCTAATGGCAGGTTTCATTAGACTGTACGAAAGGTTTCCCAACTGCCCTGTCGCACGACTAGGCCCGCACGCTGACCCACCGGTAAATTCACATTTGGAAACACAATCGCATCACCACTCTGTTTAATTTGGTAATGACTCACATTAGATGTTGCCAGCTCAAACCCCGCTTCAAATGCGGTAAAGTTTTTGACGTCATCAGCAATCTTAAGCAGATAATCATCAGCGTCCTTAATAAGCACCTCGACAACAGAGAAGAGCTTCACGGTCGTTGCATCGGCGCACGACAACTCGCCTTGCTCAATAAGCAACTTGAGCGCTTTGCTAAGCTTTTCAAGACTTAGCAAATCATTCTGTCCAAACGGATGCACTTGCCCAAGCTCAATAGTGGCCGCCTGCGCACCATGATTAATATACGAATGATAAGAAAATGTTGTGGTTGGTTGATGAGATAACAGCACCGCTTCCAAACCGATTGCTGCGTAGAAATCGAACTGTTGCTGCTGATAAGGTTGGCCATGGGTAAATGGATGTACGGCAAATTTCTCGTATTCAGAACCACGAATGGCGGTATGCAGATCGTAATGGAGTTTACAACCGGTCTGATGCGCCTCAAAGAACTGAGCTACCGAGTGTTCCAGTTGTTGAGCTCTCGCCACTTCTTGTCCATTGTATTTGCGCCATGCACCACAAAAAAGTCGATTCAAGTTTACATCACAAAACCGCTCACCCGTGCGCATCGCTTCTGGATGACCCAATATAATCAGCAAACGTATTGAGAGCGTCAGTTCCCCATCAAGTATCTGTTTTAGTAACGTATTAAGCAGCTCAATGGGAGCGGTTTCATTACCATGAATGCCAGCCGACAACACCACGCTGTGCTTTGCCTCGGCAATCGGTTCCAGCTGAATAATACCCTGCCCTAAAAGCTGCGCACTCCCTGTGGCAAAGAGCACCTGCTCTATCGTGTCATTTATTGGTTTGGACAAGGTGTAGTCTAAAAAATCATGGTTGGGCAATGTCATCAACGGTCTCCATTTAAATCGTATACTGGCTATGCTAACGAAATTTCTCGCTGACAAAAGAAAGAGACAGTCGAGCACTTTCAATTACTTAAGTATCTGTCGCAATTTCGTAACTTATCTATTCTCCTACTGAATTGGATTAAGTCTTTAAAATCCAGCGCTAAATCGTTACCCTTCTGGCTTTGCTTACAACTAAGAATAGTCCTATGTCTGAAACTGATGAAATAATTACGCTCGTTGATCGCCAAAACCAAGTAATTGGTGATATTCCTCGACGTTTAATGAACTTTCAACAAGACATACACCGTGTAACATTTATTTTAGTATTCACCAAACAAGACACTTTGTTAGTTCAGAAAAGAACCGATACAAAAGCATTTTGCCCAGGCTATTTTGGCATCACAACCGGTGGCGTCGTTGCTAAAGATGAAAGCTATGATTTATGCGCGAGCAGAGAGCTTGAAGAAGAGCTTGGCGTCGAGCTGACACTGGCGCCACAAGGAATGTTTTTCACTGAGGGGGAAGGGTTTCGTATTTGGGGTAAGGTCTATACATGTCAGTATGATGAAGCACGACATGGTCCACTACACTTGCAGGCTAAGGAAGTGTCCGAAGTACGTGAAATGCGTATCCAAGATATTCTTGAAAATACCCATAACCTGCCATTCACTCCTGATTCTTACGACGCTTTACTGCATTACGTTAATGATAACCTTAAAGAGCATGTCCATGTTCCGTAACTACTGCTTGTTAGTCATAAGCCTCTTCCTGACTATTTCTGCCCACGCCAAAGAGCAATACCATTGGCAAGAGCGTGATTTTATCATTAACAGCTTTATAGACATTGCACTGCAACGAGAATACGACCGAAAACAAACACCTATGTTGGTACGCTGGGAACGCCCTATCCATATTTACGTAGAGAGCGATTATGGCGACAGCCAACTGCAAGCAGAATTACTGAGTATTCATGCTCGACACCTATCAAAAATCACCGGCGTCCCCATCTATTTCACGCCTAATGTGAAAAAAGCCAATATTATCGCTATTTTTACAGATATGGACTCCGTGGAAGATAAAGTACGCCGCTATATTGGCCCACCTGACACGATTAGAACCGCATTAGACGAAGCAATCTGTTTAGGTAATTTTAGCATCAATGGTAAAGGCCAGATCCAACGTGGCGTCATTATCATCCCCGTAGACTATGCTCGACAGAACGCACGCTTCTTAGATTGTATTGTTGAAGAGATCACTCAGTTAATGGGGCTACCTAATGACTCAGATGATGTGTACCCCTCGGTTTTTAACGACTCCAGCACAGATATATACCTATCCCCATTAGATTTCATCTTATTAAAGGCCCTCTATTCGCCTCGCTTTTCAGCTGGTATGGGCGTCGATCAAGTTGATCAAAACCTGTTTAAGGTGATTGATGATTTGTACTATTCAGGAGTCATCGACAATGCGGCTTCGCTGGTACAAGAAGGCAGCCTTAAGAGCTATCTAGGGGAATAATCATTTATTTTTCTAAGTTTTAGTGCATTTTTCTTAACCAGAGTCATAAATTCTGGTTATTGCATCTTTTTTTTGATTCAACTTAGGTAAAATGCCGAAAACTTGAAACTCATCGGAGAAATTGAATGTTTCCAGAACTCAAGAACGACCGTTTTCTACGTGCTCTTTTAAAAGAGCCTGTTGACGTAACACCTGTATGGATGATGCGCCAAGCGGGGCGTTACCTTCCAGAATACCGACAAAGCCGTGCGACTGCGGGTGACTTTTTGAGTCTATGTAAAAACGATGCGTTCGCTTGTGAAGTTACCTTACAGCCATTAGAGCGCTACGACCTAGACGCTGCCATCTTATTCTCTGACATCCTAACGATTCCAGATGCGATGGGATTGGGACTTTACTTTGAAACGGGTGAAGGCCCAAAGTTTAAACATGTCGTGCGTACCGCGGCCGATGTAGACGCCCTACCGATTGCCAAAGCGTCTGATCTTGATTACGTGATGAAAGCCGTTACCACCATTCGTCATGCTTTAAATGGCCGTGTCCCTCTTATTGGTTTCTCCGGCAGCCCTTGGACGCTAGCTACTTACATGGTCGAAGGAGGCTCAAGTAAAGATTTTCGCCATATCAAAGGCATGATGTACGCGCAACCTGAAGTACTGCACGCACTGCTTAACAAGTTAGCTATCTCGGTTACCGATTACCTAAACGGCCAAATCAAAGCAGGCGCGCAAGCGGTGCAGATCTTTGATACATGGGGCGGCGTATTAAGTGGCCCGATGTACCAGCAGTTCTCTTTGATGTACATGCGTCAAATTATGGACGGTCTGATTCGCGAACATGAAGGCCGCAAAATTCCCGTTATCATGTTTACCAAGAACGGCGGTCAATGGCTTGAAAACATGGCGGCGGCAGGTCCAGATGCACTGGGTTTGGATTGGACGACGGATATGGCTGAAGCCCGCGCACGTGTGGGCGACAAAGTCGCATTGCAAGGCAATATCGACCCTTGTGTCTTGTATGCAGGTAAAGAGGTCATTGAACGCGAAGTTGCAGCCGTATTGGAAGGCTACGGTACAGGAACAGGCCACGTATTTAACCTTGGGCACGGCATACACCAATTCGTAGACCCTGAGCGTCCTAAATACTTAATTGATGCAGTACATGAACTAAGTCGTCCATACCATGAGCAAAAATTCGACGACCTAGATGCCTTAAATGATTTGAAATAGCATTCTAACGCTTGTGCTCACCCCTAAGGCGCTGTGTTTTAAACTTCTTAAATAGGAGACTGCAGACGACTCCAAGTCTGTAAACACATCGCCTCAGGGATGTTTTTCTCCCGCACCCACAAGCCATTTTTCTTGCGCTTTATCGCTTCAAATGCGCTGTTTAAATAGCAACATATATGATCACGCCCTTTGGCATCGAGCCAAGATAAACGAGCCAGCATCGTTGTGGGGGTATACCCAATGACAACTAATCGAAGAAAATAGGCGTTCGCACGATCATCCGCTACCTTATAGCTTTCCAAACATTGGGGCATAGTTTGATGGGTAACATGCAGTTGATCCTGCTGCAGACTCTTTTTCAAATTCGACATGAATTGATCCATCCCCTCTTCAAAGCTCATTAAGTCATGATTATCCATTACGCCCCCCTTTTAAAACCGAGTATCGTTCCCATATCGTGATTAACTGTAGAACAATTTTATGCATTTAGTAGCGGGGTCCGCTTTTGAATGGTAATTTATAGAAAAACATTGCCTTAAATGGAGAGAATCTATGAAATTAGTAACAGCCATAGTTAAACCTTTTAAACTAGATGAAGTGCGTGAAGCGCTTTCTGAAATTGGTATTAACGGCATCACTGTTACAGAAGTAAAAGGCTTTGGTCGCCAGCGTGGTCATACTGAGCTATATCGCGGCGCAGAATACGTAGTCGACTTCCTACCGAAAGTGAAGTTGGAGCTGGCGATTGATGACGACCAAGTGGACGTAGCAATCGAAGCCATCCAAAAAAGCGCTAACACAGGCAAAATTGGCGACGGTAAAATCTTCGTTACAGCTCTTGAGCAAGTTATCCGTATTCGTACTGGCGAAACGGGCGCAGAAGCAATCTAATCGCTTCCCATACTGATCATAAAGAAAGGCGCACCCTAGAGGGATGCGCCTTTCTTATTTCTAACATTCAAAACGCAAAGCAACTCTTAACCTTTATCAGGCACTTTGATCGACAAGGTTCCTAAATAGCGATTCTGGCGCTTCTCTACCAGCCTAAAGATGTAAATCACCAAAATACTAATCACTAAGTAAATACCACCCGCCGCTAAAAATATTTCGATTGGTGTGTAGGTTCGCGCAATAATCGTACGCGCCATTCCTGTTAGATCCAGCAATGTAATCGTACTGGCCAATGCACTGGCTTTGAGCATCAAAATAATCTCATTACCGTAAGCGGGCAAAACAATACCAAATGCACGCGGCAATAAAATACGACGATACATTTGAGTTTTTGTCATACCAATCACTTTACACGCTTCCACTTCCCCCTCAGGAATCGCCTGAATCGCGCCACGGAAGATCTCAGCCGTGTAAGCGGAGGTATTTAACGTAAAGGCGATAATTGCACACCAAAATGGCTCCCGTAGAATCGGCCACATAAAGCTTTCTCGAACCGCTTCAAATTGAGAGGCACCGTAATACACCAAAAAGATCTGCACCAATAACGGTGTGCCTCGAAAAAAGAAAATAAAAGCAAAAGGTACGCCGCTGATAAACCAATTTTTCGAGATACGAGCCAGTGCAATTGGCAGCGCAACAAGCGCGCCCAGCACAATCGACAACAACACCAACTTGATCGTCATCCACGTGCCGGTTAGCAAACGCGGGAAATATTCTATAACAACAGAAAAATCTAATTCCATGTACTTATCCTCGGCTCAAACCACGACTGGCGCGCTTTTCTAAGAAGTGCACCACCGCCATCGACACAATCGTCAATGCTAAGTACATAAACGCCGCGACTAAATAAAATAGGAACGGCTCTTTGGTATTGCTTACTGCCACATTGGCCTTACGCATAATGTCTTCAAGACCCACCACGGAAACCAAAGCTGTATCTTTAAGCAATACCAAAAACAAGTTACCAATGCCCGGCAAAGCAACACGCCACACTTGAGGTAGAATGATGCGGAAGAATTTACGCTGTGAGCTCATTCCTAATACAATTGCAGCCTCATGTTGCCCTTTAGGGATCGCTTGCAACGCCCCCCGAAAGACTTCCGTTGCGTACGCGCCAAACGTTAGTCCTAACGCCGTAACACCTGCCGCAAATGGGCCTATTTCTATGTATTCTTCATAACCAAATACGCTGGCAATGGACATCAGTACCGTAGTGGCACCAAAATAAATGATCAATACCGTCAGCAGCTCTGGCACACCGCGGATGATCGTCGTGTAAAAGTTTGCTATCCATTGCAAAGGTTTAATATTGGACAGTTTTGCGGACGCCCCTAACAAGCCGAGAACTAACCCAACCGCCAAAGAACAAAGCGCCAGCTGAATGGTTATACTCGCTCCTTGTAAGAGCTGATCACCAAAGCCGTGAAGATCTAACATAAAGATATCTCAGTCTGAATATAAACAGTGCGCAGGAAAGAACCTGCGCGCTGTTTGTTTTCATCTTAATAGATGGAGAATGGGAAGTACTTAGCATTGATTTTTTGGTAAGTGCCATCTTCCATGATTTCATCCAACGCTTTGTTGAACTTTTCTTTCAGATCGTCGCCCTTACGTACTGCAATGCCGATTTCATCTTCTTTCTTAAAGGATTTACCTTTAAATTCAAATTTGTCGCCATTACCTGATGTTTTCAGCCAATCATAAGTAGGCAATTCATCTGACAAAACGATATCTAAACGCCCTGATATCAGATCAAGGTAAACACTGTCTTGAGTGTCATAGAATTTAATATCTGATTTATCCATGAAGTTGTCTTCTAAATACTGAGCGGCAAGCGTCGCACGCTGAGCACCGATGACTTTGCCATCTAATTCTTCAAGGTTAAATTCTTTACCCTTTGGCGCTAAGAAACGAAGACCACCAGAATAATATTTATTGGTAAAGTCGACTTGACGCAAACGCTCTTCAGTAATGGACATGGATGCAATAATCGCATCAAACTTACGCACTTTTAGACCTGGAATCAGACCGTCCCAATCTTGCGTCACGACTTTACAATCGGCTTCCATCTTCTCACATAATGCCCACGCAATATCTACATCAAAGCCCTGTGGCTTTCCCTGGTCGTCGATGTAGTTAAACGGTGCCCAAGCACCTTCCGTTGCAATACGCACCGTATCTGCAGCGTTAACAGAAAGAGAGGACACAGCAGCCGTTAATACAACCGCTGAGCTGAGTGCTAATTTCTTCATATTCATTGGTAGTTCCTTTTGCTAGGTTATTGATTTTATATAGTACGTCTTATCAGTTTTCACCCTATTCAGGTGCATTAAAACCAGCGACACTAGACAGCGCACTAGAAAACGGTTGATAAGAAAGCTTTACAACGTTCAGAGTCTGGCGAGCCAAACACTTTGTCAGGTGTGCCCTTCTCTTCCACCAAACCTTGGTGCAAGAAAACCACTTCACTAGAAACTTCTTTGGCGAAATTCATTTCATGAGTCACGATCAACATGGTACGGCCCTCTTCAGCCAAACCACGCATAACCCCCAATACTTCCCCGACCAACTCTGGATCGAGAGCAGAAGTAGGTTCATCGAATAAAAGGATTTGAGGATCCATCGCCAAGGTACGAGCGATGGCAACACGTTGTTGCTGGCCACCCGACAATTGATTGGGATACATGTATTTTTTATCGGCAATGCCTACTTTATTAAGCAGGTATTCCGCGTATTCCAAGACTTCCTTTCTAGGACGCTTCAAGACATGCAGCGGACCTTCCATGACATTTTGTAAAATCGTCATATGAGGCCAAAGGTTAAAGCTTTGAAATACAAATCCAATTTTCTGACGCATACGAGTCAATTGCTTCATATCAGCGGCATAGAGATCCGTTTCGCCAGGCTTTAAGTTCAACTCTTCGCCATTAAAACGGATTAATCCTTTAGTCGGATTCTCTAATAAGTTAATACAACGCAAGAACGTACTTTTGCCGGAGCCACTAGAACCGAGAATAGAAATCACATCCCCGTCACGGGCTTCTAACGAAATTCCCTTTAAAACTTCATGGTCCCCAAAGGTCTTATGGATATCCTTTAGCTCTAAAGCAGGGTCTTTAGACATTCTTTTTACCTTTTTTGATGACTCTGTTTGCGCAAAAAATAAGTTGGATAAAACTTAAAACTTACGCATAAATTTAGGTTCAGGTAGAACGTATCAAAAATCACGCCAACTACATTGTCGCCTATTCTAAAACTTTTTTCGCCAAAGTTGGCGTGTTTTCTTATCCAGATGGACAGCATTGTCAAAATTAATGGTCAAATTTTTCCGCTCTTCTCTCGGCGAAACCCCAAAAAAACTCTTATAAGTCGTGCTAAAGTGGGGTGCAGAAGTAAATCCGCAGGCTTGCCCAATTTCTAAAATGCTCTTATCTGTCTGCATGATCAACTGTTTTGCATGCTTTAACCTTAGCTCTAAATAATAGCGCGAAGGTACCGTTTCCAGATTTTGCTTAAACAAACGCTCCAAATGCCGACGTGACAGGCCAACATGATAAGCAATGTCATCAGACGATAGTGGCTCTCGAATATTCGCCTCCATCAATTGCACCGCTTCAATCAATTTAGGTTGTCCTGTCCCTATTCGAGCTTGAAGCGGAATACGTTGTGGATCTTGATTGGTGCGAATACGTTCACAAACAAACTGCTCTGAGATATGGCTAGCCAATGTCATACCATGCTGTTTGCCAATTAAAAAAAGCATCATATCCATGGCCGCACTGCCGCCACTGCAGGTATAACGATCTTTATCGACTTCGAACAAGTGACTCGACACAATGACGGACGGAAACGCTTCCCGCAGACTGGCAATATCGCCCCAGTGAATCGTCGCTCGATAGCCATCTAATAAACCTGCCCGTGCCAAAATATGGCTCCCAGTACAAATTCCCGCCAATGCAATGCCACGTTTCGAGCAAGAAAGTAACCAAGCGTCTAAACTAAGATCATCGTCTTGACCAGCGGTCGATGCACCACAAATAAATAAGGCATCTAAATCTTTAGGAGCGTCATCCAACGTGTACTCTGTTGTCGTAGCCACACCAGAATTAGAAAGTACGACTTTTGTATTTTTACCTAGCGTACAAAACTGGTACAAGTCTTTACCACTGACCCAGTTGGCCATATGTATCGTTTCGATAGCAGAAGAAAATGCAAGCATGGAAAAGCTCGGCATCAGTAAAAAACCGTACTTTTGCACTTTTTTACTGGCTTGCATGATTTCACGTGATGCGAATTGGGTGTTGTACAAATTATTATCCTGCGATAAGCACATTAAAAAGATATTTATATCGTTTAGAATGAATAACAGAGGCTTTTGATATCGACATCAAGCTTTTTTTGACAGCAATATCGCTTCCTCAAAAGCATACGTCGCATTTTGAAAAGTCACCAGCTATCTATGGCGCTTATTTTTCATAATAATCAACTTAAGCGGTTTTTGGATAGCCAATAATAACAACAAACAGATCTTCAATAGACACCACCACTCATAAGGATGAGTAACATGACGAATACAAAAAAAAGTGAACTAATCACTCGTATTGAAGCAGAGATTAAAGAAAACGTTGGTAGTCAATCCGCTGATGCCATCATCCAACTGGCCCATATCTATTTTCAAGACCTACTCATTGAAGATATGGAGCATGAAAATATTGATAACCTATATGGCACGGTTATTTGCCTATGGGACTTTATCCAACAACGTAACGCTAACACCCCAAAAGTTCGTGTTTACAACCCTAATTTTGAAGAGCACAGCTGGCAATCAACCCATACGGTTGTTGAAGTCCTAACCGACGATATGCCCTTTATCGTTTCGTCTTTCAATATGGCATTAGTGAGACTTGGCCATACCATTCACTTCACAGCACACCCTATCATCGCAACAGACCGCTCCAAACATGGCGAACTAGAAGCCATTAAAGATCGCCATCAGAAAAGCCATCAAGAAGCGTTAATTCGTTTTGAAATCGACCGTATTTCTGATCTTGCCAAAATGGAAGAAATCAAAGAAGGTCTGCTAGACACATTAGGCGATGTGAAGCAGTCTGTCGAAGACTGGCCAACCATGAAAGAAAAGTTGGCAGAGGTCATCAAAGCATCAGAACAAGTAGAACACTTAAAAGACAACGAGCAGCATCAAGAAAACTTGGCCTTCCTTCGTTGGGTTGAAAACAACCACTTCACTTTTGTCGGTTTCCGCGCCTACGATCTGGTACAGGAAGACAATAAGAGCCACCTGCGATTTGTTGAAAACTCAGCTTTAGGTACATTCCGTAAAACGAAGAAAGAAAAATACGACATTGTTCTAAACGATCACCTAGCCAAACTGGCATATGATCATGAGAACTTGTTAGTACTGACAAAATCGACGGCCATTTCAACAGTGCACCGCCCTGTTCACTTAGATTACCTTGGCATCAAACGCTTTGATAAGAAAGGCAATGTCATTGGTGAATGGCGCTTCTTTGGTTTGTATTCATCAGCCGCGTACGTTGCACGCCTACAAGATGTACCACTGCTGCGTAAGAAGCTACAGCTGCTTGTTGAACAAATGAATGTGGAGCCAAATAGCCACAAGGGTAAAACCCTTAAACATATTCTAAACAGCTACCCTCGTGATGAAATGCTGCAAGCGCCAGTGGATGAGTTGTATCACAGCATCGAAGGTATCTTGGCCATTCAAGAGCGTCGCCAGCTACGTATTTTCCTACGTAAAGATATTTATGGTCGCTTCTTAAGCGCTCTTGTGTACGTCCCACGTGACCGCTACAACACCGAACTGCGTATTAAGATGCAAGACATCTTGATGAAAGCCTGCAATGGCGCCAGTTCAGAGTTTAATGTGCAGTTCTCTCAGCAAGTACTGGCGCGTGTAAATTTCACCATTCAGATTGCTGATCCTGAAAACAGCCCGACCGTCGACATTGATGACATCCAGCGCAAGATGCAAGACGCGGCCCTTTCTTGGGACGACAAATTGCTGGCGGCACTGCATACCAGCATAGGTGAAGAAAACGGCAACAAACTCTACACTGAGTACGCACCGTACTTGCCAGCGGCGTACCGCGAAGACTTCTCTGCCAACACCGCTGTATTGGATATTGAGCGCTTAAGCGAACTCACCGACGACAGCGATATTTCGACCCACCTATATCGCCAAGTTGGTCAAGCGAAAAACCATTACTTCTTTAAAGTCTATGGCGCAGGCACAACACTGATTCTGTCCGATGTATTGCCGATCCTTGAATGCATGGGGTTACGTGTATTGGAAGCTCGACCCTACGAGTTGGATCAAAATGGTGACGGCCAGGCCAACACCTGGGTGGTAGAGTTTGCTATCAGCGTTAACCCTAGTGTTAACCTAGATAAAAAAGCTTACCGTGACGATTTCCAAGATGCCTTCAATGCCGTCTTCAAACGTCGAATTGAGAATGACCGTTTCAACTCTTTAGTACTGGACGCCTCTTTGACATGGCGTCAAGTGACAATGCTAAGAGCAATCACTAAATACCTAGTACAACTGCAAGTCCCTTTCTCACTACAATACATGCAGCAAACGCTAGAGAAAAACGCGCCAATTGCACGCCTACTGGTACAACTGTTCGAGCAGCGATTTGATCCTGCACTGGAAAGTAAACGTGACGATAAAGTCGTCAAGCTTCAAGAAAAAATCGAAGAGGCGCTTGAAAACGTTGCCAATCTAGATGAAGACCGCATCTTGAAACACTACTTATCCGTGATTCAGGCGATGCTACGTACTAACTTCTATCAGCCAGCTGAAGACGGCAACGTTAAAGACTACGTTTCCTTCAAACTGGACCCAAGCTTAATTCCAGCTGTACCACTGCCTCGCCCACGCTTTGAGATTTTCGTCTATGCCCCATGGGTCGAAGGCGTCCACATGCGTGGCGGCAAAGTCGCTCGTGGTGGCTTACGTTGGTCTGACCGTATGGAAGATTTCCGTACCGAAGTACTGGGCCTTGTAAAAGCGCAAATGGTTAAAAACGCCGTCATCGTGCCAGCGGGTGCAAAAGGTGGTTTTGTTGCTAAACAGCTGAAGAAAACGTCCTCGCGTGAAGAAACCCAAGCTGAAGTAGTGCGCTGCTACACTACCTTTATCTCAGGTCTATTAGACATCACCGACAACCTAGTACAGCGTGAGCTAGTACCGCCTGTTTCAGTAAAACGTTACGACGAAGACGATCCGTACCTAGTCGTTGCGGCTGACAAAGGGACAGCAACGTTCTCGGATTTAGCCAACAGCATCTCAGAAAAATACGGTTTCTGGTTAGGCGATGCCTTTGCGTCTGGTGGTTCAAACGGTTACGACCACAAAAAAATGGGCATTACCGCTCGTGGTGCATGGGAATCGGTGAAACGCCAATTCCAAGAGTTAGGCATTGATTGCCAATCCACCGATTTCACAGCGGTAGGTATTGGTGACATGGCTGGGGATGTATTTGGCAACGGTATGCTGTTGTCTAAGCACATACGCCTTGTGGCAGCCTTTAACCACATGCATATTTTTATCGACCCGACGCCAGATGCAGCAACGTCATTCGAAGAACGTCAGCGCTTGTTCAATTTGCCACGTTCATCTTGGGAAGATTACAACGCTGAGCTAATTTCTAAAGGTGGCGGTATCTTTAACCGTAGCGCCAAATCAATCCCAATTAACGCCGACATTCGCAAAGCCTTAGGAATCGAAGGGAACGTCAAATCGTTGCCACCAACAGAATTGATTTCCCACATTCTTAAAGCCCCTGTTGACCTACTTTGGAACGGTGGTATCGGTACCTACGCAAAAGCCTCATCAGAGACGCATGCGGAAGTGGGTGATAACGGTAATAACTCGCTGCGTGTGAACGGCAACGAGCTACGCTGCAAAATGATCGGTGAAGGTGGCAACCTTGGGTTTACGCAAAAATCACGTATTGAGTTTGCTCAAAAAGGCGGACTGATTAGCACCGACGCGATCGATAACTCTGCAGGTGTAGACAGCTCGGACCACGAAGTAAACATCAAAATCTTACTAAACCGTATCGTCGAAAACGGCGATATGACCGAGAAACAACGTAACAAGTTACTCGCTGAAATGACCGATGAAGTCGGTGATTTGGTTATTCGTCATAACAAGGGTCAAAGCCATCTGCTATCACTGGTCAATGCTCGTGCGCCTGAGCGCATTGCCGATCACTGGCGTTTGATGCTGTCATTAGTGCGTGAAGGTCGCCTAAATCGAGAAATCGAGTTTTTACCAACAGATGTGCAGATGAAAAAACGTATGGGTAAAGGCCAGGGCCTAACTCGTCCGGAAATCTCTGTGTTATTGGCGTACTCAAAAATCAAGTTTGCTGAGCAACTGGTGGAAGATGGCATTGGCAAAGATCCAGATTTGCGCGCGCAAATCAAAGATTACTTCCCAACGCCATTAGTAAAACGTTTCTCTGAACACATGAGTGACCACCCACTGGCGCAAGAAATCATTGCAGCACACGTCACTAACAATGTTGGTAACCGTATGGGCTCTACGTTCTCAACCTATGTGCAGGAAGAAACCAGCGCATCGGCTTTGAATGTATTGCGTGCTTACATGGCGGCCGAACAGATGTTTGATATTCCTGCTTTGTGGGATGCCATTAACGAGCTGGACTTTAAAGTAGACAACTCCCTGCAAAATCAGTTGTTTATCCAAATCCAAAGTTTGCTAGAAAAAGCGACGCTGTGGTTAATTCGTAACACGCGTGAAGCGCTGGCGATTCAGAAGTTAACGGATACCTACAAACCCGGTATTGGCATTATTCGAAGCAACTTAGATGCGATATTGACGCAGCCAACTTGCGAATACATCTCTGATGTAAGCAAACAATTGCAAGAGCAAAACGTCCCTGCAGAGATTGCCGATAGACTATCTGCCCTACCATTCCTGTTCTACGGCTTAGACATTATTCGTGTCGCGGCTCAGACAGAGAAGGAAGTGCTAGACACAGCACAAACTTACTTTGCCCTAGAAATGGACCTTGGTTTGTACTGGCTACGTCAAAGCATCAACCAGCTACCAGCGGACGATATGTGGGAGCGTCGCGCCAAAGCAGGCCTTGGTGACGAAGTTGATAATGCTTTACGTACCATCTCGCAAGAGGTGATCCAGGCCAGTATCGAAGTCAATGACTTAGACAGCCGTTTGGCAAACTGGAAAGAGCTTAACCATGACAATATCCATCACTACCACAGCACATTTGGCGAAATAAAATCAGAGCCAGAATTGTCGCTGTCTATGGTAAGTGTTGCTATTCGTGAGTTGAGAAATTTGATATAAACCGTGAAGCGGCCTACTTGAGGCCGCTTAATTTTAAGAGGTATTGATAAGTGACTGAACAAGTAACGAGAGCAACATTTGATGACGTAATGTGTCCAAACTATGCACCAGCGGCGATTATCCCTGTTCGTGGTGAGGGCTCTCGCTTGTGGGATCAGGAAGGTAAAGAGTACATCGACTTTGCAGGCGGCATTGCCGTGACTGCATTGGGGCACTCGCACCCAACTTTGGTTGACACAATGCGTGAACAAGCTGGCATGCTTTGGCATCTATCCAACGTGATGACCAATGAACCAGCACTCCGTTTGGCAAAAAAACTGACAGAAAAGACCTTTGCAGATCGTGTCTTCTTTGCTAACAGTGGTGGTGAAGCCAACGAAGCGGCATTTAAGTTAGCTCGACGTTACGCGTTTGATCACTTTGGTCCGGAAAAGAATGAAATCATTTCCTTCTACCAATCTTTCCATGGTCGTACCTTATTTACAGTGTCGGTTGGTGGCCAAGCTAAATACACCGAAGGTTTTGCACCGGTACCAGGTGGTATCAAGCATTGTGAATACAACGATATTGAAGCCCTTAAAGCACTTATATCTGACAAAACATGCGCTGTTGTGATGGAACCAATTCAAGGTGAAGGCGGCATAATCCCTGCTGATCCAGAATTTGCGAAGCAAGTACGTGAACTGTGTGATCAACACAGTGCTCTATTGGTCTACGACGAAGTGCAATCCGGTGTTGGCCGTAGCGGTACGCTTTACGCTTACCAACAACAAGGCATTACACCTGATATTCTAACCACAGCGAAATCGTTGGGTAACGGTTTCCCTGTAGGCGCGATGCTAACTACTGCTGAGATTGGTAAAAGTTTGGCTGTAGGCACTCATGGTAGTACTTACGGCGGTAACCCAATGGCAGCGGCGATTGCCGAAGCAGTTATAGACATTGTAGACACGCCTGAAGTGTTAGAAGGCGTTAAGAAACGTCACCAACTATTTGTTGACGAACTGACAGCCATCAATAATAAACATCATGTCTTTAAAGACATTCGTGGTATGGGTTTGTTGATGGGTGCTGAAGTGACTGATGAGCTAGCAGGTCATGCGAAAGACTTCCTAACTCACGCGGCGAACGAAGGCCTATTTGTCTTAGTAGCGGGCCCAAATGTGGTTCGTTTTGCGCCGTCACTGATCATTCCAGAAGCCGATATCAAAGAAGGCTTCCAGCGTTTTGAACGTGCTGTTGCAAAAACAGTAGCGGATCTAAAAAAATAAGTTCGTTTAGCAAACACCTTAAGTGTTCAAAAGCTGTGTCCTAGCGATAGGTCACAGCTTTTTTGTTGCGAAGGCTTTTCGAACACAAAAAAAATGTCTAGTTTTTGTCAGCGAACTTTAAAGAGCATAAGATAAATGCACTGTGTAAAAGGACGCCTGCCCATGCTATATGCCAAATCGTTGACCCAAGCAGTAATCGCTACCCTATTTGTAGCATTGCTAACTGCCTGTAGCTCAATTCCAGACAACACAATTCGTGTCGACACAGGCACTCTGAGCATTCAAAACGAACCCGCTATTGCACAGCACCTTTACCAACACTATCAAGACTGGCGTGGCACGCCTTATGCTTGGGGTGGCATGAGCCGACGCGGAGTTGATTGTTCAGGGTTCGTCTATTTAACATTACGTGATCAATTCGGTGCCTACCTTCCTCGTACAACCGCGAAACAAGTTCAAACGGGCTACCATGTGGATAAGGACGAGCTTGAAGCAGGCGATCTAGTCTTTTTTAAAACAAGCTCTAAAGTACGCCACGTGGGTATTTACGTGAAAAATGGTACGTTTTTACACGCATCCACCTCACAAGGCGTTATTATATCGAGCTTGGATAATGTCTATTGGAAAAAACATTACTGGCACGGCCGCAGAATCCGCTAAGTTTATCCGTTTATTTGCATGATCATTTAACAAGTTCCGTTGTCGAAGCGAATACTCTGGTTTAAGCTCTAACGGTTTTTTTACATACCTTATTAGTTAATTCAACACCTTACTGAGCTCCACTCACCTACTGACATAGAGAGATAAACTGTGTTTTTATCCTTTTTCCCGAAGCCCAAACTATTCTTTATGACGTTTGCCCTCTGGGCACTCGTTTGTGTAATTAGCTGGTACACCATTGGACAGGACCTTGGGGCCACGTTAAGCCTTGGCCAATTTTTTGGTGTTAACTTTCCTGCTGCACTGGGCGAAGGTGCTGATCAAGCCGCGCAAGCGGCCTTTCAAGAAGCCTATAGCTTCGCTAGCGATGTTTGGCTCTATCAATACATGCTGGTGTGTTACGCGTTATTTGTCGGCGCTTGGATGGTTTACGGCGGTCACAAATGGGCAAAATGGTCGGTAATGGGGTCGGCCCTGATCGTCTTTATCACATGGTTCCAAGTACAAGTCAGTGTCATGATCAATGAATGGTACGGCAGTTTCTACGATCTCATCCAAAAAGCCTTAACCGCACCAAATAGCATTACCCTAACCGAGTTTTATGGTCAGCTTTTAACGTTTGCCACCATCGCCCTAGTCGCTATTTCCGTCGCTGTCTTCAACCACTTCTTTGTCAGTCATTATGTGTTTCGCTGGCGCACTGCTATGAATAATTACTACACCGCTCTATGGCCAAAAGTACGCCATATTGAGGGTGCTTCCCAACGGATTCAAGAAGACACCATGCGCTTTGCCAGCATCATGGAAAGCCTAGGTGTTCGCTTTTTAGACTCGATTATGACATTACTCGCTTTCTTACCTGTTCTGTGGGCGCTTTCAAGTTACGTGACTGAGCTACCTCTAATCGGTGAAGTACCGCAAGCCTTAGTGTTTGTCGCCATTCTTTGGTCCATTATTGGTACGGTTCTTCTAGCAACGGCTGGGATCAAACTACCAGGACTGGAATTCAAAAACCAAAAAGTAGAAGCAGCCTACCGTAAAGAGCTGGTCTATGGTGAAGATTACGCTGACCGCGCAGAACCCGTGAAACTCGCTGAGTTGTTCGATAATGTGCGCAAAAACTACTTCCGCCTGTACTTTCATTATCTTTATTTCAACGTAGTCCGTTACGGCTACTTGCAAGCTGGTGTACTAGTACCGCTGATCGCATTAGGCCCCTCTATCGTAGCAGGTGCCTTCACACTAGGGGTCATGCAACGTATTTCGAATGCCTTTAACCAAGTAGAAAGCTCTTTCCAATTTCTCGTTAATTCTTGGACAACAATTGTCGAGTTGCTGTCGATCTACAAGCGTCTAAAAGCCTTTGAGTCAGCGATTGCTGATGTCCCAGATGACGTAATTGAAGAACAAATACAACCCTAACCTAATACCATGACAACTTTTGCGCCAGCCTAACTATTTTTCAAACTGGGCTGGCGCTTAGTTTTTTCCCGCCCACGCCAGTGCTATGATTAGCTTATAAATGAATTGCCTACTGCTCGCAGTTTCGCTTGAGCAGTTGCTTGGAGACACGAATGAAGAAAGTATTTATTGACGGTGAAACGGGCACGACTGGCCTACAGGTACGTGAACGCCTAGTAAATCATCCTGATATCGAAGTGATCAGCATCGATCCTGATAAAAAGCGCGATGTAGAAGAAAAACGCCGTCTGATGAAAGAAGCCGACATAACGGTTTTATGCTTGCCAGATGACGCAGCAAAAGACACCGTTGCTCTCGCAAAAGCAGAAGGCTGTCGTGTACTGGACGCAAGTTCTGTTCACCGTATTGCTGATGGTTGGGTTTACGGTCTTGCGGAACTCGATGCCAGCCAACGCGGAAGCATTCAGGATGCGCAATTCGTATCCAACCCAGGCTGCTACCCAACAGGGATTATCTTGTTGCTTAAACCATTGGTTGAACAAGGCCTTTTAGCCAAAAACGGTCACTACACTGTGAACGCTATTTCTGGCTACACAGGGGGCGGTAAGCAGCTGATCGAGCAATACGAAGGTAACAGCGGCGCTGCGTCATACGGCACTTACGGCTTAAACTTCAAACATAAGCACCTACCTGAAATCCAAAAATGGTCTCAGCTAGACAACACGCCAATCTTTATCCCAAGTGTGGGCAGCTTTGCCCAAGGCATGCTAATCAGCATTCCTTTAACACTGTCTGGCGATATGACGGGTGAGAAATTACAAGCGGCGTTAGCGGCAACTTACGAAGAAGAAGACTTCGTCACTGTCCAACCATTCAATGAAGTGAAAGACAGCCACGCGCCGTTCTTGACGCCACACGGTTTAGAAAATACGAATCAAGTGGAATTAGCCGTATTTGCTTCTGAAGATGGCCAATCAGTCGTTCTTTCAGCGAAGCTTGATAACCTTGGTAAAGGCGCTTCTGGTGCTGCGGTACAGAACTTAAACCTAATGCTAGGTTTTGCTGAAAACGTTGCCGTAGAGCTGTAACTTTACAACGCTTCAGCATTATATAAGAAAGCCTATTATCGATTGATAATAGGCTTTCTTAGTTATTAGCTTTGTTCTAAAGCAATTCCTTGTTTGCTTTCAAGTTCCTCAATAAGCATCGTATAGAAGTCTTTTGCTATACCGGAAAGTGGATTCAAATTAGATGTGATCACTTCTAAAGGCTCTATTATATTGGGTTCAAAGGGCTTCAACACTACGTTAGGCATGTTAAAAACACTTGAAAAGTGGTGATAATTTAATGCGTCAACTAATGCCACGCCCATACCAAGATTAACAAATGACAAGGCATGAATGGTTGTATGAACTTCGATGGTACGACATAACACTAGCTCTACATTGCTGTAGGCTCTTTTTAATGCCTTCGTAGTCGCGTTTTCAGAGTCAAGGGTAATCCATGAGGTGTCAATTAGATCTTGAGGAGAAACTTGCTCCAAATGAACAGCAGGATGATCAGCGGGTAATGCGCAATAGCACGTCATATCAAATGCTACAGAGTCATGTTTCGAAGAACTTTGTGCTTTATCTACTAAACCAATCTGATACTGACCTGAAGCAACCCCTTGTCGAATGGCAGTACAGCCTGATAAATGAAGACTGACATGGACGCCTGGATTTTTCGCTTTAAATCTGGCAACCAAATCAGGGAGAAATTGATAGGACGGACCAAAAATACTACAAATTCTAAGGCGCCCAGAGCGATTATTTTTGGCACTTTTTATACTATCCTCTAGATGCTTAACGCCTTGTAGCAGCCCATAGACTTCTTCATGTAGGTAAATGGCTTCATCTGTAGGAATCAACTTGCCATTACTTCGCTCAAACAATTTATAACCGATTTCATCCTCAAAATTCGCCAACATCTTACTGGCGGCGGGCTGGCTAACATATGATCGTTCCGCCGCTCGAGTAATGCTCCCCGTTACAAACACTTCGTGAAAGATGCGTAGCTTATTTATATTCATACCAAATAACCTTAGGTTATGACTTCATTAAAAATATTCAGTGTGATTATCCAAACGCTTCAAATAAGATCCTAACTGTTAGTTGATTGATCTGCATCATTTAGTACAAGTTCACCTATAGCAAATGACTGATTATTCACTGCTTAGAACAAAAAACACTACCACTACGATGGTAATGACTCTACAAAAGGAAACTAAAATGCTAAAGCTATCTATCTCTATTTTGCTCGCTTCATCATTGCTATCTACACAAAGCTTCGCTGCCGATACAGCCTCGACGTTAACTCAGGTGAAAGAGCGTGGTTATGTTAACTGTGTCATTGGTAACTCCTTTCCTGGTTTCTACAGTCTAAATAAAGAAGGAGAGTGGCAAGGCATGGATATTGATATGTGTCGTGGCGTTGCTGCAGCAGTATTCGGTGACGCGCAAAATGTTAAATTTCTGCCAGTTCAATGGGCGCAAAGTTTTACCTCCATTAAAAGTGGTAAAGGTGACATGTTATCTAAAGGCATGACATGGACACTTTCACGCGATACCGAGCAAGGTTTGGATTTTTTAGATACGTATTTCTATGACGGTCAAGGCTTCATGGTACGTAAAGATCTAGGTGTTACTTCGGTGAAAGAACTTGAGGGAGCAACGATTTGTGTGCTGACAGGGACTTCTAGTGAATTAAACATTGCCGACTACAGCCGCGCGCACAACCTAGATTTAAAAACTGTTGTCTTTGATGATTCCTCTGTCAGAAATACTGCTTTCTTTAATAACAATTGTGATGCCCTAACGAATGATAAATCAGGGCTTGCCGCTCAGCGCTCAGCGGCTCCTAATCCAGCAGACTACGTCATTCTGCCTGAGACCATTTCTAAAGAAGCGTTGTCCTTTGCAGTGAAGCAAAATGATAGCGAATGGGCGAATGTTGTAAAGTGGACCTTTGCTGCGATGGTTGCTGCGGAAGAGTTTGGTATCACATCGAAAAATGTAGACGACATCAGAGCAAATAGCCAAAGCCCAGTAGTACGTCGTCTACTTGGAATAGAGGGCAACTTAAACAAAGGACTTGGGCTTCCTGATGATTGGGCATATCAAGTGATCAAAAATGTAGGTAACTACGGCGAAGTATATGAACGAAACGTAGGGCCAAACAGCGTTTTAAGTTTAGAGCGTGAAGGTACTTTGAACGCATTATGGAAAGATGGCGGCATGATGTACGCCAAATCTTTCCGTTAATGTGACGTTAGCAGGGGAGCTGCTCCCCTGCTATCTACCTTATTTTTATTGGTTTTGTTTATGACTCAATCTTCAATAGCTAAAAGAGCTAACGCCTCGATGACTAATAGAACAATCACGCCAAAAGCCAGTTCTTCGCTAGGGCTACTCAATAAAGACTCTACTAGAGCGACGTTTATTCAAGCGGTTACTGTCGGAATTGTGCTGTTTACTTTGTGGTATGTCTTTGCCAATGCTGCGGCCAATTTGGATCGCTTGGGAATGTCTTTTGGATTTGACTTCCTCAGTGTAACGGCTGGCTTCAATATTAGCTGGAGTCTAATTCCTTACGACCCTAGCATGACCTACTGGCGAGTATTCTTAGTTGGTGCGCTTAACACCTTGGTTCTATCTTTTGCGGTAATCATTGTTGGAACATTGATTGGTACGGTGGTGGGCATTATGCGCCTTTCGCACAATCCGTTAGTCTCTCAACTGGCTCGCTGGTACGTAGAAGTTGTGCGTAACGTACCGTTGCTTATTCAAATCATTTTTTGGTTCACCGTCATTTTCTCAACACTGCCTGCACCGAGACAAAGCTATCAATTCTTCAATTGGGCTTTCTTAAATAACCGAGGTCTGTATTTACCAACGGCGAGCATGTCAGTTTCTGGTTGGTGGGTTGCTCTATTCGTTGTAGTGGCGGTTTTAATCCTTTGGCGGCTTATTCGCTGGTCAAAAAATGTGAAACGAGAAACGGGAAAGCACCCGCAAGCTTCTTATTTAGCTTTGGCCATATGGGCAATCGCTGTCGTTATTGCTTATGGCGTAATTTCCCAATGGCTAAGCTGGTCCATTCCTGCATTGAAAGGTTTTAACTTCTCAGGTGGTGCATTCTTACCTGCATCATTTGGTGCTGCCTTTGTAGCGATGACAGTCTATCGCTCAGCGGCCATTGCAGAAACCGTTCGGGCTGGTATGCAGTCCATAGATAAAGGCCAACACGAAGCAGCGTTTACGATCGGCTTTTCAAGGTTTCAAACGCTTCGCTTGGTACTTATTCCACAGGCTGTAAGGGCCATTATTCCACCAATGACCAACTCATGGCTGGCGGCGACCAAGGACTCCTCTTTAGCCGTTGCCATTGGTTTCCCAGAATTAGTGTCTGTGTTTATGCAAACTTCAATCAACCAGACCGGACGAGCAATTGAAATTATCTCTATGGTGATGGGCTTCTACATCATTATCAGTTTGCTTATGTCGTATCTGTTGAATCGATACAACGAACGCGTTCAATATAAGGTGAGATAAATGAGTGCTTCAAAATACACAGACAACTCCGTTGTGAAGCGTTTCAAAGCCGCTCCAGCACGTCCTCCCTTGAAGCAAAATCGTGGCGTATTTCAAGTTTTGCGTCAACGATGCTTTAACAATGTTGGCAACTCAGTTTTAACATTACTGATTTTGTTAGGGGGATTCTATTTAATAAAAGGGATGCTTGATTGGGCCGTAATTAACGCCGTATTTGTCGCAGACAGTCGTCGTCAATGTATGGAAATCAGCCCAGATGGCGCCTGCTGGGCAGGCATTATCAGCTGGTTTAACGGGCTTATCTACGGCCGCTATCCTCTAGAAGAGCAATGGCGTGTTAATGCTGGCTTTATGATTGGTGTGGCTTGGTTACTGCCGCTGCTGTCCAAAGGTTTGCCACTAAGAAACTTTGTTTTACTTTCTTGGATTGGCCTATTTCCATTCCTAGGTGGGTACCTGTTTCTAGGTGGTCAGTTTGGTCAAGAATTAGGACTGTTCCACGGTCTTATGACCAGCTTAGCTCTCGCCTACTTTGTACTTAATTACCTTAACTGGGGATTGCATAAACTGGGTAAAAAGGGACTGCATGAAGTATTTGTTCCGGTGTTATCACAATGGATTCAGCGACGTGTTCATTTAACCAGTTTGCTACTTGTGTGGGGAGCCTTGGCGATCGCCATTGCTTTTGGTTTAACACAAGTCTCTTTGCCTAGTGTTGCCATCGAACGTTGGGGCGGTTTGTTCTTAACCTTCATCATCGCTGGCTTTGCGATCACCATGGCGATTCCTGTTGGGGTGGTGCTAGCCCTAGGACGCCGTTCCAAGTTACCGGTGATTCATTGGTTATGTCTGGTGACGATTGAGTTGGTGAGATCCGTCCCTCTAATCACCGTTCTGTTTATGGCGGTGACACTGCTTCCGATCTTTCTTCCAGCTGATGTGGAGTTCAATAAACTCGCCCAAGTACTCGTTGCGGTCTGCATCTTCGCTGGTGCTTACATGGCAGAGAACATTCGAGGAGGATTACAGGCAATACCTGCGGGGCAGTACGAAGCGGCCAAAACCTTAGGGTTTGGCTACTGGCATACTATGTTGCTAGTTATTTTGCCCCAAGCATTACGAATGATGATTCCGAATATCATGACTTCATTTATTAGCCTGCTGAAAGATACGACTTTGGTCTCCATTATCGGTTTATTCGACATCATGTTAATGGCACGAAATATTGCCAATGATAAAGACTGGATCGGCTTACACACTGAGCCTTTAGTCATGATCTCAATTCTATTTTTTGTCATTTGTTATGGCATGTCGCAATACAGTCTTAACTTGGAAAAACGTTTAAAGGTTGATCGCTAATGGCTACATTAAATACAAACACTGCGTTGGCAAAAGAAGAAGTAAAGGCCATTGAAATTAAGCAACTGAATAAATGGTACGGAGACCATCATGTTTTAAAAGACATCACACTCGACATCTATGAGGGTGAAATTATGGTGGTCTGCGGGCCTTCAGGTTCAGGTAAATCCACATTAATTCGCTCTCTTAATCACTTAGAAGAATACCAAGAAGGTCAAGTAAATGTATTTGGGCAGACTCTGTCTAGAGACCGTAAAAGTGACCAGCTTATTCACAATACTATAGGGATGGTGTTTCAGAACTTTAACTTATTCCCACACCTTACCGTACTAGAGAACTGTACGCTTGGATTGACTTGGTTATGTAAGTTACCCGAGAACGAAGCCAATCGAACGGCTATGAAGCTACTCGATCGCGTTGGAATTGCCCATTTAGCTCAACGCTTCCCTGGACAGCTTTCTGGTGGACAACAACAGCGTGTCGCCATCTCACGCTCATTAGCGATGGAGCCTAAAATCATGCTATTTGATGAACCAACATCTGCTTTAGACCCTGAAATGGTGAAAGAGGTATTGGACGTTATGATTGACCTAGCCAAAACCGGTATGACAATGGTCTGTGTGACACATGAAATGCAGTTTGCCCGACAAGTCGCCGACCGAGTGGTATTTATGGCCGATGGCGAAGTGGTTGAAGTAGGTCCACCTGAGCAGGTGCTGGTCACCCCAGAATGGGACCGAACCAGAGAGTTCTTACAACACGTGCTTTAGCCCGATGCTCTAGGAGCCCATAAAGGGCTCCATTACTCACCCAAGATTTACGGATTTTATCGATATGTTGGCAAAACATTTATCGACGTACACCAACATGCCTTTTTGGCTGGCAGATACGTCTTACAACCGAACTTTTCAAACAACGCCTCGCTATCAAATGCCTACAAAAATAGATGTATGCATTGTAGGAGGGGGATTTACAGGGATGTCTGCGGCGATCACTTTAGCGCGAGCAGGAATGAAAGTCGCAGTACTTGAAGCAGGCAGAATGGGCGAAGGGGCAAGCAGTCGAAATGGCGGTTTGCTTGGTCCCAGCTTTAGTAAGTTAGGTGTCGATGGTTTAGAACGTCAGTACGGTCGAGAAAACGTCCATACCTCTATCAGAGAAAGTTTGACGGCATTTAATTGGCTAGTGGATTTTATCCGCGAAGAAAAAATCGACTGTGATTTAAATATATGTGGCCGTTTCCGTGGTGCCAGCCATCCAAGTCACTACGCAGGACTAATTCAACAAGCTGAAGAACTATCAAAAGTAGTTGATTTTCCTGCAATCGAAGTGCCTAAATCGCGACAGCACGAAGAAGTCGGCTCTAATGCTTACCATGGTGGTGTAGTCTATCCAACGGATGGTGCGCTTCAGCCAGCGAAACTGTTTGCGGGGTTAGCTCAAATCGCTGCAAGCGAGGGGGCATATCTGTGTGAGCACACGAAAGTTCGCAATGTTGATAAACAAGTCTCAGGATTTAACGTGGTATACGATGGTGGTCAGCTACAGGCAGATCAAGTCATTATTGCCACCAACGGCTACACCGATGGGCAGTTCAGCGAATTCAAACGGCGCTTAATACCGATCCGTTCTGCCATGATTGCCACGGAAGAATTGCCGGAGTCCGTTGTGCAATCTGTGTCTCCAAAACTACGCGCCCATGGAGGAACCGAGCGATTGGTGGCATATTACCGACCATCTCCAGACGGTAAACGCATCTTGTTTGGTGGCCGCGCATTCGGTCGCGGAGACCAGCCCCAACTCTACTCTAAGTACCTTCAAGATTTCATGATTCGTACATTTCCACAACTCAGTGAGACTAAAATTGATTATGCTTGGTCAGGCTTGATTGCTTACACATTTGACCATGTTCCACATATCGGGAAAGTAGACAATTTGCACTATGCTATGGGGTATTGTGGTTCAGGAGTTGGCAGAGCCAACTATTTCGGCCGAAAAATAGCTCAGCAAGTATTGCAACTTGCGGAAGGAAAAACAGCTTTTGACAAGTTTCCATTCAAGGGAAAACCTCTATACTACGGCACACCTTGGTTTTTGCCAGCCATTATGAAATGGCATGATTTTGCCGACCGACAAGGATGGTGATCGCTTTTACAAAACGCGCGAAAGAAGTTAGGGGCAACCCAACCCTTCTTATTCGCGCAGGGCTAGAAAACCCAAATATAACCGCTAACGCGCAATCGCAATGCGCTTTGCTTTAATCGCGTTTTTGCGCACTCCAATCTCTGGCGCAAGTGTAAACAGGTCGCCGTTTAATCCGGTCAGTTGACGTGGTACATGCGCAGCTTTAGCGATTCGAGCATTGGCGGCCATATGTTCAGGTTCACCATGGGTAGGTATTGCCACTTCTGGACGCACCCAGTCATACATGGAAGCAAGTTCTTCTTCGTAAGGATGGCCACTGACATGAATCGGTAAAACGGTATCGTGACCTTGAATCGTTCGAATACCTTGGGCTTTAAAAGACGTTACCAAGCGCTCAATCGCGTCTTCGTTACCTGGAATAATCATAGCGCTGAAGAGAACTACATCGCCTTTTTGAAGAGATAAATCGAAACAGTCATCCCGCGCTAGGCGGTTTAAAATCGCTCTTGGCTCACCTTGGCTCCCAGTAGCAACCGCCAACACCTCATCTGCAGGTAAATAACCAAGATGCGAAGGGTCAATCACAGGTAGATCATCAGGCCAATAGCCTGCAACTCGAGCCGCACTGACCATGTTTTGTAACGAGCGACCTAACAGTGCTAAATAACGCCCTGTTTCCTTAGCTACGTAACCCAGTGATACCAACCGCGCAATATTACTGCTGAAGCAACCAACTACCACACGCCCCTGCTCATCTCTAATAACGTCCAGTAAGGCTTTATAGCAGTCATATTCCGATACAGAGTGACCCTTTTTTAAGGCATTCGTGGAATCACACACCATCGCTTTTACATCACGCTTGCGTAACGTCGACAAGACGGCAGGGGAAAACTTTTCACCAATCACAGGACTGTGATCAATCTTCCAATCCCCCGTATGAAAAACATTACCCGCTGGTGTCTCAATCATTAACCCACTTGGCTCAGGAATAGAATGCGTCAAGGTAATCCACTGCAAATCAAATACGCCCACGGAAAACTGACTCCCCATCGGCAATTCGTGAATTTCAACGTCTCCTAATAAACCAACTTGAGCAAGTTTTCGACGTAAAATTTCGGCCGTAAAAGGCGTGGTATAAACGGGCACTTGGAAGCGGCGCCACAAAAATGGCAAAGCTCCGACATGGTCTTCATGCGCATGGGTAATAACGATCCCAGCTAAACGATGGCGCTGTTGTACAATAAAATCAGGGTCAGCACACACCAGCTCGTGTGTTCGCGCACTATTTTCGTCAATCGGTTCGTTGAATGATACCCCACAGTCGACCATCAACCACTGTCCATCGTGACCATACAAATTTAAATTCATTCCTATTTCCCCCGTTCCTCCTAGGGGCAGAAACCAGAGGTCGCTTCGCGTTGGCATCAGCAAATCCACACATTTCTCCTTTTGTAAATATTTTCCATTCTACGCGAATCAAATTGAACTTAACTCATACAATTACTATAATCATGCAATAAATGTTCAAGTTGCTCGACTAATATGTTGACGTAGCTGCCCGATCGTTATTGCGGCGTTACATACTATGACAGCTAGATAAAGGATTTAGCATGCGTAATATAACGGTTTGGGGACTGTCTCTCGGACAAGCTTTGTTGATAACAGGCAACATACTTCTTGTATCTGTGACCGCACTCATCGGTCAAAGTTTAGCGCCGAGTTTTGCATTGGCAACATTACCTGTTGCACTTCAATTTTTAGGTCTTATGGGAGTCACACTTCCAGCCGCTCTTTTAATGGGCTGGCTAGGCCGTAAAAAAGGTTTTCTTGCGGGTAACCTCATCGGTGTTGGCGGTGCTTTCCTCGCCTTTTACGCCGTAAAACATGGCTTATTTGAGCTATTCTGTGGCGCGACTTTTTTACTGGGCATGGCGATTGGTATTGGTCAGCAATACCGTTTTGCCGCCACTGAAAATGTACCGAAAGAAAAAGCGCCTCTTGCCATCAGCATGATTATGGGGGCTGGCGTTATCGCCGCGGTACTGGGGCCTAATATGGCGATCTGGTTTGAGCACTGGGCACCCGAAACTCAATATTTAGGGGCGTTTGCGGCTTTAATCGTGCTGTACATCTTTAATACGGTGTTGATTGCAGTATTACCGATGCGCGCGCCCACAGCACAAGAGCTAAATGGCACACCACGCCCTTATCGTGAACTCCTCAAACAGTCAGATTTAATGAGTGCAATCGTGGCCGGTTCTATTGGCTATGCTGTGATGGTGTTAATTATGACCGCTACCCCTTTGGCAATGCAGGCATGCGGCTTTGATTTTGGTAACACCGCACACATTATTCAATGGCATGTACTGGGGATGTTCTTACCTTCTTTCTTTACCGGTCGGCTGATCATGCGCATTGGCACCTACAGCGTCATCCAAATTGGCTGCTTAATGTTACTCGGCTGCGTCTTCTTAAATCAATTTGGTGTGAGCTATTGGCACTTCTTCATTGCTCTAGTATTGCTCGGCATTGGCTGGAACTTCACGTTCATAGGGGCAACTGCATTACTAACAAAAACCTATAGGCCAGCTGATAAAGCCCGTGTTCAAGGTGTTAACGATTTGATCGTGTTCTCAAGTGCCGCGGCCGCCAGCTTGTTATCCGGTTACTGGCACTCGCTTTTTGGTTGGGAGATCCTAAATTTGCTGATGATCCCAGCGATCTTAGTCGCTATGTTTACGCTTATGTCGAGCCGTAAACGCGCAGTTATCATAACGCCTAATATTACGCCACAAAGCTAATCTTTTACGGCTTTATTTGACTCTAAGCCAAAATCCATGACAATGAAGGTTATCCTAATTACCAAGGGCTTTTATTGTCATGGGCTTTCTTTCTAAAATTACTCAAATGTTTTCTGGTGATGGAACCACCTCAAATGTGCGTACGTTTGACCCTGTTGAACACAATGGTTTCATCATTATTCCAACCCCTCAGCCAGATCAAGGCCAATACCGAGTTTGCGCGACAATTACTAAAGGCGAATTCGAAGACCAAAAAGTTCATACGTTTATTCGTTCTGATCTAGTCGCTAGCCTTGATGAATGCGTTGAACTCACCATTCGAAAAGCAAAGCTCACCATCGATCAATTAGGCGATCAAATTTTTTAGATTGTTATGATTGACTCTTGGCAGCACCTACATAGCAAACCTGATATTCTCGGTAACCCATTTGTGGCTCACACCTATCGCTTTGACGGTGCCGTGTCGGCCGTTGTGACCACCGTTATTGAATACGTCACTCCCGCGCCAAGCCATAAAGCAATTTTATACTTGCATGGCTATACGGATTATTTCTTTCAAGACCAACTGGCACATCACTTCGAACAGTTAGGGTTGCGTTTTTTTGCACTCGACTTACAAGGTTACGGTCGTTCTATTCGTCCGAATAGTGTACCTAATTGGTGCGAAAGCCTGTCTCAATACCACGATGACATTCACATCGCGCTGACTGAGATGTATAAACTCGGCGTTACTGAAGTGACTCTACTAGCGCATTCGACAGGGGGATTGATCGCGTCGAGTTATGTATCGACTCAGCAAGCATCCGAACAAGACACAAACAACAAACCACGTATTACCGGGCTGATGTTAAACAGCCCCTTTTTAGCTCTGCCCTTTTCACCCAACATCATAAAACACGTAAGTTGGCCTATCTGGCTGGCGGTGTCCCTGCTGCCATACCATTCATTACGAGCCCATAAAATCAGTTTATACGCTCAAACCTTACACCAAGAGTTTGGTGGCGAGTGGAGCTACCGCCTAGATTGGAAACCTGCGCACGGGTTCCCTCTTTCCTTTCACTGGCTTAAACAAGTGATTCTGACCCAACGTGCTTTGCAGAAGCATCCGATTGCACTACCAACCTTGATGTGCCATTCAAAAACTACAACACGCCATGCATTGGATATTGAAGAAGTCAAACTAGGGGACGGTGTTTTAGATGTGGACAGTATGAACCTAGCAGCGAAGAACGCTTTTTCTCAGCTTACAGCAGTTGCCATAGAAGGCGGCTACCATGATTTGTTTTTATCACCGAAGCCCATACGTCAGCGCTATTTAACCGCCATCGATCAATGGCTACTGGGTCATAACGTCATCAGCTCGCTACCAAATACAGCCAACGGCTAATTACCATTCGATTTCATGATACGGTCCAACAAACACGTTGGTAGCACACGACGCATCAAACCAGCTGCGTACGTTGGCCAAGTCACATAGTAACGCGGCTTAGGATTAGGTGATTCCAATGCATGCAATAGTTTCTTAACGACCGCGCTCGCAGGTAATGTGCCACTTGCCGCTGGGCCAACCTTGCTTAAACGAGTAATGGCTTGCTGATAGCCTTTTTGATGTCGGCTGTTTTCCACATCAATGTTAGATTGCAACGCAATTAAAGCATTGTCTCTAAAGCGACTGACAATCGGACCAGGCTCAATGGTTGACACTTTAATCGGCGTATCGCTTAACTCCATGCGCATGGTGTCTGTAAGTCCCTCTAATGCGAACTTGCTCGCATTGTAAGAACCCCGAAACGGTGCCGCAACCAAACCAAGTACTGAACTGTTTTGCACAATACGGCCATAGCCTTGCTGAAGCATCACTTTCACAACACGTGTCGTCAGATCGTGCGTACCGAAGACATTCACCTCAAACTGTTGGCGTAATACGTCTACTGGCAAATCTTCCACTGCCCCAGGCTGTCCATAAGCACCGTTATTAAACAGCGCGTACAAAGCCCCACCAGTAATCTCTAGGGTTTGTTTTAACCCTTGCTCAATGGATTTAGAGTCCGCCAAATCCAGCTGCACAACATGTTTAATGCCTTGGCGACGCAGCGCATCAACATCAGCGGCTTTGCGGCAGCTCGCTACCACTAAAAAGTTGTTTTTTTGCAGCATCAAGGCGGCTTCTAAGCCGATGCCACTGCTGCATCCGGTGATCAAAATAGAGTAACGCATAGGAATCCCTAATCGGTTTTTTGAAAAATATGAAAGCCATGTCTTCTATAAGCTAAAAACGTAATCTATTAGTTTCAATTATATCCAACTAATGATCTATATCAGCACCCCCACCTCTAAAAAACCATAACCTCTGCTTATTAAATTTTCAGGAGGAAATCATGCGGATTGCCGATATCAAAGTCAGTCGTAAATTATGGGGCCTAATTGCATTATTAGTAGGTTTATTGGTTATTTTTGAGTTTCAAGCTTACTCAAGCCAATATCAAAGTGCGCTTGAGGCACGTAAGTTACAAGTTAAAGAGCAGGTAGACAACGCCTACTCATTGATCGAGTTCTATCATGCTCAAGCGCCTATCATCGGTGAACAACAGGCCAAAGAGCAAGCTCTGCAAGCAGTTGCTGCGCTGCGTTATGGAAATGGCGGTTATTTTTGGGTAAACGACTATCAGCACACACTGTTAATGCACCCACTCAAACCTCAACTTAATGGCAGTAATGTCAAAAATAAAACCGACGCAGGTGGCAAATATCACTGGCAAGCCATGGTCTCAACCGTAAAACAAAACGGTGAAGGCTTTGTGGAATACACTTACAAAGGCCCTCAAGTAGATGAGCCAGAAGACAAAGTTTCGTATGTAAAAGGCCTTAAAGATTGGGACTGGATTGTCGGTTCAGGCGTCTTTTTAACGGATGTTCAGCAGGCTTTTTGGGACAACACCTTAGTCTCAGTCATTGTTGAAACCCTTATGGTTCTGGTCGCATTGACAATGAGCTGCTTTCTAGTGCGTAGCATTGTTCGACCATTAAAAGCCGTCACAGCCCACCTACAAATTGTGGCAAGTGGCGATATGACTCACCACTTAGAGCTCAACCGTAAAGATGAGCTTGGCATTCTTGCGGATTCAGCTAATCAAATGTCTAGCTCGTTAGCAAAAACTTTAGGTAGCGTGGCACAGGCGATTGACGAGCTGCAAGCAGTCTCTGTTCAAATGCAAGGCAACACAAGCAACACCAAGCGTGGCATGGATAACCAATTTAATGAAGTGGAAAAATTGGCCACGGCTATGAATGAGATGTCTTACTCTATTCGTGATGTGGCGAACAACGCCAAAGATACAGCACAAGCCACACAAGTCGTACAAGACACCACGCGCAGCTCTAGCACCGATTTGAATGAAACCAATCACAACATTCAAACGCTGACACATCATGTTGAAGGCGCCAACTCTGTCATCATTGAGTTATTGTCACAGACAAAAGATATTGAATCGGTCTTAGGTGTGATCGGTGATATTTCTGAGCAAACAAACTTACTGGCCTTAAATGCGGCCATCGAAGCAGCCCGTGCAGGTGAACAAGGTCGAGGCTTTGCCGTCGTCGCCGACGAGGTACGTACTCTTGCCAGCCGTACCCAAAGCTCAACCGTCGAGATTCGTCAAATCATTGAAAAGCTACAACAGCAATCTTCTGAAGCCTCAAGCTCAATGGCATCCAGCACGCAACAAGCAGAATTGGGCGCAGAACGTATGCGTAATGCCGCACAGAATCTTGAAAAGATGTTAATGCAAGTCGATGACGTGTCTGATCGCAGCGTACAAATAGCCTCCGCTGCTGAACAACAAGGGCATGTCGCCGAGGAAATAAACAGCAACCTAATGGGGATTCGAGAAGTATCAGAACGCGTACTTCAAGAAGCCGATGAAGTGGCGCAAGGCTCGCAACTGGTGACTAAAATGGCAGAATCGCTACGTATTCAAATCAGCCAGTTCCGTTTTAACTAGTATTGTTTCAGCGTTAAAACACCAAGCATTAAAAAGGCGAGCTACTCAGTAGTTCGCCTTTTTTGTCTCTCTATGCAAAAGCGTAATTAGGTTTATAGACCCAATGCTTTTGCATGATGAACCAGATGGTCATCTACAAAGCTAGAGATAAAGAAATAGCTGTGATCGTAGCCAGACTGACGGCGTAACGTCAATTCATGACCCGCTTTTTCACACGCTTGTTCTAACGCTTCAGGTTTCAGCTGCTCTTCTAAGAAGTTATCCGCTTCACCTTGGTCCACCAATAATGGTAAACGCTCAGTGGCCGTCGCGATCAACTCACAGGTATCCCATGCTTTCCACGCTTCACGATCGTCACCTAGGTAACCTGTGAACGCTTTCTCGCCCCAAGGGCACTGCGTTGGGTTGGTGATCGGTGCAAACGCCGACACAGACTGGTAACGGCCTGGGTTCTTAAGCGCACAAATCAGCGCACCGTGCCCCCCCATAGAGTGACCCGAGATAGAACGCCTATCCGTCACTGGGAAGTGTTCTTCCACCAATGTTGGTAGTTCTTTTACCACGTAGTCATACATGTGGTAAGTGTTGGCATAAGGTGCAACCGTTGCGTTCACATAAAAGCCAGCACCGGAGCCGAAATCGTAGCTTTCGTGCTCGCCAGGGTAATCCGTACCACGTGGGCTGGTATCCGGCATCACAATCGCTAAGCCAAGCTCAGCGGCTTTCTTGAAACCACCTGCTTTTTGCGAAAAGTTCTCGTCGGTACATGTTAGACCAGACAACCAGTACATTACTGGAACACTCGCGCTCTCCGCCTGAGGCGGTAAGAAGATTGCGAATACCATGTCGCCTTTTACGGACAAGCTTTCGTGACGGTAGCGTTTTAACCAGCCACCACTTACTTTTGTACTTGATAAAAGTTCCATATATCCCTCTTTGTATCAGTAAAAAAGCCCATCATCTAGATGGGCTTTTTGTGACAAATCACTCTTATTTTGTATCAAATTCGATGACAGTACGGATACTTTCACCTTCATGCATAAGATGGAACGCTTCGTTAATATCTTCAAGCTTCATCTTGTGCGTTACGAATGGGTCGATTTCAATCTTACCGCTCATGTAGTCTTCTACGTAACCTGGCAATTCAGTACGACCTTTAACGCCACCGAATGCAGAACCACGCCATACTCGACCAGTCACTAGCTGGAATGGACGCGTTGAGATTTCTTGACCTGCGCCAGCGACACCAATGATGATCGACTCGCCCCAACCTTTGTGACAACACTCAAGTGCTGCACGCATAACGTTGACGTTACCGATACACTCGAAAGAGTAGTCCACACCGCCGTCCGTCAATTCAACAATCACTTCTTGAATAGGCTTGTCGAATTTAGATGGGTTGATGAAATCAGTCGCACCGAATTGCTCAGCCATTTCGAATTTAGATTCGTTTAGGTCGATCGCGATGATACGAGCCGCGCCAGCTAGACGAGCACCTTGGATACAAGACAGACCGATACCGCCTAGACCGAAGACAGCAACCGTCGCGCCCTCTTCAACCTTGGCAGTGTTCAGAACCGCACCAATACCCGTTGTAACGCCACAGCCTAATAGACAAATTTTGTCCATAGCGGCTTCAGAGTTAACTTTCGCCAACGAAATTTCTGGTACAACGCTGTACTCAGAGAAGGTAGAACAACCCATGTAATGGAAAATCGGCTCGCCATTAATGCTGAAACGGCTTGTACCGTCAGGCATTAGGCCTTTACCTTGTGTCGCGCGAACAGCCTGACAAAGGTTTGTTTTACCTGATTTACAGAATTTACACTCGCCACACTCAGCCGTGTAAAGTGGGATAACGTGATCGCCAACTTTAAGAGACGTTACGCCTTCACCAACCGCTTCAACAACACCTGCACCTTCATGGCCTAGGATTGCTGGGAAGATACCCTCTGGGTCTTCACCAGAAAGTGTGAATGCGTCAGTGTGACACACACCTGTTGCTACCATGCGAACAAGTACTTCACCCGCCTGCGGGTCTTGAACATCAACTTCTTCAATTTTAAGAGGTTGACCTGGACCCCAAGCTACGGCCGCTTTACATTTCAACATTGTGAACTCCGTCTTAACTTAATAGTTAGTGAAACATGTACAAGTAGTGTAATCCTAAAAAACTATTGCGATAATACTTATTTTAACAAATCATTATTGTCATACAGCAACAATCAGGATTTACCACTTATGAAACAATGGGAAGCAATGGAAGCCTTTGTTGAAGTTGTCCACCAAGGCAGCTTCTCAAAAGCCGCTAATCGGCTGAATGTCTCCGCCTCACACGTAAGTCGATTGATCACACACCTTGAACAACGCCTAAACACCACACTGCTGTTTCGTACCACACGTAGCATTCGACTTAGCGAAGCTGGCGAGCGCTTTTACCAACATTGTCGAGATCTACCGAATACACTCGCTGCCGCCGAAGAAGCTGTAAGTGCCCTAAACCAAGCCCCCATGGGGACGCTTCGTATCACCTGTGCAACGACTTTTGGCGAGCGCTACTTAGCGCCATTGCTGAATGACTTTCTGCTGCAAAACCCACAAGTTGATCTTGATCTACACCTGACCAACCGCGAAGTGGATTTAATTGAAGAAGGCTACGATTTGGCGATCAGAATGGGCGCATTAAGAGACTCTAGCTTATTATCAAGACGCTTGTGTGACCGAGCAGAATATCTCTGCGCTTCACGGCAATACGTGGATCAGAACGGTATGCCACACACCTTGGCAGAACTCAACAAACACAGCTGTTTAATGGGGTCGAAAACCCATTGGGTATTCAGTCAAAATGGACAACGTAAAGAAATCAAAGTATCCAGCCATTGGCGCAGTAACTCCGGTCCCGCTTTACTCGACGCCATACGTCGCGGGCTAGGGATCGCCCAACTGCCGGATTATTACGTGAAAGATGATTTAGCATCCGGCAAATTAGTCTCACTGCTAGCACAGTATCAGTACCCCTATACAGGCGTTTGGCTGGTCTACCCAAGAACTCAATTACCATCACCAAAGCTGAAATCTATATGTGATTATTTAATCCACCGCTTTGACCAAGAAGACATCTTCGGCAGCTGGAGCAAAAGACCCTAGCATCAAGCGTCATTGAGATTGCAATGGATCACATACAAAACGTTTTGTTTTCCATTGAGCCAATCACCTTCGCAGGGTTGCCTCCAATGATATTATTACCTTCAAATGAAGACACCACATTGGCTGAGGCAGACACTATTGAATGAGCACCGATAGATACACCTTTCAAAATCGTAGAATTAGCACACACCCATACCGATTTGCCAATGAAAATAGGCTTATCTGGGTTTAAGCAAACACCATCATTGTTAGTAATTGCATGAAAATCGGTGTCCATAAACAACGTTCGCCATGACACCAAGCACCCTTCCGATATGTCGATCTGCTTTTGACACGTGATACTCGTTTCACCACTAAAATTGACATTTTTACCAATGCTTAATGCACCAGACACAAATAACTTAGAGCCTGTACCAATTCTGACATTATGCCCAAACGTGACCGAGCCATTTTTCTCTAAACTCCAGATGAATCTTGAATAAGACGCATCGGCCACCTGAACCTGCCCAAACCCTAATTTAATCTTTCCAGTTTTAGCGTTTTTGGGAACGACAATGCAGCCCTTCCTATTTAAAAACTGTGTTCTATGACTAACAATCACAGGAAGCTTAATGGCCTGCTTAAACGGTAAGTAAGAAAAGTTAAATAGAAGTGTTTTGGGGATACAGCGAATGTAATTATAAAGTTTCGAGAGCGCTTTCATTGTGCAGTCCATGAATGAGGCGAATAAGAGCAGACACCGCTGCTTTTATAAGAGGTAATTATCTAAAGCGCTATGATAATTCTGCGAACATACTCCGTCTATTGATAAATGCCTTATTCGATAACGCTCAGGTGAATGAACCGACTCAGACTTTACGCTGCACTTTATAGGTGTCTAAAGCACCCTCGACTTGGCTTTCTGGTGTGGTGGTATCAGGAAATAACCCGTAGCTTGGGGCCATAATTTTAGACGAAGACTCTACGGTCACAGCAAAAATATTTTTGATTGGGTAACTTTCACCGGCTAATACCTTCAGCGCTGCCAAATACTCTGACCAATCTCTGTCTTCTGTTTTCACCACCTGAGCTGTGCCTTTTACTTTGAACCCGCGCTGTTCGAAGATATCGATAAAGGACACACAAACCTTTGGATTTACCTGAATGTTACGTTCACTCTCTGGTGAGGCAATGTTTGCAATCAATACCAAGTTTTCATCAATAAAGGTGAAAATTTCCTTAGGTGACACATTGGGCGCAGCATCCGCCGATACAGTCGCAAGCCAACACAACACACTTTTTTCAGCAAAATCGAGAAGCTTCATAGGCACTCCAGATATCCGTTAAATGAGGTAGCGGCATTAGATCGCTCAAGTCATCGCTGCTAGGGAAGCGTTTCAAAGTAATGCTTCTCCTGCTCTAAAATGCGTTCACTATTAAGCGATGCCAATGAGATATCGGACGCATGCGGTAACATTCCTATCGTCTGTAAATGCAAATAACGCATTGCACAGACACGCAGAAACGAAGTGAAGTTTTCCAAATCATGGCCCGCGTCCAATGCTTCGTGATTTAACTTCACAATCAGTTGCGATAAAGAAAGCTGGTCACGTTGGGCAATTTCTTCCAAAGTAAACCAAAAGATATTTTCCAAACGGATACTGGTTACCATGCCATCAATGCGAAGAGAGCGCGTTATGTTCTGCCATAAACCAGGATCGGCATTGATAAAGAGTTGGCACATGCTGTCGTCCTTACTAGCGTAATAGGACTAATTAATATAGAACCAGTATCCACCAAACACAACGCCAGCTAATTAAAGACCGCCAATAAAGCAAAAAAGGCGCGTCATTAGGCTGACGCGCCTTAATCATACAACATATACCTCAAGCGCACTCGATCACTGGAATACAGTCAACTTTTATGAATTAATCATGGTGATCGCACACAAAACTAACAGTGCGATGTTCGACAACAATCCCATCAAGAAAAAGTACGAACGAGGGCTTGGATTTTCATTGGTCGCTACAGCGTAATACATCAGCATATGAAGAATACGCGCCACTGCAAAACTCCAAATACAGATCATCACCCAAAAAGCATCCGCCCCTACGAGTATCGCCAGAAAGATCACACCCAACATCGCCGGGACGTTTTCAAGCGAATTCATAAAAGTACGATGGGCACGAAACGTAAACGATTTATGTCCTAGGGATTCATCGATTTTACCAGGCACCGCATCCGCTTTTTTACCTTTACTTCCAGCAGCTATAAACCACTGCACCATCCAAGTTAGTAGGATAACAAAGATTCCCCAAAACGCTGTTCCATATAACGTCGCCAGTTCCATACTGTGCCTCACCTTTTATTAATGACTGATAATAGGTTATTAAACTGACATACCTAATGTTTCTATGCACCACCTTGGGTATAAGACACACTGGCTTTTCACGGTTGTTGAACAATGCATTAAAATAGGCACATAAGACAAAATATACTTAACCCACCTCTCCACATTTGACAGTGATCCAATTCATTCTTGGAACCAACAGCATGGGGAAAGTGCGCGATATAAAGCAAAGGAATTGAGATTAAGACGCTAACAAAAGCGCTGTTTGTTACGATGAGAAAAGAACTAATGTATCTATTCAGAAGCTATGAATAAAACATAAGGTGCGCCATTACGCGACGCACCTTATTTATGATGGTTAGTTATTCAGTAGCGTATAAAATTGAGCCAGCCACGCAGGGTGTGCAGGCCATGCTGGTGCCGTGACGAGGTTGCCATCGGTAACCGCTTGATCAACCTCAATCGACGCATAGGTTCCTTTTGCCAGTTCTACTTCGGGCTGACACGCTGGGTACGCTGAACACTTTCGTCCTTCTAACACATCCGCTGCTGCCAACAACTGCGCGCCATGACAAATCGCCGCCACAGGCTTATTGGCCGTAAAGAAATGCTGCACCATCGCAATCACCTCTTTATTTAACCGTAGATACTCAGGAGCACGACCACCAGGAATGACCAAAGCATCGTAGTCTTCAACGTTGACCTCGCTAAAGCTCGCATTCAAGGCGAAACGATGTCCAGGCTTTTCGGTGTAGGTTTGGTCCCCTTCAAAATCATGGATCGCCGTCGCCACCGTATCCCCAGCTTTTTTATCTGGACATACAGCATCAACAGTATGGCCGACGCTGATCAGCGCCTGAAATGGCACCATCGTTTCGTAGTCTTCCGTGAAATCACCCGTGATCATTAAGATTTTCTTATTCGACATGATGCTTCCTCTTACCTTGTTGTAAACAGGTTTCAGTTGTAACAGCCTCAAGAGCGCAAGAGGTATTAACCGGTTGCTACATGATCAATGAACTCGAGAGGCATGGAATAAGAACGAGGGAATATAGTATAGGGTACTGACTATTTTTGTTTAATCTCTTCAATACGCGCCATGAAATCAGCTAGAAATTTTGAAATATCTGACTCATAGTTAAAGGTTTGAATAAATGCCTCCACCTCCTCCGGTGTTTTGCCAATCAAAGGAATACGCAGAAAATTATCTTCTTGAAAATGTTCACTGACAGTCCCCAATACCAGCCTTAGAGAAGCCAGCATGTCATCGCCTCTGTGGGAGGCATGTACTAATGCGATAGGCTTACCCACCACTTCATAGCGCGACACCATCCAATCAATCGCATTTTTCAAACCACCGGGAATTGATCGTATGTATTCAGGGCTAGAAATGATAATGCCATCCGCCAGCGCTACCTGATCGATAAACTCATGCACCACCTGCGGCGTTTTTTCGCCTTCAAAGTCAGGCGAAAAAACGGGCAGCGTGTTGAGTTGGTAAAACACAGACAACTCCGCCCCCAATGGTACACGCCCTTTGATCGCATTTAGCAAAGCGGTATTAGTTGAGGCTTCACGGGCACTACCAGAAATGGCGAGCAGTTTCATTGGCATCTCTTTCGGAAGGCTTATAAGAGCGCACTATATTCAAAGGGTACGATCAAAACTAGGCGCCATCTTTATTGAGTTTGGCTCGATAACTGTGTTTTATCAGCCAGTAACAACCGCCTAGGCTAAAAATGATAACTCCTAACCCAATAATAGCTAAAGGCTCATACTTGTCTAAATCAAGTAAAATCACTTTACGAGCAACCGCAATCACAGCAACCAGCAATACTACCTCGGCATGTATAACGTTATCTTTGAAATACATTTCCACTGTCTCGACCAGCTCAAACCCAATGAGAATAATGAAGAAAAAGCCAAAGATCTGAAACAGCTCGTCTATTTCCAAGAAAAGAACATCGTCTGTAGGATCGAATATGTCTAAAAATAGAATTATACCCAGCTCTACTATTGCCAGAGCAACAATTAAGGTCATTAGTATAAGGACAATAAATGTCATCCACTTTTTAGCTTTATGAACCAAAGAAACGGCCTTATCCATATTGTCACTCATTTAGTAGAACCTCGTATTTGGCATAGCAACTATTGCAAATGGATGACTAGTGCTCTCTTAAACCCTAAAAAACCTATTTTTCATTGGCTACCAATGACCGTGGACCCACCGATGCTGGCGCTTTTGTATTCTTCTATCTGTTTACTGATATCACTTCCCAAACGATCCACTAACTCGGACATAACGGAAACTGAGTAGTGATAGCCCGAGCGGTTAAGCGGTTCACTTAATGAGAAACGCTGCTTCTTAAGGGGCTTGCCATCCTCCTTTAAAGCAAAGTCACCCGCTAAAATGACCGAGTCTTGGTCAATGACATGAAAGTAATCGATCACTAGGTCTAAGTGTATTGGGGAGGTTTCACCCACGGTCGTTAACGAAACATGTCGAGATAACGCTTTTTCAATCCCTACTTTGAGCGGCTCCGCCCAAAGATGATTGGTAGAAAAAAACAATTCATGATCGGACACCTGCAACACCATATTAGAGGTTCGCAAGTAATCCGCCAACGCGATGTTATCAAGCGTTACCTGAGTCGAAAGCTCATCCTGAACCGCACTTGTACTGGGTGCCCCGCTCAATACATAGTACTTCGGCAGCTCCAAGGTTGTCGTCGCGCAGCCACTTAACAACAGAGCACTTAGCAGCCCTATTACAATTTTCATCGATTTACTCCTCGTGGCTCAATATCAGGCGCTACTTGGCTTTTGAAAATAAGACTGTTTGGCGCGCTATTCATTTTTTGTAACAGCGGCTTCAACTCGCGAATCGCTTCTTGAACCTCCACCATCGTTTGATTGACAGACGACAAGCCCTGATCATCTGCTGCTAGCGAAGACAACAACGCATTTAGACTGTTAAGCGTCCCATTAATACCTTGCATATCCAGCTCATCAAGCTTAGTAGTCAGCGAACTACTGGTTGCGTTAAACGCTTTGGTGCTGCTGGCTAGGTCTTGAAGTAGCGTTCGTAAGTCCTGCGCCATGCCGTTAATCGGTAAAGAATTGATCTTATCCAAAGTGGTATTGAGCTGATCGGCAAACTGGACGATCTGATCAGGTACCGTAGGAATGACAGCAAAGCCCTGCATACGCCCTAAGCTCTGATCGGGCAAATTCTCGTAATGTTGCAAGTCTACAAACACGGCCCCCGTTAACAGGTTGCCTGTTTTAAGAGAAGCCCTAAGACCGCGCCCTACCCAAGCAGAGATTTGCTTTGAGATCAGCTCTTTACCTGCTTGGCTATCACCTAAATTGACCAATGCAGGTTGCACCGAAATCAATACTGGAATCTTATACGCTTCGGCACTTAACGAACGCGCCATGTCCTTAAGCTCAAAGTTAATCTCTTCGACTTGACCTATCTGCAAGCCTCGATACTCCACAGGGGCGCCTTCTTCCAATCCCCTGACAGAGCTTTCCATCATCAGAATGTAATACACTTTTTCTGAATAACGGTGGGACTCAGCGCTCTTTTTAGAAGAATAAATTTTGAAGACAGTGTCTTGTTTCAAAGGCTCACCCGCTGGCATCCCCTTGGGTTCATCAAAGGTAATCCCGCCAATTAAAAGTGACTCAAGGCTGGATGTGGTTAAGCCCACACCGTCGGCGCCGAGCTCTACCTCGATGCCACTGGAATTCCAAAAGCGTGTGTTTGAGGTAATCAATTGATCAAACGGCGCTTCAATAAAAGCACTGTATTTAGCCTGCTGCGCCTCTAAGTCATATTCTACCGTTTCAATTCGCCCGACCGATAAACCTCGATACACCATAGGGTCTCCGACCTGCGCTGTAAACGTCTGTTCACTCTCCATATACACACGCAATCCTGGGGTACCAATCGGCGTCACAGGCGGCTCTTGTAATGCTTTAAACGCTCGTTTTGGCTCGCCTTCTATACCCGGAGACATATCAATATAAGCACCTGACACCAAGGTTTGCAGACCAGAAATTTCCCGTAAAGACACTTTAGGAGAAACTACCCAAAAGCGTGTGTCTGAGCGTAGAAACTTATCTGCGTCTTCATTCAGCTTTGCTGTTACAAGCACGCTCGATGAATCATCACTTAAACGGATCTGCTCCACTCGCCCCATCACAACATCGCGTATTTTGACTTTAGTTTTTCCTTCTTCAAGGCCTGACGCCGTATCAAACTCAATCTCAATGGACACCCCTTGGCGCTGAATATCTTGATAAATAAACCAGCCACCGAACAGCAAGGTAACCAATGGGATTAGCCATATTTTTGAGATTTTCTGCGTACTTTTTACAACCGCTGTTGCTGCTTTATCGCCACCGCTTTTCTGCGAATCACTCATGATTGTTCATCCCACAACATTCTGCTATCAAATGACATTGCTGCCATCATGGTCAATACTACTACAGCGCAAAAGGCCACCACAGCAGGGCCTGGATACACACTCATGGTACTTCCTAATTGCACTAATCCGGCCAAAATAGCCACTACAAAGACATCAAGCATCGACCAACGTCCCATAAATTCCGTCACTCGATAAAGAAGATAACGCTGCTTTGCGTTATACACATAAGGAGCACGCACTGAATAACTTAAGTACGCTAACGCCAAAATTTTAAAGATAGGCACTAGCACACTCGCCACAAAGATCACGATCGCGATAAAGTAAGATTGATTTTGCCAAAGTGTGATCACACCCGCGACAATGGTTGAAGGAGAATCCTCACCTAAAAACCGAGTGGTCATAATCGGCAACAGGTTCGCCGGAAGGTACAAAAGTACTGACGTAGCAAGCAATGCCCAGGTCCACTGCAAGCTCTGTTGCGACTGTAATGGCTTGGGCTCTGATGATGCTCGCTGCAGCAATGCCAACTCAAGTTGATGACGATCCAATAGCTGCAACACCAGCATAAACATAACGATAAAGGCGCCGTAAAAATAAAAGGCAGGGCCTAACTCAACTTCGGCAATGGTCACTAACTTGATCATACTGACTAAGGCACTGACGATAAAGACTTCGGGCATACACCATTTTAGAAAAGCAAAGCACAGCTTGACCTGTGTTTGTGCCGCACGAACCCCTAACCCAAACTTAATGGCCAGCATCCAGAATAACAGCATAGAAATAACGCCTGCAGGCAAGATAATACAGACAGTGAAAATCAACACCGCCAACCCCAAATAAGCCTGATCAGCCAAAGATGCCACCACCGATGCTAAGGTGATGGACGTTTTCATGCCATTAATATCAAACGATAAAAAAGAAAAGCTTAGAGATAGAACTAACAAAAACAACGCAGAAAGGCTTAACGCTAAAATCTTATCGACCCAGTTTGCCGATAAAACCGTCAGAGTATGATCACAACGTGGGCAATGGGCTTTTTGTTTAGGTGACAGAACAGGTACCAAAGTGTGTAAACCACAATGGCGACATGTCACTGACCTACAGTCATCCGCGTGCTGCATCATAAAATGCAATTATCCTAAACCCAATTTCAGAGCCTTCATTAAGCCAAAAAAAGCGTGTTATAGCCATAGCACGCCGCCATTGCCATGACCTCCTTTTTAAAGACACATTCAATCAAGCTCTTAATACACCTGTGTTGCGTGGATGAGACGCCTAAATCACGGCTTTAGAAACGATATGGGAAAGATTAAGAATGACGGCTAATGACTGCAGACGAGCCTATTCAGTCGTATTAATTCGTGTGTTAGATGCCGTAGTCACGCTCTACTTTTGATATTCGTGTTTTAAACGATGAATACCACTTGTCATGACCCAGCCTTTGGGCAACTAGGTGCTCGGCATTGGCTTTCCACTGTTTAATGGACTCAAGATCAGACCAGTACGATACGGTAATCCCGACCTCTTCTCGCGCAGACTCTATCCCTAGAAAACCGGGCTGCTTTGACGCTAACTCAACCATTCGATCCGCCATTTGGTTGTAACCGTTACCATCATCCGTTCTGTGAGATGTAAAAATCACCGCGTAGTACGGCGGTTTCGGTGTGTTAGCGATGAGAGACATCTTTACTCCTTTAGGGATTAACGCAGCCCACAGTGGTGAGTCAATTACTCGCCCTTATTACACGACCGCATAATTAGAGACCTCAATTAGATTTCCGTCAGGGTCCCTGAAGTATGCCGAATGAATTGTACCTAAAGCACCTGTTCTCGAAACTGGGCCTTCGATCACTTTAACACCGTTACGCTCAATGTCTTTTATTGCATCAGTGATAGGCGTATCTATGATAAAGCATAAATCTTCTGAACCCGCCTTAACATTTAATGCCTTGGGCTCAAATTCATTTCCTAATTGATGAAGATTGATTTTTTGCTGACCGAAACTTAATGCCTTGCGGCCTTCGCCGAACTCAATTGCCTTCATTCCCATAACAGAAGTATAAAATTGAACGGTCACATCAATATTTTTTACAGTGAGAACTAGATGATCAATTCTATTTACTTGCATACTGTATAAACCCTTTTATCGTCTAACACGCTTAAGTGGTGAGCATCCAATGCGGAGCTTAACCATACCATCGTAAACACAAAGCCCAACAATAAAATGGAAAATGCTAAGTATTGAGAATCACTCTTAAATGTCTGTTATGCGTAATTATGGCTCAGCAATGATTTCTTTTAACACTTTCGCTGGGTTACCAGCAATAACGACGTTGTCTCCAAAACTCTTCGTTACCACTGCACCAGAGGCTACCACCACATTGTTGCCAAGGGTGACGCCAGGATTGATAACTGCATGACCACCAACCCAACAATTGTCACCTATAGTGATTGGCTTTGCTAACTCTAAACCACTGCTCCTCTCGGTTGGGTCTAAAGGGTGTGTCGCAGTATAAATTCCAACTTGAGGTGCAAGTAAACAATTCTCACCAAACGTTACTTGGGCAGCATCTAAAATTACACAGCCGAAATTAGCGTAGAAATTATCACCAACATGAATGTTAAAACCGTAGTCACAATTGAAAGAAGACTCAATGTGGATAGTGTTACCTGTAGAGCCAAATAAATGCTTCACTATCTCAACGCGCTTTTGATGATACTCAACAGACATAGTATTTAACGCTTCAGTTAACAACCTAGCGCTCAATCTAAGCTTTAATAACTCTTCATCACTTGGATCATAAAGCCTACCTGCTGACATTTTTTCTTTTTCAGACATTGAACTTAGACTCCAAAAGCAACATGCTTATAACGTTTCAAGCAGGGCGCTGCTTTGCTGCGTACCTTGCCTTGACTTGTTAAGTAGCTTTGCCTTCTTTTTATCTCGAACCCACAAGACTGAGCCGTTTGTTTTCTTCATCTCAAAAAGGTCAATAGCTTGAAACAAATCGCTCAACTTCTTAAAGCCATAGTTGCGCTGATCAAAGGAAGCGTGATTAGAAATGTGGGTGCCTATTGGACCTAGCTTCGCCCAACCATTATCCTCTTCTACTGCTTCAATTGCCTGTCTCAGCAAGTTTATTAGCTTAGTGTCACTTTTAATATTTTTAGCTTGCTTTTGGATGGGAAATTCTTTTTCGGAGTCTTCGTCTAGATAAAGGAAGCGAGAGCAACTATTTACGAATGCTAATGGTGCCTTCCGTTCACCAAAACCAATCACGAACTTACCATCAGCCAATGAGCGAGTTACCAGTGGAGTAAAATCGCAATCGGATGATACTAGGCAAATAACGTCAATATCTTTTGTATAAAGGACATCCATTACATCAATTACTAATGCCATATCTGTGGCATTCTTACCTTTAGTAAGATCAAACTGTTGAATCGGCTGAATTGCAAATTCGTGAAGAACATCTTCCCACGGCTTCAAATTCTGATTTTTCCAGTTTCCATATGCCTTTCGAATATTGACTACTCCATGACGAGCCAACTCAGACAGCACCTTATCTATTTTTATAGCTGGCGCGTTATCTGCATCAATGAATACTGCTATTTTTTCTTTATCCTTCACGGATGCCTCCTTGCAACTTAACGCTTTGAATATGCGGCGCGCGCTGTTTGCGCGTCGGCCATGATTTGTTTGTTATGTTTCAATTGCCAATTCACACATAGCTTGAGATATTCTTGCTGATAAATCTTCGGGATCAGCTAATGATGCCAAACGAGAACCTACATGTTTAGCAAAGTCCTCTAAAACTACTAAGTTATCAGAACTTGGAGCATTAGGTTTTGCTAATGCCTCTCGGAGATAACGAAATGAATGAAGTGATAGCAGCGACTCTTTATCTTGGTCAGTTACTTTGGCTTCCAATCGATGTGCTAATTGATTACGAATTGTATTTAACCTTTTAATGCCACTCGCTAATTCTTTGGTTTCATTAGAATGATTTTCTACAAGAGATAGTTTTTGGGAAAAGGTTAAACGCGCACCTTTCAAATCACCAAGATTTGGGTTTAGCGCAATAAGATACTCTGTAAGAAAGTGCTCAACGAAAAGATGTGATCTTAAAATTCTTCCGATAGCATCTATATCTTGATTCCATTTTTCGTTTATTAGCGAGAGCTTACGATCCATTTCCGCATTCAGTGCGTCTTTTCCTCCAGAAAGCTCAATGACTTTCTGTGCTAGTTTTTGGTGATCTATATCCATTGGACTCCCTTTGAAACATAACAATTAAGGGTTATACAGCAGCGCAGCTGCGGCTATAACCCACAGTTGAACGGCTGCGTTGTCTATATAGGGCATTTGCTTTTTTCATGGTGGGACTTCCCTGTTAAATAACTCGCTTAATACCAATGTCTGTTTGGACTATGCCGCTTCAGATCGTCTTTGATCGCCGCTATGTTGGTTCATAATGTACCTTTTTGTAGCGTGATTTGACCAGAGAGGCAAGCGATTCCCTCAGGCCTTTTAACCTAATCTTTTTTATACTCTGATCTCACTAAGCGCTAACCGCTATTGTTCCATAGCAGCATGACGCGAAGCCGTTCTGTCACTTTTTACTGAGCAAAAAGGCGTAAAGCCCCTTGGTAATTCAATCGGCTGTAGTTAGTCCCTCGCACGGCGAGGCTGTTGGCTCATTCCCATGCGTTTGATTCGTGCTGACGCGTCGAAGCATGAGACATAGCGCAAGCGAATTAAATGCCATGGACAATGCAGGTTGATGTGCCGAAGCTGGATAGCTTCGGCACATTGATGATTTATTTCGGTGTGGCGAGATTGATCCCCGATGGAATCGGGTCGTACGGCTCCCTCGCTCTGCGAGGTCTTACAGGTCGCGGCACGGAGTGCGCTCCTACTAGAATTAATTTGGGATGCTTAATCCCTCGCGCAGCGAGGTCGTACAAGGGCTTTTCTGCCTTAGCTTATTGGCGATATTCCATGCGTTTGATTCGTGCGCTCTTTAAATAAACACCAGGTCGAAGCATAAGACATAGCTCAAGCGAATTAAATGCCATGGGATTGAGCATCAATGCAGGCTGGGGTTATCCCCGATGGAATCGGGTCGTACGCTTCCCTCGCGCAGCGAGGTCTTACAGGTCGCGGCACGGAGTGCGCTCCTACTAGAATTAATTTGGGATGCTTAATCCCTCGCGCAGCGAGGTTATATGGACCCGCCCGACTGTTGCAAGCTATTTCGATAAGACAGAGTAAAGTTGCACGCTTATATTCGGCCTACTTTTATTGAGCATATCTGCTCGGCCATAAAGAGATGTGCTCCCATTTTCCTAATTTCCTACTCGGCTTCTAAGAGCCACCTCGCTGCTTAGGATAAATGAGCCGATTTTATCTGTTTTGTCTTAATAGTCTGCGCAACGCTTTGGGTGTGCCTGTTTAACTTCTTTGGATTGTCTAATGTAGTACGGTTTTAACGTCTAACGCTGATAATTCGTTTCTTTAAGCACCACACGATACGAGCCATTTTGTTGGCCAGAGCCACGACTATCTTATTAACGTGTTTGCCGCTATCTTTCATTCGTTTTGCCCAGTCGCTTAAACGTCCACTGGATTCTTCTTTTAACAAAACCCGATAAGCAGATCGTGCTCCATGTACCAATTGCTTTCTAACATGTTTATTTCCGCGCTTACTAATTCCAAGTAGGCGCTCTTTACCACCACTAGAAGCCTGCTTTGGAACTAAGCCTAGTGATGCGGCAAAATGTCTGGCACTGGCAAAACGCTTTGCGTCTCCTGCATAACATAGAAGTAACGAAGCATTGATTGGACCGATGCCTGGAATTTCTAATAGCTTTTTACAGTCTTCATTCTCTTTCACATAGGTTTGAAGCATGACGTCATATCGGTGTATGTGTGCTTCCGTCTCTAACCACTGCTCCCTCAGATCAGATAGCAACTGTCTACCTTGGTAAGTAATTGGCTGCTCTGCATCTTCTAGAATGCTAGGTAGCAGTACACGAATGCTGGCATGACCTGTTGGGATAATGACGCCCATGTCAGCCAATATGCCTCTCAGTTCATTACTAATCGCTGTTTTCTCACGTACTAAGCGTTCTCGCACTCTATGAATCGCTTGCAGATCAAGCTGCTCTTCACTTTTAACCATGACCGAGGGAACACCTTGGTGTGATGCAGCCATTGCAATCGCTGCTGCATCCCGCATGTCATTTTTGTGAACCTGAACAAAAGGCTTCACATACTGGGGAGAGATAACTTTAACTTTATGCCCCATTTTTTCGAACATTCGAGCCCAAGCATGAGAGCCACTGCAGGCCTCCATGGCAATCAAACATGCTGGAAGGTTAGCAACGAACTCTTTTAGCTCTGACCTGTTTAAGCGTTTCTTTAAAACAGCTTTACCACTTTTATTAACGCCATGTAATTGGAAAACATGTTTCGCCAAATCAATGCCTAGGATGCTAATATTTTTCATAGGACTCGCTCCTTTTAACTTAAATGCCGGTTTGCTTGGTTTGCACATTAAGCATGGCACATAGTTAGGAGGGCGGGTCCATCTCATTTCGTACAGGGGTTTGTGTGGTAGTATTTGCGGCTTGTTAGGGAGTGGTTTGGGTTATGATTGAGAAACAAGATTTGCTGGATATTGCGCGTCAGAAGATGCCATTCGGGAAGTACGAGGGGCGTTTGATCGTGGATTTACCCGAGGAATATTTACTTTGGTTTAACCATAAAGGTTGGCCGGAGGGTAAGTTAGGCCGTTGGTTACAGCTGGCGTTGGAGGTGAAGATTAACGGTTTGGAAAAGATCGTTGAGCCGCTAAAGCTGTCTGAAGCCCAGCAATCGAAGCAGCCAAAAGTACAAATTCGTTTCGATGATTTAGACTGACGCATGTCGCTAAATAAGCATTTTTAGCTTGTCGCTTGCTTAAAGTTTCAGTAAAGTCACGCCACTTTTTATTTTACAAAGCGGCTGACTGTGAAACAACGCACTCACTTTTTCTTGATCCTCTGCTGGCTGGCGTACTTTGCTGTACCGCTGGTGAACGGTATTGGTCAGTCAGGTGTGCAACGGATCGAGCTTTGTACCACTCAAGGTGTCGAGACCTATTTTGTTTACGCGTCCGACCTACAGCAAGAGACACAACAAGACTCTCAAGCGAGTCAGCATAGCAGTTCCCATTCTTGTCCCTGTACGCATTTCTTTATGGACACCGCCACCACCGCACTGGCGTTCCATATCCATCAAAAAGTTGTAGACCAACCGACTCACTCGTCTCAAACACCACAAACACGTCCAATCCGCATCACTCAAGCCCGTGCGCCTCCTGCATTCATTGCGTTAAGTGAAGATCAAAAACTAGCATGATGCCCTGACAATTGTCGGGGCATCAACTTTGTATGCCCGAATAGTTGCAGGAATTCTAATGTTTGGTTCTAAGGACTTTTACCGCTCTGTATGGCGCTGGCACTTCTTCGCCGGTCTATACGTCACTCCGTTTTTAATTATGCTCTCCATCACTGGTTTAATGATGCTGTTTGCGCCGATTGTTGAGCGTATGCAACACTCAGATTTGTACTATGTTGATCAAGCTACCAATACCCCATTGACCTATGAACAGCAGTATCAGTTGGTCGCGGATCAATACCCAGCAGATCAAATCCAACGCGTTTATGTGTCGGATTCCGCAACCGACGCCACTCGCTTTCAAGTGAAAATTGACGATGACACACGCTCTGTTTTTGTCGACCCTTATCAAGGCAAAGTACTGGGTGATTTGACCGTCAGTCACTCTCTTTATGCATGGGCTGACGATACCCATGGCACCTTCATGATTGGCTTAACAGGCGATTGGTTAATTGAGATTGCCATCAGTTTTACAATTTTGTTGATCCTAACCGGCGTGTACATGTGGTGGCCAAGTAAAGGGCAGTCAAAGTGGCGTGCGGCTACGACGGTCCGTGGTAAAGGCCGCTCCATGTGGCGCAACCTGCACAGTGTGACTGGTGTTTGGATCGCTGTTATTTTACTTTTCTTCAGCATCTCGGGGTTATCTTGGGCCAGTGTCTGGGGTGGAAAATTAGTTCAAGCCTGGAGCACGTTTCCAACCGAACAAAGCGCTAAAAACGTGTCTTCAACGCTGACGCATAACGACTTAAATCCAGAAGGCGTGAAGCAAATCCCTTGGAACCTTGAGCAGTCCCCTTTACCTGAGTCATCCGCATTTGGTGATCACACCATTACATTAGATCGTGTGGTGAACGATGCTAAAGACATGGGCTTCACTCGCTTCCAAGTGCATTTTCCGCGTGGGGAACAAGGTGTTTTTACCGCGACAGCCAGCACAATGGGACGCGATATTAACAATGCGTTAGATGATCGAACCGTACACCTTGATCGTTATTCAGGCTCTGTGATCGCTGATGTTGGCTTTATGGATTACAACTGGTTTGCGAAATCCATGGCCTTTGGCATTGCCTTGCACATGGGACAGTTTGGTGTTTGGAACTTAGTCGCCTGCACGGTGTTCTGTTTGGCCGTGATTCTCATGTGCGTCTCTGGTGTGGTGATGTGGTGGAAGCGTCGCCCTAGCAAGGCGGTGGATCTTTCTGCGCCCCCAATGCCTAAAAACCTAAAGCGCTGGCAACATGCGGTTTGGTTACTGCTGCCAATTTCATTACTGATGCCGATGGCAACCATCGGCATGGCTGTGATCATACTAGTTGATGTATTCGTTCTACTCTCTATCCCTAAACTACGAGCAAAATGGGCTTAGTCTACTGAAGCAAAAATGGACTGGGAGAAAGTTCTCCCAGTCCATGCCATCTTCCTTGATGGGGCCGACTCGGTTTGTCTAGCAATAGAGTGGCTTATAAACCACCTTTCGTCAGTTTGGCGGGATCTAATAAACCTTCAAGCTCTTCATGGCTTAGTTCCGTTTCTTGCGCTGCGACATCGATCACTGGACGTTTTTCTTGATACGCTTTTTTGGCGATTTCTGCAGCTTTTGCATAGCCAATGATCGGGTTCAATGCAGTGACTAAGATTGGGTTTTTAGCCAGCGCTTCATTTAACTTATCTTCATTTACGGTCAAAGTGGCAATGGCTTTATCTGCAAGTAAGTGCCCACTATTGGTTAGTAACTGAATGCTACTTAATAGGTTGCTGGCGATCACTGGAAGCATGACATTTAATTCAAAGTTGCCCGATTGCCCTGCAACCGTGATGGTGGCATCGTTGCCCATCACTTGCGCAGCCACCATGGCTGTGGCTTCAGGAATAACGGGGTTTACTTTACCGGGCATGATGGATGACCCTGGTTGAAGTGCTTCAAGAGTGATCTCCCCTAGTCCTGCGAGCGGACCTGAATTCATCCAACGTAAATCGTTAGCGATTTTCATGTAGGTGACAGCGATCGTTTTTAATGCTCCTGATAACGCTACGGCGGTATCTTGCGAACCAATTAGAGCAAAGTAATCGTCTGCAGGTGAAAACGTCACTTCGGTAATGGCAGACAGTTCTTGACAAATTTTGGTCGAAAAATCTGGATGGGCGTTGATTCCTGTACCAACGGCGGTGCCCCCTTGAGCCAGCTTAGTGACTTTAGGGAGTAAGGCATTTAGATTATCAATGTTGTCTTGCAGCTGCGCCGCCCAGCCATTAAAGGTTTGATCAAAGCGCACCGGCATCGCATCCATTAAGTGGGTACGGCCCGTTTTGGTGTAACCTTTCAGTGCTTGACCCTTTGTGTGTATCTCACTTTGTAAATGGCGTAATGCCGGAAGTAAGCGTTTGCTAACCTCAATAGCGGCACTCGCATGTATCGCACTGGGAATAATATCATTACTACTTTGACCAAAGTTCACATGGTCGTTCGGCCCCACTTTGTCACCCAGCTTGCGGCTAGCAAGTGTGGCAATAACTTCATTGGCGTTCATATTGGAGCTGGTTCCAGAACCCGTTTGAAACACATCAACAGGAAAATGCTGCATTAGATTGGGTTGCTGCAACAGTTCGCTACAAGCCTCATCGATCGCCGATGACATTTCTACAGTAATACAATCTAAAGATTGGTTGGCACGGGCCGCAGCCTGTTTCAGTTGTACCAGTGCTCGAATAAAAGGTTCTGGAAGTGATTGCCCGCTTACAGGAAAATTATTAATTGCTCGCTGAGTCTGTGCGCCATATAGCGCACTTTCAGGGACGTTTAATTCGCCCATGCTATCGGCTTCAATTCTGGTGTTCATTGGTTAACTCCTAACTGTGCTTACTCGACATGAAGTAGTGACTTAACGCACGCAGTTCATGTTCTAGACGAAAATATTCCAAAGCATCTTGTTCGGTAATGACAAATCGTTTTAATTGCATCAATGGACGATGGATTGTATCTAAGCATAGTTCACGCCAGTGCATTGGCACAGAGGCATCACACACAGTTTCTAATAAGACTTGATAGACTCGTTTGAACAGGTCGTATGCATCTGAAATACCGATCTGCTCAGCATAAGCTTCACTGGTATCTAGATACTGAAACAACACTTTTGGTGAGTCAGCCGCCATGCCACGTTTGATGGTTTGCTCAATAACAGAAAACGGAACGATATGAGAAGTCATGATGAAACACCTTTGATGCAAATGATAATAATTATCAATTAATCATTGAAGTCTAGACTTGTCAAGTCACGTAATGATGTTTAACACCACTTTATAACGCTTTGGATGTGCTCGAATAAAGAGAGAAAACGATTTTTAGCGCAAAGATAGCGTCTTTTTACGTGTTTTAAACAAAATAATGGGACGTTCTAAAAGAAGGGAAAACAAAATAACAAGATAGGAATAATTGCTGTCGATCAATAAAAAACCGACAGCAATGTCATCAGTACTTAGTGGTGATGGCCACCTACACCGTGGGCATGACCGTGAGAAACTTCCTCTGCAGTCGCTTCACGCGTGTCGATGACTTGTACGGAAAATGTGAGCTCTTTGCCGGCCAAAGGATGGTTTAGATCCACTGTCGCATGTTTAAGACCCGCTTTAACGATGGTCACTTGGCGTGCGCCTTGATCTGTGCGTACGGTTGCAACCATACCTGGCTTCCACTTTTTAGCGCCGTGTAGGTGCTTAACAGGAATCTGCTGTGTTTTGCCTTCTTCGCGCTCACCGTAGCCTTCAGCGCAGGGTACAGTCACTTCAAACTCATCACCCGCAGATTTACCCAGCATGGCTTTTTCAAGACCTGGAATGATATTACCGTGGCCATGTAGGTACGCCAGCGGATCATTCCCAGCCGATGTTTCAATTAGAGTGTCGCCTTCACGAAGCGTGTAGTGAAATTGCACTACCGAATTGTCTGCAATAGACATAAATTATCCTCATCTAAAAAATGGGTGCTATGCTAACTTAAACAGCACCTGTTACCTAAAAAATCATAAATTCAATGCTATCGTCGGTGATAACGATGTTTTTCACCATTTTCGCAGCCGCTTTTTCCATTGATGAATGGTTAAGCACATACACTGGGTGCGTATCAAAATAACCCGCCAGCGCTTTTTCGAACTCATCGTGTAATGAGCCAAGCGTATTACGTAACATCTGATCACTGATACTTGAGCCTTGAACGGTTATCTGTGTCAACTTTGCACCCACTAGATACACACGATCTTCTTCAATACGCAGTCCCGATTCAAACGACGGATCCAGCTGAGTTTGCATACTCATATCTTGGCCAAATACGTTCAACGTACCGCGAATATCGGTTTTCATATCCACCATTACCAATCCGCCATCTCGCTGGGTAAGATCGATTTTGGCCTGTTTGATCAATAGATCAAGGTTTAACGTGGAACCCTCTAACGTCAGCTGAATGATATCTGGCTGAGACGTTTCTAAACGCTGTGCGACTTCACGATTCAATTCGTCTTCGGTCACACTCATATCAGAGCAACCGGACAGCATGACTGTCACAGCCAAGCCCGCTAGCCACATTAGCTTTTTCTTCATAGTGATCGCGCCTCCTACAATTGACGCTTTTTATCAAACCAAATGCGCATAAAGTCTTCGGTGACTTTCTGCTCAATTTCTGAAGCTTCCTGCGTCGGGCAAAACAGTGAGACAGTAAACACGTTGTAGCCTTCAATCGTCGTACGGACTCTTACTTTGGGTTCAGGGCCCGCAATTTTGATGTCCAACCGTTTTTCAATCAAATTATTATACCGAATCGCCACTTCATGAAAGTGCTCACTGTATTCCTTTATTTTGGCAAGGATCGGCTCTTTTATTTCAAACAAATTTACGTCGTCTGTCAGTCTAGAAATCGAAAAGGTATGTTCAATATAACGACGCATGTAGTTTAAGTTTTGCACCGAGTTTGTTAGCAATACACTGTTTGGCACCACGGTTGTTCGGCCAGTATAGGCGTAGCTACCACCCTTAAAATCAACTTCAAACAAGGTGGTGGACAACCAATCGCTGTCGGTAACCTCTCCGTCATAATTGCCAATACGCACCCAGTCGCCTACGGTATAAGGGCGTGTGCTGGCCTTATAAAACGCGCCAACGATACAAGAAATAAACTCTTTTGTGGCAATGACCAATGCCACCATAAACGCTGCAATGGAAATGGCTATGTCTTGCAGTTCTGCTGACCAGATGATCACCAGACCAATCACGATCAGTAGATTAAACACATTATCAACGGTGTTTAATCGACGACGCTTGCGATCTACATCCAGCTTTTCATTGGCTCGCAATAGTCGTTTAACATAGCGACCAACTAGCACAACCCCTAATATCCAAAGTAACGTAGCAATGTATTCAAAATTGTCCGTTAATAACGACCAATTAATTTCAGACCATTCAACGCCAAACATAATTTCTTTAAGCCTCCTATTTTGCCGCCACTTTACCATGTCCCCGCCATTAGCCAAACAAAATACTAGACAACCCTAAATTATTATCTGTATATTTATACAGTATTCTAAATGAGGTGCGATTTATGCCTGTCGTAATTAAATATGTTGTTGAACGCAATGGTGTTGAAAAGATGACCTTCTCCTCTAAAGCGGAAGCAGATCACTATGACAAGCTATTGGAAACTGCAGAAAGCCTAGAAGATTTACTGCTCTCCAGCGGCGTTGTAGACGATGAAAAATTGACCGCTAAGCTAGCTATGTACTTAGCCGAAAACAAAGACGATGTGCTTGAAGCCTTCGGAAATAAACGTAAAAAAACCGCTAAGAAGTCGAGCAATGAGCGCTCTTCTAAATCGGGCAGTAAGCCTGAATCGGAGGTGCTTGAAGACCTAGTGATCGAACCGGATGAAACCTCTTACGTTGACGACAACGGTGACGATTACCGCGCCAGTGACGATGCCATTGATTACAACAAAGATGAGATCTACAGCGACAGTGATGCAGCTTAAGCTGCATCACTGTCGCCTTATCACACAGGAATATTCCACAGCCAAACTAGCCATGCGAGCCCTAGGCCAAGCGACAACACTGCGCCAACTCGTGGTGTTTGTATTGTCTCGTTCGACTCTCCCCGTTTGAGCTTTTTGCCGTGTAGCATGGCTGCGACCAAGCGCTCTTTGAAACGCACTTCATGGTACAACACAGCCAAGATATGTAAGGCAACCAACGCTAATAATATATTGGGTAAAAAATGATGAACGCTGCCTAACTGAGCGGTCATCTCGTCTGAGATAGAACCGTAGAAAGGCCCAAACCAAAAAATCTCATCACTGGTAAATAAGCCACTGCCCCACTGAGCCGTCAAAGCAAGCAATAACAAAATCACCATAACACCACCCACGGGGTTATGGCCTAAATACTCCTCTCCCTTTCCTATTAGCAAGGTTTTGCTGTACTTAAATACATCTACAGGATGATATATAAACTGTTTAAATCTAGCAAAATCCGACCCAATGAAACCGTAAATAACCCGCGCGATAATGACGGCCGATAACCCATAGCCAAAGTAAAAATGCAGCTCCATGAAATCGCCATCACTTTTTCCGGTGATGATCAGCCCCGTAAACAATATCACCAATGACCAATGCATTAGCCGCACTGGCCAATCCCAAACTAATACCTTTTGTGCCTGCATGGCTGTCTCCTTAAAGAATGCATTCATTGTTTTAACGCTTTATGTCTTACTATACTGACTATAGGATTTGCCTTTTTCCCCAATATTAGGGACAGTAAAGAATCGAATGGATTTCACTTCTGTCCGCAGTTACGAGGCAGTAAGGAGCGCAAGACCGTGATCATTGGGCTTATCATAATCGTAGTGGTGCTACTCTTTGTAGCTGGCTACGTTTTATTTACGCAAAAATACCTTTACGTACATCACTCGACATTACTAACCTCTCCCGTTGACTCGTTGCAAGAACATACTTTGCAATTAGAGTTTTGGTCGAGTTGGTTGCCGTGGGCACTGTATGACGAAAGTGCATCAGTACTGGTAAACCAACGTAACAGTCAATCCTTGAACGGTGCTTTGATCCAGCTCAAAGGCCAACACTTAGGTACGCTTTCTTGCCATATAGAGCAAGGTGACGACCCAAAATTAATTCGGTTTTATGTGACATCGGATCACTTTTATCTAAACCCAATTCAGATTCAAGTCGAGCTTACACACACAGAAGGCCAACAAACATTGTTAAATGTTACCGCCAGCAGTGAACTCAACTTTTGGCATCGCTACCGTCAAAATACAGAACTTAAACAACTGCATTCTGACATGCACTTACTGCTGATTCGCTTAAAAGCGCGCATGCCAAGCTCTCGCGACGCGAGCATTCATTTTGACGTGCAAGGCTGTCGAGCCTTACAAAATGTCGACGCTGTTACACGTCCATTTATTGTGAGTGACCGTCCTATGTCAATGAAAATGGAACAAGGCTTTCGCGACCTCAATACAGCCTTAGGCCCTGATAATCCCCCGGCTGGACCTCGTTTTGCACTTTATGAAGCCGCAAACCTTAGCCAGCATTACTTTGTCGGTAAACTCGGTATTCCTATTCAGTGCTTTAGCCCCTGTGAGGCACAACCTGAGAAAATAACATTTAAAGGCAAATACATTGGGCTTAAATATCAAGGCAGCTACCAACATTTGTGGTTGGCGTGGCATGTACTTCATACTTACAGCAGACTGCATGGCTACAAACATGCCAAGCAACGTATGAGTCTAGAAGTGTATGAAACGTCTCCTCGGGAAACACCTGACGAAGAAAATTACATAACGGTTCTGCACCTGCCCATTCAATAAATTCGATGGCGTCTGCTTACAATGAGTTCAGACCCCATTAATCGCTAAGCTGTACATACCATGTCCAGTTGCGCCCTTAGGATTAGATAAAGTGAACAACACTATGGATAATGCTTTGTACATTCGACATTTAGAAACATTACTACAGCGCTATCGCATTGCTAGCAGTCAATTTCAACTGGACACCATCGTGGTCGGTGCAGGCTCATTAAGTCACTACTTTGAAGACGATAACGCTCACCCATTTAAGCCCTTTGCGGCGGCTCAACAGTGGCTTCCTTTTACGTTGCCTGCGGGGAGTTTTATTGTCATCAAACAGGATAAGCCAGAGTTAATTTGGCCCGCGCAGCAAGATTTTTGGCATATGGCTAATGCTATCCCTGAAGGCGAATGGCAATCCCACTGGCGAATTACCCCTGTCAACGATGATAGCTGGACGCAATCACTTTCAAGCAACAGCGCTTTTATTGGCCCAGACGCAATCGGCTCTCTGACCCACCACCATGGCTTAATGACATGGCTAAACTATGACCGTGCGATTAAAACAGATTACGAAATCGCATGCTTAGAAACCGCAAACCAAATTGCAGCGAAAGGCCACATTGCCTCTCAGCAGGCCTTTTTATCTGGTGCCAGCGAGCTTCAAACACATCTTGCTTACCTTGATGCCACGCAACAAGATGCCATCAGCACACCGTACCCAAATATTGTTGGCATCAATGAACACGCGGCAGTTTTGCACTATGAGCAAAAATCTTCCCTACGCCCGTTCCGCTCTTTGACATTACTGGTTGATGCGGGAGCAAGCCATCATGGTTACGCCAGCGATATTACCCGTACCACGACAACGCTCAATGATGAGTTCAGTGCCTTACTTAACGATATGGACAAATTACAACAATCCATTGCTAACCAAGCGGTCGCTGGCGTTGCGTTTGTGGAACTGCATCATAAAACACTGCATGGTGTCGCCCATCTGCTAAAACAGCATGACATTTGCTCACTCAGCATTGAAGAGCAATTGGCTAAGCAAATTCCTCACCACTTTTACCCTCATGGCTTAGGGCATTTCTTAGGCCTCCAAGTACATGACGTAGGTGGACGTCAACTCGATGCAACCGGCGCACTACAAAATCCTCCTGCTGACAGCCCTTTCCTACGCCTAACCCGCGATCTCGTTCCTAATATGGTCATCACCATAGAGCCAGGCTTGTATTTCATTCCAATGTTGTTAGAAAAGCTCAGAGCTCAGCAGCCCAAGCATGGATGCGATATCAAGAAAATCGAAAGACTCATACCTTATGGCGGAATCCGCATTGAAGACAACATCGTTGTCGGTATAGAAGGTATCCGAAATCTAACCCGTGATGCGTTCGCGACACTGAGCTAACACATTCATATCAGATACCTTTTTCGGTATATTAATTTCATGTTTTTTTATAACCCCCCTTAAATACGGCTTATGATTGACATAATTAAGGGGGTTAGCGGCTTTAAATTGCAGACGATCAATCAACCATATCAAAAGTCGTATATTTATCTTTTCAAGATCTACAATCCAGTGTGTAATATAGCCCGTCTGAATTATCGAGTTGAGGGTCAAAAGGCATGATGGAAAACCGGATTAAGTATCGCCACTTAGAATGCTTTTTAGAAGTGATTCGCCAAGGTAGTGTTGTACGAGCCGCAGATGCACTTTCCCTTACCCAGCCCGCAGTCTCCAAAAAATTAAAAGAGCTAGAAGAAATTCTAGGAGTACGTTTGCTTGAGCGAAGTAAAAAAGGCATTGAACTGACTCAATACGGCAACCTTTTTCTGGAACACGCCAGCACCAGTGTTGCGGCGCTTAGGGAAGGCGCGGAGCGTGTGAATCAAGCTTTAGTGACTGGTCAGCAAAAACTCAGTATCGGCGTACTGCCGACCGTTGCTACTAGTGTATTACCCGAAGCCGTAAAACGCTTTCGTGCCAACAATGTCGATGTACGCTTACACCTTGTCTCTGGCCCTAACTCCTTATTAATGAGCCAGCTGCGCGTTGGCGAGCTGGACTTAGTCGTAGGCAGAATGGGAGTGCCCGAGGCCATGGCTGGCATATCCTTTCAACATTTATATTCCGAGCAAATTGTATTCGCGGTGCGCCCAAATCACCCTTTACTGACAAAAAAAGACTTCCAATTAACTGAAATCACTCGCTTTACGGTGCTTTATCCGCCTGAAGAATCCATCACAGGTCCAACTGTCGACCGCTTCTTGCTAGCTGAAGGCGTGAGCAGTATTCGTGATCGTATCGATACGGTATCCGATGCTTTCGGTAAAGAGTTTATCCGTCACACCGACGCTATTTGGATCATTTCGCGTGGTGTTGTCGCCCGTGAAATTGCGGATGGCGAATTAGCAGAATTACCGGTCAATACTAAAGAAACCCTTAGCGCCGTTGGACTAAGCATTCGTGCCGATACTAATGAATCCATGGCACTGCAGTTGTTTGGTAAAGCAGTTAAAGAAACAGCGGCGCAATTAGACAGTTATTACAACCCCGACCATTAGCCGAATACATTGAAGTGGATTTCATCGATAACCACATTAGGTCATCGATGCAGATCCATTTTGATACATACGCGCATCATTTATCTAACAAATCATTACGACACATTTCATGGTTATAAATTAGTCTAACTGCTACAGATACATGCTTGAGGAGATCTGACATGTTCGGATTTAAAAGATCAGAGGCCATCTCTGACACAAGCATTATAAAGGACGACAATGCTGACTTTATTAACTCATTGAATGAGTACTGCGCCACCATCAGCTTTACACCGGAAGGCGTTATACTCGATGCAAATCCTCTTTTCCTGAAGGCTATTGGTTATTCTTTGGATGAGATTCAAGGCAAGCATCATCGTATCTTTTGCCAAACCCAAGAAGCAAATTCCATTGAATATGCCTCATTTTGGAAACAGCTTTTAGAAGGGAAAAGTCAAAAAGGCCAGTTTTTACGTCGCAGGAAAGATGGCAGTAACTTATGGATCGAAGCAACCTATTTTCCAATAAAACAAAATGGCACGGTTGTAAAAGTATTCAAGATTGCTAATGACATCACCTGTGAAAAAGTCCGTACTCAAGCTCAGGATGCCTTATTAAATGCAATCGATAAATCCAATGCTACGATTGAATTCCAACCGGACGGTACTGTCATCAGTGCCAATCAGAATTTCATCAAAGCTATGGGGTATCGATCAATAAGAGACATTCAAGGCAAACATCATCGGATCTTTTGCCACGATGCCTTCTATAAACAACACCCACACTTTTGGCAGGAACTTGCAGCAGGTCAAACGAAAACAGGACTGTTTCAGCGAAAGCGCCAAAATGGCTCAGACATTTGGATAGAAGCGACGTACAACCCCGTTTACACACCTGATGGTGACATTATTCGCATAGTAAAAGTTGCAACAGACGTCACCGAGCGCGTGGAAAGTCAACGGTCAGTCAGAGAAGCGGCGAATATGGCGTATCAGTCAACTCGAAAAACCGCTGAAGATTCCGCCCAAGGCGCGGATTTACTGCGTCAATCGGTAGACAGTTCAAACTTAATCATTCAACAAGTCACTCAGTCTGATCAACTGATTGAGAAACTTAATCATCAATCAGAAGAAATCGGCAAGATCGTTACAACAATCGGCGCCATTGCGGAACAGACAAATCTTTTGGCGCTTAACGCTGCAATCGAGGCTGCTCGCGCGGGTGAAAACGGCCGTGGCTTTGCGGTTGTCGCAGATGAAGTGCGTACCTTAGCGGCACGAACCAGTACATCGACGTCAGAAATAGAGAGTATGGTTTCTAAGAACACGAATCTTGTCGGCGAAGTCCGCATCAGTATGCAGAGCGTGACCAACCACGTTACCACGAGTGAACAGCTAATTAATGATGCATCGAGCATTATCAACAGCATTTTAGAAGGGGCAAACGAAGCCTACCTAACCATCGGCGACCTCGTTACCAAGGCGGAAAAACCTTAACTGCGCCTCCCTAGTCCCGATAAGAGGCTAGGGAGCCCTATCTTACTTTGCGAGCTTATGTAGTAAGCCTTGCATACCTAACACATAGCCTTGAACGCCCATTCCAACCACAATACCAATGGCGCACGGTGAAATATAAGAGTGATGGCGGAACGCTTCGCGGGCGTGAACATTGGAAATATGAACCTCTACGACCGGCACTTCCGCACCTTTGATCGCATCATGTAACGCTATGGAGGTGTGTGTGTAAGCACCAGGATTAAAAACAACGCCTAGTAGTTTACCTGCTTTAATAAGTTGGCCCGCTTCATGGATTGCGTCTATCAGAACACCTTCATGATTCGACTGACGAAAATCAATTTCATAGCCGTGCTTTACAGCCTCCTCTCGACACATCACTTCAACATCAGCTAATGTTTCATGGCCATATTGATCAGGTTCGCGTTGACCTAAAAGGTTTAAGTTAGGGCCGTTTAATACCATGATGGTAGACATATTGAATCCTCAGACAACCGTATAAATTTGTATTTAAAATATAACGCTAAATATACCACCGCTTGTTCTTCAATAACCTTCTATGCCTATAAAAAATACGCTTGTTAGAAAGCTTATATCAGCATCTATGACTGCAGCGACGCTCTTATTCTCATCACAGGACGTTCATCAATAAACACATGAATCCCTGCTGTGATTAATGCCATGATAGCGGCCGCCCACCAAACAACATCGTAAGAACCTGTCGTATCGTATAAATAGCCCCCCATCCACACACCACAGAAAGACCCAATCTGATGGCTCAGGAAGACAATGCCATAGAGCATTCCCATATGCTTTAGACCGAACATTTGCCCCACCAAACCGGATGTAGGAGGCACCGTCGCAAGCCAAAGAACACCTGTTACAATCGCAAATATATACACGCTTGTTATGCTGATAGGCCATAACATAAAAGCGGTAATGGCAACCGCTCGCAGCGCATAGATATAAGTTAATAAGTATTTCTTGGAATATTTTCCAGACCATGAGCCGGAGAACAAACACCCTATAATATTAAACAAACCAATCAATGCGAGGCTCATCACCGCAACATTTGGCATGAATCCTTTGTCAGACAGGAACGCAGGCATGTGTACCGTGATAAAGGCAAGCTGAAAACCGCAAACAAAAAAGCCCGACACGAGCAGCCAATAATGAGAATAAGCCCCCGCTTCCTTCAATGCTTCACGGACGGTTTGACTGGATTGCGAAGCAGCATTGGAATGAGAGCTGTCACCACGCGAAAGTGGTAACGCAAAAATCACCATTAACAGCGCACATCCTGCCAACAGTAATAACGCGACACTCCAACCGTAAGAAGAAAGAAACGCTTGCGCGATAGGCACGACCAATAATTGTCCGGCCGATCCAGCTGCACTGCCTAGACCTAACGCAAATGCTCGCTTTTCCGGTGCAACCATCCGCGCCATAGCGGGTAACACAACGCCAAAACCTGTCGCTGAAATCCCCATGCCCATTAAAAAACCAGAGCCAATATGCAACGCTGTTGCGCCATCGGCATTAGCGGTGACATATAAGCCAAGGGCATATAAAAGTGCGCCGCACAGTACTGTTTTAAGCGTTCCAAAGCGATCAGATAGCGCACCAGCAAAAGGTTGCGCTAACCCCCACCAAAGATTCTGCAATGCCAACGAAAAGGCAAAAACTTCACGTCCATAGCCAAACTGGTCTGAAATGGGCGCCATAAAGAACCCCATTGACGAGCGTAGGCCAAAGTTTAAGGCAAGCAAAATACACGCAAAAACGATCGCGATGCTTAATAACCGTACTGGCTGAGACATGAGTGTTCCTTTCTTAGTCGCATAGCATGAAATTCAGACAATACGCCAAAAGATAAAACGGAACAATTTTATTTAAATTTACATTTAAAAGACTTTAAACTCGCCTACTTGCACCACCGCTCTTTGATAGGCCGCATCTTTTCGTACCGCAACAAGCCAACGCTCGATATGCGGGTAGCCTTCTAGAGGCATCGAGGCGCTCATAGCTAAAATAGGGAAACTCATCTGCATATCAGCGGCACTGAGTTTGTCGCCAGCAAACCAATTGTTTTGGGTTAGGTGATCTTCGATGAGGCTCAATACGTCTCTCAACCGTGGCTCAATGAAGCGGGAAACCACTCTATTACAAATAGATTTAGCAACTGGCCGTACAAAAAATGGCATGGGCTGCTTCGGTATTTTACGAAACAGTAACATCATCACCAACAGGGGCATAAATGATCCTTCGGCAAAATGAAGCCAGTATCGATAATCACGTAGCGACTTTTTATCTTCTGGTTTGAGGCGGCATTCAGGGTCATACTCGTCTGCCAAGAATTCTAGGATTGCGCCAGATTCGGCAATGGTAATCTCACCATCTTGCAACACCGGAGCATGCCCTAACGGATGTATTCGCTTTAGTGTGTCTGGTGCTAAATTGTCAGGCGTACGTAAGTAAGTCTTTACTTCATATTCAACACCAATCACCTCTAATGCCCAAGCAATACGTTGCGATCTAGAATTTTCTAAATGATGCAATACCAACATACTCACCTCCTTTATAGTTTCGTTACTAACTATACGTAGCGCTGAGCTTTTTGGCTTTGCATAACAAAAAAAACGCCCTAATGAGTTTTCATTAAAGCGTTTTCAGAAAGTGTACGGTAATTAACCTGCTATTTCGTCTAAGAAAAAACGAAGTGCATGTCGTGCTCGAGCATTCGCTGCAGCACTGAACGCATGACCCTCTTGAGGGGCATTGGCATCAGGTAACATAAACGAGTGCTTCGTCTGACCAAAATCGATAAATTGCCAATCAAAACCTTGTTCATCAAAGTAAGCACGAGCCTTATCCGCTGACTCTACATCGACCATTGGGTCTTGGTAGCCATTAAAAATGAGGATTTTTGTCTTCTGATTAATCTCAACTGAAGAGGTCGCTCGATGAAAGTTCATCAATCCATGAAAGCTAGCCGCACCTTGACTGGTTGGGATATGCAACCCTGCTTCCAGTGATAGGCGCCCGCCTAAGCAGAAGCCAACATGGACAAGTTTCTTATTAGGGTGCGCTTCAGCAATGTCTTCACATATGCTTGTTTGCAAGGCAATTAAAGACTCTTTGTTCGCCACTAGCGCCATCATGGTGTCGGCTTTCGCTTGCAGTTCCGTAGGATTGTTCCCAACACCATATAGATCAACTGCTGTAGCAGTATGACCCCAACTAACAATGTCTTCTGCAAATCCTTTTTCAAAGTCACTTAGGCCACTCCATGTGGGCCAAATTACAACGTGTACTTCAGATGAATCATCGCCATCCCATGCCACGTGTACATGTGCACGTTTGATGTTATTAACGAACTGCTTTTCAAATTCCGTAGCCATATATACTCCAACGGTGATACCAACAGGAGCACTATAATAATTGTGTAAACAACAGTTCAAGATTTTGCAACGTTATCCATGAGAATTACATAATCCCATGCCTAAAACTGCCACAACCAGTGCTCAAGTTAAGCCATGTGACCGGTTCCATTCCTTGCGCCATGCCAAAAATTCATCAATCGGCATAGGCTTACCAATGAAATACCCTTGAGCTTCTTCACACCCAAGTTCACCTAACGCTTGGTACATTTCACCAGTTTCCACACCCTCTGCTACCACATCTAAGCCAAGGTTATGAGCAAGATCAATGGTAGATTGGACAATCATACGGTCACTGTTATTTTCAATCATGCCAAACACAAAGGATTGGTCAACTTTTAATTCATTTACCGGCAATCGTTTTAGGTAAGCTAATGAAGAATACCCCGTACCAAAATCATCAATCGATAGCCTAAACCCCATCGCTGACAGCTTTTCTAGCGTTCGCTGAGCAAAGTTTGGATCATCCATAATGGCACTTTCTGTGATCTCTAAACATAAGCCAGATGCAGGCACATTGTATTGCGCAAGCGTTTCCTCTAAGAATGTAGGGAAACTCGCCGTCATGAGGTCTCGTGTTGATAGGTTAACCGAAACTCGAAAGGGTGTATCGTTCGTCTGTAAAGCATGCCACTGGCTCGCTAATGAGCGAATCATCCACTTAGTAATCTCGCGAATATAGCCGGTTTGCTCCGCAAACGGTATAAAACGAAAAGGCGGTACCAAGTTCTTTTCAGGATGTTGCCAACGAATTAATGCTTCGGCGGCGACCACTTGATTATCTGCGGTTGCTACTTTAGGTTGCAGATACACCCTCAGTTCATTATTAATCACAGCTTGGCGTAACTCAGACAACAAGCTTAAACTGTCAGGTGTCGAGGTAACTAACTCACTCTTGTAAACAGTGATATCTTCTGTACGTTGTTTCGCCGCGTACATGGCAACTTGAGACGCGTTGATCAGCGCATCGCACGTATTCACATCATCAGGCCACGTGGCAATACCAATACTGGCACTTAGATCAATCTGATTATTATCGACCTCTAACGGTTCATTGAGTTTGCTTAGCAAGGATTTTGCGACCTCTAACGCAGAGTCACCACCGGGCACAACCAACACTGAAAACTCATCTCCGCTAACACGCGCTAATTTGTCATGTTGAGCACAGTGAATCCCCAACAAGCGAGTGGCGGTTGCTTTGAGGATCTCATCCCCCATTTCGTACCCTAAAATATCATTCACTTGTTTAAAACGGTCTAGATTAATGGTGATGATACTAAGAGAATCATGCTGCCCACTATCAATGTGGTGAGCAACTTTATTGCGAAAACTCAAGCGGTTAGGCAGACCCGTTAACGAATCATAGTAGGCTAATTTAGTAATGGTATCTTGCTGTTGCTTAATACTGGTACGCATGCCATCAAAACTTCGCGCCAACACCCCGACCTCATCGGTTCGAGTTGACCCGCTTACAAGAGCATCATAATTACCTTGCTGTAAGGCTTCAGTCGCTTTAGTTAATACTTCAAGAGGTCGCGCAACTCGACGACTTAACCATGTAATCGCCACGCCGAAGATTAACAAACCCACGAGCGTGACAGAGAAGTATTTATCAAACAATTCATCAAACTGGCGACGAGCTTCTTGCAGTGATTTCATAAAGGCGAGACTGATATACCCCCCAATCACTTCTTGGCCATGAATGACACTGACATAGGTATCCTCACCCACATTCATATCAAAGGATAAATCTTCAAGAAAATAATCACCGGGAATGTCTTCTAAGAAATGCTTTTCTAAGCGACTGGAGTTGGCCAACACCCTCACTGCACTGGAGCTACTGTTGGCCATTAATGCCATATCTATGCCAGCCAAGTCACTGGTCTCTGCGATCATGTCTCGCTCAATCGTAAAGCCCATTAATACATAACCAATAACACGAGGAGCTCGAACAGGAACGATAACGAACTGAGTTGGAGAGCCTTCATATAAAGCGGTTAAATAGGCATTGTTTTCCTTTTTAAGGCTTCTATCAGATAGAGACTCAATCAAAAACTGGGTATTAGAAGAACTGGCCATATCCGGCAACGAGGAGCCTTTAATATTCCATTGTTGATCGACTAAAATCGCAATCGAGGCGCCAATTCTTCCTGCACTGTTTGCCAGCGCTGAGGAAATGGTGTTTTCATCTCTCGACGCAACAGCGGACCGGAAACCAAAATCAGAGGCAAGCAGTTCCGCACCTTCCTCTAAGCGCTGATGATTCTGCACCAGCAATTGATTCCAGACCCGTTCTGCAACAGCAATCGAGTGTTGCACTTCTTCTCTTACATAACGCTCAACCGTTGCCTGTACAATCCAAAAACCAATCGCTTGCAGCAACGCTAACAGCAGTAATGTCATAAAAATAAATCGAAATGACAGGCGAGCTCGAATAAGGTTTAACAAAGCGCCCATTAAAGCGTGACCCCTTCTGTTTTTAAGCTCAATACGTGCTCTTGTGTCATTTGATTATCAAACTTAAAAGATTCATAGGGGGCACCATACGGAAAGTCTCGGTGCCATACATCAACACTGTATCGCCCTTCACTCTGATCATTAAAAGACACGTAGCCAGCAGCATCCGTTTTGGCAAAAACAGCAGTATCATTTACTAATACCCAGCCCAGCATGCTGTCATGTATATTGCAGCCCAATTCCACCACACCAACAGAATCAAACACGACAGGGTCTTCTGGTTTGCCTGCATAGAGTTTCAATTCAAAAGTCTTAGCTTGAGAAAACGAGTAGACATGATGACGGACATCATCACGGTTGGGGAAATCAATCGCCGTCCCCACTGTCACGACTTGAACCCCCGGAACAAAGGCACGATTTTGCTGTGCAATCTCAGCAGCGGCTAAGGGTTTGGTTTGCGCCAAAATTGTGGGCGATTTCAGGAACACCACAGCATTGCTCAGTGGCTTTCCATTTTTATCTGTGACTTTAATAGTGACGTCAGACCACGCCAAAGCTGGCAGCGACATCTGTGCTACCAGCCCAATCATTGTTAAGCGTTTCAACATGCGTATAAAAGGTCCTTTTGTTATGGCTCGATAGCCATACCAATGACATGGCTCCCAGTACCAAATACACCGATAGGCGAAGCCATTCCTGTTTCTAAATCAATCGTTACCAATTGGGTCTTGGTTTCTTTAACCGATAATACCGCAGCTAGTGCCGTATTGCTGACATCACTGATATCAAATGAGGCATCTTTTAATGGGCCCATTCCTAAATTACCAACGCTATACAACACGCCAAGGTTAGGCGAAACGGATGGTGAAGCGCCTTCTTTCGTACCCTGCATCAAAAGCATACCTTTTCTTCGATCAATCGCATAATTGGTGGTCAATTTACTGTCATTTGGATTGTAAGTATACGCGGCTGCAACAATATCAGGAGACTGCCCTGCAAACTGGTCTTCATGATCAAATGCCAAAGCGGGATCCGTTTGTACGCCCGATGTCGTTTTATCAAAATCGACCCTAGCGCCACTGTCAGGATCAAGGCGCAAGTTATCATTACGGTTACCGACGACACGAAGCTTGTCCGCAGCTGGGTTGAAGTCAAAACCGTAAGGGCCGACAGCCATTTCGGCTAAAGGCTCGGACCCTTCGATTAGAACAGCATTCCCAGTTTGGGTATCGAGCCTATAAATACGCCCCGTATTAGCTAACGCGTATAAATCGCCTCGAGCGACACGATAATCGATACCTATCAACTGATCGCCCTCGACTAAATTTTTGATTTGTAATGATGTCAAAATATTTGATGGTTCATCAGGATGTACATTAAATAGTGTGTGATGATCATCAACCCCCCAAACAGAGGTCGGTGTTTTTGATAGCGTAGGCGCCGCTAGCGTTAGACTCGATGCTAACACTGCGCTAACAGTGGTCAGACTTAGATTCCATTTTGAATTCAATGCGCACATACGTTCGTTACCCCGTTTTAAAAATGTAGTAAGTTGGTAGACAACAATAAAAGCCATCTTACGTCTTCTTACGAAAAATACAGTAAAGCCGATGACATAAACATAACGGATGAAGTTTTCCACTAAACCGAAGAATGTTCCTTGAGTCATTGCGAACAACCCCTTATAATTCGCGGCTTAATTGATGCACCCGTAGCTCAGCTGGATAGAGCGCACCCCTCCGGAGGGTGAGGTCGAAGGTTCAAATCCTTTCGGGTGTACCATTTTAGTAACCATTGCTGGTTAACAGGCATTTATAAAATGCTGATAGATCCCATCATTATTAAGTCGAGCTCATTGATACCTTAGATGTTTTTTTATGTAGGATGCTATTGAATAGGCTTGAGGCGATGTCAATCGTGAAAACATCGGCATCTTCTTATCGTCTTTATGACCATAACGAATTAACTGATCTATTTCTGACATCGTTAGCTCAGTATCTTTGATGCGCGGGATACCAAAAAGAAAGTTCCCAGTGCCTCTGTCTCGATGACAAGACGCACAATAGGCGCCATACAATTCTTTACCGCTTTGAATATTCGTCTTTTCTTCGTTCTTTTTAGAACATCCAAGCATAGAAATCATGATGAACAAAAGAATCCATTTTTTCATGATGCCCCCATTAAGTAAGACCTAAGGTCATGTTACGTCTAATCGCATAGCAATAATGGTTACATGCCCTTTGTCATCGGTCACTAAACGCTATGATTACCTAGTTTTTAGTAAAAATGGAGCGTGGGCTATTTGCAATAGCCTATATTTATTGTAGCAGTAAAAACCAACAGCGGTGATACTGAGGCACCATCAGTTAACCTGACTTTTGGATTTGCTCTGCAAAACGGTTCTTAATGTTTATCACTTCAGGCAAAGCCTGCACGAACAATGGCACAAGCTCTGGGTCGAAATGCTTGCCAACTTCACTTTGTAACAGCGCAATCGCTTCATCAACGGACCACGCTTGCTTATAAGGACGCTCGCTGGTCAACGCATCAAACACATCGGCAATGGCGGCTATACGCCCTTCCAAAGGAATCTCTTTTCCCTTTAAACCTTTTGGATAACCACTACCGTCCCACTTTTCATGATGAGCAATCGCAATCGAACGGGCCAATGCGACTAATTGCGAACGTGGGTTAGACAAAATATCCGCACCAATTTGGGCATGAGCTTTCATCATTTTAAATTCGCCCTCATCTAAACGGCCCGGCTTTAGCAAAATATTATCTGGAATGGCAATTTTGCCTAGATCATGCATTTGCGCAGCCAACATAAGTTCATTAGCGGATATCTCATCAATCCCCGCTGCAATGGCCAACACATAAGAATAGTGACTCATTCGCAGTACATGCATACCAGTTTCATTATCTTTGTACTCGGCAGCTCGCCCTAATCGTTGGATCAAATCGACTTGTGTTTCTTTCAACACATCCGCTTGAACTAAGGATAAATGTGTTTTGACTCGCGCTCGTACAATTGCAGGCACAATGGGCTTGGTAATGTAATCCACGGCTCCTAGTGCAAACCCTTTCTCTTCATCAATCGTTTCTTTAAGCGCCGTGACAAAAATAACAGGAATACGGGCAGTCTCAGGTGTCTGTTTCAGTCGTTCACACACGTCAAAACCGGTCATATCCGGCATCATGATATCCAGCAAAATCAGATCGATATTTTCTGTCTTCAGTAGCTCTAGAGCGGCTTCGCCCGATCGCGCAAACGATAAGCGATATTGATCCTGTAATACCTGCCGCAACACTTTTAGGTTCGCCGGTTCATCATCTACGATCAATAAGCGAGGTTGAGTTCTTTCTAGTAATCCCATAGGTTTCTCTTATTATTGTCGGATGAGGCTACGTGCTTGGAGAATAAACTCCACAGCATCGTTAAACTCGAATTCGTCGATGGCATGAATGGCTTGGGCGACTAATGTTGCAATATCCTGTCGCGCACCTTTTGCTATCGACTGAGACAGTTCGTCATCAATCTCACCTGACTCGGTAATGTAAAGCCACTCTGTCAGTAGCTTATTCATGGTTTGATCGGCCAATACAGTTTCCATGGCTTGCTCATCTATACATTCCTTTTGCTTTTGCTCAGACTCTAACCACACTACATCCTGCCCAAGCTTATCCCATGTCTGCTGCAACGCCTCTAACACCTGTGAGACTTCAGCGTCACGACGATTAACCACAGCACTTTCTAACATAATAAAGTGTTGGTAAAGCGGCAGTAAGGCTAAGTTACCTGTGAGGCCTTTCAGTGCATGCGCTTGTTCCGCCAATAAAGGCCAGTCCTGCTGCTCAATAGTTAGATTAAGTGTGCTCAATAATGCTTGGTGTTTATGGTAAAACTTTATTACTTCTCTCGTAAAAACACTGTAGTCACCCCATAAATCCATGCCTTTGGTAACGTGTACGACTGATAATTGTTGGCTATTATCAGGTTTAGCGCTTGAGGCAGTGTCGAGACTTTCTAATTCAAGATTTAAAGCTCGCGCCATTTCTTGACTCAGCTTGATGAGATCAACAGGTTTATTAGCAAAACCTGACATACCGGCTTCTTGGGCCTGTAATCTGTCTTCTAAAAGAACACTGGCGGTCAAAGCAATCACAGGCGTTTCTTCTAATCCTGCAAGAGCTTCAAATTCTCGGATGCCTTTGCAGGCTTCTAATCCATCCATACGAGGCATTTGGATGTCCATAAGGACTAACTGTGGTCGTAAGGACTTATATTGCTCTACTGCTTCAACGCCGTCATTGGCCATAAAGACCGTGTGACCTTGTTTGCTTAAAAGAATATCCAGTAAGGTTAAGTTTTCTTCAATGTCATCTGCAACCAGAATTCTTAATGGAGGTAATTGTAATGATTGCGTAGGGACTTCCTCTTCTTGCTCAGCAGGCGGCAAAGGAATATCAAAATAAAAACAACTTCCCTCACCTAAGCGACTTTCAAGATAAATTTCCCCACCCATTAACTCTACTAGTTGCTTTGAAATTGTGGTGCCTAAACCAGTACCACCAAAGCGTCGACTCATAGAAGCATCGGCTTGAGTAAAGGCATCAAAGATTGCATTGACACGCTCTTCTGAGATACCAATGCCAGTATCCTTTACGGCAAAACGCACCCAGTTATCTCGCTCAACAATAGGCGCTACCGACAGCGTAACAGAGCCAGTTTCAGTAAACTTAATGCCATTGCCAACTAAATTCATAAGCACCTGCCGAATACGATCCTCAGCCCCTGTAAAAACACTGGGTAATTCAGGGCTGATATTGAAATTCAACTCTAGGCCTTTGCTTTTCGCTTGCAACCATAGGGTCGAGATCACGGTATCAACACTGGTTGTTAAGCGAAATGGCTTCAACTCCAACTCTAGTTTATGCTTATCTAGTTTCGCGCTGTCCAAAATATCATTGAGCAAATGCAGTAATGATTGGGCAGACTGGCTAATAGTCTGCAAATGTTTACGCGTCTCAACCGGCAAAGAAGAATCAAGCAAAATACTACTAAAACCAATGATGGCATTCATTGGGGTACGTATTTCATGACTCATATTGGCTAAAAACGAAGCTTTGGATTCTGCTGCGTCTTCCGCTTTTAGTTTGGCTTCGCGTAGCTCATCTTCCATTTCCTTACGCTTGGTAATATCCAACATGACCCCATCAAGCCATTTTGCGTTGCGGTCCTCATCGTAAACAATGGTACCGCTTTCTAAGATCCAAACTGTAGAGCCATCTTTATGAATTACGCGGTACTCAAGTTCGTATTTATCTTGCTTTCCCACTACATTATCGAAAAATTCAACTACTGCTTCTTTATCATCTGGATGCAACCAAGAAGCGAAACCTAAACGCCCTTCTAAGTAATCTTCCACTTTTTCACCACTAAGCTCTTCAATCGCGTCGGAAACAAACAATGGCGTCCAGTTTTCATCCAGTACACAGCGATACGACACTCCTGGAATATTGCGAATTAAGGAACTTAAACGTTCTTCACTCTTCGAGATACGCGCTTCCATTTCACGGCGCTGAGAAAGATCTGAGGCAAAACCCACATATAGCAGCTCTCCATCAGGCAAATTGATACGACCAATACCCAATGAAATAGGAAATAGTCGACCGCTTTTGTGGCGCGCTATAAGTTCACGTTGAGTGCCGACAATACTGCTCTCGCGCCCCTCAAAGTACTCAACGAGAAAGCCATCATAAGAATCATCACTGGAATCAGGAAAAAGCACACCTACAAATTGATCCGTCGCTTCGCACTCGGTCCATCCAAACATATTCTGAGCAGATAAATTAAATTCTTGAATTACCCCTTGGGCGTTAATTGTCATAACGGCATCTGTCGCTGTATCCAGTACTGCTTGGGTATGTGCTTCACTGGCTGTTTTCTCTATCAATAACTGACGGTAACGCAACTGTGAACTCACATTCACCGCTAAGATAAAGGTTAAAAATGAGAAAATAGATACTGAGTACGCTAACTCGACATTTTTATCATTCGACTGAACCAGCAAACTGATAGAGGAATCATTAATAAAATATGCAGCAGCCATTCCAGTATAATGCATTCCAGAAATCGCAATACCCATGATCGTTGCAATCACCAATTTAATGCGAATAGTTGGGACATCAGGAAACATCAACCGCATGCTGCGACGTGCCAGCAACGCAACACAAGCTAAAACAACCGCAACCAGTAGCGATACTATAAACAGATATGGGTTGTACTTTATAGAGAGGTGCATATCCATAGCTGTCATGCCTAAGTAATGCATAGCACCAATGCCCGCGCCGACAATAACACCGTTTCGCAGTGTTAAGCGTAACGACAAAGCGTCCTTTTCTTGTACATATATAAGCGATTTCAGCACACTGTAGCTGGCAATGAAGGCAGGAAATAAAGAAAGGATTGTCAGAAACAGATCGTAATTCATTGCATGGGGAAGATTTAACGCCAGCATGCCAACAAAATGCATACTCCAAATACCGCCAGCCAGAATAACCGCACCAGTCACAGTCGCTATATGACGGTATCGCGTCAGCACAATATGCCGCGCTGTTTCCGCTAGCCGTAAGGCAAAAAACGAAGCACTGGACGCCAGTAATATAGACAGCACGACTAACAGCGGGTCATACTCCCCTGTTACTAGTAAAGACGGATCTACGTCAGTCGTGAAAAATTGATTTAACCAGCTCATATTCGACTCATTCCGTATTATCAAAAATGCCATTCATTTACTTCACAGCTCGTTCATTAATGTTAACAATAATAAACGTCTCGTTATGTAGTGATAGCGTAACGCTTCTTGGCAATTTTCATCATAAGTCATAAAGTATGGAGGATTTATCATGCCACCACAGTTTGATCAGCCAGATTTTTTACAGCAACACACTCATAGCATATTAAATTTTTATGAGCCGGTTGTACTAGATCCAAATGGCGGTTTTTATCAAAATTTTTTAGATGACGGGCAGGTCTTCGATCCTCACTCCAAGCACCTTGTTTCTTCCTGTCGATTTGTCTTCAATTATGCCGAGGCCTACCGCCGAGGTTATGGTGATCATTATGCCGATTGGGCAAGACAAGGCTTAGTCTACCTCGAACAAAAGCATTATCTGCCTAAGACTGATCATTATGCTTGGATGCTAGGGGATGACACGGACAAAACCGCTATGGCGTATGGCCATGCGTTTGTTGTCCTTGCCTATTCCCATGCCCATCTTGCTGGTCTCATCGATGCAACCGACAAGCTAGTACATCTTTATCACTGGCTCGACACACATTTTTACCAAGCTGAATTCTCTGCCTACGCCGATGAATTATCCACAGACCTCACCTCACTAGATCCTTATCGTGGCCAAAATGCCAACATGCATCTGTGTGAAGCCTTTATTGCAGCCTATCGTGCCATTGGCGACCAACGTTTTTTATCTCGAGCAATGACACTAGCTCAACGCTTTGCTGGTGAACTGTGTGATCAAGCAGGCGGTATGATCTGGGAACATTACGATAAAAATTGGCAACCCGACTGGCAATACAATATCGATAAACCAGATGACTTATTTAAGCCGTGGGGATTCCAACCTGGACACCAAGTGGAGTGGACCAAACTACTCCTTCAACTCGATCAATTAAGTCCAGACAAATGGTTAAAAGAGCGCGCTCGATCTTTGTTTGATCAAGCGGTATCAAAAGGCTGGGACGACGAATTTGGTGGATTGGTCTATGGCTTTGCTCCGGATACGGGGGTGTTTTCCGATGCCCAGAAATACTTCTGGGTGCAAGCTGAAGCCATCGCCGCGGCCTATCGTCTATATCAAACGACTCAAGAACCCGTCTACTTAGAGTGGTACAACAAACTTTGGCAATACAGCTGGGATCATTTAATCGATCATAAGTACGGAGCTTGGTTTCGCATCGTTGCCCGTGACGGCAACAAAATCACCAACAAAAAATCGCCAATGGGGAAAGTTGACTACCATACGTTGGGGGCTTGCTGGGACGTGTTGGACACCATTAATAATAATTATTGATGCCATACACTCAAAAGCCCCGCCGTGTATTACCACAGCGGGGCTTTATATATGGGGTCAGGAATAAATGTATTACATGTTTGGGTAATTTGGTCCGCCTGTACCTTCTGGCGTTACCCACGTAATGTTCTGCGCTGGATCTTTAATATCACAGGTTTTACAGTGTAAACAGTTCTGCGCATTGATTTGGAATGTTGGCCCAGACGCTTGTTCGACTATTTCATACACACCAGCTGGACAATAACGTTGAGCAGGTTCTGCAAATTGACTTAAATTACTGCCCGTCGGAATACTGTCATCCGCTAAAGTAAGATGACAAGGCTGATCTTCTTCATGATTTGTATTCGATAGAAAGACAGAAGACAAACGATCAAAGCTTAATTTTCCATCCGGTTTTGGGTAGTCAATTTTCTTCGCTTGCGCTACCGTCTGCATTTGAGCGTGGTCTAGCGATGTGTCATGCAGGGTAATCGGCATTTTACCGCCTAAGATATTCTGATCGAGGTAGTTAAACGCACCACCCAAAACCGTACCAAATTTATGCATAGCAGGTGCAAAGTTACGCGTGCTGTACAACTCTTGCTTCAACCAAGACTGATCAAAGGTATCACTAAAGGTTTTACCTAAAGATAGACTGTCATCAGCCAGTACTTGGCTAATTGCCTCAGCCGCTAACATGCCAGATTTCATCGCCGTATGGGTGCCTTTGATTTTTGCTACGTTCAGTGTTCCTGCATCACAGCCCACTAACATCGCGCCAGGCATGGTCATGGTTGGCAAGGCATTCCAGCCTCCTTTTGTGATCGCACGGGCGCCGTAAGACACACGTTCGCCACCCTCAAGGTATTGTTTGAATAACGGATGATGCTTCAACCGTTGAAACTCTTCATATGGACTAAGCCAAGGGTTGCGGTAGTTTAGATCAACGATTAACCCCGCTACGACTTGATTGTTGTCGGTGTGATATAAGAAGAAGCCGCCACTGGCGTCTTCAAGAGGCCAACCCGCCCCATGCACTACCAGACCCGGTTGATGTTTTGCCGGATCAATCTGCCATAACTCTTTAATACCTAGAGCGTAATGCTGAGGATCCGCATTCGTGTCCAGAGAAAACTTTTGAATCAGTTGTTTGCCTAAGTGACCACGACAGCCTTCTGAAAACACTGTATACGTGGCATGTAATTCCATGCCTTCCATATAAGTCGACAGTTGTTCGCCACTGGCAGAAATCCCCATATCACCCGTCGCGACACCTTTCACACGGCCGTCTTCGTGATACAAAATTTCGGCTGCAGCAAAGCCAGGAAAGATTTCTACCCCTAACCCTTCCGCTTGTTCCGCTAACCAGCGACTCAAATTACCCACACTGACGATATAGTTACCGTCATTCTTCATAGAATTAGGCACTAATGCATGGGGGATTTCTTTACTCACTTCACCATTTTTTAAGACGTAGACTTCGTCTTTAGTAACCGGCGTGTTTAGAGGAGCGCCCAGATCCTGCCAATTCTCAAACAATTCATTTAAGGCTCGGGGCTCAAGCACGGCACCGGATAGGATATGCGCACCGACCTCAGAGCCTTTTTCTAATACACAGACGTTTAACTCAGTATTAAGCTGTTTTAAACGAATGGCAGTAGAAAGACCTGAAGGACCAGCTCCAACGATGACTACATCAAATTCCATCGATTCACGCATAACTGCACTCCTCTTATTGTTATCGTTATAGTTTTTCAGTCATTTCAGGGAGAACCTCGAACAAGTCTCCCACTAAGCCGTAATCAGCCACTTGGAAGATAGGCGCGTCTTCATCTTTGTTAACCGCAACAATGACTTTAGAGTCTTTCATGCCCGCCAAATGCTGAATGGCACCCGAGATGCCAAATGCCATGTACAGGCTCGGTGCAACAATTTTACCAGTTTGGCCTACTTGTAAATCGTTAGCGACAAAACCAGAGTCGACGGCCGCTCGAGATGCCCCAACAGCTGCGCCCAACTTATCAGCTAAGGCTTCAACCAAAGCAAAGTTTTCGGCGCTGCCCACACCCCGACCACCAGATACAATGCGTTCTGCAGCCGTTAGTTCAGGACGTTCAGACTTAGAAAGCTCATCGCTGACCCAAGAAGAGTCGCTGTTTGCTTCCAGTGCAGCAATGGATTCAACCGTAGCTGAACCACCGGTTGTTGCTACTTTATCAAACGCTGCGGCACGTACCGTAATGACTTTCGTTGCATCTTTCGATGTTACCGTCGCAATCGCATTACCCGCATAAATTGGGCGTTGAAACTGATCGCCACTTAATACCGCAGTAATATCCGACAGCTGACCAACATCCAACAAAGCCGCCACGCGTGGCATGGTGTCTTTGCTCACAGAATTAGCCGGCGCCATGATGTGTGAATAATCACTTGCCATGGACATAACCAACTCGCTTAGGTTTTCAGCTAAGTCATGGGCTAAACTATCGCCCTCTGCCAACAAGACTTTACTCACGCCTGCGCATTGCGCCACCGCATCAGCCACGGCTTTAACATCGGCGCCAGCGACTAGAACCGTTACATCAGAACCGATCTGTTGTGCGGCAGTTAAAGCGCTCAAGGTTGCAGGCGCTAATTCTGTACCATTATGTTCTGCAATCAATAGAGTAGCCATTTAGATCACCTTCGCTTCATCTTTCAGTTTCTGGATAAGCTCATCAACCGAGCCGACTTTCACGCCGCCTTGGCGCGCTGCGGGGGCCTCCACTTTATCAAGCTGAATGTGTTGCTTCACTTCGATACCAAGATCTGCAAAAGAGGTATTATCCAGTGGTTTACGCTTCGCTTTCATAATGTCTGGAAGCTTGGCAAAACGAGGTTCATTTAAACGCAGATCCGTTGTCACAATCGCCGGCAGCGCCAATTTAATCGTGCGCAAACCGCCATCGATTTCACGCGTAACCGACACACTGTCGCCATCTACCGTCACATTTGAGGCAAATGTACCCTGCGGACGTTTCGTCAAGGCCGCCAACATCTGACCAACTTGATTATTGTCTGAATCAATAGACTGCTTACCTAAAATCACTAGGCCTGCGTCTTCTTGCGCCATAATTTTGGCGAAAGCTTTGGCCACATTCAGGGGCTCAACGGTCCCTTCGGCTTCCACTAAAATAGCGCGGTCAGCACCCAACGCCATGGCTGTACGTAATTGCTCTTGGCTAGCGCTAGAACCCACGCTTACCGCAATCACTTCTGTGGCAATACCCGCTTCTTTCAGACGAATAGCTTCTTCAACTGCGATTTCACAAAATGGGTTGATCGCCATTTTGGTATTGCTTAAATCTACATCTGTGTTGTCAGACTTTACGCGTACTTTTACGTTGTAATCTATTACGCGCTTAACACCGACTAATATTTTCATAATCGTCACCTAAAGATACTTTTTCTTATAACAATAAACGCCAATCACCCCTTTAGAGTCGCTTCAAGGCTGGTTTTCTTCAATAACATTAAACGCTAATTACACTGACAGATTTAGGCTCTTGATATAATTCGTCAACTTGATCAGCGCGATAGTCTTGGACATTGCGTTGATTCAATGAACCTTTATCGGTTACTTCATTGGCATCGATGCAAGGCGCTTCATGTTGCAACAAAATGCGATTCACCACAGTAGAGCTCCCAGTACCTTGTGCTTTGAAGGCTTTTAATTTCTCCTCAAATGCTGCACGGATAATAGGATGTTCCACCAGTTCTTTAGTAGATAATGCTGAACCGTTGTCTACTAACGTTTGGCAATACACCACATCGGGGAAAACTAACCCAGTAATAAAGGAGCGGTTGGTGCCGCACAGCACAACATCTTGTACCAATGGCGCAAAAGCACTGATGAATTTTGCTCGTAATGTCCCGGCACTCACCCATGTGCCACTGTCCAATTTAAAGTCTTCTGAAACCCGTCCGTCAAAACGAAATCCGCGCTCAGGCTTGTTTTCATCCAAGTATGCGATTGCATCCCCTAAACAGTAAAAGCCTTCGTCATCAAAAGATTTAGCAGTTAATTCCGGCTGGCGCCAGTAACCTGGCATCACCGTCACCGCTTTTACTCTGGCTTCCAGCTTCCCTTCGTTAGGTACTAACTTAAGTGTGACACCTGGTGCAGGCTTGCCAATCACACCCGAAGCACTCTCTTCAATCGAAGCGAAGGTCACAGATGGCGCGGTTTCAGTCGCCCCTAATCCGGTTAAAATAGGAATCTTTTTACCCGTGTACTTAATCGCTAATGCGTCAATGTCATCCCAAATATGCTGGGCCATACCTGCGGCGGCAAAAAACATAAACTGCAGACGAGAGAAAAACTTACGCGCTAACTCATCATCTTGTTGCAGCTTTTTCACTAATAACTCAAAACCTTTAGGCACATTGAAATAAACGGTAGGTGCTACTTCAGCAAGATTATTTAACGTTTTATGAAAATGCGCTTCGGTTGGTTTACCGTCATCAAGGTAGAACGATCCACCGTTGTACAAGGCAATGCTGACATTATGGTTGCCACCAAAAGTATGGTTCCACGGTAGCCAGTCGACCATCACAGGTGGCTCGTCGACTAAAAAGGCCATGGTGTCACGGATCATGACAGCATTAGCACACAACATACGATGAGTGTTTATCACCCCTTTAGGCATCCCTGTTGTGCCTGACGTAAAGAGAATCTTGGCTACGGTATCGCCATTCAATGCTGCGTTACGCTCTTCGATCTCTGGGTTTTGTGGATGCTGCCAGAACTGGGCAAAAGATACCGTTGGATTATTGATCAACTCAGAAGTCGTATCGCCATACATCACCGCCACTGGTACGTCACTATCGGACACTGCCTTAATCGCTTTTTCATAAGGCGCTAATTTATCTACCACGATCAAGCCTGGGGTCAATAAATCAATCACGTGTTTTAACTTTGCGTAATCGGTGGCCACTAATGAGTATGCCGGTGATACCGGCGCATGGGGCACACCAATGTAGTAACCCGCCATAGCAAGCATCAAATGCTCTAAACTGTTGCCTGATAAAAAGGCAATCGGACGTTCTGAGGAAACAGGTTGTTCTAACAACCACGAAGCGAGCTGACGTACCTTTTCTAAGGCTTCAGCATAGGTGTATGTATCCCATTGGTTTGCATCATCGCGTTGCGCGACAAAGACAACATCGGGTGTACGCTCAGCCCAATAGACTAAACGGTCTGTTAAACAGCGTGCGTATTCTGCAAGCTCTGTTTGGCAGCTTATGATTTGTTCACCATTATTACGTTTCTCGATCGCAACAGAGTGACTCACCACCTTGATCGGATGGAATTCGCTGGTCATTTTATTCTCCTGAGACTTGTTATTTTTATTCGTTCAAAGAAGGCTTACACCTTTTGTATTAGACGCTAAAACTGATAAGCACCAACTCCATTCTGTTCTTGGCTTACGGTTGTTAAGGCCGCTTGCGCAAGCGGTAATTGGTACGCACTGTAAAAATCGGCTAAGGCCACCACATTTCTAAAGAAGCCATCATCTTGTGTTTGATTGATTTGCACTTGCTGAGCCAATCGAGCTAATTGCCACGCACAACAAATCCCCCCCATGGCATTTAAAAATGGTACCGCCACAGCGTCTAATTTGGCCGTATCCGCATTCGGATTGAGCAATATTCTATCAACAACGTGTGCCAGCTGATCCACTGCTACAGCCAAACGCTGATGGGGTTGGCTTTGTGGCGCTGCACTGATGTCATCACGCATATCTGTTAACAGCTGACTCATAGCGACACCTTGATCCATTCGGATTTTTCGATGCACTAAGTCTTTAGCCTGAATGCCAGTAGTACCTTCGTAAATCGTTGTAATCCGAGCATCGCGCATCACTTGTGCAATACCGGTTTCTTCTACAAACCCCATACCGCCAAAAATTTGGATCGCCGTGCCAGCCATGTCATTCGCTTGCTCAGTCGCGAAGCCTTTAAAGATAGGCGTCAATAAGGCAATGCGACTTTCAGCCATTCGCACGCGTGCTAAATCTTGCGAATGCTCCGATACATCAAGCAAAGCGGCAATTTGATAACCTAAAGCACGTAAGCCAAATGTTTCCGAGCGAATGCGAAGTAGCATACGCTGCACATCAGGATGCTCGATAATCGCCACACGCTTTCCGCCTGCTCCGGCACCTTGTACTCGTTCATGGGCATATTGCAGGGCTTTCTGATACGCAAGCTCTCCTAATGCCACTCCTTGTAGACCACAACTTAGGCGAGCTTCATTCATGAGCACGAACATGGCCATTAGACCTTGATTGAGTTCACCAATAAGTTCCCCCACACAAGCGTCGTTATCGCCGTAACTGATGGAACACGTAGGACTGCCGTGAAGACCCGTTTTATGTTCAATACCGGTACAACGAACATCATTAAATTCGCCACAGACGCCCTCATCGCTGACGCGATATTTCGGTACCGCAAACAATGAAATTCCTCGGCTGCCAGCAGGCGCATCCGGTGTACGCGCCAACACAAGATGAACAATATTGTCCGCCATATCGTGTTCGCCGTAGGTAATGTAAATCTTTTGACCTTTGATTTGGTAAGTGCCGTCAGCTTGAGGAACGGCTTTTGTCGTTAACGCACCTAAGTCAGAACCTGCATTCGGCTCAGTCAAAGACATGGCTACGGTCCATTCACCTGTCACGATTTGAGTTAAATAGCGTGCTTTCACATCGTCTGACGCAAACTTTAATAAAATCTCTGAGCCACCTTGCGCCAACGCTGCGAACATAACAAACGCTAAGTTGCTGGATAGCCACATTTCATTAACAGGTTGAGCTATGTATTTGGGTAAACCTTGTCCACCAAACGCTTCCGGAAGCGCTAAGCCAATCCAGCCTGAGTCTCGAAACTGAGCATACGCTTCTTTCCAACCGTTTGGGGTTGTGACCTGTCCATTGTCAAATTGACAGCCTTGCGTGTCGCCAACTGCGTTTAATGGCGCCAAAACATGACTGGCAAATTTATTAGCTTCATCAATGATGGCATTGGCTAAATCCAAATCGAAGTCTTGCAATGAATTCAACTCAGCTAAGTTTTGCGACTGATACGCTTGTTCAACTAACCATTGCATGTCTTTGTATGGGGCTTGGTAGCTCATCGCGCCTCTCCTACTTCGCAGCCATACGAATCGCGCCATCTAAACGAATGACTTCACCGTTTAACATGACGTTCTCAATGATTTGCTGAACCAGTTGCGCGAATTCATCTGGGTCGCCTAGGCGTGGAGGAAAAGGCACGGCAGCGCCTAAAGATTGTTGAACTTCCTCAGGTAGCACGTCCATCATCGGTGTTTTAAAGATGCCCGGTGCAATGGTCATAACACGGATACCAAAACGTGCGAGCTCTCGCGCAATCGGGAGCGTCATCGCTGTGACACCACCTTTTGATGCGGCATACGCGGCTTGACCAATTTGGCCATCAAACGCGGCGACTGAGGCCGTATTAATGATGACGCCACGCTCTAAATTAGGCTGTTGCTCATTATTCTGCATTTTATCCGCCGCAAGACGAATCATATTAAAAGTGCCTAACAGGTTGACTTTGAGCGCTCGTTCAAACCCAGAAAGTGTATGCGGACCTTCACGTCCAACCACTCGTTCAGCCCCTGGAATACCCGCACAGTTAATCAGACCACTGATCTCACCAAACGTGTCAACCGCTTGATCAATCGACGCTTGGACAGAAGCTTCATCAGAAATATCCGTCACGGCAAATTGCACACGTTCGCCTAAGCTTTTTGCGACACGCTTAAGCCCCTCTTCATTTAAGTCTGCAAGTGAAACACTCGCACCTAGACGGTGTAATCGACGCGCAACGGCTTCACCAATACCCGACGCAGAACCTGTCACAACAAAATGACGACCTTGAATATCCATAGTACCCTCCGAGGAATTATTGGCTTTTCTTACGATTCAAAAATGACTCAATGCGCGCTTTGACTTCTTCACTGGTTTGAGTGATGCCACAAATCAGTGATTCGGTATAAAGACCATCGTCAGCGGACATGCTGTCAATGCGGTTAAGACCAGTGGTCATGGCCCAATTAGAGTATTTTGAGTTTTTCGCAATGCTGGCTGCCAACGCCATCGCTTTATCCAAAGAGGCACCATTTTCAACGACATAATGACCGAGACCGATACGATAACCTTCCTCAGCATCCACATCTCGACCGGTTAACATCATTTCAGTCATTCGGCTGGCGCCAATTACACGCGCCACATTAACCGAGGCTCCGCCACCCACAAAGATGCCATGACGACCTTCAGGTAAACGGAAGTACGTGCCTTTTTCCGTTACACGAACATGGGCACAAATGGCCAATTCAAGACCACCCCCAATCACTGCACCTTGCATAGCGGCCACAACAGGAATGCCTGAGTTTCGGATGTGACCAAACACTCGGTGCCACATATTGGAATGCTTAACCACTTCAAATGGTTCGCGAGCTTTATGTTCGCTTAGATCTAAGCCCGCACAGAACTCAGGGCCAGCGCCGGAAAAGACAATGACATTAACGTCATCAGAAAGGTTAATGAACACGTGTTCGATCTCTAAACATAGAGAATCGTTGATGGCATTCTTCTTGGCAGGTCGGTTCAGTCGAAGATGGCCGATGCCATTGTCTACTGAAAATTCGATGAATTGATAAGGGGTCATTCGCTTACCTCTATGTTGTTATGTTTATGGGCTGAGGTGCCTTAATAAGCAGTTCGTCTATTATTTAAAAACATAATAGTTGTATAACTAAACAAATGTCAAACACAACCATTTAACTTTTTTGCAAAAAAAAGCCACACCCAAGTGTGGCTAAACTGGAGACGGAATTTAGTCTAACGATCCGATACTCGGATCACGGTTGCCATACCTGTATCACCCGCTGCACAGCCAGTAAACAAGCCGTAGCCCCCGCCCCGCAGGGTAAGCTCTTCGATCATTTCAATCATGGCACGTAAACCCGTCGGCCCCTGAGGGTGCCCCCAGATCAGCGAACAACCGTAGTTGTTCATGCTCATCACATCGATGTCCAAGGCTTTAGCTAGCGCCACATCATTTACTGCAAAGGGATTATGAGTCTTGATCGCATCCACTTGGTCAATACTAATACCTGCCATTTTCAGAGCACGTTTCGAAGCTTCGATCGGTGCAGCAGGCATATAACCTAAGTCGTCACGCGCCTGACCAAACCCCAATACTTCGACTTTAATAGAGCGATCACTGGACAACTCTTGAGCTTTATCAGCATGACACACAACCATAGCCGCGTTGCCGTCAGCTGGATGCGTTTGATTTCCAAAGGTAATCACCCCACCTTCTACGACCGGCTTAAGCTTAGCTAAGCCTTCCGCCGTCGTTGGAAAAACACCTTCATCACCAGTGATGACACAGGCTTCTTTCTTAAAATTGGGGGTTGGCACAGACAGCGGTAACGTCATAAAGCGCTTTTGGAACGCCTGCTCATCTTTCAACGCCTCTTGGTACTGCTCATAGCGACGCAATGTCACCGCATCAAGCTCTTCACGGGTAATATCAAAACGTCGCGCTACGTTTTCACCAGTTTGCATCATAGAGTGGCCACCAACACAATCATTCATCATGTTGTAAACCACTTGATCTTCAGACTGCCCTGAACCACCAATGCCTGTAGGATTAGGGTAAAAAATATGCGGTCCATTCGAGCAACGGTCAGCACTCATCAACAAAGACACATTGGCCATACCACACATCACTTCAGAGGCGGCTGCAAACAATCCCCGTGCACCGGTCGCACATACCTGATTCACTGCATGACCTGGTGTGTGCACCGCGCCAATTTCATACAAAGGCCAAGGAGCACCATTGAAAGACTGATATTGGTTGATGGTCATACCCAATACACCCGAGTCGAACACCGTCGGATCAATTGAACGTTTTGCTAATTCTTGTTTTGCCACGTGTGCAGCAAACTTCATGGAATGCAAGTGCTGCAATGAGCCCTGCCATTTTGTAAACGGCGTACTCCAATAAGCACCGTACGGAATCTCAACATTTTGCATTGTCATTTTAGTCACCCTTTTTTGTTATTCTACAGTGCTGGCCATGTAGTCACCCAAACCACCCCACTGCTGCTGGAAGATGGCTTCAGGCATGCTTTTTAAGTCATCAGCAATGATCGGTTTGAAGTCCATCACGCTTAATACATCTTTTTCAAGATCCAGCCCTGGTGCAATTTCTGTTAATACCATGCCTTCTTTGCGTAGCTCTAAAACACAGCGTTCTGTAATAAAGAACACGGGCTTATCATTTTCTCGCGCAAATTCACCACTGAATGTAACGTGATCCACTTGCTCGACAAATTTTCGAGTTCGCCCTTCTTCTAGAACCGTTAACTTGCCACCTTCCAAGGACAATTTAGCGCCATTAACCAAGGTGCCACAGAACACAACTTTTTTAGCGGTCTGCGAAATATTGATAAAACCACCTGGCCCAACCACTTTTGGGCCAAATTTACTGACATTGAGGTTGCCGTTTTGATCGGCCTGCGCCAAGCCAAGGAAAGCGATATCCAGACCACCACCATCATAAAAATCGAATTGCGCTTCGTGTTCAATAATCGCTTCTGGATTCCACGCCGCACCGAAATCACCGCCTGAGGCAGGGATGCCGCCATAAGTTCCCAATTCTGTTGTCAGCATAAAGCGGCTCGCGACATTCTCTTCCGCTGCGATCGACGCCACACCATCAGGCATACCAATACCAAGATTTACGATGGCATTATCGTAAAGCTCCATGGCCGCACGACGAGCAATGATTTTTCGTTCACCAAACGGAACAGGAGGAATAGCATTTAGAGGAACACGAGCATTACCAGCAAGACCTGGATTGTAATCCGTGGTAATGGTTTGCTTATGTTGTTCCGGTGGTGCAATCGTAACGTAATCGACTAGTACCCCCGGCACTTTGACTTCTTTCGGTTTGATGGTTTTTGCTTCGGCTAAGTATTTAACCTGCGCAATGACAATACCGCCACGGTTACGCGCCGCTTGCGCCATCGGTAGAATTTCTCCGAGCATGGCCTCTTCTTCAACTGAAAGGTTGCCGTTTTCATCTGCCGTCGTAGCTCGAATCACCACAACATCTAACGGAAAGGTTTTGTATAGCAGCCAATCTTCGCCTTCAATGTCGATGCGTTTAACAAGATCTTCCTTGGCTTTAGAGGTCACTTTTCCGCCGCTGATTAGAGGGTCTACATACGTCCCCATACCCACTTTCGTAATGACACCCGGTTTATTGCCTGCAATTTGACGCCACATAGTGGTTAAAACACCTTGAGGTAATAGATAGCCTTCAATTTTGTCTTCAACAATCATGCCTGCCATACGTGGCGCCTGTCCGGTATGACCCGAAATCAGTCGCTTAACCAAACCATCGTGAGCAAGATGAGACATACCTGCGTCTTTGCCATCGCCACAACCACAGTCATGGATCAGGGTTAAGTTTTTCGGGTAGCCCGTTTCTAAAAAACGCTTTTCTAATTGGCTAGCTACCGCTTCTGCGAAATAAGACATACCTATGGTCGACCAAGCAACCGAGTCGCCATCTTTGATTAGGCTTGCCGCCTGCTCTAGAGATATCACCTTGCTCATGTTTCACCTTCTATTTTTAGCATTGTTCCGGTGTATAAAAATTCTACGACATGACGTAGATTGCCTTTTGTTGTACTACACAACAATTATTTTTACAAATAGTTTTGCTATATATTAATAAGTCTTCTACAAATTCAAGGCGGTATCTTTTTTTCGGATAGGAGGTGGGAAAATTCTATGAGCCATATTGTTGAAATGCTCAACAATATGTGCAAAAAATGTATAAATCGGCCGTCGTTAATACGCCCAGCCGAAACAAAAACCATTAAGACTCTTATAAAAAAAACAATGTGAGGTGGAAAATGAAGTATCTAGGACGCAAAGGCTTAGCCTTAATTGCAGGCACAGTACTTTCCGTAAACGCTATGGCTGAAGCAGAGTTCACGCTCAAGCTACACCATATGCTACCGCCAATGGCGATGGCACATGCTCAATTCTTAGAGCCTTGGGCAGAAAAAGTTGAGGCAGAATCCAATGGCCGCATTGATATTGAAATTTACCCAGCCATGCAATTAGGGGGCAAGCCACCTCAACTGTTTGACCAAGTTCGCAAAGGAATCTCAGACATCACTTGGACAGTGACTGGTTACACACCTGGACGATTCCCTAAATCAACTGTATTTGAGCTACCTTTTATTCCAGGCACGGCTCAAGCGACCAGTTTGGCATTACAAGAATATGCCCAAACAGAAATGCAAGATGAAATGGAAGATGTGCACTTGCTTGCTATGCACACTCACGCTCCGGGATCTCTACACTCACGTGACAAAGCCATCAAAAAGCTTGAAGACATCGAAAGCATGAAAGTTCGCGCACCAAACAAGATTATGAATAATGCTTTTCGCTCTTTAGGCGCAAACACAACGTTTATGCCGGTAACGGAAATGGCCAGTGCTATTTCAAAAGGTGTATTAGATGTTGCGGTATTGCCATACGAAGTGGTGCTTCCCATGAAAATTTACGAGCTCGTTGACCACCATACCGAATTCAAAGGTGATCGCGGCTTATATACCAACACGTTCATTTTTGCCATGAATAAAGATGTCTACAACGACCTACCAGCGGATCTACAAAAAGTCATTGATGATAACTCAGGGCTCGCACTAGCAGGCCACCTAGGAACGCTTTGGGATAACTACGAAATCACAGCGCGCGACTATGCAGTCAAAGAAGGTAATAGTTTTGATTATATTGAAGGGGCAGAATACGATCGTTGGAAAGAAAAGTTAGAGCCTATTACCGAACAATGGGTTGAAGATATGAACGACGATGATTACGACGGTCAACGTTTGTTAGACAAAGCACGTGAACTCGTTAAAAAATACGAAGCAATGTAAGCCGACATAGGTATTTGGCATGACTCAATCTATGACACAAGTTGTATCTAAGGGAATGATGCGCTTATCACAGGCATTTGCCCTTACAGGTGGTCTAATCATGCTGTCGCTAGCGATCATTACGGTCGCTAGCATCCTAGGCAGAACATTCCTTGGTCAATCCATTGAAGGCAACTATGAGTTAACTGAGGTCGGATTAGCGATCTCTGTTTTTCTCTTTCTGCCGGAATGCTATCTAAGGCAGGGGCACGTCATTGTAGATTTATTCACAAGTGGGTGCCGCCCTGCCACGATTCGCTTTTTAGACAATGTTGGGCACTTTCTATTTACCTTAGTTTGCGCGTTGTTTGCTTATCGCATGACACTGAGTGGTATCGAATCCAAAGACTACTATGAACAGACAATGATTCTCGAGCTGCCAATATGGTGGGTGTATGTTGTAGGCGTGATCTGTTTTAGCTTGTGCGCGTTATGCGGCGCGCTGCAGTTATTTTCACGCAATTCGGGAGAGCACAATGAGTGATATCCAACTGGCATTTTTAATGATGGCGTTGTTACTCGTATTAATGAGTATTCGCATCCCTATTGCTTTGGCAATGCTTGTGTGTGGGGCCATTGGTTATACCTCTATCGGCGGAATGCCTGCGTTGATGGAGTATTTAGGGACCGCCTCGGTTGCGAAATTCTCAACCTACGATCTATCTGTGGTGCCTTTATTCTTATTAATGGGGGAACTAGCTACTCGCTCAGGTATTACCACAGAGCTGTTCCGTACCTGTAATACATGGGTTGGACGACAAAAAGGAGGCATAGCAATGGCCGCTGTTGCAGGCTGTGCTGCCTTTGGTGCCATTTGTGGGTCTTCACTTGCAACCGCTTCAACAATGGGGAAAGTAGCCTTACCTGAAATGCGCCGCTTAAATTACTCCGGAAGCTTAGCAGCAGGGGCTCTGGCAGCGGGTGGCACGCTGGGTATTTTAATACCGCCCTCTATGGTTCTGATAATCTTCGCTGTTCTAACCGAGCAAAACATTTCTAAAATGTTTATGGCGGCGTTTATACCTGGCTTTCTAGCGGCGGGCGGTTACATGCTGACCATCGCGATTTACGTACGAATGTTTCCTAACACTGGACCTCGTGGTGAAAAAACGACTTGGGCAGAAAAGTTCAAATCAACGCGCAACGTTTGGCATATTTCGATCATCTTTTTGATCGTTTTAGGTGGCATCTACTTGGGTTTTTTCACGCCTACAGAAGCTGCATCGGTAGGCGTTGTACTAACGGCTATCCTAGCGATTACTCATGGTAAAATGCGCTTAGATGGTTTCATGGCGAGCTTGATCCGCACTGCAATTTCCTCAGCGATGATTTTCTTTATCGTGTTAGGAGCCGATTTATTCAGTGTGTTCATCGCCCTGTCTAAACTACCCGATGTGGGCGTCGATATTCTGACGAACTCAGGTTTATCGCCGTACACTATTTTAGTGCTCATGCTGGTGACCTATTTGATTATGGGATGTTTTCTAGACAGTTTGGCAATGATCTTGCTGACAATCCCGATTTACTTTCCAATCATTATGGCGATGGACTTTGGTATTCCAACTGCTGACTTAGGCATTTGGTTCGGCATCATCGCGCTGGTGGTAGTAGAAGTGGGCCTCATAACCCCGCCAGTTGGGATGAACATTTTTATTATCAAGTCCTTTGATAATACGCTGCCTCTTAAAGAATGTTTCAAAGGGGTCGTTCCGTTCCTAATTTCAGACTGTGTACGGGTGGCATTACTGGTCATGTTCCCTGGCATTACACTCTGGCTAGTACACGCTATAGGTTAGTTTAAAATCAATCGCTGCAAGTCGATTTAAGGGCTCCCTAATTGGAGCCCTTTTCTTAAACTTGATAATGTCAACAACTGTTATACCTTTCACCAAACTCATGCGTTGGTATACAATACAAAGCTTTAATTTAGACAGCGTTAGGAACCCTACACATGCAAGATCACCCAAAAAAGTCGGATCAAAACATTGATTTTGGAGTACTAGACGAGTTTTTAGGTTATCGCTTGCGCCGTGCTCAAATGAATTTTTTCGCGAAGTTCGGTGAAGTGTGTGACGATTTAGGCATCAGCCCAGGGTTATTCGCGGTACTTGCTATTGTTGATCGTAACCCAGGCCTTACTCAAACGGCTGTTGCGCAGGCGCTTGGCAACGATCGTTCCGCGATGGTCGCTGCGGTTGACAAGCTAGAAGGCAAAAAACTGCTGGAACGTCGTCCCGCCGCAAACGACCGCCGCTCTTATGCCTTATTTATGACGGAAGAAGGCACCGCCTTTTTTGCCAATGCAGTCGAGCGCGTAAGTTGTTACGAGAACGAAATGGCTAAGTGCTTAGAGAGCGACAAGGAAAAACAATGGTTGCTTGATATGCTTGAACGTCTGGCTCATAAATCACTTTAGTCACTGGCTTTCGAGCTTTAAAATCGCCACATTAAAAAACCCCTTGCGACATGCGTCACAAGGGGTTTTTTAATCCCTGTCAGAGGATTAGCACTCGATAGCGTTTACCGCCAAACCTCCACGGGAGGTTTCTTTGTATTTGTCTTGCATGTCTTTACCTGTATCACGCATCGTGCGGATCACTTTATCCAATGAGATAAAATGCTGACCATCACCACGTAAAGCCATCTGTGTAGCGTTAATTGCTTTCATGGCCGCAATCGCATTACGTTCAATACAAGGTACTTGAACCAAACCACCTACAGGATCACATGTTAGACCTAGGTTGTGTTCTAAACCGATTTCCGCTGCGTTTTCAACTTGCTCAGGTGTACCGCCTAGAATTTCACATAGACCTGCTGCGGCCATAGCACACGCTGAACCGACTTCACCCTGACAACCTACTTCGGCACCAGAAATAGAAGCATTCTTCTTACACAACGCACCAATTGCAGCCGCCGCAAGGAAGAAATCAACGACATTTTCTTCTGTCGGGTTGGTCATGAATTCCATGTAATACATCAATACCGCTGGAATAATACCTGCCGCACCATTTGTTGGTGCAGTGACCATACGGCCGCCACCAGCGTTCTCTTCATTAACCGCCAATGCATAGAGGTTAACCCAATCCATTGCACTTAACGTTGAACTGATGACATTTGGACGTGTCGCACGGATTAATGACTTGTGCAGACTCATGGCACGGCGACGAACATTCAGGCCACCCGGTAACAGACCTTCTTTATGAAGCCCATTAGCGATACACTCTTTCATCGCACCCCAGATGTCCATCAGGCCATCACGCACTTCTTTTTCAGTACGCCATACTTTCTCATTTTCCATCATCAACTGGCTGATACTTAGGCCACTTGATTTACAAAGGTTCAACAGCTCAACAGCATTATTGAAGTCGTACGGGACATCAACTTGTGGAACAACGTGAGCAACATGTGTCGCTTCTGTTTCATCGATGACGAAACCGCCACCGATAGAGTAATAAGTGTTTTGATACAATACGTTTTCAGACGCATCGTATGCCGTCAGACGCATTGCATTTGGATGGTACGGTAGGACTTCTTCAAGAAGAAGCATATCGCGATCCCAAACGAAATCGATCTCATGACCACCCGACAGCACTAGGCGACTGCTTGCTTTTAACGTTTCAATACGACCCAAAACACTTTCAGGATCGATTCGGCTAGGACGTTCGCCCATTAACCCCATGATCACTGCATTGTCAGTACCATGACCGATACCTGTTGCACTCAAAGAGCCATAAAGATCACAGACAACACGCGATGTGTCTTGCGTTACTTTCTTCTGTGTCAAAGCATCAATAAAGTCAGCAGCTGCCGCCATCGGACCAACTGTATGTGAACTCGAAGGACCAATGCCGATTTTAAATAGGTCAAATACACTGATAGACATAAAGCCTCCAGAAAATTCCAATCTAGGAAGTAGATAGATGTATAAGAATAGCCATAATAAAACGGGATCGAGGTACTTCACTCGACCCCGTCTTAACTATGTACGACATGGTTAAATGGGTATAACCAGAACGGTAAGTAGAGATGAATTTTTTAAATAATCTTAACGACCAAATACAACCGTGCGCTTACCGTTTAAGAAAACGCGCTTTTCAACATGACACTTGATGGCATTAAACAATGTAACGCGTTCAACGTCTTGCCCTTTTGCGACTAAATCTTCTGGATAATGCGCATGATCCACTGTTTGGATACCTTGAGAGATGATTGGACCTTCATCAAGGTCGTCATTTACGTAATGAGCCGTTGCACCGACCATTTTCACGCCTTTTTCCCACGCTTGATGGTAAGGGCGAGCACCTTTAAAGCCAGGAAGCAATGAGTGGTGAATATTGATCGCACGACCGTCAAGGTATTGACACATTTCAGAAGACAAAACCTGCATATAACGCGCTAAAACAACCAGTTCCGCATCGTATTGTTCGATCAATTCACGGATTTGAGCTTCTTGCTGAGGTTTGGTATCGGCGGTAATTGGCAAGTGGTAGTAAGGAATATTATGCCACTGCGCTAGAGACTCAAGATCAGGGTGATTAGAGATAATAACTGGCACTTCAATGTTTAGCTGACCTGTACGGTAACGATACAGTAGATCATTAAGACAATGATCGTACTTGGAAACCATGATTGCAACACGAGGGCGATGGTTTGGTGGTGTTAGCTCCCATTCCATTTCAAACTGCTTCGAACGAGACGTGAATTCTGCAGTAAATTCATCAGCCGTAAAATCCGCAGATTGAGGGTAAAACTCAACACGAATGAAAAAACGATTGGCTTCGCGATCGTCAAAAGAATGAATTTCATCAATGTAATTACCGGCTTCTGCCATGTAGCCTGTGACTACGTCAACAGTACCAATAACGCTGGGACAGCTAGCGGTGAAAATCCATGGTTTTGTAGTTGCTTTCATAGGAAGTTCTCTTAGGAAAAAAAGGCCGACCTAAAAGGTCGGCCTATTATGGGGGCAGTATTAAGCTTAAGCTTCGACTACAAGGCCGAATTCACGACTTGCGTCTTGAATCCAAAGCCATAGGTAGTCAGAGAAGCTGCGGCGAACCACCAATTCAAACTCGCTTTCACCTGAGCGGCGAATGATCGCAGAGCTCTTGGCGAAAGTTGTTGATACAACCTTACCCACTGGGAATACACTTGGGTGTACATCTACAATAGTAGATTTTTTCAATACATCCACAACATTCGCACCAGAAAGCTTAAAGATTGTCCAACCACCACTGATGTTCACTACTTGGTAGTGACCACTTAGCTCTGCATGCAGTGCAGACTCTACTTCAAAGGCTTTCAAGCCAGGAACAACGATCAACCATTCGTCTGGAGACATCCAACGAACCGATACTTCGCCTTTCACTACAGACGTTAGCGGTTGAGTTGGCAAAGCCACGCCCAACGCCTTCTCTGCGGCTTTTAGTTGTTCAGCGTTTTCAGCATTCAAACGTAGCGTGATTTGACCCATCAACGCTTCTTCTTTGAATGTCACACCACCTGTTTTCGGGCCGTTTTTAGCAACAGTCGCTAGGTCAGCATGAAACAGAGGTGACTGGCCTTGGATTGAAGCATCTGGCAACTGATCCATAACGGCTACAGTTGGTGCCACAGTTGCTGCTTCTTGTTTAACATCAGACATTTTGACGTTCCCCTTTTGGATCTAGGAAAATTGGGCTGCAGATTTCTGCTTCAACGATACGACCATCTACAAGTGGGTAGTAAACTTTCTCACCCATCTTGTCTAAGCCACCTTTCACAAAACCTAGGGCTACAGAACGGCCTAAGCACGCACTCCAGTAACTAGAAGAAATGTGACCAACCATTGGCATTGGAATTGACGCAGTTGGGTCAAATACAGCTTGAGCACCTTCTGGCAATACAACGTTTGGATCAATCGTTTTAATACCCACCATTTGCTTACGTTCCGCACGTACACAGTCTTCACGCTGCATACCACGCTTACCGATAAAGCTGAATGGTTTGTTCATAGAAACAGCCCAGCCCATACCTAAATCGTACGGGTGAACAGAGCCATCAGTATCTTGACCTGCGATAATGAAACCTTTCTCTGCACGAAGGATGTGCATTGTTTCAGTACCGTAAGGCGTCAAATCGTACTTAGCACCATGTTCGAACAGTTTTTCCCAAACATGCAGACCGTAGTTCGCTTGTACGTTGATCTCGAAAGACAACTCACCAGTGAACGAGATACGGAATACACGAGCTGGAACGCCCGCTACAGACATTGGCTTCCAATCCATGAACTTGAAGCTATCTTTAGAAACGTCAACATCACCGTCAATCAATTCTTCAAGCAGCTTACGGCTGTTCGGACCAGAGATCGTCATCGTCGCCCAGTGATCAGTCACAGAAGTGAAGTACACTTCTAGTTCTGGCCATTCTGTTTGATGGTAGAATTCTAGCCAATTAAGAACCGTTGCAGCACCGCCAGATGTCGTTGTCATCAAGAAGTGGTTTTCAGCTAGGCAAGATGTAACACCATCATCAAATACCATGCCGTCTTCTTTCAGCATTAGACCGTAACGACACTTACCTACAGGTAGTTTCGCCCAAGCATTCGAGTATACGCGACCTAAGAATTCACGCGCATCTTTACCTTGGATATCGATCTTACCTAGCGTCGATGCATCAAGGATACCGATAGACTCACGAGTCGCTAAACACTCACGGTTCAACGCTTCTTGCATTGATTCGCCAGCTTTCGGGAAGTACCAAGGACGTTTCCATTGGCCTACATCCTCAAACTTAGCACCGTTCTCTAAGTGCCACTTATGCATTGCACTGTAACGCTCAGGATCAAACAACGCACCACAGTCACGACCTGCGATCGCACCAAATGTGATTGGCGTGTAGTTAGGGCGGAAGATCGTTGTACCAGTTTGTGGAATCGTCTGGTTAAGAACTTTCGCAGCAACAGCCATACCGTTGATGTTACCCAATTTACCTTGGTCAGTACCAAAGCCCATTGCTGTGTAACGTTTAACGTGTTCGATTGACTCAAAACCTTCGCGACAAGCAAGTTCGATACCCGCAGCAGTTACGTCGTTTTGGTAATCAACGAATTGCTTAGGTGCTTGAGACGTTGGTTTCGTGTGAGGCACATGGAACAACGCCATTGCTTTAGATTCTTTCACTTCAGTTGTAGCTGGAACTTCTACTTCAACTGCGCTAAGACCTAGCTTAGACAATGCTTCAAGACCTGCTTTTTTACCTTCTTCAAGCGCACCAGCGGTATTAAATGTACCGTTGATCGCACCTGCAGTAAGTTGCTTCTGTACTGTTTTACCAGGTAGGAAGCCAAGTACATCTTCGTTCCAAACTGGCTTAGAACCAGTGTGACAAGATAGATGGATAACAGGGCTCCAGCCACCAGATGAAGCCACTGTATCAGCACTCAGTTTCTTAACAGAACCTGTTACTTTTGAACCGTCTTCACTGATTGGTGCAACCGATACACCCGTTACACGCTTGCTACCTTGAACATCGATGACTGCAGAACCCGTCATTACAGTGATGCCACGCTCACGCGCTGCTTCAACAAGTGCACCTGTTGGGTTCTTACGCGTATCAACGATCGCTTGTACTTTACGACCTGCATCGTGCCAGTCAATCGCTGTACGGTATGCATTATCGTTCGTTGTCATCAGAACAAGTTCGTTACCTGGTACAACACCGTAACGGTTGATGTAAGTAGAAACAGCGTTCGCTACCATACAACCTGGAACATCGTTGTTACCAAATACTAATGGACGCTCATGCGCACCAGTAGCCAATACAACCCACTTCGAACGCACACGGTGGTAACGCTGACGAACCTGACCATTAGGCGCGCGATCAGCAATGTGATCAGTCATACGCTGGTGGATCGTTAAGAAGTTGTGATCGTGGTAACCGTTAACAGTAGAACGAGGAAGAACGATTACGTTTTCGTTCGCTTCAAGCTCTTTCACAACACCTGCAACCCAAGCGCCAGCTGCTTTGCCGTCAACGCTTTCTTTGCTGCTTAATAGGCTGCCACCGAATTCGTTTTGTTCGTCCGCGATGATTACGCGAGCGCCGCCACGAGCCGCAGTCAACGCAGCGATCAAACCAGCAGGACCCGCACCAACTACTACTAGATCAGCGTGCTGGTTAACTTTGTCGTAAGTATCTGGATCGTATTCATTTGGAGAACGACCTAGACCCGCCGCTTTACGGATAACTTTTTCGTATGTTTCCCACATAGTTGCAGGGTACATAAAGGTTTTGTAGTAAAAACCTGGAGGCATCATCTTGCCGCCAACTTTACCCAAAAGACCCATAATGTCGTTATCAACACTTGGCCAACCGTTCGTTGAACCAGAAACAAGACCAGAGAAAAGTTCTTGCTGTGTTGCACGAACGTTCGGTACTTGAGTCGCTTCAGTTGCACCAAGCTGCATGACAGCATTTGGCTCTTCAGCACCCGCTGCAACGATACCGCGTGGACGGCTGTATTTGAAACTACGGCCAATTATATCAACACCGTTTGCTAACAATGCTGACGCTAGTGTATCACCGGCGAAACCTTCGAACTGCTTACCATTGTAGGTAAAAGTAAGTGGCTTAGAACGGTCAATTCGGCCACCGCTTTGTAGACGATTTTTTTGAGACATGATCCGCTCCCTTACTCCGCAACTACTTTAGGTTGCTCACCCATTTTGTAAACTTCTTTAATTTCATACGTTACTGTATCGCGTGTAACGTTGAAGAACTTACGGCAGCCCGCTACATGATCCCAGATTTCATGGTGTAAGCCTTTAGGGCTCTTACGGAAAAACATGTAGTTCCCCCACTCTTCATCTGTACAAGAGTCTGGATCAGCTGGACGCTCAATGTGAGCTTGGCCGTGGTTATGGAACTCTTCTTCTTCGCGGTGTTCACCACAGTAAGGGCAATAAATATAAAACATGAACTAAATCTCCCGTTAGTGTGCTACACCAGCTGCGCCGTGCTCATCGATAAGCGCGCCGTTGTGGAATCGGAACATTGAGAATGGCTCAGCCATCTCATGCATTTCACCTTTCGCCAAAGAAGCAGCGAATACGTTGCCAGACCCTGGCGTCGCTTTAAAGCCACCTGTACCCCAACCACAGTTGAAGAAAAGGTTCTTAACAGGTGTTTTAGAAATGATCGGACAAGCATCAGGACATGTATCAACAATACCACCCCATTGGCGGTTCATGCGTACACGGCTGAAGATTGGGAACATTTCCACAATCGCTTGAACTGTATGCTCGATCGTTGGGTAAGAACCACGCTGACCGTAACCTACGTAGCTGTCGATACCCGCACCGATTACCAAGTCACCTTTGTCAGATTGAGATGCATAACCGTGTACATGGTTAGACATTACAACTGTGTCTAGGATTGGTTTGATCGGCTCAGATACCAATGCTTGTAGCGGGTGAGACTCTAGTGGCAGTTCAAAGCCAGCTTTCGCAGCCATAACACTTGAGTGACCTGCAACAACACAACCAACGCGATCTGCTTTGATGTCGCCGTAACGGTCAGTTTTAACACCAACTACAGTACCGTCTTCAATGATGAAGTCCGTTACTTCTGTTTGTTGAATCAAATCAACGCCGTGCATATCAGCACCACGAGCAAAGCCCCAAGCAACCGCATCGTGACGGGCAACACCCGCACGTGGCTGCCAAGAAGCGCCCATAACTGGGTAACGAGCGTTATCAGAGCAATCTAGGATTGGTACGATTTCGCTTACTTGCTTCGCGTCTAGTACTTCGCCATCGATACCGTTTAAACGGTTAGCGTTTACACGACGTTCGATATCACGCATGTCTTGTAGCGTGTGGCCCAAGTTTAGACAACCACGCTGAGAGAACATTACGTTGTAGTTAAGATCTTGAGAAAGACCTTCCCATAATTTCATTGCGTGCTCATATAGGTGAGCAGATTCGTCCCAAAGGTAGTTAGAACGAACGATCGTTGTGTTACGAGCGGTGTTACCACCACCTAAATAACCCTTCTCGATAACAGCAACGTTAGTTACGCCAAACTGCTTCGCTAGGTAGTAGGCCGTGGCCAAACCGTGACCACCACCACCGACGATGATGACATCGTATTTCTTTTTCGGTGTCGGGTTGCGCCAAACCCGCTGCCAATTTTCATGATGGCTTAGACTGTGCTTTAACAAGCCAAATCCGGAATACTGCTGCATTGTGTCAGCTCCTTATCATGGCAGCCCTTCTGAGGACTGCATTACAAAGTGGTAATACTAGCGATAGACTGGGTAGTCGGCGCAAAGCGCTTTTACTTGCTCTTTCACTGCGGTGATTTTCTCTTCCTGTCATTTCAATCATTGAAACAACATTTCAAAAGCGACGTCATCTTATCAATACAGGCTACCCAAAAGCCAACAGCGTAGATTTTCGTTCGTTTTTGTCTTAATAAATGCAGTTCAATAGAAGAAATAATTTACAATTGAAATACTATGAAAACCCCCTACATGTCACATTCTTGAATGCGTCACATAGATGGTTATTTACGACAGCAAAAATATGACATTTCTACCTTGAAAAGGTGCTTTTTTGCTGCAAGAACGCAATATTTCTATAGGTTTTACGTACTTATGCCTTACCTTGGATGATTGTTTCCCTTACACTTGCACAATTACTGACGAACTCCCCCACCAGGAATCACAGTTTAAAAATGACCCAAACCTACCATAAGAAACACTTCAGCCCATCAAACGCGGATCACAATCACGCTCATGTCACCTCACATGACAGCGAGAAAAAACCGATCATGATTGGCTTTGTTCTATTGAAGCACTTCTCCATGGTGGCCTTTACTGGCGCAGTGGATGCTCTAGTCACCGCCAACCTTGTACAAACAGAAAAACTGTTCGACTACGCCACCTTGAGTATGGAAGGCCCCTCGGTAACCAGTGATCTAGGAATAGAGATTGCGACGGGCACAAGTATAGAAGAACAACTGCAACATGCCAGCGCTCATTTTGATGTGGTCATCGTTTGTGGCGGTTACCGTTGCCAACTGTCCGAGCAAAACAAGCTAACGGACTATCTGAAAAGCTGCCACAAACAAGATGCCTATTTAGGTGGTTTATGGAATGGTGCCATCGCTTTGGCACACGCGGGACTCACTAACAATACTCGTATAGCGATCCATCCTGACAACCACCCTTACGTTCGCGAGCATTTCCAAGACACCGTTATTGCAAAAGAAACGTCTGTTTTAGATGGCCGCATTTTAAGTTGCTCGGGGCCGGTCAGTGCATTGGCCATGACATTATCGTTGGTTGAACATTTGCAAGACAGCCGTATAGCACGTGCCGCAAAAGAAATTTTGACCTGTGACCAACTGTCGGAAAGTACTGTCACCCCCATTACTAAACCGGCAGACGACGGTAAATACCCAGAATCTTTAAAAAAGGTTCTTGAGTTAATGCGCAGCAACATCGAAGAGCCATTAACGCTAGAGGAATTATTGCATTACGCCAGCGTATCACGGCGTCAACTTGAACGTTTGTTTCAAAATCACTTAGAAACCAGCCCATCGCGTTATTATCTTGAACTGCGTATTACTTATGCGCGACGCTTGTTACAGCAAACCAACAAGCCGATCATCGAAGTGGCCATAGCCAGTGGTTTTGTTAGCTCTAGCCATTTTAGTAACTGCTTTAAAGACTACTTTGGCGTGGCACCAAGCAATTTCCGTAAACGCTCAAACCAGCAACAACAATAGAGTACAAAATAGATCCCATAAAAAAGGCCCCTAATCTTACGATAGGGGCCTTTTTACATGAGTTTGAGTCAAAATAATTTATTCGACTTCAATCAATTCGTAGCTATGCACAATATTCACGCCGCCACGCTCTAACATTAAAGAAGCTGAACAATACTCTTCAGCAGATAGCTTAACAGCACGCGCTACATGGCTTTCTTTGATCTTACGACCGGTTACCACAAAGTGAATACGAATTTCCGTGAATACAGACGGTATCGTATCCGCACGATCCGCATCCACATGCGCCACACAAGACACAACATCTTGGCGCGCTTTCTGCAGAATATTCACAACATCGTAAGAGGTACAGCCACCTAACCCAGCAAGGATAAGCTCCATCGGGCGTGATCCTACGGTTTGGTTGCCATCGATTTCGACTTTAAAACCACTGCCCGTTTCTGCGGTAAAATGCTTATCTTCTTGCCACGCTATACTTGTTTTCATTATCCCATCTCTCAAACTATTTAAACAAATCCGCCAGTTTCTCACCCGGATTGTCTGCTTTCATAAAGGTTTCGCCCACCAAAAAAGCATGAATATCGTTTTCACGCATTGCCGCCACATCGTCACGAGTATGAATACCACTCTCAGTGACAATCAAACGATCTTTTGGCACATCATTCATCAGCTCAAATGTATGCTGTAAACTCAGCTCAAAGGTATGTAAATCACGATTATTAATACCTAGCAACTCTGTGTCAGTGTATTCCAATGCTAGCTCTAATTCAGCACGATTATGAACTTCGACCAACACATCCATGGACAAATCACGTGCCATTTGATCCAGCTCGCGTAACTCTTTACCCGTCAAACAAGCTGCAATCAACAAGACACAGTCGGCCCCAATAGAACGAGCTTCCATCACTTGGTACGGATCAACAATAAAATCTTTACGAATGACAGGTAAAGAACAAGCGTTACGAGCTTCGACTAAATAATCTTCATGGCCTTGGAAAAAGTCTTGATCTGTTAACACAGACAAACATGCTGCGCCGCCTTTTTCATAAGAAGCAGCGATTTCTTTTGGCAAAAATGGGTCACGCATAACGCCTTTGCTTGGCGATGCTTTCTTTATCTCAGCAATCACCCCCGCTTTTCCTTGACCAATTTTACGACGCAGTGCTGCAGCAAATCCACGAACTGGATTATGTGCGTTAGCCGCCGCGGCCGCCACCTCAAGATTCGCAAACGGCGTGCGAAGCTGACGTTCCGCGATTTCTTCGTACTTACGCGCAACGATCTTTCTTAAAATTGTAGGCGTCTCAACCTGCATGATGAACCTCTATTAGTCTGCTGCTTCTGTCGAATCTGGCATATAGCAACGTGAAAAACTGGCCAGCTCTTGTAATTTGATTTTTGCTAAGCCACCACCAATGACATCTTCCGCAATGGCCACACCTTCTTTCAGGCTGTCCGCCACACCAGACACATAAATTGCAGCACCGGCATTCAATGCCACAATATCACGTGGAGCGTTTACAACACCCTTACCTTCAATCGCAACTTTCAGCATAGCCAAACTGCTTTCCGGATCTTCTGTTTGCACACTGGCCAACGGCTGACGCTCCATCCCAAAATCTTCAGGGGCAATTTCGTACTCAGTAATCTGACCGTCTTTCAGTTCTGCAACATAGGTTTTATCTGAAATGCTGATTTCATCAAGCCCATCCGCGGAATGCACAACCAACACATGCTTACTGCCCAATGCTTGTAACGCTTCAGCGATTGGACGCACCCAATAACGATCAAACACCCCCATGACCTGACGTTTCGCGCCAGCGGGATTCGTTAACGGTCCAAGCAAGTTAAAGATCGTTCGCGTTGCCATTTCTTTACGTGGCGCAATCGCGTACTGCATCGCTGAGTGATAATTAGGCGCAAACATAAAGCCCAAACCAATCTCTTGCACGCTGCGCTTTACTTGCTCGCTGGTCAAATTTAAATAAACACCCGCTCTTTCTAAAACATCTGCACTGCCGGATTTTGACGACACCGAGCGGCCACCGTGCTTGGCAACATGCGCCCCCGCACCCGCAGCAACAAAGGCAGAAGCGGTTGACACATTAAACAAGTTACCGCCATCGCCACCGGTTCCGCAAGTATCTACAATCTCATCTCCACCAAGATCTACTTTGGTGGACAATTCGCGCATCACTTGAGCCGCGGCAATAATTTCATCAACTGTCTCACCTTTCATACGTAAGCCAATCAAAAAACCACCAATCTGTGCATCGGTAGTTTGACATGTCATGATGCTGTTCATGACATCACGCATTTCTTCACCGGATAGATCCTGCTTATTTACTACTCGAGCGATCGCCTGTTGTATGTCCACCAGCCAACTCCTACTGTTTGAAAAAATTATCTAATAGAGCGTGACCATGCTCCGTCAAAATCGACTCAGGATGAAATTGCACCCCTTCTATGTTCATAGATGTGTGACGCAACCCCATGATTTCATCCAGCTCACCTTGCTCGTTCTGTGTCCACGCGGTCACATCAAAACAATCCGGCAGCGTTGCTTGCTTCACGACCAATGAATGGTAACGGGTAGCATTGTAGGGATTCGGCAAATCACGGAACACACCAATTCCTTTATGGTACACCTTAGAGGTTTTACCATGCATTACTGTTTTGGCACGAATTACATCACCACCAAAGACTTGTGCAATACTTTGATGCCCAAGACAAATACCTAAAATAGGAATATGGCCGGCAAAAGTGTTAATTGCAGCCAAAGATATCCCTGCCTCATTGGGCGTACACGGACCTGGGGAGATGACGATATGACTTGGCGCAAGCGCCTCAATATCTTGGATCGTAAGCGCATCATTACGACGCACATCGACTTCATAACCTAACTCACGAATGTACTGCACCAAGTTATAGGTGAACGAATCGTAGTTATCGATCATCAGAACCATAGAGTTTTAAACCACTGAAATGTAAAACTTTTTAGATAGTCAGCCCAATGGTTTCCTCTACTTTCCCTTACAGGTGATCAATGGAGGTATTTTGAGCTCGCACAATACTACATGATTGTCATATTGCGCGCTATGCAACGACGCTAATCGGCACACCAGCATGCTTTACAGACAAAAAAACGCCAGACATATAAGTCCAGCGCTTTGTTTGACAAAAAAAGCACTCTGAGCGGTTACAAATCGAGCTCGATGACATCGCCCGCATTTTTTGCGCGAGAACAACAAGTCAGTATTTGTTTGCCTTCCGCTTTTTCTTGTTTGCTTAAGAACACATCACGATGCTCAATATCGCCGCTAATCACGTCCGTTAGGCAGGTACCACAAACGCCCTCACAACATGAAACAGGAACAAAAAGAGCATGCTCTTCCAAGACATCGCTAATGGATTGGTTAGCGGCAACCTCAAACACTTGACCAGTACTAGCGACTTTCACTTGGAAAGCGTGATTATCCCCCTGATCAATGTCCATGGCTGGCGCAGCAAAGAATTCCCGATGCAGCTTCTCTTCAGGCCAATTCAGTGCCTGCGCATGTTCTAAGACGCTTGAGATAAATTCAGCCGGGCCACAGACATACAAATCCGAATCAGCAACATGCTGACTCAGAACCGAACGGATATCCATACGCCCAGACGTTTGCGGTTCACTACTAAAATGGAACTGCATTTTATCGGCAAACGAGGCTTGCTTAAGAATGCCACTAAACGCCGCGGTACGAGGCGATTTACCGCAATAGTGAAACTCAAATGACGTGCCTGCACATTGCAGCGTTTGCGCCATGGGCAACAATGGCGTTACACCAATTCCTCCTGCGATTAGAAGAGACTTGGCTTCTTTGCTTCGCAATGGAAAATGATTTTTAGGTTCACTGACGTGAACCACATCCCCTATGGTTAAAGCATGCACTTCTGTAGATCCACCTCGTGATTGCGGGTCTTTTAAAACCGCGATTTCGTAATAGCGTGGGTCTGATTGCAAGCGGCACAACGAGTACTGTCTTACCAAACCACTTGGCAACCTGATATCTATGTGAGCGCCCGCCTCAAATGAAGGTAGCGCCGTATCATTGGCCTTACCCAATACTAAACGCACTACTGCTGCGGCTTCATCCACTTTATTTAACACAACGACTTCAATCATAATAACCGCCCTCAGAATGAGATCGTTTGCAATGGCACTTCGTTTGACGCAATTTTGCTCGCATTTTCCGCCTTAATAATACGCTCAATCACACGACGAGACTGAACACCACCCGCATCAATATTCAACTTCAAAAGATCGTAGTCAGGGAACGCTTTTAAGTTGGCTTGTTGGCGTTCTAGCACGTCTAAATCTTCTTGAAAAATACCGCCTTGTCCTTCGCGAATAGAATCTGTAAGAGCTTGATCATCGGCTTTAAAGTTGCGTGCCATGCCCCAGAAATACCACATGGTGTCTTCTGTTTCAGGGGTAATAAAGTCGACAACAATGCTGCTCGCTTTCTTTTCTTTCGGCGCATCAAACCCGCCATTACCTTCAAGTGCGACACCTACATCAATCATGACATGAGACGGTGGTGTAAAGCGGCAGCGCTGCCAACGATCCACAGACGCGTCTTTTGGCAAACCATTCGCTTCCAGAGCTGCTTGCCAAAATGGCGGTGCTGTAATGTTTTCCATGGTCCGGCTGGTAATCACTTCGTCACCGTTCACACTGGTGTCTACTGGCGATTCATCGATTTCTTTTTGGCCAATGCTGGACGCGTGCACATAGGTTTCGTGGGTCAAATCCATTAGATTGTCGATCATTAAACGGTAATCACAATGAATATGGTACAAACCGCCGCCGTAGGCCCAATCGTCACTCACCGCCCACTCTTGAACAGGAATCAAACTAGAGTCAGCTAAGTCTTGATCACCCGGCCACACCCAAATAAAACCGTAACGCTCTTCCACCGCAAACGACTTCATACACGGAAACCCTTGCACACGCTGTAAGGGCATTTCTTTGGTTTCACCATCAGCGCCCATTTTCAAACCATGGTAACCGCACACCAACAGCCCATCTTCTACATAGCCTAACGACATGGCTGCACCACGGTGGGGACAAAAGTCTCGCACAGCGGCAATTTCGTTGGCTGATGGACGGTAGAAGGCGATGCTCTCCCCACAAACTTTACGCCCCAATGGCTTCTCTGTGCCGATTTCGTCAGACATCGCTGCGACATACCACGTGTTTTTTGGGAAAGTTGGCTGGCTCATACAAATCTCCTAATTGTTTTATTTTTGTTCTGTATGGATCCAATATAGCCCTATTTAGAGGATGGCACCCATTAAAAAAACGCATAAATGGATCCAATAAATAGATATTACGCTCAATTGAGCAATATTTTTACTTTATCTATTGGTTTAGAGCATAATATTGGATCCAATAAAAACTTGGTTAAACGCTATGCAGAAGACCCAATCGAACGTTGTCACCTCGCTTCGTCAAATGATTCTAGACGGCGAGTTAAAAGCTGGAGTGCGCTTGGCGGAAATCCCGACGTCAGAAAAGCTTGGGGTTTCACGAACTCCTGTTCGTATTGCCTTTCGTGCTCTGGAACAAGAGGGCCTGCTTACTAAGCTGCCCCGTCGTGGTTACGAAGTGCGCTCTGTCTCGACTGAGGAAATCATTGGTGCGGTAGAAGTGCGTGGTGTACTGGAAGGCTTGGCAGCTCGACAAGCCGCGGAACGGGGGTTGAGTGAGGACCACCAAAAAGCCTTGGCGGTACTACTTGAAGAAGGTGATCGAATCCTAGCCGTTAAAGAGTTGAGCGAATCCGACTTGGAACACTATCAACAAATGAACAAGCGTTTTCATGATATTGTCATTGAAGCAGCTCATAATCCGGCCATCCATGCCGCGTTGAGCCGTAACGAACATTTACCTTTTGCCTCCGCCAGCGCATTAGCATTCGATAAAGCTCACATGTTGCGTGAAGCTAGACGCTTTGAGTTTGCGCACATGCAACATCACCATGTGTATCATGCCATTGTAAATGGCTTAGGCACACGCGCCGAAGGCATCATGCGCGAACATGCTAATGCAACGCTTGGCTACATAAATAGCCCACGAAATGCTGACCAATTAACAGTAATAAGCGAACGTGATACTCAAAACACCTAAAAACGCTCTAAATACAACGTTTTATAGATGTTTAGTTGATTGATTCTAAAGGTGAATTCACTCACACTGACAGCATTAAAAAAAGATGTATAAGGGGTCAGCCCGTGTCCAACCCGATCGCAGAACTGATTGAACTACTCACTCAAGAAAACATTTCTACCATCGCTATTAATCAGGCCATCAGTTCGATGCCCCCTGATGATGTCGCCTTAGCCCTTGAGTCGATCCCAGTCGCCCAACGACGCTTTGTTTGGGACAGTATTAAACAGACCAATCGCTTAGACATCTTGGTGGAGATGCGTGGCGAATCGCGCCTACTTCTATTAAAAGAGCTGAACGAGTTTGAAATAGCGGAACTCTTTTCAGACGTAGACGCTGAAGATCTGCTGGAGATCGCAGATTCCCTGCCAGATCCTATGATCGACATTGCGCTGCAAAAGATGGACGCCAAACAACGGGACTACTACCGTCAGGGCGTCACTTACGAAGAGGATGAAGTAGGTCGCTGGGTCGACCACGAACTATTGGTGGCCGCGCAATCAATTCGTGTATCGGAAGCCATGCGCTTATTCCGCCGTACCACCGCATCCTATTCAAACACCATGTACTTGGTTAATCGAACGGGGCGTTGGGTCGGGTGTGTGCATCTAAAAACCCTACTGAATGCACAACCCCATGAGCATGTCTCTGGGCTAATGGAAGAAGATTTTCCTTTTCTTGAAGCGCAAACCGATGTCATAAAAGCAGCTGACTTACTTGAAAAAAGCGAAGTCTCTGCGCTGCCAGTATTAGATGAAAACCATTTATTAGTGGGCCGCTTTCATGCAGGTCATGCCTTAGAAGCCCGCCGTTTAGAGCAAGAAGCAGTGCAGATGTCGAACACCGGTCTCGACGAAGACTCGGACTTATTCTCGCCGGTTCGACGCAGTGCTACCTCTCGTGGTTTGTGGCTAGGTATCAACTTACTGACCGCGTTTATGGCCTCCGCATTCATTGGCCTGTTTGAAGCAACACTTGAGCAAGTGGTGGCCTTAGCCGTGTTAATGCCAATCGTGGCATCGATGGGCGGCATTGCTGGCAGCCAAACATTAACACTGATTGTTCGTGGTTTGGCTTTAGGGCAGATCACCCGTGCCAACTTAGTCTCACTTTTAAAGAAAGAACTTCAAGTGGGCGGTTTAAATGGCATTGTTTGGTCGTTGAGTATCGGTGCCGTCGTCTCTTGGTGGTTCCAAAGCCCACTGCTCGGGTTGGTAATTGCACTGGCTATCGTTATTAATATCTTAATGGCTGCACTTTCTGGCGTCATAATCCCTGTGGTATTGGATAAACTCAAAATCGACCCAGCTTTATCAGGCTCTGTGATCTTAACAACGGTAACGGATATCGCCGGTTACATCGCTTTCTTAGGCTTGGGTACATTGTTATTACTGTAAAGAACAGCACATAAGGACCTTAAATGAACTGGACTTGGGAAGAGATTCAACCGTATCTAGGTCTTGGCGATGAGCCTATGCACTGGATCGTAAAAATCTTCATCATTGTATTTGCGACACTGGTGATAAATTTTGTCATCAATAAATTGCTACTTCGTCTCGATGATAAACTAAAGCAAACACGTAACCCTTGGGACAACATGGTAGTCGAGTCAGCTCGGCTACCAATGCGCCTTTTAATTTGGCTAATCGGTTTCAGTATTGCCGTTGAAATCCCTGATGCAAACTTTGATGAGAACATTACTGAGATTGTCCTTAAAGTTCGAGAAGTGGGTGTTATCGCAATTTTTTCTTGGTTCCTATTACGCTGTGTAAAAGGAGTCGAACGCGCACTGACAACAGGGCATGCGACCAAAAAACCGGTTGATTACACCACCGCGAACGCTATTAGTAAGCTTTTGCGTGCGGCCGTTTTTATCACAGCGGCGCTCGTGATATTACAAACACTGGGCTTTAGTGTCTCTGGTGTTTTGGCTTTTGGTGGTTTTGGTGGTATCGCTGTTGGTTTTGCAGCGCGTGATTTACTTGCTAACTTATTTGGCGGTTTAGTGGTTCACTTAGACAGGCCTTTTTCAGTTGGCGACTGGATTCGCTCACCTGACCAAAATATCGAAGGTACGGTTGAAAACATCGGCTGGCGTCAAACCCGTATCCGCACCTTTGATATGCGCCCTCTGTATGTACCGAACGCCACGTTTTCGACCATTTCCGTCGAAAACCCATCTCGCATGTCACATCGTCGAATCAATGAAACAGTGGGTGTTCGCTACGGTGATTTCAGTAAATTGCAGAAAATCACTGCTGAGATTAAAGAAATGGTCGGCAACCATGATGAAATTGATAGTAACCAAATCTACATGGTTAACTTCAATCAATTTGGCCCGTCTTCACTCGACTTCTTTATCTACGCCTACACAAAAACCACGAATTGGGCTAAGTTTCATGATGTGAAACAGGACGTATTATTTCAAGCCATGAAAATCATTGAAAATCACGGCGCGGAAGTGGCCTTCCCGACTCGCACCTTGCATTTATTTAATGAAAACGAAGTGGCTGACGAAGCGGAAGGCAACGAGCAAGCGGCTAAGCCACAAAGCGGCTCTCAATCAACAGAAACAAGCACTAAAGGCAGAGGTGGTAAAGCCGCCAACAGCCAAGCGCGCTCTGCTAAGGTTGGCGAAGTTGATGGTGATGGGGACGCCTAGTCTCACGTACGCACATCTCGAAGCATAAAAAAGGGGCATCATTGATGCCCCTTTCTCGTTTAAGCGCTCCTAATCCTTACAACCTCTTAGAACTTAGCGGCAACACTCGCCCAAACGGTACGTCCAGGCTCATTGAATGACGTATCTGCAGGGTAGCCAAACGCAGAGCTACCAGCTTTATTCAAGTGTTCGGTGTACGTACGATCGAAAAGATTATCAATGCCGGCACTCAAGGTCACGACGTCATTAAAGCGGTATTCACCATTAAGGTCGATGGTAGTAAACCCTGTCGACTCAGCAAAATCATACCCCACAACATTGCCTTTATCTTTGGCAATACGATTTTGTTTCGCGACTAAACGCAACACAGAATTAATGGTCCAGTCTTGCTCATCGTAGGTAATGCCTAGTTTGGTTTCCAATGGTGCAATCTGTGGCAACGGCTCACCGTCTGTACGGTTTCTGCCCCACGCATAAGCCAAAGATGCATTCGTACTCCAGTTGTCGGTCAACTGGTAACGTGCACCTGTTTCAGCCCCTGCAATATACCCATCAACATTACCCACTTGCGTCATACCCGAATAATCAAAGATGATGTAATCGTCAACTATCCCCGCGTAAGCAGATGCCCACCAAGTCATTGCGTTTTGCTGATAGTTTATACCTAGATCTAATTGCGTTGTCTGCTCTGGTTGAACACCTGCAAACGCGTTGACATCGCCTGACAAGCTGCCATTGCTTGGCTTCATTTCCCAGTAATCTGGGAAGCGTTCCACATAGCCAAGACCAATATAGGTACTGGCAGGTAACGTTGTAAGATCACTTTCTAGACGAAAGAAGCCACTGATTAAATCGTCGCTACGTTCTTGTCCAGCCGTTGCTGTTGATGCTAATTCATCTGTTGCTGTCACATGATCAACGCGCAATCCAGTGACCCATTGCTGGGTATCATTCGCAAACCACGTTAGCTCTGAGAACAACCCCGCTTGATCGCTGCTGTAGTCCACCATGGTATTGGCGGTATTAATACCGCGACGATGTTCTTCTTGCTTAGCATCAATACCGACTACCAAAGAGTAGTCACGCCAATCCCAAGTAGAGGCAACACGACCACTTCTTGTACGACGATCTAATTCCATTGCCATCGGCATACCACCCATGCTCATTCCCCCCATACCACTCATAGGTGCTGGATCTCGCAAGGTAAAGTTATCCATAATATGATCGGCATAACCATAATTATACTGCGCTTCTAATTTGCTCCAGCGATCGCCTAGATTGCGCTTTTCAAAACGTAATGCTGCCGTTTCACGCAGGAATTTGGTGCCATCCATGGAGCGGCCAGCGTACTTCGACTCGCCATCACCTCGGCTTACTTCCAACTCTAGCAGTGTGTCTTCGTCCGGCGTCCAGCCTATGGCAGCATTGGTATTCCACTTATCCCATTCGGATGCCACCACATTGTCGTCACCATCCTCGTAATCATCGGACTCCAACGCATTGGCACCAAGACGTAAATAGCCTTTTTCATTCCCGACTGCACCTTCAAGAAAACGGTCTAAACGACCATTCGAGCCGACCAGTGCACGGGCTTCAAAGCGCTGATTTTTGTCTGAGAAGTCTTCCGCCTCACGATCAAAGCGAACGGTCGCAGCAGAACTCCCCGGCCCCCATAGTACGGTTTGTGGGCCCTTTACAATGGTCACTTCATCATAAGTGTAAGGGTTAATATAAGCGCTTGGATTATCCATGCGGTTCGGACAAGCACCTGCCATTTGCGCACCATTGGTCAAAATGGCTAGACGCGAGCCAAACATGCCTCGGAACGTCGGATCACCATTCGTACCACCATTTCCTACTGCAGAAAAGCCCGGAATTTGCGTCAAAACTGTCGCGCCATCCGTAGCAGATTGTAGAATAGGCGTTTCGCTTAACTGGACACGGGTTGTGGACGGTGCCGTAAGCTCTGGTGCCGAGACCACAATGGCATTATTTAATAACCGTATTTCTTGGGCCATTGCCTGATTAGCCAACAGTAGTGCCATTGCTAAAGGCGCTAGAGTAAATAGACGTGTGCTGTTCTGTGGACGTGTTTGTCCACAAGTTTGATGATTCATCATTCTTGAGTTCTCTAAATCAGTTTAATAAAAAGTAGGGCGTTGAATTAACTGTTTAGAGGCGGCGGGGCGCGATTAGGGGCATGCAAAAACAACGCATCGGAGACATGAGCGCTGCGAATCGAGGCAACTTCTCCCGACAACGCAGGCAGGGTAACCGACGCATACTGCGGGATGTGATGACTTAAAAAAGGAAAGTGTTGTACCAGTGAACAGTATTCACACTGCTCGTACCACATGTGCTTGTGGTCAGCGCCATGATGCCCCATGCTAGACGTTTGTACGTCATCGCCACAAACCCAACTTGGGGATAGCGAGGAAGAATGGGGCTCGGCATTCAGCTGACCGACCAACGGACCAAAGGTTAACAGCATCATGGCCAAGAGGCCCATGCGTGCTAACGCTACCGCTTGATGAGTAAAGTGCTTCAGCATACCGTTCAGTCCATAACAAGGCGTAGGCATTTTAAGCAAAAAAAATGGCAACGTCATGCCTAAATCCGCACAAACATTACCATTTTCTGATATAGATCGCTTCTAAAGCCAATGTTTACATCAATAATTCCGCTAAATCATCGATCAAGGCGTCGGCTTCAAGTTCTCTCAAATCAACGCCGTGATTATAACCGTACGTTACCAGCGCCACTTTAAAACCTGCGGCCTTCGCTGCACGGTAATCGGCTAGCGAGTCACCAATCATTAAACACTTTTCAGGCAGAGCTTCGATATCTTCCATGCAATGCTGCAATGGCATCGGCGAAGGTTTTTTCTCGCTTAAGGAATCACCGCCCAGCATCCAACTGAAGTAGGTTGAAATACCAAAATGATCCAACAGTGGCTTAATAAACAGACTTGGCTTATTCGTCACTAACGCCATAGGCACTTTTTGATATTTAAACGCTTTGAGCAAAGATTCTACATTTGCGTACAGTTTCGACGCGTCAGCAAGATTATTGAAGTATTCTTTTAAGAAGATTTGATAGCCTTCTTCATAGCGATCTTCTCCCAACCCAGCCCACTCCATGGCTTGCTGAACCAGTTTAGCGGAGCCATACCCTACCCAACCGCGCACGCGTTCTTCTCCAGCGGGCGTCGCACCAAGTGTCACTAGGCTCTTGTCCATTGCCGCGGCAATGTCTGGCACACTGTCCACCAAAGTACCATCAAGATCCAAACACACCAGTTCTGGCCACCCATCAAACATGGTCTTAAAATGTCTCGGGGTTCTCATTACTTCACACCAGCCAACTCGGCACGCATTTGATCAATCACGGCTTTGTAGTCAGGCTTGTTAAAAATAGCGGAGCCCGCTACGAAAGTATCAGCACCTGCAGCCGCAATCTCTGCAATATTTTTCTCGCTCACACCACCATCCACTTCAAGACGAATGTCATAACCGCTTTCATCGATCAAACGACGCGCTTCACGTAATTTAGCTAACGTTGAAGGAATAAATTTCTGACCACCGAAGCCTGGATTCACCGACATCAGTAGAATCATGTCGACCTTATCCATTACATATTTCAGATCATCAAGCGGTGTCGCAGGGTTAAATACTAGACCTGACTTACAGCCCCCTTCGCGAATCATTTGTAACGAGCGATCAATGTGCTCACTGCCTTGTGGATGAAACGTAATGTAGCTGGCACCGGCTTCAATAAAGTCACCAATCAAACGATCAACAGGCTTCACCATCAAATGGACATCGATATCGGCTGTCACACCATGATTCCGTAATGCTTTACATACCATCGGACCAATCGTTAGGTTGGGTACATAGTGGTTATCCATGACATCAAAGTGAACGATATCAGCACCCGCTTCCAATACGTTATCTACTTCTTCTCCTAAACGAGCGAAGTCAGCTGATAAAATAGACGGCGCAATTAGAAAGTCTTTCATATTTCTCTCCGGCAGTGACAGAATGTTGTTTGCGCAATATTCTAACAAGGCCGATTGCATAAGTATTGAATACAATGAAGAAAATAACGCTGGCCACTTGGCTTTTATTGCTCAGCCCTGCTGTCTTATGGGCTGAGGGTGAAGAGAACGAAACATCTCCAGATGCACCTGCGGGGGCGCCTTCTGTGATACAGAGTGATGTGCCACGGGTCATGCCGACACCTCAAGAAACTCGTATTGCGGGGCTGATCAATCGCCTTAGTGAAAACCACTCTCATGAAATTGAGACGCTAACCGCTGAAGGCGAAGAGTTCTTAGGACTTTTTAGGGAATCCGAAAGCGGTGATCCTCAAGGTTGCGTGATCATTTTACATGGCGATCATGGCCACCCTGATTGGCCTCAAGTCGTCTCGCCGCTCAGAGAAAAACTCACTCAGCACAGCTGGTGTACGTTAGCCATAGAAATACCAGACATACGTAATCGCGCAACGCCCGTGCAAATTCAGGCTGAGCCAACTCAAGACACACAAGATGACAACACACCTGAATTACCGAATGAGGCAACCGTATTCGCGCGCATTGATGCGGCCGTAGCGTTGACCCAAGACAAAGGCTATAGCCAAGTTGTCTATCTTGGTTACCGAACTGGAGCCGCATATGCTTTACGCTACACCACTGAAAAAGGCACCACTAATCAGGCTCTTATTCTGATTGAACCACGCACTTCGTTACCTGTGAGCGAATACGATCTGGCTCAAAACATAGAGCGCTTGCGTTTACCGGTGCTGGATTATTATTTCAACCGAAATACTCTGGTAGAACGATTTGCCAACTATCGCCAAGCTGCTGCCAATAAACGGACTAACCGCTCAGTAAACTATACTCAAATCGATGCACTGCCCGATGCCCGCTATGATCCGGTAGGAAATAAGCGTTTAGTGCAACGAGTTTGGGGTTTTTTGAAACAGAATACGAACCAGCAGAGTCAGAGAAAAGAGCTGCCAGAATTTGAAAAAGAGCTGTTCTATAAAAGCCCAATCGACTGATTGGGCTTTTATTCATTATTTGCGAGATTTCTTGATCATCTCGTAAGCTGACTGGATTTCTTGAGTGCGCTCTTTCGCCAGCTCGATCATTTCATCTGGCAGGCCTTTCGCACTTAATTTGTCAGGGTGATTTTGACTCATCAGCCTGCGATAGGCTTTTTTGATTTCATCATCGGTCATACTTTGATTGACATCTAACACATCATAAGCGGCTTTTAGCAAGTCTGGAGAAGACTGACCTGACTGACCTTGACGCTGATAGCCTTGGTGAAAATGAGACTGACGCTTAATCTGCTCATGGATACTGTTGTATTCCGTTTCAGACATGCCCAATTTCACACAAATTTTCTCAAGCAGTGACTTTTCTTCTAACGATAAGTGACCGTCGGCATACGCTGACAACAACAATACTTCGATTAAAGAGCGACGCAGCATGCCACCCCCAACCACTTGGCTAAAACGATTTAACACCGCATCGTCATCAAAGTTTTCTGACTTACCTTGATTAAATAACTCCTGAGCTTGACGCTGCGCTTCTGGCGACAGACGTAAACGCTGCATCACCGCCTTCGCTAGCTGAATCTCCTCTTCTGAAACACGGCCATCAGATTTCGCCAGCCGTCCCATCATTTGAAACAACGTTTGGAAAAACACTTGCTGCTGTTCCAGCAAAGAAGCGCCTGTGCGGCGGTATCCCCTACTTGATCCTTTAGCTCGGTCGATGAACATACCGATAAAAAAACCACCAACCAAGCCAAAAAAGCCGCCAAACAATAGGCCGACAATCGATCCAATCCATTTCCACATAAAGTATTTCTCCGAATCGGTAGCCCCTTAGGGGGCGCATAGATTATTATTTGTCGCCAATATGGACCGACAAGTGCAGCGCCTTATGTTCGCGCCAGCACGCAAATGAGATTTAGTATACTCCGCATGCCAAAGCATTTACGTTACTACGCACTATTATTTCAAAGTCTTTTCATCTTGCCTATGGCTGAGGCAAATGAATGGGACTGGGTACCTCGCGAATCACTAAGCGAATCACAGCAGGCAACACTTGGCCAGTATTGCCGTGGTGCGTACGTCGACAGCTGGCAAGTGGTCGATGGTGACAATACACACTTGCTCGCGGATCTGATCTATCGCGATGAGCAAGGCACTCTGTATATGGAAGGTGCCGCGACTTTACGTCAACCTCTATCAGAACTGGATGCCGATACAATTAAAGGCGTACCGGGGGATTATTATCAAGCTCAAGGCAATGTCGCGTTACGCTCTAAAGGGCAAGTAATCAGAAGTGACAACGCTTATATCAGTACCGCAGAAGGTAACCAGAGCGCGCAATTTGATAATGCTCGTTTCCTTGCGCACGATAGCCGCCTGAGAGGGGAAGCGGGGCAAATCGCACGAAACAAAGAAGGTCTGATTTTTATTAAAGAAGGCTTTTACACTACCTGTGAACCCGGTGAAGATAGTTGGCAACTGTATGGTTCTAGCATTGAGCTGGACACTGACAGTGGTTTCGGTACCGCCAAGCATGTTCAAATCCGTGTTCACGATGTGCCTATTTTCTACTTCCCTTGGCTGCGCTTCCCTCTGGATCAACGCCGTCAAACGGGTTTTTTGTTCCCCAGTTTTGGCTTTAGTGGCAAGCAGCTCACCCTGTCAACGCCCTACTATTTGAATCTTGCTCCCAATTACGATGCTACTATCACACCTAACCTAGTGATTCCGATCGTCTCTGAGGACAGCAATGATAAAGATGACAGCGGTCAAGGATTTGATATAGAGCTGCGCCATCTTGGCCAATATGGCAAAACCCAGTATGAACAATCTACGTTTTACGATAACCATGGCAACGAAGGCACATTGCGCAAATTCACCAGTGACCAGCAACTCACTCAAAGCTTTGGTATTGGTGCTTACCTAGAAGATAACCCCACAGAAAACGTGGAACCGGACGTAAACAACACCAGCATTCAAGAAGAAGACAACTACGAGCGCCGAGGCTATGCTCGCTATAATCTGGGGAACTTTAGCTCGAATGTTCAAGTTCGACGCTTCCAGACACCCGATCCAACAGAAGATAAACCATTGGAATGGCTACCTCGTTTGAGCGCTTCTTATCGCTATGCGGATACCCGTTACAGCTATCGACCAGATGTTGAGTTCACCGACTTCTATGAGCCGGATAAAGAAGGCTCTGATGGCAAACGTATGGTCTTGAACCAAGATATCAATATCAGTACAGGTAATGCTTGGGGTCAAGCTACGGCAGGCGTGTTACACCAATACCGCGACTACAGCTTGCATAATTACGATACCAAGCAAGACAAAGACACTAGCGTCAACCACCTGTCTTATTACTTAGATACCAGTGTTGTGTTCGATCGCCGCTTTAATACAGATTGGCGTCAAACATTAGAGCCACGGGTCAATTACTTATACGCACCTTACGAAGATCAATCTGACATTCCGGATTTTGACGCGAATGAAATGGAAATGACTTATGGGCAAGCCTTTTCTCATCGTCGCTTCAGCGGTAACGACCGCATCGGGGATACAGAACAAGTCGCACTGGGTTTAGAAAGCCGCCTTTACAATGGTAACAACATAAACCGTTGGACATTCCAAGGTGGGCAGGTATTTTACTTACGTGATCGCAAAGTCGACATTGATGGTGAGACAGGAAACATTGTAGACAGCAGCCATCATAGTCCAGTGCTAACCACAGCCGCTTACAACGGCGATAATTTCACACTGGCGAATCATTTTAACTATGATTTTGATGAAGATCGTGTAGATCTTGCGCAAACTGCTTTGAAATACACACCAGACAGTGGCGTTGTCTTCAATCTTAGTTTCTCATACCTACATGATGACAACGAAGATGATATGACGAAACAATCGAGTTTTGGCACCATCATTCCAATTAATGAAAACTGGCACTTCTTCCATCAGCAATCCTATGATTGGATAGACCGAGAGCAAACCGCTCAGGTGGAAGGGTTTGGCTATGAAAACTGCTGTGTCAAAACATCGTTTAGTTACCAACGCTGGCGTGATAATGACGGGCAGTTTGACGAAGGTGTATTCTTACAATTTATTTTACGTAGTTTAAGTGGTGTGGGGCGAACCAATTCGGATATCGACACCATCGCAGATGACTACTGGAACCAAGGCAAGGTCGGATATTAATGATGTATAAGAAGTTTATTTGCTCACTGTTAGTAACATCCGCAGCGTGGACAGCAGCACCTGTGCTTGCGGAGCCTGTGAAAATTGACGGTTTAGCAGCAGTCGTTGATGCTCGTCCGATTTTGGACAGTGATGTCAACGCCCGCTTCCAAGTGGTTAAAGACCGAATTCCTGGCGGCATACTGACCGATACCATCCACCGTCAAATCGTTAACCAGCTGATCGAAGAAGCTTTGCAAGTGAATTACGCACGCAAGCAAGGCATTCGAGCAAGCACCTCAGAAGTTGACCAAGCTATCATGGGCGTGGCGTCCAATTTCAACACCGATATCAATGGTCTAAAACAGCTTCTGGCGAACCAAGGTGTAGATTACAAACGCTACCGACAGCAAATCGAAAGTGAGATATTGATCGGCAAAGCGCGTCAACAAGTGGCTCAGTCCCGTATTTCTGTCACCGAGCAAGAAATTGAAGACTTTCTTCAAAATCAACAAGCAGACGGTCAAAACCAAGCAGAATTCCATCTTCGTCACATTGTTGTGCGCGCATCGGATGTCGCGGAAGCACGAGCGCAAATTGAAGCGATTGCGGACCAAATTGGTTCAGAGCAAGATTTCATTAACCAAGCCATTGCCAATTCTCAAGGCCAATTTGCAATCGAAGGTGGCGACCTAGGCTGGCGTAAAGCGAATGAGCTACCCCGTCTGTTTACTCAAGCAGTTAGTTCTCAAGAAGAAGGTACTTTAGTCGGCCCATTGCAAAGTAATGCAGGCTTTCACCTATTATGGGTGATTGAAAAACGCTCACAAGATGTCGCCGTTCAGCAAGAGACGAAAGTCAGCCACTTACTATTGCGCCCAAATGAAATCCGTAACAATAAACAAACTCGCGAATTGGCTGAGCAACTTCACACTCGCTTAGAACAAGGCGCTAACTTTGCCGACCTTGCTCGCGAGTACAGTGAAGACCAAGGTTCGACCATTCAAGGCGGTGACTTGGGCTGGGTAACACCAGGAACCATGGTGCCTGAATTTGAAGAGATGATGAACAAAACACCTGTGGGCAGTATCAGTGAACCGTTCCAGTCTCAATTCGGCTGGCATATTCTTGAAGTCGATGGTCGTCGTCAAAACGATATCAGCGATCAAGTCAAGCGTCGTAATGCAGAGCGTGCAATCATGACCCAGAAGCAAGACTTTGTTTTGGATAACTGGCTATCTGAGCTGCGTGCCGATGCGTTCATTGACCGCAAAAGCGACTCATAAAGGAGTGACACTGTGAGCCCACGTATCGCTATTACCTCAGGCGAGCCTGCCGGTATTGGTCCTGATATCATTCTTTCTGCGCTGCAAGACTCATTTGCCGCGCAGTTAGTGATCGTCGGCGATCCAGACCTTTTTCGCCGCCGTGCGACAGAGTTAGGCTTAAACATTAAGGTCATCGTTCGTGATGATCTTAAGGATCTAACAGAACACCAAGCGGGCACACTGCAAGTATTGCCTACCCCATTGGCGAATGCCGTAACCACAGGGGTACTAGACGTTGCGAATGCGCCGTATGTACTTGAAACCCTGCGTATCACTGGTCAAGGTTGTCTTAATGGTGACTTTGACGCAGTGGTGACACCACCGGTCCATAAAGGCGTTTTGTGTGAAACAGGCGTACATTTCTCTGGACACACGGAATTTTTCCAAGAGTTATGCAGCAGCCCACAAGTCGTTATGATGTTGGCCAGTCAAGCCATGCGAGTGGCATTAGTCACCACGCATTTGCCACTTAAAGACATTCCCGCAGCCATCACGCCTGAAACAATCAAAACGGTGACTCGTGCCTTGCACCATGACCTAAGAACCCGTTTTGGCTGCGACAACCCGCGCATTTTAGTGTGCGGATTGAATCCTCATGCAGGGGAAGATGGGCATTTGGGGCACGAAGAGATCGACATCATCATCCCGGCCTTGGAAAGCCTACGCCAAGAAGGCATGAATCTTATAGGCCCGCTTCCTGCGGATACTTTGTTCCAGACAAAATACCTAGATCAGGCTGACTGCGTGTTAGCCATGTATCACGATCAAGGATTACCTGTGTTAAAGTACTCTGGATTTGGTAATGCGGTAAACATCACCCTTGGCCTACCAATCATCCGAACGTCCGTTGATCACGGCACGGCTCTCGATTTAGCGGGAACCGGACAAGCAAGTGATGGCAGCTTAAAAGTTGCCATTGAACATGCCATTACCATGGCAACCAACGCCCAAGAAAGTACTTAAATGAGCAAACCACAGCCCCACAAAGCGCGTAAACGCTTTGGTCAAAACTTCCTTCATGATGTCGGCATTATTCGTCGCATTGTTGCCTGTATCGCGCCGAAAGAAGGACAACGTATTGTCGAAATCGGTCCCGGTAAAGGCGCGCTAACAGAGGGCATCATCAGTGCCACTAAACGCATGGATGTGGTGGAGCTTGACCGTGACTTAATCCCGATTCTGCGAGTTAACTTATTCCGTTACCCAGATTTAACGGTACACGAAGCCGACGCGATGAAATTCGACTTTTCAACGCTCGCCACTGAAGGCAACATTCGAGTAGTCGGTAACCTACCCTACAACATTTCGACACCGTTAATTTTCCACCTACTTAGCTATGCTGAGAAAATCGACGACATGCACTTTATGCTACAAAAAGAAGTGGTGGTTCGTTTAGCCGCTCGCCCTGGCGACAGTCTATACGGACGTTTGAGTGTCATGGCACAATATTACTGTCAAGTTGAGTCTTTGTTTATCGTAGGCCCTGAGTCGTTCGATCCACCGCCGAAAGTGGACTCTGCGATTGTACGTATGACCCCCCATAAGACTCGACCATTTGTTGCGCAAGACCTTAAGACACTTGAGGATATGGTACGCATTGGCTTTCACCAACGCCGTAAAACACTGCGCAACAATTACAAAGGCGTATTGAATGACGCTGACTTCGAAGCACTTGGTATTGATCCAAGTTTGCGTCCTGAACGTTTAGATGTAGAAGACTTCGTCAACATCGCCAACTTAGTAAGCCAAAAGGACTAACCATGCAGTCGGAACACGATATCGTCGTTACCGTTCGTACGGAATTTTTACCTGAGCAGTCAGTTTCCGAAGATGATCGTTTTGTGTTCGCTTATCACATCACAATAACCAACTGCGGTACTGAAGCGGCAAAGTTATTGTCTCGCCATTGGGTCATCACCAATGGCAATGAAAAAGTACAAGAAGTAAAAGGCGCTGGCGTGATTGGCGAATACCCTTACCTAGCGCCAGGTGAGTCATATGATTACAGCAGTGGTACGGTACTGGATACCGTGGTTGGTGTGATGCACGGCAGCTATCGTTTTCTAAGCGATGACGGCACGGAATTTGATGCACCGATCTCGCCTTTTACTTTAGCGGTACCCAACCAAGTACATTAAGGTTTGATATGTCTACCTACGTCATCGGTGACTTACAAGGGTGTTTTACGCCACTGCTAAAACTGCTTGAACAAATTCAATACAACCCTGAGGTCGATCACCTGTGGTTCGCAGGTGATCTAATTAATCGCGGCAAAGAATGCTTAGAGACCCTGCGTTTTGTGAGCTCCCTAGGGGACAAAGCCAAAGTTGTTTTAGGCAACCATGATTTGCATTTATTGGCCGTTGCCCATGGTTTTGCCACCCTAAAGCGTGGCGACACTTTGGTTAACATTCTACAGGCCAGTGACCGTGACGAACTCATGGCGTGGCTAAGACAACAGCCGCTGTGTCATTACGATGAGCAGTTTAATGTCATTATGACGCATGCGGGCGTGCCTCCTTGCTGGGATATCCAAGACACTTTACGCTTAAGCAATGAAGTCGAAAGCGTACTGCGTTCCGAGCAACTAGAGGATTTTCTTCAGGTCATGTATGGTAATAAGCCAAACGTATGGTCAGAAGACCTAATCGGAATGGATCGCTTACGAGCCATCACAAACTATTTAACCCGAATGCGTTTTTGCCGTGCTGACAGCAAGCTTGACCTGAAGTCTAAAGAAGGCCCAAGCACCGCTCAAAAGGACTATTTACCTTGGTTTCAATTACCCAGCAAACTCCCTCAGGAGACGCGCGTAGTATTTGGACACTGGGCAGCCTTGGAAGGTGTTACCAATGCATCAAACATCTATGCATTAGACACAGGCTGTGTCTGGGGTGGTACGTTAACGGCACTACGACTGGAAGACAATCAACGCTTCAGCACTCCTTGTAACTTAGCCTGAGAGAACCATGAGTACCTATTCTTGTATTGATATTAACGATGCCCTACCCCTTCTTGAAAATGACGCTGTTGTTGTAGATATTCGCGATACAGCCAGTTTTGAAGCGAGCCACATGAACACAGCGATTAGTCTTAACAATGACAACGTGCAAGCATTTATCGCCAGCACGAATAAGGACGTCCCTGTTATCGTATGTTGTTACCATGGCAACAGCAGTAAAGGTGCGGCTGAATTTCTTGCTAGTCAAGGTTTTCGCGAAGTCTACTCACTGAATGGCGGTTTTAGTCAATGGAGTGCCATGTACCCAGAACAGTGCGAGCAGGGCTAACTCATGTTGCATACTGTTTACCTAGTAGGCGGCGCCGTTCGCGATGAGCTATTAGGCCTACCTGTAAAAGATAAAGATTGGGTTGTAACAGGCGCAAAGCCAGAACACATGTTAACCCAAGGCTACCAACAAGTGGGTAAACAGTTCCCTGTCTTTCTACACCCTGATACGAAAGAGGAATATGCGCTCGCTCGAAAAGAGCGCAAGCAAGGCATTGGCTACACAGGTTTTGTCTGTGACTTTGCACCAGACATACGTTTGGAAGAAGACTTGGAGCGTCGAGATTTGACCATCAATGCCATCGCTAAAAGTGATGACGGCACATTGATTGACCCCTTCAACGGTCAACAAGACATTGCCGAACGCATACTACGCCATGTCTCCGACGCATTCATTGAAGACCCCTTAAGAGTCCTTCGAGTGGCTCGATTTATGGCACGTTTCGCTGAATTTGGCTTTCAGATCGCGCCAGAAACCAAAGCTTTAATGAAGGCTATTGCGGATTCTGGAGAGCTTAGCAGCTTAACGCCAGAACGCGTCTGGCGCGAAACTGAAAACGCTTTAAACAGCCCTCACGCACATGTCTATTTCGATGTATTAAAAGAAGTAGGTGCTTTAAACGACCTCTTCCCTGGCATGGTGTACCACACTCAAACACTGTCAACACAATGGGATAAACACAGCCGCTGGAGCTTAATCACGGCCGACACTCCTATTATTGCGTTATCAGAGCTGAACGCGCATTTACGTGCGCCCAATCAATTTTGTTGGTACAGCCAACAAGCTCGCGCTTTTATTGAAGCCAATACATTGCCTTTGCCAGCGAGCGCTTGGGAGTCATGGCTCGCAAGTGTGGCGGCAGTCAAAAAGCCGCAACCCTTTGAAAAGTTGGTACAAGTACTCGCGCAGTTAACTCAAACGGATACTGTCTATTGGTTGGAGTTGCGCTCGAACATCGCCAAAATGAATGCGCAGGTTTTGATTAAACAAGGTTTTAGTGGTGCGGAGTTGGGACAAGCTTTAAAGCAAACGCGAGTTGAAGCACTTGAAGCGCTTGACAACCCGCTGTTGCTCAAAGCAGAAAACCTCAGAGAGGCGTTAGCCGATTAGGCACTACGACGAATTTTGACACCCACCGCTCGAGCCGATGGCACTGCACCGGGCTTACGCAATGTCATCGTAATTGAGGTCAAACCAAAACGCTCAATCAATACCGCACAAAGGCGCTCCGCTAACGTCTCAATCAACTCGAATTGATGTTCTTTACAAAAACCAATAATGGCATTCGAGATCGCTTCATAGTCTAGCGTTTTCTGAATGTCATCGTTTGCAGCTGGCACACGGTTATCATGCTCCATCTCAATGTCGAACACCAAATCTTGCCAAATAACTTTTTCCCACTCGTATACACCAATCACGGCTTTAGTGTGTAGGCCTTCAATAAATACGATGTCTTGCATGATTACACTGCCTCTGTGATGTCTGGCAAATCAGCCAATGGCCAACGAGCACGAATAGAAAGATTAAGGGGAGAACTTTGGCCCGCTAACAAACGCTGAGCCCCTGCGTAAGCAATCATTGCCCCATTATCGGTACAAAACTCTGGGCGCGCATAGAATACGCCGGCATTAATCTTTGCCAATTGCGTTTCCAACTGCGTTTGCAAACGCTTGTTTGCACTCACACCGCCCGCAATGATCAACTGATTTAAGCCCTCTTGCTCCAATGCGCGACGACACTTAATAACCAATGTGTCGACCACGGCCTGCTCAAACGCTAACGCAATGTCTGCTTGAAACTGGTCATTAAACGCTTCTCGGTCCAATGCATCGTGCACCGCGGTTAAAAACGCGGTTTTAAGGCCACTAAAACTGAAATCCAATCCGGGTCTATCTGTCATCGGACGCGGGAACTTAACTCCCGAGCCTGGATTACCTTGTTGAGCAAGCTTAGCGATGTATGGACCACCCGGATAAGGTAAACCAATCATTTTCGCCGCTTTGTCGAATGCTTCACCGGCTGCGTCATCTAATGACTGACCTAGAAGTTTGTATTCACCAATAGCATCCACACGCACAAGCTGTGTATGACCACCAGAGACCAACAAAGCAATAAAAGGCATTTTAGGCTGTTTCTCTTCTAGCATTGGCGCTAGCAAGTGGCCTTCCATGTGATGCACACCTAACGCAGGAATTCCCAATGCATACGCCATCGAACGACCTATTGTAGCGCCTGCCATCAAAGCGCCAACTAAACCTGGCCCAGATGTATAAGCAACAGCATCAAGATCCGACTTCGTTAATTTGGCATCCTCAAGCACCTCATCAATCAAAGGCAGCGTTTTACGCACATGATCACGAGAGGCAAGCTCCGGCACGACACCACCGTACTCGGCATGCTGAGCAATCTGAGTGTAAATTTTATGGGTCAGTAGGCCTTTATCGGTGTCATAAATGGCAATACCGGTCTCATCACAAGATGTTTCTAAACCTAAAACTATCATGGTATTCCTACACAAGTGTTAATGCCGCCATTGTACCCAATCTTGATTCACTTAGCAGTCACATTGATGAAAGCATTGGACATATTCGATTAGATCGCATACACTATCGCCCGATTTAATCGTTTAATTAAAAGGCAGGTGATTTTTTATTATTGTCCCCTACATGATGGGACACACTGTATAAGCCACACATAAAGGCTCATACCAATTTATTTTATGAAGAAAAATCGGTATGATTCGCGCCGTTTTGTGTTTACTAAACGAATTAAACTCTTTTATAGGTAATTAGATATGCCACAAGTTAAAGTTAAAGATAACGAACCATTTGACATCGCTCTACGTCGCTTCAAGCGCTCTTGTGAAAAAGCAGGTGTTCTTGCTGAAGTTCGTCGTCGTGAATGCTACGAGAAGCCAACAACTCTACGTAAGCGCGCAGCAGCAGCAGCTGTTAAGCGTCACGCTAAAAAAGTATCTCGCGAGCAGAAGAAATTCCAACGCATGTACTAGGCAATTGCGAGTTGCAGTTTAGCAACTAACGCATTGCAGTAGAGTCGAAAAGCTTTACGATACGAAATCGGCTAGTTCTACAACTAGCCGATTTTTTTTGTTTCAATAACCTGATTAACCATTCCAGAGGAAGACCCCAATGTCAGAATTGAGAAAACAGATCTCCGATACTCTAAAAGCTTCTATGCGCGCCAAAGAAAAAGAGCGTGTTACCGTAATTCGTACCATTCAAGCCGAAATCAAACGCGTTGAAGTGGATGAGCGTATCGAAGTTGAAGACGATCGCGTACTGGCAATTCTTGATAAAATGGTTAAACAGCGCAAAGACTCTTTCCAACAGTTTACCGATGGTGACCGCGCTGACCTTGCCGAGATTGAAAAGAAAGAAATGGACATCATTGCCGAGTTTCTTCCTCAGCCACTGAGCGACGAAGAAGTGACGGAAATCGTTAAACAAGCGATTGCTGAAACAGGCGCTACCAGTATGCAACAAATGGGCGCAGTAATGGCCATCGTTAAGCCACAGGTACAAGGCCGTGGTGACATGTCTGTTGTTAGCAAGCAAGTTAAAGCGCTTTTAGGCTAATACAACACTATGTCGGGACGCATTCCAGATCAATTTATTGATGAGCTATTGGCTCGCACAGACATCACAGATGTTGTCGCGTCCCGCATAACCTTAAGAAAAACTGGGCAAAATTTCTCAGCGCTGTGTCCTTTCCATAACGAAAAATCCCCCTCCTTTAGCCTAAACCCTAACAAACAGTTTTATTATTGCTTTGGCTGCGGCGCAGGCGGTAATGCGATCTCGTTTGTTATGGAGCATGATCATTTAGATTTTGTTGACGCCATTGAAGTACTCGCAAAAGACGCAGGTTTGGAAGTCCCTAGAGATCAGGGCGCACCGGATCGCTATGAACAAAATGCGGAGCTACTAAAGCGCTTAAGCGAAAGCGCTACCTTTTTCCAAGAACAACTGGTGAAACACCCTACTAAGGAAAAAGCCCGCGATTACCTTGCTAAAGAACGTGGTCTCACTGGACAAATTGCGAAAGTATATGGCATTGGCTATGCCCCTCCAGGGTGGGATAACCTACTAAAGTCGATTGGTAACCATCGTGCTGAGCACGAAGAGCAGCTCCTACATGGCGGCATGCTAATCGAGAAAAAAGAACAAGCCGGACACTATTACGATCGCTTCCGTGATCGAATCATGTTTCCGATTCGCGATAATCGTGGACGCGTGATTGCCTTCGGTGGACGAGCCTTTGGCGACGAAAAACCCAAATATCTGAACTCACCAGAAACACCTGTTTTCCATAAAAACCAAGAACTATACGGTCTTTACGAAGCTAAGCAGAACACCCAAGTCCTTGACCATATTATTGTGGTCGAAGGCTATATGGATGTCATTGTACTGGCTCAGTACGGCATCACCAATGCGGTCGCGACTCTTGGCACATCGGTCAACAGTCAACATTTCAGAAAACTGTTCAAACTGGTCGATAAAGTCACACTGTGTTTTGATGGTGACAAAGCGGGACGCTCAGCCGCCATTCGCGGCCTAGAAGCCACCTTGCCGGTGATTCAAGATGGCAAACAGGTACGCTTTTTATTCTTACCTGAAGGCGAAGACCCAGACTCTCTTGTTCGTAAAGAAGGCTCAGATGGTTTTCTAACGCTCTTAGAAGACTCTTCATCCCTTGCCCACGTGCTGTTTGAACATGCTCGATCTCTAGTCACACTGGCAGATGAAGAAGGTGAGGCTCAATTTACACAAAACGCGATGGCGCTGATCCAAAGCATTCCAGCCGAAAGCACCTTAAGGTCTTTACTGGTCAAGCAACTGTCTGAGCAATCTGGTTTAAGTTCAGATACGTTAACCGCTAATGCGCCAATCCCAAGACATCAAGAATACTCGCCACAAACTAGTGATGCGCACCCTCCCACAAGCAGCGGTCAATACGACCCCTACGGATACGATGATGGCTATGCGCCAATGGATTATCCTGAGGGTGATTACACCCCTTATCCTGACGAAGCCCCTATTCCACACCACAGCCCAAAAGGTGTCACAGGGAGCAAACCGTTCAAAGGAGGCGGTCAATCCAAGCAAGGTAAATGGCAAGGTAAAGGTAAGTGGCAGAACAATAGTGACCGCGAGCAGTTTGCACCAATGTCGCAACAACCACGCTTAGGGCGCATTGCCCATGCCACACTTTGTATATTGATGCACCCGGCTATCGCTCACGAGATTGAAGTGCCGGACCCCTTGTTGACGGGCGATACCCCTGAACGCCAAGCATTTAGCCGAGTGTGGCGCTATTTTGCTAAACACCCAAACAACAATGCTGGGCATTTTTTATATCAAGAGCGCAATCAAGATTTATTGAACACTGTTTATGCCCTGTTAAACCACCCTGATGCCACCACAAAGCAGCAGCTCACCAACGCTAAACAAGAAGTTTTAGACATGGTTGCAGAACAATCTGATGCACTTGGTTTAAATTCTAGTATCCAACGGTTGAAAAGTCGTGGCAATGACGCCATTAACAACCCTGAAGCACAGCAAGAACTACGCGCATTGATGGAACAGTTACGCAAAAAGAAGTCTAAGTTTTGACTAATTATTGCCCAATGTAATCGAGAATATCTGGATAAAATCGGAAGATTTTGTTATAATACGCGGCTTGCTAATCTCCCAAACGAATTTCTAAACGATAGGTTGTCGAATGCCAGACACTCAACAGTCACGTCTTAAAGAGCTGATCGCCAAAGGTAAAGAACAAGGTTACTTAACTTTTGCGGAAGTTAATGACCATCTACCTGATGACCTTTCTGATCCAGAGCAGGTTGAAGAAATCATTGCCATGATTAATGACATGGGCATCGTGGTTTCTGAATACGCGCCTGATAAAGAAAGCCTTCTTATGGAAGAAGGCGACTCAACCGATGACGACGCAGCTGAAGAAGCTGCTGCAGCACTTGCTGCTGTAGAAGGTGATGTAACCCGCACCACCGATCCTGTACGTATGTACATGCGTGAAATGGGTACTGTAGAACTGCTTACTCGTGCCGGCGAAATCGCTATTGCTAAGCGAATCGAAGAAGGTACGCGTGAAGTAATGGCAGCTCTGTCTTACTACCCAGGCGCTGTCGATGTATTGATCAATACATACGATCGAGTACTTGAAGAAGAAGGTCGCCTAAGCGATATCTTCAGTGGCTTTATTGACGGTGATGGCGAAGAGCCAGTATTCGAAGAGCTAGAAGAGCCTGTTGTAGAAGCCGCTGAAGACGACGCTGATGACAGCGACGACGAAGAAAGTGACGACGATGATGATAGCGAAACTGAAAGCGGTCCTGATCCAGAGGAAACAGCTTTACGTTTTGGAGAGATTCGCCGCACTCATCGCGAGCTGCAAGCATTACTTGAACAACACAACTACGATCGCAAAAATCCAGATGTGGTGGCTAAGCAAGAAACGCTCAGCATCATGTTTGCCCCCATCAAACTTGCGCCTAAACTGTTTGATGAACTAATCGATCGTGTACGTTCACGTATGGACAAACTGCGTGAGCAAGAACGTCTAATCATGCAACTGTGTGTACGTAAAGCAAACATGCCTCGTACCGAGTTTTTGAAGCGTTTCCCGAACAATGAAACGAATCCTACTTGGATTCAAGAGCGTATCGAAGCAGGTGTTGCCTACTCTGAAGGCCTACGTGAAAACGAAGCTGAGTTTATGCGTTGCCAACGTAAACTACGTGGCATCGAGAAAGATACTGGCTTAACGATCACAGAGCTTAAAGAGATCAACCGTCGTATTTCGATTGGTGAAACTCGTGCTCGTCGCGCTAAGAAAGAAATGGTTGAAGCTAACTTACGTCTGGTTATCTCGATCGCTAAGAAATACACCAACCGCGGCCTACAGTTCTTGGATCTCATCCAAGAAGGTAATATCGGCCTAATGAAAGCGGTTGATAAATTCGAATACCGTCGTGGTTACAAATTCTCTACTTACGCGACATGGTGGATTCGTCAAGCAATCACTCGTTCGATTGCAGACCAAGCTCGCACAATTCGTATTCCTGTACACATGATTGAGACGATCAACAAGCTAAACCGTATCTCTCGTCAAATGCTACAAGAAATGGGGCGTGAAGCGACGCCTGAAGAGTTGGCTGTGCGCATGGACATGCCAGAAGACAAGATCCGTAAAGTATTGAAGATTGCGAAAGAGCCTATTTCAATGGAAACGCCTATCGGTGATGACGAAGATTCGCACCTAGGTGACTTCATTGAAGATGATGGTGCCGTATCACCAAGTGATACTGCGACTAGCGAAGGCCTAAAAGAATCAACAACAATGGTTCTTTCTGGTTTGACTGCACGTGAAGCGAAAGTATTGCGTATGCGTTTTGGTATCGATATGAACACTGACCACACCCTAGAGGAAGTGGGCAAGCAGTTCGACGTGACACGTGAGCGTATCCGTCAAATCGAAGCAAAGGCACTGCGTAAGCTACGCCACCCAAGCCGCTCCGAGCACCTACGTAGCTTCCTAGACGACTAATAAGTTATCTAGAGACAAGCTCTTAAAGCCCCTAGTAGTTCACACTACTAGGGGCTTTTTTTGTATCTAAGTCTTAATGTTTTATTTTGTTGTTAAACTTCACACTTGTCGCATTTTTGTCATACACTGAAAATATGCTCAAGGTTAAGAAGCAAGTTAGCTTGTCTAATGTTAGTGAATGCCGTTAACGACAATGCGCAACGTATACCTCCATCCACAAGGGAAAGGTGATACTTAATGACCCAAGAGACTCGACACCCCTCCCTGCCCACGCGTTATTGTACGCAGCACTTCGCCGTATTCCTCACATACTACACAAGCGTATCTAAAGGATTATTTATCTCTAAGTAGAGGAGAGAAGTACTATGGAAAAGATCTATGTGTTAGATACCAACGTGTTACTTCACGACCCAATGGCCATCTACGCCTTTGCGGAACACAAAGTCGTCATTCCTATGACAGTCTTGGAAGAGTTGGATGAAATTAAGGATCGCAGAGATAAAGATGTCAGCCGAGAAGCACGCCTAGCAATTAATATCATTGATAAAATTGTTGGGGACGCTTCACCTAAAGAACTGCAAAACGGTGTCCCTATCCATACCGCCGAAACGGAGCAAGTGGCAAAAACCTTTGGTACTTTGGCTATTTTCCCGGACCAACAAATTACCAACATCGACAACGTTCCATTCTTAAATGGCAATCACCATCATGCCAACGATAACCGTATTATCAATGTCGCACTGAGCTTACAGGCCACTAATCCACGTGCCAGTGCATGCCTAGTCACTAAAGACATTAATATGCGTATCAAAGCCAAAGGTTCGGGGCTTGAGCGTGTTGAAGACTATCGTAAAGACAAAGTCTTAGACGATGTTGACCTTTTAAATAAAGGTTACGTACACATCGAGGGCCGTTTGTGGGACGGTATTTCAAACGTAGAAACAGAGAGTCATGGCTCTCACACAGTTCATAAAATCAAAAAAACAGAACTCCCAGACGAACTGTATTTAAACATGTTCGTTATTGATGATGAGGAGTTCAGTGGCTTTGTAGTCAATATTGACGAGGAATTCATCTATTTGGTAGATGTAAATCGTCAAAGCCTGATGCATCAAAGCTTCTGGGGAATTGAGCCGCGCAACTTAGAGCAAGCCATGGCTTTTTATCTACTCCGCCATGAGAACAGCGACATGATGATTATGACTGGACCCGCAGGCTCTGGTAAAACACTGCTCGCCTTGGCATATGGTCTGCATGTCACCATGGAAGAGAAACGCTTTAATAAAATCATCGTAGCCCGATCAACTCCACCACTGGCGGAAGACATCGGTTTTCTACCTGGGACAGAGGAAGAGAAAATGGCGCCTTGGTTGGCCGCTTTTGACGATAACCTTGAAATACTGCACGGCAGCGATGAGCACTCCGTCAGTAGCATTGAATACGTGAAACAGAAAGCCAACATACAATTCAAGTCGCTGAACTTTATGCGTGGCCGCTCGTTTAACAACGCACTGATCATTGTCGATGAGGCGCAAGGCCTAACCCAGTTCCAACTTAAATCCATCGTCACCCGTGTTGGCGTAAACTCAAAAATCATCGTGTTGGGTAACCTAGCGCAGATTGATAACAAATATATTACGCCACTAACCTCAGGTTTAACCTATCTGGTTGAGCGCTGTAAGCCCTTCAAATACACCAGTATTATGCATGTAAACGGCATCGAACGTAGCCGCTTAGCGGAGTTTGCTGAAGAAAACTTATAAGGACTCACTATTAAGAGCGCAGTATACCTGCGCTCTTAATGTTACCTCTAGTGAGGGCGAGCCTCGATACGCTGATCAATATCAGGATGAGACTGTAAATAGTTCCAACCCTTCTTATCATCGCTATCAGTCATTGGATAGGCACTTTTTAGCTTGCGTAATGCCATCGCAAAGTCATTGCTTGAACGCTCTATTTCAAGCAAATGCTGATACGCGAACTGATCCGCTTCGCGCTCCATTTCCCGTGAAAAAGAAAGATCGACCAAGCCAACCCCTGCCCCCAAAACAACCTCTCCTGCCCCCTCTATGTCGCCAAAAATAATGGCGTACAATACCGTGGTGATGGTGGTACGAATGACAGCTTGAAGACTATGTCGATGTTCCACATGCCCAATTTCATGCAACAGAATAGCGTCCAATAGATGCAAATCGTCCTGCATCAACTCAACAATACTGTCTGTAACAACAACCGTACCATCAGCAAGCGCCATTGCATTCGGCCCTAGATGCCAGCTACGAAATTGTAATTGATAATGCTCTTGAGGTAACTCTAAGCGTTCAAGTAAAACATCCCAGTTGCCCTGTACTTGAGCCATCGTATCCGATTCCAGCTCACTCTCTTCAAAGTATAGTTGGTCTAACAATGATAGGCTCTGCTGACCCATTTCTTGAGAAATCGTCATGGGCACAACCGAGGCGACTTGAACAGCGGCAAAAGGAATCGCCACCTTTACCATGCCAGTCAAAAAACCAATCATTAACCCAATGGCAAGTAACCCGTAGAGCCATTTACGCTCTAGCCAATAGATGAAGGAAGAAGATTTGCTGCTATTAGGCCAAGAAAAATCAGGATCAGCTGGCGTGAAGCTTGCTCCATCTCCAAAAGAAAGCGTCATCGGAACACCAGGCAAGCGTGACGACATGCTACAGCTTGAATACGACTGCTGTTGTAAGACACCGTCTGACAAGTAATCAGATACAATGATCTGATCGCCATCAAGATCTATACACAGCTTAGCAGCATCAATACGTGACGATGCTGCGTGCTGAAATGTCCCGACTATTGGCTCAGAAATGGCCGTCATAGACGGAGCCCCTTAGGTGATAGACAAGTCTGCGTCGAAGAAACCAGACATTTCCTCTCCGAACGCGGAGTCCAATTCACTGGAAGAGGCCACAAGACGATCAATTTCAGGCGTTAGATGAACTTCTGTCGCGTCGGCCAATAGCTTATTCATACGAACTTGCGCTACAGGAAAGCCTAACCCTAAGGTGAAAACCACAATCAGAGCATTACTTGCCATCACCCCTAGGTAACGACCGATCTGAAGGTCCGAGCGGAATGAAACTAAGTTGCGAGCGCTTAGACCGTTCATAATATGGTTGCGGATGATCACATGAAAAACACTGAAAGCAACAAAGAATAATGCATAAGAGGCGAAAACCATACCCAATGGTGGACCGCCAGCAGCACTCATTGTTTGCATACCGATAACAAACAGCAGAACTACTGGTACCATGAACAAAGCAAACGCAATAAGCCCTGCTTTGTAGAAAGTTTTCAGTGACAGATCCGCTTCGAATTCATGCTTACCAAATAAAATGTTGTTGTAAATATAGTGACTGGTACGAAAAATCACCCAAGGCATTGCAAGCCCCAAACTTAGTACACCAAGCAAAGGCAGCAACATAAAGTTCATATAAGCACCACCAATCGATCCGGTAAAACCAAATCGTACATTTCGGTAGGCAGTATGACGCAAGCTAAATTGTAGACCTTTAACCATCAAATATGGCGTCGCAAACATCACAACTAACGCTAACAAGGCCGCAACGAGCGGCATAAAAGCCGAACTTAACATGTAAATAATGAACAACACTAGAGCGATTAAACGCCCTTTTAACAGTTGCATCGGAGTGGCTAGGTATTGTAAGCGATGGCCTTCAATTTGCGTATGACCATAAAGATACTGAGTGTTGCGAACCTTCGCCCAAGCACTGTAAATGCCTAGAGTAACGACGGTTAAAACCAAGTTCACAATCCAAAGTTTAAAGTATTCCCACTTACCAGCAGAAAAAGAAATAGCGCTGACACGCGTGTCAGTTGAGAGAGATGAATCCATATCAAATTGTCCATTTAGCAATCAAAATTCGAAGCGGAATTATCCACAACCGTTACTAAAAAACAATATGCAAATGAAAATCAATCTTAAATATACAATAAAAAAGCGGCATAATCGCCGCTTTTTACACTACCTTTACAAGCGTCATTCTACTTTTGACAGGATATCCTTTAACGTCGCTGTCAGCTCAGCATTGGTTAGCACGCCTTTGTCGGTATCAAAGTTATCGTTAAACGAAGGCACAGATAGACTGCCCTTTAAATCCATTGCGAAAAACTCTGCCGACCCTACAGCAGCCGACAAGACACTGTTTGCACCACCAGGACCAGGCGACGTCGACAATAATACGGTTGGTTTGTTTTGGTAGACTTTCATGTCGATGCGCGATGTCCAGTCAAACAAATTTTTGTAGACTGCTGAGTAAGAACCATTGTGCTCTGCAAATGAAATAAGCACGACATCCGCTGCACCTATTTTATCGAAAAACTGCTGCGCCAACGGGTGCATGCCATTTTCAGTTTGACGCTCGATGCTATAAATAGGCAACTCATAGTCATTTAAATCGAGTACTTCAACGTCAGCACCTTTATTTTCAGCCAACACGTTAGCTGCATAGGTAACCAGTTGTTTGTTAATTGATGCTTTATGGTTTGTTGCGGCAAAGGCTAATACTTTCACAGATTGTCCCTCAAATTGGTATTTAAATATCTTGGTTACTCTTAATAGAGACTACGATAGCACGCTATTAAGGATCAAATATGTTAAAAGAAAACCGATTAGTTAATACTTTATTTACTTTAATGCAAAAGTCACTGCGGCTTGCGTATGAATCGCTGTTGTATCAAATAAAGGCACATCTGTGTCTTTTTGTTCAACCAACATACCAATTTCAGTACAACCAAGAATCACAGCTTCAGCGCCCTGCTCTTTTAGAGATTGGACAATACGTAGGTACTCAGCTTTAGCGGCGTTAGTCGTAATACCTAGACACAGCTCTTGGAAGATAACTCGATGTATCAAAGCTCTATCGCCATCCTCCGGAACCATCACATCCAAGCCAAACTTATCAGTCAAGCGACCTTTATAAAAGTCTTGCTCCATTGTAAACGCCGTACCAAGCAAACCAACACGTTCGATACCAGCGCGAACTAACGCCTCTCCAGTTGCATCCGCAATGTGGATAAGCGGGATATTAATAGCATCTTCGACTTGATCCGCCACTTTGTGCATGGTGTTAGTACAAATTAAAAGGCAGTCTGCTCCGGCAGACTCTACACCACGAGCGGCTTGCGCTAAAATTGAGCCTGCTTGCTGCCAATCAGAATTGCGCTGGCACTCTTCTATTTCAGAAAAATCGACACTGTACAACGCAATCTTCGCAGAATGTAGACCACCCAAAGACGCCTTGATGCCTTCATTCAGAGCTCGATAATAGCTCTGCGTACTTTCCCAGCTCATACCACCTAACATACCAATCGTTTTCATCTAATCGCCTCTTCTCTCTACATAAGTGACACGATTCCACTTTGACTACCCTAAATTTGATTAGCAAGAACAAATAGTAAAAAAAGCGCCTTCGGCGTTCACAGAAGGCGCTTCAAATCATCATAAGCTAAAGGTTACTGCTGACTTGGAAAGGCAAATTGTGCTGCTTCATGAGTTGCACGTTTTGGCCAACGCTGGCTGATTGCTTTGCGTCGTGTGTAGAAACGAACGCCATCCGGGCCGTATGCGTGTAAGTCGCCAAAAAGCGAGCGCTTCCAGCCACCAAAACTGTGTGAAGCAACAGGGACTGGTAATGGCACATTGACGCCGACCATGCCAGCTTCAACTTCATCGCAAAACATCTCAGCCGCTTCACCATCGCGCGTAAAGATACAGGTACCGTTGCCGTACTCATGCTCATTAATCAACGCGATGCCCTCTTCTAAGCAGTTCACACGTACAATGCAAAGCACAGGCCCAAAGATTTCTTCTTGGTAAATACTCATCTCTGTGGTCACTCGATCAAACAGACAACCACCAATGAAGTAACCTTCTTCATATCCGGGTATGTTTAATCTACGGCCATCTACTAACAAGTTAGCGCCACTGGAAACACCTTCATCGACATATTGAGTCACTTTGTCAAAATGCTCTTTAGAGATCAGCGGCCCCATTTCTGAGCTTTCTTGAGTGTATGCGCCTACTCGCAACGCTTGAATTTGCGGAATAAGCTTTTCTATTAAACGTTCTGCTGTTTCATCGCCAACGCATACCGCTACGGAGATCGCCATGCAACGCTCACCACAAGAACCAAAAGCAGCGCCCATTAAAGCACTGACTGCACCCTCTAGCTCTGCATCAGGCATAACGATCGCATGGTTCTTGGCTCCGCCTAGCGCCTGCACTCGCTTGCCTTTCGCCGTACCTTGAGAATAGATATACTCCGCTACTGGCGTCGAGCCGACAAAACTCATGGCTTTCACCTGAGGCGCCTCGATCAACGCATCGACAACTTCTTTGCCGCCGTTGATGACACTCAATACGCCTTTTGACAACCCCGCTTCCACGAGAAGTTTCGCAATATAAAGCGTCGAACTTGGATCTTTTTCTGACGGCTTCAAAATAAAGCAATTGCCACATACTATGGCTAACGGATACATCCACAAGGGCACCATAGCAGGGAAATTGAAGGGGGTTATGCCCGCCACAATACCAACAGGTTTACTGTCACTCCACGCATTAATCCCAGGGCCTGTATTAGAAGAATACTCACCTTTAAGTAACTCAGGTGCACCACAAGCGTATTCAACATTCTCAATACCACGTTGCAATTCACCTAATGCATCAGGAAGCGTTTTACCGTGTTCTTCACTGATCAGCTTTGCGATCGTTTCTTTGTTCTGCTCCAGCAGTTCTTTGAAACGAAACATGATGCGTGCACGCTTTAACGGCGGTGTGGCTTTCCACTCAGGTAACACCTCTTCGGCCGCTGCTATGGCTGCGGCAACGGTCTGAGCATTGCCCATTTCCATAGAGCACGTAACTTTACCTGTCGCAGGGTTAAATACATCGATGACTTGTTCACTGTGGCTGATCATTTCACCTGCGATAAAATGCGTTACTGTTTCCATAACTTTGTATACCTATTGATACGGTTTAAATATGTGATGACTTAATCTAACTCGTGTAGCGTCTCATGGACGGCACTAAACAAACGCTCTAAGTCTTCTGGATCGGCATTAAAAGTGGGGCCAAATTGCAACGTATCACCTCCTGCTCGAACACAATAGCCTTTGTCCCAAAGTGCCAACATGGCTTTGAAGGGGCGAATGGTTGGATCACCTTCTTTAGATTGAATTTGAAGTGCGCCCGCTAAACCACAATTACGTATATCTATCACGTGATCGGTTCCCTTAAGGGCATGCAATTTATTCGCAAAAATAGGGGCTAATTCCGCCGACTGCTCAATTAAATGATCGCGCTCAAGTAAATCTAAACAGGCCAACGCTGCTGCACAAGCCACAGGGTGAGCGGAATACGTATAACCATGGGTAAATTCGATCGAATGATCGGCTAGAGGTTGCTCCATAAATGTTTTATAGATCTCCTCTGAAGTCACTACGGCCCCCATCGGAATGGCGCCATTGGTAAGCTGCTTAGCCGTATTTAAAATATCCGGCGTGACGCCGAAATACTCCGCTCCCGTCCAGCGACCCATTCGGCCAAACGCAGTAATGACTTCATCGAAAATAAGTAAGATGTCATGTGCATCACAGATTTCACGTAGGCGTTGCAAATACCCTTCTGGCGGCACCAAAACACCAGCAGAACCTGACATAGGCTCAACAATCACTGCAGCGATGTTTGAGGCATCGTGAAGTTCAATCAGTTTCAAAAACTCATTCGCCAATGCCACACCGCCGGTTTCAGCCATACCTTTGGTAAAAGCTAACTCTGGCTGTAGAGTATGTGGGAGGTGATCTGCATCTAGGAGTTGGCCAAAGGTTTTACGGTTACCATTTATACCGCCTAGGCTGGTGCCACCGAAGTTCACCCCGTGATAACCTCTTGCTCGACCAATTAGCTTAGTTTTGCTGGGCTTACCTTTCGCCCTCCAATAGGCACGAGCTAGTTTTAACGAGGTATCAGCGCTTTCGGAGCCAGACCCTGTAAAAAGCACGTGATCAAGACCCTTTGGCATTTTCGCAACGATGCGCTCAGCAAGCTGAAAAGACAACGCATGCCCAAATTGGAAGGCTGGTGAGTAATCGAGAGTCCCTAGTTGCTCTGCGACCGCTTTCTGGATTTCTGGACGTGCATGACCCGCACCACAAGTCCAAAGCCCTGACAGAGAATCGTAGACATCGCGCCCATGCTGGTCTTTGAACCAAGATCCAGCTGCCGATGCAATAATACGAGGATGGCTATGAAAGTGGCGATTGGCTGAAAACGGCATCCAATGCGCACTCAAATCAACCTCAGTTTCTCCCTGCGAAAATCGATAATGACTCATGCTAACCCCATATTTTTCTATTCTGTAGGAGTCTTTTTCGCATGAGTTCGGCTGCTATTAAATACAAACTTACTTTACTCAGCTTAAGTAAAAACGAAACTGAGTCGCTCATTACTCGCAGCAAAAGCTTAATATCAGGCCGAAGTTTTCTGTCAATTTAGTAGATTCCATTGGTTTATAAGCATTTTTTAAATGAGAAAAGCACCGTTAACCGATATAACAAAAACTTATCCATAAGCGACTTATTACTTTACAGATAAAAGGTAATATGTTTTTGTGTGTAATAATGGTGCAAATAAACAGGAAAAAACCTGAAGCAACTACTCGTAATCTGTTAGTAAAAATGGGAGAGGGGATTTGAAGTATCGTCATAGTTACCTACTGTGTAGTGGACTTTTACTTCTTAGCAGCCCCTCGGTTTACGCGGCAGAAGAAATAGTGCTTTACAGCATGCACTTCCCTCCCTACTCCATTGATGCGCGCGTTGCGCCTTCGTACGAGGCTGACGTCGGAGAAGATGGTTTCTATGGCGTTGACATTGAAGTCATTCGAGCAGCCTACGCTTCGCAAGAAATCGAGGTCACATTTAAAAGCGCGCCTTGGAAACGCATGATGCGTGATGTAAAAGCTGGGCTTATCCTAGGGGTTGTATCATGTCGTCCTATCTCAGCGCGAGCACCTTTTAGCTACTTTTCAGATGCTGTTAGCTACTCCACTATGGTAATGGCAACACAAAAAGGCCAATTTGGAGATCAGAACTCTTACCCACTGGAAAAACTGAACTTTTACAAAAATATCGTGATGGCGGGGTGGGCCCAAGAGCATATTTTAACACGCAACAATATCAGCTACACCGTGGTCAATGGTATAAACCAAGGTGTTTCACTTATATTACATCGCAATCAAGATGTCTTTATGACAGACAAAGAAAGTCTGCTTTACGTATTGGATCAGATGGATGTAAAGGATCAATTTAGTCTCTACAACATTGATAACATTGACTATACAGACTATAGCGTTTGCTTTAGTAAGCGATACGAACAGTCAAAACGCCTACGACACGCTTTAAATCAAGGCTTACAGGTTCTTCGAGAATCAGGAAAAATCAATGCCTTGTATGCAAAGTATGGGATTACGAATCCCAACGTTGATTCTTAACTTTACGAAGACTCTTTATGTTGGCACTTCACAAACGCTTATCCTATAAACAAGCTAAATGGGCCTTAGTACTCCTGATTGCTATGGGTATCTTAGGTAGCTCTTTTCAAATATATACGGATTGGCACGAAGAAAAAGAAAATATCACAGGCCGCATAATAGGGACATTAGAGACCGTAGAAAACGCCGCAACCGAGTCAGCCTATACATTAGACGCCAACTTGGCTAAGCAAGTTGTTGCAGGATTAATGCGAACCAATGTATTTATTGAAATCGTACTAACAGACGATTTAAACAACCAAATGGCTTACTACAGTAGGCCTGCCTCTTCCAATGCTTTCAGTTGGGTGTCTCATTACCTAGCCATTGATTTAAAGCAGACGTATACCCTAGAGCTCAAGCGAGGCAAGCTTAAAGTCGGTGAACTGATTGCCAACATCGATAATGGAGCCGTCACAGAAAACTTTATTCGTCGCAATCTTCGCTTGATCACGACCGCAATCCTGGCAACGCTCGTATTAAGCGCTGCGTTCCTCACCTTAATTTACCTTCAAACGTCGCGACCTTTATCAAGATTTATTCAACAGCTTGAAAGTGTTGGCCGTAGTAAATTCAGCGATGGCGATGTGCATTTCACTGAAATTAAACGTGACGATGAACTCGGCGTCCTGGCTAGGACCTTCACAACGCTATGGCACCAACGTCAAACCGTAGAGGCAGAGCTCGAAAAGCGCGAGGCCTATTTTCGCGCCGTAATGCAACAATCACGTGAATGTATGCTACTGACGTCTCAAACAGGGCAAATACTAGATTATAACGACGCGGCGATACATTTATTAGGCTATCGAGAATCTAGTATCAAATCGATGAACCTAAAAAACATTGATCATAAATTTAACCAAGAAGTATTGATCGATTGGTCACAAAATGCGCTCGGAAAAGTCTCTACGTTTGAAACCCGTTATGTACGTCATAACGGCACCATGGTGCCCGTTGAAGTATGTGCCAGCATGATCACATTGGAGAATATTCCCCGCTATCTTGTCTCTGTTCGTGACATCACTCAGCGAATAAAGGATCAAGAGCAGGTCAAATACCTCGCCTACTATGATGCTTTAACCAACCTGCCTAACCGACGCCTTCTGCATGACCGCTTAGAAAATGCGATCGCTGTCGCCCGAGAACATCGTCATATTGGTGGTGTTCTGTTTATCGATCTAGATCGTTTTAAAACCATTAATGACTCCATGGGACACCATGCGGGTGATCAGCTGCTTATTGAAGTATCAAAGCGTATCAACACCTTAATCTCTAAAGGAGACACCGCGTCTCGCCTAGGCGGCGATGAGTTTGTCTTACTGTTACCAGATATCTGCCACGATATGCAGGATGCACAAGCCATGGTGTCTCATCTTGCAGAGCAACTTTTGGGCACGTTGAGTACCGCCTTTGTCATTCAAAATGTAGAACTTTATGTATCAGCCAGTATTGGTATCAGCCTGTTCCCTCTGGATCAATCAGATGGCATGCGTATATTACAACAAGCCGATACCGCGATGTACAAAGCCAAAGAAAGCGGCCGTAGTGGCTTCCATTTCTACCGTAGTGAAATGCAACAGTTTGCAACGGAACGCTTAAAAATGGAAAAAGCATTACATCATGCATTAGAACGGGACGAGCTCTATTTAGTCTACCAACCTCAAGTAAATGGTCAGGGAGAACTCATCGGCTTTGAAAGTCTGGTGCGCTGGTTAAGCCCTGAGCTTGGGCCGATTTCACCAGCTGAATTTATTCCTATCGCAGAGGAAACTGGCTTAATAGCGCCTTTAGGTGAATGGGTGTTGATGGAAGCGTGTCGTCAATTGCGCACATGGCAACATGTCGTTGGTCTACCAGCAAGCTTTAAAAGCCTAGCGGTAAACATCAGTCCATTTCAATTTTCAAGCGAAGACTTTGTCGAGCAAATTCAACACGTTATTGATACCACAGGAGTTGATGCCGCTCAGCTCGATTTAGAGATCACCGAAGGCATGTTGGTTGAAAACATCAAAGCCGTGGCCGCAAAAATGCATGCCTTACAACATCGCGGTATTCGTTTTTCTATTGATGACTTTGGTACTGGCTATTCATCTTTACGCTATTTACAGCATTTACCATTAGATCAGTTGAAAATTGATCAGTCTTTTATTCGAGACATTACAGAAGACCCCAACAGCTACGAAATCATTAATACGATTATCTCCATGGCAAAACATATGAAGCTGTCCGTCATCGCAGAAGGTGTCGAAACTAACTTTGAAGAAAACATTCTAAGCAGCATTGGCTGCCATCGATTCCAAGGGTTCTATTTCTCCAAACCCTTAGACAAGCATACGGCTACACAATGCTTAATAGAAAAAAAACGCTTCCCGTTGCAGCTTAATGAAGTGTCTACCACATCCTAAATTGACACTCTTAAAGCCTGATATATTGAAACAAAAACTAGAACGTTAACGCCTCATGCCACGACATATCCGAGGCGATAACTTTCGCTGGAGAGCCTGCAGCGACTTCATTATTGGCAATGCTTTTTGTCAACGTGGAATTGATCCCAACGATAGAGCCCTCGCCAATGGTAACCCCTTTTAGTACCGTAACATTATCAGCCAACCAAACAGAACAACCTACAGTGATGTCTTTAGCAAAATTAACACGCTGTCCCGCTTTCAAAATATCATGGCCATCACTGGTCATCAGCTTTACGTTACGCGACAACATACAATCAGCACCAAGTGCTAAGCGTGTGCCTTCTTCACGGGATGACAGATAGCAATTCTCACCAATCACGCACCTTTCGTCGATCGTAATCGAACAGTTGTTACCCAAAATTTCTATGTGTACATTACGGAGATTGCACCCTTTCGCAATTCGTAAATGGTTATTTCGACCTTTCACTATGATCTTACATCCGCGAATTTTTGCAGAAGCATCAATCGATACATGATTGCCTTGCGCTACCTTCATCTTATTTCTCAGGTTTAATTTTAGAAAATCAATAACGTTCATAAAGGGTCCAATTCAAATCAACCAGCAGCACAAAAAGCACTTATCCGACAACATAAAAGCAAAGAATACGCTTGAGCGACTAAGCCACGCAAGCTAGAGCAATGATATCGACTAAAATACGACGCTGATAAAAAACATTGTGTCTAATACTTAAACAGCAGCTGCTTTCAAGCTAGAATGGCGCAAAATCTGAGAAACACCCTAGAATACGAATAAGCGAGTCCATCTATGAAATTGTTCATTAAACTGATCCGTAACTTACTTGGAGGCATCATAGCCTTACTTGACTTAATTACCCGTGGGTCTAAAAAGAAGCGTACTCCTGAGCAGCAGCAGGAAGTGAATCAAGCAGCACAAGATCTTACCCTTTACCAATTTTTTGCTTGTCCGTTCTGCACTAAGACTCGACGCGCGATTTACAAGCTCAACCTTCCAGTGGAAAAACGCAGTGCCTCCGAAGGATCGCCTTACCGAGAAGAGCTAAAACAAGGCGGTGGTAAAGTAAAAGTACCTTGCCTGCGCATTGAAAAAGACGGCCAGACAGAATGGCTGTATGACTCGAAAGAAATCATTCGCTACTTAGAAAACCGCTTCGCTTAATGACTTTAAATAAGCGTCCCCTTAAAGTGCCCCTGAGATAAATCAACGGGGCATTTTTTATTTCCACCGTACTTCTCCACGCTCAATAAAGAACCACATTCCATCACATGAATGCCATCATATAAAATGAAAACGAATCTCAATATCACTTGAAAACAAAGATTTTCTCCCTACAATAGACGCCAATAATTCTCGTTTACACTATAAGGATACCTATGAAACGTTTCGTTTTGGCAGCGTTAACAACCTCGCTTATGGCTGCATCTGCTCATGCTGACATCCAAACCATTGAAGATGTATTAGGGCGCAGCGTAAACGTTGATGTCCCCGCTCAACGCGTCGTTCTAGGTTTTTATGCTGAAGACTATATGGCTATTGGAACCGAACAGGCCTTTGATCACGTTGTAGGTATCTCTCGAGATACATGGGAAGCTTGGCGCCCTGCCAGCTGGAAGTTATATACAGATTACCGCCCATCACTTAAACAAATTCCCGATGTTGGCGAAGTCGAGTCTCAGACGTTTTCCGTTGAAAAAATCATTAGTCTAAACCCTGATGTTATCTTACTAGCAGACTGGCAATACAAAGGTTTAGGCATGGACGTGGACACCTTGGAAGAGGCAGGCATTCCTATTGTCGTGGTGGACTATAATGCTCAAACACTTGAACGCCATCTCAAAAGTACACAAATCATTGGTGCTCTGACCGACCAAGAAGACCGCGCGCAAAAAATTTCTGACGAATACGAAGCATTGGTGGAACACATTCATACCACCATAGAAAACGCCCAACAGCCCAAACCTCGAACCTATATAGAGTTTGGTAATCAAGGACCAAGTGAATATTCATTTACCTATGGTAAAAACATGTGGGGCGCTATGGTAACCAGCGCAGGGGGCGACAATATTGCCGCGCCTTTTGTTGAGTGGTGGGGGCCGATGAATCCTGAGCAAGTGTTAGCATCAGACCCGGAAGTCATCTTCATTACTGGTACTGAAACAGGAAAACAATCGAACGCTATGGTCATGGGCCAAGGTATTCGACGAGAACAAGCTAAAGAAAGACTTGAAGGTTTTACTAAACGACCAGGCTGGGAAAGCTTATCAGCGGTAGAAAACAACCGCGTATATGGAATTTATCAAGGCGCTTCTCGAACCATCCTTGATGGTAGCATGTTGCAGTTTATCGCTAAATCTCAATACCCTAAATTGTTTAAGGAGCTAGATCCTGAACAACACTATCTGGATTTTTATAAACGCTATTTACCTGTTGTTCCAAAAGGTACTTTCACCGTCAGTCTTGATAAGTAACTCAATAAGAACGCATAGCAAGGCAGACTTTCATGTTTTGCTATGCGACATTAGGAAGATGTGAACATGATTAAATTTTCAACGCCTATACTCTTAAGTATGGTATTGATAGCGACTAATAGCCTCGCCAAAGATTGGCAAATTCAAATGCTAAATTACGGTGAATCAGGATCTATGGTCTTCGAACCAGATTACATTCATGCCAACGTTGGCGATACAGTGACCTTTATTCCAACTCAATCAGGGCACAACGCCAAGTCTTATATTGTCCCTGAAGACAGCTCGGCTTGGTCAAGTAAGTTAAATCAGGAGCATACCCTGTCTTTAGAAAATGAAGGTGTTCACGTGTATTATTGCCCACCACATTTAATGATGGGGATGGTAGGCGTTATTCAAGTTGGCAATGCCAAAAACCTTGAAAAAGTGTCTAGTAAATACCCTCGTTTACGTTCCAAGATTGCATTACAACCTGAACGAGTCGATACAACCATCGCTAAAATCCGCTAATTTTTACTAGGCGCTCGCCCAAGCCATCACATATTCTCTGTGGCCTGTGTGCTCATTCAGCTGCTCACTGGCTACTTTGAAACCTTGCGACATATAAAAACCTATACTCGGCTCATTCGCAGCATAAACCGTTAACGTCAGCGCTTTTTGCTGAGCTTTAGCATGCGCTAGTAAGCACTTACCTACACCTTTAGCTTGCTCATCTGGTGCCACAAACAATGCCGCCAAAGTGCTATTAGTCAGTGCGTAAAAACCCACCACTTTGCCCTGTTTTTCGTACACGTACACTTTTGCAGAAGGTAAGTAAATATCGCGCATCGCTTCAACTTGCGAAGCCCAAAAATCAGGCGCCACAAAATCATGCGCTTTAATAGAAGCGGTTAACCAGATACTCAGTACCACATCCATATCGCAGTCTTCAAACGCCCGCACGCCGTCTAAAGCACCTTCGCCCAACAATCGACCTACACGATCTTTCGCTTGGTGCTTTACCCCATCGTCAATACACGAACCGACAGCCACTAACGCCGCTCCAATCATGCCGATATCATCGGTGTACCCGAGCAATGGTGTTAAATCGGGAATCGCGTCAATCGGCGTCAGTAAATACCCTAACGCCCCATAGATTGCAGTCTTATGAGCGAAAGTACAGTTTTTGTGCTCCGTCGCGTAATACAACGTAAACGCTTTTTCTAACCCTGATCGACCAATCGAACCAGCATAACGCTTACACTTCGTCCAAAAGCTCACGTCATCGTAGGCACAAGCGTATTCCTCGGCGGCTTCCGCCACGCTCATCGGCTGCTCAAGTAGATCATCATCGATCTGAGGATCATGACTCTTTCGCTTAAACGTCAGCTTATTAAACATGCCACTCCTCCATCATTTGCTGTCTATCGGCAATCGCGCTATGAATACAGTATGTCTTAGTAAAGTATAAAAATAAAAGTTCAAATCAAAAAATGCCCCGCTGTTTTCACAGAAGGGCATTTAGAAAAGCACTGGAACGCTGAAGAATTACTGTTGAACCGATTTTGCCAGCTCGGTAATCTCGTCCCACTTACCCGCTTGTACAAGATCCGTCGGTACAATCCAAGAACCACCAACACACAGTACACTTTCAAGTGCCAAGTAGTCTTTGTAGTTCTTTTCATTAATGCCGCCTGTTGGGCAAAAACGGATATGAGGCATCGGGCCAGAAAACGCTTTAAGCGCTTTTACACCACCGTTCACTTCCGCAGGGAAGAATTTAAAGTGGTCGTAGCCGTATTCAAGGCCCAACAAGATATCAGAGATGGTCGCCACAGCCGGCAAGTAGGGAATATCATATTCTTTGCCGACGGCTAACAAATCAGGTGTCAGGCCAGGACTAATAATAAACTGGGAACCTGCTTCAACCGCTTGTAAATATTGCGCACGTGAGCACACTGTTCCAGCACCGACGATCGCATCAGGTACTTCTTTACGCAGTGCAGTAATTGCCTCTAGTGCGGCGTCGGTACGAAGCGTTACTTCTAAAACAGGCACGCCACCTGCAACCAATGCCTTACCAAGATTGACGGCTTGCTCCACATTATCCACAACAATAACTGGGACAACTGGCGTTGCTGTCATCACTTGAGCGGCGGTATAAGTTGTCATAATAAAGTCCTTAACTTAATAATCGTGCCAGTTACGGCCATCTTTAATCGGAAGCGCCATAGACGCAGCGGGTCCCCAAGAACCAGAAGCATATTCTTTTGGACGCTCACTGGTTTGGCTCCAAGCGGCCATAATGCCATCTACCCATTTCCAAGCGGCTTCCACTTCGTCGTAACGCATAAACAATGTTGCATCATCACGCATAACATCAAGTAACAAACGTTCGTAGGCTTCAGGGCTGCGCTTGTTATTAAACGCTTCACTTAAACTTAAGTTCAAATCAACGGGCTGCAGATTCATACCTTCTCCCGCACCCGGTACTTTGTTCATGACCGTTAAAGAGATTTTTTCTTCTGGTTGCAGGCGAATAATCAATTGGTTACGTTGCAGCTGACGGTTACTTTCATCATTAAAGATGCTGTGCGGGACCGACTTATACTGAATCACGATTTCAGAATAACGCTGACCTAAACGTTTGCCAGTACGCAGGTAAAAAGGCACACCAGCCCAACGCCAGTTATCAATATCCGCTCGTAGCGCAACGAAGGTCTCAGTTCGAGACTCAAGGTTAGAGCCTTCTTCATCGAAATACCCTTTAACGTCTTTACCGTTAATCATGCCTTTCGCATATTGGCCACGTACAGTCTTGGTGTAAGCATTCGCCCCTTCGATAGGACGCAGAGCTTTTAACACCTTGATCTTTTCATCACGAACTGAATCGGCGTCGTTGCGACCAGGAGGTTCCATCGCCACCAAGCACAACAACTGCACTAAGTGATTTTGAACCATGTCACGTAGCGCACCCGCTTTGTCGTAGTAACCCCAACGCCCTTCTACACCAACGGTTTCAGATACAGTGATCTGAACGTTATCAATGTGCGCGCTGTCCCATAATGGCTCAAACAAGGTATTACCAAAACGGATCGCGAGGAGGTTTTGTACCGTTTCTTTACCTAGATAATGGTCGATACGGAAAATTTGTTTCTCACCGAAGTTTTGCGTCACTTCATCGTTGATCGCACGTGACGAAATTAAATCACGGCCTAACGGCTTCTCAAGCACCACACGCATGCGCTCTTGGTTTAAGCCATGATTGGCAAGCGACGAACAAATTGAACCAAATAGATCCGGTGACGTAGCTAGGTAAAACACGACATCTTTCTCGTCGTCGCCAACATTGTGTTCATTAAACCGAGCAAAGTCAGACTCTTCCTGCGCATCAACAGAAACATAGCTCAAACGCTCTTTAAAACGTGGCCACGTGTTTTTATCACCAACGCTGGTAGGTACGAATTCATTCAAGGCTTCGCGCACTTTGTCTTGGTAATCCTGCGCGCTCATGTCACGGCGTGACGCACCAATAATGCGGGTATTTTTTGCCAGCAGACCGTCTTGGTCTAAATGATAGAGAGCTGGAAGAAGTTTGCGCATGGCCAAATCACCACCGCCACCAAAAATTACCACATCACAGGCTTTTAAACTTGCCTTCATCTTTTTCTCTCCGGTTCTATTAGGCTTGATCTACAAGATACGATGCGTAGTTGGCGCACCCTACCAGCCCTGGGTATTCAGACATCACAACAAACGTCGGGATCGGCGATACAAATGCCTTCATACGACCTTTATCTTGCATTGCGTCACGAAACGCACTGCGCTTAATATGCTCTAGATAACGCGGCACAATACCGCCTGCGATGTATACACCACCGCGTGTTTCAACAGATAAAATTAAATCTCCAGTGAAGCGTCCTAGAAAGGTAAAAAATTGAGCAAGTGTCGCGTCAGCTATAGGGTCATCGCCTCGCTCTAAGGCTGCACCTATTTCAGGTGCAGATAAACGTTTTGACGTACCTTCTCTTAAAGCCAGTGCTTCATAAATGTTTTCCAGTCCCATGCCGGATATAACACGCTCAGCGGAGACACGATGATGACGATCACGAAGGAAATGTAAAATATAGTCTTCTTGGTCATTACACGTCGCTAAATCCACGTGTCCGCCTTCACTAGGCAAAACAATATTTACGCTATTCTCTTGTGGAACCACACACGCAACACCGAGTCCCGTCCCCGCACCCAATACCCAAGCTGCGGCTTTAGGATCGACTGCTGAAGGCTCACCAATCTGCACCAACTCTTCCGAAGGAATCACTTCAAGACTGTGAGCAATGGCATCAAAGTCGTTCAGCAACGCAATTTTTTTATCAGCACCAAAATGCTCTTGGATCTGCTGGCGAGTAAAATGCCACGGATTGTTAGAAAAACGAATCACATCTTGGTTCACTGGCCCTGCAATAGCTAAGACAATCGCATTAATAGAGTCAAAGTCCACACTACATTGATCAACATAAGCAGAAACGGCATCAAAGAAAGACTCATACTCTTTGCATGAGTAAACGCTCACTTCCTGTGGTTGGTATTGATTGATCGGTACCAAGGCAAAACGTGCGTTTGTCCCTCCCAAATCCGCGATCAAAGCATGAGACATAGTAAACCTCTTAGGAGTTTTAATTTTTTTGAAATTTTACAACGAAAAAGCGTGTAAAAACACCTGAACAGAAAAATAATACCGGCCAAAAATGTAATTTTATTACATTTAGCGTATTTTGTTCAGAAATTTGAAGACTTTCGTAGGAACAGATCGCTTGCGGTTGTTTTTGTAGTTATAGAGACGCTCGTCCGCTATTTTCAGCAATTGCTTATAGCTACTAGGGGCATCAGATAATACGCTAGCACCACCATAACTGATGGTGATTGGCACAAGATTGCTTTTGTAACGTAAAGGATTCGATTGCAAGTAGTCATGAACAGACTCCGCAATCGCGATGGCTTGCTCATAACTTTTCCCAGGTATTACAAAAACAAACTCGTCTCCGGCAAAACGGAACACCAAACCCTGCTTATACACATGCCGCAAAAGACGTTTCGCTATGTATTCTAGCACTTCATCACCACAATTGTGCCCTAAAGTGTCGTTGATCGATTTAAAAGCATCGCAATCAATAAAGACAGCGGTTAAATCCCGATTTTGACCTTTACAGCGAGCAAATTCTCGCTCAAGCATCAACTCTAGTTGGCGGCGATTAAGTAAGCCAGTAAGGGGATCGCGGGTCGCTAGATATTCTAATTTCTCCCGAGCGGTCACATTGCTCAAACAAATGGATATTTTAATCGATAACTGATCCAACAGGAATGTATCCTTGGTGGCAGAATCATAGCGGGTTGGGTCTTGGTCAGCTTGGCAAAATAGCCCCACTAACTCACCGTCTATGGTCAATGGAGAAATCGCTACGGACCCAACAATGCCTCGATAAGACTGTGGGATCACTTCCCAATAACGCTCGATATCTTGGTTGACCTGTACTGTTTTAATGCCCGTACCGATTGCATCGATCATTGCACTGCGTCGCGTGAACAAAACGCGATCTTTTAAACCAACGGTTTTTTCTAAGGTTTCAATCAGATGGGCAAGAGGGGCTTCATTAATAAGGTTGACCCAAACGAATGGGACATTAAATTGTTTTTGCACTTCTTTAGTAAGCGTGGAGACAAACTGATCACAACGGCCAATCGATAGAATACAACGCTCAATGTCAAAAAACTTCAGCGCGATCTGCTCGTTATGCCTTACGTTATCTATTAGCTCATCTATATTGTGCATCCAACCAACCTAATCAGACTTGGGAACTAAGCGATTTGCTAGCTAAGCACTATCCTCTCTTGGTAGTGTCTAGATTTTGCGCAAACATCACTTTATTCAATACCTTTATAAACGTACTGTCTATGAAAAACTTTAGCTTAATTTGCTGACTTTATTAAAGAATTTATATAAATGCCGATAACATAACTATCCAAGAGACGTGGCATTTATGAATATTAGAGACGTTTTAGAAACACAGCTAACCCATGAGGTGAAAGCAGGCGCTCGGGTATCCGGGAACGCCAACTTTGCACTGTTCATGAGTCTCTTTAGCCAGCCAGGGCCAAGTCTACGCAACGCAGAAGACACGCTGAACCAACACCAACCTCATGCGGTCAACCGTCCAATCCAGTTCTCAGCAGGGATTGGCAGTAACCCAACGGCCAACATTGCTTTGCTTAAAGCTCTCAGCCACGAACCTCTAGCGCAAGGTGCGGCCTCTGCTTACAACGCCGTAGACGCAGTCGACAACTTACTGACAGCTCAAGCCTAACCCACACCTTCTCCACACATTGCAAAAATACGACTCCACGCTCTACCGTGCTCCCGAGAAGCCATTAAATAACGCTGCCACTCACTGCTTGACGACTTCATATCAAACTGACCAATAAATTCGCGCCACTCGGAATGATCAATTGGACTTTGTACCCCTAGCTGTTGCACCACAGGTAATACTTGATAAGCCACAGTGTTTATACGCGCCATGTAAGGCTGTAAAACATCGATATAATGTTTTTCAAACTGCTGCCTAAGAAAGTTTAATGGAGCACCACATATTTCCTGACTTTGGCTTAATGGTTCAAGCGCCGCACTGGTTTGCTCTAAGTAATGACGAATATGACTCATGCTGTACAACAACTTCCCCAGATACTCACTTTCATAAATAGCCTTCATGTCGGCTTCGATTTGAGCACTGCTTACTTGCGGAATCTCATCTAAATGATCACTAACACGTTTAAGATGCTGTAACGCAGTGATCAATTCTTGGTAGTGGGACTCAGCAGGAGAAAGCGGAAGATAACCATTAGCCATGCTAAATAATGAGGCCGTTTCTTCTCCGGCCCAGAGCATATTAGACAAAGCGAACGGCAGTTCACTGGCTTTTACTTGCGCCACATTGGTCAACTTTGTCGCAAGTTCGGTATTCTCTATCTCACAGGTTCGAATCGCATGAATAATCGCCAGCTCGTATACAAAACGCTGACTTGTCGCCATGACCCGTCCAAGTATACTATTGCGTTGTCCAGCTAAAGCGCCAACATCACAGCGTTGCAGAGACAAAAATTCTAATAAGCCAACATCAAATTGACTCAACTCCATCTGCCGTGTCCTCAATGCTGGCATTGGCAGCAATGACACGTTTGAATCCACCTCGATTTGAACAAACGCTGACCGATTCAGGTCATTTAAATAGGATTCAAAAAGCGCCTGTGGAGCGAAACGGCGATCACAACCTGCCAGCAGCACACCCAATAGCAATAATATAATCGATTTTCGAGAGAGCAATAACGTCATGATGAACACTCTTTTAATTCAAAAGCGCGAAGAAATATCTGAAACGCGGGTCGCTAAAATGGTCTTCCCAAGTACCACAAACCACTATGACACGCTCTTTGGTGGTGAAGCACTCAAGTGGATGGACGAAGTGGCTTACATTGCCGCAACACGCTTTGCCCGCAAGCAAGTGGTTACGATTTCGACAGGGCAAGTGGATTTCAAACGCCCTATCCCATCCGGAATTTTAGTCGAGCTTGTCGCCCGTGTCGTAAAAGTTGGCCGCACTTCTTTGAAAGTCGAGGTCAATATCTTCCTAGAAGAGCTCTACAGCGATAAGCGAGAAAAAGCCATTACCGGCCATTTTAATTTTGTCGCAATCGATGAGCATAAAAAGCCGACGCCTATATTTGAAGAGTAGTGCCATATATTTATAACGCATATGATTAGCACAAAAAAAGGAAATGACGCCAATACACTCATTAACATCGAAGACCAGCCGATATAAAAACACATATATTTTTATATCGTATACAAGGAGTGTCACATGAGTGATTCGTTATCAATGAATCTCAAAGCGATTAGACCTGCCTCTTCCATGGTTTCTGAAACAGGGAAGCTTTCAGGCGATCGCAATGTCACAAGCTATGCTGAAAAGTCACGCCAGTCACTTGATGAACAACGTGGCGCCTCATCAGGCAGCCCAGAAATGCGCAAACTAAAGAGCGAATTGGCAGATCTACAAATAGAACTAAAAGCCGCGCTTCAAGAAGGCGGTGGCGATGAAGCACAGCAAAAGATCCAAATGATTCAAGCTAAGATCGATCAAATAAACGCTCGGATTCGTGAGCTAGAAAAGCAAGAAACAGAAAAACGCGAGCAACGAAACAACCCTAATCGAGAAGACAGCGATCAAGCCAAAACCGATATCACTGCGCTTGATATGGGCGCACTGATCAATATTAAAGTTTGAGCGCTATGGTCGCTAGGCAAATGTATTGATATACAACGCTTCGACCTTGTCTCTTGCCCACTGGGTTTTGCGCAGGAATTTTAACGAAGACTTAACCGATGGATCATTACTAAAACACTTTACATTGACCTCTTTATAAAGACCTTCCCAACCGTATTGCTCAACCAAACGTGTGAGAATTTTTTCTAGGCTTAACCCGTGTAGTGGGTTGTTCTGTTGCGCATGGCTCATTGGGATTCCTATATCTATGAGACCGCCTAATTAGGCAAAAAGGCAGTCTAACAGAGAATGTGTTAGAAGCTCGAATTTGGCTGCTGTAAAAATGACAGCTCTTCTTGGCTAGAGTTACGCCCTAAGATTTCATTGCGATGAGGGTAACGCCCAAAACGATCGATAATGGCTTTATGTTGCTGCTCAAACTTTAAATTATTGTCATTGCCAAGTGCGGTAAATAATACCAGTGCTTGCTCATGAATCTGCTTGGATTCACTGTGCATAAAGGGCATATATAAAAAGCTTCGTTGCGTCTCGGGCAATTCAAGATCAAAGCCCTTTGTAATGGCCGTCTGTGCCAACGCCAACGCGAGTGGATCACTGGCAAAAGACTCAGGCTTATCGCGGAAAATATTGCGAGAAAACTGATCCAATACAATGATTTCCGCCAAGCTCCCTAATGCGGTACTGCGCCACTCAAACAATTCGCATGCCTTAGCTTGAACATGAAGCGCTTCAAATCGATGCTTAATCGCTGCATCCAATGCCGCATCTTTTTGCCACCATTGCTTCGCTTCAAGCTCGGAAAACCAAAAGTCGATAACCGATTGATACATAGAGTACTCCCACATCATTTAAGGTGTTGTTCGTTTAACAATGTTTAAGCTACGACCACGAGGCTCATCTACTTTTTGCAATACGATGTCCGAATGTAAAAATTCTGCCGCCGCGGCAGAGTCTTGTACTTTCACTGAGCTGCGAGCCAACATTTGCGCTTCAAAGTCTGTGAGGATCGCCTCTCGAATGCCCTTGTCTCGCCAAGCAGACAGTGGCCAACATCCAGTAGAAATATCTCGCGCCAACCCCAGCGCATCCAGTAACGCTTGGTTCGCGCCTTGACCTTTAAAGGGGCTCATCGGATGCGCTGCGTCACCAATAAGCGTCGCTTGCTGTGCATCAAAAAAGTGCTCAGGCGTTAACAGTTCTCGGTCATAAACAGGGTAACCGGAGACCAAAGCTTCATCGGTAGCAGATAAGATTTGTGGAATCGGATCATGCCATTGAGTTCGACGGCGCGCTTCTTCTTTTAAAGCCACTGGTCCTTTTCCACTAAGCTGAAGCGCTTCTTCTTCACTCATTCTAAAGCTTAACTGCCACATCACGGAATTGGCTTTGTAAGGCATGATGTAGATTCGCTCATTTCCATTGGCGGTCTGAAATACCGTCGCCGCATCTAACAAATCACTTTGCAGATCATCAAGCGCCTCTAAAGCGCAAATGCCTAAAATCACAATACAGCCAAGGTAACGTAATGGGGTTTGCGCCTCCCCAATGATCTGCTCGCGCACAATACTGCGAATGCCATCGGCTCCGACGACTAAATCTGCTTTGGCGTGTTTTACCTCACCAGACACATTCAGCGTCAGATCGACACGCCCTTCCGGTGACCTTTCAAACGACATTAATTGATGGTTCCATTGCACGTTATTTTGGCGATCAAGTTGTTGAATCAACGCTTGTCGCAACGATTGACGCGCCACATGAATATTCGTGCGCTTAGGCGCTGTTTTAGTGCCTTCGTGTACCCACTTGCGCATGCCCCATTCACCAACGACCTTTCCCTCAGGGGTGTGAACCACGTGTCGTGTCGACACAACGCCTTCAGCCAACGCAGTGATGCCTAACCCCGCCATCTCTTTATTGGCTTGCTGAAGCGTCAACCCATAGCCTTGAGAGCGCGCATCAAAACTGCTGTCACGCTCATACAGTGTGTAGGGAATACCGCGATGCAAACACGCCACTGCTAATGCCACCCCGCCGATACCGCCACCAATAATGGCCACGTGCGGATACGCTTCATTCACTGGTAAAAAACGATTACTAGCAAGCAAACCGCTGCCGTGGCACTTCCAGCATGTTTCTGGGTGCCCTTTGGGGCGCTCTGGTGCTTCGCCTTCACCGCCTTGATCTTCGAAGGCAGCCAACTCTTTTTGATATTGTAAACGTACTTTTTTGCGCAACCGTCGGCTACGCTTGCCTCGGCCTTGGCACTCGGAGCACATCGCCCAACAGCGCTTTTCACTTTCTACATTGGTCACAGTTTAAGTCGCCTGATTATCCTGTTCTTTAATAAGCGAATGATAGCTGATCCAGACACAACTGGGGGACTCGCTTATGCTTTTTTCAACCGACACTGGCATTAAGGTCAGAAAATAACGACTGAATGAGTCAGTAAAGAAAGTGTTTTGGTATGATACGCAATCACGGTAAATCATGAGTAATGCGTTAACGTAGGACAAGAAATGAAAGACATCGAATTTTCAAAAGATCAAAAAGATAATATGGTGCATAAAGTAAAACGTTATTTTGACGATGAATTAGACCAAGACATTGGTGCCTTTGAGGCAGAGTTTCTAATCGATTTTTTGGCTAAAGAACTTGGACCCTATTTTTATAATCGCGGGTTACAAGACGCGCAGCAAGCGTTGAATGACAAAATGGAAGAAGCCAATTACCTCATCCATGAGCTGGAGCAACCAGAAGGCTATTTATAAGTTAGCCTGTCTAAATTAAACGATTCATTGTCTCATCTGGCCCTTGGATATAACTCCCTACATGATGGCTGAAGTCCTTTTGCCTCACTTTATCGACTAGATATAGCAAGTCATCTGGATAAGATCGACGTTGAGGCAACTCGCTAAATGGGACCCATTCTACCGCTTGGATAACGGACTCATCGTTTAAGCCTTCTAAATTCTCTAAATGAGGTTCCCCAGTGTAATTCGTCACATGATAGTAAAGCTCGATATTATAGCGATTCGTCTCACATTCTAAAAATTCACGGACACAAATAAGCTCGCCGATTGTGGTTTCAATACCGGCTTCTTCGAAGTATTCACGGCGTAGGCAGCCTTTGCTTGTAACGTCTTCAGGCTCAAATCCACCGCCTGGCGGCACCCAATACTCACCGGTTTCATCTTCTATTCGAAGTAATAAAATAGCGTCATGCCGAATCAATATTCCAGCGGCGCGAATACGATGCTCCACGTTTACTCTCTCCCTATCGAATAAATGACAAGTACTTGTGACCAACTTAGATTAACAATCAGAAATCTTAGCTTTTTTTTATGAACCATTTCTAGACTTCTTTCGTACCATTACGCCTAACCGTGGCGTAATCTGCAGTGACGCAAATAGACCTTAAATCGATGTACTTAGATTAGCTTTATTTGCACTCTTAGCACGATAAAAGTAAATGCCTTTTTTACAGCAAATGCATACGGCATGCTGCTATAAAAACAAGCATTAGCCGCGTAGAATGGCGCCAAATAACTCAACCTTTACAGAATGAGCGAAGTTAATGACTCAAACACTTACAGGTGAAAACTTGCGCGCAGCTAAAGCTAAGAAAGTAGCTGTTGTTGGCGCAGGAGTCGCGGGCTCGACCATCGCATTACGTCTGGCCGAGCTGGGAATCGATACAACCCTAATCGAGAAAGGTCCAAGCTTAGTCAATGGCCCTCCATTTTGCCATTTACATGCGGGCGGTAATCTCTACCGTGAAATTTCAGACCAGCAGTGCTTGACCTTGTTGCAGCAATCCATCGACACAACAAAAGTCTACGCGCAGAGCATCAATGTACGTCCAACGGTTTTGGCCGTACCAACATCGGATCCAAGTGAACCTTTGGACTTATTGCCTCGCTTGGAAAAACTACGCACACAGTATCAAGTACTGGTCGATCAAGATGCCAGCAACGAAGTATTAGGCAAACCTGCTGATTACTTTCGTTTGTATGACCGAGCAGAAATTGAAGCCATTGGGCAAAGACCTCTACCAGAACAAGCACAATGTGACGAAGATTGGTTGGTCGCGTTTGCCAAACAGGTAAATTTAGACACGATAAAATTTCCTTTGGTTGTCGTTCAGGAGTACGGTTTATCCGCTTTTCGTTGGGCTGCAATCGCGAACCTCGCGATTGACCGTTTGCCGAGTTGTCACCTTCAAACTCATACCAGTGTTGTCGACATTCGCCGCAGCGAAACCGGTAAAGGCTGGCAAATCATCACCAAACCGGCATCCCGAAATTCAGAATCAACGGTCAATCAAGACGTTCAAGTGACTGAGTACGATTACGTAGTAAACGCCTGCGGTTTTAAAAGTGGTGAGCTAGACGATATGATCAAGGCCAAACGACAACGTATGGTCGAATTCAAAGCGTCTTTTGTCACACATTGGCCAGAGTGCCAAGGCCTATGGCCTGAAATTGTTTTTCATGGTCAACGCGGTACACCTCAAGGCATGGCGCAGTTAACGCCCTACCCTGGTGGTTACTTCCAATTACATGGTATGACGCAAGCGATCACTTTATTTGAAGGCGGTTTAGTTGCCAGTAGTGAGCAAAGTGCGCAGCCTAGATTGGCGCCACATTTTATTAAAAAAATTGATGAGCAATGGCCAGAGCACTTAGTGACAGAGCGTACGGTTAGTAATATTGCGCATATTGCTAAATTTATCCCTGACTTTAAATCCGCAAAAACCGCGTCAAAACCGTTATTTGGTGCGCAGCAAATTCCAGGGGAAGACCCAGATTTACGAGCAGCGGATGTCTCGTTTGATCAGCAAGGCTACGCACGTGCCGAAATTGTCAAAGCCTCCTCAGCTTTAGCAACGGCTGATGCCATTTTGAAGGACTTACTCGAAACAGGTGTGATCAAATCGGAGCTGGCGCAGCACTACTTAACTGAGCATTACTTCCCAGTGACAAAGCAATGCCGAAGCGATGAGATTACTAAACTGGCGGAACAATTTGCCCGCGACCGTCACTATCCAGATGCGCTGGCGAGGAACTTCAGCTAACACTTAAAGAGTACGTCATAAACAAAGCTTGGTTATTTGGCCAAGCTTTGTTTTAACATTTTGAACCTAGCTCTTAGAAGCAATAATAGATCATTGAAGCATCGGGGTTTGCATGCCATGAACCAGATACACGACGGCGTTAACTTTGGCAGATAGCGATAATGACCCGTAATTGGGTAATCAAACAGCATATCCTCAAGTTCTGGCCCATAACCAATATTATGAACCATTAATGGCCGTTCTTGGTCTTTTGACCAGAGATCTGAAACGATGCCAATGTGTGGCTTATTGCCTGGTAGCATCCATGTGACAATATCTCCTGATTGATACTGAGCCCCCTGCTCATAAATAGGCAACTCACTACCATGACGACTGAAAAATGTTTGTAGGTTCGGGACACGCCGGTGATCAATATTAGCGTCGGGGCGCTTTAGTCCCCAAATTCTATTCGACGGATAGAGTGAAAAGTTAGCCGTCATATCCTCGTGCACCCGCTCTTGAAGATCTATCCCCAACGCTCGATAGCTGCGAATAATTACATCAGTGCATACGCCAAAATGCGCAGGAACATCGCCATTGGGGTAATCCAGTTTATAATAACTGCCATGATAAATGACATAATGCTTTGTGCGTTCTTTCGCGGCGTCGGAAAGAGTCACAATATCGGGTTGATCAGCAAACGAGTAAGTTGTTGCACATAGTATGAAAAAGAGTGCGTTAAAGCGTCTCATATTAATCCCTTAAAGCCCTTTCTGCTCTGAATTAATCATTAATAGAGAGGTCTATGCTGACATTCAATCTCTCCATCTCAACATTACACTAACCTGACTTTTCAGACGGACAAACATGACATATAACACTGTCGATTGGCCCTAACCTCATAGCCCCATCACATGCGCGTTATCGCACAAGAATGCCACAGCACTGGCGTGTGACACTCTTGATCATAAATTATACTTATATGATTTAGATCATCACTCTCTGAGCATAAACGCCCTATGCTATGCACCAGTCTTTTCACACAGAGAAGCACTGAACACTAAGGAGAGAACATGAAAGCGGGTGGAGTAAACGTTGTTCCCGGAATTTTGTCGGTCGTTTTAACCTTAGGACTTTGGTTTGTCGTCCCCATTCCTGATGGCGTTTCAGTCAATGCTTGGCATTTATTGGCGTTATTTGTCGGCACCATCGCGGCCATTATTGGTAAGGTCATGCCCATTGGCGCTATAGCGATTTTAGCCATTACGCTAGTAGCTTTAACCGGTGTAACCAATGATTCCCCATCCGGTGCCATTAAAGATGCATTAAGCGGCTTCTCTAACTCGCTCATCTGGCTCATTGGTATCGCAATTGTCATTTCTCGGGGGTTATCAAAAACAGGGCTCGGTAACCGTGTAGGTTATTATTTTATTGCGCTTTTTGGCAAAAAAACCATTGGTGTAGGCTACGCACTGGCTTTGTCAGAACTCATAATTGCCCCGGTAACACCCAGCAATACGGCTCGTGGTGGTGGTGTTATTCACCCTATCATGAAGTCTATTGCCAACAGCTTTGGCTCCTCACCCGAAGCGGGCACCTCTCGTAAGATCGGCCATTATCTGGCACTGGTAAACTATCATATTAACCCTATCACATCGGCTATGTTCATTACCGCCACGGCGCCTAACCCATTGATTGTCAAGTTTATTGCAGACGCCACAGGTGCCGACATCAGTATTACATGGGGAACCTGGGCGCTCGCCGCGTTATTGCCTGGTTTAGTATGTATCGCGTTGGTTCCGCTGGTGGTATACGCCGTCTACCCGCCTGAAATTAAAAACACACCTGACGCAAAAACCTACGCTCAATCAAAATTAACCGAAATGGGCGTCATGAGTTACGGTGAGAAAGTAATGGTATTCGTGTTTACACTACTATTATTACTGTGGGCAGGTGTTCCGGCCTTTTTGTTTGGTGATGACTTTATCGTCAACACCACCGCAGTCGCTTTTTTAGGATTGTCCATTTTGCTTGTCACCGGGGTGCTCAGTTGGGAAGATGTGCTCAAAGAAAAGTCCGCATGGGACACAGTGGTATGGTTTTCAGCTTTAGTGATGATGGCGACCTTTCTTAACAAGCTTGGATTGGTCAACTGGTTCTCTTCAGTCGTAGAAAACAACATTGAGCATTTTGGCTTTGATTGGCCTATTTCTGTGATGATTCTAGTCGCCATTTACTTCTATACGCATTACTTTTTTGCCAGTACCACCGCACACATTACCGCTATGTTTGCAGCCTTCTACGCGGCCGGATTAGCGCTTGGGGCACCACCACTCTATTTAGGGTTGCTGCTCGCCGGCGCGTCGTCACTGATGATGTCTTTAACACATTATGCTACAGGTACCTCGCCAATCATCTTTGGCTCTGGTTATGTGTCGATGGAAGACTGGTGGCTCATGGGCTTTATTATGAGTCTAGTTAATTTGACCATTTGGGGCTGCGTCGGTGGACTATGGTGGAAACTATTGGGGTTTTGGTAATAAAACACATTGTTTAGCGCATTTGAATAGCGCCATATTTAAGCTCATACAACGGAAAAAGCTCGGCCGTTTGACCAAGCTTTTTCGTTTTATCATTCTTAAGCAGGCTCTTGAATCCCCTTTAGAACCGACAATAATCCCTTAAAATCACTGAAAAGATGATTGGGTTGATGGACGGCTAAATCTTCATCGTAGTTATAGCCATAAGTTAAGCCAATACTGTCCATGTTGGCGGCTTTAGCAGCCAGAATATCATTTTTAGAATCACCAATCATGACGCATTGATCGACCGATACCTCAAACCATTTGCACGCAGTATACAGTGGCAATGGGTGAGGTTTTCGCTCTGCAAGCGAATCGCCCCCTAAAATGAGCTCAAAGATCCCTGATAAACCTAACCCATCTAATATTGGTGCAACAAACTTTTCCGGCTTGTTGGTAATAATGCCTAAGCGATAGCCCTGTGCTTTAAGAGCCAGCAAAGTGTCTTTCACATTCCCATACAGCTTAGACTTATCACACACACACTTCGCATAAAAGTCTAAGAATACCGCCAACGCGTTATCCACCAATGTCTGAGGCAATTCGGGATCGACGTCTTTATCTCCACTTAAGGCACGTAAAATCAAGGTCAGAGCACCATTACCCACCCAATTACGAACTGTCGCTTCAGGAAACGGCTCTCGACCTAAATGAATAAGCGTTTGGTTAACCGCAGCGGCTAAATCGGGCGCACTGTCTACCAGCGTGCCGTCCAAATCAAATAACAATACTTGTTTATCTTCTAAAATCACGCTAGCTCTCTACGATTGAATACGCTGATAAATAAAAAGGGATGCAAAAAAGCCCTTTCGTCCTATTTACCAAGGTAACACTTCACCATTGGAATGCCAAAAAGTCCCCGAGTTCTCAAGTGTTAGTTCTTCGATACGTTGTGCCAAACGCTCCGCAGCTTGATCGGGTGTAATATCACCGAAACCACCAATCATTTGTGTGCCGACTAAGCCAGGATGCAAAATTGCCACCGCGACACCATGCGGTTTTAAGTCGTGTGATAAAGACATGCCAGCAATATTAAGAGCGGCTTTTGACATGCGGTAGCCGTAGCGGCTACCGCTGGTATTGTCTGTCACAGACCCCATACGACTGGTAATCAATGCCAGTTTCGCACGCGCACTAAACTGTCCCATCAATGCTTCAGTCACGGCCAATGGCGCCAAAGCATTTGTCTCAAACTGACGCCGCACCGAGGCTTTATCAATGGAACCCAATTTTTCGTTTTCCAAGATACCCGCATTGTTAATCAACAAATCAATTTCGACGCCATCTAAGGCTTCAACCAGGTGTGCAATACCCGATTCTTGTGTGACATCAACGCCATCAATCACCGTGACGCCCAATGCCTTTAACTCGGCACTGGCATTGCGACAGGCCGCATAAACATGATAGCCACGCGACTGATAAAGCCCCGCAAAAGACAAACCAATACCGCGACTGGCTCCCGTAATGACGACATTTTTAGCAGACATAAAATTACTCGTTATTTAAAATAGATAGGCGTTATCTGGGGGCAATAAAAGGAAGATCAAGGTAAAATTTTGGTCCAATAAAGCACAGCGTAGGACTGCGCCTACGCTGTGCTTTATCTTGAAAGTCATATGCCAAATTAGTAAGGCTGGTTAACGCATCATCAAATCAAGTTCATCGACGACTTCAGCCCAATCCGCATCTTCGTCTTTCATTTGCTTAAGCATTTGAGCTTGAGACTCAGACCACATTGGCGCTTGCCAAAGAAGCACACCTTGTGGAATAGAATCATTCTCAGAAACAAAAGCTTCAATTCCCTGCTCTGAACTATCTAATCCTAACTGATCAAACAACGCTTTTAACGAATGTTCGTGAGTTTCCATGTTCGCCTCCAAAAAATTGTTTTTCGTTCGAAAATCGCTCATTTTATAGCCTATAAGATTAAAAGCTCAGAGGCTATGGTTTCTTAGAAAGAAACGCCTACAAAGAAATTGATCAAATCAACTGTCTATTTTTTGCACACTTCGTATTCCTATCCTAAGCTAAGTTTTAACCTGCTTTTATATCAACACTCGCAAGCAAAGGATCTGATCATGCGTCTACATTCTATTCGAGTAAAAGTTATGCTTCCCATCGTATGCTTAGCATTAGTTCTAGTAGGATTATTCGGGTTTATGATGCTAATAAGCTCCTTCCAATCTAACGCAATGAGAACCCAAGCGGAACATTACTTCGAAGCCATATCAGAGGTTCTAAATGCCGATAGAGATCTATACCAAGCTCGACTAGCCCAAGAAAAACTCATCACGGGCGAAGGGGATATTTCTCAAAATAAAGCGACATTTTCTGAAAATGCACAACAAGTTTTTGATCGTTTTCAACTTTATCGAAACTACTTAAAAGATGAGCCTAAGGAGCTGGTTGAGCCATTTAGTCATTTTGATCAGCTGTATCAAGAATGGATCAATCGAAGTAAAAATTTAAGCTTCGCCAGTGATTCGCTAAAAAAACGCTCTGACATTGTCCTTGAAATTGAGCAGCAGTTTTCAGTACTTCGAGCGATACTGGATGATGCAGGCGAGACGCTCAGACAACACACTCGAGACTCAGCAGATGACACAACACAAGCAAAGCTTGAAAGGCATTTAGAAGCCATATCTGCAGTCTTAAATGCCGATCGAGATCTGTACCAAGCACGGTTAGCTTTTGAACACAGTCGCAATGGCTTGGTTCCTTACAGTGAAGCGAGTAAAAACTTTCACACTAACGCGGCACAAGTCATCGAACACTTTAATGAGTATCGTATCTATTTAAAAAGCGAACCCAAACTAATCAATAAATACTTAAACTTTGATATGAAATTTAATGATTGGTATCAGAACAGCTCAGACTATATAGCAAATCACGTAAATTCTACCTCATTGATCAACTCTTCAGAGTTTTCAGAAGTCGAAGATAGCTTCATTGCAATACGGAAGATTCTGGATAATGCTGGGGCGAAAGTACAAAACTACTCTCGTCAAATGGAGAAAAATACTAACCAGCAACTTGCTAATTACCAGTCCATTGCAATTGTTGTCATTAGCATTGCCTTCATTTCAGCTTTGATATTTGGCTACATTGTGCCGCTTCGTTTGACTCGTAACATCCAAAACATCAGTGAACGTATTCGAGAAATCGCAGAAGGCGATGGCGATCTGACTCAGCGTATTCGATCTTCTTCTAAGGATGAACTCGGCGACCTAGCGCATGAATTTGATGGTTTTGTTGAAAGCCTACAGAAGATGATCATCAATATAAGTGAGCAATCACATTCTCTAGGTTCAATGACCACACATTTAAAATCGGCTTCTGACCAAACCGAAGACATCGTCAATGCTTTAGTAACGTCGTCAGAGTTTATTGTCAGTGCCGGTCATGAAATGAATATGTCGAACCAAGAAATGTCGAGTATTGCGAGCAATGCAGCTAAAGAAGCGACTGATTCGAATCGATTAACAGAGCAAGGCACCAAAGCCGTTCATGCTTCACAACACGCTGTTTCGACGCTCGTAAAAGAAATTAAACAAGCATTAGCTCACTCAGACGAGCTGGAGAAAAACTCAGAATCCATATCTTCCGTACTAGAAGTTATTCGCAATATTGCGGAACAAACCAATCTTTTAGCGCTTAATGCAGCAATAGAGGCCGCTCGAGCTGGCGAGCAAGGTCGAGGCTTTGCCGTTGTTGCCGATGAAGTGCGCACCCTAGCCACACGAACCCAAGACAGCACTAATGAAATCGAAACCATGATTGCGCAACTTAAACGAAGTGTTAAAGCATCGTCCCAATCGACTCAAAATAGCCGCGACAATGCACTCGCTACCTCTGAAAATTTCGACAAAGTCATCAGCATTTTTGAGTCTCTGCATGTTTCTTTTACCAAAGTAGAAACGATGGCGGCTCAAACAGCCCAAGCCACCCAAGAACAATCTCAAGTGGCCAATGATATCAATGAAAGTTTGGTCTCATTAAAAGACCAAACCGACGCAGTACAAGAGGTTTCAAACACGATCAATCATCAGTCAAAAAATATATCTCAGCTTTATCAAGCTCTGCAAAACCATGTCAGCAGCTTTAAAGTGTAAGCTTTGTTCTTGCTTATGAATATTTATGGGGTTGGCTACTGACTATGATTAACATAGCGAGCCCCTATTCAGAGTCGCCTTTTCAAGCAATGCTGTATTCAAGCATGCTATTTTCGACTGACTGTAACAATATGGGCTAAATTCGATGGGCAAAGTTGACCAACTTAAGGAGGCATTCATACCTTAGTTGGCCTCTTTTTCCTGTTACACACATCACTAAAACGGGGCAATACGCCCAATGAAAGTGCGATATCTTGTTAAGTAGCCCCATATTGAGATATTTGTTGTCATTAAAGCGACTGACCGCCTATTACTTAACGCCCATACATATTAAAATTGCTCGCAGCTTTACTCTTCTCGTTAAGGATCTTTAATGACTTTGTCTACCAGCTACCCAAGCAACGTCGTCGTTGTTAGCAACTCTTCTGATAACCCTTTTGCCATTGATGTCGCCTATGCAATGGGCCAACATGAAGACATCGCTGATATCATCAGTATGAAGCACTTTATGAACTCCGAGTTCTGCCCTCGCTTCATTTCTGACGAAGCCGACTTCGATAACATCGGACGCAAGCTAAAAGGTAAATCAGTCATCATTGTCAGCACGACCAGCCATGTGCAGAGCCGCCAAGAGCTTGCCATGACAAACTTCATCATTGCCCGTGCCGCCAAAGAAAACGGCGCCGAGCGTGTGATTCTCGTAGAACCCGATCTATTCTACAGTGCACAAGACCGTGGCCCTGATAAAAACCTTGGTAAGACAAGCTTTGAGCGTGATGTGAAAGACATCAAAAAGTTTGATGGACAGCCGTTCACCGCTAAACTTTACGCTCAAATGTTAAAGTTCTCTGGCGTTGATACCGTCATGACGATCCACAACCACTCAGATTCTGTTCAGCATATCTTCAATGAAGTGTTTGATGGTGACTTCCACAACCTGATTCCATACGAAATCTACGCCCACTATCTACTGAACTCAGATATTTTAAGCTACGGCGAAGATGGCGAAGGTCTAGTATTGTGTGCGCCAGATAAAGGTGCCCGTGACTTCGTTAAGCAAATGTACAACACGCTTGGTTTGACGAAAGCGAAATTCATTATGCTCGATAAAGAGCGTACAGCAGAACGCAAAGTTGAAATCACGCTGCACAAAGAAAGTGAGAATACATTTGAAGGCCTAGACGGTGCCAGCATCGTACTGTTTGATGATATGGTTCGCACCGGCTCAACCATCATCAAGTCTTGCCAATTCTTGAAGCAAATAAACCCAGAGCGCATGGTCTTTGCCGTGTCACACTTCTACGCCAGCAATGAAGGCCGTGAACGTATGGCGCACCCTGCACTGGGTGAAATTTTAACATTGAACACTCTCCCTACGATCTTAAACCGTGATGAACAGGGTCGCCTACGTAAGAAAATCGTCGTGTTGAAAGTAGAAAAATGGCTCGCTCAAGAACTGTGCAATATTCTGGGTCTACCGCAAGCGCACGAACAAAATCCTTACAAGATCGACATGTCATCTAAGAATCCGCGTTTTAAACGTAAAATCTGGCACAGCGAAGAGCTAGAAGAACTTAACAAGCTCGGTAAGTAGTCAAATAAAGCCAGTCTTAGACTGGCTTTATTGTTTCTAGAATATGTTCAAAGACTAAGCCTTTGACTCCAACAATACTCTGAGTGACGTAGGAAACAGTATTCGTAGCTTTTAGGTGATCGTTTTTACCAAGGTACTTCGAGAAAAACAATTCCCAGACCAATGACAGTCAGCGCTATGGGAAATAACCAACTATCTTTGAGTTGCTACTTAAGCAAACCAACGAACTATGAGGCTAGATTATGTTAATGACTTTCCAGTGCAACGCATCCGCCGACATTACAATGTTTGGCTCAGTAGGACTGAAAATGGTAACGATGATGGGACAACCTGAAACAAAGTCAGGTGCGATTAAAGCAGAGAATATCCCACATGCTCTAGAACAGCTAAAAGCCGCCGTCACGCATGAAAAAGAAAATGATCAATCGATGAAATCGAATAACAATGCTGAGCAAGAAGAGCCAACTGTAAGCCTCGCAACCCGTGCCGTCCCCTTGATCGAGATGCTCAACGCTGCGATTCAGGAAGATTGCCCAATCATGTGGCAGTGCCAATAACCACTTCCCCCTTGAAGAAGTACTGTCCGTTGAAACCATAAAATCCAGTCTTAGACGGGATTTTATGGTTGTCATTTGGCTCTATTAAACGTTCTAAAGCCAAGCTTCCATTTCAAACTGTTTATAATGTTTTAAGCTTTACGTGGATTTCCATTTCAAGATAGCCATCCGCTCTAACATCATTTAGATAACGTTCCATCATTGGAAAGTCATCTGGCTCAAACCCACTTTCAGGCAACCAATTAGAATACAAGCTAAGTTGAGCTTGTATAGCATCTTCAGGCGCCCCTTTATAATATAGTACCGCATATTTTCCTTTGGGTATTTCAGAGGATATAAATGGAGACTGAACAGAAACCTCATCACCAATGACGATCGAAGCTGTATAACGGCATTTATCAATTGGGGTGACAATTGGGTTGTCAAACGCCAAGGCAAAACGCTTTTGTTCATCCTGCTGTATGCCATGATTTGTCGCCCAATCTATCAGTCTATCCCAAGCAGAATAGATGGCATCAAGTTCATAGCCTCGCTCAGAAGCCAATGTACATACACGTAAACAATCAAGTTCTCTTACTTCCACATTCATCTTTGTATCCTTTATGTTGTAATTCATCACCTCATTAGTGATACGAGCAGGATACAAATCTAAAGGGCTAAACTCTTTTCCATACTTGCTAGAGATTTTTCCAATCTTGCTATTTTTAATTTTGTCAGGGTTTCGTATCTCAGACGGACTGAAGCCAAAGTGACGTTTTATTGCTTTTGAAAAATTGGCTGTTGACGAGAAGCCGTTTTCTAAAGCGATCTGCGTAACCGATAATTCAGTTCTAAAGATCAATAAATTGGCAGCACACTCAAGTCTACGTCTAACGATGTAATCATTGACCGTTTCACCAACCATACCGGTAAAAATTCGATGAAAATGGTAGTCCGAGAAATGACTCACACTTGCAACGTCAGCCAGCGAAATTTTATTCGCTAGATTGCTTTCAATGTATTGAATTGCTCGATCGATACGAGCTTTGTATTTTTTATTCATATTAGACACATAGACGAATGAAAATCTAGCTCGCGCTTAAGTTCGTCATCAATGGACACAGCAGTATAATCACTTCGCTGATTTGAGTAGAAACTCATTAGTATGTCTCTGATATATTGTACTTTTTCATGAATGCACTGGAACTGAAGCACCCAATAAGACTTCCTGAAGCGATGGAAAATGCAACAATAAAAATAATCGCTTTTGAAACATCTCCTACGAAGATGTTACCGCCAAATAAATACGCCATTACTGACAACGCGAAGACTAAAAAAGTATATTTATTCACAAGGAAAAACCATGGTATTTCAAAAGCCCAAAGCTCGCTTCGACCTTGAAACGTAGATAAGCCTCCAAATACATACAGTACTGAACCAGCAACAGCCAACAGCAATACGACGCAAACGTAAGGAAAGAAAGCCTTACCTTCCAGCAGAACGTAGCCCATACGCAACGTAAAAGAGAAAGCCGCTACCCATAAAAGAATCACTGGCCCAATTATTAGTCCCATGCACCCTCTCCAACTTTAATGTCCTTTAAAATAGACTCTATTTTCATCCTCCCTCACTTCTTTGTCTAGATGTGCCTCTTTTTTGACGTATGCTAGATACGATATACACTTACTGTACCAAGCATTCAGGACATCACGGATGAAGATTGTTCTCTTTTGTCTCACTCTTATAATTATGTCGATCAAGGCATACGGTATAGACAGGTCTGATATAAATGGCGCGTATCTTAACGAGCCCTTGCCCACATGGATTGAAAACGAGCCCATTTCACCTACGGAAGCATTGAAGCAAGTCTATTTAACTGAGCATTATCCTACTAGTGGGTTCTCAGATAACGCTTACTGGCATAAATTGACATTCCCAGCCTCTGGACACAGTAATGCTACAACGTACTACCTTAAAGCCAGTAACTTTATGATCGATGAGCTTAATTTTTATCTGTTCCACGGAACGAGCTTAGTAAAGGAGTGGGCAAGGGGCGATCGTCAGGCTTGGAATGACAATGAAACTTACGAAGGTATTTGGATTCCCATTACCTTGGACGCCAATAAAAAGACCAGTTTACTGATTCGCCGTAGTAGCAGTGGCCCTATTCTATTGCCCATTGCACTGTATGATCAGAGCGTGATCTATCAAGCCAAAAAACAGCAAAATACTCTGTGGGTCATGTCGCTGACCGCGTTAATCTTGTTGCTTGGCTACAACATTCTGATCTATCTACTGACTCGTGAGCGATCGTTTTTCTATTACGTATTGTTCAATGCTGGATTGATTTTGTCTCTCGGGTTTGTCTTAGGGTTTAGCCGCTACTTAGTGCCAAATGATCGGGTACATGAGTGGCTTTCGGTGAATATTTTAACGCTGCACTCAATATTGCTTTGGACCGTGTGCCGTTTTAGCCTCAGCTTCCTCAATATTGAAAAGCACCACCCTTTCTTCTGGACTCATCGCTTTAAAATGGATGCAATTTTTGCCGCTTTAATCGTGATCAGTGGTTTGCTTGAAGAAAATAAAATGGCGCCGATTTTTCTAGCTATGCAAATAGCTGGCTCTGCGTTGTGTACTTACTGGGCATTTTATACAAAATCCGTTCATACCTTAGCAACACGTCTGTACTTGTTTTCGTGGAGTATTTTTATCTTAGGTGCGCTGACTGGCTCCCTCATTTATTGGGAACTGATGCCCTACAACAGTTGGACAGAATACGCGTTTTTATTGTCGTCCCTTTGTCAGTTACTAGGGTTTTCGTTTGCCTACAGCGCTCGCATTAGACAGCTCAACGAAGACCGACACTTTACGAACTTAACCGATTCGTTAACGGGGCTTCCAAATCGCCAGTTCTTACTCACAGCAATGCCGTCTTCATGCCGTCCCATAGACGACAAAAGCAATGCTGATTGTCTTGTATTGATCGTTCTGTCTGGCCACCACTCTTTAATACAAGCGGTAGGGCCAGCAAAAGCCGATCTTGCTGTAAAACAAATGTTTATTAACATCAACCGAGCACTCATGCCTATGCACGAGGTGCAAAACATACCTTGGCAAGAAGACAGCAAAGTAAAGCTTATACGAGCCAGTACCAGTAATGGCGTGTTTGTTACTGCGTTACGCAATGTCGAGCACATCATGCCTAAATTAATGCCAACACTGGAGAAAAGCCTATCGATTGAAGGATTAGAATTTTCCTACCCCATCAAAATCGGGATCGCCACCTTTTCAGAAAGCGCGAATACGATTGAGAAGTTATATCAAAATGCGCAGCTAGCGGCCGAAGTGAATCAGCATAGTCATGATGATTGGAGCATGTTTAACAAACACATGAAGTCTGATCATAAACACCACTTACATGTACTGTCGTTACTCAACAGAGACCTTAAGAGTGGCCAACTGAATTTTGCGGTACAGCCACAAGTGGACCTAAACGATCAGCGCATCATCGGCGCAGAAGTCTTACTGCGTTGGCATTGCAAAGAACTGGGGAACGTCTCCCCGGCACTTTTTATCCCGCTTGCTGAAAAGATGGGGCTGATTGTTAAAATCACCCAATATGTCTTTAACGCCGTTTTTTTGTGGGTAAGTGACAACCCAGATGTTATTAAAGGCCGGAGTTTGTCGATCAATATCTCCGCCAAAGATTTATTACAACCAGGTTTTTGCGACAAGATCGTTGAATTGAAACAACGCTACAAAGTCCCTGCTAATCAAATTTTATTAGAAGTCACAGAAACCGCGATCTTTGATGACAGCAGCGTTTTCAAAGCGAACCTATCACGTCTAAAAGAGCACGGATTTAACTTCTCGATTGATGACTTTGGTACCGGCTACAGCTCCATGCGCAATGTCATTTCACTCTCGCCCGTTGAGATAAAGCTGGACCGCATGTTTGTCAGCTCAATTGATACCTCCAGCATTAACCATATCTTGAGCGACTGCATCATAAACCTATGCCAAAAAACCCACGCTCAAAGCATCGCTGAAGGCATTGAAACCTACGAAGAAATGCAGACGGTGAAAGCGCTAAACTGCGAAATAGGCCAAGGTTACTACTTCCACAAACCCATGCCCCCTGAAGACTACTTGGTATTATTGAGAGAGAAGTGAGAGCAATGGACGTTAGATAGACGTAAAGTCTTTATTTGGCGTCTATCCTACAGGCAATAAAAAAGGAGCACCGAGGTGCTCCTTTTTAGGATCTAACCAGAAGTTAGAAGATTAGCCCGCTACAAAGCCGGCTTTTTCTTCTTCAGTGACTTCTTTGATCGATAGCTTGATACGGCCGCGTGCATCAACGTCTAGGACTTTAACGATTACGTCTTGGCCTTCTTGTAGAACGTCAGCCACTGCGCGGATACGCTCTTCAGCGATCTGAGAGATGTGTACTAGACCATCTTTACCAGGAAGGATGTTCACGAATGCACCGAATTCCGCTAGACGAACTACTTTACCTTGGTAAAGCTTGTCGATCTCAGCTTCTGCAGTGATTTCATGAATACGTAGCATTGCCGCATCAGAAGCAGACTTATCAGGTGCGTAGATACGTACGGTACCGTCGTCGTCAAGATCGATAGAAGCGCCAGTTTCTTCAGTAATAGAACGGATGGTTGCACCGCCTTTACCGATTACTTCACGAATTTTCTCTGGATCAATTTTGAATGTCGCCATAGAAGGTGCATTCGGAGAAACTTCTGGACGAGCGTAGCCGATCACTTCCGCCATTTCACGTAGGATGTGCTTACGTGCTTCCATCGCTTGAGATAGCGCGATGTCCATGATTTCTTCGTTGATACCTTCGATCTTGATATCCATTTGAAGCGCTGTGATACCTTCTTCAGTACCTGCTACTTTAAAGTCCATGTCACCTAGGTGGTCTTCGTCACCTAGAATGTCTGTTAGAACTGCAAAGCCGTCGTCTTCTTTGATAAGACCCATTGCGATACCCGCAACCGGTGCTTTAAGAGGAACACCCGCATCCATCATAGACAGAGACGCGCCACATACAGACGCCATTGAGCTTGAACCGTTAGATTCAGTGATCTCAGATACCACGCGGATGGTGTATGGGAATTCGTCTTCAGACGGAAGAACCGCTTGAACACCACGACGTGCTAAACGGCCGTGACCGATTTCACGACGACCAACACCGCCCATACGACCACACTCACCTACAGAGTAAGGAGGGAAGTTGTAATGCAGCATAAAGCTGTCTTTTGATTCGCCTGCAAGACCGTCAGCGATCTGTGCGTCACGGCTTGTACCTAGTGTACAAGTCGCAATGGCTTGTGTTTCACCACGTGTAAACAAAGCTGAGCCGTGAGTTTTCTTCAACATGCCCACTTCAACGTTGATGCCACGAACCGTTTTATTGTCACGGCCGTCGATACGTGGTTTGCCGTCGATTACGCGACGACGAACGATGTTTTTCTCAAGTTTAGAGAAGACACCTGTTACATCTGATTCAGAGTATGGGCCTTCTTCAGAAACAAGCTGAGCGATTGCTTTTTCACGCACTTCACCAAGTTTGGTGTAACGCGCCAATTTCTCAGAAATACCGTAGGCTTCTTCAATTTGATCCGCGTAGCCAAGTTTAACCGCGTCAACTAGATCAGCGTTTGCTTGTTCAGCAGACCATTCCCAACGAGGCTTACCAGCCTCTGCGGCGAAGTCATTGATCACAGAGATCGCTGTTTGCATTTCTTTGTGTGCGTAAAGTACCGCGCCAAGCATTTCGTCTTCAGTCAGCTCTTGTGCTTCAGACTCAACCATTAGGACAGCATCTTTTGTACCCGCAACAACCATGTCTAGTAGAGACTCAGAAAGCTCAGAGTTAGACGGGTTTAGTACGTAGCCAGTTTCATCACTGAAACCAACACGTGCACAACCGATTGGGCCATTGAATGGGATGCCAGAGATCGTTAGCGCTGCTGATGTTGCAAGCATTGCTGCGATGTCAGCGTCCAGATCAGTGTTAGTCGACATAACCGTACAAACTACTTGAACTTCGTTCATGTAGCCTTTTGGGAAAAGTGGACGGATTGGACGGTCGATCAAACGAGACGTTAGCGTCTCTTTTTCTGAAGGACGGCCTTCACGCTTAAGGAAACCACCTGGGATTTTACCTACTGCGTAAGTACGTTCTTGGTAATGTACTGAAAGAGGGAAAAAGTCTTGACCTGGTTTAGCCGTTTTAGAGCCAACCACGGTTGCAAGCACTTGCGCATCACCCATTGTACATAGAACAGCACCTGTCGCTTGACGTGCAATGCGACCTGTTTCTAGTGTGACTTCTTGATTTCCGTATTGAAACGTTTTTGTCGTAATACTCACTCGTATTCCTTAACTTATTTTTTGTAACTTTCTCTCAAAGACGTTCTTTGTTAGCCAGTACTCAAATGCATTCTTGCAGAGATAAAAAATACATTTGAAGTACAGGCTGTCTCTTGAGAGGCCTATAAGAAAAAAGGGCCATAGATTCTATGGCCCTTCTTCAGTCTTAGCGACGTAGACCTAGCTTTTTGATTAGGCTAGTGTAACGCGCTGCGTCTTTACGCTTAAGGTAATCCAACAACTTACGACGTTGGTTTACCATGCGGATAAGACCGCGACGAGAATGGTGGTCGCCTTTGTGAGACTTGAAGTGACCTTGTAAACCTTCGATGTTCTTAGTTAGCAATGCAACTTGAACTTCTGGTGAACCTGTGTCGCCTTCTTTAGTTTGAAACTCAGCAACCAATGCTGCTTTTGATTCTGCAGACAATGCCATAATCTTAATCTCCAATGTAATATGCTATTAAAAATCCAGGGTGGCCGAGCATATTTTCAGTCACTCTAGTAGCGAGGATTATAGCACTAATTCTTGGCTAACTCACTCGTATTTACCAGTCGTTGAGGCTTAATTTTGCCATTTTTAATGACCCCTAAGCCCATGAAAGCACGCGTGCCTTCAACGTATAAACGCAGCAACTGATCTTCGTCAAAACCACGGCTGTTGTCCAACAGTCTACCGAAGACTATATCTTTCGATTCTTGCAAAGACATGACGATCTCCGGTAAATGCAAAACGGCCGTGTCTGAGCCCATTAAGTTCTGATCAAGAACGTCTTCGCCCTGCTCTGCCAATGCCTCAAACTCTTCGATGCTCAGCATGTCTGCCGGATCATAATCCGCCGTTGACACACGATGAAGGGCTTTCAAATGCGCACCACAGCCCATCGCCTCACCGATATCTTCACCAATGGTTCTAATGTAGGTGCCTTTCGAACAGCTAATATCCAGCGTCAGAGTATTCTCTGTGCGCTCTAATACTGCTAGATTCGAAATGTGGACCTTACGGCGCTTACGCTCTATGGTAATTCCTTGACGAGCATACTCGTACAATGGCTTGCCTTCGTGCTTTAACGCAGAATACATGGGTGGGACTTGTTCGATGTCACCACGGAACTGATTAAGCAAACTTTCCAATTCATCATCGGTCAGTTGCGGCACAGGTTCGTTGCTTAAAACATCGCCTTCTTTGTCGCCGGTGGTTGTGCGTATCCCCAGTTCAATACAGGTGATATAGCGTTTATCGGCATCAAGCAGGAATTGGGAGAACTTGGTCGCTTCACCTAAACAAAGAGGAAGCATGCCAGTAGCAAGAGGATCAAGAGCCCCCGTGTGCCCAGCCTTAGCGGCACGGAACACACGACGGACTTTTTGTAGCGCTTGATTAGAACTCAGACCCAGAGGTTTGTTTAGTAGCACGACGCCATCGATGGCGCGCCATTGCGTTTTACCCATGGTAATCGCTTACTCTTCTGAATCTTTATTCTGGTCATTACGGACCGCTTCTTCGATCAAAGCAGACATACGTGCGCCGTTCACTACACTGTTATCGTAGTGAAAACGTAGATGTGGCATCACACGTAATTTTACTTCTTTCGCTAAGCGATGACGTAAAAAGCTTTTTGCACTGTCCAAAGCCGTTTGGTTTTCTGCCAAACGCTCTGCATTGTCGTCCAAACCTAGCACTGTGTAGTAAATATCAGCGTAGCCCAAGTCTTTAGCGACTCGGACTTCGTTGATGGTTACTATGCCAAGGCGTGGATCTTTCACTTCAAACTGTATAAGGGATGCCAGCTCTTTTTGGAGCTGGTCACCGATACGACTAGTACGACTGAATTCGCCTGCCATTATGTATCCCTATTAAAGTGTACGAGCGACTTCGATGGTCTTGAAGACCTCGATCTTATCGCCTTCTTTCACGTCATTGTAGTTCTTCACGCCGATACCACATTCAATGCCTTGACGAACTTCGTTAACAGCATCTTTGTAGCGACGTAGCGACTCAAGTTCACCTTCGTAAATTACTACGTTGTCACGTAGTACACGGATGCTTTCGTTACGGAAAACCGTACCTTCAAGTACCATACAGCCGGCCACAAGACCGAACTTAGGTGAACGGAAGACGTCACGTACTTCAGCAGTACCAACAATATCTTCGCGAAGATCAGGAGACAACATGCCGGATAGAGCCGCTTTCACATCATCGATGATGTTGTAGATGACGCTGTAGTAACGTAGGTCTACGCTTTCACGATCGATAAGTTGCTTAGCCGAGCTGTCCGCACGAACGTTGAAACCAAAGATTACCGCTTCAGATGCCAATGCTAGCGTCGCATCCGTTTCAGTAATACCACCTACACCGCTCGAGATGATGTTCACTTTTACTTCATCAGTGCTTAGATCGTTCAACGATTTGATCAAAGCTTCTAATGAACCGCGAACGTCCGCTTTCAATACGATGTTCAGAGTACCGACTTCGTCTGCACCCATTCCTGAGAATAGGTTTTCAAGCTTAGCAGAGTGCTGACGTGCGAAGCGTACTTCACGGTATTTGCCTTGACGGAAGTTAGCCACTTCACGCGCTTTACGCTCATCAGCAACAACGATGAATTCTTCACCCGATTCTGGTGTACCGTCTAGACCTAAGATCTCTACAGGAATAGATGGGCCGGCAGACGTTACCGCCTTACCGTTCTCATCCAACAACGCACGTACACGACCCATTTGTAGGCCAGCCAATACGATGTCGCCTTTCTTAAGCGTACCATTTTGTACCAGTACCGTTGCAACCGAACCACGGCCACGATCAAGACGAGATTCAACCACCACACCACGACCCGGCGCACTTGGTACAGCCGTAAGCTCTAGTACTTCTGCTTGAAGCAATACTGCTTCTAGAAGTGCGTCGATACCTTCACCAGACTTAGCGGAAACGCCTACGAATTGGATGTCACCACCCCATTCTTCTGGTACCACTTCTTGTGCTACCAATTCGTTTTTCACTTTGTCGATGTCTGCGCCTTCTTTGTCGATCTTAGTCATCGCCACAACCATTGGCACACCGGCAGCACGAGAATGCTGAATCGCTTCAATGGTTTGAGGCATAACGCCGTCGTCTGCCGCACACACTAGGATAACGATATCTGTCGCTTGAGCACCACGTGCACGCATAGACGTAAACGCCGCGTGTCCAGGTGTATCAAGGAAACTTACCATACCGTGGTCCGTTTCTACGTGGTAAGCACCAATGTGCTGTGTAATACCACCAGACTCTGCAGCCGCTACGCGTGTTGTACGAATGTAGTCAAGTAGCGATGTTTTACCATGGTCTACGTGGCCCATTACCGTAACAACAGGTGCGCGTTTGATCGCTTCACCTTCGTAATCAATCGCTTCTAGCATGTCATTTTCGACAGCATTTTCATCGATAAATTTCGCTTTGTGGCCCATTTCTTCAACCACAAGTGTCGCAGTATCACGGTCAATTGTTTGGTTAATGGTTGCCATAGCACCCATTTTGAACATTACCTTAATCACCTCTGCTGCTTTAATTGCCATTTTATCGGCCAATTCAGCAACAGTGATGCTTTCAGGAAGTGCTACTTCGTGAATCATTGGAGCGGTCGGTTTTTGGAAACCGTGCTCTTGTTTTGAAGGTCTCTTAAGCTTGCGCTTACCGCCGCGACGAGAAAATTCATCGTCATCATTCAAAGAAATACGACCGCTACGCTTAGAGTCTGGCTGACGGCCACGAGCTTTTTCTTTATCACGAGCAGGTGCCGCAGCTTTCTTACCTTTCGGTGCTGGTGCACTTGGCTTAGATTCGCCAGGCGCTTGAGAAACCTTACGATTGGTTTTGGTCTCTTTCGAATTTTCCACGAGTTTATCCGCTCCCATATCGGAGTCGTTTGGCTCCGCTTGCTTTGTTGCTCGTTGTTCTGCATTACGTTCTGTGTTTAGACGTTCCGCTTCTTTACGAGCTTGTTCTTCAGCTTCAGCTTTTGCTTTGGCTGCCTGTTCGGCTTCAAGTTTAGCTGCTTCTTCGCGAGCTTTCTCAGCCTCTATACGTGCTTGTTCTTCTGCTGCGCGCTGCTCTGCAAGCAATTCTTGCTCGCGTGTCAACGCATCATCAGCATCCGGACGTTTTACGTAGGTGCGCTTTTTCTTTACAGCAACATTTACTGTTTTGCCACCACCACCAGCAGACAATGTGCTTTTGGTGCGACGCTGTAAAGTGATGCGTTGCTCACCTTCCGTCTCACCTGCATCGCCATGCTGACGTTTAAGATAGTTTAACAGTATTTGCTTCTCAACATCAGATACTTCTTGGTCAACACTCTTATGAGGCAAACCAGCATCTTTCATCTGAGTTAATAATTTCTCGACTGGCGTATTTACCAGTTCGGATAGTATCTTAACGGTTTGAACTGTCATTAAGTTCCCCCTTTTTACTCAGATTTCATTCAGATTCAGCAAACCATGGCGCACGCGCTGTCAGTATCAATGTCGCTGCACGTTTTTCATCCATTCCATCAATTTCGATTAATTCATCAACTGACTGTTCTGCCAAATCTTCCATCGTAACTACGCCTTTCGACGCTAGAACCAAAGCAAGGTGATTATCCATACCTTCCATTTCAAGCAGGTCTTGAGCAGGTTTTGCACTGTCTAGCTGCTCTTCTTCTTGTAGCGCTTGGTTCAATAGCGTTTCTTTAGCACGTGTACGCAACTCGTTTACTAAATCTTCATCAAATCCGTCGATGTCTAACATCTCTTCCATAGGCACATATGCAATCTCTTCAACAGATGCAAAGCCTTCTTCCGCTAGCTGAATCGCTAGGTCATCATCAATGTCCAAAGCAGACACAAACAGATCAATCAGCTTTTGTGATTCTTCTTGTTGTTTCGCTTCAGCATCTTCAGCAGTCATTACATTCAAAGTCCAGCCTGTCAAAGCTGACGCTAGGCGAACGTTTTGACCATTACGACCAATCGCTTGAGCAAGATTGTCACTCTTAACCGCTACATCCATAGCGTGTGAGTCTTCATCAATAACGATTGAGTCAACTTCTGCAGGTGCCATCGCATTGATTACTAATTGTGCTGGGTTGTCATCCCAAAGCACAATATCAACACGCTCACCGTTCATTTCGTTAGAAACCGCTTGCACACGTGCGCCACGCATGCCGACACAGGCACCGATCGGGTCAATACGACGATCGCTTGTTTTCACAGCGATTTTTGCACGAAGGCCAGGATCACGAGCCGCGCCACGGATGTCGATCACTTCTTCAGAGATCTCAGGCACTTCCAAACGGAATAACTCAACCATGTACTCAGGTGCCGTACGTGAAAGTACTAACTGAGAACCACGGTTGTCTTCACGAATCTCTAATAACAACGCACGAATACGATCGTTTAAACGGAACGTTTCGCGATTGATTAAATGTTCTTTTGGTAAAGACGCTTCCGCGTTCTCACCCAAATCAATAATCAGACTGTCACGAGTGACTTTCTTAACTTGACCATGAACAAGCTTGCCCACTTTGTCGCTGTACTGAGCCACCATTTTCGCACGCTCTGCTTCACGTACTTTTTGTACGATCACTTGCTTAGCAGTTTGTGCCGCGATACGGCCGAACGCTTCAGATTCGATTTCTTCTTCAAAAATTTCGCCAGCACCCAATGCCAGACCCATTTCTTCCATGTCATCAGTCGTCAATTCAGAATCTGGAGTAGAGTAATCTTCATCTACTACGATGTCCCATTGACGGTATGTTTTGTAATCACCAGTACGTTGGTCAATCGATACACGTACTTTGGCTTCGCCTTCAAAACGTCGTTTTGCAGCGCTTGCTAGTGCAGTTTCTACGGCCTCAAAAATCACCTGTTTAGGCACATCTTTTTCGTTGGATACCGCTTCTACTACCAAAAGAATTTCTTTGCTCATCCTTTTAGCCTCTCTCAAAGGTTGAATAAATTAAAACTGAGGAACTATGTTTGCTTTTTCAATCAACTCGATTGGCAGCAAGTACTCTTCGTTATCTACGAGCAGCACTACTTCATCACCTTCAATACTGGTGAGCTGACCTTTAAATTTGCGGCGACCATCAAACGGCACACGCAAGCGTAATGACACAACAGAACCAAGAAAACGTTGGTACTGGCTGAGTTCAAATAATGGGCGATCTAGACCTGGTGATGAAACCTCAAGGTTGTATTCGCCGGAAATAGGGTCTTCTACATCCATAATCGCACTTACTTGACGACTAACCGATGCACAAGCCTCCACATCAATACCTTCTTCGGAGTCTGTTTCAATGAAAACACGTAGAACAGAATCCTTGCCGTGAGATAGGTATTCGAGCCCCCAAAATTCAAAGCCTAAACCTTCAACAACGGGCCTGATAAGCTCTTCTAATTGTGTGAACTTAGTAGACAAATGACTTCTCCGATAAAAAGCGTAGAAACAAAAAACGGGCTCAAGGCCCATTTAACTGCAGTTCAGATAGCAAAAAACCCCATATAGGGGCCATCCAAACTATAAGATCTTCTCAGACCTTAATCTTACTATGTAACCATAATAAGACTAGGTTGGTTGCGGGAGCCGGATTCGAACCGACGACCTTCGGGTTATGAGCCCGACGAGCTACCAGACTGCTCCATCCCGCGACAACGAGAATACATTCTACTACAGGAATGCGTTACTCTTCAAGAAATGGTGCCGATGGCCGGACTCGAACCGGCACAGCCGTAGGCCACTACCCCCTCAAGATAGCGTGTCTACCAATTCCACCACATCGGCATAATCGTAGAGTAGATAATTAATCTACTGTAGGAATATCTTGACCACCTGTAGATTCTGCCGCGCTATCAAGCTCTGGCATTTCCACAGTTTCTTCAACTTGTGATGCTGTAGGAACGTATTCCAAACCACCACCAACTGTTTTGGCTTGCTCGCTAGCGAAAAACGCTAGACCAAAGCTCGTCAAAAAGAACACAACGGCAAACAGTGCAGTTAGTTTACCAAAGAAGCTACCGCCACCTTGACTACCAAATACAGTTTGAGAAGAGCCACCACCAAAGGAAGCACCTGCATCAGCACCTTTACCTTGCTGTATTAACACCAACCCGATAATAGCAACGGCCGCTAATACATGAACAACTAAAACTAAAGCTTCCATTTAATTTACTTCGCAGATTCTATAATCGAATTAAATTCTGTAGCATCCAGCGATGCACCGCCTATTAGCGCGCCATCGATGTCAGCCTGAGCAAATAGCTCAGCGCTGTTAGATGCTTTAACACTGCCACCGTATAAAATCGCAACTTTCTCTGCAACTTTTGAGGAACGTTTAGCAATGTTATCTCGAATACCTTTATGTACTTCTTGAGCTTGTTCAGAAGAAGCAGATTTGCCGGTACCAATCGCCCAAACAGGCTCGTACGCAATCACCACTTTTTCAAACAACTCAATGCCGATCTCTTCCAACACAGCATCCACTTGAGCGTTACAGACCGTTAAGGTTGTTCCCGCTTCGCGTTGCTCCAGTGTTTCACCAACACATAATATTGGCGTTAGACCCGCTTCTAGTGTCGAGGCTACTTTCCTCGCCACTTGAGCATCACTTTCTGCGAACAGAGAACGACGCTCGGAGTGCCCCAAAATAACATGAGACACAGAGAAATCTTTCAGCATTGATAAGCTGACTTCCCCAGTGAACGCACCTTTTGCAAATTCTGATACATTTTGCGCAGCCAACATAACCTCTGATCCAGTCAGAGATTGGGCTACCAAAGGCAAATATACATAGCTCGGTGCAACCACTACATCAACGGCATCATTGGCTTGAATACTTTCAACCAGTTCAACAACCGACTCTACTGAGCCATTCATTTTCCAGTTACCAGCGACTATCTTGCGACGTGTCATAGCGATACCCTTGATTTAGAGGCGCTTATTCTAGGTAATTGTACTACCTAGATCAAGCGCTATTTTTTGATTTTTGAGTTAGGAATCAGCCAATTGCTTACTCTTGTCTTGAGCAACCCGCTCAACTTCAGCTGCTAAATAGTCTACAAGCTCGTCAACCATTTCCTGATCACGACCTTCTACCATCACACGAATCAGAGGCTCAGTGCCTGATGCACGCAGTAAAACACGCCCAAGCCCATTAAGTTTTTCATTGGCCATTGCAATCGCTTTTTGTAACGCTGGCTCCTCTGCGGGCGCAAAACGCGCGGCTACTCGAACGTTTTTCAGCTTCTGAGGAAACTTAATTAAACCCTCTAATAACTCATGCAATGCTTTGCCTTCTTCTATCATGGCACGCAATACTTGCAACGCCGCAATGATACCATCACCCGTCGTTGTGATATCGCGACACACTATATGACCAGAAGGCTCACCACCGAGTACCCAACCGTGCTGAATCAGCTTTTCATTCACATACCGGTCGCCAACTTTCGCACGACTAAAGCCTATACCATTTTCAGAGAACGCCAACTCGAGGCCGAAGTTACTCATCAAGGTCCCAACAACACCGCCATTAAAACGACCAGTGTGCATAAGGTGGTTGGCGATAATATAAAGCACATCATCACCATCACAAACCTTGCCGAAGCGATCCACTAAGATCAGACGATCACCATCGCCATCTAACGCAATACCAATGTCTGCTTCTTCAGCTAAGACATTTTTACGCAGCAACTCAGGCTTGGTTGCGCCGCTGTCTTCATTGATATTCAAACCATCGGGATTGACGCCAATAGGAATCACGTCTGCTCCCAATTCGGAGAACACTCGAGGAGCAACGTGATACGTCGCACCATCCGCGCAATCTACAACAATTTTAAGACCCGAGAGCTGCAAGCCAATCGGAAATGTACCCTTACAATATTCAATGTAACGCCCAGCCGCATCATCAATACGCTTGGCACGCCCAATCAAACTAGACTCAACAACGACCATCGGCTGATCTAAAAAATATTCAATCTTTTCCTCAAGCTCGTCCGAAATCTTACCGCCCTGAGCAGAGAAAAATTTAATACCATTGTCCGTATAAGGATTATGTGATGCACTGATAACGATCCCAGCACTGGCGCGGAACGTTCGGGTTAGATAAGCGATGGCTGGCGTCGGCATTGGACCGACTAAACGCACGTCAGCACCCGCCGCTACGATGCCTGATTCAAGTGCCGATTCAAACATGTAGCCAGAAATGCGTGTATCTTTACCAATCAGGATTTTTTTATCATGCTCTTTGAACACTTGACCCGCTGCCCAACCTAGCTTGAGCATGAACTCTGGTGTGATAGGATCCTTGCCCACCTCACCACGAATACCGTCGGTACCAAAATATTTACGCATTTCGACTCTCTTCTATTTGATGCATCACTTTCAACATATCCACATGGGGCTTGACGTCATGCACACGAAAGATTCTCGCGCCTTTCATGTACGTCGATGCGTTTGCCCCCATTGTGCCATATAAGCGCTCAGAAACAGGCACACCAAGAATATCGCCAATCATGGTTTTCCGTGAAACCCCAATCAGGACCTCATGACCAAGATCCAGCAGTCGCCCAGTGTAATTCAATAACGTTGTGTTATGAATCAGGGTTTTACCAAAACCTATTCCCGGATCAAGAATAATATTCTCTTTATTAATACCCGCGGCAATTGACGCCTCGATTCGCGTTATCAGGTAGCGTTCGACATCGTCAATTAAATCGCTGTACGACGGTGATTGCTGCATAGTCTGCGGCGTACCGCGCATGTGCATAAGACACACAGGTAACGCCGTCGCTGCAGCCGCCTTCAATGCACCTTCACGCTCTAATGCACGTACATCATTAATCAAACCCGCACCAAGCGCAGCCGATCCTGTTATCACCGAAGGCGTACTGGTATCCACCGAAACGATCACATTAAAACGCGCTTTAATAGCCTCAACAACCGGAAGAACCCGATTCAGTTCTTCCTGCTCACCCACAACAGCGGCACCAGGACGAGTTGATTCTCCACCCACATCAATAAAATCAGCGCCATCGTCTATCATGCGCTCGGCTTGTTTTAATGCAGAATCTAAAGAATTGTGTTTGCCGCCATCAGAAAATGAATCGGGCGTTACGTTTAGGATACCCATAACGCGAGGAAGCGATAAGTCCAAAGACTTATCGCCAAAAACCATCACAGACATTGTTTATTCACTTTATTCGGAAAAACAAAACCGACGAAGCTTACGCTTCGCCAGTTGGTTTTTGAGAAACCGGTGTCTCACCTGTTGAATCAGACGAGTCGGTCATTTGATCAGGATTTGCAGGATCATTTGGTGCTGCTTCAGTCGTACCGCCTGCTTCCGCTGCACCACCACCTGAAACATCACTACCAGCACTTGGATCAGACCAACCCGCTGGCGGACTTGGCTTTTTGCCGTCCATGATTTCTTTGATTTGGTTCGCATCAATTGTCTCGTAGACCATCAACGCATCCGCCATTACTTCAAGCTTCTCGCGGTTTTCTTCAAGAATTTGCGTCGATTTTTGGTAACAACGGTCAATGATGCCACGCACTTCAGAATCCAGTTTCTTACCTGTTTCAGGTGAGAAATAATTATTCTTGCTGCCCGTCATACTTTGTTGATCGTCTTCTTCGTAGGCAAATGCACCTAACTCCGCAGACAGTCCCCATTTAGTTACCATGTTACGCGCTAAACTTGATGCACGCTCGATGTCATTTGACGCACCAGTTGATACACCATCAAAGCCATGAATCATCTCTTCGGCAATTCGGCCACCGTAAAGGCTACAGATTTGCGATTCAATACCACGCTTACTGAGACTGTATTTGTCTTCTTCTGGCAAATACATGGTTACACCTAAAGCTCGACCACGAGGAATGATCGTTACTTTGTAAACAGGATCATGCTCTGGCATCAAGTAACCAACAATCGCGTGCCCCGCTTCGTGGTATGCCGTGTTGCGTTTCTCTTCTTCTTTCATCACCATGGATTTACGCTCAGCACCCATCAGGATTTTATCCTTAGCAAGCTCAAGCAATTCCATGTTAACCAAGCGACGATTCGAACGCGCTGCAAATAACGCGGCTTCGTTGATCAAGTTCGCAAGGTCTGCACCAGAGAAACCTGGTGTACCACGGGCAATGTTTTTCGGCACTACGTCATCTGCCATAGGCACTTTACGTAGGTGAACTTTAAGAATTTGTTCACGACCACGAATGTCTGGCAAACCCACCATAACTTGTCGGTCAAAACGACCAGGACGAAGCAATGCAGGGTCTAATACATCGGGACGGTTTGTCGCAGCAATGACGATAATACCTTCGTTGCCTTCAAAGCCATCCATCTCAACCAACAATTGGTTCAATGTTTGCTCACGCTCGTCGTTACCACCGCCCATACCTGAGCCACGGTTACGACCTACCGCATCGATCTCATCAATAAAGATGATACAAGGGGCGTGTTTTTTGGCTTGTTCGAACATGTCACGTACACGCGATGCACCTACACCAACAAACATTTCAACGAAGTCTGAGCCAGAAATCGTGAAGAAAGGCACTTTCGCTTCACCAGCAATCGCTTTTGCAAGCAATGTTTTACCTGTACCTGGAGGTCCACACATTAGAATACCGCGTGGAATCTTACCGCCTAGGCGCTGGAATTTGCCTGGCTCACGTAAAAAGTCTACAAGCTCTTCTACGTCCTCTTTGGCTTCATCACAACCGGCAACGTCCGCAAACGTTGTTTTAATCTGATCTTCTGGTAATAAACGCGCTTTAGACTTACCAAACGACATTGGTCCGCCTTTACCACCGCCACCACCTTGCATCTGGCGCATAAAGAACACAAAAATCGCCAAAATTAAAAGGATCGGGAAACTGGCTATCAATAGTTGCGTCCAAATGCTTTGTTGTTCAGGCATACGACCTTCAACAACCACATTGTTACTCAGTAGATCATCCATGATTTTTGGATCAGCTGCTGCTGGACGAACCGTTTCAAAACTGTCACCACTCGAACGCGAACCACTGATGGTGTAACCCTCAATGACCACTTTCGCAATACGACCGTCATGAACCTCCTGTACGAATTCAGAATAAGAGATTCGATTGGTTTCCGTAGAGGTATTAAAATTGTTAAACACTGTCAGTAAGACCGCAGCGATCACCAACCACAATAAAATATTTTTAAGCATATCGTTCAAGAGCACACCTCTTAACGGTTAGTTTACCAAGCGCTGTCACCGCGCTGGCTTAGTAACCTTTAATTTGTCGTCCTAGTAAGCACACTTAGCAGCCTAAGCTGAGAAGTATAGGGTTTACGGGTGACAACAGAACCCAAAGGGCCCTGCATCGATTTCAGGTTCTAAAAGCCAAGCTTTTAAGGACCTCAACAAGAATTCCACTAAGGCGTTATGCCTAGACAGCAATCGTTTCGCTGAGCCAGCCACACACAATCTGTGTCATCAATGACATTGCTACCACAGATATTGGGATCAATGGTTGAAATTACAAGATATAACGCCCGCTTTCCAACCCCTAAAGGTATTTTTTCGTATACCTTAGGTGCATAAGCAGCGTCTTATATCATTTACCATGTCACAATAACGCAGCATTGATAACAGAAATTACGATCTAACTATAATTTCCGATCACTTGAGCGGCATTATACGATAAATTACTCGTAAAACGGTCATTAGTAGGCGTAATCATTCAACCAATTCATTCGTTTCTAACGTCGTTAGATGCTCAGAATATCATCCGTCAAAATCACCGCCCTCTTGCCAAGAAATTTTGACAAAAAGATCGTTCAAATGTTCCGCTTAGATAAGATCGTTAGTTTTTGATCTTACACTGTTTCATCATACCTAATTCACCCGATATTCCGCTATAATATCGCTTAACCTCTGAAGCCTCCAATAAAGAGGGTCAACTAAGATGAGAAATTTTAATTATGAGTCTGACAAACGTTCAAAAAAAGCAATATCGCAACATTGGGCATACACTTAATCCTGTTGTCACTGTTGCAGGCAACGGCCTAACAGAATCCGTTCTGACTGAGATCGACCGTGCTCTAGAAGACCACGAGCTAATCAAAGTTCGCTACAGTGTTGTAGACCGTGAAGCCCGTTACGCGCTGATCGAAGAGACTGGCAAAGTGCTAAAGGCACAAGTTGTTCAGACTATCGGTAAAGTTGCACTATTCCACCGTGCAGCGTTAGAAGCGAACCCGAAGCTATCTAACCTACTTCGTTAAGCATATTAAGATTAAGGTCAGCCACTTGCTGGCCTTAATTTTTGAACTAAAGCGCCGATAAGGTCTCATAATTAAAAAAGTGAGTGCGCGCTATGCTTTTCATCGACACGGTAAAACGAATCAACCAACTTCCTGAACGGGAAGACCACGCCCACTTTCGTCGGCGTCGTAACCGCCCCTCAAATGACAGCCTCACACTCAGTGACGCAGCATCTCATGTTCAGCAAATCACCTTAACGTATGAATATGCCACCGAACTAACCCCTACGGACAGCATTATTGCTAACATGCTAGAAGCTGTTATTCAACAAGTAGATCAGCTTCATGTTCACGTAGAAGCGCTTAGCCATTTCGCACCAGCTAACGACTCTTGGCAACTGCCGCTGCAAACCCCACCCCCATCGTTTACAACCAACGAACCCAGTTATGGTGACAGCGCCAAAGACCTGAAACATGAAAAACAAAACAAAAAAATAGAACTGCATTTATTGGGCGCAGACGGCACTGAAAAGGTGTGCTTATTGACGTTTGTAACACATCACTTATCTGACACATTACGTCAAGCGCTGATCAAGCTATCGCCTAAGCAAACACTGCATACACCCTACTCTGCAGAGCAACTTGAGCCTTTACCGCAACAATGGTTATTTGAAATTGACCAAGATGGTGAAGCAGAACCTTTAGAAGATTTATACCTTAGCGGATCGGCGCCCAAAGCGGATTACGACGTAAGCTTCGCAGGATTGCAAATATGGTTTGAGCGACAAAACGATGCACTGCCATTACTTATCAGTGATGTGACACTGGGCTATATTTACATCGGCAATTACGAAGCCTACGGGCATGATGCCAACGCACCAGAAGAAAGCAATACGTCTTCTGGTACATTAGACACCCGCGCCTAGTCATACATTATGAACGGACGAGCTTATCTCGCTTTAACTTGCGACGAGACAACCACCAAGCGACCAATGTCACCAAGGATACAATCAAGATAATCAGCGTCGCTAATGCGTTAATTTTAGGTGACACCCCTAAACGAACAGAGCTAAACACTTCAATCGGTAACGTCGTGGCTCCTGGACCCGATACAAAACTCGCTATCACCACATCGTCTAACGATAACGTAAATGCCAACAACCAAGCCGACACCAACGCTGGCATGATAATTGGTAAGGTAATCTGCACAAAAGCTTTAACGGGCGCCGCGCCTAAATCCATAGCAGCTTCGACAAAAGAACGGTCCAACTCCTTCAAGCGCGAGCTAATAACCACCGTCGCGTATGCCGTACCGAAGGTTGCATGGGCGATCCATATAGTGAACAAACCACGTTCTTGAGGCCATCCTAATACATCTGTCATCGATACAAACATCAGTAAAAGCGATAAGCCAATGATCACATCGGGCATTACCAAAGGCGCTGCGACAAGGCTGTGCAACATCGAGCGACCACGAAAGCGTCCAAAACGTGTCAGTGCCACAGAGGCCAAAACCCCCAAGCAAACAGCCGTATTAGCGCTCCAAAATGCCACTTCCAAACTGCGCCATACGGCAGCCATTAGGCCTTCATCACGGAATAACTCGCCGTACCACTTGGTTGACCAACCCGCCCATACGGTCACTAAGCGGGAACTGTTGAATGAATAAATCACCAAACTCAGCATCGGCAGGTATAGGAATGCCATGCCAAACCAAAACATCACACTAGAGAAGCGAATAGGCTGTTTCATTTACCTTCCTCCCATTCTTTCTCTTGATACTTTCTAAAGAAATGAATCGGCAACATTAAGAGCAACAACATAATCAAAGCCAACGATGACGCCAGCGGCCAATCGCGATTATTAAAAAACTCTTGCCACAACACTTTACCAATCACAATCGAATTAGTACCACCGAGCAACTCAGGAATCACATACTCGCCCACCACAGGAATAAACACCAACATGCACCCTGCAATAATACCGTTGCGCGATAGTGGGAAGGTGATTCGCCAAAACGACTGCAGCCAGCGCGCACCAAGGTCTTGTGACGCCTCAATCAAGCTGTTATCGTGCTTAACAAGATTGGCATATAGCGGCAATATCATAAACGGCAAGTACGCATACACAATGCCTATGTAGACCGCCACATTGGTATTTAAGATGGCTAATGGCTGATCCACTACACCAAGCCACATAAGAGCATTATTTAAAATACCGTTACTTTTCAAAATACCGATCCACGCGTAAATACGAATCAAGAACGATGTCCATGACGGCAGCAGTATCAATAACAATAGGACGGTTTGCGTAGAAGGCTTAGCTCGGGCAATGTGGTACGCCATAGGGTAACCAATAAGCAAGCATAAAAACGTCGATATCGCGGCCATCTTTAAACTGTTCAGATAGGCAGTCAGATACAACGCATCTTCGGTTAAGAAAATAAAGTTGCCAAAATACACATGCAGATCAAACGCGTCATCCGCCATAGTTAACAGCTGCGTGTATGGCGGAATCGCGATCGCCGATTCCGCAAAGGCTATTTTTAAGACAATCAAAAATGGCAACGCAAAAAACAACATCAGCCATAAGGTTGGAACGGCAATAACCCAGCGTTTACCGTGCTCAGCATGGCGCTTTAGACGCTCAGTGACTTTCTTCATGGACGCAACACCAGACCACTGTCATCAGACCAATAAACGTAAACTTGCTCTTCCCACGTAGGTTGATCAGCAAAACGATCAGAGTTCACCATGAAAGAGTAAAGGATTTTGCCATTATTTAAACGGATATGATAAACCGAGTGCCCTCCAAGATAAGCAATGTCATGTACAACGCCACGACACCAGTTGTACTCACCTTGTGGCTGATCACGGGAAATCAGCGTTTTTTCAGGACGAACCGCAAACACCACGTGTTTGTCTTCAATCGCCGTAGTAACGCCATAGGAAACGTACAACTGGTTGTTAATTTCTTCTGAATCAATTACTGCATGATCTTGTGCGTCAACGGTAATCGCACCTCGGAACAAATTCATGCTACCAATAAACTCTGCCGCCTGAAGGCTGTTCGGCGCTTCATAGATATCTCGCGGAGTACCAGACTGCACAATACTGCCTTCTTCCATAATAGCAATACGGTTGGCCATGGTCATGGCTTCTTCCTGATCGTGGGTAACCATGACACACGTCACGCCGACACTTTCGATGATATCCACCACCTCAAGCTGCATACGATTACGTAGTTTTTTATCCAACGCCCCCATTGGCTCATCCAACAGCAAAAGCTTTGGTGACTTCGCCAAGCTGCGCGCTAACGCCACACGTTGACGCTGCCCACCGGACAGCTGCTCTGGTTTACGCTTTGCGTATTTCTCCATGTGCACCAAACGCAGCATCTGCACAACTTTGTCAGCAATCATCGCTTTGGGCATACGGTCTTGCTTCAAGCCATACGCAATATTCTGCTCAACCGTCATGTGTGGAAACAAGGCATAGGATTGAAACATCATATTAATCGGGCGACGATACGGTGCGAGCGAAACAATGTCTTCGCCATCTAAGATAATTTTGCCTGAGTTCGGCGTTTCAAATCCAGCCAACATACGCAGCAAGGTTGACTTGCCTGACCCTGACGCACCAAGCAATGCAAAGATATCGCCTTTTGCTATATCTAAAGAAACATCATTAACGGCGACCACATCGTCGTAGGTTTTTACGATACTTCTTATCTGAAGAAAGTGGCCATCTACGCCATCGCGTGAAAGACTTGGCTCAATCATTTAAAACCCTCAAAGCTAAAAATCATGCCAGCGAGCACCGCCCGCTGGCGATGTGGTTATTGACCGGATTTAATCTTGTTCCATGCACGCGTAATGGTGCGCGTCGTGCGTTGATCCAACACGCTCGGTAACCACAACTTGTCGCGCACTTCTTGTGTCGGAAAAATACTTTCATCATTGGCTACGTCGGCATCCACCATGCCCATAGACGCTGGATTGGCATTGGCGTACCAAACGTAATTCGTTATGTTTGCCGTGATCTCAGGACGCAATAGGAAATTGATCAGTTCATGAGCGCCTGCTGCATTCTTCGCATCACGAGGAATGGCCAGCATATCAAACCACATCAGCGCGCCCTCTTTCGGAATCACATAAAGGATATCAACGCCATTGTTGGCCTCTTCTGCACGGGCAGCCGCTTGCGCCACATCGCCCGACCAAGCAATCACAACACAAACGTCACCGTTGGCTAGGTCATTGATGTATTTCGAGCTATGGAAATAGCGGTAGTAAGGACGCACAGACAACATTAGCTCCGTTGCCTTATTAAGATCCGCTTTATCCGTGGTATTCGGATCAAGACCTAAGTAGTTCAATGCAGAACTGATAATCTCTGTTGGTGCATCCAACGCCACGACACCACAAGATTGCAGCTTTTCTAAGTATTCTTTTTCAAACACCAAAGACCAGCTATCAATCGGAGCATCTTCACCCAAAAGCGCTTTGACTTTGGCTTCATTTATACCAATACCTGTTGTGCCCCACATGTAAGGCACTGAGTATTTATTACCAGGATCAACGCCTTCTAACAAAGACATGATTTTCGGGTCCAGATTCGACCAGTTTGGTAGCGCTGAACGATCAAGCGGCATAAACGCACCCGCCTGAATTTGTTTGCCAATAAAGTCATTCGTGGGAACCACTAAATCAAAGCCAGATTGGCCAGAGAGTAACTTGGCTTCCAGCACTTCATTACTATCGAACACATCGTAGACAACCGATGTACCCGTTTCTTGTTCAAAGCTTGGCAACGTTTCTTCGTCGATGTAATCCGACCAGTTATAAAAGTGCACAACATCTTCTGCTTGAGCAGAGAACGGAACCGCTGCCACTGCCGTCAGGGCCAACGCCGAAACGTAAGACTTAAATTTCATATAACTTCCCCTAGTCGGTTTCATTAAAAAGCGGAGTATCATACGTACCCGCACTCATTAGATAAAGGTCATGCTGTGGAAATTCTAAGCAAGTCCGCTTCAATCACTCGATTATCATGCAATAAGCTTACCGATGACGTCGTTATTGACCTAGCATCACCTCTCACTACCTCTATCATTCAAAACAGCGTCATAACCAGATTGAGGTCATAAAAAAACCCTCGGTGTTACGCGAGGGTTTTCTAAGACTACTGGTAACGCTTTCGCAATGCGAATCCCTATATACTAAAACTCGCACCACAACCACAAGTAGAAGATGCATTAGGGTTAGCCACGGTAAAGCGTGCACCTTCTAAGTTTTCTTTATAATCGACTTCTGAGCCCACCAAGTACTGGAAACTTAACGGATCAACTACCAGCTTTACGCCATTGCGCATCACTTCTGTGTCGTCCTCTTGATACTCTTCATCAAATGTGAATCCGTATTGGAAGCCAGAACAACCGCCACCTGTCACGTACACACGCAACATCAAGCGCTCGTTTTCTTCCTCCACAATCAATGACTGCAATTTTGCTGCGGCAGCATCCGTCATTGAAATAGGGTCAGCTGATTCGACCATTGCTTTCTCCACTAAGGTATCGAGACACCTTTACACCATTAAAATAATGGCAAGATTATCCTCTTAACCAAGTAAATTAGTCAAGTATAGATCAGTGCTCACGCGTTGCTCGGAACTCAACTTCTGGGTAACGTTCTTTTGCTAGGTTCAAATTCACCATTGTCGGCGCAATATAAGTTAAATTATCACCGCCATCCAATGCTAAGTTTGCCTCGCTCTTACGTTTGAATTCTTCGAACTTCTTACCTTCTTCCGCCTGCACCCAACGCGCTGTTGCCACGTTAATATTTTCGTAGATGGCTTCCACGTTGTACTCCGCTTTTAAGCGCGCCACAACCACATCGAACTGAAGAACACCGACCGCACCGACGATTAAGTCATTGTTTTGCATCGGGCGGAACACTTGCACCGCACCTTCTTCTGAAAGCTGCACCAAGCCTTTTAATAGCTGTTTCTGTCGCAATGGATCTTTTAAGCGAATACGACGGAACAATTCTGGCGCAAAGTTTGGAATACCAGAGAACTTTAAGTTTTCGCCTTGGGTAAAAGTGTCACCAATCTGGATCGTACCGTGGTTATGCAAACCAATGATGTCACCGGCAAAAGCCTCTTCAGCACGTGAACGATCACCCGCCATAAAGGTGACGGCATCGGAAATACTGATTTGCTTACCCAAACGAACATGATTCATTTTCATGCCCTGCTTGTACGTACCCGATACCACACGCATAAACGCAATGCGATCTCGGTGTTTCGGGTCCATATTGGCCTGAATTTTAAAGACGAAACCAGAGAATTTCTCTTCTGTGGCTTCCACTTGGCGATCATGTGTCTCACGCGGCATTGGGGCCGGTGCCCATTGCGTCAAGGCATCCAGCATGTGATCGACACCAAAGTTACCCAAGGCCGTACCAAAGTAAACTGGCGTTAACTCACCCGCTAGAAACAGCTCTTGATCAAATTCATTCGATGCGCCCATCACCAACTCAAGCTCTTCTCGTAGCTGCTCGGCCAACTCTTCGCCAACGGCTTCATCTAGCTCAGGGTTGTTCAAGCCTTTTACAACACGTAGATCTTGAATTTTGTGACCCTGACCCGTGGAGTAAAGCAGCGTTTCATCATTATGGATGTGGTACACACCTTTAAATAGCTTGCCACAACCAATAGGCCACGTGATCGGTGCACACATCATTTTTAATTCGTTTTCTACTTCATCCAGAAGATCCATCGGATCACGAATATCACGGTCCAATTTGTTCATGAACGTTACAATCGGCGTATCACGCAGACGCGTTACTTCCATTAACTTACGGGTACGTGCCTCGACACCTTTTGCCGCGTCGATCACCATCAAACAAGAATCCACGGCCGTTAGCGTTCGGTAGGTATCTTCCGAGAAATCTTCGTGTCCAGGAGTGTCCAGCAGGTTAACCAAGCAATCATTGTATGGGAACTGCATCACCGACGTCGTGATCGAGATACCACGCTCTTTCTCCATATCCATCCAATCGGATTTGGCGTGCGCATTGGAACCGCGACCTTTTACCGTACCGGCAGACTGAATCGCACGTCCGAACAACAATACTTTTTCAGTAATCGTTGTCTTACCGGCGTCGGGGTGGGAAATGATCGCAAACGTGCGGCGCTTGTTTACTTCATCAAGAAAATGCTGGTCAGCCATTTAGAAACTCTTTTGTATTCACAAACTCACATGTCGATAAAAAGTCCCTAATGAGGGACTTTTTCACTGCAAGCTTGTTTTGATAATAGGGATTGGACGCTATTTTCGCTCATATTGAGTATATAAACAATCTAGGAACACGACTGCTTGTCATTATTCCCCTTATACCACTTAAACTAATCGACCATATAGACGGAAGAGGCTTGAACCTGCTCTAACAATCGCTTTGCTTGTTCATCAAATTGTGAATCCGGCTTGATGATGTAACTTGCTAATGACACTTCCAATGCTTTTTTTAAGTCATTAAGCTGCACCACTTGCTCTGGCGTTACCGCCATAAATACTTGGCCTTGTAACTGGCTCAACCAGCGGTTAAAAGACGCAGGCGAGTTAAACAAGGCGGCCAAGGTTAATTCAGGTTCCGCAATCATCGCCTTCAAGATATAAGGCGAGATTTCAGCGGTTAACGCACCATCACGGTGCTCCCACACTAAAATCACGGTATTTAAAGCCGGTAGAAAGTTCTCTTCTTCTGCGGACGATAAACTCATTTCAACCTGTTCTTGGTGCTGTGTCAGCCAAGACATGTTTGTCTCAATCAAGGTCTGAGCCGATGCCATGAAAGAACACAGCAACAGTCCTGCCGCCATCAATTTCCGAATCATTCTGAAGCGTCTCCTATAATTGAATTACTAATCTCGATCGTTATGCGCTGCGCCCCGACTAGATGCGCTTTTATTTCATTAAACGCAACTCGGCTTCGTCCAACAGCAAGATCATTGTTGTCTGACATTTTCACTTTGCCGGGCATTAGACACCCCTCGGTATTAGAGTGAAAATTACCAGGGTGAATCAAAATGTATGTACGACCGGGCACGTCTTTCAACTCGAATGCATCAGGATACTTGGGTGAAGAATAAGACGTCACTCGATACGTCCCCTGAGAAATGCGTTGATCCGAGCCTTCCGTTGTGGAGTCGGGGCCACTTGGCTCTAAAATGTACCAAGTGCCCGCTTTGCCACCGATGGTTAATACGCCACGAGTGGCATTGGCAGAGGTTTCTTGTCGATCAAGCTTTATTCGCACGTGAGTGTTATTACCCATACGTAAATCCTTATATATACTGCGCTTTTATACAGCGGCTATGCTAACACCGGATAAGTAGGCCACTAACCTCGACTCACGAGTATTTCGAATTCCTGACACCGCAACACACAAAACTCACAACAAACTGACAATAGAAAATTCATTTATTTAATTTTTTTAATGGAGTATCAAACAACGATCACTATGAAAGAAAAAATGAACACATTATTTAACTAAGACATAGACCTATTGGCTGAATGCATAAAGTGGCTTGATACAGGGAGTCATAAGTAAGAGATGACCTAAAAAAAGTGATCAAATTAACTTATAGTCTTGTTTGATGAGCTACGAAGTGCCGTGTAATTTAAAGAATGGTGCACTTCGAAATTGAATTCTCGGATAATGATTCTTATAGTAGATTTTTGATGATTAACTTCAGAGAAGAGATCACCACCTTCTGATCAAAAAATCATCATCCATGAGCATAAAAGTCATAGGAACTAGATGTAAAATCAGCTGCTTGGACACCTAGCAGAATTATTTCGTTAGTCGCTTCATAAGAGCCGGCATCAGTTGTCAGAGTGATGAGTAAGTTCTCACCAGTCTGCTCTAACTCCATATTCAAAGTGTGTTCATTCCATGAACCGAGTGCGCTGTGTGAGTACCACTGCGGTAATCCACAGCCGCTTCATCGCATTGACCGTAGCCACCGACATGATCACTGATCACTAGGGTGTGCGAACCCGCCGAATGCTCGAAATAGTAGTAAATACCTTCTTCTTCAAACAATCGTGACAAGAAGTCAAAATCACTTTCTTTGTATTGAACACAATACTCGCGTGCAGGGTGTTGGCCCACCAAACGAAAGGAGAAGTCACTAAAACCGTTTTCAGCAAAGACCGCTGAAGCGATTTCTTTTACCGTTTTGAACTGAAAAACCTTGCAGTCACTGGTTTGCGTTAAGAACCAAAACGAAGGCACGACAGCGGCTGTGTAACTTTGTAAATCTTGTAATTTTTTACCATCTTGACGAAAGCTCTGTACATAGCCATTAATATAGCGATAGCTAACGGCTTGAAATAACGCACTGTCATCGGTAAGAGCGATTTTTAGAGTGACATTTTTGCCCACTATTTGTGCTGGCGGGATGTCTTTGAGTAAGGAGTATGCTTCGATCTCAAAGCCAAACAGTGTCGAAACCTTCTCTTCCCCGACCAAACGGGTTAACAGCAGAGCATCTGGCTCCGTATATCATCGTATTTTGTTAACTACAGTTGTAGATGACTTTATCTCGGTCTTTTGTAGCTGCGTTCACTAGAGTCCCAAAATAGTTCTACCCCATCTATTTCAGCTATATACTCATTAAAATTACTATTATTTCTTATCTCAGACAACAGATCGAACCAGTGCTCTGCAGAATAAATAAAGTCATCGATATCTAATTCAAAAGCGTCAATAGGCAACTGTATACGACCTTCAATAAAATCTACACCTTCTTTTAGAAGCAATGTATTATCACCGTATTTATCAGTTATTTCCTTAAATACTGGACTATTTTTAGCTTTATCTAAAACAAGATTGATTTTTTTATTATCGTAGATAGTGCCAGAAAACAAAAAATATATCTCACCCATTATTCAACCTGTATAAAAGCATCTTCAATAATTCAAAAAAATATGAAACTAAGAAAAAAAGTTCATCATAGCTATTAAAAAAAGGTTTTTTTACCGTATCCAACTTTACATTAGATAGACTCCGAATAATTTTCGAAACAGGATAAGCTATACTTTCGCTATCATTAATAACAAAAATAAATTCACAACATCCATGTTTTATTGAAAAATTCATATAAAATTCAGGAGTATAAAAAACACTAAAAAAACGTTCTTTTTTAAAATATTTAATATTAAACCCTTCTTCTGAAAATAGATTTAAAATATAATTTATATCAAATTTCTCAAGTGGGTCTCTTTCAGGGTATTTTTCACAAATCAAAAAATATTTATCAAAAAAACCAACATCTAAAAAAGCTTCTTTAAGATTATCATTCATTTCTGTACCTCATTTTAACACCCTTACTTTCAGCAATCGATTCAAATTTAGATTTATTTAATGAATTAAAATTCCCATCAGGAACCTATAAAATACGATCACCTTTCAACTCTTTACCATTAAGACCAGGATACTTCCTAGAATTTATCTTCGTTCCTGGCGAGTATTTTTTATTAATTTCATCTACATAACCCTCAAAAGTCGATTCTTTGATTTTATCAAAATCGGTACTTTTTCTAGAGACTATTTCTCCTTCAGAATATGAGTCTAATCGCTTTCCATTTTCCAAATGAACTTCATTATAATCATACCATCCCTCTTTTTCAGCTTTTTTATTGAAACGATTACCTCGTGCCATTGGCGAATCATTTTTCCAATAATCTGACTCTGTTTTCCACGAATCTCTATCTCTATAAGCTTTACCTTCAGATTTTTTTACGAGATACATACTTTTGATAACCTTTTTCCAATTCTGGGTCATTAAATTTCCCACCGCCCTCAACATACCCACCATCTTTACCCTCACCCTCTTTCGCCTCTTCAGGATCCTTGTCTTTCTTCGGTGGTTTACTGGACGGTGGGGCTGCGGCTTCAGCGGCCTCTTGCTTGGCCTTGGCTTTCGCACCTGCCCCAACAGCGTCCACGGCTTTATTCGCATACTTCGCTGCCGTTGCTGCTTGTCCGAAGATCGGCAAACAGGCGGCTAAGCTAAAGCCTGCATTTAGTCCATCTCCTTCTATCGCATAGAAGACAGCATTGGCTAAATCAGCAAAGATACCAACCACTGGAATCATTCCTGCGGCATCCAACATTTCATGGGCGCCGACAGACTCTGAAACCGTATCCATAAGACTTGGGCTGTCTGCTTGTGAGGCTGACGCTGATGCAGGCGCGGCTGCGCTGGCGCTGCCTATTTCGCCTATAAAGACGTCAGGCGATCCTGAGGCAATGGCCCCGCCGTGGTTGGTGGGGTCGGTGAGTCGTGCGGCAGGTAAGCCATTGATAAACACACCCGCGGAGCCTGCAACAATGGCACTGCCACAGGCTTCACCATCGGTGACTCGGGCGGAGTTAAGCTTATTGGTAAATACATCGGGTGAGCCCGCTGTAATGCTGTTACGCCCATGGATCGGGCAGGCGTGGGCGTCCGTTATTCGAGCTGCTGGCTTTCCCATATCACAACGCTCCCTTAGTTTAGATCGATTCGAGGACTGCTGAGTTTGATATTGGTCGAGCCTTCAATGGTGATGGTGCCGTTGCTTTCCATTTTGATCATGGTGCCGCCACAGACGAGCTTGATCATGTCGCCCGCTTCGATCGACAGCACTTTGCCCACTTTTAACGTATCGTTTTCGGCATCTCGGAGCTGCGGTCTTTGCCCACCCAGCGGGTTTCGTTGTATTCCACTTCCGTATCAAGGTCTTTTTCGGCATGCACGAAGATCTGCTCTTCGCCCATTTTGTCCTCAAACCTCAACCAGTTGGCATTTTCAGCAGTACCGTCTTTACTGGAACGCGTTAAGATACCACTTTGAGTTTTGTTATCAGGTAAGGTCGGGCGATCCGGGTCGCCGTCTATAAAGTCGACAATTACTTCATGGCCGACGCGCGGCAAGAAAATAGCGCCCCAGTTTTTACCCGCCCACATGGAACTAACACGCACCCAGCAAGAGCTTTTGTCATCAAAATTACTGTCGTCTTCTGCGGTGCGCTGCCACGGAAACTGGACTTTTACGCGCCCCATTTTATCCGTGTAGATTTCTTCACCCGGCTCCCCCACGACGACCGCGTTCTGAGGGCCTTGCATTTTAGGCCACCCCGTCACCAATAGCGGGCGATAAACCGTTTTCGCGGGGATACACTCAAAATGGTTTTCGTAAAATTGGTCTTTTTCATCGTCCGTACCACCCACCGTATAAGAATAATCTTGTGCCTCATGTCGCACGGATAACAACATATAGTCGGATGCTTCACTGGGCGAATCGTCGTGCTTTTTAAGCGTAAACTTGTGGCCCGATGTAAAAGTGCGGCAACCGCTTTCAGCATGCACAATGTCGTGGTGTGCTTCTTCTGCTTCGACACGTAATTTCGCCCAATTTTGTGAGCTACCGCCCCAATCCCCAATGCCGTTGTCTTTTTCGACATAACGCCCTGGGTAGACAAAGTGTTCGTACTGATCCGTACCCGACACCTTCATGCTGGCGGTTTCGGTTTTTTCCGAATAGGCTGAATGGGCTTTCATGGGGCTGTTTAAGCGAAATTTGTAATCGCGATGAGCGTAGGCTCCAGTACGGTATTTAAACTAGGGAACAAGATAAACTAGAAACTGAGGTTTTTGGCTAATTGAAAAGCAAATCAAGTCAGCTGTGACTTAGTGCTAATTAGCTGACTTAATCGAATGTTCACCTGAAGCAGTTAGTCAACTCTTTAGGAATCTACGCCAAATGCTCTTTTTGTGAGAGTATCTAAATCTAATATCTCTGGAACTCCCATTTTTGCCAGTATATCCAGCTGAATATATACATTTTCTTTCTTAATATTTCCTATTATTTTCTCTCCACCCAAAAATAGCGCAGGAGCAAATGTAAACATCTCATCAGCCTTAAGAGGCCCATATTTCTTAACAGCCTGATTAAATATTCCCCCCCCAGTTTCAGCGTCTTTCAAATCAATATCTTCAGGAGACTTTGAACCAAAGAAAAACTGCACAGCTTTGTTTTCCTGTCCTTTTGATATAAGATCAGGATACCCGTCTGTTTTATATAAACATGAATCCTTAGATTCTATTATGTATGAGTCTCCCGCTTTCTCTCCCCATAAAAAAAGATCACCAAATCCAGATCGTGCAATAACATGAAAGCTATCTTCCTTGAAAGCTTCAGTCCTATGAATCCATTCAGTCATTAAGTGATGATAATCATCTGGATTGACTAACGAAAACAATCCTTTTTTAAAGGTACAAAACCCATACTCTCTCCAATATATAAATAGCTGTTCAGGTAGTTTACCTCTATATTTTTCAAAAACTTTATCAGGGACTGCCTCAGAAAATTCAGGCAAGCCAAACTTTTCTAAAAAATAATCAAATTCTTCATCTGGTTTATATGACATAGCTCATCCTCTAAATCTATTTACATCGTTCTAATTCAACATTCATCTTGGCATCACGACCATGCGTCTCAGCTGCTTCCTCTGCGGCACGATCCATGCCTGCAACTCTAGCCTTCCATTGCGAACCTAGAGATGAGTTAACATTTGTATTTCCAACTCGCTTAATGTCTTTATCATGCCCTCCTGCAATCATATCAGGGTCATGCAGTGCAGCAAGTGTATCCATTTTCTCTTTAACTGCTTTTTTTGCAATCTTGTCAGCTTCCCTTGAAGAGAGACCTCTATTTTGCTGCGACCGTCTTACAGAATCAGTCATCTTACTCTCTAATTTATCTCTTGCATCTTGCTGTGCAGCTGAGCCTTTCGTTAGAATTTCTCGCGCTTTCTTATTTCCATGCTCTTTTATTAAGTCCGTATACTTTTTGCGATTATCTAAATACTCACCAACTGTGAGCTTTGAATCGCCACTAGTTAGCTAGACACTTTTTAGTTAGATAAAATGATCTAATTGAGAGGTATTTATGAGCAAAACACGTTATCCAGAACAATTCAAAATTGAAGCGGTTAAGCAAGTGACAGAAGCAGGCTTTAGTGTTGCTGAAGTCGCTAATCGCTTAGGCACCACCACCCACAGTTTATACGCTTGGATTAAACGATATGGCCCAGAGGCAGAATCGCTTGCAGAGGCCTCTGCTGAGTCGAGCGAGATTCTTCGTCTTCGAAAAGAACTCAAGCGAGTGACGGAAGAGCGCGATCTGTTAAAAAAAGCCGCGGCGTACTTCGCAAGCCACCCAGACTAAGATACGCCTTTATCAGGGATCACTGTGCTGACTTTTCAGTAAGGCGACTGTGTAATCTCTTCGATGTTCATCCCAGTGGCTATTACGTTTGGTTGAAAGAGCCAAAATCAAAACTTGCTAAGGAAAATGAACGGCTAACAGGTCTTGTTAAACAACTTTGGCTGGAATCGGGTTGTGTCTACGGTTATCGAAAGATCTATCAAGACCTGAGATCCTTGAATGAAGCTTGTGGTATTAATCGAGTGCATTATCTGATGCGAAGAGCAGGCCTTAAGGCTCAGGTGGGTTACCGAAAGCCTAGAGCTCGGTCAGGAGAAACACATACGATAGCCAGCAACGTGCTTGAAAGACAGTTTAATCCAGAAAGCCCAAATACAGCGTGGGTTACTGATATTACTTATATCCGAACACATGAAGGCTGGCTATATTTATCCGTCGTGCTCGATCTCTATTCTCGTCGAATAATAGGCTGGAGTATGGGGCCAAGAATGGTGAAGGAGCTTGTTCTTGATGCACTGATGATGGCGATATGGAGAAGAAAACCAAAGCAAAGGGTCACGATTCACTCAGACCAAGGCAGTCAGTTTATGAGCTATGAGCGGCATAGATTTTTGGACGATCACAACTTACAAGCCAGCATGAGTCGACGTGGGAACTGTCATGATAATGCTGTTGCTGAAAGCTTTTTTCAGCTTTTAAAGAGAGAGCGAGTGAAGCGAAAGATTTACTCGACAAGGGGCGAAGCAAAACAAGACATTTTTAATTATATAGAAATGTTTTATAACCCTGTCAGACGCCATAGCGCTAATGATATGTTGTCACCTGTTGAGTATGAGAAACTGTTCGAAAAGATGACTGAGAAGTGTCTACTGAACTAGTGGCGATTCACTCTACCAAATGATCGCATCCCGATAGAGTATACATACAAGCCTTAGGCCTTAGTGCAATATCTAGAGGAGCATTACATACATATCTATATTGAAATTTTTAGGACGCTTAATTACCCTAGATTAGGAGCTAGGCTAACTCTCCAAGCCTTAGCAGATGATATGGAGTAGAATAAGTAATGAAACCCGTTATCAATCACTCTTGGGATCTCACTGAAGGAGAGGCCTTGCAGCTACAAAAAGATCTAGCGACTAGAGTGATCAAAGAAAATCTGCTAGATAAAGTTAAGCTGGTTGCCGGAGTTGATGTTGCCTACTCTAAAGAAAGTGATAAATTAATTTCTGCTGTAGTGATTATTGATGCTGAGACTTTAGAAGTAATTGAAACAGTTACAGCAGAAGAAAAGGAACAATTTCCATACATTCCAGGCCTTTTTTCTTTCCGAGAGTTACCTTCATTAGTAAAAGCTTTTGCGCAACTGAAATCCAGACCTGATTTAATTGTTTGCGATGGGCAAGGCTATGCTCATCCTCGACGGTTTGGTTTAGCTTGCCACTTGGGTGTTATCTTTGATGTTCCCACCATTGGTTGTGGTAAAAGTCGATTAATAGGTGAATACCAAGAACTCGATATAGAGAGAGGCGCGATTGCACCTCTTATTGACAATGGTGAGGTAATTGGTAATGTGCTAAGAACTCAGACCAAAATTAACCCAATTTATGTTTCTGTGGGTCATCGTATAGCATTAACAACAGCAACTGAGTGGATATTAAAACTATCGACTGATTACCGCCTGCCTGAAACAACCCGAAAAGCTGATCAAACTGTTAACTTAGCTCTTAAAACTAAACTGTGATTTCTTGTCCTTTAAACTCAATATAACAATTTGGCTTCGCAAGCTTTAAATTTTTTGCATCTTTTAATTCTAACGAGTTAGAGTTTATGACTAATCTGACCAAATGGTTTAAGTCTTTTAAGTTGCTGAAACTTTTTTTCGTCATTGCAGTATGCAAAACTATGTTTTGAGTTTTATTGAAGCATCCTTTTAAAGACATTATTTTAAAAATATCATCATTAAATGCACTCCCAGAAAGAGAGGCAAAACTTCCAGAGGTTAATTTATATACTGATGTTTTATCAGTATATAGAGGGAGTTTAATTTTTTTGATGACCCTTTTTATTTTCTCAAAATAATCTCCTTCTAATCCAAATGCACTAAATTCTCCGACTGAGTTGAAAGCCAAAGATATAGAGAAAGAATCTCTTTCTGATATTTCAAACCTCTTTAACTGTCCACTATCATGCCATTGATAGATTTGGGAGAAACGTTCTTCAATAAGCTCAACGGAATCGAGTTTACCTGATTGAAAATAGGTGATTTGTGAATCACTCCACCCCCTTACGAAAAAAATCTCCCCTGTACAAAAATCTCCGTCAAACTCTAAAGCAACACCACTAAATCGATTGCCATTCAAACACTGAAAAGCCTCATAGTCATCATCGTTCTCTGCTTCAAGGATATCCATATCAACAACAGTCGTAGTTTCTGTTATGTTTGAAAAATACTGAAAAGAATACTCTTCTTTCCTAAAACCGCTTTCACACTTAAAGGCGTCAATCAGAATGCCATCATTTAGTGAAAAAACTATTCCATTGAAAGGCTCTCCTTTATAAAAAAGCACTCCTTCTATTTCTCTAAGTGCAATTTTATTTACTCTCAACATGCTATTTGACTCCAGTTAGTATGTTTACATGGTTAGAAAGAATTCCACCACAATTAGTACAAGCTGGGAATGGTAAGCCTTGCCCGGACCCAGGGTAGAGCTTTATAGTAGATACGCTTATTTTTGACAAATCAAATCCCAAGGGAGCTTGATTAATCACGTTATTTACAGATTGGACTTCAGCATGCAATCCGGGTATGCCAGCTTGAGTAGGAAATTGCATAGACTTATCTCCGATGTGATCCAATATTCGAGATCTCGTTACTGCATTTAGTGGACTCCCAGAGTCAGCATATAGTTTCTCGACCTGATTTATATAAGCAGTCTGGTCTTCAATTGAGAAGACATCATCATTAATTTGGTTTACACCTGGAAAGTTCTTTACGGAACCAGGTAAATTAGTGAAATTACCAGAAACTATGTCTAATTCATCAATACTCGCATTAGATAAAGCAGCCTGTCTACGTAACTGACCTTTTGTTGAGTTAGAAATTATTTCTGATGCATCGTCTGAAAGCCTACGAGTTAGATTGTTTGAAGCAATACCTTCCTCTCGGATTGTACGCAATTCAGCTTCGGATGTCATAGTCGATAAGTCGTCATGATCCGGCGCGTCAGGGACTTTACTACCCAATTTTCCGGCTTTGATTGCAGGACCTACTCCTTTGGTCGTAAGAAGTTCCGGTATGATGACAGCAACGCTCTTCTCAATGCCTCCCGGTATGCCGTTACGTTGCACGGCTTCATTCCAGCCGTCGACGGCACTGTCGGCGATATTGCTATATACCTCTTTCGTTCGATCCCACTGATCACTAATGGCCGCCGCTTTTTCAGGGTCGCCGGTGACGACACCATAAGCACTTTTGGCAACATCAATAATACTCGGGCCCGCTAGGTCACTGAAACCTTGAGCCATGTCTTTTGTATCTTGCCAGATGTCTTCCCTAGCTTGGGTGCGTGAGGCGTCATCACCGACCATAGGCAGCGCGGCCAATCCGGTAAAAAAACCGTCGCGAATACTAGTCCCTATATCAGTTGCAACTTTCCAAGCCTCTTCGCCCGGCGTGTATTCTGCGGCCTCAGAAGCGGCTGATGCAGGCGCGGCTGCGCTGGTATTCGGTGAGGCTGACGCTGATGCAGGCGCGGCTGCGCCGGCGTTCGGGCTGTTTTTCTTGCCTTTGCGGATGCTAACACTGCTGCTGCCCGCGCTGCCTATTTCGCCAATAAAGACGTCAGGTGATCCTGAGGCAATGGCCCCGCCGTGGTTGGTGGGGTCGGTGAGTCGTGCGGCAGGTAGGCCATTGATAAACACGCCCGCGGAGCCTGCAACGATGGCACTGCCACAGGCTTCACCATCGGTGACTCGGGCGGAGTTAAGCTTATTGGTAAATACATCGGGTGAGCCCGCTGTAATGCTGTTACGCCCATGGATCGGGCAGGCGTGGGCGTCCGTTATTCGAGCTGCTGGCTTTCCCATATCACAACGCTCCCTTAGTTTAGATCGATTCGAGGACTGCTGAGTTTGATATTGGTCGAGCCTTCAATGGTGATGGTGCCGTTGCTTTCCATTTTGATCATGGTGCCGCCACAGACGAGCTTGATCATGTCGCCCGCTTCGATCGACAGCACTTTGCCCACTTTTAACGTATCGTTTTCGGCAATCTCGGAGCTGCGGTCTTTGCCCACCCAGCGGGTTTCGTTGTATTCCACTTCCGTATCGAGGTCTTTTTCGGCATGCACGAAGATCTGCTCTTCGCCCATTTTGTCTTCGAAGCGCAGCCAGTTGGCATTTTCAGCGGTGCCGTCTTTACTGGAACGCGTTAAGATACCGCTTTGGGTTTTGTTATCAGGTAAGGTCCAAGGGGGGACGTTTTCAACGTTGTATACGCTGCCCGTGACTAACGGGCGATCGGGGTCGCCGTCTATAAAGTCGACAATTACTTCATGGCCGACGCGCGGCAAGAAAATAGCGCCCCAGTTTTTACCCGCCCACATGGAACTAACACGCACCCAGCAAGAGCTTTTGTCATCAAAGTTGCTGTCGTCTTCTGCGGTGCGCTGCCACGGAAACTGGACTTTTACCCGCCCCATTTTATCCGTGTAGATTTCTTCGCCCGGCTCCCCCACAACGACCGCGTTCTGAGGGCCTTGCATTTTAGGCCACCCCGTCACCAATAGCGGGCGATAAACCGTTTTTGCGGGGATACACTCAAAATGGTTTTCGTAAAATTGGTCTTTTTCATCGTCCGTGCCACCCACTGTATAAGAGTAATCTTGTGCCTCATGTCGCACGGATAACAACATATAGTCGGATGCTTCACTGGGCGAATCGTCGTGCTTTTTAAGCGTAAACTTGTGGCCCGTCGTAAAGCTGCGGCAACCACTCTCACCATGCACAATGTCGTGGTGCGCTTCTTCTGCTTCGACACGTAATTTCGCCCAATTTTGTGAGCTACCGCCCCAATCCCCAATGCCATTGTCTTTTTCGACATAACGCCCTGGGTAGACAAAGTGTTCGTACTGATCCGTACCCGGCACCTTCATGCTGGCGGTTTCGGTTTTTTCCGAATAGGCAGAGTGGGCTTTCATGGGGCTGTTTAAGCGATAATTGTAATCGCGATGAGCGTAGGCTCCGGTACGGTATTCGTAGCGATGATTCCAAGTATGAATGGTATGCGCGGAGGCGGTGCCTGCACGATAGTCAACAGAGGCTTCTTCGCATTGGCCATAACCGCCAATGTTGTCGCTGATCACCAGTGTGTGTTGACCCGCTTTATGCTCGAAATAGTAAAAAATACCTTCTTCTTCGAATAAACGAGACAGGAAATTAAAATCCGTTTCTTTGTATTGAACGGTGTATTCTCGTTTTGGGTGGTCACCGGTTAAACTCAGTCGATAATCACTGCCACCAAAGCCATTCGATTTTAAAACTTCGTCGGTAATTTGCTTGATGTCTTTGCCTGCGGCAGAGTCATGGAAAATTTTGCAGTCGCTGGTTTGAGTTAAAAACCAAAACTTTGGCACAACCGTAGCAGTATAACCCTGCAACCCTTGCAGAATATGGCCATCTTGACGGAAGCTTTGAACATAGCCGTTAATATAACGATAGCTACCAGGTTTATAATGCCCTTTGTCATCGACTAGAACTATTTTTAGGGTGACGTTTTTACCGACTATTTGGTCTGGTGAGATCTGCTTCTGCAAGGAGTACACTTCAATCTCAAAGCCAAACAATGATGACACTCTTTCTTCACCTGATAATCTTGCTAGCAGCAATGCGTCAGGCCCAAGCGGTGAGTCAATCGCCAAAAGGCGGCTTTTTTGGGAGAAATCAGCCATATACTTCCTTGTTGTTCCTAATTAAGAAATAAGAATTAAACATCCAACCTAAAATGCGCTTTGAATAAACAAAACAAACCACAACCCAAAGGGCTGTGGTTTGAAGACATTGCTTACGAGCGAATACCTGTAGCCAAGTCGTAACCAGAAGGCACGCTGCCCTCTGGCTGATGCTGTTCGTTCCAAGACGTGTATTTCATTTCAACTTTAGTAAAGTTAAGAGCGATGGCTTCTACTGGACGGTCACCATTCGATACAACGTTGTAACCGCTGATTAGCGTATTGGTCAGCGTGTATTCCATGTACGTCTCAATGCCTTCAGGAGTCGTCTGAACAAGGTGAATCATTGCTGTCTTACCTTGACCTACACAAGACTCAACGAAGAACAACGGAGACGTTTTATCCATCTTTGTTGTTAACGTGATTTCACCAATAACAGGTGTTGTAGACTCACGATCTTTACCTTGACCAGGTTTAGTAGATAGGCTGCGATTGATGTTCCAATCCATTGAGTCACACTCAACCCAATTTTCATGACCCGCTGCTGTTACGTCGCCATCAATACCATCAATTTTTAGATAGATTGCCATGGTTTTACACTTCCTTTTAAAAAATTAATTTACTGGATTTTTACCCCATAAAATTAAGCCAATTCCGATAACTTGAAAATCAAGCATTAAAATTAGTTCACTTTATTTTATGAAATAAATCTTTAGTAGTTAGTAATCTTGGAAAACCAATAACAGGATGGGGAGTTCTAATATAGAAAACATTAGAACAGACATCCTTGTCTTACTATTTGGCTAATATGTCGCATTTATTAACCAACCTACATTTCTAATTAAAACAATAGAAAAAATCTTATTTCTATTGTTTATTTCTGTACAAATATTTTATCGACAAGTTTACCTTCTAAACCACAATCTTTGCCACTCTCACACAAAGCACTGTTGCTTAGGTAACGGTCAAACCACTTAACTTCCTTTACAGAAAACTTAAAGTCTTTACCCTTCCCTGTCTCGTAATGGCTATATATGTATGTTCCGAAATCACTTATATATAATCGACCTCGTTCAAATTCATAGCTAGCAGCGCTATTTACCTGCTCGCACACACTCCACCAGTTAATATGCTGGCCATTGTTGTAGTGCCTAACTTGCCCAATATTCACCTTATAATTTACACAATCTTTCGTAAGCCTTGTCGATAAAATAGTCTTTGCAAAGCGAGAAGGATTCGATACGGCCTGCTTTTGTAGATCTGAAGGCATGTATTCCATTAAATAGCTTTGCAAACGTAATCGCTTACTGCCATTACTCGCTGCAAAGTTAACCAAGCCACCGTCTAAATTCGCATTCGTTGTGTAAGACGCCACCTCATAACCTTCCGGTAATGCCACACGAAAGTTATCATTTTCTGCCGCTAAGGCGGGCCCTGACAATAAAGCAGCCCCCCCTAATACACCGAGAGCAAAACAACGTGCTGATAAGCGCTTCAATACGCTATGCATTTTTAGGGCTCCGCTGAAGTTGGTAAGTGAATTGACTGTTATCGTCCATATCAATGGTGACGCCTATAATGCTTTGCTCTTCACCCATCGATTCGAGCACATGCATTGAGATTTCAGGCAACAAGGTACGATTGATGATGTGAATCGCATTACGTGCCCCTGTATCCACTTCTTTACAACGACTTACGATGGTGTCGATTACGGCATCACTGAACTCAAACTGTGCTTTGTATTGCTCAGCTAAACGCTGGCCGACACGATTTAGCTGTAGACGAATAATGTTGCTCATTACATCGTCCGTTAGTGGCAAGAAAGGCACCAATCGAGTACGCCCCAAGAAGGCTGGTTTAAAGTAATTCAACATTTCGTCTTTGATCAGCCCTTCGAGCTTCTCCGGTGCTGGCGCGGTATCAGGGTCAGCGTAATACTGAGAAATGGTCTCAGTACCAGCATTAGAGGTCATAATGATCAGCGTATTACGAAAATCAATATCACGCCCTTCACTGTCTTTCATACTGCCTTTATCAAAGATTTGATAGAAGATATCTTGCACGCCAGGGTGCGCTTTCTCCATTTCATCAAGCAAAATAACGCTGAATGGCTTACGTCGAACGGCTTCGGTCAGTACGCCCCCTTCACCGTGGCCAACATAGCCCGGAGGCGCGCCCATTAGCAGCGATACTTTATGTTCTTCTTTAAATTCGGACATATTGATGACCGTAAGATTTTGCTCGCCGCCGTACAGTAAATCCGCCAACGCCAACGCTGTTTCTGTCTTACCGACACCACTGCTGCCGCAGAACATAAATACGCCAATTGGCTGCTTCGGATCTTTCAGCTTAGCACTGGCAATACGTACACTTTGGCTAACTGCATCCAATGCATGGTCTTGGCCGATGATGCGTTTTTGCAACTCTGTTTGAACCGTCAGAACTTTTTGAATCTCACTAGAAACCATGCGACCCGCAGGTATGCCTGTCCATGAAGAAATGACTTCGGCAATCACTTGACTGTCCACATGAGGACGAACCAACGGCGCTTCACCTTGCAGAACGTCTAATTCAACCAGGTGGGCGGTCAACTCTTCTTTCCAAGCCACCAATTCCAACGCTTGCTCAACATCCGCGTCACTGATCTGTTGGCGTAACGCTACAATCTGATCAACTAACGCCTTTTCCTTTTGCCACGCTTGCTCAACGATAACCTTCTCAGATTCCAGTTGATCAATCGTCGCGCGCAGCGCTTCAACTTCTTCGACAAAGCCACCATAAAGGCTGTTTTCACGCTCTAATGCAGACAGTTCACGTTGCTGCTGATCTAAACTGGCATTTAAGTTATCCAGTGCAGCGGGGGCATTACGGAGTTCTAGGTTGACGCGTGAACACGCCGTATCCAGTACCGATACACACACATCTGGCATCTGACGGCCGGAGATATAACGCTTCGACAACAATACCGCATCGCGAATGGCTTCATCCAAAATCATGACTTGATGATGGGCTTCAAAATGCGGTGCTAACGTACGCAGCATGCGCATGGCATTCTCAGGGCTTGGCTCATCCACTTTGACCACTTGGAAACGACGCGTTAATGCCGCATCTTTTTCGAAGTACTTTTTATACTCAGCCCAAGTCGTCGCAGCGATAGTGCGCAACTCTCCTCGTGCCAAGGCTGGCTTCAAGATATTAGCCGCATCCCCTTGGCCACCAGAGTTGCCCGCACCAATTAAAGTATGCGCTTCGTCTATAAAAAGAATGATTGGCTTAGGTGACTGCTTAACTTCTTCAACGACCCCTTTAAGGCGATTTTCAAACTCCCCTCGTACACCGGCTCCGGCTTGCAGCAGCGTTAAATCAAGAATACGGATATCGACATCTTGCAACGAGTCTGGTACATCGCCATCGACAATGCGCTGTGCTAACCCTTCTACAATAGCCGTCTTACCGACACCCGCTTCACCGGTCAGAATGGGATTGTTTTGACGGCGACGACACAAAATATCAATCACCTGACGAATTTCTGCTTCACGACCGACCACTGGGTCTAACTCACCTGAGCGCGCTCGCCCGGTTAAATCAAGCGTATATGACGCGAGTGCACTGTCTCCTTGAGCAGGATTGCCAACACTGGCCTCTGCCGCGCCATCGGCTTGAGTACCTTGGCTCCCTCCAGCATTCGGGTTTTCAAGTTTGATAAGATTCGGGCCATTGCGAACAAAGTCCTCTTGATCAAATTGAGCCAACGCTGGAAGCTGAGAGGTCAATTGTAATGCCATTGCTGGCTCTTTAAACAAGGCAACCAGCAACGCATTGCCCGCGACGTCTTCATCGCCGTATTCAAGGCTCGACAATAGCCACGCCTTACGAATCAGCTCAACCACATTAGGGGAGAACGACGGCGCGCCGGTATGACCTTTGTCAAAGCGTTCAAAGACGGTCAAGATATTCCCTTGCAACTGATCAACATTGACGTTGTAACGGCTAAGCGCTTGACGTGCACCGGTTGCAGGCGCTTGCGTAAGCGCCAAGACAATGTGCTCAAGCTCAACGGCGTAATGCTTGTGAGTGACCGCTAAGGATGCAGCGCTTTCAAAAGCGGCTCGGCTGGTTGCGGATAATTTACCAATTAGTGCTCGTGTGTTCATGTAACATCCTCTGTTTTGCGGATTACCACGGTTTTATTGTCATCGGTTTCGATCTCAGATTCGCTCAGCTGTGCTTGCTCAATATCTGGATCAGATTCTTTAATAAAGGTTTCCATTTGCTCTGCCAGTTCATTGAACTGACGTTTGGCATAGCCCACTTCATCTATTTTGCTTACCGGTAAGCGGGTAAAGTAATTGCCGACATAAAGGCTCTGCATGGCTTTTCCCAAATGCTTAAATTCGCTGGTAAAGAAACGGCAGATAAAAAATACCAATGCAGAAATAGACATGCAGACAAGTAAAATAAAGCAGACTAATACAGACGTCGTACGCCACCACACATCGTCAATAGAACGTGCTGACAACCCCATTACGACACTGCCAATGACCTTGTCGTTAAATAAAATCGGCGCTTTGAAGTTGTAGACCCGCTCGCCATTGTTCGCACTGGGAGGCAACTGTGAAACTCGGCTACCTTGATGCTCAGTCAAAGGCTGTAACTCAGCAGGGGCTCGATAGACGGTGCCAATACTTTGCGCATCACTAGAGGCTTTGATCGTGCCACTGTGGTCTGTGATGTATAAGTAATTTACTTGTTCATTCGAGGCGATACGCTCTGCTGAAACAGCCAAAGCCAGACCGTCGTTTAGTAGCAAGGCTTCATCCACTTGCTCTTTGGTCTGCTGTACCAACATGCTGCCGTAATCGCTGAGTACTTGTGTCAGGTTTTTTGATAAATCATTCAGCGTGAATAATAAAAACCCAATTAACAAAATACTGCAGGCTCCCGCTACTACGGCGGTATAGAGCCACGTAGCCGTAATACGCTCACTCCATTTACTGGCTTGATTGGCCAACTCTAAATCCAAAGCTTCTAGTTGTCTGAGCAGCTCTTTGGCATTGGTATAACGGAACGTAGCCTTTTTATGCAGCAAGCGACGAATGACTTTTTTCACTGCATGAGGACAACGAGATGTGTGTAAATTCACATCTGAGGTTTGAATAAGATTAAACAAATCGCGAATAGTCGAGGCTTCGAAAGGCAAGGTCCCAAACACCAATTGATACATGACGACCCCAAGGGAATACAAATCACTGCGTTGATCAGGTGTTTTGCCTGCCAGTTGCTCAGGAGACATATAGTAAGGCGTCCCCACAATCGTTTCGCCTTCTTCGACCTGTTGAACATCGGTCTGTTCATGCAGATATGCGACGCCAAAATCGGTCAAGCGAACACGGCCATTCGATTCAATCAGTACATTGCTCGGTTTTAAATCCCGGTGCACAATGCCCTTTGAATGAGCGTATTCTAAAGCAGCGCCAAGTTGTCCAACAATATCAATCACCGTTTCCAAGGGGACTTCGTGCTGTCGAGCTAACCATTCATCAAGGCTTTCACAGTCGACAAATTCCATCACAATAAACGGTACATCATCGACTTCACCCACATCAAAAATCTGTACGATATTGGGGTGATTCAACTTTCCAGAGATGGTCACTTCGTTTAAGAAATAACTTAGGCGCTCTTTGTCTTGCGCAAAATCAGGTTTTAATACTTTGATGGCCAGCGTACGCTGCAACGCGGGGTCATAGGCTTTATACACCTGAGACATCGCACCTTCGCCGATCAATTCTTTTAATTCATATCGTCCAAGTTGATTCATGGTCACACCAGATTAACGATTTAAGTTATAAACAGTATCTGCAACATCATGGTCAGCCGGTTCACTGGATAACCAGAGTCCTTCACCAAGCGCTAAAGAGGGTTGCGAGCTTGAGCCCTCTCCTATTTGCAGTGCTGGCCGATCGTGCCCTTTCAATACAACTTGTAGGTCTACCCAATAGTCGGCCCCAAGAAAGGAAAATAAGACCTCTTTAAGACGCTCAAACAAAACACCGCCGGGTCTAATGCGCTGAAATGCAGAATAATCCAGTGGCTCTGTGCGTAATCGCATACTAAAGCCCCCTTCATAAATAGCCCCACCCGCAACAAAGCTTTGACCCAATGCACAATTGGCCTTACCTAAAACATTGCGCTGACTCGGTTCAAGCTCGAACCAGCGACCAAAAAACTGTTTTAAGGACACATCACATCCCAAGACATGGCCAATGATTTTACGTAGCGCATTGGCATTACGAGGTCGCTGACTAAAGTAGCCCGAAAAATAATAGGCAATGTCTTCACAGCTCGGCACATTTAGCTCGTCATCGGTAGACGCTTCCTCAGGGCTATGCTCAACGCTTTCAGATGCCGATTCGCCATGGCGAAGCCCGGTGTAACTCATCATCATTTTTCGAGCGGGATGAATCTGAGTACTCTGCGGATTTTTCCCTACTTGTTCTTCTAAAATGGCTAAGCGATTTTTTTGCCAAGCGCGATATAAAAAGCTAATAGCTCGGGCATTGAAGCCATCCAATAACACTTTTAAGGCCGTATCTTTGTCACGATTACGCTGAGCAAGCATCTCGGTATAGTGCTGAGGTAACACGCCAGACGGGCCGGTCAAACCAAAACAAGCCACATGAAGCATGCGTTTCTGATAGCCATGCTCTATAGGCGTCATCTCAATTTTTTGTTTGGCCGCATAAGGTGAAACCAAGGATTGTATGACGCAAAAATCCACAAACTCCCGATACAACGGGTAATCGTACCCAATGGGGGCATCAGCCAGTTCATTGCTTTTACGAGCATCGGCCTCCAGAAGCCGAAGTCGTTGGAAAAAATCGATGTCTGGTAATGCATACGGAACAGCGGCATTCATCATAATAGTGCCTGATCCCCACTGCGTGGCGGCCAAGCGCATAACGGCATTTCTCTGCCTTGCAACTCAACCGTTAGCTGCACAAAAGAGTTAATTTGCGTATAAAGACCAAGAAAGCGTTCCAGCACTGCGGCAAATAAATACGGTGAACTTCCCGCAAAACGAGACTCGTCTAGTAGCAACGTCACTTGACTGCCACGACAAAAAAACGGTATCCCACTGTCATCAAGAATGCGCATAGTACTTGGGGATACGGACTGAATTTGGACGGCATTAACAACGCTTTCGTTTTCGCCAGTCTCATTAAAATTATACAGCGAGAGAATTTTCTGGAAGGCATTAGAGCCTAATGCCCCTGCGGTCAAAGAAATATGATTCAAGTTCAAGTGAGACAAGAGCTGCCAATAAATGTCATCGTCGATACGCGGACGAACCGTATCTGTAAAAGGCGTCTCACTGACAACTCTGCTAATCGCAGCGGAACCTCCACGCGGCACAAGGTTAGGTTGGCTCTCCCTTTGACTCGCAAGATAAGGCAGGCGTCCATTAGAACAAGTCAAATTGGCGATAAACACACCGCCCTTATTTGTACTGAGCGCTTTTTCTAAATTTATCAGCGATAAGTGGAATAAACTGCGTACATTGCCTTGTTCCAACTCTTCTCGACGAGTGTGCCAACGAACATCGCTCAACTCAGAATCAGGTGTCGTACTCACCCCAAAGAAAGGGCTAATATAATCAATATTGCCACCATCAGCAGATATCGACAGTGAGTCAATATTATAAATTTCGTCTCTATCTGGATGGCGCGCATCGGCAATCACGGGGTATTCGTATATTGAAAAGTCTAATAATGTCGGCTCAGAGCGTTTTTTAAATAAATTAATTTGAGGCGTAGCATTCAATACGAAATTATCTTTATCTACCGTCGCTTCGATATCTGGCAAGGCTTTATCAAGATAAAAATACAGCTCAATATGCTGCCCTTCTAAAACACTTTGAGCGGTACTGACATCAACGTCGAAAAATAAGAATTTTTCTGGGTAAGCAAAATATTCAGTCAGCAATCGATAACCAATAAACGACTGCTCAGGATACGGCAACATGCCCTCGTCTTCTTCAAACCCTACGGTTTTAAGCGCTGTTTTCACGTCTAAAAATACGGCATCAGAGTCATGTGGACCTTTTGCTACCGCTACTTTCAAACTGTGGTTTAAAATAAGTTCATACAAAGCGAAGCTGTAGTGACGTGTTCCCTTTATGTAAAAACGAACGGTATTTAAATCAAGTTTCTCAGCTTCAACAGCACTATTAACTGCATCCAGACTAATGCTTAATACGGCTTTAATATCGTTAAAACTGCCGGGATTCGGTGCTTCAACAGGACAAGTTTGTAAGCGCGCGCTACCCACTTTAAACGGTAAAATCTGGGCGTCATACACCGTTTTAAAGAAACATAACTCACTTGAATTCTGTCCACTGTGCTCAACCACTAAACCTTTAGGGGCATGCGATAAATTGGTAAGATTTTTATCTGGCTCAAAGCTGATAATGTTATAGCTTGGCAATGGACGTAAATAATGCGGATAAATCACATCCAATAGTGTCTGACACAGCTCAGGAAATTCATCGTCTAATTTTTTACGAATTCGCGCATTCAGAAAAGCGACACCTTGAATGATGCGCTCTACATGAGGATCACGAGCATGATCATCCGTGATATGTAAGCGCGCACCAATTTTAGGATGCTCTTTAGCAAACGCTTCGCCACGTCGCTTAAGGTAGCTTAGCTCCCTTTGGTAAACATCTATCAGCGCTTGTTTCATTATCTTCCTGACCTGAAATTAAACATTTTCAATGCGGGTTCGAATAAAGCTGTAATCATCACGGCTTCCGACTCCCCGTAAAACATAAGCCTGGCTTTGATACAAAACCCTAAGCTATTGGTATCGCTTTTTTCCTCGCTAAGCGTGACATTAATGTCACTTAAGCGCGGTTCATTTAGACGCAATGTTTCCTGTATTTTCCTGCGCAACTCATCACGCCCGCTCAGTGACGAAATATTGATGTGAGCAAAATCTGTTACGCCATACGTCAACAAGACGTCGCCCTTAACTTCTGAAAATGGATTAAGAGAACGACAACGACTGTTCAATAAGTCCTGCAGATCTCGCATCACACTATCTTTGTACTGAATGTAATACTCAACCTCAGGACGATGCCGGTCGATTTTACTTTCAGGGGCTGCGTCTTGAATCAGCTCAATAAAGGGTAATTGCAGTGCGTCACTCAAATCTGGTTACTCCTTTGCTCAACTTACTTGTCGACGCTGAAGAGATTGAATTTGTAAAATCGGCACCAGATCATCGCCAATCAACCAACACTTTTGACCAATACCAGTAACGATTTCTGTTGTCGGGCAGGCGTCCCAATCCGTTGCGCGGGCCAAGGAGGCTTGAGTGTCTGTACTGCTGGTACCAGCATATATTGTCGGAACAAACACATGCATTGGCTGTGCTTCCTCACCGTCTTGCGGTAGCAAATGCACCATTGCTTTGCGGTATAACAAGTCGATCGGTTTTTCATACGGGAAAAACTCGATGCTTTGTATTTCTTGCCAAGGCAGCCATGCATAGCCCTGATTCGCCACAAACACTTCTAAGGCAAACGCCGTTAAATCATCCGGCTCAATCAATTCACCAGTCAGTGTTTCTTCACCTGATTTACATTCAAATAATGGCTGTGGTCGATCGGCCAATAATTCCTGCGCCTGATCTTTGGTCATGGAACCGTCGGCAACACCTTTCATCAAAGCAAAGCTTGGCTGCAAAAACGCTTCGTGCGCTTCGTTCAATGCTGGCATAGTTGTCAATGAAGAAAAGAAAGCGCGTCGCTGGTTATCTGCTTTGAGCATCTCAGCCATCACTTTAAGTGTCATAAACGAAGGCAGATCATCTTGGTATTCTTTTTCTAGAATCGTAAGCTGACTGATGGCTTTATCGACTTCGCCAACAAACAAATAAAACTGCAGTAATAGGCTTCGACCTTCATTGCTTTCCGGATTATCTCGAACAAATGTCTTGGCATGTGTCAGAGCAGAGGAAAGATCCCCTTGATCATACAGTTCGCTAATTCCTTTAATATCCATGATTATCCTGTCACTCTGTTGGAGACAACCTCAGCACTAAACTGTATTGAGGTTTCAATAGTTTCTAGTTGAAAATGTGGTTTAAGATGAACCACACACATATAAGTACCACTCACTCCCGCTTTCTCATTGACTGAGACTTGAGCATCTCGTAATGGATAACGGGCTAATAACTCATCACTCGCTTCATCGGTTGCCATGACATAATTCATGATCCAGCCTTGTAAAAAACGGCGACACTCCTCAGCGGTATAGAAAGACCCAACATGGTCCCTTACGATCACTTTGAGGTAATGCGCAAAGCGCGAAGTGCATAACACGTACTGCAACATGGCAGAGTAGCGAGCGTTGATATTGGCTTGTTCGCTGCTATACATTGGTGGACTTTGTATAGATGGCACACTGTAAAACAGCCCTGCACCACCGTTTGCACTGTAGCAAGCCGATATAAAACCGTACTCCGTAAGCGTTCGCTCTAAATTATCTGGAATCATAATTTCAGCTGCGACAATGGATTCAAGATCCACTTCAGATTGATGGGCATAAGGGTTTGTAATCACTCCACCACCAAAATGACGCTCTCCTGTTATTTCAGCCAACCATCCAGTGTTAGCAAAACACCGAGCCATAATGGCCCCTAGTGCAAATACAGCGCCTGTCTTTAATCGGTCCGAGCGATGCGATAAACGCTCTTGGTAAACAAACTGATCGGTACGTGTCGGTCGATGCATATAGGGACGTCGCAGATAGATACTAGGTAGTGTTAGCCCAATAAAACGCGCATCTTCTTTGCGTCGCAGGTTTTTCCATTGCATAAAATCCAGTTGCTGATAGGTGCGCTGTAGGTTCAGCAGTGAGTTCATGCTAGTAAACTCGTCTAGATCTAATAGCGACGGATGAGTATTGAAAATAAACGGACAAAAAGCAGCAGCGGCCACTTGTGCCAAACTATCCACCAAACGAAGATCATCAACCCCGTGATAATGCGGTTTCAACGCCACATCGAAATTACACAACATGGCGCTAAAAGGCTCACCACCAGCAATACCAAATTCACCGTTATATACTTTATTGAAGATTTCACTCTGATCAATTTCAATCGCACGCATCACATCGCGATTCAGCTCAGACCAAGACACATTCAGCATTTTCACTTTAATTTGATAGCTTAAACCAATCTGGTTTAGTAAAAAATGACAGCCGAGCCAACTTGCTTCTAGTGCTTGAAACTGAGGATGGTGCAATACTTCATCTAATTGAGTTTGCATTAGGCGATCAAGCTTAGCGATGTGTATTGCCAACAGATGAATCACTTCCTGCTTGCTTGGCACACGATCTAGTTCATCAAGACCTAATGCATTGATGAGCTCATTGACCCATGCATATTGGGAAGCAGATTCTGTTCGTGATGTCTGAATTTTCTGATGAAATACGCCTTGTGCATCCATGGCTTGATCTCCTTTGAACGAGGACTGCTAATTACTGAGAATTGCAGCCCTCGTTGTGCCATACCTCTAGCTTAGTTGCCCATTTGAGGAATACGCGCAACCATACGCATAGATGCCGTCAACTCTTCCAGTTGTAGCCAAGGACGCATCCACGCGACAACGTTGTAAGACCCTGGGCGACCTGGAATTTCAGTCACCTGAACCTTCGCTTCACGAAGCGGGTAACGGGCTTTCATTTCCTGTCCTGAGTCCGGATTGTTGTTCACATAGTTAAGCAACCAGCGGTTTAACCAAGATTCCACATCGTCTTTTTCCATGAAGGAACCGATTTTGTCCCGACCCATTACTTTCAGGTAATGCGTAAAGCGAGAGGTAGCCATCATGTAAGGTAGACGAGCAGAGATCGCCGCATTAGCGGTCGCTTCTGGTCGGTCGTAGATTTTTGGTTTTTGAGCCGTTTGTCCACCAAAGAACACAGCGTAATCTGTGTTTTTATAATGACACAAAGGAAGGAAACCTAATTTCGATAGCTCAGCTTCACGACGATCCGTCAAACCAATCTCGGTTGGACACTTAAGATCTAAATCACCATCATCACTCGTGAAAACATGCGTTGGTAAATCTTCTACACGACCACCACCTTCCGCACCGCGGATCGCAGTACACCAGCCTGTTGTTGAGAAGGCATGTGTCATACGCGAGCCCATTACATAAGCAGCATTCATCCAGCAGTAATCATCATGATCACTCACACGTGCTGTACCACCTTGATCAATCGGCGCTTCTTCATAACCGAACGCATCAATAGGCTTGGTTTTGTCTCCATAAGGCAAACGAGCCAAAACGCGTGGCAGCGTTAATGATAGAAAACGTGAGTCTTCCGTATCACGGAAACTACGCCATTTAATATATTCTTTAGAATCGAAGATTTTTTCTAGATCGCGTGGACGTGATAATTCAGTCCAGCTTTCCAGTCCGAACAGCTGAGGGCCGGCAGATGCAATGAAAGGACAGAATGCTGCAGCAGAAATGTTAGACATTTTCGACAACAGTTCAATATCATTTGGAGAGCTATCAAACGCATAATCGCCAATCATAGCACCAAACGGCTCACCACCCGGTGTACCAAACTCTTCCTCGTAAATCTTTTTAAACATTTCGCTTTGATCAAACTCTACAGCTCGATCTAAGTCTTTATAAAGATCACGCTTACTCAGATTTAGCATTTTTAGTTTTAACGCAGAGTTTGTTTCAGAGTTATGCACCAAATAGCTAAGACCGCGCCATGAACCTTCTAATGCTAAAAACTCTTCTGAGTGCATGACTTCATTAAGTTGCTCAGAAAGCTTACGGTCCAGTAGATCAATCGCTTGGTTGATGGTTTTGGCGATATTTCGATCCCAAACCACAGTACCTTCCATCGCGCCATCTACTAATGTTTTAAGCAGATCTTTCGCTACCGTGCTCTCAGTTTGTTTGGTCGCACCGATCACTTGATCAAGTAAACTTGTTTGCTCAAGCGTTTGGGTTTGCGTCTGTGGGTCTAGTGTTGCTGTAGTATCTGTCATCCCTGTTGCCTCTAGTTTACATCACTGTCTTGCAGTTCATTGGAAAGCTTCTGTACGCTATCAGTACTTTGCAATACTTGCTCTAGCAAAGACTCCAATTCTTCTGAGCGATCGGCCTTAGTAAGCAGGTCACGCAATTTGTTACGTGTATCCAGCAAATTTTTCAATGGCTCAACTTGCTCAACAACCTGACCAGGTTCAAAGTCATTCATCGAACGAAACTTCAAATCAACCGGAATAGTGCCTTCTTGATCGGTCAATTTATTATCGACTTTAAACGCTAAACCAGGCTCAAGCTTAGCCATCACATCGTTTAGATTGTCACGGTCAATTTGTACAAACTTACGATCTTTGAGGCTCTTCAATGGCGCACCTGGATTGTTTCCGGTGAACTCCCCCATGATTCCCATGACAAACGGCAGCTCTTTAACAACAACAGCGCCCTCTGTTTCAACATCGTAAGTGATATGAACTCGTGGTTTACGAACCCGTTCTAACTTTTTGTGAATACTTTCGCTACTCATGTTTCGTCCTCGACTATTCCTTTATTTCGTATTTGCTTTGGCTTAAGCGCTTGAGCAAACATCTCGAACTGTTACGCGTACCACTCAATCGCGCATACAATCCCATTAGCTCCCGGTATTCGGGTTTAAGCCAATTAGACGGAAGAACTGTTGCCGTGCATTATCATCGTCCAATAGTTCTTCCATTAACTCAGCCAAGCTCATTCTTCCCCAACGCTCTACTCGTTTCATTTGGTGGGACAATGGTGAATGAGGCTCAGTATTTTCAAAAAACAAACTAAGTCTTGAAGTCATCACCAATGCTTCTTCTCGAGAGGCGGGGTAATAACTGGTCGGATCAATTACGCCTGCGCGCATCACTGGTTTTGATTCCGCCTGATCACCATCTTCAAACGCTTCTAATTCTGGCTCTGGTATGTCTTCAGGCTCTTCAGAACGAGCTTCAATATGAGCAATAACTTTCAAGGCTTCTTGAGCCACCGACAAGGTGTTTTTTATGGCAGACGTTGGCGGTGCATCGAAGCCACACATGTCACTCAAAAAGCCCTCTAAGGAAATAAAGCTTTCTTTGGCTGCATGCACTGCATCAGCGGTGGCACGTATCGCCGTCAAGTCATTGCCATGAACCCGTTTTTGTAGCTGGGCAATGGTCTGTTCACCATTATCTGTTCGACGCTTTAGTTTATTTTGGTCTTGAATTTGGGCTAGCTCACAGGCTTTAATGTAATCCCATACCAACACTGGCTCTTGTTCGGCACTGTACATAAAAGGTGCCATGCGAATCGGCATAATAAGAGTGCCTTCGCCGTTATCACCATTTAAGCCACTTAACGGATACAGGGTAGCTTGAATGCCATCTTCATCGGGGCGAGGATACAAGTCCCCCCAATATTGACGGATAAGCTGATCAGCTAACTCTAAGGATTGAGCTAGACCTTGGAAGCCTTCTAATCGAATGCTGGCTTCAATAAGCCATGCAAGCACTTCCACATCTTTTGAGCATTGAGACAACACAACAAGACATTCGTCTCGCACAGGCTTCCATTCACCCGTCAGACCTTGTAAGTCTTCCAGCTGAACAACTTGTCGTTCTTCTGCTCGAATACGGTTACGCAGGTCACGTAAGGTAAAATATTGCTCACTAAAGTCTGCGTGTTCGCGGATATCAAATCCAGCAGGAGCATCTTGGGTGATTGGCGTAAGTACGCTACTAAGTTCCATACCATCCCTGTCATACGATTTTGTTCAGTCAATTGATTCTTGAATCGTTTTCAACCTTTCTAGCAATTGCATACATCTCGCTCGGTAGACACTTGCTTGTGAATACGTCGGATCAACACTTAGCACTTGATCGAACTCGTTAACGGCTTGTTCAAGTTTTTGCTCTTGATACAACGTTAGACCTCGAGCATAAGGCTGTTCAATTAATTCACGTTTTAAGTCACTTAGGACTTTTCGCCCTTCAGTAGAAAGGTTTGATGCAGAGACTAACAGAGAATAAGCCACCTTGTGTGAGCCTTTACGATATTCAGACAAACCTTTTATCTCTTCTTTAGACTTGGCAAGAGTTTCCTTAGGGTTATGCTTTGTTCCTCCATGATTCGACTGAGGGTGTTCATTTAAAATATCGATTTCCGGTGATTTATTAGCACCTATTTTATTAGAACGCTTATCTAATATAATTGTTTTTCCCGGCTCAGAAAGAGCAACCACGCCTGCCTCTTTATTGGTAGACACTGCTTTTACATTAACTTTTTTTACACTTTCTTTTCGGTTAGCCAGGCTAGCTTTGTAAGCTTTTTTAATAGGTAATGGTTTTGAAGCGTTCTTTTTAAGGGGAATCCAAAGCTGTCTTTTCTCATCCAGGTTTATTCCAGAAAGCTTATTTAAACGCATCAAAAATATTAATCCGTCTGTATTGCCATAAAACCGTTCAGCGATGCTTTTCAAGTTGTCATTTGCTTTGGTGATATAAACCACCTTATCCGCATTTAGGTCAAATCCTTCCTTAACCGCTAACGCAGCTAATTCGCTAGATATTTGATTGTATAATTCGATCGCTTCCGAATTATCTTGATCTTGGTAAAAGACTTTACCTAATTCAAGACGAGCTTGATCATAATCCGCAGACGCATAAACCCACTGCTTCGCTTTTTCTATAAGATCATTTGGACTTTCAGTGGAAGGTGTCAGTGTTATTACACCAATACGCTCCATGCCAATATAGCTGTCTATGCTCGGTTCAATCTGTTGTTGATCCGCAACGGTGACAGTTTGCCAGCTTTCTTGCGCACGATCTTCAGCGGTCTGAAAAGCCGAACACCCTGATAACGCTAATAAAGTTGAGAGGCAGTACAATACTATCCTCATAGTCACACCCCTTCTTTATCGACAATTAACGCGGTGACATTATCGGTCGCTTGTTTCGCTATAGACATGTTGATCAAGTTAGCTACTGCTCGGTGTTTGTCTTCGCTGTAATAAATAATTTTTGCCATATCAAGTTGGCTAATGATGTTTGACAATCCATCGCTGCACATCATAAAGACATCACTGTCGCCTAATTCAATATCGAGCTCTTCAATTTCACAGTAGGTGCTCGCACCCAACGCTCTGGTTAACATATGATTGCTAGGGTGATCAGAATTCGTCATTTCTAAGACACCTTGATTGGCCAATTCTTGAAACTGGGTATGGTCTTCCGTCATTAATTCAAACGCCAAATCTCTCATGCGATAAAGACGGGAGTCGCCTACCCATAGCACCTTCGCTTGGCGATCATGAATAATTAAAATGACGATAGTCGTTCCTATAACCTCCTGCTCATAAAAGCTGCTGGACATCGCACAAAGAGACTGATTCACCTCATGAATCGTGTCTTTAACCGCTTGAGTCACTTGTTCAATAGAGGTGAACTGCTGGCGTTGTAAGTCTTCAAGACTTTGCGTGGCCAAATGACTGGCGATGCCACCTTCTTTGTGGCCGCCCATGCCATCGGCTACACACCAAACACCGATCTGATCAAGAACGGTTAGGCTGTCCTGATTTTCTTTACGAAGCGGTCCAATGTCCGTTTGTCCGTGCCCAGTCCAACTTGGCTTAGTCATAGTTAACCTTAACTTTGCATTGCTTTATGTTTACTTTGAGTACTTACTACTGTGCCAGTTAACAAAAACTCATATTCGTTTGATGTTGGTAAAGCACGGCATTTAAAAAACGGTTTTTGATGTTTATTGATATCACTTAAAGTCCACCAAAAAACGCCGTCTAACTGGGCTAATGGCTGCTGTAAAAACGCATCATTAGACGTGGAAGGTTGCTCACAACTAAACTCCAATACCTCAGAATTTAGGGAATTTGGTAGCACTGGCTTTTGACCAAAATTAAAGTCTTCCAGTTTATTCGCCAAAAGACTCTTAAGCTGTGAAAAATTAAGCTGCTGCTGTAGCGCACTTATAGCTACCGCTTCCATGACTGCAAACAGATCAGTGGCTTCCTTAAATAACCACTCGACTGTCAACGATTTACACTTTGTTTCAAATACTATAAAAAGTGGAAAGTACCGACCTATAGCATCGACGCTGGGGACCATGATCCCCATCCAACCATGTGCTCGAGTTTCACTTTCTGGTACGAACATGCGCCAAATAGGTGATACCAAGTAAGCTGAAAGCCATTGATTATCCTCCAGCCTCTCCCGGCTGTGATACATAACAGATTGGATCCATTCATACAGCTCATTTGAAATATCCGTAGGCATGCCATCCGATATAAAATCAGAATGGGCTGGCAGCTTACCGTATATACCTACTCTTATAAGTGACATTATTGACACCTCACTTGCTGCAGCTCGGACATTAAAAACGGGTTATAAACACTCCCAGCTCGTAGTTCGAGAGAGATCGAATAAGTGTTATTAAGGGTAAAATCAAGCAGGTAGCGCTCGCTGTCAACGCGTCGAATTTTAGCCTGATCAAATAGCTTAAAGAGTGCCCAATCCCCTTGCTCAGTAATCGATTCTTGACCATCACTTGTGACAATAACTAAGCGCGCTAAACCACGTTCAGCATGCCCATCAGACTCAGGCCACTGAAAGCGTTTACCTCGTTGAGGACCGTGCGCATAAGCCATTTGCTGCCCGTTAATTGTTAAGCTCATACGCAAAATAGACTTATCCATACTGATAGGTTTCAACTCAAAGTTGATATTTGGATTAGGATGCCCATTACGATAGAAGGTATCTCGGATCACTCGGCCTGTTTCAAGCTGCGTTAACACTTCATCGGAAAAACCAAGACTAATCCCATTCGTTGTATTCCACTGCCAAGGACGGCGAGTCGTGTCGACATAATCAATCATCACTTCGTCAAAATAACTTTCAACAATTCCACCTGGACCGAAGTAAGCACTTACATCATCCAATGTTGCTTCTCTCTTACTGGATTTGTCGAACGGATAGCGGCCCTCGATCATCGCTTTACACTGCTGAACCACATCATTTTCCCAACGGCGCGCCATGTAACCTTTTGCATCGGTGGTCGTTAATCGACGAGCATTATCGGTCACTCGGCCAATGAAACCAGCCAATGGTTGTGGAAAGCGAGAAGCTTCCACATCTATTTCACGCAGGACAGCAGAGGGTCCATTAGGATCAGAGGTATTTTGGAAAGCTGCCTTACCTCGATTTAAAGAACCATCCATTGCACTCATATACACATACAGCTCATCCAAAAGCTTGAGTATTTCATCAATGGGTAGAGCACTTCCTTCACTGCCCTCAACCATTAGATTAAGGTCTTTAAAGTACGCCACAACTGGATTATCTGGCCTCTCAAATTGCTCAACAGGCGCTTTATTATTAATCGACGTTAAGACCGATGAAACATTGCTCATCACACCTTCTTTTGACTCTGATGGCAATACAGAAAATGCTTCAGCAGAGGTGTGCTTTTTAATGCCTTGCAACAATCCTATCAAAGGGGAATCATCGCGAGACAATCGCTTTAGCAGCAGCAGGCTTTCTTGATTAGAATGCACTGGCTTAAACGCAATGCTTTCAATGTAACCACGCCACTGAGACAAATAATCCTCTAAGTACAAACGCTCTACTTGTTTAAATAATCGGTCGCCATTGGCACCCACAGCAGATAAACCATACTCATCCCCCATCACCCACTCGTCCGTAAGTTGATCTTGAATCAGGATATGACGTTGTTTAATAAAGTAATGTTGATACGCCGTTCCCGTATAAAACCCATTAATACCTGCCGTAAGCTTCTGCCCGTTATTAAAACGGAATAAATAAATAGAATCCGCGCCAACAGCATCTACTAGACGAAACTCACCCAATTCAGGGTTATTTAAACCATCTTGTTTTAGATGTGCGTAAAAACGGCGAGCGGGCGGCTGTTTACTTAAAATGGTACGCGCACTGGCAATCAGCTCTTCGTTAGGCTGTAGCGCTGGAAGACCAGGCATGAATTCCATTAAGGCACTCAAGTGTTCTTGCAAGCGGTTGATCAATTCTTGCTGACGAGCATTGGGCAAACTTTTCTGCCAATCCCGTTCAAACCATCCACTCACGACATCAGCGTCAAAATGCTGTGAGTCAGACAACATCAAGTAAACCCTCAGTGTTTCATATAGCGCATCCGCACTGCTTCGCTCTTGATACATAGCCTCTTCCAAGCGCGCCATAATGCGCGGCAAGAAACTTTTATAAAGCAGCTGTTTATAAGCTTCTATCGCCTCTTGACCCAACTTATCGCCTTGATACAAACCCATTTGGAATACCGACTGTAGACGGCTAGCATCTTTATCAACGTAGCCTGTCGTAATATTGCGCACTTTATCTAACGCTGGTACAGGTGCCATCAGGTTATGATCGTAAGCACTAATATTGCTGATTTCATCTTGTGCTGCCGCAATGTCTTGTTCTACTTGGGCAATCAGCTGTTTGTTATCGAAGTAGCTGTAGATCCAATAACTGGAGAGTCCTAATGTCATTAATGCTGCGGCACCATAAGCAGCCAAATGCATCCACAACATACGTCGCTCTTGCTTAATGTTAACGCCAGCAAGACCCGACTCTTTGAAAATCACCTTTGTCATTAAGTTATGCAGGAAATATGCTTTACCTTTGCCAGCACGATGTGATGAGGTATCGCTCTTAAGGCCGAAGTTCGCACCCAATGAACTTATGACGCGGTCCAGCGTCGTACCGTCTTGTGTACCACTGGTGAAATACACACCACGTAACAAAGGTTGCGTCTCATAACGTGTTGGTTTGAATATTTCGCCCAAGAAAGTCGCAATAGGTGCTTGCAGCAACCCCAATGTACGAGGAAAAACATAGATAAGTTCGCGGCGATTTACATCACTTTCCGCTTGCAGCCGACTAGACTCTCGCGATTGAATTCGCTCTTGCAAAGTACGGTATTCGGTTAAGAAATCAGGCACAACATCCTGTTCTTGATCTTCGCTGACAGGGAACGTCATTCCCCAGACTTGAGCTCGATCTTCTTTACCTAAGTCGTCAAAATACTCACTAAAACCAGGCATTAAATCGCTTTTAGTGAGCGTGATGTAGACAGGGAACCGAATTTTAAAGGTTTCTTGGAACTCTTGAATTCGCTGTTTAATAAACTTAGCGTGCGCAATCAACTCAGATTCAGGCAATCTTAGAAAATAATCCACGGGAAAAGAGACGATCAAACCATTAATCGGCTTACGGGATCGGAACTTTTTCAACAATCCTAAAAAGCCTTTCCATTCAGCCTCATCTAACTCACTTTGATTATTTTGGGTCGTATAACGCCCTGCGGTATCCAGCAAGACAGCTTCATCAGTAAACCACCAGTCACAGTTTCTGGTACCGCCCACGCCTTTAACAGATGCGCCAACGGAATCCATTAATGGAAAGTGTAAATCCGAGTTTAATAGCGCGGTCGTTTTACCTGCACCTGACGGGCCAATAATCGCGTACCAAGGCAAAACATATAAATAACTACCTCGTCCGCCTTCTTTGGTTTTTACCTTCTTAAGCGCTTCTAGGGCAGACTCAAATTTACCTTTCAGCTCAGCGACTTCTGCCTCACCAACCGCTGCTTGTGGAACATCAGGCTTTTCTGTCATCTCTTTGGCCATTGCAGCGTTATTTCGCTTACGACCAATATATTGTTTCAGCTTGTAGGCCCCTGCCATAGCAAACATAGACACTATGCCGACAATACGTGTCATAGATGACCCAAAAGGCGTACTGCCACCAATACTGATCATCGGTAGGACAAACCAAATCAATATGGCAACAATAACCAGTGCAAGCAGCCACAATAGGCCCTTAAAAAGACGTAGGAATGACGTCATAAAACGCATTAGTTACTCCCTCCTTGGGAACGCCAAATCACATTGGAAAGCAAAACAATTTCTACTCGACGATTTTGAGCTCGACCATCACGGGTGCTGTTATCTGCCACGGGTTGACTATCCGCTTTCGCTTCAGATTTAAAGCGTTGACTTTCATTTGTATAGTCGCGCAATTCAGTTGCTACGGCTTCCGCTCGAGCTTTCGATAAATGCCAGTTTGATGGGAACTGAAGTGTATTGATCGGCTGGTTATCGGAATGACCTTCTACCAAGACGGAACCTTCAACCTCCAGTAACGCTTGAGCGACTCGCCTCACCAGAGAGTCGTATTTAGACGTCAGTTGGGCACTGCCTGAGCGGAAGAATAAATCACCTTGCATGATTATTCGTACATTGGCGTTGCGCTCTTCCACCTTAACCAAACCCTGCTCTATCTCAGGTTTCAAGAATTCTCGAAGCGTCTGCAGCGCCGAGACATCAATAATGCGCGGACGATCCAGCGTTGTAACCGTCTGTTCAGATAAGCTAGTAAGCTGATGGTAAGGCGGGTTAGAAGACTGATTTAAAACATACAGTAGAACAAACAGTAATAGTGCTAAGACACCGCTAAGCACGGCAACAAAGACCCACAACGGCACAAACCGGCGCAGCCCTTGATTACTCATACTTTCACCTTGCCAGTTTGCTGAAAGGTAGCGTGCTGGATCCTTACGCTGAGTACTGATTAACCGGTACAAACGCGATCTGATTTGCATAAGCTTACCAGCACGATCTTCCTCAACGGCATAGCGCCCTTCAAAGCCCAGCGAAAGGCAGACATACATCAACTCAAGCAGATCAATATTGCCCGCAGGATCTTTTTCAAGATTCTCAAGCATGACAAAAAAGTTCTCGCCGCCCCATGTCTCTTTATGAAACAGGCTTAGCAATGAATCATTTTGCCAATCACTTTGCCCACCCCAAGGAGTATTCAATACGGCTTCATCTAATACCGTGCACAGAATATAGCGACCAATCATCACTGTGCGAGCATCAATCCCAGCTTTACGAGCGGAAGCTTCATAGACCTCGATTTCCTCAACGATCTGTTGACGTAACAAAGCTAAGCTAGGGTTGGTTTGAGACTTACGAATAGCGGGCACCAAAGACAGCAACTTAAATGCAGAACTCTCTAAGCGATTCAGCCCTGAACACGTAAATTTTTCAGGGTCATCAAATAAACCTGACCAATTAACGTCGCCCTGCGTACTTGTAGAGGGCGCTTGCTCTGAAAGGGAAGTTTGCCCGCCAGGCATAGGAATGATGACGGTGCGATTACCATTAAAATCCATTTTCGAACTCTTCCTGTAAGTCGTTATTTAATAACCCAGAGTTCCAAGGAAATACCTGGGAACTGGCTACCTACGTGTAATGCAAGACCTTTACTATCAACAACATCTTGCCACCACTTGCCTTGCGTCTTGAGTTCGAAGTACACAGCGCCAGAATAAAATGGAATTTGTCGCGGCGCAGAGGCCAAAGGATCAATTTGAATACCCGGCAGCTGCTTATTGACCAAATTATTAATTCTTTCGATTGAGCCAATTTTTGCCTGCATAGGCAACTGACGACGTAACTCTTCATTCGGCATTTCAGCTCGTGCGCACAAGACAAAACTTGCACTGGATTCGAGCTGGGGAATATAGCCGATGCGAATACCAAAGCCTTTGTTCTCAAGCTCTATCTGAATGGCACTTTGATCTAACAGCAAGCTCAACGGCTGCTGTAACAATGGCTCAAAGCTTTCAAACGTCACTTGCAAATCATCATGCAAATAAGGTGGCACGGATGCCAAACGCTTATCTTGATGCGTAAAGGTTGCTAGCTCACTCGCAAGCTGAGCAAACAACTGATAGACACGTTCTGGATGAACACTGTCTGCTGTTAAGTAATGCGCTAAAATTGGTTGATAGCGATTCAACATCTGCAGCAACAGAAAGTCAGCCATTTCAACGCCATTACCATCCGCTAAAGACTTCAAACGCTCTGCTAGCAAAATCGTACGCTTCTGCGCTAACCCTTGGACATCTCGAATAATATTGACTAAGGCTGCGCTCGACTGCACATCTAACGCAGCTGGAATGAAGCGCTCGTCAAGCTCAATCGCTTTATTTTTTACCGATTTCACTTTAGCGATTGCAATGGCAGAATACTGTTGCGGGCCATCTCGCTCAGTAACAACACGTACCTTTTTACTGGCAAGCTCGATGTTGGCAGCGGTATTAGAGCTGCTAACGATATCCGGAACTTCCATATGACTTAGGCGGTAACGCGCATTGCTGTCATCCGCATTTTGGCGATCAATATCGTTTGCACCGGCCCGCCAAATAGGTAAGGCCAAATATATAAGTAGACCTTCGTCTTTCTCTTGTATAACGATGGGGTCTGGAATGCCATCTTCACTAGGCATATCAATAACGCTGCCATCGGGAAGAAATGCTCGACATTTCTTAATCACAAAGTGCCCTAAACGCAGTGCAGCGACATCAAACTCTAATTCAGATATTCCCCAACCATAGCTGTGTAACTGATGCGTAAGGGAAGCAAGACTCCACTCCAAATGACGATCTTGCTGCTGAAAATGCTGAGGCCGAATGAATGCCCCTTCCTGCCATGCAACTTTCCTGTGCCAACTCATGCAAATTCACTCTTGCTCAACTATTAGGGAAACCTGATCTTCACTGGCTTTTGCCTGTAAAGTCATTCGCTTATGGGAACCGATTAAACGCAGTAAAAAACCCCGTTCATCGCGTACTCGAATGGAGTCATGCCAGATAGCGTTATCTAAATCTCTATAACCTGCCACAACCCCGATAAACTGTGTATTTATGTCTAAATCTGTCTCTACAAAAACCTCTTCACCGGGTTTCACAATAAAGATACGTGTATCCAGTAAACTCGAGGCTAAAGGTTTTTCAGTAAACAAGTCGAAGAAATCGGCTTGATGAAACTCTGTTAAAGAGTTTAGTTGATACAATCGAATCTCTATTGGTGAAGGTTTGCCTTGTATATCTGGATTGAGGTCCTCTGACGCCTTTATTTTGAACACCAGCGTCACTGCATTTTCATCCGCATCGGAAAATGGATTTAAAGAGCACCCTATCAAGAACAAACAACTAAGAACCATTCCCTTTAGAAGTCTCGATTTCATCGTAACTTCCTTAACTGACTTTCGTAGGCTTTACCAAACTCATTAGAAAATAGGTCTTGGAACTCGTCTTCCATCATCGTACAAATATCTTGATAGTAATCTTGATATTCACGCCAATAATCTGTTTTACCTCGAGCCAGCAAGCCTTTGTTATAACGCGGGCGCGCGTCAAACTTTTGCACCAGTTTTTGTGGGTCAAAGCGATTCAATAAGTGTGAAAACGCACCCTGAATGCCAGACATCATCGCAAGCTGATGAGCTTGAATGTCTTTGAAACCTTCTTGTATTGCGTTTTCAGCAGGCAAATACGCCGCCGAATCGGCCATCAACATAACTTTCAATGCTTCATCACCTGATGGCGACAATTTTAGGGGGTTATTATCAACGGGGCGTATCATCGTTTGCTGTAAACGAAACTCACTTTTTACCATATTGCGAGTCGCTAACGTTTCCGTTGTCCCTTGAGCAAACTGTCTTAACATACGCCCAATTTGCAGTGCCATTTCTGTATGATCTTTGCCTTTATAGAGATGCTCAGGAAGTCCGGCTTCCTTCATCATCAGCTCAAACAAGTCATTATTCTCTGGTGTCTTTTGGGATACCGGTGTTGATTGAGCGGGGGTCTGTACCGAGGGTTTGCTAGTAGGCTTAATAACATAAGGCTCTGCTTTGGGAGGCGTGTCTGTTTGCGCTGGCGACGCCACGTTTTCAAACGAACCCAACTCTTGCTTTGTCAGATCACTCGCTTGGCTCGTTACCTCTCCCCTTTCCGCTTGCGCTACAGATGCCGCAGCTTGAGACATTTCTTCATGAACGGGTGCTGTTTCACTTTCATTTCCTGCCACTAAATCAAGCCAGTTATCAGGAATGGCATCATGGCTATTATCTTCTGCATGAGGTGTCTCAGTGTCATGCTTCTGATCTGGCTGAGCAGCAGACTGTACTTTAGGCGGTACGTAGTAGGCTTTTTCTGGCGCAATGGGCCGTAGCAGCTCACTGATTGTAGGATCTGGTGATAAGGTACTAGCGGGGGCCGCGCTTGAATTCACTAATTCACTGACCGCCGTTTTATGAGAGTCTTGGTCCGCTTTGACAGGATCAGTATGAGTCAGTACATCTCGAACAACGTCAGACACCGATGCGGATTTCATATCACGCGATTCGGCTTCTTGCATAGCTTCCGCAATAATAGCGCTTTGATCCAACTCTTGGTGGGTTGGCGTTTCGGCCAAGCTTTCTGAATAAGCATCACTTCCGATCATATCGGCATAAACCGTGTACTCACCGATCACTAGCACATCACCCTGCTTTAACACTTGGCTTCGGCCACGTCCAAGAGGGTCTGATGAACCGTTTAGATAAACACCATTGGTGCTGATATCAGTGAGATGAAACTCATTATTCTTACGATGAATTACACAGTGTTTATTAGAAATATGAAGTCTAGGATCGGGTAATACCCAAGAATTGTCGTTTCCACGGCCAATGGAATAGACATCGGCATCCACTAAAACACTAGCGCGATTACCTAGTAACTCTTTTCCCTGATGAGCAGTAAGCTTCAAATCCATGAATAATTAACCCTTTAAAAACACAAAAGCTTTAATCAAAGACGAACGAAGAACCGAGACACTCTGTGCCACTGTCTACCTTCACCTCTATACGGGCATATTTTTAACATCAGTTACATTGTTAAGCCTAACTCCGCCGCAAATCATTCATTTTTTTAAAGCAGTCTTTACATTTTACAAGCACGAACCTACACAAAACTTTCAAAGCGAGAGGCCATAAAAGAGCATTACTTTAGGCTTACCTAATACTCATAAAGGGGGATTGAAAACAGAAAACTATTGATTTTCGCTTTATACACTAAGGGGCATCTGAGTTAGAGCTCACAACCATCAGAAAATCAGAAAGCGACGGCGCAGAATAGGAAGAAGACAAGAGGTTTTCTACATGATGCTTTTTACATGGTGGCAGCATCTCATATTGTTTCGTTACGGAATATACACGGGAAGGTGCAGCAGAAAGCTGGCCAAGAGAACGATAAAAAGTAAAGTCGGTATAGCTTTCCAACTGCGCACAATAGGTACTAAAATCCGAAGGGGTTACCTCTATTTTTGCAACCTCCTGATTGAGACGCTGCTGGTATTGCTGCAACAGTTGCTTAGACTCTGGGTATTGCTGCGCGTAACGGAATAACAGCAGCTTATTAAACTGACTTACTCCACTGTCCTCATTCGCGAAACGTTCAGAATCAGCAGGTTCTAAGCCAACCATTCCGCCAACATCTTTACCATAATGCACGGCAACGCCTGCATCCCACGCTCGAGCCGCGTATCTCAACATTGACTTACGCATACCAAAAAAGACCGTTTCGGCATCTTCTTCACTCATGCTTGGCAAGCCTAACAATTGGCCAATGTCATCGTATTTAATCGTACTCTTGATTTCGTTATCAACCGCCATCAAGAAATAGGTTTTAGAGGGGAATACTTGCTTAATTTGAGAGGACTGGTGCTGTTCTGTAGAAAGATTTCCGGCGTATGTTGTTAGAGGTAGAGCGCAGACTAACGGTAAATACAACGACTTTTTCAGCATCGGAATCTCTTAAGCAAATTGGATAGTTGTGTGTAAGAGGCCCCGTGACTAAGTCACGAAACACGTTTTAGCTCAATCTGTTAACGCTAACGAATCCATCCGTTTGTTGCAATGGCTACAGGGAGAAGCTTTTTGCAAAAAAAGTGAATAAGTTTTACGCACTGTTACAGGCTTTCAAAGCAACTCTGAGGTACGATATGAAAATTTACTGATAGGTTTGGAGCATTCCCTATGAATTCTATGGCGACAGATGTGACGTTACCGTCAATTATCGCAGGCCCTATTTTGCGCAAAGTAGAGGCTAACGCTGTGCATTTATGGCTGGCCACAAGCCTTGATCTCACACCAACGGTGAGCATATTTCATGGGGCCAACTCACTTATCAGTGAAACGCAATGTACATCAATCCGCGTCGGCGCACGCTTATTCATTAAACTCATCAGCGTCACACTTAAAGACTCGCTCCCTAACACAGAAGCTCTTGGCTACCGTTTAGCATTTGAGGAAAGCTACCCAGTAGAACTCAACAGTGGCAACTGCCTCTACGACGAACAAGACGACACAATCCAATTCATTTGGAAGCCAGAAATTTCATCACTGCTTCATGGCTCTTGTCGTAAAGCCCATTTTGGCTATCAGCAGCTTGCTAGCAGAGCCTCCATTGGCGATGGTCTAGCGCAAGCAGATCGACATTTGGCCCGCACCAACATAAGTGATTGGCCCTCCCTGTTAATGCTATCAGGCGATCAAATCTACGCCGACGACGTAGCCGGACCGATGCTGTACGCGATTCGCCAAGCCGTTGACTTACTAGGTATCAAGGAGGAGCGTTTACCCGAGTCAGGCCACCGTTTGCACGACGATCCATTCTATTACTGTCGTGAAGCGCTGTTGCCCAAGTCAGAACAAGGTGACGACGTTCGCCGTCAGTTTTTTAAAGGCAAAAAGAAACCTGTCTTTACCACGGACACAGCACACAATCATTTGATTAGCTTTGCCGAAATCATGTGTATGTATCTACTAGTTTGGTCGCCGACATTATGGGCTTACATATCGTTAGAAATCCCAGAAGGTTTAACCAATGAAGACCATAGAACACGCTACTTAGAAGAGCGCAAAGCTATTAAAGAGTTTGTTGAGACATTACCTCAAGTGCAGCGCGTATTGGCCCACTTACCTACCGCGATGATATTTGATGACCATGATGTCACCGATGACTGGAACTTAACCGCTGACTGGGAGCAAACAGCTTACGGCCATGATCTGTCTAAACGAATTTTAGGCAACGCTCTGTTCGGATATATGATTTGCCAAGGTTGGGGAAACAACCCGTCACAATACGATGATCAATTCTTAAAACAGGCGGAACTCGCCCTACAAAGCCAAGACAGTGTCTTACAGGATGAGTACATTGATCAACTCTTGGCCTATGAACAATGGCACTATCAATGGGATACTCAACCACGACTGGTGGTACTAGATACGCGAACTCGCCGCTGGCGCTCTGAACAAAACTTTAATCACCCTTCAGGGTTAATGGATTGGGAGGCGATCACCGATTTACAACAAGACATCAAAGACTTGGACTCGGTGATTTTAGTGTCTCCTGCCCCGATGTTCGGGGTAAAACTGATCGAAGCCATTCAGGAAGTGTTTACTTGGTTCGGTAAACCCTTGATGGTCGATGCGGAAAACTGGATGGCACACCCAGGTTCAGCTTATGCTTTGATGAATTTATTTACGCACGCAAAAACCCCAACCAACTTCGTGATTTTATCGGGCGATGTGCACTACTCTTTTGCCTACGATATTAAACTACGCAGCTATAAAAGCAGCCCAACTATTTGGCAGATCACCAGCAGTGGCTTACGCAACGAATTCCCGAATACGTTATTAGAATGGTTTGATCGCCTAAACCGTTGGCTTTATGCCCCGTGGTCTCCGCTGAATATTTTTACTAAACGACGTTCTTTGCGAATCTCCCCTCGAAAGCCCGAACACGCCTCTCGAGGCGAACGCTTGATCAACCAATCAGGCATTGGCTACGTACGTTTAGACACGGTGGGCCGCCCGACAGAAATAGCTCAACTGGGTAATAATCATCAGAAAACTCGCTTCCTTGTTAGCAAAAAAAAATAAAACACACACTAAATAGCGCTTGCTAAAAACAAAGAAGGAGCCGAGAGGCTCCTTCTTAATGCAGATCACGTCAGCATGATCATTTAGTCTTCAATCGGGCGTTTCGGGAATAATCGACGCACTATGACGAAGAACAAAGGTACAAAGAAAATCGCCAGAACCGTAGCGGTCAATGTCCCACCTACGATCCCCGTACCAATTGAAATTCGACTGTTAGCACCTGCACCAGAAGACAAAGCTAACGGCAACGTGCCCACGATAAACGCTAACGATGTCATGATGATCGGACGTAAACGCAATCGCGCGCCTTCGGTCGCAGCTGTCCAAACATCTTCACCACGGCGATAAGCCGCTTCAGCAAACTCCACGATTAAGATGGCATTCTTCGAGGACAAACCAATGATGGTCAAGAGTGCCACTTGGAAATACACATCATTCTGAAGATCGCGTAGATAGATCGCACCTGCCGCACCAATGACCCCCAAAGGAATCACCATGATCACAGAGAACGGTACCGTCCAGCTTTCATAAAGCGCCGCCAGACACAAGAACACCACCAAAATGGAGACCGCGTACAAGAAGTACGTCTGACCACCGGATTGTTGCTCTTGGTAAGACAAGCCACTCCATGCATACGACGTTCCCTGAGGCAGCTTGTTCGCTAACCGCGCCATTTCATCCATTGCATCACCCGAGCTTAAACCCGGTGCCGCAGAACCTTGGATCTCATAGGATGGCAGTCCATTAAAACGGGTCAGTGCTTTCGGACCAAACGTCCACTCGCTGTCAGCAAAGGCTGAGAACGGTGTCATTTTGTCGCCATTGCCACGCACATACCAATGCTGTAAGTCAGATGGCGCACCACGGTATTCCGCATCGCCTTCTATATAAACGCGCTTAACACGGCCTCGATCAACAAAGTCATTGACGTAATTGCCTGCCCACGCAGCCGACAGCGTACTGGAAATATCTGCCATAGATAGACCCAATGCTGATGCTTTCTCTTGGTCGACATCAATATGAAGTTGCGGCGTTTCACTCTGCCCCCCCATACGAACGCCTTCCAAGATCTGACTTGCACGCGCATCACCGAGCAATCGATCACGCATTTCTAACAAGGTATCACGGTCAGTATTACCCGCTGCTTGAAGCTCAAACGTAAAGCCATTACTTTGTCCCATACCTCGAATAGACGGCGGCAACAAGGAAAAGATTTGCGCATCACGAATGCCAGCAAGCCCTGGATAAGAACGTCCAACAATGTCTGACGCCGAACTACCAGGCTCGGTACGTTCATCCCAATGCTTTAACAGCACGAACGCCATACCAGAGTTTTGCCCTGTTCCCATAAAGCTAAAGCCAGAAATGGTAAAAATAGAATCGACGTAGTCTTTTTCTTTGATTAGGAAATGATCTTGAATCTGATCCATTACCTCTTCAGTACGCGCCATGGAGGCGCCTTCAGGCAAAGAAACAATCACCATCACGTTACCTTGGTCTTCCGTTGGCAGGAAACCAGTTGGTACATTGACCATCAAGTAACCCATCCCCGCAATAATCACTAAGTAACCCGCCAACCAACGCATTGGCTGCTTAATTAATTTAGATACACCACTGCTGTAGCGGTTGGTGGTTGAATCAAACTTGCGGTTAAACCACCCCCCTAGTCCACGTTTCTGACCGTGCTGCCCCGGTTTTAGTAACGTTGCACACAGTGCGGGAGACAACGTTAGCGCCACAATCACAGACAACACCATCGACGACACAATGGTGATCGAGAATTGACGATAAATAACACCGGTCGAACCACTAAAGAAAGCCATAGGTACGAATACCGCTGACAACACCACCGCAATACCGATCAAGGCACTGGTGATTTCTTTCATAGATTTGATGGTCGCCTCTCGTGGTGAAAGCTTTTCTTCCTCCATCACACGCTCAACGTTTTCCACCACGACGATGGCATCATCCACTAGAAGACCGATCGACAGCACCAAACCAAACATGGTCAATGTATTAATCGAATAACCAAACGCCTGCAGTACACCGAACGTCCCCAACAATACCACCGGTACAGCAATGGCTGGTATCAAGGTCGCACGCCAGCTTTGCAAGAACACGAACATTACGATGACAACCAGCACGATGGCTTCAAACAGAGTCTTCACCACCTCTTCAATAGAGATCTTAATGAACTCGGTCGAATCCAGTGGTAACGCTGTTTTATAGCCATCTGGCAAGTTTTTATTAAGCTCTTCAATCGCCGCCTTCACGCGTTCAGAAGTCTCTAATGCGTTTGCACTCGGAGCCAACATCACGGCCATACCCGTTGCTGGGTGGCCATCTAGGCGTGGTGAGAAGTTGTAGTTTTCACTGCCGATTTCAACCGTTGCCACGTTTTTAATACGCACTGTGGCACCGTTGTCGTCGTACTTAAGAATGATGTTTTCAAACTCTTCCGGCGTTTCCAGCTTAGATTGAGCGGTCACCGTAGCGTTCAGCTCTTGGCCTTTCGCAATCGGATAACTGCCTAAACTACCTGCAGCCACTTGGACGTTTTGTGCTTTGATCGCATTAGCTACGTCCGCAGGGATAAGGTTATAGGTCGATAGTTTAAGTGGGTCTAACCAAATACGCATAGCATAGGCAGAACCAAACACCTGCACACTACCCACCCCCTCTAATCGAGATACCGGATCTTGCATGTTTGATACAAGGTAATCTGATAAATCACTCGCGGTGTCTTGGTCGTTCTCATCGTACAGCGCCATAATCAACAAGAAGTCGGATTGTGACTTGGTCACTGTGACCCCTTGCTGCTGTACAGACGAAGGAAGATTGGACGTGATTTGCTGTACTTTGTTTTGTACTTGAACTTGAGCCGTATCGGCATCAGTGCCTTGTTCAAAGGTCACACTAATACTGGAACGACCGGTTGAACTACTGCTTGATGAGAAATAGAGCAGTCCATCTATACCTGTCAGTTGTTGCTCAATAATCTGAGTCACACTGTTTTCAACGGTTTCCGCCGACGCACCATTATAAGTGGCCGAGATACTGACCGTTGGCGGCGCAACATTGGGGTATTGAGATACCGGCAGTTGGGTAATCGCAAGCACACCCGCCAACATAATAACGATGGAGATAACCCACGCGAAAACCGGACGCTTTACGAAAAAATGCGCAATCATTTATAGCTCCCTTTGCTACTGGCCAGTCGTCGCGGCATTAACCTCTACCATACGACCGGTTTGAGGGTCTCGCTTTAACTCAACCGTCGTGACATCAGCGCCGGGGCGCACTTTCATACTGCCTTCAACGATCACTTTGTCGCCATCTTTAATACCATCAGTAATGTACCATTGGTTGCCAAGTGCACGTTCGGTGGTGACAAAACGACGCTCTACTTTATTTTCAGCGTTCACAACCAATGAAAAAGCATTACCTTTTACATCTCGCGCAACACCTTGTTGAGGCACTAGAATCGCTTGGCTATCGGTTAAATCGTTGATACGACCACGTACAAACATACCCGGTAGCAACAAACCGTCTGGATTATCAAATTCTGCGCGCAGCGTCACACTGCCCGTCATTTCATCGACATTGACTTCACGTGTTTTTAAGCGACCCTCATATGGGTAGATCGATCCGTCTTCTAACACTAGAGTGACATTTTGGTCACCCAACTCAACATGCTCAAGACTCAAAAGGTTGCGAATACGAAGTTGCTCTACACTGGTTTGTGCTAGATCTACATACATCGGATCAGTGGTACGAATCGTCGTCATTGGTGTCGCTTGTCCAGCGGTCACCAAAGCCCCCACCGTCACTTCGGAGATGCCGATTTTACCGTCAATAGGCGCTGCAATCTGTGTGTACTTCAGGTCAATCTTAGCGCTATTTAAAGAAGCCACCGCACGCTTTTCAGCAGCGACAGCAGACAAATAAGCCACATTGGCATCGTCTAAGTTTTGCTGAGAGACGTTATTACGCTCTTTCAGCTGACGATAGCGCTCGTAGGTTTGCTTGGTCGACGTTAACGTCGCGCGTGCACTGTCTAAATCCGCTTGCGCTTGCTCTAGGTTGGATTCGTAAATGGAATCGTCCAGTTGATACAGTAAATCACCTGCGGCAACGGTTTGTCCTTCTTCAAACAAACGTTTTTCTACGATACCGCCAACCTGTGGGCGAATCTCCGCTTCCAAACTGGATTTCGTGCGGCCAGGTAACTCGGACGTTAATTCAACAGCTTGTTTTTCTATGGTGATAATCCCCACTTGGGTCTTAGGCGCTTGCTGAGCTTGCGCATTACCTCCAGCTGCACTGTTTTCGCTTTCTTGACATCCTGCCAAAATAGCTGAGGCCAGCACTACCCCTGTTAATAAAAAGTTCCGAGACAGCATAAACTGTGACAACTCCAATAATTAATTATCATTTGAGAATGAGCGTTCATTCCTACTATAATCTAGGGACGTTACACTTCCCATCTTTTAATCGTGCAAATAAATATGAAAAAGTCTCCGATCAACGAGCAACAACGTCGCCAGCAAATCATGGATGCATTTATCGTACACGTTGTGGAAAAAGGCTTCCATAAAGCCAGCATGGCAGACGTCGCTAAGACGGCAGAGTTAAGTGTCGGTCAAATTTACCGTTACTTTGCACACAAAGAGAACATCATCCGCGCCGTTGTAGAGCATAAAACGGAAGAATACATGGAAATGATGGAAGACTTTTTAGAAAAGCGAAATTGGCTAGCACGCGTCTTCGAACAAAAAAACAGTGAAGAGTTTCGTATAGAACGCATTCTTAACATGGAAATCAAAGCTGAGGCTAATCGTTCTCCAGCGCTGGCAGAAATTCAAGCGAACGCTGACCGTCGTTTAACCGAACACGCCGTGAACATCGTTCGCCAACGCTATGCTCTCAATGATGAAGCAGATATTCAGGCACGTGTACGTTTTCTGGTCGCGTTAACCGATGGTTTATTTCACCGCAGTGCCGATTACGCAGAACCGTTTAGTGAGCCGTCTCATCGCCTCTTCGAGCATATGCTCAACGAGCTTTTTCCAGATGAATGAATGGCACCCCTAACGTAGACGCAGAAAAACCAACACTTGTTGCCATTTACTCACCAACATCGCGACAAAGATCAAACAGCATCCAAACATTTGCAACGCCGTCATTGTCTCACTGAACCATATGGCGGCTAGCAACGCCGTCCACACTGGCTCTAAATTCATAATCACCGCTGCATGGCTGGCGGGCGTTAAGCTTTGTCCATAGGTTTGTAACAAAAAACGTAAACTGGTCGCTATCACGGTGCTGGCTAAAAACCAGCCAACGATCGGTATCGACACAGAATGGGGAATCTCTTCTACTGTTGGTGAGATGATCAATAACAATACGCCCGCTGTTACCAGTTGGATCGAAGTAAGTACCAACACATGTAAGCGGCTCGACATACGCGTCAGTAGATTGAATTGCAACGCAAAGGTCACCGCGGCAATAAAAAAATACACCTGCGCGAATTCAAAAGCCAAACCATTACCCAACGCCAAAAACGCTAGACCAATTATTGCGATAGGCAAGGCAAACCAAATACTTTTGGCTGGGCGCTCATTAAATAAAAAGCGCGCAAACACAGGCACCAATATAACCCCAAGGCTATTGATGAAAGCCCCAACGCCTAAGTTACTGACCTGATCAAGCCCAATGATCCAAAACATCATGGCAATGCCCATGACAACCCCGACAATCATCGCGCCTTTTAAATCATGCCATGTAACGCCTTTAAAAAAGCGCGCGCCCGCAAAAAACAAAATCAGCCCAGCCAAGACAAAGCGTACGCCAAGAAAAAAAATCGGCGGTAAGCCAGCCAGTGCTTCTTTGGAAAAAATCCAACCAAACGCAGCGATAACAGTGACCAACACTAAAATCAGTTCAGCTTTAAGATGAGAAGAGGTGCTCACAGAAGCGTCCTATGCATGACACGAATTTCGTTGAATAGATGATTGTCAGATCAGTGACTTACAGAGCCAACGTGGTCACATCATGACCATAAATATTATCCAGTTTAGACTCAATAATACGACTGAAGTATTTTGATGCAACGCCAAGCGCTTTGAGCTTTAAGCGCCCTTCCCAACCACCATGCATATGATACAAGGCGGCATTATCACGAGACTGACGCTGAACTGCAGTTGCTCGCGGTTTACGAACGCTTTCGTATTTCTCAAAAGCGTCTTTAAAAGGATACTTTGTCAGTGTTGTAACAAGTACAAAAGCGTCTTCAATGGCCATCGCTGCACCTTGTGCCATAAAAGGCAACATTGGGTGGCATGCATCGCCCAGCAACACTAGGCGTTCATCATGCCATTTAGGGAGCGTTGGACGACCATTCAAAGCCCATAAAAACGTTTCGTCACAGGCTTCTAAAACAGAGGTAACTTCAGGGTGCCAACCGACGAACTTGCTACGTAACTCTTCGACATCTCCCGCTTCACGCCACGATTCAGACCGCCATTCAGCTCGCTCTTCCACGGCAATAAAGTTAACCCACTCACCACCGCGCAGATAATAGGTCACAAGGTGCTTGTTCGGCCCCGCCCAAACGGTGGCATTTGGTTCAATCATGGTACCTTTGATCGCGGCCGCTGGAACCGTACCGCGCCATGCTACTTGGCCAGTAAAAATAGGCGCTTGAACGCCTAGCATTAGCTCCCGCATTTTGGAATGAATGCCATCAGCGCCGATCACAATGTCCGCATGTTCTGTACTGTTTTCCAGTAGTACCGTGGCATTTTTATGATCTTCACGATAACCCAACACTTTATGGTCCAGTTCTATTTCGACCCCAGCGCTGTAACAGGCTTGCACTAATTCTTTGTGTAAATCAGCTCTGTGAATGTGCCAATAAGGCGCGCCATAACGTTGCTCAATATGCTTGCCAAGTGGTGCTTCTAAGTAATAACGACCAGAATGATAATCTCGAATACAGGCTTTCTGCGGAGTAAAGGCGTGACTTTCGAGGCGGTCTTTTATACCAAACTCACGAAGCACTTTCATTGCATTAGGGCTAAGCTGCAAGCCAGCACCCACTTCACTTAACGCCGATGTTTGCTCAAAGATTCTGACATGAAAGCCCTGCTTGGCTAATCCTAAAGCAACCGTCAAACCACCGATGCCAGCGCCAACGACGATTACGTGCTTGGCTTGGTCAAAATGCGCCACAGTATTTTCCTTACTCATTTATCAATCCATTCCGCATCATAACAAAAACTCTCGCTAGAAACCTGACATAAATACGGAAACCCAACAAGTTTACTCAGTCACTTAATGGGAATATTTAGCCGGTATTCTGGCGTAATAATTGCTAAGTCCATAACAATTGTATTAGTAAATTCGAAGTTTCACTTGCTTAATGCATGCTTTTGGTTCATCAATAACCTATACGCAAATGAGGATGAACTGTGTTGACGCACTCCCGCAGACGTTAACGGGGATAATAAGATATGGATAAATTGACAGATAATTACAACACCAGCGTTTTTTTCGATGAGCTTATTACTTCATCTGGACAAGCCCATCCACCCGCTAAAGAATTGCTAGACTACTTAAACAGCCTACCAACAGACGAGCTTGAAAAGCGGCGAATTATGGCTGAAGCAACGGTTCAAGAGATGGGCATTAGTTTCACAGTGTATACCGAAGAAGGCAACATTGACCGAGCTTGGCCCTTCGATATCGTACCTCGCACCATTGCCGCCAAAGATTGGGAGATTACCGCCCAAGGCCTCAAACAACGACTCACCGCCCTTAACCGCTTCATCGACGATCTCTACCACGACCAAAACTGCATCAAAGACGGCATCATTCCAGAACATATTATTAAAGACTCTAAGAACTTTCGCCCAGAATGTGTTGGCGTGTCACCGAAATACGGTGTTTGGGCACATATTTGTGGTACAGACTTAGTGCGTGATGAGCACGGCGATTTCTATGTATTAGAAGATAATCTTCGAGTGCCTTCTGGCGTGTCTTATATGTTAGAAAACCGTGCAATCACTAAGCGCGTGTTACCAGAACTGTTTGAAAACGATGAAATATTGCCCGTTGGTGCTTACACATCCAACCTATTTGACACGCTTGCCGCCCTATCTCCACGTGATATTGAGCGACCAGAAATTGTCGTCATGACGCCAGGTATTTATAACTCGGCTTACTTTGAACACGCCTTTTTAGCGCAGAAAATGGGTACTGAATTAGTCGAAGGTTCTGACCTGTTCGTCGACGAAGACGATTGCGTCTATATGAAAACCATCTACGGGCCTGAGCGCGTTGATGTCATTTATCGCCGTATTGACGATTTGTTCCTCGACCCTGAAGCGTTTGATCCTGATTCAGTATTGGGCGTTGCAGGTCTGATGCGCGCTTGGAAAGCGGGCAATGTGGCCTTAGCCAATGCCCCTGGGGCAGGCGTTGCCGATGACAAAGTGGTTTACGCGTATGTACCAGAGTTAATTCGTTACTACCTAGACGAAGAGCCGATTCTGAAAAATGTCAAAACCTACTTATGCGATAACTCAGAAGAGCGCGAATATGTGCTAGCGCACCTTGACGAATTAGTCGTAAAACCAGCCAATGAATCTGGCGGCTACGGCATGCTTGTTGGACCACACTCAACCAAAAAAGAGCAGCAGCAGTTTGCGGAACTGATTAAAAACAACCCTCGTAACTACATTGCTCAACCCACCTTGAAACTGTCCACAGCACCTACCTTGATCGGAAAAGGATCGTTAGAACCGCGTCACTTGGATCTACGCCCATTTATTTTGCAAAGCAAAGACACCTATGTCACGACGGGAGGATTGACCCGTGTGGCGATGAAAAAAGGCTCTCTGGTCGTTAATTCGTCACAAGGTGGTGGTAGTAAAGATACTTGGATTGTGGATACAAAAGGAGCCTAATCATGCTTTCAAGAGTTGCAGAACGCCTATATTGGAGTGCTCGCTACCTAGAGCGCGTGGAAAATACGGCCCGTTTAGTTAGCGTATACGACGATTTACTGTACGACTTACCGCACAATGTGGTCGAAATTTCTTGGTATAACCTTATCGAGATCAACAGTGGTATCGAAGCGTTTAATAATCGCTACAAAGTACAAGATGAGCGCAATGTGGTGAAATTTTTATTGTCAGACGACGATAACCCAAGCTCATTGTTAAATTCCATCAAATTGGTACGCGAAAACATTCGTACGACACGCGATGTATTGCCTAACGAAATGTGGGAACTGATTAACGAGCTGGATTTATTTGCCAAACAGAATATCAAGCAAGGCATTAATCGCTCAGCGCGACACGCTTACCTCAATACAATTATTGAAGGCTGTCAAAAAATCATAGGTTTGCTGGCTGGAACAATGGATCGCGATGCGGGTTGGCAGTTCCTTATTTTAGGGCGTTACCTAGAACGCGCCGATATGAATACGCGTATCATCGATGCCGCCACTTCTTTGATGGTTCAATCTCAAGAAGAGCAAGACCTAGAACTTGGACAGATTGTCTGGTCCAAAGTACTGAAATCGCAAAGTGCGTACTTGAGTTTTCGACGCACTATGCGCAGCTCGATTCGCGGCGCTAAAGCGGTGACCTTCTTGCTGAACGATAAATACTTCCCACGCTCACAGCGTTACTGTTTAGAACAAATTAAAGTGGCAGCAGCAGAGCTACCACGCTCTGGCATTGTCATTATGAGTGCGGATCGATTACTTGAAGAGACGCGCTCCATCGAACTTTCAAGTGACCTTAACCATGAGTTTAGTGACTACTTAAACGACATTCAGCTGAGTATTATTACCTTGAATCAGCAAATCACGGAAAACTGGTTTAACTTCCAGAAAGGAGAAGCGGCATGACCATTCGCGTCGCGATACAGCATAAAACCACCTATGAGTTTGATCGCTTTATCAATGTTTCGCCGCATATTCTACGCTTACGTCCAGCACCACATTCGCGTACACATATTCATGGCTATTCACTTAAAGTGCAGCCCGGAGAGCATTTTGTTAACTGGCAGCAAGACCCGTACGGCAATTTTCAAGCACGTCTGGTTTTCCCAGAAAAAACCAATCGTCTTGAATTTGAAGTAGAAGTTATTGCCGATATGACGGTACTTAACCCGTTTGACTTCTTTGTTGAAGAATACGCGGATAAGTTCCCCTTTAAATATGACCAACAGCTGTTAGAGGAGCTGCAACCGTATTTAAACAAATCTGAAAGTTGCGCTGAATTAGACGAGTGGCTGAAAAGCGTTGATCTAACCCCCATGGTGACGATCGACTTTTTGGTGGCGTTAAACAGCCGCCTAGCAAATGAAATTGGCTACGGTATTCGTCTTGAACCCGGAGTACAGACTTGTGCTGAAACGCTGACGCTAAAAAAAGGCTCCTGCCGTGACACGTCTTGGTTGTTGGTACAGATTTTACGCCACCTCGGTCTAGCTGCACGTTTCGCGTCAGGCTACTTGGTTCAGCTTACCTCTGACATCAAAGCGTTAGACGGCCCATCTGGCCCAGAAGAAGACTTCACCGATCTTCACGCCTGGTGTGAAGTTTACTTACCGGGTGCAGGCTGGGTAGGTCTTGACCCAACCAGTGGCTTGTTCGCTGGCGAAGGTCATATTCCGCTGGCGTGTACAGCCGAACCTATTTCTGCTGCGCCTATTTCCGGTCTTATTGATGAGTGTGAATGCGAATTTAGCTACACCAACAAAGTCATTCGTATTCATGAAGACCCACGTGTCACCAAACCTTATGACGACGACGAGTGGGAAAATATCAAAGCGCTAGGCCACGCAGTGGATAAGCGTTTAGAGGAAGGCGACGTTCGCCTGACCATGGGCGGTGAACCAACGTTTGTCTCCATTGATGACATGGATTCAGAGCAATGGAATACTGACGCGCTGGGCGCTGATAAATTGCGCCTTGCCAAAGATTTACTGTTGCGCATGAAACAAGAGTTCGGTGCCAACGGTTTGCTGCATTATGGCCAAGGTAAGTGGTATCCAGGTGAAGAAGTACCGCGTTGGGCTTTAGGTTGTTTCTGGCGAACTGACGGTGAAGCCTTATGGCAGGATCCTAGCTATTTAGCACGTGTCGACAAAGATTACGGTCATACTGAAAAAGATGCCGGACGCTTCGGCCAAGCACTGTGTAAAAAGCTAAAGTTGGATGCGCAATTCCTTCAGCCTTCTTACGAAGATACGCTTTATTACCTTTGGTTAGAGCGCTCTTTACCGGATGATGTGAACCCGCGCAAAGCAACGCTAAAAGACGATCTAGAGCGTCGTCGCTTAGCCAAACTTCTAAGCCGAGGCTTAGAGCGTGTCAGCGGTTATGTGTTACCCATTGAGTTTGATGGTGCAAAATGGCAAAGCAGCTTATGGCCAATGCGTTCAGACGTGATCACCTTAATTCCGGGTGACAGTCCTATGGGTTACCGCCTGCCATTGAACTCCTTACCAGCGATCAAAGAAGAAGATCAAACACCTGAATGCGATCCTTTTGCAGAACGTGGACCATTGCCTGCATTTAGTCAGTCCGATGCGCCTAAAACGACGCCTCAAGTGCGAACGCTTCAGGCACGAATGGCGCAACGTCAAGCGGCTAAAAATGCGACCAAACCGATCATTCGTACCGCATTATGCGTGGAAGCTCGTGAAGGACGACTGCACTTATTCTTGCCACCACTTGAAAACTTGGAGCATTACGTAAGCTTGCTTCACAGCATTGAAAAAGTGGCAACCGAACTGAAACTGCCGGTGGTTATCGAAGGTTATGAACCTCCGAAAGACCCTCGTATGCAGAAGTTCTTAATCACCCCAGACCCAGGTGTTATCGAAGTAAACATTCATCCAGCAAAAAACTGGAACGAACTGCTGCACAATACCGAAACACTTTATGAGCAGGCCTATCAGTCTCGTTTGGGTGCTGAAAAGTTCATGAACGATGGCCGCCACACTGGCACCGGCGGTGGTAACCATGTCACCTTAGGTGGCGTTACGCCAGCTGACAGCCCATTACTACGCCGCCCCGATCTATTGCGCAGTTTAGTGACCTTCTGGCAACACCATCCAGGACTTTCGTACTTGTTCTCAGGCATGTTTATTGGCCCAACCAGCCAAGCACCTCGCCCGGATGAAGGTCGTGATGAAGCCTTATATGAGATGGAAATTGCGTTCCAAAACATCCCCGAAGGGTTGGTCGATGAACCTTGGTTAGTCGATCGCTTAATGCGTAATTTACTAGTAGACATCACTGGCAACACGCATCGCTCAGAGTTCTGTATTGATAAACTGTATGCCGCAGGCACCAGCAGTGGCCGCCAAGGCTTACTTGAGTTTCGTGGATTTGAAATGCCTCCGCATGCGCGTATGTCATTGGTACAGATGCTGTTGTTACGCTGTTTGGTGGCGCGTTTCTGGGACAAACCGTATCACAAGCCATTAGTACGTTGGGGCACCTCGTTACACGACAAGTTTATGTTGCCGCACTTTGTTTGGCAGGACATAAAAGCCGTCGTAGACGATCTTCAAGAGCACGGCTTACCATTCAAACTTGATTGGCTAGCACCGTTTGAAGAGTTCCGCTTCCCGCACTATGGCCGTCAACAAATCGACGATATTGAGCTGGAATTGCGTTGGGCAATTGAGCCATGGCATGTACTGGGCGAAGAAATTTCTCAGTCAGGTACGGCACGCTATGTGGATTCCTCTGTAGAACGCTTGCAAGTGCGCTTGTCAGGACTAACCGAAGGGCGCTACGTATTGTCTTGTAATGGACGCCGCGTTCCGCTTAGAAACACCGGCCGTAAAGGCGAAGCGGTTGGCGCGGTTCGCTACAAAGCATGGGCGCCACCGTCTGCCCTGCATCCAACACTCGGCACGGATACGCCATTAGTGTTTGATTTGATCGATACTTGGAACGGGGTTTCTATTGGCGGCTGTACTTATCATGTTAGCCATCCAGGTGGCCGCAGCTACGATACCTTGCCAGTCAACAGCAACGAAGCCGAGGCTCGACGTATCAATCGTTTCTGGGATCATGGTTTTACGCAAGGCACGTTACCCGCGCAGCCGGAGCTGAGTAAATTGCGCCATCTAATGCCTCACGACAAAGCAACTCGTCCTATGGCGCCGCCGGAAGAGGAAGTCTGTCATGAATATCCTCATACTCTTGATCTAAGGAAGAGGTATACTAGGCTCTAATTTCCATTAGAACGTCTAACTATGACAGATACAGTTGCTCCATCCATAACAACCACTGCTGATGAGTTGTTTGTTGCACCTTACCTTGCACCATCAAATGCCTACGACGAGGCATTTGATGGTCGTGGCTCGGTTCGCTTGCCTTGGCAAGCGATCACGACCGCGATGCAACAGCTCGGTGCAGAAGGGATGCAAGACCGCCATCTGCGAGCGCAACGGATTTTGCGTGATGATGGGGCCACCTATAACTTAAAAAGCGATCCTCTTTCACCTAATGTTTGGTCATTAGACATTATTCCTAATGTCATGATGAAAGCCGAATGGTTGAAACTGGAAAGCGCATTACAACAGCGCGCAAAGCTGTTTGATTTGCTCTATAAGGATTTATACGGTGAGCAACGACTGCTCAAAGAAGGCGTCATTCCTTCTGAAATCATTTTTTCTCATCCCGGTTTTTTACGTCAATGCCATGATATGCCGTGGCCAAGCGAACATCGACTGACCTTTCATGCCGTGGATCTGGTACGCGACCAAAGTGGTCGATTTATTGCCACAGGCGACCGTACTCAAGCCCCGAGTGGGGCGGGTTATGCACTGGAAAACCGCACGGTCGTGTCTCGTATTTTGCCCAGTTTGTTTCGCGACAGTCGTACCATGCGACTCTCTGGCTTCTTTCAAACGGTGCGTGAAACCATTAGCCAGCTGGCGGCACACATTACCGAATCACCCCGTATTGTAGTGCTGACACCAGGGGCTTACAGCAGCACCTACTTTGAACAAGCCTTTCTAGCAAATCATTTAGGCTATCCATTGGTTCAAGGGGGTGACTTAACGGTTCGCAATGGCAAAGTGTGGATGAAGTCTTTAGATGGTTTGTCTCGCGTCGACGTCATATTACGTCGTGTCGAAGATGCCTTCTGTGACCAAGCCGAATTGCGCTCAGACTCTGGATTAGGTGTGCCTGGACTGCTCGAAGTCGCGCGTCAAGGCAATGTCATCGTCACCAATCCACTTGGTTCAGGCTTATTAGAGACCCCCGCCCTATTGGCATTTTTACCCGACATTGCGCAATGTTTAATGGGCGAAGAATTACTGCTTCCGTCAGTAGACAGCTATTGGTGTGGCAATGCGAAGCAGCTCGACTATGTCTTAAATAACTTGCCACAGCTGATCATCAAACCAGCGTTCCGTAGCCAACTTAGCAAAAGCGTTTACGGACACCAGCTTGATAAGCAAGGTCTAGCTGATATGACGGCCGCGATTTTAGAAAACCCAATCGCCTATGTCGCTCAAACGTATATTCCCGGTTCCCATAGCCCCATTTGGGAAGATGGTGCGCTCAGCTCAAGACCCTGTATTTTGCGTACCTTTAGTGTCGCAAGTGATGAGGGTTATCGTGTAATGCCGGGAGGGTTAGCGCGCGTTGCGGACTCTCGTGACCAAACAATCGTCAGTAAGAATTTATCGGGTTCACGCAGCAAAGATATGTGGATCTTAAGCGATACGGTGGAAGCCGATATCGACGTGCCGTTGGACAATTTACCGGGCGCGCAGGCCGAAGCCGCAAACTTGCCTAGTCGTGTCATTGAAAACTTATTCTGGTTTGGGCGATATGCCGAACGTGCGGAAATGAGCTTACGCTTAATGCGCACGATCTTTAAACAACTGAATGGCATTGATATTTTCCCTACAGAAAGCCGCAAAGTACTGCTGTGCGCCATGTCTGATATCAGTGGTTCACTCCCCGGTTTCCACGATCAGCCTGAGCTGCTTGAAAATCCGAACGATGAATTGGCTGCACTGGTAGTCGACAGTCAACGTATGGGATCGATCAAGTCGAATCTACAACAGATGCTAGCTTGTGCCGAGCAAGTAAAAGAAATGCTATCCGCGGATACGCGTATCATTTTGAACGAACTGCGCGACCACATTCACAGTATTGATCGGGCCTACATCAATGGTCTCCCCCCCGTTCCAGAAGAGTCATTAGACAGCCTTGTAACGTCTTTGCTAGCGATTTCGGGGCTCAATCATGAAAGCATGCTGCGCGGTATGGACTGGATGTTCCAAGAAATTGGCCGTCGAACAGAACGGGCAATGCTGACGGCAAACCTACTGAAAAACACCTTGTCTGAACCGCTTCCGAGCTTGCAACAGCAACAAGTACTCGAGTCGGTATTACTCAGTGTAGAAGCGCTAATATCCTTCCGTCGCCGCTATCGAACACGAGCACGTGTGTCCTACGGTTTAGATTTATTGATGATCGATCGATCCAATCCACGCTCCTTAATTTATCAAGTCGAGCAACTGCGCAAGTACGTCAGCGAGCTACCAACGACAGATCAAGGCACATTGGGCTTATCACCGGAAAATCGTTTCATCATAAAATCGTTAAACGACATTCAATTGGCAGACTTGGATTCCTTAGCGCAAATCGATGAGACTAGCCAAACTCGTCATAACTTAACCGAGCTGATGACTCAGGTAATGGATAACCTAGAGCATCTGACGACCATTCTAAGTGATAAGTACTTTGATCACACCGCAGGACCGCAGCAGCTCGTGAAAGCGAAATGGAAGAATAACGTATGAAATATCGAGTCCGCCACATAACGGAATACCTATACAATGCGCCCGTCACCTTGTGTTACAACATGGCGCATCTACTTCCGCGTGATACGCTCAACCAACGTTGCTTAAGCCGTCGAATTAAAGTAACACCGACACCGGTGTATCAGACCAACGGGGAAGACTATTTTGGCAACCCGACGTTTTATTTTTCTGTGCAAGAGCCCCATAAAAAACTCGCGATTGATGTGGAGTGTTATTTTGAAATTGAACAAAATGATGTCTCTGGACAGTTATCACTGCATGGCCTGACCTGTAAAGAGTTACGCGATCAGCTTACCGAAGCATCCACACCACAGCTGCGCATGGTCAAAGAGTACACCTTAGATTCTTTGCATATTCGTCGTAGCAAAGCATTAGCAGATTACGCACGCGACTGCTTTCTGGATGATACCCCCGTACTTCAAGCCAGTATGGACTTCACGCACAAGATTTTTGAAGAATTCGCCTTTGACCCAGCGGCGACCAGCGTCAGCACTCCGGCGGAACAAGTGCTGGAAGAAAAACGCGGTGTGTGCCAAGACTTTGCCCATTTAGCCATCGCTTGTATTCGCTCTATTGGCTTGCCTGCACGCTATATGAGTGGCTATTTAGAAACACTGCCACCTCCTGGGCAAGAGAAATTAGTTGGAGCCGATGCCTCCCATGCGTGGTTTGCTATTTTCATTCCTGATCTAGGGTGGGTAGAATTCGACCCCACAAATGACTTAATGCCTAACGAACAGCACATCGTCACCGCTTGGGGGCGTGATTACGCTGATGTCACACCGCTACAAGGCGTGATTTTCGACGGTGGCGACAGTCAATCACTTAATGTTTCTGTGGACGTGCAGCGCGTTTAATACAGCGTTGCCTCCCTCAATTTGGTACTACAATGACCTTTGCAACACTTGGTTTATCTTCCGCTGTCACGGACATACTCAAAGAACTGGGCTACCACACCCCGACACCGATCCAAGCACAAGCGATTCCACTGATTCTATCGGGTAAAGACGTATTGGCCGCGGCGCAAACCGGTACTGGTAAAACCGCTGCCTTTACTCTGCCAATCATCGAGCAACTGAGCAAAGGTAAACGTGCCAGTGCAACACAAGTTCGTTGTTTAATTCTGGCCCCTACTCGCGAACTCGCCAGCCAAATCGGCGACAGCGTACGCACCTACAGCCAAGGTCTAGGGCTGCGTAGCCAGACCATGTACGGCGGCGTTCAAGCTTACCCGCAAATCAACGGCATGAAACGCGGAGCAGACTTACTGGTCGCCACACCTGGACGCTTAATGGACTTGTTTAAGCAAAATGCCGTGGCGTTCGATGAACTGGAGTTTTTAGTATTAGACGAAGCCGATCGTATGTTGGATTTAGGCTTTGAAGAAGCGCTTAATGCGCTGCTGGCGCTGCTGCCTAAAACACGTCAAAGCATGATGTTTTCTGCGACCTATTCTGATGCCGTCAAACAATTAGCCAAGCTATGGCTACGAGACCCAGAAGAAGTCGCCGCAAAACAAAGCAACCGCGTTGCAAACACCGTTCGTCACCAAATTTACACCGTCGATAAAGTGCGTAAACCGGAACTGTTAGCTGAACTACTTAATCGTCAACACTGGAATCAAGCGTTGATCTTCACCAAGACAAAGCGTGGTGCTGATGAAATTACGGAGATCCTGCAAGCAGAAGGCTTTAATGCCCTCGCGATGCATGGCGACAAACCACAGTACGCACGTTTATCAGCAATTAATGCTTTTAAAAAAGGCGAACTGGCCTACCTTGTGGCAACCGACGTCGCCGCTCGTGGGCTGGACATCGAAGGCTTGCCAGTGGTGATCAATGTTGACCTGCCACACGTCGCAGAAGACTACATACACCGTATTGGTCGAACCGGACGTGCTGGGCTAGAAGGTCGCGCTGTCTCCTTAGTGTGTGCCGATGAGGTAGAAAACCTACGTGCTATTGAAGTGCTACTAAAACAACGCGTACCACGCAAAGAAATCCCAGGCTTTGAGCCGGAACATCGCGTGCCCGATACCCATCCTCGTAGCCAAAAGAAAGTCGTCAAAGCTGCGCCAGAAGTTCAAGGCAAAAAAGCCAAGATTGACCCCGTCAAACCGGATGTCACAAAAGGCCCTGGACTGCGCAGTAACCCCTTTGCGAAAGCCAAAAAGTAATCGACAAAAAAGCCGCTCACAAGCGGCTTTTTCTTACATCGTGACACGCCACCAACGACTAACGTAGTCGGTAAGACTGTAACTCTTTAAGCACCGCATCAAAGCGATCCTGAGTTTGACGCGCCTCAGACTCGGTTAAATTAACCGTTTCCGTAATATGGCTTGAGCGATCTCGCACCATCTGCACATTACGGTTAATGTCTTCGGTGACTTGAGACTGCTCCTCCGACGCCGTAGCAACACGCTCAATGGTCATATTGATCTCGTCCACAGACTCAAGCAATGATTCAATCATTTCCGCATTGTTGATCACTTCCGATGCAGTGTTCGTCGCCATCGAAGAACAACTTTCCATCGACGATAACGCATTTTTACTGGAGCTAATCAACGTCTCGATCATCGAACGAATCTCTTCTGTCGAGTCTTGAGTTCGCTGTGCCAAACTACGAACTTCATCCGCGACCACAGCAAAACCGCGACCTTGTTCACCTGCTCGTGCCGCTTCAATAGCAGCGTTCAGCGCCAACAAATTAGTCTGCTCAGCAATCGACTCAATCGTTTGTAGGATCGACGCAATTTGTTCCGTTTGATTGGTGACCTGTTGCACAGAATCAAATCCACCGGTCACTTCACGGCTCAAGATTTCAATCGATGACTGAATTGAATGCATGCCTGCACGGCCTTCCGAAGCACGAGACTGAATGGTTTCCGTTGCTTTTGCAGCCGCTTGCATGTCTGCTGAAATAGTTCCGCTGGTTAACGACATCTCCTCGATCGCAGCGGCAATTTGATCCGTTCGAGCCAACTGGTCTTGAGTCTCTGCCGCGGCCTCTTTGGCTTGCACGATTAAGCCATCCATACTGCTGTTTGATTCTTGAGACTTTTGCGCCAACATTCCAAACGTGCTAGATAAATGCTCAAGATGTAAATTCAGCTCATGCATTATATGGCCCAATTCATCTTTAGAATTGACCTCTAAATTCACCGTGAAATCTTTCTTCTCACCCACAGAACTCAATGCATTATGAACCATAGCAACACGGCTAGAAACGGACCGAATCACACTGATCGTCAGCAGTAGCACCAATAAGCCCACTACTAAGATGGCGATAACAACTAACGTAAAGGTTGTTACATCACGGCTTTCTTGAGCATCCGCAATATCATCTACTGTTGACCCAATCTCGTCTGACAAGCTCTTAACAAGACCGATCTTCGCAGTCGCCAACGCAAACCAGTTATCTGGACCTTGAACGGCTTGAAGGTCACTGGTATTCATAAAACCAGACAGTACTTGCTGAACACTTTTCCACTCAGACTGACTTTTCAGACTTTCAAGTTGACGCTTACGTTCAGGCGTGGCGACATCGTTAAAATAACTTTCCCAGACAGATTCATCTGCAATAAAGCTCGACACTTGAACAAAACGACGCTCACTGACACTACCCGCCGCGAATACACCATTCAGAGCCCCTCGGTATTGCCCAATACGCTCTTTCATCCAAAGCAGACTTAAACGCGATGACAACGCTTGGGTAATCTTAGGACTTGCCACTTGATTAATACCGCGTTGAATAGCGCGTAAAGCCGAGGCATTAAGATCAGAATAAAAGGCAAATGCCCCATTATCAGTAGATAAACTGTCGACTTTATTGCGAACTGAGGATTTGTTGTTAAGAAGCGCCAAAGTAGGTTGGATTAACGTATTAATTTCAGACTGGGTCAGCGCATGAAAATCGTCGGCAGAAAGATTCCGTAACGACTGTTCAGCTTGGTCAGCGACCGAGCGCTGTTTTAAAACCTTGTCTTTTCCTTGCTCACCATTAGACCCTAAAAAGCCTGCAGTTAAACCACGTTCAACGGCAAAGTTGTGAGCAATTGCATCAAGCCTTTCCGTTAAATGCACAATGTCATTAGCTTTTTGAGTATCTCGGATACTGTTCATCAAACTCGAACCCAAGAAAAAAGCGAGTATTACAACTAATAGCAGTGGTATAAAGCCCACCAGCGCGATCGCATTAGATACCTTAAGATTCTTAAACACGCATCTCTCCCTACATTCCTTCTTGCGTCTTATTATCATGGTTCAACTTATTTACCTAAGCAAACGTAAATGTCAATTTATGGTAAGAAAAGTCTAATGCATCAATAGAGAGTGAAGTGAAGATGGAAAAGCGAACAGGCCAACATCAGTACGACTTTTTAGAAAGATAAAGTTTACTAGACATGAGTCTTTATGAAGCAGGCCGCCATAGGCGAAGTTTGGGCCGACATCAGGCATTATTTTCTCAATGCGGTGGCATGATGCATTCAAAATCGTTTTCTTAGAGGGGGTTTAGGTTGTTATTCAGAGCTGGTAAGAGCGACTAAAAATGAACGCTTTGTGACTTCCCAGAGTTTGTTATACCTTATACTTTGGCCTCAATTTGAAGATAATTCATCTCTCCACGACCCACCGCTAACTTTGATAAGATTGCTATTCGTGTTTTTATGACGGATAGAAAACAATTGCTTTACTTCAGGGTCAGATAGAAAGTTATTTGAATTCTCCTGAGTTTCGAATTCCAGAATGACAATTGTTTTTGGCTCCCAGTCACCTTCCAAAATTTCTGGGGTAACTCCCTCAACCAAATATCGACCTGCATGCTTCCTGAGATATTCTGGAATTTTTTCAACGTACTCCATAAATGCAGGTAAGTTAGTAATTTCAAAATCCAAAACTAAGTATGCTTTCAAAAATATCTCTCCATGATTTTATGTCTAGCGGCGACCTTTTTGCAGCGAACCGGAAAACCAGCCCGATAACACGCGCTCGCTATCTGCTGTTTGCACGATGTTTCCAATCGAATTTAGGGATAGAAAGTCGTTGATTAGTGGTGCCATCCCACTCTACGTCGAATCCCGCTTTCTTTAACGCTTTCTGAATCGTTTGAGCAACATTAATATTTTCAGGCACATCACCATTAACGTGATCATACGCTAGCATCAATCCTTCACCAGAAACAGCACGTTCTAAATCTTGACCATGGTAAAAGCAATAGCCAAAGAATTTATCTTTCGGATAGGAACTCAACGCCTCATTCGAATCCTCATGCCCATCAGACATTGTATAGCCTGCATTATGTAAACAAAGAATACCATTAGTCTTGAGCGTTAAAAACACACTTTCCAACCGGTCAATATCCGTCACTTTAGGCCATGACTTTTCAGCTTCTAACTTTTTCATAAATTCGGTGCTTACAGATTCACGAAGCATCTTTTCATCAGCGCCTTCTTCAAGTAAATCAGAAATGACCTCTTGAATATCGTCAGGTGTATCAAACCCACCCCATACATGACTTTTGATGGTATCTAAGATGTATTGATTCACTTCATTCATGGTTGCTTCCTTGGACACAGCAAATCCGCTAATTATTAGCAGTATTGATAGAACGATAACTCTCATAGCGGATAAAGCTTCGCTAAGCGACAAGTAAGTTGGCGCTTTTTTTACTGCCTTTTAAACCGCAATAACTGTATCGAATCCTCATGCATCAACTTATTAGCCCGAAGTTAACGTTGCAGTAGAGCTCAGAAAAATATTGGGATGCTTAGACAGAGTAAAGCTATGGTGTGCAATAATCGAAGGTGCATCTAAATGAGGCTTACTGTGTGTTGTATGAGCATCCTCTATCAAGGTAACTTTGTAGCCTTTGCTTGCGGCACTAAACGCCGTTCTATCTATACAAAACTCTGTTGAATAGCCACATATAAGTACATGCTCAATTCCATTTTCATCTAGATACTCTCTTAAGTTTGTATTATAGAACGAATCTGGCGTTTTTTTGCGAACCTTATAGCTAGAATCATTAATTGTTAAATCTGAAAATAGTTGCCAAGCATCACTTTCTGGCTCGAGCACTCCCGATATTTCATGTTGTATAAATATAATTTCAATTTCAGAAGAACTGGCATAACTCAACAATTGCTCAATGTTGCTTATTACATTCTCAGATAAATATGGAGGATTGGGGGAACCAAAAACTCCATTTTGTACATCTACGACTAAAAGTGCCGATTTCATATTACTTCCTCCTAGGGCTAACACTTCAATCAGCCGACGCTTTAGCGGTCGGCTGCATTGACTTGTTAAATTTTTTCTCTTCGGCTTTAGCGCCGGCCACACCGATTATGCTTTCGAGATGCTTTTGACGCTCATTCTTCGCTATGTACCAATCCTTAATTAGAATTTCAATTAGTCCTATAAGCAATTGAGCTTCTGAAGGCTCAACATCAATTATTAAATTGATATCTTTTTCCATATGGGCGCCGATATTACCAATGCTTCTCACCGAATCTATGGCCTGCCAAGTAATCGGATCCACTAATTCTTGGATAGCATTTATCTCATCGACAAGCCTACCTTTTTTGATTCCATGGAAATCCCTAATGATTCCCTGTAAACAACGCCGAGATAGAGTTGCTGATGCTTTCGGGCTTAGCTCTTTTATAAGACAGGCTTCTTCATAATCTGCAATGATGGCTTTGGGGATGTACGGCGGAAATTGCTTGGCCATCGAATTTGGTTTCATGCTCCACTCAAAACGGACATCAGGGTTTATTTTATGATTGCGATCCCAATATGCTGAATGAAGTGCGCCCTTTATTGTGTATTCTTTGCAGGTTTCGTTTGGGCAGGTTATTACGGTTGTTACTATTGCAGAGTCACCGTCTTTATTATCATTGTCGTAGAAATGAACACTTCTACTGAAATTAGAATCAGTAATCGTTGCATCCCTATTGCAGTATGGGCACGACCAATTGAATTTTATTGCCATACTCTAATTTCCTCGTGTAAATCTAACGCCGCCATAAGTTGCGGCTTTAGAGTTGTTAGGTTTGTGGTAGCGTAGCGTTAAGCCACAAACCTAACAACGGAAAAGACGTCAATCTTGATGGCCTTGTTATGTGATTATTTTTTCGGTAGCACCAACTGCCTTAACAGCTCTTCTGTGATGACATTATGATAATTTTGCATACCTATACTTTGAGATGGATCCGAACGCCAATAGAACCAATCAAATGCAGTTTGTGACCTATCCTTTACCCAAGGCTTTTCGGGGTAGTAAAGTAATAAGTGGTTGATTTTTCCGGGTCCGATGAAACTATACACATCATGTAGAAAATGATCTTTCCCATTATTTTTAAAATTAACAGTAACACCTAACTCTTTGATATGTAGGTTAATATCATTAGTATGATCACATAAATCTACACTATCATTAGGGAAAATTTCAGATATTCTATCTTTCAGTTTTTGTACTTTTAGCTGCCTAGCTTCAACTAACGTTTGAACCTTAGCTTCAATTTCGTCAGGAATTGATAATCGCCCACTGCTATATGACTTATCAGTGTCTTTAGCAATATTAAAATAGCCGCACCATATATCAGGGTTTTTCATCCCTAATTTTTCTTTTGCTTGTTTATATTCAATATTATTCATACTGTGCCCCAAGTACACTAAGATTGGTGTATGAAACATCATAATACACCAATATTGGTGTATTTCAAGGACTGCAGCTAAATTCAGGACTTCACATAACAGCTTAATAGTGTGAATGCGCATTTACGCAATGCCAGTGAGCTTAAATAAAACCCACTAATGTGATGGTTTTTCAGCCTTTTTTTGGCTTATCCCGTCACAATGTAAAACACATATTTAAGCATGCGTGTTATATCATTTGTCCACAGCACGTTATTCTGACTGTGATATTGGTTAATGATTGATCTTAATACACTTTCGCTGACTGTGATATTGGTTAATTATTGATCTTAATACACTTTCGTTGACGCTTCCATGACAAACCGAGAAGCTGAGCCGCGTTCAGATCATAAAGCTGAGCATTCAATTTGATAAAGCAAAAATAGACTGTATATACAAACAAGTTTTTTGGCTTATCCACAAGGGCTATAAAAGCAGTTGAATCATCGAGATCATTTCAAATTAAAATATGTTCAATCCCTCGCGCAGCGCGGTTCTACAGAGTAAGCGGTATTCCATGCGTTTAATTTGTGCTGACGCGTCGCTGGCGAGGTACGAGGCGAGACATGGCGCAAGCAAATTAAATGACATGGAATGAAGCAACAAAGCGGTTGGTAAGCACCGAAACTCGTTATTCTTAGTTTTTAATAAGATTATTTGATCTGAGACTGTTTCCCTCGGAGACCGAGGTCCTACAAATCGCGAAAAGATTTCGCTCGTACAAAAACTGACGAGGCGAGACATGGCGCAAGCAAATTAAATGACATGGAATGAAGCAACAAAGCGGTTGGTAAGCACCTAAACTCGTTATTCTTAGTTTTTAATAGGATCATTTGATCTGAGACTGTTTCCCTCGGAGACCGAGGTTCTACAAATCGCGAAAGGATTTCGCTCGTACAAAAGCTGGTTAGCGATATTCCATACGTTTAATTTGTGCTGACGCGTCCGCTGGCGAGGTACGAGGCGAGACATGGCGCAAGCAAATTAATGACATGGAATGAAGCAACAAAGCGGTTGGTAAGCACCGAAACTCGTTATTCTTAGTTTTTAATAAGATCATTTAGTCTGAGAATGTTTCCCTCTGAGACCGAGGTCCAACAAATCGCGAAAAGATTTCGCTCGTACAAAAGCTGATGAGGCAAGACATGGCGCAAGCACATTAAATGACATGGAATGAAGCAACAAAGCGGTTGGTAAGCATCTAAACTCGTTATTCTTAGTTTTTAATAGGATCATTTGATCTGAGACTGTTTCCCTCGGAGACCGAGGTTCTACAAATCGCGAAAAGATTTCGCTCGTACAAAAGCTGGTTAGCGGTATTCCATGCGTTTAATTTGTGCTGACGCGTCGCTGGCGAGGTATGAGGCGAGACATGGCGCAAGCAAATCAAATGACATGGAATGAAGCAACAAAGCGATTGCTAAGCACCGAAACTCGTTATTCTTAGTTTTTAATAAGATCATTTAATCTGAGAATGTTTCCCTCGAAGATCGAGGCGCCACAAATCGCGAAAGGATTCCTACGTATTATTCCCACGCACTATGGGACTGGGTTCTACCTTGGCGAGCGCTTAATTAAAACGATGTATAGAGGTGTGGTTGTCGACGTCCACATCAGTGGAAATTTGCCAACGGTGGAGGGTTTTCAATTGCTCAAGCAATAAGCTTTTGTTACTCGGGGAGAGTTCGTGAAAAAGCTTTAATAAGGCGCTGGTGTCTGCATTAAGATCAATCGGGTGGATATGTTCTTGCAATGCCGCGCTTTTATGGTTTTCTAAGAAACTTGGGATGCTTGTAATAGGCAGCTCAGATGCGGCGTAAAGCACTGAGGGTGTGATATCTAAGGCTTTTGATATTTTCTGCAACACCTTTTGAGAGGGTTGTCTTAAGCCCTTTTCAATGCGCGAAACATTGCTGGTGGCAATTTCTGCTTCCAGTGCAATCTGCTCTTGCGTCATCTTACGTTGTTTTCGAAGGGTTTTTATAACATAGCCAATATTCATAGCGGAATTATCCGTATTTTTTTGCCATCTAGGCAAAACCAATAGGGCAAATTACTCGACATTTTATTGCCATTGAGGCAACGCAGTACGGGCAAATTGCTTGACTTTAATTGCCCTTAAGGCAATATTAGTCTTCACTAACTGTCCTAGACGTTTTGTTGTTTCGTTAGTTCGAGTCTGCAATTCTGGTGCAATTTTCAGCTTGTAGTAAATTTTTGGGTAGGATCTTGATCAACACTAACAAAACAGATTTTGCGGCTGATTGGCTTGCCTTACAAGAAACGATTCGATGCTTTATTGTGTTGGACCGTAATGATTCAGTGGTTTTTTGTAATCCTATGGCGGGTGCGACTTACTCTCCTTCACACAATCGTTATTTCTTATCTTTGGATTGCTTTTGGCTCGAATCGGAACAGCGTATTTTTCATCCAAGTGAGTTCCGAAAGTTAAGTGGCCAACAGGTTGATCTTCTCTTTAAAGTTAAAAATCACGCTCCTATTGAATTACGTTTTTTGCCAGAAGAAATTGAAATATCTGGCAACCAGTATATCAACATCAAGTTGGTTAATGAGAGCTTACTGACTACCCACAACACTGCCCCTTCCGTAACGCTGATGGATGAATTGGTCAGTGATTTGGCCGCTGGCAGGCTTTTTGTTCACTACCAACCTCAGTACGATGCAGAAAATGAAACGCTGTTTGGCGTAGAAGCCTTAGTTAGATGGATAAGACAAGACGGCGAGCAAATCCCCCCTGATACATTTATCCCCTTGGCGGAAAGTTATAATTTCATCGCAGAGCTGGATCTCTGGGTATTGGATCATGTCTGCCAGCAGTTAGCGGACTGGGAAAGCAAGGGGATCGAACTCCCCGTGACGGCCGTCAATTTTTCGGCATCCAGCTTTAACGATGTGTATCTCAGTGAAAAAATATTAAAAACGCTTAAATACAACGAGGTTCATCCTAAAAATATCACAATAGAGATAACAGAAAGCAAAGAAATAAACTGTTATAGCCAAGCAGAGAAAACTATTTTTGAACTTTATAATGCTGGCCTGAAAATATCTCTGGATGATTTTGGCATTGGTTTTTCCAACTTTAATCGGCTAGCACAAATCCCTGTATCGCAACTAAAGCTTGATCGATCTTTTGTTTTGAACTTGCCAAAATTTATTTATACAGAAATAAGCAAATCTATTTTATCTATTGCCCATAACCTTAGTTTAGCGGTGATTGCAGAGGGCGTCGAAAATGAACAGCAACTGCAAATACTTCAATCACTCGGGTACACAATCTTCCAAGGGTACTTTTTCTCAAAGCCACTACCTGCTTCGGACTTTGAAAATTGGCTGGCTCAACACCAGCACTCCAATATTTCTATAGACTCTCTGGTGTGACACCAGACCTCAGCAAGCTCATTACTCCACGCTTTTAATAGATTACTTAGCCTAAGGCCCTGCTGGAGCGGCGGTATTCAATGCGTTTTATTTGTGCTGACGCGTCGCTGGCGAGGTACGAGGCAAGACATAGCGCAAACAAATTAAATGGCATGGAATGAAGCAACAAAGTAGCTGGTAAGCACCGAAACTCGTTACTCTGCATTATTCATAGGATCGCTTGGTCTGAGTGTGTTTCACTCGGAGACCGAAGTCCTACCAATCGAGAAAGGATTTCACTCGTACAAAAGCTGGTCAGCGGTATTCCATGCGTTTGATTTGTGCTGACGCGTCGCTGGGGAGTTACGAGGCAAGACATAGCGCAAGCAAATTAAATGACATGGAATGAAGCAACAAAGTAGCTGGTAAGCACCGAAACTCGTTACTCTGTATTATTCATAGGATCGCTTGGTCTGAGTGTGTTTCCCTCGGAGACCGAAGTCCTACCAATCGCGAAAGGATTTCGCTCGTACAAAAGCTGGTCAGCGGTATTCCATGCGTTTGATTTGTGCTGACGCGTCGCTGGCGAGGTACGAGGCAAGACATAGCGCAAACAAATTAAATGGCATGGAATGAAGCAACAAAGTAGCTGGTAAGCACCGAAACTCGTTACTCTGTATTATTCATAGGATCGCTTGGTCTGAGTGTGTTTTCCTCGGAGACCGAGGTCCTACCAATCGAGAAAGGATTTCGTACGAGATCACATTTACCTAGGTAAATGAGGTGCAGCAAATGCTGGCAATAAAAAAGCCCTAGCAGGCATTAACCTGCTAGGGCTTATTTATATGGTGGCCCCACCCTGACTTGAACAGGGGACCTGCCGATTATGAGTCGGATGCTCTAACCAACTGAGCTATGGGGCCTTAAATCGGCGCCTATTATAGCCAGACCACATCTACTTGCCAAGAACATTAAGTAAAATTCTTCCGACAAATCAAGCAACTAAGCACCCAATCACTCTATCGCCATTATTAGAAAAGGCTCAAAGTGCCATTACTTCATTTCAAAGCCTTGAGAGATCAGAAAATCGCGCATATGTGGGCGCAGCTTCCCGGAGAACATGGGCGCCATACTTTGCGACCAATTCGAGGATTTGTTCCCGCCCGTCCGTGCTTGATAGTAACGCTCCATCTCTGAATCGTATTGCTCAATTAATACTGGGTCATGTTGTGCATCGTAGTAGTCTTGCTTCAACACTGTTGCCAAGGGTAAGCGCGGTTTAACGTCTGGATCTTGATCTGGGTAGCCAAGGCACATACCAAACACTGGGTAGACATGCTCTGGCAATCGCAGTAATTCGCTGATTGCTTCTGGATTATTACGCACTCCACCAATATAGACGACGCCAAGACCCTCAGATTCAGCGGCTATGGTTAGGTTTTGCGCGACCAAGGCCGTATCAATGGTCGATACCAGTAATTGTTCCGTCATGCCCATAGTCGGTTCAATGCCTGTGCGAGCCGCTGCTTCTGTATTACGTTTCATATCGGCACAAAATACAAGAAACTCAGCAGCTTGTTGAATGTAGGCTTGATCACCAGAGAGAGCCATCAACTTAGCCCGATTCTCTGGGTCTGTTACTCGAATAATGCTGTAGGCCTGAACGTGATTGCTTGATGATGCGCCTTGGGCTGCGCTGACTAACTGCTCAAGCATTCCGACTGCTAACGGTTTTTCGGTAAACTTTCGAATGGATCGATGCGACTTTAACAACGTCATAACAGAATTCATGAATAACTCCTTATCTTTGTCATGCTACGCATTATGACAGCCAAGGTGGTAAGACCAAGCCACACCCGCTATTTTAAAAATACTTCCTTTTTTTCAGTAAAAACAGATCCAATTGATATTACCTTACGTATGGTAATTGATTATTAAAAATCTATAGGTGGATCCTATCAAACTTTCATCCCTTTTTACGACTGTTGCGGCCGTCATCAGCTCCGGATGCACTCAAGTGGGTGTAAACGTAGCTAACATACCGAGTCATTTTGGGGATGTTATACGCCATGAAAATATAAGTTATGGCAACCTGCCTGAACAAACGTTAGACATCTACACGCCACAACAAGAAACAGGCCAACGGCATCCAGTCATTGTGTTTTTCTACGGCGGTAGCTGGCAAGACGGTCATAAAGAAATGTACCCCTTTGTGGCCAAGCCTTTTGTTGATCGTGGTTACATTGTTGTGATTCCTGACTATCGCAAATACCCTCAAGTTAAGTTTCCAAGCTTTGTTGAAGATGGTGCGGATGCGATTGTCTGGACCATGGACAACATAGGCTCATTTCAAGGAAACCCTGATAAGTTATTTGTGATGGGACACTCTGCTGGGGCGCACATTGGCGCGCTGATCAGTGCAGACGAACAATACCTATCTAGCAAAGGACGCTCAAACCAAAACATTAAAGCATTTGCGGGGCTATCTGGACCTTATGACTTTATTCCTATGGAAGAGGATCTTAAAGATATCTTTGGCCCTCCAGAATGCTACCCTCAAATGACGGTTACGACCTTTATTGATGGCAATGAGCCACCGATGCTACTAATGTGGGGAGAGGAAGATACGTTAGTGGGCCAACGCAATATCGATTTATTAAGCACTAAAATAAAACTTGAACGAGGACGCGTCACCACAAAAACCTTCCCAGAAATGGGGCACGTAGACATGATTTCTAATTTGATTTGGTTTATTCCGAGTGAGGTCTCTATCGACCAAGAAATTTCGGAATTTTTTGCTCGACAACACTAACGGAGAATCACCATGGAACGTTTGTCGCTAGATACCAATACCCCTATAAAGTTTTCTATATTAGCGTTAATTGCTTTGATTATCGGTGTGTTTAGCCTCAGTGCAACGGCGTCAAAACGCTCAGATGTTGCCTGGCAAGCCCTCAATAATGGTGCCATGTTAATTGATGTTCGCACCGCTCAGGAGTTTAAGTCTGGTCACTTAGAAGAAGCGGTCAATATGCCTCTTAGCAGTTTGAATAAATTGGCCAACCCAATAGACCGCGACACGTCAATTGTTGTCTATTGTCGATCAGGCAGCCGTGCCGGCCACGCAAAGCGCCAGCTGTATGATATGGGCTTTGTCAATGTCATCAATGGTGGTGGTCTAGAGGAAATGCAGGCAAGTAAACCTTAGCCTAATAGACACATTACAGAACCTGTCTGTTTGTCAAAAACTAAAAAGCCGATGCAGTTCACACTGCATCGGCTTTTGATTTTTTTAAGAGCGCGACTTTGACTTAGTCTTGATTTACAAAGTAGTTCAAGATGAAGCTTGGAAGATCGGCCGTGTTAACCACTTCTTGTTCCATGGTATCACGGTGGCGAACAGTCACTGGTGCGCCTTCTTGTTCAATCGTATCAAAGTCAACTGTGATACAGATCGGCGTACCTACTTCGTCATGACGACGGTAGCCTTTACCTACGTTACCGGTATTTTCATAAAGGATACGACCTAGGCCAAGTTTCTGTAGACGGTTCTTAATGCCTTTTGCGGCTTCAACGATTTCAGGTTTGTTCTTCTTAAGAGGTAGAACAGCAACTTTGATCGGAGCTAGATGCGGCTTAAGTTTTAACACGGTACGGCTTGAGCCGTTTTCAAGCTCTTCTTCGGTGTACGCTTCCGTCAGCACCGCCAACAAACCGCGATCCAAACCTGCTGAAGGCTCGATACAGAATGGCACAACCATTTTGTTTTCTTCTAAATCACGTACTGCTAGCTTAGTCGTTGAGTGCGCATTTGGTTTAACCTTGGCTGACAAGCCGAACTCTTCTTGAGCCTTAGTGTGCGACCCTAGGTCATAGTCGGTACGGTTTGCGATCCCTTCCAGCTCTTCAAAGCCATGCGGGAATTTGTACAAAATATCAACCGTCGCTTTTGAGTAATGCGCTAGATCATCGCCAGTCACATGTTCAAACTCGATGTTCTCTTTTGCCAAACCTTGATCAAGCCACCACTGAGTACGAAGATCGACCCATGTTTGATGCCATTTTTCGTCTTCACCTGGTTTACAGAAGAATTCCAGTTCCATTTGTTCAAATTCACGAACACGGAAAATGAAGTTACGTGGCGTGATTTCGTTACGGAACGATTTACCGATCTGAGCAATACCAAATGGTAATGCGCGCGATGTTGAATCAACGACGTTTTTGAAGTTTGTAAAAATGCCTTGCGCCGTTTCTGGACGCAGGTACGTGTAAGACTCTTCGTTAACCATCGGGCCAACGTTCGTCTTAAACATCAAGTTGAAATCACGAGGCTCAGTGACGTTGGTTGAACCACAGTTGTCACATACTTTGATGTCTTTCATGTGGTCAGCACGCAAGCGCGATTTACATTCGTGGCAGTCTACCATCGGATCTGTAAAGGTATCTTCGTGACCCGAGTATTTGTACACATATTTGTTTTGAATAATGGCAGCGTCTAGACCTTCAACATCGTCACGGTCATAGACCATAGCGCGCCACCATGCTGCTTTAAGGTTGTTTTTAAGCTCAATACCTAGTGGACCGTAGTCGTATGCACCTTGCATACCTCCGTAAATCTCACTGCCTTGGAAGATAAATCCACGACGTTTACAAAGGGAGACGAGTTCATCCATCGTTTTAGCTGGCATTTTTCAACACACCTTAATTCGTTAATTTAGGGGCGGCTGGCGCGCAACGGCGTAGCCGATAAAATAAGTTCACCATTGTACTCTGTGCCCTCGCTCTACTCAATGGGGCGAAAAAGTTCGCTCTTAGATACTTTTTTAAATGCCTCAAGATCTATTCTGTTAGATAATACGTAATTATTGTCAGCAGCTTTTACTTTTAGGATAAACAATGCGTAACAATTCAAGCTCGCTTATTAAAACGCTTGGCGTTTTAGGGCTTATCCCATTTATCGCGAGTACGTTAGCTTTTCACTTCAATTTTTACCATTATGGTCTGCTTGCTCAGTCTGTTTTCGTCGCGTACAGCGCTGTTATCTTAAGTTTTCTAAGCGGTGCAATTTGGGGACAAGTACTGGAACAGCCGTTTCAATCGAAATGTAAAATACTGCTCATCGCCAGTAATGTGGTAGCGTTGATCGCATGGTGTGGATTACTCATTGATCAGCCGCACATGTCTTTACTGCTACTGTTATGTGGCTACATCAGCATCTTTTGGTTGGAAGTACGTTGGTTAAAACAAATTCGTCCGGATCAAAGTTATTACCCAAATTTGCGTTTTGGTCTAACGGTAGCGGTGTGTGCTATGCATTTGCTCATGCTCTACCCAAAAATTTAGGTTACCCCTTATGATTACGTTGTTCTACGACGGGTACTGCCCACTTTGTGTAAAAGAAATCACATTACTAAAGCGCTACGATACCGCACAGCGCCTAAACCTAGTGGACATTCACAGTGACACCTTCAACAACCTTTATCCGCAAATTGATGAACATGCGGCCGATCGTTTACTGCATGCTATTTTAGACAACGGTCAACTCGTGACAGGTTTAGATGCCAATGTGGCCGTCTGGCAAGCCATCGGCAAACATAAATGGCTTAAAGTGTTGCGCTGGCCGGTCATTCGCTGGTTTGCGGACCAAGGCTACTTATTATTTGCCAAACACCGCCACAAACTGTCTTATTGGTTAACGGGTGAAAAGCGCTGCGAGCCTTGCAGCAAAGACCATTGCCCTCCTCGCTAGTCATCCAAGTCACACGCCTTCTGCGTATGCTTCATTATTATACGAAGGAGGCTCTATGCCACACACAGTCATTGTTGTCGGTGCCGGAAGTAAAATCGCACAAGCATTAATCGCTAAATTAGTAAAAGAAGATACTTGCCAACATATTCTTGCCATCAGCCGGGGACAAGCTTTCTCTGATCCCAAAATCACATCCATTAACACTCAATACGACGAAGCCAGCATTGAGCAAGCCTGCTCTCAGATTTCGTTATCCGCGCCTGTCGGCAAAGTGTTTATTTGCCAAGGGATCTTGCACCAAGACGAACTACAACCAGAACGTAAGTTTGAGTCAATCTCCTCAGACAACATGCTCAAAGTCTATGAAGCGAATACAGTCACACCTTCGCTTTGGTTAAAGTACTTAACCCCGCATTTGAAAAGCAATGAGCCCTGTAAAGTGGCTTTGTTTAGTGCACGCATTGGTAGCATCAGTGATAATCAATTAGGAGGCTGGTACAGCTACCGCGCCTCTAAAGCCGCTCTGAATATGATGGTACAGACGTTTTCAGTGGAACTCGCAAGGCGTGCCAAAAACGTTAAGCTGTTAGCTTTTCACCCAGGTACAACGGATACACCGCTTTCTGAACCCTTCCAACGCTCTGTCCCTGAGGGGAAGTTGTTTACACCTGAGTTTGTCGCCTCGCAATTATTGAGCTTACTCGATACTTTAGAAATGGACGGAAAAGCCAGCTATATGGACTGGAACCACCAATCGATCACTTGGTAACACGCCCCTGAACACCCTCTACATTGTCGACAATGTAGGATTTGCCTTTCTTTTTAGACTAAGACCTAAGTCGAATTGTCGACAATCTATATTGATCTATACTCATTTTCACTCTATAACGGGTTTCATTGTAGACAACAAAATAGGAAATGAGCGTGAACAAGGTCACAACTCTAAAGTCTGCCACACTGCCGGATGATTTAACTCAGCGTTTAACCGCTGAAATCATTGATGGGGTGCTACCACTGGGCAGTAAAATTTCAGAACCGGAACTCGCCAAACGCTATGGTGTGTCTCGTGGACCGCTACGTGAAGCCTTAGTAAAACTGGAAACCCTTGGCCTCATCACACGTACAGCCAATGTTGGGGCTCGTGTGGTTGAGCTAAATATAGCCGACCTGTTAGACACGTTTACGCTACGTGAAGCGATGGAGGGAATGGCTGCACGCTTGGCGGCAGAATTGATTAGTGAGGCTGAAATCGAACAACTTTATGCGCTTCTAGAAGATCACCAAGCGCATTTAGACGCCAATCAAGATGAGCACTATGCCAGCCAAAACGGCAACGAGGACTTCCATCTGCGTATTATTCACGCCAGCCAAAACAAAAAACTGATTCGTGTATTAACACAAGATTTGTATGCCACGATTCGTATGTATCGTCGCTACACGGCCGACTCGCGTCCAGACCCACGTCAGGCATTGCGCGAACACAAAGCCATTCTAGACGCCATCGCCAACCGTGAGGGCGATCTAGCCGAACTGCTCATGCGTCGCCACATTAGTCGCGCCGCAAGTCTTTTGAAAAAAGCGATGCTGCACAACAGCATTTCTCAGGGTAACACTGGCCAACCGAGCCAATAACAATAAAAGTGAGGATCGTATGACGTTAGCATCACCCGGCGCACGTTTTCGCCAAGCGATAAAAGACCATTCACCATTGCAAGTCGTTGGTACCGTCAACGCCTACTGCGCCATGATGGCGGAACAAACAGGCCACCATGCCATTTACTTATCAGGTGGTGGGGTTGCCAACGCCTCATACGGCTTGCCCGATCTTGGTATGACCGACCTGAATGACGTATTAGAAGATGTACGCCGTATTACTGCAGCCAGCCAATTACCATTACTGGTCGATATTGATACCGGCTTTGGCGGTGCATTTAACATCACCCGTTCCGTGCAACAAATGGAAAAAGCAGGTGCGGCTGCCGTTCACATTGAAGACCAAGTTCAGCAAAAGCGTTGTGGCCACCGCCCAAATAAAGCCATTGTCAGCCAAGCTGAAATGGTGGATCGCATCAAAGCTTGTGTCGACGCGCGTAACGATGACAGCTTCGTCATCATGGCTCGTACCGATGCGTTAGCCGTAGAAGGCATGGATTCCGCCATTGAACGGGCCGTAGCCTGCGTTGAGGCAGGGGCTGATATGATCTTCCCCGAAGCCATGCTGACTCTTGAGCAATACCGCGAGTTTGTGGATGCTGTAAAAGTACCGGTATTAGCTAACATCACTGAATTTGGCGCCACGCCATTGTTTAGTCGTGAAGAGTTAGCCAGCGCAGGCATCGATATGGTGCTGTATCCACTCAGTGCTTTTCGCGCGATGAACCAAGCCGCACTGAATGTGTATCAACACCTGTTAGATGATGGCCACCAGCGCAATGTGGTCGACACGATGCAAACACGCATGGATTTATACGACTTCTTAAATTACCACGATTACGAACAAAAGCTCGATGCGTTGTTCTCTGAAAATAAGCGTTAATAAGGATCAGAAACTCTTGATGACATACATATTATCAGTCATACACCACGCTTTGTTGCCAATAGAATCGGGGCTACGAGCTAACTCTGCTCAGTGATAAAAGTGCGATGTCCCCGATGGAATCGGGTCGTACGAGCTGGTGTTTAACTGATTATCTCGCTAACAATAAAAATGGAGATAAAGAAATGGCTAAAGAATTATCAGGCGCTGGCCTTCGAGGTCAAAGTGCAGGTGAAACCGCTCTCTGTACCGTTGGCCAAACGGGCTCTGGCCTCACTTATCGAGGCTATGACATAGAAGAGTTGGCTGAAAAAGCCTGTTTTGAAGAGGTGGCGCATTTGCTCCTGTATGGCAAACTGCCAAACCAAACGGAACTGGATCATTACAAAACTAAGCTAATGAACTTACGGGAGCTGCCACAAGCCCTAAAATCGTGTTTGGAATTAATTCCCAAAGACGCCCATCCAATGGATGTCATGCGCACAGGTTGTTCTTTTTTAGGCAACGTTGAAACAGAAACCGACTTTAGTCAGCAACAGGACGTTGCCGATCGCCTATTGGCAACGCTTCCTGCCATCATATTGTATTGGTATCGATTTAGTCATGACGGTGTTCGTATCGACACACTCAACCCATCAGTGAGCAGCCTAGCAGGGCATTTTCTAGCGATGCTGCACAGTGACACCCCTAATCCATTACATGAAAAAGTGATGAACGCCTCGCTGATTCTATATGCAGAACACGAATTTAATGCGTCTACTTTTACGGCGCGAGTGTGTGCTTCAACGCTTTCCGATATGCACTCCTGTATTACCGGCGGCATTGGCAGCTTACGCGGCCCGCTTCATGGCGGTGCCAACGAAGCAGCAATGGACATGATCGAGCCTTGGCAAAGTGCCGACGAAGCCGAAGCGGCGATCCTCGATAAATTGGTCAACAAAGAAAAAATCATGGGCTTTGGTCACGCAATCTATCGTGAACGCGACCCTCGCAACGACATCATCAAGAAGTGGTCCAAGCGATTGTCTGAAGAAGTCGGTGACACACATCTATATGCGGTATCTGAACGCTGCGAAGCCGTTATGTGGCGCGAGAAAAAACTCTTCTGTAATGCCGATTTTTTCCATGCCAGTGCGTATCGATTTATGGGCATTCCAACCAAGTTATTCACACCAATTTTTGTATGTTCACGTGTGACAGGGTGGGCTTCCCATGTGATGGAGCAACGCGCAAACAATCGCATAATTCGACCCAGCGCAGATTACACGGGCCCTGAAAAAGCCACTTGGGTCGATATTGCAGACCGAGATTAATAGACAGATACACCAGCATGAGCTGGTTAGATAAGAATTAGAGGAACCACCATGAGTGCAAACGTCGATTTAAATAACCGCCCTGAATACGATCAGGTCATCCAAGACATCGCGGATTATGTTTTAAATTTCAAAATTGAAAGCCAAGAAGCCCTCGATACAGCTCGCAACTGTCTAATGGATACTATAGGTTGCGGCCTATTAGCCCTACGTTTTCCAGAGTGTACTAAACACCTTGGCCCTATGGTGCAAGGCACTGTTGTACCGAATGGTGCGCGTGTGCCGGGCACGTCGTTCACTCTCGACCCAGTGAAAGCAGCATGGGACATCGGTTGTATTATTCGCTGGCTCGATTACAACGACACTTGGCTCGCGGCAGAATGGGGCCACCCTTCCGATAACCTCGGTGGTATTTTGGCGGTCGCTGATCATTTGTCTCAAGTGCGCGTCTCTCGCGGCGAAGCACCATTAACCATGCGAGAAGTATTAGAGGGCATGATCATGGCCCATGAAATCCAAGGCGTGATTGCCTTGGAGAACTCGTTTAACCGTGTCGGTCTGTGTCACGTTTTATTAGTGCGTGTAGCATCTTCTGCGGTTGTAGCAAAAATGATGGGCGGCAACCGTGAGCAAATTATGGCCGCCATTTCGCAAGCCTGGGTTGATGGCTCAGCATTACGTACCTATCGTCACGCTCCAAATGCAGGCTCACGTAAATCATGGGCGGCGGGGGATGCTACGTCTCGAGCAGTCCGTCTAGCCGATATGTCATTGCGGGGTGAAATGGGTATTCCCGGCGTACTGACCGCGCCGCAATGGGGGTTCTACGATGTGTCTTTTTCTAAAACCAATAAAGACCAGCAGTTAAAAACACCTGAAGATCGTACCTTTAAGTTTACTCAGGACTACGGCACCTATGTTATGGAAAATGTGCTGTTTAAGATCTCTTTCCCTGCGGAGTTTCATGCACAAACAGCGGCTGAAGCAGCCGTCACCTTACACCCGCAAGTGAAAGACCGCTTAGATCAAATCGAGAAAATTGTGATTCGTACCCACGAATCCGCTATTCGAATCATTTCCAAAGTCGGCCCATTAGCCAATGCTGCAGACCGTGACCATTGTCTACAATACATGACGGCCGTACCACTTGCCTTTGGTAACCTGATCGCTGAACACTATGAAGACGACTTCCATACACAGAACCCCATTATTGATGAGCTGCGTGAAAAAATGGAAATCACCGAGGATGAGCGCTTTACTCGTGAATACTTGGAGGCAGATAAGCGTTCTATTGCCAATGCTATCCAAGTCTTCTTTAAAGATGGCACATCGACAGAAGAAGTATCAGTTGAGTACCCGATTGGTCACCGCCGTCGCCGAGAGCAAGGCATTCCGCTACTCGAGAAGAAGTTCAGAGCCAATTTAGCAACTCGGTTCCCCTCTGCTCGTTGCAGCGACATTTACTCTTTATGTAAAGATCAGTCGCAACTTGAAGCGACAGCCGTACATAAGTTCATGGATCTATTGGTTATTTAATTCAACCGTATGCGAAACGACCGAACTTAAAGTACTCATGTGAATCCTAGATTCTCTGAAACCAAGAACCTAGGTATGATAAAAAGAAGCCTACATAGATAGGCTTCTTTTTTTATGTCAGCAGGGCCATTCATGACCAGTATTCATTCGCCTCATCGCCACTGTGTGATCAGCCAGCAAACTCGTGGCAATGCCTTAAATAACTTTGCAGAGTTAACCGAAAGGCTAGCGGACACACTGGTCGTCTCGCATTGTGAAGAGGTACTCTTAGCCGGCACCACACAAACTACTTTCAATGGTCTGAAACGCCAACTCGGCAATAATTACTCGGCTATTTTTCTCGATTTATCTGCGGGCCTTAATCTATCGGCATTAGCAATAGTAGCCGGAACACTAAAAGGCGGAGGCCTTCTAGTTCTTTATCTCGGCCCCCACTGGTGTTCAAATGAAGATCAAGAGTTAGCCCGTTTTCTTCCTTGGCCTTTAGAAAGTACTCAGGTGAGCAGCACTTATAAAACGCTGTTTTGGCAAGCCCTTAGCCAACCTAACTCTCCTTTTACAGAGCAATGGCCTCAAACGTTATCGCCCTATCAACTCACCGAGAAGAACTTAACCTCGGATCAACACCAATTTATAAGCCAAGTGCTAGAGCGCCCCCCCAGCACACATGTACTGATCGCCGCTCGAGGTAGAGGGAAATCCTATGCATTAGCTGAGTTGCTATATCAAGCTAAGACACGCGGCCAACAATGTTTTTGTACGGCATCAAGTCTTCATAACTTAGCGACGCTAGTGCAGCACTTTCAAGAGCTGTCCGAGACACAAGCACCTTTCATCGCACCGGATGAATTACTTCGCTTACACACGCCCATTGATTTATTGGTCGTCGATGAAGCAGCTAGCATACCATTACCAATGCTGGAGCAAATGGCCCAGAAAGCGAAGCGCGTGATATTCAGCAGTACCGATTTTGGCTACGAAGGCTCCGGTAGGGGCTTTGGTCTACGCTTTCGCCAACACCTTCGACACTTAAAAACCCCTTGTCACGAGTACACATTGAGTACGCCTTTAAGGTGGGGGGAAAGTGACCCATTGGAAACTTGGCTCGATCAGCTGCTGTTTAAAGAGTATCAAAGGAATGTAGAACTAGAAGACACGCCAAGCACATTGAGTGGTGCTCAATGGTTACAATACCCGAACCTTTTAGATCAAGCATTTGCTTTATTAGTAAGCGCCCACTATCAAACAACGCCTGAAAATAAAAGATGGCTGGTTGACGACCCAAGCGTAATCACCTTTTTTCACTACCGCGATAAAAAGTTATTAGGCGTAGCATTGATGACAGCTGAGGGCCGTTTACCTAAAGATTTATCAGAGCAAGTTGCCCAAGGCAAACGGCGCCCAAGAGGCCATCTTGTACCACAGTCTTTATTGGCCCACGAAGGAATACAAGACGCAGGACAATACACCTATTGGCGGATCAGCCGTATTGCTATCGCGCCCGAAGCGCAGAGACAAGGCTTAGGTAGCCAGCTTATCGAGAGTATCTACCAAGCGGCTCATAGCCAAGCGATCGATTTTCTTTGTACTAGCTTTGCTGCAACCACTGAAGTGGTGTCATTCTGGCAACAAAACAACTTCCGTGCAGTACGTTTGGGCAGTGCAAAAGACCAAGCGAGCGGGGCCTACTCTTTAATGATGCTAAGGCCCTTATCTAAAATCGCTCACTCACGTCATCATTTCTGGTGCCAGCAGTTTAGCCAGCTCTGGTTAAGCAGTTTACCCCTTGGACTTCAGCAATTATCCCCTGCTTTAATCAGTACCATTGCAGCCAGTTGTCTCATGGGGGAGAATCCACACATTCCCTCTTTGACAGACAAAACTGTGTCAGATTTGATCTTTTTTGCGAACTACAGCCGCCCTTACGATTCCGTGCGTTCTCAATTACTTCATTTTACGCTCAATTTATTAGAACAGAAAAAACTACACCCAAATAACCCCCAACACTTGCTATTACTGGGCTGCGCTCTAAATATCTTTACTGAAAAAGACGCTCATGACTTAGATTTCAGTGGCAAGAAAGATCTTTTTAAAGCTCTAAAAGCCACTGTAAACGCACTTTTACCGGCTTAACTTAAATGGGTGAATAACCACCCATTAGCTTTTTTTCATGGGCGAATTGTCACTCATCCCTCCCAAGTTGACTGGATAGCAATATCCACCAAAATTTATTTTTCCTTTACAATTCAATCACTTATATTTTTATTAAATAGTTGGCACAAAATGTGTAACAAGTACGAACAGCAACAACCAAATTGCGTTGCATGTTTGGCAATGCCCAAGCTAACAATAATAAATACTCAAAATTTGGAGTCATGAAAATGAAAAAAATCAGCCTTGCACTAACCACTGCTGCCCTTGCACTGTCTGCGACTGCCGCTTCTGCAAACTGTGATTCAGGTGAGCGCGTTGTAAAGTTCAGTCACGTAACAGGTGGTACAACGCACCCTAAAGTGGTTGCCGCTAACAACTTCGCGGAACGTGTTAACAAGGAGATGGACGGTAAACTGTGTATCGAAGTTTTCCCTAACTCAACACTGTTTGGTGATTCCAAAGAGCTTGAAGCGCTGCTTCTAGGTGACGTACAACTTCTAGCACCTTCTCTTTCTAAATTCGGTTCTTACACACCTAAATACGGTGTCTTTGATCTACCTTTCATTTTTAAAGACATGGATCATGCGATTCGCTTCACCAAAACAGACGAAGGTAAAGAACTTCTAACTGCGATGGACGAATATGCCGGTTTCGTTGGTCTAGGTTACTGGATGTCAGGTATGAAGTACTTCTCAGCGAACAAGCCTCTAATGGTACCTAGCGATGCTGAAGGCCTTAAGTTCCGCGTACAGACCTCTGATGTAGCGAAACAAATGATCTCTGCCATGGGCGCATCGCCTCAAGCAATGGCTTTCTCTGAAGTATACGGTGCTTTACAGACAGGCGTTGTAGATGGTCAAGAGAACACTTGGTCAAACATCTACACGAAGAAATTTTACGAAGTACAAGACAGTATTACGGAAACCAACCATCAGTTGTTGGCTTACCTATTTATGACATCTTCTGATTTTCTAGCGAGCCTAAGCGATGAAGATCGTGCTCAATTCATCGCCATTGCTGACGAAGTCACTCAAGAAGCGAACGAGTCCGTTAAAGCAAAAGAAGCCGCTAACCGTGAAAATATCCTAAAAGCAGGCGGAACGATCAATACGCTAACGCCAGAGCAACGTGCTGAATGGGTTGACACAATGAAACCTGTTTGGAAACAGTTCGAAGGCGATATCGGTAAAAATCTAATCGATGCAGCCGCTGGCGCATAAGCGTAGTACGACCGAGCAGCAAAGCTAGCGCCATATGGCGCTAGCCCTTTCGTGCCTTTCACATATGTGTTAACCCACCCGTGAGCTCTGGTGTGAAAGGCCTTTTTACGCTGCCTTCCGATGTTTAGGAGTCCCCCATGGCATACTGGCCTCATTTATACTTATTGATATTTATTCTAGCCCTATGGGTGCTGGAAAAACGTTTTCCGAAATTCATGGAACGATTTGAAGAAAATCTATTAGTTCTCGTCATTTCTTCAATCATGGTGGTGTCATTCGGCCAGGTGATTGCGCGCTATGCTTTCAACACAGGTTGGGTGGCGGCGCTGGAATTCAATACCGTTATGTTTTCTTGGCTGATCCTTTTGGGCATGAGCTATGGCATCAAAACGGGTTCGCATCTTGGGGTCGATATTCTTCTGAATGCAGTACCTAAAGGGACTGCAAAAGTGTTGTCTCTGATCGGTGCCGCAGGTGCGATGCTCTATGGTCTTATCTTACTCGATTCAACTTGGGTTGCGATGTTAGGCATAGACGTGCGTGGTGGTGCCATTGAGTACTGGTACAAAATGTGGCGTATTGGTCTAGGCCAAGAAGAACTTCGCTACCCTGCTTTTATGGTCGAAGCGTTCGACATTCAACCGCGTGTACATCGCTGGTTAGTACTTGTGATTCTGCCAATCAGTTTGGCATTACTAGCGTACCGTTCTCTACAGGCTTTTATAGCCATCGCAACAGGCAAGCGTGATATGTTGATCAGTGGTCACGAAGCGCAAGACCTTGTTGAAGAGAACAAAGGTGCATTGAAAGACTAATTGGTTAGGAGCGTATCGTGGAAGCATTAATTTTATTTGGTATGGTACTAACGCTGCTCTTTATCGGGCTACCAGTTGGTATTTGTTTGGGCTTAACGTCCATTCTGTTTATTACATTTTTCTCCCATGACTCTTTGTCATCGGTAGCAATCTCATTATTTGGCGCAGGTCAACACTACACACTTTTAGCGATTCCGTTTTTCATTTTGGCGTCGTCATTTATGTCTACTGGTGGTGTGGCAAAGCGTTTGATTAACTTTGCCATCGCATCTGTCGGTCACTTCCGTGGTGGTTTGGCAATGGCCTCCGTATTGGCATGTATGATGTTCGCAGCACTGTCTGGTTCATCGCCAGCAACCGTGGTAGCGATCGGTACCATTGCCATTGCGGGCATGCGCCAAGTCGGTTACTCAAAAGAGTTTGCCTCCGGCATCATCGCCAATGCGGGTACTTTAGGTATCCTAATTCCGCCTTCCATCGTAATGGTAGTCTACGCGGCTGCAACGGACGTATCTGTTGGTCGTATGTTCTTAGCGGGCGTGATCCCAGGCTTGATGGCGGGTGGTATGTTGATGTTGGCAATCTATGTGGTTGCACGTATCAAAAATCTACCAGCGGAAGAGTGGAAAGGCTTTGGTAATTTAATCCGTGGCGGTAAAGACGCGGGGTGGGGATTATTTCTAATCGTAATCATCATGGGCGGTATCTACGGTGGTGCTTTTACACCAACAGAAGCAGCTGTGGTAGCCGCGATTTACTCGATCTTCATCGCACTATTCGTGTATCGCGACATGGGGCCACTTAAAGGCGAGACATGGACTAAAGAAACGGATGCACCCGCAGCACGTGTGGGTTTCAATGGTACGGTTTACGGTGTGTCATTTTTCCTAGTGTGGGAAATCATGTCTTTCTTCGCGCTGTCTGGCAGTGAAGCAATGACCGCTGGTGTACGAGCTATTATTGGTTTGGTTCTAGGTGCTTTACTGGCTCTGTTCTACGTGTCCAAACGTGGTGCTAAGCTTGAAACAAGCTTAGTGAGCTGTATTGCTCAGGGTATGCCTATTTGGGGTCGTAATTTTTCACTGATGGCGCGTGGCTTCTTCCCTGCTTTATTTGGCGAAGAGACTCGTAAAACCATGCTAGATGGTACTAAGACAACCATCATGCTGATGTTTATCATCGCTAACGCATTGCTGTTCGCACATACGTTATCCGCTGAGCGTATTCCGCAAGCGATTACAGAATGGATGCTAGGTGTTGGTTTCAACTGGTTCACGTTCCTAATCGCTGTCAACATTCTATTGTTGATTGGTGGTCAGTTTATGGAACCATCTGGTCTATTGGTGATTGTTGCACCTGTGGTGTTCCCAATCGCGATGGAGCTGGGGGTTGACCCAATTCATCTAGGTATCATCATGGTGGTCAACATGGAGATCGGGATGATAACGCCGCCAATAGGTCTCAACCTCTTTGTGACCTCAGGGATCACCGGGATGAGCTTGGCTCGAGTAGTAAAAGCAGCCATGCCTTTCGTTGCGGTATTGTTTGTCTTCTTGATCCTTGTCACCTACATTCCTTCTCTATCGACTGCACTTCCATATGCGATCATGGGACCTGAGATTGTCCAGTAACACCCTTTTATGACATTAACTATTGTCATGTTATTAGCGCCCTACGGGGCGCTTTTTTTTGCTAGTCCCCCACTAAAACAACATGCCTTGCCATAATAGACGCCCAACAAGCAGCGTTTAAATAATATTAAATACAATTAAAAAGATGATCTGACACTTTTTAAACACACATTGTAATGACATAGCGGCGGCAAACGTCGCTACAGTGCGAAATCGATCGACAAACACTTGTTTAATGAACGCAGCGACAAAAGGCTCGATGGTAGCGACATTTTCGACAAAGACTACGGTTTTGAAAATCTCTTAAATACTATTTTCGATCCCCCTTTGCGAACAGAAAAGGGGCTTTTCATAGGTTATGTAACAGACAAAAAATGCCCGCCTAAATAGCCGGGCATCAAACAAGTCGCGGGGTCAGCGAATACTTGTTAAACCAGATTCGCTATTGCCAATACATAGCCGTCTAGCAATCCTTCAGGGTAGTCGACACTCATGACTCGACCTAACACCAAAAGAAATACCAACAAACCGAAGGCAATTGATAACGATTTTACTACTCCTGCACGGGCAAAGAAGTAGATGAACGACAGCGAGAACACGAAGGTAGTGGTTAAGAAACCGAGTTCGAAATACAAGAAAGCCATGATGAAAAAGCCCACTATATAGAACAGTCCTTGTCGAATCTCAGCCGTTGCAATTTGTCCACGATGACGCAGATGGTTAATAATGACCATTAGCGAAGAGCCGCCCAATAAGGTCACCGCAATCAATGGGAAAGCGCTTGTTAGCGTTTGTTCGCCCCAAACTTGGTAACCAAATACAACGGCTACTAGCAAAAATAAACCAGCAATCCATATATCCAAATTAAAGTTGGTGACAATCGCTGTTTCTGATGCGGCTTTTGCCTCTTCAGGGGTTTGGCGTTTACGCATCATTCTACGGAATACCGTAGGTAGGAATAAACCACATAGAATCAGTGCGCCAATGATCAACACGCCAGGACGTGTAAACCAGCTATATTCATAAAACTGAATGCTTTGGAAAAAGTAATTTTCTGCACCCGCAGACAGTACAAAGCCAATTAAGAAAGCTGGTCGAGGCCAATCTGCATTCTTCATTAACACACCAATTAAGGCAATGGCGCCTAACGCTAGGAAATCACCAAAACTACGAGTGGCTTGATAAGCGGCAAACAGAATTAAGGTTAAAATAACGGGCGCTAGAATAGAGAATTTGATGTACGTCAGCATCGAAATAGGACGTGTTAAGAAAATACATAACGCCGCACCTAAAATATTCGCTAAAGCCAGAGACCAGATAATGGTATAGGTCAGGTCAAGGTGAGTCGATACCATGGATACGCCAGGTTGGATACCCAGTAACAACATACCGCCCAAAAATACCGCGGCAGAGCCTGAGCCAGGTACACCAAACAAAATAGTCGGAATCATACTGCCACAGGAACACGCATTATTCGCAGACTCTGGTGCAATGACACCTTTGATTTCACCTTTACCGAACTGGCTCTTATCTTTACTGGCACTCATGGCAAAACTGTAGGTCATCCAGTCCACAACCGAACCACCCAGTCCCGGGATTGCACCGACAAGACTGCCAAAAACGGATGAACGTCCAACCAAAGGTAAGTTGCTCATAACGTCTTTCAGACCTTGACCTAAACCTTGGCCAAGCTGATTGCCTTTTGTTGCAATGGACTTATTTTTAATCAATAACGAAATAATTTCTGGTAACGCGAAAATACCTAAACCAACAACGATCAGAGGAATACCGTCGTATAAATAGTCTACGTCGAAGGTAAATCGGAAATCGCCTGTTGCAGGCGCGCCACCAATAGTACCAATCAATAGCCCCATGCCACATGCAGCAAGACCTTTGTAAACACTGCCACCCGAGAGCGAAGCGACCACACTAAGGCCGAGCAAGGTGAGCATAAACAGCTCAGCGGAAGAGAAGGCGAGTACGACGGGGCGCGCGACCAAGATAAACACACTCAGTATAACAGCACCAACCACACCGCCGATCATTGAAGATAAGAAAGCGGCAGACAACGCGCGCGCTGCCTGCCCTTTTTTCGCTAATGGAAAGCCATCCATGACTGTAGCCTGTGAAGAGCTGGAACCGGGTATCCCCATTAAGACTGAGGTAAATGTATCCCCCGTGGGTACGACGGCCACCAGTCCCATCAGCATCCCTAAACCAACAGAAGCATCCATACCGTAAATAAACGGCAACAGCAAAGACATCCCTGCAATACCGCCTAATCCTGGGATGATCCCAACAATTAGACCTATGACGACACCAAGCATCAGGTATGACAGATGCATAACAGACATCACCTGATCTAGGGCACTGAATAAAACAGACATAAACTCTCCAATAAATCTATAAGATCAACCAATTACAGCGAGTAGTTGAACTCAGATTTCAACCAGTCTTTAATCCATTTATACATTTCAGGAGAGATCTTTACGGCATCACCTAGGTACATCGCAATGTCGACACCAACGGCATTTTCATATGGACCCACTTGCTCTGCTGCTTCCTCCTGAAACTTAGGGTCAGCAATCATCTCACGTACCGCTTTGTTGTATTCTGCCAGTACTTCACCTGGTACATCAGAAGGGACGAAAATAACTTTTTGGAAAGCAAAGCCTGCTGCCAAGAATTTACGGTACACATCGTATTGCATGCCACTAGGCTGTTTACCATGAACCGTTTGGTAAGCTTCTTCAAATGTTGGAATATCAGGGAACGCAGGATCACGAACAATTTTCCCTTCTTTGTTCATAACACCAACACTGAACACAGGAATAGCTTTACCGTCATCTACCAAGCCTTGAACAGAGTTTTTGTAAGCTGAAGATGTTTGGAAATCGATTGTTGCCTCGCCACGTTCAAAGGCTAAACGACCCGCGCCACGGCTCTTCATACCAAAAACAGGTTTGATGTCAGCACCCATCAAGTCCAACGCAATCAAAATGGGCAACTCAAGCTGAGTTGGGCCTTGCGACGCAAACTTAAGCTGTTGATCCATTAATTTCTTAACATCACTGCTGTCGGAAATGCCTAAATCAGGCTGAACGTAAACCACACCGCCTGTTGGACTGGCTAGAATCGGAGACCAGTCATCTAGATTAAAGCGCACGCGTTTGTCACCCAGCATGTATGGGAACAATGTCGACGCAGAGGTACCAATAATATCGGAACCATCACTATCAGCGCGCTTGTAGAACAAGTTCGCCCCTGTTATCGAACCACCACCTGGCTGGTTTTTGATCACAACCGTTGGATTGCCTTCAATAAAGTTAGACAAGTTAGGAGCCATGAAGCGTGCCCAAACGTCTGTCCCACCTCCGACACCAAATGGAATGGTAAAATCAACTGTGTCAGGCACAACATTGTCTGCTGCAACAGCGGTTGAAATTGAGAGAGCTGTCACAACTCCCATGGCAATATGCTTTAGTTTTTTCATAGTAGTTACCTATTATTTTTATATTAAACTAGCCTAGTTTAAGTAGACCAGACCGGAAAAGATCGGCTTCGCTGTCCGCACTAACGAAACAGATTGAACTTCACCATTTAGCCAATTGACGGTTAAATCAATAAAACCTGTGGGATGCTCCAACTTAAAACCAGTTCTACCTTGAGCAGACTGAACCAGTGTTTGTGCAATAGTGCCTTCATTGCAAAGTGCATTGACGATGGCAATACTACCTGTCACCGCTAGCGCTTTATGACAGCGATCTGGCACAAAATAGCGAGCAGAAATCACCCCTTGAGTTTGCGGTAGTGATACCAAAATAGGTTTTGGTATCACCATATTAGAGACATCGCCCATGCCCATCAGTAAGCCGGCTTTACGGCGTAGTTCTTCAAGGCGCTGCATGAAAATTTCATCCGCATCGAACTCACTGGGTGTTTCATGGCCCGTTTTACCAAGGCTCGAAGCGTTAACAATCATTACCGGTGTCGCTGCATCAATACAGGTCACTTGAATGCCATCAATATCATCGACCTTTTGCCCTGTGGGGAATAGCTTGCCTGTTTTAGAACCAGCTACATCTAAAAAAGTTAATTCGATCGGTGCGCCCGGTGTATTGGTGCCGCTGATCATAAACTCGCCACCGTATTCAACACGTCTGTTGGGGGTCTGAACCGTTGAGTGGATCACCTTATTAGTGTTCAAATTCTTAATTCTAACTGTGGTTCGTCCTTCCGTCGCATACACAAGGCCTGACTCAATGGCAAAGGGAGCGACGCCAGCCAACATATTTCCACAGTTCGGAGAAAAATCGACTGACCTATTTACAATGCCTACTTGCGCAAACAAATATTCAACGTCTGCATCTGGCGTTCTTGAAGGGCCAACCATAGCAACTTTGCTGGTTAGACTGTTCCCGCCCCCAAGACCATCAATTTGCAATTCATGCCCAGCTCCCATTATTTTCATTAGCAATTCAGCTAACTGCCCACGGTCTTCTGGCATGTCAGTCAAACGTAAGTAAGGCCCTTTTGAGGTACCTCCTCTCATTAACATGCAAGGTATAGTAAGTTCCGCCATTTACGTAAGTATCCGTTGTTGTTCTTTGGGCTAAAGAATTACACGCCCCAACGGATGCATCAAATGCAAATATAGAGCATAATCAATGCAAGAAACGCATCAATAGAGCTGGTAAACCTATGCATCAAATTGAATTCAAAGACCTCATCATCTTTGTTAAGGTCGCAGAAACGGGCAACTTCCATGAAGCAGCCGAAGCCACATTTTTATCTCAGCCAGCCCTTAGTCGACGTATACAAAAACTAGAAAATGTCTTAGGCGCAACGCTATTTGAGCGCACCACTAGGAAAACCAAACTAACGACGGTAGGTCGAGAATTCCTCCCCAAAGCAAGACGCATGTTAGAAGAATTTGAGCTTTCTGTGCTGGGCATAAAGGACATGGCAAGCCAGCAAAAAGGCACCATCACGATTGCCTGTATTCCGACCGCCGCCTTCTATTTTTTACCATCCGTTATCAAGCCTTTTAACGAGAAGTACCCTGGCATCCGCATTAGAATTCTTGATGAAAGTGCCAACCAAGGGCTTGAATCGGTCATTCAAGGTGACGCAGATTTTGGCATTAACATGGCCATTGCGCAGCATTCGGAAGTGAGTTTTACACCGCTTATCGATGACCCTTTTGTCGTCTGTATGCGACAGGATCACCCACTCACGGCACTGGAAGAAGTCACTTGGAAAGATCTAGAAAATTACAAATTGATCAGCGTGAGTCGTACCAGTGGTAACCGCTTGCTACTCGATAAATCCATCGCCCGCGATCAAGTCAACCTCAACAGCTTTTATGAAGTTCAACACTTATCAACCTCATTAGGGTTAGTAGAAACCGGATTAGGATTATCCATTGTACCGCGACTGGCAATGCCATTAGGCACCAATAGCGCCTTGACGTTTCGTCCTTTAGCGGGTGAACAAATTGACCGCTCTATTGGCTTAATTAAACGAACCGCGACACCTGTTTCCCCTTCGGCAGATCTCTTTATCGAAATTCTATTAGAACAGTGGTCTACATAAGATAAAACGCTTGGATAAACAGACGCCCAGCCAGCAGCGTTAGAATGATATTAAAAATACGATTAAAATGGTGATCTGACACTTTTCTTAGCACCTTTAGGCCAATCCAAGTGCCTATGGCGCCACTGATGACCATGCACAGAAGCAGTGGCAACCATGGTGTAATTGGAAAACCCACTTGTTCGAATACCACTATTTTTAACACATGTTGTAATGACATGGCGGTAGCAAACGTCGCCACTGTACGAAATCGATCGACAAAAACTTGTTTAATGAACGCAGCGACAAGGGGCCCAGTGGCGCCGACAAACAAGGTTAAAAACGTTGTTATAGCGCCTGCTAACACGGTTCCAAACTTACCTAATACCAATTTCGGTAATTTCGGTCCCCAGCATAGAAATAGAATGAAAACAGCGATCGATAAGTACATCACGGAAGGCTCTAACGCCACCAATACAAACTGGCCAATCAAAGCACCGATGATAGCTCCAGGTAAAAAAGTTCCGATCAGAGGCCAATCAATATGGCGCCAACTCATGGCTGAACGACCTGCGTTCGAGCCCAGCTGTACAACCCCATGCAATGGGATAATCAATTGCGGCGGAAGTATCTGCGCCATGACACCCAACAGCATGACGCCACCACCCGCACCAAAACTTGCGGTAAATAATGAGGTTAGTCCTGCCGTAACAACTAACAAAATGAAAACGATTGGCGATAAGCCGTTTAAGAAAACGTCAGCCATGATTACTCCGCATACATGATTGATATACGATGCTACCACGACCTCATCATAGAGCTGATGAATCGCGGTGTTTTCAATAGCTTAGGAGAAAATTGAATTACGACTTATACAAGTCCTTATCGAGGTCGTACTTACGCATCTTATCGTAGAGGGTTTTACGTGGTAGACCTAACGCATCCATAGTGTCTTTAATGGAGCCTTTTTGACGCATTAGCTCTTGTTCTAGTAAGGTTTTCTCAAAACGTTCCATTTGCTCCGGCAGGGTCATAATGCCAGGGTTAGTTTCATTGGTAATGATTTGGTCAAACTCAAACGAACCCGCTTCGCCCATCAATACATAACGCTCTGCAAGATTGCGTAATTCGCGGACATTTCCCGGCCAATCATAGCTCATCAAGCTGTGCATTCGCTCAGCAGTCAAAGGTTCTGATTCACGCTTATATTGGGCGGTAGCAACCAAACAAAAGTGTTGCCATAAGAGTGGAATGTCTTCTTTGCGTGCGCGCAGGGGTGGAATATCAACGCGTACAACGTTTAAGCGATAGTATAAATCTTCACGGAAAATACCCGTTTCACTCAGCTCTTTTAGGTCGACTTTGGTGGCGGCTAGAATGCGTAAATCTAAATCAACGCCTTTGTTTGAACCAAGCCGTTCAACTTTGCGCTCTTCTAATACGCGCAGTAGACGAACCTGCATGGACATGGGCATGCTTTCGATTTCATCTAAAAACAATGTGCCGCCGTTTGAGTGTTCGAGTTTACCGATCCGCTGAGTTTTGGCGTCGGTAAACGCGCCTTTCTCATGACCAAAAAGCTCTGATTCCATGATCGAATCCGGTACAGCGCCGCAGTTAATAGCAACAAACGGATGACTGCGTCGCGAGCCGTGCTCGTGTATAAAACGCGCCACCATTTCTTTACCGGTACCCGTTTCCCCTTGCACAAGGATGTCCGCACCGGTATCGGCCACATGCAGTAACGCTTGACGCAAACGGTGAATACCAGGAGTGTTGCCAATAATGCGTGGGCCGGGCGCATTATGTGCAGCCAACTCTAAACGAAGGTTACGGTTCTCTAAGGTCAGACGACGCTTCTCACAAGCACGGCGCACCACTTCAATAAAGTCATCGTTAGAAAACGGCTTCTCGATAAAATCGTAAGCGCCATCCCGAATAGCATTGACTGCCATACTGATGTCGCCATGACCCGTAATCAGAATAAATGGAATCTCAGCATCAATCTTTTTGACGTGTTCGAACAACTCAAGGCCGTTCATACCCGGCAAATTGATATCACTAACGATGACACCAGGCCAGTCTATCGACACCTGCTCCGTAACGCCTTGCGCGCTGGCGAATTCCGCCACGTCAAAGCCTTCTAGCTGTAGGGTTTGTGATATGGCCATTCGGACCGACTGTTCATCATCTATGACAATGACGCGATCAAGTTCTGACATGGCAGAATCCTTATTATTATTCTAGCTCGTAGGCGTTTAGAGTAACACAAAACTCAGCACCACCTTGAGGGTGATTTCGAGCCGTCAAGTCGCCATTCATCGAGTCCATAATCCTTTGGCTGATAGACAAACCAAGGCCAAGACCTGTACCACAGACCTTGGAAGTGTAAAACGGTTCGAATAGATGCTCTATGGCATTCTCACTCAACCCCGTACCACTATCACGTACATAAATATGTACTTTGCTATAGAACGGTTGAACTCGGATAAAGATTCGTTTGTCACTCGTTTTTGCCTCTAAAATGGCATCACTGGCATTGGCTAATAAGTTCACTAGCACTTGCTCTAAGAACACCATATCAGCTAAAACGACGACCTGAATATTATCTGGCATGTCGACTTGAATATCGGCTTCTTTCAGACGTGGCTGCATGATCTTCATCGCCCCATTCAACGCGGTTTGCACATCTATTGGGGTATGCGCCACATTGCCTTTGCGGGCAAACACTTTAAACCGGGCAATGATGTCCCCCATATGATGGCCCAGCTGGCTAATATGCTGTAAATTGCCTTTCGCTTGGTCATACTTTTCGCGCTCAAGAAATTTCAATCCGTTGTCTGCAAACGAACGGATAGCCGTTAACGGCTGATTTAATTCGTGATTAAGCCCTGCGCTTAGCTGACCTAACACCGCTAATTTGGCCGTTTGTATTAGCTCTTGTTGGGTCGTTTTATGCTCTGCTATTTCATGACGTAGGCGTTGATTCGCTTCTTCAAGTTCCGATGTACGCTCTTTGACTCGAATTTCCAATGCACGCCGCGCGTCCGTAATTTCTTGTTCGTAGCGCTTGCGCTCAGTCATATCATGAAATGTCACCAAATGACTGCGACGATTCGGTAATTGCAGTTCACATAATGTTGCTTCAACGACTACATCTTGATCCGCGCCCTCTATATCGAACTTACCTTCAACCGTCGTCAGCCTTAACTCACTGTCTGTCGATGTGGTAGATAAAGCCGCCATCCAACGCTCGCGATCGACTTCAGAGACTTGAAACAAGTCAGACAAAGGCCGACCAATTAAGCTAGAAAGAGGTCGCGCAGCAAGCGTTTCGACCGCGGGGTTCAACGCTTCGATTCGATAACGGTCATCAAGCGTCACTAGGCCCGCTTGTGTATGTTGAATCACTTCTCGGATATACGCTTGATTATGACGAGCCATTTCAATCGCATCGGAGCGCTCTTTCAGCATTCGAGAGCGTAAATGTGCGAGCCCAAAAATAAGTACGGTAATCGTAATACCACCGGCAAAAATGGCTCGCCATAGCGCAATCTGCTCTTCAATAGATGTCAGAGGGACCAACACGGCCACTTGAAAATTCAGCAATTGTATCGGTCGACTCATGACCAAATATCGATGTCTCTCGACCAATTGATTGCCTAAATTGTCAGTAACTTTATCCAACATTTCGATAATATTGGCGTGTTCGCTATACTCTCGACGACTGACAATCGGCAATGTTTCAATGGCTTGATCGAAATAACGCTGAGATTCGGCAATCCGGATCAACTCCTCATGGGACAGCTCACCCATCACTTTATAAAGCCACTGGGAGCGTGATGAGCTAAAAACGACGCCATCTGGGTCTAGCATTAAAAAGTCATACGTTTGATTACTAAAACGCTTTTCAAATTGGGTCAGATCAACCTTCACGACCGCCACGCCAATGATGCTGTCCCCTTCAAAAACAGGATAGGAAAAATAATAGCCACGACGATTTGAGGTGGTGCCAAGTGCATAGTATCGTCCCGGCTTACCCCCAATGGCGTCTTTAAAATAAGGGCGGAAAGCAAAGTTCCCACCGACAAAAGATGTACTTAGACGGTAATTAGAGGCCGCAATGGTGTCGCCGTTGGTATCAATAATATAGCTATCTGAGGCTTCGGTAATGCGGTTAATCTGCTCCAACTCGCGGTTAAGCTGATTGATATCCGATGGCAGCCCGTCACGTAATGCTTTGCGAACTCGATCATTCGACGCTAATAGCGTCGGCATATGCTGATACTTCGCAATGACACTTTCCACCACGCTGGCTAACTGATCCAGCTGCTCTTGAGTATCGATGGCTAGATCTTGAGTTTGCTGCTGTTTGAGTGCATCGCCCCCCCGCCACAGCGTCAACAAGCAGATGATAAACACCGCCACATACAACCAAGCAAATCGCTTTGGATCTAAGCTCCTTTGAGGCGAAGACAACCAATCACTGAAGGTAGCAAATAATCGTGGCATTCAAAGCTCTCTGTTAGCGTTTAGGCGTGGGCACCGGCAAACGGTATGACCGCATCGATGTGTGTTTCTTTAAGCAATAACATTAGCAGACGATCAACACCTAAGGCGACACCAGCACAATCAGGCAGTCCTTTTTCCAACGCACGAATTAGACGTTCGTCAACTTGGCGCCACATTTTATGGTGTTCGGCTCTTTGTGCCATGTCTTCTTGTAAGCGCTGCTGTTGCTCTTTCGCATCTGTCAGCTCGAAGTATCCATTGGCCAGCTCCATACCACGCCAATACAACTCAAAACGTGCTGCGGTTCGCGCTCCGCTTGATTCAATTTGCTGTTTTGCCAAGGCTGCCTGTGAGGCAGGATACGAGTGAATAAAACAGGGTTGATTTTGCCCAATTTGAGGCTCTATCAGTGTCGTAAACAGCAATTCTAATAACGTATCACGATCCATTTCTTCAAGACCGTATTCTGTGTGTTGGTGACAACATTGCTGTAAATCTAACAACGATGCAGAAAAAGGGTCCAATCCTACATGGCGTAAAAATGCGTCTTGATAACTTAAACGTTCCGAGATAATCACATCATTCGTCAGTACGCTGAGTAAGTCGTCTATTTCGTTCATTAACTGCCAATGATCGAACCCCAAGCGGTACCACTCTAGCATAGTGAACTCAATGCTATGACGACGGCCGATCTCTTCAGCACGAAACACTTTACCTAATTGGTAAATACTCGCTGCGCCCGCCGACAATAACCGTTTCATCGCGTATTCAGGAGAGGTTTGTAGGTAATAGGTAACGTGTTTGCCGAGTGTCTTTGTTTGAGTAGATAAGACTTCGATATGCGGGTCACTGATGCTGCCTAACGACAAGCAAGGGGTGTCCACCTCTAATACTTCTCGCTCGTAAAAAAAGGCTCGAATCTTATGGAACACCTTTGCGCGATACTGCAGCGTAGTTAAATCCGCTGTGGGTTGCCAAATCTGTTTATTGTACATGCTGCTCAGTTCGCCTTGATTGCTCTATTTTAGCTACAAAAAAAGCCCTCAAACACGCAGCTTGAGGGCTTTTTAACAGAGCTAATTACTTACCTGTCGCGCGTGATACGTACTCACCAGTACGAGTATCAACACGCAATACTTCACCAATGTTGATAAACAATGGCACACGCACCATCGCGCCGGTCGAAAGAATAGCAGGCTTAGAACCACCGTTTGCGGTATCGCCTTTCAAACCCGGGTCAGTTTCTGTCACTTCAAGTTCAATGAAGTTTGGTGGCGTAACGGCCAACGGTGCACCGTTGTACAGCGTGACAACGTACGTTTCTTGCTCTTTTAGCCACTTAGACGTCTCGCCTACAGCGTTTGCATCGGCACCGTGCTGCTCAAACGAGCCATCCGTTAACATGAAGTGGTAGAACTCGCCATCTGTGTACAGATATTCCATATCCGTATCCATTACATCTGCAGCTTCTAATGATTCACCAGACTTAAACGTACGTTCCCATACACGACCAGACTTTAGGTTACGTAGTTTGATACGGTTAAACGCTTGGCCTTTACCAGGCTTTACGTGTTCGTTGTCCAATACTGCACAAGGGTCGCCATCGACCATTACTTTGTTACCGCTGCGCAATTCGCTGGTAGAATAACTCGCCATAAATCCTCACAATGTCATGATTTAGATAAAGGCTCTGTTCGAACAAGTCTTTGTTCAAGGAGTCAATCGCTCGATAATGTTGCGAGACTCGCTAGAGCCGTTGGCCAAACGGCCAAAGATTGGCCGCCATAATAACCCAATTTAACTTAATTTTGCAGATATTTGACGTGATCCCGATTCAAAATACTACGGCCCCTCATTGGTCGACTGAGCTGGCTCAAGCCATCAAATCCCCAGCGGAGCTTATGCCACTACTTGGTTTAAGTGAGCAAACACTGCCGCCTGCAGCGCAAGCCATGACCTCTTTTAAAATGTTGGTACCACGACCTTTTGTTGGGCGTATGGAGTATGGCAACGTCAATGACCCGCTGCTCAGACAAGTTTTAGCCGATGATATTGAGATGCTACCCAGCGCAGGCTATAGCAAAGACCCGTTAGAAGAAGGCAATCACAATCCACAAAAAGCCATCGTACATAAATACGAGCGCCGTATTTTGGTGATCACCACAGGCACCTGTGCGGTCAACTGCCGCTACTGTTTTCGCCGTCATTTCCCTTATGGGGATAACCAATTGGCACAAAAAGAATGGGACAGTGTGATCGATTACCTCACGCAGCACCCAGAAGTAAACGAAGTAATCCTCAGTGGCGGTGATCCATTAATGCTCAAAGACAGTCAGCTAGGCCCGCACATTGAAAAGCTGAACGCTTTGCCACAACTTAAACGCCTACGCATTCATTCCCGCTTACCCATAGTGATCCCTAGCCGTATCAATCACGAACTGTTGGGGTGGATCAATAACAGCCGTCTAGACATTATCTTGGTACTGCACAGTAACCACGCCAATGAAATCGATCAATCAGTAGCGGAAAAAGTAGCCTTACTGAAACAAGCAGGCGTCACCGTATTAAACCAAGGTGTCTTGTTAAAAGGGGTTAACGACTCGGTTGAAGCGCAGGTAGACCTAAGCGAACGTTTATTTTCAGCCGGAATTTTACCGTACTACATGTTCACCTTTGACCCCATTGAAGGGGGAGCGCACTTTGATCTATCGGTGTCATTCGCGCAACGACTCATGGGGCAAGTCGCAGAGAAATTGCCAGGCTACTTGATGCCTAAATTGGCCAAAGAAATCCCCGGACAACCCGCAAAAACGGTATTGGCCCCAACTTTAAGCCGTTAAAAAGCAAAAAGCCGCTCACGGTAAACGTGAACGGCTTTTTAAACATCTATCAAATACTAAGCTTTGACGTTGATGTTTTGACCAAGGTTGCCAGTAGCAGGCGCACTAGACTGAATTTGCTTGGAAGACGACGCAGCACCATCAAGTAGTTGCAAAGCCTGACGCCCTTGCTCCTCTTGTTGCGTTTTCGCCATCGCCACACCCATCATTTCCATCGCGTACGACGTGCTGACATTAGTGACACTGTTCATAGTCAACCCTCTTTTTGGGTGGTATCCCTACCAAGTCTGGTATCTACAAGCAAAGCTCTCCTAGCTTTACTCACTCTACCTTTACGGCAAAGCATAAGAGTACTTTAACGCAAAATTACATAAACCGCTGAAAAAACGGTCAGTTTTACAAAAAATAACAAACAGGTTTTCTATTAGTTCCCGCAAATAGGTTGCAAAATTCGCAACACTTCATTGCCCTTACAACTAAGTAAATCCAGTGCAACTGCATATTAAAGACTAATAATAAACATTATCATTAATATTAGAGATTCATTTTTAACTAAGGAGATATTATGTCTATTATGCGCCCTCTTGTGTTGTGCTCAGCCATTTTAGGTTTGTCTGCCAACACTGCCTTTGCAGACGTTACCGTCGACACTAAATACGGCTCCGTCACCGTTAAAGACAACGTAAAACGTATCGTAACGCTGCATGAAGGTGCCTTAGACGTGATGTCTTCAATTGACGTCCCAGTGGCGGGCTCAGTCGCTACTCGAGGTAGCGACACAGTATCGGACTACTTAGCAGACAAGCAACCCGGTATTCAAATCGTTGGTACAGCACGTGAAACCAACCTAGAAGCGGTCATTAAAGAGCGCCCGGATGTCATTCTTGCATCAAACGCCCTATCAAAAGAGCAGTACGATATTTTATCAAAAATTGCTCCGACTATTGTGCCTGAGTGGAGTTTTAGCACACCTGACGCATGGCGCAATGAAGCACGTCTGTTCGGCAAAGCCGTCGGTCACAGTGCTGATGTAGAGCGTGCCCTCAACGCGGTAGATAAGCGTGCGGCGACGCTTAAAAAACGTGTTGAGCAACAGGTTCCTAGCGACCAGCGTCAAGTGTTTGTGACACGCTGGATGCCCCAAGGCCCAATGATCATGTCTAAAGACTTATTCACGGGTAGCTTACTGAGATCAACTGGGTTTGAACCGCAAGACGGGGATCTTTTAAAAGAAGGCCGCCCACACTCCAGCATATTAAGTTTAGAAAATATCGCTGTGATCGATCAAGACTGGCTATTTATGGCAACCCTTAATCAAGATGGTAAAAAAGCGTACGATGCCGCGAAGCAGTCGGCCGCGTTTTCACGTTTAAACGTAGTACAGCAAGACCGCGTACAAACGGTGGATGGTCAAGTGTGGAGCAGCACATCTGGCCCGCTGGCAGCACAAGTGGTACTGGATGACATCGAACAGTTATTGGATAGCCATCAATAATGCCCTACCTCGTTCAGTTTTTTCAAAGGGCGCCTTCGCAGCGCCCTTTATCAGTTTGCTTTACGCTCATTTGTCTTATATTGCTGACTTGCATACTACTGTCTCTTCTTATCGGGGCAGGCAGTGTCAATATCAGCCAATCATGGCAAGCGCTGATTGGGCAAGGCACTGAGGAAGCCACCTTTATCATCCGAGAGTTACGCTTCCCTAGGACATTAGTCGCCTTAGTCGTCGGCATGGCACTCGGTATTGCTGGGGCGTTAATGCAAGCGGTTGCTCGCAACCCTCTGGCGGAACCCGGTTTACTCGGCGTCAGTGCTGGTGCATCGTTTGCAGTAGCTATAGCGCTTTTATTGGGCGCAAGTGCGGCCACCCTTGCGGCAGGCGTTGCTCAAATTGGCGCACTCATCGGCTGTTTTTTTGTTATGGCAGCGGCTCGCCTTCAAGGTCAATTTAAAGATCCTGTGCGCCTTATTTTAGCGGGTGCGGCGCTGAGCTCATTATTAACGGCTTTAACGTCTATTTTACTAATGTATGACCAACGTGCTGCAGATGAAATTCGCTTCTGGGTAACAGGCAGTGTGGCTGGGCGCGCGCTCGATCATCTCATGGCGGTCATGCCCTACTTTGTCATCGCCGCCCTCTTAACTTTATATGTTGCTCGCCCATTGGCGTCCATGGCTTTGGGTGAAAAAGTCGCGCTTGGCTTAGGCCACAATCCACGAACAATACGTTACTTGGTTATGCTCACCGTGGCACTCCTAGCAGGTTCAGCAACGGCGATTGCAGGACCCATTATGTTCGTAGGTTTAGTGGTTCCCTTCGCCGCGCGTGCGTTAGTCGGACCTGACATTCGTCGTACGATGATCATGTGTTTACCGATTGGCCCTTTGATGATCATTAGTGCGGACATTCTGACACGTGTAATCGCGCAACCTACTGAAATGCCGCTGGGCGTTTTAACCGCGATAATCGGTGCGCCAGTATTGATGATAATTGTGCGCGCTAAGCGTCTTCCCACCTTGGCCTAGGAGTCACTTTTTGTCTGTTTTTGATTCGACTTCTCGTTCTTACGTACCTGCTCCAACGGGTCATTGGCTAGTCGCCATTGCCGGCTACAGTGTCTTAATAGACAAACGAGCGATACAGCGCAACGCTCTTCTCTCTGTGGCATTACTCGCCATCAGTGTACTCAGTTTGGGGATGGGTACCTTATCCCTCGCGCCTTACGATGTATTGCTCGCGTTATTAGGCAAAGGGGACAGCATGACACAATTTGTGATCAACGAATTGCGTCTGAATCGTTTGTTAGCCGGTATTTTTACCGGCGCTGCATTTAGCGTAGCGGGCTGTTTAATGCAAACGGTAGCACGTAATCGACTGGCGACACCGGGCATTATTGGCATCGATAATGCTGCTATGGCCTTTGCTGTTGCTTCAGTAGTGGGTGTTGGAGTCAGCTTTGCACCATCAGCCATGGCGCTTACTGGTGCAGCTACGGCAACGGCTTTGGCCTTTATGATCGGTGGCGGTAGCGGTACCCGCGGCTATCGATTTATTGTTGCGGGTTTAGCCATTGGCTCTGTGTCAGCCGCAGTGTCGCAGTTGCTATTAACTCAAGTGCATATTGATGTCGCGAACGAAGCCTATCCATGGACGGTAGGCAGTTTATCTGGTCGTCCTGAAGAACAAATTCCTGTTATGGGCTTAATTACGCTCATCGGCGTGCTATCTGGTCTAGTACTTTGCTATCGATTTCAACTGATGGCGTTCTCAGACTCAGTCATCACAGCCTTAGGGCATACACCAAATCGATTACGTTTTGCGGCGGTCGTCATTGCCGTAGTGCTTACTGGCTTCGCCGTTGCTCTTGCAGGTCCAGTGGGTTTGGTTGCTCTGGTTGGACCAGAAATGGCACGCGCCTTTGCTCGGCATAAAGGGCTACCATTACTGTCGAGTGCTATTTGTGGCGCTATTGTGATGGTGTTAGCCGATTTAGCAGGACGTACTCTATTTAGCCCCATTGAAATTCCTGTTGGTGTGATCACCGCTATCGTTGGTGGCCCATTCTTACTCTGGATCTTAATTCGCAAACCTAAGCGGAGCACCCTATGAGCGAGCTTTCTCAAGCGCCATTAGGCACAGAAACTATCACGTTAAAACATGCCGATCATACGATCATTAAAGACTTAAGTGTGACCTTCCCAAAAGGGAAAGTCACCGCCATTGTCGGGCCCAATGGCTGTGGTAAATCGACTCTACTGAATGGTTTGTCTCGTGTACACCGTCCATCATCGGGGCACATCATTCTTGAAAGCAAAGACATCCATACAATGCCAGCTAAGGAAGTCGCAAAAAAATTGGCTCTGCTACCACAGGAAACATCGGCGCCTGATGGTATTACCGTTCGAGAGTTGATTCGTTTTGGTCGTCACCCTCATCAAAGTTTTTTGAAACAATGGGGCATGGATGATCGCACGGCGATTGAATTTGCCTTGAAAGCCGCCAATCTAGAAGACTTAGGAGAGCGACTGTTAGACACGCTTTCGGGCGGTCAACGTCAGCGAGCATGGATTGCGATGTCCGTGGCTCAAGAAACGCCGCTGCTGTTACTGGATGAACCAACCTCTGCTCTAGATTTAGGTCATCAAATCGAAGTGTTTGAATTAATTCGAGCACTGTCCTCACAAGGTAAAACCATTGTGATGGTGGTACATGATCTGGCTATGGCAGCCCGTTATTCAGACTATTTAATTGCGATGAAGTCCGGTGAAATCATCGCTCAAGGCACACCAAAAGAAGTGATTCAGCCAAGCATTCTCGAAGAACTTTATGGCATTCAGTGCGACTTACTCGATGACCCGAGTACTGGCGCCCCGATCTTAATCAATGTTCGTCGAAGTGGCGCACCGGTCACAGCTAAAACATCAACAGCGTCAAAAAAAGCCAAGCGCGACATGGCATTTTCATAACTTTTTGAAGCTTAGTCGTGATTAAGGTAGGCCTTTTTAAGTTGTTGTAATAATACTTGGCACCGTTTGGGCAGGTGGCCATAAGAATATAATAAGTATAATGGGATACTTGGTGCTTGCCATGAGGGCAGCACTTTTACCATATCGCCAGGGTGATACTTGGCTCTAGCCGCCACCATCTCGTCTGGAATAACACCAATACCATGGCCATTTACAATGCCATCAATTTGAAAGCTTAATAGATCCGTACTCAAACGTGAGCAAGGCATGGAAACGTCATGGTAGCCTATCTCAGGATGATAAAGAGACAAGCTGCTTTCGTTTGGATAAAAGCTGTGTAGATTGACCCAATTATGGGTCTCTAATTCTTCAACATTTGTTGGCTCACCTTGTTTTTCGATGTAGTCTTTACTGGCATACAAACTGCAGCTCATTTCACCTAATAGTTCGGTTTTAAACGGCGTTTCTCTAAGACCTCCCATCCAAATCGCTACATCTGTTTCCGCCTTAAGTTCATCAATTCGAGAAATGGTATACATGTCTACATTAATGTCTGGATATTGAGCTAGATAACGGAATAACTGACCGTTCACCCAAGAGCGCCCTAACCCAGAAAACAATGCAAAGGTTAGCTTTCCCGACACACTTTCCTTGAGTTCATCGACGGTTCGATGTGCTCTTCCTACGGTTTCTAAAATGCTCTTTGCAAATGGCAAAAACGCTTTGCCAGCATCATTAATAATCATACGATTTGCTTGGCGACGCATCAGAGGTTGCCGCATCACATTTTCTAAATGTGAGATACGTCGACTTAAGGTTGACTTTGAAACCTCTAATTCTTTCGCGCTGGTGCTTAAACTGCCTGACTCCACAACAGATACAAAGCTTTTCAAATCATTTAAATCGTACACAGACCCTCTCTCTTACATTGTCACCGTTGTAAAATATGCAACGCATCATCTCAAGACAATCCTACACAAATATTAGAGAATACAAATGATAAAGATTACTATTTAAATTTGCATCATTTGTACATATTTGAAGGATTAAGTTCATGCGTTCGTTTTCATTCTCGCTTATTGCTGCAAGCATCGCTTTTGCCCACTCTGTTCACGCTGAAACGATCAACCTAGATGAGCTGGTTGTCAGTGCCTCAGGCTATGAGCAAAGTACACAGGACGCTGCAGCATCGATCACCGTTATTAACGCTGAAGACATTCAGAAAAAAAGCTATCGCGATGTCACCGATGCCCTTACAGCGGTGCCAGGCGTCTTCGTCACAGGCGGTGGATCTTCATCAGACATTACAATGCGTGGATTGGAAGGCAAATATACTCTTATCATGGTCGACGGTAAGCGCCAAGGTAGTCGCGAAACACGCCCAAACTCTGATGGTCCTGGCATTGAACAAGGTTGGTTACCGCCCATTTCGGCCATCGAACGTATCGAGGTTATTCGTGGCCCTATGTCATCACTTTATGGCTCTGATGCATTAGGCGGTGTCATCAATATCATTACCAAGAAAGTCCAAGACGACTGGCATGGTGAGATGAGCTTAGGCACTGTTATTCAAGAAGACAGCGACTCAGGCAACAGCCTTCAAAGTGACTTTTATGTAGCCGGCCCTCTTGTAAAAGATAAGCTTGGTTTGGAGCTTTTCGGTCAAATCTCTGAACGAGATGAAGACAACTTTGTCGATGGCTACAACGAACAGTCAATGGAAAATCTAACCAGTAAAGTAACCTGGAAAATCAATAATCAGCAGTCTATTAAATTTGAAGCAGGTACAGAAACTCAAGACCGTAACAGCACACCGGGTAAATCGGTTAGCCTACTCGACCGCACAGGTAACCCAGCAACCGTCAGTAATACCGAATATCAGCGCGACCATTTCTCTTTAACAAATGAGTTAAAAACCGAGAATGCACAACATACAACGTATCTTAGCTACGAAGACAACGATAACACGTCTCGTGAAATGCAGTATGAGTCGACCGTGCTGAACCATCAAAGCCACTTATTCTTCGACAACCATACCTTAACTATCGGTGGTCAGTTTGAAAACCAACAACTCAGTGATTCTGGCAACCAGCTAGATGCAGATGTGGACAATCTTGAGCGCTGGCAAGGAGCAGTCTTCGCAGAAGATGAGTACTACCTGACGGACTCTTTCTCATTAACCACAGGGCTTCGCTATAACGAAGATGAAAACTACGGCAGCGCCATTACGCCTCGTATTTACGGTGTCTGGCAAACTACCGAAAACATAACTCTTAAAGGCGGTATTAGTGCAGGTTATCGCTCGCCAGACCTACGCCAAGCCACAGACGGCTGGGGACAAATTACAGGACGCGGTAATGGTATTCTGCTTGGTAACTCAGCGCTTGAAGCAGAAAAAAGTGTCAGTCACGAAATTGGTATAGCTTGGACTGACCACCGCGGCACTCAGGCTGAACTGACGGCGTTCTACACTAAATTTGATGATAAAATCACCGAAGATCGCATTTGTGATAGTGGCGATTTAAGTGTGCTTGATTGCTCGTATCGAGGTGAAGATTGGAGCTTTGTAAGTACTCGATACAATGTCGACGAAGTCGTTACTCAAGGGGTTGAAGCCTCTTTCACCATGCCAATCACAACCACCCTTGCATGGGATATCGGCTACACATTTACCGACTCAGAACAAAAGTCGGGAGCATTCAAAGGTAAGCCTCTAAACCGTATTCCAAAGCACCGAGTACACTCTAACCTATCTTGGGATGCGACAGAGAAGCTGAATATTTGGGGGGAAGCAAACTACACTGGGGAAACGACCGAAGGACTAGGCCGTACCAGCATGCAGGCTGAAATTCCAGACTACACACTCGTTGATACAGGCTTAAGCTACAAAGCAACGGATGACGTAACGTTCTACGCGGGTATTTACAACCTGTTCGATAAAACCATTGATCAAGAGACTTACGAAAAAACTCTGGATGGCCGCCGCTATCAAGCGAAAGTGAATGTTGCTTTCTGATTGAGGCCGTATAACGAATAATAGTTAGTGATCACTAAAATCCCCGCCTGATGTCAGGTGGGGATTTTTAGTGTTTTATTTACTGGCACGGCTGCTCTAAAAAATCATCCCAGTACTGGGAAATTAGAGCTTGGTTTTCTTCTAAGGTGTCTACCGGCACTAAACGCCCTTGCTTTTGCAGGGCTTGTCGATGTACCGTCGCACGATAAAAGGTATAGGCGTCCTTCATTTTTGCGACAACGTCCGCCGCTAATAAACCATTTTCGGCCGCCGCTTCAAGTTGGCGAATATTGTCTGAGAACTCTATTAAGTTAGGGTACTTATACGACCAAGCCAGCACCATATACTGAACCATAAACTCAATATCAATAATACCACCCGCCCCTTGCTTAAGGTCGAAGCCTTTGTCACGACCACTGGTATCAAGATGCGAACGCATTTTTTCACGCATTTTGATGACTTCTTCTTTCAGCTCAGGGCGATTACGCTTTCGGCTCAGAACCGCTGCTCGGGTTTCATCAAACTGCTGAGCCAATTGAGCATCACCCGCTAACACACGTGAACGACATAGCGCTTGGTGCTCCCATGACCACGCTTCGTTCTGCTGATAATCTTGAAAAGACTCTAAGCTGGCCACCAATAAGCCTGAATTACCTGATGGGCGTAAACGCATATCCACTTCGTACAAGCGTCCAGCCGAAGTGAAACTGGTGAGCAAATGAATGATACGTTGACCGAGACGTGTATAAAACACCAAGTTATCTACACTACGTTCGCCGTTGGTACTGCTTTTTATCTGGGCATTGTGAATAAACACCAAGTCCAGATCCGAGTCGTAACCAAGCTCAATACCCCCCGACTTTCCGTACCCGACAATCACTAACTCAGGTGTCATTACAGGCTCACCATTTTGCATGGGATAGCCATGACGCTGTGTTAAATAATGCCAAGACTGCTGCAATACTTGCTCTAACAATACTTCCGCCAGCCAAGTTAAGTGATCACTTACTTTCATAAGTGGCAATATCCCAGTGATGTCACAGGCAGCAATACGCATGATTATCGAGCGACGGAAACGACGCATGGCGTCCATGTGTGCTTCTTCATCTTCTTCTGGTAGTCGAACTAAGATCTGTCGTAGCTCTTGCGCCATACCCGACTTAGAGGGTGGCGAAAACAGTGTGTTAGCGTCTAATAACTCATCTAACAATGCGGGGGAGTTTGAGATCGCCTCAGAAAACCAAACACTTTCACGACACAACCCCATCAAATGTACGATGGCACTTTGATTTTCCGACAGCAAAACAAGGTAAGAGGTTCGGCGAGTCACCGCTTCCATGATTGGAATGATGCGCTGTAGTACCACATCGGGAAAGGCTTCCTCTTCCAAGCAGGTCATCAACGCCGCTAAAAAGACAGCTAATCGCTCCTGCCCAATCGGCTGCATGTAAGCCACGGCACGTGACCCCAAGAACTGAGCTAGCACTTGAACAACGGTTTCTGCATCTTGCCATGCAATTGCATCGATCGCTTCTTCGATCAATGTTTGCTCATGCGGTTGCTTCAAAATCACCCGCCATGCTTCTTGCGTCAACTCGTCACTGGAGTTTTCTTCACCATCATCAATCAGATTTTGAAAGCATTCGTGTACTTTGTGTCGATGTTGCCAAAGCGTATCCAACAACGCTTGCCAGCTTGGCTCGCCAACTTGATACGCTAACCGAGTGCGCGCCAGATCCTCTTCTGGTAACAACTGAGTCTGCTCATCCGCTGCGCCCTGAAGAGCATGCTCAACACGACGTAGATAACGGTACGCAGATAACAAGCTATTTACCTGATCATCTGGTAGATAGCCATCTTGACCTAATACTGGAAGCGCCTTAAACAAGGCAGGCTTTTGTAGGCTTTGATCTCGGCCACCGTGCAGTATTTGCAATGCTTGCACGATAAACTCCACTTCACGAATGCCCCCTTCGCCAAGTTTAATATTGTGTTCAATACCTTTTCGGCGCACTTCTTTGGCAATCATGGATTTCAAATCACGCAACGCACCAATGGCACCAAAATCAAGATACTTGCGATATACAAAAGGACGGCGAATCGATTCAAACTCACGCACGTCTTGCGCATCACCCGCCATTACACGCGCTTTGATCATTGCATAACGTTCCCAATCACGGCCTTGATCTTGGTAGTAGTTTTCCAAAGAATCCATGCTCATGACCAATGCACCAGATTGACCAAACGGACGTAAGCGCATATCAACGCGGAAGACAAAACCCTCCGCATTCACTTGATCCAAATGTTGAATCAGTTTCTGACCGATTTTGGTGAAGTATTCTTGATGTGATATGGCCTTCTTCCCGCCTTGGGTTTCGCCGTGTTCTCGGAACGCAAACACCAAATCGATATCAGAAGATAGATTGAGTTCATAACCACCGAGTTTACCCATACCAATGACGATCAGTTTTTGTGCCACGCCAGCACTGTCGAGCGCTTGGCCGTATAAGTTTTGGTACTGACGCATGGACCATTGTTGGCTAACATTCACCGCCACGTCAGCCAACTTACTTAAATGGGCCGTCAGGGTTTGCAAGTCTACTGTTTGCTGAATATCGCTTGTAATCAGGCGCGTCATCCACCAATGGCGATAACGACGCAGTTGTTGCATCAGCATGGCTTCATCCCAATCGGGCAACAGCACCTCTTCGCTAACGGCTTGCCCCCAGGCTTTTTCCCCGGCATAGAGTTGTTCAACCGTTGGCGGCGCTAATGTTTGAGCCGGCTCTAGCAAACTTTCCAGCCAGTGAGGAAAACGGGTCAGCTGTTTATGCACGTATTCGCTCAACAGCCAAATTCGCTCAGCTTGACTCAATACACCATTAGGCACCTCCAGCCCCATGCGACGTGCAATTGCATCGCTAATGGCTTGGTTTTTGATGTCTAATTGTTCTTGGGTGAAGAGCGCATGTACTTGGGATATCGGTGTCAGCGTCAAGTTATCATCCTTATTTTTATTCACGCGACGGGCATGATTTAGTCAAGCTGCTTGTTCAGCCACTGCCCCGTCTCTAGCATCATTATTCCCGTTTCTAGCGTGCCTGCCAATCCCGACAACAAAGACTCGTCATTGGCTTTAAAAAAGGCATCGTATCGTTGATCTAGCGATTCCAACTGCTCGGAAATTTGTGCAGGAACACATTGTTTTAATTGTTGTAAGGCCGTTCGAATGGGTTGCAGCAAGGCTTCGTCTTTTAGATAGAACATAGCTTCCCAATACACTAACCATGTTTCGTACCAGTACTCTGCAAAGCTCATCATCGATGCTTGCGCATTCGGTTTTTTCGGAAACTCTATTCGACGGTGTTTCAAGCGCGAGCCTTTTTGGGCTTTAGACACGACACTGACTTGAACTGGAATATCTGTGGCGATGTATTTTGCGAAACTATACAAAGCGGTCTCAGGGCCAGATTTAAGCTCTAACTCCAACTCACAAATGCTGTCTCGGCCAAACGTTGAGGACACTTCACCTTCATCGCAAACCGCCTCAATGACGGCGTCTTCAAAATGGATTAACCAGACATGACGTTTAAAATCGGTACGGAAGACTTCTATTAAATCCCGTGACCATGCCATGTCTTGTAAAGCATCGGACAACGGTACCTCTTTCAATAGCGTTAAATCTAACGCGTCAGAAGGTAAAGACCATTCCCACTCACCTCGGGCATGCATACCGATACGACTACTGCCGCGTGTTTTGACTGTTTGAATATAGGCTTGATTCACAGCACGGATACGCAAAGCAATGCCGTTTTCCAATAACAAACCATCTGCAGTATCGTAATAGCCATTCATTAAATCGAGCGTCGCTTGGCGGGCACTGCTTGAACTGACGTTTTTTTCACAAAATTCATCGAGAAAATCGCATGCAGACTTGAGATACTCGGGGTGAACCATTAACTTTAGTTCAAGCTCGGTAGCCATATTTCGTAACCTCATAACTTCCGGATTTGCCGGAAACAACTGTGCAAAGAAGCAAGTTTACCAGAAGCGAACGTGTGTAAGATAAATTTCACTGTACGCAACAGGAGTCTCTTAATGACCTCACTTCCCTCATTACTGAGCATGATGTCACAACTGATCGCCACGCCCTCTATCAGTTGTAGCCAAGCAAGTTGGGATCAGTCAAATAAAGGTGTCATTTTATTATTGGAGGACTGGCTGTCAGGACTGGGGTTCCAATGTGAAATCATGCCATTGCCAGGACAACCAGACAAAGTGAACCTGATCGCTACGATCGGTCAAGGGGCTGGCGGATTAGTGCTATCTGGGCATACGGACACCGTCCCGTACGATGAAGACCGCTGGCAGAGTGATCCATTTAAGCTGAATGAACGCGATAACAAGCTTTACGGCCTAGGCACCTGCGATATGAAAGGTTTTTTTGCCATCGTGATTGATACCATCAAAGACATGGATTTAAGCAAACTTGAACAACCTTTGATCATTCTCGCGACAGCGGATGAAGAAAGCTCCATGGACGGTGCTCGTGCCTTGGTCAGCGAAGGCCGTCCTAAAGCACGCTATGCGCTGATTGGCGAACCCACGTCATTGACGCCTATTCACGCTCATAAAGGCATCATGATGGAGAAAATTCGTATCACAGGCCAAGCGGGGCACTCTTCAAACCCGGCGCTGGGTAGCAATGCATTGGATGCCATGCACGCCGTTATGTCAGAACTGATGATCTACCGAAACGGCTTAAAACAAACCTACCGCGATGCCAACTTTGTGATTGATTATCCAACCATGAACTTTGGTTGCATTCATGGCGGCGATAATCCCAACCGTATTTGCGGGCGCTGTGAATTAGAATTCGATATTCGCGCTTTACCGGGGATGGATAATCAGTCTTTGTATCAAGAAATCGCCGCTTTACTGCCTCGCATTCAGCAAAATACGGGGACTCAAATCGAGTTGCATCACCTGTTTCCAGATGTGCCATCGTTTTCAACTCAGAAAGAGTCCGATATTATTAAAGCGTGTGAGCGACTCACACAAAAAGATGCCGCTACAGTAGCCTTTGCAACAGAAGGACCGTTTTTAAACCAATTAGGTATGGAAACATTAATACTAGGCCCAGGATCCATCGACCAAGCCCACCAGCCAAACGAGTTTATGGCGCTCGACCAAATCGCGCCCATGCAACACGTCATCAAAGGATTAGTGGAACGCTATTGTTTAACCCCGAGTACAGAAAATGAGGCATCGCGTGTCTGACGAGCTCAATTACGTAGACTGGTTTCGCCACTCTTCACCCTACATCAATGCACACCGCGGTAAAACGCTGGTGATTTTAATTCCTGGTGAAGCGTTTGAAAGCCCTAACTTCTCCAACATTATCCATGATCTAGCCCTGCTGGATTCTTTGGGCATTCGACTGGTGCTCGTGCAGGGTGCACGACCACAAATTGACCGAGCGCTGGGTAACCGACGGTTGTCGTCTCGTATTGAAGACGGCTATCGAGTCACGCCGCAAGACCAGCTCATCGATGTCATTCAAGCGTCTTCAGCGGTGCGTGTGCAGCTTGAAGCACAGTTGTCGATGGGACTATCGAATACACCGATGGCCAACGCTGGCTTGCGTGTTTGCAGCGGCAACTATGTTGTGGCACGACCGTTAGGTGTGGTTGATGGTATTGACTACGGCCACTCGGGGGAAGTGCGCCGCATTGACCGTGACGCTATCTTCCGACTTCTAGAAGATGACAACATGGTGCTTTTGCCACATTTAGGTTTTTCACCCACAGGCGAAGTATTCAACCTCAAAGCAGAAGACGTCGCGACCCAAGCAGCGATTCAGCTGAAAGCCGACAAACTCATCATCTTTACCGAAGATGAGGGTATTTTTGACCAAAAAGACGAGTTGTTTTCTGAGTTATTGGCGCATCAAGCGGACACGATTTTGGCGCAAGGTAGTCTTTCGCCAGAAACACGTAATGCTCTAGAAGCCTGCCTGATGGCCGTACGGGCACAAGTTCCGCGCTCACACATCATCTCATTCAATGAAAACGGTGGCCTACTAAGTGAGCTATTCACACGTGAAGGCTCTGGCACCATGATTGATGAAGACAGCTATGAACGACTGCGCTTAGCGACCATTGAAGATGTAGGCGGCATGATGCAATTGCTAACACCACTGGAAGACAAAGGCATTTTGGTCCGCCGTTCCCGTGAGCTACTAGAGAATGAGATCGAGCGCTTTATTGTGATTGAACGCGATGGCGCGATTGTCGCGTGCGCCGCACTCTATCCGTTTGAACAAGAGCGTGCGGGAGAATTAGCTTGCGTAGCCGTCTCTCCAGAGTACCGAGGCTCCAACCGAGGTGAACGCTTACTTAAAGGCATCGAAGCCGAAGCGAAGAAACAAAACTTGGACACCATCTTTCTACTGACAACACGGACCGCACATTGGTTTATCGAGCGAGGCTTTAAGGAAACCAGCTTAGAATCTCTGCCTGCGAAAAAACAGGCACTGTATAATTATCAGCGTAACTCTAAGATTTTCGCGAAAAAGCTTTAGTTTTAATCACACAGACCAGCGGTATCGATATCGCTGGTCTATTGCTAACGTTAATTCAGCGTCGAACAATAATCTGAAAAATCGACCATAATGTACAGCTCGCCTTCTTCCAGCATAGTTCCCTGTATACACTGATGAGAGCGATACTCCATACTCTCGACTTCTAGCGAGTCAGGGAGATCCATGACTCTTTCAACGCTTTCTACGCGCACGCCGAAGTAACCTGTCGGCAAATCAAGCACAACAATATGACCTTCTTGATCGCATTGGTTAGGGTTAATATCTAATAAGTGCGAACCGTATAATACCGTCACCATATTGCCGCGAACCTCGATCATCCCCTCAACGCCTGGACTACTGCCTAGTGCAGGTGCTGGAGATTGGTAGCTAAGAACTTCTTTTATACAATGAAGCGGATGAATATAACGCTCTTCTCCCAAGCGAAAGCAGATCCCCTTTTCAACAGTCTCCACGACCCCTCCAGATGTAATGTGAACATGAGACAGACTCAATTAAACGCAAAACTATGCGTAAAAAATACTTACACGTCTAATCTTTACATTCAAGTTTTATCCAAAAAAAAGCCCGCTATTGTTACCAATAGCGGGCTTTTAGGTTCTGAATAATTCGTTATTCCACTATTTTAAACGGAATAAACATTGGGTAACCATCACGGATAACACGCATCGGTACGGAACGGTTCGCCGGAATAGTCTGGGCAATACGATTAAACTCGGCCACACCTTCGATGGTCTCGCCATTAAGCATTGTAATCACATCACCTTGCTGGAGGCCATTACGTGCTGCAGCGCCACCTAGGACTTGCTGAACCATAACACCAGCATCGACATCCATGTTTTCAGGCACTTCAGTGACGGTCATGCCCAAGCGATTCTCATCGGCTTTCTGTTGTGCAATTTGAGCGTTATCAGGGCGTTTAGCCAGACCTATCGTAATCGTTTGCTCTTTACCATCACGGAATACTTGCGCTTTGGCATCGGTTCCAACTTTCAGCTCGCCAACCAAATAAGGTAATTCAGAAGAGTGTTCAATGGTCTTACCATTGAATGCCATAATGATATCGCCTGCTTTCAAGCCTGCTTCTTCCGCTGGCGAATCCGGCATTACACGACTGACTAACGCACCATGTGGTCGATCTAGATTAAACGATTCAGCAAGATCACGGTTCACATCTTGAATCAACACGCCTAGCCAAGCTCGTGAAACTTTACCGTCCGACTTAAGCTGTTCAACTACAGACATGGCAACATTTGATGGAATCGCAAACGACACCCCCATAAAGCCACCGGAGCGCGTGTAAATTTGTGAGTTAATACCCACTACTTCGCCATCCAAGTTAAAGAGTGGACCACCTGAGTTACCTGGGTTAATCGCAACGTCTGTTTGAATGAAAGGCACGTAGTTATCACTAGGTAAATTACGCCCAATGGCACTCACAATCCCTGCCGTGACAGTGTAATCAAAGCCAAAAGGAGAGCCGATGGCTAACACCCATTGCCCTGCTTTCAGGTCATCTGAATCACCCATATCTACAATCGGCAAGTCATCGTCCGCTTCAATCTTAAGCAACGCTAAATCAGTACGGACATCGGTACCCACTAATGTCGCTTCGTATTCGCGACGGTCATTTAACCGTACATGAATCACATCCGCGCCATCAATGACGTGATTATTGGTCAATACATAACCGTCATGGGAGATGATAAAACCTGAACCAAGTGAGCTACGTTGTTGCTGACGCGGCTGTTGCGGTTGTTGCTGCTGTTGACCAAATGGTTGTTGGCCAAAGAAGTGACGGAAAAACTCGTTCAGCTCACGCGCATCAGGGCTTAACTGACGCTTGTCAGAAGAAGGCGCTTGCTCGGTACTGATGTTCACCACTGCTGGAGAAGCATCTTCTACCAGCTCAGTAAAATCAGGAAGGTTCGCTGCATTTGCCAGTGAAGAGAGCAGCATCAATAAGCTGATGCTGACCCAGCTCACACGTTTTAGCAATCTGTTCATGTATTGGTCTCCTCAGACGTACCAAAGTTAGTATGTTGCTATAGTGTCAGGTGAAGAGGGATTTTTCAGGCTTTTTGAACCACCGGAATGATCTGGGCCTGATTTGTATTGATTCGCAGAACTCGCGGATAGTAATCTGGATTCTTAGTTTCTTGAGACGACTTCCATTTCGCCGCCAACAAACCACCAGCAAATCCACTTATTGCTCCGACAACCGAAACAAGCGTTTGTTCCGTAACCAGTGAAGGTAATGATGCGCCAAGCACTAATCCAAGTAGAGGTACGGCATACATCCACAAAGAGGCCTGCAACAATGTATCTTCTGGGATACCAACCACCACGCTTTGCCCGGTTTTTAGGTCATCCGTAGCAATGGCTTTCATCAACATACGGTTGCTGTTAGAGACTTTTGCAATCGTATGATGACCACACCCATGACGCGCACGACAACTGGTACAACTACTGGTGCGAATGGTTTCCACTTCTGCAATGCCACCTTCAATAGACAACACCGTACCATTTTCTTCAATCATTATTTGAACCCGGCATCATTACTGTCATAAGACGTTGGATCGTCTGCGCAGGCACTTCACCAACAAGGGTTAAAAGAAACATTTGATCACCCACTTTAATACTTTTTTCGCCCGCAATGGTCGCACCTAGATTCATTAGGGTTTGCGGACGCTTTTTATCGGTGCGTTCGACAAAGACTGACACCGTACTCATACCATCGGACAGCAACAACATGTTGGTGGTGTCATTCATACGACGTGCATCCTTCCAGACAAGATCAAACCCATTGGGCAACCAGTCAAAGTGCCAATGGCGGGGCACAACCTCAGGCTCAATTTCTACAAATTTTTGGGTGTAGGAGTCATCACTTGGGGTGAAGTCTTTTTCTTTCAAGTCAGGCGAGAACTCAACTGAAGTAAACTGAATTCGCTCGAGCAGTTTGTTATCCGAACTTAAGACATCATGCTTCAGTAAAAAGCCATTCTCTTTATCTACCCAAAACTCATGCCCGTAGCGAAATTCATCCTTTGGAATCAACGTCAATTTCACCGCATTGCGCGACGCAATACGCTGACTTTTATGCACCACTTCAATATCATAAGCTTGGGTTAAGCGGTCTTTATCCAGCTTTTGAAAGCGTCGAAACGGCTCGGCTGGTAAAAATCCAGCGACGTAATCTTCTTTATCAGGAAAAACACAAATCACACTGTCATCGACTCGAATGACCGTAATACGCTGACCGTCTAAATCCTCTAAACTTTCGTACTCTACGCCTCCAATTAAGCCCCGGCGAATACGCATAGAGTTCATCATGCCAGCTTCTTGATGGACAAACACACCATCGTAGGCAACAGAATCAAACGACTCCGTCATGCGGGCCAGCCAATCCACACCGGACTGGGCAGCCCAAAGAGTGCTGCTTGTCAGCACCAAAAGTGAAAGGACTAACCCACGAATCATTGCGTGTTGCCTTGCGGATAACCCACGACTCTCGCCATCGGTATCATGCCTTGACCTACTGTCATCGAGGCTTGCTGAGCATGTTGACGTAAGTAGTTCTGCAGGCGCTCATTGTTTTGCAGCGCCTCTTCAGCGCTGAGCGCATTAAACGATTCAGTAGGCATTTGCTGCACAGAGGGTGCCGCAGCAAACACTGGTGTTTGAGCCGTATTGTCACCTTGCAATAAAATATTACCACCTAGGACAACAGCAAACGCTACGCTTGCGGCGACCGCCAGCCCCGAAAATACCGAACGTTTCGACAGGCTTGATCCTGACGTCATGTTGGGCAATGTTACTTGTTCAAGTTTTTCAGGCTTAGATAAAGCTTGGCCTTGCGTTGGAAATGCCACTACATTTGTGTCTTGCTTCCCTTCGTCTAATTTACGATGCATTTGATCTAAGAAAGATCCCCCATCGTCAATCAATAACGCTTGCTCAGGCTGCATCGCTTGATGAATTCGGTGATAACGATCCACTTGGCTTGCTAGCTCTTGCCTATCTTTCGCTAACAAGACATCAATATCAGCATGTGTGGCTTCACCATCTAAAAATGCCGATAAACTATCATCATTGCCCGAGCCGTGTTTGTCATAGAATTTTGACATAACTACTCTCCTCCCCCAAAAATGGGACGAATACGTTTTTCCACAGCTTCACGGGCGCGAAAAATACGCGATCTAACAGTACCTACAGGACAATCCATGACCTGAGCAATATCTTCGTAACTCAAACCATCAAACTCACGTAAGGTTAATGCCCCTCGTAACTCCTCCGGTAGATCTTTGATCGCACTTTGAATCTCTGATTCTAAACGGTCACGGTTCAAGTTTGCATCTGGCGTACCACCGTCGGAAAGCTCCCTATAGTTTGCATGGACGTCTTCGTTATCCAATTCAACATCACTAGAAGGGGGCCGACGAGAGCGGCTAACAAGGTAATTTTTTGCTGTATTCACCGCGATACGATAGAGCCAAGTGTAAAACGCACTTTCCCCTCGGAAGCTATCAATTGCCCGATACGCTTTGATAAAACTATCTTGAGCCACATCCAGCACTTCATGCTTGTCCTGAATATAACGGGATATCAAAGCGGCCACTTTGTGCTGATATTTCAATACCAACAAGTCAAATGCACGCTTATCTCCGTTCTGAACTCGCTTAACTAACGCCTCATCACTGGACGTTTCGTGCTGCATAGGCACCTCATAATTCATTAACATACTGTGCCCACCAAGTTGTTGCATATATGGACAACGTGCGGTTTGGAGAGTTCCATGAAAAGATATTTTGTACCTTTAAGAAGCATTGTATTCTATTTATTTCACCTGATGTACGATTTGAGTGTCGCACTGGGGTATTCATTGGGACCCCAAAGAAGTGTAATATTAGTTTCGTTTAACACTATTTAGAACAACAACATGAGCAAACATCTTCACCACGACATTGTTATCATCGGCGCAGGCGCAGCCGGTCTAACCCTTGCACTTGAGCTTGCTAACGAGCATAAAGTCGCAATTTTGACGAAAGGCGACATCTCAGAAGGCTCTACGTTGTACGCTCAAGGTGGTGTTGCGGCGGTCATGTCTGACAAAGATACCGTGGATTCCCATGTTCAGGATACCATTAATGCTGGGGCGGAATTGGGGAACGAAGACGCTATTCGCTTCACGGTAGAGAACTCCAAACCAAGCATCGACTGGCTAATTGACCAAGGTGTGCCCTTTACTCGAAATGGCGAAAGTGATGATTATCACTTAACTAAAGAAGGCGGTCACAGTCACAGACGTATTATCCATGCTGCCGATGCAACCGGTTTAGCGATATCACAAACACTGGTCAAAAATGCATTGGCTCATCCAAACATTCATTTTTATCCAGATCGCGTTGCGATCGACCTGGTTACGACTCAGAAGCTTGGACTAAGTGAACAAAATCGAGTGATCGGTCTGTATGCGCTGAACCAAAAAACAGACACAGTAGAAGTGTTTCATGCTCACCGTGTTGCCCTCGCGACAGGTGGCAGCAGTAAAGTATATTTATACACCAGTAACCCGGATACGGCTTCTGGTGACGGGATCGCCATGGCGTGGCGTGCTGGTTGTCGTGTTGGCAATATGGAATTCAACCAATTCCACCCGACTTGCCTGTATGACGCCAAGGCAAAAACGTTCTTAATCTCTGAAGCCGTGCGTGGCGAAGGAGGCCGTTTGTTGCTTCCCGATGGTACTCGCTTCATGTTTAATTTTGATGACCGCGGTGAACTCGCACCGCGCGACATCGTTGCGCGCGCCATTGACCATGAAATGAAACGCTTAGGCGTTAAGCACGTATTGCTGGATATCTCCCACAAGGACCCTGAGTTCATTAAGGAACATTTCCCAACCATCTATAAGCGCTGCCTAAACTATGGTCACGACATGACCAAAGGCCCTATCCCTGTTGTTCCTGCAGCGCATTACACCTGCGGTGGTGTGGTAGTAGACCAACATGGCACAACGGATGTCACCGATTTATACGCGATTGGAGAAGCGTCCTATACTGGCTTGCATGGCGCTAACCGTCTTGCCAGCAATTCGTTACTTGAATGCATTGTTTACGCACGCTCTGCAGCACAAAAAATGCTGGCGGATAACGAGCCTCGCGCAGATTATCAAATACCTGATTGGGATTCCTCAAAGGTCACCGACTCCGATGAAGACGTCGTGATCACCCATAACTGGCATGAGCTGCGTCGTTTCATGTGGGATTACGTCGGAATTGTGCGTACCAATAAACGTTTATTGCGAGCTAAACACCGAGTCGACTTGCTGCTTTCCGAGATCGAAGAGTTCTACTCTAATTACCGCGTTTCGGCCGACTTACTTGAGTTACGAAACCTTGCCGTTGTTGCAGATTTGATTATTCAGTCAGCTATGGCCCGCAAAGAAAGCCGTGGTCTGCACTTTACCTTGGACTATCCAGACAAGCACGAAAACAGTACCCCGACTATTTTAAAACCGAGGATTCGCTCTTCTGAGCTGGAAAACCCATCAGCTTGTCCACACATAGCCTAGAACGTAAATAACGGTAATCCGCTGTCGTCATTTGGTCTTTATAAACCAAACGATAGCGGTTAATCATAGTGATGAGCTTTTCAGAAAAAGTGGTTTTTTGCGCCATCGGAATTTTAACAACCATCCAATGTTGCGTCAGATAGTGTAACTGACAGTATTCAGAAACCTGCTTTTGAGTCCACTCCACTCGGTCATCATAACATTCGACGATGACCTCAGGTTGACGCATTTGTCGTACAAATATAGCCGCTAGGACTAACCAGCAGAGGCATTGAGCCGCTGCTGACCATTGCAACAAAATTACTAAAGCAGTCACAGCTATAAACCATAGCAATGAGATTACTTTAGCAAGCCTAGAAGGCTTAAGCGCGATAGTTTTCTGGCTGCACACGAGTCACAATCACATGGACTATACGAGCTAAGTCTGGATCTTCAGGTACTTCCTTCTGCATGAACCAAGGAAAAATTTCTTGATCTTCACATTCGATAAGCTTGTAAAAACGCTGCTTATCCTCTTCTTCTAGTGATAAAAACACATCCTCTAAGAAAGGCTCAAATAATACATCTAGCTCCAACATTCCACGGCGGCATTGCCATTTTAAACGCTTAAAGCCTGGTGAATCCTTCGATTCAATTTGATCAGTCATGAAAGGTCTCCCCAATATAGAGGCGCCATTATAGCCCCTCCCTTAGTCTGGGCAAACCAGCCGACATAGCAAAGTCATGCATTCTTGATATGAATCTTTAGATTTTGCTTATTTAGACGGCAAAATCTGCACAGTCAAAAGAGTATTATTTTGACTACATTTTTATACATATAGCCACTAAAGAAACAAAAAAGTACCACTATCCATTATTAATGTACTAGTGAGTCAATTAAGACTTGTCCTATTCTTACCTTACTTGATCAACAATCGATCAAGCCTTTTAGGTGCGACAATAAAAAGAAACTTACCCAAATGGGAGAACCTATGAAAAGTCTTACCAAAACAGCCATCGCCTGCGCTGTTACGCTCGCCACTTTTAATACGTTTGCTGAAACACAAATTACCGTTGCAACGGTAAATAACGGTCACATGATCGAGATGCAAAAGCTGACACCTGAATTCGAAAAACAATACCCTGATATCAAAGTAAAATGGGTCACACTAGAAGAAGGCGTGCTGCGCCAGAATGTGACTCAGGACATTGCCAATGGTAGTGGCCTGTATGACGTGATGACCATAGGTATGTACGAAGCACCTATTTGGGGAGAGCGTGGCTGGTTAGAGCCCATTGATACCAGCGGCTCTTATGATGTAAAGGATATCTTACCTTCTATCCGTGGCGGTCTTTCTTATGATGGCACTATGTTTGCCTCCCCTTTTTATGGGGAAAGCTCTATGGTCATGTATCGTAAAGACCTCGCTGAGAAAGCTGGCGTAACGATTAGCGACCGCGATAGCTGGGAGCACATTCGTGATGCCGCTGCGGCCATGAATGATCCCGATAACGGCATATACGGTATTTGCCTGCGTGGTAAAGCTGGCTGGGGGGACAATATGGCATTCCTCTCCGCGATGGCCAACTCCTTTGGTGCTCGATGGTTTGACATGGATTGGAAGCCGCAGCTAACGTCGGACGAATGGAAAAATGCCGTATCATTCTATGTCGATTTGCTTGATAACTATGGGCCACCGGGTGCCAGTGGTAACAGCTTTAACGAAAACTTAGCACTGTTTAATGAAGGTAAGTGTGGTATGTGGATTGATGCCACGATTGCCGCCTCTTTTGTTACCGATCCAAAACAATCGAAAGTTGCAGATCAAGTTGGTTTTGCTCAGTCGCCTTATGCCGTTACAGAGAAAGGTGCTAACTGGCTTTGGTCTTGGGCGCTAGGCATTCCAGCAGCGACTAAAAATGCCGATGCAGCACAAAAATTCGTACGCTGGGCCACCTCCAAAGAGTACATTCAGCTTGTCGGCGCAAAAAATGGCTGGGGCGCGGTACCAACAGGCACACGTCAATCAACCTATGATAATCCTAAGTTCCGTGACGCAGCCGTGTTTGCTGAAGCTGAACTTAAGGCCATCAATTCAGCCAATCCAAACGACAGCACGCTGGAACCTTCACCTTACGTCGGTGTTCAATTTGCGGCCATTCCTGAATTCCAAGCGATTGGTACAACAACAGGACAAATGGTCTCCGGAGCCTTAGCTGGCAGCTTATCTGTCGATAAAGCACTGGAATCCGCTAATCGTTCTGCTGATCGTCAAATGCGTCAAGCCGGTTACTACTAAACTCGCAAAGTAGAGCCTCTACACCGAAAGGTTATTAACCTTTCGGTGTAGATCCTCCGTCGTGAGACGCGCTCATAAAGCTATAATAACGAGAGAAAATCCTATGAAGCGTTCCATTACTCGCTTACTAATGGCCCCCTCTGTGCTACTGCTCTTAGCATGGATGCTGGTGCCATTGTCCATGACCATTTATTTTTCCACCATCAATTACAACCTATTGTACCCAGGTCGTAATAACTTCGTTGGCTGGATGAACTTTGAGTTTTTTATTACCGACCCAGGTTTCTGGATTGCCATTTCCAATACGCTCATTCTGTTGATTTCAGTACTGCTGATTACCGTGGTGCTCGGAGTCGCCTTATCGGCACTGATTGATAAGCCGTTCTTTGGACGAAACGTTGTCCGCGTCTTATTGATTTCCCCCTTCTTCATCATGCCAACCGTCAATGCATTGATCTGGAAGAATATGATGATGAATCCGGTCTATGGAATCTTCGCTTGGATCTCTCAATCTTTAGGGTTAGAGCCCATCGATTGGCTGTCTGACTACCCTCTTATGTCGATCATTATTATGGTGAGTTGGCAGTGGCTACCGTTCGCCATTTTAGTATTTGTCACCGCGCTTCAATCTCAAGACACGGAACAAAAAGAAGCAGCACAAATGGATGGCGCTAATGGTTGGCATATCTTCCGCTATTTAACGGTACCTCATTTGGCTCGCCCTATTGCCGTAGTGGTCATGATCGAGACGATTTTCTTATTGGCCGTTTTCGCTGAGATCTATGTTTCTACCGGGGGTGGCCCAGGTTACGACAGCACCAACTTAGCGTACTTAATTTACAACCAAGCTTTATTGCAATACGACGTGGGCGTCGCCTCAGCAGGTGGTCTATTCGCCGTACTGTTGGCCAACATCGTTGCCTTTTTCTTAATCCGCGCTGTCGGCAAAAACCTAACAGTGTGAGGTAATTATTATGACTTTAACGCAACAACGTAAACTCAAAACCCTTCTGGTCGGATTAGCATCTTGGTGCGTTGCATTACTGCTGTTCTTTCCAATTTTCTGGATGTTTATCACATCCTTTAAAACGGAATTGCAGGCCATTTCCGTTCCACCACAGCTGTTTTTTGAACCAACGCTTGAAAACTTTACCGTGGTACAAGAGCGCAGTGACTACCTAAAACACGCATGGAACTCAGTCGTCACCTCATTTGGCGCGACGATTCTAGCGCTGATCATCGCTATTCCCGCGGCATACTCCATGGCATTTTTCCCGGGCAAACGTACCAAAGACATCTTACTGTGGATGTTATCCACCAAGATGCTTCCTGCGGTTGGGGTTCTGGTGCCGATTTACATTTTGTCTCGTGATTACGGTCTGTTGGATTCAAAGCTAGGACTCGTGATCATCTTTACTCTGATGAACCTGCCTATCATTGTTTGGATGCTGTTCTCATACTTCAAAGATTTGCCTAAAGAAATCCTAGAAGCGGCCCGTATGGACGGCGCGACACCATGGGATGAAATGATCAAAGTCGTGTTACCACTGTCCGTTGGTGGCATTGCCTCAACCGGCTTACTGTCCATCGTTTTATGCTGGAATGAAGCCTTCTGGTCACTCAATTTAACGGCGTCAGAAGCCGCACCATTAACGGCGATGATTGCCTCTTACTCAAGCCCTGAAGGCTTGTTCTGGGCAAAACTGTCTGCTGCCTCAACGCTTGCCTGTGCCCCAATCGTCATTTTTGGCTGGTTCTGCCAAAAGCAACTGGTACAAGGCCTTACATTTGGCGCTGTGAAATAGTCTATAGGAATAACAATAATGGCTTACTTAAACATTACCGATCTGCAGAAACACTACGATAATTACCACGCGTTACGTGGTATCAACTTGGCAATTGAGGAAGGCGAATTTATAGTCTTTGTGGGGCCATCTGGGTGTGGTAAATCCACTCTACTTCGCACCATTGCCGGCTTAGAATCCAGCACTGGTGGCAACATCGAGTTGGACGGTCGCGATATTACCGAACTGGCTTCTTCAAAACGTGATTTGGCCATGGTGTTCCAATCTTATGCGTTGTATCCCCACATGTCTGTGGCCGATAATCTGAGCTTTGCCCTAAGATTGGCGAAAGAAGAGCAAAGCGTGATTGATGAGAAGGTCAAATCAGTCTCCGCTTCTTTACAATTGGACAAACTGTTAGAGCGTAAACCTAAAGAGCTCTCTGGTGGTCAGCGCCAACGTGTGGCGATCGGCCGCGCCATTGTTCGTCAACCGAAAGTCTTCCTATTTGACGAGCCGCTTTCAAACCTAGACGCTGCCCTTCGTGTACAAATGCGCTTAGAGCTTGCGCGCCTGCATAAGAAGCTCGGCACCACGATGATTTATGTAACCCACGATCAAATAGAAGCCATGACCTTGGCCGATCGCGTGGTGATTTTAAACGCTGGCCAAATTGAGCAAGTGGGCACTCCCTTAGAGCTGTACCGCTCACCAAACAGCCGCTTTGTGGCAGAGTTCATTGGTACGCCAAAAATGAACTTGATTGCGTTAGATAATGTAGTTCGAGAAAACGATACCTTACACCTGAAACTGCTCAATGCCAGCATCGATTTTCCTGTTGCTCGTACGCGCGGGCCGCTACCTGATAGCGTTGTAATGGGCGTGCGCCCAGAACATATGCACATCGTCGAATCTGGTGGTGACATTATCGGCAAGGTAGAACTGATTGAACATCTTGGTTCAGAAGCCTATACCCATGTTCGCCTCGCAAATGATCAAACCATCATCGTTAAAGCACCAGCTCGCACAACCATTAAAGATGGCGAGGAAATTCACATCTCACTAGAACGTGAAGAAGTGATTTTATTTAACCAGAATGACCGCGTCTTTTCTGTGATCGCAGAGGAGGCATGCCATGACTAACCGCCTAACATTCGGTCAAAATGCCAATCAAATACAGTGCCAAGACTATGTTCGAAGCGATGTCACGTCAGGGGTGATGCATTTAGGCGTCGGGGCATTTCATCGCGCCCATCAAGCGGTCTATTTTGACCGTTTATTAGCCCTGCCTGAAGGCAAGCAATGGGGCATTACTGGGGTTAATCTTCGCCCCCAAGACAGCGCTCAATTTGCTCGTTTTATCGAACAAGATGGCGAATATATTCTTAAAACCATGGCTGCAGACGGTGCCACTGTTTACCAACACATTCGCTCAATGGTGAAACAAATCGATGGTGCGAAAACCCCCGCTCAAGTAGACCAGCAGATGGCCGATAGCGCGACTCAACTTGTCACATCGACTGTCACAGAAGGTGGCTATTACCTTGATGAAACACGCCAGTTGATGCTGGATCACCCCGCAATTAAAGGCGATTTAGCGGGTCAACGTCATACGCTGTATGCTTTTTTATACGCAGGATTAAAACTTCGGAGTCAAACAAGCCAAGCAAAAATCACCTTGCTCTGCTGCGATAATTTACGTCATAACGGAGACGTATTAAAAGCCGGATTAATGCAGTTTCTTAATGCAAAAGGCGACCAAGCACTCGCTCAATGGGTCAACGAAAATGTCGCATTTCCATGCTCCATGGTCGATCGCATTACACCAAAACCCAGTCCCGAGCATGTGCAAGACGTACAACAACGTTTTGCTACCGACGATGAACTGGCGGTTATGGGCGAAGACTTTATCCAATGGGTCGTAGAAGATAATTTTGCGGGGGCAAAGCCTCCACTTGAACAAGTCGGGGTACAATTTGTCGATCAAGTGGACCCTTACGAAGAAGCTAAAATTCGCATTCTGAATGCAGGCCATACCAATGTCGTTTATCAAGCCGCTTTAAAAGGCATGACATACTTTGACGAAGCCATGCGCGATGAGGCTTTACGCCAGTACTTTCGTGACTTTGTTCATCAAGATGCCATCCCTGCTATTGGCAACTCTATTGTCAATCTAGAGGCGTATGCGGACATCATCGAGCGTCGTTTTAGCAATGCCAACATTGGCGATACCGTTGAGCGTATTTGTACCGATGGTTATGCCAAATTCCCAATTTTCGTTTATCCATCACTCACGGGCTGTTATCAGTTAGGCCAAACGCCCAGTAAGACGATTGAAGGTATTGCGGCTTGGTTCGTTTACTTTCAAAAAGCACGCACAGGTTCTATTTCGACACCTTATCATGAGCCAAACTTAGAATCTTTGCAGCCATACAGCGATGATGAAGAAGGCATTCAGGCGTTTGCTAATGACCGCTTTTTATGGGGCGACATACCACGTCAGCACCCGCAGTTCATAGCGCAACTGAGCCAAGCGATTCGATCAATGCAACAGCAATACTCCATGTAACACCCAGATCCAATAGCGACCATTAGATCGCTAAATAACGAGACACTTACCTGCTAAACTAAAGTGTCTACACAACTGGCCCCAATGACTGTCACGGCATTGGGGCTATCGTGTCGTTTGAATAAATAGGTAATACTATGTCGGCCATAACAACAAAAAGAGTCACCCCCGAATACGAGCTCGTCGATGATGATATTGAGACGATCCGCTACCTAGAACACGGCTACCCAAGCGAGCTAATTCGCTGGCATGCGCACACTGATTATGAGTTGCACTTTATAGTCGCCTCCCAAGGCAAAGTGTTCGTCGGCGATTACATTGGTAATTACAAACCTGGGCAGTTGATTCTAACTGGCCCTCGTCTTCCACATAATTGGATCTGCCAAGACGGAGACACCAGTGTGCCTTTACGTGACATGGTGATTCGTTTTGATCATGAATCGTTTGAATACGGTGCTAAAATTTTTCCTGAACTTGCGGAGATCATGCCAATGTTACAGCGCGCGAAATCTGGCATTGAGTTCTTCGATATAGATTACCACTATTTAAAAGAAACCTTCTCCAAGGTACGCGATGCATCGGGGCTTCAACGAGTGATCCTAGCCTTGCCGCTACTGCATCAGTTATCACAAAGCCGCAGTTACCGTTTATTATCAACAGTACAAATCGACTTGAAATCCAGCGAGACGTTACAGCGTAAGATTAATACTGTTGTCGATTATGTTTCCAAAAACTATGCCAATGACATTACGTTGGCAGATGTTGCAAGCTTAATAGGCATGTCGGACAGCCACTTCTCACGCTTCTTTAAAAAAGCCACAGGTAACCGTTTTACAGAGTTTGTAAACCGCATGCGCATCAGCCGAGCCTGTAATTTACTGACCGAAACAGATCAACAAATTGCCAACATTTGCTTTCAGGTAGGGTTCAACAATGTGGCCAATTTCAACCGCCGTTTTCACGAACTAAAAGGGGTTACCCCGAGAGATTTTAGAACTCAATACTATCAGCGTATTGAAGGTTAAGCCTTTCTCTGACACTTTCGTCACAAGGCGTATGTTGGCCGTCAACTTGATGACGGCTTTTCTTATTCAAAATTTCAACACAACTGTGACATCTGAGTATTCAGTGATTCGGTACTGCGATAGAGCTGCTGGTAAATCACATGCTTGGCTTGATAATAGGACTGCGTAACTTGCTCAGGTGAATGGGTTGCCAGTACTTCAGGCATACGACAGTGTTGCTTGATCAATGCCTCTATATCTTGACCGTCCTGTTCTTTTTTACCCAAGAGCGCTAAACGCGCAGCGCCGAGCCCAGGACCGACATCGCCACCATCACGGTATGTTAGGGTTTTACCCAATATACTAGCAATGATACTGCGCCATAATTCACTGCGAGCGCCACCGCCAATCAACGACAATTCATTCACTGAGCTGCCCGCACTTTCCAACGCGTTCTGACAATCAAGCAAGGAAAAGGCAATCCCTTCAAGTATCGCCAAGGTCATCTCCTCTCGGCGAGTGCTGCTACGAAGACCAAAAAACTGTCCACAAGCAAGGGGATCGTTAATTGGCGTTCGTTCACCATTTAAGTAAGGTAAGAAAACAACAGAAGTTTTACGAATCGATGCGAGTTCAAGTTCATCTAACAGATCCGCAACGGACATCGATACTGTCTTAGCAAACCAAGATAGCGAATTCGCTGCACTTAACGTTACGCCCATTTGGTGCCAACGATTTGGCAAAGCATGACAAAAGGCATGCACTGTGTTTTCAGGGTTGGCATTGTGTGACTCGGATACGACAAAATAGACCCCTGAAGTGCCTAAAGAAACAAAACCTTGGCCCGGTTCGGTTATCCCCATTCCGACAGCACCTGCGGCATTATCACCTGCCCCCGCGACGACAGGAACGTCATTAAAACCTAGGGCACTTGCCACACTGGGCGACAGCTGTCCGATGATTTGAGCACCTTCATGAACACTCGGCATATTAGCAAGAGAAAGCCCTGTCAGCTTCAGCAAGTGCTCATCCCATTGACGTGTTTGTGGGTTTAACCATAACGTTCCTGCGGCATCAGAACAGTCACTCGAAAACACCCCCGTTAATCGGTAAGCGAGATAATCTTTCGGCAACAGCACTTTATCTATCTGCGCGTAGATCTCCGGTTCATTCTCTTTCACCCATAGGATTTTAGGTAATGTGAAGCCAGGCATGGCAAGATTACCAGAGCGCAACATAAGCTCTGGGTGCGTTGCCATCAACGTCTTACACTGCTTTTGGCTGCGGCCATCATTCCATAAAATACATGGTCGCAATACTGCACCGCTCACATCAATCAAAGTTGCGCCATGCATTTGGCCTGACAGACCGATCGCCTGAATCTGTTTTAAATCGACAACGTCTGACAAAGCAAAGCACACATCCATAAGCGCTTGCCACCATGTATCAGGAGCCTGTTCTGACCATGTTGCGCGTGGTGAACTCACAGTCAAAGGTTGGTTCGCCTGCGCTACGACGTGCCCTTGCTCATTTATAACCACCCCTTTCAATCCGGATGTACCTAAATCCAACCCTAAGAACATGATGATTACCTATCCAATATATGTGCTTTTTATTATGCGGCGTCTTAAAAACGCCCTATCTCATCAGTGTTAAAAGAAGTAAGGCGGGAGTCAATCAATTCACAGAAATCCGCTTTTTACGTATCAGTACAAGGCAAAAAGCGTCAATTATCATGCGCTTCTAACACTGTATGCAGATTTGCGCTTTTGACTCATTGAAATTAAGCAGGGTATGCCCCACATTATGAGTAATATTAAATTTACTTATTTGAGGTCATTATGCAGCTCCAGCAGCTTCTTAGTGAAATACTTCCAGCTACCAGTTACAGCCACCGTTCTGACCTGGGTGTCATTTCCGTCATGGGTCCAGATAGCGCGAAGTTACTACAAGGCCAAACCACCGCTGACATGAAACTGGTGTCGGAGCAGAGCAGCACATTTGGTGCTGTCTGTACCCCTAAAGGTCGTATTATTGCAAACTTTTTTATCGTGCGAACGGCATCTGAGTCCTACCAGCTGGTATTAAAACTGGATGTTCTGGATACCCTTTTAGCGCACCTGAAAAAGTACGCTGTATTTTTTAAGACCGAGTTAAACAATGTCAGTGAACAGTTCCATGTCAGTTCTATGTTTGCTTTGACAGATAACACTACGCCACAAGAGCAATACGAACTCGCTATTTTGACAACTTATCAAGATGGCTGCAGTCAGTTAATTTTGAATAACACCTATTACCAAGAAACGTTGACGGTTGCTCCTGTTACGGAAGAGTTACCGGATGCAGAAGACCCAGCAGCTCATCAGGTAATGGGGCTCTTAGCGGCACGTCCTCTCATTGGCGAAAGTTTACGTGAAGAGATTTTGCCGCAATGGATCAACATGCATCGCAACGGTGGCATCAGCTTTACCAAAGGCTGTTATACCGGACAAGAAATTGTGGCGCGCATGAAATACCGTGGAAAATCTAAGAAGCATTTAGCTTTAGCCGTAAGTGATAACTCACATACCATCGGTTCAAGTGTCGCTAATGAAGAAGACAAAACGATAGGCGAAATATTTGATGTGGCTCAAATTGGTACCGTAACCGTCGCCCAGTTAATATTGAACGTCGATCAAAGTGATATAAAAAGTGTGGTATCTGAAGGCAAAGAGATGCAATTGATCCCACTGCCTTACGTACTAGGCAATTAATAGAAAGGCGTGCTGAACGGCGCGCCTTTTTAGCTTTGCCCTACTCAACGGGTTGCAGGTGAGCGCTCCAATCTATCGGCGTCTTACCGATACCAAGCAAATAATCATTTGCTTTAGAAAAATGACCGCACCCCAAAAAACCACGATAGGCAGACAATGGTGACGGATGCACACTTTCTAGTACTAGGTGTTTATCGCGATTAATGTGACGACCCTTCTTTTGCGCATAAGCCCCCCACAACATAAACACAACCCCTTGGTGGTGCTCGTTAATCAGTTGAATGATCTGGTCGGTAAAGGTTTCCCACCCTTTTTTCTGATGCGAACCTGCCTTTGATGCCTCAACGGTTAACACACTGTTCAGCAGTAACACCCCTTGTCGTGCCCAATTGATTAAATAACCGTGATCTGCGATAGGGATGCTAAGATCGGTTTCCAATTCTTTATAGATATTGACCAATGAGGGTGGTGTTTTCACACCTGGCTTAACCGAGAATGAAAGTCCGTGCGCCTGGTTCGGTCCGTGGTAAGGGTCCTGCCCTAAAATCACCACTTTGACATCTGCAAATCGAGTTTCATTGAGCGCATTAAAGCAATCACTTGAATGAGGGAAGATCACCTTTTTGGCCTCTTTTTCTTTTACCAAAAAGTCACGCAATGACTGCATGTATTCTTTATCAAATTCTTCTGCTAGATAAGCTTGCCAATCGGCTGCAAGGTTCATAGTCACTCTGCTGTAAAGTAAGGGTTAAACACGGGGTCTGTTAGCAACGCATGATACCACTGCAAACAGTCTAAATCTTGAATGCCACTGACGAGGTGCTTTAACAGCAACCAGATTAATTCTCTTAACACGTAGGCCTGACGATATTGAGTGATAATTGCAGAGTGCTGCGCGTCCAGCTTCGCTTCAAATATAATCAGATAAGCTTGTTTGATTTGCGCATCATTCAAATGATGCGCATGTACTAACACTGCAAAATCAAATAGCGGATCGTTCATGCCGGCACACTCCCAGTCGATTAAACGCACCTCGCCATCTTTAACGAGCATATTTTTAGGGTTCAGATCATTGTGGCAAACACTGAGCCGTTTTGGTCGTACTGGCATAGTTAAGGTTTGAAAGAACACGGAGGCTTGCTGATATAAATCTTTAATTTCATGATGATTAGGATGATGTTCGATGTGATCCAACCAAGATGCCATAAGAGCGTATACGTCATACTCATGAGATACGGCGGTAATACAATGTAATGCACGCATTGCTTGGCAGATAGGCTCTAACGTCAACGTCGTATGTTCGACTTCCCAAGAGTAGGTTGTACCGTCTAAAAATTCACTGGCGACAACGTTACGTTCATTTTTCCAAAGTACTCGAGCCGTCAAACCATATTCTGCAGCCTTTTGCCATATTTCAAGTTCTGCACTACGATTCACACAGAATGCAACATCATTCAAAGCGGAAATTCTGACAACAATGCCTAGGTGATAAGGCCAATGGACATGGTAGGTATGATTGGAGAAGCCTTCATCTAGCTCAGAAACCTTCAGGTCCCCCTGTTCCGGCAAGATAGAGTTCATTTGCTTCAAATACTTAGAAAGTGGACACATTTTCAATCACTTATTGCCAGAGGAACAAACCGCTGTCAGAATGTCGTTGATAACCATTCGAGTCAATACAATACTGTTGAAGCACATAAATGAATAAGCACGAAGACATTATTCGCAGAATCCAAGAAAAACTGAGTACGTTGAGTAAATCTGAACGTAAGGTTGCTGAAGCCATTTTAGCCGACCCTAAAACGACTATTCACTCCAGCATTGCGAAACTTGCCGCACGTGCCGAAGTAAGTGAGCCAACGGTTAACCGTTTTTGTCGTAGTCTAATCGGTAGTGGCTTTCCTGATTTCAAAGTAGCGCTCGCGCAAAGTTTGGCGAAAGGAACACCTTATGTAAACTTAAACGTTGAGCCTGATGATGCCGCTGGCGCCATAACTAATAAAATCTTTGAAGCAGCAAAGAACAATTTAACACGTGCTCAAGAGCTCCTACCCGAAGCACTGATCAGCCGTGTCGTTGATGTACTGGCTCAAGCACGACGCATTGAATTCTATGGTTTAGGTGCCTCAGGCCCTGTTGCCAAAGATGCTCACCATAAGTTTTTCCGTTTAAACATGCCGGTCGTAGCATACACAGATATTCTTGTGCAACGTATGGCAGCAGCGGGCACTCATCCGGGTGATGCAGTGGTTGTGATTTCACTTTCTGGCCGAACATTGCCGTTGATTGAAACCGCTCGAGTGGCTCGTGAAGCGGGCGCGACTGTTGTTGGAATTACCAACCCTGGATCGCCTCTAACGGAGCATTGCTCGATCGTGTTACCGATCGAAGAAACAGAAGATACGGATATCTATACGCCAATGAGCTCACGAATTGTTTACTTAACACTGATCGATGCGTTGGCGACTGGCGTCTTGCTAAAACGCGGTCCAGAGTTTAATGAGCACCTGCGCAAACTTAAGTTAAGCGTTCAAGACACTCGCCTTCCAAAACAAGAATGATCCGATACTTATGCTCTAAGCCGAACGAGGCTTAGAGCATTTTCTCCTGTTGAGTCGCGCACTCAAGCCATTTTTATTGTTGCACCGTAGAATCTCGATAATTTGCCGGATTTTTTTGAAAGAATCCAATCCTATTGATACATAGAATCATCGGTCAAGTTTCATAAAGTTTACCAACTGCAATCATGCAGTGGCGCTTTGCCGACTCTCGTTACAATAAAGATTATTAATATACGAGGCAGTCTAGCGGATTATGTTCGTATACCGCTCGGCAAACAGTGTGCCTCGTTAACTATGATAATAAGAGGACTAAAAAATGATCGACAATAGCTTAGCAATAAGCTTCACCTTCCTAGCGTATCTAGTGGTCATGCTAGGCATTGGCTTATATGCCTACAAACGCACATCTAGCTCGGAAGACTATTTCCTTGGCGGTCGTTCATTAGGTCCTTGGCCTACTGCACTCTCTGCAGGCGCTTCTGATATGAGTGGCTGGTTACTGCTAGGTTTACCTGGCTACGCTTTTGCTGCGGGCATGGAGTCTCTTTGGCTTGCCGGTGGCTTATTAGCTGGTACCTATTTAAACTGGTTAATCTGTGCAAAGCGCCTACGTACTTATAGTGTTGAGTCAAATACACTGACACTTCCGGAGTACTTCTCTAGCCGCTTCCAAGATAAATCTAAACTGATTCAGACGATTTCAGCCTTTTTTATCTTATTATTTTTCCTTTTCTACACCAGCTCTGGCCTCGTTGCAGGCGGTAAACTGTTCGAAACTGTATTTGGCCTAGATTACCGCTGGGCGGTCATAATCGGGACTGTTTGTGTCGTTTCGTACACGCTATTCGGTGGTTTCCTAGCGGTCTCTTGGACCGATTTAGTTCAAGGTCTTTTGATGTGTGCCGCATTGGCCATCGTTCCATTTGCAATCATGGAGGGTGAATGGTCAACACTAACGACAACACTTGCTGATAAAAACCCTGAATTACTGACGCTATGGAATGACGTTAATGGCGAGCCTTTAAGCATGATTGGTATCATCTCATTGGTCGCTTGGGGTCTAGGTTATTTTGGCCAACCTCATATTTTGGCTCGTTTTAAAGCGGCACGTTCAAACAAAGACATCGCAACAGCGCGTCGTATCGCAGTAGGTTGGACTACTATCGCTATGACCGGTGCTTTATTGATTGGTTTAGTTGGGATTGTATACGTCGATAATCATATGGGCGGAGCGCTGGAGGACGGCGAAAAAATCTTTATGATTTTGGTTAATGCCGTATTCAGTCCTGTTATCGCAGGTATTCTTTTAGCTGCTATTTTGGCCGCTATCATGAGTACAGCCGATTCTCAGTTGCTTGTGTCTTCATCCGCACTAGCCGAAGATTTCTATAAGACTTGGATCAACCCAAAAGCCACGCAGAAACAGATTGTCAATGTGGGTCGCCTAGGGGTTGTTGCTCTGTCAATTATTGCCTTGATTCTAGCCTTTAATCCTGAAAGTTCTGTATTAGGTCTTGTATCTTATGCATGGGCAGGTTTTGGCGCGGCATTTGGTCCAGCGGTTATTCTTAGCTTATTCTGGCGCAATATGAACCGTAACGGTGCCTTAGCAGGTATCTTAGTCGGTGGTATTACGATCGTTGTTTGGAAGCAAATCTCTGGTGGCATTTTCGATGTTTACGAGATCGTACCAGGCTTCATTCTTTCTACACTGGCAATTGTTGTAGTCAGCTTAATGAGCGGAGCTCCAGAGAAAAAAGTATTGGATACTTTTGATTCTTACGAAAAGAATTTAGAAACTCTAGACTAAGCGTTTAATAGAGTTACTAGCAAAAAAAGCCGAGCATGTATTATGTGCTCGGCTTTTTTATGCCTATCACCTACGATGATGGCTGTTCCCTTGAAGTAATTTAAGTCAAAAAAAAGGCCTCCGAAGAGGCCTAAACACCATTACTAACAAACGTTAGTAGTCAGAGAAATCTATTAATCATGAAACAGGCTACATGCCCCCTGTTCGGCACCGTTCACTAACATACGGTAGCTGGCAAACAGTTCACGCCCCATACCTTGATGAGAAGCGGTTAAATCGCATTGTGCCTGCTCACGCTGGCCAAGCTCATCATCGCTAATTAAAACCGTTAATGTGCCTTCTATCGCATCTAAACGAACCAAATCACCCGTTTGAATCTTACCAATGACACCGCCAGCCAACGCCTCAGGTGTTAAGTGTATCGCCGCCGGCACTTTGCCCGATGCTCCCGACATACGACCATCGGTCACCAGCGCCACTTTATAACCCTGATCTTGAAGGTTGCCTAAGTACGGTGTGAGCTTATGCAGTTCAGGCATACCTAGGGCTTTCGGGCCTTGGAATCGAACAACCGCAACACAATCTCGTTTTAATTCACCGCTGCGGATCGCTTCCACTAAATCATTCTGATCATGAAACACGGCTGCGGGCGCCTCAATAATGCGGTTTTCTTCTTTCACGGCTGAAACTTTAATCACTGCACGCCCAAGGTTGCCCTTCAAAAGCGATAACCCACCTTCTTGACTAAATGGGTTTTCAATAGGACGAACCACATCTTCATCTAGGCTAGCTTCAATTCCGTCACGCCACACCACATTATCGCCATCCATAAACGGCTCTTTAGTGTAGTTTGTTAAACCGTGCCCCATGATGGTATTCACGTCTTCATGCAGCAAACCGCCTTTTAACAGTTGCTTGGTTAAAAACGCCATACCGCCTGCCGCCTGGAAATGATTAATATCTGCTTGGCCGTTTGGATAAATACGTGTTAGCAGTGGTACAACTTTTGATAGCTCTGAAAAGTCTTGCCAATTAATGAGGATACCTGCGGCACGAGCGAACGCAACAATATGCATCGTGTGGTTGGTTGAACCACCTGTAGCGAGCAATCCAACAATGGCATTTACAATGGAACGCTCATCAATGACTTTATAAATAGGTCGGTACTCATTGCCCAACGCCGTGGTCTTCGTTGCTAGTTGAGCAACATGTCGCGTTAACGCCTCACGCATCGGGTCTTCTGGGTTCACAAAGGAAGAGCCTGGTAACTGCAGTCCCATCATTTCAACCAATAACTGATTAGAGTTCGCGGTCCCATAGAAAGTACAAGTACCCGCACTATGGTAAGACGCCGACTCCGCTTCTAAAAGTTCATCACGAGTCGCTTCCCCTTTTGCGAAGCGCTGACGAACCGCCGCTTTCTGAGCATTGGTGATACCTGACGGCATTGGACCTGCAGGCACAAAGAAACAGGGAAGGTGACCAAAGCGAAGCGCAGCAATAAGCAATCCTGGAACAATTTTGTCACAAATACCTAAGAATAACGCGGCATCAAACATATTATGGGATAAGGCAATCGCAGCACCTTGTGCGATATTGTCGCGACTAAAAAGCGATAATTCCATTCCCTCAAGACCCTGCGTCACACCATCACACATAGCTGGTACACCACCTGCAAACTGTGTAATAGAGCCCATCTCTGCAACAGCCTTACGAATAATGTCTGGATAGTTTTCATAAGGTTTGTGGGCTGACAACATGTCATTATAGGAAGAAACAATGCCGATATTAGCTTCGTCCATCAATTTCAATTTCTGCTTGTCTTGAGGCTGACAGGCTGCAAATCCATGCGCTAAGTTGCCACATGATAATGCTCCGCGATGTGGACCCTTTAACTCAGCCTGCTTCATATCCGCTAAATATTGAGCACGTAGATCTTTACTGCGCTCAATAATGGCTTGGGTTACTTGTTCCACAATAGGATTCATTATCTCTTCTCCGTCTATATTTTATGAAAAACACATAAAACCAATTTATGTAATTTTACTACATTTTAATAAAATAAATACAACAAACAAGCTAAAACGGGTTAAAAACACCCATCACTGTAATTTTTTTACCAAAAACACTGCCAATGATTGTTTTTTTCGCTAGAATAGAGCTATAAAACAAGCTATATGACGGAACATTACAAAGACGTGACTGTTTATTGAACAATAACGCCATTATCATCGTTTGCAGCCACTAAGAGTTTTTATTTTTGTAGTGTTTTTACAATAAGATTGAAAGAAATCTGTTCTACACTTATCCCTTAGGACAGAATGTATGTTTAACATTAGGAGTGAGATATGACGATTAAGGTAGCTATCAACGGTTATGGACGTATCGGACGCAACGTACTTCGTGCCCTGTACGAGTCTGGCAAGCGCGACCAAATCCAAGTCGTAGCCATCAACGATCTTGGTGATTCCAAAATCAATGCTCACTTAACTAAATATGACACAGTTCACGGACGTTTCAATGCGAAAGTGGACTTCGATGCGGAAGCGCTATACATCAATGAAGATAAAATCCTAACTTTCTCTGAACGCGATCCGTCAAAATTGCCTTGGGCAGACCTAGGTGTTGACGTGGTTTACGAGTGTACTGGGTTCTTCACAACAAAAGAAACCGCAGGCGCGCACATTTCAGCAGGTGCTAAAAAGGTCATTATTTCAGCGCCAGGCAAAGAAGTCGATGCAACCGTTGTATACGGCGTTAACCAAGAAGTTCTAACTTCTGATATGACGGTTATTTCCAATGCCTCTTGTACAACTAATTGCCTAGCACCGATAGCTAAACCATTAAATGAAAAGCTAGGCATTGAAAGTGGTTTAATGACGACGATTCATGCTTACACTAACGATCAGCGTTTATCCGATGTTTACCATGAAGATCTATACCGTGCTCGCGCAGCGGCTATGAATATGATTCCTACTAAAACTGGCGCAGCTGCGGCGGTTGGTTTAGTTGTACCTGCGCTTGCAGGAAAATTTGACGGCATGGCCGTTCGTGTTCCGACAATTAACGTTTCATTGGTCGACCTAACGTTCCTTGCTCCTCGCGAAACGACCGCTGAAGAAGTAAATAAAATTATTGAAGACGCTATTGCTGCAGACCCTATCTTGGCAGAAGTCTTGTGCGTCAATTATGAGCCTCTGGTTTCATCAGACTTCAATCACAGCACATATACCTCCAACTTTGATGCGACTCAAACACGCGTTCAAGGAAAACTGGTTAAAGTCATGGCGTGGTATGACAACGAATGGGGCTTTTCAAACCGAATGTTAGACAATACCATTGCATTTATGAACGCTAAATAATGCATATTCACAAAGGCTGCTGACGCAGCCTTTTTCGTCTCTGATATACTGTTACCACGCTTTAACTCTCTATTTGGATTAAAAATGACTCGCAGAACCAAAATCGTTGCAACGTTAGGCCCATCTTCAAGCTCACCAGAAATGATCGAAAAGCTGATTTTGGCTGGGGCAAACGTCTTTCGTTTAAATTTTTCTCACGGACAAGCAGAAGATCATATTGATCGCGCAAAAGTCGTGCGTGAAATGGCAGCTAAAAACAAGCGTCATGTAGCGATTCTAGGCGACCTTCAAGGTCCTAAAATCCGTATCGCTCGCTTTAAAGAGACTAAAGTCACCTTGCAAGAAGGCGCGACTTTCATTCTTGATGTTGGCTTTGATAAGAATGCTGGAGACGAAACACGTGTTGGTATTGACTACCCACAATTAGCGGCGGACTCTTCTCCAGGCAACGTACTATTGTTAGACGATGGTCGTGTTGTGCTGGAAGTCACTGCAGTCAACGGCAATGAAGTCGTTACTAAAGTTGTTGTCGGCGGAGCCTTGTCAAATAATAAGGGTATCAACCGTCAAGGTGGGGGTCTTTCTGCTGCCGCCCTTACGGAAAAAGACAAAGAAGACATTAAAACAGCTGCCGCACTTAAAGCCGATTACCTTGCTGTGTCTTTCCCTCGAAGCGCTGCGGATATCGAAGAAGCCCGTGCATTAGCCATTGCCGCAGGCCTAGAGACTGGCATTGTCGCCAAAGTTGAACGCGCTGAAGCGGTTGCAGACAATGACACGCTAGACGCGATCATTCGTGCATCTGATGCCGTAATGGTTGCCCGTGGTGACCTGGGTGTTGAAATCGGTGATGCTGAGTTGATCGGCGTTCAAAAGCATATGATCAAACGCTGCCGTCAATTAAACCGTCCTGTTATTACCGCAACACAAATGATGGAAACGATGATTACTCAGGCAATGCCAACGCGTGCCGAAGTATTCGACGTGGCGAACGCGGTATTAGACGGCACGGATGCGGTCATGCTGTCTGCTGAAACGGCAGCCGGTGCCTTCCCAGAGGAAGTTGTGAAGAAGATGGACAGTGTCTGTATAGGCGCTGAAAAACAACCTTCTGTAATGCGCTCTAAGCACCGTTTAGACATCACCTTCACATCGGTTTCTGAAACAATTGCGATGTCTGCAATGTATGCCGCCAATCACCTTGAAGGGGTGAAAGCGATTATCAGCTTAACGGCTTCTGGCACAACCCCATTGTTACTGTCTCGTATTTCTTCAGGACTACCCATTTTTGCGTTGTCGCCCAACCAAGAGACCCTGAACAAATGCGCGCTATACCGTGGCGTGACACCGGTTGCTTTCTCTTCTCAAGAGTACAACGTAGACACCATCATTTCAGGCCTAGTGAATAAAGTGAAATCGCTCGGTTTGGTAAAAGATGGAGACCTAGTGATTTTGACTAAAGGCGATCACTTGGTATCACATGGTACCAGTAATATGATTAAAGCCGTAAAAGTAGGCGAAGTCGTTTAATGGATAAAAAAACCATCACCACTGCAGCGCGTAAACGCGTTGCTTTGGTGGCTCATGACAATATGAAGCCCGAACTAACCTTTTGGGCTCAACAGCATAAAGACAAACTCATTAACCATGAGCTAATGGCAACGGGCACGACAGGTAATTTGCTACAAAAACACCTTGGTGTACCTGTAACCGCATTAATTAGCGGCCCTCTTGGTGGAGATCAGCAGTTGGGCGGTCTTATCGCAGAAGGTAAAATTGATGTTTTAATTTTCTTTTGGGACCCTTTTGAACCGATGCCTCATGACCCTGATATCAAAGCGCTTCTGCGCGTCGCAGCTGTGTGGAATATCCCAATCGCCTGCAGCGTTTCATCTGCCAACTTCCTCATAAGCTCGCCACTTTTTGATGAGCCTTTTGAAAAGCAAATCCCAGATTATGAAAGCTACCTAAAGGCGAGAGTTTAACTCGCCTTTTTTGATTTTGTTCAGTCCCTTCTAACACATTAAAAAAGTCGTTTCTAAGCATACCCTAACTCGCGGTTTCGACGAAAATCGGCTATATTATCGCCCCTCTTTACAGGAGTTGAGCACTGCTCCTCCGAAAACTTGAATTTAACCTCCGACACTCCCCTCATAAACGTTGGAGCACAGCGCAGGAGAACGACTTTGCAAGCTAAAATAGCCCTTATTATGGGATCTAAAAGTGACTGGGCCACCATGGAAGCCGCCGCAGAAATCATGGACAAATTAGGCGTTGCTTACCATGTCGAAGTGGTATCTGCTCACCGTACACCGGTGAAGCTTGCTGAGTTCGCTGAGAGTGCTGTAGAGCGCGGCTTCAAAGTGATTATCGGTGGTGCTGGCGGCGCTGCTCACCTACCTGGTATGGTTGCAGCTCATACGCGTTTACCAGTTCTAGGTGTACCAGTACAAAGCAAAGCGTTAAACGGTATGGACAGCCTACTGTCTATTGCTCAGATGCCAAAAGGTGTGGCTGTAGGAACACTTGCTATCGGCACTGCAGGCGCATTTAACGCGGGCCTACTTGCCTGTCAGATCTTAGCGAACGAAGACGCAGAGCTTGCACAGCGTATTGATTCATTCCGTGATGAGCAAACTGATACGGTTCTAGCTAATCCCGATCCACGTGAGGCTTAAAACATGTCATCTATTTGGGTATTAGGCGCTGGTCAACTCGGTGCCATGTTGAAACAAGCAGCAAATCCACTTGGTTTAGATGTTCGTCCTGTTGATATTGAGACAGATGAAACACTGCCCCTTAAAGCCGATGATATTGTCACGGCTGAACGTGAAGATTGGCCTGAAACTGCTGCAACAAAACAACTTTCGGCACATCCGAACTTTGTTAACTTGGAAACATTTCCACAACTTGCTGATCGCTTAACGCAAAAACAGTGGATTGATAAACTCGAGCTTGCAACGGCACCTTGGTTTCCTGTTGAAGACGATTCAACTGCAGAAAAAGCCTATCAAACCTTGGGCGACCGTGTGCTAATGAAACGCCGTCGCGGTGGCTACGATGGTAAAGGTCAATATTGGCTAAAGCAGAGCGAAGGCACAGAGATCCCTGATGATTGGAAAGGTCTAGCGATTGCAGAGCAAGCGATCAACTTTGATGAAGAAGTATCTGTTGTCGGAGTGCGTGGTAAGAATGGTGAGAAGTACTTTTACCCATTAACACTAAACTTGCACATCAACGGTATTCTTTACGCTTCTATCTCTCCTCTGCAGCGACTTGAACACTTACAAGGCCAAGCTGAAAGCATGCTGGGTAAGCTAATGGATGCCTTAGATTATGTCGGCGTCATGGCAATGGAATGTTTCCGTTGTGGTGAGGAGCTGCTAATCAACGAACTAGCACCACGCGTTCACAACAGTGGACACTGGACTCAAGCTGGTGCAAGTGTGAACCAGTTTGAAAACCATATTCGTGCCGTTGCAGGACTACCTCTTGCACCTGCAGAAGTGAAAAACCAGAGTATGATGGTTAACTTAATCGGCGTTGACGTTGATTACGATTGGCTTGCAATCAAGGGCTTAGAACTTTACTGGTATCGTAAAGACGTTCGTCCAGGCCGTAAAGTAGGCCATTTAAATGCGTGTTCAGGTGATTTAGAACAACTTCAATCGATTATAAAATTATTGAGTAACATGCCAGCGCCTTACGATGAAGCGCTTGGTTGGTTATCGAAGAATTTACCCTCCGCTTAATTGCTAAAAAGGCTGCCTTGGGCAGCCTTTTTTACATCTCAACACGATTCTATTCTTATTCGCTCAAAAAAAAGCAAACAATGTGCTTGTTTATTCATAAGAATTACTTAGGATAAGACTGTTAACTCAGCAACTTAACATATTAATCAAACAATAAGCTGAGTAGCATTCCCAAGGAACCTTGAATGAATCACTTAGAATTAGATGCATACGATTGGAAGCTACTTAAAGCGCTTCAATCTAATGCACGCTTATCTAATGTTGCTTTATCTGAGCAAGTTAACCTTTCTCCCTCACAGTGTTCTAGGCGCTTACAGCGACTAGAACAAAGCAACCTTATTGAATCTTACAATACACAGTTAAACAGCACCGAACTTGGCTATCAGGTAACTGCGTTTGTCTTCGTCACATTAGATAAAGGTAACAGCCTTGCTCGCAAACATTTCCAAGAACGTATATCAACAATAGACACTGTTTTGGAGTGTTACTCAGTCACAGGTGCTTGTGATTATTGGTTAAGGGTCATTGCTCAAGACCTGAGTTCTTTATCTGACTTTTTAAGTGACACACTCTCAAATATGGAAGGCGTCCGCGATGTTAGCTCCACACTCGTATTGAGTAAGATTAAACAAAGTGCATCTGTGCCTTTACCCGATCACTAAGACTTAGATACATCGGGTAAACGTATGGCCATGACCACGCCAATCAGTGTAATCAGGGCATACACCAAAACGAGTAGCTCAAGTGAAAATACATCACCCAAAATACCGATTAAGCTAAATATCAGTAACATCACACCAATCGCGGTATTACCAACCGCGACATAGCTTGTACGTTTATTGCCCTCAGCCATATCCACCAAATACGTTTTACGCCCCACACGTATGCCCTGATGAAATACCGTTAATAGAAAATAAAATAGCGGTAAAAGCCATACCGAGCTTAATGCCGAGGGTGCTAATTGAGCAATGACAAATAGAAACACACCTGTCATCGCCCCTAACGTCGAGGCTGTTATTAATACCTTACGACTAGAAACATCGGAAAACCGTCCCCAGAAAGGGCCTGATAAAAGGCCAGCAAGACCACTTAAACCCATAAACATTGCCAGAACCCAAACAGAGTTACCAATACGATCCTCTGCCAGTACAACGTAATAAGGGGCACTCAAGGCTGTACCGAGAAAGCACGCTCGTGTGATAACAAAATGACGAAATGATTTATCAGTTTTTAGTAACGCTAGCTGTTTTAGCGAATCAAAAAAACTAAAATCAGATTCTTCTGTGTCACTTTTGGTCTCTTCTACTTTGGAGAATATAAGCGCGGATAGAAGCCATAAAACAGCGCCTAAAACGAGCCCCCACACAAAGTATGCGGATGTATGCCAGTCATACAGATAGCTCACAGCCATCATCACAGCAATACCAATCGTAACCAATCCAGCAGCACTGGCGGATAACCCTGTTACTTGACCGCGTTCAGACTTTGGAATGGTTTTACCTAAAATATCTTTCGTTGCAACAGAGTTTAACCCCCTAGCTAAACTGAATAACGTCAGCAGTAGCAAAATACAAACTCCCGCCGCCAAACCATCTAATGAGTCGGCCACCAAGGCCATAAGCAATAATGACAATGCCTGTACGGCACTTCCAGATACCCAGACCCATTTACGAATTGCTAACCGCCTCATAGCACTTGCTATAAACAGCTGCGGTAACAAAGAGCCTGACTCACGAATCGGGACCAACCAAGCAACTAAAAAGGTAGGCGCTCCAACGCTTTGCATCAACCATGGCAGCGTTACCTTTGGGTTTACGATGGCATCACCGGTATTCGTCAGAAACTGAGCAGAAATTAATTTTAAAAAGTTCTTAGCGACCGAACGCTTTTCTTCACTGTCTTTTTCACTGGTCTTCACCATCCACTTATATAACTTCATTACCCACGACTGACCACTCATTCATTAAGCCCTTATTCTCATCAACAGTATTATTGCGTAATATTTTATCGAAACAGTTTAAAGAATTGCGCAGCTAATCATAAAGTAATGAGGTTCAATACGATAAAATACACCAAAGAGTAACGCTCTTAGCTCTACAAAAGCGTGATAAAACGACAACATGTTTATTTTCATAAGCTCAAGAGATAAGCCGAATCCACCCTACGATTATTTATGAGAGAAGATCCTGTATGACAAACGACACCACCAGCGATCTCAACCCTAAGATCTGCACCCTTGAAGAGTTTGCCAAGTTAGCCGACTACTCTTTAAGGGATTCACTAAATGCCGATCCAGAAGCCCATAAAAATGGCAATGATCATCGACCAAGACAAGTCTACTCGGGTCATTATGTACCGGTAACGCCGACTCTTTTACCAAATGCTGAATACATTGCTCACAGCACCGCTTTCTTTGAAGAACTAGGATTAGACGATAAATTGGCAAAAACACCAGGCTTTCAAAGTGTTTTTTCTGGGGATCTGTCTAAAGCACCAACCCCGATGTCTAAACTTGGCTGGGCAACCGGTTACGCCCTCTCCATTTACGGTACTGAATATACACAGCAATGCCCTTTTCGCACAGGCAATGGCTATGGCGATGGACGCGCTATGTCGATATTTGAAGGCATATTCAAGGGTAAACGCTGGGAAATGCAACTAAAAGGTGGCGGACGAACGCCCTATTGCCGCGGCGCCGATGGCCGTGCTGTGCTGCGTTCAAGCGTACGCGAATTTTTAGCACAAGAAGCGATGCACGCCCTTGGGATTCCTAGTTCTCGCTCCCTTAGCTTGTTCGTATCAAAATCCGAGTGCGTAGACCGACCTTGGTACTACAAAGGCTCTCAGTCCAATGACCCAGAAGTAATGGTCTCCAATCCAGTGGCGATTTCAACCCGAGTCGCGCCGTCATTCATACGTGTCGGTCAGCTAGAACTGTTTGCCCGTCGCGCTCGTAACAACGCCCATGTCGATGCGCTCAAAGAGCTTGAAATGATAGTGCTGCATTTAATCGACAGAGAGTACCAAGAAGAAATCGATCCTGCTCTAGGCTTCTCTGACAAGCTGCTCGAGCTAGCTCAATTGTTCCGAGAAAGGCTAAGCTCCTTAGTGGCTAACTGGATTCGTGTCGGCTACTGCCAAGGCAACTTTAATGGTGACAACTGCCCAGCAGGAGGTTACACCCTAGATTACGGCCCATTTGGGTTCTGTGAAATATTCGACCCGGCTTTCCAGCCTTGGACAGGCGGCGGTCGCCACTTTTCCTTCTTGAATCAGCCATTAGCTGCGCAGCAGAACTTCAGTATGTTCTGCAAATCACTAGAGCCATTACTACAAAGTGAACCAACCGCCCACAAGGCGCTGCTGCAAATCCGTGACGAATTCAGCCATGTCATGCAACAAAAAATCGAGGCGATGTGGGCCAGCAAACTAGGGCTTAAAGACTATGACTCAGCACTGGTGTTAGATTTACTAAAATTGATGGTCAGCACCCGCGCCGACTTCAATATGTTCTTCCGTGAGTTATCTCATGTACCCGATGACATCACCCCACTGACAAACAGCTTTTACAAAAAGCCCACGCCAGAACAATTAGAGCAATGGCAACAGTGGCTCGACCAATGGCGTACAGCCATCAATGCTAATGAGCAACACGTCAGCGTTAGCCAAGCGATGAAACAAGTGAACCCAAAATACACTTGGCGCGAGTGGCTTATCGTTCCTGCTTATCAACAAGCAGAACAAGGCAACTACGCGTTAATCAAAGAACTACAAGAAGTACTGAATAACCCCTACCAAGAGCAGTCTCAAGAAATGGAGGATAAATACTACCGTTTACGCCCAGAAGAGTTTTATCGCATGGGCGGTGTCAGTCATTACAGCTGCTCTTCCTGAGTTTGAGTCACTAGACCTCGAAGGATTACTTTGCAAGATTTAAGCATCCCTTTTGATGTCACGCGTCGAAGCATGAGACAGGCGCAAGCGGGGCACAAAAGAGGATGCGCAATCTAACTGAGTTGATGCGTTGAGGTGAGGAAAACCGCAGACACAAAAAAGCCCTGACAGCATCGCTATGAGGGCTTCCTTTGTAGGATGCTTGACGATATCTATACCCTTGCGGTACGACCTATATCTATCCCCTTGTGGGACTCACACATGGGATCTCCCACACGACCATCGGCGCTGGTGAGCGCCTGCGGCGTGTTGAGAGCCACTCCTGAGTTCGGGATGGGATCAGGTGGTGCTCTGTCTCTGTTTTTCTGAACACCTTCTCTGACTGATGCCATAAGGCGCACGCTTTTGATGTCACTCGCTGACGCGTCGAAGGATGAGACAGGCGCAAGCGGGGCACAAAAGGGATGCGCAATCTAACTGAGTTGATGCGTTGAGATGCGGAAAACCGCAGACACAAAAAAGCCCTGACAGCATCGCTATCAGGGCTTCCTTTGTAGGATGCTTGACGTTATCTATTCTTGCTGGACTCCCACACTACCATCGGCGATGGTGAGCGCCTGCGGCGTGTTGAGAGCCACTTATGAGTTCGGGATGGGATCAGGTGGTGCTATGCCTGTGTTTTTCTGAACGCCTTCTCTGACCAATGCCATAAGGCGCACGTTTTTGATGTCACGCGCTGACGCGTCGAAGCATGAGACAGGCGCAAGCGGGACATAAAAGGGATGCGTAATCTAACTGAGTTGATGCGTTGAGGTGCGGAAAACCGCAGACACAAAAAAGCCCTGACAGCATTGCTATCAGGGCTTCCTTTGTATGATGCTTGACGACGACCTACTCTCACATGGGATCTCCCACACTACCATCGGCGATGGCGCCTTTCACTTCTGAGTTCGGGATGGGATCAGGTGGTTCAACGCCTCTATGATCGTCAAGCAAACGGGTTTGCGATCGTTTTGGGGGGCTTCTGTTTGCCTTAGCCAAAACACGCAAGTTCGTGAACTTGAGTCTTTAACAATAAAACTTTTGAAATAATGATAACCAAGTATCAAACCAGTACCTCCAAGGATGGAGGCAATACTGAAAATTGTCTGGAACAATTTCAGTAGTGTCGTAATCTGTAGTACAGCGAGTATGTTTTCTTCACACTCGACCTCCATGGAAGGAGGAAGTACTGTTCGTTGTCTGGAACAACGACAGTAAAAACCATTTTGGTGTTATATGGTCAAGCCTCACGAGCAATTAGTATTGGTTAGCTCAATGCCTCACAGCACTTACACACCCAACCTATCAACGTCCTAGTCTCGAACGGCTCTTTAGGGCACTTTAAGTGCCAGTGAGATCTTATCTTGAAGGAGGCTTCCCGCTTAGATGCTTTCAGCGGTTATCCCGTCCGAACATAGCTACCCGGCAATGCCACTGGCGTGACAACCGGAACACCAGAGGTTCGTTCACTCCGGTCCTCTCGTACTAGGAGCAACTCTTCTCAAATCTCAAACGTCCACGGCAGATAGGGACCGAACTGTCTCACGACGTTCTAAACCCAGCTCGCGTACCACTTTAAATGGCGAACAGCCATACCCTTGGGACCGGCTTCAGCCCCAGGATGTGATGAGCCGACATCGAGGTGCCAAACACCGCCGTCGATGTGAACTCTTGGGCGGTATCAGCCTGTTATCCCCGGAGTACCTTTTATCCGTTGAGCGATGGCCCTTCCATACAGAACCACCGGATCACTAAGACCTACTTTCGTACCTGCTCGACGTGTCTGTCTCGCAGTTAAGCGCGCTTTTGCCTTTACACTCTATGCATGATTTCCGACCATGCTGAGCGCACCTTCGTGCTCCTCCGTTACTCTTTGGGAGGAGACCGCCCCAGTCAAACTACCCACCACACAGTGTCCTCGATCCGGATAACGGATCTGAGTTAGAACCTCAAACATACCAGGGTGGTATTTCAAGATTGGCTCCATGAGAACTGGCGTCCTCACTTCAAAGCCTCCCACCTATCCTACACAAGTAGGTTCAAAGTTCACTGTGAAGCTATAGTAAAGGTTCACGGGGTCTTTCCGTCTAGCCGCGGATACACAGCATCTTCACTGCGATTTCAATTTCACTGAGTCTCGGGTGGAGACAGTGTGGCCATCGTTACGCCATTCGTGCAGGTCGGAACTTACCCGACAAGGAATTTCGCTACCTTAGGACCGTTATAGTTACGGCCGCCGTTTACTTGGGCTTCGATCAAGAGCTTCGCTTGCGCTAACCCCATCAATTAACCTTCAAGCACCGGGCAGGCGTCACACCCTATACGTCCACTTTCGTGTTTGCAGAGTGCTGTGTTTTTAATAAACAGTCGCAGCCACCTGGTATCTTCGACCGACTGATGCTTACGGAGCAAGTCCTTCACATCGGCCGGCGCACCTTCTCCCGAAGTTACGGTGCCATTTTGCCTAGTTCCTTCACCCGAGTTCTCTCAAGCGCCTTGGTATTCTCTACCTGACCACCTGTGTCGGTTTGGGGTACGGTTCGATCATATCTGAAGCTTAGAAGTTTTTCCTGGAAGCATGGCATCAACCACTTCGCCCAAAAGAGGGCTCGTCGTCAGTTCTCAGTCTTAAAGGGACCCGGATTTGCCTAAGTCCCAAACCTACCGCCTTAAACACAGACAACCATCGCTGTGCTGGCCTAGCCTTCTCCGTCTCTCCATCGCAATATGTACGAGTACAGGAATATTAACCTGTTTCCCATCGACTACGCATTTCTGCCTCGCCTTAGGGGCCGACTCACCCTGCCCTGATTAACATGGGACAGGAAACCTTGGTCTTCCGGCGGGGGAGTTTTTCACTCCCCTTATCGTTACTCATGTCAACATTCGCACTTCTGATACCTCCAGCCTGCTTTACAGCTTGACCTTCAACGGCTTACAGAACGCTCCTCTACCATACTAATAAATTAGTATCCGTAGCTTCGGTGTACAGTTTGAGCCCCGTTATATCTTCCGCGCAGGCCGACTCGACTAGTGAGCTATTACGCTTTCTTTAAAGGATGGCTGCTTCTAAGCCAACCTCCTAGCTGTCTAAGCCTTCCCACATCGTTTCCCACTTAACTGTAACTTTGGGACCTTAGCTGACGGTCTGGGTTGTTTCCCTTTCCACGACGGACGTTAGCACCCGCCGTGTGTCTCCCGCGCTCATACTCATTGGTATTCGGAGTTTGCATGGGGTTGGTAAGTCGGGATGACCCCCTAGCCCAAACAGTGCTCTACCCCCAATGGCAATACGCGAGGCGCTACCTAAATAGCTTTCGAGGAGAACCAGCTATCTCCGAGCTTGATTAGCCTTTCACTCCAATCCACAAGTCATCCCCGGACTTTTCAACGTACGTGGGTTCGGTCCTCCAGTTAGTGTTACCCAACCTTCAACCTGCTCATGGATAGATCGCCCGGTTTCGGGTCTAATGCTAGCAACTGAACGCCCTATTAAGACTCGGTTTCCCTACGCCTCCCCTAAACGGTTAAGCTTGCTACTAACATTAAGTCGTTGACCCATTATACAAAAGGTACGCAGTCACGGAACTAAGTCCGCTCCCACTGCTTGTACGTACACGGTTTCAGGTTCTATTTCACTCCCCTCACTGGGGTTCTTTTCGCCTTTCCCTCACGGTACTGGTTCACTATCGGTCAGTCAGGAGTATTTAGCCTTGGAGGATGGTCCCCCCATATTCAAACAGGATATCACGTGTCCCGTCTTACTCGATTTCATTAAAAAGGCGTTTTCGTATACGGGGCTATCACCCACTATGGCGGCCCTTTCCAGAGCCTTCTACTAACACCAATTCAACTTAAGGGCTAATCCCCGTTCGCTCGCCGCTACTAAGGGAATCTCGGTTGATTTCTTTTCCTCCGGGTACTTAGATGTTTCAGTTCCCCGGGTTCGCCTCGTATGGCTATGTATTCACCATACGATACCCGCAAGCGGGTGGGTTTCCCCATTCGGACATGTTCGGATCAAAGCTTGTTTATCAGCTCCCCGAACCTTTTCGCAGATTACCACGTCCTTCATCGCCTCTGACTGCCAAGGCATCCACCGTGCACGCTTGGTCACTTGACCATATAACCCAAAATAGTCTTATCTATTCTGAACTACATACCAACGAGCTTTTGTGTCTCAGTTGGATTTACGATCATAGAAAGTCCTCTAGGTTAAAGAGTCTTTCCACCGGTTTGACGCTTGATTATCGTCTATTTCAAAAAGTTAAATTGTTAAAGAGCAAGTTTAGTGCAAAGCACTAAGTCAGAGACTAGGAGTCATCAGTCAACATCGAATAGGATAATATCCCTCGATTAACTGTCCAAGCATCTTGCTTAAGGCTTTGAATTGTGTCGGTTTCGCAGAACTGCGAAGAAGTAGATTTTCGTATGAAGTGGTGGAGCCATGCGGGGTCGAACCGCAGACCTCCTGCGTGCAAAGCAGGCGCTCTCCCAACTGAGCTATGGCCCCTCTAATACTTCATCGTATTTTCTACATTTTGTCATAACATTCAAGTATTTTTGAACATTATTAACACCAGCATCTTAAGAGATAGACTCTTTGAAATACTGGTGGGTCTGGGCCGATTTGAACGGAAAGACATGACCTCACCCACTTTTAACAAAGAGAATGGGGTGCGCTCTAACCAACAAGCGGCTTAACCGGTTTCCAATCTTGTGATTGGTGGGTCTGGGCCGATTTGAACGGCCGACCTCACCCTTATCAGGGGTGCGCTCTAACCAACTGAGCTACAGACCCGGTCCAGACTTACGACACTCTAAACTACAGATATCAGATAATTTGTGTGAACGCTCACCAGAGCCTCTATATCGTTTAAGGAGGTGATCCAGCCCCAGGTTCCCCTAGGGCTACCTTGTTACGACTTCACCCCAGTCATTGACCACTCCGTGGTAACCGCCATCCCCGAAGGGTTAAGCTAGCTACTTCTGGAGCAATCAACTCCCATGGTGTGACGGGCGGTGTGTACAAGGCCCGGGAACGTATTCACCGTGACATTCTGATTCACGATTACTAGCGATTCCGACTTCATGGAGTCGAGTTGCAGACTCCAATCCGGACTACGACGCACTTTGTGGGATTTGCTTACTCTCGCAAGTTCGCGGCCCTCTGTATGCGCCATTGTAGCACGTGTGTAGCCCTACTCGTAAGGGCCATGATGACTTGACGTCGTCCCCACCTTCCTCCGGTTTGTCACCGGCAGTCTCCTTAGAGTTCCCACCCGAAGTGCTGGCAAATAAGGATAAGGGTTGCGCTCGTTACGGGACTTAACCCAACATTTCACAACACGAGCTGACGACAGCCATGCAGCACCTGTCTCAGTGTTCCCGAAGGCACCAATTGATCTCTCAAAAGTTCACTGGATGTCAAGAGTAGGTAAGGTTCTTCGCGTTGCTTCGAATTAAACCACATGCTCCACCGCTTGTGCGGGCCCCCGTCAATTCATTTGAGTTTTAACCTTGCGGCCGTACTCCCCAGGCGGTCTACTTATCGCGTTAGCTGCGCCACTAAAGATAAAATCCCCAACGGCTAGTAGACATCGTTTACGGCGTGGACTACCAGGGTATCTAATCCTGTTTGCTCCCCACGCTTTCGCACCTCAGTGTCAGTATCGGTCCAGGGTGTCGCCTTCGCCACTGATGTTCCTTCCTATATCTACGCATTTCACCGCTACACAGGAAATTCCACACCCCTCTACCGTACTCTAGCCTGCCAGTATCGGGTGCAATTCCAAGGTTGAGCCCTGGGCTTTCACATCCGACTTAACAAACCACCTACGCGCGCTTTACGCCCAGTAATTCCGATTAACGCTCGCACCCTCTGTATTACCGCGGCTGCTGGCACAGAGTTAGCCGGTGCTTCTTCTGAAGCTAACGTCAAGATAATTGGATATTAGCCAATCACCCTTCCTCACTTCTGAAAGTGCTTTACAACCCGAAGGCCTTCTTCACACACGCGGCATGGCTGGATCAGGCTTGCGCCCATTGTCCAATATTCCCCACTGCTGCCTCCCGTAGGAGTCTGGGCCGTGTCTCAGTCCCAGTGTGGCTGATCATCCTCTCAGACCAGCTAAAGATCGTCGCCTTGGTGAGCCTTTACCCCACCAACTAGCTAATCTTACGCAGGCTCATCTAATAGCGAAAGGTCCGAAGATCCCCTCCTTTCCCCCGTAGGGCGTATGCGGTATTAGCATGCGTTTCCACATGTTGTCCCCCACTACTAGGCAGATTCCTACGCGTTACTCACCCGTCCGCCGCTCGTCAGCAAATTAGCAAGCTAATTCCTGTTACCGCTCGACTTGCATGTGTTAAGCCTGCCGCCAGCGTTCAATCTGAGCCATGATCAAACTCTTCAGTTTAAAAAGCTTGCTCAAACTCATGAATCACGTCTGACTTTAACTATGTTCAATCAACTACCTAAGTAATCGACCAAACGTAAAGCGAATTGACATGGTCACTCATTTAAGACTTCAAAATTTTTAGAAGTCTCCAGCGAGCGCCCACACAAATTATCTGATTATCTATTTTAAAGAGCGTCTGACGCGTTGTGCTTCGTTGTTGTGAAGCGTTGTCCGTGTCAGTGGGTGCGTATAATACCCATATGAATTTTCAGCGCAAGCGGTTTTTTACATTAATTTAATAAAAATGCGGAGAAAATTTAAAACAAGCAAGAACAGTTTGTTTTTTACACAAAATCCTGCCAAATCAACCTCATTTTCATACATCGCTCAATTTAATTCCCCTACTCCTAGCGACCTAAGATAACTAACCAACAAAAAGGCCCACTACTATTGAGTAGTGGGCCTCTCGTTGACCTATCTAATGATGCAGTAAATTAACCGCCTACATAACTCAACATGACACCAGCCGCTACCGCAGAGCCAATTACACCCGCAACGTTCGGTCCCATTGCATGCATAAGCAAGAAGTTTTGCTTATTCGCTTCAAGACCTACTTTGTTCGCGACACGAGCCGCCATTGGAACCGCAGATACACCGGCCGCACCAATCAATGGGTTAATTGGCGTTGAGGAGAATTTATTCATTACCTTAGCCATCAATACACCTGCAGCCGTGCCGATAGAAAACGCGACAAGACCTAGCGATAAAATCCCCAAGGTTTCGATATTCAAGAATGCTTCTGAGCTTAGCTTTGAACCAACACCTAATCCAAGGAAGATAGTAACAATGTTGATCAATGCATTTTGAGCAGTGTCACTTAAGCGATCTACTACACCACACTCTCGCATTAAGTTACCGAAACAGAACATACCTAAAAGTGGTGCTGCTGAAGGCAGGAACATTGCTACCAAAATAGTCACAACAATAGGGAAAATGATTTTTTCTGCTTTTGTTACATGACGAAGCTGCTCCATTTTAATAGAGCGCTCTTCATGTGTCGTTAAAGCACGCATGATTGGCGGCTGAATCAACGGCACTAAGGCCATGTAAGAATAAGCTGCTACCGCAATAGCACCAAGAAGCTCAGGCGCAAGACGACTCGCAACAAAGATTGCCGTTGGACCATCTGCACCACCAATGATACCAATCGCAGCCGCATCCGCTAACGTGAAGTCCATGATTCCTGCAGCCCCTAATAGCACTGCGCCAATCACTGTTGCAAAAATGCCAAATTGAGCCGCAGCACCTAACAACAGTGTTTTTGGGTTGGCAAGCATTGGCCCAAAATCTGTCATAGCACCGACACCCATAAAGATAATCAACGGGAATAAGCCCGTTTCAATACCACCATGGTAGATGTAGTACTGCAAACCACCAGGGGAGACCATGTGCCCTGCAGCATCATAGACTGGTGCTGCCATAAATCCAGCACCCGGAATATTTACCAATACTGCACCAATACCTATTGGTAATAGTAGCAGTGGCTCAAAGCCTTTTTTAATAGCAAGAAATATCAGTAAAAGGCCAACCACAATCATAATGGCTTGACCAAATTCTAACTGATAAATACCCGTATCGTGATACAGGTTGAGTAATTTCTGTTCCATTCTCTAATAACCTACTTTTAGATCGCCAACAGGGCTTGGCCAACAGTGACAGCATCGCCTTCTTTGACATGGATCGAAGCGACAGTACCGGATTTAGGTGCTGAGATTTCTGTTTCCATTTTCATGGCTTCCATGATCATTAATGTTTCACCTTCTGCTACTTGCTGACCAGGTGATACAAGAATCTTGAAAATATTGCCCGCCAATGGAGCTGGAACATCTTCACCACCACCTGCTGGAGCTGGTGAAGTAGAAGGCGCTGGAGATTGTGATGCTGCGACAGGCTGGATTTTCGTTACATCACCACCTTCTTCCACCTGTACAACAAAGCTTTGACCAGAGACACTAACCGTATATACCGCAGGTCCGTCAGTAGATTGAGACTTTTTAGGTGCCGCAGTGGCATCGTCTAATGTCGGTACAGGCTCAAATGCTGATGCATCGCCACGGTTCTGCAGGAATTTCAAACCAATTTGAGGGAATAATGCGTACGTTAGTACGTCGTCAATTTGATCTGACGCTAACTTAATACCTTTCTCTTTTGCTAGCTCACCTAGCTCAGCGGTCAACTTATCCATTTCAGGCTCAAGTAAGTCAGCAGGTCGACAGGTAATCGCGTCTGCACCATTTAACACTCGAGCCTGAAGCTCTTTATTAAACTCTGCTGGCGCTGCGCCGTATTCTCCTTTAAGAACACCCGCCGTTTCTTTAGAGATAGATTTGTAACGCTCACCAGTAAGTACATTTAATACCGCTTGAGTACCGACAATTTGCGATGTTGGCGTTACGAGCGGAATTAAACCTAAATCTTCACGAACTCGTGGAATCTCCTCTAGAACAGCATCAAATTTATCTGCTGCGCCTTGCTCACGTAATTGGCTTTCCATGTTGGTCAACATACCGCCCGGCACCTGAGCAATTAGAATTCGAGAATCCGTACCTCGCAAAGAGCCTTCAAACTTAGCGTATTTCTTACGAACATTACGAAAGTATGAGGCGATCTCTTCTAGTTTTTCTAAATCGAGACCTGTATCACGATCTGTACCCTGTAGCGCAGCAACGACAGATTCTGTTGCAGAGTGACCATATGTCATCGACATCGAAGAAATGGCTGTATCAACACGATCAACACCCGCTTCAATCGATTTTAGAATAGTCATATCAGACAGCCCTGAGGTAGCATGGGCATGTAGCTGAACCTCTAGTTTGGTTTGGTCTTTAAGCTTACCAACCAATTCAAACGCATCGTAAGGCGTCAAAATGCCAGACATGTCTTTGATCGCAATGGAATCTGCGCCCATGTCTTCTAACGTTTTCGCGTAATCAACCCAGTTTTGAAGTGTGTGCACTCGGCTTTTTGTATAAGAGATCGTCCCTTGAGCATGCTTACCCTCACCTTTTACCGCTTTAATCGCAGTTTCTAGGTTACGAGGATCATTCATTGCATCAAAGATACGGAATACATCAACACCATTTTTGGCAGCACGTTCAACAAATTTTGTCACAACATCATCAGCATAATGACGGTAACCTAGTAGGTTTTGACCACGTAGAAGCATTTGCTGTGGCGTATTCGGCATCGCCTTTTTAAGCTCACGAATACGATCCCATGGATCTTCACCAATAAAACGAATGCACGAATCAAACGTTGCACCGCCCCACGACTCTAACGACCAGAAACCAATTTGGTCCAACTTTTCTGCAATAGGCAGCATATCGTCGATACGCATGCGAGTAGCAAATAGTGACTGATGGGCATCTCTTAATACGACATCTGTGATGCCAAGAGGTTGTTTATTGTTCGACATGATGTGGCCTCTAATCGTCTCTGATTTAAATTAACGGTTACGATGTTGATGAATCGCAGCAGTAATAGCAGCAGCGATTTTAGGATCAGTAGCGGAAGCGCTAGCAGAGGATGCACCAGCAGTCGGTGCAGCCATAGGCTTTTTAGCAACTGGCGCTGCTTCTGGGAAATAACGATTGATCAATTTTGACATATAGGTTGTCGAAACAATCAACAGACATAGGAAGGTAAAAACAAACCCCATTCCCAATAACATTAAACCAAAGCCATCGCTCATTAAGTTATTCATAGCACTTTCCATTAAAATCTGAATAATTCAGGGCACGGTCATTCCGTACACCACAATGCTGTGATGCACAATAATTCCCTAATATGCATTCTTTTGTATCATAAAGCATATAGTTTTCATATTTTTTTGCTTGGATATTGACAACGTGAACTTGCTTAATCGCGCCACCCCTCATCAATCACCACAAGACATCATACTGGCGGTCGCACCAATGGAAGGTGTCATGGATCATACAATGAGATCGCTTCTTTCAAGCGTAGGAGGAATGAACTACCTCGTTTCTGAGTTCGTACGTGTCACACAACAAACAGTGTCCGCACAGTCTTTGAAACGGCTGGTACCAGAGCTCGATCAGGCAAGTCGAACAACATTTAATCACCCCGTACATTTGCAGCTACTTGGCTCCAATATTGACACGATGGCAAGCACTGCAGAAGAAGCAGGTTTAGCAGGCGCAACGCACCTAGATTTGAATTTTGGCTGTCCTGCAAAACGCGTAAATGGGCACGGTGGCGGCTCTTTTTTATTGCAAGACCCAAAAACGCTCTACAACGTTGTACATGCCGTCAGGCAATCATTACCTAAACATATTCCACTGTCTGCAAAAATGCGTCTGGGCTATCAAGATGAAAACTTGTTTTTTGAAAACCTCGATGCCATTGAGCAAGCAGGAGCCACAACACTTACCATCCATGGACGAACAAAAAAAGATGGCTACGGCCCTCCAGCACGCTGGGAGAAAATTGGCCAGGCAACAAAACGCTCAAGCATGACGATTATCGCTAATGGTGATATTCGCGACCGCGAATCATTACTAGAATGCCAGCAAGTTACAGGATGCACTCACTTCATGATTGGCCGTGGAAGCCTAAGCAACCCATTTATATTCAGAGAACTGAAAGGAGGCAAGCAAGGCAGCTTTGAGGAACTGTTTGATCTTATGGAAGGCTACATCGACAAACTGCTAGATCACTACGACAATTTTGCCACGCTTGGTCGCATTAAACAGTGGAGTGGACATTTAAGAACTGATTGGCCAATTATTGCAGAAAATTTAAAAGCGATACGCAGCACGCAGCATACTGATGAATTAAAAGCACTAATGAATACTATTAAAAACAAAGAGATTAAATACAAGAAAGGGTAAACAAGAAAGGAAATGGTGCATCCGGGAGGATTCGAACCTCCGACCGCTCGGTTCGTAGCCGAGTACTCTATCCAGCTGAGCTACGGATGCACATTTAAAATGGCGGAGAGCGAGGGATTCGAACCCTCGATGAGTTTCACCCCATACTCCCTTAGCAGGGGAGCGCCTTCGGCCACTCGGCCAGCTCTCCGTCAATGCAGAGTATTATGATTATTCATAACACTAAACGCAACCCACAATTATTCATAAAATTAAAAAATTTTAATAAAAACAATCAGAAGGACAGAGAAAAATAGAAATTGAAGGAAAAAGAAAAATAGAAAAAAAAGAAAGCTAACAGTACTTAAAAGATCAAAATAAAATTAAGCTGATATATACATAGAGAGAAACAAAGGAAGGGGTAGTAGTGGTGCATCCGGGAGGATTCGAACCTCCGACCGCTCGGTTCGTAGCCGAGTACTCTATCCAGCTGAGCTACGGATGCATAACTACTTGCGTTTAGATGGTGCATCCGGGAGGATTCGAACCTCCGACCGCTCGGTTCGTAGCCGAGTACTCTATCCAGCTGAGCTACGGATGCATATATCTAAACTATTCACGATTAACTAACAGGATAGCATTAGTTAACTTATTCTTGCTTTACTCAATCTAAATGGTGCATCCGGGAGGATTCGAACCTCCGACCGCTCGGTTCGTAGCCGAGTACTCTATCCAGCTGAGCTACGGATGCGCATTTAAAATGGCGGAGAGTGAGGGATTCGAACCCTCGATGAGTTTCACCCCATACTCCCTTAGCAGGGGAGCGCCTTCGGCCACTCGGCCAACTCTCCGTAACAAGTGCGGCGTATTATAGAGACACCAGTTGTTATGTAAAGGCTTTTTTTAAAAAAAGTTTAATTTTCTGTATCTTGTTCATCTTGCTCTTTCTGAATGCGAAGATAGATCTCTTCACGGTGAACAGAAACATCTTTTGGTGCATTGATACCGATACGTACTTGGTTGCCTTTTACACCCAGTACAGTCACTGACACTTCATCACCAACCATTAGAGTTTCACCAACACGGCGAGTCAAAATAAGCATAACACTTCTCCTTAAAAATCCTTGTGAGATATCAGAAACCCCTACCCTTTTGTAGGGATTTCCTTACAAGATGAATTGTAGCTGCTCTCTACCTTCGAATCTATACACCAAAGCATTGAACTTGTATTAAAGTGTTACGCTTCGCTAACACCCGTATTCGGTTCGTTAAGCTTGAATGCTGAATGTAATGAACGCACCGCCAATTCCATGTATTTCTCATCAATTATGACAGATACTTTGATTTCAGATGTGGAGATAAGTTGAATATTAATCGACTCCTCCGCCAAAGCCTTAAACATACTGGTCGCAACGCCGGCATGAGATCGCATACCAACACCCACGATCGATACTTTCGCAATCTTGTCATCTGACAATACTTCTTTCGCATTCAAGTCTTTTGCCACACCGTGTAATACATTCAGTGCTTTATCGTAATCATTACGATGCACTGTAAACGTAAAGTCTGTAGTGCCGTCCATCGATACGTTTTGGACAATCATATCCACTTCAACGTTCGCTTCACTTACAGGGCCAAGAATTTTTGACGCAACACCAGGCACATCAGGCACACCTTTTAGTGTTAACTTAGCTTCATCTCGATTAAATGCGATACCAGATACAGCTGGCTGTTCCATAGTATTCTCTCCATCAGTCGTAATTAGCGTGCCATCACCGTCTTTAAAACTGGACAACACACGCAATGGAACTTGATATTTACCCGCAAACTCAACAGAACGAATTTGCAGCACTTTTGAGCCTAGGCTTGCCATTTCAAGCATTTCTTCAAACGTAATTTTTTCTAAGCGCCGGGCACTGTCAACCACTCGAGGGTCAGTGGTATAAACCCCATCGACATCGGTGTAAATCTGACACTCATCGGCTTTCAGCGCCGCTGCCAAAGCGACACCAGTGGTATCTGAACCACCGCGTCCTAGTGTGGTAATATTGCCAAACTCATCAGCCCCCTGAAAGCCGGCAACAACCAACACTGTCCCATCATCTAAATCAGAACGCATCGCGTCTGTATCAATATCTTGAATACGAGCCTTACCGTGTGAATTATCGGTTGTAATACGAACCTGGCTGCCAGTATAAGACTTCGCCTTCAAACCACGCTTCATGAGCGCCATACTCAACAAAGCAATTGTTACCTGCTCTCCTGTTGATAGCAGCACATCCATTTCGCGAACATCAGGAGTCGCTTGAATACTCTTTGCCAAGCCAATTAGACGGTTGGTTTCACCACTCATCGCAGAAACTACGACGACGATATCGTCCCCTTGTTGCTTATGTTTCAAGACACGATCAGCCACCGCTTCGATACGCTCAATCGAGCCGACCGAGGTGCCACCATATTTTTGAACTAACAATGCCATATTACGTCATCCCAAATAAAAAGCGCCCCAGAGGGGCGCGTCACACTATACTCGTTCGTTGACCCAGTCCGGAACAAGAGCCAGCACTTCGGCAATACCTTCAGGCTTACTACCACCCGCTTGCGCCATATCCGGTCTGCCGCCACCACGACCATCAACGTAAGGGGCCGCCATTTTGATCAGGTCACCCGCTTTAACTTTAGACGTTAACTCTTTAGTCACACCTGCAATCAAGCTTACTTTGCCATCGTTATTCGCTGCCAGCACAACCACGGCCGACTCTAACTTACTTTTCAGCTCATCCAATAAATCACGCAGACCTTTTGGATCGTCGATTTCAACTTGCGCAACCAACAACTTACCGCCATTGATATCAACCGCTTGAGACGCTAAATCCGCACCCGCTTGGGCCGCCAACTTGCTTTTTAGCAAATCGATTTCTTTTTGCAACGCACGCGCTTGATCATTCAACGTTACAACTTTATCAAACGCCACTTCTTTGCTGGCTTTAAACAAACCGGCGATTTGCGACAAAGAAGACTCTGTTTGACGCGTTGCATCGATGGCCGCTTTACCAGTCAACGCTTCTATACGACGAACACCTGCCGCAATACCGCTTTCAGTGACAATTTTGAATAAACCAATGTCACCTGTACGCTTAACGTGAGTACCACCACACAATTCAATCGAGTAATCAGAACCCATTGTCAAAACACGTACTTGCGCTTCGTATTTCTCACCAAACAGCGCATGCGCGCCTTTCGCTTTGGCCGCTTCGATATCCATGACTTCGGTAATCGTTTCGTGGTTCAAGCGCACTTGCTCATTGACGATGTCTTCGATTTGCTCGAGCTCAGCAGCTGTTAATCCTTCAAAGTGAGAAAAGTCAAAACGAAGGCGTTCAGCATTAACCAAAGAACCTTTCTGCAATACATGATCCCCTAGAACACGACGCAACGCTTCGTGCAATAGATGGGTTGCCGAGTGATTAAGCGCCGTTGCATTACGTAATGAACGATCCACTTCTGTGGTCACAACATCGCCTACTTTTAGCGAACCTTCACGCACTTCAACATGGTGTAGGTGTACCTTACCTTGCTTCGTAGTATTCGATACTTTCACCGCCGCAGGACCACGCAACCAACCTTGATCGCCTGTTTGTCCACCAGACTCACCGTAGAAAGGTGTCTCAGTCAGTACGACAAGACCTATTTGACCTTCTTGCAATACATCAACCGGCTCGCCGTCGACCAAAATTTGCTCAACTGGGCTTTGCCCTTCTAGGTAAGTGTAACCGGTAAATTCCGTTTGACCGTCAACGTCTACTGAACCCGACATATCCATCGTGAAGTTGCTTGCTGAACGTGCACGAGCACGTTGCTCATCCATCGCTTTTTCAAAACCTTCTTCATCAATTTCAAGACCCGCTTCACGCGCAACATCATTCGTTAAGTCCGCAGGGAAACCAAACGTATCGTACAACTTGAAGATCGTCTCACCTGGAATCGTTTTACTGTCACCTAGGTTAGCAATCGCCTCCTCAAGAATACGCATACCTTGATCGAGTGTTTTTGCAAACTGCTCTTCTTCTTTAAGTAAAATCGAAGCGACACGATCTTTTAGCTTACGCAATTCTGGGTAGGCTTCACCCATTTCGACATCCAGCGCTTCCACCAGCTTATGGAAGAATGGCTGTTTCTGACCTAGCTTATTACCATGACGTACAGCACGACGAATAATACGGCGCAATACGTAACCACGGCCTTCATTTGACGGCACCACCCCATCAACGATCATGAATGAACATGAACGAATGTGATCGGCAATAACCCGTAGTGACTGAGACGCGAAATCTTCAGTACCCACTGCCATGGCAGAGGCTTTGATTAGATTTTGGAACAAATCGATCTCATAGTTACTGTGAACACCCTGCAAAATCGCAGCAATACGCTCAAGTCCCATGCCTGTATCAACAGAAGGCTTAGGTAGGTTTGCCATTGTGCCGTCTGCTGAACGGTTGTACTGCATGAATACAACGTTCCAAATTTCGATAAAACGGTCGCCATCTTCTTCAGGTGTCCCCGGAGGTCCACCCCAAATGTGCTCACCGTGATCATAAAATACTTCGGTACAAGGCCCACAAGGGCCAGTGTCGCCCATCGCCCAGAAGTTGTCAGACGCATAACGAGCGCCTTTGTTATCACCAATACGGATGATTCTATCTTCTGGAACACCAATTTGATCTTTCCAAATACCGAACGCTTCATCATCTTCCGCGTAGACCGTTACCAACAACTTATCTTTTGGTAAACCAAGCACGCCAGTCAAGAATTCCCACGCAAATGAAATGGCCTCTTCTTTGAAGTAGTCCCCAAAACTGAAGTTACCTAACATTTCAAAGAATGTGTGATGACGTGCAGTGTAACCTACGTTTTCAAGGTCATTGTGCTTACCTCCGGCACGCACACAACGCTGCGATGTCGTCGCTCGGGTGTATGGGCGCTTGTCTGCCCCCAAAAAAACATCTTTGAATTGCACCATACCGGCGTTAGTAAACAATAACGTTGGGTCATTACCAGGAACCAGCGAACTGGATTCCACGATCTGATGCTGCTTGCTTTCAAAGAAAGACAAAAATGATTGGCGTAATTCAGAACTCTTCATAATTGGATGAGACTCTATCTCTATAAATATCTGGCGAATAAAAAACAGCACGACTGTCTTTAAGTAGACCGTTACAGTGCTTTAGAAAGGTAGAAAATAGTACACGGAAACAGCGTAGTTGATCAAAACCTAAAAAATGAATTTCATTACTTTTTGATCATATATGGGCATTTGATGCTCGTTTGAGAGCATCAAATAAACAAAAGAAGGGAAAATGGGGCTAATCAGCCTCCACATAGATCATTTTAGGTCGAGTGGTCATGCGGGTTACCAATTCATAGCCAATGGTTTCAGACCAATACGCCACTTTCTCTACCGGCACATCGTCACCCCATAACACAACATCATCGCCAATGGTTAAAGTAGAGCTACCATCTTGTACCAAACGAGCGGTAATCATATCCATTGACACTCGGCCTGATAACTCAGCCGCCTTGCCTTTTATCAGCATGGGAGTGCCATTATCCGCCGCGCGGGGATAACCGTCACCATACCCTACCGCAATGGTGGCTAATTGATGATCCTGCTCTGCAATGTAAGTGGCGCCGTAGCCAACTTTTTCACCTGCCGTAACCGTTCGCACAGAGATCACCTTAGACGTTAACGTCATAGCAGGCTTCAAACCTAACTCTACTCCGCTCAGTTCAGCAAACGGCGAAATACCGTATAGCATGATACCTGGGCGGATCCAGCCACCCTCAGGGACACTCCATTTCATAATCGCCGCTGAATTGGCCACACTGGCTTCAACTGTCCCCTCAATAGACTGACGGGCCTGTTCAAAGTACGTTAACTGCTTCATTGTCGTCAGATCAGCAAGGTCATCAGCACAAGAAAAATGTGTCATCAGCAATACTTCATCAACTAAACCACTGTCACGAAGACGCTGTATGTACTCATTCGCCACCTCTTTGGTGACACCCAGTCGGTGCATGCCGGTGTCCAGTTTTACAAATACTTTTTCAATGCTTTGTCCAAGTTCCAACAAACTTTCAAGTTGCATCGTATTCTCTAATGCAGCCCAGAAACCATGTTCATGACATAACGCCCATTCAGACGCTTCAAAGACGCCTTCAAGCAGCATAACAGGTGCTTCAATGCCCGCTTCACGAAGCTCTAAAGCCTCTTCAATGGTCGCAACAGCAAAGGCATCTGCTTCGCCTTCTAAATACTGCGCAACGCGAACGGCACCATGACCGTAGGCATTACTTTTCACAACGGCAAACGCTTTACACGTTGGATGAAGCTGTTTTGCATAACGATAATTTGACAGGATCGCCTCTAAATCGACGGTCGCTGTAAGTGGCCTTGACATTTCTGCCCCTTAATTTGCATAACGTTTAACGGCTAGGTCAGACGAATCAATCGCCGTCTTTTCACCTGCCATGATATCAGCAATAACGGCTGCTGAGCCGCAACTCATAGTCCACCCAAGCGTGCCATGTCCTGTATTCAGATACAGACCATTAATGGGGGTTTCACCAATAACAGGGGTACCGTCTGGCGTCATCGGACGTAATCCAGTCCAATATTCAGCCTGACTAAGATCAGCGCCTTGCGGGAAGACATCCCTCACAACATGAGTAATGGTATCCGTTCGAACTTTGGGTAAATCAAGATTATACCCTGCTAACTCTGCAGTACCAGCCGCACGAATACGATCACCTAAACGTGTAACCGCTACTTTATAGGTTTCATCCATGATCGTAGATATAGGGGCAAAATTAGAATCACTGATGGGCACAGTCAACGAATACCCTTTTACCGGATAAATAGGCACATCTACACCAATCGCTTTCAGCATTTCTTTTGAATAACTACCAAGACAGACCAGTAATTGATCGCACTCTATCGTATCGTCCAGCGTCTTAATCGCCTTAATACGCGTCTGTTCCACGATTAGCTTTTCAACACTCGTATTAAACAGGAACGTCACCCCCATGCTTTCGCACTGCTTTTTTAAAGCTTGGCAAAACATGAAGCAATCTCCAGTTTCATCGCCCGTCAAACGTAGTCCACCTTTAAACTTATCGATCGAAGGCGCTAACCCTGGCTCAACGGCCAGAATTTCAGCCGGTGTTAATACTTCATGCGGAACGCCTAAAGACCTCAGAACGTTAATGTCTTTTTGCGCACCATCAACTTGCGCGTCAGATCGAAATAGCTGCAAAGTCCCGCCTTGTCCATCGTCGTATGAAATACCAATGTCTTTTCGAAGATCGATGAAGCAATCACGACTGTATTCTGCCAGAGCCATCATACGAGACTTATTGGTGTTATAAGCCGATGCCGTACAGTTGCGTAGCATTTTAGACATCCATGCCACTTTTTTAAGCTCTAGCTCAGGGCTAATTTTCAGAGGCGCGTATTTTTGAAATAACCACTTCACTGCTTTGAGTGGCACTCCAGGTGCTGCCCACGGGGCGGAATAACCCGGAGACACCTGACCCGCATTAGCAAAGCTTGCCTCCATTGCCACATCCGATTGACGATCAATTACGGTCACCTGCATGCCTTTCTTGGCAAGATAATAAGCAGACGTCAAACCAATAACACCCGCACCTAAAATACAAACTTTCATAGCAGACCTCTAAAATAGAACTATCGACTATTTTTACAGATCATTTGCAGTTTTTCTCACTGTAATTAAACCAAAATAGAGATTATAAAAATGATTTTTTATATTTTTTCAGTTCATTAAACCAAAACAATCACCAATATTTTCAGTTATAATGACTTTTCTTTTTTCTGTAGAGAACCATGGCCGAACTAGACGCAAAAAATTATGCTTTATGGCTTTTAGGCGCACGCGAGCACTCAACAAAAGAGCTTCAGCAGAAGCTTTTTCGTAAAGGATATGAATCAGAAACCATTGATCAAACACTGCTTTATCTAACAGAGCTAAACTATTTAAGTGATCAGCGTTTCGCTGAGGCATTTAGTCGCAGCAGAGCGTCTAAGCCTCTTGGCAAACAGCGCATAATGAATGAACTCAGGATGAAGGGCATTGGTGATGAATTGGCAAAACAAGCCATTGCAAGCCTAGAGGCAGATTGGTTTGAGCTTGCTTTGGAGCTTAAACAACGCAAATTTGGTGATGCGCCGGAACGAGACTTTAAAGCTAAAGCGAAACAAACACGCTATCTCGTATACCGCGGTTTTAGCTTTGACGAAGTAAAGTACGCGATCGAATTCAGTGAAGATGACTAAGACATTAATGAATTAAGATAACGTTCTTCCATGTTGACGTAGTTCACTTGGACTGTCTCTATCTTCATATCCAGTTCCTTTATTTTTTGTTGTAGCTCTTGTACAGCTTCAGTGTCCTCTGAATTAACAGATAGCTGCTCAATTAAACTTATCTTCTCACTCTCTAATTCTGAGTTGATCTCACGTAAGTTCTCAAGCTCTTCTTTTTCTTCTGATGACAGCATAAGAGGCGCCTCTTCACCACTCTCTAGACGATCAGTGAGCCGGTCATGCTCAATCTTAGCTCTCTCTAAGTCTCGCTCCAGAACGTTAACATACAGCTCAGACTCATTAACCAGCTCCTGTAACGAAGCCAGCTTGACACTTTGCTCTGCTTCAAAATCTGAATATTCTGGAGAGAAAGGTACTTTATCCATAGATTCAACAATCGCATTAACAGAATCTTGCTCACGAGCCAATGATGCTTGTGCCTGCATTGGCACATCACCTCTCGACTCACGCAGTTTCGCATCTTTGGCTTTTAGCTCTTCTTCGCGCTTTCGAACATCGACATTTAAGTTGTATTTTATCGTTTGTAAACTTTCCAGTTTCTGCTCAAGCGCTTTAATCACCTTGTTGCTTTCAAGCAAACTCTTTTCCATTTTGGCAAACGCGACATCATATTCCGCTAAATGTACGTGCCTACCATCCTTTGACACGCGCTTACTTTTAAGACGTACCTTCAATTCTTCAATGATCTTAGTACGATAGTCTGCCAAGCTCTGTAGCTCCACAACTTTATCGTCCAACTCACTTTTAATAGGCGCAAGAAAACTATCTGACGAAGCACTTCCTAGAAATTCAGAGAGCGTGTCTAAATATTCTTTATCATGATCGCTCTTGGATTCCATTTTTTGTTTCAAACGCTCAGCAAATTCATGCAAACTTGCAAGCTCAGCGCGCACATCAGCCAGCTCTTGATCCAATTCAAGCTCTTCATGTAACTTATCTTGCAAGCCATCAAGTTTTAAATTCAGGTTCGCGGTCGTATTCATTTGTTCAAATGCCGCATCTCCCGTCTTTTGAATCACCTTATTAAGCTGCTTCAATAGCTGATTACTTACAGAAAGCTGCTTAAGTAATGCATCGATTTCTTGAGCCTGCTTTAAACGCTCCAATACAAATTCAAACTTATCCAGATAGTCGGCCACATTTGCATGGCTGTCCTGAATCAGAATTCGTTCAACCTCTAAAAACGTTTGCCAGCAACGAAGTGTAAGATCTTCATTTTCATTGTCATTTTGAGTCGTTAATAGCTCGTTACATAAGTCTTTCTGTTGGTCTATTAAATCCAACCACGCATCTTTCACCGAGACTTCAACCGAACCGTCGCTAGCCACCTCGGTATCATTTGACTCAGGCGTATCCTGCTGCTCATCCTTTTCTACTGGCTCGTTTTCGAGTTGTTTTTTGACACGCCAATACCACCACACACTGCCAAGTAGCATAACGGTGGATACTGCTGTTGCAATAATAAGCAGTACAAAAAATGTCATCCTATACACCTTCAATAAAAATAACGCTTCTACATAGAGTAGTGGTTAATATTTATAGACTCCATAACTCTTACTTTTTTTAACATTAAAAGCAAAAAAAGCAGCCAATTGGCTGCTTTTATAAGTTTCACTATACTGCTAGATGTCTAGCTCTTCAGCCTCTGCCGCTACGTCTTCAGCCGCTTCTTCTGGTTTCTTTTTCTTAGCCAACAATTCTTCACGAATCATCGCTTCAACTTCTTGAGCAATGGCCGGATTATCCGCAAGGTATTGCGCGGCATTTGCTTTGCCTTGGCCAATTTTATTGCCACCGTAAGCATACCAAGCACCTGATTTGTCAATGAAACCTTGTTTCACACCTAAATCAATGATCTCACCCATGCGGTAAATACCCGCACCATACATAATTTGGAACTCTGCTTGTTTAAACGGCGGTGCAATCTTATTTTTCACCACTTTAACACGCGTTTCATTACCAATAACTTCATCGCCCTGCTTTACAGAGCCAATGCGACGAATGTCCAAACGTACTGAACTGTAGAACTTCAGTGCGTTACCGCCTGTTGTCGTTTCAGGGGAGCCGAACATCACACCAATCTTCATACGAATTTGGTTAATGAATACAACCAAGCAGTTGGCATGTTTAATCGAACCTGTCAGTTTACGCATCGCTTGTGATAGTAGACGAGCTTGAACACCGACAGAAGAATCGCCCATTTCACCTTCAATTTCTGACTTAGGCACTAATGCAGCAACGGAGTCGACCACAATCACATCAACACTGTTTGAACGCACCAACATGTCACAAATTTCTAGCGCTTGTTCACCGGTATCAGGTTGAGAGACCAACAAATCAGCAATGTTTACACCAAGTTTCTCTGCGTACGATGGATCCAATGCATGCTCGGCATCGATAAACGCACAAGTTTTACCTTGTTTTTGAGCTTCTGCAATCACACTTAGCGTCAGTGTTGTTTTACCAGACGATTCTGGCCCATAAATCTCACAAATACGGCCGTATGGCAAACCACCAGCACCCAAAGCAATGTCTAAACCGAGAGACCCGGTTGAAACGGTATCGATGTCTAATTTTGCGCCTTCACCCATTTTCATGATGGCGCCTTTACCAAACTGACGCTCGATCTGGGAAAGCGCCGCGTCTAACGCTTTTTTCTTGTTGTCTGCCGTGCTAGCCATATTTCAATCCTAACTGGTAATGTATCCGTAGATTTAAACTGAGCTTAATGTAGCGCGTTTTAAAAAAACGCTCAAGAAAATACTGTATAAAAACACAGATTTTTATTCCGTCGCTTCCAAAATCCCCTCTAGCGCACGCGCCAGTGCCTCTCGTCGAATCGCACGACGTGTACCTTCAAACTGACAACGCTCTACAATTACTTTTTGTCCTTTGACCTGCCAAGCAATATAGACACATCCAACAGGCTTTTCGAGACTACCACCACTTGGCCCCGCTACACCACTGACAGCAACCGCTACGTCTCCTCCTAGGACTAACGCACCGGCACACATCTGGCGCACAGTGGAAGCGCTTACTGCCCCTTCCGTATTAAGCGTTGCTTCCGACACATTCAAAGCTGCCATTTTGGCTTCATTGGCATAGCTGATCACCCCACCAAAAAACCAGCGTGAGCTGCCAGCCATCTCAGTACAATACGCACCAATTAAACCGCCTGTACATGACTCAGCGGTTACCAACTGATACTGACGCTCAGTCAGGCGTTTCGCGACTTGTTTGACCAAGTCTTTAAGGAATTTCTCTTGAACCATTGCGTTCCCTTAAATATCAATAAATTATGCCTTAGAATACCGACCCTGTTTCATCCATACAACGTGAGCACTCTCATGAGCCAATCAGACAAAGACAACCATACCCCCATGATGCGCCAATATTTTGGCCTCAAGTCTCAGCACCCCAATCAGATGCTGTTTTATCGCATGGGCGACTTTTATGAGTTGTTCTATGACGACGCCAAACGCGCCGCCGAGTTGTTAGATATTACGCTCACTGCACGCGGCCACTCTGGTGGTAAACCTATTCCAATGGCCGGCATTCCCTTTCATGCGGCTGAAAACTACATTGCACGCTTAGTTCGTATGGGCGAGTCTGTTGCCATCGCTGAACAAGTCGGTGATCCTGCCACAAGTAAAGGCCCTGTAGACCGTAAAATCGCCCGCATTGTGACACCTGGTACCATCAGTGATGAAGCGTTTCTAGAAGAAAAGCGTGAAAACTTACTATTATCTGTCGCACACATACAACGTAAAGGCTTAGACGTCTTTGGTTTTTCCTATCTAGATATGGCCAGTGGCCGCTTTTGTGTATTTGAAGTAGATGGCCATGAAGCCTTAGTCAGCGAATTGCAACGACTCACACCTAAGGAAATTCTACTTTCTGAAGACTTCCCCGCGCGCGATTTGATTACACTAGAACGCGGGGTCAGTGAACTCGGTCCTTGGCACTTTGACTACGAATCCAGTTATCGTCAGTTGATTCAACAATTTAACACCAAAGACCTGTCAGGCTTCGGCTGTGAAGCATTTACCGCTGCCATTGCTTCGGCTGGAGCACTGTTACAGTATGCCAAAGACACTCAGCGCTCAGCACTGCCTCATATTCAGTCGATCAGCGTTGAACAAAGGGACGACACCGTTTTAATTGATGGCGCGACGCGACGTAACCTCGAAATCGATCAAAATCTAAATGGCAGTGCCAGTAACACCTTAATGAGCGTTATCGACAGCTGTACCACGCCTATGGGATCACGGTTATTAAAGCGCTGGCTGCATACTCCGATACGTGATCTAAATGAAATTCATAGCCGTCAAACAGCAACACATGTACTGATGGAGAATTTCTTATTTGAGTCTCTGCAAAGCACCATTAAAAGTATTGGGGATATGGAACGTATTCTCTCTCGCGTGGCCTTGCGCTCTGCTCGCCCCAGAGACTTGGTTCGCCTACGCTGGGCACTGGAAACAGTGCCAGAACTGCGTAGCTTGATTCAAGGATGCAGCACTACTGAAGGCCGCCTCGCACAACTGTACGATCGCCTTATCGAACAACCAGAACTGACCAAAGAGTTGCAACGTGCCATTGTAGAAAACCCTCCTTCCGTAATTCGTGATGGCGGTGTGATGGCGCAAGGCTATGACGAGGAGCTGGATGAGCTGATTTCATTGTCTAGCAATGCCACTGATTATTTAGCCGAGGTTGAGCGTCGAGAGAAAGAGCGTACCGGCATTTCCTCATTAAAAGTAGGCTATAACCGCGTACACGGTTACTACATTGAAATCAGTCGATTGCATTCAGACCTCGCGCCAGCGGAATACGTACGCCGGCAAACGCTCAAAAATGCCGAACGCTTTATCACGCCCGAACTAAAAGAGTTTGAAGACAAAGCGCTCAGCGCAAAATCCAAAGCGTTGGCCCGTGAAAAACAACTTTATGAGCAATTGCTGGATAAGCTGAACGAGATTTTAGGACCATTACAAACCGCCAGCCAAGCTGTGGCTCAATTGGATGTGTTAACTTGTTTTGCCGAACGAGCGAACCGACTAGGTTTCTGCTGCCCTGAAGTTCATAACCGTGGAGGTATGAATATTCAGGCGGGCCGACACCCTGTGGTCGAAGCAGTGATCTCCGATCCTTTCATACCTAATGATCTGAATCTGCATCAAGAACGCAGCTTGCTGATGATCACAGGCCCGAACATGGGTGGTAAATCGACCTACATGCGTCAAATTGCCATCATTACACTGCTAGCACACACTGGCAGCTTTGTACCGGCTGAATCAGCATCTATCTCAGTCGTTGATCGTATTTTCACCCGCATGGGATCCTCTGATGATTTGGCAGGCGGACGTTCAACCTTCATGGTGGAAATGACTGAAACTGCAAACATTCTAAACAATGCCACCAAAGACAGCTTGGTTCTGATGGATGAAGTAGGCCGCGGTACCAGCACCTTTGATGGCCTCTCTTTGGCATGGTCAGCAGTAGAATACCTGGCAAATCAACTTGGCAGTTATGTACTTTTCGCTACACACTACTTCGAATTAACAACTTTAGCGGACCGCTTACCTAATGCAGCAAATGTACATTTAACCGCTTCAGAATATGAAGACGAGATCGTCTTTATGCACCAAGTCCACGAAGGCCCAGCAAGCCAGTCTTATGGTTTACAAGTTGCACAATTAGCTGGCGTTCCAAGAAGTGTCATTATCGACGCGCGACAGAAGCTAGGAGAATTAGAAGGTGAACGCACCCATCTAGGGAGCACCGAAACATCTACACCTCAGCATGTAAAAGAAAGCGTTACCCCACTTGCAACACCTCAAATACGTCCAAGCGCCCCCATGCAAGCGGATTTATTTGCAACAGATGATGCGAGCCAGCTAAAAGAGGCAATAGCAGGGGTAGATATAGACAACACAACACCACTCGAAGCGCTTAATCTATTGTATAAACTGAAAAACGAGCTGTAGTAGCATAAGCTAATACCAGAAAATTTAGAGGTACTGACAATTGCCCCTTGCCGCTAAACAGGCAATGCCTCTAAAATACTGGCAAAATTTTGAACTGATTCTAGGAGAAGTCGAATGGCTTTCATCGTCACTGACAATTGTATTCGTTGTAAATATACAGACTGCGTAGAAGTCTGCCCTGTTGACTGTTTTTACGAAGGCCCAAACTTTCTAGCCATCAACCCTGATGAGTGTATTGATTGTGCTTTGTGTGAGCCTGAGTGTCCTGCAGGTGCGATCTTCTCTGAAGATGAACTACCAGAAGGCCAAGAAGTATTCGTTGAGCTAAACCAAGAGCTTGCGTTGATTTGGCCGAACATTACAGAGCAGAAAGATGCCCTTCCTGATGCGGCTGAATGGGACGGGGTAGAAGACAAGCTTGAGCACCTAGAGCGATAAGCCTGTTAGTAAAAACCAAAAAAAGCAGCCAATGGCTGCTTTTTTTATGCCTTTACCTCTGAATAGCAGGCAAAGAAAAGGGCAACCTAGGCTGCCCATTTTTTTGCTCTAATCCGTTAAAGCGCTCTGTCCGTGAGTATGCGACTCCATGCCGTCAATCCATAACGTGCCGTACTTGGCTCTTTAACTCAATCCGTCGAGTTTGAATGTCCTATAAAATCCGTCTTTGAGCAGCCCGCTCTCTAATCCTAACTCCGACAAAGCTCCAAGCTTTGCTGCACTTCTATGTGCTTCTCAATCCTTGAGTTCCCTTTGGATAAGCTAAATGTACAGTATCTGATGCGAGATGCAAACATATCGAAATCCACAAAAAACAAAATATTTACATATAAATCAAATGTTTACCGATAATACGAAATGATATTTCCATTAATCCGAGTGCATTACAGAAACACCCTACACCTATGTCAGACAATCCCTACAAAACAAACGTTTTGTTATAACAACGATAAACATAAGAGGAACAGAGGAATATGACGCAGACAATAAAAAGGGCAGCCTAAGCTGCCCATTATTATGCTTTAAGTCCTTTAAAGCACTCATCCAGTGAGTCGTTATCCGTAACGCCCCATCCCTGAGGTCCGCCTAACCTTGGCAATATGACCCTAATCCGTAGAGCCTTAATCCTTCATATAAAATCCGTCTAAAAGCATCCGTCGCCGCTCCATTTTATCCCACAAGGCTCCCTTCCTTGCTGCACCTCTATGTGCCACTCAATCCTTGATTTCCGTCTGGATGAGCTAAATATATCCGAATCATGAAAGAATGAAAAACACACAAAACTTTAATAAAAACAAAAAAAACCACTTTAAATTCAAAAAGATAAGAAAAAACCTAACACAGCTTTCCAACTTTCTCGCAACATTTCAGAAACACCTTACAGGCATGCAAGAATATCCTTACAAAATATCAAGTCTCAAAAGGTAGACTTAAAGCCTTCCACCCACTTCACTGCTTCAGCATAGGTTTCAGCCAGCGTCTGTAAGTCATCTTCTGACTTAACAATGCGATTTTTTTCATAAGATTCAATTAAATCTAACGTGTAGCCAACGCGGCCTGAACGTTCGATGATGGCATTAGTGAATTCTAGCGGTAGGGGAAGCTCAGATAGCACGTCGTCTAAATTGATGCCGACACAGACATCAATCATCGACAACATGCCGGCTAAAAAATAGCGGTCTTGATTGGCATATTTCTGCGACTGCGCAAACAACTCAGCATGTTTAGCTCGTAACAGCACTTGTCCTTGTAACACTTCTCGATCCGCCGTCATCTCTGACATTAATAGAAGGTTAGTTATTGATTTAAGCTGCTCAGTACCAATCAAAGTAATCGCTAAACGCAAAGAATCGACTGAAGCGACCAGTCCCATAATAGGAGAGTTAAGATATTTGAGGAGTTTGTGAACCAGCCCTATATCTTGACCTACAATATTTTCCAGCTCACCAATCGACATATCATTGGCACGCATGAGCGACGCCATCAATTGCAGTAAGGTCATTTGATTTACACTGGACGCTTTTTTTGAAATAGATTGGGGCTTTTCAAAAAAGTAGCCTTGGTAATAGTCTACTTCAAGCAGTTTAGCAAAATGATAGTCCTCCCATGTTTCGACTTTTTCGGCGATGATCTTCACCTTAAAAGGACGCAAAGCTTCCACTTGCTGGTGAAACTTATCTTTGCCTAACGCGAGAATGTCGAGCTTGACGTAATCAGCCAGCTCAACAAACGGCGCCAATTTTGGCTCAAAAACAAAATCATCCAAAGCAATTTTAAAACCGGCTTTGTTCCAGCGGCGCAGGGAGGCTAATAACATGGCATCAAAACCAGCATCTTCAAGAACTTCAATGACCGTATGTTCTTTTGGTAGCGGTACGCCACTTGGATTAATAAGATAAGCGCGAGGAAAGTTAATAAAAGCTTTTCCAGTACCGACAATGTTTTGCATCCCAAGATCGAGCAAACAGGCACTAATCACTTGCGCTGTCGCTCCAACTTGATCATAGACATCAGCATTCATTGCTTGAACATCACGGCGATACAACAGCTCATAGCCAAACGTAGACAGTTTATTGTCTACAATCGGTTGTCGAGCAAGCGCGACATTGTGATACATCATACGTTCAACTACCTTATTTAACGTTAACCGTCATATGACCATAATTCAGACGAAACTAGCTACTATTTACGCAGTATATTGCTAAATTTCGCTTTGGGCGAGGGCAATAAACTTGGTAACATGAGCTCATAAAGAAAGCAAAATAAATTGTGGGGATACAAATGCCAGAATACCGCTCCAAAACTTCTACTGGCGGCCGTAATATGGCCGGCGCTCGTGCGCTATGGCGTGCAACCGGAATGAAAGACGATGATTTTCAGAAGCCAATTATAGCAGTGGTCAACTCTTTCACTCAATTTGTCCCAGGTCATGTACACCTTAAAGACATGGGTCAACTGGTTGCTCGAGAAATTGAAGCCGCCGGCGGCGTAGCGAAAGAGTTTAACACTATCGCTGTCGACGACGGTATCGCCATGGGTCATGACGGCATGCTTTACAGCCTGCCATCTCGTGACCTGATTGCAGACTCTGTTGAATACATGGTTAATGCCCATTGCGCCGATGCCATGGTTTGTATTTCAAACTGTGACAAAATCACACCTGGAATGTTAATGGCCGCCATGCGCATAAACATTCCGGTTATTTTTGTATCTGGCGGCCCAATGGAAGCGGGCAAAACCAAACTGTCCGAGAACAAGCTTGATCTAGTCGACGCCATGGTGATCGCTGCAGATCCAACGGCGACAGATGAAAAAGTAGCCGAGTACGAACGCTCAGCGTGCCCAACGTGTGGCTCTTGCTCTGGTATGTTTACCGCCAACTCAATGAACTGTCTAACGGAAGCGCTTGGTCTAAGTCTACCGGGCAACGGCACGACATTAGCAACGCACTCTGATCGTCGCGCTTTATTTTTAGATGCCGGTCGCCGTATCGTAGAGATCACTAAGCGTTTTTACGAAAACGATGAAGCAAACTGGGCACCTCGCTCCATTGCAAGCTTCGAAGCGTTTGAAAATGCGATGACGCTAGACATCGCAATGGGTGGATCAACTAACACCATTCTTCACTTGTTGGCACTTGCCCGTGAAGCAGGTGTTGACTTCACCATGAAAGACATCGACCGCCTATCCCGCAAAGTACCTCAACTTTGTAAAGTGGCGCCAAATTCGCCCAAATATCACGTTGAAGATGTGCACCGTGCTGGCGGTATATTTGCTTTACTGGGTGAGCTGGATCGTGCTGGTATTTTACACAACCAATGTCACACAGTGCATTCAAAAACCATGCTCGAAGCATTAGAGACATGGGACATCATGCGCTCACCTACGCCAGAGATTATGGAGTTCTACAAAGCAGGGCCTGCTGGCATTCCAACGCAAACGGCTTTTAGCCAGTCCACTCGTTGGCCATCTCTTGATGGTGATCGTGCAGAAGGCTGTATTCGCTCGATTGAAAATGCATTTTCCCTCGAAGGCGGCTTAGCCGTGCTTTATGGCAACATTGCTCTTGATGGTTGTGTTGTAAAAAGTGCTGGTGTAGACGAATCGATTCTTGTGTTTGAAGGCCGTGCTCACGTAACAGAGTCTCAAGACGAAGCGGTTAAGAACATTCTGGATGACAAAGTGGAAGCGGGTGACATTGTCATCGTTCGCTACGAAGGCCCTAAAGGCGGCCCAGGGATGCAGGAAATGCTTTACCCAACGTCTTACATCAAGTCAAAAGGACTAGGCAAAGCCTGTGCTCTTCTAACAGATGGTCGTTTCTCTGGTGGTACATCAGGCCTATCTATCGGTCACGTTTCACCTGAAGCGGCTGCAGGCGGTGCAATCGGTCTTGTTGAAAATGGCGACCGTATTTTGATCGACATTCCAAACCGTACCATCAACGTTTTGCTGTCTGATGAAGAATTGGCCCACCGTCGTGCGGCAATGGAAGCAAAAGGTTCTGAGGCGTGGAAACCTGTTGAAGAACGTCCACGTAAAGTATCAACAGCATTGAAAGTGTACGCACACTTTGCAACCAGTGCTGACAAAGGCGCAGTACGCGATCTAGACCAACTAGACTAATCCTCGCTTAACACCACAAAGCCGCACCTTAAAAAGAGGAGCGGCTTTTTTAATTATATTGGACCCTATGCCATGCTTAGTTACCGCCATATTTATCATGCAGGCAATCACGCCGACATTCTTAAGCATTTAGTTGCCAGCCAAGTCTGCCAACATCTAGTTAAAAAAGAGGCTCCGTTCTTTTATTTAGACACGCACGCGGGAATCGGCTTGTATGAATTGGCATCGGATCAAGCGCAGCTAAACCATGAATACGACACCGGAATAAGCCGCTTAATTGAGCGTAATGATTTACCTGAGCCTCTTGAATTGTTTATTGATATTGTCAAAGATCTCAACCCAAAAGGCCAATTAAAGGTCTACCCTGGTAGCCCGATGGTAATTGATCACTATCTGCGTCAGAAAGACAAAATGCATTTATGTGAACTGCACCCAAACGACTACCCAAAACTTGCTGCACTTTTCCCTAAAAAAAGAATCGCAAATGTGGTAAAAGATGATGGTTTTCTTGCCGTAAAATCCATGCTTCCACCGCCACAAAAACGTGGCTTCGTATTGATGGATCCACCCTACGAAGTGAAAAAAGATTACCAGACTGTCGTCAAAGCTCTTGAAGATGGTTACAAGCGTTTCTCTCAAGGTACCTTTGCAATCTGGTATCCTGTGTTGGATCGACGCCAAGCAGATCATTTGCTTAATGCAGTGGCGGCGACCAAAATTAGAAATACGTTATTATTGGAACTGAATATTCGCGGGACGGAAACCAAGCGCGGTATGGCAGGCAGCGGCATGATTGTCGTTAATCCGCCATGGACCTTGGAAAAAGAAGCCCAAGCGTTTCTTCCCTATTTGCGCGACGTACTGGCAGAAAACGACGATGCGCACTTCCAACTACGTTGGATTACACCTGAGTAAGGCTCGATTGGCGAGCACACGACTTGATAAGGAGTCTTTATGTCCATCCCGTTTACCAGCGCATTTCATCACATGCCCACACCCGCGTTTATCGCACAGATCGACAGTGGCGAGATCGTTGCGGCTAACGAGAGCTTAGAGAATCTATATCTAAATGTTGGCGCAGCTCGCCAAACTACGTGGCAATCGTTAATGAATGACAGCGAAAGCGATCTAGCGAGCATCGTTCATAAGATTCAACGTGGTGAAGTCGAGCGATTAAGTACCAAACTGGAAGTCGGTGATCGCTTCATTACCGCTGAAATCACATTAACAGAACTTGATGATCGACATGTGCTCGGATATATCTCACACACCGAGCACTTGGATTTCAGTGTCGCGGAAAATACTTTATTAAAGTTTGCGCTGACGGAGTCTTCCGCTGGGATTTGGATGTGGGAAGTCGAGGAAGATACCATTTCATGCTCGCAATCGATCGCATCTCTACTCGGCTGCTCATTGGAGAACACACCTCATAGCAGTCAAGCTTGGCGTGAACGCATCCATCAAGATGACTTGCCAAAGATGACACGAACGGTTGAAGAACACATCAACCACAAACAACGCTATTACGAGTCCGAGTACCGTATTCGCCGTGCCAATGATGAGTTCATTTGGGTACGAGAACGTGGCCGTACTTATAGCCAAGGCCCTCAAGGGGAAGTGCTTAAAATCATTGGCTTTATTGAAGACATCAGCCCTCAGAAAGCCCTTGAAGAGCATTTACGTGCTCAAGCCACCTTCGATGAACTGACTGGGTTATTGAACCGTGGTGCAGCGCTCACACATTTCACCAAACAGTTGGGGCTTGCTCGCCGTCAATACACACCATTAACCATGGCGAAAATTGATTTGGACGCCCGTGGTTTGTTGGCAGACATGCCATTAGAAAAGCGTAATACCGCTATTCATACAACAGCACGATACATCTATAAAAAGATTCGTGAAGCCGATATCCTTGCGCGCGTCGCTCACGACAAACTGTTATTATTGCTACCCAATACCAGCTTGAAAGACGCTCAGAAACTGATCAATGACTTTTTATTACCTCGTGAAGAAGAACAGAAAGTATTGGAATTCAGCGACAGCAGTCATTTAAATCTATGCGTCGGTCTAGCGACTTTCCCAGAGGATGGCGAAACCATTGAAGAACTGGCTCAGAGCGCCAACTCTGCTGTAGAAAAAGGCCGAACGACAGGTGTTTCTATTTCCATAGCAGAATAAAAGACACACCTATAACAAGGGGCTCACGCCCCTTTACGCTGCGAAAACATTTTATTCACCCTGCAATGTCAGCACGAGCGTACGCGCGCCACCGTGGTTACGATGCTCACACAGATAAACCCCCTGCCAAATACCCAAGTTCAGATCCCCTTGCGTCACCGGTATCGTCAAGCTCGACCCTAGAATACTGCTCTTAAGGTGCGCAGGCATATCGTCGCTGCCCTCATACGTATGCTGATAGTAAGGTTCATTTTCGGGCACCGCATGATTAAAGAAACTCTCAAAATCCACACGTACCGTCGGGTCAGCATTTTCATTAATCGTCAATGACGCTGAAGAATGTTTGATAAATACATTTAACAGCCCTAGTTTCAGCTTTTTTAGCTCCGGTAGCTGACGCACTATCTCATCAGTGACCAGATGAAAGCCTCGCTTGCGTGCGGCGAGCGTTACTTCTTTTTGAAACCACATACCGATTAGCCTTGTTGATACACACTGAAACGGTAGTCATACGGGTTAGGCCCTTCTGCAGCAAACGACTCTTCCCCTATTTTCTCGTAATTGTCCCAATCTACTTCAGGGAAAAATGCATCGCCGTTAACCTCGGCATCCACATGAGTAATATACAAGCGATCCACACGTGGTAAGGCCAGTGCATAAATTTGTGCGCCACCAATGATCATCACTTCTTCGTGACCGTCTATTAAACAAATATCTTCGCCCAGCTTGATGGCCGCATCCAGCGACGACACCACATCCACCCCATCAGGTTGGTAATCTGGATTACGGCTGATGACAATATTGCGGCGTCCAGGTAAAGGCTTGCCAATGGACTCATAAGTATTACGCCCCATCACAATCGGTTTACCCATTGTCACTTGTTTGAAGTACTTCAAGTCATTTGGCAAATGCCAAGGTAACGAATTATTGATCCCGATTACACGGTTGGTCGACATAGCAACAATAAGTGACAGCATGTTAGCTCCAGATAAATTGGATAGTGTCGAAAACTCTCAGAGCTTTCTTAGATCTGTTATAATTACCGCCATTTTACCCCAACAAAGGCCTCAATTACATGAAACAGTATCTCGACCTTTGTCATCGTATTATTGATGAAGGTGAATGGGTAGCGAATGAGCGTACCGGTAAGCGTTGCCTAACCGTGATCAACGCAGATCTCACCTACAACGTTGGCGCAGGTGAATTCCCTTTAGTCACGACACGTAAGAGCTACTGGAGGTCAGCCATTGCAGAGATTATTGGCTACCTTCGTGGCTACGATAATGCCGCAGATTTTCGCGCCTTAGGCACTAAAACCTGGGATGCTAATGCCAACGACAACCAAGTATGGCTCAACAATCCATACCGTAAAGGTGAAGACGATATGGGGCTTTGCTATGGTGCGATTGGCCGTAATTTCCCAAAACCAGATGGCGGTTCAGTTGACCAACTGCGCCTAATCGTTGACGACCTTAGCCAAGGCATCGACAACCGTGGTGAAATCTTCACCTTCTATCATCCGGGTGCATTGCATATGGCGTGCCTACGTCCATGTATGTACAGCCATCACTTTTCATTGCTAGGTGATACCCTCTACCTAAACAGCACACAACGCAGCTGTGATGTGCCACTCGGGTTGAACTTCAATATGGTTCAGGTCTACTTCTTGTTAGCCATTATGGCGCAGATTACAGGCAAAAAGCCGGGTAAGGCGTACCACAAGATCGTGAATGCTCACATTTACGAAGATCAGCTTGAGCTGATGCGTGACGTGCAACTAAAACGCGAACCACTGGCCGTGCCAACCTTCAAAATCAATCCAAACATCAAAACCTTGGAAGATCTTGAAACGTGGGTCACATTGGAAGACTTCGAGCTAGAAGGCTACGAATATCACGAGCCAATTGCCTACCCATTTTCTGTGTAGCTATATTTTCTGTGCAGCATTTAGCACAACTAAAAACGCCGCATCATGTATGCGGCGTTTTTGGTTTCAAAGACATGTTTACTTTTGCGGGTAACGTTGCAGCTTATAGCCAACAATCAGTAGGCCAACACCTAACAACACCATTGGCGTCGACAGTATTTGACCTTGTGTTAACCAACCAAATGCAATGTAGCCCAACTGCGGATCAGGCTCTCGTACAAACTCGACCAGAATACGGAAAATACCGTAAAACAATAGGAACATACCGGACACACAATAACGCGGCTTTTGTTTCTGAGAGAAAAACCACAGGATCGCAAACAACGCGACACCTTCAAGCGCGAATTGGTACAACTGAGATGGATGGCGAGTCAGTTGCAGCGGATCCCCAGGGAAAATCATCGCCCAAGACACGTCAGTCGGTTTCCCCCAAAGCTCACCACCGATGAAATTACCTAAGCGGCCCAATCCTAGCCCAATAGGCACAAAAGGTGCGACAAAATCTAAGATATCAATGGTGTGTTTTTTTGTTTTTCGGGCAAACATCCACATCGCGAATATCACCCCTAACAACCCACCATGGAAAGACATGCCGCCTTCCCATATACGGAATAGCATCAGTGGATTATCTAGGAACGATGGAAACTGATAAAACAGAATATACCCAATACGTCCCCCTAGTATGACCCCCATCGCACCATAAAAGATCATGTCACTGACTTGCTCGGAGGTCCATAAACCATCAGAGCGTTTAGCACGATACACACCTAAGTAATAAGCTGACACAAAGCCTATAAGGTACATTAATCCGTACCAATGAATGGCGATGGGGCCGAGTGAAACCGCTATCGGATCGATATCTGGGTAGGCAATCATAAAAAGTCTTTCGTTGATGTTGTTACTGAAGAGCGGCCGTTTTAGACGGACGAATGAGTCGTTCGACCCCCGCTTCGCGGACGAGTTTCATCATGGTCTGACGTACGGCATCAGAATGCACCAATGGCAGTACTTGATGCAACATATCTTGCGCTTGAGCCATGCTGAGTTTGCGTAACACTGCTTTGACTTTTGGTAAGCTTGTTGAACTCATCGACAGGGTGTCGTAACCCATTGCCATGATTAAAATCGCGCCCAGTGGATCCCCCGCTAACTCGCCACACACACTCAACTTAACGCCCTCACCTCGAGTACGTTCGACAATGTCGGCTAAAGCTCGAAGTACCGCGGGGTGGAATGTGTGGTACAAGTTCGCCACGCGAGAGTTATTACGGTCTACCGCGAGCAGATACTGAGTTAAGTCGTTACTACCCACAGACATGAAATCGACCATTGCCGCTAACTCTTTGGCTTGATAAACCGCACTCGGCACCTCAATCATCACGCCCACTTGTGGCATCACCACATCAAAGCCTTCTTCTTTCACTTCAGCATAAGCACGTCGAATCAACGCTAAGGCTTCTTCTACTTCGGCCACATTGGAAATCATCGGCAACATAATCTTCAAATTATGCAGACCTGAACTGGCTTTGATCATGGCACGAATTTGCGCCATAAATATTTCAAGATGGTCCAGCGTAACACGAATACCACGCCAGCCCAGAAATGGGTTTTCTTCTTTGATTGGAAAATACGGCAGCGCTTTATCACCACCAATATCCAATGTTCGAATGGTCACTGGTGCCGGGGCAAAGCCTTCAAGCTGCTGACGGTAAATTTGCTCTTGCTCCGCTTCAGTTGGGAAACGATCGCGAATCATAAAGGGCACTTCGGTACGGTATAGACCGACACCTTCTGCACCTCGATCCAAAGAGCGGTTAACATCTGCCAATAAGCCGGTGTTCACGTATAAGCCTATACGCTGACCATCCAAGGTTTCGCATGGCAGATCTTTAAGTTGCTCGTACTCACTTTCAAGCTCACGCTCTTCATCAACAATTTGCTGATAACTATCGATGATTGCTTCCGAAGGATAGGTAAAAATCTGACCAGAGTAGCCATCCACGATCATGTCGACTTTATCAAGCTTCGTATACGGTAAGTCGACCGCCCCCATTACCGTCGGAATGCCCATAGCACGCGCCAGAATTGCTACGTGAGAACTGCTTGAGCCCATCACAGACACTAAACCTTTAACTTTTTCGAGCGGGTATTCACCCAGCATCGAGGCCGTCAACTCTTCACCTACAAGAATCACTGGCCCAGTGATCTCTTCACTAACATTGGTCGTTTTTTCTTGTAAGTGAGATAAGATTCGACGCCCTAAATCTCGAATATCCGTTGCGCGCTCGCGCAAGTAAGGATCTTCCATCTGCTCGAATACAGAGATGTGAAGCTTAACGACCTGACGCAATGCTCCAGGTGCCCAGTTGCCTTCTTCGATCTTACGGACGATTTCAGCAGCAAGGGAGTTATCATCGAGAATTTTCAAATACACATCAAACAATGCTTTTTCATCAGTACTAATGTGCTGACTTAAGCGACTGCTGACTTTCTTAATGTCTTTACGTACCGCGCCAAGTGCCTGATAAAAATCTTCGATTTCAGAGGCAATACTTTGCGGTGTTCGATCCGGAATAACGTCTAAATCGGCAGGCGGATAAATCGCAACCGCTTTACCAATCGCCACTCCCGAACTGCCAGCAATCCCCTTGTAGCGAAAGTCTGTTCCGGAAGGTGGCGTATTCGGTGTTAAAGACATCATCGCGCCCGTTGCTTCGGCATGCGCAATAACACCTGCAAGCTGGGCTGATAAGGTAATCAGAAAGGCTTCTTCCCCCTCATCAAAGCGTCGGCGATCTTCATGCTGTACAACTAGCACGCCAAGGACTTGACGATGGTGGATAATAGGCACACCTAAGAACGAACGATAGCGCTCTTCACCAGTACCACTTAAGTAATGAAAGGCCGGGTGGACATGCGCATCCTCTAGGTTAACCGGCTCCGCTCGACGTCCCACTAAACTTACCAAACCCTCATCGGATTTAAGACTGAGTTTGCCCGCGGCGTCCGCATTTAAACCACGGGTTGCCATTAGTACGTAATCTTGACTGTTAGGATCCACTAAGTAAATTGAGCACACTTCAGAGCGCATCGCTCGACGCACACGACGCACAATAATATCGAGCGCAGCTTGCAACGACTGAGCCGCTGTAACTTCTTGGGTGATTCGTCTCAATAAACTTAACATAAATCCTCTACTGTCTGGCGCAGGATAAAGCGAAGCTTATGCTGGCTTTTTCGTACGCTTTAACCATCTGTGTGCATTGGGAACGAGTTCCTTTAATGCACGACGATAGACATCCTTTTTGAACGCAACCACTTGGCCTAACGGATACCAATAACTTACCCAGCGCCATCCATCAAACTCTGGACAATCACTGCTATCAACACACACGCACGCATCAGCGCAGCGAATGGAAAGCAAAAACCATTTCTGTTTCTGTCCGATACATAAGGGTTTGCTATTATGACGCAGCATTCGCTTAGGAAGCCTGTAACGTAACCAGCCTCGGGTTCTACCAACGATCTCAACTTGATGTGGCTCTAACCCCACTTCTTCCTTAAGTTCGCGGTATAAGGCTTGTTCCGGTGTTTCATCCGCTTTGATGCCCCCTTGGGGAAATTGCCACGCGTTTTGTCCTACGCGCCTCGCCCAAAGAAGCTGGCCTCGTTCGTTCATCAAGATGATGCCTACATTCGGTCTGTATCCGTCTGCATCAATCACGAGGTCTCACCTTATAACTAAAATCTAATGCTCATCATTGTTCCATAATTCCGTGTTTCACACAATTAATCGGGATGTTATTTGTCAATACCGTCGTTATACTGTGCAACATAATTCAATTAATAGGTGATGCTGTGACACTGGCAATATTTGACTTAGACGGAACGCTGCTAAGCGGCGACAGTGACTACAACTGGGGACAATTCCTCGTTGAAAAAGGGTTGGTTGATACAAAACTGTACAAGGAAGCAAATGATCGTTTTTTTGAGCAGTATCAAGCAGGCGCATTGGATATTTATGAATATTTAGCGTTCAGCCTAAAGCCGCTTACGCAATTCAGTAAAGCCGAGCGTGACGCATTACATCAAGAGTTTATGGATGTAAAAGTACGCCCTATGATGCAAGAAGAAGCCTCTAAATTACTGAAGTTTCACAAAGACCAAGGTCATTTTTTGTTATTGATTACCGCGACAAATCAATTTGTAACGGGCCCGATCGCTGATTCTCTCGGTATGGACCACATTATTGCGCCTGTCCCAGAAGTGATTGATGATCAATACACGGGAAATGTCGTCGGTATCCCGAGTTTCCAAGAAGGCAAGGTAACTCGCTTAAATGATTGGCTAAAAGAAACTGGCCATTCTATGGAAGGCAGTTATTTCTATAGCGACTCTCGCAATGATTTACCTTTGCTTGAATTGGTTGAACACCCTATTGCGGTAGACGCTGACCCGACCTTAACAGAGATCGCAAAAGAGCGTGGCTGGCCACATATTTCTCTACGTGGCAATTCTCTGTAGTCTCTATCATCATAAAAAACGCAGTCGATGCTGCGTTTTTTTATGATTGTTCAATACTCGCTAGCGTTCAATGCCACACTCATTAATCAGTGCTTGGGACAACGTATCACTGTTAGCGTAGAAACTTGCGGCCGTCACTACTTGCTTATTAATACTAAGCAACGAAACATGGCCCTCTTTACTTGGAAGCGTCGCAGATATATCCCCTTCTCGATCAAGCCAGATAGGATAATCATAAGTACGCATTTTAGGTACTGCCACCATATTTGAAATCAAACTCGGCATACCACTGATATCGGCAAGGTAAACTAACTTCCCTTCATCCAAACAGCTCGTATCAACTCTATCAAGAGCACTTTGAAGCACTTCTTTGGCTGACATTCCTTCTACAAACATAAGTGCCTGCATTGAATTTTGGTTTTTAAACGGTTCACCGTACTGATTCTCTATTCCTTTCAACGTTACTTTTGTACCTACTTCTAGTGGCGTTACTGACTTGGATGCACATCCGACTAGTGGCAACATCAGCGACAGGGCAAGCAGCCCAATTAACCGTTTCATTTTCTATTACTCCGTGTAGGTGGCTTCGCCACAGGTTTTACAAACATCAGAAACTTGATTGTTGCGGATCTTAGCTTGGCTTTAAATATAGGTAAAATTTTTAGGGTACTAAACTTAGGTTAATTATTTTCAGTTAAAAGCTGGCTAAAGTGACTGAACTTACTAATACATTCAGAGGTAATAGGTTATGAGTACACTCCCAGCTTTGAAGTGGCGGCATTCATTAAAGCACTTTTCCAGCCAAAAAGTACCCAAAGCGCAGATTACTGACCTGACGGAAGCGGCCAGACTTTCCGTCTCTTCTTACGGTTTACAACCTTATCAGGTATGGGTAATAGAAAACCCAATCCTACTTAAACAACTTGCTAAGCATGCATTTGATCAACCCCAACTCCACGAATGCTCACATTTAATTGTATTCGCTCATCAAACTAAGATTGGTGATGAGCTCGTTGATCAATACTTTCAACACTACTATGAGCAAACAGGAGCTGAGATAGGCAGTCTAGATGGTTATTCTGATCACATTAAATCTGCAATAGCAGCTAAAAGCCATCAAGAGCAACAAAACTGGGCGCAACAGCAAGCTTATATTGCTCTGGGTTCTTTGTTGACAGAAGCGGCCACACAAGGCATCGACACATGCCCTATGACTGGCTTCGACGTAGAGGCGTTTAATCAGCTTTTGGGCTTTGAAAACCAAGGCTTGAACACCTGCGTCATTTGCGCTGTTGGCTACCGAAATGACTCGCTTGAACTTCCAACAAAAGTTCGTATTCCAAGCCAAGATTTTGTTCAATTCTTAGCGTAGGAGCTGAATAACAATGACTTACACCGACTATTTAAAAGCGCTAAATCTGGCTCGTCCTCAAGAGCCTAATTTAGACTTTTTAAACACTTTTACAGTGCATCATATTGAGCGTTTCACATTTAACAACTTAGCCGTTTTACTACACAAAGATCTACCCCTAGACAGTCAATCCATACTCAAAAAAGTCGTTCAGCGCGGTGCGGGAGGCTACTGCTTTGAACATAACAAAATCGCCTATGAAGCACTTGCCGAGTGGGGCTTCAACGTCCGTTTGGTTCTGGCAAAAGTCATTAATAACAACGAGCGACCGGTACCTAGAACGCATCGATTGACCATCGTTGAGTGTGCGGGGGAAACATATTTAGTGGATGTTGGATTTGGTGCGACGTGTCCTATTTTACCCATTGCTTTTAACCGTAAGACACCTCAAAAAGCAGGACTTGAGTATTACCAAATTCGAGCCACCAATCACAATGAGTACGAATTACTGTTACTTAAAGAAGGCGAGCCTTTCATCTTGTACCGCTTTGATCTTGCTCAGTACAGTGATGCGGACTGCGAAGTCGGACATTTTTACTCGCATAAACATTCTTCCGCCGTATTTGTAAATAATGTCGTGGTAAGTCAGAAAACGCCTACGGAAACATTCTCTCTCGCCAATCAAAGATTTAAACATGCCACAGAATCTTCTGAATCTGTCTCAATTATTGATTCGCCGGAAAAATTATTTGGAGTGCTCCGACACACCTTTGATCTTTGTATCGAACCCGAGCTTTGTGAATTTCTATTTACTCACCATATCGCCCCAAAGCTAGAAATCACGAAAAACTAAAGGAAGCCATTATGCATTCTATTCTAGTGGCGTTGCTTTGGGCTTGGTTGATGGCTTCATCTTTTATTGCCTCGGCCTATATCACACCCTACGCGTCACCTCTGGCGACAACAGGACTGCGCTTTACCTTAGCGCTGCTAGTCATGTCGCCAATCTACTTTTTCATCCAACGCTCAACTAAAAGCTCTCTGATAACCGTGTTCAAATCGCCTATTTTAACGCTTCGCTATTTACTGATAAGCGGGTCCTTAGTCGGGTTCTTCATTGGACTTTTTACCGCTTTGAAAACAACGTCCTCTTTGAATACCTCGGTCATGTATACTTTCGTACCGTTATTAGGTGCCATGCTAATGTTCGCTTTTGGTCAGCGTACGTCGTTCAAACATTGGCTGGGGTATATGATTGGATCCGCTGGTGCAATCAGTGTCTTAGTCTTTACTCGCGAAGGTCAAATGGTCTGGCATATTGGCGATGCCATTTATTTTATCGCGTGTGGATTATTGGCTTTGCATATCATTAGTGTGCAGCACTGGGGAGGACACGTCGCCGCTTTTGAAGGCGCTTATAGAATCATGCTGTTTGGCTCGGCTTGGCTCATTCCAATTACCCTAACTTGGGGCGATTTAAGTCATGTCGCTTGGCAAGCCTCTAAATTTTGGCTACTACTTATCTATTTGACACTGTTTACGACGCTACTCACCTTTGTACTGCAACAACTCGTTATTCGTTATGGGGGCGCATCACGTCTACTGGCGTTTAGCTATACCATACCGATTTGGGTGGCTATTTATCAAGCCACACAAAGCGAAGCCATATTGCTCTTTTCTTATGGTTTCATGATCGGCGCTTTCATGGTGCTACTGGCAATCCTAATGATAGACAGTCATCAGGCAACACGCTCGGAATAGAGATATGGACAAACAATATTTGACGCATCAACTGATGCACTTTTTCGACCAGTATCAACAAGGTATCCATTGGGATTCTTTGACGCTTGAGATCAAAGTGCATTCGCTTAGTAAAGGGGAATGCTTATTAAATCAAGGTGAGACAAGCGCAAACATGTTTTTTCTGAGCTGTGGTTTAGTGCGCTATTACAGCCTCTCCGAAAGTGGCAAAGAATACACTCAAACACTGGCCAAAGCGCCTAAGCTGGTAGGTTCGACTCGTGCACTGACGCTTGCTCAGCCTGCATCTTTTAATATTGAGGCTGTTGTGGACAGTGTTGCCTTTTCATTTTCATGGCAATCCTTTTATCAACAAATGTGTCAGGATCTAGCGTTTACTCAAGCCTATATTAAGTTCTTAGAAAGTATCTTCATTGCCAAGGAACAAAAAGAGCATGCCATGGTGAAACATTCTGCGACGCAGCGATACTTGGATTTTTGCCGAGATTTCTCTGAATTAAAAGACACATTACCTAAACAACAAATTGCATCCTATATTGGCATTACCCCTATTGCTTTAAGCCGTATTCGAACGCAACTGAAAAATACGCCATAACAAATCTAGCTCTAAAGCTGCTTAGATGAAGCATTGCTGATATTTGAACTACTTGGAAGAACAGAGCCAAATATTTGATACGCGAGATAGTAATAGGCCTCTCTGAGCGCGAATTCCATCTTAACAGACCAACTTACATAGCGACTGGTGGGCGTTCCGGAAGCAATCGCCTTCACTCCCAAGTCATCTGCCATAGCCATAGCACGCATCAGATGAAGTGGATCACTGACAATCACAAAAGAGTGGATATCATACTCATCTGCTAATTCAAGCATGTATATTAAGTTTTGCTTGGTGGTTTTCGACTGCTCTTCAATCAAAAGATCATCAATAGGAACGCCCGCTGAAGATGCATATCTCTGAGCAATTTTAGCATCAGAGGACGCCTGACCTTTGATCATACCGCCAGTGAGAATGATTGAGTTAACGGCCCCTTGTCGGTAAAGATCAATAGCGTGATCAATACGGGCACGATACACCAGAGAAGGGCCTGAAGGCGTTGTCGAAGCACCAAGTACAACGGCGGCATCAGCGCGAGGATTTATCGGCTTCGTATCATAGTGCCAGATACACCACACTACTGCCGAATAGATAAGCATTATTAAGAGAAAGATCAGTAGAGACAGTCTGCCTAGAAATCGATAGGTCATACTTTTATTAAGTCAGTTAAGGTGAAAAGGAAGCCACAGCGCTATGGCTTCCTTTACATAAAACACTAAGTCATGGCTACTTTTGGCGATACGCCGAAGTCATTGGTTTCTGACTGGCTATCTTGTAAAAAGAAGTACAGCAGTACCAGAGCGCCAATAACAGGGATGAAAGTTAACAGTAGAAACCAACCACTTCGCCCCGTGTCATGCAACCGGCGAATACAAACTGCAACGTTAGGCACTAAAAAGATCAACGAAACAATTAAGCCAAGAAGCGACAAACCAATAATACCGCCGACAATGCTAAATGGAAGCGTAATTAGAAAGGTACAAAATTGGAAAACCCAGAACTCTTTACGACGGCTACGTCCTTCAAAGTTTTTGTAGTTTTGCAGCACATCCATGAAAATTGCTTTAACTTGTTTAAAATCCATTGAAATCTCCTTGTTTAATTCCGTAACAGCTTATCTATTTCGGTGCCAAATCAGGCTGGGATAAGCTCCTTTTAATAGCGGAGAAGATTCTATTACAGCCACATAAAATTGCTGTCTATCAAAGTAATACTTACGAATACCTTACCATTTAGTGGCAAGAAGCTGAACCTCATCAGCAAGATCCAGCTTTATTGATGGCCTAATTTCTCTGAAGACTTATAAGCCCATATTGTTATGTATTCGATAGAACAGTGCTTTTAGATATTCCGTTTCAGGAATCGCAGGATGCACCGGATGATCGGGCGCTTGCGTTCCGCGGTAGACTAACTGAGAGAAGCGCTCTAGCTGACGACTGTTACTGCGTACGATGTCATGCAAACGGCTCGTTTCTAAATGCATTGAGCATGAGCCAGATACAAGAATGCCACCTTTTGCAACCAACCGCATCGCTAATTGATTTGCGCGATGATAAGCCCCTTCTCCAGCTTTGATGTCTTTACGGCGTGCAATAAACGCTGGTGGGTCCATAACAACGACATCGAAACGTTGCTTCTCTTCGATCAAAGACTGCATCGCTTCAAAAGCATCGCCTTGCAAAAGGTTGGATTCACCTTCGTACTGGTTTAAAACAAGGTTCGCATCCACATGATCAAGTGCCGCTTCCGACGCATCTATGAAAGTCACATCCGTGGCACCGGCTGCAGCAGCTTGGACCCCCCAACCGCCCACGTAAGAGAACACATCTAAAACGCGCTTACCTGAACAGAAGGTTTGCATGGTTTTGCGGTTTTCACGATGGTCGTAGAACCAACCTGTTTTTTGACCATCCCAAACTGGCGCCTGGAAAAGTACATCGTTTTCTTTTAGGTAAACGACTTCTGGCACATGACCAAATACTTCTTCAACGTAGGTATCTAACCCTTCAACGTTGCGCATTTTGCCATCGTTTTTCATCAAAATGGCGCTTGGTTTAACCACTTCTTGCAACGCTTCAATGACTTCGTCCTTTATACGTTCAATGCCAGCAGTAGAGATTTGTACCACTAGAATATCAGCAAAGCGATCGACAACCAGACCAGATAAGCCATCTGAGTCACCAAAAACCAAACGGTAGTATGGTTCAGGGTATGTCATATCACGCAGCGACAACGCAATTTTCAATCGATGAATAAGAGTCGATTTGTTTAACACTGTATCAACGCTACGGCTAATCAAACGACCACAGATCAGTGTATTAGGGTTAATCATTGCTACACCCAAAGGTTTACCTTGGGCCGTTTCAACAATTACTTGATCTCCAGCATTAAACTGCTTTAAAGGCGTCGCATCCATGTTTACTTCATTGCTATAAATCCACTGATGGCCAGCACGAAGCCTTCTGTCCGCTTGCCCTTTTAACCTAATTACACTCAAAATTCTCACCAAGGTTACGTAAAAAACGCTATTATAATTGTTCAGTGTTGGATTTCTACGATAATGGTGTATTTCGTGATCTTTTCATTAAGTAGATTCAAAAAAAGAGGTTTCGATGTCTACTGGCATAAATGACGATCAACTCAAACGCGTGCTTCAGGGTATCGCTATCCCCCCTCAGCCGCAGGTCATGGTTGACCTACATATGGAACAAGTGATGCCAGAGCCGGATATGAACCGCATCGCACAAATCATCTCACAAGATGTTGGTTTATCCGCCGCCGTACTGAAATTTGTGAATTCGGCTTATTACGGGTTACCTCGTAAAATATCCTCGATTAAACAAGCCGTGATGATGTTAGGCATAAACTCTATCTCTAATATTGTGAATGGCTTAGCTGTAAAAGGTGAGCTCTCCGATGGTGCTATTGAAGAGATGCATAACTTCTGGGACAACGCGATGGATGTTGCAGCCGTCTGTTCTAGTATCGCCCATCAAATTGGCTTCAAGTATCAAGACGAGTGTTATGCCTTAGGTTTGTTTCACAATGCAGGCATTCCACTTATGATGAGCCGGTTTGACGGCTACAAAGCAGTGCTAGAAGAAGGTTATCAAAGCCATGACTTTGAATTAACCGATATTGAAAACCGCACCTTTCGCACCAATCATTCGGTTGTCGGTTACTATCTGGCTAAATCTTGGGCCCTGCCCAAAGCGTGCTGTTATGTCATTGCTCATCATCACCGTGCGCAAAAGCTCTACAATGAACGCATTGCAGGCGATACTAAGTACCTTACCTTTATGTCTATTTTGAAAATGGCGGAGCACATCAGCACGACGTATAAACATCTTGGTAAAGCCGCTGAAGACTATGAATGGATGCAAATAGGACACTTTGCATTAGAGCATTTATCGCTTACCGAATATGACTTCGAAGGAATTATCGATACCTGTCGCGAACAAGGTATTGGCAATCTTTAAACCTTCAAACTTAACAAAGCGCCTGAGGCGCTTTGTTAAGTTTGACGCCCACTCAATGGGTAGGAAACATCACTAGGTGATCTAAATTGACGCTTAAGCCAATTTCTTGACCAATAGAATGATTATGATGCGAGGACGCAAAACAATAAGTTACTTTTCCAGAAGGCAATTTCACACGATATAAAAAGTAAGACCCACGGAACCATTTACTGACAATTAGGCCTTTAAAGGCGCTGTCATCATCGTGCAGGATATCATCTGGGCGAACCAGTAAATCCACTTTCGCACCTGACTTAAAGCCATGCTCCATATCCCCGTGAATCTCACCTAGATCAGAATGCACACAGTTATCACCACACACAACGGCTGGCAAGAAGTCCCCCTGACCAATAAACATCGCCACAAAACGAGAAACCGGTTCATGATAAATCTCATAGGGCGTTCCCACTTGTAGAATGCGACCGGCTTCCATAATGGCCACCTGATCCGCCATCGCAAAGGCTTCCGCTTGATCATGCGTTACAAGAATCGCACTGACTTTTTCATGCTGCAAGATGGCACGAATATCGGGCACAAGCTCTTCTCGAAGCTTCGCATCAAGCCCTGAGAACGGTTCATCCATGAGTAAAAGTTTTGGTTTTGGGGCAATGGCACGCGCCAATGCAACACGCTGTTGCTGCCCTCCTGATAAGGAGTGCGGATAGCGTTCGTTATAACCCTCTAAGCCAACAAGCTCGAGCAAGTATTCAATTCGAGCCTGAACCTCTTTCTTCGACCAGCCTTTTAGGCCAAAGGCAATATTGGCACCAATGGTTAAATGCGGAAATAAGGCAATGTCTTGAAACACCATACCAATACTGCGCTTTTCAGGGCTCAGTGTTTCCGTAGCCGAGGACAGCACCTCATTATCCAATGTGATTTCACCGCCCATTAGCGGCTCAAAACCAGCAATAGCCCGTAGTAAGGTAGATTTGCCGCAACCACTTGGCCCGAGTAAACAACCTATCTGACCCTCGATAATTCGAAAGTTAGCCTCTTGCACTATAGGAATACCTTGGTAGCCCACAGCGATATTGCTTAATTTGAGTTCTTTTAACATTTTATTCGGTGGCATTGCTGTCATGTTATACCTCATTAAGCCTCATGCTGTGCACTGGATGAAATAGATCGGCTTAACAAAATCACTGGAATTAGGCCTACCGCGACAATCATTAATGACGCTGGTGCAGCATCTACTAGACGCTCATCAGAAGCCAGCTCAAATGCTCTCACGGCAAGCGTATTAAAGTTAAATGGACGCAAAATTAATGTTGCTGGCAACTCTTTTAAGACATCAACAAAAACAATTAATAATGCTGTGAGTACAGAGCTTTTTAACAAAGGCACATGGATACGGCGCAATACTTGGGCTGGCGTACAACCTAATGAGCGACCTGCCATGTCCATACTTGGCTTTACTTTTCCTAGGCCACTTTGAACCGAGCCTAACGACACTGCCATAAAGCGAACGGTATAAGCAAATAATAACGCTGCAATAGTACCAGAGAAAAACAACCCAACTTTGATCTCAAACACATGTTGAACAAATTCAATAATTCGATGATCTAACCATGCCAAGGGGACAATAACCCCAATAGCAATAATAGTACCAGGTAAAGCATAGCCCATGCCTGAGGTTACAATCGCTGTTTGTACACTTTTCTCTTTATTCAATCGCCCAGCATACGCCAACACCATGGCTAACAAGACCGCGATCATAGCCGCTAGAGCCGCCAAATAGAATGAGTTCCAAGCGAGTTGTATAAAGCCCCAACCCACTGCCTCGGCTTCAAACATAGCCCAATAGAACAGCACCAAGGCAGGGATAACAAAGCCCGCTAAAACAGGAATAGCACACGCCGTAAACGCCGCGACACCATACATCCCGCGTAACTCGATTTTGCGTTGGCTGGCTTTACGCAGCCCTGAAGTATGGTAAGAAATTTTTCTGCGGGAGTAGCGCTCAGAAAAAATAAGCACGGCGACAAATAACAACAAGATACCGGCCAGCTGCGATGCAGCAGCCAAATCACCAAACCCATAAAAAGTTCGCATGATGCCCGTCGTAAAAGTCGTCACACCAAAATACTGTACAGTACCGTAATCGGCTAAGGTTTCCATCATCGCCAATGTCACACCCGCCACGATCGCAGGTCTGGCCATTGGCAATGCTAAACGAAAAAAGGCCTGCGGCGCGGAATAACCAAGTGTACGGCACACTTCTAAAGTATTCGCCGATTGTTCTAGAAACGCCGCTCGACTCATTAAATACACGTATGGATACAGTACTAACGAAAGCATCGCAAAAGCGCCGCCTAAAGAGCGCATTTCAAAGAACCAATACTCACCGTACCCTAATCCTGTTACATCACGAATAAAGGTTTGTACAGGGCCAGCAAAATCAAATAAGCCCGTGTAGGTATAAGCAATGATGTAAGCTGGCATCGCAAGAGGCAAGAGTAGCGCCCAAGCGAACATCGATCGTCCCGGGAAATTACACACACTTGTTAACCAAGCCGCAGGGACCCCCATGGCAAGTGTCCCTAGGGTGACGCCCAACATGAGTAAAAGGGAATTGGAAATGTAATCAAACAGCAAAGTATCTAATAAATGCTGCCACACCCCACTGCCACCTAAAAAAATATTGACCAAAATGATCAACACAGGCACAGCCAGTAACAACGCAATCGTAATTGCGCTGAGCTTCAATAAAGAAATCCTGCTACGGCTTTGCACAGCAGGATTTGCTTGAGTCAATGTCGACATTAATACACTTACTCTAGTTCAGTGAGATTATTTCCAGCCCGCTGTATCCATCATCTCAACCGCCATACGGTTATTATCGCCTAGAACACTTAGAGACATAGAGTCAGCTTTAAATTCGCCAAATGGTTGCAGGCTCTTTGGTGGGGCAACACCGTCAATAACAGGGTATTCGTTATTAACGTTAGCGTACCACTCTTGGCTTTCATGATTCGTTAAGTATTCCACTAACAACTTAGCATTGTCGATATTGGTCGCTGAGGTTGTTAAGCCAATGCCACTTACATTGACATGAGCCCCACGATCGCCTTCCGTTTGGTTGGGCCAAAATAACGCAACTTGATCATATACAGCACGATCTGATGCCTTATCGCTTTGTCCTAGGCGGCCAAAGTAATACGTATTCGCCAAGGTCACATCGCACACGCCAGCAGCAACGGCTTTGAGCTGATCGGTATCACCACCAAATGGCGGACGAGCCAAGTTGGCAACAAAACCTTTTACCCATTCTTGAGTCGCTTCTTTTCCATCCGCTTCAATCATTGACGCTACAAGTGATTGGTTATAGATATTCGAAGAAGACCGCGCACAGATACGACCTTTCCATTTAGGATCAGCCAGAGCTTCGTAAGTCGATAGCTCACTTGCATCTACTTTTTCTGGATTATAGAAAATCACACGTGCACGCTGTGACAGTCCATACCAATACCCATCACGATCATGTAAGTTGTCAGGCACGACATCATTCAGCACATCGGTTTCAAAAGGTTGCAACACACCCGCTGCTTTAGCACGGTATAAACGACCCGCGTCGACTGTGATAAAAACATCGGCAGGGCTTGCACTGCCCTCAACTTGTAAACGACGCAACAACGCATCGGCATTACCTGTAACAAGATTTACTGTCACATCATTGGCTTTTGAAAAAGCGTCTAACGCTGGTGCAATCAACGCTTCTTTTCGCGCCGAGTAAACATTCACTTCACCCGCTGCAGTGACCAGCGTACTGCCTAACACAGCACCGGCCACTAGAGCCATTGAGATACTTTTACTAACCAAAGTGCGCGCAGACGCGCCAGATACGCTTACTAATGCATTCATTGTTACAACCTTATAAATTCTGAGGCTCGACACATATGAGTTGTGGCTAAACTATTTGAATATCACTATAAATGAAAACTGTTTTTATTTACATAGCTTTTCCGCTTTGATCGTTGCAGACTTGCCAAAAAACAAAATTCACGGGATGAATAGACAAAAAAAGAGAACTAAGGTTCTCTTTTAAACGGTTATTAGGTCGTTAATTAATCGCTTTTCTGACGTTAGCGAATACCGGAGGCATGAGCCACCAACTGACGCTTAATAGTCGACGATGAATGGCACACCTTCATCCCCATATTACGCAGCTGTACAACAATAGGCTGTTGCGTCGTGAACATTCGTTTGAAGGCTTCCATCGATGCCGACATAGCAATATTATCCAACATACGCGCACGCTGATAGCGGCGCAGGACCTTCATCGATCCGAGCGTTTCTCCACGCTGATGCGCTTTTACCAGAATAGGCACCAACGCACTGACATCGGCAAAACCAAGATTTGCACCTTGCCCTGCTAAAGGATGAATCGTATGGGCCGCATCACCAATTAAGGCAATCCCCTCTTGCACATATTGCTTTGCATGACGCTGACGCAACGGGATTGCCATTCGAGGAACCGTAATCGACAGCGCAGAAAAACGGCGATTAATGGAGTACGTTAAGCGCTTACAGAAATCGGCCTCTTCTAAGGCCACCAACTGCTCAGCATCACTAGGCGCTACTGACCAAACAATCGACACGTAATGTTTGTCATCGACACTCGGCAAAGGTAAAAAGGCTAAAATGCCTTCCTCTCCAAACGCTTGCCATGCCGTACCTTCATGCGGCTGATCAATCTCAACCGTCGTCACAATAGCGTGATGACCATAGTCCCATTCGACCGTTTCAAAGCCATTTTGATGTCGCACTTGAGAATTCGCGCCGTCCGCTGCAACCAGCACAGAACCTTGTAATTGACGATCAGAAGCAAGGTCTATTTCTACACCTTGATCTACTTGGCGTTGAGCAACCACACTGTCATCAAAATACAAATCAATACCGCGTGTATCGTGCACACTTTTCATTAAGGCATTACATAAAACAGCATTTTCCACAAGCTGGCCTAACGTTTGCCCCTGTTGATAATGTGTATCGAAATCCACATAACCATCCCCAAGCCCATCCCAGACCGCCATTTTATGGTAGGGTGCAAGGCGATCTTGCGCAATACGCTGCCAAGCGCCCGCTTCTTCAAGCAGTGTCTGGGATAACTTTGAGATAGCGCTCACGCGTGCATCGTACGCTGGAGGTGTGGATAACGTATAACGGCCAGAGTGTTTATCGATCAAAGCGACAGTTAAGCCTTTCTGAGCGGTTAATACTGCGGTTAACGCGCCAACCATTCCGGCTCCCACAATGACTACATCGTATTCTCTGGCCATACCAAACCTCTACTCCAACTTATTTAGACGCCATTAAGGCTTCAATCTCAGCAATCTCTTTTACCAATCCGTGGGTTAATACGTAGGGACCTTCTTCACGGATGAGTATGTCATCTTCAATGCGTATGCCAATACCGCGCCACTTTACATCGACAGACTCATTATCTGGGTTAATATAAAGTCCTGGCTCAAGGGTCAAAACCATCCCTGCTTGCAAGGGGCGGGATTCACCTGCTTCTTTATAACGGCCACAATCGTGTACATCCAAACCTAACCAGTGCCCAGTATTGTGCATGTAAAAATCTCGATAGGCTTTGTTCTCTATCAGCTCTTCGACATCCCCTTGCAACAAACCTAGCTTTACCAATCCTGCGACCAACACTTCTACTGCTTTGATATGAAAGGCTTCATACGGGTTACCAACGGTCATTTGAGCTAAGCCGGCATGATAGGCATCCAAAACCAGCTGATATAGCTGAGCCTGTGGCTCACTAAACTTACCGTTTGCAGGGAAAGTACGGGTTATATCGGAAGCGTAACAGCCTAATTCACCACCCGCATCAATCAGAATTAAGTCGCCATCGGCAATTTCTTCATCGTTCTTAATGTAATGTAGGACACAGGCATTACAACCAGAGGCCACAATATTATTGTATGCAGGAACGCGTGCTCCATTTTTCATAAACACGTAGTTCAGCTCTGCTTCCAACTGGTATTCCATCATCCCTGGCACAACCGCTTTCATGGCTTGGGTGTGTGCTTGAACACTGATCTGCGCCGCGCGTTCCATAATGTCGATTTCAGCAGCGTCTTTAATTAGACGCATCTCATGCAATACATCGCTCAAGTCGACAATACTGGTTGGTGCAACAGCGCCTTGGCGAGCACGTGCTGCTAATGCATCGCGCCAAGTTAACGCTTGATCACGCAACAGCTCGTCTTCCATTAACAAAGCGATTTTATCAGCGCCATCGAACAGCTCTAAAGCCAAGTCCTCTAACTCATCAAGCTCAACCGCTTGGTCCATACCAAAGGTTTGCATCGCTCCAGTCATGCCATGACGAAAACCATCCCACTGCTCTCGCTCAGGATCTTTTGGCAGCACAGCCATGTGGCTCTCACCTGTCGGTAAAATAAACAGCATCGCGCTGGGTTCATTAAATCCAGTTAAGTAAAAGAAGCTCGAATGCGGGCGAAACTCATAGTCGCAGTCATTATTACGCGTGGCTAACTCACCCGCTCGAATCACCGCAACGGTATGATCACCGAGCGCACTCATTAGGCGCTGACGACGCTCGCGATAAATTTCTTTAGACAGTTTCATTGCATACTCCTTTTACTTCACTCAAGTGCGATTAGTGGAAAAGCGGCGCTTGGCTGGCATCCGTTTTTTCCGCAACACTACCGTGCTCTGAATATAACATCATGGCAGACAAGCGAACGTATTCGACCAGTTCGATTAAATCGGTTTCGTTGTCATTATTCTCTTCAAGAGCTTCCATATCAGCCTGCATGGCCGAGATGTTGGCAAAATCTTGTAGTACTTGTTTCGCATCGTCTGACAAGTTTGGTTTATGTCCAGATAAGCCGTAACCGGCTAAAAAGCCATGTGCCCATTGCGCTAGCGTTGTACCACGTTCACTAAGTGGCGCATCATCGTCGCTCATACAAGGCACCAATGCGTACTCACCATTGCGGTACAATTCGATCGTTGATTGATACAGTTCAACAATCGCATCACGACTGGCGTCTTCTTTCCAACCTTCGATATCACAGAACTCCGCTACCATCGCAAGCCAGTCTTCTAGGGGTAATGCGACGCCTGACGCCAGATACCCACATAGTTGCCCATGCAATTCAGCCGGTGATGCCGAAATAGATTCGGTAACAAATACATCCGCAATTAAATCGAAGTCCAGCGCATCCAATAACATTTCTGTGGACATGGGGAGTAACCTTTTTGTCTGAATTAAAAAAACAAAGCCGCGCCCATGGGCACGGCTCTTTATGATCTATATATGAGGATCATAAGCAGTCACTTCAAGCTTAGCTTAATTGTTTTAAGCCAGACTCCAGTGTTTGCAAAATCAATGTATTGATTGTCATTGGGCCAACACCACCTGGAACAGGTGTGATGGCTGAAGCACGCTCATATAATGGCGCAAGCTCAATATCGCCGATGCCACCTTGGTGGTAACCAGCATCAATAACAATGGCGCCATCTTTGATCCAATCCGCTTTGATCAGTTCAGGTTTGCCTACTGCGCCAACAATAATGTCCGCTTGTTTAACGATGTCAGAGAGGTTTTGCGTGCGCGAGTGGCAAATAGTCACCGTTGCATTGGCATTCAACAGCATCATCGCCATTGGTTTACCTAGAATTGGGCTTCGTCCCACTACAACCGCATGCTTGCCTTCAATGTCGATATCGTAGGCTTCCAATAGGCGCATAACACCTGCGGGAGTCGCTGCACCAAAAGCAGGCTCTTTCATCGCCATACGACCAAAGCCAAGACAGGTAACACCATCGACATCTTTATGGGCCGCAATCGCATCGAAGCAAGCGCGCTCGTTGATTTGCTCAGGCACTGGGTGCTGAAGCAAAATACCGTGAACATCAGGATTTGCGTTTAGATCTTCGATCTTTGCCAGCAATTCTTCTGTGGTGGTGGTTTCCGGCAGTTCAATCGCAAGAGAGTCCATTCCAACGCGGCGACATGCATTGCCTTTCATCTTTACGTAAGTAGCAGAAGATGGATCTGCACCTACTAGGATCGTAGCCAATATAGGAGTACCGCCGGTACGTTCTTTTAGTTTAGCAACTTGTTTTGCTAAACGCTCTTCGGTCTCTTTCGCGCATTGTTTGCCGTCAAGAACCAGTGCAGCCATGAATGAACTCCTGCAAAAATTATTCGGTGGTTAAGTGAGGGACGCAGATTATATCCTATTATCAAAGGAATGCCGCCCCTCTGTATGCAAATACCTAGGTATTTATTCTGTTAAAACTCAACTCAATGGCTCGATATGATCGACCATGAGCTGCAAATTGCGTTGACCGCGGAATTCATTAATGTCCAGCTTATAAACCAACCGTGCTCGTTGTGCAGTATTTGGCCAGACAGTGAGATCGGCAAAAAAGTGTATGCCATCGATCAACATGCTCGTTTGTGGATCGCGCAACGTCAGCTTAAGATGCTTTTCCCCGACAATACGCTGTTGCAGTAATTCAAACTCGCCATCAAAACAAGGCTCGGGAAATGCTTGCCCCCAAGGCCCAGCTACGCGTAACTGTTCAGCAAATTCCAGACTAAAATCTTGGGCCGCTAAAGCACCGTCCGTATAAAGCGTTGCTTCCAGTTGCTCTGGGGTCACCCACTCTTCAATAATGTTATCAAAGGCTTTAGCAAAGGCAGGGTAGTCTTCTGTTTTAATCGACATGCCTGCGGCCATGGCATGACCACCAAATTTGGACAATAAAGTAGGATGGCGTTTTGCTAATAAATCCAGCGCGTCACGAATATGCACCCCTGGAATAGAACGAGCAGAACCCTTTAGTGTCTCTTCATCCGCTTGGGCAAAGGCAATCACAGGACGATGGCACTTCTCTTTCATCCGTGAAGCTAGTATCCCGATTACCCCTTGGTGCCAGTCCTCTTTATAAAAGCACATACCATAAGGGAGCTCGCTGCCTGTTTCTAAATCTTGCAAGGAACGCTCCGCCTGCAGTTTCATATCGGACTCTATGGCTTTACGCTCACGATTAAGCATATCCAGCTGCTCGGCATAAGATCGCGCTAACATGGTTTGTTCTGCTAATAAGCATTCAATACCAATAGACATATCATCTAAGCGCCCAGCGGCATTCAATCTCGGACCCACCACAAAACCTAAATCCGTCGCTTTGATTCGACTCGCCTCGCGTCCCCCTATTTCCAGCAATGCTAAAATACCAGGGCGCGCTTTACCGGACTGAATTCGAGCCAATCCCTGCTGCACTAGAATGCGATTATTGGCATCCAGCGGCACCACATCTGCGACCGTACCTAGCGCCACAATATCTAGATAATCCGACATATTAGGACGAGGGATATGCGCTTTTTCAAACCATTGACGTTGGGTCAGTTGCGCTCGAAGTGCAGACATCACATAAAATATCACCCCAACACCAGCTAAAGCTTTGCTAGGAAAGCCACAGTCTGGATGATTAGGATTAACAATCGCATCGGCATTCGGCAGGGTATCACCGGGTAGATGATGATCGGTTACGATCACTTTCATACCTGCGGCTTTCGCAGCTGCAACCCCTTCCAGACTAGCAATACCATTATCGACTGTGACCAATACGTCGGCCTCCAGCTCTTGCACTAAGAGTACGATTTCTGGCGTCAAACCGTAACCGTATTCAAAGCGGTTCGGAACAATGTATTGTGGCTCAATCGCCCCCATTGCGGTCAAAGCCAATATGCCCAGTGTTGTCGACGTTGCACCGTCTGCATCAAAATCGCCAACAATAACGATACGCTGACCCAGCTCAACCGCATCCGCTAAAATGCCCGCGGCATTGTCGATATCAAAAAACTGCTTGGGATGCTCTAAACTCGCAAGTTTGTACTCCAGCTCTTTTAGCCCAGTCACGCCACGGGATCGATAAATACGTGACAAGGTCGCTGGGAAGTGCGCTGGAAAGTCATTGACTAAATCATCAGGCAGGGCTCGTTGAATAATGCGCATGTTGGAATCTTTATAATAGGTAGATTGAAATACGGCAGAGCAGCCACTGTAACATATTTCCTTTTAAACTTTACTGCCCCTCTTACTATCACCGCAAGCACGCTTTAGAGCTATGAACTGTAACCACTTTTTTACTTACTCATTGTCTAACAAAAGTCCGGTTCTCCGACAAAAAAATAGGTGCGGTAACGCTTCGCAAGAAAGCGTTACAAAGCAGGTTTGATATTGCATCATTAATGGATTTTAGCGCCCATTCACGTATTTTTAACTCTTTTCTGAAACTAGCTCAGTTATCATCCGCGCCCACTAACGATCCCTTTCCATAACGATTAAAAAGGTTGGTTTTATGAGCAATCACGCCTCATCAGTGGGCCAAAGCAAGTCGGGACAACGTTTCGCGCTTGTCGCACTCACGTCATTATTTTTCATGTGGGGTTTTATTACATCACTGAATGATATTTTGATCCCGCATCTTAAATCTGTCTTCTCACTAAATTACACGCAGGCCATGCTCATACAGATGTGCTTCTTCGGCGCCTATTTTTTGGTCTCTGTTCCAGCTGGTAATTTAGTAAAAAAAGTGGGCTTCCAACGTGGTCTAGGGATTGGACTGATGATTGCAGCCGCAGGCTGTTTATTGTTTATCGGCGCAGCCAAAGTACAGACCTACTGGGTTTTCTTAACGGCGCTATTTGTGCTGGCATCAGGTATCACTATTTTACAGGTTGCAGCCAACCCTCTTGTGACCATTATGGGCCCCGAAGATACCGCATCAAGTCGTCTAACCATGACACAAGCGTTTAACTCGTTAGGCACAACGGTTGCGCCTATCATTGGTAGTATCCTGATTTTTTCAGCAACGGTTGAGTTCGCGAGCAAAGCACAAGAAGCCGAAAGTGTCATTGTGCCGTATTTTGGCCTAGCGATCGTATTGGTGATTTTGGCTTTGATCTTTACTCGTATTTCGTTACCTACACCGGACCTCGAAAAGGACAGTCAAGCAATTGGTAATACGCAAAGTAGCTTAATGGAATACCGCCATTTGGTGCTAGGCGCTGTGGCTATCTTTATGTATGTGGGAGCAGAAGTATCGATTGGCAGTTTCTTAGTAAACTATTTTGGCCTCGAGCACATTGCAAACATGCCTGAGTCTGAAGCGGCCCACTACATTGCATACTACTGGGGTGGCGCGATGGTTGGTCGTTTTGCAGGAGCTGTATTAATGCAGAAAATTGCAGCGGGTAAACTGTTGGCATTTAACAGTATTGCCGCAGCGGCATTGATCGCTCTGTCCATTAGCAGTGACGGTGAGTTGGCAATGTGGTCAATCTTATTAGTGGGTCTTTGTAACTCGATTATGTTCCCAACGATTTTCAGTTTGGCCTTAAAAGGTCTAGGCGTTAACACAAGTCGAGGCTCAGGCTTGCTATGTCTAGCGATTGTAGGGGGTGCAATTGTACCTGTGATGCAAGGTGGTTTAGCGGACAATATTGGTTTGCAGATTTCTTTTGCTCTACCGGTATTGTGCTATCTATACATTGCTTACTACGGTTTAATGGGTTCTAAGATTCGTAATTAGTCTTAATACTAGGCACGTTCATTGTTTGAACGTGCCTAGTATTCACCCTTAGTCTATCGCTTCAACTCTATTTCGCCCGGCATTCTTCGCTATATATAACCCTTGATCCGCCCGAGAAATCGCTTTCAAAATATCTTCTCCGACCCCAACATGAGTAACGCCGATACTGACAGTCGCAGACATATTTGTGTCATAGCCAGTACTTAACGTAATTGCTTTAAGCGCTTCTCTAAGCGCTTCAGCCATATCCTTAAGATTATCCACTTTTTCTATAACCACTAAAAACTCTTCCCCGCCCCAACGCGACACTAAGCTTTCCTGCTTGGGGAAAAACGCCTCTAAGGTTCGCGCAAACAAAACCAAATACTCATCACCATATTTATGGCCGTAGTCATCGTTTATCCGCTTAAAATGATCGATATCCAACAACAGCAGCGCAGGTGCATGCCACTGCAACGCCTCAAAGCGCTGTTGTAGACCTCGTCGATTTAGTAATCCTGTTAATGGATCGGTGGTAGCAGCGACCTCAAGTTTTACAGACAACTCTTGGAGAGACTGATTAAAGCGCGACGATATGTACTCATAAATGGTCGACAAAAAGGCTATTAAAATAAACGAGTAAATAATCCGCGTTTTCAAATCAGGGTGATAACCCAACTTATCAAAGGGAGTTGGAATCACAAAAAGTATAAATATCAGTGCCAGTATAAATACAAAAACTTCCAACAAGCCGCGCTTCAAACCATGCAGAAACAAAGAAACAGGGGGAATACAATATATCCAAACATGACCAGTGCCGTTTACACCGCCACTGTAAACAAGATACAGCATGAGCGTATAAAGCGGGTATAAAATGACATTGGCCGAAAAAAGATAGTTACGTGTACGGCGTAGATAGAGATGATTAAGAACATAAATTGTGGCAATCACTAGAAGAGCAATGCCAACAAGAAGGTTTCCTTGAAGTAAAGAAAGAATACCCAAAGGCGCTGTGAACAACACACCGACAAGGCAAAATAAATTGATAATAAATGTTCGTCGAGAACTGTTGGTAAACGAATGATTGATCGCACCAGCGTTTAAGGTCACTGAGAACCATCGTTTCCAAATCAAATGCCATGGTTGCTTCTTGTACTCTGGCATATGCTCATTTCCACTTGCTGTACGTAATCTAGAAAGATAGCTTAAAAGTTAACCAAATTGATAGTAAAGTTTTATTAATACGCTGGGTAAAGCCGCGATAAAAGCACAGGTACAGCAGTTTCAACCTTTAATATTCGATCCCCTAAATGCACCGTTTTCATACCGGCTTCGCCCCATTTTTGCATCTCAAACTCATTCCATCCGCCTTCTGGACCAATGGCCAAGATGCTTGGCTCAGTCAAAGCAACAGGACAAGCCTCAGCTTGATAAGGATGTGCTACCAGTCCAATTTTGCCATCCATTATTGTAGGCAATATATCTTCCACAAAGGGTCGAAAGCGAACTTGTCGATGCAAGGTAGGAAGTACCGTATCGCGGGCTTGCTCTAACCCCTCAATTAAGTACGAATGTAAAGACGCTTCAGTAAGGACTGGACTTTGCCAGTAGCTTTTTTCCACTTTTGCGGAGTTCAATAAGTGAATGGTTTTAACGCCCATCGCCGTAATATTCATCAGCGTACGCTTAAGCATATTCGGTCTCGGCAGTGCTAGTACCAGCTCCAGCGGTAACGCTTTTGGTGGCTCAATGGATAAACTTTGAATAACAGCTTCCCCTTGCAAGGCATCGAATTCAGCATCACCTATCGCACCATTGAGAACGCCAACACGTAACGTATCTCCTTGGCCTTTTTTCAGAACCTGTTGAATGTGCTTTAGTTGACGTTCGTTGAGCGCATAGCGATCGTCTGAAACGACTTGTTCCGGAGCTAATAAAATAAGATTCATAGGATAGGAGAAATCGATAAAAGGGAGAGGAAGAGAGCAAGTAGAAGGCCTACTTGCTCTGCTTAGAACTAAATTCGATCTGCAACAAAGCCTTGTACGGCAGATAGATCGTTATCAATGACTTCGTACGCTTCATCACGCTCGAATAAGTCTTTCATGTGCTCAGGTAAACTTGGTAAGTCACAACCTGCTTTTTCAACAGCTTCTGGGAACTTCACAGGATGAGCCGTTGCCAACGTAATCATTGGTACAGACTTGTCTTTCCAACACTGACGTGCCGCTTCAAGACCAATCGCAGTGTGTGGATCAAGCAAGTACTGAGTTGACTGGAACACTTCAGAGATCACTTCACAGGTACGCGTATCATCGACTTTGTAACTGTCAAAGTTCTCTTTCACAAATGACCAAGCCTCATCGTTGAGTGTAACGTCACCTGCATTAAAGCGCGCCATCAAATCAGCCAATGCTGCGCTGTCACGACCATGAGCATCAAATAGCAAGCGCTCGAAGTTGCTTGATACCATGATGTCCATACTTGGAGAAAGCGTCACATTCAGAGATTGGCGACTCATATCATTCGTAGCGATGGTACGGTGCAAAATATCGTTCTGGTTCGTTGCCACAACCAACTGATCAATCGGCAAGCCCATTTGCTTAGCCAAGTAACCGGCAAAAATGTCACCAAAGTTACCCGTAGGCACAGAGAAAGACACTTTACGATGCGGACCACCCACGGCCAAGGCAGAAGAGAAGTAGTAAACGATCTGAGCCATAATACGTGCCCAGTTGATCGAGTTTACTGCACCCAATTTCGCACCTTTCAAGAAACCTTGATCTGCAAAACTTGCTTTAATCATGCCCTGACAATCGTCAAAGTTACCTTTCACTGCAATATTGAAAACATTGTCATCAATCACAGTCGTCATCTGACGACGTTGCACTTCTGAAACACGCTGATAAGGATGCAAGATAAAGATATCTAGATGCTCAGAGTGACGGCAACCTTCAATGGCAGCGGAACCTGTGTCACCGGATGTTGCCCCCATAATGACCAGTTTTTCACCGCGCTGACCCAAGATGTAGTCCATCAAACGGCCCAATAACTGCAATGCAAAATCTTTAAACGCCAACGTTGGCCCACGGAATAATTCCAACACCCATTCGTTGTTGTCGGTTTGCACCATCGGTGCGACAGCAGAATGGTTAAAACCAGCGTAAGCTTCATCAATCATGCGCTTGAATTCGCTTTCAGGTACTTCACCTTCAACAAACGGCCACATCACTTTGAATGCGAGTTCTTGGTAGCTCAATGATGCCCAAGATGCGATTTCTTCTTGTGAGAAAGTTGGCAGCTTTTCTGGCACATAAAGGCCACCGTCGCTCGCCAAACCGGCTAACAGAACATCGCCAAAGCCTAATGCAGGAGCTTGGCCACGAGTAGAAACGTATTTCATTACCTAATCCTCTTACGCCAGATTTTCAACACGGATTCGTTGAACAGAACCCGCAACATCTGGCAAAGCTTCGATCGCTGCAATGGCAGCATTCATGTTGCGCTCTTTCACGTCATGCGTCATGACAACCAATGGCACTAGATCACTGCCTTCACGCTCACGCTGAATAACGGATTCAATGCTGATGCCATTCGTCGAAAGAATTTGTGTGATGTTGGCCAATACACCCGCACGATCTTGAATCGTCATATTTAGGAAGAAGCCACATTCGATCTCTTCCATTGGCAAGATCTCAGCATCAGACAGCTGATCAGGCTGGAATGCCAAGTGCGGAACGCGATTGGTTGGATCTGCTGTCAATGTGCGAGCAACATCAATGATGTCAGCAACAACTGAAGACCCAGTTGGCATTGCGCCAGCGCCAGCGCCATACGTTAGAGTAGGACCGACCGCATCGCCTTTTACCATGACAGCATTCATCACGCCATTTACATTCGCCAGTAATGCTTTTTGAGAAATCAAAGTCGGATGGACACGTAGCTCAACACCCGCTTTCGTTCGACGTGCAACACCTAGATGTTTAATGGAATAACCCAATTCACGGGCAAAAGACACATCTTCCGCAGTGATACGGCTAATGCCTTCCGTGTAAGTTTTTTCAAATTGTAGCGGAATGCCGTAAGCAATCGACGCCAAAATAGTCAGTTTATGTGCGGCATCAATACCTTCTACATCGAACGTAGGATCGGCTTCAGCGTAGCCCAGCTCTTGAGCTTCTTTAAGCACGTCATCAAAGGCACGGCCTTTTTCGCTCATCTCAGTCATGATGAAGTTACCTGTACCATTAATGATACCGGCTAACCATTCAATCTTGTTTGAAGACAAACCTTCGCGCAGCATCTTAATAATTGGGATGCCGCCTGCAACAGCCGCTTCAAATGCGACCATGACGCCTTTTGCTTGCGCTTTTGCAAAGATCTCATTGCCGTATTCTGCAATCAGAGCTTTGTTCGCTGTCACTACATGCTTACCATTTTCGATCGCCGTTAACACTAGCTCACGAGCAACGCTGGTGCCGCCAATCAATTCAACCACGATGTCGATATCAGGATTGTTAGCAACCTCAAAAATATCACCCGTGGTATTAATGTCAGTGGTGTCACAGGTAGGATTAACTTGACGCGCGCCAATTTGCTCTACAACAATGCTACGGCCTACACGTCGTGTAATTTCTTCTGCGTTATTACGCAGGATGTTAAACGTACCGGAACCTACTGTTCCAAGACCACATATTCCGACTTTTACCGGTTTCAAAACGATACCCCACAACTGACGGTTTTAATAATTTTGTTCTCGCTGATAAAAAGCGATTAGGTGACCAAAGATTATACCGTCAGTTGTGGCTAAACCCAACGAAGAAAAGCCTGAACTAGGCCTTAGTTTGGTAGATTATATCTGTAAACATCTAAAGGTTTAGTTCTTTTGCTAACTCTTGTGCTGGCAAATAGCCAGGAATGAACTTACCGTTATCCAAAATGATGCTTGGCGTACCACGCACGCCAACACTGTTTCCTAAACGAAACTGGCTAGCGACAGGGTTAGTACACTTGTTATCCGGTACTTCTTTACCCAACTTCGCGTTGGTCATCCATTGCTTAGGATCATCCGAACACCAGATATTCACCATTTGGTTGTAAGATTCCGACCCCACACCTGCACGCGGGTATGCAAGATAACGAACAGTGATCCCTAGATCGTTTAACTCTTCGACTTCTTTGTGCAACATACGGCAGTAGCCGCAAGAGATATCAGTGAACACTGATATATGAGCTTTTTCATTCTCAGCCTTGTAGACGATCATCTCAGATTCTGGAAGTTGCTCGATCTTAGCTAGCTTTTTTTGTTCAGTTTCATTGATTAGGTTTTTACCATCAATTTGAAACATATCTCCGGCGATAAAATATTCACCATTAGGTGTCACATGAAGAATCGGTCCATCATCAAGTGTTACTACGTATAAACCACTACCCGAATGCTGCTCAATCGACTCAACGGCATATTGCGGTAATGCATTCGCCACGGCTGTTCGGACCTCTTGCTCACCCGCTTGCACTTGTGTCATCCCTATTAGTGTCAAAGCGACTGCCGACACACTCTTGGCTACGTATCCCATATCAACCTCTGCTCGTTATGATTGCCTTATTAGGCCACCATACCCTATTGAAGTTCCATAAAAAAAGGCGACCGAAGTCGCCTTTTTTTATCACTACTAAAGAAATTAGCGTTTTGCCAATTTCTCTTTGATACGTGCAGATTTACCTGAACGCTCACGTAGGAAGTAGATCTTAGCTTGACGCACGTCACCGCGACGTTTCACTTCAATGCTGTCCACAAGCGGGCTGTAAGTTTGGAACGCACGTTCCACACCGATACCGCTAGAGATTTTGCGAACTGTGAACGCAGAGTTTAGGCCACGGTTACGTTTTGCAATTACAACACCTTCGTAAGCCTGTAGACGCTCACGAGTACCTTCTTTTACTTTAACCTGAACAACAACAGTATCACCAGGACCGAAGGCCGGGATCTCTTTCGTCATTTGCTCTGACTCTAGCTGTTGAATCAGCTTAGTTTTATTACTCATGGATGTGACTCCTAATGATATGGTTTCTTATCAGCGCGAAGGTTATAACGTTCTGATAAGCTCGTGATTCCTACTCTGCCGAGGTTGAAACTTCAGTTTCACGAATAAACTCTTTTAACAACTTCTGCTGTTCCTTGTCCAACTCAAGGTCTTGCAGAAGGTCAGGCCGGCGTTGCCAAGTTCTTCCGAGCTTTTGCTTTAAGCGCCAGCACCGTATCGCCTCATGGTTGCCACTAAGTAGTACAGGTGGTACAGGTTCACCTTCAAGTACTTCGGGGCGAGTATAATGTGGACAATCAAGTAAGCCATCTGAAAATGAATCTTCATCTGCAGAGGCCTGTTTGCCTAACACGCCAGGTATCATGCGAAAGACAGAGTCCATCAACACCATAGCCGGCAACTCACCACCACTTAGGACAAAGTCGCCAATGGACCATTCCTCATCAATCTGAGATTGAATCAAACGTTCATCAACGCCTTCATAACGGCCTGCTACCAGAATAAATTCTGCTTGTTTAGCAAGCTGTTGCACGCCTTCCTGCGTCAGCGTACGCCCCTGAGGGGATAGATAAATAACTTTTGCGTTGGGTACCCATTGCTTGGCACTCTCAATCGCATCTTTTAGGGGCTGAACTTTCATCAGCATCCCCGGGCCACCACCATAAGGACGATCATCGACCGTCTTGTGTTTGTCGTGCGCAAAGGCTCTTGGATTAAAATAATCCACTTCGACGAGTCCAGATTTGACGGCTCTGCCCGTTACACCATGTTGGGTAATGGCTTGAAACATCTCTGGAAACAGCGTCACTACACCGATTCGCACGCTAGGCCTCGTTAGATCTTAGAAGTCTGGATCCCAATCTACGACCATTTCTTGTTTTTCTAAGTCAATGCTTAAAATAAACTGATCCGGTACATAGGGAATCAAACGCTCTTCACGATCGTAACTGCCTTCACAACTCCGAACCACTACCACATCATTTGCGCCAGTTTCCATCAGTTGCGAGACTTTACCTAGAAGAACACCCTCATTAGTAATTACCTTAAGACCTTCCAATTGCGACCAGTAATAATCACCGTCCTCAAGTTCAGGAAGATCATTGGCATCAATATAGATATCCAAGCCACAGATCTCTTTAACAAGATCGCGGTCGTTATACCCTTTAATTGCTGCCACCAAACCACGCCCTTGTGTGCGCCCTTGGCTTAACTCTATAACTTTCCACCCACTAGGGGTTTTCAGCCACCAATGTTTGTAATCAAAGATTCCAATCATTGGGTCGGTATGGGAATACAACTTCACCCACCCTTTAACACCATATACTGATGTAATGCGTCCAACTACAAGCGCCTGCTCAGGAGCTTTCGCCTGTTTTACAGTAGACATAGCATTACTCCAGTATTAAGCGTTTTTGCCAGCTTCTTTAACAAGCTGAGCAACACGGTCAGAAAGTTGCGCGCCTTGGCCTACCCAGTGATTAACACGGTCTAGGTCTACACGTAGACGTTCTTCTTGACCACGAGCAACAGGGTTAAAGAACCCGATACGCTCGATAAAACGACCATCACGAGCACGGCGGCTGTCAGCCACGTTCAAGTGATAGAAAGGGCGCTTCTTAGAGCCACCACGAGAAAGACGAATAGTTACCATATGATTGGTTCCTTATTGCTTAACGAAACACCTCTTGTTGGGCTCTTTGTGAGTCCTACTACAAGAAGGCGGCATATTCTAGTCGATTCGACCGAAAAACAAAAGGGCGAATTGATCGCCCTTTAAACATTTTTTCATTCTAAGGTAAAACTTTAGAATTTCGGGAAGTTCCCGCCACCTGGCATACCGCCAGGCATCATTCCACCCAAGCCGCGCATCATTTTTTTCATGCCGCCTTTTGAGCTGAATTTCTTCATCATCTTCTGCATCTGTTTGTGCTGTTTTAGAAGACGATTTAAATCTTGAATTTGTAAGCCTGCACCCGCCGAGATACGTTTTTTACGTGAGCCATTGATCGCATCAGGGTTACGGCGCTCTTCTGGTGTCATAGAGTTAATCAGGGCTTCCATCTGCACGAACATTTTATCGTTCACTTTATCTTGGATATCACCTAACTGCCCCATCCCAGGAAGCTTATCCAACATCGACGTCATACCGCCCATGTTTTTCATTTGCTGCAGTTGCTCGCGGAAATCTTCAAGGTCAAAGCTTTTGCCTTTTTTAATCTTGCCAGCGAGTTTTTCTGCTTTTTCTTTGTCGATCTTTTGCTCGGCTTGCTCGATCAGGGACAACATGTCACCCATACCAAGAATTCGAGACGCTAATCGATCAGGGTAAAACGGCTCTAAGGCATCCGTTTTTTCACCCACGCCTAAGAACTTGATTGGCTTGCCTGTAATATGACGTACCGATAACGCGGCACCACCACGGGCATCACCATCTGTCTTCGTCAAGATCACACCGGTCAGCGGCAGCACATCACCAAACGCTTTGGCCGTATTGGCCGCGTCTTGACCCGTCATTGCGTCGACAACGAACAATGTTTCTACTGGATCAATCGCACCATGCAGCGCCTTGATCTCAGCCATCATGTCTTCATCAATAGCCAAACGACCGGCTGTATCGACAATCAGTACATCTTTGTGGCTCTTCTTCGCGACATCGATGGCATTGTTGGCAATATCAATTGGTTTTTGCGAAATGTCGCTTGGAATAAAATCGACACCAATCTCATTGGCCAAGGTTTCTAACTGTTTAATCGCAGCGGGGCGATAAACGTCGGCACTGACCACAGCCACCGATTTTTTCTGACGCTCGGTTAAGTATTTAGCAAGTTTCGCGGCAGAAGTGGTTTTACCGGCACCTTGAAGACCTGCTAACAAAATCACCGCAGGTGGCTTAGCACGAAGATTTAATTCATCGTTCTCTTGCCCCATGACCGCTTCAAGTTCTTGCTTAACGATCTTCAGGAATACCTGACCTGGGCTCAAACTACGCGACACTTCAGTGCCGACTGCACGTTCTTTCACCGCATTAATAAAGTCTTTTACAACGGGCAACGCGACGTCAGCTTCCAACAGCGCCATGCGCACTTCGCGCAATACTTCTTTAATATTGTCTTCGGTAAGTTTGGCACGACCACGGATTCGGTCTAAGGATGACGTTAAGCGTTCGGATAGATTGTCAAACATGTTGCCCTCAAAAATTTGCTTTAGATGGAAAAAACCGCGTATTTCAGTTTATCCAAGGTGAAATTGACTTTATTATAACGAAGAATTGATCGTCACCCTATAGTTTTAACCAGTGGATCGCCTAATACATGACACATCTTTCGCTTTGGCTTGCTTGCATATTATCGCTCACTGCTGGTGGTATCTATTACCAGCGCCCCGGAGTTCGCACGACGCAAACCATCGGCGCGATCGCAATTGTCGTCCACACCATGGCACTTATTCAGTTGCTAGGTAGTAAAGACGGCTTCGATTTTCTAACCATAGGCTTACTGATCGCCTTGATTGGTAACCTATTGCTGTGGTTCAGCAACCGTGACAAAGATTTATCTTTGCTACTTTCTATTGCTTTCCCTCTAGCAGCCGTCATTATTGGTCTTAATGCGGTCGAGCCATGGGATTTACAACAGCTACACAGTAGTTCGTTAGGCACATCAATGCATATTTTGATTGCCTCTGTCGCCTACAGTCTATTTACCGCCGCTTGTGGTATAGGAATTTTGCTAGCAATCCAAGAGTATCAGTTAAAGAATCACCATTTAAAACAACTGCTACGAGTACCACCATTACAAGTACTTGAGCGTTTAATGTTTGAATTTATTTGGGCCGCTTTTGTCTTATTAAGCATCACCATCGCAACGGGCTTTTATTTCATTGACGACATGTTTGCCCAGCACTTAGTGCATAAGACAGCCTTTACCATTGCGTCTTGGTTTGTGTTTGCCGGATTGCTAGGGGGGCGCTTGTATTTAGGCTGGCGTGGTCAGTTAGCGGTAAAACTGACGTTAAGCGGCTTTGCATTATTGATGATCGGGTACTTTGGCACCCAGATCGCGATAGAAATCATTAATAAATGACTAGGATATTTGACAGTCGTCTTGCGACCCCTAATAATCCGGTCAGACCATATCATTGAGGCACAATTTTTTTGAACGAAGTTCCCTTAAGTATTCTCGCTGGAATACTGTTTTTCCTAATTATTTTGTCAGCGTTCTTTTCTAGCTCCGAAACAGGGATGTTGTCGATCAATAAGTATCGTCTCAAACATCTTGTGAAAAGTGGAAATCGCTCCGCCAAAAAAGCCAGCAAACTTCTTGAGCGGCCAGACCGTCTCATCGGCGTTATCTTAATCGGTAACAACTTCGTCAATATTTTAGCTTCTGCCATCGCTACCATCATTGCGGTGCGTATATGGGGTGACGCAGGGGTTGCGATTGCAACCGGTGCCTTAACATTGATTATTTTGATCTTTGCCGAAGTGACGCCAAAAACCATGGCAACGATTCACCCTGAGAAGATTGCTTTCCCTGCCTCATGGGTCCTGACAGTCCTGCTTAAAGTTCTGTACCCATTAGTCGTCATTGTAAACACCATGTCTAACGGATTAATGCGTTTAGTCGGTGTTAAACACATTCATGGCAACCACGACAAACTGGGCTCAGAAGAACTACGAACCGTTGTAAACGAAGCCAGTGGTTTGATTCCAGCAGCCCACCAAGAAATGCTACTTTCGATCCTTGATCTTGAAAATGTCTCTGTTGAAGACATCATGATCCCGCGTAACGAAGTGGTCGGAATCGACATCGAAGATTCAATCGAAGAAATTATCGAGCAAATCTGCCAATCTCGACACACGCGCATGCCTGTTTATAATGGTGAAATTAATAAAGTCATTGGTATTTTGCATGCCCGTCATGCGGCTCAATTCTTAAGAGAATCAAACCCTTCCAAGGCCGCCCTACTAAAAGCAACACTAGAGCCTTACTTTATTCCTGAAAGTACGTCGATTAACACCGTGCTACTAAACTTCCAAAAAGATCACCAGCAAATGGGGATCGTTGTAGATGAGTACGGTGATGTACAAGGGATTGCAGCACTGGAAGACATTCTCGAGGAGATTGTCGGTGAGTTTACGCCACCACAGGAAGACGAAGAAGAAGAGATCAACTTACTGGAAGACGGCTCATTCCGGATCGAAGGCTCAACACACATTCGCGACATCAATAAAACACTTAGCTGGCACTTACCGACAGATGGACCTAAAACGCTTAACGGACTAATCATTGAAACGCTTGAATTCATCCCAGAACACCCCATTAGTTTATGGGTGGATAACTACATCATTGAGATCCAAGAAATCGAAGACAAAGTTGTTAAATACGCACGCCTAGAACATAAACGCTAGCAGGTAACCTTATGAGATTTTGCCCTAAATGCGGCCACCAGGTGAACATGGAGATTCCAGAAGGCGATAATCGCAAACGCGCGGTTTGTCCTAACTGTGAATTCATCGATTACGATAATCCTCGAATGATCACTGGCACACTGCCTCTATTCCAAGGCAAAGTTCTACTCTGCAAGCGCAATATCGAGCCGCGCAAAGGCTACTGGACACTGCCAGCAGGGTTTATGGAAAACAGCGAGACCACACTTGAAGGGGCCTTAAGAGAAACCTTAGAAGAGAGTGGCTCGGTTGCCATTGCGAAGCAACCCTTCTCAATGATCAGCATTCCGCATGTTAACCAAGTACACATTTATTATTTAGCAGAATTACAGAAAGCAGATTTTCACCCTACCTCAGAAAGCTCCGAAGTTGAGTTATTCGAATTAGCAGACATTCCGTGGGATGAGATGGCTTTCAGTAGCGTCACCAAGACACTTGAGTTCTTCATAGAAGATCATAAGTCTGGCCAATATGGCTTCCATGAAGACAACATCATCGTTAACACTCAATAGCAATCAGATGATAAGCCACTTCTTCATAAGGGTGGCTTAACTTCAACGCACTGACCACCGCTTCCCGACAATCGTCCAGCAATATCATCTCGACTCGATATTCTTCTAACTCTTCCAGCTTACCCGCTTCTCCAATAAACGGAGTGGCATGTAACGACGGCTGAAACTGACCTTCTCCTTTTACTTGCCAACAGACAAAATCGTAATTTCCCAAGTGTCCCGCACCAGCAGCAAATACGGCTTCTTTGACCTGCTCCAAGTGTGTTTCAGGCACGTAAAATATCAAGCTATACATTAGACATACTCCTCTATAACAATCCCATCTGCTCATGCTGAACAGGCAAAGCAAGCTGCTTCTCATAGCCGCTAATTTTGATCGATAGCTTCTCATCTAACCAGCTAGCTAAGGTTGGCGCCGCAATATTGTCTGACGAATGCACAAACACCGTCGGCTCTCGCCCCTCCGCCAACCACATTTCTAGTTTAGCAGCCCATTGATCTAGCCAAATATGGTTTCGCTCAAGATCAGGATGCCCAATGAAACGCACGACCGGAAAACCGCCGGTTGCTAATACGTGGCAAGGCACTCGAGGCTTCTTACGTTGCGCATCCTCAAGACTGTCACAATACGCCGGCGTAGAAAAAACCGGACGAGAGTCCATAATCACTTTATCGTATTGACCACCCGCCAATAAACGTAATAATGCTCTTTCACCTTCTTGTTTATCAAAATAGCTCAAAGAGCGTACTTCAACACTTAAACTGCTTGTTAAGCACCAACTTTGGCACAACTGCGCTATTGTCATGAGGTAGCTGCTGTCTACAGACGCAGGAAACTGCAGCATGGTGGGTCCCAACTTATCTTGAATCGGTTGAAGCAATGTTTGAAATTGCTGCCAGTCTTTTAACACCTCTGCAAAAGGTGTTTCATTAAGTTGGTGTGAGATACGACGCGGTGCTTTGAAAGAAAAACGAAAATCATCCGGTACTTGTTGTGACCAACGCTCAATCTGCTCTGGCGCCACATCAGTATAAAAGGTACTTCCCACCTCCACGCTTTTAAAAAACCGCGCGTAATGACCCAATCGAGCGCCAGTACTTTCTGACCTTGGGTAGATCCAATCAACCCAAGCAGGGTGTTGCCATTGCGCCATACCAAAACGAATCATCGACATTAGGGCTCTAGGTATTCAATTTGCTCAATAAAGAAGGTTCTGTCTCCGCCTACACGTCGTAACACGACTTCATCCCCATCACGTCGTTTTAGTAACGCTTTTGCAACAGGCGAATCCATACTGATATAAGCCTCATGATGATCTATTTCATCTGGGCCTACGATACGATAACGCTCTAGATTTCCATCTTCATCTTCCAAAGTCACCCAAGCACCGAAAAACACAATACCACGATCAATAGGCAGACGATCCACGATCGTACATTGATCTAAACGTTTCTCTAAATAACGCACGCGACGATCAATCTCTCGTAACTGTTTTTTTCCGTAGATGTATTCTGCATTCTCCGATCGATCACCGAGCTTAGCAGCGTCACTCACACTTTGAGTGACTTCTGGGCGCTTTTCTTTCCACAGATATTTAAGCTCAGCCAATAACTTATCAGCACCCTCTTTGGTGATATAGGCAGCTTTAGGTGCTCCTGGTGGGCGATATCGACTCATAACTTTCTACTTACCCGTATATTTTAGATACAAAAAAGGCGCTTCGAAAACGAAGCGCCTTTGATTTACAAAGGACGACTATTAGTCTTCTTTCGACAAATGTACATCCATTTGAGGAAATGGGATACCAACACCGTTTTCATCAAATGTGTATTTAATTTTTTCTAAAAGGTCTGAACGCAAAGCCCAATAGTCCTCAGCCTTAACCCAAGGGCGTACAGCAAAGTTTACAGAACTGTCGGCTAATTCAAAGACCCAAATAATAGGCTCCGGATCTTTCAAAACTCGCTCATCATTAACCAAAATTTCTTTCATTAGATCTCGCGCTTTTTTGATATCAGATTCATAACTGATACCGATCACCAGATCTAAACGACGCGTTGATTCTCGCGAGAAGTTAACAATTGAGCTGTCCATAATATCCGAGTTTGGTACGATAATAACTCGGTTATCCGGCGTTTTCATATGAGTATGGAACAGTTCAATGCGATTTACAGTTCCCATTTGGCCACCAGCGTCTACGAAATCACCGGCACGGAATGGACGTAGAAGAATAATCAATACACCCGATGCGAAATTTGACAACGACCCTTGTAAAGCAAGACCTACTGCCAAGCCAGCCGCACCTAAAATGGCAATAAATGATGTGGTTTCTACACCAATTTGGCCCAAGGCCATTAACACCACGCCCGCAAACAATAGAGCGTACATAATACTCGATGCAAAGCCTGCTACTGCTTTATCCACTTTGGATTTAAGCATGCGGTTTTCGACCCAGTCCGATACACGTCTAGCAAGCCATTTACCAATAAAGAAGATGACGATGCCAGCAATGATGGCCACACCCTTCTCAGTTATCCAAGGTAGCCATTGGCTTCCTTCGTCGATCCACTTTTCCAAGTCATCCATAAGTAATTCCCACTCTCTCGTTAGTTAAGCTAAATAGTCTTTTTTATGCTGCCAATGATCTAACAGATCTTGGAGCACTAGTGTTCCCTGTTTTGAGAACACCATGTACACCTTTCCGTTTTTAGTAACGGTATTTATAACATGCCTATCATCCACTTCAAGGCACGCCAACCGCAAAGCTTCAATTTCATTATCATAGCGAACCTGCATCCCAATAAAGATATGCCAATCACGCTCTAACAATGAGCCGGAAACGGCTTCTTGAAGCACTTTGATGCACCCTTCTTGGTCTACCTGATAATACGGCATACGCTGACGATGCTTTATAAAAAATAATAGTATGGTGATAAACACCACAAAACTAATTAGAACCGCCAATATAGCTTGTGCCATAATCAGTCGAATTTATACGCTAACAAATCGTTTTTTGCCTGACGCAGTTGCTCAAGATGCTTCGCTTCCAACGCATCCATTTCGTCGCGATATTTACGGCGAGCCTTTAGTGGTAACTCATTCCATTGATCATGTGTCGGAATATGTTGCGTATTTTGCTCGATCACATAAATCGCGCTTACACTTTCATGTTCAGACAAGTCAATGCTTAACTGATCTAGCAAATTTTTGACACGGATTGCGACCTCTGTCCAAGTCAGTTTGTCATCCTCTTCAATGGCCTGCATAAGAATACGAACACTTTCAATACGTTTCGCACGCTCTTCTTGAAGACGCTGTTCACCAGCTTGAATTCGATCAGCACGCTGTTTATTCAGCTTTAGCTGTCTTGAGATGAAGTAAATAGACGCGACGATGAGAAGTAAACAAACCGCCAAAGCAATAAAATATGAAGTTGTAGACATAAGTCTCCTGAGATCTGGTCATGTGCTCAGAATCTATTCTACACAGGGTTCAGGAAACGATCAGCAAAAGAAGGAGGATTGGGCACCACAAATACTGCAATGCCCAGAGTTTTCACTTTTTGTCACGGGTTATATGACGATAAACAATGATCCCAAAGCCAATAAAAAAGACACACATCAACCCTACTGTCACAACACCCGCTAAAACTACATCATCTAAAAACATAACGACCTCCTATTCGGTTAAAACACTCATCACCAGATTAGAAGTAAACGTCATGAACTAGACTGACGCACATCAGGTCAAATTTTCGACAGTTGCAAGACATCTAATAAAGAATGATATAAATCAGGGGGCGCCACCAGTAGACAGTGGCCGTTTATGGCAGAAGGCCACGAGTCATTTTGTGGCGTATAACTGCCAACCAAAGCACCCGCTTCATTCGCGATCAAGGCCCCGGCAGCCATATCCCATGGCTTAACGGTCTCGTAATAAGCATCAATCACACCACTCGCCACGGCGCACAGATCTAATGCAGCAGAGCCATTGCGCCGTATATCTTGGCAAGACGCTAATACGGAACCTAATGAATGCATCAGCTGCGGTAAGGCAGTTTTGTCATAAGGAAACCCCGTCGCCACAATCGCATTGCGAATGTCGGAACGTTTACTTACGTGAATTTCTTCTCCGTTTAGCCAAGCACCTTGCCCTTTTATCGCACTGAATGTCTGATTTAGAAACGGCGCATGCACCACCCCTACCCAGCGCTCGCCTTGATATAAAACGGCAATGGATACCGCAACGTAAAGTAAACCTTGCGCAAAATTAATCGTCCCATCAATGGGATCAATAACCCATACAGGGACGTCACTTTTCTGCACTAATGCTAAATCAGGAGAAGACTCTTCAGATAAAATCAAATGATCAGGAAAAGTCTGCTTAATTTGTCTACACAAGTAATCATCCACAGCCAAATCTGTTGACGTCACTAACTCGTGCTCAGACTTATATTGCTCAGAAAAGTCAGCAAGATTGCGTGCCTCCTGTATCATTGCACCCGCATGTGTCGCCCAACTTTTAGCGTAACTTAGCCACTCATCAACCGTTACTTCGTCCATTATTCCGAGCCTTTTATGAAAAACGTTGATTTAGCCATAAAGCGATATCGCGCACTTGATCTGGGCAAACGGCATGAGGCATCTCATAAACTTTATACTCACAATCATAACCTAACTCATCCAAGTGTTGCTTAGCTCGCTCAGCTAAAACAGGCGCCACTACAGGATCATAAGAGCCATGATGAATTAAAAATGGTGTTTCTTGGTTTGTATTCGAGCCATCGTTTTCAATGACGTCTGGATCCGCAAGATAAGTAGACAGCGCCATTACGCCAGCAAAGCGATGCTGACCGAATAAGGCGACTTGGTAAGCAATTACGCCTCCTTGGGAAAATCCTGCTATCACGACATTTTCACTTGAAATCCCCTGCTCGGCTAAATCTGTAGCGATGGTTTCAATTTGCTCTGCCGACTCATGAATATTGTCCATGTCAACCTTACGATCGAGCGTCATTTCTAATATGTCATACCAAGCACGCATTTTCATGCCACCATTAATCGTAACCGGACGAATGGGCGCATTAGGAAAAACAAAGCGCACACCCTTTCCTGATAACCCTAGCTGCGGAACCAAACCTTCAAAGTCATGACAATCTGAACCCAATCCATGCAGCCAAATCACGGCATATTGTGGATTCTCTGCTGTATCAACTGTTATATATTCAAGTGCTTCTGCCACGGGTATCTCCAAAAAAAAATAGGCTATCGTTTATCACGATAGCCTATCATATCTCAGCGTTATTTCTGCTCTGCTTAATGAGAGCTCGGCAACTTTGTTTCCAGCACTTTTTGATGTTCATCTAATACAAACTGAACATCCGCTTGCTGTAACATCGAGCAAATCATATGACGCGTAATTCGCTCATAATATTGCATAAAGCCTTTTAACACTTCAGGCGACATCACTTTTATGTCTAACGTATCTAAAACACCGCCATGTATGTCATACAAATGCGCCTCGAGAACACGCTCTTGCTTATTGCGCCAATCATATACCACATCAAAGCTGGGTGGCTGCATCCACATTTTTACATCAATTAAATCAAATAACGTTTGATAATCCGTTTGTAAATGCTTATTCACCTCACTACGCCATATGCCATCAGGGTCTTTGTCTTTTTCCAAGACGTTCATTGGCTCCATTAAATGCTCTTCAGGCATGGCCTGAGCACCAACACACCAGCCCTCAAAGAAAATCACATCAACAGGGCCAGACACCTCTTGCCAGCGGTGCACAGGCTTACGATCATCTAAAGACTTATCAAAAGTAGGTACGTACATTACTTCACCTGCTTTTAAGTTTTTTAAACGATTAAAAATAGTAAGCGCCAGCTGAGTATCATGAGTCCCTGGCACACCTCGGGTTCCAAATAATGGATGCTTTCTTGAAGCATAGGACAGTCGATCCGAACGCTGTAGATATAAATCGTCCAAGCTGACGACAACGGCATTCAAATCAAAGCCTTTAGCCAAAATATGACTAACAACGGAGCAAAAAGTGGTTTTACCGCAACCTTGCGGACCACCTAAACCAAGAATCAGCGGTGCATGCTTAGGCTTGGAACAGTCGCTCACCCAGCGAGCAAAGGGTAAAAAAAGATCATCAATTCGGTCTGCTAAGGACTCATCAGCATACAATCCCTTTAGAGTTTGCTCGACTTCAAAGCGCAAACGCTCGGCTAATGAGGCTGGCAGGTTATGAGCTTGACTCAACAAGCTAAGTTCAAGGACATTTATCATATGCAACCTCCCACTTTTATCGAGATAAGTATAGACACAGATCAGACTTTCACCAGAATGGATTACCCTGTCTTACAATTTCTAAAGACAAGATTTTCATATGAATAACAGCCTTATGATGCAATTTTGTGCAAATTTACTTCAAGATTGGGTGGTAAACACCGTACACTATAGGGAATATGAATTTAGCGATGCAATATGAACAAGGCATACCGACATGGAGGAGCTTCAATGAAATTAAAAGGTGGTCTGCTAACCGTGGCGTGCACATCAATGCTGTTACTTTCAGGCTGTGTCACCACGCAACCACGCACGCCTATCTGCACCTCAACATCGCCTTGTGTTGACGGTATGGCATCCGTAGCGGGCAGCCCAGCTGCATCGCAACAAGCTCGTAATGTAGAAATCGTAGATGTCGTACAAAGAGACCCTATTGTCATTAATGCTACCGGCTATTCTGCTCCAATTTCCAGTAAGTCCATGTCGAAGTCTCAAGCTCGTCTTATGTCCATGAGGGGCTCAAAGCTTGAAGCTTATCGAAACCTTTCCGAACGTGTTTATGGGATCAGTTTGGATGGCACCAGCTCCCTGAGCAACATGATGATGGAACATGACCAACTTCGAACTTATGTAAATGCTTATTTAGTAGGTGCCAAAGTGATTTCACAGCGAGAACTGGAAGACGGTACATTCGAAACGGTTGTTGAACTGGCATTGCAAGAAAACTTTAGGCAATGTGCCAGCTCTCCTGAGGCCATTCGCTCCAATCCCAACTGCCAGTTACGTAAACGCAGTACACCTTCGAGCACTATGGCGGCTCCCAAAAAACAACCGTCCTCATTTTATAGCGTGCAATAATGAAAGTTTTGGTTTCCTCTCTATTACTGCTTCTGTCATTGAGCCTTCCTGCACAAGTCATTCAAGCAGAGGGCCAAGCCATTATTTATAATCAAGATATAAATGATGCTCGCTACCGCGCAACACAACAAGCAATTAAACAGGCAACGCTTCAAGCCAGCGCATTAGTACGAAGCAATGACAGTCTAAGTAATGGCACACTAAACTCGAACCTTTCTATCCAAGCCTCAGGGCAAGCTGACAATGTCGATATCATTTCGGAGCAAGTGTTTGATAATATTTTAAGCCTTACCATTGAGGCTAATATTAATACAGACGACATGTGCGATAACGGTACCGTTAACCCTTATCGAAAGTCCGTTGGCGTAACAGGCTTTGCCTTACAATCTCCACAACAAGCCACACTCGGTGCATTACATAACATTGGTCGTCAATTACCTAAAAACTTGGTCGACGCAATCAACCAGCAAGGTTATATAAGAGCTTTGGCGGCAACCCATCTGAGTGTTTATCCCGATTTAATCAATGCACCTACCTCAGCTAATAATGACGGTTCATTAACAGATGTGGCTCGCATCGGCGAAGATCTTGGCGTGCAATACGTCATAAGTGGTGTGATTCGAGACATCAGTGAGCTGTACCCTAAACATCCTAAAGACAAGACTCCCCTTAACTCTTTGCTCAGCTGGGCGAACAAAGAGGATGGACAACGTAGTTTTGTGCTCGATTTATATATTTACGATGGATTTAGTGGCGCTTTGATCTTTCAACATCGTTATGATGAAGTTGGTAACTGGGACACCGAAGAAAACAACAAGGTTGGCTTTGGATCTTCACAGTTTTGGGCGCTACATTATGGTAAAGTCGTGGCTCAGACATTGAATGCAATGTCTATCGATACCAGCGATGATTTACGTTGCCAACCATTTGTTGCCAACATTTTTCGTACACAAGGAAACCAGATCTATTTAAACGCTGGAGCCTTAGCTGGAATTAAGAAAGGCGACCAGTTTCAAGTTTTTCGTCGCTATGAGATATTTGACCAATTGCAGAATGCGCAAACACAGCTTAATAACGCCAACATCAATGTTACAATTACGCAAGTTCAACCGAACTTTGCTATTGGCGAGCTCGCTGTCGAAGCTAGAATTCTAAACGTACAACAACAAGATGTTGTGATCGCTTGGTAATTGAATAAAATCAAGCCACAACAACCTATATGATCAGGATAGAAGTTACATGAACAACGAATTATTACATCACCTAGAACAGCGCATCAATGCAGCAGTAGAAGAGATTTCAACACTTCGTCAACGCATCTCTGAACTGGAGATGCAGAACTACGAGCTATCAGAAGAGCGTGACGAAACAAAAGCACAACTGGCACAACAAGCTGAGCAAACCACAAACTGGGAAAGCAGCTTGAACCAAATGCTGAGCAAACTTAACCAACTGGATTAATTAACGTTTATGAAAAAATTTGTTACAGCGGCACTTCTTGCAGGGGCCACCAGCGCATTTGCCGCTGGACAATTTTCTCCTCTATTCAGCTTTGAAGGCGTTTTCAGCAAGCCGACAACAGCAACAGGCACAACATCAAGCTTTATAAATGCTTCAATGGAATACACTTACCCTCGTAGCCTATCAGTATATGGTGGTGTGTCTTTCATTTTACGAGACAGCTTTGAAACGGGCGGCCACGTTGGCATGCGCTTTTATACGCCAACACCACTATTTTATGTCAATGGTTCCGCTCCTGTTTGGAGCTACTTAGGTGCTGGCGTTAATGTATTAGATGATGTTGCGTTTTATCCAGAAGCCGGCTTTCGCATCGGTCTTACCGATGACACTCGTATCGACCTTTTTATGAAGGTGTATAACTCTAACGACACTGCTTACGATCGCCATGCTACCATCGGCGTGGGTCTAACATTCTAACGCTATGAAACTGTTTGCGATTCTTATTATTTGTATTGCTCTGATTAGCGTCTATCGCTGGTTGGAAAACAGCACACCTTCTCTGGTTGTTCTGCCTACCCCCCAGCAGCTAAATAAAATGGTTGGCCTTGAAGACGCTCCGCGTGTACCACTTTGGCTTGCTGATGCAGGAAATTAACTTATGGACCGCTTAATCAAAGCCTTAGAAGGCAAAATCGATGATTTAGTGAATCAGTTAGAACTCGCTAAACTTGAAATTGAGCAATTAAAAGAGCACACCCACTCTAATGAAAGCAGCGCGCCAAGTGATGCCTCGTTAGATCTACTTTCCTCAATGAGCCAGCGCCGTTCAACCGAAGAACAGCTACAACTGTACATTGAAGACAGTCTAGACCTGCTCAATCCTGTTGAATCAGAGGCAGATGAGCCAGAAACAGACAACAACCAGACCACTTTAAACTTTGACCTTCTTCACTCTGCTTTGGAAGATCAACCAACTGAAGACATTCAAGAAACAAAAGACTCTCCTATGACTACTGAACAACAAACAACGATCACCGCTGACATCCAAGAGACTGCTGCGACTGAAGTTGAGCATACTGAAACAACCTCTACGCCTAGCGAAACTCCTGAAACAGCATCACTCAGTGCCGAGGAGAAGCGTCGTCAGAAAAATCAGAAGAACAATCGTCGCCTGATTAAGATGTTGGAAGATCGCTACCCCAAAGCATTCGATTGGAATAACCCTCGCCCACTTAAGGTTGGGATCGATAAAGATATGACCTTGGACGAAGAGTTTAACGCCAGCAAACAAAAGCGCGCCATGGCCGCTTACACACGCTCTGACCGTTACAAGAAGTGTCTACAGTCGGGCCAACCCCGTATTGACCTAGAAGGCATCGCGGTAAGCGATGAACCAGCACTTCCTAACACTAAGAAGCCTACTGCTGCACCTGAGGCGAAAAAGCCAATGCCTAAACACAACAAAGGCAAACGTCCTCAAGACAACAAACCTCAAGCAAATAAAAGCAAAGGCAAAGCAAACCCACGCTCATCAAACAAAGAGCGCAACCAACCAAAACAAGACCCTCAATTCGATAATCTGTCGCCTGAAGAGCGCATGAAAGCTAAATTAGCACTTTTAACGAATAAAAGTTAAAAAAGGGGTTTACAAGAGGCGGGGCTATACGTAATATATGCCTCGCTGCTGTGGAGGGGTTCCCGAGTGGCCAAAGGGAGCAGATTGTAAATCTGCCACGAAAGTTTCGGTGGTTCGAATCCACCTCCCTCCACCATTTTTCTTTTCTCGATTTTTTATTTATAAAAATCGCTCGAAATTAAAAATTCATCTATCAAGTCATTCTGACTTAAGTAATTAAAAACACTTTAACTGAACAACAAAATCCATTTCTATTATTATTTAAGCACTTCAAACATAGCGATATTATTTATATCAGAGAAAACCCTTCAAACCCTCTCCATCAATAAATCCAGACACCCAACCCTCTCAAACTAAATAACCACTAGACCAGCTCAGATACCTATTAGCTATACAACTCTCATATCAATAGCCATTTACAAGCAACTAAGAAACCTCGGAACACCACAGAAACCACTGATACCGAGCACCCACACAAGCTTTCTCCTAGGCTCATACATCACAGAACCACTTAACGAAGCACCAGTCAGCCCTTCAGCGATCAACCCACTCTACAAAGCCAAACACACCAAGACTGGCTATATTCACCCATGACATGAAGCCTGCACCCGCATCGAATCATCCGATAAAACCTCAGACCAACCACAGCGAAAAATCTTGTTATTGATACGTAATAATGGGAGCACAACAAAGAAAACTCTAGCAAGCAGCAACAACCCACCCAAACCAGTCAATCTACGACCCACGATTGGTGCAGACTTTTATAAGCACAACTCAACAAGGAGCAAGCAAGATAACCCCTCTCAATAGCTTAGAAATACTTTGCAGACCGACCTATCAAACACCAAAGCAACCACAACACCTGGACAACAAAACGGCTCGAAAAGCTATCAGAGAAACCCCCTCAAGACCTACGGCTATTCATAGCAACCACTCAAGGAACGACAAATAACAGAAATGTAGAAATGTAGAAATGTAGAAATGTAGAAATGTAGAAATGTAGAAATGTAGAAATGTAGAAATGTAGAAATGTAGAAATGTAGAAATGTAGAAATGTAGAAATGTAGAAATGTAGAAATGTAGAAATGTAGAAATGTAGAAATGTAGAAATGTAGAAAATACTGAGGAGAAAGCGAAAGGAAGGAAATATTAAATAGGCAACTAATGGGGTGGACGATGGGGCTTGAACCCACGACCGCCGGAATCACAATCCGGAGCTCTACCAACTGAGCTACGCCCACCATATAGTGCTAGATATGGCTCCCTGAACTGGACTCGAACCAGTGACCTAATGATTAACAGTCATTTGCTCTACCAACTGAGCTATCAGGGAACAACAGTGCCCGCACTAGGCAGGTAAAATGGCGGAGGAGGAGAGATTCGAACTCTCGGAAGACTATTAATCTTCGCCGGTTTTCAAGACCGGTGCATTCAACCGCTCTGCCACCCCTCCGTACATCAAAGTGGTGGGTCGTACTGGATTCGAACCAGTGACCAATTGATTAAAAGTCAACTGCTCTACCAACTGAGCTAACGACCCGCACATTTGAATTTTACACATTTCGACTTGGTCGGAGTAGAGGGATTCGAACCCCCGACATCCTGCTCCCAAAGCAGGCGCGCTACCAGACTGCGCTATACTCCGAATGGCTCCCTGAACTGGACTCGAACCAGTGACCTAATGATTAACAGTCATTTGCTCTACCAACTGAGCTATCAGGGAACAGTCAAAAAACAGAAATATAATTCCTGTATCATAGTTTGGTGGGTCGTACTGGATTCGAACCAGTGACCAATTGATTAAAAGTCAACTGCTCTACCAACTGAGCTAACGACCCAAACTATGTGGCAAATGGGGTGGACGATGGGGCTCGAACCCACGACCGCCGGAATCACAATCCGGAGCTCTACCAACTGAGCTACGCCCACCATATTGCCATTACATTTTAAAATTAGTGGTCGGAGTAGAGGGATTCGAACCCCCGACATCCTGCTCCCAAAGCAGGCGCGCTACCAGACTGCGCTATACTCCGATTGGCTCCCTGAACTGGACTCGAACCAGTGACCTAATGATTAACAGTCATTTGCTCTACCAACTGAGCTATCAGGGAATTACTAATTTTTAACTCGCTACAAACCAGATCCAAATAGGAAATGGCGGAGGAGGAGAGATTCGAACTCTCGGAAGACTATTAATCTTCGCCGGTTTTCAAGACCGGTGCATTCAACCGCTCTGCCACCCCTCCGTTGCGAGCGAGGTGTATATTACGGATTCTGAATTTCTGTGCAACTCTTTTTTTAACTTTTTTTAACTTTTTCCGTCACATAGGCCTGATCCGCCGCTGCACGGATCCAAACATTGGAAAACCAATAATAGTGTCGTCCTGTTTTATCTGGCATCGTACAGTTAATACGACCGCGTCCAATAGGGAAGGCGTCGTTCGCAGTTACTGTTAGCGTTGTCTCATTCTGCCACGCTAAGGCAGCTCTGCCCTGCCCTGATACGTAACACGACAATTCTTGTAGGCGATAATGCCCTTCTTTAAAATTTAACGTCATTGAAACAGGCTCATTACCTGCAAAATCGCCGCCATCTTGATAAGACACCAAAGGCATCGGCTGCGCATTCAGCTTTGTTTTCAACGTCGATAACTTGGCATAGTTCCCAGCGGCAGGAAAACGAGGCAAGTTAGTAAAGTCCGAATGGCCACTGACTACTCCCGATTGCTGACCGAAAGCGATCATGCCCAGCTCCGCCATTTGTTCTCGAATCTGCTGATTCGATTCACCATACGGATACGCCAGCATTTTTGGCGATTGCCCAAGTTTTTCGACCAGCAACTGTTCAACAGTATTAACCTCATCTGTCATACGCTGCTGCCACTGCTCTGTCGTTTCGCCTTCTTCTAAGCGCAACATGTAAGGGTGACTCACGGTATGATTGGCAAACATCCCCCCAGACTGCTGCATCTCTTGCATCTGTTGCCACGTTAAGAAGTTACGGTGGCGCTGTTCAATCGGACCTGTATTAATAAAGACAGTAAATGGAAAGCCATGTTCTTTTAGGATAGGAAAGCCATTTTGATAAATATTGCGATACGCATCATCAAACGTAATCGCTACCGCTTTCTCTGGTAACGCTACGCCTTCCTTTATATCTGCCAGCGCTTGCGCCAAGTCCAGCACTTGAAAACCTGCGTCTTTCAAGTAATCCATGTGCTCACGAAACTCAGCTGGTGAAACAGAGGTTGAACGAGGCGTCGAGGCGTCAACATGGTGATACTGAAGGATTGGCAAATAATCCTGAGACAGCGCCGCCCCACTGCAGAGCACAACCGCACCGGCAACCAACGATTTTTTAAACGTCATAGCGAACCTTAACAAGTATTTCTTTACTTATATTGTACGCGATTCAACCAATCACGAACAGCAACCCCCCCTTTGTCCCACCAGCAGACTACACTTATTAAAAAAGAAGGGAGGAGATGATCATGCTATCGCACCGCTTCAAATCACAACTGGATGAGCAACTAAAAGAACTCTCGCTAAACGGTCTATATAAATCAGAACACGCATTGTTGGGCGCACAGTCTTCACACATCACAACTCATCAATATGAGTGCTTAATAAATTTGTGCGCAAACAATTACCTAGGCTTAGCCAATGATCCCGACGTTATTGCCGAGGCACATAACGCTTTAAACACATTTGGCTATGGTATGGCCTCAGTGCGCTTTATATGCGGCACTCAAACAATCCATCAACAACTTGAAAATCAGGTCAGTCATTTTTTGGAGATGGAAGACACAATCCTCTATTCCTCGTGCTTTGATGCAAATACAGGTTTATTTGAAACATTACTCAGTAAAAATGATGTCATTATCAGCGACAGCCTTAACCACGCTAGCATCATAGATGGTATCCGTTTAAGCAAAGCGACCTGTCTACGCTACAAAAACAACGATATGAATGCTTTAGAACAATGCCTTGAACAGGCCATCAGCCATCAAGATGCCACTATTCTCATTGTGACAGATGGCGTGTTCTCTATGGATGGAACCATCGCCAACCTAGCCGCCATCTGCGATTTAGCGGAACACTATGGCGCATTGGTAATGGTCGATGACTCACATGCCGTGGGTATTCTAGGCGCCAATGGAAAAGGCTCAGTTGAACACTGTCATGTTATGGGTCGTGTCGACATTATTAGCGGTACTCTCGGTAAAGCGCTAGGAGGTGCTTCAGGAGGCTATATAAGTGCATCATCGTCTATAGTTAAATGGCTACGCCAACGCTCTCGTCCTTACCTTTTTTCAAACAGCCTTGCGCCGATGATTGCGGCAACCAGCTTAAGCATACTCAAACGCTTACAAAACCAATCCGAGCGACGCAATCAGCTCAGAAAAAATGCTCAATTATTTCGAACCCAAATGACAGCACTTGGGTTTGATCTTATTACAGGAGAGCATCCGATTATTCCCATTATGGTTCATGATGCTCAACTCGCCCAAAAAATGGCAGCTGCATTATTGGAGGAAGGAATCTTAGTCGTTAGTTTTTCCTATCCTGTTGTACCCATAGGGCAAGCCCGCATTCGCACACAAATGTCCGCGACTCTGAGTCAAAACGACCTTGATAAGGCCACCAAAGCCTTCCATAAGGTCGCCCAGCAGTTGAATATGTTGTAAGGAAGGCACTTTGAAAACTCTCACAAAACAGTACGCAAAAAAAGGTATTTGGCTTACTACTACTGAGCGGCCTCATTACGATCAAAATGAAGTACTCATCAAAATTCATAAAACCGCGATCTGCGGTACAGACATTCACATATTTAATTGGGACGACTGGGCGCAAAAAACCATCCCCATAGGAATGTCTGTTGGTCATGAGTTCGTGGGAACCATCGCTGCCATAGGCTCTGCGGTCACAGGTCTAAGTATTGGTGATCGCGTATCAGGAGAAGGCCATATCACTTGTGGACAATGCCGTAACTGCCGCGCAGGTAAACGCCACTTATGCAATAGCAGCCAGGGGGTGGGGGTTAATCGACCAGGCGCATTCGCAGAATACTTAAGCATCCCCGAGGCCAATGTCTTTAAGCTGCCGGAGCATATCAGTGATGATATCGCCGCTATTTTAGATCCACTTGGTAACGCAACTCATACCGCATTGACCTTTGACCTTACTGGGGAAGATGTACTCATCACAGGCGCGGGACCTATTGGCTCCATGGCCGCCGCGATTGCCAAGCACATTGGCGCACGCAACATCGTTGTCAGTGACATTAACGATTTCCGTCTAGAGCTCGCGCAAAAACTCGGCGCCACACGTGTCGTCAACGTGCAACGTGAATCCCTAACAGACGTGATGACAGAATTAAAGTTAACAGAAGGCTTCTCTGTGGGATTAGAGATGTCAGGCAACGGCAGTGCCTTTGTCAGCATGCTGCAGCATATGGCTCACGGAGGCAACATTGCTCTACTTGGTATTCCTGAGCAACACACTCAAATTGATTGGCACCAAGTGATCTTTAAAGGGCTTACTATTAAAGGCATTTATGGACGCAAGATTTACGACACATGGTACAAAATGACAGCCATGCTTCAATCCGGTCTAAACATTGGCCCTATAATTACTCATCATTTTACATTAGAAGAGTATCAAAAAGGCTTTGATGCAATGCTTTCCGGTCAATCTGGAAAAGTGATCATTGATTGGCAAATGTCGGTTTAATGTGGATTCTTTGTAAGGCAGTTGCACACTCTTTAAGCTCAGAGTAGCGTAGCATATTGTAATAGAACTTTTTGCTGAAATGAGCCTCACATGCTAGAAATTGGAACTAATACTCACCCAAGCCCTCACAACGATGCGCGCTATATATTAATTGCTAAACAGAAAGTGTTAACGCTCGATAAGCACTTTCTGTTCAGCCTTTCAGACTTCCATCCAAGCTCTGACATGCGCAGCGTCTTCATCGGCCAATATGAAGGTATCGATATCTTTGTTTGTCGTTTTCCTCACCCTCCAAAAGGGTTTACCGAAAATGGCCTACGAGACATGCTCTTTGACAGCAACGAGCAAGAGTTTGATTTACTCAGTCGTGCTCACCAACTTGCCACATGGGATGCTGATCATCAATTCTGTGGGCGTTGCGGCACACCTTTAATAAAGAAACATGAGAAAGAACACGCTAAGCTGTGTCAGCAATGTAATATTCGCCATTACCCTAGAATCTCACCTTGTATTATTGTATCGGTACGCAAAGGTAATGAGCTGCTGCTGGCACGCTCCTTCGTGATGCCAGAAGGCCGCTACAGCAATATCGCGGGATTTGTTGAAGCGGGGGAAAACCTTGAACAGGCCGTACAGCGCGAAATCTTTGAGGAAGTCGGTATCAAAGTCAAAAACATTCGATACCAAGGCAGCCAGCCGTGGTCTTTCCCCCATCAACTTATGGTCGGCTTTTTTGCCGAATACGAATCTGGTGAAATCACTCCGGCGCCAGATGAAATCGCAGAAGCGGGGTGGTGGCGCTACGATGATTTACCTAACACCCCTAACCCAACCAGTATTTCAGGTCAATTAATCTTGACCCATGCGGATATCATAGCCAATGAGTCAGCTTAGCTGACGCATTCTTTCATTAAAAGCAGCCTTCGGGCTTATGACAGGTAATACTCTGAATGAAACTTTTTAATTGCCAACAATGCTCGCAAACGCTTTTATTTGAAAATAACTTATGTGAAAACTGCCAATCAGAACTTGGCTTTTTACCTGAGCTGATGACATTAAGCGCTCTTACCCCTTTAGAAAGTGGCTTTAACGCTTTAGCAGATGATTCCAACAGTGTCTGGTATTACTGCCAGAACAAACAACACAATGTCTGTAATTGGATGGTTAAAGAGCAAGGTGAACTCTGCGAAGCCTGTGACCTAAACCGCCATATCCCCAATTTACAGAATTACGAGCAACAGCAAGCATGGCAGGAGCTAGAATCCGCTAAGCATCGCCTAGTGTATTCTTTATTACGCTTAAACTTACCGGTTGTCAGCAAAAAAGACGCTCCTGAAGAAGGCCTATCCTTTGATTTTATTTCAGAGGAAAACGTTGTACCCGACGGAGCGCAAACGACAACAGGGCACGCGCTAGGTCAAGTAACAATCAATGCCGCCGAAGCTGACAGTGCTGATCGTGAACAAATGCGTAAGGATATGAATGAGCCCTATCGGACATTAATCGGCCATTTACGCCATGAAGTGGGACATTACTATTGGGACCACCTGATTGCAGAAAATGCTCCGATCTTAACAAACTGTCGCCAGATGTTTGGTGATGAGCGAGCAGACTACGGTGAAGCCCTAGAAAAACACTATGAAACACCTGTAGCGAATTGGCAGGAGAACTTTGTCAGCAGCTATGCATCTTCACATCCATGGGAAGACTGGGCGGAAACTTGGGCGCACTATTTTCATATACTGGATACGCTTGAAACGGCCTACGAATTTGGTATTCAAATTCAACCAGTGCATGGCACACACCCATCCCTAGTCACTCAGATTACGCTCGACCCGTATCAGCATCAGAACTTTGATGAGCTTCTCAATCAATATTTGCCACTGACGTTTGCGGCTAATAACCTCAACCGCAGCATGGGACAGCCGGATCTGTACCCATTTGTCATAGTGCCTAAAGTACGCGAAAAACTTGGTTTTATTCACCAGCTGTTAATTCAGAATCAAGCCAACGCACTTAATGACACGCCAGATAAGTAACCGTTTCTTAACTACAGTCCAAAAAAATGCCGCATTAGATGCGGCATTTTTAATGCTCAAATAAAGTTATCAGTCTGTAATAACTTTATAACATGGCACGTAAGCAGTACCAGGAAGCTTCATTCGTTGCTGTTTCACAAACGCTTCTAATAACGCATCCAGCTTCTTCATCAGCCCTTTATCGCCGTGAATTTCAAATGGGCCATGCTCTTTAATGCTCGCAACGCCTTGTGGTTTGACGTTACCTGCAACAATCGCTGAGAACGCTCGACGTAAGTCAGCCGCCAACAAGTGTGTTTCTTGCCCAAAGAACAAGTTTAACCCCGCTACGTTTTCATGGTCAGGCTCAAAGGTACGCTGAAACTCATCAGGAATGTGTAGTTTCCAGTTATAGTAGAACGCATCTTGATGCGCTTTACGGTACAAGCGAACTTCTTCCATACCCGCTTTCATTATGCGCGCCACTTCAACGCCATCATCAATGACTATTTGGTACAACGATTGGGCCTTCTCACCCAACACCGCCCCAATAAACTCGTTAATCTGTTCAAAGTACGCAGCACTTTCTTTTGGCCCAGTCAGTACCAACGGAAATGGAATCCCTTCATTTTTCGGGTGTAGCAAGATGCCAAGAATATACAGAATTTCTTCCGCCGTACCTGCACCACCAGGAAACACCACGATACCGTGTCCAGTACGCACAAAGGCTTCTAAACGTTTTTCAATATCTGGCATGATCACCAGTTGATTAACAATCGGGTTAGGCGATTCCGCCGCAATAATACCGGGTTCGGTTAAACCTAGGTAAATTCCATTTTTAATGCGTTGTTTTGCATGAGCAATGGCCGCCCCTTTCATAGGACCTTTCATTGCACCAGGACCACAACCTGTACAAATATTCAATTCACGTAGGCCCAATTCATGACCAACATATTTGGTGTAATCGTATTCGTGTCGAGCAATCGAATGCCCGCCCCAACACACCACCATATCTGGGTCCTGAATACGACGGAATACATTAGCATTACGCAGCAATTCAAATACGACGTTGGTGATTTTGTCAGACGACGCATCGTTTAAGCCGCGCGCCACATTGTATTCATGGTAAGTAAAAATGATGTCTCGTAACACACTAAACAGCATTTCACGTACGCTGCTAATCATTTTCCCATCAACAAAAGCGCTGCTCGGAGCATTGGTCAACTCCAGTTTTACACCACGCTCTTGCTGAATAATACGGACTTCAAAGTCTTTGAAAATAGACATCACTTCCGCAGGGTCGTCAGAATCACTACCGCAATTCAAAATAGCCAGTGCGCAACGACGAAACAACTCATGCAAATCACCGCTGTCTTCCGACATACGAGCAATTTCTTCCTGGGATAACATTTCCAATGCGCCTTTGGGGGATACCAGCGCGTCAACGCGATCTTCATACAGCATGATCGCCCTCCTTATCTATGTGCTTGTCTTATAACTATATTGATCTTAGAAAATAAAAAAGCAAGTGAATTTCTTCGGTTGATTTGTAAACCCAACAAACATAAAAAAAGCCGCTAATGCGGCTTTCTTCATCGTTATATCTGATTTAGCACATTTTCAGCGGCACTTATTCCAAATACCCCAGGCTCTTCAAGCCATAGCTGCTGGATAATGCCATTCTCTACTAACATAGCATAGCGGCGACTGCGTAAGCCCATTTTAGCCTTCGCAACATTCACTTCTAACCCTAACGCGGTGGTAAACTCCGCTAAGTTATCTGAGGCCATAACAATGCGGTCTGCACCATGAGCTTTACCCCATGCATCCATCACGAAGACATCATTGACGGATAGACACACGACATCGTCCACTCCACGCTCTTTAAAGGCTGCGTAATGCTCGACAAAGCCGGGCAGATGCTTCGCACTACAGGTTGGCGTAAACGCCCCCGGCACAGCAAACATTATGACTTTTTTGTCCGTAAAGAATGTCTTTACATCAATCTCTTGAGGACCGCTTTCAGACATCACCAAGAAATTGCCGTAAGGCAAAACATCCCCAATTTGTACACTCATGACTGTGTCCCTATCCGGTATTTTCAACGCATCATAGCGCGAATAATTTCCAACAGCGATCTTTATGCCGTTTTAAATTGTCCGACTAAGGTTCTCTGATTCTGAGCCAACTCATTCATATGTTGACAGTTATTCTGCCCAGCCAACGCCTCTTCCATAGCCCCTTCAGAGCTGTTTGAGATCTCGTGAATACTACGATTAATCTCTTGAGCAACATGTGACTGCTGCTCCGCCGACGTGGCAATTTGCATACTTAAATCACGAATTTCGACAATAAAGCCACGTAATTCAGACAATGAACTCCCCACACCTTGCGCCTCAACCATGCTATCTCGAGCATGTTGGCAGCTTTGATCCATGGTATTAACCGTTGCTTTCACACCACCTTGCAACTCGGCAATGACCCGCTGAATCTCTTCTGTGGAAGTATGGGTACGGTTAGCCAGTGTTCGTACTTCGTCTGCCACCACAGCAAAACCTCGACCTTGCTCGCCCGCACGAGCCGCCTCAATGGCCGCATTCAAAGCCAACAGGTTAGTTTGCTCAGCGATATCTTGGATCACCTCTAAAATCGTGCCGATGTTCTGGGAGTATTGCTCTACTTTTAATACCACCTGAGACGAAGACTCTAACTGGCGCACTAGCTGCTCTACCTGAGAAATATTGGTTGTCATACGCTGTAAACTCGCGTCCGCGCTATTGTCGACCTGCTGTACTTTTTCTAAAGACACTTCCGCATGATGCGCCACCTCACGCACGGTCGCTGACATTTCATCCATAGCGGTAGCAACAGACGTGGTTTTATCATTCTGCTCTTTCATGATCAATTGAGTATGGGAGGTTGACTGAAAAACCGTATCAGCAGAAGTCACCACTTGATCGGAGGCCTGATCAATTTGCTTAATAACACTGCTGAGCTTTTCCACCAAACTGTTGACCCAATAAGACAGCTGGCCAAACTCGTCTTTACTCGTCACCGCAACTCGCTGACTTAAATCACCATTGGCAATTTGGTCCAGTACCTTCAAAATTTTCGCCAATGGCTTACGAATACTAATACTGACCCAATAGGCAATGATGACCGCAATCACCACAGAAATCGCCACGACTAGATATGATATTTGTTTGGCATTACTAGACGCCGCAAAGGCATTCTCTTTCGCTTGTTCGCGTAATTGACCGACCAATGCTGTAAGTTGCCCTTGCTCCCCTTGCATCGACTGCAACGAACTCAGCAGTAACGCAGCGGCTTTTTCGGCGGCGACTTGTAGTTGGTTATATTCGTAAAACTCATTCACAACCCCCTCATCTGACTCAAAGGCTTGGCGGATAACATTAATATTATCCGTGATCATCTCATCCCCCAATTTGCCGATGACCTTGTCGACAGGGGCAAACGCTTTCCCCATCTCGTTACGTATATCTTCTAACGCCGCGACGCTGGTTGAATCAAAGTAGTCACCGATCAACAAGCGCAGACTTTCCATTTGTGTTTTAACAAGCCCTGCGGCAAACGCTTGCTCTTCACTTTCTGGGTAACCAGCAAGCGACTCTAAGTCTTCCACGACGTAACTCAGCTCATCCTTAAGATCGAGTTTTTTGTCCGCCATGGCACGCTCAAGCTGAACCATTCGATTATGGTCAGCAATAGCCGCATCCGCTATAGAGAAAAATTTTGTAGAAAGTTGTTCGATTTCAGACACCGTGGCCAACACATCAGGAAAATTAGAAACCTGTTGTTTGAGTGATTCAGCTTCTGTTTGAAAATTCTTTTTGCCCGCTTGATATTGGCTCTGAGCACTCTCTAACATTGTGTCCGAAGAGGCAATTAAGTATTGCAACGCGGCACTACTGGTTTGCGCTAAGGTCGCGCTGACTTGTGTACTGCTGTCAGAAATGGAAGCGATTTCACCTGTGACTGTCTCAATCTTGTTTTGCACCGAATTCAAGCCACCTACTCCTGACCATGCCACAATAAATAGCAACAGTAGGAGCACTACAAACCCAAGCAGCACTCGCTGCACCACTGATAACGACATTGACGCCTCCCATTCCACTCTAAATAACGTGTTTCGTGCAGATCAAATAAAGCAACTTTTTATTAAATGACCTTTTAATAAAAATACTGCCTGTTATTTGAACAAGGTGCAAGCCCTGTTCCAACTTTACGTAAGACAAATACTGCAGTGCATGACTAAAGAAATTAGAAATCTGGAGCGTTTTATGCATAAGACTTATTAATAACGGGCAATGAAATGCTCACTCGCTTGACCTAAGAAACGACAGAGTGAAGGGAATGTGTGGTTTGTAAGGCAAAACACTAGGCCAAGTGAATTTAATAGTTAAAACTTATGTATTGACTGAAATTTATCCTAAATTTCGTCTGTACAGCCAGAGTAAAAAGCGTACAATTCGCTTTCTTTTTAAACCATCTGGCTGTCCGGCCGATAGACTGATTAACTGAACATAAACTGGCTTGTTGCGATGGAATTTGTTGCACATCCGAAAGACTTACCCTTAGATATAAAAATTATCGAGGATCAGTTTTTTCCTACTGTTGGTACTGATCGGCTTGGCTTCGTAGGCATTACCTATTTGGCGCCATATGCCTATCATGCAGGCACTTCTGTGCGTATCACTCTGCAAGAAATAGACCCTCACTTCTGTGTGACGGGGCGAATTGTCTGGTGTGACAAAGAGCAAGACGAATATCGTATTGCGATTGAGTTCCCCAACAATGATGATTGTTATTGTGTTCGTATGATTGAGCAACTCTCGCAGATAGAACACTATCGTCGACAAGCTAAGCATCAAGGCCGACGCTTAAACTATAACGAAGCCGCCGCTGAATGGATCCAACAGTTCGCCGCCAGTTTCCCAGCATTTACCCTTTAAAGTACCCAATGACAAATCCCCTATCTCAAGCTGATATCGATATCATCACTCAGCAGCTAGGTCGCGCTCCAAGCGGCATTCGTAAAGTTGCTCACTATTCACCAAACGGCGTACCGCAAGTTCTAGAAATGGAAACTTGGGTATTTGATCAACCATTCCCGACTCTATTTTGGTTGTCCAGCAGCGCCATTGATAAGGCGCTTGCACGCATCGAAAGCCAAGGTGTCGTAAAAGAATTAGAACAGCGCATTAGAGATGATGAAGCACTTCGCGCGGCGTACCATAAATCACATGAAGATTACGTTAGCCGTCGTTGGCAAGCGATGAGCGATGAGCATAAGCGTATCATTGAAGAAAAAGGCTTTACCCATTTATTTGAAACACTAGGGATTGGTGGCATTAAAAACTGGGATCAGATTCGCTGCTTACACATGCAATATGCGCATCACTTAGCAGGTGACAACATCATCGGGAAAATTCTCGATGAAGAATACGGTATTCGCGAGATAGCGGACGCCGAAGGGAAGTAACTACCTAACCCTCCATAGGTCAGCAATGAAACGGGCCTATGGAGAGTTAGCTTAGCTTAGCTTTGCAAAAAAGCTTTCAGCTCTTCGGCAGTCGACACCTTCGCTAAACCTTCTCGTACTTTGTTAAACGCATTTGCTGCAACCACAGGTCGTTGAGCATAAGTGGTTAATGCACCACCTGTCCAACCTGCCATTTTTAGAATTTCCTTCTTAAAGTTGTTGCCAGCAACACCATGCCCAGCCAACGCCATCAAGTCATCTTCAATATCTAGGTAGCTCAAACGATCTCCACCAAATTTCATAAAGTCATCTTGATGTACTTCTGCGTATTGTTTAGCCATCAATACAATCCCTCAAAAAATAACCAATAATAAAGTCATAAGTTAGCCAGAATCTGCAATAACCTCAAGCAGGTAAGCGTTTAAAAACGTAACTCTGCGTATCCATAATGGCTTGCTAGCTTAATATTCTTAACATACTGTAATATGACCGTTGGTTACCATCATTATTTAATAAAGGACTAAGCTTGGAGCTGTTTTCTGACTTTTCTATCTGGGTTGTACTTGGGCTTTTTGCTGCCGCTTTCCTTGCTGGTCTAATCGACGCCCTCGCGGGTGGTGGTGGTTTAATCACGGTTCCCGTCCTTATTGCTGCAGGAGCATCACCTGTTGAAGCCCTCGCAACAAACAAATTACAAGGCTGCGCTGGCACGTTATCGGCTTCCTATCATTTTGTCCGCACCAAACAAGTCTCACTGTCGTCTATGCGCATTCCGATCTTAATGACCGCGCTCGGTAGTTTTAGTGGCACTCTATTAGTTTCTTATATCGACAGCGGTATTTTGATCAAAATGATTCCTGCCATTCTCATTGGGGTAGCGATCTTTTTTTACTTGCTGCCCACATTACAACCTCTAGTCGCGAAGCTTGTTCGCATCAATATGACTCAGTTCGCCTTTCTCGCTGGCTTCTCGATTGGTTTTTATGATGGCTTGATTGGGCCGGGGACTGGCGCTTTCTTTTCCACTGCATTCATCTGCTTAATGGGGTTTTCTATTATTTCAGCCACTGCCCATACCAAAATCTTAAATGCCACCAGCAACATTGCCTCCCTCATCTTATTTAGCTTTACTGGCAATGTACTTTGGGGCATCGGAATTGTTATGGGAATTGGGCAATGGTTTGGCGCTCAAATTGGCTCGCGGCTCGTCATCAGCCGAGGCCAACAGTTAATCAGGCCACTGGTGATCGTAATGTGTATCGCTTTGTCTATAAAGCTACTGACATCAAGCTAATGCCTCATCTGGCGCGTAGGATTGGCATTCACTGATTAGCCAACTAAGTACTTGTTGGATCGACTCTCGCTCACGAAACTCATTTGGGCAGGCAAACAAGTACACATGACCATTATCGTAGATCTCATCAAATGGTTTTAGTAAACGCCCTTCGCGAATATCATCCATAACCAATGGCGTTCTTCCTAACGCAACGCCTTGTCCTGACAGTGCAGCTTGAACGGCAAGGTCGCCCCGATTAAAACTCATCGCACGACTGGGCCTTACACCCTTCACATTCGCTTTGGCTAACCAAGCTTCCCATTCCGCATACGGACTGAAAAAACGCCACTCTGAATCATCATTAATTAGCGGCACCCTCACTAAGTCACTTGGCTCATGTAATTGATTCTGTTTTGCAAAGGCAGGACTGCATACAGGGAAAACCTTGTCCCTCAACAAAGGCGCGGTATAAGCACTGCCAGTATGTAAATGACTATGGATAATCGCTGCATCAATGCGATCTCGGGTGAAATTCACCTCTCGATCATTCGCTTGAATTCGCAACTGCAAGCCTGGATGCCGCTCTTGCAGACGACCTAAACGCGGCATCAGCCAACGTGTTGCCAACGATGGCATAACAGATAGCGTAATAATATTGGAGTCACGTTCTTCACGTAACTCTTCGATAAGCGCGTCTAGGTCAGAAAAGACATGGCGCAAATGCAACGCCAATCTTGCTCCCATAGATGTCAACTCTAAACTGCGATGATAGCGGACAAATAAAGCAAAGCCTAAGCGCTGCTCCAACTGCCGCATTTGCTGACTTACAGCCCCTTGAGTTAAAAAAAGCTCTTGCGCAGCCTTAGTGAAACTTAAGTGCTTAGCCGCGACGACGAAAGTATGTAAAAAAGGAAGAGATGCTTTATTCATGAGTCACTCTTGCATTAGTAAGGCTAATCCAAAAGCGCAGTTTATATCGTTTGTCGCCCAACAATCAACGCGTAGAATAGGCTCCATGTTTTGGTAGTACTGCTTCCTAAACACGGCGTCTTGAGCAATCAGATGCTTCCCTAGTACATGTCCCCACAGCCATGTATTAGCGTGATGTTGGTGAGCGCCACATCACTGCAACTGCTAGTTACATTTAATCGGACCTCGGTCCGATTTTTTTTGCCTTGAATTACCTAAAAGCGCGATCTAGTTAGTTTTTAGGCAAAAAAAACGGCGACCCGAAGGTCGCCGAACTAACACACATGCTTAAAGGTGTCCGATCTATTACGCTGCTGCAGTCTCTACTGCATTGCTATCAGCCAGAGCCATTTGCGCTAATTTTTCCATTAGTCGCACTACTTGGCAGCTGTAGCCGTATTCGTTGTCGTACCAAACATACAATGTCGCTTGGTTACCACGTACTTTTGTAGATAGAGAATCCAAAATACCGGCTTGTTCGCTGCCGATGAAGTCAGAACTTACCGCATCTGCTTCAGTGCTGAAGCCAATTTGGCCTGTCAATGCTGCACTTGCAGACGCCTTTTGAAGCAGTTCATTAATTTCTTCAACCGTTGTTTGAGCTTTTAAGTTCAAGCTCAATACTGCTATCGAGACATTGATAACAGGAACGCGGATTGCACTACCACTTAGCTTACCTTCTAGAGAAGGAATCGCTTTGGAAACAGCCTTTGCAGCACCTGTTTCAGTCATTACCATGTTTGTTGCCGCAGCACGGCCACGACGATCACCTTTATGAACATTATCAATTAGGTTTTGGTCATTCGTGTAAGCGTGAACCGTTTCAACGTGCCCAGACTCGATGCCGAATTGCTCTTCTAGTACAGACAGGATCGGGGTGATCGCATTGGTTGTACAAGATGCCGCAGAAAGGATTTGATCGCTTGATTCAATATCAGAATCGTTAACACCGTATACGATGTTTTTCATTTGCTTGCCAGGCGCCGTCAATACAACACGATCAATACCCGGACGATTAAGATGAACACTCAGTCCATCGTGATCACGCCAGCGACCTGTGTTATCAACCAATAACGCGTTATTGATGCCATGTTTCGTGTAATCAATTTCACTTGGATCAGAGGAATAAATAACTTTAACTGGCTGGCCGTTGATGATCAGTTGCTCGTTCTCAGCATCTGCTTTAACAACACCTTCGTACGTACCGTGAACTGAATCAAATTTCAGTAGGCTAGCACGTTTCGCAAGATCTCGATCACCCGCCTTACGAACAACGATAGCAGCCAAGTGCATGCCAGGTGTTGTGTGACCAAGCGTACACATACGACGTGTTAACAAACGTCCAATACGACCAAAACCATAAAGCACGACAGGTGTTGTTGCACCCGCTTGCGCAAAGCTTGTCAACGATGCAAGATCAGCATCTGCTAGCGCTTCCTCAAGTTCAACTGTTGCATTTGATGTCTTCTTTGCAATCAACTGCTCTAACACTTGATACACACGCGCTAGGTCTACACCAGGATACTGGTCAAATAACGCCACTAAACCTGTTACAGAGTCAGACATCAATGTTTGCCCAGCTAGCTGAACTTTCACTGACTGCTCGCGACCTAACTTGCCCAAAAGTGGAATCATTGATTCAACTTTGGCTACCGTTTCTAACCAAGTGTTTGCCATTTAACTGCCCCCGAGAAAAACAAACGTTTCATAACTATTTGGGCGCAGTTTACCGACACAATCACCTAAAAACAAATTGTAACCCGGCAACAAAAAGCCAGCAAAATCAGGGGTTACAGGCATTTTTTTATGAAAGCAACGTAACTAATTAAGGCTTGTTATAAAATAACAACATTTGCATTAAGCGCTGTTTTTATATCGGCATTTTCTAATAAATTTACGTAATTTCACTACAGAAAATGAGGGAAAATTTCTTTATTTTTTTTATAAATATCGTTTTCTTTCGGCCAATACACCCAAGAATACAAAGCAGACAAGAATGACAGACGGTCTAAACATGGGTGCAAGGTGAGTCAACAACCAATAGACAAGAGGTTGCCCCCATAACGTCAGTAAACCGTAGCCAAAGGTACACATCAGTACAAATGCCGTGATACGCGCCAAAAACATCCAATTCGACACAGCACGCTTAAGCGTTCGGTTCACATGGTCACCAAAGATAACCAGCATCGTCGCCACCAATGCTAGTGAGATATCATGTAAATGAGGAGACAGTTTACGCGCAATATCTAAATTAAAGCTGAGTAATAAGTCCATTTAGATCACTGATTTCGTTTAAGTAAGGCTTCCACATCAATACGGCCAGAAGATGACTTACGCTTCGGTATGCGATCCACATAACTGACGGATACATCAAAGGTCGTATTGTGCAATTCAATTTCAGTTCCATCCCGCAATATCCATCGGGCGCGGCCATAACCATCACGAATAAAGCCAACCGTAGGTGGGCCATATTTGCGCTCTAGTACACTGCCTAATTTTGACCTAAGCTCAGGGTCCTCTACGACACCTGACATTGTTGCACGCTCTACATACTCATAATGGTTGTAGACCACAGTCAGCTCTTTAATACCTAAAATCCCAGTCGCTCCTAAGCTATAGCTGGCTATACCTTCTCGATAGGATGGATACGGCTCCAGACCCATTTTAGATAAATGCGCCTCAAACTCTGCTTTAGACAAGTTATTAAAACCGATCCCAAACAGCTCAGCTCCCTTTGAATAGCTTGGCGCAGCAGGCTGCACTTCTTCCACAACCTCGGCTGAGTCGGCTTGAGCCAAGTCTTCTGCAACACTCGCAAAAGAACCTAGCATAGCAAAAGCGATGCAAACCCTTTTAAAGCCCAAATTATTTAAGTACATGAAAATCTCAATGTTCGTAATGTTAACCAATAAGTCAGGAAGCGATTTTAGTACTTCTCTGTTAAACTAGAGCCTAATTCTACCATTCAATAATGCAAATTCTATTTTCTTGAGGTAACCCATGGCGCTCGTAATCGGCATCACCGGTATATCAGGTAGCGGTAAAAGCCGTCTATGCTCACTGCTAGCAGAAGGCCTAGGAAATAAGTTGACCGTCATTTGTCAGGATAGTTTCTACAAAGGCTGCGGCAACATTGACCCGGATGTCTATAACTTCGATGATCTTAACTCGTTAGACTTAGAGAGCATCACACTCGCTATACACAATTGTAAAAACCAACAGCAACCCAATGAAATTCCCGTTTACGATCATTCGCAACATAAGCGCGTAGGCTATCGTAATTTGGCGCCTTCCAAAGTCGTTCTGGTCGAAGGTCACATGATGTTTCAAGACCCTGCCATCCGCGACGCGGTAGATTACCTGTTATTTGTGGATACCGATATGGATATTGCAATCGTACGTCGCTTAAAGCGTGACATCACAGAACGCGCCCGTGATGTTAATGAAGTGACTAGCCGTTACATGCGACATGTTCGTCAAGCATCACTCAAAACCATCGAGATCCGCAACAAAGCAGATTTCATCATCCCTAATAATAATAGCTTTACCAATGCAGCCAATCTGCTACGTCAATATATTGAGAGTTTACTGATAGAAAAAGGAGCCTAATGGCTCCTTTTTTGTCTTACTAAAGAGATTACCTTATTTTTTAATCTCTTCGAAAAATCGCTTCACCCCATTAAACCAGCTTTTTTGCTTAGGAGAGTGATCTAAGTTCTCCCCCATGCTTTCAGCCAATTCTTGCAGCAGCTCTTTTTGTCGATCCGTTAGGTTCACTGGTGTCTCTACCATCACCTTACAAATCAAATCTCCTACTGGACCACCACGCACAGGCTTCACGCCTTTATTACGTAGACGGAATAGCTTGCCAGTCTGACACTCTTCGGTCACTTTCAATCGCACACGACCATTTAAAGTCGGTACATCAATCTCGCCACCTAGAGCCGCCGTTGCAAAGCTAATCGGCACTTCACAGTATAAATTGGAACCATCACGCTCAAAAATAGAGTGAGGCTTGACCGAGACTTGAACAAACAAGTCACCTGCTGGACCACCAAAAGTCCCCGCCTCACCTTCACCCGTTAGGCGAATGCGATCACCGGTATCAACCCCTGCAGGGATCTTAACGTTAAGCGTTTTGTACTCTTGTTTACGGCCTTGGCCATGACAAGAGTTACAAGGGTCAGAAATAACCTGTCCTTGCCCATGACACTGAGGACAGGTCTGCTGAACCGAAAAGAAGCCTTGTGACATGCGCACTTGCCCAGCACCATTACAGGTTGGACACGTTGTCGGCTTCGTACCAGGCTTGGCACCAGAACCTTCACATTTCTCACAATCAACCGCAGTTGGAATGCGAATTTTCTCTTCACAGCCCCACACCGCTTGTTCAAGATCAAGCTCTAGCGTGTAGCGTAAATCGGAACCGCGACGAGTACGGCTTTGACCGCCACCACCTCCGCCACCAAAAATATCGCCAAATACATCGCCAAATATATCACTGAAACCGCCTGCACCAGCGCCACCACCAAAGCCGCCCTGACCACCTTGGCCATTGACACCTTCGTGACCAAAACGGTCATACGCTGCACGCTTGTCTTCTGAAGACAATACTTCGTAGGCTTCTGCCAACTCTTTAAATTTATCCAGTGCTTCGGCATTGTCCGGGTTCTTATCCGGATGGTACTTATTCGCCAACGAGCGGTAAGCTTTTTTAATATCTTTCTTATCCGCGTCTCGGCTTACACCAAGCACTTCATAATAGTCACGTTTACTCATTGCAGGTGTTCCTGAATATGTAGTGTGAGTTTAATCCCTAGATACAGCAAAACACGGTAGCGTCCCGTGTTTTGCATAAGTCCCATCGGGACGACGACTTAACTAAGCACAGGGCTTATTTTTTGTCGTCTTTTACTTCTTCAAACTCAGCATCCACTGCGTCATCTTGTTTCGCGCCAGACGCTTGTTCAGCACCTTCAGCTTCAGCAGCATCAGCCTGCTCATATAGTTTTTGAGCCAGAGAGCCAGACGCTTGAGTCAACGCATTCGTTTTCTCTTCGATCTGATCTTTGTCGTTAGACTCTAGCGCAGCTTCAAGATCCGTGATCGCTTTTTCAATCGCTTCTTTCTCTTCTGCTGTCGCTTTGTCGCCTGCGTCAGTCAATGTTTTACGTGTTGCGTGAATCATACCGTCTGCAGTGTTACGAGCCTGTACTAGCTCTTCGAACTTACGGTCTTCTTCCGCGTTCGCTTCTGCGTCTTGTACCATTTGTTCAACTTCTTCATCGCTTAGACCAGAAGAGGCTTTGATGACAATCGACTGCTCTTTACCTGTCGCTTTATCTTTTGCAGAGATGCTCAAGATACCATTGGCATCGATATCGAAGCTCACTTCGATCTGAGGCACACCACGTGGCGCAGGTGGAATGTCAGCCAAGTCAAAACGACCTAGAGACTTGTTCTGAGACGCTTGTTTACGCTCACCCTGTAGGGCGTGAATCGTTACAGCGTTTTGGTTGTCTTCCGCCGTTGAGAATACTTGCGACTTCTTAGTTGGGATCGTCGTGTTTTTCTCGATCAATGGTGTCATCACACCACCCATTGTCTCGATACCAAGAGACAGAGGTGTTACGTCTAGAAGAAGAACGTCTTTCACGTCACCCGCTAGTACCGCACCTTGGATCGATGCACCGATAGCAACCGCTTCGTCTGGGTTCACGTCTTTACGAGGCGCTTTACCGAAGAACTCTGTTACTTTCGCTTGTACCAATGGCATACGTGTTTGACCACCTACCAAGATAACTTCGTCGATGTCCGCCGCAGTAAGGTCTGCATCTTTAAGCGCTTGGCGACAAGGCTCAATAGAGCTAGCCACTAGCTCTTCAACCAAAGACTCAAGTTTAGAGCGAGTCAATTTAACGTTAAGGTGCTTAGGACCAGACGCATCAGCCGTAATGTACGGTAGGTTTACTTCTGTTTGGCTAGAAGTAGACAGCTCAACTTTCGCTTTCTCACCCGCTTCTTTTAGACGTTGTAGTGCTAAAGGATCATTGTGTAGATCGATGCCCGTTTCTTTCTTGAACTCAGCAGCCAAGAATTCGATAACGCGCATATCGAAGTCTTCACCACCTAGGAACGTATCACCGTTCGTAGACAATACTTCGAATTGCTTCTCGCCATCTACATCAGCGATTTCGATGATAGAAATATCGAATGTACCACCACCAAGGTCGTATACAGCAATCGTTGAATCGCCTTTTGCTTTGTCTAGACCGTATGCAAGCGCAGCCGCTGTTGGCTCGTTGATAATACGTTTAACATCAAGACCTGCAATTTTACCCGCATCTTTGGTTGCTTGACGCTGAGAGTCGTTAAAGTAAGCAGGAACTGTGATAACCGCTTCTGTTACTTTCTCGCCTAGGAAGTCTTCTGCTGTTTTCTTCATTTTCTTAAGAACTTCAGCTGAAATTTGTGGTGGCGCTTTTTTGTCGCCCTTCACTTCTACCCAAGCATCGCCATTGTCAGCGCTGATGATTTTGTAAGGCACCATAGAGATGTCTTTTTGAACGACTTTGTCGTCAAAGCGACGTCCAATCAAACGCTTAACAGCGAACAAAGTATTCGTTGGGTTTGTTACCGCTTGACGTTTTGCTGATTGACCTACCAGTGTTTCACCGTCTTCTGTGAATGCCACGATAGATGGGGTTGTGCGATCGCCTTCAGCGTTTTCAATAACGCGAGCTTTTTCGCCGTCTAGGACAGCAACACAAGAGTTTGTTGTACCTAAGTCAATACCAATGATTTTGCCCATGGTTTTATCTCCAGTAAAAATTCGTTGTTCGTTTAGATAATTCTGTATTTGGGTGCTGCAATTTGTATTTCAAGCTCTGACTGTCAAAAAAATGACAGTATTTTTAAGCGGCGCTCGAAACTACTACCATTGCAGGGCGCAAAAGGCGTCCGTTCAGGGTGTAACCCTTCTGAACCACATCCATTACAGTATTAGGTTCCATATTCGGATTTGGCACCATTGTCATCGCCTGATGCAATTCAGGGTTGAATGGTTCGCCTTCAGGTGTCACTGCTTTTACTTCAAAGCGTGCCAACGTTTCCATTAGGTCTTTGTACGTTAGCTCAACACCTTCGCGCATTGGATCTTTCTCAGAACCTTCATCTGTCGAAGACAAAGCACGTTCTAAGTTATCCGCTACCGTAATAATCGATTTAGCAAACTTCTCAAGCGCAAACTTATGAGCTTTCTCTACGTCTTGTTCTGCACGACGGCGAGCATTTTGCGCATCGGCTTGAGCACGTAGCGCTGCTTCACGGTAATTAGCCGCTTCTTCTTGCGCTTTAGCTAGTTCATCAGAGGCAGTGTCATCCACCATACCCTCTAACACTTCTTCAGCAATGGCCGCATCTGCTTCATTCAGCAGCTCTTCTTCTTGCTGTGCTTTATTCGTTTGATCACTCATTTTTATCTCCAAATAACAGAAAGTAACCTGTCTGTGATCGATATATGGGGATGCCTTTGAGGCTTTCAACACCTTATCCCTATTAAATGTGCGCATTTTTTTTCTTTTGACTACACTTGTCAAAAAACAAACAAATACTGTATAAAGATACACATAAAGTACTGTATAAATAACCATACCTTTATTTGCTTTATCAGGAGCGGGCCATGCTAACCAGTATTGCTATTTCAAACTTTGCGATTGTGGAATCCCTAGAACTTGAACTGAAATCCGGCATGACAGCCATTTCAGGGGAAACCGGTGCCGGTAAATCCATCATGGTCGACGCCTTATCGTTGTGCCTAGGTGGGCGCACGGATGCAGGCGTGGTTCGCCACGGTGAAAAAAAGGCCGACATTAGCGCAACGTTTGACATTAGCGCCTATCCTGCAGTGCAGAGCTGGCTAGAAGAACGCGACCTAGAAAACGATCACTTGTGTATTTTACGCCGCGTCATTAGCAAAGAAGGTCGCTCCAAAGCCTATATCAATAATCGGCCTTGTACTTTGGCTGATCTAAAAGAAGCCGGTAGCTTTTTGGTCGATATTCATGGACAACACGAACACCAATCCCTAATGAAGCGCAGTGCCCAGCGTCAGCAGCTGGATGAATACGGCCAACTGACTGATTTAACACGCCAAGTTCGTGAGGAATACAATAGCTGGCGTAAACTCAAAGACGAACTGCATGCCAAACAAAATCGTTCGGCAGAGCTCGACGCCCGCATTCAACTTTTGTCTTATCAAGCAGACGAACTCGCTCAACTAGATTTAAAAGTAGGCGAATTGGAAGAGCTTGAAAATGAGCAAGCCTTCTTATCCAACATTGCGGATGCTCAATTTAAAGCCTACGCGTCAGCGGGTATTTTGCGTGACAGCGATGAAGGCAACGTCTGCTCTTCATTACACAAAGCCATTCAACAAGCGAGCGCCATTCATCCTGCGACAAAAGAGCTTGATAATGCACTGGAAATGATGAGGCAGGCACTGATTCAAGCCGAAGAAGCCGCCACTAGCCTAAGTCATTACCAAGACACACTGGAGCAAGACCCTGGCCGACTCCAAGACGTCGAGCAACGCCTAAGTGATATTTACGACACCGCCCGCAAGCACAAAGTACTGCCAGAAGGTTTGATACCACTGCGTGAAACGGTGGACCAAGAACTAGAAGCGTTGTCGGGTGGCGAAGAGAGCCTTGAAGCACTGAAACTTAAAGAAGAAAAGGCGTATCAGCAACTTACCAGTAGCGCCACACTGTTGACAGAAAAACGCACCCAAGCCAAAGAAGAACTGGCCCAACGGGTGGAAGAACAAATTCACGGTTTGGGTATGCCTTACGCTCGCTTTTACATTCATTGCGATCCATTGGATCAAATCAGCGCGCATGGCTATGAAGAAATCGAATACATGATTGCCTCAAACCCAGGCCAGCCAGCTCAGCCATTGCGCAAAGTTGCTTCAGGTGGTGAGTTGTCTCGTATTAGCTTGGGGATTCAAGTAGTCACTGCGCATACCTCAGTGATTCCGACTTTGGTCTTTGATGAAGTCGATGTCGGCATCAGTGGCGGTACCGCCGAAGTGGTGGGCCGTATGTTGCGCTCTGTGGGTAATCGAGGGCAAGTCTTCTGTGTCACACATTTGGCACAAGTGGCCGCACAAGGCCATCAGCACTTCCGCGTTAGCAAAGAAGTCTTTAATGAGGCTACCGTATCGAAGGTAGAGTCTCTAGCGGAAACAAACCGTACGCAGGAGATCGCACGATTACTAGGCGGAATAGAACTTACCGAGCAAACTCTGGCTCATGCCCAAGAGATGCTCGGCAACGTTCAACTTCAGTAATCTTAGGACTGAAGTTGCTTAGCTCTTCTTTGGACGAACATAAATGATCAAGTTGTGATCTTCGATGTCGTAACCGTGAGCCTCTGCAATTTCGTGTTGACGTTGCTCGATCACTTCGTCTACAAACTCAACCACTTTGCCCGTTTCTAAACAGATCATGTGATCGTGGTGATCGCCTTTCGCTAATTCAAATACCGCTGTGCCAGCCTCAAAGTGATGACGCGCAACTAAGCCAGCCGTTTCAAATTGTGTTAAAACACGGTATACCGTTGCTAACCCCACATCTTCGCCTTGATCCAATAGTGTGCGGTAAACATCATCCGCACTCATATGATGGTCGCCGGCATTTTCAAGGATTTGTAGGATTTTCACACGTGGAAGTGTTACTTTCAGTCCCGCTTTTTTAAGTTCTTGATTTTCACTGCTCATGAGTCATTCTCTATTTCGATCTCGTTAATAATTACTTTATCATTGACCTAACCAATATAGGATAAGACCAATGAAGAAAACGATTCTCCTACTTTCGACACTTTTTACACTTAGCGCCTGTAGCTTACTGCCTTCACCGTACAAACCACCGGTTGAACAAGGTAACGTCATAAAAACAGAACAAGTGCAGCAACTCCAGCTTGGCATGACACAATCTCAGGTCATGTACGTACTCGGCACACCAATGGTACAGAGCACGTTCAATTCAAACCAGTGGCACTACTTGTTCAGCAGCCTTTACACAGACAACAAAAGTAAGCTGAGCGAAGTAAAACATCTTGTACTGACATTCCAAAACGGCGCCCTACAAGACATTCAGGAAAAATAATTTTCTATTTGTCGGTTTTCGCTGCACGGTTGGCCCGAGCTTGTTTCGGGTCAACCTTTAATTCGCGGTAAATTTCTACACGCTCACCGGCTCGAAGCGCTTGTTCTTCTGGCTTACGCACCGATTTACCAAAGATCCCCAGTTTAGGCGCGGTCAAATCCAGCTCAGGGAAAAACGCATCAATGTTCGACATCCGTACTGCATCCATCACACTACAGCCTTCTTCCACATCAAGCGCCACTATTTTTTGCTTTTCAGGCAGCGCATAGGCTACCTCAACTCGAATCTTAGCCATACACCACTTTCGCTCGTTCACTAAAGGCTTCAACCATCGCATTGGCGACCTGACCAAAAACACCACCAAAGGCGAATTTGAGCATACCACTCAACTCAAAATCGATACTTAATGCAATCTTACACGTTGTTTCTGACAAAGGCTCAAATGTCCACACACCATGCAGACGTTTAAAAGGCCCTTCGACCAAGCTCATCTCAACACGGCTCGCTTCAGTCAACACATTACGCGTCGTAAAAGACTGTCGTACTGGCCCTTTACCAACCTCCAATGTCGCGACAATTTCACGATCCGTACGGGTAATCGTGCGGGCTCCAATACAGCCTGGAAGAAATACTGGATATTGCTCGAAATCGTTTACTAAGTCATACATTTGTTTTTGACTATAATTAACATGAGCAAATTTCTGAATATGACTCAAACTAAACTCCTATCCATCCGGCAACCGTAATCAAAACAGCCGCAGGAATACTGACGTATTTCAGCGTAGTGTACCACCAACGAAAATGGCTGGGGTTCTTCGCAATCATTTCGTTTTTCAACATTGGCTCAGGCACGACCCAAGCCACTAAAACAGATAAGGCAATGGCTGCAACGGGCAACATAATTAAAGAGGTTACATTGTCCACCAATTCGAATAAATTCAAGCCGAATGCAATTTTGGCATCCCAGTGGCTAAACGACAGCACTATCGCAATGCCACAAAACCAAATCACCAAACCAATAATAAACGACGCCTTTAAACGCCCCACATAAAAGCGTTCATGCAGCCATGAGACAAACAGCTCCATCAACGCAATCGCCGACGTCAGCGCCGCAAGCGCCAACAATGCAAAAAACACCAAGCCAATCACCTGCCCTGCGGGCAACAGATCAAAAATAATAGGCAGCGTAACAAATGGCAAACTCGGACCAGAATCGACATCGATACCAAAGGCAAAGGTGAGCGGGAAAATAATCAACGCCGACAAGATCGATACCAGCAAGTCGAGCCCCACCACAATGGTACACGCCTTAGCGATCGACATCCGCTTACTCATGTACGCGCCATAAGAAAACATCGCCCCTAAGCCAACGCCCAGACTAAACAGCGCGTGGCCAATCGCAGACAATGCCACCTCAAAAGTCACCTGATCCCAATCAAAACGCAATAAGAAGCTAATTGCTTCACTGCTTGCGCCCACCACTAGCGCATATCCGGCCAACAGCAATAATAAAAAGATCAACGCAGGTAACAACAGCTTCACGACACTGGACAACCCGCGTGTCACCGCCTGCCCAACAACCAATACCACCATCGCCATAAACAGCGTATGCCAGAAGATCATCTCAACGGGCGCTTGCAAGAAGTCTTGAAACAAGGCCTCTGATTGAACTTTGTCTAAGTTTTCTAACGCACCAGTGACAGCACGTCGCGAATAAGCAAACGCCCACCCTGCGATGACACTGTAAAACGTCAAAATCAGCAACCCCGTGACACCCGCCAAATAAGGCACGGCCACCCAATACTTAGGCACGACGTGGCGTTCGGCTAAGTCATTCACCGTATCGACTGGGTTAGATCGCACTGTGCGCCCCAGCGCCACCTCGGCCATTAACATCGGCAACCCCACCACAACCAAACACAAGCAGTAGATTAATAGAAAGGCACCACCGCCGTTGGCGCCCAACATGTAGGGAAACTTCCAAATATTACCTAGCCCAATTGCAGAACCTGCGGCGGCAAAAATAAATATCCAAGGGCTAGACCAAATCCCTTGTAAACAGCGACTCTCGGGCATACATTAAGCTCTCAATGAGTTAAGCGAATTTTAAACATGCGGCAGACCAATCAACTGCCTGCGCCGAATTTACTTAAAGTTCTAAATTTTCTTATATTAGGGCGCATACCTCAAGAAAAGCATAGGCTTTTCGCCCTATCGACCGTATAATTTTTCCTATGAGTAAAGCAAAGAAAAAATCAAACAGTACTGGCACAATCGCCTTAAACAAGCGCGCACGCCACGAGTACTTTGTTGACCAGAAGTTTGAAGCCGGTTTAGTGCTATCAGGCTGGGAAGTCAAAAGTCTTCGTGAAGGGAAAGCACAACTGGTGGACAGCTACGTCATCATCCACCAAAACGAGGCTTACCTCATCGGCGCACGCATCACTCCACTTTTGAGCGCATCGACACACGTTGTGTGTGAACCCTTGCGCCAGCGTAAACTGCTGCTGAACCAACGCGAGCTTGACCGCATCATTCAGATTACCGAGCAAAAAGGTAAAACCTGTGCGGCCATGGCGTTGTATTGGAAAGGCAACAAAATCAAATGTGAGATCGCACTGGTAACCGGTAAAAAAGACCACGACAAGCGCGATACCGCAAGAGAACGTGATTGGGCGCGTGATAAAGAACGTCTAATGAAACACAGCGTTTAATTTCCACATTGTGGAAACAGAGCGGTCCACTAGCTAAACGTCACAGTATTAGATAGAATGGCCGCAACTTCGGGGATGACATGGTTTCGACGCCGGTTACAAAACCTGAGGTGCATGTCGAGAGTGATACGTGATCTCGTAAATCCACATGTATCAATTATATAGTCGCAAACGACGAAAACTACTCACTAGCAGCTTAATACCCTGCTAGTGTGCTGCCCCTAGGTTGCTTGTAGCCCAGGATTCCGCAGTATCATAAATTACGAGATGCTATCCGATGCCCTGCCTGGGGATAAGGATATAAGACTAAACAGGCTCGCTGGTTACACCCTGTCCTTCGGGCGGTAAACAGTCAAATAATAGAAGTGACTAAACATGTAGATCCAATGGCAGAGGACTGGCGGACGGGGGTTCGACTCCCCCCATCTCCACCAAACATCTGAAAAGGCCGCTCAGCAATGAGCGGCCTTTTTTTGTACCTGCAAAAAATAATCGAAATGCCTATCTGTACAAATTGCAACCAGCAGCAAACCCTCCTACAATAGTAATAACATTGTTATTACTATTGGTGACACACTATGCACACCACACTACGCAAAATAGGCAACTCAAAAGGCATTATCATTCCTGCCCATATGATCGAGGCACTTCATATCGACAACGAGGTAGAAATCATCATCAAAGATGGCGCACTGGTGCTGAAGCCCAGCCAACAACCGCGCCAAGGCTGGTTCGATCATTATGATGCCAGCAAAGATGATGAACCGCTGGCAGATTTACAAGAGCTAGAGTCTGAGCAAGAGGATTGGGAATGGTAAAACGTGGCGACGTTTACTGGGTCGAGCTTGACCCAACCGTAGGCTCCGAAATTCGTAAAACCCGCCCATGTTTGATTGTCTCACCGGATGACATGAACCAAGCATTACCACGCGTTATCGTTGCCCCGATTACCTCCAAGGGTCAACCGCTAGGATGTCGGCCAGAACTCATCATTGATGGTAAGCCCGGACGCATCTTATTAGACCAAATTTGCACTGTGGATAAAAAGCGCCTTAAATCACAGCTTGGCACAATTCCACTAGAAGAATGGCATGATACTCTCTTGCAGATGTTGGCTTAAGCAATGAACAAGGATATGGACACTATGATCAATGACGGCGGGATATACGTTATCAACTACGATGGGGAATTGTTCGTGAAGCGAGTGCAAAAGCAACTGAATGGCACCGTAGCGATCACATCAGACAACAAAAACTACGGCGATATAGTCATAGCATCCGCCGACCTCAACACACTAAAGATCATAGGCCGCGTTATCTGGTCTGGTCATCCGATGATTTAGGCAGCTAAAAATGAAGAGAATAAAATATCACCCTAAACCGAAGACTTTATTCTTAACTGCAAACGCCAATACGCACAGAAAAAAGAGATTAGTTTTAAAAAAAAATATTAACTCTAGAGTCTCTAGGGGTAATATTAACCATTTCATATTTTTATATCCTATACACTCATTTCGATTTTACCGTAAAAAATGAGTCATTTAGTTCTATAAAAGATATATCTAGTGTTTTAGGAGGAGTTTTTTCGCCAGTAGCTTTTCTATGGTTAGTAATAGGAACTATCTCTAATTCATACCATCAAAAAAAATCATTTCAGTGGTTAGAAGATGAAAGAAAAAGTTCTATAGCGAGCAACCAACCTGTTTTCACTTTCAAAAACCCTCACTTCACCGAAAACAAATTAAATCAATCCTTAATATTTAATATTAAAAATGTTTCTGAATCTGCATCATTAATTAAAATCCATCATAAGAGCCTTGGCGAAATGTATATGATTGATCAACTTGAAAAAGGAGGTGAAGAAGAAATAAAGCTAGATTTTATTTTGGATCATGAGTTTGATTTTTGGAAAGTAATATCAGGAGAACTAACCGAAGAATTTAAAATATTATTTGAAATATCATACATTGACAAAAGAAACTCATCACATACAAAGCACTACAAAGCTATTTTCAATACTAAAAATAAAGATAAAACTGGATATCCAGTGTCCATAGAAGAATACTCACCTTTGATGTTTATCAAGGTAAATTATGTCAATTAAGAAAGTCACTTCAGGCTATGAAGTCCGCTTTCGTGTCGCTGGACGTGGTAGCCGTTCATATCGCAAGACATTCCCCACAAAGGGCGAGTGTGAGCGCTTTATGCGTTTCACCATTGCCCAACATGAAACCCAGTCGGGTGATAAGCCTTGGTTAGAGAAGCCAAAGGACAGCCGCAAGTTATCGGAGCTGATCAAAACATGGGACGAGTTGCACGGGCACTTCCTGAAAGATGGCAAACGCCGCAAAGCAAAAATGCTGATGATTGCCGATCAGCTAGGCGACCCGCAGGCCAAGCCAGCCACGTACTACGCCACACGTTCGCGAGTCACTTCATCATGAACGGCGGCAACATACTCACCCTGCAAAAAATACTCGGCCACACAGACATCAAAATGACCATGCGCTATGCACACCTAGCGCCTGACTATTTAGAAGAAGCCACAAGACTTAATCCGCTTTCAAATAAGGCAGAATTTTAACTATGGATTTTCTAACTACTTTAGCAAGCCTATCAGTTACTTTTTTAAGTATTTTATGGAGTGCATTATTTGCAGGATATTTGTTAATAAAAGAAAAAAAACTTAACTATGAAATTGAAAAAGAAAGAATCGAAGAAGAAAACATAAAAAGAATAGAACAAATAAACCCTTTAAAAAAAACAAGCAATAACATCAACAATTATGATGACGTATATGACTTCATTAAAAAATAATAAAATCCAACATAATTGCCTCACATTATAGCACCGAGGTAAAATTAACTTCTTTGCCATATGAATTAATACAGAAAAAACTTTCTGAATTTTCAACTCAATCTAACCTTGAGCTCCAAAACCTAAAAGACCTTAGCTTTGAAAACCAAGAGAAAATTCTAAGTAAATACTATAAAGAAGTATATTTAAATAATGATATATTCTTAGAGATATCCGTTCTATTTGAAGAACATTCTCAAAAATTAAAATCGGAACACCCTATCCTTACTAAAGACAACTTCATTCAGTACATAATGCATAGTATTTACAATAAAATTCATAAAAACTTCCTAAACAATGAGGATAAAATATCTGCCGCTATCACGTCTTCTAGAGAATGCTCTTATGTACATAAGAAACTAGAAAAGTTAGACTCTCTTCCAGTTTCTAGCCTTATGGGGATAGCCAAAACAGCTTCATTAAACTTACTAATTATGGGAATCTTAGTCCCTCTAACTTTACTTAGCTTAGAACTTGAAGACACTCCAAATCTGTTATCTGCCTTCATACTAGGATACTTAGTTTCTGTCGCCAGCCTGATATTTATCCGAGTTAAAAACCTACTGAAATCAGACACACATTCGACACACCAATAATCTCAAAAAGCCCAAAAACACTGTATATAAAAACAGTTAAAGTTGCTTTTTAAATCAATAACTTACTGTTTTAAATGTTATTTTTAATAGGGTTCGACTCCCCATCTCCACCCAGGGCGCGAGCATACTTTGAAGAACTAGCTTCAAGCCTGCCAAAACCTGTATTGTAGCGCTTGTAGTTCATCAAACAGGCTTCATTCCGTGACTCTTATCGAACATCTATCTGTTATTAAAGAAACTCGCTCTGATATTAACCAAAAACATGATTTAGTGGATGTCATGTTTCTCGTTATCACCGCCATTATGGCTGGCGCCGAAGGTTGGCAAGATATCGAAACGTATGGGAATGGGAAGTCTGAATGGCTGAAACAGTATAGAGCATTTAAACATGGTATCCCAAGACGCCACACTATTGCTCGCATTCTAAAGGGCCTGGTGCCAGAAACCTTACTGGAAGCATTAATCAATTGGGTTAATGAGAACCGGAAATCACAAGGAAAACCCTTGATCGCATTGGATGGAAAAGTGCTACGAGGAGCTTATAGAGGGAACCCGCAATCAGCTCTTCAACTTGTCACAGCTTACGATACTGAAAATGGCTTAGTTTTAAGTCAGAAAGCTACGGCCACGAAAACAAGCGAAATCACGACAGTACGAGATATGTTGAGTGTGTTAAATATTCAAGGGGCTGTGGTGACGGTTGATGCACTGCATTGCCAGAGAGAAACGCTAGAGCAAATTAGGGAGCAAAAAGGTCATGTTGTGGTTCAGGTTAAAGGCAATCAAGGGCAGCTAAAAAAAGCGATTGAACAGCAATTTGAGGCGTACTTTAAAAAGCCGAAAGCCACGCCTGTTATAGAGTTGAAAGAAAAAGGACATGGGCGAACAGAAGAGCGAAATGTCTTTCAACTGAAAGCGAAATTCCCGCCGGAGTTGTCTGAGAAGTGGCCCACTGTACGCAGTATCATCGCTGTAGAGAGGCTTAGAACGGTCAAAGGAAAAACAACGATAGACACGTCGTTTTATGTGAGCTCTTTATCGCCTAAACATAAGTCATTGCATCATTACATACGCCAACACTGGCGTATTGAAAACAGTCAGCACTATGTTCTGGATGTCGTGTTTAATGAAGATAAGTCAAGAATCGTGATGGATGATGCGGTAGAGCATATGGCTCTATTCAAACGTTTTGTGATGAACATACTTAGGCAATGTAATGATGATTCACCGAGCCAACGGCAGAAGCTAAAAAGAGCTACTTGGAGCGATGATTATCGTGCTCAATTATTGTTTGGTTAAAAAAGAACAAAGTATGCTCGAGCCCTGCATCTCCACCACATTCTAAAAAGGCCGCTCAGCAATAAGCAGCCTTTTTTGTGCCTTCCGATACCACACCTTTATCAACAGCCTGTCGCATATTACATCGTTGCGTCTATCGCCTCGCCTAATAGCTTATTATCTAGTTCATTACTTTTTATAGTGCAGCGGTTTCTAAGCGTTGAGATCGAGGCTTTTCTCTCCCCTTCTGCCCTGAGTTTGCGCTGTAATGCCTCAGTATGTACGCCATTTTCTGTTTTATAGTCTGCTAAACTGGTAGACATCAAGCTACTCAGCAAAGGTCTTTTCACGATACGCTGGCGTAGCAAGCTTGAGATCATCACTTCGACGATATGGGATATTTAGCGATATGTTTCAAGAATTAGCACTGGGCGGTTTGCTGTTTAGCCCGTTGGTCTTGTTTGCGCCGTTGGCATTTATCCTATCTTGGCTCACTCGGTTTGTGCTCTACAAAACGGGCCTTTATGTGAAAATCTGGCGCGTGGCATGGTTTGAGGTGGGCTTATACATCTGCTATCTCGCGCTCGTTGTCTACTTACTTGGGAACCAATCACTGTTATGAAGCATTCCTTACGCGTTGCCCTGACCGTCGCTGTTGTGCTGCTGGCGATTTTAGCGGGCTATTGGATTTGGCAGCACTATTTGTATTCCCCTTGGACTCGTGACGGCCGTGTTCGTGCAGAGGTGATTACCATTGCCCCCGATGTGTCGGGCTGGGTTACCTCGCTCAATGTGACGGATAATCAAGAAGTGAAGCAAGGCGATGTCATTCTTAATATCGACGACGCCCGCGCTCGAACCATGGTGGAGCAGTTGGAAGCACAAGTTGCCGGCAATCAATACGCGCTAGAGTTAGCGCAACATCAGTATGAGCGTCGCCGCCAGCTAAGCCAAAAAGACCAGTTGGTGTCTGACGAGACGATTGAAAGCGCTCGCATTACGGTAAAGCAGGCCGAGGCGACATTAAAACTCAGCCAAGCAAAGCTCAACGCGGCTAAGTTGGATGTAGAACGCTCGCAAGTCACAGCGCCACAAGATGGTTATATTGTGAACTTGAACTTGCGCGAAGGTAACTATGTTAGCCAAGGAAAACCCGTATTATCGCTGGTAAAAAAAGGCTCGCTCTATGTGACAGGTTACTTTGAAGAAACCAAACTGCCGATGATCCATGTTGGTCAACAAGCCAACGTTCACCTTATGAGCGGTGGACAACCGTTGAAAGGAAAAGTCACTAGTATTGGTCGAGCCATTGCCGACAGCAACACGACGAGTAACGGACAGCTTTTGCCTCAAGTACAGCAGACGTTTAACTGGGTTCGCTTAGCGCAACGTATTCCGGTGGACATTGAACTGGATCCGTTTGATGGCGTGCAGTTGAGTGCGGGTATGTCGGCGACGATTCATCTAGCGACTGAGTAGCGGACACATTATGCAAGCACTGCTCAACAGTATTCTGTTCCCCACAAGTGATGCGATCAAGTTTGCCATTAAAGGTGTGCTAGCAATGGCCTTAGCCTTGTATGTGGCGATGTTCTTTAATTTAGACCGCCCGTATTGGGCATTGATCGGGGCGATCTTTTTACAAATGCGCCCTGAAAGTGGGCTGGTGATTGAAAAAGGCCTGTATCAGATTGTAGGTACGGTGGTCGGCGGTGCCTTTGGCATCTTTTTGCTGAACAACTTTTCCAGTCAGCCAACACTGGCGATGAGCATTCTGGCACTTTGGTTGGGGCTCAATTCGGGGCTATCGGCGCTGGTGCGTCGCGTCAACCTTGTTTATGCGTTTGCCATGGCCGGTATGACCGCCAGCCTTGTGGTGCTGTTGGTCATGGTTCAGCCCACCCAAGCCAGCAGTGCGATGATTTTTGATATTGCTCAAGCGAGGGTCAGTGAGATTATCGTCGGCGTGGTGTGTGCCGCGTTGGTCAGTACGCTTATTTGGCCCAATAAAGTCAGTACGGTTTTGCGCACCAATGCGCGTACTACGATTAATATGACGCTTGATTACTTGGCGGTCGAGCTGGATTCGAACGGTTCCCATGACAGTCGCCATAAGTCGATCGATGGTATTTTAGAGTCTCTGGCAGCGCTGAACGATGACTCGTCCGCAGTCCGCTTTGAAGGGCCACATGGCCCCGGGCGCAGTCGCGCTTCGAATTTGTTAACCAATAAAACCCTGTCTTTGCTGGCATTAATTCAAATCTTTGGTCGCTTGCAGCGCAACCATTCTGAGCTTATTTCACCGTCTATGCGTGCCATGATGGACGACATGCACGACACCTTTGGGCAGATGGCCAGCGCCACCACGTTTACTGAGACGCATCGTCTTGCGCAAGCTTTGCGTCGTCGCCAAAGTCAGTATGCTAACGACGCAGTCAATGAATCGGCCCTTGGCCTACGTTTATTTAAAATTGCTCAAGAGCTGAGTGCTGAGCTTATTGTCATTATTAAAAGCTTCGATGCGCTCACCAGCCACCGTCAACCACGCTTGAATGCACCACGCATTAAATCACACCATGACCCCTTGGTTGGATTGGCCACGGGGTTACGCAGTGCTGTGATGTTTTCGGTGGGGGCGGTGCTGTGGCTTTCTACCGGCGCCTCAGCGGTGCTTATGATGATGATTCTACCAGTGGTATTTTCGATTATGATGGCGCGGTTTCCGCTGACTTTGTTGACGTTAGCATTGCGGCGCATCCTTGTCGGTGTGGTCATCGCTGTCGTGTTAGCGGTGTTTTATGCCTTACCCTTATTGGCGCAAAGCAGTGGTGATTATGAGCTGTTGATTCTGGTGTTGGCTGGCCCCTATTTCGTTGGTTTGCTCTGCATTGCCAATCGCGCCACCCTGCCCTTAGGTCTGGGCATTTCCATTCCCTTTACTATCTTCGTTATGCCAGGGCCGGATATGACACGTGCATTTCAGATCGATTCGACGGTGAGTAATGCCTTAGCGATTTTTGTGGGCGTCAGTTTTTTGTATTGGCTGTTTAAGTTAATTACGGGGCCTAGCCTTAACATCATGATGCACCGTTTGATCAAGAATACCTATCAAGACTTGGTCGATTTACCCAACCGTTCAAAAGCCGATATGTGGTTCAACGCCCGTATGGGGGACCGCTTACTGCGCGTTGCTACCTATGAAAAAGGCATGATGGATACCCGTAATTTGATCGATCTTGCGCTAACAGGGTTAAATTTAGGTCATGTTTCATTGCATTTACACAGCTTGGTCAGAAGTCGTTGTGGCGAACAACTGAACACCGAACTTCATACTCTACAGCAGGCTTTGGCGAAAGGCTTTGTAAGCAGTTATCACGGCCAAAAAACAGAGATCTTTGATCAAGCGGCACAGCACTTTCTAACGCAATTGCCACAGTCTGCGCTTTCTGAGGAACAGTTAGAGCTTATTCGCGGTAGCTTTGAGCGCATTTCGATGTCCCTTGAACGCTCAGCACAGATGATTGCTTCTCAGGCGACACAATAATCGAGCCTTTTTATCAGAACGTTTGACGAATGTGTCATATCTCTAATAACCCGCATTACTTGGGTTTTCGATTAGAATAATAAAACGAAACCAACGTTAAGGAGGAGCCATGAAATCGCTTTTGAGTATAGTTATACTGTTAACCGTCACCGGCTGTTCCTCAAATGTGGTGATGTCAGGTCGCCAAGTCAGCAATGTGGACCCAACGGCTGTGATCACTTCTGAGTCTCGTATCCGTGTGGAGGCCATGCCATCAGGCGATGCGTTAACCCAGAAACGCTATCTGCCTCAAGTGGTGCAGGCCTTTCAAGCCAATGGCTTTCATTACGTTGGTCCGCAGTTAAATAATCCTGATCTGATTGCACGCTTTACTCTAAGTAGTCAAACGGTTAAGCGTGAAGAAAAAGCGCCTATTTATAAAGATGTACGAACGGGGCGCAGCACACATTGCTATAAAAATAAAGACGGTGATCATTACTGTGACACCGATTATCACGTCATGCCTTACGTGGTGGGTTACGAAACAATTCCGTACTCATTGTTAGAAGCGACTTTTCGTTTAGAGCTGGTAAATCAAGACAATCAGGTCGTACTGCACAGCACCAGTACTGTGGAAAATAAAGACTGTTCTCGATGGAAGTTGTATGAGTTTTTGGTGTCAAACAGTCTTCAGAGACTGGATCACAAGGCACCACTTGACCAGCCATTTCATATCGAAATGCCAGAAACGTATCAATGCACGGACAGCTTCAACTAAGCCGTTGACCCTACGCTCGTGCGTTTTAATATAGCGTAACCGTCTATTAAATCACCTGCTTATAAGAAATCATTATCATCCGGTCCGACTACTTGCTCGTATGCATCTATACTGAACGTTGTAGACGTTACTTGTGTACGTAATTAAACGTTTAAGTAAACTCTAACTCATATAGTCGATAACGAGGAGGACAGCATGATTAATCATGTTTGGGGGTTGTTACACCATCCTGATCGAGAATGGCGAGAAATCAATAGAGAACACGAATCTGTCAGTCATATGTATGCACATCATGTGCTGATCATGGCGGCGATTCCTGTCGTTAGTAGTTTCATCGGTACGACGCAAGTGGGTTGGACGTTGAACGGTGAAGAAGGCGTGAAGCTTAGTTTGATGACGGCTCTAGGTCTGGGGGTGTTATTTTACGGTTTGATCTTATTAGCGGTTGCAGGTGTAGGGTCGGCGATTCATGCACTGTCGCGCCAGTACTCTCATCGCCCTAGCCGTGCTGAAAGCATTGTCTTTGCAGGTTATATTGCAACACCCATGTTTTTGAGTGGTTTATTTGCGATTTATCCTATTGCTTGGCTTTGCGTGTTAGCCGTGTGTTTGGGGGTCGTTTATTCAGGCTACCTACTTTATAAAGGAACGCCACGATTCTTAGGCATCAGTCATAAGGAAGGTTTTATTCTATCCACGGGGACACTTGGTATTGGTGTTCTGATTCTTGAGTTCTTGTTAGCCGTCGTGGTGCTGTTGTGGAGCATGGGCTCTGAACACAGTCCACTATGGGCATTCTTCGGATAAATACTCGTCAATGAACAGTCTCGTTACATTAGCCTGCTTCAAATAGCCCTTGGTTATTGATCCGAAGCAGGCTTTTTAATGTCGCTTACAAATTTCATACACTCTACAGATAAATATCTTTTATCCTGACCGCATTAAGCACACTATATCGTTGTGTTATTTATAAAAAAGCCATTGCGGAGCCCGCTTAGACGATGTTTTTCTCTTCACATAAAAACCGTATTGCCGATCTAGAGCAACAAATAGAACAAGAACGTTCGCAAAGCCAGCAACGTATTTCAGCACTTGAGACTGAACTACTCCAAGCAAAGCAAGACGCCGCTATCAATACGGCCGACGATTACTGCTCAGAGCTATTAAGCTACCAGCTGCGTGGTGGCGACATGCTCAATTCTATTCGACAAGGCTTAGCCGAGAGTGCCGAGACATTAATCCATGAACGTATGCAACTAAAAGAAGTCGACACGCTTTTTGCTGATACGCGTACCGCACTGTCTCGTTTAAACGATCGTGCTGAAATCATCAATCAAGAAGCCAGCTCCAGTATGGACGCCGCTGTTGTGCTGGATAAAACCGCCAGTGGCATCAGTCAATTGGTTTCCAGCATCCAAGAAATCTCAGATCAAACTAACTTATTGGCTTTGAATGCAGCGATTGAAGCGGCTCGTGCAGGTGAAGCGGGGCGTGGGTTCGCTGTGGTTGCAGACGAAGTCCGTAATCTTGCCAGTAAAACCCATGCCGCCAGTGAGCAAGTAGAAGACTTAGTGCGAAAAGTTCTAGATCAAACACAAAAAATTAAAGGCATGGTGGACAAAAACCAATCCAGCGCCGAAGATGTTGCGACCTCGGCAGGACAAATCGACAGCATTGTTGGAACCGTGATTACAACGTCTCAGAAAATGCAGAACGTAATCAAAATGGCGGCAACACAAGCCTTCCTTGATACGGTTAAACTTGACCATTCCGTTTGGAAAAATCAGGTGTATAACAAGATCGATAAAAAAGACTTCCGTGAAGCGGTTAACGCACATACGGAATGTCGCCTTGGTAAATGGTACTATCAGGGTTACGGACAGAAGCATTTTCAGCATTCGCATAATTTCCGTGCGATTGAAGCGCCACATAAGACCGTTCATGACTCTGGTCGTGCGGCCGTTGCCGCTGCTGAGCAAGGCAAGTCTGCCGATATGTTGCATCATCTAGATAAGATGGAAACCGCTAGCTTACATGTGGTGGTGAGCATCGAGTCGTTGATGGAAGAAATTAAGAGTCAATGAACTTAATCGATTGATTTGAGTCTATTAAGAAGCGCTGAATTGAATTCGGCGCTTTTTTTTGATGAGGGTGCAAGACGTTATTTTTGTTACTTTTTTTCGTCAATTTTTTAAAGAAAATGTTGTTCTATCACGCTATCCTTACAGGATACAGATGAATAAGCATCGATTTGTTCACATATGATGCCGAATAAATGGAAACAGTCATGCCTTTAGTAGGGCTAACTGTTAAAAATGCTATGAAGGAGCAGATCCGTTGAATACTCTACTATGCATTCCCCTATTAGTATTACTGGGAACCTTAGTCCCCTTATGTAGTACCCGCTATAGCCGAACCGCATGTGCATTTTTAACGGCTGCTTTACCTGCAGTGGCCTTATTTTTAGTACTGCAATTAGCACCCGCCATTTTAGATGGGCAGCGTTTTCAAACCGCCATTGAGTGGGTCCCCAGTCTCGGACTGAGTTTAGCCTTTCGATTGGATGGTCTGTCTCTACTGTTTAGCTTGCTGATCTTAGGCATTGGCCTCTTGGTCATTCTCTATGCCCGCTACTATCTTTCAAGCAATGACAACATCGGTAAGTTTTTCTGTTACCTGATTCTGTTTATGTTTGCCATGCTTGGCGTGGTCATGTCTGATAACTTGATCCAGATGTGGGTGTTCTGGGAGTTAACCAGTATTAGCTCATTCTTGTTGATCAGTTTCTGGGGCCACAAAAGCGATGCTCGTAAAGGGGCACGAATGGCGCTAACCATTACCGGCACAGGCGGCTTGTTCTTGTTAGCAGGCCTACTCATGCTGGGTAATGTGGTCGGCAGCTTTGAGCTGCAAACCGTTTTAGACAGCGGCGACATGATTCGTGCGAGCAGTACCTACCCAATTATCACTGTGTTGATTCTAATCGGTGCGTTCACTAAATCCGCACAATTTCCGTTTCATTTCTGGTTACCGAATGCCATGGCGGCGCCGACTCCAGTAAGTGCTTACTTACACTCAGCCACTATGGTAAAAGCGGGTATCTTTTTGATGGCGCGTTTTTACCCGTCTTTGGCCGGCACCGATCTTTGGTTCTTAATGGTCAGCATGACGGGGCTAGCGACATTCCTATTGGGCGGCTATTTAGCCTTGTTCCAGCACGACTTAAAAGGCTTGCTGGCTAACTCCACTATCAGTCATTTAGGTTTGATCACTCTCCTACTGGGTATGGGTTCTGATCTGGCCTTGGTTGCCGCCATTTTCCACATTATCAACCACGCTACTTTTAAAGCGTCTCTGTTTATGGCGGCGGGTATCATTGACCACGAGTCTGGTTCCCGAGATATGCGTCAGCTCAACGGTCTATGGAAATACATGCCGTATACCGCCACGCTAGCGATGGTCGCATCGATGGCGATGGCGGGTGTGCCCCTGCTAAACGGTTTCTTATCCAAGGAAATGTTCTTTAATGAAACGCTGCATCAGAACTCATTAGGCTCCATATCTTGGATGGTACCTGTACTGGCCACACTGGGCGGTGTCCTGTCCGTCGCTTACTCGCTTCGCTTTATTCACGATGTATTCTTTAACGGTGAGCCGATTAATTTGCCGAAAACGCCTCATGAACCACCTCGCTATATGCGTGTACCGGTAGAGGTGCTTGTGGCGCTGTGTTTGGCCGTGGGTATTTTCCCAAGCTTTATTGTTGGCGATCTGTTGTACAGTGCGTCGAATGCGGCCCTGAATGGCGATGTGCCTAGCTATAGTTTGGCCATTTGGCACGGTTTTAACATTCCTCTTCTGATGAGTGCGATCGCCTTAGTCGGTGGTCTGGTGGTGTATTACAACCGCCAACACTTATTCAAATTCCAAGCTCAGTTCCCGACTAACGATCCTAAAATTTTGTTTGAACGTGCAATTCAACAATTGGTGAGTAAAGCAACATGGTTTATAGGGTTCACTGAGAACGGCTCGTTGCAGCGTTATATGTACTTTTTAATGATGCTGACGATCGTCGTCAGTGCGTATCCGTTGTTAGATCTTGATGCCACTGCTGGTCATCGCCCGGAGATTCCTCTGGATGCGTTATCCATTACGGGCGCGGTACTGTTGTCTTTGGCATCACTCGCTACCGTTATCTGGCATCGCCGCCGTATGGTTGCTTTGTTAACATTGTCTGTTGTCGGCTTGATTGTCACCCTCGCCTTTGCTCGTTTTTCGGCACCAGATTTGGCATTGACTCAGTTATCGGTTGAAGTCGTGACCATCATCTTGCTGATGCTGGCGTTGTTCTTCTTACCCCAGAAAACCCCGAAAGAGTCGAGCCCTCGTCGCGTTGTGCGTGACTTAGGCATCTCGGCCATGATTGGCGGTATCGTAGGTACCGTAATCTTTGCCTTGATGACGCGTCCGCTGGATACAATTTCTGACTTCTTCACCGAAAACAGTAAAACCGGTGGCGGTGGTACGAACGTGGTCAATGTGATTCTTGTCGACTTCCGTGGCTTTGATACGTTAGGTGAGATTACGGTATTGGGCATCGCCGCTCTGGGTATCTTTAAGCTGATTGCTCGTATGCGCCTGTACATGCCATCCAGCAACGAACAAGGTCGACCTTGGTCGAGTGATCGCCATCCACTTATGTTGTCTGTGGTTTCTCAAAGTTTGCTGCCATTGGCATTATTAGTATCCGCTTACATCTTCCTGCGCGGTCATAACATGCCTGGGGGTGGTTTTATCGCGGGCTTGATTACGTCGGTTGCCATTATTCAGCAGTACGTGGCGCATGGTGTCGATTGGATTAAAGACCGTTTGAAACTGGATTACCAAATTATGATTGGCTCTGGTATCGGTATTGCTACATTGACGGGCTTAGGCAGCTGGCTGTTTGGCCGTCCGTTCTTAACGTCTTGGTTCGACTACTTCTATTTACCGGTCATCGGTAAATTTGAGTTGGCCAGCGCCATGTTGTTTGATTTAGGCGTGTTTTTAACTGTCGTAGGGGCAACCATGTTGATCTTGGCAAATCTTGGTCAGTTGACCACGAGTGAACGTGCTGTGTATGAGGAGGAAGCATAATGGAAGGCATCTACGCTTTTTGTGTGGGCTTAATGACGGCCTGCGGTATTTTCTTAACTCTTCGCGGCCGTACCTTTTCGGTTGTGGTTGGTTTAACACTGCTGTCTTACGCCGTGAACTTATTCCTGTTTGCAAGCGGACGCTTGAAACTGGATGCCGCTGCGGTTCTAGGGATGTCTGAAGAATATGGTGACCCTTTGCCTCAAGCTTTGGTGTTGACGGCGATTGTAATCGGCTTTGCCATGACGGCCTTTGCCGTTATCTTGGCTATGCGTGCCCGTGCCGATTTAGGCAATGATCATGTGGATGGTCGAATTCCACAGACCAAGGAATCAGCTCGCCAGAAAGCCGGAGGCCAACGCTAAATGCAACATCTTAGTATTTTACCCATTCTGTTGCCGTTGATTACCGGGGCGCTGTTATTACTACCGCCGCTGTCAAAGAATATTAAACGCCAGCGTATTGCCACGCTGTTATCAATGTTTGCGCAAGTCGTCGTTGGTTTTGCTTTGGTTACACACGTTCAAACGGAAGGCGTAACGCAATACATTCTAGGCGATTGGCGTCCACCTTTCGGTATCGTGCTTGTTGCTGACTCGATGTCTACGGTGATGGTGGCCGTAACGAACTTCTTGGCCTTTGGAGCGTTATGCTACGCGACAGGGTCTTATGACCGCGCCGGTGGCTACTTCTACCCTCTCTTTATGTTCCAAGTGATGGGGATCAACGGTGCATTTCTAACCGGTGATGCGTTTAACTTATTCGTATTCTTCGAAATTCTACTGATCGCGTCCTACGCGTTACTCGTACACGGCGGTGGCAAACAAAAGACACAGGCAACCGTTCATTATGTCATCTTAAACTTAGCTGGTTCGAGTGTGTTTCTATTCGGCTTAGGGATTTTGTACGGTACATTAGGCACACTCAATATTGCTGACATGGCACAAAAGGTATCTGAGCTAGACGGCAGTGTGGTGATTCTGACGAAGATCGGTGCATTGATGCTGCTGGTGGTATTTGGCATGAAATCTGCCATGTTGCCGCTGCACTTCTGGTTACCAAAGACTTACTCAAGCGCGAGTGCGCCGGTAGCGGCTATTTTTGCTGTTATGACCAAAGTAGGTATCTACAGTATCTTGCGTATTCATGGTGTAGTATTCGGCGATGAGGCGGGTGAGCTAGCCCATATTGCTCAATCTTGGTTGTGGCCGTTAGCGTTAATGACGATCGTCGTCGGTACCATCGGCGTGTTGGCCAGCCCTAGCCTCAAACTGGTTACTGCCAATCTTGTTGTGCTATCGGCCGGTACTTTATTAGTGTGTGCTGCATTGCAAAATGAAGCGGCAACGAGTGCGGCTTTGTACTACATGATACACAGTACATTGGTGGCGGGCGGTATGTTCCTGTTAGCCGATTTAATCGGTCGCCAACGTGGTAAAGCCGAAGATCGGTTTGTCATGGCGAAAGCCATGGATAACCCTGTTTTCTTAGCTATATTCTTCTCAATCGCCGCTGTTGCTGTTATCGGTATGCCACCGTTCTCAGGCTTTATCGGTAAAATTATGATTCTTCAGTCTGTGCAATCAGCGACCGAGCAAATGTGGGTATGGCCGATTGTACTGCTAAGCAGTCTAGGCTCTTTGATAGCGTTGTCTCGTGCAGGCACTACACTGTTCTGGCGCTACTCTACCAACAAGCAGTCAAACGAAGACAGTCAGCCTATTCATTTGGGTGAGTGGCTGGGCATCGTATTGCTACTGTCTGCCTCACCTATCTTGGCATTGTTTGCAGGCCCGCTGACAGAGTTAACCAACGAAGCCGCTGCTTATTTATTTAACCCAAGTTTATCGGTCGATGCGCTACTGACTGCACCGCTATCTAAAGGAGGCTTTTAATGTCATTTTTGCCTATGCCATTCCATAGCCTTCTACTGTTTGTTGTTTGGCTACTGCTGAACAGTTCCATCAGCCCAGGGCACATTTTACTCGCTGCATTCTTTGCGATCAGTATTCCCTTGCTGGTAAACAGCATGCGCAACGAGCAGCCCAAAATCAAAAAGCCTTGGCTTGCGATTCGCTATTTCTTTATGGTGCTAAAAGACATCTTGGTGGCCAATATCCAAGTCGCTGTCTTAGTGCTTGGTCCCATCAAAAATCTTAATCCAGGCTTTGTCGCCATTCCGCTAGATATCACGTCGGATGTTGGCATTACGCTTTTGGCAAGCACGGTGTCATTAACCCCAGGTACCGTCAGTGTAGAGATTTCAGAAGATAAGCAATGGCTGTATGTTCACGCCCTACACTTGGATAATGAACAAGACTTGATTGATGAAATTAAACAGCGCTATGAGCGCCCAATTAAGGAGATCTTAGGATGCTAAGCTGGGCGTTATTCTTCGTCACTATTTGTATTTGTATCGCTTTATTTCTCAACTTATGGCGGTTGTTGGTTGGACCACATATTTCGGACCGAATCATGGCATTGGATACCATGTACATTAATGCGATTGCATTGTTGATGCTTTACGGTATTTATATGCAAACCAGTCTGTACTTCGAAGCGGCTTTATTGATTGCAATGTTAGGCTTTGTTAGTACGTCCGCTCTTTGTAAGTACTTACTTCGCGGCGATATCATCGAGTAATAGGAGAGCAACATGTCATTTTACACCGAGCTATTGATTACGGTATTACTCGTTATTGGTGGGGTTTTCTTGCTGGTCGGATCTATTGGTTTGGCACGTTTACCTGATATCTTTACTCGCCTGCATGGCCCGACAAAGGCCACTACGTTGGGCATTACAGGTATCTTGCTATCATCACTTATTTATCAAACGATTACTCAAAGCCGTTTTTCGGTTTCAGAGTTATTAATCACTTTGTTCTTGTTAATCACCGCTCCGGTAGCGGCCAATATGATTGCTAAAACGGCCCTGCATCGTGACAACCCGGCCATTCCTAGAACGACTGGACAATCATTGATGAGTAAGATTCGTACACGCCAGCCGGCTGATGCGCAAGAAGAAGACTAGCTAGTTCGATAGAATCGGAAGCTCATGGTGCAACAGTGCGATGACTTCCGATTCTGGTAACGGTCTAGCATAGAAGTAGCCTTGATGCAGATAACAACCAAGCGCATTCAATACACTGGCTTGCTCCGCTGTTTCTACTCCCTCCGCGATTACCTGTAAATCTAAATTCTGCGCCAGCTGTATCACAGCCTCACAAATTTTGTCACCTTCCGCATGATCACCAATCTCGCAAACGAACGATTTATCTATCTTTAGAATATCCAGCGGTAGTTTTTTAAGATAATGCAGCGACGAATACCCTGTACCAAAGTCATCGACTGAAATCTCGACATCGAGCGCTTTTAATCCTTCCATGATCTCGATACATTGGTTCATATCGTGGATAAACACACCTTCTGTGATCTCTATCTTGAGTAAATCACCCGGCACTTTATAACGTTCTAACAGCGTCTCAATATGCTGACTGAAACCCTCTGAAACAAAATGCCTACCGGAGATATTAACAGCGACTGGTAACACTTTGAGCTCTTGATTTCGCCACTGGTGAAGCTTGGCGATACTTTGCTCTAACACCCATTCGCCAATACGACAAATTACATTCGACTCTTCCGCTAACGGAATAAACTCCACCGGAGACACAAAACCTCTTTCTGGATGTTCCCAACGAATCAGGGCCTCAAACCCAATGATCGACTGCGTTAGCGTATTCATTTGTGGCTGGTACATTAAATAAAATTGCTGAGCCCCAATGGCATCTTTGATTTCTTGTTCCAATCGAAAACGATCGGTTATCTCATTGGCCATATGAGTCTCAAAAAACCGAGCATGGTCTCGACCATTTTCTTTGGCCCAATACATGGCCATATCAGCTTGCTGAATCAGCTGCTCAGCATCATAAAGATGTTCCGTAATAGCGATACCGATACTCGTCCCTACTTTAACAGGCTTATTCGCAAGCAACATTGGCTCCACCATGCTCGCTAAAATTTTCTGTGCAAGCGTCATTGCACGTTCTGGAGAGACACTCTCTGTCAACATAATCAGAAACTCATCGCCGCCCCAGCGCGCGATGATATCGGACGCTAAGACAACATCATTAAGCCGAACGGACACTTCGCACAGCAACTCATCACCAGCTTTGTGGCCTAAAGAGTCGTTGATCACTTTAAACTTATCCAAGTCGAGAAATAACAACGCCACAGCCTGATGATGTTCCTCCGCATACACCAGTGCACGCTCAAGCTGCTCTGACATGTAGGCGCGATTATAGAGATTGGTAAGTGGATCATTGTAAGCAAGCAAGCGTAAACGCTGCTGGAGCTTTACATGGCGCGTTACATCACGGATATGGAGCGTAAACTCTTGAAAGCTTCCCTGGTCATTCAGTGCCTTGGTAATTGATATTTCCACTGGGAAAATCTGGTTGTCGCCTCGCTGTAGCTGAAAATGATTGCGTCGATTAATCAGCCAACCTCCAGAATTGGAAAAACCAGTGGCCAAGCTACTTCGAATGTTTTGTCTTTCTTTAATTGGGACAAAACTGTCAATAAAGCTTTTTCCCTTAATTTGGCGCTTTAACACGCCAAACGTACGCTCTGAAGCAGGGTTATATTCAATGATATGGCCATCACCGTCTATCGTGACAATGCAATCCATTGAAGCATCAAGAATCGCAGACTTTCGCATTTCACTTTCTTTAAACCAGAACAGAGCTTGGTCACGCTCGCTAATTTCTTGGCTAACTTTATCAAGCACCCGATTATATTGTTTCGCAATCTGACCAACTTCTGTGAACGGCTCTTCTGGCACATGATTGGAAAAGTCAGCCTCATCTTCTTGATCGTGCATTGAATTCAAAAGATCAATCAGCTCTGTGGTGGCCCTATGTTCAGCAATATTAAGACCCTGCTCTTCTTCCTCTTGAGTCACACGTAGAACCATCACCTTTTGCAATAGATACAATGCGATACTCGCTATAACAACACAGTAAAGACCAATCGAAACAATGCCCAACGCTTGAACTTCAAACTGTTCCCAGCGACTTAAGCCAGTACCAATCTTATCTAGATCACCAAACAATGAGACGGCTAAAGTCCCCCAAATCCCTGCAAATAAATGTGCCGGCACCACATCTAAGGCGTCGTCTAACTTCCAACGCTCCATCAACATACTGCCAAGCACAGTAATCAATCCGCTGGTAAAACCAATAAAAATTGCGCCATTGACCGTAACGACATGACAGCCAGCCGTGATACCAACCAAACCGGCAATCACACCATTGAGCAACTGAGAAACATTAATATAACGCCTTAATGTATAGAATAAGGCCGTCGCCCCAATCCCGCCCCATACTGCCGACATAAAAGTATTCAATAAAATATGTGGAACGGCTTCGCTCAGCTGTAACGTGCTACCTCCGTTAAAACCAATCCAGCCCAACCAGATCAGTAACACGCCTAATCCCGATAATGGCAAGTTGCTACCTTGTGGTAAGTGAATGCCTTTATCGAAACGACGTAAGCGCGGGCCAATCACCCAGATTGCAATTAAAGCTACCCAGCCACCAACAGAATGTACGATCGTTGATCCAGCAAAATCGATGAAGCCTAAAGACTCTAACCAACCCTGACTGACGTCTGAATACACACCATTCCAAGCCCAGTGCCCGACTATTGGATAAATACAAGCACTGAGAATAACAGTGATCATTAAATAGCCTGAGAACGTCATACGCTCTGCAACCGCGCCGGATACCAGCGTAGCGGCCGTACCGCAAAACATCATCTGAAATAGGAAAAAGGCAATGGATGAGGAATCGGCCTGCTCGCCAAACAAAAAGTCAGAGGTCCCAAATACACCGTATTGGGAAGCACCAAACATTAAACCAAAACCAACTAGGTTAAAAACTGCAGAGGATAGAATAAAATCGGAAATGTTTTTCGCGGCAACATTGATACTGTTTTTACTGCGGATGCGACCACTTTCAAGACATAAAAAACCCGCTTGCATTAGGAATACCAGCGTAGCAGAAACTAAAAGCCAAACAACATCTACCATATATGCTCCATTTCGATACACACAGCATAGGCACGCACCAAATAAGCGACTGTCTACGCCCCCATTTGGGGAGCAGGGCTAAAAATACATTCTCTTACCTCCATTACATACAATTGTTAGGCCAATATTGGCCTAACAACAAACCAAAAACAGGCACCTAAGTGCCTGTTCATAATCAAAACTAACCCAATAAAATCTGGGCCAAACCGACCGATGCGGCATACCCCATCGTATAAACAAGTGCGAGCACAATGAAGTAACGTGCATAAGAACCAAATGTCAGCCCATCCACTTTACTCATCGCAACAATACCAGCAGCAGAACCGATCACAAGCAATGATCCACCAACACCTACCGCATAGGTCAATCCTAACCACTCGGCTTCGGTCATCACGATACCCGCTTTCAATAAGGCCGCCGTGAGTGGCACGTTATCAATCACCGAGGACAGAACTCCCATCAAGAAGTTAGCCATGTAAGGCGGCATGATTTCATACATGCGAACAATCGTATCCAGCACCTCAATTTCTTTTAGCATCCCAACGAGAAGTAAGATACCTAAGAAGAACAGCAAGGTTTCAAACTCAATCACTCGAATGTATTCAAGGATAGATTGCTCTTCCTCTTCATCGTCATTAAAGAAACGAGCAATAAGAAACATCGTCGCCATGCCCATTAAGAACATTAGTACAGGCGGAATACCAAATAAGACATTGGCAGCGATCGTTGAAATAATCGTACATAAAAAGGCCCCTGCGATCATTAGATCGACCGGTCTTACTTCATTGTGACGGATATTGATCTCAACCGTATCATTTAAACCACGGCTGAGTAGCAACGCCAACACCATAACAGCGGAGAATGCAGGCAGAGATAACAATAACAGATCTAAAATATGTACTTTACCGTCTAAGAAAATCATCAGCGTCGTGACATCACCGGTGATCAAAGAAACACCTCCTGAGTTCACAGCAAAAACTACAAGCGTAGCAAACCTAACGGTTTTCTTAGTCGATAAATTAAGCGACAAAATCAACGTCACCGATACCAGCGTTGCGGTAATATTGTCGGCTAAGGAAGAAAATATAAAACAGAAAATAGCGGTCAAGAACAACAACGACCTTTCTTTGATCCTCTTTGGCATAAATAAATGAATGACATTTTCAATCATGCCCTTCTTATTTAAGTAGGCAACAAACGTCATAGCCGCAACCAAAAACAACCATAGACTTGCTATTTCGGCAATATTTTCTTCAAAACCCCGTGCAATAACCTCTGACTGACTTTCTGAATCGGAATGGAACACGTAGAGCAAAAACCATGAAAAGGTTCCTAAAAACAAAGTCACCTTTGCTTTGTTAACATGAATCACATCCTCCAGCACCACACCCAGCAAAGCAATCACCGCTAAACTGATGAGGACGACTTGTAGTACATCTGACATCGAAAAACTCCAACACGTAAATTTAAAAGCCCAAAATTTGATGTTGAAATTTTATACCGCTTTCAAATGAGCGCCTACTCATTAACAGGCATTATTTGAAATAAAATTACATAAAGAGTATTTTTAATAGTTATATTGATCAAATAAAAGTCGCTTTGAGTCAGTGATGATTGAAACTCAGTAAAATCCGATGCATTTTTGATAGCCGACACTTTCAAAACATTCAAAAACCAATCAGATTCGTAATTTTTAATTGACTACATCGCTCAAGCAAACCTATCTAAGGATAGATTAATAGTTAATGCTTCAATGTAGATTGGTAAATTCTATTAAGAGAATCTACAGGTTACAGCGCCCCCTTTTGATGTCACGCGCTGACACGTCGAAGCATGAGACAGGCGCAAGCGGGGCATAAAAGGGATGCGGAAAACCGCAGACACAAAAAAGCCCTGACAGCATCGCTATCAGGGCTTCCTTTGTAGGATGCTTGACGATATCTATACCCTTGCGGTACGACCTATATCTATCCCCTTGTGGGACTCTCACATGGGATCTCCCACACGACCATCTGCGATGGTGAGCGCCTGCAGCGTGTTGAGAGCTACTTCTGAGTTCGAGATGGGATCCGGTGGTCTCTGTCTCTGTTTTTCTAAACGCCTTCTCTTGCCATAAGGTGCACGCTTTTGATGTCACGCGCTGACGCATCGAAGTATGAGACAGGCGCAAGCGGAACACAAAAGAGGATGCGCAATCTAGCTGCGTTGATGCGTTGAGGAAAACCGCAGACATAAAAAAGCCCTGACAGCATCGCTATCAGGGCTTCCTTTGTATGATGCTTGACGACGACCTACTCTCACATGGGATCTCCCACACTACCATCGGCGATGGCGCCTTTCACTTCTGAGTTCGGGATGGGATCAGGTGGTTCAACGCCTCTATGATCGTCAAGCAAACGGGTTTGCGATCGTTTTGGGGGCTTATGCTTGCCTTAGCCAAAACACGCAAGTTCGTGAACTTGAGTCTTTAACAATAAAACTTTTGAAATAGTGATAACCAAGTATCAAACCAGTACCTCCAAGGATGGAGGCAATACTGAAAATTGTCTGGAACAATTTCAGTAGTGTCGTAATCTGTAGTACAGCGAGTATGTTTTCTTCACACTCGACCTCCATGGAAGGAGGAAGTACTGTTCGTTGTCTGGAACAACGACAGTAAAAACCATTTTGGTGTTATATGGTCAAGCCTCACGAGCAATTAGTATTGGTTAGCTCAATGCCTCACAGCACTTACACACCCAACCTATCAACGTCCTAGTCTCGAACGGCTCTTTAGGGCACTTTAAGTGCCAGTGAGATCTTATCTTGAAGGAGGCTTCCCGCTTAGATGCTTTCAGCGGTTATCCCGTCCGAACATAGCTACCCGGCAATGCCACTGGCGTGACAACCGGAACACCAGAGGTTCGTTCACTCCGGTCCTCTCGTACTAGGAGCAACTCTTCTCAAATCTCAAACGTCCACGGCAGATAGGGACCGAACTGTCTCACGACGTTCTAAACCCAGCTCGCGTACCACTTTAAATGGCGAACAGCCATACCCTTGGGACCGGCTTCAGCCCCAGGATGTGATGAGCCGACATCGAGGTGCCAAACACCGCCGTCGATGTGAACTCTTGGGCGGTATCAGCCTGTTATCCCCGGAGTACCTTTTATCCGTTGAGCGATGGCCCTTCCATACAGAACCACCGGATCACTAAGACCTACTTTCGTACCTGCTCGACGTGTCTGTCTCGCAGTTAAGCGCGCTTTTGCCTTTACACTCTATGCATGATTTCCGACCATGCTGAGCGCACCTTCGTGCTCCTCCGTTACTCTTTGGGAGGAGACCGCCCCAGTCAAACTACCCACCACACAGTGTCCTCGATCCGGATAACGGATCTGAGTTAGAACCTCAAACATACCAGGGTGGTATTTCAAGATTGGCTCCATGAGAACTGGCGTCCTCACTTCAAAGCCTCCCACCTATCCTACACAAGTAGGTTCAAAGTTCACTGTGAAGCTATAGTAAAGGTTCACGGGGTCTTTCCGTCTAGCCGCGGATACACAGCATCTTCACTGCGATTTCAATTTCACTGAGTCTCGGGTGGAGACAGTGTGGCCATCGTTACGCCATTCGTGCAGGTCGGAACTTACCCGACAAGGAATTTCGCTACCTTAGGACCGTTATAGTTACGGCCGCCGTTTACTTGGGCTTCGATCAAGAGCTTCGCTTGCGCTAACCCCATCAATTAACCTTCAAGCACCGGGCAGGCGTCACACCCTATACGTCCACTTTCGTGTTTGCAGAGTGCTGTGTTTTTAATAAACAGTCGCAGCCACCTGGTATCTTCGACCGACTGATGCTTACGGAGCAAGTCCTTCACATCGGCCGGCGCACCTTCTCCCGAAGTTACGGTGCCATTTTGCCTAGTTCCTTCACCCGAGTTCTCTCAAGCGCCTTGGTATTCTCTACCTGACCACCTGTGTCGGTTTGGGGTACGGTTCGATCATATCTGAAGCTTAGAAGTTTTTCCTGGAAGCATGGCATCAACCACTTCGCCCAAAAGAGGGCTCGTCGTCAGTTCTCAGTCTTAAAGGGACCCGGATTTGCCTAAGTCCCAAACCTACCGCCTTAAACACAGACAACCATCGCTGTGCTGGCCTAGCCTTCTCCGTCTCTCCATCGCAATATGTACGAGTACAGGAATATTAACCTGTTTCCCATCGACTACGCATTTCTGCCTCGCCTTAGGGGCCGACTCACCCTGCCCTGATTAACATGGGACAGGAAACCTTGGTCTTCCGGCGGGGGAGTTTTTCACTCCCCTTATCGTTACTCATGTCAACATTCGCACTTCTGATACCTCCAGCCTGCTTTACAGCTTGACCTTCAACGGCTTACAGAACGCTCCTCTACCATACTAGTAAACTAGTATCCGTAGCTTCGGTGTACAGTTTGAGCCCCGTTATATCTTCCGCGCAGGCCGACTCGACTAGTGAGCTATTACGCTTTCTTTAAAGGATGGCTGCTTCTAAGCCAACCTCCTAGCTGTCTAAGCCTTCCCACATCGTTTCCCACTTAACTGTAACTTTGGGACCTTAGCTGACGGTCTGGGTTGTTTCCCTTTCCACGACGGACGTTAGCACCCGCCGTGTGTCTCCCGCGCTCATACTCATTGGTATTCGGAGTTTGCATGGGGTTGGTAAGTCGGGATGACCCCCTAGCCCAAACAGTGCTCTACCCCCAATGGCAATACGCGAGGCGCTACCTAAATAGCTTTCGAGGAGAACCAGCTATCTCCGAGCTTGATTAGCCTTTCACTCCAATCCACAAGTCATCCCCGGACTTTTCAACGTACGTGGGTTCGGTCCTCCAGTTAGTGTTACCCAACCTTCAACCTGCTCATGGATAGATCGCCCGGTTTCGGGTCTAATGCTAGCAACTGAACGCCCTATTAAGACTCGGTTTCCCTACGCCTCCCCTAAACGGTTAAGCTTGCTACTAACATTAAGTCGTTGACCCATTATACAAAAGGTACGCAGTCACGGAACTAAGTCCGCTCCCACTGCTTGTACGTACACGGTTTCAGGTTCTATTTCACTCCCCTCACTGGGGTTCTTTTCGCCTTTCCCTCACGGTACTGGTTCACTATCGGTCAGTCAGGAGTATTTAGCCTTGGAGGATGGTCCCCCCATATTCAAACAGGATATCACGTGTCCCGTCTTACTCGATTTCATTGAAAAGGCATTTTCGTATACGGGGCTATCACCCACTATGGCGGCCCTTTCCAGAGCCTTCTACTAACACCAATTCAACTTAAGGGCTAATCCCCGTTCGCTCGCCGCTACTAAGGGAATCTCGGTTGATTTCTTTTCCTCCGGGTACTTAGATGTTTCAGTTCCCCGGGTTCGCCTCGTATGGCTATGTATTCACCATACGATACCCGCAAGCGGGTGGGTTTCC